>NZ_JBPSCW010000002.1:3092500-3402084 GCF_051938915.1 Tenacibaculum sp. Ill | reverse complement strand
ATAGAATACTTTATTACTACTAAACTTGACTAGAAAATCACGATAACTCCAAAATAGGAATTAACATAAGACGCTCTTTTTGAAATAGTAATATTGTATAGATCTCTTATTACTAAGGTATGGAGGTTATATATGGAGTTCATTTATTATTCACAATAACTACCACAACATTTTATAATATGTATCTTAGCATAAAAATATTTGCTAAGTAACTTATATTACAAAGCAAGCGTCATATTTCAAGTATATTTGCAACAATATGAATGAAAACCTAAACCCTGAAAGCACAAACTACTCAAATGAAGAATTAGATGTAGAAAAAAAGTTACGTCCGCTCTCATTTGATGATTTCTCTGGTCAAGATCAGGCAATAGATAACTTAAAAGTTTTTGTAGAGGCAGCGAATCAACGGGATGAAGCATTAGATCATGCCTTATTTCATGGACCTCCTGGATTAGGTAAAACGACGTTGGCTCATATCTTAGCTAATGAGTTAGGAGTTGGTATAAAAGTAACCTCAGGACCTGTGCTAGATAAACCAGGAGACTTAGCAGGCTTATTAACCAACTTAGATGAACGAGATGTTCTGTTTATTGATGAGATCCATCGATTAAGTCCTATAGTTGAAGAATATTTGTATTCAGCTATGGAAGATTATAAAATCGATATTATGATTGAATCTGGTCCAAATGCACGTACCGTTCAAATTAATCTTGAACCATTTACTTTGGTAGGAGCTACTACTCGTTCAGGATTGCTTACAGCTCCTATGCGAGCTCGTTTTGGTATTAGTAGTAGATTACATTATTACTCAACAGAATTATTAACAACGATAATTCAACGAAGTGCTTATATCTTAAAAGTGCCAATTTCTATGGAGGCAGCAATTGAAATTGCTGGTAGAAGTAGAGGAACACCTCGTATTGCCAACGCATTATTGCGTAGAGTACGTGATTTTGCTCAAATTAAAGGAGATGGTACTATTACCATAGAAATAGCAAGATATGCCTTAAAAGCATTAAATGTGGATGCACATGGTTTAGATGAAATGGATAATAAAATTTTATCTACGATTATTGATAAGTTTAAAGGAGGTCCGGTTGGAATAACGACTTTAGCTACAGCTGTAGCTGAAAACGCTGAAACTATAGAAGAGGTTTATGAGCCTTTTTTAATTCAACAAGGATTTATTATGCGAACGCCAAGAGGAAGAGAAGTAACCAATTTAGCCTATAAACACTTAGGGAGAATTAAAGGAACTAGCCAAGGAGAACTCTTTTAAAGTTTAGAATAAGCTATGAATAATAAGTCTAATACAGAAACGAAAGGATGGCTGCAACGATTAAAAGATGAAAGTTGGGAAGCGGAATTACTGGTTTCTGCAATTGCAATTTTTGGTTCTTTCAAGCTTTTTGATATCATTGGTTGGATTGCAAATTTTTTTATAGATTTTCTAAATCCTAGCCAATATTATATAGGGTATTTCATTACTTTTTTTGGGCTAATAGCAGTAAGTATCTTAGCTTCAATGTTTGTAATACACTTCTTCTTAAGAGCTTATTGGGTGGGCTTGGTAGGCCTTAATTCAGTTTTTCCTGACTATAGTATAGAAGATAGCGCATATTCAAAAATTTACACAGAAAAAATACTTTCAATATTACCAAAACTAAAAGACTCAATACAAAAAGTAGACGAGTTATGTAGTGTAATTTTTTCTGTAGCGTTTACCTTTTTATTAATGTACGGTTACATGGCTTTTTTTTCAAGTATTTACCTGTTATTGTTCAACCTACTTTCAGCGTATGTAAATACCTATATTCTTTTAATACCAGCTTTTTTAATTGCAATAAGCTTGATGTTGCAATCAATAATTACTATGTTCTCTAATTTAAAGAAGAATAAAGAAAAAGAAAAACTACAGATTTTAAATTTTAAAGTGGTAAAATTTGTGTCAATGATATCTTTTGGACCACTATATAAAAGTATTTTACAAGTATCAATGATATTTGGTTCAAATTTTAAGAAGAAAAAATCAATAGTTTATTTAATGTTGTTTTTCTTTTTTTCGGGAGTGGTTCTAGCAAGTATACAAATCCCGAAAACAAACATATTTTATCTAGTTATTTCAAATAAGCAGAACTTTTTCAATAAATACAAAACGTATTCAGATTACTATAAAGACAGTAATAAATCTAATACATTTTTGCTAGCTCCTGAAATAGAGTCAAGTAAAATTGAATCAAAAGTTGTAGAAGTATTTATCCCCATATTTAAATACGAAAGAACGATAAGAGAAGAGGTTTGTGGTGAATTCGAAGAAAAGACTGATGTATCAAAAATAATTGAAGATCAAAATCAAGCTAAATTTTTACTAGCCTGCTATAAAGAATATAATAAAGTGTCAATAGATGGAGAAATTATACCTATTGATTTTATAAGATATAACAATCATCCTAGAACGAAACAGGTTGGATTACTAGGATATATAAATATTGAAAATTTATCAGAAGGAGTTCATACTATTAAAATAGAGAAAAAAAGTATGAAAAAAAACTTTTTAGAATGGACAATTCCCTTTTATAAGATAAACAATTAAAGAACGTTTTTATAGAGTAAATGAATTTACTAAAAAAACTCATACCAATATTAAAATGGTTGCCCAACTATAAAAAATCGCAGTTAAGAGGTGATGTAGTTGCAGGTATAACAGTTGCTATTGTCTTAATTCCACAAGGTATTGCTTATGCATTAATTGCTGGATTACCGCCAATTTATGGATTATATGCAGCTTTAATGCCTCAGTTAATGTATGCTGTTTTTGGAACATCTCGTCAAGTAGCAATTGGTCCTGTAGCAATGGATTCATTAATAGTAGCAACAGGAGTTTCTACCTTAGCACTTACAGGTTCAGAAAGTTACATCGCCATTGCAATATTACTCGCACTGGTAGTAGGAACAATTCAATTTTTAATGGGAATTTTCCGTTTAGGATTTATCGTAAACTTTTTATCAAGACCTGTAATAACAGGATTTACTTCTGCCGTAGCTTTAATTATCGGACTGAACCAATTTAGAAATCTATTAGGAGTTGAGTTTGTACAGAGCGATCAAATTCATGTACTATTAGAAGATATTCTTTTCAGACTTAAATATTTTAAAACAAATACAACAATTATAGGCTTAATAGCATGTGCTATTATTATAATATTTAGAAGAGTCAATAAAAAAATACCAAATGCCTTAATCGTAGTTATACTCGGTATACTAAGCATACGTTTTTTTGGAACACAGCTCTCTGATGTTGCAATTGTAAAAGACATTCCTTCAGGTTTACCAAAATTTTCAATGCCAGTAATTGATGTAGCTCTAATACGTGAATTGATGCCTATAGCAGCAACTTTAGTTATGGTAGGGTATTTAGAAACCATTTCTATCGGAAAAACGTTGGAAGCCAAACAAGACGAGTATAGAGTAAGACCAAATCAGGAGTTAGTAGCTTTAGGTTTGAGTAATATGGTAGGGTCATTATTTCAATCGTATCCATCAGCATCAAGTTTTTCTCGTTCGGCAATTAATGCAGAATCAGGTGGAACTACAGGAGTTTCAGCAATAGTTTCTGCAATTTTAGTAGTGTTTACATTACTTTTTCTAACACCTGTTTTTTATCACTTACCAAAAACTATTTTATCAGCAATTATTATAGTTGCAGTTTTTAACTTAATAAATGTAAAAGAAGCAAGAAGGCTATGGAAAGCTAATAACCTAGATTTTTGGTTACTCTTAGCTACTTTTTTAGCTACTATTTTCTTCGGAATTGAATACGGAATTTTAATCGGAGTAGTTTTATCGTTAATTGTTTTAATTTTTAGAACCTCAAGACCCTATGTAGCTGAGTTAGGAAAAGTACCAAATTCAGATTTCTATCGTAATAAAAACAGGTTTAAAGAAGTTATTTTAGACGATGAAATTTTAGTTTTCCGTTTTGATGCACAATTATTTTATGCCAACTCTAACTATTTTAGAGATAAATTGGACGAAATGACAGGAGAAAAAGGGAAGGCATTAAAATTGATTGTATTAGATGCAGAGAGTATCAACAGAGTTGATAGTACAGGAATAGAGATGTTAAAAGAACGCATCGTTTATTTTAACAAACACAACATTCAATTTTATTTTGCAGGAGTAAAAGGCCCTGTAAGAGATGCCTTTTTTAGAGGAGGTTTATTAGACGTTGTAAGTTTAGATCACTTTTTTATGCGTGCCAATGGAGCCGTAAATTTTTATAAAACAGGAGATAATCAAAATCAGAAAAAATACGCGCAGTATATACACCAAGCGTATAAATAATATATAATATCATGAAAATAGAGCAAATTTATACAGGTTGTTTAGCACAAGGAGCCTATTATATTGAAAGTAATGGAGAAGTAGCAATTATAGATCCGTTACGTGAAGTTGATCCTTATATAAACAGAGCTGAAAAAGATGGTGCTAAAATCAAATATATTTTCGAAACTCACTTCCATGCAGATTTTGTAAGTGGTCATGTTACGCTTGCTGAGAAAACAGGAGCAACAATTGTATACGGACCAACAGCAAAAACAAATTATGAGGCTCATATAGCTACAGATGGAGAAGTGTTCACATTAGGAGATATTACTCTTACCGTATTGCATACTCCAGGACACACAATGGAGAGTACTTCTTATTTATTAAAAGATAAGAATGGAAAAAACCATGCAGTTTTTAGTGGAGATACCTTATTTTTAGGTGATGTAGGTCGTCCTGACTTAGCGCAAAAAGCAGCAAACTTAACACAAGAAGAGTTAGCAGGGTTATTGTACGATAGTTTACGTACAAAAATCATGACGTTAGAAGATGAAGTAATCGTATATCCAGCACACGGAGCAGGATCAGCTTGTGGTAAGAATTTAAGCAAAGAAACAGTTGGAACAATTGGTGATCAAAAGAAAACCAATTACGCACTTCGTGCAGATATGACTAAGGAGGAATTTGTAAAAGAGGTGACTGATGGTTTATTACCTCCACCAGAATATTTCCCTTTAAATGTAAAAATGAATAAGGAAGGATACCAATCTATTGATGAAGTTATCAAGAGTGGAGCAAAAGCCTTATCTGTAGAAGATTTTGAAAAAATAGCTAACGAAACAGATGCGTTAGTATTAGATGTTCGTAATCAAGCAGAATTTATTAAAGGATTTATTCCTCAATCAATCTTTATCGGTTTAGGAGGAACATTTGCCCCATGGGTAGGAGCATTGATTAAAGATGTTACACAGCCAATTTTATTAGTTACTCCTGAAGGAGAAGAAGAAACGACTATTACACGTTTATCTCGTGTTGGTTTTGATAATGTGTTAGGGTATTTAGATGGAAGTTTTAATGCTTGGAAAGTAGCAGGGAAAGAAGTAGATACTTTGCGTTCGGTTCCTGCAACTGTTTTAGCAGAAGAACTTACCAAAGGGGCTCCAGTTTTTGATGTTCGAAAACCAGGGGAATATATAAGTGAGCATATTATAGATGCACCAAGTACACCGTTAGATTTCTTAAACGATCATATTGAAGAGTTTCCAACAAAAGGAGATTTTTATGTGCATTGTGCAGGAGGGTATCGTTCAGTAATTGCAGCATCTATTTTAAAAGCAAGAGGATTCCATAATATAATTGATGTAGCTGGAGGATATAAGGCAATTAAAGAAACTGATATTCCAAGATCAGCAGCTGTTTGTCCGTCAACTTTAAAATAAGAATAATGAAGAGAGGTATATTTTTAGTAGGTTTATTTTTAACAGTAGTATTATCATGCAAACCTCAAACCAATGAGGCAAAAGATATTACGGTTGAAAACTTGCAGGTAGTTTTAGAAAACGAAGATAACGTACAGTTATTAGATGTTAGAACACCGCAAGAATGGGCAGAGGGCGTAATTAAAGATCCGATAAAAATAGATATTACAGGAGAAGATTTTGAAGGAAAGGTTTTAGAAAAGTTAGATAAAACCCAACCTGTATATATTTACTGTCGCTCAGGAGGTAGAAGTAAAAAAGCTACGGAACTCCTAGCCAAAAAAGGATACAAAGCCTACAATGTTCTAGGAGGAATTTTAGAATGGGAAGAAAAAAATAAAGAATAAAAAAAACCGAGACAATTGTCTCGGTTTTACTTTTTCTTAGCTCTTTTCCTACTTAAAATTTTAACGTTGCACCTACTAAAAAGTTTCTAGTAGCTTGCGGATAGTATCCTTGTACTTCAAAAGAAGTTCCAGGAGTATCCCAAGTATTTAAATAGGTGTATCCTCTATCAACATATTCTTTATCAAAAAGATTGTTTACCAATCCTGTAAATACAATTGATTTAAAAATTGTATTCATTTCAAGTTCATAACTAACATTAAAATCACTAACGTAATAGCTATCTAGTTTAGAGGCTTCTGTATTAGTGTTACTCAAATATTGCTCACCAACAAATTTAGATAGTAAAGCTAATTGTAGCCCTTTTGTAGGTTTGTAAATCAATGCATTTCCAGCAATAATATTTGGAGAAAAAGCAATATTCGTAGTCCCAATATTGCGTTGAACACCATCACGATCCAATATAAAATTCTTGATTTTATTACTGCTTACCGTAAGGTTTTGGTTAATGCTAAACTTATCTGAAATGTTAAAGTTAGCATCAATTTCTACTCCTAAACGATAACTGTCTTTCACATTTTCTCGTAAATATTCTCCTACATCATTTAATCCACCAGTTTGAATTAATTGGTTGTCGTAAGACATGTAGTAGAGATTAGTATTTAATTGAACCGTTTTATTATGCAAACGCCATCCTAATTCAAAATCATCTAACGTTTCATGTTGTACGTTGATACCATTTTGAAAATCATCACGGTTTGGTTCTCTGTTCGCACGAGCATACGATGCATAAATACTATTTTCTTTATTGATGGTATAAGTAACCCCTAATTTAGGATTAAAGAAGCTAAACGAAGTATCAATATTTAAAGGATTTCTATCAGAAGTTAATCCGTTAGTTTGATAATCAATAAATCTACCTTGTACATCAACAAAAGCTTTTAGGTTATCAAAAACATTAAAAGTAGCCTTAGAAAAAACACTAAAGTCGTTCTTTTTAGCATCACTAAAATAATAACGATCTCTAATACTAGCCCCATCAGCAAATTCTTTAGCCCAAATAACTTCTCCAAAATGATCTCCTGTATAATTACTATAAGAAGCACCAGAGATTAACTCGAACTTTTCAGTTTTATAAGTTACATTAGCATTAGCCACATAAAAATCATTGTCTAACCAACGACGAACAATTAAGTCTGTAGCAGGAGAACCATACCAGTCGGTTCCTGTTGCCTCTACAATACCATCATATTTTGATACAGCACTGTCTTCTTTAAATTGCTCAAAATACCCTTCTCCTTTGGTGTAATTTAAACCAATATTGGTAGACCAGTTTTCTGATAATTGCTCATTCCAGTGTAATTGGTAGTGATCTTGCCAATAATTATCGGTTTCATTATCGTAGGTATACGGGTTTTGACGACGATTTTCTTTTAGTTCTTCAGGAGTTAAGCCATACCAAGCTTGGTAGGTTCTTTCCTTTCCTCCAAAAACTAAAGCTTTAATCAAGGTGTTATCATCGGTATAGCTACCTTGTAAGAAATACGATTTTAAATCGGTGAAAGCACGGTCAACATATCCGTCAGAATAAATGTTAGACAAACGTCCTGCGAACTCAAACCCATTATTTAATTTTCCAGTAGTAAACTTTACGGTGTGCTTTCTTGTTCCGTACGAACCAAAAGCATTTGAAATCTCTCCTCCAGCTTCTTCCGAAACAGCATCGGTTAAGATGTTTAAACTAGCTCCAAAGGCTCCAGAACCATTCGTAGAAGTACCTACACCACGCTGTAATTGTAAACTTTGTGTAGACGAAGCAAAATCTCCCATATTTACCCAAAAAGTACCCTGACTTTCGGCATCGTTATACGGAATTCCGTTAATTGTAACGTTAACACGAGTAGCATCTGAACCACGTACACGAATATAAGTGTATCCAATACCAGCACCCGCATCAGATGAAGATGTTACCGATGGTAAATAGTTTAAAAGAACAGGGATATCTTGTCCTAAATTACGTTTTTCAATTTCCTTTTTGGTAAGATTTGAGTGTGTTACGGGTGCATCTGCTTTTACACGAACAGCAGAAACCAACACTTCATCTAAAATGGCTTCATCAGAAATTAACTGAAATGTAAATTGTTGATTTTTGGTAATAATAACCTCTTGCAAAAGAGGTTTAAAACCAACATGAGAAACCTTAAATACATAAGTTCCTTTTGAAAGATTTAATGTAAAGTTACCCTTAAAATCGGTAGCAATTCCTTTGTTAAGAGAGGCAACAGTAACAGTAGCACCCACCAAAGGATTTTGGTTACCATCAACTACTTTTCCTGAGAAAGTAACCGTTTGTGCATTTGCTGTTAAGGTTGCAAATAATACGAGTAAAAAAGCTATTAGTTTTACTTGTGGTTGTTGTTTGAAAGACATCGGTCTCATTTTATAAAAAAACAAAATCGAATAAAAAGAGGTAATTATTCTTTAGTTAAACATTGAATAATTAAAATTTGTCATTACGAGGAGTTTAGGACGAAGTAATCTTTTCATCAATAAACAGGTTTCTCGTAACAATTGGTTTCCAAATGGCGATTATCGCCTCCCTAAACAGCATTACCTGTTCCAGGTTCGTTGGGTATGATCTCAGCCTATTTTTAACTATGAGTTATAAATGTTGAATTTTAAGTTAACTAACAACTATTCATTAAACACTAATAACTCAAAAAGGCACCCCTTTATGAGAACGATGCAAAGGTAAATATGAAATATGAATTAAGCGTGATAAATAGCGGGTTTTTCTAGGCTTGTTTATAAAAGAATAAGGAGTTATTAAGTAAGTAAAAAAACATTCTAATCAATTTATAGATTTAACTCATGCATTCCATCGTAAATTTAATATTTTAGTGGTGAAAATATCAGATATTTATGAGTAAATCTTTTAAAACGAGCGTTAATAAAACGCATGATTTTGACTTTACTGAAGCGCAAATAGAGACGCTAGATATAGTAGAAAAATCAAAAAATAACTACCATGTACTTGAGGGTAACCAATCGTATCAAGCTACCATACTTCAAACAAATTTCAACAAAAAAACATATACCATTCAAATCAACGGAAATACTTACGAGGTAAGTATTGCTGATGAATTAGATATGTTAATTGATGAGTTAGGTTTAGAAGTAGCAACAGAGAAAAAAGAAAATAATATCAAGGCACCAATGCCTGGGTTAATTGTTTCTGTTGATGTTGAAATTGGTCAAGAAGTGAAAGAAGGAGATGGAATTTTAGTGTTAGAAGCCATGAAAATGGAAAATACCTTACAAGCACCAAGAGACGGAGTCGTAAAATCGGTAGCGATACAAGCAGGTGATAAAGTAGAAAAGAATACGGTTTTAATAGAAATGGAGTAATATGAAAAAGATATTAGTAGCAAACAGAGGAGAAATTGCGTTGCGTGTTATGCGTACGGCAAAAAAGATGGGTATTAAAACGGTAGCTGTTTATTCGGAAGCAGACAGAAACTCACCACACGTAACTTTTGCAGACGAAGCAGTATGTATTGGTCCTGCACCTTCCAATCAATCGTATTTATTAGGAGATAAAATTATTGAAGTAGCGAAAGAGTTAGATGTAGACGGAATTCACCCGGGATACGGATTTTTAAGTGAAAATGCAGCCTTTGGAGAAGCCGTAGCAAAATCAGGAATTGTATTTATAGGACCGAAAACCCATGCTATTGAAGTAATGGGAAGCAAATTGGCAGCAAAAGATGCAGTAAAAGCTTACGATATTCCTATGGTTCCGGGGATTGATGAAGCAGTAACTGATGTAGAATATGCCACGAAAGTAGCGAATGAAATTGGCTATCCAATTTTAATCAAAGCCTCAGCAGGTGGAGGAGGAAAAGGAATGCGTGTTGTTGAAAAAGAAGCTGATATAAAAGAACAAATGCAGCGTGCAATTTCAGAAGCAGAATCAGCTTTTGGAGACGGTTCGGTGTTTATAGAAAAATATGTAGGGTCGCCACGCCATATTGAAATCCAAGTATTGGCAGATGCTCACGGAAACGTAGTACACTTATTTGAACGTGAATGTTCGGTACAACGTCGCCATCAAAAAGTAGTTGAAGAAGCACCATCAAGTGTATTAACTCCAGAAATTAGAGAAGCCATGGGAGCCGCAGCGGTAAGAGTTGCGAAAGCCTGTGATTATTTAGGAGCAGGAACCGTAGAGTTTTTATTAGATGAAAACAAGAATTTTTATTTCTTAGAAATGAATACACGTTTACAAGTAGAGCATCCAGTTACGGAACTAATTACAGGAGTAGACTTAGTAGAACAGCAAATAAAAATAGCAAGAGGACAGGAGTTATCATTCACCCAAGACGATTTACAAATTAACGGACACGCGCTAGAATTACGAGTGTACGCCGAAGATCCGTTAGATAATTTTGCACCGAGTATTGGAGTGTTGGAGACCTATCAACATCCAGTAGGAGAAAATATTCGTGTAGATGATGGTTTTGAAGAGGGAATGGAAATTCCTATTTATTACGATCCGATGATTTCTAAATTGATTACCTACGGAAATACACGTGAAGAAGCCATTGAGCTAATGAAGCAAGCCATTGATAATTATAAAGTAAAAGGAATAGAAACTACGTTGCCGTTTGGAAAGTTCGTATGTGAACACGAAGCTTTCACCTCAGGGAATTTCGATACTCATTTTGTAAAGAAGTATTACACACCTGAGTTGTTAGAAGCAGGATACGAAAAAGAAGCGAAGATTGCTGCACAAGTTGCCTTACAGCAGTATTTAAAAGAGCAACGTATTTTAAAAACTTGTTAATACATAATTTGCGTTAGGGATTGCAGCGGCATCCTTTTTTGTGTTAATAAATCCGTCATTACGAGTGAAACGAAGTAATCTCATCAATTTAAGAGATTGCCACAGCAAATAGTTATTTGCTTTGCAATGACTCACAAAAAAGATATAGCGGAAAGCCCGACCCTTGGGGAACGCCCAAAAAAAGAATATAGATGAAATCTAAAATAGAAGAATTAAAACATAAAGTAACCGAAGCAAAATTAGGAGGCGGACAACAACGCATCGACCGTCATCATCAAAAAGGAAAATTAACCGCTCGTGAGCGTATCGATTATTTCTTAGATGAAGGTTCTTTTGAAGAAGTCGGTATTTTGGTAACACACCGAACGACCGATTTCGGAATGGAAAATCAGAAGTTTTATGGTGACGGAGTGGTAACAGGATACGGAACTGTAAACGGACGCTTAGTGTACGTGTTTGCACAAGATTTTACGGTATTTGGAGGTTCGTTATCGGAAACACATGCCGAAAAAATCTGTAAGATTATGGATTTAGCCGTAAAAGTAGGAGCACCATTAATCGGATTGAATGATTCTGGTGGAGCGCGTATTCAAGAAGGCGTACGTTCGTTAGGTGGTTATGCCGATATTTTTTACAGAAACGTACAAGCATCGGGAGTCATCCCGCAAATTTCAGCGATTATGGGACCTTGTGCGGGTGGAGCAGTATATTCACCAGCCATGACCGATTTTACCGTTATGGTAGAAAACTCAAGTTATATGTTTGTTACGGGACCTAACGTAGTAAAAACAGTAACCAATGAAGAAGTTACTTCGGAAGAATTAGGAGGAGCAAGTACGCATGCAACTAAATCGGGAGTTACGCATTTAACGGCAGCGAACGATGTACAATGTTTGGAAGATATCAAAACATTGTTGAGTTATATGCCACAGAACAATCAAGAAACTACAGCAAAGCTACCGTTTGAATTAGGAGATGAAATTAGAGAAGAATTAGCCAACATTGTTCCAGATAATGCCAACAAGCCGTACGATATGCGTGCCGTAATTGATGGTATTGCTGATGCGGACTCGTTTTTTGAAATACATAAAGATTATGCTGATAACATCGTAGTTGGATTTGCGCGTTTAGGAGGAAGAAGTGTTGGGATTGTAGCCAATCAACCGATGAGTTTAGCAGGATGTTTGGATGTAAACAGTTCTAAAAAAGCAGCACGTTTTACTCGTTTTTGCGATTGTTTTAATATTCCGTTATTGGTGTTGGTAGATGTGCCAGGGTTCTTACCAGGAACCGACCAAGAATGGAATGCTATTATTACTAACGGAGCAAAATTATTGTATGCGTTGAGTGAAGCTACCGTGCCAAGAGTCAGTGTAATTACTCGTAAAGCCTATGGTGGAGCCTATGATGTGATGAACTCAAAACATATTGGAGCCGATATGAACTTTGCATGGCCTAGTGCAGAAATTGCGGTAATGGGAGCGAAGGGAGCAAGTGAAATTATCTTTAAAAAGGAAATTGCCGAAGCAGACGATCACGAAGCGAAACTTGCCGAAAAAGAAGCGGAGTATGCTGATAAATTTGCGAATCCGTACCGTGCAGCAGAACGTGGATTTGTAGATGAGGTAATTTTACCACAAGATACGCGTAGAAAACTAATCAAGGCTTTTGCCATGTTAGAAGGTAAAAAGGTAGAAAGACCGAATAGAAAACACGGGAACATACCGTTGTAACAAAATACATATCAATATTTTTAAGAGGCGCTTCTTTTTAGGAGCGTCTTTTTTGTTTTATAAGGCCTTGGTTGTGCTTGATTTAATACCACATTAATGATGTAAAAACTAACTCTTGTGGCTTAAATACCTGGTTTTAAGGGTTTCCGTAGTTTTTTTTGTAATTTTTTTTTTAGGTTTATAGGGAATTATCAAAGTAATTAACATTTCTAATTATCTAGAAATAGTTACAGAATAAGATAGTTGGTTATTTGTATGTGACGAATTGGTAATCATAAAAAAATAAACGAATGAAAAATAAATTTCTATTGACAATTCTAGCACTTTTTTATAGTGTAATTTCATTTTCACAAGTACGAGTTCAGGCAATTAAAGTAGATGATAGCTTTGATGCTGAAACTAATGCAATTCTGGACACTTCAATTAGGAAACTTGAACAAGTTTTCAACTCAGTAGAATTCAAACAAATGGTTCTTAATGAAACATTCGATGTAGGAAATTTCAACCTTTCTAGTGAAGATATTTACAAACTAATTATCTCTGGTAAGGATAATTATATTGATAAGCCAGAAGACAACTCAATTGATATTCGAGTAAGAGTATTTGATAAATACGCTGGTAGTGGAAATTTTGGATTCACCGACATGAAAACTAGGATTACAAGAACGCATCGTTGCTACATACTTAAAAATTTACAAAAATGTTATACGTCTCACTTAGCTCATGAATATATGCACCAAATTGGGTTTTATGATAGAAGAACTTGGTTTTTTGGAAAAAAAACATCTAGTGTTCCATATAAAATTGGAAGAATTGTAGATGAACTAATTGAGAATGATGCTAAGTGTTTTGCTAAAAAAGAAACTTGTTCAAAATAAAAATATTATGAAAGTACTCATCATTGCTATTCCCTTTCTCCTACTAACTTCTTGCAACACCCAAGAAAGCCAAAAGGAAATACTTGAAATAGAATATCAAAGTAGCTACAACAATACTAAACTTAAAGAAAAGGAAGAAATAGGAAAGTCTGCTAGATCCTATGGCGAAATTATTTCAGAGGTTTTGAGTTTGGTAGGTATCCCGAACTCAGACATTGAAATCAGAACAACTTCATCTTTTGGAGCTTTTTCAGTAATTAATAGAGATTGCAGAAGAAGATTTTTTTTATATAATCAAGCTTTTTTTGATTCTGTCCATACTGTGACAAAGTCCTACGAGCCAATTAAAAGTATATGCTTTCATGAAATTGCACACCACTTTTACCGACATCCCTTAAAATCTAAATGGGAATCGCGTTTACATGAATTAGAAGCAGATAGATATTCTGGATTCCAAATGAGGCTTATCGGTGCAACTTTAGAAGAAAGTATTGCTGCCATGAAATACTTCGGAAACGAAACACCCTCTCAAAGCCACCCAGGAAAATCCATTCGAATAAATGAAATCAAGGCGGGATATATTGATGCCAGCCTAAGAGTTTTTAAAGATTCTACTTATATCAAAACCGATAGTTTGATTCAAACAAATGAAATACTTTTCACTTTTCAGGAGATACAAAAACAAAACAAAGGTTTTGAAAAATTCAACAAAGAAATTTTTGAAACGGATTCTACTTTCAATTTTGAAAATATCATTACCCAACCAGCTTATAGCATTTTAGGAAAAATTTTAATCGTGAATGAAAGCAATGAAGTTTTCGACCTTGCAACTAATGAAAAAGTTGGAAATATCACATCACCATATCCCAATGCTGGCTTTGAATTACTCAAATTTGAAACATCAACCTATAAGATTGAAAACGAAAACATTTACTCGATGAATCAACAAGGAACACCCATAAAATTAGGAGCAAAAATCAACTAACATGAAAAAACTATTACTTTCTTTAATCATCGTCCTAACGCTTCAAAATGTTATGGCTCAAAATGCATATTATGATGCATTATTTATAAACACACTCAGTGAAAAGGGACTCAATAGAATTATTGATGCAAATAATGATGGACAAGTTTTCTTATCTCAAGACGAAGTAAAACAAGTTCAATACGCTATTGACTTTATAAATGACCCTTTTGATATTGATAATTCTATTAAGGATGAATTTGATGTTTCACCAATTAAGAGTGCGATTATTAAGTACAATAAATTGCTAGAATTTGAATATTCATCTGGAAACTACTCAATGGGAATATTACCCGCAGGAAGTGCTACTTTAGGAATTTTAGCAAGCGCTATTTCAGGTGATTTTTCCCTAAGTGCAGAAGACCAAACAAGAATACTAGATGGATTGACAAAGTATTATGCTGAAGAATTTAAAAAAGCACAATTACTAACCTATATGCAAACTTTTGAAAGTACAATTGGTAAAGTTGGAGAGCTACAAGTTCTATTCCCGAATACTTATGAGAAACTTAAAAATACTAACCCCTCCAAATTTCCTGAATTAGGAGATGAGTACAAGGAAATTTTCAGTCAAGACTTGAGAGCACTTCTTGACAACCTGATAAATCATGTTGAAAATCATAAAAACACTGATGCATTAGAAAGCAAACTAAAATTTTTGAACTCTACAAATACGGCATTGATAAAAAGTAAATCCTATTATGGTAGTTTAAAATTGTCCGCAGATATCAGCTCTAAACTTGTAAACAACTATCATCCCGTAGATCTTTTTAATTATTTAGATGGAACATATTATAAACCTAGCTATTTGAATAGTGCCACTAATAAACTGGATGAAAAATTGGGGGTAATAATTCATGGCGTTAACCTTTTCCAAAGAAACCTATTGGATACTACAAAAACCAAATCTGCTCAGTTTTCCAATGTATGGCTTAGTTATGAGGAATTTAATAAAATTAATACGGTATCAGAATGGAGCTATTTTGCTGGTTTTCTATATCAACAAGACAAAGGGTTCTTTAAAAAAGTTTTTTTCACTCCAACGTCTTCCAATCTTACAACTGCTCAAATCCAATCTATAAAGGAAACCTACATGAAGCTTCTTTCATCATTAAACCAAATACAGGAGTTCAGAAATAACCTTAATGAAGATAACTTGAATGAAAACTACATAGAATACATGAAGATTGTAACAAACGTATTCCAGAGTGCGAACTACAATAATGATGATATTTCAAAGTTCTTCACCATCTCAAACTATTCTCTCCAAGTGTACGATAATGCAAGAAGTAAGGATTATAGTAACTCTATCCATTATGTAACCTTGATTCTAAACGAACTCCTTGGAACTAACACAACCTACTTAGAAACAATGCAACAGATTGACCAATATGGGACATTTATGACAGATGTAATCAACAGCGAAGATTCTGATGGAGTGAAAGAAGTAATAAAGAAGCATGCTGCACCTCCTGCAAGCTTCATTCTAAAACGAGAATATGCTAGGACTTTCTCAATTACTGGTCAACCCGGTTATTTCATTGGTGCTGAGAGTTTGGATGAAAACATTGGCTTTGTCTCTGGAATCACACTACCTATGGGCTTTGAATATACATGGAAATTGAAAAAAGGGCAAGAAAACAGTGCTTCTTTGGGTGTGTTTGCTCAAGTTATCGATTTAGGAGCGATGCTTAATTTCCGAGTGAGTGATTCTACTTCAACTCTTCCTGATAAGGTAGAGTTTAGCCAAATTTTTTCTCCAGGTGGTTCTTTGACCTATGGATTTAAAAACTCCCCATTGACACTAGGATTAGGTTATCAATACACCCCTGAATTAAGACAAGTTACTCTTGAAAATGGAAACAAGATATACCCAAATGGACATAGACTTTTCTTAAGACTTGCTTGGGACATTCCATTCCTGAATATCTGGAAAAGTAAAGAAAAATAAAGGTTATTAACGTGGTGTTTAAGTAATAAAAGAACATACAAAAAAACGTCATTACAAGTGATAACGCAGTAACCTTTATGTTTATAGTTCAAAATAAACAGATTACTTCAGTCGTACCTCCTTCGTAATGAAGTTATTATTTTTTATAAAAAATCAACCCTACACATCCGTACTCACCCAATAACTTCCCGTTGAGGTGGTAGACGGATTGTATGCCAAAATATTCACTTTGGTACCGTTCGCAACATCCGCTAGTAACCATTCCATTGGCTGGTTGTTGATAGCACCACTTTCCAGCTCAACCATATTGCCGTTTAAGGTAACCTCGTCGGTACTAATGTCGAACTGTAGCGTGGTTTCTCCTCTGTTTTCAAAACCAATAAAACTTTCCCTGTCATACGACACCTGAGTAATTACCTTAGTTTCATTAGGCGCTACCTGTCCCACAAAATCAGTAATGGAGCTGCTTCCTGTAGTTGGGCGATAACTATACTGCGCCCTTTTTGCAGGTTCATTGGCAAATACTAACTGAGCCGCATTCATAATTTGAACAAGCGTTGTATAACAATCGTTCAATGCCGAAATACGATCTTGGGTAATTACCAAACGTTGTTTTTTATACACCTCTTGCTGAGTGTTCGCGCTTTTTAATTCGTCTTTAATTGTTGCCAACTCTTCCACAATAGATGCAGGCATTCCGCCTTTATTCGCATCGGTCAAATCATCCAAATAATTTGTAACTACCTTTTCTAACGTTTCTAAAAACACCAACATTTTAGGCTGATTCTTACTCGCATCTCTATAACCAGTTGTAAACTCTTTTAATACCGCAGGATTATCAGGAAAAGCCCACATAGCATGACTTTTAATACGATTATACACACGACTTGCATTTTGCATTTCTACCAATACTTTTTGTGTTTCCACTCCTTGTTTAGCCAAGGTACTTACATCGGTTACTACCGTATCTGCCGCATCAATCTGATTTAAAAAAGCAGTTTCATACTCACTCGTAAATCGGGCGTTGAAAGCGGTAAAACGCTCCAAATCTTGCGTAAATAGGTTGTAAATTGTACGTGCGCTTTCAGCTAAAAAAGCATCTGATCCTTTGAATTTTCTTCTTGTTTCCATATTAAAATTTAATTTAAGTTACACGTGTGTTTTTAGGGATGCGTAATACACGCTACCCTTAGGTAATTCTTAGAAACAACAAGATTATAATAGCAGGAGATCCCCTTGCCACTAGTTAAAAACCCATAAAATATTAGATGGTTTTAGCGATAGCGAGTTATTTTAATTTAGGTTTGTGGATGATTATTTTTGAGTGCAGGATGGTTAAGGCTAGATTTTTTGTTTAGCTCATTAATTTTTATTGGTTTTCAAAGGAATTCATGAACCTCCAAAGTCGGTTTCTTTTTCATCAATGGAAAAAGAATAATAGCTTAGAAAAAGATTTTTCTATGTAAAATCTAACTCGTTAATACGTAGACCGAGAACGTTGGATTGAATCCATACAGATTTAAGAGCGGGAGGATAGCCGTAGTATCAGCGACCCACGCCGTGGTGTTAATGGAGCATGCCGTGATATCAGCGACCCATGCCGTGGAGTTAACGGAGCATGCCGTGATATCAGCGACCCATGCCGTGGAGTTAACGGAGCGTGCCGTGATATCAGCGACCCATGCCGTGATGTTAACGGAGCGTGCCGTAATATCAGCGACCCATGCCGTGATGTCAACGGAGCATGCCGTAATATCAGCGACCTGTGCCGTGGTGTTAACGGAGCATGCCGTAGTATCAGCGACCCGTGCCGTGGTGTTAACGGAGCATGCCGTGATATCAGCGACCCATGCCGTGGTGTTAACGGAGCGTGCCGTAGTATCAGCGACCCATGCCGTGGTGTTAACGGAGCATGCCGTAGTATCAGCGACCCAAAACTGTGATATAAAGAACCGTTACTACTCTAAAAAACAACTTTTATAACCTAAATGGCTGCGATTAAGGGATTCCGTAAGAATGTATGATGGAGTTTTTTTAAGTTTAGGGGAGTTTATATAAATGATTAAACTTTTTATTCTTCAAATCGCTAGATGAAATGAAAAAATATTTGAGTATAAAGAGTTAGATAAAACTAAAAAATGAAAGAAGAAAAACGTATTAGACTTAATAAAGCACTAAGAGAATTAAACATTTCGCTTGATAGAGCTGTAGAGCATCTTTCAAAGAACGGACACGAAATTGAAGCAAAGCCCACTACAACAATCACCAATGAAGAGTATAAAGTTCTTTTAGATGGATTTAAAACGGATACTGAGAAAAGAGCTTTATCTAAATTAATAGAAGAAAATAAAAAAATTAATAGAGAAAATAAAATACTTAGAGATTTTGAGTTTAATAGTTATAAGACATTAATTGAGCGCATAAAAAAATCTCCTATAGATTTTGAAAATGTATTTAGTTCTATTCCTAAGTTTACCATTACGACTAAAAAAACAAACTTTAAGAATTTAAATGAATCATATAAAAAAGACCAATTAGTTCTTGTAATAGGTGCAGGAGTATCTATTGAGTTTGGGGTGCCTACATGGAGTAATCTACTTCAACTATTGATGGTGCATACAATTGAAAAAGACAGTAACTCTCCCGATGTTTTATCAAAACTCTTTAATGATATTTTTACACCAAATCCATTAATTTCTGGTAGATATTTGCAAAGATATTTTGAGCAAAATAATTCTTCTTTTGAAAAAATGGTTAGAGAAGTTTTGTATTCAAAAATTAATAAGGAAAAGGAGTCTGATTTATTTAATGAAATTATTAAACTATGTGTTGCTCCAGGAAAAAGTCCAAATTTGAATTCTATTATAACATATAATTTTGATGACATTTTAGAATATAAACTCAATAAAACAGGTCTTGAAATTCCATATAAAACGATCCATGGTATAGGAGTAGATATTAAAAACGGTGAACTACCTATTTATCATGTCCATGGATTTTTACCCGAGACAGGAAAGTTAAATGATTCTAATAAAATAACTTTTGGAGAGAACAATTATCATGAACAGTATACTAACATTTATAGTTGGAATAATATTGTTCAAATAAATAAATTTAGAGATAACACTTGTTTATTTATAGGGAGTTCATTAACAGATCCTAATATCAGAAGATTATTAGATATTGCTTATGAACAGAAGGGGAATAAAAAAAATGTACATTATATTATAAAGAAAAGAATTAACAGAGGTGATATTATTAAAGAAATTAAATCTTTTGAATTTGATGATGAATTAATAAATAACGAAAAAAAAATTGAAAATGTTATTTCAAGTTTAATTAAACTATATGAAAGGTTTGAAGAAAACGACTCTGCTTCTTTTGGTGTTCAAACTATATGGGTTGAGGAATGGGAAGAAATACCTGATATATTAAAAAAAATAAGAGAAAGCATTGTGTAAAACCAGTAAAGATTAACGTGAGCTTATGTAATATTTTATCAGCTTGCTAAACCCATTTCGTTTATACATATTAAACGCATCTAAACTATTTTACAGTACATAAAAATAGATATCTCCTAAAACCGAAATTTTTTTCGGTTTTCTTTTTTTTCAGCCTGTTGTTTTTTTGCATCCAATCGTTTGGTAATCGCTGCTTTTTTAGGTTTGGTAGCTTTGCGCACTTTGGGTACTACCAAGGCTTGTGCTAAGAGGTTAAAAAAGCGCTCGGTAACCAATTCTTTATTGCGGTGTTGTGAGCGGCTTTCTTGTGAGCTTAGTATGAGTGTGTTTTCTTTAGAGAGTCTGTTCGCTAAGTTTTTAAGGAGTAGTGCTTTTTCTTTGTCTGAGAGTCCTAATGAGTCTTCAATAGTAAAACTTAATTCTACTTTAGAGGATACTTTGTTTACGTGCTGTCCGCCAGCACCAGAGCTTCGTACGGCTTTAAAATTGAGTTCTTTTAATAGTTGTTCTTTGTTCATAGTGTTTGTGAATGCATTAACGGAATTAACTTCCAATGTCAGTTCGAGTGGTTTTTATCAAGTGTTAACGAGATAAAAATTTCACTTCGGCTAAGCTCAGCAGAGCTATCGAGAACTATTCCAGCGTCTAAGTCGTAAATTCTCGATACAAATTATGCTCTTTTCAATCGCAAAATTCACTCGAATTGACAGCTTTAAAATTTTAGTCAACCTACTTTAATAGGTGTTACTGTGTTCCTGTAAAAATAGGAGTTTCAAATATAAATAATCTATCGTTGTTTGTAAAGGGGGCTTACTAATAGAAGTAACTCTTATTGGTGAGAGTTGGGAACTTTAAAGGGTATTCGTAACTAGAATTAAGCAGATTTCTCCCGCTGGTCGAAATGACAAAATGTACGTCATTTCGAACTGTAGTGGAACGGAGGTGAGAAACCGTAAGGTTCAGCGGAGCTAAATCTTTTAGTTGAGAGTTAGGAGTTTTAAAGGGTATTCGTAACTAAAATTAAGCAGATTTCTCGCTATCGCTCGAAATGACAAAACGTGCGTCATTTCGAACTGAAGTGGAACGGAAGTGAGAAACCGTAAGTTTCAGCGGAGCTAAATCTTTTAGTTGGGTGTTGGGAGTTTTAAAGGGTAATAGTTACTCTTATTGATGAGATTCCTCCTCCTTCGTCGTTCGGAATGACGTTTAGGTTGTTTATTTCATATTATAATAATTAAAAGCTGTCATTTCGAAGGAGTTTGCGACTGAGAAATCTCAAGGTTCAGCGGAGCTAAATCTCAAAGTCGAGTGTTGGGAGTTTTAAAGGGTATTCGTAACTAAAATTAAGCAGATTTCTCCCTCTGGTCGAAATGACGTTTATCTATTATATTCATTACATGAAATACGCGATGACGTTTAGCAATGCTTACATATCGTAATTAGGTGTATCGGGTGATTGGTGCATAAAGTGCATATCTAAATCGGTAAGGGTGTCGGAAAAAGAGTATAAGTTTTCCTTTTTAGTGAGTAATTCATCAATAACTTCTACTGCTTTTTTCAATCGGGTTTCTTTGTCTCCTTTTAACAACACATACGGACGGTTGTATTTTTTCAACGCATTTTCAAAGGCTTTAAACATTTCCAAGCGTTGCTCGGGTCTGTCGCGTAAATCGTCGGCTTCCCAAGGCGTATCGATATAGGTTAAAAAATAAATATCGTAGGTGTTTGCAATGGCAGCCTCGTCTAATTTCGGATCTACGAATCCGCCATAATACTCTTCAGAATATACTTTGGTTTCCAATAAATCGGTATCACAGATGAGTACTTTATCCGCTTTTTTAGCCAATTCATTTTCCAAGCCCATTTGTCCTTCAGCAATCGGAATTAAATCGTGTTGTTCACAAGTTTTACGTTCGTTGTTCCACTTGTCTTGCAAGTATTCACGCGCAAATTCGGGAGCCCAAACAGTATTGTAATGACGCGCTAACTGACCAGAAAGTGTTGTTTTTCCTGTGCTTTCAGGTCCAAATAATACCACCTTTACAAGGTTGATGGGTTGTTGTGTAAGTGCTTTTTCCATGCTAAATATCCTGCAATTGCTATAAAGGTAAATAATAAATATTGAAAACTAGTAAAGGTAAATCCTTTGTAAAAGTACAGTGGAACGGAGATAATATCGCCAATAATCCAATAAATCCAGTTTTCTATTTTTCGTTTTGCCATCAGCCACATTCCTACAAAGAAAATGGCAGTGGTAACGGTGTCTACATAAGCTGTCCAGCTTGTCCATTTATCAAAAACAGTATACACAGCGTAGACAAAAACTAAGGTGGCTACAAATATGGCTACGCTTTGTTTTTTTTCTTTAGATGTTGTTCTAGAGATAGGAGTTACATGTGTGGCATCTACTTTTCGTGTCCAGATATACCAGCCATATACACTCATAATAAAGTAGTACCCGTTAATCATCATATCACCTAACAGTTCCCATTTTAATAGGAGGTATACAAAAATAGCGGTGCTAATCATCCCCGTAGGGAATACCCAAATTTTATTCTGTTTAGAAAACCAAACGGATAAAAAACCAAAGATAACGGCAATAATTTCTAGCCAAACATCAATAGGATTATAATTAGCATACTGCCCAAAAAGGAAATCAAAAAGTTGGCTCATAATCGCTACGATCGGTTTTTACGATTTTCATAAATAGCAATCCGTTGTCAATTAATTCAAAAGCATTTTTTAATTCAGAAGTAACTAAACTCATCACGGTATCATAATCACCATACACTTGCGTACTTAACGGATTTTCTAATACGGTTAAACCTGAGGCTCTTAGTTTTTTGATGAAATTGATAATTGGTTCTTCAAATTCGTTCTGAAGCGGACTTAAGGTTAATTCTACGGATATTTTCATGGTTGTTCCTAATTAGAAAGATGCAAAGTTACTAAAGTTAAGTTGTTGTTGTGTGGAAAAGGTTTTGGGAGTTTTTGGAGTTGTAGAGTGGCAAAGTTTTTTTAGTTACAAAGTTTCAAAGATGCAGAGTTTTTTAGTTTCAAAGTTTTGGAGTGGTAGAGTTGCAAAGTTGTGGGGTTTTAAAGTTTCAAAGGTGCAGAGCTTCAAAGTTTCATAGTAGCAAAGTTTTTGGGTTGTAGAGGTTATGGAGTAGGAGAGTATGATACATTTTTTAACAAGCGCACACGCAGGTGAATCCTTCCATTTCTAAAAAGTGGATGTCGTATTCTGAGGTTTGTCCTTCGTATAAAATTTTTCCAGTGGTTACATTTGTGTCAAAAGAAAAATCTTCAATATAAATGTTTTCTAAGAAGAGCAATTTTTTCTTTCCGTAGATTTTATACAAACTTTCTTTGGCTCCCCAAACAATGGTTAGTTTGCTTACCAAAGCATCGTGGTTGGCAATAGATTTGTATTCTTCAATAGGAGTAAATTTGTGTGCAATTTTTACAATTTTATCGCGCTGCATTTCAATATCTATCCCCACAGGTTGTGTGTCGGAAATAATTATTGCCGAAAAGGTAAATGAATGGGTTATTGAAATGAATTTACCGTCTTTTAAGTGTGGTTTTCCGTAGCCATCGTACAGTAGATCGTCATCGGTATAACCAACTTCTTTTAGTAAGTGACGTACACTCATAAAGCCTCTTTGGTGTAAATCGGACTTCATGCCGTTTACTCTTTGTTGATTTCCTTTTGTTAAAGAAACGCCGTTAGAAAGTTGTTCAAAAGATTCTTCAATCTTCCAAATCAATGCTTTAGCATGGTTGTTTACCGTTAATGTTTTGTAAAGAGGCATATTTTAGAAAGTTATTTCGTAATTTTGCGACTCAAATTTAAGATACATAAATATACAAAAATATGAGCACAAAAACCGCAACATATGTTCCTTACAAAGTTAAAGATATTTCTTTAGCTGATTGGGGAAGAAAAGAGATTGAATTGGCAGAAGCTGAAATGCCAGGGTTAATGAGTTTACGAGAAGAGTATAAAGATGAGCAACCTTTAAAGGGTGCAAGAATTGCAGGATGTTTACACATGACGATTCAAACTGCGGTTTTAATTGAAACGTTACAGGCTTTAGGTGCTGAGGTTACTTGGAGTTCTTGTAATATTTTCTCTACTCAAGATCAAGCTGCTGCTGCTATTGCTGCTGCTGGAACTCCTGTGTATGCTTGGAAAGGTATGAACGAGGAAGAGTTTGATTGGTGTATTGAACAAACATTATTCTTTGGTGAAGATAAGAAGCCATTAAACATGATTTTAGATGATGGTGGAGATTTAACGAATATGGTATTAGATAAATATCCTGAGTTAGCTTCTGGAATTAAAGGTTTATCTGAAGAAACTACTACAGGGGTACACCGTTTATACGAGCGTATGAAAAACGGAACGTTACCAATGCCTGCGATTAACGTAAATGACTCGGTTACTAAATCGAAGTTTGACAATAAGTACGGATGTAAAGAATCTGCAGTTGATGCAATTCGTCGTGCTACTGATGTAATGTTAGCTGGTAAAAGAGTAGTGGTTTGTGGTTATGGTGATGTTGGTAAAGGTACTGCGGCATCTTTCCGTGGAGCTGGTTCTATCGTTACGGTTACTGAAATTGACCCTATTTGTGCGTTACAAGCGGCAATGGACGGTTTTGAAGTGAAGAAATTAGAAACTGTTGTTGGAAAGGCGGATATCGTAATTACTACTACTGGTAACAAAGATATCGTTCGTTCTGAGCACTTCGAAGCGATGAAAGATAAAACAATTGTTTGTAACATCGGTCACTTTGATAACGAAATCCAAATGGGTTGGTTAAACGAAACATACGGTGATACTAAGGTTGAAATTAAGCCTCAAGTTGACAAGTATACTGTTAAAGGAAATGATATTATCGTATTAGCTGAAGGACGTTTAGTAAACTTAGGTTGTGCTACTGGTCACCCAAGTTTTGTAATGTCTAACTCTTTTACAAACCAAACTTTAGCGCAAATCGAATTATGGAAAAATTCTGATGCGTATAAGAACGAGGTGTATATGTTACCTAAACACTTAGATGAAAAAGTAGCAAAATTACACTTAGCTAAGATTGGTGTTGAGTTAACCGAGTTACGTGAAGACCAAGCTAAATATATTGGTGTAACTGTTGAAGGTCCATACAAACCAGAACACTATAGATACTAGATTCTTAGAGTCAAGATTTTTAGAATCAAGAGTCAAGACACAAAAAATCCCGCAACATTGTTGCGGGATTTTTTTATACTGTTTATAAAAGTTTTATTCGGTAGGAATACGCTCATCAATCATTTTTAATGGCATACCTTCCATTAAATCGATTAAGTCTAAAATATCTCTTACTTTCTCTTCTTCTTCGGCTTGTTCTGTTACAAACCATTGTAAAAAGATTTCAGAAGTAAAATCACTTACTTTTCTTGCAGTTTTAAATACGTGGTGAATAGATTTAGTTACTTCTATTTCGGCATCTAAAGAAGCTTCAAAAATAGCTCGTAAGCTTTCAAATTCGTGAGCAACTTCTGTAGCTATAGGTGACATTGCACTACCGCCATTATCGTTAACGAATTTGAAAATCTTCATCATGTGCTCTCTTTCTTCTTCAGCTTGCTTATAAAAGTATGCTGCGCTATTTCTAAGTTCTCTTTGGTCGCACCATGATGCCATGGCTAAATATTTAGAAGAAGCTTGTTGCTCCATCGTTATTTGGTGGTTTAGCAAATCAACTACTTCCACATCTAAAATCATGTCTCTTCTTATTGCTGTTTCCATAATATTTTGTTTAGTTTTAATACTATAAAGATACAGATTATAAGGCTCTAAAAAGAATAGAGGGGCTAATTTAAAGCTAGTCTTAGTAAAGACTTTTCTGCTTAAATACTGATAAAAGAAGTTCTCGTAACTCTATGAGTTGAGGTACATCTAAGAATAATAGGTGTTTGTTGTCTGCTGCAAAAAGGAGTATGAAGTTATCACCGTCGATAATCGTTTCTAAAGATTCATAAGAAGCGTATTCTAGTACTTTTTTTCTGAAGGTTAATAGTTGGCAGAAAGTAAAGTCTATTACTTTATAGCCTAAATCTAGTTGGTAACAGTTTCTGCCACCACAAGAAATTTTAAATGATAATTCTTCTACAAAAAAATTCATTCGGCAAATATAATTATTTTTAATGAATCTAAAGAAGAATAATTTAAGCAATAAAAAAGCCCACTAATTAGTGGGCTTTTTTATTATAAACGTCTTTTAAGACTAAATATTCAATGACTCGAATAATTCAACTAATTTAGGATTAGAAGGTCTTGGAGCATTAGAATCTATAATCTTTCCTTCTGGATCTAATAAAATAAATCTTGGAATTCCTGATACTTTATACGCATCCATAAAAGCTTTATCTTCTTTTGCATATAATTGAACTCCTGATAATTCTTTATCAACAATCATTTTTTTCCAAGTCTCATAGTCTTTTTGTCTGTCAACAGAAATACTTACAAACTCAATATTTTTATTGTGGTATTTTTCTTCAACTTTCTTTAAGAAAGGAATTTCGTTTTTACATGGTTGACACCAAGTAGCCCATAAGTCGATATAAACATACTTACCTTTTAAATCATCTAAAGAAGTAGTACCTCCAGCATTATTTTCATAGTCAACAAACTTAGGAGACTCAGCACCTTTAGCTAAGTTTTTAGCAATATATTGCTTATCGTTGTACATTTTAGTTAAGTACTTTTCTAAACCAGCAATACTTTGTTTTTGATTTGCCACGAAAGTAGAATCTAATGTAGCTCCTTCAAATCTCTTGTTAAAATCATCAACAAAATTTGAAACTTTAGATCTAAAGTCTAACTCTGGTAAATCCATTAACTCTCTATCTCCAAATAATTTTTCTTGATTTAAAGAAGATTGAGCTAAGAAAGCACTTTCTTCAGAACCAACACCCGTATAAGTTATAGTTTCATCAAATTTTTGAGCGTCAAGGGTCATGTTAATATCTGCTCCATTTTTTAAGTATAAAGTAGCATATTCTTTACCATCAAAAAGTCTGTAGAAACCATCTTTTATATTCATGGTATCTTTAAAAGTTCCGTCCTCACCAACTTTAATTACTTTGTTGAATTTAAATTGAGGGTTAGAAATAGTAACAGTTTCAGAGTTTTTGTTAGTAATTTTTCCAGAAAAAGTAACATAATCTTTTTGTTCCTTTTTACATGAAATTAAGGCAATAGAAAATGCCAATAAGTAAACTAGTTTTTTCATTAGGGTGTGTTTAATTTTGCTATCCAGCGTTATAATAAGCGTCTAAATTAGTGATTTTAAATGAAAGCGCAATTTTTTAACATTTCCCTAACTGTTTTAAAGTTGTATACTTGCTTGAATTCTAGCTTTATAATTATCCTAACCAACCTTCACGATCCAAACTTCTATATTGAATAGCTTCAGTAATATGTTCGGATTGTATGTTTTCGGAAGAAGCTAAATCGGCAATAGTGCGAGATACCTTTAAAATTCTATCATAAGCTCTAGCTGATAGGTTTAACTTTTCCATGGCTATTTTTAATAAGTTTTTACTTTCTTCTGATAGCTTACAAAATTCACGAATCTGCTTTACATTCATTTGAGCATTGTAATGAATGTTTTCAAAGTCTTTAAACCTAGTTGTTTGTATTTCACGAGCAAGAGTAACACGTTTTCTTATATCTACGCTACTTTCTCCTTTTCGTTCATCTGATAGCTTATCAAACGGCACTGGTGTAACTTCAATGTGAATGTCTATTCTATCTAATAAAGGGCCAGAAATTTTACTTAAATAACGTTGCATTTCGGCAGGAGAGGAGGTAACTGGTGAGTCGGGATTATTGAAATATCCAGAAGGACTTGGGTTCATACTTGCTACCAACATAAAACTACTAGGGTAGTTTACTGTAAAACGAGCTCGTGATATGGTAACTTCTCTGTCCTCTAAAGGTTGACGCATTACTTCTAAAACTGTACGTTTAAATTCTGGAAGTTCATCTAGAAAAAGGACTCCGTTGTGTGCTAAAGAGATTTCTCCAGGTTGAGGGTATTGTCCGCCACCTACAAGTGCAACATCAGATATTGTGTGGTGAGGAGAACGAAAGGGGCGTTGATACATTAAACCGGTATTCTTTACCTTTCCTACTACTGAATGTATTTTGGTGGTTTCTAAGGCTTCGTGCAAAGTCATAGGAGGTAGAATGGAAGGCAAACGTTTTGCCAACATTGTTTTACCCGCTCCTGGAGGTCCTATAAGAATAATATTATGTCCACCAGCAGCAGCAATTTCCATACAACGTTTTATGGATTCTTGTCCTTTTACATCAGCGAAATCAAACTCTGGAAAATCGATATGTTTGTAAAATTCAGCACGAGTATCAACGGTTGTAGGTTCAATTAGTTGATTACCATCAAAATGATTGATAACTTCCATAATATTGTCTACTCCTAGAACATTTAAGTCGTTAACAATTGCAGCTTCTTTAGCGTTTTCCTTAGGAAGGATGAAATGTTTAAAGCCTTCTTCACGTGCTTTAATAGCAATAGGTAAGGCTCCTTTTATGGGTTGTAAACTTCCATCAAGAGAAAGTTCTCCCATAATGATGTATTCGTCAATGTATTCTGATTTTATTTGATTTGAGGCAGCTAAAATTCCTACAGCTAAGGTTAAATCATATGCAGCACCTTCTTTACGAATATCAGCAGGTGCCATGTTAATAATGATTTTCTTTCCTGGGAGTTTGTAACTGTTATTGGCTAAGGCGGCAGAAATTCTATACGAACTTTCACTTACAGCTTTATCGGGTAATCCAACTAAATGATATCCTATACCTTTATCAATATTAACTTCAACGGTGATTGTGGTTGCTTCAATACCAAAAACGGCACTTCCATAGACTTTTACTAGCATATTTTTTTCTCTTTTCGTTAAAGATAGAGAAAAAAATAAAATTTATTGTAATCGCATCTGTTTTGGGTTCCAAAGAGTTGGGTCATTCTTTTTTAAGAAGCCTTTTAAAAGATTGTTGTTTTGATAATCGGTATAATCATCATAAATTAATGAAGTTGGTTTTTTACTTAGTTTATTGAATGGAAGAGAAAAAGAATTGTTATCAATATCTTCTTGACTCACAATGAAGAATGAAAATCCTGTTAAATCTAGGTTTTTATTTATTGTTGATGAATCAAAAAAAGTAGTCTTTATTTTAGAAAAGGTATAAATACTTTTAGGTGCTTTTTCTTTTTTATCAATTTCTTGGGCTGTACTAGAAAATATCACAGCTATTAAAAAAAGGGTAGTAATGCTATTTTTCATAAAGTTAGATTTATAAAAAAAATAGTACCAAGAATTATGCCTTTTTTGATTTAGGAAAAATGTACTTGTACATTTTACGAATACCAATAAATATTAAAACGACTAAAATAATAGCAACTACAGGTAAAAAAATAGAAAAGGCAGACATAACTACTGAGGTTCCTGTTTCTACAGTTGAAATAACTGGATTGGCTACTCCACCAGTTGTTGCTGTAGAAGTAAGCCGAGTAGAAGCGGCAGTACCTTTTATAGCTGATGCTGTTCCTCCACCAGCAATAATTGCTAAAGCCCAAGTAATAAAGGGCGATAAATCTGCTACGGTTGAAACCATAACTGCTGTACCTGCAATTGCAGCAAGTGGAACTGCTATGGTATCAAGTAAATTATCAAACCAAGGAATATAATAAGCAAATATTTCTAATATGGTAGCTACCCCTAAGGTTATAATAGCAGGAGTACTTGCTGCCCAAATCCAGTTTTCGTTTAATGGAATTATATTATAATATCCAGCTAAACTTAATGCAAACAGAGGTAAAAAGACTCTAAACCCAACTGAAGCAGCTAAGCCAATTCCTAAAAATATGCTGATAATAGTTTCTGGTGTCATATATTTTTTATTGAAAGATATAAAAAAAGCCTCTTTTTTAAAAAAGAGGCTTTTAAATATATAGTTCTAATACTAAAATTAGTTAGAGTTAAATCTGTCTAAACCAGTTTTTAACCAATTGTAGTAAGTCGTATGATCTGTATATTGTTGAGGTGAGTTTAATACCTCTAATTCTGGACTCATTAATACATAGAATGGTTGAGAAGCTGTTTTAAAGTTAGCAGCTTGTAAAGTTGCCCACTTATCACCATAAGTTCTAATTCTTTTTACTTTTCCATTTGATTTGATAAAGTCGAATTGCTCTTCTTCTGGTAACATTCTTTGATGGTCATCTACATATAATGAAATTAATACATAATCGTCATTAATTAAAGAGTAGATGTTTGGTTGACTCCAAATATTCTCTTCCATTTTACGACAGTTTACACATGCCCATCCTGTAAAGTCTAATAATACAGGTTTGTTAACCGATTTTGCGTAAGCTATACCTTCATCAAAATCTTTAAAACAGTTTAGGTTAAGAGGACAGTGGTTGTCTTTTTGATAAATACTATGGAATTTAGGTGGAGCAAATCCACTTAATAATTCATTTTGACTCCATGCTGGTTTCTCCATAACTCCTGGAGCTAAATACACAGCTAATCCTAATGCACCGATTCCTATTAAAACTCTAAAAAGAGTCATTTTTCCATATTTTTTACCGATAAATCCAAATAGATAAAGTGCTAATAAAAATGCAATTAAAGCCCATATACCGATAAAAATTTCTCTTTTTAATAATCCCCAGTGACCTACTAAGTCAGCATTTGATAAGAATTTGAAAGCAAAAGCTAATTCAATAAATCCTAAAACAACTTTAACAGTGTTTAACCATCCACCAGATTTTGGTAATGTGTTTAACCAGTTAGGGAACATTGCAAATAAAGCAAAAGGTAATGCTAAAGCTAATCCAAAACCTACCATACCTACTGATAATTGCATAGCACCACCGCTTAACGATCCTGCTAATAATGATCCTAAAATTGGTCCTGTACAAGAGAATGATACGATAGCTAAAGTTAATGCCATGAAGAAAATTCCGATTACTCCTCCAATATTAGAAGCACTATCTGCTTTATTACTCCAAGAGCTAGGTAATGTTAATTCGTAAAAACCGAAGAAAGAACCTGCAAAGAATATTAGAATAACAAAGAAGAATAAGTTTAACCAAATGTTAGTTGAAATACTATTTAATATTTCAGGATCTAATGTATCTAAGAAGTGGAAAGGTAAACTTATTAACCCATAAATTAATACGATAAAGAAACCATATAAAACAGCACTACCAACACCTTTTCCTTTTTTCTCTGTACGTTTTGTGAAAAAAGATACAGTTAAAGGCACCATTGGGAATACACATGGAGTTAAAAAAGCTAATAATCCACCAACAAAACCTAACAAGAAAATGTTTAATAAGGTGTCATTTTCTTCTTCACCAGAACTTGACTCAGTTGAACTTTTTAATAAAACTGTGTTTTTTAAGTCTAAGTTTAAAGTTTGAGATAACTCTTTACTTTTATCATCAACTTCAGCAACAGTTTGTTCTACTTTTTCACCTGATAATGAAAATGTGAAATCTTCATCAAAAGGTAAACAGTATTCTTTACATACTTGTGCGTCTAAGTTTAATGTAACTTTTGTTAATGTAGAATCAGAAACAGTAATTCGTTGTACTATTTTACCTTCTTCAACAAAAAAGATTTCATCTTTTCCCCAGATTTCACTAAACTGAGTTTCTGTTTCACTTTCCTTGGCTTTACCATTTAAGGTATATCCAGATTGTCCTTCTGCTGGTGTAATTGTCATAGGTAGTGACGCATCTTCTGGGTTATACTGAGAGTATAAATGCCAGTCTTCAGCAATTAACACGTCAAAAATTAAGTCGTACTCAGTATCAGAGATCTTCTCTACTTTAGGAGTAACAACTACGGGGTTATCATCAGATTGAGAATAAACCGCTAAACCTATGAATAATAAAAATAGAGTAAAGAATTTTTTCATTCTATTGTAGTTTGATGGGGTTAATTAAATACTAATTTTTAATAGTTTGGTTGTTTTTTCTGTCGGTAAAAAGCGTCTGTCTTGCCGTTTTCCTACTATCCAAATAATCTCATTTTTACTGGAACAGAGTAACCAAACTTTATTTTTGTTTACAATTGATATCTTTTCGTCTTTAAAATACTTACTAACTTTTTTACGTCCTAACATTCCTTTAGGATAAAAAAAGTCACCGGACTTCCACCGTCTAAGTTTTAGGGGGAAACTAAGTAGTTCGTCATCAACGTAAATACTTTTATTATCAGTATTAGTTTTTTCTTGAACCCTTTTTAGTAGCAGCTTGATAGGTGCTGTAATTTCTTTGTTTTCCTCCCTTATAATGAAATGTTCCTCTTCAAAAGAGGTCTTTTCATTAGTGCGTAAAAGTAATAAAAAATCTCTGTCTTTCAACAAAGTATAAAATTTTGTTAAAATACGTTTACCTGATTGTGCATAAATCAAGTTGTAAACATCGTCCCATTCCGTGAATTTATAAGGCTTTAACAGCTGGTAGAGGTATGCTTTCGGGTTCGATAACTTTAACAGTTTTACAATGTTTATTTTTAATAAATCTCCCTCTTTTGAGACGATTTGATGGGTGATTTCTTCTATTTTATCATTAACAATTTGTTGAGATTCTTTTAAATGACCAATCGTTTTATTAAAATTATTTAAGATGTTGGGATTCAGCTCTTTTAGTATTGGTGTTATTTGGTGACGAATCTTATTTCTCAAATATTTTATATCAGCATTGCTTTTATCTTCACGCCACTTAATATTGTTGTTTTCGGCAAATGTTAGAATCTCTTCACGAGAAAAAGGAAGTAAAGGTCGGATGATGTTTCCATTAATTGAAGGTATTCCAGTCAAACCTTCTAATCCCGTGCCACGAGAAAGGTTAATTAGAAAAGTCTCCAAATTATCGTCAGCATGATGGGCTGTTAATATATAATCAAAATTGTTTTCTTGACTTAAAGTATTAAACCAATTGTAACGTAAATCTCTTGCTGCTAGTTGTGTTGATAATTTATTCTTAATAGCATATTCATTCGTGTTAAAGTGTGTTGTAAATGTTTGGATATTTAAGTTTTCTCCTAACTCTTTAACAAATACTTCGTCTAAATCACTTTCTTTTTCTCTTAATTGGAAATTACAATGCGCTAATGAAATATTAAAACGCAGTTGATGTAAAAGGTGTGTTAGTACAACACTATCAACTCCTCCAGAAATAGCTACGAGTAATTTTTTCTCTTTTAAAAAGGGAAATTGTTCGTCAATATGTTTTGCTAATTTTTGGAGCATGTAGATGAATAATTATTGTAATTGAGTGTTTAACCAGTTTACAACATCTTGTAACATTTCTTCTTTACATAAGTCATTTTGTAACTCATGAAATCCGCCTTCATATAATTTTATACTGGTTTTAGATGCATTATTAGCAAAAGCTTCCGTGCCTTTATAATCAATAATTTTATCTCCTGTACCGTGTAATAGTAACATTGGTGTTTTTAGAGAGGAAGCATTTTTTATAGCCCATTCACCAGCATCAATAAAAGATAAAGAGAAATTAGGGCTAACTTTATCATGTACTAAAGGGTCATTGCTATATTTTTCAACTTCAACAGGATCACGAGATATATCATTTGCATCTAATTCATTACCTAAAGTAATTGAAGGTGCTATTTTTTGCATTATTTTCCCTAAAGAAAGTTTCCATGCAGGTGGTTCAAATGCTAATCGTAAAAAAGGACTTGTAGCTATAATTCCTTTTAGAAGGTGTTCTTTTCTAAGAGTATAATTAATTACAGTGTTACCTCCCATAGAATGTCCATATAAAAAGGTAGGTTTGTCGCCAAAAACCTCTTTGGCTTTATCAATTAATTTAGTTACACTTTCTAATACATAGTTGTAACCAGGGTTATGTCCTCTTTTTCCTGTTGTCTTACCGTGACCGAAGTGATCAAAAGCAATTACTCCAAAATTATTATCTGTTAGCTTTTTCGCTACATGTTCATATCTACCAGAGTGCTCTCCCATTCCATGGATAATCACTACCACAGCTTTTAGGCTTTCAGGTTTCCAATATTGACCAAAAAACTCAGTTTTTTGAAAATTGAATGTAAATGTATGGTGTGTCATCTAGTCTCTAGTAATGTTTCCATCTTCTAAAATATTAAAAATAATAGTAGAAGGAGAGTCAGAAATATATTCAACTAATTCAATGCTATTTTTATCAAGAGTAGAAGTGGTTTTTAACATTCCTTCCGCTATTTCATCATAAGCCAATATTTGACTATTAATTATATTGAATTGCTTATCGTAAGTTACTAACATAGAGATTAACTCAGTATTATTTGGATAGAAATAATATACTACAGATTGAAAGTTTTCTGATATTTTAGGAAGGTAAGAAACACCAATTTTAGCATTTTTCTCATTTAATTGTTCTTCAAAAATTGAAGGAAGTTTTAAAAGTTCTTGTTGAGATTTGGTTAATAATTTACCTTCTACATGATTGCTAAAGTTTGTGCTATCAACCAAAGGAACATTTTTAGTAGGATAATCGTTTAAAAATGAATACTTGTTTGCTTTACAAGATGTCATTGATGCAATAATAGCAACGAAAAGTATAATTTTAAATGTGTTTTTCATCTCTTTATTTTTTGTAATAGTTTTTTGATTAGAAATATTTATTTTGAGTATTTGTTATAAATATAGTTAACTTTTGTTAGTATGCGTTAAAACATATTTCATAGCCTTGGCTTTGAGTAAGCATTCTTCATATTCTTTTTCTGGAGTAGATTTAGCTGTAATAGCACCACCAACTGAGTATGAAACGTATTTATTTTCTGCATTGTATAAAATACTTCGGATAACTACGTTAAAATCGAAGTCGCCATTTGGAGTAAAATAGCCAACGGTTCCAGAGTATAAACCGCGTTTGGTTTCTTCTAATTCTTCAATGATTTTCATGGCTGAAATTTTGGGAGCTCCGGTCATGCTTCCCATGGGGAAGGTGTCTTTGATTACATCAACTGGATGTGTAGTATTTTCAATTTCTGAAACTACAGTAGAAATCATTTGGTGTACTTGCTTAAAAGAGTATACTTTACATAGTTCTTCTACTTGGACACTTCCTTTTTTAGCTGTTCTTGATAAGTCGTTACGAACTAAATCTACAATCATAATATTTTCTGATCGTTCTTTTTCGTCACGAGCTAAATCAAAAGCAATTTTCTCATCTTCAATAGGACTTATAAGTCGTTTTGCAGTTCCTTTTATAGGTTGAGAAATAATTTTAGAAGCTTCTTTTCTGATATATCGTTCTGGAGTAGCAGAAAGCAAGTAATGATTGTCATTTCTAAAAAAAGTAGCAAATGGAGGTTCTGATATTTTGTTTAACTGTGTATATACTTTATATGGATTTATAATTGTGTCTTCTGCATAGAATTCTTGACAAAAGTTAGCTTCATAAATATCTCCTCTATGGATATGTTCCAGTACTTTTTCTACTTTTTGGTGGTATTCATCTTTATGTATTCGGAGTTTTATTTTTACTTCATCTGTTTCTTCTTGTTCGTGATTTTGAATAATAGGATTGGTTTCAATAATGTCTTCAAAATCTTCTTCTAACTCATCATCAATCATTTGTAAATAATGAAACTCAACTGTATTTTCTTTGATGAAAATTAATTTTTGAGGTTGAAAAAAATACAAGTCAGGAAAATGAAGCCCGTCAAAATTATTAGAAGTTAGTCTTTCAGTGTCATTTTTAACATCATAACTAATGTAGCCAAATATGTAATCTTTTGTGAAAGATTGGTATTCTTTAAGTTTATCAAAAGCGTTATGATAATCTGTTTTAATAGAAGTAAATTCTTCTACAGCTAAAGCGCAATCAAAAGAGCTATATTTTTGCTCGTAATTGTTAGAATCTAGCCAAATAGCTGTTTCAAATTGTTTAGCCCAAACAAACAGTTTTTGTTTGAAGAGCTCAGGGGTGTCTATAGAAAAAATACGGACGGTTCTTGACATCGCCACAAAAATAAGAAACCCGATAGAAATACTGCTATCGGGTTTGAGTTTTATACGAATTTGAGGATTATTCTTTTTTTGAGTTTTCGTATTCTTCAATTTTCTTTTCAACTTCTTCTAAAGTACCTTCAAAAGTTTTTTCTTCAGTTGTTTCTTCACCGTTTTTAATAATTGTAGTAGTAATAGTAGCTTTAGCAGTACCATTGTCACTCTTTTCAATATTTACTTTAACGATGTTTTCTAATTTGTTTTCTGTAGTAAATTCAGCATCAGTAGAAAGTTTTACTTCATGTTTTTCACCATTCTTGTCAATCCAAACTTTAATATTTTCCGTTTCTTTATGTGTTTCAGAAGAAGTATGCCCGCCTAATATTGGAGCAATAACTAAACCAACTAAACATGTAAGTTTAATTAAAATGTTCATTGATGGTCCAGAGGTATCTTTAAAAGGGTCTCCAACAGTATCACCCGTAACGGCTGCTTTATGAGCATCAGAACCTTTGTAGGTCATCTCTCCGTTGATTTCAACACCTGCTTCAAAAGATTTCTTAGCGTTGTCCCATGCACCACCAGCATTATTTTGAAAAATAGCCCACATAACACCTGATACACAAACACCAGCCATATAACCACCTAAAGGTTCAGGACCAAAAGCTAATCCGATAATAATTGGGGTGATGATAGTTATTAACCCTGGTAAAATCATTTCTTTTAAGGCAGCTTTGGTTGAAATATCTACACATTTTGCATATTCAGGGATACCTGTTCCTTCCATAATTCCTGGAATTTCTTTAAACTGACGACGTACTTCGTGTACCATTTCCATAGCTGCTTTTCCCACTGATTGCATTGCTAATGCAGAAAATATTACAGGAATCATTCCTCCAACAAATAGCATAGCTAATACATCTGCCTTAAAAATATTTATTCCGTCAATTCCTGTAAAAGTTACATAAGCTGCAAATAAAGCTAAAGCAGTTAAGGCAGCAGAAGCAATGGCAAAACCTTTACCAACCGCAGCAGTTGTGTTTCCTACAGAATCTAAAATATCAGTACGTTCACGGACGTGATCTTCTAATTCACTCATTTCAGCAACACCACCAGCATTGTCAGCAATAGGACCGAATGCGTCTATAGCTAACTGCATAGCTGTTGTTGCCATCATTGCTGAAGCTGCTAAAGCAACTCCGTAAAATCCTGCAAAATAATATGAACCATAAATTGCAGCAGCAAATAATAAAACAGATAAGAAAGTAGATTTCATACCTACAGCTAAACCAGCAATAATATTAGTACCAGCTCCTGTAGCACTGTTTTGTACAATAGCTAACACAGGCTTTTTACCTAAACTAGTGTAATACGAAGTTACCATAGAAATAAGAGCACCTACTGCCAAACCGATACAGGCTGCCCAAAATACATTAATGGAAGCTACTTCTTTAAAACCTGCACCGAAGAATTTCATTTGCATTGTTTCAGGAAGCATCCATTTTATTAAGAAAAAACTTGCCGCTAAGGTTAAAATAATAGCAACCCAGTTTCCTGTGTCTAATGCTTTTTGTACTTCTGCTTCTTTAGCTGTGTTATCTTTAATTCCTACCAAAAAAGTTCCAATAATGGAAGCTACAATACCAACTCCAGCAATCACTAACGGAAGTAGTATTGGTCCCATTCCGTTAAATGCATCGGAAAAAGTAGAGTCTATTGACATGTCTCTGATAACATAGTTTCCAAGAACCATGGCTGCTAATACTGTTGCTACGTATGAACCAAATAAATCGGCCCCCATACCAGCAACATCACCAACGTTATCACCAACATTATCTGCAATGGTAGCAGGATTACGAGGGTCGTCTTCTGGGATTCCTGCTTCTACTTTTCCTACTAAATCGGCACCTACATCGGCAGCTTTGGTATAAATACCTCCACCAACACGAGCAAATAAAGCAATAGATTCAGCTCCTAATGAAAATCCTGCTAAAGCTTCTAGCACAACAGTCATTTCATTGTAGAAGTTTCCGCCATCTGTAATAAATTGACCAACAAATATTAGAAAAAATAAACTTAGTCCTAAAACGGCTAAGCCAGCAACACCAAGTCCCATTACAGTTCCTCCGCCAAAAGATACTTTTAGAGCTTGTGGTAAACTGGTTTTAGCAGCCTCAGCTGTTCTTGCGTTAGCATCGGTTGCAATACGCATTCCTATGTTTCCTGCTAGCGCAGAAAATATAGCTCCTATGATAAATGCAGGAACAATCATAATACTGGTTGTTTCTACCAATTGAGAGATTCCAAATAAAGCTAATGAAGCGATAATAACAAAGATTAGTAATAATCGATATTCGGCAGCTAAAAAAGCAAGAGCTCCTTCTTTAATACTTTTTGAAATGGATTGCATTTTTTCATTTCCTGCATCTTGTTTTTTAACCCAGATCATTTTTATATACATAAAAATGAGTCCTAAAAGTGCCAAAAGTATTGGCACATATATCATGTTTTGTTTCATGTTATTGTTATTTGATTAGTTATAAGTGTTCGTAAATATAACAAAATCAATAACTAAACAAAAAACCTCTCAGTTGAAGCTGAGAGGTTTTTTGTTTTATATAGGATAATTTTTTCAGATTAAATCTTGAAATTTCCATTAGCTTTATGTTCGCTATTTTCATAACGCTCTAAACACTTGTCTAAAATTTCGTAAGCTTCATCAGCATTACCCCAGTCTCCGATATCAACTTTTTTCTTTTCTAAGTCTTTGTATACTTGGAAGAAGTGTGTGATTTCTTTTTGACGGTGAGGGTTTAGGTCTGTGATATCATTATATCTGTTCCAAATAGGGTCAGATACTGGTACACAAACAATCTTTTCGTCTGGGCCTTTTTCGTCTGCCATATGGAAAACACCAATTGGTTTTACCTCCATAACACACATTGGGAAAGTTGGTTCAGCACCTAAAACTAAAACATCTAATGGATCACCATCTAATGCTAAAGTTTGAGGAATAAACCCATAGTCTCCAGGGTACATCATTGAAGAGAATAACATTCTATCAAAACGAATTTTTCCTAAATCAAAATCGTATTCGTACTTGTTTCTACTACCTTTTGGTATTTCAATTAAAACATCAACTGTTTTTCTTTCTTTTGCGGTCATATATTCTAAACTTTTCTTCGTTTTCTAAAATCGGTTTGCAAAAGTAGTGATTTATTAGTTTTTTTAAAGAAAAAATAAAGGTATTTTATGGTTAAATGTATGATTATAAGCCGGGTTTAATACCTATACGGATTGCAAACTTTGGTGTTGGGGCAACAACTGAACCTGCTGGAGGTGTATAATTACTTCTCCAAATAGCGTCAATTCTTAGAAAACGTAAGTTACCATACCCAATATTTTCTAGCCCAACACTATATTCATAATATAGTTTGTTAGGAGCGTTGTAGTTAATGTTATATGCTCCACTGCTATTAGATAAGCCATCATTTATAGCTCTATTTTCTTGAGATATATTTCCGTAAGCAGCTCTAAAAGAAACTAAACTTCTTAGTTTTAACTTTTTTAATAGCGGAATTCTATTCAGAATATAACCATTAAAATGGTGTTCAAAATGTCCTGCTAAATATTCGTCAGCAACAAAATCGTAGTAATTAAGTAAGGCAAAAGTATCTTTTACTAATGAAAACGTTTGGTTGGCAGGAATAGGACTTAATAAAGCAACAGGAACAGTACCAAATGTTTTTCCTGCTTCAATACTAGCGTCTAAAGTTCCAAACTTACTAAGTAGAATAGGTTGGCTGTATTTGAATTGGATTTTATCGTAACTGTGAGTTCCATTAAAAGGTCCTTTATAACCTTTTCGGTAGTTTAATACAAAAGTAGGAAATACGTTTCGTCCAAAACGTCTTTCTACACCTAACCCATATACAAATCTTCCAGGAGTGAAAGAAACATAAATATCGGAAGCTACATCAGTAACTCTTGATTGAATATTTCCGTTTTCATCAATGTAATTCATGGAGAAATCTTTCTCAGAAGCTGAAGCTATTTTTGAGTGAGAAAAATTAAACCCTACATGTAAGTTCTGTTGAACTTGGTAATCAAAATTTGTAGCTATTTTTTCAATATTAGATAAAAAGAAATTATCTCCTCTTGAAAATAATGCAGCCGTACCAAAACTTCTTCCTAAAAGTTGTGTTGTGTTTAATAAGGTACTACCTAATTGTTCAATATCTTTTTGATAAGCAACACCAACTGCAATTCTTGGTTTGTAAGATAAAAGGTAGCGTGCTTCTGCACCATATTTTGCTTTTTTGTCTTTAAAGCCGTAGGCAATGTGACCTCCTAGGCGAAAACGATCATCTTTAGTGATAAAGGTTCTGAATCCCATTTTGGTTCTGAATCCTTCTACTTGATTGTTGGCAAAAGCAGTCCATAAAGGTCCAATTTGCACACCAAATTTGGTGTTTATATATCCACTGGCCACTGTGTTAATTAGACCTGTTAGGTTTTTTATTTGTTTCTTTTCTTTAACACTTTCAATTAATTTGTAGGTATTTTTACTTTCATTGGATTGAACATCTGCCCAATAAGATTCTTCTTTTTCGTATTGATCAGGCCTAATCTTTTCAATAGTCTGTTCGTAAAAGCTTTTAGGAAGTGCTTTGTCTAAGACATAGTTCTTAAAAATGATATTTTTTTTAATAGTTAACCCTTTATTACTTTCGTTTTTATCAATAAAAGTAAAGTCTCCTTCATAAGCATTTTTAGTAGGGATGTAAATGCTGTCGTTTCGTACTTCAAATTCTTTTTCAAAAGTAAGCCCCCTTACAAAGTTTAAGTTGATGCTTTTGTGGACTTTCATTTTTAGTTTTTTGATAGAGAAGTTTTTGTCAGCTACCCAAAAGTTCCCTTGAAAAGCTAAATCACCATCCCTTCTTGGGAAGAAGTAAATGTTGTAGAGTTTTTTATTATTGTTTACAATACTGTCATATAAAACATAATCGTAAGTAGAAAAACCATCAGTAGATAAAGGACTAATAAAGGGTTTTTGAAGTAAGTTGATATTGTTTTTAAAAACATCAACATTTTGAAAAGTATTAGCCATTCTATCAAAAATAAAACCTTGGGCACTTAAACCTTCAGATTTTTCAGCTTCAATATCTTCTCTAAGATTGTTGTTTTTATTGTCTCCATATACATTAGCAACTTGTTCATTTAAGTAAATAGGAATGTAATAATTTATTCCATCGCTATCATAATTTATTTCTTGAAGAGCTTGTTTATATTCTTTCTTAAATATTTTTTTCAAGAACAATGTATCTAAGTTGTTTAGCCCAATTTCTATGGATGTGTTTTTTTTGTATTGATAATGGTCAACTAAGTCAAGTCCATTTTTTCGCTTACGTTTCCATATCTCTTTTAAAATTCTATAAGCGGGATTTTCTTTTTTCTTTAAACGTTTTTTAGGTTTGGTAACAATAACAACTTCTTCTAACTCATTGCTTTCCTCTTTTAATACAACACTTAAAAATTTTGTCTTTTGACTAACTTTTATTGTTTGCGTTTGGAATCCTACAAAAGATATTTCGAGTGTACCTCTGTATTTATTTGTTTTTAGATAAAATCTACCGTTATCATCAGTAGTGGTTCCGTGTGTGGTGTTTTTTAGGATTACATTAACGAAAGGCATTGGAGTGTCAAACTCGTCAACTACTTTACCTTGTATGGTTAATTGTGCGCATAAAACACTGGTAGTTAGTAGTAATAGTAAGGTAAGAAGATGTTTCATCATTTTTTTTACTACAAAATCCTTTTGACCAGAGTCAAAAGGATTTTAATTTATTTTTCAATTTCTTTTTTCTTCAATTATTTGCGGTACATTACCTCTTTTACGGCTGATACAACATCGTTTGCATTAGGCAACCATTCCTCCAATAATACAGGAGAATAAGGAGCGGGAGCATCAGCAGTTGTAATTCTTTTAATAGGAGCATCTAAGTAATCAAATGCTTCGTCTTGCACTCTAAAAGTAATTTCTGATGAAACACTTCCAAATGGCCATGCTTCTTCTAAGATTACCAATCTGTTAGTTTTCTTAACAGATTCTAAAATAGTTTTATGATCCATTGGACGAACTGTACGTAAATCGATAATTTCAACTGAAATACCTTCTTTAGCTAATTCGTCAGCAGCTTTATATGCTTCTTTTATGATTTTACCAAAAGATACTACAGTTACGTCTGAACCTTCTCTTTTAATATCAGCAACTCCAATAGGGATGATGTATTCTCCTTCAGGAATTTCCATTTTATCACCATACATTTGCTCAGACTCCATAAAAATTACTGGATCGTCATCGCGAATAGCAGCTTTTAATAAACCTTTTGCGTCGTATGGATTAGAAGGAACAATTACTTTCAATCCAGGGCAGTTAGCATACCAGCTTTCAAAAGCTTGTGAGTGTGTTGCTGCTAATTGACCTGCAGAAGCTGTAGGCCCACGGAAAACAATAGGGCAGTTAAACTGTCCACCACTCATTTGACGGATTTTCGCAGCATTGTTAATAATTTGGTCAATTCCTACTAAAGAGAAATTGAAAGTCATATACTCAACAATAGGGCGGTTACCGTTCATTGCTGATCCTACAGCAATACCACCAAAGCCTAATTCTGCAATAGGAGCATCAATAACGCGTTTAGAACCAAACTCGTCTAACATCCCTTTGCTGGCTTTATATGCACCATTATACTCAGCAACTTCTTCTCCTATCAAGTAAATGCTTTCGTCTCTACGCATTTCCTCGCTCATTGCTTCGCAAACGGCTTCTCTAAATTGTACTGTTTTCATACGTTTTATAAGTAGTTGTTTATCAAGAGTGCAAAAATAATAAAAATAGGGGTAATATTGTAGCTTTAAAATAAACAAATGATTATGTAATAATAATACCTTAATTTTGAGGTTGATTAATGTTGAGGAAAAAATTTATTATGCGTGCATAGTAAATTAAAAAAAATCCTTAACTTCGTCGCACAAAATTAAGTTTCTTTAAAACAACGATATATATGAAAATATTAGTTTGTATCAGTCATGTACCTGATACTACTTCAAAAATCAACTTTACTGATAACGATACAAAGTTTGATACTAACGGGGTTCAATATGTTATAAATCCATACGACGAGTTTAGTTTAACTCGTGCAATGTGGTTTAAAGAAAAACAAGGAGCAAGTGTAACTGTAGTGAACGTTGGAGGAGCTTCTACAGAGCCTACATTACGTAAAGCTTTAGCGATTGGTGCAGATGATGCAATTCGTGTAAATGCTGAACCTACTGACGGATTTATGGTTGCTAAAGAATTAGCTGAAGTTGTTAAAAATGGAGGATATGATTTAGTATTAGCAGGAAAAGAATCTGCTGATTATAATGGGCAAATGGTTCCAGGGATGTTAGCTTCTTTATTAGATTTTAACTTTGTTAATGGTTGTGTTGGTGTAGAGGTAGATGGAACAAATGCTACTTTAGATAGAGAGATTGACGGAGGAGAAGAAAAAGTATCTTCAACATTACCAATGGTAATTGCAGGTCAAAAAGGAATTGTAGAAGAAAAAGATTTACGTATTCCTAATATGAGAGGTATTATGATGGCGCGTAAAAAGCCGTTAAGTGTAGTTGAACCAACGGGTGCAGCAGCAGCGACAGCAACTCAAAACTTTGAAAAACCAGCACCAAAAGGAGCGGTTAAGTTAGTTGATAATGTTGATGATTTAATTGATTTATTACATAACGAAGCGAAAGTAATTTAATCAGTTAACCTGTTTTAATAGAGTTCAAAAGAAAAAATAAAAATATTTGTTAGTGTTTAATGATAAAAAACTAACCACTAACGACTAAAAAAATAAATAAATATGTCTGTATTAGTTTTTGCCGATTCATCGGAAGGAAAATTCAAAAAAACAGCTTTTGAGGTTGTTTCATACGGAAAAGAAGTAGCAGAACAATTAGGAAGCGACTTAGTAGTGTTAACTATTAATGGAGGAGATGCTTCTGAATTATATACTTACGGAGCAGAGAATGTAGTAGAAGTAAAGAACGATTTACCTTCATTTAATGCTAAAGGTTATGCTTCAATTATTAAACAAGTTGCAGAAGCAAAAGGAGCAAACACAGTAATTATTGATTCTAGTGTTGATGGATTAACTGTAGCACCATTAGTAGCTGTAGCTTTAGAGGCAGGATATGCTTCAAATGCTGTAGCTTTACCAAGTAGCACAAGTCCTTTTGTTGTTAAAAGAAAGGCTTTCTCAAACAAAGGGTTTAATAACACTGAAATTTCAACTGAGAAAAAAGTAATAGGTGTTGCTAAAAATTCTTACGGAGCACATGAAAATGCAGTAAGTGGTACTGCTGAAAGTTTTGATGCTACATTACCTGAATTAGGAGTGAAATCTGAAAATATTAATAGAGCAACAGGAAAAGTTACTATTGCTGATGCTGATATTGTTGTTTCTGCAGGAAGAGGTTTGAAAGGGCCTGAAAACTGGGGAATGGTTGAGGAGTTAGCTGATGTTTTAGGTGCAGCAACTGCATGTTCTAAGCCTGTATCTGATTTAGGATGGCGTCCACACAGTGAACACGTGGGGCAAACAGGTAAGCCAGTAGCTTCAAATTTATATATAGCTATTGGTATTTCAGGAGCAATTCAACATTTAGCAGGAATTAATGCTTCAAAAGTAAAAGTAGTTATCAATACAGATCCTGAAGCTCCTTTCTTTAAAGCTGCTGATTACGGTATTGTTGGTGATGCTTTTGAAGTTGTACCTCAGTTAGTAGACAAATTAAAAGCTTTTAAAGAAGCATAAAATAGTGGTAATTTTTTCTTTTTCTATAAATTAGAGTACAACTCATAATTTTTAGTAAATTGTGCCCACTTTAGAAGGCTGTCTAAAATTTTAAGCAAAAGGCCTAAATTTAGACAGTTTTTTTGTATTTTATGATGATTGATTGTACATGAGTTTAATTAAACTAACTATAAAAGGGATTTCGTATAGCCAAACACAAAGTGGGGCATATGCTTTAGTGCTGAGTGAAATGGAAGGAACCAGAACACTTCCTATAATCATAGGAGCATTTGAGGCACAATCAATAGCAATAGCATTGGAAAAAGAAATCCGTCCTCCAAGACCACTTACTCACGATTTATTTAAAACATTTTCTGATAGATTTTCTATCACAGTTAAGCAGGTAATTATACACAAGCTAGTTGATGGTGTGTTTTATTCAAGCTTAATCTGCGAAAGAGAAGGAGTAGAAGAGGTTATTGATACAAGAACGTCAGATGCAATAGCTTTGGCAGTTCGATTTGAAGCACCAATCTTTACCTACGAAAATATTTTAGATAAAGCAGGTATTTATCTAAAAATGGATGAAGAACTAACAATTGAAGAAGATTTGGATTCTGATGAAGATGAGATTGAGTTTTCAATTGAAGAGGAAGAAGAAGATCAAGGGAACTACTCACACTTATCACTTAAAGAATTACACGAACAACTTAACGATGCTGTAGCCAATGAAAACTACGAATTGGCAGCTAAAATTCGTGATGAAATCAGCAAACGTTCTTAATTTAAAATATTAAAAATGAAGAAACTATTTACTTTCATAATGCTTTGCGTTACGATGATAACTTTTAGCCAAAGCATTGAAAAAAAGTGGAATTTCTCATCAATTACAACAACCAAAGGAGATTCAATTGTTTCTATAGATCCTACAGATGTTTTTACCTTATCAGAAGGCAACTTTACATACTCTTTAGTAGCAAAAGATAGTTTACAAGCTTCAGGAAACTATATTCATCAAAATAACTTATTAATTTTTAACTACAAACAACCTAACGATACAGTTCGTTATTACAATGTAGTTGAGTTAACAGATGAAGTATTAACACTTTCAGAAAAAAACATACTTTATAACTTTACAACAGAACCAAAAGTAGTTTTAGAAAAAGACTCTGAAGAAGTAGTAGATAATACAAGTAAAATAATTCCAAGTCAAGGTTTCTCAATGCAAAGTTTATGGAGAGGAGCTTTAGGAATGGTAACATTATTAATTATAGCTTTTTTATTTAGTGCAAACCGAAGAGGTATAGATTGGAAAACAGTAGGACTGGGATTAGCTTTTCAATTATTAATAGCAATAGGAGTTTTAAAAGTTCCCTTTGTGCAAAAAACATTTGAGTTAGTAGGAGGTTTATTTGTTAGTGTATTAGATTTTACAAGAGCAGGAAGTGAGTTTTTATTCAGCGGTTTAGTTGCTGATATGGATTCTTTTGGATTTATTTTTGCTTTTCAAGTATTGCCTACAATTATATTTTTCTCGGCACTAACGTCAGTGTTGTTCTATTTAGGGTTAATTCAAAAAGTAGTAAAAGGATTAGCTTGGTTGTTATCTAAATTTTTAAAGATTTCTGGAGCAGAAAGTTTATCGGTAGCAGGAAATATTTTCTTAGGACAAACAGAAGCACCTTTGTTGATTAAAGCATATTTAGAAAAAATGAACCGTTCTGAAATCTTATTAGTAATGATAGGAGGAATGGCAACCGTAGCAGGGGCTGTTTTAGCTGCTTATATTGGATTTTTAGGAGGAGATGATGAAGCATTACGCTTATTATATGCAAAACATTTATTAGCAGCATCTGTAATGGCAGCACCAGGAGCAATTATTATTTCTAAAATATTATATCCACAAACTGAAGAAGTAAATACAGATGTACAAGTTTCATCAGAAAAAATTGGTTCAAATATTTTAGATGCCATTGCTAATGGAACAACAGAAGGTTTACAACTAGCAATGAATGTTGCAGCAATGTTATTAGTATTTATTGCATTTATAGCCATGATAAATGGTATTTTAGGTGGAATTGGAGGTTTTGATGGAATTGAATATTTCAGCTGGAAATTTACTTCTTTGAATGAGTTGATTGAAGGAGCTACACCTTATGAAGCATTATCGTTAGAATTTATTTTAGGATATGCCTTTGCACCTTTAATGTGGTTAATAGGAGTTGCTAAAGAAGATATGGCATTAATGGGACAATTATTGGGTATTAAATTAGCTGCAAGTGAGTTTGTGGGATATATCCAATTAGCAGACTTAAAAAATGCAGCAAGTGCAACACATTTAACGTATAGCAAGTCAGTAATTATGGCTACTTATATGTTATGTGGTTTTGCAAATTTTGCTTCTATTGGAATTCAAATTGGAGGAATTGGTTCATTAGCACCAGGTCAACGTAAAAACTTATCTGAATTTGGTATGAAAGCTTTAATTGGAGGTACAATTGCTTCGTTAATGTCAGCAACCATAGCAGGTATGATTATTGGTTAATAAGGTTTTTAGAATAATAGGTTTTTTGTAATCTATTGTTTTTTAGGTTGATAGTTTTGTTTGTTCACTTTTTTTGATATATTTATACCAATATTAACCCCCAAAATTAAATCTATCATGAAAAAACTGAAAAGTTTAAAAGGAATTAAAACGTTATCAAAAAGAGAACAAAACCAAATTAACGGAGGTGGCTATACCTATTGTAAAGGAAGCAACATGTGTTGTACAAGATTTGCTAACGGTTTTGAGTTTTGTGACTATGGTTACTGTCAAAGTAACGGAAACTGTGTTTGGGCATAGTTATAGTTGATAACTTATTAATATAATTTTAAAAGCATTTACATTTTTTGTAGATGCTTTTTTATTTTTACGTTGTTAAACAAATCAATAATTTTAACAATTAAACGTAGAAGGATGAAGCAGTATCACGATTTAGTAAAACACGTTTTAGAAAACGGAAACGAAAAAGGAGATAGAACAGGAACAGGAACTAAGAGTGTTTTTGGATATCAAATGAGATTTGATTTGAGTGAAGGGTTTCCAATGGTAACAACTAAGAAGCTACACCTAAAATCGATTATTTATGAATTATTATGGTTTATAAAAGGTGATACCAATATTAAGTATTTACAAGAAAATGGTGTACGTATTTGGAATGAATGGGCTGATGAAAATGGTGATTTAGGACCAGTTTATGGACATCAATGGCGTAACTGGAATAGTGATGAAATAGACCAATTAAAAGAAGTAATTGAAACACTAAAGAGTAACCCTAATAGTCGTAGAATGTTAGTGTCTGCATGGAATCCTTCAGTTTTACCTGATACTTCAAAATCGTTTGCAGAAAACGTAGCAAATGGTAAAGCGGCATTACCTCCATGTCATGCATTTTTTCAATTTTATGTAGCAGACGGGAAACTTTCATGTCAATTGTATCAACGTAGTGCAGATATATTTTTAGGAGTTCCTTTTAATATTGCGTCTTATGCTTTATTTACCATGATGGTTGCACAAGTTTGTGGTTATGAAGCAGGAGAGTTTATTCATACGTTTGGTGATGCTCATATATATAATAATCATATGGAGCAATTAGAGTTGCAATTATCACGTGAGCCAAGACCTCTTCCTAAAATGAAAATTAATTCAGCAATAAAAAATATTGAAGATTTTACTTTTGAAGACTTTGAGTTGATTGGTTATGACCCACACCCTCACATAAAAGGAGTTGTAGCAGTATAATTTAACTTTATTTTATATATATTGTTTAGTAGCTTTGTAAGAAACCAGCAAAAAAGTTATAAGAATGAATATAGACGTTGATGTTTTAAAAGAAGATCTCTACGATAAAATAGCCGAAATTAACGATGAAAATGTATTAAAAGCAATTCATACGTTGGTTGATAATATGAAAAATGAAACTTTTGAAGAGGCTACAACAGAAAAAAGAGACCTTACAGGTTATATTAAAGAATGGGTGAAAAACATGTAAGCCACACAAACTAAATTTATGATTACACTCATAGCTGCAATTGCAAAAAACAATGCTTTAGGGAAAGATAATGACTTAATTTGGCATTTGCCTGCCGATTTAAAGCGTTTTAAAAAAGTTACTACAGGGCATCCTATTTTAATGGGACGGAATACTTTTGAGAGTATTGGAAAACCTTTACCCAACCGTACATCAATAATTATTACCCGAAATAAGAACTATTTTATAGATGGATGCTTAATAGCAAATAGTATTGAGCAAGCTATAGAGTTAGCAGAAGGAAAAGATGCGTTTATAATAGGTGGAGCGCAAATTTACAAGGAAGCTTTAGAGCAAAGTTTAGTTGATAGATTAGATATAACTGTGCTGCATCATGAATTTGAAGCAGATGCTTTTTTTCCTAAAATAGATATGAATGTATGGAAAGAAGTAGCAAGGGAAGATTTTAAAGCTGACGAGAAAAATAAATATGACTACAGCTTCGTTTCTTACGAAAGAAGATAATGGAGTTTAAAGAAACAAATAAATTATCCACTTTTTATAAAGAACAAGTTAGGTTACTATGGAATCGTGAATACCCATATGTCATTAAGCAGAAAAGTATTGAAGATTTTAATCAGTATTTAGGGCCACTAAAGGACAAAAATCATCTTTTGGTTATAGAAAATAGTCGAGTATTGGGTTGGTGTTGTGATTTTATTCGAGAAGGAGAATGTTGGTTTGCAATGATTTTAGATACAGAAATTCAAGGAAAAGGAATAGGTAGAAGCCTAATTGAAAAGCTAAAAAAAAGACACAATAAATTAAATGGTTGGGTTGTTATTGGTGAAAACTATTTAAAAGAAAATAACCAAACATATAAATCGCCAATAGGTTTTTATAAGAAATTAGGATTCACTGTTTTTGAAAAAGAGAAACTCAATTCATCAATATTAAATGCTGTAAAGATTCAGCTGAAATCATAAGAACTAAATGTCGATAGAACTTACCTCAATAGTAAAAACATACGGAACACAAAAGGCTGTTAATAATATTTCTTTTTCAGCAAAGAAAGGAGAAATAGTTGGTTTTTTAGGTCCAAACGGAGCTGGGAAATCTACAACAATGAAAATCTTAACAGGGTTTATTAAACCTTCAGAAGGAACTGTGTTGGTAAGTGGTATTGATGTAATTTCAAACCCTATTGAAGCACAAAAAAAAATAGGTTATTTACCAGAGCATAATCCGTTGTACTTGGATATGTATGTGCGAGAATATTTACAGTTTCAAGCATCTTTACATAATATAGAAAAGGCTAAAATTAATGAGATTATTGAAAAAGTAGGGTTAACGATTGAAGCACACAAGAAGATTAATCAATTATCTAAAGGTTATCGCCAGCGTGTAGGATTAGCGGCTGCTATTTTACACAATCCAGAAGTATTGATTTTAGATGAACCAACAACAGGATTAGATCCAAATCAATTAGTTGAAATACGTCAATTAATCAAAGAGTTAGGAAAAGATAAAGCAGTATTACTATCTACACACATTATGCAAGAAGTAGAAGCAATGTGTGACCGAGTTATAATTATAAATAAAGGAGAAATAGTAATTAATAAACCTATTTCAGAACTTAAAACAGATAATGAACAAGTAATTAAAGTAACGTTTGACTATAAATTAGAGGAACAATTTATTAAACGATTACCAAATATTACAGCATATAAAAATACGCTAGAAAATAATTGGGTGTTAACTTTTAATTCTTCTAAAGATATGCGCCCAGTAATTTTTGACTTTGCACAAGAAAACGGATTAAAAATTCTAGGATTAAATACCGAAAACAAAAACTTAGAAAGTTTATTCAGGGAATTGACTAAATAAAAAAAAGAAAAACTAAAAATTGATTAATGAAAAAACTTTTACTTCTGGTATTAGTTCCTTTTCTGTTGAAATGCAGTAAAAAGGAAGATTCAAACATTTACATTGGTGGCTACAGAGGTTTAGATAAGGTTATACCTTATCCATACTTATTAAAGTATGAAGATAAAAAGGTTTCTTTGTATAACTATTTAGGAAAGAAAATAGAAGAGAAAAAAGTCGATTCAATAAAAGCAAACGATACTTTAAAGTTAGCAGGTAAAGAACTTTTAATTTGTAAAAAGAAAGGTGAAAGGATAACTGTATTTGATTTACTTGATACAGTTAATTTTTCAAGATATAAGGATAAATCAAGAAGCCCAATATATAAGGATTTAGCGGTTTTTAAGAAAACAAGTTTCGATAAAATAGATATGTATGTTGAAGATGTAAAAAAGCTTTTAGAATCGAAAATATGGAAATGTAATGTTGAAAAAAGCAAAAATGACACCCCTAATGAAGATTTTGTAATAGAAAAAGTATATTCATTCAAAAATGAAGAAGTAATAGAGTTGACTAACTATTATTATAAAGAAGAGAAGGTTATTTCAGAGAATCAAAGCATGAAATTTAATCTTTTTAAAATAGATAATCAGTTGTTTCTTTCATTTTCAAAACAAACTGAAAATTCACTACCTATATTACAAATAACCGTTATTTCAGACTCGAATATTTCGTTGAAAAATTATTCTGTAAGAGATATCGAAGGACAAAAGGTCTTATTAAAAACAAGTTCAATTAATAATAAAGATTTTAGTACTTCTATTAAGGAATCTAATGAATTTGAAAATTGTTTTGAAGGCTATCAAGGAGAGTATTATTACGGAGATGATGTTACTTTTAAAAAAGGGAATGAATTTCTAAAGAACTATGTTAATGATGGACTTCCTGAAATTAAAGAAAACAGAAAAGAAGGGTATATTATTATTCATTTTAATGTAAACTGTAATAAAAATGTTGGAGACTTTGGGTTGATACAAATGACCAGGGATTATAAGAAAACAAGTTTTTCTAATGAGTTAGTTAAACATTTAATAAATAAAGTAGCTAGTCTTAAAGATTGGCCAAAAGTTGAAGGATTGGAATGGCTAAAGTATAAAGATGTTCATGCGTTTTTAATGTTTAAAATAGATAATAATAAAATTGTAGATGTATGTCCTTAAAGAAAATAGTATTTATTGTTGCAACCGCCTTTGTTTTAAGTTGTAAAACTGAAAATAAAGTGTCTTTAGATGAACTTACAAATAAAGACAAAGACTCTATAGCAAAAAAGTTTGATGATATGTCAGTCTATTTTCTTCAGCCTTCACAAATTCATAGAGACTATAAAGATTCAGCTATTGCAATTCTTCCTGAAAAAATAGATTATATTCAACGATTATCTTACTCGTATAAAAAAGTAGGAGATCATATAAAAGCAATGGAAATACTTAACAAAGCTGTTGATATAGATACAGCTAAAGGGCAAGTAAATGCATTACAGTATAGAGCATGGACATTGTTGTACTATTACCGTGATTATAAAGGTGCGATAAAAGATGTGGATTTAATAGAAAAAATTACTGGAAATAAATATAATGTCTGCTGGGGAGAGCCTTGTGGCTTACAAAAAGGACAGGCATTGTATAAACTTGGAAGGTATGACGAAGCTATTGAAGAGTTTATTACGGCAAACAAAGAGGAAGAAAAATTAGGATTTGATATTAGTGATAATCATTTAGTGTTTTTTTACTTAGGGAGATGTTATGCTGAAAAGAAGGATTACAAAAATGCAATTAATAGTTTTGAAAAGTCTTTAAAAGGAGCTTACAATATGTTCCCAGAAGCATATTATCAACTAGGGTTAATTTATAAAAATCAAAAGGATTATACCAAAGCAAAAGAATACTTTTTAAAAGCTCAGAAAATACCAGAATATAAAATGAACGAACCGTATATTGAGCGTTTTGATGAAGTTTTTCCTTATATGATTGAAAAAGAATTGAAAGGACTAAATTAAAAACAAAATACTCGTTTAAGTTAACAAACAAGAATATATATAAACTCTTTATGCACAGTGTGCATAAAGAGTTTTTTATTGGATTCACGTAAAACTTAAAAATTCTTGATTAAAAAAGTAAGGGTGATTTCCCCCTTTTTACTACCTGTAATTCTATTAGAAAATATTTAGGAGAAACTACTTTTTTAAAAGAGTTTTTCATTGCGGTTATTCTTCACAAGAGAGGTTAATTTTACAATGTCTGATTGCTAACCCTTCAATCTACAAGCAAAACTAACCAAACTTACTATTAAAATGATTTTTGAAATATTACAAATCATTACCGAAGAATTGAATGACTATTTCGACGAAAAAGCCGTAGACTTATCAAACATAGCTATGGCTGAAGGAGATGGAAATTCCCCAGCAAACACTCCAGATATTTCATTAACATTAATTAATACACAAGAAGAGTTTGCATTAAAAAATACTTCTAACAATCGTGTAGAAGGAACTTCAGTTAGTTACAGAAATCCAAAAGTATATTTAAACCTTTATGTTTTATTCAGTGTAGATAAATCCAGTTATGCTGAATCTTTAAAGAGTTTGACAAAAATATTAGCCTTTTTTCAAGGTAAAAAAGTATTCACACATCAAAACACCAACTTTGAAGGTATAGATGGACTAGGAGACCTAAAGACTTTTAAATTTATTACTCAACTATATACACCTTCTTTTGAGGAGTTAAATTATATATGGGGAACCTTAGGAGGCAAACAATACCCGTCAGTACTTTACAAAATAACATTACTAGAAATAGAAAGGGATATTGTAACTAAAGAAGGAACAGTAGTTTCTGGTATTGAACAACAATCAATAATTAAAAATTAGAAGATTATGTACAAAACACTGTTCAATATCAATATATATCACTCTTACTTTTTAGACGAAGGAGAACGAACTTTTTTTGAATTAAATGGAGGAAATAATGGAGTAATACCTCTCACAGATGAAGAAAAAAAACGTTTAGAAGAGCAATATGATATTAGCAAGTTTCTATCAATTCAACCTACTCAAGAAACCAAAAAGGATTTAAAAAATCATAGACTATTACTTAGAAGCCATAAAAAAGGAGTTCGAGTACTATCAGAAACTATAAAAGTAACAGCTGAAGAAGGAAATCAAGAAGTAAATAGATATAGTCCAATAATTACATTACCCGATTCACTAACGCTAACTTTTTACTTAAAAGTGCACCATGTTTATTTTGAAAATTTTTCTAACATAATTGAAAAGAAAGAGGAGCAACTATATTACTTATCAAACAAAAGTTCCTCAGTAATCAATTTATTTGAAACAATTTCTGAGGTGAAAAAATGGAGTTCATTTTTGATTTCAGATAGTGAAACAAGAAAGCTATTACATCAACTAGAAAGAGAAAAGGAGTTTGATTCAATTATGCCAAACTTAGTAACCATAGCAAATATCAATGCTTCTGAATTAGATGTTATAGAATCTAAAATAACAAATGCTACTCCTTTAAATGAAGAAGAGCAAAAGGTGATAGATACTATTAATTTTTTTGTAAGAAGAATTAAAAATAGTGGGGTAATAGGGGTTGTTCAAATCCAGATATCAGGAGACAATAACAACAATTTAACAGAAGAAGTATTAACTAAGAATGAAGAAACAGAAGTCTTTGATGTCTCAAAACAATGTTTGTTAGAGGAGTCACCAGAGTTTTCTGTTTGTATTGAAAATAGAAACACATTTTGGCGTTACACGAAAAGAAGTGAAAACCTTGTAATGACTACGTCAGAAGAAAAACCATTGACACTTAATGGTCGTGTAGAGATAGATAAACAAGACGTTATACCAGAACCACAAGAAGATTATTATTTCCCAAATCCTACTCCAGAAAGTATTAAGAAAGAATCGCAAGATTATTATTCGGAAGTATTTATATAAACAAAAATTAAAATTTAAAACAAGTAATTATGTCAGCGTACAAAACACCAGGAGTCTACGTAGAGGAAATTGTAAAGTTTCCCCCATCGGTAGCTCAAGTAGAAACAGCAATTCCAGCTTTTATTGGTTATACCGAGAAGGCAGAGAAAAAGAATGGAGATACTCTAGCTCTAGTTCCAACAAGAATAACATCACTCTTAGAATATGAAACATATTTTGGAAAAGCCCTTAAAGAGGACTCTATTGATGTAGAAATTGTTGATAAATTGATAAATAAAACTATAGAAAGATCTTATGTAGTAAGTAAACCAAGTAATGCAAAACCATTTTTAATGTATTATGCAATGCAAATGTATTTTGCGAATGGAGGAGGACCATGTTATATTGTATCTGTAGATCAATATGGAATAGAAGTAAACCCTGCTACGCTAGTAAGTAAAACAGATTTAGACAAAGGGTTGGCTAAAATTCGTAAAGAAGATGAACCTACGTTATTACTTTTTCCAGATGCAGTAAATATGGGAAATACGGATGATTTCTTTGCTTTATATAATGATGCATTGGCACAATGTAATGAATTACAAGATAGGTTTGCCATTATAGATACTGAAACGGACGATGAACAGAATGAAACTCCAGTAGAAGATTTAAGAAGTAAAATTTCAAATGATAAAGATTATGTGAAATATGGAGCGGCATATTATCCTTTTTTAGAAACTATTTTAGATTACGATTATGATGAATCAAGTGTGTCAATTACTCATATTTCAGAATTAGCTAATTCGACTAATGAAGCTGTGAATATAGCTAATAGAAGTTTAACGAATATAAATAATGTTATTATAAACGTACCAAGTTTAATAACAGATTTAAATACGTCAACGACAGCTGTTATAAATGCAGGATCAGCATCAGCAGCGAAAAGTGCATCTAGTGATGTTGTAGATAAATTGAATGATATTTTATCAGTACTAAACAATGTTAAAAATGAAAGTACTCTAGCTTTATTAGCTGCAAGAAATTCTCAAAAAGCAATAGATAATCAGGCATCTGCTGAAGTCACAAACGTTAAGGATGATGCAGATAGTTTAGAAGCAAAAATAGGAGAAATAACGGCTTTAATATCTGAAGTAAATGACATAAAGAATGATGCTACAAACCCATCAACTCAAGAAATTGCAAAAGCAGCAAGTAATTCAGCATTGTCTACATTAGACGGAGGAGGTACATCAGTATTAGAAACAAAAATTCAAAATGTGGCTGATGCTATTGATAACCCAGAATTATTAACAAGTTTAACAAGTGCAATTGGAGGAGATACAGACAATGGTAATTTACATGGGTTAACTCTAAAAGATATAGAATTGATAGATAATGCTGCATATAATACGGTAAAATCAGAAATAAATGCAATGCCAATGGTATTACCCCCGTCTTCGGCTATGGCAGGAGTTTATGCAAGAGTTGATTCAGATAGAGGCGTATGGAAGGCACCAGCCAATGTAAGCCTGAATTATGTAATTAAACCAACATTACAAATTTCTCATGAAGAACAACAAAACTTAAATGTAGATACAGTTGCGGGTAAATCAATAAATGCAATTCGATCTTTTGTAGGAAAAGGAAATCTTGTATGGGGAGCAAGAACTCTTGCAGGAAATGATAATGAATGGAGGTATGTATCTGTAAGACGTTTCTTCAACATGGCAGAAGAGTCAATTAAAAAAGCATCAGAACAATTTGTTTTTGAACCTAATGATAAAAATACTTGGGTGCGTGTAAAAGCAATGATTGATAACTTCTTAACACAACAATGGAGAGCAGGAGCACTTGCGGGGCCTACACCAGAAAAAGCATTTTATGTAAGTGTTGGTTTAGGAGAAACCATGACAGCTCAAGATGTTTTAGAAGGAAATATGATCATAGAAATAGGTATGGCAGTAGTACGTCCAGCTGAATTTATCATACTTAAATTCTCTCACAAAATGCAAGAAGCATAAGTAAACTAACTAACCAAAAAATATAAATAAAAAATAAAGAATCATGGCAGAATCATATCCAATGCCAAAGTTTTCCTTCGAGGTAACCTTTGGTGATACGAAATTTAATTGTACAGAAGTATCAGGGTTAAGTTTTGATAATAAAGTAATAGAATATCGTGGAGGAGCAGATAAAGAATACCACAAATCAAAACAACCAGGATTATTCGAATATAGTAACATTACTATGAAGAGAGGAACCTTTGTAGATGAAAGTAAACAGTTTTACAAGCAATGGGCTAAAACAGTTTATTTCCAAGAAGGAGGAGAGCAATTTAGAGGAGATTTAACCATCAAATTATTAGATGAGACTGGACAACCAGCTGTAGTATGGGAAGCTCAGAATGCTTATATCACTAAAGTACAGCCTACAGACTTAAAAGCTGATGGTAATGAAATAGCCATTGAAACTGCTGAGTGGGCAATTGAGAAGCTTAAAATGTCATCGTAATGAGCTATCATCCACCAGTAGGATTTAGTTTTAAAGTAGAGTTTGAAGATATTCCAACTTCAAGCGGCGACAATTCATTTCAATCAGTTTCAGGTCTTTCGGTAGACCTTGAAACTGAAGAAATAGCCGAAGGAGGAGAAAACAGATTCAAGCATAAAATACCCGTACGTTCTAAATATCCAAATTTAGTGTTGAAAAGAGGGATGCTTGTCGATTCAGAAGTAATTAAATGGTGTAAAAAAGCCCTAGTAAACTTCGAGATACAACCTATAAATATCAATGTAATGTTATTAGGTGAAGACGAGCAAGCCATACAAACATGGAATGTAAAACATGCATACCCTGTAAAATGGAATGTAGGAGACTTTAATGCTGAAGAAAGTAAACTGGTTATTGAGACACTTGAATTAACCTATAATTATTTTAAAATAGTATAAGATGCCTATTACTATCAAAGAATTACATATTAAGATTAACGTGGATGAAAAATCAGAATCACAAGGAAAAACAAGTGGGTCAAAAAAAGGAAACACAGCAGCTATAGTTTCGGCATGTGTGGAGGAAGTAATGGATATTCTTGAAAGACAAAAACAAAGATAATGAGTCAAGGAGAGTTAAAAAAATTAGTAATAAAGGCGTATTCTGACGATAAGTTTAAGAATGAAGTAGCCAATGGGGAGTTTACAACACTTATAAACCCAGAAAAGTATATGGTTGCTTATAAACCAGAATATACTGAAGAACAAGGGCAAGGTACAAGTGGCTCTCAACCTAAGTTTACAAGAATATCTCCTCAAGAATTAGATTTAGATCTGTTGTTTGATAGTAGTGGAGCCATTGACGGAAAAAGTGATCTAAAAGATGGAATCATAGATAAAATAGAAGCGTTTAAAAAAATTGTATTCGAATACAAAGGAGAAGAGCACAAACCTAACTATTTAATGATTAAATGGGGTGCTCTCCTTTTTAAGGGCTCTTTAGTAGATCTTTCTATTGAATATAAATTGTTTGCACCAGATGGAACACCATTACGTGCCAGTGCAAAGCTTAAGGTAAAAGGTACTATTGATGATGATTTACGAGTAGCAAGAGAAAACAATCAGTCGCCAGATTTAACTCACTATCGTAAAGTGAGATCAGGAGACACTTTACCACTTATGTGTAATCGTATTTATGGAGACTCAAAGTATTATTTAGAAGTAGCTCGTGTTAATAAAATAATGCAGTTCAGAAAACTAAAATCAGGACAAGAAATATTTTTCCCACCCTTACAAAAATTTGCTTAGATGAATAATACAGGAACCATACAAACTTCAAAAAGTGCCGATTTAGTCACTTTTAAAATCTTGATTGAAGGAGAAGAACTCTCAAAACAATATGAGGTAAAAAATATTACTGTTTCCAAAGAAGTAAACAAAATACCAACAGCTCAAATTGTTTTAATTGATGGAGATGCTTCAGAGAGAGATTTTAAATTAAGTAACGAAGAGTTATTAATTCCTGGTAAAGAAATTGAAATTACCGCAGGATATCATTCTGATGAAGAAACTATTTTTAAGGGAATTGTTATCAAGCATAATCTAAGAATTAGAGCTAGTTCAGCACAATTAATAGTTGAGTGTAAAGATGAAGCGGTAAAAATGACCGTAGGCAGAAAAAGTAAATATTTCTATGAAAGTACCGATAGCGACATTTTTGAAGAAATTATAGGGAAGTATAGTTTGTCAAAAGATGTAGAAACTACAAATTACAACCACGCTGAATTGGTGCAATATAATGCATCAGATTGGGACTTTGTCGTTTCAAGAGCGCAAGCCAATGGAAAACTATGTTTTGTAGATGATGGAACAATAACCATAGCTAAACCTAATGTAAGTCAGTCAGAAATTGAAACGGTAACTTTTGGAGGATCCTTATTAGACTTTGATGCAGAAATAGATGCCCGTCACCAAGTGAAAAAAGTAGCAGCTTACAGCTGGAATCACGCCGATCAAGAAGTGATCGAAATTGAAGGAAAAGATCCAAATGTAAGTTTAAATGGAAACTTATCGGTTTCAGACTTAAACAAAACCATAGGTTTAGAAAGTATGGAGTTACGACACGGAGGTGTTGTTACGGATACTGAATTACAAGACTGGGCAGATGCCAAATGGTTATTTCAACAATTGGCAAAAGTAAGAGGGCGTGTAAAATTTCAAGGAATCCCGTCAGTGAAACCAAACACCATTTTAAAACTAGAAGGTGTTGGAGACCGATTTAACGGAAATGTATATGTAACAGGAGTTCAGCATGTAATTTCAGAAGGAAATTGGGTAGCCAATGCACAGTTTGGTTTATCAACAGAATGGTTTTCTGAAACTTTTGAAATCTCAGCAAAACCGGCTTCAGGATTATTGCCTGCCATTCAAGGGTTACAAGTGGGAATTGTTTCTCAATTAGAAGAAGACCCTGATGGAGAAGATAGAATTCTAGTACAAATTCCAATTGTAAATAACGAAGAAGAAGGTATTTGGTGTAGAGTAGCTTCACCCGATGCAGGAGAAAACAGAGGTATTTTCTTCCGTCCAGAAATAGGAGATGAGATGATTGTAGGGTTTATTAATGAAGATCCTAATGATGCCATTGTTTTAGGAATGTTGCACAGTAGTGCAAAACCTTCTCCAATAACAGCTACTGATGATAATCACGAAAAAGGAATTGTTACCAGAAGTGAAATGAAAGTATTGTTTGATGATGATAAAAAAATAATCACTATTGAAACACCCGCAGGAAAAATTATTTCGCTGAATGAAGATGAAGGGGCCATAACGATTGAAGATGATAATTCTAATGTAATTACGATAAATAGCGATGGAATATCAATGGAAAGTGCCGGAGATATTTCATTAAAAGCATCAGGAGATGTAAATATTGAAGGAACAAATGTGAGCATAGCAGCCAATGCAGAATTTAAAGCAGAAGGTAGTGCTGGGGCAGAAGTTTCAACAAGTGCTATAGCTGTTTTAAAAGGTTCATTAGTTCAAATAAATTAAAAAAATGGGAAACCCAGCAGCAAGAATAACAGACATGCATGTGTGTCCAATGGTTACAGGAACAGTACCTCATGTAGGAGGCCCAATTTTACCAGCGGGAGAACCTACCGTATTAATTGGAGGGTTACCTGCGGCGAGAGTAGGTGATATGGCAACTTGTACTGGGCCACCAGATAGCATAGTCGCTGGATCAGGAACCGTATTAATTGGAGGGATGCCAGCAGCAAGAATGGGAGATAGTACTTCACATGGAGGAACTATTGTACTAGGAGAAGCAACAGTTTTAATAGGATAACAATGGAAAATAAAAAAGCATTTTTAGGAATAGGTTGGGATTTTCCACCAGAGTTTTCAAAAGATCTAAGTGAAGTTATCATGATTTCAGAAGAAGAAGATATTAAAAGTAGCTTGGAAATATTGTTAACTACCAGATTAGGAGAACGTGTAATGCTACCTAATTACGGTTGCAACTTACAAGAGCTTCTTTTTGAAAAGTTAGATAGAACGCTAATAACCTATGCTAAAGATTTAATTGAAACAGCAATTTTATATCACGAACCAAGAATTGATGTGATTCATATTGATGTTTCAGAAACAGACCCTTTAGAAGGAATGTTAATAATAAAAATTGAATACATAGTTAGAGCTACCAATAGTAGAACGAATGTTGTTTTCCCTTTCTATAAAGGAGAAGGAACCGATATAAATTAAGACACACCATGAGTAAAATCATTTCTAGCATATTACAACGAAACGGAACAGGACAAGAGCTGCGTTATATTGACGCATTAGATCCTGATAATTTCGAACTTCACGATTTTACTATAGAAGATTGGATTTTGTTTGCTTATAATTTTGCTGAAAAATTAAATTACTTTCCTACAGGAAATCATAAAGTAGCATCTGGAGATTGGCAAGATTTTTTTAAAAAATTAACTACAGCAGATATTCCTTTTAGGAGAACTAGAGAATATCAAAAATTAAAAGAAAACATTAGCTCAACTCTTAATGGATATACGGAGGAAGGAAAGTTGAGTCCGCATTTAACCTTGTTTGTTTGCTTCTTAGAGTTATTAGAATTTTCAAAAGAACGATTTAATAATTTAACCAAACGTCATTTAGATTTTTATTACAAAGAAATATTACAAGTTCAAAAACGAGAACCTGTTTCAGATCAAGCGCATATAATTTTTGAATTAGCAAAAAAGATTACTGACGAACGAATTGAAGAAGGAACCTTACTTGATGCAAAAAAAGACAGCCTAGGAAATCCGTTGGTTTACGAAACAACAGAAGAATTAATAGTAAACAAAGCCTCAGTAGGAGCCATAAAAACCATTTACAATAACAATTCAGAAAGTTTAAAAAAAATAAAAGCAAGTGCAGTAGCTAACACAAAAGATGGTTTTGAAGAACCACTTCCTGAAGATGCGCCGTATTGGTATCCCTTCGGATATCCTGCAAGTGGAAAAAATGCTGCTGAATTGCCAGATGCAGTAGTAGGGTTTTCAATCGCCTCACCAATGTTATTGTTGCAAGAAGGAGATAGAACAGTAACGATAACCATTAATTTTAAAAACAATTTTGAAGAAAACTCTTTTGATGTAAGTGAATTATTGCAAACCGTTCAAATTTTTGGTAGCGGAAAAGAAAAATGGATTGAACCAACACTGGTTGCTATTAACAATGTAAATGATGGAGCGTTAGTTGCTACGAATCAAATAAGTTTCAAATTTACCTTAGGATATGATTCAGGTGCATTAGTAGAGTATAATGAAGAGTTTTTACTAACAAAATATAAAACTTCACATCCGTTAGTGCGTTTTGAATTTGATGTTTCAACAGCCGTAGGATATGATTTTTATAGGTTTTTAGCAGGAAATACACTTGAAAAAGTAACCATAAAAACAGATGTTAAAGGAGTAAAGTCGGCAACTGTAGAAAATGATAATGGAACGGTAAGAACTAAAAAACCATTTCACCCTTTTACTACACGTCCTATTGAAGGATCTAATTTTAGTGTAAGTTACGACGAAGCTTTCTCAAAAAAATGGAAAGATTTTACGGTAAATCTACGTTGGAAAAATACGCCAGATGATTTTAAAGAATGGTACCAAGCGTATGTGCAACCGTCTAGTTATTCTTCAATTAATACGTATAAAGAACAGCTTATAGAAGATATAAGTTCAAGAGCTATCCTAGTTCAAGATGAAAATTATTTTAAAGCGGAAAAGAGGTTGTTGCATGCCGCTGGGGAAACTAAAGAAACAATAGGGGAAATAGTAGAGCTCTTTAAAAAAGAAGTTTTTGAAGACGGAGATAATGAAGAGATATTTTATACAGCTGTTTTTACAGTAACTAATTCAGGAAGTTCGTATGAAATTGACAAGGCAGGACCTTTACAATTATCGTTACAGCAATCATTTTTTCATGAATTATACCCTAAATTATATGCATTAGCAGTTAGTTCAAGAAGTAGACTTATTAATCTTCCTAATGAGCCTTATACTCCTTTGGTTGAGTCAATTTCTGTAGATTATTCGGCAGAAGAAGCGATGCTAATGGAAAGTATGGATTTGGAAGAAAATCGTATTCAACTTTTTCATGAGCATCCTTTCGGTCAGAATGAAGAAAATTATGCAGAGAAGAAATATTTACAAGAAGAAAAAGGAATTGTGGATATTTTTGATAAAGATACTATTCAAACCACTTTAGTACCAAAATACTGTTTAGGAGGTCATTTGTTTTTAGGAATAGAAAACATTGAACCTCAGCAAAACCTTTCGTTGTTAATCCAAGTATTAGAAGGAAGTGAAAATCCACTAGTGGAAAGCTTCGGAGAAAACGAAAAGATAAATTGGTCGATATTATGTAATAATAAGTGGAAAACGTTAGAAAACAATATCATTTCTAATAACACAGACAACTTTTTAAAATCAGGAATAGTTAAATTTTCAATACCTAAAGAAGCTACTTCAAATAATATATTATTACCATCAGGATATACTTGGATAAAAGCACAAATGAGTAAATCATTTGAAGCAGTATGCAAGGCTATTGGTATTCACGCTCAAGCAGTAGAAACTACGTTTGTAAACAACAATAATGAGGTAAGTCATTTAAAAAACGGGCTACCTAGCGGAACCATTAAAAAAATGGTTACACGTATACCACAAATTAAATCAGTATCACAACCTTACAGTTCTTTTGGAGGAAGTCCAGAAGAGTCAGACGATAATTTTTACAGAAGAATAAGCGAGCGTTTGCGTCACAAAAACAGAGCAATAACCTTGTGGGATTACGAGCATTTAATTCTTCAAGAATTCCCAGAAATTTATAAGGTAAAATGCTTAAACCATACCTCACAAACAAGTTTCACAGCAGCAGGTCATGTTACTTTAGTAGTCGTGCCAGATACTGTAAATAAAAATGTATTTGACATTTATCAACCACGAGTAAGTAAAGCCACTTTAAATAGTGTAACACAGTATATCAATGCATTAAATACATTACATGTAAATGCAGAAGTCATCAATCCTAATTACGAAGAAGTAAGCATAGGTTTAGAAGTAAGTTTTTATGATGGATATGATGAAAATTTCTATACCGAACAATTAAAAACAGACATTACAAAGTTTCTGTCTCCTTGGGCTTTTGATGAAACCAAAGAAGTAACCTTTGGAATTATGCTACATAAAAGTGTCTTAATTGATTACCTAGAAAAACTACCCTATGTAGATTATTTGCAAAATGTAACGATGAATGAGGATGCTAATGTGTATAAAATAGAACCAAGTGATCCAAAATCAATACTAGTATCAGCAAAGAAACATAACGTAAGTACAGTGTTAACCACTTGTAAAGGAACCAAAAAAATCATAGAACAAACATGTCAGCTATAAACGAACATATCAATATTCCGAAGAATATATCTACCAAAGACGATTTAGATTTTTCTTTTTTAAGGAAAGAAGGAATTTCTTATTTAGAAACATTTGGAGGTAAGTTATGGACTGACTTCAATTCGCACGACCCAGGAGTAACTATTTTAGAAATGTTGTGTTATGCTATTACCGATTTAGGAATGCGTATCAATACACCACTAGAAGATTTATTAGCATCTAAAGACCCGAATTTATCACTACAAGCACAGTTTTATAAAGCATCAGAAATTTTTCCAACAAAACCAGTCAATGAATTAGATTATAGAAAATTGTTTATTGATTTAGAAGGAGTAAAAAACTGTTGGTTACGAATTTATGATAAACAAGTATTTGTTGATTGTAAGAATAACAAATTAAGCTACAAAAAGTTTGAAGATATTTTACCAGAGTTTCAAAAAGACTTTAAGTTAAAGGGACTGTATTCATTATTGGTTGATTTAGAAGAAGGTTATACAAAAGAGCAGGTTTTTCCGAATATCAAAACAGCTTATCATAAGAATAGAAATTTATGCGAAGATTTAATAGCAATAAATGAAGTAGATACACAGCCTATTGCTATTTGTGCCAATGTAGATGTTGTTCCAGAAGCAGATGAAGAGTGGGTGTATGCTAATATTTTATTTCAGATAGAAAATTACTTATCACCGTCGTTACAGTTTTATTCAGTGCAACAAATGCTTGATAAAGGATATACTACCGATGAGGTGTTTGATGGTCCGGTATTAACAAAAGGATTTATAGATACGAAAGAACTCAAAAAAGCAGAATTAAGAAAAGAAGTACGTCTTTCTGATGTGATGAAAATCATCATGAATATTGATGGAGTAAAGCTAATTAAAGATATTTCTGTAGGATTTTGTGATGAAAACATTGTTCAAGAAAATAAATGGATAGTTTGTATCGATCCAGATAAAAAACCAGTATTGTGTAAAAAGAGTACGTTTAATTTTAGCAAAGGATTTTTTCCTCTGAACTTAAACTACAATAGAGTTGATGAATACCTTAAGCAATTAAAAGAAGATGAAATTGCTTCACAGCAAATAACAGCTGATGAAAAGATTTTATCATTACCAAAAGGCAGTTCAATAGGAGCAGGTGAGTATACTACTATTCAAAACGATTTTCCTGACACCTATGGTATTGGTCAAGAAGGCTTAGCAATACACGTAACCAATGAAAGAAAAGCAAAAGCCAAACAACTAAAGGCGTATTTAACATTTTTCGATCAAATCTTAGCAACCTACTTCAAACACTTATCAGAAGTAAAAACATTATTGTCTGTTAGCGGACAAGAAACGCGAACATTTTTTACACAAGCAGTAAAAGATATTAAAGATTTTGATGAGCTCGTAAGTGAATATCCACAGTCAGATGATGATGAATTAACAAAGCTTTTATTCAATCAGTTCGATAATAATGTAGAACGCAGAAACTCTATTTTAGATCATTTGCTAGCACGTTTTGCAGAACGATTTGGAGAGTACACATTTATTATGAAAGCGTTGTACGGAACAGCTACTGATGAAATTGTGCTATCAAATAAAGAAGCCTTTTTAAAAGATTATAAAGTAATAAGTAGTGAAAGAGGTGTAGCTTTTAACTATTACAAACAACCCCAAGAAAATTTATGGGACACAAATAATGTATCCGGATTTCAAAAACGTATAGCACGTTTAATGGGAATTGCTAATGAGAAAAGAAGACACTTAACGGAAACCAATGTAGATATTTATGAAGTAACAGAAGGGAGTGATACCTATAGATGGAGGTTAAAAGACAATGATGGAAATATACTGTTGTCAGCAACTGAAAACTATGCTAAAAAAGTTTTTGCTATTGAAGAATTATACTTTGCAGTATTACAAATGGTACAAACCAAAGAAAAAGATATAGAGGAAGCTTTTGAAGAGGGTATTACAAATAATATGCAAATTGGATTTATAAGAATACATGAATCTACACCATCAAAACCTTCTATTCCAGTAAAGTATTCTTTTGATGTTATTAACCCAGAAAAACCAAAGAGTAGTTCTGATTACATCATTGCAAAACAATACAAATACTATACAGATAGTAATGATTTAAAAGAAGCATTGTTAGCAATAATTTCTTTTTTGAAAAAAGATTTTACTGAAGAAGGAATGTTTTTAGTAGAGCACATGTTATTGCGTCCAGATGTTACCGAATCTTATGTTGAAATATATGAAGAAATAGAAGGAAGTAATATCTACCGATGGAGGTTACGAGATAATGATGGAAACATCTTGTTATCAGCCCAAGAAAACTATGCAAGCGAAAAATTTGCAGTAGAAGGTTTCTACTTAATTGTACAACAAGTTTTACAAACAAAACAAATTGATTTAGAGAAAACATTTAAAAAAGATGTTATAGATAAAAAGAGAGTTGGACACATAAGAATACATAATGCTACATTATCAAAACAATCAAACTCTGTAAAATATTGGTTTAATGTAGTTAACCATGAAAAGCCTGAAGATAACAGTGAATCAAGTCTTGCAAAGTCAAGTGAATATGAAAATAGGAACGCATTGAAGAATGCTTTAAAGAAACTTTTCTTCCTACTAAAAAAAGATTTTTTAGAAAAAGGGGTGTATAATGAAGATCAAATGGTTTTACGACCAAAAAATACGAGTAATGAAATAGAAAACTTCTTACCTATTTGCGCAAAAGATTGTGAAGATTGCGGAACTATTGATCCGTATTCTTACAGAGTAAGTATCGTTTTGCCAGGATATACTTATCGTTTTTCAAACCCAGATTTTAGACGCTATATGGAAAATATTATTCGACAAGAACTTCCTGCACATGTTTTACCAAGAATTTGTTGGGTAGGAAAACGAAAAGGAATTGACTCTGATAATGAAAATGACTTGTTACAGTTCGAAAATACATATAAAAAGTATCTGTTTGCAAAAACAAACCTAGAACAAAAACAACCTGTAGAAAATAACGAGTTGTTAGACTTAATACAAGCTATACAGCAATTAAATACTATTTATCCTTCAGGAAGATTAACTGATTGTAAAACAGAAGATGAAGCATTAGATGGAAGAATTATACTAAACCAATCTAGTATAGGAAATATAGAATAAGAAAAAGAAAATAATAACGAAGAAAACTCATAAAAATAGTACGTGTTTATTTATTAACACAGCCAAAACATAATACGTATGGAAACGACTAACCTGAAACTAAGAGAAATTACAACTGAATATAGTAAGTTTAATGCTAATCAAGTATTAACCGAAACACAACTTAATACATTTATCGATTATTTTGAAGACCAAAACCGTTTGTCAAGGCTAGGTTTAAGTGGTGTTGGAATAGCCTGTGGGTTTGAGGTAACTCCAAAATTTACTATAGATAAAACAGCGGTGTCGAGTATTGAAATTACTCAAGGAACAGCAGTAACTACCGATGGAGATTTAGTTCAGTTTTTTGATTTAATAAAAGAAAGTTTACAGTCAAAAACATTTTCATTCTATAAAAAGTTTGAAGATACTGATGGTAATTATGATCGTTTTAAAAATGCTCAGGGTAATCAATATAATTTATGGGAATTACATACAGAAGCAGATGAGTTGTACACTAATTTAGTTGAATTTCCAGAGATACAAAGAATGGCTGTTTTGTTGTATCTAGAACAATATCCAAATGAAGACATGTTGTGTAAAAAACTGACATGTGATAATCAGGGTATTGAGCAGATCAATAATTTACGCGTATTACTTGTAAGTATTGAAGATTTAGAAGCTATTGCAGCTAAAGACACCATCTTTTTAAAACACAATTGGTATAAATTTAACAACGAACTACCTGTTGTAGAAGCAAAAAGAGTGGTGTTAAACGAAAAAAATACCAAAACATTTTCAGAGTTAAAAGCACAGTTTGATAGTGTAGTTAAAGATACAAGTATTAGTGTAGATTTAATTGAAGGCTTTGATACAATATTCTCAAAATTTCAAAAACCATCAATAGCCACTAAAATAAAATCATTATTTAGTTTTAGTTCTTTAGCTGTTCCACTAGATTTCCAGTATCGATATGATGTTATCAAAGATTTGATAGATACGTACAATGAAATTAAAGAACTACTATTACACATCAATGTAAACTGTTGCCCAAATATTGGAGCCTTTCCAAAGCATATAATGTTAGGAAAGTTGAAAAAAGAAACAGAATATCCAGAGTTACGTCATCAATTTTATAAGTCACCTATTGTAGGTCATGAAAATGAAAATTTTCAAAAAGTACAACTGTTAATTGATAGAGCAATTGCTATTGCGAATAATTATATAGGAAAAACAAAATCAGAAGATGTGGTGATAACCCCATCACGGGCACATACCACATTAAGTGAAAAAGCTGTTCCTTTTTATTATAATGTTTCTTCACAGTTTTTAAAGAGATGGGACTTTAACAAAACAAAAAATTATAGAGCAAATCAAAATTTAAGCTATCATAAAGAAAACCTTAAGAAGTCAGCAGCAATAAAGAATCCGTTAGCATACAATATTGATAAAAATGATTTCTATAGAATTGAAGGGCATCAAGGAAAAATGTACAGAGATGCCTTAGCAAAAATCTTAAAACTTAAAAAAGATAACGGATTGAATTTTGATGTGAAAACACTTTCCATCAATGCAGTTGAACAAAAAATAAATATAAATAATTACGAGTGTGAGTTTGAAGACTTAAAAATGTTGTTGAATGCATGGAGAGCAGAACAGAATTGCATTTTATCAGAAGTAAGTAAAACATTTTCAGCCTTTAAATTAACTGATCCAAAAACTAACACAGTAGTAGATAACGTGGTCAACTATAAAGACAAAATAAGTGTTTTAGAAAAAGAACCCATAAAAGAAGAAATTCCATTAGTAAAAGAGTACATCAGTAGAATGGATTTACTTTCTAAAGAGGCAAGTGTTAAGGAAGATTTTGTGTATAAGTATGATATCGGAACCAAAGAATATAATAAGTTTTTAGAGGAAGAAAACATTGTAAAAGATAGTTTAACAAAAGAGGAAGACTCAATAGGTTTTTTGATAGACCGAGTAATTGATGAAAACAAATACGGATCAGCCAGCGACATTATCGTTGAATTAAATAAAGAAACTGAAGTTTTAAAAGAAAAAGAAGTTTGGAAAGAAGAACCAACGCTTAGCGATTTTATTTTAACAGATCTTACAGAAACCTTAGTTCATACTTATGTTTTAGATACAAAAATTCCATTAAATATAAGAGATATAGATAGTCTTGTGCTAACAAGTTATAAACTAACGATAGCAGAGCTGTGTAAAAGAGTAAAAAAACTACAAGCAAAGTATAACAGTACTTCATTAGAACTATCAACCAAACAAATTTTAGGGTTATTAATTAACCAGTTATCAATTGTTTGTTGCTCAGGAAAAAAGTTAGAAACACTACTTGCAGAAATAGATAAAAGGACGAAAAAAATTTTAGAAAGAATTCAACTTTCAGAATTTGTAAAACAACATCCAGGACTTGAACACAAAGCAGGAGTTATTCCAGGAGGGACTTTTGTAATGGTATATGTAAATGAAAATGCAGTAGATAAAAATACATTTGATGATGTAGTGTTAGATGTTGTATTTAAAAATCAGCCGATATTATCAGGTACAGGGATTATAAAAGATGAATTTTCAGCTTCAGAAGAAATCTTTTTAGGTAAAGAAACATTATATAAAAATGGTGGAGTTATCAATTTATGGGATAAAAGTTCAAGTATTAATTTTTCATTTGTAGATGGAAGTTACTTTAACTTAGAAAACAGATTTTTTTCTGAACAAGATGTTGTTTTAGTAGGAAAAACATTAGCCGAAACAGTAAGCAATTTTACAGCGTTCTTAAACAGAACTTGGTTCAGGGCAGGTGTATCTAAAATTCTTAGTGCAGAAGAAACTAAAATGTATAAAGATGGTTCTGTAGGAATGCGTATTACTATCAAAGATCATTTAGTACCTAGAGGTGAATACTTTTTCCAGATCTATAATCCTATTGTTTTAGAAACTACCAAACGTTTATATTTTGACGAAAATGAAGTGATTCGTGAAAATGAAACATTGAAAAATACGGTAGTAGCAGACTTTTCGTTGCCATATATGTGTTGTTCAGACTGCGCTCCAGTGAACTTTATTATACCAAAAGAACCACCATTTTTAAGTTTACCAGTAAGTACTATATGTTTGAAAAAAGAGACTGTAATTGAACCTTTAATTTTTACAGTAAGACCTATAGACGGAGAGGTAAAAGCAATTGCTCCAGAAGGAGTAATATCAGGAGTGTTTAAAGATCCAGAAGATGAAAAATGGAAAATTGATGTTACTAAAACTGATAAAAGTTTATTAGGTAAACCAATGAAGTTTACAGTAAACGATGAACCTACCGATTGTGAACTTATCGTATATCCAGCATTAGAGTTGTTGGTTGAAGTAGAACAACCTATTGAATACAATGAAGATAAATCTAAAGCTAGGGTAACTTATGTATTACATTGGAAAGATGCTGATTTTGTTGAAGCTGATTTCTTTAATAACATCAAGTATTCTTGGGACTTTATGGGAGATGGTACCAGAGTAGAACGTACGCCAATAAACAATAAAGTCTTTCAAAAGTATACACTGCCAATTGATGATATAAACAATGAGGTAACCCCGGCATTAACAATTTCATTGGGTCCATGCTCAAAAGAAATCCCTATAAAACCCATAAAATTTGATACGCTAACACCATCAGAACTAGCCATACGACCAAAATATTGCTTAGATTTTGGTAAAGAAAAAACAGCAAGAATACCATTTACAAATGTTAATGGAACAATAACTATTGAAGGTGGAGCTATAAAGGGTGTTACAATTGAGAATAATGAATTAGTTATTGATGTAGCCACTTTTGAAAATTATGATCAAATTATTGAGTTCTTAGAAGACGGGCAAACAACAAATGCAAGAATAACAATTCATGAAGTTAAACAAATAAGTATTTCAGAACGAAGCGAATCGAGATTTATATGGAAAGACGGACAATTATTTTACGAAGCAGCTTTTGAAGCAATACTTCCAGAAGGAGTAAAACCGGAAGGATTAAAGTTCAATTGGAGTGTAAATAGCATTGAATCGGAGACAGAGTTGTTTAATCCTCAGTTATTAGTAAAAGAAGGTGTAGGAAACTCTTACACAATAAAATTAATGATTACTGATGGTAACGGATGTTTTTCTAAAGCAGATTTTACAAAGAATATAGCCTTCCCAGAGTTTACAATAAGCTTACCAAACACTACTTTTTGTTTAAGTGATAAAGAGTCTTATCCTGTTGTAGTAAGACCACAATTTGAAGGTGTACAACTTACAGGAGGAAATGTAAAGTTTAATGAAGAAACAAAATTATGGGAGTTTGTGCCAGCTAATTCAGGATTAACAGATTCAAGTACTGTAAGTATAAGTCTTGTAGGAACTTTTGTTACACAGGCTATTAATTTAACAGCGACACCACAAGCAAGCTTTACTTATAGTTTTGATCCAGAAACTAGAATATTATCATTAACAAATACTTCAGAAAAAGGAGACAAGTATGTTTGGGTGATTAATGGAGTTGAAAGAGAACCTCAAATAAATAGAACAACAATAACAGAAGACCTGAGTAATTTTGATGGAGACATGGTAAAAGTCTCTTTAATGGTAGTAAGTGAGTGTGGAGAAAATACATCAACAGAAGTTATAGAAATAGGAAAAATACAAGATAAAACCTGTGAGGAAATAACAAGAACAGAAGTTGAAAACTATTATAAGTTAAATAAGTTTAGCATAAATGATGGAGGAAGTGGTACTAATGTTAACATGGTAGTAGTAGTTCCTACAAATGATGCTTATACAGCAATTATAACCGATGAAAGTAATTCTTATTTAACAGGAGAAAACAACAATCAATTAAGAGGAATGTTTTCTAAGTTACTTATCAATACGTCAAAATTACTTATTGAAGATATTGAAAACAGAACATTACTTACAAGGTATTTTAGGGCAGAAGTAAGGTTGTTTTTAAATATTCTTCATTGTCAAGACCAAACTGTTTTAGAGTTGGATGAAAATCAAGGAGTTATTTTAGAATTGTTACAAGTTATAGATAGTGCTTTTATTTCTTTTAAAGAAAATCAAATAAAAGTAGCAAATGAAGCTTTTTTACAATTTTTAAAGGAGTTCACAACTGAAATTCAAGCAGAATATATTTCTAAGTTTATTAATGAAAACTTAATACAAAACTTATAATGGTTGCTAAAGAACATACCATTCAAAAAGTATTTGTTGAGGTAAATACGAAAAGTAAAAAAGTAGCAGAAGAGTATAAAAATACTATCGAAGACTTTTTGCAAGAAGAAGTATTTCCAGAAATAGAAAAATATTTTAACTCTCAAGAAATCGAATATGAAGCATACATTCAGCAAATAGAAAACTTAAATATTGAAGTAGATATATCAACTAACAATAAGTCTATAAAAGATAACAGTACAAAGAGAGAAATAAAAGAACAACTTATAACAAAGTTAAAAGCAATTTTCAAAACCCCAGAACTACACGATATAGTTATAAAAAAGGTTACTGCTTCAGAGACTAAATTAGATACTTTTTTTCACTTTTTACAACACGGAACAACAGCTTGGTGGAATCAAAAGGAAGAGAAAAACTTTACAAAAAAGGTGTTGTTTGAAATAACAGAAAGTCAATTTTTTGAAGAACGTTTTTTGAAATCATTAAGAGATCAAGTTCAACAGAATAGATTAATTCAACAGTTTAAGACTGAAGAATTGCAAATATTATTCCTAGGAGTTTTTAATAAACCAATGGGGTATGAGGCTTTTCTATCAACTATCAAAAAATTTGATTTTAAGAGCTACGCCATAAGGAATAAAGTGTGGAAGTTTTTCATCAAAGCAACAATTAACAATGATTTTTCAAGAATAGTAAATGAAGTTCAAGAAGAAATAGAGATATGCAAAAGAATAAAGGCTTTTAATTCTTCAAAAAATCTAACTCAATTTTTACAAGAGCTAACTTCTCAAGAAAGAATATTCAAAAATCAGTTTAATAGTAAAGAACAGAAGGAGTTTAAAGAGAAGAAAGAAAGAAGTAGCATTGAGGCTGTCAATACAGAGTTTATAAGTAAAAAGGAAGAGGAGAAATCAGATGTTAGTATTGATAAACTAGATAAAGTAGTAGTTAAAAAAAATCAAAACAAAGCAGAAGAATTAACTCTTCCAAAAAAAGAATCAAGTACATCTAATTCACAAAAAACTCTTGAAAAAGTAGATAATCAAAACAAAAAAGAAGTTTTAAAGAAGAAAACATCATCAAAAGAAAAAAGTAAAGAAGTAAAAGAAGAATTAAGAATAAAAATGCAAGCGAAAAGTAAGAACCCTTATGAAGATAAAGGAGTAAACTTGAAAACGGAGAAAATTACTGACGACCAAAAGAGAGCTGAATATAAAAGGAGACATCAAGAAGCGTTAAAAAATACTTTTCTAAGAAAAAAAGAAGTTATAAGCGAGCCTAAATCACATCTTGTAAAAAATGCAGGATTAATTTTATTACACCCTTTTTTAAAACAGTTTTTTAATACATGTGGTTTTCTAGACAATGAGAACAAAATTATCAAACCCAATGAAGCAGTTCACTTACTACATTATGTAGCTACTAAAAAAGAACAACAGTTTGAAAACAATTTAATTTTCGAAAAATTTTTGTGCAATCTACCCATACAAAGTTCTATTGAAAGAAATGTAGTACTGAGTGATGAACTTAAAGAAAAATCAGAGGAATTGTTAAGAGCAGTACTTCAAAATTGGGCGGTTTTAAAAAACTCTTCAAACGACCTGTTGCGTAATGAGTATTTACAAAGAGAAGGTAAACTAGATTTAACTAAAGATAACCCTAATCTAACAGTTGAAAGAAAAACACAAGATATTTTATTAGATACCAAATTACCATGGAATTTAAGCTTATGTAAACTTCCTTGGATGAAGGAATTAATCTTTACTAATTGGTAAAATATAACTAAAACTTTAAAAGTCATGTTTAAAAGAGATAAAAAACCAGAAGCTAATAATGTTCAAACTAAAGATAAAAAAAAGGATTTGTTTATTCAGCCAAAGTTAGCATTTGGTCATAAAGGAGATCAATATGAAGTAGAAGCAGATAAGATGGCTGATAAAGTTGTGGGAAATAGCGCTGAGTCTAATTCAGTGCAAAAGAAAGAAAATGAGGAAGATATTCAGCAAAAACCATTAGCTTCTGAAGTAAGCTCTCTTGTACAAAAAGTAGAAGCGTCAGAAGAAGAACAACCTGTTCAAAAGATGGAGGAAGAAGAAGCGGTGCAAAGTAAGGAAGAGGAAGAAACAGTACAATCGAAGTGCGATGATTGTGAAAAAGAAGAGAAAGTACAAAAGCAAGAAGAAGAGGAAGCTGTGCAGTCAAAAACGGAAAAATCTACTTCAACAAAAAATAAACCTTCTTTTGAAAGTAAGTTAAAAAGAGGAAATGGAGGTCAAAAAATGGATGCACAAACACGAAGTGAAATGGAGTCAGGTTTTGGAGCCGATTTTAGCCGTGTAAACATTCATAACAACTCAGAAGCAGCACAAATGAGTCAAGAAATAGGAGCACAAGCATTTACGCATGGAAACGATATTTATTTTAATAAAGGAAAATACAATCCAAATTCTAAAGAAGGAAAGCATCTGTTAGCGCATGAGTTAACACATACTATTCAACAAAAAGGAATGGTTCAGAAAAAAATACAGCGAAGCATTTCAAGAAGTACACCAAGTTGTAGTTCATCTAGTAGCGTACCTCTAAATTATAGAGGTGTAAGTGTTAGAAGAGGAGCCTATTATACAGATGTTTTTGATAGACCTTCGGGAGGAACAGTAAATATTTTTGTAGAAGCCTCTTCGAATGATGATAACTGTCATTTTGATAACACTTATGGAGTTAATGTGTGGCAATGTCATATTCTTGGTGATGAAAAAATTGAAAGTCAGCATATCAGAATGTTTAGAGAAGAAGGAGGTATATCCTACAGTATAACATTACCTACAGAAGAGTGGAACACTTATGAAAAATTTTATTTGAGACTGTATTTTAGGTGTAGTGCTACTGTAAATGTTAGCATTACATAATATTCAAGGGACATATCAAATTATATTCATTTTTTAAGAGCTAATAATCTATGTTTTCACCAAAAACTCAACATACCACAAAACCAACTTCTTCAAAATCAAATGGAGGAGGAAGCTTTATTCAACCTAAATTAAATGTTGGGAAACCAGGTGATAAATATGAGGTCGAGGCAGATAAAGCTGCTGACCAAATAGTAGCCAAGGGAAAAGAAACTTCAAACTCTTTTTTCGCACCAACAGTTCAAAAGAAAAATGAAGAAGAGATTCAAAAGCAAGAATCAAACGAGCAAGAAATTCAACAAAAACCTTTAGTTGATTCTATAAGCCCTGTAGTTCAATTAAAATCAGAAAATAGTCTTCAAAAACAAGAAGAAGATTTACAACAAAAAGAAGAGGAAGATGTGCAAAAATCTACTGAAGAGGAAGTTCAAACAAAAAAAGAAACAACAGAGTCACCATTTGCTGGAGAGGTAATTCAGCAACAAGCAGAAGAAGACATTCAAGAGAAAGAAGAGGAAGAAATTCAGGAAAAAGAGGAGAAAGAAATTCAACAATTACAAATGTCAGGAGGGGATGATAATTCTTCATTAGAAAGCAATCTCAGTAGTTCAAAAGGTGGAGGAAACTCATTACCAAGTGGCACTAAGAATGAAATGGAGTCAGGTTTTGGAGCTAATTTTAGCGGTGTGCGTGTTCATAACGATAGCAACGCTGTTCAAATGAATAAAGAGTTAGGTTCCCAAGCTTTTACCAATGGGAATGATATTTATTTTAACGAAGGAAAATACAATCCAACATCAGAGTCAGGAAAACATTTGTTGGCACATGAATTAACGCATACAATACAGCAAGGAGCTTCTACAGGAGTACAAACAAAACTGATACAAAAAACTGGTGATGATACTGAATATGATAGAGACAATTTTTCATTTGAGTTAGAAGGCAGAGGGAATTTTGATGTGCAAATATTGTCCTCAGGTAGAATCATTGTCTCCAAACTACCGGTACAACCTGCTAAGGTTGGTTTCTTAAGTGGTTCCTTTACTAGACCTAAGAACTATAACAGAAACTCCCAGCCTAACAATCAAAGAGAATTATGGAGTGAAGGACTAAAAAATACAGGTGGAATCACCAGTTTTATTGCTAATAAAAACCTTTTAGGAGAAGGAATAAAGGTGCTAAAAACACCAGATGGTAATGGAGGAAGATTAAGAAGGATTATCGGAGATATTAATACACTAAAAAGTGAATTAACTTTTCCATCTTGGAGAGAAAATGGTAGGGGAAGATGGTTCCAGGTAGATCATAAAAAAGAATTACAACTAGGTGGAGATAATGATATAGATAATATGTGGCTATTAAATGAGGATTCAAATCGATCATCAGGTTTTCATATTTATAGAATCATAAGATCCATCTCTGCCAAGATTGGAGAACATGAGCGAGATGCTAGAAATACTGAAACAAGAGATAATCTTAGAAATGCTGATATCATTATGCAGAATTGGGATATAGAATTTTCCCAAGCTATAAGAGATCCTAACTCTAGAGCTTCAGAAAATCCGAGTAATTGGACAAAAAGTAAAATAGAATCAGGGGACCATTTAAAAGACGAATATGACATACAGCAAGAATTTTTAGGTGATCTAGGTTCTGCTAATGAAGTGATGGTATTTCCATTTCAGGCAGGTGGAGTAGGTAAAAGATTCAGAAATAATGAAAATATACTCTCTAGAGAGAAAACTTGGTTAGATCCTTGGGAAATTACAGCTAAACAATTTAATACGGCAGATGGTAGTAGTCAAACTGAAAATTTAGGCTCTTTTACTTTGGCATTGAAAGATAATACTGTAGCAAGTTCTAGTGGTTCGCACGTGGTAACAATTAAAAGATATTCAGGAGCTCAATTTGCTGGATATTTAGAAATAGATAAAACAACACTTAGAACAGAACTGCAAGAGGCTTTTGATATTACAGGAATGAGTCCTGTTCAATTTCATCAAGTTCATTTTGATAACGAGAAAGGTATAACTATTACAGGTGTAGTTAATCCAACTCTAGGTTTGATTGAAGATACAACATTAGATTTGGAGATTTCTTCAGGAGATATTAAAGTAAGTAAAATTTTTAGTACAGGAAGTTTCAATTTCCCTTCTCCTTTTGAAATCAAGGATTCTAGCTTAGAGCTATTTTTGTCAATCGAGCGTGGTCTTGGTATAGAAGGTCGCGTAGATTTTGGTATAGATAATGTCGGAGAAGGACATATAGGAGCAGCAGCGTCTACTGCTGGAGGTTTTGAACTTGAAGGAGCTTTCAATTTTGATTCAGAATTATTTGATCCTGCTGAAATAAATGTGGAGTATAAAGAGAATATCTGGACGATAGGAGGCGAAATAGGTATTCCTGAAGGTAAGGTACGTGGCATTAAAAATGCTACAATCACTGCTACTTATAGTGAAAATAACTTCACCGCCACAGGTACGGCAGAGCTTGATATACCAGGGATTGAGCGCGGGACTATGACCGTAAATTATGGAGACGAAGGATTTTCAATCAGCGGTAACTTTGATTTAAGTTCAGACATTCCTGGTATAAGGGGTGGGAATGTAGAGGCAAGAGTTGCTAAAGAAACAGGAGCTGAAAATTACGATATTTTTGTTTCTGGTACAGCACAACCTGACATTCCAGGGATTGATACTCAATTAACTGTAACTTATGATAATGGAGCATTAACTATTGAAGGAAGTGCTGCTTATAATAGAGGGATGTTAAGTGGAACTGTTAACATTGGAGCTACCAATAGAGCTATTGGAGAAGATGGAGAACCATCAGGAGAGCCAGATGAAAACATGCGAGTATATGGGGGTGGAAGTCTAACTTTAACCTTAACACCTTGGTTGCAGGCTACAGCTGGAGTAAACTTTTTACCGAATGGAGAAATTGAAATAGCGGGTAGAATAGGACTTCCTGATACTGTGGACATTTTTGATAGACAATCTGTTGATAGAAATCTTTTCAATATGCCAGCGATTGAAATTCCAATCTTTGCAATTCCACTAGGACCAAGAAGTATTGGAGTTGTTGCTCGTATAACTGGAGGACTTGACTTTTCAGCTGGTTTCGGACCAGGGCAAATAAGAAGTCTATATGCAGATGTTATTTATAACCCAGATCGCGAAGATGAAACTACAATATCTGGACATGGAGAATTTGTAATACCTGCTGATGCTGGATTGACATTAAGAGGAGATTTAGGATTAGGAGTTAGTGTTGGATTTGCCAGTTTAACTGGAGGTATTGAGGTAGCTGGTAGTTTAGGTTTAGAAGGAGAAGCACTGGCTCAAGTAGATGTAAATTGGAGCCCTCAAAGTGGTTTAGCAATTGATGCTTTAGGAAGAGTAACGGTTAACCCTAAATTCACTTTTGATATTAATGCATTTGCAAGAGCAAGTTTAGATTTATGGTTGTTATCAATTTCAGAAACTTGGCGTCATAATTTAGCTTCATTCTCTTGGGGACCAGATATACAGTTCGGAATAGAGTTCCCTGTTAATTATAGAGAAGGAGAACCATTCAATATGTCTTTTGAAGATCTGAGGGTAATTTATCCAGAATTAGATATAGGAGATATGCTAACTGATTTGGGAAGAGACATTAAGGACGATATTTTTTAATTAAATTAAGTTAATCATGGCAGAAAGTGTAGAACAGTTAAATAATGAAGGAGTAAAGTTGTTCCTTAAAGGAAATATAAAAGAGGCAAAAAGAAAGTATAATAAAGCTTTGGAAATAAATCCATTATATGCAGCCACTCTAAATAATTTAGGAATGGTATCACTCCAAGAGAAAAACTTTATAAAGGCTACTAATTGCTTTAAAAATGCTTTAAAAATAAAAGAGAGTGCAACTTATTTTTTAAACTTAGGTCATGCTTATGTTAATTTAAAAGAGTTTAAATTAGCTGAAGATCAATATATAAAAGCAATAGATAAAGCTCCTGATTCATTAATGGGATATAAGAGTTTAGCTTCACTATATCAGGTTCAAAAACAATACGATGAGTCTGTAAAAGTTTGGGAATATATTATAACAAACCTAAGCCATGATGTTAGTTTCAAGTTACATTTAGCGAAAGACTATATTCAGTTAAAAGAATACCAATTTGCTCTGTCTGTTTTATACGAAGCTTCAAAACAAGAAAAGCAACAAGAATTAATATGGTATTATATTTCCTTAATTCATTTTAATTCGAAAAACTTTGGTTCTGCTATAGCAGCAGTCAAAAAAGCACTGTATATAAAGCCAGAAGAACTATCATTTAAAAGTTTGCTAGCAGCCATATACTTAGGTTTGTCTGATTTTAAAAATGCCATGAAGCAATGGGATGAGATTTTAACTATAGAGCCTTTTAATAACAAAATAAGAATTGATAAAGCAGTAACCTTATTATCTCAGGGTCTTGTAAATGAGTCTTTGAGTGAGTTAAGTTTAGTTTTAAAAAATGATTCTAAGAATGAAAAAGCAAACTACTATAAGGCTATTGTACTTTTGGAAGTGAATAAATTAAATGATGCTATTAGTATTTTAAATAGTATAGTCAATACTAAAGGTATATTTAAAGAGGAAGCAGAAAAAGTTTTAAATAAGATTAATAGAAAAGACTAATAAATCTAAGTAGCAAAAAATATAATTTCATGGATACATTAGTAAATAATATAAACACAAAAGCAAATTTACAAGAAGCAGTTTCTTTTTTAAGAGAAATAATTTACGCTAGACTGTCTTCAGAATTTCATGGTAATGATTTTTTAAAGTTAGATGTGAGTTTTGAAAAAAATGATTCCTATTTGGCTTTTTTCATTAGAGAAAACAAATTGAATTATTCAGATAAAATATTATTGCTTTTAAGTGTGATACCACATATTTTGCCAAATTTTTTTAGTGCTATTATTTCTGATTTCCTGCCTAACGGAGGAGAATTACCGGAATTTGGAGGAGTGAAAGGAAAAAATCATAGGGGAATTATTCCAACAGTTGAGACGGCTTTATACATTTTAGCGGGTAATGATATTGAAGAGCGAAAGCATGTATTAAACTTTATATTGTGTAGTAGTAAACTGATTAAAAATGTTATAATTGAGATAGAAAAAGTACCCTATGGAGAACCACAAATGAGCGGAAAATTAATTCTTGCACAAGAGTATATGTATTTTTTTATAACAGGTAAAAAATTAAAACCTCAACTAAGTCAAGATTTTCCAGCAAGCTTAATAACCACAGATTTAGAGTGGGACGATTTGGTATTACAAGAAAAAACGCTGAATGATGTTAAAGAGATAGAAAACTGGTTAGCCTATAAAGAAGTATTAATGAACGACTGGGGTATGGCTTCAAAAATGAAACCAGGATATCGTGTGTTGTTTTGTGGACTCCCAGGAACTGGAAAGACATTAACAGCAGGTCTATTAGGAAAACACACAGGAAAAGATGTGTATAGAGTTGATTTATCTATGGTAGTGTCAAAATATATAGGAGAAACAGAAAAAAACTTATCTAAACTATTTGATAAATCCATTAATAAAGATTGGATTTTATTTTTTGACGAAGCTGATTCTATCTTCGGAAAAAGAACCAGTGTAAGAGACGCCCACGATAAATACGCTAATCAAGAAGTATCGTATTTACTACAACGCATAGAAGCGCACCCAGGATTGATTATCCTAGCGTCTAACTTTAAAAATAATATTGACACGGCATTTACACGTCGCTTTAATAATATTATAGAGTTTGAAACACCAAACTATGAGGAGAGGTTAGTTTTATGGAAAAATAATTTACCTAAGAATGTTGAACTTGAAGGATTAATTACTGTAGAAGAGTTGGCTAAGAAATTCAACCTTACAGGAGCTAACATCGTAAATGTAATTCAATATGCGTGCTTAAAGACTATCGGCAGTAAAGAAAATAAAATTTTAAGGCAATACTTATTAGAAGGAGTAAAAAGAGAATACACAAAAGAAGGAAAAACAATTAATATTAAACTTTAAAAGAAGCAGTAATGAAAGTAATCAATAGTATAAATGGTATTCCTCTACATTATGCCAGGTTAACGAACCATCCTTATGGAACAAGAGGCGAGCAACGCAACTTTTCAGTTAATGAAAGTTTCTTAAGTATTTTAGAAAATGCACTTCAAGAAGTTTTTGAACATTGTCCTTTAGGAGTTCCTGAAGTAATTACAACAGCAGGAATTTTTGTAGACAAACCAGGACAGCATGGTCATGGGAAAGCATTTGATTTGGATGCTGTTTTTTGGAGTGATGAAACCCTAGTTACAACCAATTTTATTCATCAAAAAGAGTTGTATTTAGGCATGGAATCTTTTTTAAGAAAACACTTTGGTATTGTATTAAACTATTACTACCCAAATCATAAAGATCATTGGCATGTTGATACGAGTGTACCTGTTGATTATAATGAAACCTCAAAATCGGAAACATTGTATTTACAACTAGTGTTAAAACACATTTACAAAGAAGAAATTTTAGTAGATGGTATATGGGGGCGACAAACTTCTGGAGTAGTACAAGAGGTTTTTGAAAGATTAGGAATAAATACGCCTATAACTACGAAAGCAAATTATATAAAGTTTTTAGATGTAACAGGCAAAATAGCATTTAAACTATATGAAGAAAATACTTCTCCAAAACACTTATTAAGTAATTTAACAGAAGTAATTGAAGGTTTACCACAACAAAACAGAATCACAGTGCGAGAGGCATTAAATAGCTTTTTAGATAATGAGGAAACATCAAATTGGTTAGATGGTTTTGAAGAGAACCATAATTTAAATACTATTATTGAAGAAGTAATAGGGTAAAGTTTTTTATTCAGAAAACTGATTTTTAAACCATACCTTTTTCCAGATTCTTTTTAGAATTAAGAACGTAATATTTTCGATATACCTATCAATATCGTTAGATTCATTAATTTGTGAATCCTTTTCAGAAACATCAATATGATATAAAAGGTTAGTGTACGAACTAAAGTCATGTAATACAAGTTCTTTAACTGATTTCTGGAGTTCTTCTTTTAACTCTAAAGGAGTATTATTTTCAGAAAAAGTTAAATCAATTCCAGTTAAACTAAAATCTTTGTTAAGTTGAACTACTAGTTGTTTATATAACTTTTGATTGGCTACATTTGTTAATAAATCGATACTGTTTTGATAACTAGGTAGCATTTTAATTTAACTTGTAATTAATAAACTGTTCGTCTAAAGCCTTTAAAAATTCACTAGATATTTTAATCTTAGTAGTTCTACTCGGTAAGCTTAATTCTATTTTTTCTTCAGCGTCCCAAATGGTAAAATACAAACTTTGTGAGCCTTTGTTAGTAGCAAACAAGTGTTGTAGTTCTTTTATGGTATTATCTTTTACTTCTTTTAACGGAATTTTTATAGTAAGTTTCTTACACATTTTATCCATAATATCATGCAATAGTAAAAACTCATTAAAACCAACCCTAGGATCACCTTTTACACCTTCTTTATTAGTCCAGCCAGGTTTGATAGTAGTTTTGATAAATAAGAATGAATTAGGAACTAAAAAGTGTTTAAATTTTAAGTAATCTTCACCAAAAATTCTGAACTCAAAACTATCATTATAGTCTTCCATAGTAAATGCAGCCCACCCTTTACCTGCTTTTGAAACTCGATGCTGTACATCAGTGACAATTCCAGCAAAAGAAAGTCCTAAACCTTCATATTGAGCAATGTTTTTAAAATGTGCAAGTGAAGCGTTGCAAAACTTTAGCTCGTTTTTAAAATCATCAAGAGGATGTGCAGAAATATACATTCCCACTACTTCCTTTTCGCGAGCTAACAATTCCATAGTTCCCCAAGTTTCACATTCTGGAATTAAAGGTTCAGGTAAATCAACATCCGAAGCTTCTCCAAATAAAGATACCTGAGATGAATTCTGATTTTCTTGAAACTTGTTACCAAAGCGGATAGCTTTTTCTAAAAAAGTTTGCCCTTTCTCGTCCTTAACATAATACTGAGCTCTGTGAGTATTGTTAAAGGAATCAAATCCACCAGCTAATACTAAACCTTCAAAAGCTTTTTTGTTAGCAACACGTAAATCAACACGTTTCGCTACATCAAAAATTGAAGAAAAATGTCCATTTTCTTTACGTTCATCAATAATTGCCTTAACAGCAGAACCACCTACACCTTTAATAGCCGCCATACCAAAACGAACGGCACCATCTTTATTTACAGAGAATTTAGCATACGATTCATTTACATCTGGACCTAATACTTCTAACCCCATTCGTTTACATTCTTCCATAAAAAACGAAACCGTTTTAATATCGTTCATGTTGTTAGAAAGCACTGCCGCCATGTATTCGGCAGGGTAGTGGGCTTTTAAATAAGCAGTTTGATAGGCTATCCAAGCATAGCAAGTAGAGTGAGATTTGTTAAAGGCATAGGATGCAAAAGCTTCCCAGTCTTTCCAAATTTTTTCTAATGCTTTTTCATCATGTCCATTAGCTTTTGCTTGATTAACAAACTTAGGTTTCATTTTTGCAAGTACTGCCGCTTGCTTTTTACCCATTGCTTTACGAAGTACATCAGCTTCACCTTTGGTAAAATCAGCTAACTTTTGAGAGAGTAACATCACTTGCTCCTGATATACTGTAATTCCGTAGGTTTCAGCTAAGTATTCTTCCATGGCAGGAAGGTCATATTGAATTTCTTCATCCCCATGTTTTCTTCTAATAAAAGAAGGAATATATTCTAAAGGACCTGGACGATACAAGGCGTTCATTGCAATTAAGTCAGCAAAAACCGTAGGTTTTAACTCACGCATGTATTTTTGCATTCCGGGAGATTCGTATTGGAATATCCCTACGGTTTCACCACGTTGGAACAGTGCATAAGTTTCTTCATCATCAATGGGGAAATTTTCAGGATCGAGCTCTACACCATGACGTGCTTTTACAATTTTTACCGTATCCTTGATTAGGGTTAATGTTTTTAACCCAAGGAAATCCATTTTTAATAATCCAGCACTTTCTACTACTGAGTTATCAAATTGGGTAACATACATGTCAGAATCTTTCGCAACTGATACGGGTACGAATTTGGTAATATCATCAGGAGTAATGATTACTCCACAGGCATGAATTCCAGTATTACGAACAGAACCTTCTAAAATTCGAGCTTTGTTAATGGTTTCAGCTTCAAGTCCATTACCATTGGCAATAGCTTTTAGCTCATTAACCATTTCAATTTCTTCAGAACGAAGTTTTTCTTTTAATCCTTTCTCATCTAGAGAAAAGATCTTTTTTAACTTCATTCCAGGAATTAACTTAGCAATCCTATCTGCTTCAAATAAAGGTAAGTCAAGTACACGAGCGGTATCACGGACAGATGATTTAGCTGCCATGGTACCATAGGTAATAATTTGTGCTACTTGATTAGCTCCATATTTTTCAATTACGTAATCCATTACACGACTTCGACCTTCATCATCAAAGTCAATATCAATATCGGGCATCGATACACGTTCAGGGTTTAAGAAACGCTCAAAAAGTAAATCATATTGAATAGGGTCTATATTGGTAATCCATAAGCAATAAGCAACTACTGAACCAGCTGCAGAACCACGTCCTGGACCTACCGATACATCCATGTTTCTAGCTTCTCGAATAAAGTCTTCTACAATTAAGAAATATCCAGGGTATCCTGTTTTAGCAATTACATCGAGTTCAAAATCTAAACGTTCTCGAATTTTATCAGTAATCTCTCCATAACGTTTTTTGGCACCTTCATAAGTTAAGTGACGTAAGAAATTATTTTCACCTCTTTTTCCTCCATCTTCAAGATCTTTTTCATCTCTAAACTCTTCTGGAATATCAAAGGCAGGTAATAGTACATCACGAGCTAACCCAAAAGGTTCTATTTTATCTACGATTTCTTGAATGTTAATAATGGCTTCTGGTAAATCTGCGAAGAGCTTTTTCATCTCTTCGGTAGATTTAAAATAATATTCGTCATTAGGTAATCCATAGCGATAACCTCTACCTCTTCCTTTAGGGGTTGCTTGCTTTTCACCATCTTTTACACATAATAAAATATCATGAGCATTAGCATCTTCTTTGCCTAAGTAAAAAGTATTGTTAGTAGCGACAATTTTAACGTCGTGCTTTTTTGAAAATTCTAAGAGAGTTTCGTTAACAACTCTTTCGTCTTCTTGTCCGTGACGCATTAATTCGATATACAAATCATCTCCGAATTGTTCTTTCCACCAAAGCAGAGCTTCTTCAGCTTGAGTTTCACCAACATTTAATATTTTACTAGGAACTTCACCATATAAATTTCCTGTTAAAACAATAACATCTTCTTTGTATTGTTCGATAACTTTCTTATCAATTCTCGGAACGTAGTAAAAACCATCTACAAAAGCAATGGAAGACATTTTTGCTAGGTTGTGATATCCTTTTTTATTTTTAGCAAGTAACACAACTTGATACCCATTGTCTTTTTGACTTTTATTGGTGTGATCTTCACAAACATTGAATTCACAACCTACAATAGGCTTTAAAATACTCTCAGTAGGTTCTTCTCCTTTTTCTAAAGCTTCTTTATTGGCTGCTTCAGCAGCTTTGTTATGTCCAATAACTGCTTGTACGAAATGAAAAGCAGCCATCATGTTGCCAGTGTCAGTCATAGCAACTGCAGACATATTGTCTTTGGCAGCAGCATTTACAATATTACCAATTTGAATGGTAGATTGTAAAACTGAGTATTGAGTATGGTTGTGTAAATGAGCAAATTTAACGCCTTCAAGTTCTGCTAATCCTTCAGCGGTAGAAATTGTATTCGCTTCATCAGTTTCAGAAGACTTTCTCTTGCGAATTTTTTCACTTTCCTTTTTAAGGTTTAAGTGTTTAAGTCCTATTACTTGTATCGGATTTGGATTAGCTTCTGTATAACGCTGAAAATAATCTGAAGAAGCATCTAATTGCTCTTCTGTGTATTGGCGTAAACGAATTAACTCTAAGAAACATCGAGTGGTAGCTTCCACATCGGCGGTTGCATTGTGTGCTTCTCCAAAACCAGTTCCGAAAAGGTGGTTATGTAGTTCGGTAAGAGTTGGAAGTTTAAATTTACCTCCACGACCACCAGGAATTTGACATAGTTGTGCCGTATGCTCGGTACAAGTATCCAAAACAGGTAATTCTGTTAAATTGTTTTCAACACCTAAACGATGAAACTCACACCCCATAATATTGACATCAAAACCAACATTTTGACCGACAATAAACTTCGTTTTTTGTAATGCGTTGTTGAATAGTTCTAGCCCTTCACTTAACTGAATTCCTTGTTCGATAGCTAAATCAGTAGAAATTCCGTGAATACGTTCTGCATCGTACGGAATATTGAATCCGTCAGGTTGTATTAAGAAGTCGTTATGTTCAATTAAATTTCCTAATTCATCATGTAATTGCCATGCAATTTGTATGGCTCTAGGCCAGTTATCGGTATCGGTTATTGGAGCATTCCAGCTTTTAGGTAATCCAGTAGTTTCGGTATCGAAAATTAAATACATGGGCAAAAATTACTTATTGAAGTGTTTTGAATGAAAACAAAGTGTAAAAATACGAAGAATTTACATTGTTATTAAGAGAAGTTATTAACGAGTGTTTTTACTTAATGTAAAGGCTTGAATAGCTGATTGTAATCAGTAAAGAGATGTTAAGTGTAGGTTAATTTTAAAATAAAAATGAAAAAAAGTGATTGATAATCAATTAATAAGATTACATTTGTACTTTAATATAATATTTTTTACAATGAAAGAAGGAACAGTAAAGTTCTTCAATGAATCTAAAGGTTTTGGATTTATTACAGAGTCAGGATCAAACACAGAACATTTTGTACACGTATCAGGTTTAATCGATGAGATTAGAGAAGGTGATACTGTTGAGTTTGAACTTAAAGAAGGAAAAAAAGGATTAAACGCAGTTAGCGTTAGAGTATTATAATATACCTCATAATTTATTTTTCTTAAGAGCCTGTTTAACAGGCTCTTTTTTATTTTAATAAAAAATCTTTTTAGGTGTTATTTGAAAAATATTTTATAATTTTGCGCCCACTTATTACGAGATAATAAGATTTATTAATAACCAAGGTCGCGAACCTTAAAAATTAAAATTATGCCTGTAAAAATTAGATTACAAAGACACGGTAAAAAAGGAAAACCATTTTATTGGGTAGTAGCTGCTGATTCAAGAGCTAAAAGAGACGGTCGTTTCTTAGAGAAAATCGGAACTTACAACCCTAACACTAACCCAGCAACTATCGATTTAGATGTTGACGGAGCTGTAAAGTGGTTACAAAATGGTGCTCAACCAACTGATACTGCTAGAGCAATCTTATCTTATAAAGGAGCTTTATTAAAGAATCACTTAGCTGGAGGAGTAAAGAAAGGAGCTTTAACTGAAGAGCAAGCAGAAGCTAAATTTAATGCTTGGTTAGAGGAAAAATCAGCTAAAGTAGCTGGTAAAACAGAAGGTTTAGCAAAAGCGGAAGCAGAAGCTAAAGCAAAAGCTTTAGAAGCTGAGAAAGCTGTTAATGAAGCGCGTATAGCTGCTGCAACTCCTGCTGTAGAAGATAGCGAGGATGCTGCTGCTGAATCAGGTGCTGATAGCGAAGAATAAAAACTGTAGTACGATGATGCAAAAAGAAGATTGCTTTTATCTTGGCAAAATCGTTAAAAAACATAGTTTTAAGGGTGAGGTAATTATTAAGTTAGATACTGATGAACCCGATCTTTACGAAAATTTGGAATCAGTTTTTGTCGATTTAGGCAATAATCTGATTCCTTTTTTTATTGAAAAATCTTCCCTAAGTAAAGGAACTATGTTTAGAGTGAAATTTGAGGATGTTGATACTGAAGCTGACGCTGAAGCTATTTTACGTTCTGAAGTCTATTTACCATTAGATTTACTTCCTAAATTATCAGGAGATAAATTCTATTATCATGAAGTGATAGGTTTTAAGGTTATTGATGCTTCTTTTGGAGAGGTAGGGAATATAGTAAGTATTAATGATTCTTCTGCGCAACCTTTATTTGAAATTGATAGAGAGGGAAAAGAAGTTTTTATTCCTATGATTGACGATTTTATTAAAAAAGTAGATAGGGATAATAAAACTATAGAAGTTGAAACTCCTGAAGGGTTAATTGATTTGTATTTGAGTTAAAACACATACTCAAATACACAATCTTCTCCATTTTCAAAAACTTGCTGCATTCCAATAAACTCAAAACCTAGATTTTTTAATAGTTTTTGAGATTTTTCATTTTTAGGCATAGTCAAAGCTAATACTTTCTCTTGTTTGAATTTAGTACGGACGTATTCAATAATTAGTTTTGTGGCTTCTGTGGCATATCCTTTACCTCTTCCTTCAGGTAAAAAAGCGTAACCAATATCAATAAAATCTAACTTATCTCTTTGTAGTGCAGTTGAGGCTCCAATAGGTTTATTGGTTTCTTTTAGAATTACAGTAAAAAATCCCAAACCACCTAATTTCGAGTTTTTGAATAAAATATCTTTTAAGTAAACGCGAGTTTCTTCAATAGATTTTAAGTTTTTATCACCTATAAATTGAATCCAGTTTGGATCGTTAAATAATTGAAAATAAAAAGGGGCATCACTAACTAGAGCTTCTTTAATAATTAATCGTTCGCTTTCTAATAACATAGCCTAAATATAAATTAAAAATGTACTTTTGCGAAGCAAAAAAAGAATAAAATGAGTTTATTACAAGAATTACAAGATAGAAGCGGAAATCAATGTGAATTATGTGCGTCAAAAAGCGATTTGTCAATTTATGAAGTACCACCAATTTCAACAGGAGGAGTTGACGGTAGTTTATTGGCTTGTGCTACTTGTATTGAGCAGATTGAAGATGTTGATAAAACAGATGCTAATCATTGGCGTTGTTTAAATGATAGTATGTGGAGTGAATTTAGAGCAGTAAAAGTAGTAGCTTGGAGAATGTTACACCGCGTTAAAAAAGATGGGTGGTCGCAAGATTTGTTAGATATGATGTATTTAGAAGATGAGGAGTTGCGTTTTGCTGAAGCTACTGGGGAGCATTTAGATGAAAGTGAAAAGATAATTCATAGAGATGTGAACGGCGCTATTTTACAGGCAGGAGATAATGTAGTGTTGATTAAAGATTTAAAGGTAAAGGGTTCTAGTATGGTAGCTAAGCAAGGAACTGCTGTGCGTAGAATTTCTTTAGATCCTGAAAATGCTAAATATATTGAAGGTAAAGTGGGAGCACAAATTATTGTGATTATTACCGATTATGTAAAGAAAATGGCTGAAAAAGAATAGTTATGAAGTATAAACTTATATTAATTTTATTATTGTGTGGAATGGGTTCATTCTCTCAGAATAAAAAAATTAGCTTAGAAGTAAGTTATCCTTTAACAATAGATAATAATTTTATTGGGGGTAGGTCTGAAGGAGTTGTTGATTTTGGATTTAAATATAGGATAAAGGATTTTAAAATAGTTAATTTAGGTATAGGTATAAATGGTGGACTTCTAGTTGATGATACAGATAAGAGTAATTATCCACAAGATTTTGAGAGAACAATATATGCTATACAACCTAAAATTTTCTCAGAATTAAACTTGAGTCAATTAACAAAATTGCATCTTTTTGTAAATATAGGATACTCGTTTATGAAAATGAAACTAACTAATACTAATAATTCAGGCTCGGTAGATTTTTCTAAACTTTCTGATACTTTGAGAGGAATAAATGCTGGTTTAGGTGTTAGTTATGATATTTTGCCAAGAGTTTTTTTACAAGTTCAATATGATTTTTCCAAATTAAATTCTGGAAATTCACCAGATATAGATTACAATACAAATGTAAACCTCCTAAAAATGGGAGCAGGAATAAGATTTTAATAAAAAAGCTGAGTTTAATTCAGCTTTTTTATTTCTCTGTATTATAATACACTTTATAAAACTTCATTTTCTTATTTTCATCATACCCTTGTTCTAAGTATTCAGCAGAGGCATCAGGAGCATCTACATCAATTTTAATTTGAATATTGGTATCTAATTTAATTTCTGTTTTAAACTTACTTTTTTCCTTCTTTAAAACAACATCAGATACTTCAAAATTATTACGAATTAATACATCGTTCAACTTCTCAAAGTGTTGTTTATAATCTTCAAAAAGATCTTTATGCTTGTCTTCTTCAAAAACTTCATCTTTGAAACCGTGATAGTCTACGCTTTCATGTTCTTTAAAGTAATCAACAGTGTTAGCTAAAAAGTTACTTTGCTCTTGTTTTCCTAATTCAGGTTTTAAAACTTCTTCAGAAAACTCTTTACACATTTCTAGGTAGTTTTGAGTATGTAAATTACGATCATCAGCATATTTTACACTTAAAAAGTTTTTAATCCAGTATTGCGCATCGTATTGGTTGTTGTCTACAGATAAGACCACAGTTCCTTCTGCATCAGTAGAGTTTAAAATTAAACAACCCTTATCCAATCTTTTTGTTGAAATTCCTTTTTGAACTACTACATCAAAACTATCATCATCTAAATAGGTCTGAAAGAAATCTACTTTACTTTCAATTTTAAAAACCCCAACAGCTTCAGTTAAAACATCTTTATACTCAATACCTTCAAAATAGGCAACAATTACATCACCAGTTTTAATATTTGCTGAATTTGATTGTTCGTAAAGGTGATTAACAATATTTTTAGAATGTTCAATAAAAACCTCATTACTATCATCTTCAAAAATATCAGAACAATATTTATTGATTTCGTTTAGGCGTACATCCGCATGATGACTAAAACGGTAACTTTGCGTAACAGCCCCGAAAGGTTTTAATAAAAAAGGAAGTAATAATTCGTAGCTTTCTTCATCAAAACGAACTAAACTTTCTGAAAAAGCATTTTGTCCGCTATTGTATTTGTTAGCTACTTTGTGAATAATACACTTATTAATTTCGGTACGAGTTCTTTTAATCATCTTCTAAAAAATTGGAAGACAAAAATAGAAAAATTAAAGTTTCAATTTTAATTGTTCAGGTAACAATTTAAATGATTTTCGGTGGTAGGGAGTTGCACCAAATTGACGAATAGCTTCGCGGTGTTCTTTAGTAGGATATCCTTTGTTTTTTTGCCAATTATATTGAGGAAATTCTTGATGAATTTTCTCCATATACTCATCACGATAGGTTTTAGCAAGTACAGATGCAGCTGCTATACTCATAAATTTAGCATCGCCTTTTACAATGGTTTGATGAGGTGTTTTTTCAAAAGGGTTAAACTTGTTTCCATCAACAATAATAAATTCAGGTTTAACAGATAATTGTTCTATTGAACGATGCATTCCGGTAATAGAGGCTTGTAAAACATTAAGCTCATCAACTTCTTCTTGATGGATAAAAGAGACTCCAAAGGCAAGCGCGTGCTCTTCAATATAAGGTCTAAGCTTTTGACGTTTTTTTTCTGAAATTTGCTTAGAGTCGTTTAGTAGTTCATGTTGGAAATCATCAGGTAAAATAACCGCAGCAGCTACAACAGGTCCTGATAAACAGCCTCTACCAGCTTCATCTGTTCCCGCTTCCAATTTACAACCGCTATAATTTAATTGCAACATGCTACAAATTAACAGATTTCAAAGAAATTAATCGTGATTTTTGTCGTTAAATTATTTTACTTTTGTTGCTATGAAGAAAAATTTCTTAGTATTTTTTTGTTTGATAAGTGTTCAGGTGATTTTTGCCCAAATAAGAACAATTGATGGAGGCTTTGGAAGAGGTAGAGGAGGACTTAATCAAAATATGGATTCATTACCTGATAGTGAAATTAATGTAAAGCTTAGTGGAAAAACTAAGTATACCGATTATAAAATTATATCACACAAGAATGATACTACTATAGTAGATACCACATTAACAATTCAAAAAGAATATAAGTTTAACTTCTTAAGAAAAGATAATTTTGAATTACTAGCTTTCCATAATCAAGGGCAAACGTTTAATAACTTAGGGTACGATTTTACTAATATTTCAAAATTTCCAGATATAGGTTTTAGAGCAAAAATGTTCAATTATTTTGATATTGAAGATGTTAATTATTATCATGTACCCACACCTACAACAGAAATTATGTACCGTACTGGTTTGGAGCAAGGACAGGTACTAGATGCGCTTTTTACAACAAACTTTTCCAAACGTTTTAACCTAGCAATAGCATATAAAGGACTCCGTTCATTAGGTACTTATAGGCGCTCCTTGGTAAGTACGGGTAATTTTAGAGTAAGTTTTAGTTATGAAACTCCTAAAGGGCAATATGCAATTAGAGGACATGCTGTAAATCAAGACTTTTTTAATCAAGAAAGTGGAGGGTTGACAGAAACTTCTTTAGAGGCATTTTTAGCAGATGATCCTAACTTTAGCGGAAATAGAGGTAGGATGGATGTGAATTTGAATAGTGCCGAAAGTACTTTAGATGCTAAAAGATTGTATTTTGAACATACTTTTAAACTATTATCTTCAAAAGATAGTGTAAGTCAAAAAGATTTTTCTAATTTAAAATTGGGGCATTCATTTACTAGAGATTCTAAGTTTTATCGATTTAATGAAGGTACAGCTTCAGATATGTTTGGTAATGCAAATATTTCAAGTAACATAAATAACAAGACTATTTATTTGTTATACAACAATCAGTTCTTTATAGATTTTAACTCAAAATATGTATTAGGTAAATTTCGTGTAAAAACGGAATTATCAAATTATACATATGGATATGAAAATTTACAGAATAATACGGTTGGAATTACAAAGAATAAGCTGAAGGGAGATGCAATTTCTTTTGGAGCTGATTGGAATGGAAGAATTGGAAACTTCCATGTAAATGCTTCTGGAAATCTTACACCAGGAAGTGGACGTTTATCTGGAAATAGTTTATCTGGAGAAGCTTTTTATAAGAAAGATAGTGTACTTACTGTAAAAGGTAGGGTAGGAATAAGTAACAAATCGCCCAACTTTAATTTTTTATTGCATCAAAGTAGTTATGATGATTATAATTGGGAGAATAATTTTTCTCAAATAGGAACACGTACATTGGGAGGAGTTATAGATTCTAAATGGGGAAATGCATCTGTAGATATCACTAACATTAGTAATTATACATATTTTGATGAAGATGGACAGCCACAACAATTTTCAGGAGATGTTAATTATTTAAAAGCAAAAGCCTCTAAAGAGTTTACTTTCGGAAAGTTTGCTTTAGATAACACTATAATGTATCAAAAAGTAGCAAGTGGAAATAGTGTGTTTAGAGTTCCAGAATTTGTTACTCGTAACACACTTTATTATACAGATGAATGGTTTAAAGGAAAACCTTTGTTAGTACAAATAGGAGCTACATTTAAGTATTTTTCAGAATATAAAGCGAATGCGTATAACCCTTTGTTAGCTGAGTTTACTTTACAAAACGATACGGAAATAGGATACCCAACAGTTGATTTGTTTTTTAATGCAAGGGTTCGTAGAACTCGAATTTACTTTAAAGCAGATAACATTAGTTCTTTTGTGCTTAAAAAGAATTATTTTTCAGCACCGAACTATCCGTATAGAGATTTTGTAATTCGTTTTGGGGTAGTGTGGAACTGGTTTATATAATATGAAAGAGAAATTACGACAAAACTGGAAGTTGTTTTTAATAGCAAGTTTAACTTTAGGTTTAGCACCTTTTAGACCACCACATATTGTAGGTAAACTAAAATGGATAGCAGGAGGAAATGCTTTTTCAGGAGAACATGCTATGCAATTTATGGATTGGTTTGATGTGTTTTTGCACGGAACTCCTTGGATACTTTTAATTGTATCAATTTTGTTACATGTTTTCAGGAAAATATAGTTCCATTTCGGGTAAAAAACGTCCTTTTATACTACTCTCTCGTTTACCAATTACTTCAAAACCATGTTTTAAATAAAACGCTTCTGAATTTGGATCTGATAAAACATTTAAAACAGCGCAAGAACCACTTATACAGGATTTTATTGCATGTTCTAGTAGCTTAGAACCTATACCTTGGTTTATAAACTTAGGAGTAACAAATAAAAAATCTAAAAAACTTGTTCTAATATTAGCTCGATATAAAACGTAAAAACCAGCTGTAATATCGTTAACTTGAAATTTATAAATATTACAACTGGCAAAAGTTTTAGGGGTGACTGTTAGGTCGTCTTTCCAAAGTTCCATTTGTTCTTTGGAGTATCCCCAGTATGCTTTTGAACTTATAGCAATTTCGGTTAATAAGTTAGCGTCTTGTATTTGAGCCTTTACAATCATAAAAAGAACCTCACAAATAGTGAGGTATAAATGTTATTATTTAGAAGCTAGTTGTTTTATTTTAATTCTAAATGCAGCAAAAAGTAACGTAGTAAACGGGCTTAACCAGTTAAACATAGCATAAAAAGCGTAATCTATTACAGGAACACCTAAAACTCCTGAATGATAAGCTCCGCAAGTATTCCAAGGGATTAAAACAGAAGTAACAGTACCTGAGTCCTCTAGAGTTCTACTTAAGTTTTCAGGAGCTAAACCTTTGTCCCTATAAGCTTGCGCGTACATTTTTCCTGGTACTACAATTGCTAAGTATTGATCAGAAGCAGTAAAGTTTAAACCAATACAAGTTGCAACTGTACTAGCAAATAACCCGAAAACTGAATCAAATAAGCTTAACATAAAGCTACTAATCTTAGCTAAAGCTCCTATAGCATCCATAACTCCACCAAAAACCATTGCCAATAAAATTAACCAAACTGTTCCAAGCATTTTTTTCATTCCTCCAGCAGTGAATAAATCTTTTAATACTTCATTATCTGTAGCTACTGAAGTTTCAACAGTTATTGCTTGCATTATTCCTTTATAAGCAGATTCAAAATTTAATTTTTCGACTCCTGCAATTTGAGCTACTACATGAGGTTGAAAGATTAAAGCAAAAGCACCACCTAAAATTGTCCCTGCCAATAGAGCTATTAAAGGAGGTGTTTTTTTTATGATAAGTATAATTACAAGTATAGGAACTGCAAATAACCAAGGAGTAATGTTAAATGCTTTGTTAATATCGTTTAACATTAATTGTGTGTTAGCTTCACCAGTAGTTGTTTGTGTAAAACCAAGAATAATGAAAAATATAATAGTTACAACAAAAGTAGGTACTGTAGTATAAGCCATGTATCTTATATGTGTAAATAAATCTGTACCAGCCATAGCAGGAGCTAAGTTTGTGGTGTCAGACATTGGAGACATTTTATCTCCAAAGTATGCTCCTGATAAAACTGCACCAGCGGTCATTCCCAGAGAAATGCCTAATGCTTCACCAATTCCTATTAAGGCAATACCAACTGTTGCTGCAGTAGTCCAAGAGCTACCAGTGGCGATTGAAATTACAGCGCAAATAATTAAGCAAGCAACTAAAAATATGGTAGGGTTTAAGATTTGCAAACCATAATAAATCATTGAAGGTATAATACCGCTTATTAGCCAAGTTCCTGCTAAAGATCCTACCATTAAAAGTATTAAAATAGCACCAGCGGTAGACTTAATGTTTTCGGCTACCTCTTCAATCATTCTTTCATAGGATACTTTATTTTTAAAACCTACAATAGCTGCAACAGCTCCTCCTAATAATAAAATAAATTGATTGCTTCCACTTAAAGCGTCGTCTCCAAATACGAATACATTATATGCAAGCATACCAATTAGAGCGAAAACAGGAATCAAAGCTTCCCATATGCTTAATTCTTTATTTTGAATTATTTTTTGATTTTCTATTTCAATTTCAGATAGGTTTTTGTCGTCTTGCATGTGTGGTTTTTTTCGGCTTGTAATGTTACGACTTTGTTGAGAATTACACAAATCGAATTAGTTTGCTGTATTCTTTAGAAAAAATTGAATAGAAGCGCTTGAAAAGCAAAAATGTCATTTCTAAAAAGTAAAAGATAGGATATGATTTCTGACTTTTTAGAAATGACAAACTGAAATTAAAAGTAAATATACTTTATAATATGCCTATTTCTTTCATACAAGCATTCATCATTTGATAAGTGCGCTCTATATCGTTGTCTAATCCAATAGAAAAACGAATCAAACCATCAGTTAATCCCATTTCTTTTTGCTCTTCTAAAGGAATTTCTGAAGATGTTGAAGTACCAGGAGCGGAGAATAAGGTTTTGTAAAAGCCTAAACTTACAGCTAAATACCCTAAGTTTCTTTCTTGCATTAGCTCCATTAAAGCGTTAGCTTTCTCTAAAGAACCTGTATCTATAGTTAACATTCCTCCAAAACCGTATTCTTCATTCATCATCGATTTGAAAACTTCGTGAGAAGGATGTGATTTTAACCCGGGGTACACAGTTTTTAACCCGTCAGCTTCAAATTTTTCAGCTAAATAACTAGCATTTTTACTGTGTTGTTTTATACGAATATGTAAAGTTCTAAGGTTTTTTAAGATAGAGGCAGCTCTCATTGAATCCATAGAGGCACCTAATAACATACTTGCGCCATCAATTACACTTTTTTGAGAATTGATAAAATCTGTAGTCCCACAAATAACCCCTCCCATAGTATCTGAAGAACCATTGATGAACTTTGTTAAGCTGTGAATAACAATATTAGCTCCCAATTGAGCAGGTGAAATTGATAGTGGAGAAAATGTATTATCAACAACTAATTGTAAATTATGTTTTTTAGCTAAGATTGATAGTGCTTTAATATCAGCAACTTCTAATAATGGGTTACTTACTGTTTCACAGTATATCATTTTGGTTTTTGGTGTAATAGCAGCTTCTACCACACTTATTTTTGTAATATCAACAAAAGAAGTCTCTATGCCCATTCGAGGTGCGAAGTTCTTTAAAAAAGCATAAGTTCCTCCGTAAATAGTTCTGCTTGAAACAATATGATCTCCAGCTTCGCAGATTTGTAAGATGGTAGGAGTAATAGCTCCCATACCTGTAGCAGAAACATTAGCAGTCTCAGTTCCTTCCATAGCTGCTAAAGCTTCGGATAAGTATAGGTTTGAAGGAGATGAGTGACGAGAGTATAAATAACAACCATCTGTATTTCCTTCAAAAGTATCAAACATTGTTTTTGCTGATAAAAAAGTATAAGTTGAAGAGTCTGATATAGATGGGTTAACACCACCAAATTCTCCAAAATATTGTAGGTCTTGTATGTTGTTTGCAGGTTTAAATTTCATAATTGATTAAGGTTAATTATTAGTAGACTACTAAATTCAGTTTTAATTGTTTAAAAATCAATAAGAAGTGTGTTTTATAGATTATTATGCTAATTTTGTGTCTGTAATTGGTTTTTTATTTGGTAATAGTAGTGAAAGGTGTAATAAATGTAGATTTTTTTTCAGATGAAATTAGATAAGATAGATAAGAAGTTACTGGGGTTACTTCAAACAGATAGTAAGCAAACGACAAAACAACTGTCTTTACAGTTAGGATTGTCTGTAACTGCGGTTTATGAGCGCATAAAAAAGTTAGAAAAAGAAAAGGTTATTAAGCAATATGTTGCTTTGGTGAATAAAAACAAAATTGAAAAGTCATTTTTAGTTTTTTGTCATGTTCAGTTAGAGAAACATAATAAAGATCATATAGCAGTTTTTGAAAAGGAAGTTAATAGGTTAGAAGAAGTAACAGAATGTTTTCATGTAAGTGGAGACTACGATTATATTTTAAAGGTTTATGTGAAGGATATGGATGCTTATCGAGATTTTATAGTAAATAAACTTACTGCGTTAAAACATGTTGGGAATACTCGAAGTGTTTTTACGATTGGTGAAGTTAAAAATTCAATAGCTATTGCGTTATAATATATCCTGTTGATTTTTATAAAAAGAATCTGCTTGTAGCTTCATAAGGTTACGAGCCATTTTTTGTTTGTAGTTGTATAGTTCTTCTTCTGTTTTCAAATCAGAATATACTTTGTTGTTGAGATCTATATCAGTTTGTAAAATAGCTTCTCTTTGATGTACTTGTTGTAGAATCCAGGTTTTTACTTGTGATTCATGATTTTCTAATTTGTAATCGTACTCGCTTTTTGAACTGATGAGTTTTGCAAAAATAGGAGCTGTTTCTATAGCTAAAAATAAAAGGAAAATGAAAAAAGAAGGTAGCCAAGGCAATTTGTTTAAAGCATTAACACGAGCCATTAATCCATCAAAGTTAGAGATAATAGGCTGTGTTTCACTTTCAGTTTCTTTTTGTAACTGAGTTAAATTACTAATAGCCTCTTCTTTGGCTTTTATCTTTCCAGAATTATTAGCTTTTAATTGAGTTAATTCCTGTAAAGCTTTATCATGCTTGTCTCTCTTTTCTTTATAAACAGGACCTTTACCGATGAGTTTTGTTCCTTTTCTTCCTTCTGCTTCGGCAATGTAGGTCTCGTATAAAGTATTAACTTTATTTTCTTTAGTGGTAATTTCGTTTTTTAAAGCGGTAATTTCTGAATTGATTTTTTCTATTTCAGGAGCGTATTGTTGTGCAATTTGTGTTTTATTGTCAAGTGTCATCTGGTTTTTCTCAGTCAACAATACTTGGTTGATTTCCTTTTCAAAAATCTTTAACTCTAAAGGTTTAGAAATTACCACAGCGATAATCATTGCAAGTAATAACCTAGGAAGTACTTGTATAATTTCTTTTCGTTTTGACTCTCTTTTTTTTATGGTTGAAACAATAAATCGATCTAAATTAAAAATGAGCAGTCCCCAAATGATCCCGAAGAAAACGGATGTATATATATTGTCAAAAACAGTGTACAAAGCGTAAGCAGAAGCAATAGTTGCCATCAGAGCAGTAAAGAAAACAGTAGCACCGATACCTGCATATTTGTTTTGCTCTCCATTAGCACATTTTTCTAGCAAATCTAAATCAGCTCCAGAACAAAGAAGGAAAAAACGTTTTAACATAAAGTAAGCTTATAGTTTAATAACGAGTGATTTAGGGTTTTGTTACAAAAAAAAGCCTCATTTAAGAGGCTTTTAACAAAATTAGTTTTTTATAGTTATCGGTTTGTCTGAAAGTTTAAAAACAGCTTTACCATTTTTATTCCAATTATGTAAATTTATTGAGTTGTCAGATTCTAAAAGTTTTATAGTTTTTTTGTAACTTATTTTCTTACCGTTGTAGTAATATTCAGAGTTATTGTCTTTGTGTTTTTTGATATATTCCAAAGGAGAGATTGGTTCTGGAGGTGTTCTCATTCCTTTTTTAACTCTAATATGAGGAGGTGGAGGAGGAATACGTGAAACATCACCTTTTTTTACTCTAGTAGGAGGTGGTGGTATGTTTGATTCTTCTCCCATCCTAACTACTGGAGAATTTGGAGTTGGTGGAGTTCTCCTATAAACTCTTTTCTTAGGTGGAGGAGGTGGGGGAAGTTGCTTTCTTTCCTCTAAGGTAAGGTCATCATATTTTTTTTGTATTGTACTTCCATCTTCATAAGTGTATACCACTAATGTTCCTTTAGAAGATTCTCCTTTTAAATTTTTGGCACTATTTTTTACTTGTATAGATACAGGAGCTTTGTCAGTATCTTTTTTTTGTGCTTCAACTCTTTCAGCAAAGAGAAAAGTGAATCCTGCTAGTACTGGTATTACCGCCAGTTTTTTAAGCAAAATTTTGGTACGAGAACTTTGTTTTGTCATCATTAATAATCTTTTTTTAGTTAATAAATAATTCAAATTACTGGCCAAGTAATATTCGTCGTTCCAAGTAGCTCTATTTAATAGTAAATATTGATACTCAGTAGTGTTTTTATGTGTAGTGATCACTTTGTTGTCTGCTAAAAACTCATGATTTAATTTGATTGCTTTTTTAAGGAATATAAATGCTGGATTAATCCAAAAAATAATTTGTAAAAGTTCAATTAATAAGATATCAAATGTGTGCTTTTGCAATGCATGTGTTAATTCGTGTGTATAGAGTTCAGTTTCAATTTTGTTTGAATTGTATTCTTTTTTATTAATAAAAATATAATTCCAGAAAGTGTGTGGACTAATAGCATCATCTACTAAAACAAGCATAGTTTTTCCCTTTTTAATTTTTTGATGTCGTTTTATTTTTAAAAAGATGTCAAACAAGTTTTTTGTAAAACGGATTAATAAAATGATTGCTATAATTGCATATCCAACAAATAGATATTGTGTGTAGTTAATTTCTTCAACGGTATTTGCATTCATAGTTGAATCTGTAATTAAGGAAGCTGTTGCTCCTACAGTATTCGAAACAGTTTCTATATATATTTTATAAAAAGGAGCTACAAACGAAAACAATACACTGCCTAGTAAATAAAATCGGTTGAATTGATGCATTTTTTCTCGCTCTAGTATCAAATGATAAAAGGCAAGCAATAAAGCTAAACAAAGTCCTGATTTTATTAAATAAGTTACCATTATTGTTGCTTTTTAATTTGCTGATCAATAATCTTTTTTAAATCTTCTAGTTCAGAAACTGATAAATCTGTTTTTTCAGTAAAGAAAGAAGCAAATTGACTCGCAGAGTTGTTAAAGAAGTTTTTAATCAATCCGTTTACATGCTTGGAAAAATAGTCTGACTTTTTAACCAAAGGAAAATACTCTCTTGATTTTCCGTATAGTTTATAATCTACAAAACCTTTGTCCTTCATCCTTTTTAATAAGGTAGCAACTGTGGTTGTTGCAGGTTTCGGTTCGGGAAATTCAGCTAAAAGATCTTTCATAAAAGCTTTTTTCAATTTCCATAAATACTGCATTACTTGTTCTTCAGTTTTTGATAGTTGCATTTCTATAAAATTAACTCTACAAATGTAGAAATAAATTTTAATTCTACAAGTGTAGAGTTAAAAAATAAAGCAAAAAAAATAGCCTTGAATGAGTTTCAAGGCTATTTTGTTGATGTTATTGAGATAGAATTATTTTGATAACTCAGTAAAATATTGATAGAAATATGGAATGGTTTCAATTCCTTTAAGGTAATTCCATACTCCAAAATGCTCGTTTGGTGAGTGAATTGCATCTGAGTTTAATCCGAATCCCATTAAAATAGTTTTACTCTTTAATTCCTGTTCAAATAAAGCAACAATAGGAATACTTCCACCACTTCGTTGTGGAATTGGAGTAACTCCAAACGTTTCTTGGTAGGCTTTACTTGCTGCTTGATATCCAGTATTATCAATCGGAGTTACATATCCTTGACCTCCATGATGTGGTTTTACTACTACTTTAACCGATTTTGGAGCAATGCTCTCAAAATGTTTTTTGAATAATTCAGTAATTTCTTGCCATTCTTGTCCTGGTACCAAACGCATTGAAATTTTTGCGTATGCTTTAGAGGCAATTACTGTTTTGGCTCCTTCACCAGTATATCCACCCCAAATTCCGTTTACATCTAAAGTAGGACGAATTGAGTTACGTTCGTTAGTGGTATAACCAGCTTCTCCATGAACATCGTTAATATCTAAAGCGGCTTTATAGTCTTCTAATGAGAATGGAGCTTTTGCCATTTCATCACGCTCTTCACGAGATAATTCCTCAACTTTATCATAAAATCCAGGAATAGTAATATGATTGTTTTCATCGTGTAATGAAGCAATCATTTGTGTTAGAATGTTAATAGGGTTTGCTACAGCACCTCCATATAAACCAGAGTGTAAATCTCTATTAGGTCCCGTTACTTCAACTTCTACATAGCTTAACCCACGTAAACCAGTGGTAATAGAAGGAATGTCATTAGCAATCATTCCTGTATCTGAAATTAAAATTACATCGTTGGCAAGTTTTTCTTTGTTTCTAGGAACAAACCATGCTAAGCTTTCAGAACCAACTTCTTCTTCACCTTCAATCATAAATTTCACATTACAAGGTAAGTTTCCTGTATGTGTCATATATTCTAATGCTTTTACATGCATGTACATTTGACCTTTGTCATCACAAGCACCACGAGCAAAAATAGCTCCTTCAGGGTGTATATCTGTTTTTTTAATAACTGGTTCGAAAGGAGGAGAAGTCCATAAATCGATAGGGTCTGCAGGTTGTACATCATAATGACCATAAACTAATACGGTAGGTAAGTTTGGGTCTATTATTTTTTCTCCATATACGATAGGGTATCCAGGAGTTTCGCAAATCTCTACTTTATCACATCCAGCTTTTTCTAAACTTTCTTTAATGGTATCAGCAGTATTTAATACATCTTGATTGTATGCTGGATCAGCACTTACTGACGGAATTTTTAATAAATCGATAAGCTCATTAATAAAACGATCTTTATGTTGAGCTATGTAATCTTTTACGTTTTGCATGTGTTGTATATTAATTAGCATCAAAAATAAGAAAAATAGTATACTTCTTCTTTGTAGTTTACAAGTATTGTTTATATTTGCATCCACAATTTCAAAAGTACGCGGGCGTGGTGGAATTGGTAGACACGCTAGACTTAGGATCTAGTGCCGTGAGGTGTGAGAGTTCGAGTCTCTCCGCCCGTACTAAAAAAACAAAACCTTAATTCGTAAAGAGTTAAGGTTTTTTTTGGTATTGAAATTTTGTTTTTTAGTTGATCGGTAATTAGATTTTTAGCTCATCAAATAACTCGATTAATTTTTTATCAGAAGGTCTAGGAGCGTAAGAACTTACAATTTTACCAGAAGGATCGATTAGAATAAAATGAGGAATTCCTTGTACTCCATATTCAGTGATAAATTTTGAGTTCCAGTTATTGTCTGCCATTAATTGAACTCCCGTTAATTGTTTGTCTCTAATCATTTGTTTCCATGCATCATGATCTTTTTCTGTATCAATAGAAATACTCACAAATTCAATATTCTTATCATGATATTTCTTTTCTACTTCTTTTAAAAAAGGAATTTCTGCTTTACATGGTTGGCACCAAGTGGCCCATATGTCAATATATACATATTTTCCTTTTAAGTCAGTTAAGGAGGTTGCTCCACCTGTATTGTTTTCATAGTCTACAAATATTGGAGATATTTTTCCTTTTGTTAATTTTTGAATTTTATTAAACTGTTTTGTTAATTGTTCTTTTAAAGTTTCATCTGTAGAAAGTTCTATGATTCCATTGTACAGTTCTTCTGCATTTGGATTGCTCACAGATACTTGACGAGATAAATTAGCAAGTAAATTATTGCTAATAACTTTACTTTTTGATTCTTTAATTAGTTGTAAAGCTGCGGTTTCAAATGAAATGTTTTCTTTTTCAGATTTTTCTCTAGCTGAAGTGGAAAAGTTATAGCCTACTATACCTTTGTAGGTATTGAATAATTTATAATGCTCTTCATTATTGAGGTCTAAACCTTTTAGAACATTAGGAAAAGATTCAGAAACTTTAAAATTTTTATTTTTTGTAAAATAACCATGAGCAGGTTGGTATTTTATTACATGGTCAATATATTCGTACTTTATATTTGCTTTTTCTTGTTCTACAAAATCAGGAGGTAAGTTTGCTAAAGATTTTTCTAAGGTGTTTTTTTGTTCGTCCATTTTAGCTAAGTAAGCCTCTTCATTTAAAGAATAAAGTTCTGGAGTTGTTCCTGTTTTTTCTTTAATTAAAAATTTTTGAGCTATAAAATTATTGACATCACTACCTTTACCATTATATATAATACTTTCGTCAAACTCTTTTGCGTCCATATTTAGACGAAGGTCATAACCATCTTTTAAAAACATAGATGAAGATTCTTTTCCGTCACTAAATTTATAATATCCATTGGTGTTAAAAATAGTGTCGGAGAAAGTTCCATTCTCAGAAACTTTAATTTCTCGAACAATTTCATTGGAACTGTTTTTAATTGTTAAACTTTTACTATTAGCGTTTTTAATAGTTCCTGTAAACAATGTGTAGTTAACATGTTTTGATTTGTTACAAGAAACAATAAGGGTAATTAAAATACCGAAAAGTAGTTTTTTCATAGTGTAATTTTATTTAAAGTTTTTAACTTTTTTTCGTAATAAAAGTATAAAAAATATTCGATTGTCTCTTCGGTTGGTGTTTGATAGTTAATATGTTAGTTTTTTTTATGACTAAGTATTGGATGTTAATATTTTAAATATCTTTAGCATAAAAAAGATACTTTTATTTTGATAACTACACTACTTATAATTTTATATATAGCTATTATTGCTACAGTTGCTGTTATTATTATTAATACTTCAACACCACCTAAAGCGATAGCTTATTTGTTTTTGCTGATTCTGTTTCCTGTAGGAGGTATTATCATTTATTTAACAGTAGGAATAAATCATAGAACTTATAAACTTTACAATAAAAAGCTTGAAGTAGATAAGAGTATTTTCTTTGAGCTTAAAGAAAAACTCAAAAACTATACTGAAACAACGTTATCAACTTCCAAAAGTCATTTAGGGCATTTTTATAACCTAACTAAGTTTATACACAAAGAAAATGTTTTAACAAATAATAATAAAGTTAGTTTACTTTTAAATGGAGAACGTAAATTTCCTGAAGTTATTGAAGCTTTAAAAGCTGCTAAAAACCATATTCATATTGAGTATTATATTTATCAAAATGATACTATAGGAAATGAAATAGGAAAGGTTTTAAAAGAGAAGGCTAAACAAGGAGTTAAAGTGCGTTTTATTTACGACGATTTTGGAAGTAAGGATATTCGAAAATCGTTTGTAAAATCATTGATTGATAGTGGAGTGGAGGCATATCCTTTTTACAAAATTAAATGGTTATTGTTAGCTAATAGAATTAATTACCGAAATCATAGAAAAATTATTGTTATAGATGGTAAAGTTGGTTTTGTAGGAGGTGTTAATGTTTCTGAAAGATATATCAATCCTAATAAATTTAATTGTTACTGGAGAGATACACATATAAAAATTGAAGGGCTTGCTGTTTTAAACTTACAACGAGTTTTTTTAGCAGATTGGAATTTTTGTGCTGATCAAAACGTTATTGTTGAAGAAGAACTTTTTCCTGTAGGAAACCAAGAAAAAGAAAGTGAGGATAAACAATTGGTACAGGTAATTTCAAGCGGACCTGATTCTGATCACCCAGATATTATGTATGCACTTATTCAAGCAATATTGTTATCAAAAAAAGAAATATTAATTACTACTCCGTACTTTGTGCCTAGAGCTTCTTTTTTAGATGCTCTTAAAATAGCTAGTTTAAGTGGGGTTTCTATAAAGTTATTGGTACCAAGTATTTCAGATTCGAAATTAGTAAACGGAGTATCAAATTCTTTTTATAAAGAAGTTTTAGAGATAGGAGTGGAGGTGTATAGATATAAAAAAGGATTTGTACACGCAAAAACTATGGTATTTGATGAGTTAGTTTGTTCTGTAGGGACAGCAAATTTAGATGAACGTAGTTTTGATTTAAACTTTGAAATTAACGCGTTGATTTATGACAAAGATTTTGCGAGTCAGTTGAAAAAAGCTTTCTTGGAAGACTTAAAGGATAGTGAAAAAATAGAATTAAATCAATGGAATAATAGACCTGTTTTAATACGTTTTACAGAAAGAGTAGCTAGATTGTTAGCTCCTATTTTATAGTAAAACTTAATAAAAATAGCAGTAAAACTTCTCAAGGATAAGAAGTTTTACTGCTGTATATTCAACAAAAAGAGCTTTCTTAAATTATTTTATTCTTTAATTATAAACATGGATCTACGATTTAGCTGATGTTCGTCTTCACTACACGTAGTTTGGTTATTACATTTGTTAATAAGTTCCGATTCTCCATATCCTTTTGCAGTTAACCTGGTTATATCAATTCCTTTTTTAAGAAACCAGTCTAAAGTAGCTTGTGCTCTATTTTCAGATAATCTTGAATTGTATAAATCATTACCTCTAGAGTCAGTATGCGATTCAATATGAATTTTTAAAGTAGGATACTCTTTTAATGCGGCCAGAATTTTAGCTAATTCAATTTCTGCATCAGGACGAATATTAGATTTGTCATAATCAAAATAGATAGGTTGTAACGTTAATCTACAACCTAAATCATTTGGAGGACACGGGTCAGAGAGTTCTAAAGCTAAAGGCATGTTTAGCTTAATTGGCATTTTTATAGTTTTAGGATTGTTAGGAGTTTCTATAACCTTTTCTTTTGGATGATACTTTTCTTTCTTTGCCCTCAAAGTATACTGTTCTTGACAGTCTAATAGAAAAGTAAAAGTAGCATCATTACCAACAGTAACTGTTTTTACTTCTTTATTGTTACTATCAATTAAAGTAACTTCTGCATTTGGAATTAATTCGCCAGTATTTTTATCCATTACAGGTCCTTGAATTGTAATTTCACAACGTTCCCAAATTTGATAAATATCGTCGCTCTTGCTTCCTTCTTTACCATCACGATTAGATGTAAAATATCCTATTCTATCTTCTTTTATAATGAAGCCGAAATCGTCTTTTGGACTGTTTATGGGGTCTCCAAAAGTAGAAACTTCTCCATGAGAGTTTTCTTCTAGGTTTGTTACAAAAATGTCTAAACCTCCCATACCTGAATGCCCATCACTTGAGAAATATAGGTTGTTTTCATCACTTACAAAAGGGAATGTTTCTCTTTCAGCTGTGTTAATTTTGTTTCCAAGATTTACAGGACTTGTATAAATATCTTCACCTAAGATTTTTACATACCAAATATCAGACATTCCCAAGCTACCGGGCATGTCAGAAGAAAAGTAGAGTTTATCTTCGTCAGGACTAAGAGTTGGGTGTCCAACAGAATAGTTATCACTATTAAAAGGAAGTTCTTGTATGTTTTCCCAAGAATTTCCATTTCTGGTAGCTTTGTATATTTTGAGTCTAACTACATGGTCTCTATCTCTTTTCTTTTTACCATTTAAGTAGTTGTTTCTAGTAAAATACATTGTATTTCCGTCTTTTGTAAAAACAGCAGTAGACTCATGATAAGGAGAGTTAACATTTTTGTTAAAAGCTTTTACTTTTCCAAAATTCATGTCTTTATCTAATGATACCTGATATAAGTTTAAGAAAGGTTGTTCATCCCACCCTGCAAGCTCATCGGTTTGTTCTTTTGATAAAGATGGATTTTTTCTACTTGAAGCAAAGACAATATTGTCACCATAAAAAGCTGGTCCAAAATCAGAATATTCTGTATTAATAGGAATTTTTTCTATTTCAAAAAGTTTGTCATGTACCCCTTTTTTAAATAAAGTGTCAGCAACATTTTTATAAGAATCTAAAGAAGTAATTTTGCCTCCTTTAAATCTATATATTTCCATGAGTTTTTCAGCTTCTTCAGGTTGGTTAATACTTTTTAAACATTGTGCAGCTCTAAAATAATCAATAGTAAGGGCTTCGTTTGGAAACCTGTCTATTAAATTGTAATACCATTTTGCAGCTTTTGAATAATCACTGTTAAAATAGTATGTGTTTCCCAGCTTTCTGTAAATTTCGGCTGATCCGTAGTTTTTTTCAACAACTTTTAAATAGATTTTTCTAGCGTCTATAAAGTCGTAGGTGTTATACTTAGTGTTTGCCTTTTCAACCAGTGCTATTTGAGCAAAAGTAGCAGAGCTTATAAAGGCAAATAAAAAGTAAAAAATTAAATAATGCTTTTTCATGGTATTAAAATTTTAGAAGAATCTTGGTGTTAGTATGCGTTCAGGATTATTGAAAATATCAAACGTTAAGAAGAATTCGTATGAACCATTACTGTGATCTTCAATATCGGTAGTTTGAAAGTCATAACCCATTCCTAAGAATAACTGATTAGTTATTTGAAATCCTGCCATGGCGCTAATTGCAGCGTCCCATCGATAAGAGGCTCCAAGGGTAAATTTATTATTGAATAGAAAATTTGCAGATAAATCAGCTTGTAAAGGGGATCCATTAACCCATTTAAACATAGTTGCAGGTTTAAGTTTTAGGTTTTCACTAATATCAAAAACATAACCAGCTATTAAGAAGTAGTGTAAACGCTCTATAGCTATAGCATCTTCATTACTGTTATTAGCACTGTCTGAATTATAATGTTTGGAATTGAAAAAGTTAGGTACTGATAATCCTAGGTAGAGCCTGTCATTATTATAGTAAATACCTGCGCCTATTTGAGGTTGCACTTTTTTATCAATATTTTCTGCAAATTGCCAATCGTTATCATCATATATGTTTAGTTTAGAGTAGTCTACATCAAGTATACTTAGTCCTCCCTTAATCCCGAAAGATATTCTTGAGCGGCCTGATAAAATTAAGGAGTAGGCATAATCTATTGTAATACCTGTTTCGTTAGAAGGACCTATTTCATCATTAATAATAGAAAGTCCTATTGCGTTTCGTTTTAAGGTACCTAAAGGCATATTAAAAGTAAAAGTCCCTGTATTTGGAGCACCTTCAAATCCAGCCCATTGTGTTCTGTATAGTAAACCTAAACCAAGAGCATTTTTTGAACCAATATAACCTGGGTTTACAACTTGAGTGTTATACATGTATTGTGTATACTGTGGGTCTTGTTGAGAAAAACACACATTTACACTAATAATTATTAATAGTAATATAGAATAATGTTTCATTAGGTTTAGTGGTTTTTAGTTTCTTTTTAGATATAAATATCCTTTGTTAGTCATAGCTTCTTGGTCAGAGTTCCATCGTGTTAGTATATAGAAATACGTACCTGTAGGTAGTTTTTGGTCTTTACTAACTGTTGCACGCCCTTCAGAGATTCCTCTAAATAAGTTTCCGTTAACTCCATAAGCATCAGTTTGATAAACTAAAACCCCCCATCTATTAAAAACCTTCAGGTTGTTGTTAGGGTAATTTTCAATACCATTAATACGGAAGAAATCATTAGCTCCGTCATCATCAGGAGAAACAGCATTAAAAATTTCAAAAGCAATTTCTTCAACAGGTAAATCCGTTATTGTAGGGTCATCAGGATCACCATCATTGTCAATATCAATATCATCTAAATTATTTGGGTCGTCAGAAGTATCAGTTACAGAGCCTCCTGAAGAATCTTCTGCTGTAACCAACGCTTGATTAGTAACGGATTCGTTTGTTAAGTCTTGCTCAGTTATAACATAAATGGCAGTAAAGGTTGTGTTATCTACTTCACCAGGCAATAGTTGAGAGATGGTGCTACCGTTAATTGTAATTCCAGGTAAGTTATCTTGTAAAGTAATATTATATAAAACTGAATCTCCGGTATTGTATATGATAAAACTATATGTTATGGTTTCTCCAACATCAGCATATCCATTTCCATTAGCATCATTAAAAGTGCTTACTTTTTCAAGAGAAATACTATTATTAGGTTGACACAATGTAGTTTGGGTTTGATCGTCTTCAAGAATACTGTTGTCGTCAGATAAATCACTTACATTGTTACCACCAACACTTGTACCTGTAGCACTAGCTTGATTATTAACTGAACCATTATCAATATCAGATTGAGTAATGGTGTAATTAGCAGAATAATTCCAAGTTTCATTAATATCAAGTTGATTGTCATTGTCAGTGTCACCAGATGCAAGAGTAATTGTACCACCGAGCATTGGGTCAGTAAGTACCACATTCGTAATAGTGGTATTACCAGTGTTTGTAAGCGTAAAACTGTAAGTTATTGTTTCTCCTGCATCACTACAACCATCAGTATCTTCATCATTGAAAGTAGCAGTTTTAATAAGAGCAATACCATCTGATTGGCACAATGTAGTTTGGGTTTGATCATCTTCAACTATACTATCATTATCAGATAAATCACTTACATTATTCCCGCTAATACTTGTACCTGTAACAGTTGCTTGGTTGTTTACAGAACCATTATCAATATTAGATTGTGTAATGGTGTAACTAGCAGAATAATTCCAAGTTTCATTAATATCAAGTTGATTGTCATTGTCGGTGTCACCAGATGCAAGAGTAACTGTACCACCTAGCATTGGATCAGTAAGAACAACATTCGTAATAGTGGTATTACCAGTGTTTGTAAGCGTAAAACTGTAAGTTATTGTTTCTCCTACATCACTACAACCATCAGTATCTTCATCATTGAAAGTGGCAGTTTTAATAAGAGCAATACCATCTGATTGGCACAGTGTAGTTTGGGTTTGATCGTCTTCAAGTATACTATCATTATCAGATAAATCACTTACATTATTACCACTGATACTTGTACCTGTAACAGTTGCTTGGTTGTTTACAGAACCATTATCAATGTTAGCTTGAGTAATGGTGTAACTAGCAGAATAATTCCAAGTTTCATTAATATCAAGTTGACTGTCAGTGTCAGTGTCACCAGATGCAAGAGTAATTGTACCGCCAAGCATTGGGTCAGTAAGAACGACATTCGTAATAGTGGTATTACCAGTGTTTGTAAGGGTGAAATTGTAAGTTATTGTTTCTCCTATGTTACTACAACCATCTGTATTTTCGTCATTAAAAGTAGCAGTTTTAATAAGTGCAATACTATCGGATTGGCATAGTGTGGTTAGTGTTTGGTCGTCTTCAAGTACACTATTGTCATCAGATAAATCTGTAACAATTACACCTAGAGATGATTCTCCTCTAGCTGTAGCTTGATTAGTAATTGATCCAGTATCAATATTTACTTGTGTTAAGGTGTAATCAGCAGTATAAATCCAAATTTCACCTACATCAAGTGTATTGTTGGTGTTTAAATCTCCTGAATCTAGAGCAATAGCTCCGCCTAGTAGAGGGTCATTTACAGTTACATTTACTAAACCGGTATTTCCTTGGTTGGTAACTGTCATTGTATATGTTATAGTTTCGCCAACATTACTACATCCATCTAAATTTTCATCGTTAAAAGTAGCTGTCTTAACAATGGCGATGTCTGGTGCTTGACATAAATCAATAGATGTTATGTCATCCTCTAGAACACTATTATCGTCTGATACATCAGTTACTGTACCTCCTGAAACAGTATTTGCTTGTACGGTAGCTTGGTTTTCGACAGATGTATTTGCTATATCAGGTGGAGTAATAATGTAAGATCCTGTGTATATCCATACTTCATCAACATCTAATTCATTATCTGAGTCAGTGTCTCCCGAACTGTAAGAAACTGATATTAAAGGATCGATTACGACTACTGAATTTAGTGTTGTGTTTCCTGTGTTTATTACAGAAAGAATGAAAGTTATAGTTTCTCCATCATCGCTACAGCCATCACCATTTTCATCATTAATTGTTCCTTGTTTAATCAGTGCTATATCTTCGGTTTGACATAAACTAACTACAGTTGGATCGTCTTCTAGTGTGCTGTTGTCATCAGATAAATCACTCACATTGGTTCCTCCTGTACTCAATCCTGTAACAGTAGCTTGACCAGTAATAGAACCATTGTCAATATCGTCTTGAGTAATAATATAGTCTAGCGAATATATCCATGTTTCGTCAACATCTAGTTCATTATCACCATCAGTATCACCAGAGTCTAATGTTAAAGGAGAAGGAGAAATAGGGTCTGTTAATTCAACGCTTGTAATACTAACATTCCCCGTATTGGTCACGGTATAAGTATATGTAATTGTTTCGCCTGGATTTGCACATCCATCACTGTCTATGTCATTAAAAATACCTTCTTTTAATAAAGCAATACCAGCTTGTTGACAAAAAGTTGAGTTAGTAGCATCTATATATCCACCATAAACTTCAATTGAGTTTACTGCTGCAACTAAAGAGTTTACAGTTAATTGAATTTCATCAAAACTAGTGCTAGTATCAAAAGCTATAACATAAAAACTATCTGTGCTAGTTGGAGTAATATTTACTAAACCTAGAGCTTCAAGAGCGAGTAGGTTGTTTGCTGTTTGTTGCTCTTGTTGAACGCCATCAAGATAAGTTGTGATGGTGAGTGTATTTAATAAGTCTGCTTGAAGTAAATCATTTGTATCTCTAATTACAAAACCAGCTTGGGTACCAGCAGGGTAATCAACAAGTACGTCTTGAACTGAAATTGAAGCACTTCCTGCTACACCAGCTACAATGTTTATAAGAGCATAATCAGAATTGTCCTCAGATATAACATTTACGGCATTGTCAACTTCGCAAGCGATACAAGCAACACCATCGGTTCCTGTATTTTCGTTGTTAATAATAACCGAACTACTAGGATTTGATATTACGTAAGGTTCATCACAATTAATTATTCCTGGGCAGAAAGATTGAAGTACCATTCCGTAAATTCGGGTACTACCTAAATCTAAAGAAAGAGTTTGTGTTATAGAAAGTTGTACTTCGTCAAAAGGTGCTGTGGTTATGAACCCTAATCGTACAGATTCACTTCCTGTTAATAATAAACCAGAATATACAGGAAGTAACTCAGTTGTTCCTGTTTTTGATTCAACAAGTACTCCGTCTAAATATGTGGTAATGGTAATGGCATCAAATAGTTGAGTGTTTAAAAGAGTAGTGTTTTCAATATCAAAACCAGCAAAAGTATTAGCGGTATAATCGGTAATTTCATTTTTGTAGGCTATAGATGCTGTGCCTGCTACACCTGCTAATAAGTTTATAGAAGCATAATTTGAAGTGTCAGAATCGATAGCATTATTAATGTTATTTACACTGCCTAGTGTTAAAAGACCTCCATTTCCTGTGTGTTCCTCTACAGCTCTTACAGGAAAGTTTGGTTTGGTAAGTTGGGTGGCTGTATTACATGCTAACTCAGGTCCTTCACAAAATCTATTAGTTACAGCAGCATAAATATTAGTTGTTGAAGCAACTCCTGCTAAACTTGAAATAGAGATTTCAACAGCATCATAATTCATAGAAGTATAAAAGCCAACATAAAACTGATCATCTCCTAAAATAGGGCTGTCTAAAGCTAGTAATGAAGTGCTTGTATTGGTTTCCTGTTGTACTCCATCAAGGTAAGTTGTTATGGTAATTGCACCTAAAAGGTCAGCTTGAATTACAGAAGTATTTTCTATTAAAAAACCTGCGTAACCACCTGGATCAAGAAATTCATCAGCTGTATTGTCGGTTACTGTTAAAGTATGTGTTACTCCAAGACCAACAAGCGTTGATATAGAAGCAAAGCTAGAAGGGTCGGTATCTATAATATTATTAGCGTCTGAAATTCCACAGCCTACTACACAGAGTCCAGAAGTATTTTCAGCTACTGTTAAGTCTGTAAAATTATCATTTGTTATAGCTACAGGATTTTCTGTATTACAAGGAATCGGATATTGTACACCATCAGTAAAAATAATATATTCTGCTGTAGATTGACATCCGTTAGCGTCTGTTACTGTTACGGTGTAGCTTCCTTGAGTTAAACCAGAAATAGAAGAAGATGTTTGGCCTCCAGGACTCCATAGATAGGTGTAGGGAGGTGTTCCTCCAGATACAGATAAAGAAATACTTCCATCTGAAGCTCCTATAGAGGTTTCTTTTATTGTACTTCCAGATATTTCAATCGAATTGTCTACGTAGCTGCCATAAACCTCAATACTATTAATAGTAGCAGCGAGTGAGCTGACTGTAAGCTGAATTTCATCGTATTGAAGTGAAGTAGAAAACCCTACTAAATAAAAACCATTAGTTGTAGATGGAGTTATATTTATTAGACCTAAAGCTTCAAGAGCTAGTAAATTATTTCCAGATTGTGTTTCTTGTACTGAACCATCTAAATACGTTGTTATAGTTAGAGAATTTAATAAATCTAATTGTAAAAGGTTATTTGTATCCCTAATAACGAAACCAGCAGAGCTTCCAGAAGGAAAATTACTTAGAACATTTTCAACTGAAATAGAAGCTGTACTTGCAACACCAGCAGTTACATTTATCATAGCAAAGCCAGATTCACTTTCGCTAATAACATTTGTTGCGTTATCTACTTCACAAGCTACACAAGCTACTCCATTTACACCAGTGTTTGTGTTATTAATTATTACAGGTTGAGAAGGATTGTTTAATAACGTAGCTGTGTCACAGTTTAAATCACCCTCACTAAAAGCTTCTAATATGAGACCATAAACTCTAGTGCTTCCTAAATCTAAAGAAAGAGTCTGTTGAATGGATAATTGAACTTCATCAAAAGGTAATGAAGTAACAAAACCTATTTGAGAGCGTTCGGTTCCTGTAAATAACAAACCGCTGTCTACGGATAGTAGTTCAGAGCTTCCTGTTTTAACTTCTTGTTGAACACCATCTAAATAAGTTGTTATGGTAATCCCATCAAGTAGTTCTAGATTTAAAACAGATGCATTTTCAATATCAAAACCTACATAAGTTTGTGCAGGATAATTTGTTAATTCATCTTTTATTGAAATACTACCAGTAGCTATAACTCCTAGGGTAAAATCAATACTAGCGTATGTGTTACTGTTTGAATCAATTGCTGAATTGGTGTTTGTAACAGTACCAACATTTAAAAGACCTCCCATTCCAGTACGTTCATCAACAATACGAGCAGGAAAATCAGTTTTGTTTAGTATAGTAGGAGTATTGGACTCTAAAGTAGGACCAACGCAAAAACTGTTAGTAACAGGATAATAAATATTAGTGCTTGATGCAATACCAGCTAAACTAGTAGCGGAAATTTCAATACTATCGTAATCTAAAGTTGTATAAAAACCCACATAAAACTGATCATTATTCAGTAGAGAACTGTCTAATGTTATTAATGAATTTCCAGAATTTGTTTCTTGTTCGGTACCATTTAGATAAGTTCTTATGGTGATTGAGCCTAGTAAATCTATTTGAGCTACAGAACCGTTTTCTATTAAAAAACCAGCATAACTTCCAGCTTCAAAATATTCATCGGTTGTTTCATCGGTTACTGTAATTGTATGGGTTACTCCCAATCCTAATAATGTGGATACAGTAGCGTAGTTTGTAAGGTCAGAATCTGTTAAATTGTTGAGATTAGAAATTCCACACCCTAACAAACAAAGACCGTCAGTATCTTCATTTACAGTTAAATCAGTAAAGTTAGATGAGATAATAGCAACAGGAGAATCGGTGTTACAGGGCACAGTTGTTGGCGGAGAGAAATTAATATTATCATTTAAATTTCTTTTTTCAGAAAAGGATGTAAGAATCAAGAACAAGAAAAATAATGAAGTGAATTTGAACTGTATGCAAGTTTTTTGCAACGTTAAGTACGTTTGGGTAATTCTTTTCATAATAGTTGATTGGTTAGACATTGTAAAGAACCCGTCAAGTCCTAGATAGTGGTTTACGGACACAGACAGTCATTACATTAGTTTAATAATGTTGAAAATAGCTTCTAAATAGTAAGATGTAATAGCTAATTTTTTAACAAAGCAATAATTCAGAGTTCATTTTACGGGGGTATAATTAGTTACTGAGTATTAGATATAAGTTATAAAACTTCCAAAAAATGGGAGTTTAAAAAGCAACAGCATTGTTGTTGAAGTAGCAGTAGGTCGATTTAAAATTTTCGTGAGAAATAATAGTTAATTACAGCTAACCTTTTTGGTAAGGTAAGAGATAAGTAATCATAATGATAGAGCTTAAATTAAAAAAACTTAAAATGTGTTCCAGTAAAACCAAATAAGGAATTACTTAGTTTCCAACAGTCAATAAATATTGACAGTAAATAGTATTTTAACTTTAAGGGTACTTTTTTTTAAAAAAAAACATTGATTCGCCGCGATAAAATCAATATTTAAATCATTAATTCTTTGTGAATATAATAAAAAAAATTCTAAAATAAAACATATTAATTAATGGAATTTGATTTTTATTGTGTTTTTGTCTGTGTTGATTGGTGCTTTTAGTTAGGGTTGATTTTAGATTATAATTTGAGTTGAGGGGTTAAAGGATAGTTATTTAATATCGTTTGTTAAGAATGTATTAACAATTTTTTAACTTCGTTTAGTTCGGTTTGTTCCGAACTAAACTTATTTTTGCAATGTAAATTTTTAATGATGATGAATCAAGCAGAAAAGAGAAAATGTGAATTAGTTGAGAAGCTAGGTATTTTTTTGGAAAAAAAAGAACAGTTAGCTCCAGTGGCGGCAAGGATATTTTCACACATTATTTTAACAGGAAAGCAAGGAACAACTTTTGAAGACTTGGTGTCTGGTCTGTGTGCTAGTAAGAGTACGATTTCAACACACCTTAATCACCTACAAGGATTAAAGAAGGTAAGTTATTTTACAAAAACAGGTGACAGGAAAAAATACTTTATCCTAAATAGTGATACTATGTTACAAGGAATAAGCAATATGGTAGAAGAATGGGAAGGAGAAAAGGAGTTACATATAGAAGTTAAAGAATATAAAGAAGGTATTAATAAAACATTGAAAGAAGAAGATAAGTTTGATCTTGATTTTCATGATAGTTTTATTGAGTTTTTAAATGGAGCTATAGAATCTATTACTAAACTGAAAGAAAAATTATAAACCACAAACACTAATTATTATATACATAAAATGAAATATCAACATATATACGGTATTGCTATTCTTAGCATTGTTGCATTATTTTTTACAAGCTGTGGAAAACAACAACAACAAAACCAACAGAAGCCAACAGCACTGCCTTTTCCAGTAGTTAAAGTAGCAAAAAAAACAATAACAAATTACCAAAGTTATCCTGTAACTATTGAAGGAGAAGTAAATAGTGAAATAAGACCAAAAGTTTCTGGATACGTAAAGAACGTTTTGGTAAAAGAAGGACAGAAAGTTAAACAAGGGCAACTATTGTTTAAGTTAGAAACCCAATCATTAAGTCAAGATGCTGAGGCAGCAAAAGCAGCTGTAAATACAGCGCAGGTTGAAGTTAATAAATTAAAACCATTAGTAGAAAAGAACATTATTAGTCCAGTTCAATTAGAAACAGCAAAAGCAAGTTTAGCACAAGCTAAAAGTAGTTATAACAGTATTGTAGCTAATATTAATTACGCTAATATAAAAAGTCCTGTGAACGGATTTGTAGGTTCAATTAATTATAGAAAAGGAGCTTTAGTAAGTGCACAAAGTGCAATGCCACTAACAAAAGTAGCTTCTATAAAAAATGTATATGCATACTTTTCTATGAATGAAAAAGAGTTTTTAAACTTCATTGCTTCAGCAGAGGGTGATACAATGGATGAAAAAATCAAAAAATTACCACCAGTAAAGTTATTGTTAGCTAATGGAAAAGAGTATGAACAAACTGGAATTATTGAAACCATTGCAGGAGATATTAACCAGCAAACAGGAACTATTAGCTTTAGAGCAAAGTTTGATAATAAAGCAGGCTTGTTACGTAACGGAAGTAGTGGTACAATCTTAATACCTAAAGTACATAACGATGCATTAATTATACCTTCAGAATCTACATTTGAACGTCAAGGTAAGGTATATGTTTATACAGTAAATAATGACTCTTTAGCTGAAAAAACTATTGAAGTAGAAGCACAAGTAGGAAAGCTTTATGTGGTAAAGTCAGGATTAACAATAGAACAAACCATTTTAGCAAAAGGCTTAAATAAAGTTCGTTCTGGAGCAAAAATTAAACCAGTTCCAACACCTTTAGACAGTATAGTTAACTCATTCGATACGGTATTTAAATAATAAAGAAAATCATGTTACAAAAATTTATAGAGCGTCCGGTACTCTCTACAGTAATTTCTATTATCATAGTAATATTAGGAGTACTGTCATTAACACAATTACCGGTAACGCAATATCCTGATATAGCACCACCAACGGTGCAGGTTACAGCTTCATATCCAGGAGCTAGTGCCGAAACAATTCTAGAAAGTGTTATTGTTCCTATAGAAGAACAAATAAATGGGGTAGAAGGAATGACTTACATGACTTCTACAGCAAGTAATACAGGTGCAGCAAGTATTCAAGTTTTCTTTGAACAAGGTTACGACCCTGATATTGCTGCGGTGAACGTACAGAACAGAGTTGCTAGAGCTAATGCTTTATTACCTTCTGAGGTTACAAGAGCAGGGGTTATTACAGCAAAACAACAAAACTCGGCACTTTTGTATGCCGCTATATTTTCAACAAACCCTGAATATGATGATGTTTTTATTCAGAATTATCTGAATATAAATGTAAAACCAGAATTGCAACGTGTTTCTGGAGTAGGGGCTGTAAATGTATTTGGAGCAAAAGACTATTCGATGCGTGTATGGTTAGATCCAGCAAAAATGGCATCATATAAGTTAGAACCTAGAGAAGTAATAGCTGCAATTAATGAACAAAGTTTAGAAGCAGCAGCTGGATCTTTAGGGCAAAACACAGGAGAATCTTTTGAATATGTAATCAAATATAAAGGACGATATAAAACGGCAAAAGAATATGAAAATGTTGTTGTAAAAGCTTTAGGAAATGGACAGTTTTTACGTGTTAAAGACGTAGCAAAAGTAGAGTTAGATGCATTTTCTTATTCATCACTTTCACGTACAAATGGAAATCCAGCACTTAACTTTGGAGTTTTTCAAACACCAGGATCTAATGCACAGGAAATTATTGAGAATATTTATGTAAAGCTGGAAGATTTAAAGAAAGATTTCCCAGAAGGATTAGATTATATCATTAACTACGACACAAACAAATTCTTAACAGCGTCTGTAGACAAAGTAAAAAGTACCTTGATTGAAGCCTTTTTATTAGTATTTATTGTAGTGTTCATTTTCTTGCAAGATTTTAAATCTACCTTAATACCAGCCATAGCAGTTCCAGTATCAATTATTGGTACGTTCTTTTTCTTAAACCTGTTTGGATATTCGATCAACCTGCTAACGTTATTCGCTTTAATCTTAGCAATCGGAATTGTGGTAGATGATGCCATTGTAGTAGTAGAAGCAGTACACGCTAAACTGGAAGATGGAGCAGAAAGTGCAAAAAAAGCATCAATTTCTGCCATGAGTGAAATTAGTGGAGCTATTGTGTCTATTACATTAGTAATGATGGCGGTATTTGTGCCAATTACTTTTATACAAGGACCATCAGGAGTATTTTATGAGCAATTTGGTGTAACATTAATGGTTGCCATCTTAATTTCAGCAGTAAATGCATTAACATTAACACCAGCCTTAAGTGCGTTGTTGTTAAAACCGCATAACGACGATCATAAGAAAAAAGGATTGTTACAGCGATTTTATGATGCTTTTAACGCAGGATTCAACGCGGTAACAAATAAATATACCAAGTCTTTAGGCTTTTTAGTTAAGCATAAATGGGTAACAGCAGGTATTTTAGGGTTAAGTGTTTTAGCTATTGTATGGGCAAGTAATACAATACCTACAGGTTTCGTACCATCAGAAGATAGAGGGGTAGTATTTATGAATGCTGAATTACCAGCAGGTTCCTCATTAGATAGATCATATAAAGTAACAGAAAAACTATATGAAAGTATTAAAGGAATTGAAGGAATAAAAGGAGCATCATTTATTAGTGGAAGAAACTTTTTCTCTGGAGAAGGAAGTTCGTATGCTATGGGCTTTATCATTTTAGAAGATTGGAGTGAAAGAGAAAGTGATGCGGAATCAGTTCAAAGCATAGTAGGTCAATTGTTTGGTAAAGCAGCGATGATACCAGATGCGAATATTATTTTCTTTACCCCACCAAGTGTGCCAGGTTTTGGTAGTGCAGATGGTTTTGAAATGAGATTATTAGACCGTTCAGCTAAGCCATTAACAGAAATGGATGCAACAGCAAAAGAATTTGTAGGTCTTTTAAATCAACAATCAGAAATAGCATATGCTTCTAACTCTTTTGATACTGGTTTCCCTCAGTTGGAATTAGATATCAATGTAGAAAGAGCTAAAGAGGCAGGAGTGTCAACAAGTGCTATCCTTTCAGCTTTACAAGGATATATTGGAGGTAATTATGCAGCTGACTTTAGTAGATTTGGAAAACAATTTAGAGTTTTTGTACAATCATTACCTGAAGATAGAGTAAATGAAGAAAGCCTAAATAGTATGTTTATAAAAACTCCAAGTGGAGAAATGACACCAATATCTCAATTTGTAAGCTTAAAACGTGTATATGGTCCTCAAACGGTAAATCGTTTCAACTTGTTTAACTCTGTAACAGTAAACGGAGGTGTAACTCCAGGATTTAGTACAGGAGATGCAATTACTAAAATAAACACCTTAGCAGAAAATAATTTACCAGAAGGTTATAGTGTTGCTTACTCAGGAATTACTAGAGAAGAAATAGCATCATCAGGACAATCTACCATTATTTTTATGATTAGTATTTTGTTTGTTTATTTCTTATTAGCAGCACAATACGAGAGTTACCTATTACCATTATCAGTAATTTTCTCATTACCAATTGGGGTAGCAGGAGCGTATTACACAACATATTTAGCTGGGTTAGAAAATAACATCTATTTCCAAATAGCCTTAATTATGTTGTTAGGTCTGTTAGCTAAAAACGCAATTCTTATTGTAGAATTTGCGATACAACGCCGTAAACAAGGAAAAAGCTTATACGAAGCAGCTATTGAAGGAGCAAAAGTACGTTTAAGACCTATTTTAATGACCTCGTTTGCATTTATCCTAGGGTTAATGCCGTTAGTATTAGCAAAAGGAGTAGGGGCTGCAGGAAATAACTCTATCGGAACTGGTGCTGCAGGAGGATTGTTAATAGGTACTTTAATAGGGGTATTCGTTATTCCTGTACTATTTGTGGTATTTCAATGGTTACAAGAAAAAGTATCAAGCAAACCAGTTGTTATTGAAACTAAAGAAGATTAATTATGAAACGTATACTAAATAAAACCTTGGTTGTAGCCGTAATGGCTACAACCTTACAAAGTTGTTTTGTTGCTAAGGATTATGCACGTCCTGAGTTAAAAGAAACAGAACATTTGTATAGAACAGATAATTTACCAAAAGATAGTATCTCAATGGCAGATGTATCATGGAAAGATATGTTTACTGATGCCCACTTGAAGCAATATATTGATGAAGGGCTTCAAAATAACTTAGATATCCGTGTAGCAATACAACAAATGGCAGCTGCTGAGGCTTATATGAAACAAGGCAAGGCAGGATATTTTCCTACTTTAAGTGTAGGAGCAAAAGCTACTCACCAAGAATTAGCAAAAAACAGCCAGTTTGGATCTTTTTTTAACGGTAGTATCGACCAGTATGATATAACAGGAAATCTTTCATGGGAAGCCGATATCTGGGGTAAAATACGAAGTAATAAACGAGCAGGAAAAGCAGGTTATTTACAAAGTGTAGCAGCTCATCAAGCAGTAAAAACTCAATTAGTTTCAGCAATAGCAACTACCTATTATCAGTTAGTAGCTTTAGATGCTCAGTTAGAAATTACTGAACAAACTATTGAAACGAGAGAGAGTAGTGTAAATACTATCAAAGCTCTTAAAGATGCAGGTCAGGTAAATCAGGTAGCAGTAGATCAAAATATTGCACAGTATAACAATGCAAAAGCACTAAAAGTAGATTTAGAAGCATCTATCTTTAAAATTGAGAATACACTAAATCTATTACTAGGAAGAACATCTGTAGTTATTGAAAGAAGTAAACTATCAGAACAACAATTAGATGCAGCTATTAAAGTAGGTGTTCCAGCAACTTTATTAAGAAATAGACCAGATGTTATGGCAGCTGAATATGGTTTAATAAACGCTTTTGAAATGACTAATGTTGCCAAAAGTAATTTTTACCCATCGTTAACAGTAACGGCAAGTGGAGGATTTCAAAGTTTAGAGTTAGATGAATTATTAAGCACAAACTCTTTGTTTGCAAATATTATAGGAGGTTTAACACAGCCTATTTTTAATCAAAGAAAGATTAAAACACAACATGAGGTAGCTAAAGCACAACAAGAACAAGCATTGTTAACTTTTAAAAAGACTTTGTTAACTGCTGGAAATGAGGTTTCAAATGCACTTTTTGATTATAAAGCAGAAACCGAAAAGTTTGATTATAGAAAAAATGAAGTTGAAGCTTTACGAAGAGCAGAAGTAAACTCTGAAGAGTTGTTAAAAAATGGATATGCTAATTATTTAGATTTATTAACAGCAAGAGAAAGAGCTTTAAATGCTGAGTTAAATGTTATCAATAACAAGTTAAATCAGTTATTAAGTGTTGTTAATTTATATGAAGCACTTGGAGGCGGTTGGAAGTAAATAGGTTATAATGGGTAATAGGTCAAAACTTATTAAGGTAGCCAAAGAAAAGTTTATAGCATTTGGCAGTAAGCATACCACAATGGATGAAATAGCTGAGCTACTCGGAATTTCAAAAAAAACTATTTATGCTTGCTTTTCTTCAAAAGAGGAATTGATAATTGAAAGTATTAAAGAATTAATAAATGAATTCAAAATTGATACTGAGCCTATTTTAAAATCTGATAAAACAGCATTAAGTAAAGTAATAGAGATATATAAAGTAATTTTTAAGTACGTAGAAAAGTTTAAACCTTCATTTATTTTTGGGTTAAAAAAATACTACCCTAATGCTTACGATGCTTATAAAGAGATTACTACAGATGTTGTTTCAACAGATATAATGAATTTACTAGAAGAAGCCAAAACACAGGGAGAAATAAGATCTGATGTAGATCTTGAATTATTTAGTAAGTTATATTTAAGCGGGCTTGAGAGTCGTTTGTTTGATGCAGATAATTTGTTTGACGATTACTCAAAAGAAGTACTATTAGAGTATATGATTATTAATAACTTAAACTCTCTAAAACCCGCTAAATAAGTACACAAGTTTTTGTGGTTTTTGATAAGAAGTGTCATGTAGTATGTTATCATATCTGCAAGACACTTTTTTTGTGTTTGAAGATCAGGTAGTTATTAAAAAGGATTAAGGGAAAGTATTTTGATGTATTTTTGTGGGAAATAAATAAAATTTGCTAAAAAAAATAACCATATATCTATTACTTAGTCTTGTAACCCAGTTGTATAGTCAGAATAAAGTAGATTCACAGTTTGCTGAAGTTCAGAAAAAAGCAGAGAGTTATTTAGAAAAACTACAAGAAAACTATAAGGAAGGAAACTACAAACTTCATAAGATTTATAGTGATTCTCTTTATAATATTTCTAAAGAGAATAACCTAAAAGATCTACAAGTAAAAGCAATGGTTAATCAAGCAATAAGCTTGAACATGCAAACAAAGTATGTAGAAGGTATAGCATTGTATAAAGAAGCATTAGTCGTAGCAAAAACAATACAAGAAAGTAAACAAGCTGAAACTCTAGTGCTGGTTAATTTAGGAAACACATATAATAATGTTGAGCTTTATGAAAAAAGTATAGAAACCATGAAGAAGGTTTTAAAGCAAACTACCTATATGAAGAAACCTAACTTAATAAAAATGGCTGCGTTGAATGGTTTATCAACAAGCTACTCAGCTTTAAATAATGAGGAAAAATCACTGTTTTATGCGCAGCAAGTAAAAAAAATAGGAGAAGAAACAGGAAATGAAAGTATTGTTTTAACATCATTAAACCATATCAGCAGTTCGTATTATAAGTTAGGAGAATATGAAAAATCAGTTGAAATAGCTAATAGAGCTAGAAAGTATAAGGCTTTTGAAAAAAATACTAGAGTAAAAGCATGGATTTTTGTCAATTTAGGAGTCGCAAATTTAAAGTTAGAACATTACAATAAAGCGGAAGAAAATTTAAAACAAGCATTAAGTATAGCTTCTGAAAGGAATATAGAAGAAATAGAAATGATATGTTATAAAAATCTAGCTATAATATATCAAAAGCTAAACAAAACAACAGCTTATTTAAATGCAGAAAAGAAACATAACAAAAGCCGAATAAGTTTTCTAAAGAATCAAAAGAAAGCTATTACAGAGGAGCTAAAAGCAGAAATTGGAGCAAGAGAAAAAACAGTTTTAGCACAAGAAAACACAAAAGCGCTACTTTCAGAACAACAAAAAAGTTTGTTGTGGTTTGGTGTGTTTTGTGTAATTGGTTTAGGAGGTGTGTTTTGGATTTACATAAAAAAGAATGAAGAGAAAAGTGATATAAAAGAAACAAATAAAATAACAGAAAAGATAAAAGAAGCTTCTGAAAAGTATAAAAATTCCTCATTGTCAAAAGAAGATAGAGTTTCTTACCAGCAAAAAATATTAAAAGCAATAGAAGAAGAAAAGATATACTTAAATCACGATTTAACTCAAGCAAACTTTGCAAAAAAACTATCGTTAAGTAGTCATCATTTATCTGAAGTATTTTCGTTTGAATTTGATAAAAACTTCTACCAACTTATCAATTCATATCGAATAAAAGAAGCTAAAAAAATATTAGAACAACCTACTAATAAAGATTACAAAATAATTGCTGTAGCCTACGATGCTGGTTTTAAAAGTAAAACAACATTCAACCGTGTGTTTAAAGAACAAACAGGTTATACACCTACAGAGTACCGAAAAAAACTAATAAAATAGGTTCCACTCTATAGAATGATACTTCTATAACAACCAGCGGTTATATCTTGCGCCTTATTATTTAATAGTACAATCAAACAAAAAACATCTATGATTATTTAGGTGGTTTTACATCATGTGTTATGTTGTAAAATTAAAATGGTTAGTTAAGAAGAAGTTTAAAATTAGATTAAAAAGAATGAGGAAATTTATTAGTAAGTTTTTAAAGAATAGTTTTACAGTACTTTTTTTTATTGTAAGCAGTCAATTGTTTTCACAGTCATTTACATCTTTATGGAATACTACAAATGTTAGCACTGATTCTTCAGCAGATAATGAAATAACCATACCAACCAATTCAGCTTATACTTATTCTTATACCATTGACTGGGGTGACGGAAATATAGACTCAAATGTAACGGGAGATATTACACATACCTATGCTACACAAGGAACTTACACAATTAAGATAGATGGTACGTTTCCTGCAATCTATTTTAACAATGCTGGAGACGTTGACAAAATTATTGAAATATTGTCTTGGGGTACAATTCAATGGCAAAGTATGGAAAATGCATTCTACGGATGTTCAAACCTAAATTTTGATGCCATTGCTCCACCAGATTTAAGCCAAGTTACTAGTTTACAAAATGCTTTTAGAGATTGTTCATTATTTAATGGTATTATGAATAATTGGAATATGAGCACCATAACTAATATATCAGGATTATTTATGGATTGTGAAATTTTCAATAGACCTTTAGATCAGTGGGATACATCTAATGTAACAGATATGTCTTACACTTTTTACGATGCAAGCAATTTTAATGAACCATTAGATAATTGGAATACTTCAGCGGTAACTACTTTAGAAAACTTTTTATATAGGGCTCGTAAATTCAATCAAAATATTAATAGCTGGAATGTAGCTAATGTTGTTAATATGGAAGGAGCTTTTTACGATACAGGTGCATATAATCAACCAATGAATAATTGGAATGTTGGTAATGTTATCAATACGAATAACACATTTAAAGGTTCTAGCTTTAATAGTCCAATAGATAACTGGGATGTAAGTAGTGTTACAACAATGGCGGGAATGTTTAGTCAATCTAAATTCAATCAACCCTTAAATAGTTGGAATGTTAGTAATGTTACTGATATGTCTAAGCTATTTTTTAGAAACAGAACCTTTAATCAACCTTTAAACAATTGGAATGTAAGTAATGTTACAAATATGTCAGGTATGTTTGATGGATGGGCTTGGGGAGCAGTTTTTAATCAATCTATAGGTAACTGGGATGTAAGTAATGTTACTGATATGAGTTACATGTTTCGAGATAACTCTGGTTTTAATCAGCTCATAGGTAATTGGGATGTGAGTAATGTAATTACTATGAGTGGAATGTTTGAAGGAGCTATTGCTTTTAATCGGGATATAAGCTTGTGGAATATTAGTAAGGTTACCGATGTAGAAAGTATGTTTGAAAGAACAGAAGCTTTCAATCAGCCATTGAATACTTGGGACGTAAGCAATATTACTAATATGCGTAACATGTTTCAACAAGCAGAAGCTTTTAATCAACCTTTGAATAGCTGGGATGTAAGTAGTATTACGAGCTTTCAATATATGTTTGATAGAGCTATATCCTTTAATCAAGATATAACCAGTTGGGAAACCGGAAATGTTAGAAACATGTCTTATATGTTCAATCAGGCTACTTCATTTAATCAAAATATAGGAGTCTGGGACATATCTAGTGTTACAAACATGACAAATATGTTGTCAAGTAGTGGTATTTCTCAAGAGAATTATGATAATATTCTTATAGCCTGGAGTGTTCAAACAGTTCAAAACAATATTAACTTAGGAGCGACGAACCTTAATTATTGTGATGCATTAAACCAGAGACAAAGTTTAATTGATAATAACGGTTGGACTATATCAGGAGATATTGTGAACTGTTCCTATGTATTATGTACTCAAATAACAATGCCACAAGCAGGTGACACACAAGTGCCTGCAAACAGTGATATTCGTTGGAACCCAGCTCCTAATGCTACAGGGTATAGAATTAGTGTAAGAAGAGAAAACGGAGCGACTTCACAAGTTATATATAATAATGAAGATGTAGGAAATGTAGTAGGAGTCGACTTTACCAATGAATTTATAGCAGGAGATACTGTATATGTAACAGTTGTCCCGTATAATGATGAAGGACCAGCTACAGGTTGCCAAGAAATTAGTTTTACAGTAATAGAAAGTTGGGTAAATAGTCCAGATGTATTCAAGCTTACCTATGATACAAGTATTCAATCTTCACGCACTACACCAACAAATCAGTTAAGAATAGAAACAAATTCAGGTTATCCAAAATATCTTACATACAACTATTCTATAGATTGGGGAGATGGACAATATAACCATAATGTTACGGGTGATATTACACACACATACCTTACCCCAGGGATTTATACAGTAAGTATTATTGGTGTTTTTCCTTCTCCAAAGCATGAAACTTTTGGAGACTCTGACAAGTTATTATCTATAGATCAATGGGGAACACAAGTCTGGGAAAGTATGTACGAAGCTTTTTATAGTTGCGCAAATATGGAGTACAATGCCACAGATATTCCTAATCTAAGCAATGTAACGGATATGGAAAGAATGTTTAGTTCATGCAGGAAATTTAATGGAAACATAAATAATTGGAATGTTAGCAATGTAACGAACATGCGTAGTATGTTTAGTGGAACTTCAGTTTATGACCAACCACTTAATAACTGGAATGTAAGTAATGTTACTAATATGAACTATATCTTTGGTAGTGCTGTAAAGTTTAATCAAGATATAGGGAACTGGAATACCGGAAATGTAATAAATATGGGAGGTATGTTTCAGAATGCAGAAGTATTTGATCAGAATCTTAATAATTGGAATGTAAGTAATGTTACAGATATGAGTAGTATGTTTGAAAGAGCAGAAGCATTTAACCAGCCACTTGATAACTGGGATGTAAGCAATGTTACCAATATGTCTGAAATGTTTAAAGGATTTATTTCAAGTATGGCTTTTAATCAAAATATAGATAATTGGGATGTAAGTAATGTTACAGATATGTCTGAAATGTTTCAGAGATGTGTTGATTTTAATCAACCTTTAAATTCTTGGAATGTAGGTTCTGTTACAAATATGACTTCAATGTTTGAAAGCGCATCTGTATTTGATCAACCACTAGATAGTTGGAATGTATCTAAGGTTACTAGCATGGAGAGTATGTTTCAAAGCGCTGGTGATTTTAATCAAAATATAAATAGTTGGAATGTAACCAATGTAACGAACATGAGTTTAATGTTTTACAATGCTCAAATGTTTGATCAACCGTTAAATTCTTGGGATGTAGATTCAGTAGTTAATATGTCAGGGATGTTCCGAAGAGCAGAGGTGTTTAATCAACCATTAAATAATTGGGATGTAAGTGCTGTTGCTAATATGAGCCAAATGTTTCAACAAGCCACAGTTTTCAATCAACCATTAAATTCTTGGAATGTAAGCTCAGTAACGTTAATGCCTTCAATGTTTGAAGAAGCTATTGCTTTTGATAACCCGTTGGAAAACTGGAATGTTTCAGTAGTTACAAACTTTGAAGCAATGTTTAAAGATGCAGAAATATTTAACCAACCTTTAGGGAATTGGAATACAGGCGAAGCACAAACGATGGCTGAAATGTTTTATGGAGCGTCTAAATTTAATCAAGATATTAATAACTGGAATGTATCTTTTGTAACCACCATGCAAGAAATGTTTCGGGGAGCAACATCTTTTAATAAATCGTTAGATTCTTGGAATGTAGCATCAGTAACAAATATGCAAGGTATGTTTCAATCAGCAGAGGTCTTTGATGGTGCTATTGGAAGTTGGAATATCAGGAGAGTAACCACCATGCAAGATATGTTTAATGGAGCAATAAACTTTAATCAACCTATTAATAATTGGAGACCAACAGCAGTGACAAACATGGATAGAATGTTTCAAGGTGCAAGTTTGTTTAATCAATCTTTAAACCAATGGTTATTAAATACGGTATCTATGAACGCTATGTTTAATAACGCTACAGTTTTTAATCAAGATTTAGGTGATTGGAATATTAGTGGTGTAACTAACATGCAAAATATGCTAGATAATACAGCTCTTACCAGAGTAAATTATGACAATACGCTTATTGCATGGTCAGAACAAACACTAACATCAGGAATAAACCTAGGAGCTAACACTCTTATATATTGCGATGCTGTAGAAGAAAGGCAATCAATGATTGATAATTTTGGATGGTCTTTTACAGGTGATGTCTTAGATTGTCCTATTCCAGAATGTACACAGTTAATAGCTCCTTTAAATGGAGCAACAGATGTTCCTGTAAATACTAATTTAACTTGGGAATCTGTTTTGTATGCACGTGAATATGCTTTAACAATTAGAATTGAACCATCTGGAACCATAATAAATGAAACTGTTGTAAATGCCACCACTTATGAATTCGCTACAGATTTTTCAGGAGGAGAAACAGTTCATGTTACTATTGTACCTTCAAACGAAAATGGAGATGCGGTAGGACCTTGTTCAGAAGAAAGTTTTACCCTATCTACAACTCCATCAACAGTACCAAATTGTACCAATTTAACCTTACCAATTGCAGGTGCTGCCGATATACCTGTTAGTACAAATTTAGAATGGAATGTTATAAGCAATGCAGATGGGTACAGGCTTACAGTAGGAAGTACTTCTGGAGGGTCAGATATTCTTAATAGTATTGATGTAGGTAACAGTACAACATATGATTTACCTGTAGATTTACCAGAAGACACCGATATTTTTGTAACTATAACTCCTTATAACGATGAAGGAGATGCAATAAGTTGTGGAGGAGAATCTTTTAAAACAGAGTTTATTCCAGTAGCACCTAGTTGTACAAGTTTAGTGAATCCTATAAATGGTTCAACGAATGTTCCGTTGAATACTGACATTTCTTGGAATGAAATTGCAGAAGCAACAGGGTATTTAGTAAGTGTAGGAACTACTCAAGGAGGAATAGAAGTTGTGAATAGTATTGATGTAGGAAACACTACTTCGTATAGTTTTACCCAAGATCTACAAGAAAATAGAATACATTATGTTCGTATAATTCCATACAATGATGTAGGTGACGCTACAGGTTGTGTAGAAGAAAGTTTTACTACAGGAGGTGCAGTTGTAAATGTGCCAAATTGTACCATAATCACAGTTCCAAGTAACGGAGCAACGAATGTTAGTGTTAGTACAGGAATTAGTTGGGACGCAGTAGCTGATGCAGATGGGTATTACCTGTCAATCGGAACAACTTCAGGCGGAACTGATATTGTAAATAATGAAGTAGCAACAGGAACGAGTTACACACTAGCAAATGATTTACCAGAAACAACAACAATTTATGTCTCGGTGACTCCTTATAATTTTGTAGGAAGTGCTACAGGTTGTTCAGAGATTAGTTTCACTACGGAAACATTGCCAACAGCCCCAAATTGTACAACAATCACAGTTCCAAGTAACGGAGCAACGGATGTTAGTGTTAACACTGGAATCAGTTGGGATGCAGTAGCTGAAGCAGATGGATATTACCTGTCAATTGGAACAACTTCAGGTGGAACTAATATTGTAAATACTGAATCAGTAACAGGGACGAGTTACACACTAGCTAGTGATTTACCAGAAACAACAACAATTTATGTCTCGGTGACTCCTTATAATTCTATAGGAAGTGCTACAGGATGTTCAGAGATTAGTTTTACAACCGAAGTATTGCCAACAGTACCGAATTGTACAACAATCACAGCTCCAGGTAACGGAGCACCGAATGTTAGTGTTAACACTGGAATCAGTTGGGATGCAATAGCTGATACGGATGGATATTATCTGTCAATCGGAACAACTTCAGGTGGAACTGATATTGTAAATACTGAATCAGTAACAGGGACGAGTTATACACTAGCTAGTGATTTACCAGAAACGACCACAATTTATGTCTCGGTGACTCCTTATAATTCTGTAGGAAGTACCACAGGTTGTTCAGAAATTAGTTTCATTACAGAAACATTGCCAACAGCCCCAAATTGTACAACAATCACAGTTCCTAACAGTGGAGCAACGGATGTTAGTGTTAGTACCGGAATTAGTTGGGACGCAGTAGCTGATGCAGATGGATATTACCTGTCAATTGGAACAACTTTAGGCGGAACTGATATTGTAAATAATGAATCAATAAGAGGAACGAGTTACACACTAGCAAGTGATTTACCAGAAACGACCACAATTTATGTCTCGGTGACTCCTTATAATTCTGTAGGAAGTGCCACAGGTTGTTCAGAAATTAGTTTTACTACAGAAACATTGCTAACAGCCCCAAATTGTACAACAATCACAGTTCCAAGTAACGGAGCAACGGATGTTAGTGTTAGTACAGGAATTAGTTGGGACGCAGTAGCAGATGCTGAGGGATATTACCTATCAATCGGAACAACTTTAGGTGGAATTGATATTGTAAATAATGAATCAATAAGAGGAACGAGTTACACACTAGCAAGTGATTTACCAGAAACGACCACAATTTATGTTTCGGTAATTCCGTACAATTCGGTAGGAAGTGCCACAGGTTGTTCAGAAATTAGTTTTACAACCGAAGCATTACCAACAGCACCGAATTGTACAACAATCACAGTTCCAAGTAACGGAGCAACGAATGTTAGTGTTAGTACCGGAATTAGTTGGGACGCAGTAGCTGATGCAGATGGATATTACCTGTCAATTGGAACAACTTCAGGCGGAACTGATATTGTAAATAATGAAGTAGTAACAGGAACGAGTTACACACTAGCAAGTGATTTACCAGAAACGACCACAATTTATGTCTCGGTGACTCCATATAATTCTATAGGAAGTGCTACAGGTTGTTCAGAAATTAGTTTTAGAACAGAAGAAGGTTTAGTAGGAGAAACTAAATATGGTTTTTCTCCGAATGGTGATGGAGTAAATGACTTTTGGGAAATAAAAGGAATTGAAGAATATCCTAACAATTCAGTAACTGTTTTTAATAGGTGGGGAGATATGGTGTTCCAGATAAAAGAATATGATAATCAGTTTAATGTTTTTAGAGGTGTTGCCAATAAGCTAACAAGTATGGGAGGTGATAAGTTGCCAGCAGGAACATACTTTTTCAATATAAAAATTTCAAAAGGGGGAAATTCAACAGAAAAGAAAGGGTTTTTAGTTTTAAAAAGATAAGATGAAAGAGATAAGAAACTATATTTTACCATTAATTTTTATAATGGTATTTCAGAATAATTGGGGACAACAGACGGCTTTGTATCCAGAGTATAATTATAATCCGTTTATTATAAATTCGGCTTATACAGGAATGTCAGATGGAGCAGAAATTACACTTAGCAATTACGGTTATATAAATAGTATTGAAGGAAGTCCCAGAACATTATCATTAAGTTTTCATTCTCCTATAGCTAGGAAGAAAATGGGAATAGGTGGAGCTATAGTAAGAGACAAAATAGGTGTGAGTACTTATACAAATGCATATGCTGCATATTCGTATAAAATATTTTTTGATACTGAGATTGATAGACCTTATTGGCAGCATTATAATGAACATGTAATATCGTTTGGACTAACAGCAGGAGTACAGCAGTTTAATGAGAATCTGTTAGAACTAGGAATTACTGACGATATAGAGTTTTCAGAAAATATAAATGTAACTGTGCCAACTGTTGGGATTGGATTTTTGTACAATCATGCAGATTTTTATGCAGGAATTTCACTACCAAATCTTTTAGGAGATAAACTAGCGTCAAGAGATGATTTAGATATATCAAACCCTGTTTATGGTTATTTTGGGTATCGTTTTTTTACTAATAGATTTGAGGAAGTAATGATTAAACCTAGTGTTTTCTTAAAGTATGAAGGTGGAGCACCTATGCAGATTGATGCAAATGTTGCAGTTAACTATAAAAACAAATTCGAAATAGGTACTGGTTATCGAAGTAGCTCTTCAATTAATTTTATGGCAGGTATTTATGCTCTAAAAAACTTAAAGTTTGTGTATTTCTACAATGCTGCGTTTAGCGATTCAGTGTTAGGAAATAGCCATGGAGTTGTTCTATCGTATGTTTTTGAGAAAAAACGTAGGTACTAAAAGGAGTATTATAGAATTGTTACCTAAAACTCCAATTTTTATAATTAGCAGAAGCCTCTAGTTGATTTTCAATAGTATCAGGTAATTCAGGGAAGAAATCAATACCTGTTTTTTGTTCTAATTCATCAATAGAAACCACAAAATCAGATAGAGGTTTGTTGCTTTCTTTATGAGGAAGTAAAAAAGCAATAGCTTTAATTTCAGGCTGAGTATAATCTAATAAAACTTTATAAAAATAATTAGGAACACTTACTTTTTCCTTTCCAATGGTTTTTAAGTTAGGTTCTAAAATACCACCAGTAACAACATACAAGCGATTATACTTTTTTGCCCAATAACGAGTTTTTTGTTCTAGTTTATTCCAAATACCAGCGTTAAATTCATGGTTTTGAGGAGAAATGTTAGAGGTGTAAAAAGTTTCATCATGAGCACTTTTAGAAGCACGTCTATCACCAGCAGGACATAAGTGTCCTTTGTCATAACCAGACCTTTTATAATTTCTCCAATCCGCAGACTTTGTCTTCACCTTAGGGTCTACAATAAAAAACGGACGTTTACGATTGGTATAAACAATATCACTTTTATCTAAAGGGTAAGCAACCCATTCGGCTTGCTCGTGTTTTTCGCTATATGATAACTGGTAGCCATTATGTTTTATAATGACACCAGTTGTTGAGGTAGGAAAGTAATTGAAGTTATTAGTTTTATTACTAGTTGTTTCTGTTGTAGATTGAGAAGAACCATTAGCCTCTTCTTTTTGTTGTAACCAATAACCTACAAGCAAAGCAACAATGGTAATAACAACCTTTATTTTCCTTGAAGTACTCATTTAATTACCTAACAAAATTTCTTTAAAATCTTCAGTTTTTTCAACTTCATTAAAAATTTCTTGAAACTTAATAGGAGGTACTGTTAATTTACGCTTAACCAAATCTAACCAAGCACCATAAACAGTTATAACTGCAGAGAGCTTACCTGATTGATTAAAAACTTCATGCTGAATTTTCCAACGCTCACCTTTTCCAGATAAACCAGTAACCTTTAAGTTAACAGTTATGTCTTCTCCCATGTGTATTTCACGTAAAAACTTGGTGTTTTCTTCAAATAAAATAGGACCAACGTTTTCTTTTGTGAAATCTTGAACAGTTACATTATGCTCTTTAAAAAAACGTAAACGTAATTCAGCAGCATAGTCATTATATGCGGTATGACGCATGTGTATATTGGCATCAAAATCTGCCCATCGTGTTTTAAACTCAACACTAAAACTCATATCAAAAAAATTTAAGAAAGCGAATTTACAAATTTTATGCTTTCACATCCAAAGCATCACGAAGTGTATTTCCAATTAACATAAAAGCCATTACTAAACTCATAATTGCTAATCCAGGAATCAATGCTAAAAATGGTTTGCCCAAAATGATATAATTATAATGGTTTTTAATCATAGCACCCCAAGAAGGAGTAGGAGGTTGGGCTCCAATACCTAAAAAACTCAGTCCGCTTTCAATTAAAATAGCAGCTGCAAAATTTGCGGCAGAAATTACAATGATAGGAGCTAAAATGTTAGGTAAAATATGTTTGAAAATAATTCTAAAATCAGAAAAACCTAAAGCTTTGGCAGCTTCTACATATTGCTGCTGTTTGGTTGTAATAACTTGACCACGAACTACACGGGCAACTTCTACCCACATGGTTAGCCCTACAGCAATAAAAACTTGCCAAAAACCTTTACCTAAAGCCAAAGTGATTGCAATAACAAGTAAAAGAGTGGGGATAGACCAAGTGATATTGATAATCCACATAATAAAATCATCAATCTTTCCACCAAAATAACCAGCAATAGCACCAATAGGAATTCCTATTAAGAGTGAAATAAACACAGCTATAAACCCAATAAAAAATGAAATTCTAGCACCAATTAATAACCTGCTTAATAAGTCACGACCATATTTATCAGTTCCTAAATAAAACGTTTTTTGCTGAATGTACTTTTCGTAGGAAGCAGGAAACTCTTTAGGTAAACCATCGGAGTATTTAATAACTTCTAACTGATTATTTTTAACAGAAAATGATTTAATAGGTATTTCTGTTGATGAATTTTGCTTTCCTTCCATAAAAACAGAAAACCACGATTGTTGATTTTTTACTTCTGAAGGAATACTTAATAGTTGCACAGAAAATCCAGGAGGTTTTGAGTGAATTTCTAAATGCATTTGATTGGCAGAGTTACTGTTATCAGGAGCTAAAACATAGCAAAAAACAGCAATAAATCCGCATAAAACAATATACCAAAAACTAAACATACCTGTTTTACTACGTTTAAATTTTTGGATGGCTATTTGCCATAAAGATGTACCTGTATTATTATTCACTCTTTTGTATTTCTTTCAAGTTATTGACATCAATACTTGATGGATTTTGAAAAACTTCCAAATCAAAATATTTTACAGAAGCTAAAATATGATCAAAAATGTTCGCCATAACACGTTCATAATCTACCCAATTTTTCTCTCTACTAAACGCATAAATCTCTAGCGGAATTCCATTAGCAGTTGGCTCTAACTGACGAGACATTAATAACATGTCTTGATTAATTTTTGGGTGATTCTCAATGTATTTATCTAAATAAATTCTGAAAGACCCAAAATTGGTAAGGTTTCTACCATTTAGAATAACCGATTTATCTACGTTATTTTCTTCATTATATTTTTTAACTTCTTTACTACTTTCTGCTATGTAATCAGAAATTAATTCAATTTTTTTAAAACGTTCAATATCTTCATCGGAAAGAAAGTGAATACTATTTATTTTAATTAAAATTGAACGCTTTATACGTCTACCACCTGAGGTATTCATTGTTCTCCAGTTCTTAAAAGAATCAGAGGTTAAATAATACGTAGGAATACTAGATATTGTGTTGTCAAAATTTCTAATAATTACTGAAGTAAGATTGATTTCAACCACATCACCATCGGCACCATATTTTTCCATGGTAATCCAGTCTCCAATTCTAACAGTATCATTTACTGCTACCTGAATACTTGATACAAAACCAAGAATGGTGTCCTTAAAAATTAATAATAATACAGCTGAAAAAGCTCCTAAAGCAGTTAAAAATCTAATTAAAGGTTTACCTGTTAATACTGAAAAAGATGAAATAGCAGCAATTAACCACAATATGACCATAAAGATTTGTACATAACTTTCTAAAGGTTTGTCTTTGAAAGCATTTGTAGTACGAAGAAAATCTTTAACACTCAGTAAAATACTGCGTATAAACCAAACAATAGCAAAAATAATGGCAATAGTTGCAATACGTTCAGCATAAGTAAACAAGTGAGGGAAATCAACTAAAATATCTTTTAAAAAATTAAAAACAATAGTAAGAATAACAATTCTAGAAAGGTTTAAAAAAGCTTTGTTTTTAATAAGCATGTCATCAAAACTAGTTGATGTTTTTGCAGCCATTTTATTCACCGTTCTTTTACCAACATACCTAAATATTTTGAATAAGATATAACCTAAAATTCCAAATATAATTAGGTTTGTAAATAAATTTAGATAAATGGCAAGCGTTTCCGAGAGTGAAAAATGCTCTTTAAAAATTCTGTAAAAAAACTTGTTCAACATAGTAGTGTTAAGTTAAAATTCTGTGATTTCTTCTCCCATTTTTAAGCCGAACTTTTTTCTAAACCAATATACAACAGCGTACAAAATAGGAGTGTCCAGAGCTGCTATAATGACTTTAAATAAAAAACCGCTAAGTAAAAGGCTACCAAAAATACTCCAAGGAAGTATTTTAAAAGAACTCAATAAAAATAATACGGTAAAAGTATCTATAAATTGTGACAAAAAGGTAGAAAAATTATTACGAAGCCATAAATGTTTTCCTTTAGTTAACCTTTTCCAAAAATGAAAAATACGAATATCTATAAACTGAGCAGCCAAGTAAGCTAACATAGACGCTAATACTGCTAAAGGAGAAAGCCCAAAAACCTTTGTAAAGGTTTCATTTCCTATAGGAGAATTGTCAATTGCAGGAGCGTAATCAGCTACTAAAATAATTAACATAGAAAAAAAGGAAGCAAAAATACCTGCTACAACAACTTGATTAGCTTTTTTTTTACCATAAATTTCAGAAAGAATATCAGTAATTAAAAAAGTAATAGGATAAGGAAGTATTCCAACAGACACTTCAAAACGAAATAAATTAAAAGGTTCCCAATAAAAAAACTTCTGAAAAATTAGGTTTGAAGTTACAAGAGAGGCTATAAATAACGAAGCTAAAACTAGGTAAATAAGTTGTGCTTGAGATTTTTGTTGTACAGTCATAAAACGAAGATAGTAATTTTAAAAGTTGTATGTTTGCAAGGTTAAACAAACAACAAAACAAACAAATGAAAGCGTATATTTTTCCAGGTCAAGGAGCACAATTTACAGGAATGGGGTTAGATTTATATGAAAACTCTCCATTAGCTCAAGAACTTTTTGAAAAAGCAAATAATATATTAGGTTTTAGTATTACCGACGTAATGTTTGAAGGTACTGCTGAAGAATTAAAACAAACTAAAGTAACACAACCTGCTATCTTTTTACATTCAGTAATTTTAGCAAAAGTTTTAGGAGATGACTTCAAACCAGAAATGGTTGCAGGTCACTCTTTAGGAGAGTTATCAGCATTAGTAGCTAATGGTGTATTGTCTTTTGAAGACGGATTAAAATTAGTTTCTAAACGTGCTTTAGCAATGCAAAAAGCATGTGAAATTCAACCATCTACTATGGCAGCTGTGTTAGGATTAGAAGATGCTGTAGTTGAAGAAGTTTGTGCTTCGATTGATGGAGTAGTGGTAGCAGCAAATTATAACTGTCCTGGACAATTAGTAATTTCTGGAGAAGTTGAAGCAGTTGAAAAAGCTTGTGAAGTATTGAAAGAAAAAGGCGCGAAAAGAGCGTTACTTTTACCAGTAGGAGGAGCATTTCATTCACCAATGATGGAGCCAGCTCGTGAAGAATTAGCTGCAGCTATTGAAGAAACTACATTTAACGAACCTATTTGCCCAGTATACCAAAATGTGGTAGCGAAAGCAGTAACAAATCCTGCTGAAATTAAGGAAAATTTGATAGCACAATTAACAGCGCCAGTAAGATGGACGCAATGTGTGCAAGCAATGATTGCTGATGGTGGTGCTGAGTTTGTTGAAGTTGGTCCTGGTAAAGTATTACAAGGATTAATGCGTAAAATTGATAGAAGTGTAGTTGCTAGTGGTGCTTCTTTAGCATAAATAGTAAAAGCATATAGTATAGAAAAATCCCGTTCCTAAAGAACGGGATTTTTGTTTTTGTGAAAAAGAAAGTTGTTATTTAGCTAAGACACAGTCTTCGCAATCTTTAACTTCACCATAATAGGTTTCTCTGTATTTGTGTACCGTTTCAAGCGGTATAATATTTAAAAACATTTTTTTAATGTAGGTAACATTAGTATGAAGTTTACCCATTTTTCTTGAAAATCGTTTTTCTAAACGTGTTTCTCTTTTAATTTTAATCAATTTCATTATTCTAGTATCATTTAATTAGGGTACAAAACTAAAAAGCTTAAAGCGTGATGTCAATTAATAAACGTTAAAACATTAAAAATCAGCTAATAAATATGTGTTCTTGAATTAGGAGTGTACTATTTTAAGAATATGATAATAGGAAGTGGAAACAATTCACAAATTAGAGGTGTAAAAAAGCTGTTTTTTATTAAAATGAATAAAAAATCACTCAAAATTGATTATTTTGAGTGATTTTTTGTCTTTTTTGTATAAGAAATCTTAGTTTCTGATATCTAAGGTTTGGAATATTTGTGCTTTTTTTGGAGCTAAGAGAATTAAATAAATTAATAAGATTACTCCTAAAAGCAAAAAGTCTGGTTTTAAAATTAAAATCAAAAAACAAGCACCTTCAATAATAGCCCATCTTACTATAGAAGCAGTTTGATAAACCGCAAATTTCTCCTCATTACTAGTATCTTTTTGTATTTTGCTTAACATGTTTTTAAACATGAAGTTACTAGCAACATAAGCTATTGCAGGAATAAAAGCATAGAATAAAGAAGAGTTATCAATCACCATGTCGAACATAATCTTAAAATTACCTAAAATGGTAAAAGCAAGAGTAATACCAGCAACTAAAGCAAGGTGGATAATTTTTAAAGTTTTAATTTTTTGATCCATAAGGTTTCAGTCCAAATTATTGAATAAAATCATTTATAGTTTTAGTAATAAATGCTAATTGTTCTTCATCTAATTCGGTATGCATTGGTAATGAAATAACTTCATCAATTAATTGATTAGTTACTGTAAAGTCACCTTCATTATATCGGTCGTCTTGATATGCTTTTTGAGCATGTAACGGAACAGGATAATAAATAGCATTTGGAATTCCGTTATCTAATAAATGTTGGTGTAGTTCATTACGTTTTCCGTTAGTAATTCTTAATGTATATTGATGGAAAACATGCGTAGTAAAATCACTAATAGTTGGTGTGATAATATTTGAGTTATTGGTAAATGCATTTGAATAATATTCCGCAGCTTTTCTACGGGCATCGCAATAACTATCTAATAAAGGTAACTTAGCTTTTAATACAGCTGCTTGAATAGAATCTAAACGAGAATTTACTCCAACTACATCATGGTAGTAGCGTTTGTACATTCCGTGATTAACCATTCCTCTAAGCGTATGCGCTAATTCATCATTATTGGTAAAAATAGCTCCACCATCTCCATAGCAACCTAAGTTTTTAGAAGGGAAGAAAGAGGTAGTACCAACATCACCCATAGTTCCTGCTTTCTTCTTCGTTCCGTTAGAAAAAGTATAATCTGCTCCAATGGCTTGAGCATTATCTTCTATTACAAATAAGTTATGTTCTTTAGCAATTTTTAAAACAGCTTCCATGTTAGCACATTGTCCAAATAAATGAACAGGAACAATAGCTTTTGTTTTAGGAGTAATTGCCTTTTTTAAAGCTTCAATGTCAATATTAAAAGTATCTGGTTCAACATCAACTAAAACAGGTGTTAATTTTAATAAACCAATTACTTCAACTGTTGCAGCAAATGTAAAGTCAGCGGTAATTACTTCATCACCTTGTTCTAAACCTAAGCCCATCATCGCTATTTGCAAAGCGTCGGTACCATTAGCACATGGAATTACATGCTTAACGCCTAGATAATTTTCTAAATCAGCTTGAAATTCATGAACGTACGGTCCGTTAATATATGCTGAAGAATTTAGAATTTCTTGAATTGAAGTATCAACTGTATCTTTTATTTTTTGATATTGACTTTGTAAGTCAACCATTTGAATTTTTCTCATTTTGACATGATTTTATAGACATCAAAAATACAAACTATCTTTCATTGTTAAAGGGTCTTTGTAGAAAATAATAAGAGCAATAAGCGTATGTTTTGTATCAGTATTATACAATATGTTTAATAAATGAATTATTAAGCAACAAAGGTTGAGTATTGTCGTTTTGTAAAAAGAGAAAATAAGGTTACGTGTTACTTAATGAAAACATCTAAACGTAAAATAGCATTTAAGGTTTTAATAGGTTATGCCACTTTGGCGGTTTTAGCAGTTGTTTCAGGAATTTTGTTATTTTCTGAAATTAAAACATATATAGAAATCCAAAAGCAAGGTGTTTCTGATAGAAATAATATTATACAAACAGGAGGTTTAATTGCTGATATATATGAAAATGAAAATCTAGGAAGAGCTGCTATTCAGTTGAATTCTTATAAACGATATAATGAGTATGTAACAGAAAATAAATCATTATTAAAAAAGATTGATTCACTTAATTTCTTAGCAAAAGATGTATCAAAAAAATCAATACTAGATAGTGTTAAGTTAGTTCTAAATAAAAAACGAAAAAACATAACGAGTTTAAGAAGGTTAAACCAAAGAAATGCTTCCGAGAAATCTATTAATGAAGCCATAGATAAGCTAGGGTCTATAGATTCACTACTTGGAAAGGGTTCAGTAAAAGATCTTGTTGATAATCCTGATGTTTTTAGTAAAAAAACAGGACTAAGTTTAGAAAGATACTTAAAGTTATTTGATAGAGAGGATGAAGAAAAACCCGTTAATGCTGAAGAGCAAAAACAAATAGATTCTTTAGTTTCAGCTTCTAAAGAAATACTTCAAAAAGCTCAAAGAGAAACAACCATTAAACGGAGGTTTTTGCGAATAAAAGAAAGGGAGTTAATAGAAAACGATATCACAATATCAAGAAAATTACGGGAGGTTTTAAGTGTGCTTGAAAGAGATGTTATTTTCAATGCAAATCAAGCTCATAAAAAACATGAAGAAACGCTTGGGCGTAGCAAGAATATAATTCTTTTAGCTACGGGAGTAGGTTTTGTTATCATTGTGCTTTTTTCAATAATAATTTTAAATGATTTCTGGAGAAGTCAGCATTATAGGCAAGAATTAGAAAGTGCGAATGCAATTACCTCGTCGCTTTTAAAAAGTAGAGAGCAGTTAATATCTATGGTTAGTCACGATTTGAGGACTCCGCTTAGTACAATTACTGGTTTTAGCGAATTGTTGCAAAAATCAATAGCTAATACTAAAGAGAAAAACTATGTGGTGCATATACAAAATGCATCGGTTTATATGGGACAACTTGTAGGAGATCTTTTAGAGTTTTCTAAATTAGAGAATGGTAAAATAACTATTGAGGCTATTCCTTTTGATTTAAAGAGAAATATAGAAGAGGTGGCAAATAGTGCTAAAAATCTTGTTCAAAACAAGCCTGTTTCAGTGAATGTAAAACATGATGAAAAAATAAACACACTAATTGTTAGTGACCCTTTTAGAATAAAACAAATACTATATAATTTAGTAACCAATGCCTGTAAGTTTACAAAAGAAGGTTCAATTACAATACAGAGTAAATTAAGAAGTGTAAAGGAAAAAAAATATATAGAGATTGCGGTAATCGATACAGGAGTAGGAATAGGTAAAGACAAACAAGAAAAAGTATTTAAAGAATTTACACAAGTGCACGAAAAAGAGAATGGTCAAAATGGATTTGGATTAGGTTTAACTATTTCCAAAAGACTAGCGGAACTTTTGGGAGGTTCTTTAACTCTACAAAGTAGCTTAGGGAAAGGAAGTAGGTTTTCACTATTTGTACCAGTTACATTTGCTGAAGGAAAACCAAAAGAATATGAAGCAAATTATCAAAAAGAGATGCTCAACATTCATGCAGTAGTGGTTGAAGATGATACTTCTTTGAGATCATTGTTAAAGAATGTTTTAAAAGGATTTGGAGTTACAGTAACTTCTTTTAGTAATGCACAAGAAGCACTGAATGAAATAGATAATGTTGCTTATGATTTGGTCTTGACTGATATTCAGCTTCCTAAGATGAATGGTATCCATTTTATGGAGACTTTAAAGAAGCATAATTCCTATAAAGGTCAGCCCATCGTAGCAATGACTGGAAGGGCGAATTTATCAGAAAGTGAATATATTAAAAACGGCTTTTCAGATGCATTAATTAAACCTTTTCACTCTAAAAGATTAAAAGAAATTTTACAGCGTTTTTTTGATTTTAAAATCCAAGGTAATGATATAGCTAACAGTTATACTGATAACAAGAAAACAAATAGTTTTGATATTACTACCTTGAAAACATTTTTTAATAATGATGAGGTAGAGATAAATAAAACTTTAGAATCTTTTTTAAAAGATACTGAAGAGAACTTATTGTTATTAAAGAAATTTGTTAAAGAGAATGACTTGCAGGGATTCAATAATGTTAGTCACAAAATGTTGGGAATGTCAAAGCAACTAAAAGCGACTAAACTAATTGCTTTTTTGGAAGAATTTGAGGTTAGTGATGAGATAAACAAAACTTCATGGAGAAATTTTGAAAAAGAGTTAAAAATCTTTTTAAAAGAAGTAAAAAATTACCTTAACTAATATTGTACTCTTTCAATTTATTATACAGGGTTTTTCTGGTAATATTTAAAAGTTTTGCAGCCTTAGTTTTGTTATTTCCAGCCTCATGTAGAGCTCTAATAATAAGGTTTTTTTCATTTTCTTTGGTAGAGAAATCATTAGGTAAACTGTATTGACTTTCGGTGTTTTTTAATTCTTCAGGTAAAACTTCTTTTTCTATAATTTCAGTTTGAGATAAAAGCGTAGCCCTTTTAATAACATTAGATAACTCTCGTAAGTTTCCAGGCCAATTATATTGTTGAAATAAAGCTAGAACTTCTTGAGAAAATCCAGCAATTGATTTGTTGAGTTGTTTGTTAGCCTTTTCTAAGAAGAAATCAGCATATAGAATTAAATCATCTTTTCTATCTTTTAAACTAGGAACCTTGATAGAAAATTCATTTAAGCGATGGTATAAATCTTCTCTAAAATTACCTTTTTCAACAGCTAACAATAAATCTTCATTAGTAGCTGTAATCAAACGAATGTCTACCATAATTTCTTTACTACTTCCAACAGGCTTAATCTTCCTTTCTTGCAAAGCACGTAATAACTGTACCTGACTTTCATAGTTCAAATTTCCAACTTCGTCTAAAAAAAGAGTTCCTCCGTTTGCAGCTTCAAAATGTCCTATTTTATCATTTATAGCTCCAGTAAAAGATCCTTTTTGATGCCCAAAGAACTCGCTTGAAGCAATTTCTTTAGGTATGGCTCCACAATCTACAGCAATAAATGGTTTGTCTTTACGTAAACTTTGGGTATGAATTGTGTTTGCAACAACCTCTTTACCTGTACCACTTTCACCAGTAATAAGAACAGACATGTCGGTTGGAGCTACTAAGTGAATATGTTCGTGTAAACTTTTAGAAGCTGAGCTTATGCCTGAAACAATATTAGAATTTGAGTTTGAAACTTTTTTATCCTCTTTTTTGGTCTCGGTAATTTTTTCAGCTTTAACCTCAAGAGCATTACTAATTACTTCTAAAACTTCATCAGGGTTAAAAGGCTTAGAAATATAATCAAAAGCTCCTTGTTTCATAGCTTGTACTGCTGTTGAAACTTCTGCATAACTAGTCATTAAAACAACAGGAATATTACTATCGGTATTTTTACTCTGTTTCAATAAATCAATACCATTTCCATCAGGAAGGCGTAAATCAGTAAAAATTAAATTATAGGAATGTTTTTTTAAGAGAGTGAAAGCGTTTTTAATAGTATAGCTAACCTCTACAGTGTACTGATGTCGCTCTAAGAAATGTTTTAACATATTAGAAAAAGTAACATCATCCTCTACCAATAAAATCTTTTTCATAAAAATGTTTATTCTAAATTGTTTGTATAAATATAAGCTCTTTGTAAAAAACAAAAAGAGCGTTTTACATGAAAACGCTCTTTCGTCAATAAAATTGAGGAGGGAAATAAAAAAATTACTTTTTTGAATTGCTAACTTCTTTTTCGTCTAATAAGTTACCTTCTTTGTCAGTATAAATAGTTTTGTTAGTGTTGTTTACACTAATTTCTAATTTATACTGCTCTTTTTCGTTTACAAAAGCTTTACTTAAGGTAGCCTTAGGGAAGCTTTCCTTAATAGAGTTTACTAATGTTGCTGGTAACTTGTCTAAAGAGATTTCTTGGAATCCATCTGTTACAACCGTATGAACTGGGGTAATAGGGGAATTAGTGTTATTTACTGTTGCGTAAGTTGAAACTCCTGCTAAAATTGCTACTGCTAAGATTAATTTTTTCATGACATTAAGTTTTTAAGTTATAATTATTTATTATTGTAATACAACAAGGGGAATATGTGTGTTATTTTACTTCTTTGGCATCTAACCAGTTTCCGTCTTTGTCTGCAAAAAGAGTTTTGCTTTCATTTTCTAAGCTAATCTCTAATTTGTATTGCTCTTTTTCGTTTACAAAAGCTTTGCTTAATTTACCTTTAGGAAAACTTTCTTTTACAGATTTTACTACTGCTGCTGGTAATTTATCTAAAGAAACTTCTTTAAAACCTTTTTCTACAACCGTGTGAACTGGAGTAATAGGAGAAATAGTGTTGTTAGTTGTTGCGTAAGTTGAAGCTCCTGCTAAAATCGCCGCTGCTAAAATTAAATTTTTCATGATATTAAGTTTTTAAGTTATTTACGTATTTGCTTGTTGTATTGAAAGAAATATGCCATCAATTTCAATTAAACCCTTAAAAAACTCAACACACTGAATGTTAGCTGTTTATTGTTTTGTAAAGGTTGGAGAGGTAATGTTTTTATGTGTAAAAAGTGTGTAAACAATTAATTAATACTGTGTAAAAGTTACACGATTTACTCAGAAGATAAACAATAAATATTTCTGTTATCTTTGAAGAAAATCATCCCTAATGAAGTTATTTAAAAAGTCTTTAAAAATTGTTCTATTACTTTTAGTGCTATTAAGTGTTGGAGTTTGGTTATTTACAAAAACCTTACATCCTACGTATAAAGGAGAGTTAGCATTAGCTAATATTTCAGATAAAGTTACGGTGTATTATGATGAGGTTGGAGTACCGCATATCAATGCGCAAAATCAACTAGACGCTTATACTGCTTTAGGGTATGTGCATGCTCAAGATCGATTGTGGCAAATGGAACTAATCAGAAGAATTGCAGCTGGAAGATTAGCAGAAGTTTTTGGAAAAGATTTGGTAAGAGTAGATAAGTTTTTTTCTGGGTTAGGAATTGAAGAAGCTGCCGAAAAAACGATTCAAGAATTAGATAAAAATTCAGAAACTTATAAATTAACGGAAGCTTACTTAAACGGAGTTAATCAGTTTATTGAAGAAGGAGCAACGCCATTAGAATTTTACTTAGTAGGGTTGGATAAAGAAAATTATACAGTTAAAGATGTGTATAATGTTTTCGGTTATATGGCATTTAGTTTTGCAATTGCACATAAAACCGATCCGTTGTTAACTGAAGTTAAAGAAAAGTTAGGTGAGTCTTATGTAAATGAATTGTTGAATTCTTTCGATAAAAATTTAACACTGAATAAGACAACGAATAAAGAAGCTATTAAAGCAGAAATGTCTGTTGCGGTTAATGAGATTATAGAACAATTACCAGTTGCACCTTTTATAGGAAGTAATTCTTGGGTAATTGCACCCCCTAAAACCAAAAACGGTAAGGTGATTTTTGCTAATGATCCACATATTAATTTTTCGCAGCCTTCAGTTTGGTATCAAAACCATATAAAAACTCCTGATTTTGAAATTTACGGATTTAATTTAGCGTTGATGCCATTTCCGTTATTAGGACACAATAAAGAGTATGCCTACGGACTAACAATGTTGGCAAATGATGATTTGAATTTTTATGTGGAAGAAAACAACCCTGAAAATCCGTTGGAATATAAAACTCCAGAAGGATTTAAAAAGTATGAGTTGTTAAACAAACATATAAAAGTTAAAGGAGGAAAAGACACCACATATCAAGTAAAAGTAAGTGAGCACGGACCAATTATGAATGGGCTGATAGAGCATGTTACGGATGATAGACCCGTGGCAATGAACTGGATTTATACGCAGGAACCAAATAAATTATTGGAAGCTTCATATAAAATGTCGCATGCAAATTCGTTACAAGATTTTAAAACAGGAACTGCTCAAATACACGCGCCAGGACTAAATGTAATGTATGGTGATGCTAAAGGGAATGTAGGTTGGTTTGCTTCAGCTAAATTGTATGAATTAAGAGATAGTTTATCTTCTAAAATGTATTTAAACGGAGCTTCTGGGAACGATGAAATTGTAGAATATTTAGAATTTGAAGAAAATCCGCAAGCAGAAAATCCTAGTTGGAATTATGTGTATTCAGCAAATAATCAACCAGATTCCGTGAGAGGTAAATTATACCCGGGATATTATCAACCTGAAGATAGAGCGAAGAGAATAGTTGAATTATTAGAACCTAAAAACGATTTTACGAAAGAGGATGTAGCTGAAATGATTTACGATGTAACCTCACCTGTAGTTCCAGAAATCGGGAGAGAATTATTAAATAGTGTGGATAAATCAACACTTTCACCTTCAGCTAAAAAAGCATATTTGATGTTAGAAAAGTGGAATGGAGAATATTTAAAAACTAATGTAGCTCCGACTATTTATAATAGATTTTTATATGAATTCTTAACTGCTACTTACAAAGATGAATTAGGAGACAGTTTTCAGTTGTTTATAGATACGCAATTACAAGATCAAGTGTTAGCAGAGCAAGCTAAAAGGGAACAATCAGTTTGGTGGGATGATATTTCAACGACAGATAAAGTTGAAACCAGAAATGAAATTATTACCAAGGCTTTTCAAAAAGCCATCGCATTTTTACAAAATCAATTAGGAGAGAATGTAGAAAATTGGACGTGGAATCGCGTAATTTCAGTGGAATACGAACACGCTATTGGTAAAGCGGGAGGTTTGTTGCGTAAGTTTTTCAATGTTGGTCCGTTTAAAACCATTGGAGGAAACGAGGTGATTAACAACCAGATTTTTAAATTGGATAGTACAGGAGTATATAAAATTCACGGAGGGCCTTCAACACGTAGAGTTATTGACTTTTCTGATGTAGAAAATAGTATTGCGATTTTACCGACAGGGCAATCAGGAAATGTATTCAGTCCATATTACAAAGACCAAGCACAAAAATATGTAGATGGTGAGTTTGTAAAAATGAGGTTGAATCAACAAGAAATTGAGCAGTCAGAAAATACATTGGTGTTTTTGCCGAAGGAATAATGAAAAGGATTAGTCCTTTCGATCAGAAGGGGAAGTCTAAAATTAGGTAAAATAAAATGAATTGAAAATTAAAATAATATGACAACAGGAAAAGGCTATAAATTACAGACGAATTCTTTTTTTGATTTTGAAGAGCATATAAATAATTCTGATTTTATTTTTTTATCAGCTCCTTTCGGTTTTGGGAAAACTACTTTTTTAAAAGACTTTATAGAGTCAGTAAGAAATGAAGAAAAAAAATATAACTTTTTTCATTTATATCCTGTTCATTACGCAGTAAACAAAAATGAAGATGTATTTGAATTAATCAAATACGACTTGTTGTTTGAAATATTGAAGAAAGATGATGTTAAGGCAGAAACAAGTATAAATTATATAGAAGAAGTAGGAGATATTTTAAAAAAGAGTGTTGATACCATCTTGTTAAACTTTGTTGAAAAAATTCCAGAAATAGGAAAGTCTTTAAAAGAGATAATACAAGTTTTTAATAAAGTTGAAAAGGAAATTTTAGAGTTGTATCAACAGGAATTTAAAACCTCCGAAGTGAATAGTTTCATTAGCCGTATGGAAGATACGAAAGGTAGTGTTTATGAGAATGATATTATGACTACCTATATTAATAGTAAATTAAGTGAAATAAAGGGAGAGGATGGGCAGAAGAAAAATATCTTGATATTAGATGATTTGGATAGGATTGAACCAGAACATATTTTTAGACTTTTAAATGTTTTTTCGGCCAATTTTGATAATTCTGAATACTCAATTAATAAGTTTGGAATAGATAAAGTTATCATCGTTGCTGATTATTATAATATAAAAAGTATATATCATCATAAATATGGTAAAGATTCTGACTTTGAGGGGTATATAAATAAATTTTATTCAAGTGAGATTTATTTTTTAACTTTTTATGATGCTTTAAAAACATTGTTTGAAAAAGAATATGGTGTAAGAGAAGAGTACTCAGTTTTTGGTTTTATAGAGTTGAAAATTAACTTATTGGTTTTATTGTTTAATAATAGGCAGGTTAATTTTAGGCAGTTGAAAAGCTTGTCTGCTAAAAACTTTAACAAAGGAAGGAGCTTTGTAGATGTTATTGATTTTCTTTTAAGGTTGTTTAATTATGATTATGAAGATTTAATTAATGCTTTTGGTAAAGTTTCTGTTGAAAAAGATACAACAATAAAAGAGGTTTTTTGGGAGAAATTATTAGACTACATGATTCTTTTAAACTTCAATAATAAAAACGGAAAAGTCAATAAGGATAATTCATCAACTAATGAAGATTTTGATTACCATTTTTATGATGGGAATATAATTAGTTTTAGGGTTCATAAGAATAAGAGGGAAAATAATATATACATAGCTAATCCTGGAAATTTATCTAAGATGGATATTTGGAGAGAGTATTTAAGTTTGTTAAAGGATAGAGGGCAAAATGTGAGTTGATATTAAATTATTTAATATTAAGAAGTTTTTTAAACCTCCCTATAAACCTCCTCAAAAGGAATTCTAAAACGTTCACCATACACTCCTTCAGGTTTACGAATACCACAAGAAACAATCATATTAATTTCTGCGCCAAAAGGTAGCTCTAGCAAACGTTTTACACGCCAAGTATCGGAACCTTCCATAGGGCAAGTGTCGTAACCTTCAGCAGTCATTGAGAGCATGAAGGTTTGTGCTGCTAATCCACAAGTTTTGTGAGCTACAATGCGCATGTCACTATTGCGAACTTCTCTATAAATAGGCCGAAATACCCCAACAATAGAAAATAGTATATACTTCAACCAGCCAAAAATACCTAGGAAATCAAAATACGTGAAAGGAATTAGCTTTCCGTAGTAGTTACGTGCTACTTTTTCTCTACTTCGTTGCTCTGATTTCGGATTGTTTTTACCAAAAACTGTATCCATAAAAGCTAAGTTAGCTTTGGCTCTTTTATGCCACAAATCTTTACGAGTCACAAAAACCACTAGTTGCTGAGCAGTTTTAGCTGCATTTTGATTAAAGCATAATGGAGCCATTCTTTTTATAATTTCTTTATCAGTGATATGATAAAACTCCCACAGTTGCATGTTGCTACTGGTAGGAGCTAAACTCGCCTGTTTTAAACATTTTTTTACAATGGAAGTGTCTATCGGTTTTTCAGGGTCGTACACTCTTACCGAACGACGATAATTAACTGCTTCTGATACGGATTTTTCACTCATTTGTGGGTGTCTTGATTCTTATGTCTACTAATCTTTTGTCTAATAAAACTATCCTAATTTCATTAAGGTTTTTAATTGTTGTAGTTTTCCTTTATATGGAGCATATCGAGTAGGAACATCTAGCCAAGTTCCGCGAGAAACCACTCCTTTATGATGAGAAAAAGTATCAAAAGTTTTTTTTCCGTGATAACTACCTATACCACTTTCTCCAACGCCACCAAAAGGCAATCTATGATTAGCAAAATGTACTGTAGTATCATTTATGGTACCACCACCAAAAGAATAGTGTTGTATCATTTTCTTAGCAAATGAATTTCTATTGGTGAAAACATATAAAGCCAGAGGCTTATCATATTTTGCTGTTATTTTTTCAATATCAGCTTCATTTTCATAAGAAATTAGTGGTAAGATAGGTCCAAAAATTTCACCTTTCATTACTTCACTATCCAGACTAGGTTCATCAATTAAGGTAGGGGCAATATAGCGATCATCTCTATCAGTTTGTCCACCAATTACACACTTTTCATTTTCTAGCATAATGGCTAAACGATCAAAGTTTTTAGTGTTTACGATACGTGGAAAATCAAAGGAATTTTGAGGGTTTTCGCCATAAGCTCTAAAAATTTCCTCCTTAAACTCTTGTATAAACTGTTCTTTTACCGATTTATGAATTAATAAATAATCAGGAGCAATACAAGTTTGTCCACCATTAATAAATTTCCCCCAAACCAAACGCTTTGCAGCAAGTTTGATGTTTGCGGTTTCATCAATAATAGATGGGCTTTTTCCTCCTAGTTCTAAAGTAACTGGAGTTAGGTGATTTGCCGCAGCCTTAGCAACAATTTTTCCTACAGGAACGCTTCCTGTAAAGAAAATATAATCCCAACGCTGTGCTAATAATTCTGTAGAAACATCCACACCGCCTTCTACTACGGCCACATGATTTTTATCAAAAACAGCTTCGATAATTTCTTTGGTAATTTTACTTGTGTTAGGCGTTAATTCCGAAGGTTTTAAGATTACCGTATTTCCTGCTGCAATAGCTCCCAGTAAAGGAGTAAATGCTAGTTGATACGGATAATTCCATGGAGCAATAATTAAAACTGTACCATAAGGCTCTTTATAAATTTTTGCAGAAGAAGGGAAGTTTAGTAGAGATGGTAATACACGTTTAGGTTTACTCCAAGCATGAATTTTTTTTATCGCCATTTTTAACTCAGCCAGTACGATAGAAGTTTCAGTCATTACAGCTTCGTATTCTGATTTTTTAAAATCATCATGTAAAGCTTTGATAATATCTTGTTCTCTTGTAATAAGTTCTTTTTGTAGTCTTTTTAAAGCACTTTTTCTAAAGGAGATATCTTTGGTTCGTTGTGTTGCAAAATAATTTTTTTGCGACTGAACCAATTTGGGAATATTCATAGGTTATATATCTTGTAATTTTTTATTCATTATTGAAAACCATAATGGAGGCACCAAAGCCACAAGCATCATACCTGGATATCCTGTTGGCATTTGAGGGCTCTCTGATAATGATTTTAAGAGCTGATAATGTTTACTTCCGTTATAGTGATGATCGGAATGGCGAGATAAGTTAAACAGCATTAACATACCAATTCTGTGATCAGAATTCCATGAATGAGTTCTTTTTACACGTTCATAACGACCTTTTTCGTTTTGTTTACGTAGTAGTCCGTAATGTTCTATATAATTTACAGTTTCTAATAATAAAATTCCAAAAACAGCTGCTGCTGTAAAAGCAAGTAGGGCATTTAATCCAAAGAGAAAGAAAATACCTATCAATAACAATATGTTGCAAATCGTATAGATGAGCATTCTGTTTTGCAGATGAAACCAATTTCTACCAGAATTTTTTAGACGTCTGTTTTCTGTTTCCCAAGCTTGATAGTAGCTTTGAAAATGAGAACGGATCCAGAATAGATATACTATTTCATTTTTTCTTGCGGTTGCAGCATCTTTAGGTGTAGCTACATTAAAATGATGTCCGGCATTATGGTAGGGCAAAAAGTGAGTATCTAAAGATGTTAATAATAAAATCTCACCTAAAAACTCATCAAAACGGTTGTTTCGATGACCTAATTCATGTCCTACATTAATGCCAATTACACCACACATTAATCCCATAGCAGAGATTCTTCCTATATATTCTATGGTGGTTAATTGTGCATCTTTCATCATCCATAAAAACCAACCTAAAAAAAATAATTGAACAGGCACTGTTGTGTATAAGATATAAGTATACAGCTTGTTTTCTTTTTCTAGCTCTTCTTGTTCTTTGTTAAGGTTTTGTTTGTCTGGGTTAAAAAGCAGTTCAAGTAGAGGAACAAACCCAAAAAATACGACTAAAGGTAATAATGTTGACCAACCCATACTCGTAAACGAAATGTATACAGTTATAGGGAGTATTAAGATAGTTAAAAATTTAAGAGCTTTCATCTTACGTGAAATTTGTCTAAATATACAAATTACAAGCAAGCATCCCAAACTGGGTCAGAAGGAGTTGGAGCAGTGATTTTAATAAGTTCTTTACTAACTGGATGCGTAAATTCTATTTTTCGAGCATGTAAATGAATACTTCCATCTTTATTACTCCTTTTGGCGCCATACTTTAAATCACCTTTAATAATAGCACCAATATTAGAAAGTTGTACACGAATTTGATGATGACGACCTGTTTCTAAGTCAACTTCAAGTAACGAATAGTTATCTAATTTTTTAAGTGTTGTGTAATGTAAAGTAGCTTTTTTACTTCCGTTAACTTCTTTGTTGTAGGCTGTAGACTTATTGTTCTTTGGGTTCTTTTTTAAATAATTTGTTAAAGTGTCAGCAGCTTTTTTAGGTTGTTGTTGAACAATTGCCCAGTATGTTTTTTTTATGGTTTTGTCACGTAACATTTTATTCAAACGTTCTAAAGCTTTAGATGTACGTGCGTAAATAACAATACCGGAAGTAGGTCTGTCTAAACGATGAACAGTTCCTAAATAAACATTACCAGGTTTGTTGTATTTTTCTTTAATATATTCTTTAACTACATCAGAAAGAGGTTTGTCGCCTGTTTTATCACCTTGTACGATATCGCCAGCACGTTTATTAACCACAATAATATGGTTGTCTTCATGTAAAACCTGTAAATTTTCTTTAGTAGAGTGCATATTAGGAGTTGCCTTAAGGTTACTAGAAGAACTATTTGAAGTTCTCAGCTACATCCTCATTTACCTGATCGATAAAACTTAAAAACTCATCACGCCCCATTCCAGTAGAAGAAGAAGTTACAAAAGACATTGGTAATTCTTCCCAATACTTTAATAATTTCTTTTTATAAGCAGTAATTTGTTTGTTAAGTTTAGAACTACCTAATTTATCTGCTTTGGTAAAAACAATACAGAAAGGAATACGGTTTTCACCTAAAAACTGCATAAACTCTAAGTCTATTTTCTGCGGATCATGGCGAGAATCAATTAAAACAAAGGTACAAACCAGCTGTTCACGCTCTTTAAAATAATTTTCAATAAAGAATTGAAAAATTTGTCGCTTCTTTTTAGATACTTGAGCATAACCATACCCTGGAAGATCTACTAAAAACCATTCATCATTAATTTTGAAATGGTTAATAAGTTGAGTTTTTCCTGGTTTACCAGAGGTCTTTGCTAAATCTTTTCGCTCCATCAACATGTTGATTAACGAAGACTTACCAACGTTTGAGCGGCCAATAAAGGCATACTCAGGTATTCTGTCTTTAGGAGCTTTGGTAACATTACTGTTACTCATTACAAATTCAGCAGATTTTATTTTCATACTATAATTAAGCTAGTTTAGCTGTTGTTATATTTCGCGTTTAGAAAGCCAGTTTTCTAAAATTTCATTAAACTCTTCTGGAGTTTCCATCATAGCTGCATGCCCACATTTATCTATCCAAAATAAATCAGCATCAGGTAAGAGTTTTTTGAAGTCTTGAGCAACTTCTGGTGGAGTAACGCTGTCTTGTTTTCCCCAAATTAAACAAGTAGGTTGTTTCATGTTGGGTAAATCTTTAGCCATATTATGACGAATTGCACTTTTAGCAATAGCTAATGTTCTAATCAATGTATTTCTATCGTTGATAACATCATACACTTGATCTACAAGTTCGTCTGTGGCAATAGCTTTATCATAAAAAACATCTTGCGCTTTTTTTCTAACAAACTCTTTGTCACCTCTTTTAGGATAGCTATCTCCCATAGAGTTTTCGTATAGCCCTGAACTACCTGTTAAAACTAATGCTTTAACATCTTCAGAGTAATGTTTTGTGTAGTATAAAGCTATATGTCCGCCTAAAGAATTTCCTAATAAAGTAACATTTTTAAGTCCTTTGTACTCTATGAAATCATGTAAAAATTTGGCTAAATTTTTTACGTTGGTTTTAAGGAGAGGTAAGGTGTATAAGGGTAATTCTGGAATAAAAACTTGATATCCTTTTTGTGAAAGATGATTAAAAGTGGAGTTAAAATTACTTAAAGCACCCATTAGTCCATGAAGAATGATAATTGGGCTTCCTTCTCCTGCTTCAGCGTATGTAAATTTGTCTTCTTTCTTTAAAAATTCAGTCATTATGTTTCTGATTTGACTTAACCACAAATGTAGTTCTTTTTTATCACTTTTTCATTTTTATTATTTCATGTACAATGGCGATATAGAAGTCTTTTAGTATCAGTTTTTTAGCTCAAAAACTAAAACTTATCAACAATGTGGTAAAAAGTGGTAAAAAGTGGTAAATATTTTTTATTTTTGATGCAAACTATAGTTTCTTTACGTGATAAATTTAATTGGAACATATGAGTGCAAGGTAGATGCTAAAGGGAGGTTGATGATGTCGTCAGCGTTCAAGAAGCAGCTGTCTTCTGTGTTACAAGAAGGTTTTGTGATTAAACGCTCTGTGTTTCAGTCTTGTTTGGAGTTGTATCCGATGCAAGAGTGGAATTTAATGATGGCAAAAATCAATAAACTAAATCGATTTGTAAAGAAAAATAATGATTTTATCAGAAGGTTTACTGCCGGTGTAAAGATGGTAGATGTAGATGCTTCTGGAAGGATATTGATTCCGAAAGATTTATGTCAATTTGCAGGAATAGAAAAGCAAGTAGTGCTTTCTTCTGCAGTGAATATTATTGAGATTTGGGATAAGAATAAGTACGAAAAAGTAATTGATGATGCTGTTGTTGATTTTGCTGAATTGGCAGAAGAAGTAATGGGTAATACGGAAGCAGATGAGTTATCATAGTCCAGTTTTGTTGAAAGAAAGTGTAGATGCACTTAATATAAAGGAAGATGGAGTGTATGTGGATGTCACCTTTGGAGGGGGAGGACATTCTAGAGAAATATTGAGTCGATTAGGAGAAAAAGGGAAATTGTTTGCTTTTGATCAAGACCCGGATGCGCAACAAAATAAAATTGATGATCCGCGTTTTGTGTTGATTGGTGAGAATTTTCGATTCATATCTAGGTTTTTACGCTTTTACGGTGTTAGGAAAGTAGACGGAGTATTGGCTGATTTAGGTGTGTCGTCGCATCAATTTGATGAAGCTGAAAGAGGTTTTTCAACTCGTTTTGATGCAGATTTAGATATGCGAATGGATCAAAAGTCTGAATTGTCAGGAAAAAAAATCATCAATACATATACTGAAGAAGATTTAGCAGATGTGTTGTTTTTGTATGGAGAGTTGCGAAATGCAAGAACTTTAGCTAAAACAATTGTTGAAGCAAGAGAGGGTAGAGAGATTAATACAAGTTTTGAGTTAAAAGAGGTGTTGCAAAGATTTTTGCCAAAAGCCAAAGAGCATAAAATTCTAGCACAAATTTTTCAAGCAATACGAATAGAAGTAAATCAAGAGTTGGAAGTGTTGAAGGAGTTTTTACAGCAAATTCCAGATTTGTTGAATGAGGATGGACGATTGAGTGTGATTTCATATCACTCGTTAGAAGATAGGTTGGTGAAGCGATTTATAAGAACGGGGTTGTTTAGCGGTGAGCCAGAAAAAGATTTTTATGGTAATACCAATGTGCCGCTTAAAAAGGTTGGTAAAATGATTGTGCCAACAAAAGAAGAGATTAAAGAGAATAACAGAGCACGAAGTGCGAAACTAAGAATAGCAACATTAAAATAATGTCTAAAGTAAGAAAGAGTATATACGATCTTTTAAGAGGAAGTTTTCTTACGGATGAAAGCTCATTTAAAAACTGGCGGATTTTAATTTTTGTTGTAGTGTTGTTGTTAATAATGATATATAGTTCGCACAGTGCAGATGCAAAAGTGGTGCAAATAGCAGAGCTTAATAAGAAGAAAAGAGAGTTGCGGGCTGAAGATGTAGATACGAGTACTGAATTAATGAGGATGAAGTTGGAAAGTAGTATTCGAGATAAAGTAAAAAGTAAAGGGTTGTTCCCTGCAAAAAAACCGCCCCAAAAAATAAAAGTAACATATAATAAAGAGTAATATAAAATGGTAGTAAAAAAAGGCATATTAAACAAACTCTATGTGATTGTTGTTTTAATGACGCTTTTCTTTGTAGTTATCATTTTTAGACTTTTTAAACTTCAATATGTAGAAGGGGGTAAGTATAGAAAGCTTTCTGAAGAAAAAACAGTTAAAAACGACACTATTTTTGCGAATAGAGGTAATGTGTATGCAGCAGATGGAAATTTGCTAGCAACATCAATGTCAAAATTTACCATTCGTATGGATGTGGTTGCGGTGGATTCAGAAGTTTTTGAGAAAAATATTCGTGCACTTTCAGAATCGCTCTCAGGTTTACTGGGTAAGCCGGCTAGTTATTATCAAAAGAAGTTACGTAATGCAAAAAAACGTAGAAATCGTTATTTGTTAATAGCTCGTAATGTAGGGTATAATGACTATGTGAAAATGAAAAGCTTCCCGATTTTTAATAGAGGGGTATATAGAGGAGGTTTTATAGCAGAGCAAAAAACAGTTCGTGTGCACCCTATAGGTAAAATAGCTGAGCGTACTATTGGATATGATGATTACAGAGGAGGGGCAGGAATTGAAGGGGCTTTTGCAGATTATATGCAAGGAGAAAATGGTTGGCGTTTAAAGCAAAAAATTGCGAAAGGACAATGGAAGCCAATTAATGATGTAAACGAGAAAGAACCAATAGATGGTAGTGATGTAATAACAACAATAGATGTGAATATTCAAGATATTACGCATCATGCTTTGTTAAGAGAGATGGAGTATTTTGAAGCAGATCATGGATGTGCTGTGGTGATGGAGGTAGAAACAGGAGAAATTAAGGCAATATCTAACTTAGGAAGAACTTCTAAAGGAAAATATTACGAAAAAAGAAATTATGCTGTTTGGGAGAGTCACGAACCAGGGTCAACTTTTAAGTTGGCTAGTTTAATGGTTGCACTGGAAGATAAAGTTGCTGATACTTCAACTGTTGTAGATTGTGAAAAAGGAAGGATTTATATTAATAATCGTAAAGTAGAAGATAGTAAAAGAGGAGGGTACGGAAAAATATCCTTAGGAAGAGTGTTTGAGGTTTCTTCAAACGTAGGAATTGTAAAAACGATACAAAAGCATTACGATAAGAATCCGAAAAAGTTTACCGATAAAATTAAGTCATTTGGTTTAGATCAATTAACAGGTGTAAAAATAAAAGGAGAAGGAAAGCCTTATATACCAGAACCAACAGAAAAAAGTTGGAGTCCAATTTCGTTAGAGTGGATGGCTTGGGGATATGGAGTTTCTCTCACACCTTTGCAAACACTAGCGTTTTATAATGCAGTAGCAAATGACGGAAAGTTGGTGAAACCATATTTTGTTAAAGAGCTAAGAGTAGGAGGTAAAGTAGAAGAAAGCTTTGGAACAGAAGTAGTAAAAGAAAAAATAGCATCACAAGAAACCTTAGATAAAGTCCGAAAAGTGATGGAAAATACTATAAAATACGGAACAGGTAAAGGAATTTATTCACCAAACTTTTCTATGGCAGGAAAAACAGGGACTGCAAAAAAATATATTCCAAGAACAAAAAATGCCAAAGGAGAGTACGAAGGTGGTTATTATTCAAATCAAAAATATGTGGCTTCTTTTGCAGGGTTTTTCCCAGCTGATGAACCAAAATACTCTTGTATTGTGGTGGTCCATAGTCCTAAAAAGGAAAAAGGATATTACGGGGCTACGGTTGCTGCTCCTATATTTAAAGAAATAGCTCAAAAAATTTATACTTCAACAGCAATCAATAATCAGTTTGTTTCTGATGATATTTCAGAAGAAGTCCTCGATAAAGAATATCAAGAATACTATCAAAAACTAAGGAAGTATAAAACAATTATGCCTAAAGTAATTGGTATGAGCGGAATGGATGCGGTTGCATTATTAGAGAACATGGGATTGAAAGTTAAGTTTTCAGGAGTAGGAAAAGTAACAGAGCAATCTGTAGAAAGAGGAGTGAAAGTCTCAAAAGGTGCAACGATATATTTAAAATTATCATAGTTGAAAAAATTAAAAGACATATTATACAAGGTAGCTGTAAAAGAAGTTTACGGAAATACGGATATTGATATAAACAATATTCAGTTTGATAGTAGACAAGTGCAGGAAGATGATGTCTTTGTTGCTCAAAAAGGAGTAACAGTAGATGGACATCAGTTTATAACAAAAGCAGTGTCGTTGGGTGCTAAGACTGTTATCTGTGAGTCTTTACCAGAAGATAAAAATGAAGAGGTTACCTATATTAAAGTAGAAGATTCTAATGCTGCATTAGCAATGATAGCAGCAAATTATTATAACAACCCGTCAAAAAGCTTGCAATTAGTAGGAGTAACAGGAACAAATGGTAAAACTACAATTGCAAGCTTATTGTATCAATTGTTTAAAAAAGCAAGGTATAAAGTAGGGTTGTTGTCAACTGTGCGAGTGATGGTTGATGATGAAGAATATAAGGCGACACACACAACACCAAACTCAGTAGCGATAAATAAATATTTATCAAAAATGGTTGAGGCTGGAGTTGATTATTGTTTTATGGAAGTAAGTTCTCATGGAATTCATCAAAAACGTACGGAAGGATTAGAGTTTGCAGGAGGTGTGTTTACGAATCTATCTCACGATCATTTAGATTATCACGAAACATTTGCAGAATATCGTGATGTAAAAAAATCGTTTTTTGATTCATTACCAAAATCAGCATTTGCTTTGGTGAATATAGATGATAAAAATGGGCAAATAATGCTGCAAAACACGAAGGCGAACAAACAAACTTATGCACTTAAAACAATTGGAGATTTTAAAGCAAAAGTGTTAGAAAAACGTCTTTCAGGAACTTTGTTAACAATTAACGGAGTAGAAGTTTGGACAAAGTTAATAGGAGAATTCAATGCATATAACTTGTTAGCTATATATGGAGTAGCAGAGTTGTTAGGGCTTGAAAAGATAGAAATTTTACGAATTGTAAGTGAACTAGAAAGTGTAAGTGGAAGATTTCAGTACACCGTTTCAGATGAAGGAGTTACGGCAATAGTAGATTATGCACATACACCGGATGCATTAAAAAATGTATTACAAACTATTAATGATATCCGAACAGGAAATGAAACCGTAATTACAGTTGTAGGATGTGGCGGAGATAGAGATACAACGAAGCGCCCAAAAATGGCATTAATAGCATCTCAGTTAAGTGATCAAGTTGTTTTTACTTCCGATAACCCTAGAACAGAAGATCCGCAATCAATAATTGATGAAATGGAAACAGGAGTTGCGGCAGAAAATTATAAAAAAACACTATCAATTGTAGATCGAAGACAAGCTATTAAAACAGCTTGTAAACTAGCAACTTCAGGAGATATTGTACTTATTGCAGGAAAAGGACATGAAACCTACCAAGAAATAAATGGTGTTAGGCATCATTTTGATGATTTAGAAGAAGTAACCAACTATTTTAATCAACTAAAAAAACACTAACGAATGCTGTATTATTTATTTCAATATTTAGAAAGTGAATTTAGCTTAACAGGGGCAAGTGTGTTTCAGTTTATCACATTTCGATCTGCAATGGCGTTCATATTATCCCTGTTGATATCAACCATTTTTGGTAAAAAAATTATCAATTACTTAAGAAGACAGCAAGTAGGTGAAACAGTAAGAGATTTAGGTTTAGATGGACAAGTACAAAAAGCAGGAACACCAACTATGGGAGGTGTAATTATAATTCTTGCAACATTAATTCCTGTACTGTTCTTGGCAAAACTAGAAAATATATACATCATTATTCTATTAATAACCACTGTTTGGATGGGGCTTATTGGTTTTGCTGATGATTATATCAAAGTATTTAAAAAAGATAAGGCTGGATTAAAAGGAAAGTTTAAGGTTTTAGGACAAATAGGATTAGGTGTAATCGTGGGGTCTATGCTGTATTTTCACCAAGATGTAACCATAAAAGAACAATTACCTACTTCAGAACAAGTTGTGCAAGTCGATGGCAAAAAGAAAGTGTTTGGAGAAGCGCACAAATCAACAAAAACAACAGTCCCTTTTTTAAAGAATAACGAGTTAGACTATGCGAAAGCGTTAAGTTTTTTGGGGGACGGATATGAAAAATATGGATGGATAATTTTCATTTTTGTTACCGTTTTTATTGTTACGGGAGTTTCAAACGGTGCAAATTTAACTGATGGGATTGATGGTTTAGCAGCAGGATCATCAGCAATTATGGTGATAACACTGGCAATTTTTGCTTGGGTATCAGGTAACATCATTTTTGCAGATTATTTAGACGTGATGTATATCCCGAAGTCTGGAGAAATGACCGTTTTCATCCTGGCATTTGCAGGAGCATTGATTGGGTTTTTATGGTATAATACCTATCCAGCACAAGTTTTTATGGGTGATACTGGAAGTTTAACTATTGGAGGTATCATAGCGGTAATAGCAATTGCCATAAGAAAAGAATTATTACTGCCAGTTTTAGCAGGAATATTTGTGGTCGAGAATTTGTCGGTAATACTACAAGTTTCGTGGTTTAAGTACACAAAGAAGAAGTTTGGAGAAGGAAGACGAATATTTAAAATGTCTCCTCTACATCATCATTATCAAAAACTAAACTATCATGAAAGTAAAATTGTAGTACGCTTTTGGATTGTAGGAATTTTGTTAGCGGTATTTACCATAGTAACATTGAAGTTAAGATAAAGGAGATTTTGGAGTTTTGATTTAAGATATAAGATTGAATGAAAGAACAGATTAAAAATAGAACTAAACAATTTGCTATCGATTGTTGGAGGTTATGTAAAGAATATCCTAAAACAAGAGAGTTTGATGCATATTGTAGACAATTGATAAGATGTTCTAGTTCGGTTGGAGCTAATTATAGAGCTGCTTGTAGGGCAAAATCTTCAGCTGACTTTATTCATAAATTAAAAATTGTTGAAGAGGAAGTAGATGAAAGCATGTTTTTTTTAGAGGTTTTTATGTCGATTCATGAAAATAATCAAGAAGAATTGAAAAGACTACATAAAGAGGCGGACGAGCTGACCTCAATTGTTGTAGCTTCTATAAAAACAGTAAAAAGTAAATCATCAATCAATAAATCTAAAATCATTAATTAAAAATGAAAAGATTAGTTGTGCTTGGTGGAGGAGAAAGTGGTGTAGGAACAGCGCTTTTAGGAAAACAAAAAGGATATGAAGTTTTTGTTTCAGATAAAGGAAGTATAGCAGAACGGTATAAAAAAGTTCTTTTACATAATTCAATCGACTTTGAAGAAAATCAGCATACAGAAGATAAAATTTTAAATGCTGACGTGGTGATGAAAAGTCCTGGAATTCCAGAAAAAGTTGCACTTGTGCAAAAGTTAGTTTCAAAAGGAATTAAAGTAATTTCTGAAATTGAATTTGCTTCGGAATTTACCAATGCAACCATCGTGGGAGTTACAGGCTCAAATGGTAAAACAACTACAACCATGTTAATACATTATGTATTAAAAAAAGCAGGCTTAAATGTGGGAGTTGGAGGAAATATAGGAGATAGCTTCGCTGAACAAGTAGTTGATGATAAGTACGACGAATATGTGCTGGAATTGAGTAGTTTTCAGTTAGATGGAATCGAAAAGTTTAAACCACATATTGCTGTGATCACCAATATAACACCAGATCATTTAGATCGATATGAATATGAATTTGATAACTATATAAACTCAAAATTCAGAATTACAAAAAATCAAACAAAAGATGATTTTTTAATATACGACGCCGATGATGAAGCAATTCAAACTTGGTTAAAAAATAATAAAATAGAAGCAACGCTAGTGCCATTTTCAGTAGAAAAAGAATTGGAATACGGAGCTTTTTTAAGACAAGACACGATAATAATGAAATTTAATACAGAAGAAAAATTAATGAAGGTTTCTGAGCTAACATTACAAGGAAAGCACAACACTAAAAATGCAATGGCTACATCGATGGCTGCAAGGTTGTTGAAAGTAAGAAAAGAAACAATTGCAGAAAGTTTGTCTGATTTTGAAGGTGTAGAGCACCGTTTAGAAAAAGTGCAAAAAGTAAATGGAATTGAATTCATTAACGATAGTAAAGCTACGAATGTAAATGCAGCTTTTTACGCATTAGAATGCATGGATAACCCAACAGTCTGGATTGTGGGAGGAGTTGATAAAGGAAATGATTATACAGATTTATTACCTTTAGTAAGAGAAAAAGTAAAAGCAATAGTTTGTTTAGGATTAGATAATCAAAAAATCATAGACACTTTTGCAAATGTAGTAGATGTGATGGTGGAAACTGCTGGAGCAGAAGAAGCAGTTAAAGTAGCTTATAAAATAGCGCAAAAAGGAGATACAGTGTTGTTGTCACCAGCATGTGCTAGTTTCGATTTATTTGATAGCTATGAAGATAGAGGAAGAAAATTCAAAGAAGCTGTAAGAAATATATAAAGCACACTAAAGATTGATGAAAAACATCTTTCGACATATAAAAGGAGATCGAGCTATTTGGGCTATCGTTGCAGTATTGGCAATATTTTCATTTATGCCAATATATAGTGCAAGTACCAATTTGGTATATGTAGTTGGTAATGGTTCTACTTTAGGACATTTGGTAAAACATATTGTATTGTTGATTACCGGATTTGCCGTAATTTATGGAGTGCATAAAATTCCATACAGATATTTCAGTGGAGGCTCTGTTTTAATGCTTCCTGTGGTTGTTTTACTGTTGGTTTTTACCTTGGCACAAGGAACTACTATTGGAGGAGCCAATGCAAGTAGATGGATTCGTATTCCGTTTGTAGGTATCGGATTTCAAACTTCCACATTGGCAGGTTTGGTGTTGATGGTATATGTAGCACGTTACTTAGCAAAAAATAAAGAAAAGGTAATTTCTTTTAAAGAAAGTTTATTGCAATTGTGGCTTCCAGTAGGTTTGGTATTGGTACTGATATTACCAGCAAACTTTTCAACTACAGCTATGGTATTCTTTATGATTTTAATGGTGTCGTTCATTGGAGGATACCCTTTAAAATATATAGGATATATATTAGGAATAGGACTTTTTGCTTTTCTATTTTTCATCTTAGTAGCTAAGGCATTTCCAGATGCAATGCCTAACCGTGTAAATACATGGAAAAGTAGAATTGAAAGTTTTTCTCAGCCAGATGGTGAAGAAGATTATCAAGTAGAAAAAGCTAAAATTGCAATAGCAACAGGAGGAGTAGTTGGGAAAGGACCAGGAAAAAGTGTGCAGAAAAATTTTTTACCACAATCCTCATCCGATTTTATTTATGCAATTATTGTTGAAGAATATGGTTTTGCAGGAGCAATAGTGGTAATATTTATTTATTTCTTATTGCTTTTCAGAATTTTAATAACCGCCAAAAAAGCTACTACCATATTTGCAACCTTGTTGGTTGTTGGTGTGGGAATTCCTATTGTTTTTCAAGCAATGATTAACATGGCAGTAGCAGTGAATATTTTACCAGTAACAGGACAAACACTCCCGCTAATAAGTAGTGGAGGTACCTCTATTTGGATGACATGTTTCGCATTAGGAATGATTTTAAGTGTAAGCGCTTCTAAAAACGAAACTGAAGAAACAATTTTAGATGATAACCCTTTAGATATTTTACATGAAACAATCGATTAATATCATAATAAGCGGTGGAGGTACAGGAGGTCATATTTATCCTGCAATAGCAATTGCTAACGAAATAAAAGTTCGTTACCCAGAAGCTAATATTTTGTTCGTAGGAGCAAAAGATAAAATGGAAATGGAAAAAGTTCCGCAAGCAGGATATGAAATCAAAGGATTGTGGATTTCAGGAATCCAAAGAAAACTAACTTTAAAGAACTTAATGTTTCCTTTTAAACTATTAAGTAGTTTATGGAAAGCATATAGAATTATACGAAAATTTAAACCAGATGTAGCTGTAGGTACAGGAGGTTTTGCAAGTGGACCAACGTTGATGGTTGCTAATAGAAAAGGAATTCCAACCTTAATTCAAGAACAAAATTCGTATCCAGGAATAACAAATAGATTGTTAGGTAAAAAAGCGCAAAAAATATGTGTAGCATACGATAATTTAGAGCGTTTTTTCTCTGAAGAAAAAATTATAAAAACTGGAAATCCAGTCCGTCAAGATTTACTATTTATTCATACTAAAATAGAGGAAGGGAAAGATTTTTTTGAATTAGATACATCTAAAAAAACAATTTTAGTACTAGGTGGAAGTCTAGGTGCTCGTAAGATTAATCAGTTAGTGGAAGCCAATTTAGACTTCTTTAAAAAACAAGGAGTTCAATTAATATGGCAATGTGGTAAGTTATACTTTGAAGAGTATAAGAAATATGATGAACTAGAAAATGTTCAAGTACATCAGTTTTTGAACAGGATGGATTTAGCCTATGCTGCTGCTGACTTTATTGTGTCAAGAGCAGGAGCAAGTTCAGTGTCAGAATTATGTATAGTAGGTAAGCCTACTATTTTTATACCGTCACCAAATGTGGCAGAAGATCATCAAACAAAAAATGCTAAGTCTATTGCAGATAAACATGGAGCCTTAGTAGTGAAAGAAAGTGAGCTTGATACCTTCCCAGTGGTATTAGAAACCTTGTTAAAAGATAAAGGGAAACAAGAAAGTTTAAGTGAAAACATTAATGAGTTAGCGTTACCAAATGCAACAAGTAATATCGTTAACGAAATAGAAAAATTAATCAATTAGTGAATTTAAAAACGATACATAACGTTTATTTTATTGGTATTGGTGGAATAGGAATGAGTGCTATAGCACGTTATTTTTCTGTCAATGGAAAAGTAGTAGGAGGCTACGATAAAACACCAACACCTATCACTAAAAGTTTAGAAGAAATAGGAATAGAAGTTCATTTTGAAGATGCTGTAAAAAATATTCCAATTTCATTTTTAAATAAAGAAAAAACATTGGTGGTGTATACACCAGCAGTTCCTAAAAATCATTTACAATTAAATTATTTTAAAGATAACGGATACACAGTCTTAAAAAGAGCAGAAGTATTAGGAGAAATTACTAAGAATACTTTTTGTTTGGCTGTAGCTGGAACACATGGAAAAACAACAACCTCTTCAATTTTAGGGCACATTATGCAACCTGAAAAAGCTACTTCGTTTTTAGGAGGAATTGCAGAAAATTATAATTCTAATTTAATTTTAGGAGGTGATGAAGTTTCAGTTGTTGAAGCTGATGAGTTTGATCGTTCGTTTTTAAAATTATCACCAAATATAGCTTGTGTAACCTCTATGGATGCAGATCATTTAGATATCTATGGAGAAAATGAATTGTTACAGCAATCATTTAGAGATTTTGCAGGTAAAGTTTCTGATACTTTGATTGTAGCAAAAGGATTACAATTAGAAGGATTAACATATGCTGTTGATGAGGAAGCTGACTATGAAGCCTATAATGTAAAAATTGAAGCTGGTAAATATGTTTTTGATGTTAAAACACCAACATCAGAAATTAAAAATATAGCATTTCATTTACCAGGAAATCATAACATGATGAATGCTTTAGCAGCACTAGCTATTGCAGATGTGTATGGAGTGTCATTAGAAAAAATTAAAAAACAGTTAGGAACTTTTAAAGGAGTACAGCGTAGATTTTCTTATAAAATAAAAACTGAAGACGTTGTGTTGATTGATGATTATGCACATCATCCTACTGAAATAAAAGCAGTAGCACAATCTGTTAGAGAAATGTATCCAAAAGAAAAAGTATTGACTGTATTCCAACCACACTTATTTAGCAGGACTAGAGATTTTGTAGATGATTTTGCAGAAGCATTATCATTGTTCGACGAAGTGCTATTGTTAGATATTTATCCAGCTAGAGAATTGCCAATAAAAGGAGTTACTTCTAATTGGTTATTAGAAAAAATAACCATTGATACTAAAAAGTTAGTGTTGAAGGAAAAATTAAGTAACGAAATCATAAAATCAGAGTCAAAAATAGTGGCAATGTTAGGTGCAGGAGATATTGGTTTATTAGTTGATGAAGTAAAAAATAAATTAGAGGAAAAACACAAAAAATAGAATGAAAAAATTAGCGACATATCTGTCTTTTTTCTTGCTGTTGATGTTTTTGGTGTTTTTATATGGTTTTACAACCAATAGAAATGGAGCAAAAAAGGTAAAAAACACGGTGGTGGAATTTGCTGCTGGAGACAATAACTTTTTGACACACAGTATGGTTGATAAATTGTTAATACAAAATAATGAATTTGTTAAAAACCAACCAAAAAGATTGGTAGATTTACACTTTCTAGAGGCTAATGTTTCGGCGAACCCGTATGTTGAAAAAACAGCTGTGTTTTTAACCGTAGATGGGGTGTTAAAAACTACTATAAAACAACGAACACCGATAGCTCGAATTGTCGATAAAGATAAATCTTTTTATGTTGATAAGTATGGAGAAGAGATTCCGTTATCAACAAATTTTTCAGCAAGAGTACCATTAGTTTTAGGAGTAAGGGAGCCAGAAGAAATCAAAGAATTAACAACGTTAATAAAGACCATAAATAGCAACAGTTTTTTCGCTAAAGAAATTATTGCTATTCAAAGAGACGCCCAAAACGAATACATATTTACAGTTCGTAGTGGTGATTATAAGATAATTTTTGGAGAGTTAATAGATGCATCAATGAAGTTTAAAAAGCTAACAGCATTTTATAACAAAGCATTTAAAGACAAAACCATTAATAACTATAAAGCGATAAATGTAAAATACCACAACCAAGTTGTGTGCACAAAACAAAATCAAGATGGAAAACAATAAAATTGCAGTTGGTTTAGATATTGGTACAACCAAGATTGTTGCCATGATTGGTCGTAAAAACGAATACGGTAAGCTTGAAGTTTTAGGTATTGGTAAAGCGAAAAGTTTAGGTGTAAAGCGTGGGGTAGTTAATAACATTACGCAAACTATTCAGTCTATTCAGCAAGCAGCTGAAGAGGCAGAAAGTATTTCAGGATATAAGATAGAGAATGTTGTAGTAGGTATTGCTGGTCAACACATACGCAGCCTTCACCATAGTGACTATATAACAAGAGAAAAGTCAGAGGAGGTAATAGATGCAACAGATATAGAAAATTTAGTAAGTCAGGTACATAAATTGGTAATGCTACCTGGTGAAGAAATTATTCATGTATTACCACAAGAATTTAAAGTAGATAGCCAGCCAGATATAAAAGAACCTATCGGAATGTATGGTGGAAGATTAGAAGCTAACTTTCACGTAGTAGTTGGGCAAGTATCTTCTATTCGAAATGTAGGCAGATGTATCAAAAGTGCAGGGTTAAACCTTTCTGAAATTACCCTTGAACCTTTAGCTTCTGCATCAGCAGTGTTAAGTCAAGAGGAAAAAGAAGCAGGTGTAGCATTGATTGATATAGGTGGTGGAACAACAGATTTAGCAATATTTAAAGACGGAATTATTCGTCATACAGCAGTCATTCCTTTTGGAGGTAATGTAATTACTGAAGATATTAAAGAAGGCTGTTCAATAATAGAAAAACAAGCAGAGTTATTAAAAATTAAGTTTGGTTCAGCATGGCCTGGAGAAAATAAAGAAACGGAAATAGTTTCAATTCCAGGGTTAAGAGGAAGAGAGCCTAAAGAAATTACACTTAAAAATTTATCAAAAATAATTCATGCGAGAGTTCAAGAAATTATTGAACATGTGTACCTAGAAATTAAGAACTATGGGCATGAAACTCAAAAAGGAAAATTAATAGCAGGTATTGTACTAACAGGAGGTGGAGCTCAATTAAAACATTTACGCCAGTTAGTAGAATATATTACTGGAATGGACGTTCGTATTGGGTATCCAAATGAACACCTAGCAGGAGACTCTGATGAAGCATTGTCAAGTCCTGCATTTGCAACTGCTGTAGGGTTATTAATGGAAGGTTTACAAAAAGAAGTAGAAGAAAAAGTAGTTGTAGAAGAAGCGCCAGAGGCGTTAGTAGAAGAAGCTATTGAAGAGGAGAAAGAAATAGCAGAAGAAATCCAAGAAGAGAAGGAACACAAAGCGAAAAAATCTAAATCGTTTTTTGATAAGTTTACTGAACGATTCAAAGAATTTTTAGATAACGCAGAGTAATTAGTATATATAAGAATACTCCTGATTAATCCCCTAAAAAGGAGTGTAAAATTGAATAAGAATTAATAAAAAAGAAAAGTTATTATGAGCGCAGAATTTGATAACATTTCATTCGACATGCCAAAAACACAATCGAATGCCATTAAAGTAATTGGTGTTGGTGGGGGAGGAAGCAACGCAGTAAACCACATGTATAGTAAACAAATTCACGGAGTAGATTTCGTAATTTGTAATACAGACGCACAAGCATTAGAAAATAGTCCTATACCTAATAAAGTTCAATTAGGAGCACACTTAACTTCTGGGTTAGGTGCAGGTGCTAATCCAGAAATTGGAGCACAAGCAGCGGCTGAAAGTATGCAGGAAATTCAACAAATGTTGAGTACACATACCAAAATGGTATTTATTACCGCAGGTATGGGAGGAGGTACCGGTACAGGAGCAGCTCCAATCATTGCTAAAATTGCTAAAGATATGGACATTTTAACGGTAGGTATCGTTACTATGCCATTTCAATTTGAAGGAAGAATGCGCTCAAAACAAGCTCAAAAAGGAATTGATGAGCTACGTAATAATGTAGACTCATTAATTGTTATCAATAATAATAAACTGCGCGAAGTTTATGGTAACTTAGGGTTTAAAGCAGGATTCTCTAAAGCTGATGAAGTATTAGCAACAGCGGCAAAAGGTATAGCAGAGGTAATTACACATCACTACAAACAAAATATCGATTTACATGATGCAAAAACGGTATTATCAAATAGTGGTACAGCAATTATGGGTTCTGCAAAAGAAACAGGAGCAAACAGAGCTAAAAATGCTATTGTAAAGGCATTAGATTCACCATTGTTGAACGATAATAAAATTACAGGAGCTAAAAATGTATTGTTATTAATTGTTTCTGGAGGTAATGAAGTTACCCTAGATGAAATAGGTGAAATTAATGACTACATTCAAGATGAAGCAGGTTATGATGCCAATATTATTATGGGTATTGGAGAAGATGAATCGTTAGAAGATGGTATAGCTGTTACGGTTGTAGCTACGGGTTTCGCTGCTGATCAGCAAGGAAATATTACTAATACAGAGGTAAAAAAAATAGTTCATACTTTAGAAGATGAGCAAAAGGCAACCTATAACTTTGGAGATCAGAATATACAAACATCTCCAGCAATTGATGAGCCTATAAAAAGTACACCATCAAATAAAGTTGTTCATGTTTTAGAGGAAGAAAAGCCTGAACCTAAATCAGAGATTATTCCTACAACGGAAGCTATAAAAAATATTGATGTAGTATATGATGAGATTGAAATAGAAACAGTTTCTGAAGACGATTTTATTATTACAAATATAGCTGAACCAAAAGTAGAAGAAAGAGAAGTAAAAGAGCAACCAACTCAGCAAGATTTGTTGTTTGATTTACCATTAAACTCTTACGAAGAAATAAAACCAGCTTCTCATTTAGTTGAAACAACTAGCGAGATTAAAAATATTGAAGTAAAAGCCGAAGAAGTAAAGTATCATAAAGTAGAAAAACGTTATGTACTAGATGATTTTAGTGCACAACCAACAATTGGTAAAAGTTCTACTCCAACAATTAAGGAAGAGATAGAAGAAGAGTTACAATTTGAGGTAAAATCTAAAACGCAAGAAGAAATTAATAACATAGACACTTCAAGCGAAGAAGTTTCTCCGTTAGACTTAACAATTTCTGAATTGCAAAAAAGAGCACAAGAAAGACGTGAAAAAATGAAAGGTTTTAACTACAAGTTTAACGACCAGGTTAGTAAAAACATAGATGAAATTGAGCGTCAACCAGCTTATAAAAGGTTAGGAGTTGATATTGAAGCAGGTTCTGATATTAGTAAGTCAGATACAGCATTAAATACAGATAATAACGATTTATTACGCTCTAACAATTCGTTTTTACACGATAATGTAGATTAATAAAAGAATAACACTTATTTTTAAAATCCCGATAACTCGGGATTTTTTTAATATAAAAAACGACAAGTATGAGTTTGCAAAAACAAGTAATGGATAAAATGAAAGAAGCTATGAAGTCTAAAGACACCGTGGCTTTAACTGCGTTAAGAGCGTTGAAATCTGCCTTTATGCTGGCAAACACCGAAGCAGGAGCAGGAGAATTGTCTGAAGCGGAAGAATTAAAGATTATTCAAAAGCAGGTAAAACAACGTAAAGATAGTGCTACTGTGTTTACAGAACAAGGACGTAATGATTTAGCGGAACCAGAATTAGCAGAAGCAGCTGTGTTAGAACAATTTTTACCTGAAGCTTTAAGTGAAGAGGAGATTGGAAACATTGTAGAGAAGACTATTGCAGATGTTGGAGCAGATGGTATGAAGGATATGGGTAAAGTAATGGGAATTGTATCTAAACAATTGGCTGGACAAGCAGATGGGAAAACTATTTCAGCAATTGTAAAAGCTAAATTAGCTTAACAAAATTTATAGACTCAGTAGTTCAACTGGATAGAACATCAGATTTCGGCTCTGAGGGTTGGGGGTTCGAGTCCTCTCTGGGTCGCAAAAAATATGAGCAGTAGATACAATTGTATCTACTGCTTTTTTTTAGGGAAATGACTGGAAAAAGTTGCTTAACTGAGCAAAATTACAAAACAGAGATATGAACTTATGTAACTTAAGTTACATAGACTTATATTAGAGCTTTTTTTAAATTAGTATGAAACCTGTTTTTCTTATAAAATATACCGCTTTTTTTCTAGGCTTTATAGGGGTTGGAGTTAATGTTGTAGAATCTATTTATGTGCACCTATTTAACAAACCTCTTTTTGTGCATTTTTACCCAATAAAGAAGAAGCTACCTAAAAAGAAGAAAGAGTTTTTAGTTGAAAATATAAGGTTCTATAAGAAACTAGATGAAAAACAAAAAGTATATTTTGAACATCGACTGACCAAGTTTATCAGAACCTATAATTTTGTTGAAAGAGATGATTTTGAGTTAACTCCAGAAGCAAAAGTTTTAATAGCAGCATCGTATATTAAATTAACTTTCGGAATGCGTAAATACCTTACAACAACTTTCGATAAAATTATAATATATCCTACTAGTTTTTATTCAACAATAACTAAACAATATCATAAAGGAGAGTTTAACCCAAGACTAAAATCTATTGTGTTTTCTTGGGAAGATTTTTTGTTAGGAGATATTGTATTGAATGATAATTTAAACTTAGGAATTCATGAGTTTTCACATGCGTTAACCTTTCATGGAAGAAAATCGAAAGATGTAAGTGCCCGAATTTATTACCGTTTATTTGAAGAAATAACCAGTTTTATGGATGATAAAGCGAATGCTGAAAGAATTAAATCATCAGGTTATTTTAGAGCATATGCATTAACAAATAAATTGGAATTTGTTGCTGTAATTATGGAGCACTTTTTTGAAACTCCAGAAGATTTACAGCAACAATTTCCACAATTGTATAAAAAGATTCAACTCATGTTAAACTATTCTGTAGTATAAATAGTTACTCTTTTACTTTAAAAACCTTGGTTAAAATATCATCCATCAAACACCATTTGGTTAATGATGATTGTAATAAATTGGCACCTACAAAAGCAGTAAACCATAACCAATTAATATTTACTTTAATAGCTAAGATTAAACTAATAAGTATAAAACTACCAGCAATACCACGTACAATTCTATTCTTCATAATTAAATATATTTATCAATAGGAACCACAACAGCTCGTATTGGATTATTTGTTTCTAAATTTTTATTAAAAGTTTCAATTAAGTTAAACAGTGTATCTATTTTGTTAGTTTCAGTAAATGAGAAATACATATACGAACTTGTTGCTTTTTCATTTCCAGAAAACCAATCATTTACAGAAATTACAGGAAAAGAATTTCGAAAACCTTCAATATCAGAAGCGCTAAAATTATCTATAGCTGCTTCTTTTAATAGTTTCATTACTTCATTTTGAAGTCCATCAACTACGGTTATTATTAATAACTTCATCTTATTTATAGTTTTTACGTTCAATTAAATAGTATACTAATGGTACTACTAATAAGGTTAGTACAGTCGCAGTAATTGTTCCTCCCATTAAAGAGATAGCCAATCCTTGGAAAATAGGGTCAAATAAGATTACAAAAGCACCAATAACTACCGTACCTGCGGTCAATAAGATAGGAGTTGTACGAACAGCACCAGCTTCTATAACCGCTTGTTTTAACGGAATTCCTTCTGCTAAACGTAAATTAACGAAGTCAATAAGCAAGACGGAGTTTCGTACCATAATTCCTGCTAGGGCAATCATTCCAATAAATGAAGTAGCTGTAAAATAAGCCCCCATCATCCAGTGTCCTAAAATAATTCCTACCATTGATAGTGGAATTGCAACCATCATTACAATTGGTGCTTTGAAGTTTTGAAACCATCCTACAATCAACATATAAATGATAATAATTACTCCTAAAAAGGCAATACCTAAATCTCTAAACACTTCTAAGGTAATTTGCCATTCACCATCCCATTTTACGGTGTAATTATCTTCAAAATCCGGTTGTTTAATGTATAACTCGTTCAATTCATATCCCTTCGGAAGAGGAATCTCTTTTAATTTTTTTTCCATTCCTAAAATAGCATAAGCAGGACTTTCTAACTCCCCAGCCATATCTGCCATCACATATACTACACGTTTTTGATTCTTTCTGTAAATACTTTTTGCACTGTTCTTTTCTTCAACAGAAACCAAATCACTTATAGAAACCATATTACCGTGTTGCGATTTAATCTGTAACTGAGCAATATCTTGAACAGAAGACTTCTCTTTCTCATCCAAAGAAAACACAATTCCTACTTGATTAGAAGCGTCTTCATCATATAAGGTTGAAACCGCTCTGTTAGACAATGCCATATTCAACGTGTAAGCAATTTGCTGAGGTGCCACACCATACAACATTGCTTTTTCTTTGTCGATTACAAACTCGTATTCAGTTTGATTGTCTTCTACCATCCAATCTATATCTACAACGTCATTTGTATTATGTAAGATGTTTTGAACTTCATTAGCAATTTCAATTTGCTTTTCATAATCTGGCCCGTACACTTCAGCAACAATGGTTGATAATACAGGTGGTCCTGGTGGAACTTCTACTAATTTTACATTTGCTTTGAACTTTTTAGCAATGCTTTGTATTTCAGTACGCATCGACTTCGCGATATCATGACTTTGTATACTTCTGTCGTGTTTGTCAACCAAGTTTACCTGAATATCCGCCATATTACTACCACCACGTAAATCGTAGTGACGTACCAATCCGTTAAAGGTAATTGGGGCAGAAGTACCCACATAACTTTGGTAGTTTACTACTTCTGGTCGTGTAGCTAAATACTGTGCAATTTCTTTGGTTACAGCATCGGTACGTTCTAAAGTGGTACCTTCAGGCATATCAATCACTACTTGGAATTCATTTTTATTATCAAAAGGCAACATTTTTACGGCTACCGATTTGGTAAAGAACAACGACATAGAACCCAGTAATAAAACAATAGTGATTCCTAAGAATGCCCAACGTTTAGTTTTATTTTCAATAAGCGGACGCTCGAATCGTTCATACAACTTATAAATCAAAGTTCTTTGCATTGCTTCGGTTTCATCTTCTTCTACCTTTTCCTCCGCACCGTGCTTGTCTTTTTCGCGTAAGAAAATATACCCTAAATACGGAGTAATTGTTAATGCAACAAATAATGACAAAATCATGGCGATAGAAGCACCAATAGGCATCGGACTCATATAAGGTCCCATTAATCCAGAAACGAATGCCATTGGTAATACCGAAGCAATTACAGTAAAGGTTGCTAATATAGTTGGATTACCTACTTCGTTAATAGCATACAAGGCTGCTTGTTTAAACGGCAGTCGTTTCATTTTAAAATGCCTGTGCATGTTTTCGGCAATAATAATGGAATCATCTACCACAATACCTGTTACAAATACCAAAGCAAATAAGGTAATTCTGTTTAAGGTATAATCTAACATGTAGTAACTTAACAAGGTAAGCGCAAAAGTGATGGGCACTGATAAGAACACTACTAAACCACCTCGCCATCCCATGGCTAACATTACTACTAAAGTTACTGCGATAATTGCACCGATTAAGTGTAATAATAATTCTGATACTTTTTGTGAGGCTGTTTCACCATAGTTACGTGTAACTTCAACATGTACATCATCAGGAATTAAGTTGGTACGTAAATGATCAATCTTCGCTAAAATAACATCGGCAATTTGCATTGCATCTGCACCTTTTCGTTTAGCTACCGATATGGTTACCGCTGGATATTCTGATTGATACGTGGAAGCATTACTACTCGCTTGTCCATACCCAAAACTTACATAGTTTTTAGGAATTTCTGGACCGTCTAGTACGTTCGCAACTTGTTTTAAATAAATCGGTTGATTTTGTTGTACACCAACCACTAAGTTTTTAACATCTTCAGCAGATTGTAAAAACTTTCCTGTAGTTACTAAAAACTCGGTATCATTTTTATCATAACTTCCAGCACTCAGTTGCTGATTGCTGGCTTTTAGCATTTCAGTAACCGATAAAAAGTCTAGCCCACTAGCGGCTAATTTATCTTTATCTACGACCACGCGTACTTCACGATTTCTACCTCCAATTTTTTGAGTAATCGCTACATCGTTTACCTTTTCGATTTCGTTGGTAAGTTCTTGTGCTATTTGTTTTAATTGATAGTCATCATAGTTTTCACTCCATAATGTCAACCCTAACATAGGTACATCATCAATTGCACGTGTTTTTACCAAAGGCATCGTAACACCTTTCGGCATTTGATCCATATGTTTGTTAATCTCGTTGTATAGTTTTACGAAAGAGCGTTCGATGTCTTCTCCAACATAAAACTGAACAATGACCATTCCTTGTTCTTTCATCGAAGTAGAGTATACGTACTCTATTCCTTTGATGTTAGAAATTATTTTTTCTAAGGGTTTGATAACTCTCGATTCCACTTCCGTAGGACTCGCTCCTGGATATCCTACAAAAATGTCAGCCATAGGTACATCAATCTGTGGTTCTTCTTCTCTCGGAATTAAAAAAGAACTGTACACACCAATTACCATAAACACTACCATTAATAATATGGTAAGTTTAGAGCCTATAAACCCTTTGGCTATTTTTCCTGCTAAACCTTCTTTCATGTTTTATTATTTTGGGCGTTACCACTAGGTGGTCGGGCTATTCGCGCTACATGGTAGCTTGCTTCTATCCCTAACGCAATTTTTTACTTATTTAATTGTAATGTTCGCTCCGTTGTATAGCTTACCTTCAGAAGAAACGATATAACTTTCATCGGCTGATAAACCTGATAAAACTTCTACTTGATCTCCAAAAGTTCTTCCTAAGCGTAACCAACGTAACACAGCTGTATTACTTTGACTTACCGTATAAATTCCTGATAGTTGTCCTTTGTGTACTAAAGCTTCTGACGGAATTAAAACCATGTCAGTACTTTTTTGTGTTTTTTCAACAGGAAACTGAACCGTAGCAAACATTCCTGATAACAATTTCACATCGGTTTTATCTAGGTTAATTTTAACTAAGTATTGTCCTCCTGTGTTTTTTGCTGAGGTACTAACTTCTGATACTTTTCCTGTAACCGTTTTATTGATTGATTTGATAGTTACATCAACCTTAGTATCCTTTTTAATTTGAGAAATATCACTTTCTGGTACTAACGCAGTTACTTCAAATCCACCTTTTCCTTCTACAGAAATTAAAGGCATTCCAGGGTTTGCCATTGCACCTTTATCGATAAATTTGTTCGTTACTACTCCTGAAAATGGAGCTCTGATATTCGTGTAAGCAAACTGAGAATTGATTTCATTTCTCATCTGTTTTGCAGCTTCTAAATTCGCTTTGGCAACATTGTAATGAACAGTGATATCGTCAAACTCCTTTTGAGAAGCGCTATTTTGTTCAAATAAGTTTTTAAAGCGATTGTAATCTTTTTCAGCACTTGAAAATCCTGCTTGCGCTTTAATAATGTTGGCCTCTACTTGTGCTTTCTTAGCTTGTAAGTCACTGTTATTGATAGATAATAATAATTGACCTTTGTTTACTTTATCACCAACTTTTACGTGTATGTTAGTTACATAACCCATCATACGAGTACTTAATTCAGCACTGTTGGTAGCTTCCACTTTTCCGCTTGCTGTTATAAACGGGTTGTTATCATTTACGGTTACTTTGGCAACTTTTACAGCTACTGTTAGTTTGTTGTTATTGTTTGTTGTTTCTTTTTTACCACAGCTTATTGTTAAAAGTGATGTGGCAAGGGCGATTGTATATATAGTTTTCATTTGTTGATTATTCTTTAGTTAAAAAATCTAAGTAAGCTTTGGTATAGTTGTATTGATATACGGTTTGGTAATATTCTAATTGTTTTTGAGCGTATTGCGTTTCAGCGGTTAATAAATCGGACGTTTTCTCTAGTCCTTCTTTAAATCTGTTTTTTCTTATTCGTAAGGCTTCTTCCGATTGTTGTAAGGCTAATTCGGTTAACTTTAATTGTTCCTCAGCATCGGTTAACAATCGTTTAGTATTATTTAATTCTAATTGACTTTTAGATTTGTACTGTTCGTATTCTAATCTTGATTTTTCATACTGAGCTTTACTTTTTTGTGCTTTCCCGTAGCGTTTAGAACCTTTGAAAATATCCCAAGTTAATTGTGCTCCTACTACATAACCACTTGCATCTGCATTGAAAATTTTATCATCGTATAGTTCGTAACTACCAAAAGCATTTAAGCGAGGAAGAAAATCCATTTTATCTGCTTTGTGCATTTTTTGATAAGCCTCAGAAGCTAATTCCATTGCTTTAATATCTGAGCGGTTTTCAGAAATAGTAATGTCAGCCAGTTGATTCTTTAAGTGTACTTGTAAACTATCTGAAGGTTCATAAATGTTGTTTTGTTTTTCATTCATTAAAAAAGACAAGTAGTTAGAAGCATTTAGTACATTACTTTTTGCTGATTGTAACTGATTTTTTACTTCAGTAACTCTAACTTCAACTGCTAGTACATCTGCACGTTGTAAATATCCCTGTTTAAAGCTGTTTTCTGCCATTTGTTGGTTTGCTTCTGCAGCTTTTAAGGCTTTTTCTAATACTGAAACTCCCTTGTGAGCTAATTGCAATTGCATGTATGCTTTTTCTACTTCAAGTAATAAATATTCTTGAGTACGTTGTGTTTGCAAGTTGGTTGCTTCCATTTTAGTTTTAGCAGCCTTACGTTGGTAAATACCGTCTAAATTCACTAAAGGTTGTTGTATTTCAATTTTGGTAGCGAAGTTTTGTGTTCGCTTTGGATTGTTCAATAAATCTGGATTGAAATCTGCCTGTGTTAAAATTTCCTGATTCAACTTACTACCAAATGCCATTAATGGATTGGTTGTTACAATTCCTGTATGAGAGGCAGTAATATTTGGTAAGAATACAGCATTGGTTTGCTTATAATCGGCACGTGCTTGCTGATAGTTTTGTTCAGATATTTTTAAAGAGGTGTTATTTTCCTGAACTCTTTTTAAAACTTCACCTTTTGAAATGGAAATTTTAGTTTGAGATAGGGTAGTAGCAGATATAAAAAGTGCTACCATAAATAAACTTATATATGTTGTTTTCATTTTTACTGTTTTGTTATAGCAAAATTAGTGGCATAAAGCATAGTAGTCAGTAACTAATGTTACAATGAAAAAACGCCTAAACAAAAGTCTAGACGTTATTAACTAACAATTAAAAATCAACTAATACTTGGAAATGTTTCTGTTAAATGCGTTTAAGTGGTTGAATGAAGCGTTTAATAAATTGGTATATACATTTATACTGTATTCATCATTGGTGTTCTTAATAGCTAACTGTAGATCTTCAATATCTTTTTCTTCAATTAACTTACCTACTTCAAGTGCATCTAGTTTAGATTTTTGTCCTTTACTTATTAACTCATCATATAGCTTTTGAAGTTCAGAATTTTTAAAAACACCTCTTTCTTTATTTAGGGTAAAGGCAATATTATTGTATTGTAATAAACCTTTCATGGCGTTCATATGTCGCTCTTCACTTTGACTGATGTTTTCAAAAACACGTAGGTTCCATTTTTCATTAAGGAAGTTATAAACATCAAAAGCTAATTTTTCTTCCTCTAACATAAAAAGCATTTCGTTTTTTTCTTGTTGAGAAAGAGTAAGATCGGTATTGTTTGTATTCTGGCAAGAGCTACTAATACTCGAAAAAAGTAATAAGAATAGCAAGCCTATTATGTTTAAAGTTTTCATGATAACAGCTTTTAAATTATACACTAATTTAAATATTGTATAGGCTGTAATCTGCAACTTTAGTTACATAGGAGTAAGGTTTTAATAGAATGTTTTTTATTTAGCTAAGTATAAGAACTAGACTAATGCTCGCCATAGTCTACATCATCCATTTTTCCTTTAAAAACTTTATACTGAATAACAAAATAAACAACTACTAGTATCGCAGCTATAAAAAACCAATTTACACCAATAGATAAACCGTATTCGTCAGCAGCTACATTGTAAATTGTTAAATCTGGATTTATATTATTAGTTGAAGGCAAAACTTTAGGAAAAATTGAAGCGACTGTAGTTGCCAAGCCTCCTAATAAAAACAACGAAGAATATAAAAAACCAGTGATGTGCTTTGTATGTTTTTTTACGTTGAACAAACCAAACAAGCCTACAAACGTTAGTAAAGGAAATATCCAAAGGAAAGGATGTTCTATAAAATTATGAAATGGTTTAGGTTCTATAATATGCCAAGCGAATAATGAAATAATTACTAAGCCTAATAAAACAAAAGAAAGAGTAAAAACAACTTTTTTTAATTGGTTATTAATACTAGCATTGGTTTTGAAAATTACCCAATTGGCACCATGAATTGTTAGTGATACTACTGCAATAATTCCTAGAAGTAAAGTAAACCAATCAATAACACCAAGTGTTTCAGAGTGAGGAGAGAATTCCGAATTCCATAAAGGAAGGAAGAAATAATGAGATTCATGAGTTGAAATACCATCTACCACATTTCCTAGATTAACACCACGTATGACATTTCCTAATGCAACTCCAAAAAATAAGGCAAGAAGTAAACTGGCAATTCCAAAAGCTTTATCCCAAATACTTTCCCATATTTTATTATGTATTTGTCCGCGAAGCTCTAAACCAATAGCTCTAAAAATTAGTAGCCATAAAACCATCATTAAAGGAAGATAAAAACCACTAAATGATGAAGCGTATAAAGTAGGGAAAGCAAAAAATAAGACACCACCCGCAGCGATTAACCATACTTCGTTTGCATCCCAAAATGGGCCTATTGCTTTTACAACCTTTTTTTTGTCCTCTTCTTTTTTAGCTAAGAATAGATGAATAATTCCTACGCCAAAATCATAACCATCTAAAATAACATAAATGGCTAACATTGTAACTAATACTACATACCAAAATAGTTCCATAACTTAACGTGTTGTTTGAGGTCCTTTGTTAATGATTTTTCCAACTAAAATTAAAAATAACATTCCTAATAGTAGATATAATCCGATAAACCCTAAAAGAGTAAATAAAGTGTTTCCTGATGATACTGTAGGAGATGCTCCAGCAGATGTTCGTAGTAAATTATAAACTAACCAAGGTTGACGACCTAGTTCAGCAGTATACCAACCTGTGGTATTAGCAATATAAGGAAATGGAATAATGAAAAGTAATGACCATAAAATCCACTTTGTATCATATAACTTTTTTCTAAATAATTGAACAATGCTAGCTAACATCAAAGCAATAAAAATAGTTCCTAATCCCACCATTATATGATATGCATAATATAAACCCGGTATGTTTGTTGGGTAGTTTTTTTCATCAAATTCATTTAGTCCTTTAATTTCTGCATTCCATTCTTGATAGGTTAAAAAGCTTAAGATGTTAGGGACTGCTATTTTATTGTCTAATTTTTTCTCCAGCATATTTGGTTGTCCAATTAGCACTATTTCAGAGCCTCCTTTTTCTGTTTCAAATATCCCCTCCATAGCGGCAAAGGTTACAGGTTGATATTTTACTACATTTTTAGCGGCTAAATCACCTGTAGGAAAAGCAACTAAAATAGATGCTACAACTCCGAAAATAACTCCAGTTTTTAAAAATAATTTACCAAATTCTAAGTGCTTCTTGTTTAAAAGATAAAGGGCTCCAATACCAGCAACTACAAAAGAACTAGTAACCAAGGAGGCTGCTTGATTGTGCAAATAAGAAGGCCATAACCATGGGTTTGAGAATAAAGCTGAAAAGTTATTTAGTACAAACTTACCGTTGGCTAGTATTTCATAGCCTACAGGATTTTGCATCCAAGAATGTGTAGCAATGATTAAAAAGCCACTTGCCCAAGAACCTAAAAAGACAAGGAATCCAGTTAAAAAATGAAGTTTATGTCCTAGCTTTTTTTCACCAAATAAAAACAATCCTAAAAAGGAAGATTCTAGGAAGAAAGAAAACATTCCTTCCATAGCTAATGTTTGACCTATAATACCACCAGTTAGCTCGGAGAACTTAGCCCAGTTAGTTCCGAATTGAAACTCCATAGGAATTCCGGTAACTACTCCCATGGCAAAGTTTAAAGCAAAGATTTTCATCCAAAACTTAGCAGCGTCGTTATATTTTTCAATTTTAGTTCTTAAAAATTTCCATTTAAAGAAGACTATCATTAACGATAGTCCCATTGTTAATTGTGGAAATAAGTAGTGAAAAGTAATAGTGAAAGCAAACTGCATTCTATCATAAAAGAGCATGTCTTCCATACCGAAGATTGTTTATGAGGTTATTAAATAAGAACGTTTTTTTAGTAGCAATAAAGAGGAATAAAAATAATGATATTATTTCACATGGCTATTAATAATACTAATCAAATCGTTCTTATATAACATTCCTGATTGTCTCCATAATAGTTTGCCTTCTTTAAAAAGCATAAAGGTAGGAACACCCCTAATTTGGTAGGTATTGGCTATTTGTTGATTTTTATCAATGTCTATTTTTAAAATAATAACACTTTCTCCTAAATCTTCTTTTACTTCTTTTAATATAGGAGCCATCATTTTACATGGACCACACCATTCAGCAAAGAAATCAACCAAAACAGGTTTGTCTCCTTTAATTATGTCTGAAAATTTTCCCATAATTTTAATTTTTAAATGCTATGCTCCAAATACCTCGTACCTGATTTACATCATAACCTTGAGCTTTATCGGTAGGGTATAGGAGAGTTAATTCTTTTAAAGTTTCAGGTTTTATTTGTGTGTTAGGGGTTCCATGACATTGTAGGCACATACTATTTGTTATAATTGGATAATAGAATTTGGTTTTGTTACCTACTTGTTTTGTAACAGGTTTAATTTCCTCTTTGTTACTTACAACTCTTTTGTATCCTTCAATAATGTTTAATTCTTCAGTGTTTGCAGTGTTGTTGAGGTTTCTTGGTTTGTCTGAAACTCTTTTAATCGAAGCATTGAATTTTGTAGCCATACTATCGGTTAGCTTGTAGGCTTTTTCGTTACAAAATTGTAAAGCATGTAAAGTTCCTTTTTTTTGAATTGCTCCCATTAAGTTTTTACCTAATGTTTTTTTAGTTTCCATAGCATACTCCAATCCAATTTCTTCAGAAGTTTTGTTAGATTGGATGTCGCTTACCTCTCTACCTGAATTAATGTAGCTTTTACCTTGCTTAGACTCCCAATGCTCTTTAAACCAACTAGGCTCTTCAATTTGATAGTTGTATAAGTAATCAGCTATCTTCTTAAGATCTTCTTCTTCAAATTTTTGATAAGGCATCACTCCAAATCGTTTTACAGCTCCACTCATCACTGCATTTTCTTTCGTGGGGTTTAATACAAAATTGAGAAAGTTATTAGTGAAATCTTCTTCTGAAGTATTTTCATTAATATAATGAGCTTTAATAGCAATCATTGGAGGTGCAACTCTCTCGTTGTTTGGAGTAGAGGAGTTATGGCATACAAAACATTTTGTTTCTAATAATTTTTTGCCAGAAGGAGGTGTAGCTTTTTCAACTGTAACTTCTTTAGTATTCTTTTTTGAATAATCACTTTTTTTAGATTGATTACAACTAAAAAAGAATAATACAGTAATTAAGATAATAAACTTGTGCATCGTTCTAATTTTTACCATAAAGGTAGAACGATTCTCTTGTAAAAAATGTAACTTAAGTTACAAGGTTAAAGTTCTAACACTTTAATCTGATTTCTATTTAGTTCTATTTTATCTTTTTTTTCTAAAGCTTTTAAAAGTCTTGAAATAACTACTCTAGAAGTATGTAAGTCATTAGCTATTTGTTGGTGTGTTACGCTAATTGTTTCGTTTTGGTTTACTAAAGCTTTGTCTTTTAGATATTTTAATAAACGCTCATCCATATTTAAAAAAGCAATAGTGTCAATAGCATCAATAAACTCTTGTAATCTACTATGGTAGCTATGTAAAATAAATTCTTGCCAGCTTTTATATTTGCTAAGCCATTCACTCATTTTTTGTTTAGGAATCATCAATAGCTTTACATCGGTTTCAGCCACAGCTTTGATTTTACTTTTAGTTTGTCCCATACAGCACGAAAGGGTCATAGCGCAAGTGTCTCCCTTTTCTATGTAGTATAAAACTAAGTCATCTCCTTCTTTATCCTCACGTAAAATTTTTATGGCGCCGCTTAATAACAGAGGGATAGAAGTAATATAACTGCCAATATCAATAATAACTTCATTAGCTTTTACTTCTTTAGCTATAGCAACATCAGCTATTTCTTTTAATAATGCTTCCTCAAATAAATAACCGTAGTATTTCTGTAAATCTTCTATCAAGATAAATTGTTTTTGTAAAAATAGTTAAATAATTACATTTTAGATAGAAATAAAATAGATGATAATCTATGATTTTAATCAGGTTTATACTTGTTTTTATTACTGAAATTTGAAGTAAATAATAACACAAAACCTTACAAAAATGAAAAAAAGAACACCAGTTTCAGTTATAATGACTAAAGATGTAATTACATTAAGTAGTACTGATGATTTAATGACGGCAGAGAAAATATTTAAAAAAGAACATATACGACACATTCCAGTAGTTAGTGGAAATGAAATAAAAGGAATGTTAAGTTATACAGATTTATTACGAATAAGCTTTGCAGATGCAGTTGATGAAAATGAAACCGACGTTGATACTGTGGTGTATAATATGTTTACAATAGACCAAGTGATGGCGAAAAATCTGGTAACTGTAAACTCAGATACAACGATTAAAGAGGTAGCTGAGATTTTAGCAAAAAAAGAGTTTCATGCTTTGCCAGTTGTTGATAATAATGAATTAGTAGGGATTGTAACTACCACTGATTTAATTTATTACCTATTAGAGCAATTTTAGTCCTTTCTTTAATATAAGTAGATATGAAAAGTTGAAATTTATGGTAAAACCATACTTTTATTATGGTTTTTTTTGAGTTAAATTGTTTTGTAGAATTTATTTTTGAGAAACTCAAAATACTTTATCATGTTAAAAAACATTTCAAATTTAGGTTCGGTTTTGAATAAGTCAGAACAAAAATCAATTAATGGAGGATGGATTTACGTTTTGTGTCATAACTGTGAACCACTTCCTCGAGGCTATGTTTGTATGAATGATGTTATTTGTAGTGGAGAATAAGTTAACCCTAAACAAGATTACATTAATATTTACTATTCATATTTAGTAACCCTTTTAAGGGATTATAGGGCTGTTAAACTAGAAGCGTATTTAGAAATTTTTCTAAATACGCTTTGACTTTTAGTTTATAATAGTTTTTAAATTCTCAATTGTTTCGGTAGGATTATCGCTTTTGAAAACAAAACTACCAGCAACCAACACATTAGCACCAACTTCTACAAGTTTATTAGCGTTTTGGTCAGTTACCCCTCCGTCAATTTCAATTAAAGTTGAAGCTCCACTAAATTCAATCAAGTTTTTTAACTGTTGAATTTTTTTGTAGGTGTTTTCAATGAATGATTGCCCTCCAAATCCAGGGTTTACACTCATAATACAAACTAAATCTAAATCTGTAATAATATCTTCTAAAACGGCTATAGGTGTATGCGGGTTTAAAGCAACACCAGCTTTCATACCAGCAGCTTTTATTGCCTGTACAGTTCTATGTAAATGAGTACAAGCTTCATAATGTACGGTTAAAATATCGGCGTCTAAATCAGCAAAAGTTTGAATGTAACGATCAGGATCTACAATCATTAAGTGTACATCAATAGTTTTATTAGCGTGTTTTGCAATTGATTTTAAAACAGGCATTCCGAAAGAAATATTTGGTACAAAAACACCGTCCATAATGTCAATATGAAACCAATCTGCTTTACTATCATTAACCATTTCAACATCACGTTGTAGGTTACCAAAATCAGCCGCTAAAATTGATGGGGCTACAAGTTTTTCCATTAATATATAAGTTGTTGTGTTGTTATTAATTGCAAATATAGTTAAAACTAAGAGCATTAAAACCAAAAAGAAAGCTCTCAAATTTGAGAGCTTTCATTCATTAATCAAAAAACGAATAGTTACGATAACTATTTGTTGTTGTTTATATTATTAACCTAAGTAAGTCATTAAAATCTTACTACGAGATGTGTGTTTTAATCTTCTGATGGCTTTTTCTTTAATTTGACGAACACGTTCACGAGTTAAATCAAAAGTTTCACCAATTTCTTCTAAAGTCATTGGTTGGTGCTCTCCTAAACCAAAGTATAGTTTTACAACATCAGCTTCACGTGGAGTTAATGTTTCAAGTGCACGATTAATTTCGATACGTAATGATTCGTGTAATAAAGTTTTATCAGGGTTTGGTGATTCACCTGAGTTTAATACGTCGTATAAATTTGAATCTTCACCTTCAATTAAAGGAGCATCCATCGATACGTGACGACCAGAATTTTTCATAGACTCTTTAACATCATTAACAGTCATGTCTAATTTCTTGGCAATTTCTTCAGCACTTGGAGGGCGCTCATTTTCTTGCTCTAAGAAAGCATACATCTTATTAATTTTATTAATAGAACCAATTTTGTTTAAAGGTAAGCGTACAATACGAGATTGTTCAGCCAATGCTTGTAAAATAGATTGACGAATCCACCATACAGCATATGAAATGAATTTAAAACCACGCGTTTCATCAAAACGTTTAGCAGCTTTAATTAATCCTAAATTACCTTCATTAATTAAATCAGGTAATGTCAATCCTTGGTTTTGGTATTGCTTAGCAACCGATACCACAAAACGTAAGTTAGCCTTAGTTAGTTTTTCAAGGGCTCTTTGGTCACCAGCTTTAATTCTTTGTGCTAATTCAACTTCTTCATCAGCAGTAATTAAATCTACCTTTCCTATTTCTTGCAAATATTTATCTAAAGACGCGGTTTCTCTATTGGTAACCTGTTTTGTAATTTTTAGTTGTCTCATCTACTTCAAGTATATTTTAATTTATCAATCAGTCTACATTAACTTATACGTATGCAGTTATAATAATGTTACAAAGTTTTTTGTGTTTTTTGAAAATTTTCGTCTATTTGTTAAATAAATGTTAAAATTTGTTATTAAAACAATAATTAAGTGACCACGTAACGGACCAAGTGTCTAAATTGATGTATAACTAAGGAGGAAACTAACTATACTGCCCATTGGAGAGTATTGATGTAAAGAAAATAAGCGACGAAGATTTGGTTCGTAAAATAGTAGAAAAAAATGATACTCATTTATTTGCTGTTTTATACGATCGTTATGCTGGCGTGGTGTATAACAAGTGCTACGGATTTTCCAAAAATAAAGAAGAGGCTCAAGATTTAACACATGATGTATTTATTCGTTTATTTGTTAAATTGAGAACTTTTAAAGGAAAATCTAAGTTTTCTACTTGGCTATATTCTTTTACTTATAATTTTTGTGTTAATTATGTACAGAGAAATAAGGAGAAGAAAAAAGAAAAGGTAACAGTAGTAACTGATGAAATAAGAGAAGAAAGTAATATTGATGATATTGATGACGCTACACTATTTGAGTTAAAGTCAGATAAATTGGCAAAAGCACTCGAAATGATTTCTCCTTCAGAGAAAATGATTTTATTAATGAAGTACCAAGATGAAATGAGTATTAAAGATATTTCAGCGGGGTTAGATTTGGGGGAAAGCGCAGTAAAAATGCGTTTAAAAAGAGCTAAGGAAAAAGTGGTGAAAGCGTATAACGAATTGTAATAAATTATGGATAATCCATTTAAAAAAATATTACATAACGAAGAATTGCCAGAAGTACTAAAAGACAAAGTACTTAATGATGTGGCAATGATTAAGCTATCAATAGATATGGCTGATTTATTCGTGGTTAAGTATCCTAATGCTATTGTTGATTTGATAGGAGGAGCTACTGAACCAAACGGAAAAAAGAAATGAAACTAACTAGTTCAAACTAACCAAATACATACTATATATACATAAAAGTTATGAGTTTTTTAAATATAGATTTTTTAACCCCTTTTAAGGATATTTTTCAAGATATCATTGATTCATTACCAACTGTAGTAGGATTTTTAGCTTTTGTAATTATTTCTTGGCTTGTTATAAAAATCTTTTTATACCTTGTTAGAAAAGCATTAGCCAAAACTAAAATAGATGAATGGTCTAAAAAGCTTAGGAAAACAGAAATTTTTGGTAGTAGCACAATAAATATTGTACTAACCAATGTTATTTTGGCCGTATTAAAATGGTTTTTGATTTTTGTTTTTGTTATGGTTGGAGCCGAAATGTTTGGCTTAACTGTAGTGTCTGAGGGGATTAGAAGCTTTTTTGCGTATTTACCTAAGCTATTAACGGCTGTAGGTATTTTTGTAGGAGGGGCTTATCTAGGAACTATGGTAAAAAAAGCAATTCAATCTATGTTTAAATCTCTTGAAGTATCTGGAGGTAATTTAGTAGGTAATATAGCTTTTTATTTAATTGTAGTGTTCTTATCTATAACAGCATTAGACCAAGCAGGGGTTGATACATCGGTAATTAAAAGTAATTTAACTCTTTTAATAGGTTCTGTATTATTGGCTTTTACTTTAGCTTTTGGATTTGGTGCTAGAGATGCTGTTTCTAGGTTGCTTTTTGGTTATTATTCAAGAAAAAACATTTCAATAGGAGAAAAGGTTGTAATAGATGATGTAGAAGGTGTAGTAGTTGCTATAGATAATATATGTATTACAATCAATACAGAAGGAGGTAAGGTGATTTTACCAATTAAAGATGTAGTTGACAATAAAATAGTTATAAAAAAATAATAAAAATTAACAATTTTTTATATCTTTGAAAACGCTAAAAACAATGTTTTTAACAGTACGATAGATTTCGGGGGACTTCTATCCAACTAATAAAGAGAAATCTTTATGAAATAAGGCCGCATTTTTGCGGTCTTTTTTTATTTAAGATAAAATAAATGTGACCTAAGAAAATAAAGTGTGTCTAACAAGTATAGAGTAATAAGAATTCGGGGGACTTCATATTATTTTTAAACTAAAAAAGGCTTTCTAATTTAGAAAGCCTTTTATTTTTTATTGTAATTGTTTTATAAATCCTATTCAAAAGCCAAGTGTAAAAACACTCCTCTGGTTCCCAAGAAATCAATAGGATCAGTCCATTGAGAAGACTTATTGTCGTATTTAACTTCGTTATTAATGGCAAAAACACCTCTTATTGAAGGAGAAAATTTAAAGTAACTTAAATAAAAGTCAACACCTATTCCTATTTCATACATAAAGTTGTTGGTTGTAGTTCTAAATTCACCAGCAAAGTTATCATCACTATTTCTTTCGTTACTTGAAAAGTTATGATCATATGAAAGTCCTCCAATAACATAAGGCCTCATATTGTTGAGTCTGTTAGTGCTAAATTTTAAAAGTAGTGGTAAATGTAAGTATGTAGCACCTACTTCTCGAGTATTTACGTTATCTGCACCAGCTATATGTTTAAATCGTAATGTTTTTGTATTGGACATTAGTCCAGGTTCAAAACGAAGGTTAATATTGTTATGCAATCTTAAATCAGCAATTAAACCTACGTTAAAACCAATAGATGATTCTACTTCGATTTCAGCATTATCAAAATCACTTGGAGCATAAGAAATTTTGTAACCATTATTATTAGCACCAAGGTAAAAACCATAGTGAAAAAGAGGTTTATCAAAACTAGGAAGCTTTAATATTTTTTCTCTTTGTGCTTGCGTAGATAAGGACGCTACTAAAATTCCGAAAAGTAAAAGCTTTTTTAACATACTATTTTAAAGCGGTATAAATTGATGCAACACCAAATGTTACAGGTATATTCTTTGCATTCTTAAACCCATTTTTTTGTAAAATATTGTTGAAAGCCTTTCCAAAAGGAAAAGTATTTGCTGTTTCTGATAAATATGAGTAAGCAACTTTATCTTTTGAAAAGAGTTTACCAATAATAGGTAAAATATAATTAGTATACAATTTGTACCCTTGCTTAAAAGGAAATTTGGTAGGGTTAGAGGTTTCTAATACGACAAACTTACCTCCAGGTTTTAACACGCGTAATATTTCGGTTAAACCTTTGTCTAAGTTTTCAAAGTTTCTAACTCCAAAAGAAACAGTAATTGCATCAAAAGTATTATCAGGAAAAGGGATATTTTCGCTATCGCCAACAATCATCTTAATCTTATTGGACAAATTTGCTTTAGCTATTTTTTGTCTTCCCACTTGTAGCATTCCTTCAGAAATATCTAAACCTACAATTTTTTCAGGATTTAATTCAGACATCATTAAAGCTAAGTCACCTGTACCAGTAGCAATATCTAAAATTTGTTGTGGGTTATTTTCTCCTACTAGTTTTACTACTTTTTTACGCCAACTAACATCTATTCCTAAAGAAATAACACGGTTTAACCCGTCATAATCTTCAGAAATATTGTCAAACATTTGAGCAACTTGTTCTTTCTTTCCTAATTCAGAATCTTTATATGGTTTAATCTTTTCAGACATATATTTTATTTGGTTTGGAATTACCCGTTAATGGCAACTACTTCATTAATTTGATTAGGTAACATTTCTTTAAGCATTGTTTCAATACCATTTTTTAATGTTACTGTTGATGATGGGCAGCCACTACAAGCTCCTTGTAAAATAACACTTACTCTTTTGCTATCAGCATCGTATGCTTGAAAAGCAATATTACCACCGTCAGAAGCTACAGCAGGCTTTATATATTCATCTAAAATATCAACAATTTTAGCTTCAGTATCAGTTAAATTCTCTTTAGGAACTTCAACGTTTTGTTTAGTTTGTTGTTTAGGTAATTCAGAAATAATTTTTTTGCCTTCCTGAATGTAACTACGAATAAAAGTACGCACTTCTTGATATACTTCATTCCACTCAATCATATCGTATTTGGTGATTGATATATAGTTTTCAGAAATAAAAATTTCTTTGACGAATGGAAAGCTAAATAAAGCTTGTGCTAAAGGAGAAGATTTGCTCGCTTCTTCAATATTTGTATACTCAACATCAGTTTGTGTTAAAGCTTTGTTGGTTCCAAATTTCATTACTGCAGGGTTTGGAGTAACTTCAGCATATACTTCAACAGCATCTTTTTTGGTAGTTTCTTCTTTTACTACAGAATTACCATCTTGGATGTAAGCTTCTATTTGCTCGCGAACCTCTTCTTCAACATCGCTCCACTCAACAATATCATATCGTTGAATAGCAATGAAGTTAGCTGTAACTAATACCTTTTTTACAAAAGGAAGGTAAAATAGTTGTTGTGCTAACGGAGAGTTTTTAGCCTCGTCTATATTATTGTATTCATAACTACCACCATTAACTAAAATTTTGTTGCTAACAAACTTTAGAATGGTTTCGTTATTAGTTTCTTGTATGTTTATTTTTATTGAACTCATAAGTTGTAAATAAGAAGCAAAATTACGGTAAAAAACTGAGATATGTATATATAAAAAGTCCTGCATATAGCAGGACTCTTCTTATATGTTTTTTATGAATTATAAACTGAAAGTAATTGTTCCAGAGATTCGAGAAGTATCGGTTGTTAATTCGATAGGATCTACATCTACAGCAGGTGAATTATAAATATAGTACGGACTGTTGTTTTCTGAATTAGTATATGATAAATCAAACTTAACGTTTCCGAAATTATAACCAAGTCCTAATGAAAACCCAGAAATATTATCATCGTCTAAAGCATTTTTATAAGGACTTTGCTCATAATGATAACCACCACGAACACTCATTTTGTCAAAACGCCACTCGGTACCAATATTTAAGGAGTGGGTACCTTTAAAATCATTATCAAAGTTTTGATTAGTTTCTATAAAATAAGGGTCGTTTTCTCTATATTTTGTACCACTGTAGTCTTTGTAAGTATAATCGGCACTTATTAAACCTTGTTTACCAAAAACAAATGCCGCACTAGCAGTAAGTTTACTTGGTGTTCGTAGTCTGAAAATATTTGAATAAAATTCTTCCCCGCTATTAACATCTGTATCTTGGTTTGTGGCTGATATTTCAGTGTAACCAACCCAATCATCATATCTAGAGTCATTTGGATCGAAAACATCTAAGTTACTATCTTCAAAAACTTCATTGTACCATGTTGGGGTTTCATAAGCTAATCCGAAACGGAAGCTTTGATTAACTTTATAAATAAAACCAGCACTAAAAGAAACTCCGCTACCTTCAAAGTAGCTATCTTGAACGTTAAGAGCTGTTAAGGTGTTTCCATTATCGTCTTCATTAACCTCTCTAAGTTCGGTAACTTGACCAAAGCTAAAATTATGAAATTTTATACTAGCTCCTGCATATAACTTGTTTAGATGTACAGCAGAGAATCCCATTTCAAAAATACTACTCTCTCCGTAGGTAGAATTAAAAAAGCGTTGCTCTTGTCCGTTATTAAATTGATTGGTTATATCATCAGGGTGTTCATTGAATAATGCTTGACCACTATTACCTTGTGAAGAGAATAAACCTTCAAAGTCGCTTTTTAACCTATAGTTAAAGGTTAATGCAAAACGATTCCAGTCAGAGTTATGAGCAGAATCAAAAGATAAAATACCACCAGCTTGGGTAATATTAAAAAAGTCATCTTCCGTTTCTGTTGTATTTCCGTAATAATTAGCTGTATAAGTAGTGTTTCTATTGCCTAAAGTTACTCCAAAAGTACTTTTAATAGCAACGGCACTACCAGCTGGGTTAATTCCAAAAGAAGATATGTCTCCACCTAATGCTCCAAAGGCTCCACTCATTGCTTCAAAACGAGCGGTTCCATAATTATCGTCTTTTGAAAATAAAATTCCTAAATCATTGTAGCCTAAAGATTGCGAGTAGGCAGTATACGTACTAGCGATAATTATCGCGAAGGTTAAAATTCTTTTCATTTTTTCATTAATTCGTTAAAAACTTGTCTTGAAATCTGGCAGCAAGATTATCTTCTAGAGCTTCTAGATGAACTTCTGTTACTCCCTCTTGAGCTACTTCCGGCTGAAGAGTTGCTTCTAGAGCTTCTTGACGGAGCTGAGTAACTACGAGAACTTCTTGAAGGTTTTGAGTAACTTCTAGATTTTCTTGAATTGCTACTATTACGTGAAGCATAGTTCTTTCTGTTATTTCTAGTTGATTTTGAGTAGCTTTTAGAGCTTCTAGGAGAGTATGATTTTCTAACAGATCTATTAGAATTTTGATCTCTCTTAGTATAACTTCTAGAGTTTCTAACTGAGGAAGATTTACGAACATCATTATTATTTGAGGCTCTGTAGTTTCTTGTAGAATATCCTCTAGAGCTTCTTGTAGTACGAGGTGTACCTCTATAGCTACGAGTAGATCTGCTACCATTTGAGTTATAACTTCTTGTTCTAGTTGATCGTTTTATACTTCTGTTATTAGAATTGCTACCTCTTCTTGTATTGTATCCTCTTGTATTTCTTGTTGAACGAGTGTTTCTGTTGCTTCGATAGGTTCTACTATTGCTTCTTCTGTAAACATCAGAAGAGCGTCTTGAAGTTGTAGTTCCTCTACGACCTGTAGTATAACCTCTTCTAGAAGTTGTTGCAGTTCTGTGACCTCTATAATAGTTGGCACCTCTGTATGGGCGTCTGTAATAGTGGTTGTTATAGTATCTATATGGTCTGTAATAATTGTAACCGTAATATGGAGAATTCCAGTAAGAGTTGTAATAAAGCCCACCTAAACCAACATAAAATCCAGAATTCCAGTGGTATGGATGCCAATTGTTGTACCCCCAGTAGTTATAATAACGAGATCTCCACCAAGGTCTGTAATAATTATACCCATAGCCGTAATCCCAATACCAATCATTATAGTAGCCCCATCTTGGGTAGGTGTTAATATTAATAACTACATCACTGTTGTCAGCATACCCCCAAGGTTCATTACCATTATATGTAATTCTTGTTTCAGGCTCCTCTTCATATATAATGTCTTCATCATCATATGAGTCATCATTTTCAGACTTATAATTTTCTATATCGGTAAAAATATCAGTACCATTTAAAGCATCTAAGCGTTCTACTTCTTTGGTAAAATAGTTTTCCTGATATTCATCATATGCACGATCATCAGTAACAATTACTCTACGTTGTGGTTGTTCTATTTCATCAGCATAAATACCATCATCACTACCAGTAACCGTTTGTGTAGAACCACAAGATATAAATGTAGCTGCCATCAAAAATGATAGGATATAGAAAGGGAGTTTGGTTTTGGTGTAATGTAGCTTCATGACTTTTTTATTTTTAGGTTAAAGCAAATTGTTTTTCCACTAGCTGCAAAAAATTAGTTCTTTGTTGGGCTTGTTACCTTTTTAATGTAGTTTTGCAGACACAATTTACGCATAAAAAATAACAATATTTATGCCAAACTTTTGATTATGAGCAAACATTTAACAAAAAGAGCCGAAGATTACTCGAAATGGTATAACGAATTGATTGTAAAGGCCGATTTAGCTGAAAATTCAGCAGTAAGAGGTTGTATGGTAATTAAACCATACGGATTTGCAATTTGGGAGAACATGCAAAAAGAATTAGATAGAATGTTTAAAGAAACAGGACATCAAAATGCTTATTTCCCCCTTTTCGTACCTAAAAGTTTGTTTGAAGCAGAAGAAAAAAATGCTGAAGGATTTGCAAAAGAATGTGCTGTAGTTACACATTATCGATTACAAAATGATCCAGATAATGAAGGAAAGTTACGTGTAGATCCTGAAGCTAAGTTAGAAGAAGAGTTAGTTGTTCGTCCTACTTCGGAAGCAATTATTTGGAATACATATAAAGGATGGATTCAATCGCATAGAGATTTACCATTGTTAGTAAACCAATGGGCGAATGTTGTAAGATGGGAAATGCGTACGCGTTTGTTTTTACGTACTGCAGAGTTTTTATGGCAAGAAGGTCATACTGCACATGCGACAAAAGCAGAAGCAATAGCTGAAGCTAAACAGATGCAAGAAGTATATGCAACTTTTGCTGAAGAGTTTATGGCAATGCCTGTTGTTAAAGGAGCTAAAAGTGAAAGTGAACGTTTTGCTGGAGCAGATGATACTTTAACTATTGAAGCTTTGATGCAAGATGGAAAAGCATTACAAGCAGGAACTTCACACTTCTTAGGGCAGAATTTTGCAAAAGCTTTTGATGTAAAATATACTTCTAAAGAAGGAAAGCAGGAGTATGTATGGGCAACTTCTTGGGGAGTATCAACACGTTTAATAGGAGGGTTGATAATGACACACTCTGATGATGCTGGTTTAGTATTGCCTCCAAAATTGGCGCCAATTCAAGTTGTAATTGTACCTATATATAAAGGAGAAGAGCAATTAAATGCTATTTCTGAAAAAGTAGATGTAATTGTAAAAGAATTACGATCTAAAGGAATTTCTGTAAAGTTTGATGATAGAGATACTTTTAGACCAGGAGCTAAGTTTGCTGAGTATGAGTTAAAAGGTGTGCCAGTAAGAATTGCAATGGGAAAACGTGATTTGGAAAATGGTACAGTAGAAGTTGCACGTCGTGATACTTTTGAGAAGCAAACTGTATCTAGAGATGAGGTAGTAAGCATTGTGGCTAACTTGTTAGAAGAAATTCAAGAGAATTTATACAACAGAGCGTTAACTTACAGAAACGACCATATTACAGAAGTAAATTCATTTGAAGAGTTTAAAGATGTAATTGAGAACAAAGGAGGATTTGTGTCTGCGCATTGGGATGGTACAATTGAAACAGAAGATAAGATAAAAGAGCTAACAAAAGCTACAATAAGATGTATTCCTAATGATGCAAAAGAAGAGGATGGAGAATGTGTGTTAACAGGAAAACCATCAACAAAAAGAGTACTTTTTGCAAAGGCTTATTAAAAAAATAAAAAAAAACTTTGTGTAATAAAAAACAGTTTTTATATTTGCACCCGCAATCGTAAAAAAGATTGTTTTGGTCCGTTCGTCTAGGGGTTAGGACGCCAGGTTTTCATCCTGGTAACACGGGTTCGATTCCCGTACGGACTACAAGTTCTTTTTCTTTATTTTAAGAGAAAAATAAATAGAGAAAAAAATAATTTTTAATTGCAAATAACAAAAAGAATTGTATATTTGCACCCGCAATCAGAACGATTGTTTTGGTCCGTTCGTCTAGGGGTTAGGACGCCAGGTTTTCATCCTGGTAACACGGGTTCGATTCCCGTACGGACTACAAGTTTTTTATAAACAATTAACGCATTAGTACAATGGCAAATCATAAGTCAGCATTAAAGAGAATTAGAAGTAACGAAGCAAAGCGCTTAAGAAATAAATATCAGCATAAAACAACTCGTAATGCTGTAAGAAAATTAAGAGCTACAGAAGATAAGAAGGAAGCAGAAGGAATGTTTTCGACTGTTGTATCTATGTTAGATAAATTAGCAAAGAACAACATTATTCATAAGAATAAAGCAGCAAATTTAAAGTCTAAATTGGCTAAACACGTTGCAGCTTTATAAGAGTTTTAAGGTTAGTTAATAGTTAAACGCTTCGATATTTTTTATCGAAGCGTTTTTATTTTGGTTTAAAACTAAAAATACTTCGTTTAAAATTAGAGCTTATTTAATATCTCATTATTTACAGTTCTCTCTAATAAGTGTGGTTATTTTGACTTATAACTTGTAGTGTGTGTATAAGTAAGTGTTACTACAGTTGTGTTTTTTTTCAGGAAATTATAAAGTATAGTAGTTGCTTTACCAATCGTACTTTTTATGGGCATCCAAACGAATGAAAATGAATAGAAGCAAGGTGAATCCCCATAAAGAAGAACCTCCATAACTGAAAAAGGGTAGTGGTATTCCTACAGTAGGTAGTAGACCTATTACCATACCGATATTTACAATAATATGGAAAAAGAAAATAGAAGCTACACTGTAGCCATATATTCTTGCAAATTTATTGGTTTGTGTTTCTGATAAGTAAATAATTCTATAGAGTAAGAACATAAATAAAATTATAACAAGGGAACTACCTAAAAAACCCCATTCTTCACCAACAGTACTATATATATAATCTGTGTGTTGCTCAGGAACAAAGTTACCTTGCGTTCTGTCTCCTTGTAAAAAACCTTTTCCAGAAAAACCACCAGAACTAATTGTTTTTTCAGATTGATAAGAATTGTAGCCAATACCTTTGTTATCTTGTATCTTTCCTAATAAAATATCAAACCTGTCTTTTTGATGTTGACCTAATATGTTATTATAGGTGTAGCTAATTCCTAAAATAAAGAAAATAGAAAAAAGATAAGAGCCAATTATTTTTATAACGTTAAAGCGGAAAAATCGCTTGTCTCTGTAGATGCCATAAAAAACAACGAGTGTTATTATAAGTAAACATGAAATAAGAACCCATTTTGCTCCAAAATAAACAGTTAATAAGAATAGAATGATAGAGATTGTTCCAAATAATATATATGCTAGGGTAAGACCTTCTCTGTTTAAAACAAAAAAGAAAGCAAAATATATTAGTACAGAGCCCATATCTGGCTGTAAGGCAATAAAAAATGCAGGCAAAAAGATGACTATAAAAGCTTTTGCTTGATTTTTTATTAGTTTAAGGTTGTACTGCCGGTCGCTCATTAATTTTGCTAATGCCAAAGCAGTGAAAGCTTTCGCAAATTCAGAAGGTTGTAGCCCTATTCCACCAAAGTTATACCAAGATGTAGCTCCATTAATTTTTTTACCAAATACAAGTACTCCAGCTAATAAAACCAGAGAGAAAATGTACATAACACTGGAAAATTGCTCGTAGAACTTAGAGTTAAAAAATAGGATAAAGATAATAACAGGTATACTAAGTCCTATAAAAATTAATTGCTTCCCATATTTTGTTGAGAAGTCGAAAATTTCCCTTGATTCTTCAGTAGAGGACGCAGCATATATATTAACCCATCCAAAACCAACTAATATTACGTAGAGTAAAACAAGTAGCCAATCAATTCCTGCAAAAATATTATTTCGTTCCTGTCGCAATAGTATTGCCTTTTTGAATTAATAATTGATTATCATATCTTTCTTGAAGGCTTAGGTTAATCATGCGATCTTCAAGGTATTTTCTAGAGATTGACTTATTTAAATACTTTTCAATCAATAAACTAGTAATAGGGGCAGCAATTGTAGCACCATAACCTCCGTTTTCTACAAAAATAGCTATGGCTATTTGAGGGTTATCTTTCGGAGCAAAAGCTATAAAAATAGAGTGGTCTGTTAACTGAACTTTCTTCTTATTTACTCTAATAAAGTTTTCAACGGTTCCGGTTTTTCCACAAATGTCTATTCCTTTAACTTGACTATATCTAGCTGTACCTCTGGTAAACGTTTCATACATTGCCTCAATAGCAATAGGAAAATGTTCTGGAGAAACTGTTGTATTTCTACGAGTTACATATGTAGAGTCAAGCTTGGGTTTGTCTTCAATTTTCTTAACAATATGAGGAGTGTAAAAATATCCTTTATTAGCAATTGCAGCTGTCATATTTGCCAACTGAATAGGTGTTGTCTCTACTTCACCTTGACCAATGGCGTTGGAAATAGTTGTAGTAGCTCCCCATCTAAAGTCATAACTTCTGTCGTAAAAACTTCCATTTGGAATTCTCCCTTTTTGACCAGAAGGAAGATCATAACCTAAATAATTGCCTAAACCAAAGCTTTTTGCATGTTCACTCCAAGCATCAGTTCCTATGGTTGGATTTTCGTAATTGTCTATAATTTTTCTATAAGTATTAGCGAAATATGTGTTACAAGATTTAGCAATGGCTGTTTTTAAACGAACAGGTCGTCCAACAATTCTACAGTGACACCCCATGAAAGCGTTAGGTCGTTTACCATAACGATATCCGTGTTGACAATAAAAGCCAGTATTTTCATCAATAACCCCTTCTTGTAAACCAATTAAACCAGTTAGGATTTTGAAAGGAGAACCAGGAGCATACATTGCTTGTAGACCTCTGTCAAAAGTTGGCATGTTAATACTGTCATTAAAAAGCCTTACAGAATTAGGGGAGCGTTGTCTTCCAACTAATAAGTTAGGGTCATAAGAAGGAGCGGTAATCAATGCTAATATCTCACCTGTTTGAGGCTCTATAGCAACAATTCCCCCTCTTTTCCCAGACATTAATAACTCTCCATATTGTTGTAATTCACTATCAATGGTTAATGTTAAGTCTTTACCAGGCACAGCAAGGGTATCGTATTTTCCATTTTTATAAGAGCCAGTAACCTTATTTAAGTTGTTTCTTTTGAAGTATTTTTTCCCTTTAACGCCTCTTAGTTCTCTTTCATACTGCTTTTCTACACCAAGTTTTCCTATTAATTCTCCTTGTTCGTAGTAATCACTATTCTTAGCTACATATTCATTAACCTCACTAATAAACCCTAATACATTGGCAGCCGACTTTACAGGATAATTTCTAATGATACGTTTTTGGATATAAAAACCTTTGTACTTAGATAATTTCTCTTGTAAAAAAGCATAATCCTCTTTAGCTAATTGCTTTAAAAATACAGAAGGAAGCCAACGGGCATAATTTTCTGCTTTTTTAAAACGTTTTACAAAATCTTCTTTGCCGATTTTTAAAAGAGAGCAGAATTCTAAAGTATCTAAAGGTTCTACTTCTTTTGGAATAATCATTACATCGTAGGATAATTGGTTTGCAACCAATAATTTTCCATTACGGTCATATATATAACCACGCTCTGGATAATCGTACTCAATCTTTATTGTAGCACTATGCTTTAGGCTCTGTTCGCCACCATTTATTACTTGTAACTGAAATAATCGAGAGATATAAACAATTCCAATAAGAGTAATTAAAAATATAAGTAAGAAACTTCGTTTCATGCTAGCTTTTTCCTAAATATAAAACTTCCTAAAAAATACAACAGTAACGTAAAAACACTAGAAAATAGTGTGTTGACAAGTACATTTGATATGTTATAAAAACTAAAGTTAGTTAAACTAAATAAAATGAAGTGATGAGTTAATGTTAAAATAGCTGTATAATTAAATACTTTGTCAAAAGACTCATGTCTTAGGTTAAAAAGTAGATAATCTGATGATGTTTTTTTGAAAACAGCTTTAAAAACAAATAAACGTATATAGGCCATAAACACAGTTGAAAAAGCATGAATTCCACCAGAGTTAGAAAAAGCATCTACGCATAAACCTAAAAGAAAAGCAACTAATAAAAGAGAAAACCTGTTTTCTTTAATAGGGAACAAGAAAATAAAAACGATATAAATGTAGGGGTTTACATAACCTAAAAATAAAATATTATTCAGAACCAAGACTTGTAGTAACAAGAGGAAAACGAATAAAAATATTAAGTATACTGTTTTATTCATTATTATTTTCTACAGTTTTTATTTCTTCTTTATTTAGGTTGGTTATTATATAAACATGACCTAAGTTAGACATATCGTTAAAGAGTTTAATGTTTATACTATTAACCGCAGATAATTCTTCAGGTACTTCTAAGACTGTTCCAATAGGTATTCCGTTTGGAAAAATAGTAGACCTTCCTCCAGTGACTACAGTATCACCTTTTTTAAAAGCTGCTTGACGTGGAATGTCGGTTAGTTGTACAATATTATAGTCCTTACCGTCCCAGGTTAACGTACCGTAGTGGTTGTTATTTTTAAATTTAGCGTTGATATTGCTTTTTGAATTTAAAATAGATTGTACTCTTGCGTATTTATTTGATGCATTATCAGTAATACCAATAATACCTTTACTGTTAATTACTCCCATTTCTTTAGAAACATTATAACTTTTACCTCTGTTGATTGTTAAAAAGTTATCAGTTTTATGAAAAGAGTTTTTAATTATTCTTCCAGAAATATAATTAAAATTTTGACTGAGTTGTGTAGTGTCTTTTATTTGATTCGCAGAAATACTATCAAGATAAGTAGTAATTTTCTCCAGTTTATTTTTTAAGGCTAAGTTTTCTTCAATAAGTATAGAGTTTCTTTCTTTTAAGACAAGATACTCTGAAATATTTGATGATTTTTGATATAGTCCTCCTGTAATAAAATTGGTAGAACTAATAAATTTGCTTTTATGAAAAGAATGGTTGTTAATGATTAATGCAACAGCTATAACTTCTAAGAATAGAAAAAATAAGAAATACTTATACTTCTGTAAGAAATAAATAAGCTGTTGCATAAATAATCATTCAAATTTATTTGATTAATACAGTTTTGTATTTTTCTAAATTTTTAAGTGCAATACCTGTTCCACGAACTACAGCACGTAACGGATCTTCAGCAACGTATACTGGCAAATCTGTTTTTCTAGATAAACGCTTATCTAAGCCTCTTAGCATAGAACCACCACCAGCTAAATAAATACCTGTGTTGTATATGTCAGCAGCTAATTCAGGAGGTGTCTTTGATAGCGTCTCCATTACTGCATCTTCAATACGTAAAATTGATTTATCTAATGCTTTCGCAATTTCACGATAAGAAACCTGTATTTGCTTAGGTTTTCCACTTAATAAATCACGCCCTTGAACCATCATGTCTTCAGGAGGTGTGTCTAAATCTTCAGTAGCAGAACCTATTTGTAACTTTATCTTTTCAGCAGTAGTTTCTCCAACATATAAATTGTGTTGAGTACGCATGTAATACATAATGTCACTGGTAAATAAATCTCCAGCAACTTTAACGGATTGATCACAAACAATACCAGCTAATGCTATAACAGCAATTTCAGTTGTACCACCACCTATGTCAATAATCATATTTCCTTTAGGCTCCATAATGTCAACACCTACACCAATAGCAGCAGCCATTGGTTCATAAATCAAATAGATTTCTTTAGCGTTCATATGACGACCTGAATCTATAACTGCTCGTTTTTCAACTTCAGTAATCCCTGAAGGAATACAAATTACCATACGTAATGATGGTGGAAATAATCTTTTCTTTATGGCAGGAATTTGTTTTACAAATTCCTTTATCATTTCTTCTGAAGCTTGAAAGTCAGCAATTACACCGTCTTTTAAAGGACGTATGGTTTTGATATTTTCATGGGTTTTTCCTTGCATCCTACTAGCTTCATGACCTGTAGCAATAATTTTACCAGTAAGCCTATTTCTAGCAACAATAGAGGGGTTGTCAATAACTACCTTGCCATTGTGGATTATAAGTGTATTTGCAGTACCTAAATCTACTGCAATATCTTCTGTCATGAAATCGAAAAAACCCATAAAGATTTCGTTATTTATATTTAATTTTAATGTATTCTCACAAATCTAATAAAAATCTGTGGGTATTTTACATTCAGTATAATTAATGTTTAAAATGTCTAGTTCCTGTAAAAACCATAGCTATATTATTATCGTTACAATAATCAATGCTTAATTGGTCTTTAATAGATCCACCTGGTTGAATTACACTTTTTATACCTGCTTTATCTGCTATTTCTACACAGTCAGGAAAAGGGAAAAAAGCATCACTAGCCATAACAGCTCCATTTAAGTCAAAGTTAAAACTGTTAGCCTTTTCAATAGCTTGTCTTAAAGCATCAACTCTACTTGTTTGGCCTGTTCCCCCTGCCAATAATTGTTTGTCTTTTACTAAAATAATAGTGTTAGACTTAGTGTTTTTACACAACTTAGATGCAAATAACAAGTCCTCTAACTCACTTTCTGAAGGTTTATTGTTAGTAGGGTATGATAAATCATCTAATTTGTCTGTAATATAATCTTTATCTTGAACTAATACTCCGTTTAAGGCTGTTCTTACTGTTTGTTTAGGTAATTCAACTTCTTTTTGAATTAAAATTACTCTATTCTTTTTGCCTTTTAAAATTTCTAAGGCATCTGCATCATAAGCAGGAGCAATAACCACTTCGCAGAATAATTTATGAATTTCTTCAGCAGTAGCTTTATCAATTTTTGTGTTAGAAATTAAAATACCACCAAAAGCAGAAACAGGGTCACCAGCTAATGCATCAACATAAGCTTGATGAATAGTTTTTCTTTGAGCAAAACCACACGCATTATTGTGTTTTAAAATCGCAAATGTTGGGTCTTCACCTTTAAATTCTTCTATTAAATTAACAGCAGCATCAACATCTAATAAGTTGTTGTAACTTAATTCTTTTCCATGTAGTTTATCAAACATAGCATCTAAATCGCCAAAGAAAAAACCTTTTTGATGAGGGTTTTCTCCATAACGTAATACTTTAGATGTAGTTTCACTGGCTTTATATACAACTTCATCTTCATTGAAATAATTGAAAATTGCAGTGTCATAATGTGAAGAGATGTTAAAAGCTTTAGCAGCAAACTTTTTTCTATCGTTCAACGAAGTTTCTCCGTTATTTTCTGAGATAATAGTTAAGAAGTCTTCGTATTGTTCCATAGAAGAAACAATAACAGTGTCTTTAAAGTTTTTAGCAGCTGCACGAATTAACGAAATTCCACCGATATCAATTTTTTCAATAATGTCTTGCTCTGAAGCTCCAGAAGCAACAGTTTTTTCAAAAGGATATAAATCTACAATTACTAAATCTAATTGAGGAATATTGTATTCTTGCATTTCAGCAACATCACCTTCATGATCTTGTCTGTTTAAAATCCCTCCAAAAACTTTAGGGTGTAAAGTTTTTACTCTTCCTCCTAAAATAGAAGGGTACGAAGTAACATCTTCTACTGGCACTACATCAATACCTAAGTCTTTAATAAATTTCTCAGTGCCTCCTGTAGAGTAAATAGTAACACCTAGTTCGTTAAGTTTTTTAACAATAGGCTCTAATCCGTCTTTATGAAAAACGGAAATTAATGCTGATTTAATAGTTTTTGTATTGTTCATTATTGTTGTGTTGTTAAACTTGCAAAGCTAGTAAAACAGTAGGCGTTACACAATAATTTTTTAAGTTTTTAAGATTGAAAACACCACCAAAAATAAAATAATTTTGGTGGTGTTTTTCAACAACAAAATTTTAAAAGAAAAATTACTCTGCAGTTTCTAAAAAATTACGAAACCAGATTGTGAATTTTTCTACTAAAGATTGTTGAGATTTTGAACGAGCATTAGCACTGCCTAATGCTGCATAAGAAGGATGTTCTCTACTGCTCATATTTAAGGGGATTAATGGGGTTGTTAAAAAATCAGATCAAATAAAACAAAAAAAAACTTAATAATCAAGCGATTATGTGAAAATTATATAAAATTAGCTACTTTTTTACATATATACTCCAATAAAACCTCGTCATTTTCGGTAAATGGGTTAACTGTATGAGAATCAATGTCGATTTGTCCTATATTTTCACCATCGACAAAAATAGGAATTACAATCTCAGATTTTACCTTCCATCCGCAAGATATATAATTGTCTTGTTCGCTAACATCTTGAACTACAAAATTTTCATTACTAACAGCAACTTGACCACAAATACCTTTTCCGAAAGGGATAATTGTGTGATCTGTAGGTTCTCCGTTAAACTGTGCTAATTTTAATTCTTTTTTATCTCCATTTTTAAAGTAAAATCCAACCCAGTCATAATAAGAGATTTCTGAAGCTAAATAATCGCAGATTTGTTGTAGTTTTTCTTCTGTTGAAGTTTTATTGCTAACTATTGTGTCTATATTGCTTTTAAGTTCTTGTAAATTCATAAAAGTATTTTTTATCTTATTCGTAAAGAGTGTTTAAAGCTTACAAAAATAGTTGTATGTATTGTGATAAAAAACTGAATTTAAATTTTTATAGTTTAAAAAGGAGTGTTTTAAGAGTTTTTTATGAAAAGAGGGGTGCAATATCAAAAGGAATGAGTTTGGAGTTGTACAGTTGTTAAAGTATTCTTTAACGAAAAAAAGCAAAAGTTTTAAACTTTTGCTTTTTCTGTTCTTTTCTATAAAAGGAAAAGAGTGTATTTTAAAGTTGGATTACTGTTGAACGTATTCACTGTGCCATACAGCATCTTCAGGCCCATCTCCTTTGTGTCCGTCTAATTGAATAACGAAACTTTTAGCTGGGAAATAAGGAGTGATATGAATGTCTAATAAAACACGGTCTTTTTGGTTTTGATCTTGTTCTATTTTTATAACCTTAAAGCGTTCGATTAATTTAGTAGGTCCTTGGATATCATCTAAAAACTTAACTATTTGACGACGTAAATCAGCTTCAGTTCTTGAACTCCAATTTTCAAATGCACGTCTGTTTAAGAAATCAAATAATACTTTTGTTATGTGATCAAATACTCTTACAACAGAATAGGTTTGAAGTCCTAAATTGTCTCCGTTAAATAAAGTTTTAGCTGAGAAAGCCATTACTTTACTATATTCGTTTACCATAGGAACTAATCCCATTTTTTCAATTTCTGAAATCTCACTTTTCTTAAGATCGAATCTTACACTTTCTACTTCGTTAATACCACCAAACTTTTTACCTGCTACTACTTGCGACATTAAAGTGTGGTATATTTTACCAGCTAAAGCAGAAGATGGTGGAACGTATAAGTTGTCTTCTTCACCAACAGAGTCTTCTTTTTTTCTTCCTAAAAGCCAGTTACAAGTCATTAAAGTGTTTGACTTATGAACTTCTCCTCCTGAATGATTCGCGTTAGAGAACATGTCAATAATGTCATCTGGAGTTTCTAAGTCTTGGAAATCGGTTAATAAAACAGCTTTATTTTCGTATGCTATTTTAGACCACTTGTCTAATACTACGTTAGAACCAAGATGCCCAGGTACTACCAGGATAGAATAATTGTCTTTTAAATCTAATCTATCAAAGTTTTGTTTAAGCTCATTTGATACATAATCTATAAAAAGAGGGTTTTCTAAATCTTTTAATTGACTTAAATCAGCATTTAAGATCGTAATATTTTTAACCTTATCTTTCTCTGTGTTTTTGTAGAATAATGCTACAGATCTATAAGAGGTTTCTAATTCCTTAGTTTTTTCTAAGGTTTTCTTTAAGTTGTAGTTTAAAACTCCTTCGATGCTAGTAGCTTTTTCCTTTGCAGAATCACACATCGATTCGATGTTTTCGCTACTTTTTAGAATTTCTAACCAAACAGAAAGTCTGTTTTTTAAGTTTTTTCTTTCTCCTTTCCATTGCTCGTCGTTTAAAAATAGACTTTTTCTAGCTTTTCTTTTTGGGTTTAAGTTTGAGTATCCATCAACAATATTCTCAATAAAAGAGAATCCTCCATATTCTTTAATACCGTCAATAGCGTTAGCTACTTCTTGACTAGGGGACTGTTGTTTTACTTCTTCCGACTGTTGCGTTTTTACTTTTGTAGACATAGCTAATTATGTTTTTTGTTTTTATTGTTCAGCTTGATCGATTTCTTTAATAGATTCTTCTAAAATCTTAATAAATGTATCTTTAGTTTCGGGGTTGCTTAGAGCTTTCATTAGTGCTCTGTTAGAAGATAATTGTCTTGAAATTCTTAAGTACTGATCTTTTTCTATATCAAGTTTATTTAGAAAAGAGCTATTAGCCTTAATGTTCTCAACATTAAAATCACTTAAATTATTGAAATTTAAAGATTCTTTAACGTCAGCGCCATTTTCATCAGTGTGTTCAAGTTTTACAGAAGGTGAAAACTTTTCAAAAACAGCTTCGATAGTGTCTAAACCATAAGTAGCTTCGGGGGTTGCTGGAGCTTCGTCGGTAAGTTTTTGGATTAATAGGGTTTTGTTGGAAGAAATGTTTGCGATTGATTCATTAGCATCAACTTTAACTTCATTACCTCCAATTCCGTAATTGTACATTGCCATAATAATTTTTTTTATTCTGCTACGAATCTATTAAATATTTGATAAAAAAAATTATTTTTACAAAAAAAAATTAAGGAAAAATGAATTATTTGAAGATCCCCCTAGACTTTTCCAGTATAACAAAAAGAAATAAAGAGAATAATAGATTGGGGTGTACACTTGAAGAATCAATAGCCCAGCACCTCATGATAATTGCTACTTCAAAACAGGGCGAAGTTTTTGGAAGACCCAATTATGGTTCCGATATTTGGGACTTAGAGTTTAATCAGTTGGTTAAAATCAATAAATGGGAAGAAAAAGTTAAAGATTCTTTATATTACGCCTTTATTGAATATGAACCTAGGCTTAAGGATGTTAGAGTAAGTGTAAGATTATCTGAAATAGATGATGATGCTGAGACTACTGATGTTCATGTAAGAAGAAAAGCAGAAATAAAAGTTTTTGGGACAATTATTGAAACCGAAGCTCCATTTAATTTCGCTACACTTTTTTACATCAGCCCTTTATCTCAATAAAAGAAAAAAAACGCAATGAGAGACGAATACTTTATGAAAATTAAAAATCGAATGCTTTTGCGTTCGATGGAATTATGGGGAATTAAAGACAAAAGAAGTGTCGACCCTATTTTAGATTTATTACTACATACTTTTGCTTATGAAATATCAAAATTACATCAACAAGTAGATGTTTCAGACAAAGAATTACTGGATAGATTGTCTAGAATATTAGTAAGTAACAAGTGGTCTTTACCGTCACCTTCACATGCTTTGCTAAAAGCACAACCAGAAGATGATACTACACAACTTTATGTTTCAGATCATTTTTATTGCTCAAAAAGAAGATTTGGAGAAGAAAAATTAGATGTTTTCTTTACGCCTATTATCGCAAAACAACTTATAAATGCCTCTGTTAAATATTTGGGGTATGATGATAAATTGCAAATAAGTGAAAATCAATTTGGAAATATAGAAGATGCTCTTTATTTATCTCAAGAGAATAAAATTAAAGATTATGAGCTTTGGTTTGGAGTGGATATTTCAAGTGAATTGTTAGAGGAAACAAGCAATTTATCTCTCTGTTTTATTTTAAAAGATAGTTCACTCTTACCTTTTTTAAAAACAATGAAGGTTTATGATGTGGATGGTAATGAAATGTTTCTAGATAAGGAAGAGTTAATAAACAAGAATAGTGAAGTTCATTATTTTGATGATGTTGTTTCGTTTTATGAAGATTGTTTTTATACGTTAAGTTTAAATGAATCTTGTAAGGCAAAAAGAACAATTACAGAGTTGTTTGGTGAACAGGATGATTTTTTCGTTGAACCAGAAGATTTAAATGAGAAGTTGTTGTGGTTTAAAGTAAAGCTTCCAGAGGTTTTTTCTAAAGATAAACTGCAAGGAATAGATGTAAGTTTAAACACTTTTCCAGTAGTTAATAGAAAACTTGAGTATAAACAACATAATTTTAGAAAAAATGGTAGAATTTTATCTGTGCTTAGTGAAGGTGTAGACTATTTTTTAAATATTGAAAGTTTAAATGATGATAAAGGAAATAGTTATGCAAATGTTATAGGAAACTCTACAGAAAGTCTTGAAGGTGGTTACTCGTTATATTTTGGAGATATAGGAAGGTTTGATACTAGAAGTGCTAAAATGATGTTGAGTAAAACCTCACAAACAGTAAGAGAAGAAGGAAGTGCTTTTTCTTCAATAGGTTATGATATTATACAAGCTTACTTAGATGACTTGCATGAAAAACTAGATGAAATTGATAAGAAAATTCATTTAGAATTTGGAGAGGTTAATGCAACTAATGATAAAACTTTTTTATTGACTTATCCGCATAAAGAAGCTTTTAATTACGAGTTTCAATATTGGCTAACAAATGCTAGTCAGGCTAATGGAATTAACACAAGTTACACTTTTAATCAATATAGAACAGGTAAGTTTATCGATAGTAAGATAAAGTTAAAGACTGATACAATTGGAGGTTATATTAGAAAGGAAGAACACGACAAAATAAACGGTTTACGCTATGGATTGCTTACAAGAGAAAGAATTGTAACAAGAGAAGATGTAAAAAGCTTTGTTAATAGTAAAATAGGGCGTTTTGTTGAAGGAATTTCGATAAAAGATGGTGTAGCAATTTCAAAAGAAAAGAAAAAAGGTTTGATAAGAACCACTGATATACATATTAAAACAAAAAAAGAGTTAATCTCTACAGAAAAACAAACCCTTTTCAGTTATTATCTTGAGAAGGAACTGGAAAAGAGATCTATATCAAATATAACTTATAAAGTATTTTTTATTTAAAAATGATAGAAAAAGATTACAGTTCAAGTGCTTTATCAAGCATAAAAAGAGCTAAAAGTATTGCTTACAGAGAAAATCAAAGTACCTATGGCGTTAGCCATTTAATAACATCATTAATTAATGAGCCTACTGGTTTAGAGGAGATTATTGATGGCATGGGTAAAGATGCCAGCTACGTCCTTGAATGGTTTGAGGTAATGAAAGAAATGTATAAGTCGAGTCCTCTACAAGCTTCAAGTGATGTAAATCCAGATAACGAAGTCGCTAAAGTTTTTGAAGAGTCTGAGCGTTCAAAAATAAAATTAGGAACAGAAAATATTGATGCGTTATGCATTTTTACAGCAGTAGTGAGAGAAGGTGTTGTATATTCTGGCCAACAAATAGAAACTTTAGGAATAACCGAGCAAGATATTTTAAAACACTACAATGCAAATACTCCTACTTTTTTAGAGTCAAATGCAAAAGAAAATATTTCGGCAATAAGTTCATATATTGAAGATCTTCAAACACAAGAGGTAATTCAAAAGGGAAACTTAATCTTAGGTAGAGAGAAAGAAGTACGATTAATTTTAGAAAATTTTGAAAGGTCAGAAAGTAAAGGTGTTATCCTAGTTGGAGATTCTGGTATAGGGAAAACAGCAACGGTAAATTACTTTGTAAGAGAGTTGAGTAATAGTACAGATGAGTATTTAAAAAGTCATTTGGTATTTAAACTTAATGTTCCAAAACTATTAGCAGGAGCAAGTTCTGAAAATGATGTAAACAAGAAAATTTCAGAATTATTTGAGAAGTTAGAGTCTATTGATGCTCCTTCCATATTAGTGGTGGATGACCTCCATGTGTTGCTAGAAAACTCTTCAGGAAAAACCAATGCCATTGTAAATATTTTAAATGCTCAATTAAGTGAAGGACGAATTAATATGATTTTTACTATTAATTCAGATTCATACAGAAAAAACCTTGAAAGACACCCTATAGATGGTAAATTAGAAATATTGAAGTTAGAGGAATTGGGGGCTTTAGAGATGTTAAAATGTTTACATAGACACAAAAAAAGGCTAGAACTACATTTTGATATTAAAATTTCAGATAGAGCAATTGAGGAATCTATACATCTTTCAAAAAGGTATTTTAAAGAAAAAAAATTACCCTATGGAGCAATAGATTTAATAGATAAAACTGTAGCAGCTGTAAAGATGAGTAATGCTACGGTATTAGGAGAAGTTAGAAAAATAGAAAAAGAATTTAATGAAGTTAAGGATTCAGAAAAGTTTGATTTTTCTGATTTACAATTAATCTATAATACTATTTATAGAAAAGTTAGTGTTATTCAAACTTCAAAAGTAACCAAGTCATTTAATTTAGTATCTGATAATCCAGATTTACAGGAAGAAATATCTAAGGTTGATGAATTCTTATCTATGCTAAAAGAGCTAGCTAAGATATCTATAGATGTTGTAAGTGAGATAGATATAGAAGCTGTTGTGTCAGAAATAACAGGTATTCCTTTAGGTAAAATTCAGACAGAAGAAAAAGAACGTCTTCTCAATATAGATAAAAGATTAAAAGAGCGAGTTAAAGGTCAGTCGAATGCTATTCAAACATTATCAGATGCTATTATAGAATCGAGAAGTGGTCTTAGTAACCCTAAACAACCAATTGGTTCTTTCTTCTTTTTAGGTCCTACAGGAACAGGGAAAACTGAATTAACTAAATCATTAGCTGAGTTGTTATTTGACGATGAAACGGCGATGATTCGTTTTGATATGTCTGAATTTAAAGAGGAACATTCTGCAGCATTGCTTTATGGAGCACCTCCAGGTTATGTTGGGTATGAAGAAGGAGGGATGTTGGTAACTAAAATAAGGCAGCGTCCATATTCAGTAGTTTTATTTGATGAAATTGAAAAAGCTCACAGTTCTGTATATGATGTTTTTCTTCAATTAATGGATGAAGGTGTGATTCATGATAAACTAGGTAGGGAAGGAGACTTCTCTAACGCTATTGTCATTTTTACATCTAACATTGGTAGCCAATGGATTGCTGAACAAATAACAGAAGGAAAAATTCCAACGTCAAATGAGTTAATAGAAGTAATGGCACAACACTTCAGACCTGAGTTTTTAGGAAGGTTAACAGAGGTAGTACCTTTTGCGCCAATTAATCAAAAGGTAGCACAAGATATTTTAGTGATACACTTTAATAAACTTAGAAAGCAGTTAGAGCAACAAAAACAAATAGTATTAGATATTTCTGATGAAGCTCTAGAATTTTTATCAAAAAAAGGTTTTTCTCAAAAGTATGGGGCTAGACCTATTGCTGGAGTTGTAAGAACATATGTGAAAAAGGTAATATCTAAAATGATAGTTTCTGAACAAGTCAATAAAGGAGATCATGTATTATTAGATTATAAAAACAATAATCTTGTATGGGAGCTAGTGTAAAAGAAAATGATGTTGTAGTTGACGATCTTGTTCGTAATATGGCATCTAACTTTATTGGAGAAGTTTTTGTTGAAGAGCTAGAGTTCTTATTGGATAAAGATGTGTCTGAGACGCTAATCGTAAAAAATCACGGTATGAATAGTAGAGCTCAGTCTAAAGATGTTTTATCTGTCGATTCAAACTTTATAGCTAAAGATGCTGGCTTTGAAGAAAATTTAGTTGTTAACTTAAGTAGAAATAGTATATACCATCAATTACCAGAAATTTTGTTCTATCCTCTCTCTTTAGGGGTTAATTCTGATAACAAAAGAGAGGTGGTTGATACGATTCGTAGGAATAGAGAAAAAGAAAAAGGAGATATTAACTTTTTTACTCTTTTTGATACTGAAATTTTTAAAGAAAGAGTTAGAATTAATAATAGGAGCTTGAATTTTTTCTCAGATAAAAAATCAAAACAAAACCTATTAAATATTTTTAAGCAAATTATAGGTTCTGATTTGCAAGTTTCTGATCAATCTTTGTATAAACTATTCCTTAATTTATGTAAGTCGGAGTTTTTTAAAGAGAACTTAGTAGAGTTAGAAAAATTAATACAAATAGTTTTAGGCTTAAAAGTAAAACTAAGCTATGTGCCTTGCGTTATTAATGAATCTCCTTTTTTAAGTTTAGGAAATGCCATTTTAGGAGTTGATTTAGGTTTAAGTGGAAAGCTTTACAGTGAGATAGATGATGTAAAGGTAGTAGTAGTGTTAGAAAAAGAAGTCGAAAACTTTAAGGTTTTAGAAAAAAGTATTTTGCAAATAAAAGAAGTATTGAGCTTCTTCTTAATTTCCTCAAGAAAAATTCATATCACTTATCAAACGAATTCTGATCAATCTTTTGTTTTGGCAGAAAGATTTTTAGGGTATGACTCATATTTAATTAAATAAGAAAAGAAAAAGTTATGAACATAATAATAGTATATTTTTTAAAATTTCTTTTAGCACCTCTAATAGCCATTATATCTTTAATGGTGTTAAATAATATAGTAAAAGCTAAAAAATCTTTCAATATAAAAAAGGCAATTGTTTTAGTTTTATTACTAACCCTTATTTTAATAGCACCTGTTTTTATTAGTTTGTTAAAGTATGAGTTTGTATGGGTGGGATTAATACTTACGGTTTTATGTTACCTTTTTATAGGTGTGTTTTTTATGCTCTTTCAAAACACGAAGTTTTATAAATCTATAGGCTTAGATAATAAATTCCATACACTATTTTTTGCTTTTATAGTAATGGTTCTATCTGCATGGTTGTATTATCTAATCTTTGAAAAAATAAGTACCCTCCCTTATGCACTTTGGGCTATGTTGTCAATAATTTGGTTTGTACTACCATTATTATACTCAATGTCCTTAGGTTACTTTTTAAATATATCAAAACCGTTTTATAAAGCTTGGAATGTTTCAGATAATGGAGCTACTGATATGTATTGGGATAATGTAGATGTTTTTAAACTAATACAAGTCACAGTTAAGATTAAAAGAAACCCAGAAGATAAAAACTATAGCTCTTTTTCAGTAAAGTTACCTATGGAGGTGTCTGTAGGTATGTGGTTTAACCGTTTTATTGAAGACCAGAATTTTAGGTTTCCTGATAGAATGATTGATACTTATTTAGACGGAGAACCAATTGGCTGGATATTTTATACCAATAAGTGGTTTAACTTCCCTTTGTTTACAAAAGTTTTAGATGCTGAAAAAGATGGGAAATTTAATAGAATTAGAAATAAACAAACTATATACATAAGAAGAACTGCATTAAATACTATTGATGATGAATAAGAAAAATAATAAAATGAATTATTTACCTATAAACTGGACTGACGGAGTAAAAATATCTGCGGAACATTTTTTTAAAAATTATAATAATACAATTGAAACTATAAAGGATTATAATTCGGTTTCTCTTAAAAATTATGAGTATGGTTTAATAGAAGGTGGAGCTGGTTTTGAAAACTTACAATTAGATGTTTTAAGTGACGGGGATAATTCTTTAGTAATAAAACTTAAATCATGTAATGCGATTACAGAAAAAGGATATAGAATTATGTATCATTATGATTTATATGGAGCGAATTCACCTTCTGTAACATTAAAAACGTCTGATTTTGACAAGACAGAAAGTGAAGAGTTTTATATAATGCTGTCTTTGTCTCCTTTTGAATATTTGCCAGTGGGTGTTCCTGACCCTGAAGTTATACCACTACACCATCCAAATGTTTTACCAAAATTAGAATTACATACACTTCCTGTTTCAAAAATTAATACAAGCTTTTTAAAGGAGCACTTTTTAGTTATAGGAAAAGTTTTGTGGACTAACGGGTTGTTTTCAATTGACGAAGGATATGTGCCTCCAGTAGTTAATTTATCTTCAAATGAAAGATTAGAAGGTTTTAGTAAAGGTTTACTACAGGTTCTTATTAAATCTAAAAATTATTCGATTAAAATATTTAAAAAGAATAATGGACAAAAGAGCAGTAACAAATTAGTGGCTAATACTTTTTCAATCTGTGCAAAACTACAAGAGTATTATAGTGATAACATCTTTAACCTAGAAAATATTTCGGTTAGTAGATCTCCTATGTATTTAGTAGATAGGCTAGTTGTATTAGCAAACAAACTTTCTATTTGTCTAAGTATAATGGATGACAAAGAAAAAGAACAACTATTACAATATTACTATCAATGGACAGATATTAAACCTTCAGATTTTCTAGATGCTATAGTAGATGCTGTAAATGTTAAGTATAATCATATAGAAATTGCAGAAACCTTTGATGTGTTAAATAGGTTTGTGGCTATGTTAGAGCGTGTGTTTAAAAAGATGAGTGAACTAGAGTATATAGGACAAAGAAAAGATAATATTGTAATTAACGAAGAGTCAGGTTCACAGTTCAATAGAAATAGAGGTAATAATAGCACTTGGAGTATAATTGATTAACACTAATTTCTTATGAAGGCTTTAAATCACAAAGAAAGAAAAAAACAAATTCTTAAATTTTTTGCGTCATTTTCTTTAACAGCAATAGTTGTATTTTTCTGTTTATATGTCACTTTAATTATTGCAGAAAAAGGAGTTGTTTTAATTGAAAGTAAACAATCTCACTATAATGAAGTTTTTAAAAAGCAAGCAATGTTAAATTTTAAAATGGAAGAACTTTTTAAAAATTTATACAGCTTAAAAAATAAACGAAGAAATATAGGAGAGTATAGGCAAATGCAAAAGATTATTACCAATACTAGGGTTGAGATAAGACAAAGTATTGATAGTACAAAAAAAGAAAATAACTACTATAAAATTTACGGTGAGTTTTTATCGGAAATAAGAAATATACAGTCTCTTCTTGAAAGTTACAATAAAGAAGTTAGTACAAGAGAAGCTAATAAAGAACAATTAGAAAAATGCAGGGAAAAGTATAAGGATTTAAATAAAGATTTAAACAAAGATTAAGCTATGGATAAACACGAAGTTTTTTGGGAAAAAATAAGATTCTCTCTTCTATTTATAATAATTTCTACAGTGGTGTTTATAATACTAACTAAATTTATTTTTAAAGTACCTGTAGTAGAGAGTAAAGAGTTACTGAATAGTATTGATGCTTCAGAAGAAATTTTTGATGTTCAAGAAGACTACACAAAAAGAATAAAGAAAACACATAAAAAAATTCAAGAAATACCTTTTGATGTTATTCAAATTCAGGTGTTAGATGAATTAGATAAAGAAATCCAACTGTACAAAAAAATCTATAGAGATAACGATATGAATAACCGATATATTTTTGGAGTTCAATCATCAAAAACGCTTAAAATGTTTTTCGATTTGAGTGAAGAATACAATGCTTTAAAAAGAAATAATAAAGTTTTGAAAGAGAATTTAGAAGAATGTAAAGCTAACATTTAAATATAAGAGTATGTCTAATAAATTTAAATTGTCGGCTTTAATTTTTATAGCGCTATTAGTACTTATACTAGCAATATTTGCACCTTATAAATCAAGACTTAGTAACTTAGATTTTTATGTGTCTGAGTCTAATAGTAATTATCAATTTGAAGTTGGAGAAAAATTGTTTTTCCTTCTAAACGATACCAGTTTAGTTGAGGGAAGAAAAGTAGTATGGCACATGGGGAATGGAGATTCTATCATGAAACGAGGTAATATTGACTATAAATATCGTAAGGAAGGAAAATATCTTGTGTCAATCAAAATAAATGATAAGTTCACAGTATCAAAACAAATAGGAGTAGTTTCCTTGCCGAAATTGTCGCCAAGAGATTCTTTGGTAACCTTACATGGTGTAGATGAGGGTTATGTAGGTGAAGAATTAGTGTTTTTTACCGAAGGAAAAGGAATAAATACTTGGTATTGGGAGTTTGGAGAAACAGGAACAGTTGATGCTTATGAAGAACAAGTTATCTATAGGTACAGCAAACCAGGAGATTACAGGGTAAAGCTTCAAACAAACACATTAAAATATCCCATATATCATAATATAAGAATCTTACCACGATTTGAAAAAGTTGAAGAATTAGAAAAAGTAGATTCTTTAGGGGTTGTTCAAAATGACATTAGAAAAAGACTTCAGGCAATAGCAGATAGTAAGGTTACAGATCGAGGAACCTTTTATAAGAACTTAAATTATATAAAGAATAACTACACATGTAATCAAGCTGAAGACATACTTGTAATTGTTAATGGAGGAAGGTATAATGACTTTTTTAGTTACTGTCAAGGTTTACACTACTTAGAAAATAAGAAAAGAAGTAAAATAATAATTAATAAAGTTGAAATAGATACAATTAAATGTTTCAAAAGATTAAATGTAACACAAAGTTTACTAAGATAATAATGCAAAAAAAAATAACACTTTTTATTTTTTTTCTGTCACTATATTCCTTTCCTATAATATCACAAACTATAGGGAAATATGAAAAAGTAAAAGAAGTAAAAGAAAATAGATTTAACTATCTTAAAAAAGTAAAAACAAAGCACGATGCCTCGTTAAAAATGGTTTTTTCAGATAGAGAAAACAATTCTTTTTATAAAGGACCATACATTCAAGAAAAATTTAAGAAAAAAGGGTTGTTAACTCCTTTATATGTAATTGATGAAAAAGAGAATTCGTATGAAGTAGTAATAGCCAACCCAGATCAAATAGGGAAACCCAAAGGATTATTTTCTATGTTTTATGGAGATAAGTTTAACTTTAAAGATACTGAACAGGTAGAATATTTAGGCTGGATACCTGTAAATAATGTTATAGAGTACAATCACTCTTTTATAGAAACTTGTAACAATAAGCCAATAAAATATAAAGTAGGTACAGATAAAACGTTAAGACTTTTTGATTTAAAACCATATATGGAGGTAGATTCTGTAAATGTATTTAAAGATCCCTTTTTTAGAACAAAGTCTAATAAGAAGTTAGTATCTAATCAAATAGTATATCCTTATAAATATGATGAAAAAGGAAAAGCAGTATTTATTTCAGATAAACCTATTTTAAAAGACTCTACTTCTCAAACAGTAGGCTGGATACCATCAAACTTAATTACTCGTATAGGACAAAATCAAGTATACGTTGTAAAAAATACTGATAGTTTATTAGCAGTCAGTAATAAAGATACAATTCAACTTACGGGTGAAGATGTGCTGTCAAAATACTTGTATACTGGGTATAAAAATTTGAAAATAGATGTTACTAAAGATCTAATAGCCCCAGTACATGTTTGGAATCATGATAAAAATAAACTTATCAATGTAAAAGGAAACAGTTTCTACACAAAAGAAATAAAGTTTATGAAAGAGGAATCTAAAGTCGTAAACTTCCACTTTATTTCTAAAAACGAAGAAAGCGAGCACCTAAAAAAAATACTGAATTCTCTACAAAGTTTATACATAACCCTATTTCAAGAGCCTACCGAAACTAAATACAGTTTTTCAGCAATATTAGTGGACAAAAAAGGAACAGCGATATTAGAAAAAACAAGTTCCTTTTCAGAATGGATTAGTTTTGTTGAGTCTTTTATAGAAAGTAATCAAAATAATTTAGCTGTAGAATACACAGAAAAAACAATGTCTATTCCCAAGGCAGTTGATTATGCAATAGATAATTTTTCAGGCGAAAAAAAGCGTTTTGAAAACAACTTCTTTATCATAGCTTCAAGTAAAGAGAGTACAAATGATATTAAAAGGCAAAAAGATACTTTTTTTGAAAGAATAGCTAAAAAATCACCTAAAATTATTTTTGCTCAATTAGACAATAACAAAAGTGTAAGATCTCAAAATTACATATTAGGAAGTAAAGAGTTTTTGTATAAAACAGGGAAGTTTTATAATGAATTTATCAAGAATTTTATTGTAGATAATGAAATTATAGTAGAAAACAATATACTTAAAAAAGTACCAGCAGACGAAGATAACATCTATGTGTATGATGCACCAGATAATAGTTTGTTTAATGGAGGAGTTGTTTTTCCAAGAATAGAAAGTTCTTTAACTCCTTTGTCTTTAGAGAAAACAATAGATACTGTTTTAAAAAGATCTGTTTTAACCAATGATAAACTTATATCCTCGTTAAATTACTTCAACAAAAAATTAGGAGTTTTAAGAAGTGAACCAAGTGCTACGATAAAAACAAGATATAAAGAGTTAAACACGGATAGTTTACGACTCTTCCAATTAAGTAGAAATAACTTACACGAAGTATTGTACCAAAAAGTATCATTACTTAACGATAGTATTATTAAAAAAGGATATGTTTTTGACAAGGATGAAATCATAGAATTGATAGAAAATTATCGTAGTACATTTCCTCAAATGGCAAAACCAATTACGAGAAAAAAACGAAGAGTAATAAAACGTCTTTACCAAAAGCAAATAAAGATATTAAACAAAGCAGCGTATAGATATGTTTTAAGTAGAAAAGCAACAATTGCTGACTTGTTTTACTTTAAATCAGGAATACCTCTAAATCATGAAGGGTATTACTGTTTACGAATACATAAACTACCAAGAAAAAGAGTAGAAAAAAACGGTTTTGAAAAATTTTATTTTCAACAGTATGAAAAAATAGATAAATTAGAGGAATTATTTTTAAAAAATAAGTTGCAAAAAGTAGAAGAAGGTTATAAGAGTGAAGTGTACTTTATACCTTTAGAACTATTGCCCTAGTTAATAGTTAGGAAGAACCCCGAAAATTGCCTAAAAATGAATGTTAAAGCAAAGCTATTTGTATGTGGAGAAGAACGAGAACTTTTCAATACAAATTTAAATTACGATCGACTTATTGATTGGAACGGAAAACCTACCTCTGCCTTAATGGGAGGAACCATCTCGGTTACATTTGAATCACAAATGTATGACGATAGTTTTTTAGAATGGATTATTGCCGACAGAACCGAAAACAAAAAAGTATCATATCCCTTCAACTTATATCAGTTAAGAGAAGGGAAAGTTGTTTTTTATCAAGATGATTTTGACGGATTAGAAATCTTTGAATACAGTTTTAAAGATGCCACTCTAATAAATTATCACGAAAAATTTTGCAACCAATTAGGTATGCAGGTTACTTTAACCATATCACCTGCTATGCAAGACTACCGATTTTTTAACAACTCTAGTTGGAGTAAAAAAACTACCACACGTTATATAAAACACTGGCAAGAAAGTTTTATACCAATAAAAGAAGCTGCACCATACAAAGCTAAAGAAGATACAACACCACGCTTTACTTGTTATTATACCGACCTTCAAGGTAATAAACAGGCAGAACCACATACAGGAGAAGAAGTGTACTTAGTATTGAAAACAGAAAATGCTATAGGACAAACAATAGATATCGATTTGAGTAACCATACCAAAGATTTTATATATAACAATAAGGTTATAGAGAACGATATTATAAAAGATTTTAAGGTAACTAGTAGTGAGCACAAACTTAAATTACAAGTTGTAGCACAACAACCAGAACCTATAAATATTGAATAAAAATAGCTAAGAAAATGATTATCAAACCTAGTAATACATTAAAAATAAGACATCATAAAGTTTTAGATGCTTATTTTGCTGAGAGAATAGATACTCCTCAATATAAAAAGAGTGATAAAAAAGAACCTGTTAAGTATAAAATAGTTTCAGGAGATACATTAAGTAAAATAGCAAAAAAACACAATACTACAGTAGCAAAAATAAAAGCAGATAATGGCTTAACCAGCGATACCATTTATGTAGGGAAAACTCTAAACATTGGTTCACAACCTAAAAAAGAAAAAATAGGAGATAAAGTGACTTTTAAGAGTTTAAAGTCAGCAAATTTAGGAGATGAAGTTTATGTGGTTGTAAAAACATTGAACTTAGCAAATAAAAAAGTTTGGTTGAATGTAAGACAAGGAAAAGAAGAAAAAACAGAGCTTCACTTTAAGAAAAGTGGACTAATATTGCAACATAGTAAAGGAGAAAATACAAGGGCTGAAGCAGTTGTAGGAGCATATGCAAAAAATGATAAAATAACCAACAAAATTGACTTTAAAGATTGGGCAATTTTTAAAATTACGTTAGGAGGTAAAGATACCAAAAGAGAAATAGAAGAGTTGGATAAGCTTAAGGGTAAAAAGGCTTTTATGTACTTACTTGTGGATGCTCATAGTCCTAACAATTTAAAAGTAGTATACAATGGTAAAAACCCAGATAAAGAAGGAGATCCAGACAAGCGAAATACACCTAACTATTGGTTAGATATGGATGGTAAGTGGTTTGAATTGGAGAATAAACCTTGCTTTTGTAATAGAAGTCTTACAATAGAGGAAGTTAAAAAATTAGTTAATAAGGATAAGCTTTTTTATCATAAAGATTGCCCCATACCTAAAGATAAAAGAACATATGAAGAGTTCACAAAACAGTTAAATGCTACTTTTAAAAAATATAAAATTAGTACATGTCTACAAAAGGCGCACTTTATAGCACAAACAGAAGCAGAGTCAGATCATTATAAAACAACAATAGAATATGCTGACGGATGGGATTATGACCATACAACTTACGAAACCAATTATAAAAACTATAAATTATACCTTAAGGATAAGGTGAAAAATAAGAAGTATAATACTTCAGAAAATAAAAAAGGATATAGAAAATATAAAACGCGAATTAGTAATGGGCATAATGTGAAGGGCTATGGTCCAAAATATAAAGGAAAAGGATTAATCCAATTAACATGGAAAAAAACATATGAGAAATACTTTAAATATTTAGGAAAACCTGAATTAATAAGTACACCAGAAAAAGTTGCAGAAGATCTGTTTTACACTTTTGACTCCGCAGGGTGGTATTGGAATAATGGTTCTGCTTGGGGTGATATGAATACCAAAGCTGATAAAGATGATTTAATAGCTGTATCAATTGGAATTAATGGAGGTTTAAATGGTTTTAGTCATAGGAAGAAGAATCTCAAAAGAATTATTAAAGAGATGGAAATAAAGGAAGAATGTGTGTCCTTAAATGATAAGACGATTGGTGTATATAAATATGAAACAAGTTCAATTAAGAATTCTAAATATGGAAAGAGAAAAACAATTAAAGAAGCCATACAGAAATTTGATGATTAAGTTTTTAATTATCACTTTATTTTTTATTTCCTGTAAAAAAGGGAATAAAACGGATGTTGTTAACTACTCTTTAGATAAAAATGAAGAGGTAATAAAAAGAAAATCAGTAAAAAAACAGAAGCATGAGTTTCAGCAGGAATATGATATAGTTGAATTAGGATATTTCGATAATGACAATGTTAAGGATACTATAAAGTGTTTTTATAAAAATGATGTGAAAACTGGAGAACCATTATGTGACTGTAAAGTAATTTTAAAAAGTGAAATAAAAGAAATTAGTATCCCGATGTTTTCGGGTTCCATGCAAATTAACAATTTTGAGAAAGGACAGGTTGAAACCTATGAAGTTAATAGAAACGGTGATTACGAAGAAACAATATCGTATCAGTTTAATGATAAATTCGGTGATTGGTTTATAAAATCAATAACGATTACTGAAAATGGAGAGGAGACAACTAGCAAACCAAAAGAAATTTGGAATATTAGTAGAACAGTAAAGAAATAATTTTTCCTCTATAGGAATGATTATAATAGATAGGCTTATGAAAATTGGTAAATTAGGAATAAAATAACTACGGGATGAGTAGTAACAAAATAATAATATCACTTATCCTAGTTGTTTTTTTTATTTGTTGCAAATCAGGTAATAAGAAGCAGGAGGAGAATGTTAAAGATAGCTCAGGTAATATAATTGATTTAAAAGAAGTGTCAGGTGTAAATTATCATTATAACATCTTATATATAAAGAATGACTTATATGAATATCAAGATACTATTTTAAAAACACCCATAGATGAAGTTAACTTTCATCATTTTGAAATTTTAAGAGAGGATAATTTTAATACATTATTTTATGAGTATTCTAGTGTCAGACCAATGTTCTACAAAACAATTTATTTTAATAAAAATAATACTAAAATAGACTCTTTGAAAAAAGGAAGTTTTAATATAGAAACATCTGATTTTAATTCTACTTCTCTTAAAATTGATAAATCTATTTGTGAGGGTAAAATAGAAGAATTGAACTTTGAAAACTAATTTGCTCCTTTCTATATTCAATACTTTATACATGTAGGGCCAAATGCAGAAGTTTATAACAACTAGAGAGCTAGGTTTTTAATGCTATTTTACAACTAAAAAAATATAAAATTTAATATGAGATATACTATAGTAATAATAATTCTATTTCTTTTTTTTAGTTGTAAAACAGCAATAAAAGGGGATAAAGATATTATAGTACAAGAAAAGGAAAAGATACAATCAGTAAATGTTGAGGAAGATAATCCTAAAAGTAATACAGAAAAAGACACTTTAACAAAAGTAGAAAGCCAAAAAATACTAGAGTTTGATGTTAAAGAGGTCATGGAAGAAGATATGATAGGACTATCTTTTAATGAAGAAGAGAAAGAGGTGTTGAAAAGATATACGTATGATGTTTCTGGAGCATGTTATTCATGTGATATAGCTAATGTTACATTTAATCATAAGAAAGTAATCTTAACTAATGTTTGTGAAGATTCGGAGAAAAGAGTTTTTAAGATAGAGAGTATAGTGAAAAAAGAAAAAACCTATGAAATACTCTTTATTCAAGAAAACCAAAAAGTAAAATTATTTATAGCTAAAGTAGAAGAAGTCCCGATTTATAGTGTTCAGTTAGATGCAAGTTTCCAAGAAATAGATAACTTTCAAATCAATAAATTTTATATGATTAAAAGGGATTTAAAAAAGTTAGAGACTCATGATTGTGGGGAGTTTGAAGGGTAAGTAGAAAAATTATTGTTTCATATAAAAAAAGTGATAAAAAAGAACCAGTTAAGTATAAAATAGTTTCAGGAGATACATTAAGTAAAATAGCAAAAAAACACAATACTACAGTAGCAAAAATAAAAGCAGATAATGGCTTAACCAGCGATACCATTTATGTAGGGGAAACTTTAAACATTGGCTCACAACCTAAAAAAGAAAAAATAGGAGATAAAGTGATTTTTAAGAGTTTAAAGTCAGTAAATTTAGGAGATGAAGTTTATGTGGTTGTAAAAAAATTAAACTTAGCAAATAAAAAAGTTTGGTTGAATGTAAAACAAGGAAAAGAAGAAAAAACAGAGCTTCACTTTAAGAAAAGTGGACTAATGTTACAACATAGCAAAGGAGAAAACACAAGGGCTGAAGCAGTCGTAGGAGCTTATGCAAAAGATGATAAAATAACCAATAAAACTGACTTTAAAGATTGGGTAATTTTTAAAATTACATTAGGAGGTAAAGATACCAAAAGAGAAATAGAAGAGTTGGATAAGCTTAAGGGTAAAAAGGCATTTATGTACTTACTTGTGGATGCTCACAGTCCTAATAATTTAAAAGTAGTATACAACGGTAAAAATCCAGATAAAGAAGGAGATCCAGACAAACGAAATACGCCTAACTATTGGCTAGATATGGATGATAAGTGGTTTGAGTTGAAAAAGGGATGTGGTATAGAAATAACTTCAGAAATTTTAAAACAAATCTTCCCAAAATCTAAATCAACAAGAAGGAAAGAAGTTGCGGATGCCATAAATAAATATAAATGTGAGTTTGAAATTAATAGTTTAGATAGAATGGCTCATTTTTTAGGACAAATAGGGACAGAAACAAGTCAATTGAATGCACTTAAAGAAAGCTATAATTATTCAGCAAAAAATATCTATAACACCTTTTTAAGAAAAGTTCTTGTAAAACACCCTACTAGTTCAAAAAAATACACATTCAAGTATCATGATTTGATAGAAGGGTACAATGCTACTTTAACATGTGAATATTCAAATCCTAAGACTTCATCTGAAAAGAATTATGGACATAAACGAGATGTTGAAGATCCAATTGAAGTAACTAAAAAAAATGGTAAAGCTTCTTGGAGTTATGATGAATTTAATGAGCTATACAGTATCAAAGATGAATACATTAAAGATAAAAAACTTTTTGATTATGTCTACGGTTGTAGAATGGGAAATGGTAAAAGGTCAACAGAAGACGGGTCTGATTACTTTGGTGTTGGTTTTATACATTTAACAGGTAAAAATAAATATAAAGCATTGCATGATAAATGGAATGAGTTGTACCCTAATGATAAAAAGGATTTTATGGGGGATGATATTAGTTTATTGAAGACTGATGTGGATGTGGCTATGAAGGCATCGATGATTATTTGGACTCATGTTCAAGTAGGTACTAATAATGAGGCGGATAAAGGAAATAATAAAGCAGCTATTATAGCGGTAACAAAGGATGTAAATGGAGGTACCAATGGATTAAATCATAGAGAGAAATTTACAAAAAAAGCTTACGAAATTTTAAAAAAAGAAAATGAGAAATAAAATATTTACTCTAATTCTATTAGTTTTTATAGTTAGTTGCAAAAAACAGGAAAAAAAATCAATAGAAAAAAAAGATGAAATAATTACCGAGAATTATGACGTGTCTACTACAGAAGATACGCTTAATGAATATGACTTAGATCAACTTCAAGGTATATGGAAAAGTTTTTCTTACTATTTAGAGCATGAACAAGATGATAAAGATGAGCATAAAAATGAGTATTATAAAGTAGTTTCAAAGTCTAAGTGTATAGATATTATTCTAAGAGAGCATGAAATGGATAGTATATTGTATAAGACCTACGAACTAGGTTTTATAGATAATAAAAATCAATATAAGAAAGGAATGGAAAAGCCTCCTTTGAAAACTAAAGGGAGTTTTTTAGTTAGAAACTTAAAAGGTGTATTTCAAAAAGGGGAGGGAACTCAAAAGTTTATTGAAGAATTTGAAGTGAGTCAAAATATACAAAGGAATTACGATACATATGAACTTTTAGACGATGGTTTTAATTACAAAAACTTTGGAGTTGTAGAAAAAGTTCAGTTTAAAAAAGTATTAGCACTTCCAGTAGAGGTTTACAAGGAATTGAAAGGGATTTCTGCAATAGAGGTGGAAGCTTTTAACATTGCAGAGCTTTCTTCAATGGTGGTTGTAAATGTTCCAAAGAGTTATTTTTATGAAGACGAAAATTTAGAAGTGAAAAAAAGAGCTTTTTTGATTCAAAATGATAAGGCATACTTAGAAGAAATTAATGATAACTCTGTAAAAGTGTATTATGATGGGGCAAAAATCACCTCTGGATATTTAAAAAAATCTGAGGTAACAATACTGCAAGATTAGTTTTTGCTAAGGAGAACAATTGTAATTAGTAACAAAACCTTAACCTCTTTAATTCTATATATAATTAGTAATTACTGTCAGTCAATATAAAAAACTTACTACTTTTGTGAAGCTGCTAAAAAAAGATAAACCTTATATTTTGAAGAAGAAAAAGGCTCCTATAAAATTATAGTATGGTAGCTACCAATTTATATAATACAATTCTTTCTTCTTACAACCTATAAACATCTTAATAGCAGTTTTTCAATTAAATTTATATATATGATTTTTAAACTGATATTTAGAAAAAAATTAAAAGAGTTAAAAAAGAGAGAACAAGGAATAGAGTTAGAAAGAAACCGTTTAAAAAAAGTTAAGTATTTATTAGATGAACGAGTAGGTGAAGGAGCAAAATGTGTAATAGAAACAACTAATAAAGGAGTAGCTGTGTTAGTAGCAATAAACTCTAAAGAAAATGAAATAGAAGTTTTTGATATTGATACTATGAACACACCTACAGTTAAAGAATCCGGATTATGGGTAAAGATGTGGGATAAAATTAGAAGTAAAGAGGTTTTTTTGCAAGATAGAAATGGAAAAGAAAAAGGACTTGAAGAAGTTGCAATGATGCATTTATTTAACCTTGTTGATGAAGCCACAAAAGAAAAAGTTAGTTGGAAAGTAAAAGACATTAAAGATTATAATGATAAAGATGAGCTTATTACTTTGTATGAAAATATGGGGTTTAAAATAAAACACTTTTCAAAAGCCCAGTAATTTTAAATAACGTGAAGTCAACTTAATCAGTACTAGTCTTTATTTAGCTAAGATTGTTAAGTTTTTTAGGAAAATAACTTTAAAAAAGTAACAATTTTTTCACATTAAAATTAGGATGTGAGAAAACTATAATTTACCTTTACACCACATAAGGCAATATTTGTTATCTTCTTTCTTCTTATAGAATGGCGCCAAAAAATAAAAAAAGAGAAGGTTTTATATTGTTTAAAGCTTTCTCTTTTTTTATGGAGAAAGCTCTAAAAAGTATTTTAATTATTTAACCCAAAAAAAGAAACTATGGGATCATTTAGAGCAAGTTTCGAATTCGCAGGAAAAGAATTCGACGTATTAGAAGCTGAGTACAGCTTAAACAGAAACACAGACACAAAAGGTAAACCATCTTCAAGTGTAAACGGAGGAAGAGTTACTTTAACTATCGAATCTACATCAGATACCTCTGTTATTGAAGCAATGGTAAATAGCCAATTTAAGTCTGTTGATGGAAAAATTGTTTTCAAGAAAACAGATGAAGATTCAAAAATGAAAGAAGTGGAATTCAAAAATGCTTACATCGTTTACTTCAAAGAAGATTTAGATGTAAACAACGAAATTCCAATGAAATTAACAGTTACTTTCTCTGCTGAAGAATTACTTATAGGTAATGCTAACTTAGATAACCGTTGGCCAGTAGCTTAATGAGAAGGACTAAATAACTTTTAGTTTTATATAATTTATTACTAAAGACCTTCTCTCTTTTTTAAGAAAGAAGGTCTTTTCTGTTTTTTTAAAAAAAAGTGCTGATAACTATATATGTAGCTATCACTAAGAGAAAAAAAATTACAATGCATAAGATAAAAGAAGAAGCATTAGATAAGCAAATTACCATTGATGGTAACTTTGTAAAGAGCTATAAAACAATTACAATTAACCAATTTTTATATAAGCATCATACTTTTGAAGTTGTAGTAGATATAGAAACTGTAGAAGAAGCAGGAAGCTATACATTAGATAAATCAAAAGAATGGTTAGGTAAACAGCTTACCACGAACGTTTCAGGTAAAGCATTTATAGGTGTTGTGTTAGATGTATCAATGCGTCATAACGAAATAGGATTACATGGCGAATTAATACTTAAAGGATTGTCTCAAACTGTCTTGTTAGAAAATGGAAAACAGCAAAAATCTTGGTTAGAAAAAGACTTAGGAAGTATTGTTTCAGAAACCCTAGATGCTACTGCTATTAAAAGTAAGATTAGTCCAGCTTATACTACAATAATCCCTTATCAATGTCAATATGCAGAGAGCGATTATAAATACCTTCAACGGTTAGCATATCAATATAATGAATGGTTTTACTTTGACGGAGTAGACGTTATTTTTGGAAAGCCTGAATCTGAAGGTCAAAAACCAATAGAGCTAGAATACAGTAAAGATTTAAAAGAACTACAAATAAAAACCAAAACGTATAATCCTACTTTAGCGACTTATAGTTACGACTCGTTAAATGATCAGTTTTTTGAAGGAGATTTAAAAGCAAATAATGAAGGATTAAACGATTTAGCCAATACAGCACTAAAAGCATCAGAGCAAGTTTATAAAGAAGTGAAAGACTTTGGAGTAAGTGATGTGTTTTTACAAGATAAATCATCATTAGATGAGTACTTACAAAAGCGTTTACAAGGGTTAAGTGCAGGAGGTAATATACTTAAGGCAAGTGGAGGAAGAAAAGGACTTTGCTTAGGGACTATAATAAAAGTTAGTGCAGCAAAGTATGACGAAGGAAAGTATACTGTAAAACAGTATGGAGAATATATTATAACTCAAATAAGTCATTTTGCTGACGTAGGAGGAGCATATCATAATACCTTTGAAGCTATCCCTGCAAATACAAAAAGTTTACCATTAAACGAAAACATAGCACCAGCAGTAGCTAATAATCAAATAGCGACGGTAGTAAGTAATAAAGACCCAGAAAGTAAAGGACGTGTACAAGTTCAATTTTACTGGCAAGAAGCTATTGGAGCAAAAACAGATTTTATTCGTGTAATGACTCCAGATGCAGGAAGCAGTGAACTTACTAAAACCAATAGAGGCTTTGTGTTTATTCCAGAAGTAGGAGATCAAGTAATGGTAGGGTTTGAACATAACGACCCTAATCGTCCCTTTGTAATGGGAAGCATGTTTACAGGTAAAAATGGAGCAGGAGGAGGTGAAAACAACGTTGTAAAAAGTATTGTCACTCGTGGCGGTCACATCATAGAGTTAAATGATACAGTGGGAAAAGAGAGTATTACGATTACCGATAAGAACAGTAACATAATACAATTAAACACTCACGAAAGTTCCATAGTTATTTCCGCAAATGAAAACATGACTTTTATGTCTAAAAATTTAGACATTGTGGTAAGAGAAAATTTAAATATTACCACAGGTAAAGACAAAAGAGAAAATATTTCAGGAAATTATAAGCTTAAAGCTACCAATATAATTCAAATAGCAGATGAAGAAATAAAGAATGAAGCAGAGCAAATAATACAAGAAGCAGGAAAAGAAATAGACCTTTTAGCTAGTGGCAATATAAATAAGCAAGCAGAGCAAAAAATTAATAATAGTAGCGGAAAACAAAGTAACCTTTTTTAAACATGGAAAAGAAAAATACTATTATAAAAATAGCCAAAGGGAAAATTATACTTTCTACTAAAAATGATATTTCTATAAAGGCTAAAAACATAAACAGTTTATCTAAAACCTTAGTAAATGAAACAGGGAAAGAAGGTATTGTTTTTAAATAGCAAAGTATGAGTTTTGGTGTGTACGACCATGTAAATCATGGTGTTAAGAATAGTTATGGTGTTAGCTGTACTTTTTTAAAAGAACAAATTACTACCAATTATATATTTGATATTGCTTATCAAGCTTATAATCAAAAAGATTACATAGTTCATATTAACAGAAAGCAGTTTTTTGTCAATAGTAAAGAGCCAAAAGAAATATTAGATGTTTTAGCATTACGTTGTGCAACACTTATGTATCCATTACAATTACATATTTCTAAATTTGGCTTCAACTATAAGCTTTTTAATTTTAAAGAAATACAAGAGCGTTTTAACAAGCAACTACCAAATATTCAAAGAGAATTTACTGGTGAAGTAACGGATGCTTATTTTGCTGAAATTAAAAAATCGGTAAGTAACGAAAGTATATTTATACAGCGTTTAAAAAGTGACTTTTTATATGCACTATTTTTCTATGGCTTACCAGTAGCATATCAACATAAACCAATACAAGATAACTATCAAGTAAACATACCTATACACCCATATCAACCCGAAAACTTTTTTGTGGGAGAGCAAACGTTTAAAAAAGTAGAAAATATACACGATGTAACTTTTAAAGGCTCAGATGAAAAAGGCAATACCTTGTTGTTACATCATTTAGTAGAAAAACAAACTCTTATACCTTTGCGTATAGAAATGTTTTACAACAAAGAGTTAGATAGTGAAATAAATTGTAGCATAGTTCAGCTTAAAGAGCGAAAAGAAAATATAAGCTTTAACTATAAAAATGGTAAAGCTATAGAAGGAAAACAAAAGAAACAGAAAAAAGAAAATTGGTTTAGCAGCCTATTTAAAATTTAAAAAAAAATTATTATGAGTGATGTAGCAGTAATTTGCAATGGTGCTATGTGTAAATGTGCACATGGTTTTACACCCGACACCTTTGCAGTAGTAAGTACGCATAAACATTATATAAACGAGTCTAGTGGTTCTCAAAAAATGGTAGGTTCTACTATGGATATAGGGCAACCCTTTGAAGCAAAAACTTTTGGACAGTGTAAACTACAACCCTCTGGAAGTAGTTACTTACCTTGTATGCCAAGCATAATACAATGGCAAGACTTTTATGAAAAGGTAACTTTAAGTAACCAAGGAAAAATATTAACAGAAAAAAGTAAAGCTATTTGTGCTATTGCAGGCGCACCATGTGTAGAATTTACTTTTCACGGACAAGTAGGTGCACCAACAGAAAGTCAAGCCGCACAGACAAATACAGCAGTACATAGTCAAATGAACCCACTTGCAAATCCAAAGCAAGCGATAGAAGACACTGATGATACTGATTTATTAGAAATTAAATAACCTGTATTATGGCAAAAAAAATAATTGTTGTAGACGAACAAGATAAAAATCTTGTTACCGAAAGAATATACAGAAAATTAAAAGTTTTTGAAATACCTCTTAATAAAGGGATAAGTTTTCATTTAAAAGTTTTAAAAGCTAAAAATGTAAAAGAAACAAAAGAAAATGTATACTGGATTGCACAATCACACGACAGGTTTAAAACTAGAAAATTTAACTATTTTAAAGGTGTTTCTAAAGACCAAAAAGAATTACATGTACTATTAAATGAGTTAAATAAAGGAACCAAATATGAAAAAAGATATATCCTAAACAAAGATGGAAATGAAGTTTTAAATCCAAATTTCCATGTTTATACTCCAAAAGACACAGGTTTTGTAAAAAGTGCATATGTGGCTACAAATCCATACAAAAGTCATACTGAAAAAAGAGAAGGAGTCTTTTTGGGTAATTTAAAGTATATTCAAAAAACATTAGGTAAAGGTATTTGGTTAGAAGGTATTAATTATACGCCCGAATTTAAAGAACAAGGAGCCTTTATTTTAGCGGTAGATAAACCACAGGTACTTTCACTTTTGGTAGAAAGAAGAACATTGCCAGAAAAAGTAGTTCGTAGCAACCCTGTTAAAAAGGACAATTGTGACTCGGTTGAACAAGAGCTACTATATGGAGATGTCTTAGACATACACATGCATTTACACAATGTTTTAAGTGAAGATTACAAACTAACCAAAGAGGTGTTTTATAAAGGAGAGTCTATGACAAAAGGGTATAGTACTTTAATAGATATAAATATACCCAAAGATGAGCACAACCCTTCTTTAGATTATAATGTTTCAATTTTAGATGAGCATGTAGTTAATTTAAGTTGGGCAGGTAAAACCAATCATAAAGAAGCAAAAGATTCTGAAGACTCTTTACAAGAGTACACAATGGTGTTTATTTTTACACCAGTATCTAAACATGCTATAACCAATAATTACCCAACGATAAAACGCGAGGTAACCCTTACGGTAAATTACAAAAGCGATTTTAGTGCAACAGTAAATGAAAAAGACTATGTAACCAACCCTAATATTGTAAAAGTATGGCAACCGCCATTAATAACACAGTTATATGAGCAAGAATGTAATTATACAGAACTTACCGTTTCCTGTGATGGTTTTGAACCAAAAACATTTTTAAAAGAATCAGAAGATGGGGCGCTATTAACAGATGATAGAGGAACAACCCCAATTTACAGTCTAGTATTAGGTAATAAAAACAATATAAGAGAAGTTACCATACAAACAGATGCAAATGTAGCCAATTGCCCAGAAATAAATGAAGAAGATAAACATGCCGAAAATGTATTTAATTTAAAAGAAATACAAGAATATACCTTTGCAGATGATGATGGTATATGGAATGCCCTAACCGATATAAAATCGTTACCAAGAGTACAACCCTACCATAAAACCATAGAAAAAACAGACCAAACACTAAAATTTAAAGCAGCATACCCCTACGACGCTTCTAGTGAAAGTAAATTCTTATGGAGATACCTTTTCATGCACATGATTCAATATACAAACCCAGCTGAGTTTTATATAAGTGTAAATAGTTGTAGGTATAAACGTACCATTTGGTTTAACGTACACCCAGATGTAATATGGGCAGAACACTTAGCTTTAGATGTAGAAAAAAAAGATATTTTATATCACGATAACATTGAGCTTCCATTAGTAAAAGGAGACGCCACCTATATATCTGTTTTAGCAAGTGCTTTGGAAAAAACACTTAACTTTATAAAACCTCTTTTTGACGTATTATCTATAAATAACAACTCAAAAACAGCCATAACAGAGCTAGAAAAAGTTCTACGTGATTTTATAAAAGAGAGTAAAACAGATATGTACCTTGGTTTTCATGCAAGATACGATATACCCGACGGAGAAAACCAAGTAGGGTCACTCATTAATTATGCCGAAATACAACCCTACAAAGCCCACTTACACTTTCAAATAATTAATGTAGTACTACTTACTTTGGCAGTAGATGTATTAATGATATACCTAACAAGAGGAAAGCTTGCACCTGGGTTACAACAATTAAAAAAAGCACAAAAAGTAGCTAAGAGAATTGACAAAGGAAAAGACAAAGTAAATAAGTTTTTAGATAAATACAACCTTACTTTAACAACCCCTAAAATAACCATGAACGCTGCCTTAAGAAAAGAAATGCAACCAAAAGGAGCGTATGCAACTATTTTTGATTTAACCTTTAAAGCCGACCCTCTGTTAGCTTTAAATACTGAATACAAAATAGATTCCGATTCTTTAAAAGGCCCTTTAAAAGAGTTTGTAAAAAGCATGGAAGAAAAAACCAATGGAAAGTTTGAATTAATAGCCAAAGCAGAAGGTAGGATAGTTTCTGATATAAATATAAGCTACAACACTCATACAAATAAGCTTACTTTAAACAAAAATGCCATTAAGCAAGAAAACGAATACAATAAAGTATTACGCAAAGGTGACATAATTAAAACTGACGGAAGATTAAGACTTAAGATATATGCTAGAGGCAATGCTAATTACCGCAAAAAATTTGAAGAAACTTGGTTTTTTAAGTCTGTTGAAGTAGAGGTTGATTTAAAGGGAGAATTAAAAGTTGATAGTAGTATTGGTATTATACAAAAAATAGGCTATACCAAAGGAAGAGGTCCCTATATAGAAAAAGTACTGTATTTTGGTGGATTACAAGGAACGTATATGCAAAGTCTTGAAGTAAAGTTAGGTCGTGAAAAAGGATTTGATTCTAATGAAGGTGACCAACCAGTGCCTTTTACCTTATTGGGTCCTTCAAACGCTTCTTTAGGTAAAGACTATATTTTTGAACTTTTTGAATCAAAAAAACAATTTGAATATGAAAACAAATAAAACCACTCACTTAATTACAGCATTGTTAGCAGTTATAATTACTGCTTGTGCACAAACCAACACAACAAAAGAAAAAAAACAAGTAACAGAAATGAGACCGATAGACAAACTATATAGTAACATACAGCCTTTACAACACAAAAGCATGCCTCAATATTTTATAGAAGCAGACCAAATAGGTTGTTTTTATGAGTTGTATGTAAATGGAAGAATGGTGTTTAATCTTTTTGAACAAGTTGGTTTAATGGGGCATACTACCTGTATTAACGATGCTATTTTAAAAAGTGGAGAGCAAGAAGTTACCGTAAAGCTATATCCTTTAGGACAAACCGAAGTAGAAAGGTTTGATACTTTTACTAAAAATGCAAAGATAAAAATTGAAGTAACTAAATGGGATAAAGCGTTGGAGGATAAACCGAATAGTAAAGAATACGAAAATTACGATGATCATGTAGCTACTTTTAATATCCCTAATACAGAAGGTAAAAATAATAGCATTCGTATAAAAGGGTTACCTTATTATGAGCATACCTTTACGTTTTATGCAGAAGTTTCTTATGAAGTAACAGGCTGGAGCGAATCGCAAGATTTAACTAAAATGGATCAAAAACAATTAAAAAACGAAGTAGTAGCTTTTCACAACAACCTATCAGATGTTATTTATAACCAAGACGAAGCTAAATGGGTAGAATTGGTTAAAAACAGAGAATTAGAGTTTTTAAAATCTGAAGCGTATAATGATGTTAATGAAAAAAGTATTAAAGATAGGAGAAGGAAGTTTAAACAAGTTTTTGACTCTAGCTTTAAAAGAAAAGTTCCTTTAGATAAGTATGAAATGATTTTTGGAGGGAATGGTAGAATAGTAGCTTTAAAAAGTTTAATAGATAAAGGTTATGGAGCATTTTCTCATGGGTATGAAAAAACTTATAATGATGGACGTAAAAGAAAGATTAGAAGTTATGAATATATCTACCTACACAAACCCAAAGGAAGTAACAAATTAGAAATTATAAGGTAATGCAAAAAACATTTTTATATAGTGTTTATTTGTTTTGTATGTTGTTGGTAATTACGGCTTGTGGGCAAACCAAACAAATGAGACCCATAGACAAACTATACAGTAACATACAACCTTTACAATACAAAAGCATGCCTCAATATTTTATAGAAGCTAACCAAAGTGGTTGTTTTTATGAGTTGTATGTAAACGGAAAATTGGTTTTTAAGCATTTTAAACAAGTAGGTTTAATGGGGCATACTACTTGCATTAACGATGCCATTTTAAAAAGTGGAGAGCAAGAAGTTACCGTAAAACTATACCCTTTAGGACAAACAGAAGTAGAAAGGTTTGACACGTTTACCAAGAATGCAAGAATAGAAGTAAAAATAGAAAAATACGATGTACAGGTAGAAGACAGCGATGAGAAAGTAGTAACATTTAAAATTCCAGAGGCAAGTACTAGAAGCAAGAATGATATTAAAATAGAAGGATTACCGTATTACGAACATACTTTTACGTTTTATGCAGAAGTTCCTTACGAAGTTACTGGCTGGAGCGAATCGCAAGATTTAACCAAAATGGATCAAAAACAATTAGAAAAAGAAGTAGTAGCTTTCTATAATGAACTTTCAAATATAATAGATCAAAGAGATGAAGATAAATGGATTAAGCTAATAAAAAATAGAGAAATAGAGTATTTTAAATCAGTAGCTTATAATAATATAAAAGCCTCTAGTATAAAAGGAAGAATAGAAGAACTAAAAGAAATTTTTGATTCTAAGTTTAAAAAGAAAGAGCCTTTAGACCCATATGAAATGATTTTTGGAGGTAATGGCAAAATAGTTAGCTTAAAGAGTACTAGGTCAAGAGGGAATTCAGCTTTTTCGTTTGGTATTGAATCAAAAGAAGATGGTGAATTCATTAAATATAGGTATTATTATTATGTCTACCTACACAAACCAAAAGGAAGTAACAAATTAGAAATTATAAGATAATGCACAAAGCGTTTTTATATAGTGTCTATTTGTTTTGTATGTTGTTGGTAATTACAACTTGTGGGCAAACAACAGAAATGAGACCCATAGACAAACTATACAGCAATATACAACCCCTACAATACAAAAGCATGAATAAATATTTTATAGAAGCTAACCAAAGTGGTTGTTTTTATGAATTGTATGTAAATGGAAGATTGGTATTTAACCTTTTTAAACAAGTTGGTTTAATGGGGAATATTACCTGTATTAACGATGCCATTTTAAAGAGTGGAAAACAAGAAGTTACCGTAAAGTTATACCCTTTAGGACAAACAAAGGTAAAAAGGTTTGATACTTTTACCAAGAATGCAAGAATAGAAGTAAAAATAGAAAAATACGATGTACAGGTAGAAGACAGCGATGAAAAAGTAGTAACATTTAAAATTCCAGAGGCAAGTACTAGAAGCAAGAATGATATTAAAATAGAAGGATTACCGTATTACGAACATACTTTTACGTTTTATGCAGAAGTTCCTTACGAAGTAACAGGTTGGAGCGAATCGCAAGATTTAACCAAAATGGATCAAAAACAATTAGAAAAAGAAATAGTAGCATTTTACAATAATCTATCAGATGTTATTTACAATCAAGACGAAGCCAAATGGGTAGACTTAGTTAAAAACAGAGAATTAGAAATTTTAACATCTGAAGCGTATAGTAATGTAAATGAACATGTTATTAAAAGTAGAGTTAAGGAGTTTAAAGAGGATTTTAATTCTAGTTTTAAAAGAAAATTTCCTTTAGATAAATATAAAATGATTTTTGGAGGAAAAGGAAGAATTGTAGCGTTAAAAAGTATTGAACATAGAGGTATGTCTGCTTTTTCCTTTGGAGTTAACAGAACTATATTTGATAAATTAAAAAAAATTAGAGCTTTTAGATACATCTACCTACACAAACCAAAAGGAAGTAACAAATTAGAAATTATAAGGTAATGAACAAAGCGTTTTTATATAGTGTTTATTTGTTTTGTATGTTGTTGGTGCTTACAGCTTGTGGTCAAAAGAAAATAGAAGAGTTTAAATCTTTAAACAGTTATACAAAATCTTTACAGCAAAAGTCAATTAATAATGTAAAAAAGACTATTGCTAAAGATACAGTTTTTATAAATGAACTAATAAATTTCAGTTCTTTAAAAATTACAGGTGGTTTTATAGGAGCAGTTAATGAACGGCAAACTGAAAAATCAGCTGAAAAATTTACATTAGAATCGGATAATGTCCAGAAAATGGATAGTAGTTTCCAAGGTTATTTTAAAGAATTGTTCTTTGAACAGAATTACATTAATAACACAGATATAGATTTTTCTGCTTATACGGGAGATCTTAAAGAAAAATATAATGAAAAAACAGTAGAATTTATAGACGATAATGTTATTATTGAAAATAAAAAATATTATTACCAAAATACTGAGAGTACTCAAAGAAATAACAAACTAATCAGAATAGATAGTGTTTTAATATTTGCTAAGATAAAATTACCAATAAAAACAGCTTCTATAAATGTATTAGAAAATGTTACAAATAAGTATAATGTACAAATTGATAAGTTAAAAGAAAATGAAGTCACATTAATTATTCCTATTGATACATACAAAGACTTTCTTGCTATACAAGCACTTAATAAGGAAGGAAAAAGAATGAATCCAATAAATAAAAGCTCTTTTCCGGAATATATAATTACTCCTTCAATAAAAAATGAGTTAAATGCTTTGGAAAATATTTGTAATGAAATTTTAAAGGAAAATAATGAAGAAAAAATTGATATCCTTATCAAAAAAATAACAGATAGACAGTTTAGAGCTGTTAAAGAAATGTATTCCTTTAAACTTCATCTAAAAGAGTTAAATAAGTTAAAAGAAAAAGAGAAGTCATTACTTATGATTTTTGACCTTATGGAAGGTTTTGAACATCTTTTTACAATTCAAAATCAATCTTACATAGTTAATTTCTCAGATAACATTAAAAATGTAGAGTTATTCTTGGCAGATGAATATAAAGAGTATATTACAGAAGAAGTCATTCATCATGAGGATGATGCATATTACAATTTTGAAAATACATATACTTTATTCGGGGTTTCTAACGATAGTATAAAAGAGATGGGAATTACAAATGAAAGAGGGGAAATTATTATTAAAGATATTGACTTAAATACTGAGCAAACTATCATACAAAGTGGGAATAAATATTTTTTAAAATTTGATAGAAATGAAGAAAATGACAGTCTTTTTTGGTTAGATATAAAGAGTAAAAAACTATTATACACGCCCGGTTTCGGAGAGTATATAGAAAGTATAAATGACATTTACGATATCTTTAAAAAAGATAGTGGTGAAGGTGTTGTAAAGAATAGGGAAATAACAATTCTACCCTTTACGTATTCCATTCATGTTTATGATACTTTTATAGCTGCTTACAATAAGAAGAGTAATTTGTTTGAGATTTATGATTTAGACTTTAAACGTTGTTTAGTGGAGTTTAATATAATGTCAGTCAGAGATTTATATAGGTATCGTTCTTTTAGGGAAGGTGAAGAAGATAAAAAAAATACTCGTTTTTATTTAGAGATAGAAACTAAAGAAGGAGGTAGAGGAGAAGTTATAATTGATGAAAAGTTAAAGATATTATCCATTAAATCTAAAAAGTAATTTTTAAAGTCAAGGAAGTAGCAAATTAGAAATTATAAGGTAATGCAAAAAACATTTTTATATAGTGTTTATTTGTTTTGTATGTTGTTGGTGCTTAGAGCTTGTGGTCAAACAAAAGAAGAACAAATGGAAGAATGTTTAAATGGACTGTATAAAAATAGTACTGTACTTAAAGAACGGGCCAACAAATGGTATGAATTTACCTTTCCAATGGTAAAATTGTATACATGCATACCAATTAAAAAACAGAAGGATTTCTCCCGCCAGATGATGAAAAAATATGATGTAATATCACTTACTTTAAAATACACATGGTTTTAAGCTGAAAGTATTGATAAGAAAGGTTGTTGGAGTTTTTTTTAAAAAAAACTTTAAGAAAGTAATGATTTTTTTTATGTAAAAGCTTGTGCATAAGAAAACTATAATATATATTTACACCACGTAAGGCAATATTTGTTATCTTCTTTCTTCTTATAGAATGGCGCCAAAAAATAAAAAAAGAGAAGGTTTTATATTGTTTAAAGCTTTCTCTTTTTTTATGGAGAAAGCTCTAAAAAGTATTTTAATTATTAACCCCAAAAAAAAGAAACTATGGGATCATTTAGAGCAAGTTTCGAATTCGCAGGAAAAGAATTCGACGTATTAGAAGCTGAGTACAGCTTAAACAGAAACACAGACACAAAAGGTAAACCATCTTCAAGTGTAAACGGAGGAAGAGTTACTTTAACTATCGAATCTACATCAGATACCTCTGTTATTGAAGCAATGATAAATAGTCAATTTAAGTCTGTTGATGGAAAAATTGTTTTCAAGAAAACAGATGAAGATTCAAAAATGAAAGAAGTGGAATTCAAAAACGCTTACATCGTTTACTTCAAAGAAGAATTAGATGTGAACAATGAAATTCCAATGAAATTAACAGTTACTTTCTCTGCTGAAGAATTACTTATAGGTAATGCTAACTTAGATAACCGTTGGCCAGTAGCTTAATGAGAAGGACTAAATAACTTTTAGTTTTATATAATTTATTACTAAAGACCTTCTCTTTTTTTTTAAGAAAGAAGGTCTTTTTTTGTTTTAAAAAGAGAATTAATAGTTATTTTATAAAAGGAAAAAAATTATTATAACAAAAGAACCCCATCCCCCATGCATAAGATAAAAGAAGAAGCATTAGATAAGCAAATTACCATTGATGGTAACTTTGTAAAGAGCTATAAAACAATTACAATTAACCAATTTTTATATAAGCACCATACTTTTGAAGTTATAGTAGATATTGAAACTGTAGAAGAAGCAGGAAGCTATACACTCGATAAATCAAAAGAGTGGTTAGGGAAACAACTTACCACCAATGTTTCTGGGAAAGCTTTTGTAGGAGTTGTGTTAGATGTATCAATGCGTCATAACGAAATAGGATTACACGGCGAATTAATACTTAAAGGATTGTCTCAAACTGTCTTGTTAGAAAATGGAAAACAGCAAAAATCTTGGTTAGAAAAAGACTTAGGAAGTATTGTTTCAGAAATCATAGGTGCTACTGCTATTAAAAATAAGGTAAGTCCAACATATACTACAGTAATTCCTTATCAATGTCAATATGCAGAGAGTGATTATAAATACCTTCAAAGATTAGCATATCAATATAATGAATGGTTTTACTTTGACGGAGTAGACGTTATTTTTGGAAAGCCTGAATCTGAAGGTCAAAAGCCAATAGAGCTAGAATACAGTAAAGATTTAAAAGAACTACAAATAAAAACCAAAACTTATAATCCTACTTTAGCGACTTATAGTTACGATTCGTTAAATGATCAGTTTTTTGAAGGTGACTTAAAAGCAAATAATGAAGGGTTAAACGATTTAGCAAACACTGCACTTAAAGCGTCAGAGCAAGTTTATAAAGAAGTAAAAGACTTTGGAGTAAGTGATGTGTTTTTACAAGATAAATCATCATTAGATGAGTACTTACAAAAGCGTTTACAAGGGTTAAGTGCAGGAGGTAATGTGCTTAAAGCAAGTGGGGTAACAAAAGGACTTTGCTTGGGGTCAATAATAAAAGTAAGCGCAGCAAAGTATGACGAAGGTGAGTATACTGTAAAACAGTATGGAGAATATATTATAACTCAAATAAGTCATTTTGCTGATGTAGGAGGAGCATATCATAATACCTTTGAAGCCATTCCAGCAAACACAAAAAGTTTACCATTAAACGAAAATATAGCGCCAGCTGTAGCTAATAATCAAGTAGCTAAGGTAGTAAGCAATAAAGACCCAGAAAGTAAAGGACGTGTACAAGTTCAATTTTACTGGCAAGAAGCTATTGGAGCAAAAACAGATTTTATTCGTGTAATGACTCCTGATGCAGGAAGCAGTGAACTTACAAAAACCAATAGAGGCTTTGTGTTTATTCCAGAAGTAGGAGACCAAGTAATGGTAGGTTTTGAGTATAACGACCCTAACCGTCCCTTTGTAATGGGAAGCATGTTTACAGGTGAAAATGGAGCAGGTGGAGATGATAAAAATGTAAGAAAGAGCATTATTACACGTGGTGGACATACGATTGAGTTAGACGATACAAAAGACAAAGAGAAAATAACTATAAAAGACAAAGACGGGAGTATTATAACTTTTGATACTAAAGAAAAGTCATTGTTTGTTCAGTCTGTTGAAACCATGGAATTTTCTGCTAAGAATGTAAAGATAATTGCAGAAGAAAATATTGAATTACAAGCAAAAGGAGAAATAAAAACAGCATCAGAAAAAGACACTTCAATTTTATCTCAAGGAGCAATTAAAGCACAGGCAGATAAAGATGCTAGTATTACAAGTAGCGCTAATGTAGCGATTAAAGCAAGTAGTAAAGCTACAGTTAAAGGGCAAAATACAACAATAGAAGGACAAGCAGCAACAGAGTTAAAAGGACAACAAACAAAAGTTCAAGGACAGATGACGACTGTACAAGGAGCTAGTGGTAAAGTTGAAATTATGTAGAATAATTATTTCTATAATAATTCAGTACGACTTTTTAAAAATCTATGAAATATATTCAAGTCTAATAGAAAGTTTTTTATCGTCTTCTAAATAAGAGGAAGTTATAAGTACTGATAAGAAAAGTAATTTTTAAAACCTGTTCTTTAAGTAATATTATTAGTGATGATAGTAGCTATGGAGTTAACTAATATTTCAAACCAAAGAAAAAGAAGCATAGGAAAAAGTTAAGTTACAGATAATACACATTAAGAAGGAAATAAAGGTTTTTAGGACTCTTCTATAGCTTTTAATAAAATTGTAAAGAGTTCATACTGAATTAGCGGAATGAACAAGTAAGAAAAAATAAATTTATAAATTTTTACAAATAAAAAAATTGAATTATGCCAGGACCAATAGCTACAGTAGGTAGTATGCATACCTGCCCAATGTGTAGTGGTAGTACGCCTCATATAGGCGGGCCTATAGTAAAAGGAGAACCAAATATTTTAATTAATAATAAACCCGCAGCTACTATGGGTAGTTTATGTACCTGTGCTGGTCCTCCAGACACTGTAGCTCAAGGTGATCCTTTCGTCTTTTTTAACGGAAAATCTGTAGCTTGTTTAGGAGATATGACAGCCCATGGTGGTGTAATTAGTTCTGGGGAAGCCAATATAATTATAAGTAATGCTACTCAGACTTCGTCAGTAACAATGGATGAGGATGAGATTCCTTTTCCAACAATTTCTATTAAAGATAGAATACTTACCACATTGACAGGTAACTCAAATAGAAAAGCTGAAAATAATCAAAATAACCTTAAGGAGAATGAAGATGAGAAAGCACAAGATATTGTGCTTACCAGTACTTTCGCAGTAACTGAGCTACAAAAAATAGCAAAGAAGGATAGCTTAATATTATTTACATACGTCATAAAACGTATATATGGTAACCATTATAAAAATGAGGCAGTAGAAAAACTGTATAATCATGCTAAAGAAAATAATGCTTTATTAAACCCTCAAATTAAAGTAGTAAAAAGTAATAGTATTAATGGTAAAGGACCTGCAGGGTATAGTAATAAAACACAAGAAATTTTAGTAACTGAAAGGTTTGTACGTAAAGCAAAAGAAGATAACGATCAAAGAGCTGAACTTATGGTAGCTCTGGTAGAAGAAGTTGGGCATCATATTCATTACTTGTTACACAATACTTATACTGTAGGAAAAGATAAAGAAAACCTACCTCCCAAGAAAGGAAGCCAAGGAGACGTAGGAGCTAAGTTTGCGGCACAAGTTATACAACTTAACTTGTTAGAAAATGAAGAGCAATATTTTGCTGATGTTGTCATTGATGGAACTAGTGAAAAATTAATATGGGAGTGGCGAGAACTACATAGTAACCTAAAGCAATATGTAAATGAAGCACGTCAAAACAGAAGTGACAATGGAGAAATAAATAATTATAAAGCAGGAAAAATAGATGTCGGTCATGGTAAGTATGGGCATCAAGATATTGAAGAAGTTGCATTAAAAAATTTAATTAAACGTATATATAAAATAACTAATGAGAAAAAATTAAACGAAATCCTTAATAAAATTTATTTAGGGAATTGGTTACGTGATTTTTCACAGTTAGTAGACCCGGGAATTATTCGTCCTTTATCTAATAGTGTAATAGAATACTCTAAAAAAGAGAAGGAAGATTTAGAGGAAGTTAAAAACATAATGAATGGAAATCCTAGTGATGATATAGTTAATGTAGAAGTGCCTTATGGTGTAGATGCTAGTTATGGAGGAGAGCTTTTTAGTCCATCCACTTGGTTTAGTTTTGAAACGAATATCATTTATCAAGAAAAAAAGGTACGCCCAATTACATGGTCTCGTGAATTAATGACTAGTGTAGTAAATATTTTAGCCGTGATGGAATTTATGAAACCAGAGAACAAGGCTGATTTAAATAAGAATAACTATGATAAACGACTGGCTGATTTTAAAAAACAATATTTAGATATTACAAAAGAAGTATTAGGTGTATATCGTCCAGACGAGCATATCGATAACCCTCTAACCATTCCTATTAATAAAAATGAGCATAACCCAAAACTAAATGCCAAAGGAGAAAAATATGGTTTTGTAGGGAAACCAACTTATATAGAATTGGCTATAGGTAAAACTTATGGTATGAAAAACTATATTCGTACTCATGCATCAGATGCTAATAGTAGTGATTTCTCAACTACACGTACCGCTTACGAATATGTTGTACAACAAATAAAAAGTGCTGAAAATAACTTAAATTTTTCTAACATAACATCTATGGTGAATTTCGGAGCTGCTTTACATGTTATAGAGGATTATTTTGCACACACAAATTATGTAGAAATTGCTGTGGCTAAAGTATATAAAAATGATCGAGTTTTTCCATGGGTAGATGTGGTACCTAATCATACTCCATATCCAGGTGCTGAAAACTTCAACTATGATACTTTTGCTAAGCTACCACCTAAAGAAGCAGAAAGATACTTGAGATTAAAGGCTACCCCATCTGTAATAGGTGTTACAAAAATGAAATATGATAAAACTGTAATTACAGAGCCTAATCAAATAGCTCGTTTTATACCAGTGGTTACTGGTACCTTTGGTGAGTTAGATATGCTAGCAAGTGTATTGCCTATTTTAGAAGAAAAATTGTTTTCTATTGAAATTACCCCTTATGAAGAGTCTAAACCTAAAGAACGAACAGTTAACGATGTGTTAATCTTGGAAATATGTAGGGATTTAGATCAAATACAAAATGCTGATGGTTCAGGGGTAAATGATGGTTCCTATGAAAAACGTTTTAATGATTTGTTAGAAATACGCGATGGTATTGTAGGGGCTAAAAATAAGTTACCTAAATTTATGCGAGAATATGCTCATGATATTATGGAACGCATAGGAGCTCTAATTAATTTTGGATTTTATAATTTATTGAAAATTTGTGGAAAACGTATTTCTGATGCGCAATTACTTATGCAAGAACAAATTACTCAAATAGCAAAAAACGGTATTGCTATAGGTACAAATCCCTCTCATACACAAATAGCAAAAGACGATCCTGATAAACCTATGCATGAGTTATCAGCGATATTGGCAGTTGAAGCAGTTAAGAAAGTAGGTGAAAAAATGCTAAAAGTATGGAAATTAAAGGCTCCAATAAATGATGTATTAAAAGAAGTTGATACTATTATGCAACACCCAGTTGTTTCAAGCTGGCAAGATAAGATAGTGTTAGAATGGGCTACAAAAAATAATGACAAAGTATGTAAGGCAAGTACACCAAGTGTAGTTATAGATAGTTTAATACACGGCATAGAGGAAATCAATGACTTTAACAAACAGCTTATTAATATGGCAGATGGTAAAATAAATGGAACAGGAAAAGGTTTTACAACTATGGATGCAATTATTTCTGAATTTGATAAAGATGGTAGTTTACGTGAGAATTTTAAAAACCTTTTACTTGATGGGCAAAAATTATTAGATCAAGCTAAAAACTTAAAAAATAATTATAACAAACAATACTATAAACCTAGTAGTTGCTAATATATATAAACGATGACCCTTTTAAATTATACATATCTTTTTTTAATTATAAATTTATCAATGCTTGGATGCCAACCAACAACAAAAAAAATGCGAATTATGAATGATACCCCTGAGTACAAAAAATTCACGATGCAAGAACATCGTTTTGAGTTAAACGGATGTAATTTAAAATACAATGGCAAACCTTTTGAACTAGGGATGTCATTACAGCAGTTTGAACAAGTTTTTGGGGAAAATTGGGTTAAAGAAAAAATAGCTTCTGAAAATAAAAGTGGGCCTTACTTTGCCTATAATAAAAAAAAGGGGATGGAAATTGTTATAGAGAAAAATAAAATTAGAGATATATATATTTACATACAGGATACTTATTTAGAATATCCAGATATAGACATGATAGGAAATGCAACTGTTATGTTGAATGGTACATTACTTAACCAAACTGATAAAATGCATGAATATATTAAACGTGCAAATACAACATTTGATGAAATAGGAATCAAAAGTAGCGGTTATACTTTCAAGTATTCATGTGATAAAGAGCTTCTTTATTTTTTAGACTCACCTGTTTCATATCATAGAAAAGGTGGAGGTCACTTATATATAAGTGGAGATTGGAAGTTAGAAGAAACTAATAAAGTAAAAAGTATTCACATTTATTGTGATGAAGAAATATAGAAAAGTTGACCATATAAGGCATTCAAATTCTCAGAGATTTGGAGACAGGACTAAGTCTTCCTTTCTATGGAAAGAAAGGATGTTAAATGAAATTGTGAGAGAATAAATAAAAAGTATTTACAATCAGAATAGCTTCACTTTTTAATTAAAAAGTGAAGCTATTTGTTTACAAAAAACTTTAAAAGAGTAAAAGCTTAAGGTTGTTGAAATACAGAGTTTTAAAATTTTGTATATTTGCAAAACATGAAGAAATTCGTTTCTAAAATAACAGCTACACTCTTAGCACTAGTTGTGTTACTATCTACATTTTCTTTTAATGTAGAAAAACACTTTTGTGGTGATTCCTTAGTGGCAATTTCTTATGTAGGTAATGTAGATAGCTGTAATGATGTAGAGAAAGACAGTTGTGAGAGTAAAACAATAGAGCCTTCATGCTGTAAAGACGATACAGAGTTTTTAAAAGGACAAACTCAAATTCAAAAATCACCTGTTGAAAAAGTAATCTTTGCTAAGATTGCCACAGCAGTTACTTCATATATTTATAACAAACAATTATTTCTAAATTTAGAAAAACAGTTTGTTCCACACAGGTTGTATATACCACCCAAACTGTTTTCTGACATACAGGTACTTCACGAAATTTTTATCATATGATTTTATAACTCTATTTACAAGTAAATAAGAATTATAAAATACAGTGTGATAGATAAAAAATGAAAAATAAATTTTTAATCAGTATATGCTTACTGGTACCATCCATGTTATTTGCTCAAGAAGTGTTAACAGGAATTATCAAAGATAAAAATAATCAAAAAAAGAATTCAGGAATTTTCGGAGCCAATGTATATTGGTTACAGACGAGTGTTGGAGCTACAACAGACCAAAAAGGAGAGTTTAAAATTCCGTATAAAAAGGAGTATAAAAAATTAATAATAAGTTTTGTTGGTTATAAGACAGATACAATAAATGTTAACAGTACAAAACCAATCAATCACTATTTAACAGAAAGTAATACGTTAAATGAGGTGGCTGTTTCAGCCCAAAAAGGCTCAACCCAACGGTCGTATTTGCAAACACAGAACTTGGTGACTATTAATAGTGATGAATTGTTAAAAGCAGCTTGCTGTAACCTATCCGAAAGCTTTGAAACTAACCCATCTATTGATGTTAATTTTTCTGATGCATTAACGGGTACAAAACAAATTCAAATGTTAGGCTTAACAAGTCCGTATTTGTTGATTACTCAAGAGAACATCCCGTCGATTAGAGGAGCAGCACAAGCATTCGGATTAACATTCACACCTGGAACTTGGGTAGAAAGTATTCAAATAACAAAAGGGGCAGGTAGTGTTGTAAATGGTTTTGAAAGCATTTCAGGCCAAATAAATACAGAGTTAGTAAAACCATCAACCAATCATAAGTTTTACCTTAATGCTTATGGAGCAGTAGGAGGTAGGTTAGAATTAAACACTCATTTTAATCAGAAAGTAAGTGAGAAATGGAAAACAGGTTTGTATGTTCATGGAAATTATAGAGGAGAAAAGTTTGATAAGAATAATGATAACTTCTTAGATAATCCATTAGCAGAACAAATTAATGTAATGAATCGTTGGCAGTATACAGATGCTGAAAAAGGCTGGGTAAGTTTTATCAACTTTAGGTATTTAGACGATTCAAAGCAAGTAGGAGAGGTCAGCTTTAACCCAGAAGTGGATAAAGGGTCTAGTACTGTTTGGGGAAGTGAAATTAAAACCAAGCGTTTTGATACATCATTAAAAATAGGGTATGTTTTTCCAGATATGCCTTTTCAAAACATGGGGTTTCAAGCAGCCTATAGTAATCATAAACAAGATTCGTATTTTGGATTGAGAGACTATAATATTCAGCATCAAAGCTTTTATAGCAACTTCATGTTTAGTTCTATTATTGGAGATACTCGTAATAAATTTAAAACAGGGGTTAGCTTTACCTATGATAAATATGATGAATTTGTTAGTGCAGGGATGAATTCAAATTTTGATAGAAAGGAAAACTCTGTAGGAACGTTTTTTGAATACGCTTATGATAATGCGGATAATTTAAGTGTAACTGCAGGGCTTCGATTAGATTACCATAACTTATTAGGAACCTTTGTAACGCCAAGGTTGCACATGCGTTATGTTCCTTGGGGAAGAGGTGTATTAAGAGCTTCTGTAGGAAGAGGAAAACGAAGTGCTAATATTTTTGCAGAGAATCAACAGCTTTTTGCTTCATCAAGAGTAATTACTATTGAAAATACAGGTGGAAATATTTATGGTTTAGACCCAGAAGTGGCTTGGAATTACGGAGTGTCTTTTTTACAAGGCTATAAGTTTTTTGGAAGAAAAGGAGATATAACATTTGATTTTTATCAAACAAACTTCTCAAATCAGGTGGTAGTCGATTGGGAAAACCCACAAGAAATTTCTTTCTATAATTTAGAAGGAAAAAGTATAGCGAATAGCTTTCAAATAGAGGTGAATCAAAACATTATTCCATACTTCAATACCCGATTTTCGTATAAGTTTTATGATGTTTCTACAGATTATAAGTCAGGAAACTTAGCAAAGGCTTTACAAGCAAAACATCGCTTTTTTGCTAATGTATCTTACGAAACTAAAACCGAAGAAAGTGATGCTAGTTGGAAGTTTGATGTAACTTATAATTGGATTGGAGAACAACGTTTACCCAATACAAATAACCAGTTACCGAGGTATTCGGATAGCTATAACTTGTTAAATACTCAAATAACAAAAGTATTTTCAAAAAAGTTTGAAGTGTATGTTGGGGCTGAAAACATTACAAATTACAAACAAAAAAATCCTATATTAGGAAGTGATAATCCATTTGGTGCAAATTTTGATACCACAATTATATATGCGCCAGTTTTTGGAAGTAACTTCTATGCAGGATTACGATTTAAAATAGATTAATAAATAAAAAATAAAGAACAGATGAAAAATATATTTTTATTGGCTGTAGTTTTACTATTAAGTACATCAGCATTTGCTCAGAAAAAAAATGCTAAAGCTTCTTTTGAAGTAGATGGCGTTTGTATGATGTGTAAACAACGTATTGAAAAAGCAGCACTAAAAACTAAAGGTGTAAAGTATGCAAAATGGGACGTTAATACACATGAATTAAGTTTAATTATTGATGAGCGTAAGACGAATACAGAAGCAGTTAAAAAAACTATTGCAGGTGTAGGTCACGATACGAAAGATTTTAAAGCACCTAAAGAAGCGTATGATAATTTACATGAATGTTGTAAATATCGTGATAAAGAAGTACAAGAAGACCATAAAAAGGTAAAGAAGTAATAAAAAAATCCCGAGTTAAACTCGGGATTTTTATTTTATAACATTTGTAATGTGTTAATTTCTTGCTGCGTTAATTCGCGCCATCTACCACGAGGTAAATTCTTTTTAGTTAAACCAGCAAAAATTACTCTGTCAAGCTTAATAACTGTGTATCCGAAATGCTCAAAAATCTTACGAACAATACGGTTTCTCCCTGAGTGAATTTCAATACCTACTTCTGTTTTGCGTTCTCCTTCTACATAAGAAACAGCGTCAATAAATACCTTTCTTCCTTCAATAATTACATCACCACGTAACTTTTCTAAATCGGCAATGCTTAATTTCTTATCTAAAGAAGCATGGTATAATTTACGAACGTTATGCTTAGGATGAGTTAATTTTTTTGCTAATTCACCGTCGTTAGTAAATAATAATAAACCAGTAGTATTTCTGTCCAACCTTCCAACAGGATAAATACGTTCTTTAGTGGCGTTTCCTACTAATTCCATCACAGTTTTACGACCGCGATCGTCTTCCATGGTAGTAATGTAGTTTTTAGGTTTGTTTAATAAAACATAACGCTTCTGCTCCATAGAAATTAAAGTTCCATCAAAACGAACTTCATCAGTTGGTTGAACTTTATAACCCATTTCTGTAACTAATTTTCCGTTAACAGAAACACTTCCATGCTCAATATAAGTATCAGCTTCTCTGCGAGAACAAATACCAGAATTAGAGATGAATTTGTTCAAGCGAATTCCTGTATTCTCAGTTTTTTTCTGAGCAGGTTTGTTGCTTTTTGGTTTTCTGAAATCTTTTTTAAATTGATTTTTTCCTTGAGGATTGCTGTTACGCCCAGCTTGTCGTCCTCTCGACGAGTTTTTTGAATTCATAATTAAATTTTAAAAGTTTGCAAATTTACGGCAATTATTTGGTTTTTAATCTAAAACCTCTACTACTTTATCTACAATTAAAGATTTATCAATAAACAATAAGCTAAAGACACCTATTAATAATAAAATCTTTAAGATGTTGTGAGCCAAACGGTATTGATTGTTTTTTGTCGATTTCCAAGTGTAAAAACCAACAAAAATTAAGGTAATAGCCGCTAAATAAAAATAGTACTTCATGTACTCAATAGCGGGATAGTTAAATAATACTCCAATGGGTACTAAGGTTAACACCATTAATAAAACAATTAACTTCTTTGTGTTATGCTCTCCGTATTTTACAGGAAAAGTATTGTAATTATTAGCAATAGCTCCTTTAATATTTTCTAAATCTTTCATGAGTTCACGAATCATGATAACTAAAAAAAGAAAGATTGCGTGTATAAAAATTACCTTTGAAAAGTTTTTATAGTGTACGAATATTACAAAAAAGGGTAGTATGGTTAATACAGTAGCCGTTATTAATCCTATTAATGGATGTTTTTTTAATTTATGAGAGTAGAACCAAATACCAAAAATATACACAGAGAAAAACAATGCTGCTCGCCATGAAACTAACCATCCAAAGAAAAAACCAATAAAGTTTAGCGTAAAATATAAACTTAGTTTTGTTTCCTGTTTTACGTAAGAGTCTAACCCTGTTTTTATAGGTCTGTTAATAATATCAGCCTTTTTATCGTAAAAATTATTGATGATGTAACCAGATGCAACAACACAAACAGTAGCAATAACTAAATAGAGTAAATGCCAATCAAAAACTACAGGTTTAACTGATTTTGTATCAGAGAAAATAAAAATAGCAGCCAAATATTGGGCTGCTATTAGTACTAAAATGTTGTAACCTCTTATGACAGATAAAAGGCTAAATATTTTTAAGAAAAATGTATTGTTTTTAAATGTACTCATAGTAGCATTTTAAAAGCGATACACTAGTTCTAATTTATAATCTTTTAAACTGTTTTTTGCTTTTTCATAATCTTCAGTAAACCCTAAGATGTAACCTCCACCACCAGAACCACAAAGCTTTAAATAGTAATCGTTGGTTTGTATACCTTTTTCCCATACTTTATGAAAAGCAGTAGGAATCATTGGTTTAAAGTTAGCTAAAACTACTTTTGATAATTTCTTCACATTACCAAACAACGATTTAACGTTTCCTTGTAAAAAGTCTTCAATACACGCATCTGTATGTGTTGCAAACTCTTCACTAATCATTTTTCTGAAACCTTCGTTCTTCATCTTATTCATAAAGATGTTAACCATAGGCTCAGTTTCACCAATTTGTTCAGAATCTAATAAGAAAACAGCACCTTTTCCTTCTTTTTGAGAAGGGATTCCAGCTGGTTCAATATGTTCTTTTGAATTGATTAATATAGGTAAACTTAAATACGAGTTTAAAGGATCTAACCCAGAACTTTTTCCGTGGAAAAAAGACTCCATCAAAGAAAAAATTTGTTTCAAAGTTAAAAGCTTATCTCTTGTTAAGTTTTCTAAAATTGTAATTTTATTATTAGCGTATTTGTCGTAGATAGAAGCTACTAAAGCACCTGAGCTTCCTACTCCATACCCTTGAGGTATTGAAGAGTCGAAATACATTCCGCTATCAACATCGGTTTTTAAAGAATCTAAATCGAAAGAAACAATATCAGAGTTTAAGTTAGCTAAATATGTATAAAAATTAGCTAAGCTTTGATTTGATTTTTCAGCTTCTCCAGTTAAGTTTTTTGCAGATTTTAACGCTCCTTTATAAGAACTAAAAGGTATTGCTAATCCTTTGGAATCTTTAATGATTCCATATTCTCCGAAGAGTAATATTTTTGCGTAAAATAAGGGTCCTTTCATAGGTGTTTTAATTACAATGCAAACATACGGGTAAAACTACTAGTTTACAAACTAGTACACGTTTTTGTAAAAAGTTTTCCAAACACCAACTTTTTCGTTGTCTCGATATTTACCTTTTGTTTCTATTTTACCATTCTTATAAAAAGTTTTCCATATACCTTCTCTTTCACCTTCTTCATACTTTCCTTCTTCTTTCAACTCACCAGATTCATAATATACTTTTCTGATTCCGTGAAGTTTTCCACTTTTGTAGTTAGCTCTATGAAAAGGTTTTCCATTTTCATGATAATATAGTACTAAACCGTCAAAGACTTCCTCGTTAGGAATGTTTACTGTACTAAAACCTTCCATTTGAATTTGTCCGTTTTTGTAGTAGTCTACAATCCAAAAACCGTTATTCATTCTTTTAGGAGCAGGTCTATAAAACACATGCTCTTCTTTTGTTGTTTCGTGCCAATTTTTATCGAACCAAATAGTGTCTTGTGCAGTAACAGAATTGGTTATAAAACCAATAAAAAGGGCAATTATTAATGTTGAAGTTCTCATAATAGTTGGGAATTTAGGTTAAAATAGGTCTCGCGCCAAAACCCACACTATCACAAATATAATGATTTTTTTGGCAGTATGCAGCCAAAATATCCTTAATAAATACTTCAATTTCAGACTTTTCTGAATGAGGGTATAATACGTGTACATTTGCACCAGCATCTAATGTAAAACAAACATTACTATCGTTTTCTTGTCTGTATTCCCATATTTTATTAATGATTTCTAAAGTGTTAGGTTTCATTAAAATAAAATACGGATTACTAGTTAACATCATGGCATGTAATGTTAAAGCTTCACTTTCAACAAGGTTAACAAAAGCCTTGATGTCTCCATTTTGAAGAATCTTTGAAAGTTTTTCCAAGTTTTGATTAGCTTGTGTAAAACGATTTTCTGCATACGGATGATCGTGCATTAAATTATGTCCAACTGTACTTGAAACTTGTTTTTCTCCTTTGTCAACTAATAAAATAGCATCTTGATAATCTTCAAAAATAGGATGAACTGTATAAGGAAATTTTATACCAAATAAATCTGAACTTCCCACAATATTAGGGTGGTTTCCCCAAACTACTAATGGACCTTCTATACTTCTACTAGCGCTCCCTGATCCTAAACGAGCTAAAAAGGAAGCTTTTTTGTTAATATACTCCTCAGTTAAATTCGGGTTTAACTCTTTTTCTAAATTCATTAAACACATGGCAATAGCACTCATTCCGCTTGCAGAAGAAGCAATACCACTACTATGTGGAAAAGAGTTTTCAGAAGAAATAACCATCTTATACTCTAAAATATACGTACAGTATTTTTGAATTCTTTCAAAGAACTTGGCTATTTTAGGTTTAAAATCATCTTTCTTTTTTCCTTCAAAAAACAACTCAAATTCTGCTTGATTTTTTGGGAGTGTCTTTGTAAACTCAATTTTTGTAGTTGTGTGACAATTGTTTAATGTAAAGCTTATTGAGGCATTTTTAGGAATTTGAGGTTCGCTTTTTCCCCAGTATTTTACCAAAGCAATATTACTAGGTGTTTGCCATGTAACAGTTAAGTTATCTACTTTTTTATCTTGAGAAAGAAATAAGAAATCTGATGTATTCAACGTGTAAAAATTTTGCTGTAAAGATAGAATTTCGCTTACACTTGTGCTAATTTTTGTAAGACGCTTTCTTTGTAGCTCCTACTTATTGATACCGCTTTTTTAGCAATCTCAATATATTCGTTAGTATATGAGGAAATTTTAGATATTGAAACAATATAAGAACGATGAACTCTTATAAAGCAATCACTTGGTAATGTGGTTTGAAAGTTACTAATAGTTTCCCTAGTTATTACAGTGTCGTTATTGGTGAAAACTTTAACATAGTCACCTAAACTTTCAATGTATAAAATATCTTTAAAGTTAATCTTAACCATTTTTCTATCGGCTCTTACAAACATAAAATCCTTCTTGTTATCATTTTCTATAGAAATTTTCATGTTGTTATTAGTAACCTTTTGAATTGCTTGTAAAAATCGATCAAAACTAATAGGTTTTAATAAGTAGTCTATTACACTTAGATTAAAACCATCAACTGCATAATCTCTATAAGCAGTAGTAAAAATTATTTGTGATTTGTTATTGATAATTTTAGCTAAACTTAATCCAGTAATTTCAGGCATATTAATATCTAGAAAAAATAAATCGATATTTTCTGTTTGTGCAACTTGTAGTGCTTCCATAGCATTTTTACAACTAGAAATTAATTCTAGGTTAGGGGTTTTATCTATGAATGATTCAAGAATTTCCCTTGCTATAGGTTCGTCGTCAACAATTACACAGGTTATTTTATTAGCCATTTGTTAAAGGGATTTTTAAATCTACAATAAATTGGTTTTCTTCTAATGCTAAATGAAGTTTAAACTGATTGCTGTAAAGCATTTTTAATCTTTTTTGAATGTTTTCTAGTCCAATTCCATTTTTATCTGTTTTGTTTTTTTGGGAAGTGTTTTTAATACGGAAAAACAAGGAATCTTTAGTTGTTTTTAAGTTGATGTTAACACTTAATAGACCGTCAATCTGAACACCATGTTTAAAAGCATTTTCAATAAAAGGTAATAGTAGCATGGGAGATACTTGGGTGGTTTCGTTATATAAATTCTTAGAGAATTCAACTTGTAAACTCTCTTGAAAGCGCACTTTTTCTAAAGAAATATAATCGTCAATATGTTGTATTTCATTTTTTAAAAGAACAGAAGGTTTGTCTACTTGGTATAAAATATAGTCTAACAAATTAGAGAGCTTTAAAATCATATCAGGAGCTTCTTCTGATTTTTTTAAAGTAAATCCGTATAAGGTGTTTAAGGTGTTAAATAAAAAATGTGGATGAATCTGCATTTTTAAAAATTTCAGCTCTTGTTCTTTTAGCTGTAGTTGGGTCTGCAGGAATTTGTTTTTTAAGTTTTCGTTTTTTATGCTAGATAGATAATTGTAAATAATTAAACCTAAAGAGGTTGCTATAATAACAATAAAGTACACACCAATTATGACTAATGGTAAAGATTTAGTTAAGGTCTTTGTGTTGGTTCCTTCTAAAAAAGAGGAAAATACCAAACCAAAGAAAATAGAGAGTAAAATAGCTGTAAATGATATAATGAAGGTGTAGCAGCTATATAAAATAAAAAGAAAATACTTTTTCTTAAGTAGGTATTTTGGAATTAAATATAAAATAATGAAATAACTTAAGCATATGGTTACAGGCATTAAGTATGCTGAAAAAGTGTTTACATAAGCGGTGTTAGAGCTTCCATAGCCTAAGAAGTAGGTATAAAAGAAATAAACACCTACCCAAAATATAATATTGAATAAGAAGAATATAAAGCGTTTAACTATTGATGTAAATCTTTTCATTAAGTTGCAATATCTTATTTTTTGAATAAAGAGATAGGTTTTTGCGGTAAAATCCCTGAAATTGTAGACGAACAACTGTTTTCTGTTATTTGGTTGAAAAGGGAATTTAATATGTAGTTAGAGGAACAGAAAAGAGGTACTGTCGATATTACAAAACTCAAATGAATTATAAACATAGGTTTGTGCTGTAAATAACTTTAAAAATTAAAATTATGAAATTCTTATTCTCAAACCTTTTAAATGAAGGCGGATCAATGTTTATGTATCCAATACTGTTAATGCTATTAATTTGTATAGCATTGATATTAAAACTATTCTTAAAGGAAGATAGTAATGGTAAAACAATTAACTTACTGAAGCATATAAGTTTATTTGCTTTAGTTTATGGGTTTTTAGGGTTGTTTTTTGGGTTAATTGGTGCGTTTGATAATATCAGTTCAATGCAAGGAGATATAGCAACTCCTGTTTTAGCAGCAGGTTTAAAAATAGGTTTGTTAGCCCCGTCTTTTGGAATGTTAGTTTTTTTAATCGCTAGATTAGGTATAATTGGGTTAACTCTCAAGAAAAAAGAAGCTTAAAATAATCAAATAACTTATTAAATAAAAAAATGAAGAAACAACTAATTGTTTTTATAGGATTGGTATGCTCTATTATTACCTATGGACAACAAGTAAATTTAGATCAACTTTTACATTCTTTTGAAGCAGAGCATAAGGCAATGGGTACGGTTTCTGTTTTTAAAAACGGAGCCGAGGTATATAATAAGTCATTTGGTAAAGCAAACTTAGCTTTAAATAAAATAGCTAATGAAAATACTATATATAGAATAGGGTCTATATCAAAAGTTTTTACAGCTAGTATAGTGCTAAAACTTATTGAAGAAAAGAAGTTGCAATTAAGTACACAGTTAAGTACATATTTTTCAGAAATTCCTAATTCAAACAAGATAACGATAAAACATTTGTTAAGCCATCAAAGTGGACTATTTAACATTACCGATGAAGAAGGCTTTGATACTTGGATTCGTAAACCAAGAAATAGAAAAGAGATGATAGGTAAAATTGTAAAAGGAGGATTGGTATTTGAAGTAGGAACAAAAACAGCGTATTCAAATTCTAATTTTATACTACTGTCTTATATTGTAGAGGATATAGAAAAGAAACTATTTGCAACAGTATTGAAAGAAAGGATTTTTGAGCCTCTTAATCTAAAAAGAACCTCTTTTGGTGCCGAATTGAACCCGAATAAAAACGAAGCTTTTTCTTATTATTCAAATAAAAATGTTTGGACTCCAATTTATCAGGAGACAAACTTAAAGTCAACTATGGGAGCTGGAGGGATAGCTTCTACCGCTCAAGAAGTAAATGAATTCTTTAATGCTTTGTTTACGGGGCAAATTATTTCAAATGAGATGATAAAAAAAATGACAACACCAGAGAATGAATGGGGATTAGGGATATCTGTAGTAAACTTTCAAGATATGATTATTTACGGACATGATGGGGGAATTGATGGGTTCCAATCTTTAGCACTGTATCTGCCTGCGCAAAAAATATCAATAGCTTTTACATTCAATGCAACTAATGTACCTACAACCCCAACAGCTATTCAAATATTACAAACCTATCTTTCATCAGAAGCAAAGAAATAATGACTATGAAAAAAGTGTAATATATTTTATAATGTTTCCATATAACTTGTTTGGTCAACAAGAAAACAAAGGCGATGCCTTTAGGAAGAAGAATATTTAAAAAGAAAAATTAATTATACTTGGAATGTAGAACAAAAGTAAAACAGTCAATCTAGCTATAAAATACCCGTTTCTATTTCAGAAATGGGTATTTTTGTTTTATGAGAAAAATTAAACTGATTTGGGATTTTAAAGGTCCAGATGGTCTTGAAACCGCAAAGCATCATTGTATCCATTTAAAAGAATTTGCTCAGATAGATAGTTTGCCATATCATGAAGTAAATTTTGTATCTTTAAACGAAATGCACACAATTGCTTTTATTGTGGTTGATGAGGAATACATGAAAACCTTTAGAGATGCATTAAAACCTCATAGAGGAGAATTAGCATAATATAACACAAAAAAAATAGATCTATGTTTTTAATTAATGCCTTAGCAAAACCTAAAAAATCTTCTGAACATTACGATGAAGTTATCGGAGCTTACGTAAGCTTATATATCGATTATAAAGATATTGAAGGAGCTATGCGATTAGCAAAATTTTACATCAAAAATGAAGATTGGAAGGTAGTAGAAATAGAAGACGAATATTTTACGTTAGATTCAATTGATGATGTAGAAGATGATGAGCAAAAAGAATTGTATGAAGAAGCTGTAGAGTATGGGTACTCTATCATTTTTAACTGCTACGAAGAAGAAGGAGAAGACGAAGACTAAAAAAAGTAAAGTCATTTCGAACGAAGAAAGAACTCTTAAAACTTTGTTCGAAATGATTTTTTATTCAGCAATTGCATTAGCACAAATAAAACCACCTGTCCAAGCATTTTGAAAATTGAAACCACCAGTAACGGCGTCAATATTTAATACTTCACCTACAAAGAATAAGTTTTGATGTTTTTTACTTTCAAAACGTTTAAAGTTGATTTCCTTTAAATCCACACCACCAGCAGTAACAAACTCCTCTTTAAAAGTAGTGCGTCCATTAGCATTAAATAACCCTTTGGTAAGTTCGTTAGCTAAGTTTTGAAGCTGTTTATTACTTATATCAGCCCAATTTAGATTGTTTTTTATTTCTGAAGCTGTAACCAATCGTTCCCACAATCGGCGTGGAATATCACTAAAAGGTGATTTTAAAATTATCTGTTTTTTAGCCTGTGATTTCTTTAATCCTTGTAACTCTTCGAGAACAGAATTCGTATCTCGTCCTAACCAATTTACCAGTACGTTGTATTGATAATTTTTGTCAGCTAAAATACGAGCACCAAAAGCGGATAATTTTAATATAGCAGGCCCACTTAAACCCCAGTGGGTAATTAATAAAGGACCAGAGTTTTCCAAATTAGTTCCAACAAGTGTAACTTCTGCATTTGGAACTGATATTCCCCCTAAATCAACAATTCGTTTGTCTTTTATGTTGAAAGTAAATAAAGAAGGAACAGGTTCAATAATCGTATGGTCTAGCGTTTTACATAAATCCCAAACTTTTTTACTGCTTCCTGCAGCAACAACCACAAAATCAGCTTCAAAATCTTGGTTTTTTGTGTTGATAATCCATTTCTCATTTTGTTGATAAATAGAATTCACACCATGGTTTTTTAACACTGTAATTCCGAGGTTATCAACAGCGTTTTGAAAACAATCTATAATTGCTTGTGATGTATTCGCTTCAGGAAATACTCGATTATCTGCTTCAATTTTTAAAGGAACTCCACGATTTTCAAACCATTCAAAAGTATCACCAGTCATAAATTTATGAAATGGGCCAAGTAGTTCTTTTTCACCCCTTGGGTAGAATTTTGTTAGTTCTTTGGGTTCAAAACAAGCATGAGTAACATTACAGCGACCTCCACCAGAAATCTTCACCTTTTGTAAAACCTCTTTTCCTTTTTCGAGAATGGTAATGTCTAATTCAGGATTGAGTTCTTTTGCATTTATTGCAGTAAAATAACCTGCTGCTCCACCACCTATAATAACTACTTTTTTCATTATAAAATCATTTCTTTATACGAAAGAACAGTTTCGAATCCTTTTTGTTTAAAGTAACTTATTGTGTCTTCGTTTCCAGTAACTAAAACAAAATCACCACCCCAAGCTCCTAAACTTTTTACTTCACCAAAATAATCAGAAAACAATCTCTCTTTTACAGTGATTTGCTTTGTAATAGAACTAATGATTCTCTCGTGTTCAATGATAATTTTATCTAAGTCTTTGGAAGTTTTAGCTTTTAAAAACTCTTGAGTTAAGTTGTCAATTTCAGGAATTAATGTTTTAGCTTCTACTCTATGTTTTTTATAATGAGCAATTCCTTCTCTACTATTTTGTTTTTGATTCAAATGAATAAAAAACAATTCTTCAGAAAAACTTGGTTTAAAATTAACTTCTTCAACAAGAGGCTGTTTTTCTTTTAGTTTATATAGAATTGGTGTATTGTGTTTTGCACAAGCAATATCGTAACCACTACCAGAAAAAGCATTCCAAAGTAAGGTAAACGGATTCACATTTGCCCAAGTAGCAATATTGTTAATTAAGGTTGATGAACTTCCCAATCCCCAGTTTTGTGGAAAAGTTAAGTTGGTTTTTACAATAAAACCGTGCTCAGTATTTAAAAATTCTTGATTTAAATGTTTTGCTTCTTGTAAAATATCTCGTAAAGTCTCGGCAATAAACTCAGCACTTCCTTCTTTGTCTGAATTAAACGTTGCTGAAGTTAATCTTAGTTTTGGTAAATCAAAAGAAGCCTCGAACCAACATTCTCCTGTATGGGTGAAACTTCCCCAGATAAGTTGAGGTTCCTTGATGGGGTCAACAATTAAATCTTGCCCAAACTTAGTAGGAACTGCTAATGAGGTCGCACCATCTAGAACAACATACTCGCCGGTGAGTAATAATTTTCCGTTAGAGTAGCTTCGACTACGCTCAGCTACCCATTGGTTTGTATCTTCTTTCATATTTAAACTAAACCTCTTCTTTTTTGAATTCTATAATGACTTTCGTTTTGACATTCGGAAAGTTTAGGTAGTATTTCATAATTGTTATCGATTAAAGCTATCTTTTTAGCTCTAGACCAACCTTGAATTTGTTTTTCTCTATAAAAAGCTTGATGTATTTGTTGGAATTCTTCAACATAAACTAAGCTGATAGGTAATCTTTTTTGAGTGTGGCGAGCACCTTCACCATTTTGGTGTTCGCTAAGTCTTTTTTCTAGATTAATAGTACTACCGGTATAGAAACTTCCGTCTGAGCATTCTAGTATGTAAACAAAACCTTTAGGCATTTAATAATTTTGATGTTAACTGGTGACTGAGCGTAGTCGAAGTCACAATCCAAATTGTTTAAAGTGGTGTGTAAAATGTTTTACTTGGAATTTTTTCCAGTATTCATAATCTAGCTCACCAAAAAATGGGTGTACTACCTTTCTGTTTGGATTTTCATTAAAAACAGTTTCAAAATATTGTACTTGTTCGATTAAATCATCGATAGCTTCTTCCATAGAGTTAAACTTTAATGGAGTAGGGTCTTCCGATAAAAATGGAGCTTTAAACCCGATTTGTAATTCACTGTCTGAATTTAAAAACGGTTTTCTTCTAGCTGATTTCTCATCAGAAACATAAATATCAACATTCCAGTTTCCATTAGCTATTTGAGTTACTGCACTTATGTGCTCCACCATTTGCTGTCCATTCATTTTTCCAAATAAAGGTTTTGCATCAGTTTTTAAATTAGCAAGTGTACTACGTACTTCTTCCTCATTTAAAAAATCTACCCATTGTACTTTGGGTTTACGTAACTCGTTTAATTTTTCTACTACAGCACTATGTGAGGCAGTTCTGTCATCAAAATAAGCTACCACAGCTTCCTTTTCCTCATTGGTAGCTTTGTGCTGATTTAAGATATTCATCAAGTGCATTTTCATATGTCCATGTTGAATTCCTTTGGTTGTTAAGGCACGTAAAGCAGCAAAATTTTGAGCTAAACCAGCAGCAGCAATAATTTGCATTAAGGTGCGTGCACTTGGTTTTTGCATCATGTCTAACGATAATTTAGCCATCGGGTGTAAAGCAGTTAAACCACCAACAGTTCCCAGTGCTAAAGGGATTTCAATCCAAAACCTAAAAATACCGTCTTTTACTTCACAGTGTGTTAGGCTTTTATATTGCCCATCTTTTGAAGCGTATGCATGTGCTCCAGCTTCAATTGCTCTAAAGTCATTACCAGTAGCAAGTACAACGGCATCAATTCCATTCATAATTCCTTTATTATGAGTAACTGCACGGTAAGGTTCTATTTCAGCTATTTTAACAGCTTGTTCAAATTTTTGAGCAAACTTCTCAGGGTTCTTTCCACCTAACTCTTCTACTTTACAGCTCACTTCAGCTCTAACTAAACATTCAGGAACATAGTTAGAAAGAATACTCATTACAATTTCAATATCATCCTTTCTAAAAGCCTTTGCAATAGCTTCTAAGCAAGAGTTAATGAAGTTAGCCCCCATACTATCTTTTGTTTCAAACGTAACATGTAATTGATAGTAGTTTGCAAGCTTATCAGTTTTATCAACTAATTGAATATCTAAAATTCCGCCACCGCGCTTTTCCATGTTCTTAGTTATGGGTGCCGTGGCTGCATATAATTCAGTTTTTTGTCGGTTAAAATAGTTTTCTAACTCATTTTTATCACCAGCATACATAAAATGTACTTGGCCAATTTTGTTGGTAGAAATTACTTCAGTTTTAAATCCACCACGAGTACTCCAAAACTTTGCAACTAACGAAGCAGCAGCGACTACAGAGCTTTCTTCAACTACCATTGGTATTACATAACTACGCCCATTAATAATAAAATTAGGAGCAATACCGTAAGGCATATAAAAGTTAGAAATGGTATTTTCAATAAAATCATCATGCAATTGTTGTAGCTTATCATCTACATTCCAATATTGCGTAATAGTTTGTATAATTTCTGGTTGATTATTAAAGTAAGTTTTTGCCAACCAGTCTATTTTTTCTTCTTTGGTAAGTTTAGAAAAACCAGAGATCGTTTTAGACATTCTCAATTCATTTTTGATGGTTCAAAGATACGTGAATCCTGTTAAAATGGTTATGTTATTTGGTTTTTATGATTTTTTTGAGGGGATTTTTGGCTATTTTTCCGTAAACTTGGCAAACTTTTTAGATAAACAACAACTTAAGATGAAGAAAATATTATTATTGTTTATAGGAATATCTTCGCTAGTACAAGCTCAAAAAAAAGATATTTCTTTAGAGGATATATGGAAAAAAGGCACGTTTAGAGCCGATTATATGAACTCTTTAAACTCTATGAATGGAGATTTTTATTCGCTATTGAATTATGAAAATGGAAGTTCTACTGTAGATAAGTACAGTTATGAAACATTAGAAAAAGTTGCAACGATAGTTGATAGTAAAGATTTAGCTGGATTAAAATATTTTCAATCATATAGTTTTAATAATGATGAAACTAAATTAATTTTAGGAACAAACTTCAAACAAATTTTCCGTCACTCATATTTAGGTACATTTTATGTGTATGATATTGCTAAAAAATCGTTAGACTTAATTGGTACAGATATTCAAGAACCAACTTTTTCTCCTGATAGTAAAAAAATAGCATACGCTAAAGACAACAATTTATTTATTAAAGATTATTCAGATGCCAATGTGGTAATTCAAATTACCAATAGTGGTAAAAAGAATGAAATCATTAACGGTATTACTGATTGGGTTTATGAAGAAGAATTTGGTTTCGTAAAAGCATTTGAATGGAGTAAAGACAGTAAAAACTTAGCATATTTACGTTTTGATGAAAGTAAAGTTAAAACTTTTTCAATGGACGTATATGGAAAAGAAAAATACCCAACACAGCATGTGTTCAAATATCCAAAGGCTGGTGAAGAGAATGCAAAAGTAGCATTACGTATATTTTCATTAGAAACGAACAAAACTGCAGAAATTAGAGTTGGAGATTATGAATACATTCCAAGAATTAATTGGACAAATAATCCAAATATTTTAGCAGTTAGAACATTGAACCGTCATCAAAATGATTTAAAAATGTATTTTGTTGATGCAACTACTTTTAATAGTTCTATCGTTTTAAACGAAACAGATAAAGCATATGTAGATATTACTGATGATTTAACTTTCTTGGATGATAATAGTTTTATTTGGACAAGTGAAAAAGATGGGTACAACCATATTTATCACTATGATAAGGACGGTAAGTTATTGAATCAGGTAACTAATGGAAACTGGGAAGTTACTTCTTACTACGGATACAATGCTGACAAGAAAACTATTTACTATCAATCGGTAGAAAATGGATCTATTAACAGAGGAGTATACAGTATTTCTTTAGATGGAAATAATAAAAAATTATTAAGTAATGCTTCAGGAACAAACAATGCTTCTTTTAGTAAAAATATGCATTACTTTATTAATACTTTTTCAGATGTTAATACACCTCCTGTGTATACGCTAAGAAACGATGAAGGGAAGGTATTAAAAACTATAAAAGATAACGCAGCTTTAAAAGAAACTATTGCAGGATATAATTTAAGTAAAAAAGAGTTTTCTACAATTAATGTTAACGGAAACGACTTAAATATGTACACTATCAAACCTGCAAACTTTGATGCAAATAAAAAGTATCCAGTTTTAATGTATCAATATTCAGGACCAGGTTCTCAAAATGTAAAAAACAGTTGGAATAGTTCTAATGATTATTGGCACCAAATGTTAGCACAAAATGGTTATATAGTTGTTTGTGTTGATGGTAGAGGAACTGGTTTTAAAGGTCGTGATTTTAAGAAAGTTACTTACATGAATTTGGTGAAGTATGAAACTGAAGATCAAATTTCTGTAGCTAAAGAGTTAGCAAAATTACCATATGTTGATGCGAATAGGATAGGTATTTGGGGATGGTCTTTTGGAGGTCATATGAGTACTAACTGTTTATTAAAAGGAAATGATGTGTTTGCTGCTGCAATTGCAGTTGCACCAGTTACTACATGGCGTTTTTATGACTCTATTTATACAGAACGTTATATGCGTACTCCAGAGGAAAACCCAGCAGGATATGATGACAATTCACCTTTAAATTATCCAGAATTATTAAAAGGAAAGTATTTATTAATTCACGGTACAGGAGATGATAATGTGCATGTTCAAAATGCTTACAGAATGGCTGAAGCTTTAATTCAGGCTAATAAGCAATTTGAATGGGGTATGTACCCAGATAAGAATCATGGTATTTATGGAGGGAACACTCGTTTACACTTGTATACCAAAATGACTAACTTTATTAAAAATAACCTATAAAATTCGACAACTATGAGTACACTTAAACAAACAAATCAAAATGAGTTTTTGGGGCATCCCAAGGGCCTTTATGTTTTATTTTTCGTAGAAATGTGGGAGCGTTTTTCATACTATGGTATGAGAGCTATTCTAACACTTTTTTTGGCAGCACCTGTTCTTTTAGGTAATCCACAATCAGGTTATGGTTGGTCTAACGCAGAAACGCTATCATTTTACGGAACATATACAATGTTTGTTTATTTAATGTCTATTCCTGGAGGTTGGATTGCAGATAAATTTATTGGTCAGAAAAAAGCCGTTATGCTTGGCGGAGTATTACTTTGTCTAGGGCACGGTATTTTGGCAATTGATGCTCAGTGGGCGTTTTTTACAGGGTTAATATTAATTGTTATTGGTGTAGGTTTTTTAAAACCAAATATATCAACAATGGTTGGAGGACTTTATAAAAAAGGAGATGACAGAAGAGATAAAGGATTTTATATTTTTTATATAGGGATTAATCTAGGAGCTTTTTTAGGAGCTTTAATTGTAGGAGCTGTGGCAGCTAAATGGGGATGGCATTATGGTTTTGGATTAGCAGGTATAGGAATGGCTTTAGGGCAAGTAGTATACATGTTTGGTCTAAAATACTTAGAAGGAGTAGGTGACTTTTTAGGAAAACAAGATTCTCCAGATAAAGATTTAATGAAGAAACCTCTTACTGCAGTAGAGAAAGATAGAATGTTAGTTATGTTTTTATCTTTCTTAATTATCATTGTTTTCTGGGGAGCGTTTGAGCAAGCTGGAGGTTTAATGAGTTTATATACAGAACAGAAAACAGATAGAGCACTTTCTTTTTCATTACCACTTATAGGAAATGAAGTTCCTGCAGCTGTTTTTCAATCAATAAATGCATTTTTCATCATTACACTAGGAACTTTAGTGGCTAACTTCTGGTACAAGTGGGGGAAAAAAGGTAAAGAATCATCTTCTTTATTTAAAATGGCTATAGGAGTTATTATTATGGCTTTTGGTTTTTTCTTTATGAGTAAAGCTAGTATGGAAGTTGTTATGGATGGAGATGAAATAGTAGAAAAGTCAGCAATGATATGGTTAGTTTTAGCATATTTATTCCATACAGTTGGAGAGTTATGTGCTTCACCAGTAGCATTATCATTTATTACTAAATTGGCACCAGTTAAATATGCTTCATTTATGATGGGAGCCTATTTTGCAGCAACAGGTTTAGGAAATAAAGTAGCTGGTTTTGTAGGTGAACTTTCAGAAGGAGCAGGAGAATTCCAAGTGTTTACTGGGATTGCTATTTTTTGTACAGTTTTTGGATTGTTAATCTTAGCTATTTTAAAACCTTTGAAGAGATTAACACATGGAGCAGAAGAACTAAATGGAACTTCACATGAAGAAGCTGAAGGATTCGAATTAGCAGACAATAACTAAAAAAATAAAGCCTTGGTAGTATGTATTTACTATCAAGGCTTCTTCTATTATAAACTATATATTAAAAAGAATGAGTACAGACATCGAAAATTTATTTAAAGACAAAGTTTTAGGGCATCCAGCAGGTTTGTTCGTTTTGTTTTTTACAGAAATGTGGGAACGTTTTTCTTACTATGGAATGCGTGCTATTTTAGTTATCTTTTTAACAGGAGCTATAACAGGAAACAACCCTGGATGGGGGTGGAGTACATCAGCAGCATTATCACTTTTAGGAACATATGCACTATTTGTTTATCTAACACCTCTTTTAGGAGGTTGGTTAGCTGATAATAAAATTGGTTATCGAATGGCGGTAGTTATTGGTGCATTGCTAATGACATTAGGGCATGCAGCAATGGCTGTTGAAACACCTACTTTTCTATATATAGGAATTGCTTTATTAATTGTAGGAAATGGTTTCTTTAAACCTAATATGACTTCGATTATCTCAAAAATGTATGCAGGTAAAGATGATAAGAAAGATGGTGCTTACAACATTTTTTATATGGGAGTCAACGCTGGAGCTTTTATTGGAATAATGCTTTGTGGCTGGGTTGGAGAAAAAATAGGATGGTCATGGGGATTCGGTTTAGCAGGGATCTTTATGTTATTAGGTATGTTACAGTTTTATTTTGCGCAACCTCTTTTTGGAAGTTTAGGAGACAAGCCTGCAAAGAAAGATGTGAAAAATACTGAGGAAGTGGTTGATGTTGATGCTGAAAAAAGAAACCCTTTTTCAATGGTAGACTATGCTTTAATAGCAGTTTTTACCGTATCAGCATTAATATTCATTTTTAATGACCCTTTAAGTAAAATAGGAAACATACAAACGTTGAACTTTACGGTTGCAGGTATGAGTGATTCTTTGTTTTTTGCACTATTGGCTGCAATTAGTTTCATCGTATTGTTAATTGTTAGAATTCCTAGGTATACAAGAATAGAAAGAGATAGAATGATTGCGTTTTCTATTTTTTCTCTATTTACCATATTTTTCTGGGCTGCATTTGAACAAGCGGCTGGATCGCTTCCAATTTATACCAGAGACTTTACGAATAGAATTTTAGAAGGTACTGCAGGAACAGTATTTAAAGTAGTTGACTTATTAGTAACAGTAGTGCCATTAGGTATAATTACTTACGTATTAATTAGTTTGTTTAGAAAAACATTTAGCAAAATAGGATTAGCAAATATTATATTAGGAACAAGTTTCTTGATTGTTTGGGCTATTGTTTTATATAAGCTTTATGTAGAGTTTAATGACCCAAATACAGAAGTTCCAGTAACTTGGTTCGCTATATTAAATTCATTATTCATTATTATTTTTGCCCCATTATTCACAAAGTGGTGGGATAGTAGATATAACCCTCCAGCATCTGTAAAATATTTCTTAGGATTAGCATTGTTAGCTTTAGGTTTTGGTTTTCTTGCATTCGGAGCAAGAAATGTAGCTGCAGGAGCAGAAGGAGCAAGTTTAAGTATGGTTTGGCTAGTTTTAGCATATTTATTCCACACGTTAGGTGAGCTATGTTTATCTCCAATGGGATTATCATACTTAAGTAAGTTAATTCCAACTCGTATGATTGCGTTTATGTTTGGAGTTTATTATTTAGCTATTGCAATAGGTAACAAGCTAGCACATTATGTAGGAGGAGACATTGAAAAAATCACGCAAGAGTATAGTTTATCAGGTTTCTTCTTGATATTTACGATTATACCTTTTGCATTAGGTATTGTTTCGTTGTTACTACATCCATTACTAAAAAAATTAATGCATGGAGTTAAATAACTCTAAATAAACGTTAAAACAATCTTTTACAACCTGTCAATTTTATAAGTTGGCAGGTTTTTTTGTAAATTTGGAACACTTATTGAGACTTAAGGAGTATGAAAAAAATAATATTAGTAGCAGTTTTAACCTTTATTTCATTAGGGGTCAAGGCACAAGATAAAGTAAATTGGTTAAGCTTTGAACAAGCGATGGAAATGAGTGAGAAAGAACCAAAACCAATCTTAGTAGATATTTATACTGATTGGTGTGGTTGGTGTAAAAAAATGGATAAAACGACTTATAAAAACAAGGTAATTATTGAGTATATCAATACACATTATTATCCAGTAAAGTTAAATGGAGAAACAAAAGACGATATTACGTTTCAAGGAAAAACGTTTAAGTACCAAGCTCAAGGAAGAAGAGGGTATCATCAATTGGCAGCTGCTATAATGAAAGGACAGTTAAGTTATCCTTCAACAGCTTTTTTTAATACGGAAAGACAGTTGTTACAAAATGTCCCTGGTTACTTAGAAGAAAAAAGGTTTGAAAAAATACTAGCATATTTTAACAAGGATAATTACAAGAATACACCATGGAAAGAGTTTGAAAAAAACTTTAAAAGCGCGATGTAAAATCTATTCTTTAAAAATATAAGCACCATTTTGGCCAGTATACCAAAATGGTGTTTTTTGTTTATAACAAGTTTCTCTCCATCTAGTAATATATGATTTATAATTACTACCATCAGCAATAATTTGTTGAGGTTTTAAGGTAGTAATAAGTCTATCTAAATTAATTTTAGGGCTGTCTTTCAGAATAACTATTGGGTTTTTAGGTTCTTTTATTTGATAAACACTTAGACTATCTACAGTCAAAATATGTTTGTTCATATAGGAGGTTATATTTAAAATTGAATCAGTATTTTTAGAATAAACCTCTTCATTAACTCTATAAGATTGTAGTAGCTTTTGATGACGAAGAACAGAATCATTCAAAGAGCTAAAAATGTTTATTTCGTTACCATTTCTTTTTCCTATAATAGAATGTCTACTTTTATGAAATACAATAAATTCACTTTTTCTGTTAATTTGAAACTTTTCATAAAAATAAATTCCCTGAAGTAGGAGAGTAGAAGCCAAAAGTAAAAATACACGTTTATAAGTTTTTTGAATCCAAGCCAGATACAAGAAAATAATAAAAACATACCAAGCTAGCATTGCTTCAAAAGACATTGAGAGTTCTTTCAATAAAAAACCTTCTTGGTGAGAAATCCAATTAACAAAATAATTCATTATTGAGATTATAAATCCGTAACCATCAGCCATAAATTGAGGTAGTATGCTCAGTGTAGCTAATAAAATAATTACAATTCCGAAGAGTAAAATTACGCCTAAAAAAGGAATGATGATTAAGTTAGATAAAATAAATAAGCCTGGAAATTGATGAAAATAATATAAACTTATTGGTAAAATTCCTGCTTGTGCTGCAATTGAAACGGTAAATAAATTCCAGCCTTTATTTAGTAACAAAAACTTAGGTTTCCATAGATTGTAGAGTACTGGTTGTACCCAAACAATACCAAAAACGGCTAAATAGCTTAATTGAAATCCAACATCGAATAACAACATTGGTTTAATTAAGAGTAAGAAGAACATCGAACTGACTAATGAATATTCAATAATCTTTTTCCGTTTGAATGATTGTCCAATAGCAACGAAAGTAAACATCGTTACTGCACGAACTACTGAGGCTGATAAACCAGCTATAAAGGCAAAACACCATAAGAGTAATACAATACAGATGGTTTTTACGAGTATTCCGTTAGGAAGCTTTTCTATGGGTTTAAGTAAATAGGAAAAAAGTAGTAGTAAAATACCAATATGTAGCCCAGAAATGGCAAGAATATGAATAGCACCAGCATTTGAATAGCTTTCTAATAACTCTTTTGATATTTCTTGACGCTGACCAAGTAATAATGCATTTATTACGGCGAACTCATCATTGGTAAAATGATATTTTTTTAAAGAGGTTTGTACGCTTTCTCGAATATTAGCCGATAAAGTGATTAAAGAAAAACTAGCATTGTTAAGTTGTTTAAACTCATGTTTGCTTAAAAACACTTGATGATAAATATACTGTTTGGCTAAATATTGCTTGTAGTCAAATTGATACGGATTTAAAGGAGGAATTAATTCTTTAAAAGGAGTTTTAATAAAAACACGATTACCTACCTTTAATATAGGTGATAAACTGTCCTTTTGAATGTTCAGAAGAATATATCCACTGGTTTTGGTAGAATCAACCTGAGAGACTTTAGCTACATATTTTGTATAATAATTCCCGGGTTTTAATACTTTTTGTACATCAAGTATATAAGTAGAATTCTTAGTTAATTGATGTTCATAATAATTCGCGTAATTTCTCGGATTGTGAATATACGCAGTACTAATTCCGATAAAAACAAAGAACAGCAGTGTAGTTATACTAAATGCTTTTCGCATTTCAGTTCTTTTTAAGAAATAAAGAATGATTAAAAACCCTATTAAAGAATAAGCCAAGTATGTAAAATTATATTGCCAAATTTGTGTATAAAATTGGAATGTTATGCCAATAACAAGGCACACTAAAAAGTGAAAAGGAGGGTATTCTAACAGTTTTTTCATAGCCTTTTAAAGTTATGAAAAAATTGCGAATATGAAAAGTTTAGTTATTTTGGATAGTTAAATCCGTCGTAATTACTGTTATAAAATGTTAACCATATTTTATAGTTGTAAGTATTATAAGCAGGTAGTGCATGATTTAGGTTATTGTAGTTGACGTTATTGAAGATATGAGTTCAATTTGATAACTCATATCCTTTAGTAGCTAAGTTATTTAAAATAGCATAAAAACCAAACAAAAAAGCAACCTCAAATGAGATTGCTTTTTTATTTTATATAGTTTTTTGAAATGCGTTATACGATTTCTACAAACAAACCTTCCTCTGTTTTTTCAACTTTAGCAAGACTGTTTTTGGTTAATCCTTTAATAGTTTTGTCCCACTTTTTATTAGACAAACCACTTTGAGTTTTTAACTCATTTAAACCTATTTTTTCAGCTTTTTCTAATAAAGCTAATACAGCTTTTTCATCGTCGTTTAGTTCAACTGTAGGAGCTTTCTTTTCAGGTTTCATCTGTGGAAAGAATAATACTTCTTGAATTGATGGATTGTTCGTTAAATACATAATTAAACGATCCATTCCAATTCCTAATCCAGAAGTAGGAGGCATACCATATTCTAACGCACGTAAGAAATCTTGATCGATAAACTCTCCTGCTTCATCATCACCACGAGCAGCTAACTTTAACTGAGCTTCAAAACGCTCACGTTGGTCGATTGGGTCGTTTAACTCAGAATATGCATTGGCAATTTCTTTACCACATACCATTAACTCAAAACGTTCAGTTAATTCAGGATTATCACGGTGCTCTTTACATAAAGGAGACATTTCTTTTGGATAATCAGTAATGAATGTTGGTTGAATGTAGTTTCCTTCACATTTCTCACCAAAAATCTCATCGATTAACTTTCCTTTACCCATTGTTTCATCTACTTCAATTCCCATGTCTTGGGCAGCTTTACGGATTTCATCTTCCGATTTTCCGTTGATGTCAAAACCAGTAAAGTGTTTGATAGAATCTGCCATAGTAACACGTGCATATGGAGCTTTAAAGTCAACTTTATGCTCTCCAAAAGTAGCTTCAGTAGTTCCGTTTACAGCTAAAGCACAGTGCTCTAATAATTTTTCAGTGAATTCCATCATCCAGTTGTAGTCTTTGTAAGCTACATAAATTTCCATTGCGGTAAATTCTGGATTATGTGTTCTGTCCATTCCCTCGTTACGGAAGTTTTTAGAAAACTCATATACACCATCAAAACCACCAACAATCAAACGCTTTAAGTATAATTCATTAGCTATACGCATGTATAATGGAATATCTAACGCATTATGGTGTGTAATAAATGGTCTTGCTGCTGCACCACCTGGAATTGGTTGTAAAATAGGTGTCTCAACTTCAAAATATCCCGCATCGTTAAAAAACTGACGCATGGCGTTGAATAACTTAGTACGTTTTACAAACACGTCCTTTACTTGCGGATTTACTACTAAATCAGCATAACGCTGACGGTAACGCATTTCAGGATCAGTAAAACCATCAAATGTGTTTCCTTCCGAATCTACTTTAGGTAGTGGTAATGGTTTTAAAGATTTACTTAATAATTTAAAATCTTTTACCATTACTGTGATTTCTCCAACTTGAGTTTTAAATAACTCACCTTCAATACCTACAAAATCACCAATATCTAATAATTTTTTGTATACTTCATTGTACAAAGCTTTGTCTTCACCTGTACAAATTTCATCTCTGTTAAAGTATACTTGAATACGTCCTTCACTATCTTGCAATTCAGCAAAAGAAGCTTTTCCTTGAATACGACGAGACATTAATCTACCAGCAATAACTACCTTCTTACCTTCCTTAAACTCCTGTTTAATCTGTTTGGAATTCGTATCTAATGGAAATAAATCTGCTGGATATGGATTGATACCCAATTCACGTAATTTTGATAGTTTTTCTCTACGTACAACTTCTTGTTCTGATAATTGCATTGACTTAATTTTTAAGTAATTTTTGTTTAAAGGTGCAAAGATACAATCTATTACAAAATTAGACAACGGTAGTATCATATAGATTTTATAAAAAAAGTAATTTTTATTTGTAGGTTTTAAAAAAGGATGTATATTTGCAGGCTGTCTAATTTTAAAAGGACAGCATTTAGTTGTGTTGTTAGATACTTTAAATAGTATCATGGTTTTGTTAACCAATGGAAAGCTTCCCTTAGATGGGTTGCTTTTTTTTTGCTTTTTATTTACGTTTATTATGAAGCTATTTCCCGCTTTCCGCACTCGCTCTCTACGAGGAGCTCAAACAAATGCTTCAATCGGGGCTAAATAATTAATCGTCATTTCGACCGAAGAGAGAAATCTTAGAGTTATTAGTTAGAATTAAAATGTAAAAGAAACTTTTCCTAAAAAAAAGCGGCTTTATACTCCCAGAACTTAACAAAAAACAGTACTAAGAATACCATAGATATTGAAAATTTAATTGTAGCAGAAGCTAAAAAGCCTAAGAATGCACCAAATGATGCCTTGATAGCTCTGTTGGTATCTTTACTATCATAAATTAACTCACCAACCAAAGCACCTACGAAAGCGCCAATTAAAATTCCGAAAGGAATAGGAGAGAGTAATCCAATAATTAAACCTATAGTGGTACCGTATACTCCATATTTCGTACCTCCAAATCGTTTAGTTCCCATTGCAGGGATAAAGTAATCAAGAAAAAATATAATGACAGCAATAGCTAAAGTGATTCCTAAAAATGTCCAATTTTGAGGAACTGCTTTTGTTAAGTGTAACAATAACAAACCTACCCAGCTAGTAATAGGGCCAGGTAATACTGGTAAAAATGAGCCAATAATTCCTAAACAAGCAAATACAAAACCGAGTATAACTAAAAATATATCCATTAACTTTTTTATAGATAAGACGAAGATATTAAAGCTTTGTTACATATTTATTAACTAAAAAATTAGTTTAAACTAATTTTTTAGTTATATTTGTTTCAGAACATTTCATAAAAATATATAATGAGTAAACAATTAACGAAGGCAGAAGAGCAGATAATGCAGGTGTTATGGAGGTTAAATAAAGCATCAGTAAAAGAAGTAATAACAGAATTACCTGAACCCAAACCAGCATATAATACAGTTTCAACTATTATAAGAATTTTGGAGACGAAAGAGTTTGTAGGGCATGAGCCAAAGGGTAGAGGTTATGTGTATTATCCGTTAGTAGAAAAGTCAGAGTATAGTAATGAGAGTTTACACAAGTTAATGAATGGTTATTTTGGAGGCTCATTTAAAAGTATGGTGTCATTTTTTATGAAAGAAAATAAAATGGATATCCAAGAATTAGAAAGTATTTTAAAAGAGGTGAATAAAAATAAGAAGTCATGATAAACTACATTATTCAAGTTATATTATTCCAAGTACTTTTTGTAGCGGTGTATGATTTCTTTTTAAGTAAAGAAACATTTTTTACAAAAAATAGGTGGTATTTGCTAAGTACAGCATTACTTTCTTTTATGTTGCCTTTATTTAAAATTTCGACAGTTCAAAAAGCTGTTCCTCAAGAATATTACACTTTATTACCAGAAGTAGTGTTATCACCTCAAAAAGTGATCGAAAAAGCTGCTTGGTATCAATCCTTCAATTATTTAGATGTACTATTTTGGATTGGATGTTTATTGTTTTTTATAGTGTTTTTAGTAAAATTAGAACGTATTATTCGATTAGTTTTACAATATGGCGTTGCTAGAAAAGAAACTTATAAGTTGGTTTTATTGCCAAAAGAAACTAAGGCGTTTTCATTCTTCAATTATATTTTTTTAGGAAACGAAATTCCTTCTCCGAAAAGAGAAAAAATTATTCAGCACGAATTGGTACATAGTGAACAGAAACACACATTAGACCTGTTGTTTTTTGAGTTTTTGAAAATAGTTATGTGGTTTAATCCGATGGTATATGTGTATCAAAACCGCATTTCTCTGGTTCATGAATATATTTCAGATGCTGTAGCCAGTAAATCAGATAAAAAAGAAAATTATATAAACCATTTACTCGCTGATATTTTTCAGGTCGAGCATATTTCATTCATTAATCAATTTTACAAACATACATTAATCAAAAAACGAATTATTATGATTACGAAAACACAATCAAAAAAAGTTAAACAATTAAAGTATTTATTACTAATACCTCTCTTAGGGAGTATGATTTTGTATACAGCTTGCTCAAGTGAAACAAGTAATGTTGAGCAGCAAAAAGAAAATTCAGTTATGTATTTGGATGAGTCAGGAATTAATAAGCGAATCTTTGACTCAAAGCAGTCTTATATGGATGTGTATATGGGGGTTGAAGAACCTAAAACAAAAGAAGTGCAGTTAAAAGATCTAACGAGTTTAGAGTTGTCTGAATACAATGAAGTTGTAAATAAGTTTAAAGAAAAGGGACAAGATATTAACTTGAAAGTTTATGAAGGATTTGAGAATAAAGCTCGTAAAGTTTTATTTATGGATATGAGTGTTTCACTTAAAAAAAATAAATCTAACAAAGGAAAGACAATAGAGGGAGATAATGTTCCTTTTGCTACGTTAGATAAAGCACCAACTTTTCCAGGGTGTGCTGAAGGAGATAAAGCTTGCTTCACTAGAAGTTTACAACAATTTGTAGCAGATAATTTTGATGCTTCTTTATCAAAAATGTTAGAATTATCTGCTGGAAAAAAACGAATTTATGTTCAGTTTAGAGTAGATAAGAATGGTAAAGTAACTGATGTAAATGCAAGAGCACCGCACCCTACATTAAAACAGCATGCAGAAGAATTGGTACAAAAATTGCCACAAATGCAACCAGGTGAACATAATGGCAAAAAAGTAAGAGTAGGCTATACTTTACCTATCACATTTAACGTAGAATAAATTAATTATATTGGTCACAAATAACCAATGAACAACACCAAAAATAGAAACGTGAGAGATAAAATTTTACTTATTGTTTTTATAATAGCATTTTTAAAAGTCGAGGCACAAGTTTCGACTTTTAAAACTATTGATAGTTTAGTAAATATAGGACGTTACCAAACAGCATTAACAAAGTTACATGAGTTAGATACTACTTTTCAATCAACTTCAAAAGTAGCATCTATTTACGCTTCAATCGATAATTATAAAAAAGCCTCTTTATACTATGAAAAGGCTTTGAAGCTAAAAGATGATTATTCAGTAAAAGTAAGGTTGGCAAAAGCATATAAAAAAGAACAAAAACTACAAAAAGCTATTGATGTTTACGAAGGTATTATAAGTCAAGATGCTGAAAATTTACTTATAAAGTATCAGTTAGGAAAATTGTATGTACAAACGAAACAACCAGCAAAGGCGATTGATACTTTTAAAAATATTATTAAGCAAGATAGCACGAATGCAAATTATCATTACCGATTGGGAATTGCTTATGGAATGTTGAAAAAGCGAAATCTAAAAATAAACAGTTTTTTAGAGGCGTATAAAAATGATACAACCCACATTAAATCTATTCACCACTTAGCATTAGCTTACACTTTATTACATGATAAAGATTCAGCAAACATATTTATAAATAGGGGCTTGGTAGTAAACCCTAATCATATTAATTTAAATAAGTTAAAAATTAATAACTTATATAGAGAAGAAAAGTTTACTGAGGCTATTCAATTTTTAAAAAGAATAGATACTATAGATCCCAGCGAACATTACACGCAAAAAATGCTAGGGCGTAGTTATTTTAATCTAAAGAAATACGAAGAGGCAAAAAAGTATTTTAATAAGGCTATAAGAATAGATAAATCAGATTTTAAAGCCTATACCTATTTAGGTGATATTAATTTTGAAAAGAAAAAATTTTACAAAGCTCAGTTAGATTATATGGTGGCAACTTTTGCTGGTAAAGAGCCTAGAGATGTTGAATATTATCAATTAGCAAGAGTTTATAAAGAATTAGGTAACCCTAAAGAAGAACTTAAATCATATAAAAAATCTTTTGAAGAGAATAGGAAAAATTATAAAGCATTGTACCAACTAGCAAAAACTAGTGAAGACTATTACAAGGATAAACGAATAGCTTACAAACATTATAAAAATTATGTAAACCGTTTTGAAAGAAAAGATTCTGTATTAACTAAGCACGCTAAAGAAAGGTTAAAAGAAATTAAAAAGTACTATTTCTTACAAGGAGAGATTTTACAATAGTATTTAATTTTGTATATTCATCTTAAAATCAATAAGATGAGTTTTCGCTATGTGGCTTTTTTAATTTGTGCTTTGCTATGTTTTTCTTGCGACTTCTTTTCATACCCAAAAAAGAATAGTGCGCAAGCTATAGATACGATTGTAGATTTTACAAAAGTAGATGTATATCCCTCTTTTAATAGGTGTAAAGATTTACTTGATGAAGCCAAAGCGAATTGTTTTAGAAAAGAAATTCATAAAAGAATAACAACGAATTTAAAACAATATAATTTTGTTACTAAAAATAGCTTAGATGAAGAAGTTTTAATTGATATTCTGATTAATAAGGAAGGGGAGTTTGTTTTAGTTGAACTAACTACATCTGATAGTGTTACCAATCAATTACCAGAATTAGATAGTATTGTAAAGTTAGCAATAGAAAAACTCCCAAGAATAAGTCCTGCTATCAAAAGAGGGATTCCAGTAGTAACAAAATATCAATTGCCTATTAAAATTAAAACAGAGTAAGTAGTACGTTTATAATTTCAAAAGTTCCTCAACAAAATCACGACTATTTGATAAACGAGGAATTTTATGTTGTCCACCTAATTTTCCTTTTTCCTTCATCCAATCGTAAAACAAACCTTTACGAGCTAAATGTATTTTAGGCATTGCTAAAGTCATATTATTATAGCGTTTAGCCTCATAGTCAGAATTACAGTTTTTTAAAGCTTTATCTAACTCTTCAGTAAAAAAGGTAAGGTTTTCAGGAGCCTTTTTAAACTCAATAATCCACTCATGTGCACCATTCTCTTTACCATTCATAAAAATAGGACCAACGGTATACTCTTTAATTTCACAGTTAGTTTTATCACTCGCTACTTTTAAAGCATCTTCGGCATTTTCAATAATTAACTCTTCGCCAAAAACATTAATATGATGCTTAGTACGTCCAGTAATTTTTATGCGATAGGGATCAGTTGAGGTAAACTTAACAGTATCTCCTATCAGATAACGCCATAAACCACCATTTGTGGTAATAATAATGGCGTAATTAACATCTTTTTTTACCTCAGAAAGAGGAATAGCTTTAGAGTTTTCTCCATTGTATTCACTCATTGGAATAAACTCATAAAAAATTCCGTAGTCTAGCATTAATAGCATTTCATCAGAATCATTTCGGTCTTGAATAGCAAAAAAACCTTCCGATGCATTATAGGTTTCATAATATTTAAAATCGTCTCTTGGAATGAGTTTCTTATACTGTTCTCTGTATGGATTGAAGTTTATTCCTCCGTGAAAATAAACCTCTAGGTTAGGCCAGACCTCTAAAATATTATCCTTTCCTGTTTTTTCAAGTACTCTATTTAATAAAACTAACATCCAAGAAGGAACACCAACTAAGCTTGTAATATTTTCATGAATAGTTTCATTAATAATAGCTTCCATTTTTGTTTCCCACTCACTCATTAAAGCAGTTTCTTGCCTTGGAGCTGAGCTAAAGTCTGCCCAAAAAGGCATATTTTCAATAATGATTGCAGATAAATCACCAAAATAAGTGTTGTTGTCTTCATATACAGCAGAACTTCCACCTAAACGTAGTCCCTTACCAGTAAAAAGTTTTGCGTTTTCGTTATTGTTTATATATAAACATAACATGTCTTTTCCTGCTTTAAAATGACAATATTCAATAGCTTCATCACTTACAGGAATAAATTTGCTCTTTGCATTAGTAGTACCACTTGATTTTGCAAACCAACGTATAGGCGTAGGCCAAAATAAATTTTGTTCTCCTTTTCTACAACGCTCAATAAGTGGTTCAATACTTTCATAACGTTGAATGGGAACACTGTTAGCGAAGTCAGCATAACTTTTAATTGAAGAGAAATCTTGTTGTTTTCCAAATTCTGTATTCTTAGCAGCACTTACAAGCTTTAGTAATAGCTCATTCTGAACATCAATAGGATATTTTAAAAACAATTCTACTTGATGTTTACGCTTTTTTAAGAACCAAGAAATGATGGAATTTATAAATGGAAACGTCATAGATTAACTCTTAATTCAATTTTTTTACTGTAATTTTGTGAAGCTAAATGTAACAAAATTTAAGACATGCAATACCAAGGAGTTTTAAAAAAAATGCCTACTGAAAATTTAAGTACAGTTCAATACTATTTAGATATGAGAGGTGATTTTTTGAATATTAATCAGTTATTGAATAAGGAGCTAACCTTAAGTTTTGTTACTTACGAGTGTTTAAACTGCCATTTAGAAAAAAAAATCTACCGTCAAGGTTTTTGTAAAAAATGCTTTTTTGAAACTCCAACAGCTGGTGATTGGATAATGCGTCCTGAATTAAGTAAAGCGCATTTAGGAGAAGAGGATAGAGATTTGGAGTACGAAAAAAAGGTACAATTGCAACCACATATAGTGTATTTAGCAAACTCAAGTAACGTAAAGGTGGGAGTAACCAGAAAACAACAAGTACCAACTCGTTGGATAGATCAAGGGGCACATGAAGCCATTGAAATTGTTGAGGTACCGAATCGTTATTTAGCAGGAATTACCGAAGTCGCCTTAAAAGAGCATGTTGCTGATAAGACAAATTGGAGAACCATGCTAAAGAATGATATTAAGGATGAAAACTTAGTAGAATGGAGAGAAAAGTTACAAGAGTTTATACCTGATGAAGCTAAAGAATACTACATAGCTAATAATACTGAAACGAATATTCAGTTTCCAGTTGAAAAGTTTCCTAAAAAACCTAAAAGCTTAAATTTAGAAAAGGAAGAAACATACACAGGTAAATTGGTAGGTATTAAAGGACAATACTTAATATTTGAGGATGAAACAGTGTTTAATGTTCGTTCTAATGAAGGGTTAGTAGTTAAAATTGAGCTTTTATAACAGCTCAATTTCTCTTTGAATATTTATACGAGCAGTTTCTTCAAACTTTAGATAAAAATATTCTGTTTTAAATATATTTTTCATCGTTAAAAAATGCTGTAATGCTTTTTTTCTCCCTGAGTTATAAATCACACTAGGATAAATGGCATATTCTTTTCGTACATTTTTATAATACTGAGTATATACTTCCCAATCTTGTCCTAAGATAGATAAATCAGCATCAGTAAAATAGTTAGTATCTGAATCTTCAGAGGTTTTATGAGATTTAGTAGCTAATATTTGAGAATAACAATTTTCTATAATTTCGTTTGGTACTGAAAGTTGTTTCATTCTTTTAATAGCTAATTCAGCGCTTTTTTCTTCATTATTACTTTTTAAAGAGTTGTAGATAATATCATGATAAAACAACGTGAATAAAATTGTGTTCCAATGGTTTACTTCAGTTTTTATTGGAGTAAGTTGAAAAAGTAAACTCTCAAGATGTTCCAATGTATGATAGTATCTCTTTTTATCAGAATAACTCTCAACAACTTCTTGCCATAACAGGATGTTAAGGTTGTTATCGTTTGAGTAAGTAGCTAACAAGTTTAAAAAAGTATTTTTTAGCATAAAATGAGTAAAAAAGAAAAAGGGTTCATTTGAACCCTTTTTTTAATGTTTTACAGCAACATGGTTGTTGTTCATTTTTAATTCGCTTAGTACGTTTAGCGCTTCATTTATGTAAATATCTTTCTGAAGATTTTTATGCCATGCAATACGTTTTTCTTCTAAAACAGTATCCTTTTTAAATAGGTTTAACTCGTACTTAGGAGAAACAAATGTTAAGTGTGAATCAAATTTAAAAATATCTTTAAATTGTTCTCCTTCTTTAGTTTTAGCTTCACTTTCCTTTTTAAAGGCGTCATAGTTTAAAGAATAGACTCTTTCGTCTTGGTTTTTCTTTAACCACTTAGCATAGTCATTTATTTTATTAAATTTTTCGTTGTTCATTACACGTTGCTTACTATTGTAAACAACATCTGCAAAATTACTATATGAGTTTGTAGTGGTATATTTAGCTTGTTGTACCTTATCCCAAGGTAAAGCACCATCTAAATCACGTTCTCCAAAATCCATATAACTATATCTGGTAGGTAAAGAAATATCAGAATAAACTCCTTCAATTTGAGTAGAACCACCATTGATTCTATAGAATTTTTGAATGGTCATTTTTAAAGCTCCTAAATCATTAGGATATTGCTCATAAAAACGGTTTATAGGTAACACATTTTGTACAGTTCCTTTACCGTAAGTTTGCTTACCACCAATAATAACACCACGTTTATAATCTTGCATTGCTGCAGCAAAAATTTCAGAAGCAGAAGCAGAAAATTCATTTACCATCACTACTAATGGCCCTTCCCATTGAATTTTAGGATCAGTGTCAACCTTTACTAAAGGATCCTCACCACGATATTTAACTTGAACAATTGGCCCTTTATTGATAAACAAACCACCAATTTCAATAGCTGTTTTTAAAGAACCACCTCCGTTATCACGTAAATCAACAATTAAACCTTGAACATCTTCTTCTTTCAAACGCTCAATTTCTTTTTCCATGTCTTTTGCTGCATCTCTACGGCTTAAGTCGTTGAAATCTATATAAAATCTAGGAAGGTTAATGACTCCATATTTTTTACCATTTTTTTCAACTATACTTGACTTTACAAAAGTTTCTTCAAGTTCAACTACATCTCTAATAATTGGAATAACTTTAATAGAACCATCAATCTTTTTCTTTACGGTTAAACGAACTTCTGTTCCTTTTTTTCCTTTGATGAATTTAATAGCATCATCCAAACGCATTCCAACAATATCCAAAGGTTCCTCATCTCCTTGAGCAACTTTTAAAATAATATCGTCAGCCTCTAACTCACCTTGTTTCCATGCAGGTCCTCCAGAAATTAATTCAACAATGTGAGTGTAAATACCTTTTTTCTGTAAACGAGCTCCAATACCTTCTAATTTACCAGACATCTCTTGGTCGAAACGTGTTTTAATTCGAGGAGACATATAAGTTGTATGCGGATCAAAACCGCTTACTACGCTATTTAAAAACGTAGAATACCAGTCAGAGTTTTCAAGTTCACCTATACGCATGTACAAGTCGTCCATGTTTTTTAAGACTTTTTTTCGTGCTTCAGCCTCTAAAACTTTAAAACTTTTCTTTTTAAAGCTCTTATCTTTTTTAGCCTTCTCGTTTTGTTGATTTTCAGCGTCTTCAATATTGCTTAAAATCGATAATTTTAATTGCTTCCTCCAATAATCAATTAACTCGGTTTCGTTTTTAGCATACGGAACTTTGTCGTAATCAATATCAATAACTTCCTTTTTCTTATAGTTAAAAGGTTGCTTTAATAAAGAACGATAGGTCTTTTTACCTGACTCCATCTTTTCTAAAAAACGTTTATATACTAATTTGTAAAAATCAATATTCGATTCTCTTAGTTGATTATCTATTTGATACTTGTATTGAGAAAACTCTTTTAAATCTTCTTGAGTAAAATAACGCTTACTAGGATCTAAACCATCAATAAATGTAGTATATACATGTTCAGAAAAATCGTCGTTTAACTTTTTTTGAACGTAATGGTACCTACTTAAAATATTTTTTAAAACATAAACAATAACACGGTCTTTTTCAGGATCGTTATTTGGAAGCGTATTCGAACTAACAGAGTTAGAAAATAAAAGGGTGATTGCTAAAAATGGTATAATAAACTTCGTCTTCATAAAACCTTCTGTCTTTTTAATTTGTGTTGAGTCGTTGTGTTGCTAAGCTACTAAAATAATGCCAATTTTTTAGTTTTATTGCTTTTTATAAATGCCTCTAAAAACTTCTTTAGTCTTTTTAAGGTCTTCATTAAGAAAATTCCAAACTTGAGTTACAGAACCATCTTTGTTCTTTGTCCAAGTAATCTGATTGTAATAATTGCCTTTTTCATTTTTTACAAGATCACTTTTTAAAGTCATAGAATTATCTTTAAAACTAGTGAAAAACCAGTGTTATCAATCCAAACTTGGTTCCAAGTATTATCTGTTTTGTTATAATAGTTGTAACTGGTTCCTTGACTTTTTGATGTTTTAGAACTCCAATTTTCTTGAATAGCACAAGCATTAGGCGTTTTTATAACGTTGTTATGACCAATTAATTTTCCTTGTGTATTATAAACATTCCAATTTCCAATCCAAAAATCAAACTGGGTATAGTTTAATTCACTACAAGGTTTTGTAGGGGGATTTTGAGCAGAAATAATTGAAAAAAAAGAAGAAATAACAAAAACTGTAACATAAACAATAATCCGTACCATAACGTTTGAGTTTGATTACCACAATTTTACACATAAAATGAACCAATCTGTCTTTACAAAATGTTAAAAATAGAATCCTTTTTTTATGTTACATTTGTTGTAAAACTTACTTACTATGCAAGATAGACCTTTGATTTTAGTTACGAATGATGATGGAATTACTGCTCCTGGTATTCGTATGTTAATTGAAATTATGAATAAAATTGGAGATGTAGTTGTAGTTGCACCTGATAGTCCGCAAAGTGGAATGGGGCATGCTATTACTGTGAATAACGTGTTACACTGTAACCCAATTACTATTGATGAAGGTCCACAAATAGAGTACAGTTGTTCGGGTACTCCTGCTGATTGCGTTAAAATGGCAAAAAATGAAATTTTAAATCGTACACCAGATTTATGTGTTTCAGGAATTAATCATGGAGCAAACTCATCAATTAATGTAATTTATTCAGGAACTATGAGCGCTGCTGTTGAGGCTGGTATTGAAGGGATTCCTGCAATAGGTTTTTCTTTATTAGATTTCGATTGGCATGCCGATTTTAGAGCAGCACGTAAGTTTATCGAAAAAATAGCGTTAAATGTTTTGTTAAATGGATTACCAGATGGTGTAATTTTAAACGTAAACATTCCTAAGTTAAAAGAAGACGAAATAAAAGGAGTTCGTATATGTAGACAGGCGAATGGATATTGGAAAGAAACGTTTGATAAACGTAAAAGTCCTTTTGGGAAAGAGTATTATTGGCTCTCTGGAGAGTTTATTAATAGAGATAAAGGACAAGATACTGATATTTGGGCGTTAGAAAATGGTTTTATATCTGTAGTACCTGTTCAATTTGATATGACAGCACATCACGCAATTCAAAAACTACACACATGGGACATATAAAAAAAGAGATATTGATAGGAATTATAGTCTCATTGTTGGCAACAACTTGTGGGTTTTTTATTTATTTAGAGTATATCTCAGAACTTAGTATTTCTGAAACTATTACTACAATAAAAGAAGGAGGAGTATTGGGGTCTGTAATAGCTTTAGCAGCGATACCTAATTTATTTGTTTTTTGGGTATTTTTAAAGAAGAAACAAGATTATAGAGCAAGAGGAGTATTAATAACTACAATTGCTGTAGCTTTATTAACAGCATTTTTAAAGTTTTTCTAATTTTAATACATGAAATATTACATTCTTGTAGGTGAAGCTTCGGGTGATTTACACGGAGCCAATTTAATGAAGGCCTTGTTCAAGGAAGACCCAAAAGCTGATATTCGTTTTTGGGGAGGAGACCTAATGCAAGAAGTTGGAGGTACACTTGTTAAGCATTATAAAGAGCGTGCTTTTATGGGGTTTGTTGAGGTGTTGATGAACTTACGTAAGATTTTAGGAATGATTTCTTTTTGTAAAAAAGACATTGCTCAATTCAATCCTGATGTAATTATTTTCATTGATAACTCAGGTTTTAATCTTCGTATTGCTAAATGGGCAAAAAAGCAAGGTTTTAGAACCAACTATTATATTTCACCTCAAGTTTGGGCAAGTAGAGCTGGTAGAGTTAAAGATATTAAGCGAGATATCGACCAAATGTTTGTAATTCTTCCGTTTGAAAAAGAGTTTTATAATAAGCATGGTTATAATGTTAATTTTGTAGGACATCCTTTAATTGATGGAATTGCTGGAAGAGAACAAGTTTCTATCGAAAAGTTTAGGAAAGAACATAACTTGGGACATAAAGAGGTTATAGCATTGTTACCAGGAAGTAGAAAGCAAGAAATAACAAAAATGTTATCAGTAATGCTTTCGTTGGTAAAGAATTTTCCACAATATCAGTTTGTAGTGGCTGGAGCACCAAGTCAATCTTACGAGTTTTATCAAGAAATAATTGGAGATTCAAATGTGAAATTCATTAATAATAAAACGTATGATTTATTAAGTATTTCACATGCTGCTTTGGTAGCGTCAGGAACAGCAACTTTAGAAACAGCTTTGTTTAAAGTGCCTCAAGTAGTGTGCTATAAAGGAAGCAACATTTCATATCAAATAGCCAAACGAATAATAACATTAAAATACATATCGTTAGTTAATTTAATAATGGATAGAGAAGTGGTAAAAGAATTGATACAAAATGATTTTACCAAAGAAAATTTGCAATACGAATTAACACGTATTTTAGAACCAGAGCATCGTCAGCAATTGTTTTTGTCATACTTTGATTTGGAACAAAAATTAGGAGGAAAAGGAGCCTCTGCAAAAACAGCAAAGTTGATTGTTGCTGGATTAAAAAAGTAAAAATAGCATGATAAAAAAAGTCTTCTTTATATGTATGGTATCATTTTTAATGATTTCTTGTGGATCATCAAAAAATGTTAGCACGACTTATCAAAAAAGAGCTTCAATAGTTAACCCTAAAAAAGTAGAAGTTACAGATACTAAAACCAGTGAAACATTAACAAAAAAAGAGGATGTAACCGTTGCAGATAAAATTGTATGGACCGCAGTAACTTATAAAGGAGTGCCATATCGTTTTGGAGGAATGACTAAAAGAGGAATGGATTGTTCTGGATTAATTTTCACATCGTTTAAACAACGAAATGTATCCATAGCAAGAACATCGCACCAAATGTACGTACAAGGAGAAAACATTTCATTACGAGAGGTTCAAAGAGGAGATTTACTATTTTTTAAAACTTCAAGAAAAAGGGGGAGAGTAAATCATGTTGGGTTAGTAACTTCTGTTGATAATGGAGATATCCGTTTTATTCACTCAACCACTTCACGAGGTGTGATTGTAACCTCGCTTCATGAAAATTATTGGAAACGCGCTTTTATTAAAGCGAAGAGGGTGCTGTAATAATCGTTAAGCCAAGTTTTAACTTCCATAATTAACACTAAAGTGGATTTCTTTATTGTGTGTTGTTTGTCTTTCAGCTAAAAAGTAACTGTTTATAAGTTAGCATAAATATAACTTTTAATTAAAGATGAAAATAATTTAATACTTTTGAGCATACCTCTTAAAACTTAATTTAGAAATGAAGACATTGGATGTAGTTATTATAGAAGATGAAGATTTAGCGGCATCTTCTCTAGAGAATTTATTACTTAAAAGTCCATATCCAATTTCTGTAAAAAGGCGGTTGGAAAGTGTTGAAGATTCAATTCTTTGGCTTCAAAAAAACACTTGTGACTTAATTTTAAGTGACATTCACCTTGGCGATGGTTATAGTTTCGAAATTTTTGAGAGTTTGAAAACTTCAATTCCTATTATTTTTACAACAGCTTTTGATGAGTATGCAATTAAGTCTTTTCAATTTTTTGCAATAGATTATTTATTAAAGCCCTATAGTGAAGAGTTACTTAATAAAGCTATAGAAAAATACATAAACCTTCATGAAAATAAAGGATATACCAATAAGCTAGAACAATTACTATTACAAATGAATAGTAGAATACAGCATCAAAAAGAAAAAGAACGTTTTTTAGTGTCAAAAGGAAGTTTATCAATTTCTATACAAAGAGAAGATGTAGCTTATTTTATGGCGCAAGGAAAATACTTATTCTTGTTTACCTTTGATAGTGAAAGTTACCTTTATGACGGAACAATTTCTAGTTTAGAAGAAGAGTTATCAGAAAAATATTTTTTCAAGATTAATAGGAAATACATTATTCAGCATTCTGCAATTAAAAACATTTCTAAATATAGTAATAATCGTATAAAAATAGACTTACAACCTAGTTTGCAAGTGGAGGAAATGTTATTGGTGAGCGCGCAAAGAATAAAAGACTTTAAAAACTGGTTAGATAATTAGTTTTATGAAGTTCTTGTTAAAAAAAAGAAAGCATCAATATTACCTTTTAGTAGGTGTATTGTTAATGGTGTTATTTTTTATTGGATATAGATTAATAACTAATAAGATAACTTCAGAAGCAGAAGGCTTGATAGAGGTTGTTATAAAGCAGTATGCAAAGGAAAAGGAAAGTATTTTGCAATTTGACTTTAACGACTTTAATAAGTTTATTGTAGATACTCAGAAAATTATTGAAAGTAGTGCTGATTCAGATAGAAGTGAGCTTAAAAATAGATTGCTTTTTAATAGTGAGTTAGCTTTTTCTGAAGAAAACATAGATGTAAGCTTTGTTTATTTTTTGGAGGATAAAGAGGTTTTAGATTCTTACTTTTTTGGTAGCATCAATGTTAGTAAAAATGTATTAGAAAAAATAAAATCTCTTGAAGATAAAAATCAAGTTTTTGATACAGTTTTAAATTTAGGAGGTAAAACATATTACCGAAAGATTATTAAATATCAATTGCAAGATGGCGCTTTTGTTGTTTTTGGTTATGATATTAACTTGTTAAAATACTGGAATTATTTTTCACAAAAATATAGTGGAAAAGGAGGGTATGTTACTTTAACGAATAATGAAGGTGTTTGTATGCTACATCCTGAAATAGGGTATATAGGAAAGCGTGAGACTTCTTTTTTTGATAAAGTCTCGTTGAATAAGGTTATGAAAAACTTTGAACGGGAAGATTACAAAAAGAAAAAACAAGTTAAAGTAGCTGCAATTTCTGAATATTTGAAATTGGAGGTGATGCGCTATTATGATGTTATACAGGTGGGTAATTCTGAATTAATTTTAATAACAAGCTTTCCTTTAAATATTTTTATTAAAGAGTCAGTAAATAATATAAAGCAGTATTTACTTTGGATGAGTTTATTGGCATTATTAACCTTTATGTTAATATTGACTTTTTCCCGAAGTCAATTAAGAAGTCAGCACTTAAAAACACTTCAGTATGAGCAAGAAAGAAAACGATTAGCTATAAGTAATGAACAATATCAACAAAAAAACGCACGATTACAGTTAAGTCAGTTACGAAAAAAGTTAAACCCTCATTTTTTATTCAACACATTAAATTCTTTACATGTTTTAATAGGATTAGATAAAACAATGTCTCAACAGTTTGTTCTAAAGCTTTCTGAAGTTTATAGATACTTATTAAAAGACAGAGAAGCTAATTTTGCTACTGTTAAAGAAGAATTATACTTTTTAGAACAATATTTCTTTTTGCAAAAAATCAGATTTAATAATAGTATAAACTTAAGTATTATAGATAATAGTAAAGATAAAGCACTGTTGAAGAAGATTCCTTTTTTAGCATTAGAAACATTATTGGAAAATGCTATTAAGCATAATGAAATAACAAAAAAGACCCCCCTTTTCGTTAAAATTTTAATTGAAAAGGATGTAATTGTAGTTAGTAACAATTATAATCCAAGAAAAGGTGAAAAAGAAGCAAGCTATAGTGTGGGTTTGAATTATTTGAATAATTTTTATGCATTTTATAGTGTAAATTCATTTAAGACAGGAATAATTGAAGGTGAATTTAAATGTTATCTTCCTTTATTATCAAAATAATAAAATTCACTCCTTAAAAAAACTACTTCACTCTTATTTAATTTTTAAAACGCATCTTCAGTTCTACATTTGGTTTCTTGTTAATCAAAATAATTTAAGAAGGGTTATTCTCAAATGAAGTATGTTAATTTAAAAACGCTTAGTTTACTTTTTGTAATTTTTACGACTTCTGTTTTTGCACAAAAAAAAGAAGAAAAGAAAGATTCTATAAAAGATAGTGGTAGTGTATCTTATTCCAAATTAAAAAAAGAAGGAAGTAAAAAAGAGGGATTGTTTAATGTTTATAGATTAAAAGAAGATATCTATTTTGAAATACCAGATTCATTATTCTCAAAAGACTTTTTAATTGTCAATAAAGTTTCTCAAGTTCCTTATGCACTAAACGGACACGGACTAAATAAAGGGATGGCTTATGAAACTAAATTAATTAGATTTTATAAAGATACAGTATTAAATAAGGTTTGGGTAAAAACAATTAACCCAAGAGTAACTTCGCCAAAAAATAATGCAATTACACTTTCGGTACATGATAATTTTGGGGAATCTATTATAGAGGAGTTTAAAATCGAGTCTGAAAACAAAAAGAAAACAACAGCATTAATCAAAGTAAACAGGGTTTTTAACGGAAAAGATAAAAGTTTTAATGATTTATTGTCAAATATTGGTTTGGGAGGTAGTATTAAAACAAAATTATCTAAGGTTGAGAAAGTAAAAACTTTCTCTAAAAACATAGTAGTAAAATCTCTTTTAACAACTTCTGTGTCTGAAGGGAAAAGTGCAGCACTACCTTTATCTATTGGAGTTACGACGAATATAGTTTTGTTGCCAACCAATATAATGAAGCCTCGTTTTGGAGATAAAAGAATAGGGTACTTTAGTAAGTCAATGGATTATTATTCTGATAGTCAGCATGAAGTAGAACATCGAGAATTAATTACACGTTGGAGGCTTGAACCCAAAAAAGAAGATATCGAAAGATATAAAAAAGGTGAATTAGTAATTCCCAAAAAACAAATAGTGTATTATATAGATCCTGCAACACCAAAAAGATGGATACCATATATTGAAAATGGAGTTTATGATTGGAATAAAGCTTTTGAACAGGCAGGGTTTAAAAACGCAGTAGTTGTAAAACAAGTTACCAAAGAAGATGAAAATTTTGATATTGATGATGTTCGTTATTCGGTAATTACCTACGTAGCTTCAGAAAGACAAAACGCTATGGGGCCATCAATAGTAGATCCTAGAAGTGGAGAAATTTTAGAGTCAGATATCATTTGGTGGCATAATTTAATGAAAGGGCTACACCAATGGATTCGTGTACAAACAGGACCTATAAACCCAGAAGCAAGAGCTAATGTTTTTTCAGATGAAATAATGGGAGAGTCTATAAGGTTTGTATCCTCTCATGAAGTAGGTCATACCTTTGGATTAAAGCATAATATGGGAGCATCATTTAGTTATCCGGTAGATTCGTTGAGATCAGCCAGTTTTACTAAAAAAATGGGAGGAACGGCGCCATCTATAATGGATTATGCACGATACAATTACGTTGCACAACCTGGAGATAAAGTAACAGAAGTTAGCCCGAAAATAGGAGTTTACGATAAGTATGCTATTAACTGGGGGTACCGTTGGTTAGATGGGAAAACACCTCATGAAGAGTTGCCAATTTTAAACCAGTGGATAAGAAAACATGAAAATGATCCATTATATTTTTATGGTCCACAGCAAAGAAAAGTTATAGACCCAAGGTCTCAAAGTGAAGATTTAGGTAATGATGCTGTAAAAGCAAGTGAGTACGGGCTGAAAAATTTACAAAGAATTGTACCAAACATTTTAAGATGGACAAAAGAGGAAGGGAAAGATTATTATAGAGCGTCTAAGTTATATAAAGCAGTTATAGATCAATGGGTGCTATACAATAATCATGTTATGGCAAATATAGGAGGGATTTATATTAACAATACTATTTACGGTGATAATAAAAATACCTTTGTACCAGTCCCTGTAGAAGTTCAAAAAAAATCATTAGAGTATATAATAAGTAAAGCAATTTTACCACAAAAATGGCTGTTTACTCCTGATTTAATTCATAAAGTATATCCTGTAAGAGATGCACCAGATGGAGAACGGTTTTACTCTCCAGTCTCTATGCATCGAGCCTATCAGACAAACATGATTTTCCGTCTTGTTGAGACAGATAGATTAATGCGAATTACAGAAAACAAAGTGTTAATGTCTGATGATAAAAAAGCTTTTACAGAAGAGTACTTATTCGATGAACTTTTTAAAGCAGTTTTTAAGAAAACAATTAATAATAAAGTTTTAGACATGTTTGATCGTATGACTCAAAAAAACTATGTAGACGTATTAACTGTAGATAGAAACATATTATTAAAGAAAACAAAACAAACAACATTAACAAGCGAACAGAAGGGTTTTAAAAATGTACACTTTACTTACATACCTAGAGTATCAGATGCTGGTTCAAATAAAAGAGCAGAATTAGAAAGAATCTTAAAATTATTGAAAAAGAAAAGAAAGAAAGGAGATAAGGCTACTCAAAATCACTACAATGATTTAATAGCTAGAATAGAGTATAATTTGAATAATTAAGATGATGAATAAAAAAATAATTTACCTACTGCTTCTTATACCATTTTCAGTTTTTGCGCAGAATACAAAGGCAATAAGTGGAACAGTTATCGATGAAGCCAGAAACGAAACCTTGCCAGGAGTTAGTATTTATGCCTCAACTAAAGTGATTGGGAATAAAACCAATATAGATGGTATCATTCAAGCTTCTATGATTGGTACAACTACCGATTTTGACGGAAATTTTTCATTCAAAGCACCTAAGGAGACAAAGTATATCATAATTTCATACATAGGTTTTGAAACTGAAAAAATTAATATAGAAAATAGAAGTACCAACATGATAATAACACTAAAAGAAAAAGAAGAGCTTTTAGGAGAGGTTATTGTTATGGGATATCAAAAAATAGAGAAAAGAAAAATCACTTCGTCATTTGCTAAAATTAAAACAGACGATGTTAAGCGTGCTGGTACAGCTAATATAGACCAGATGCTTTCTGGGGAAATATCAGGAGTACTTGTTCAACCAACTAGTGGAGCACCAGGAGCACCGGCAAAAATTCAAATTAGAGGTACTTCAACTTTAAACGGCTCTTCTGACCCTTTGTGGATTTTAGATGGAATTCCTTTACAAGGAAATGATATTCCAAAAGATTTTAGAGATAAAGATAATATTGATAATTTAAAGTCTTTTCCAATTGCAGGAATCAACCCTGAGGATATTGAAGAAATAACAGTTTTAAAAGACGCCTCTGCAACCTCTATTTATGGAGCAAGAGCTGCAAACGGAGTAATTGTAATTACGACCAAAAAAGGTAAAGAAGGAGCGATGAGAATTAACTTTAATGCAAGTACTTTTTTAACCTTACGACCAGATTTTGATAAGTTAAACTTAATGAATGCTAGTGAGAAAGTAGATTTTGAGTTAGGTTTAGCGAGCAGACCAGATTTAACTTACCAAAGTAACAGAGGAGAAGTAGCTCGTATTTTAGATGCTTATGGAGAATACAATAATTTTCAAAACAATGGATTTTCTAGTATAAATCCATTAGCTCAAAACGCAATTAAAAACTTAAGAAATCAAGATGTTAACTGGGGTAATAAGCTGTACCAAGCTGCTATTAACCAACAATACGGCTTAACTCTTTCAGGAGGTAGTGAAAAATCAAGATATTACTTCTCTTTAGGATATTTTGATGAAGAAGGAACAACAAAAGGTACTGGTTTAAATAGGTACAACCTTACGTTTAAAAACGATTATGATGTAAATGATAAGTTAAATGTAGGAGTATCGGTTTTTGCGAGTAGAAATAAAAATACATCTTATATTACTGGAGCAGACGCTTACACAAACCCAGCTTATTATTCAAGAAGAGTAAATCCTTACTTTACACCATATAATGGAGATGGAAGCTACAATTATGATCCTGATTTAATTGAAAGGTACGATTTAAGTGTAAGTTTTAAGTATAATCCTTTAGAAGAAAGACAAAATACAAATCAAGAGCTAACATCGTATTCTATAAAACCTATCATAGATCTTACATATAAGTTTAACAGTAACTTAAAACTATACACGCAGTTTGGGATGCAGTTCGATTTTGATAAAACAGAGAAATTTTCAGACAAAGAAAGTTATTATACAAGAAAATACAGGTTTAGATCTAGATATCAAGATGATAATGGACAAAATGCTTTTTTCTTACCAGAAGGAGGCATAATTCAAAACTGGAATAGTGATGCTTTTCAATACAACTGGAAGAGTACGTTAAATTACAACACATCAATTAATAATATTCATGAGATTGATGTAATGTTAGGAACTGAATTTAGAGAAGATAAGCGTACAGAGATTCATACAAAAGGATTTGGTTTTAATCCTAATACATTAACTACTGTACAAATAACTGATGAAAGAGCACTGAAGAATAAATTGTTTGAACCGTATAGGAAAACAGTTAACGAAAATGCATACGCATCTTTCTTCGGAACAGCTTCGTACACTTATGATAGAAAGTACACAATCTTTGGAAGTTTACGATATGACGGTTCTAATTTATTTGGTGTAAATCCAAAATTTAGATACTTACCATTATGGTCTGTAGCAGGGGCTTGGAATGTAGCAAAAGAAGACTTTTTTGATGTAGACGCTATTAATGAACTTAAAATAAGAGGTTCGTACGGTGTACAAGGAAATATAGATAAATCTACTTCTCCTTACGTTGTAGGTCTTTATGATGAGGTAACTATTTTACCAGGAACAACTGAAGAAGGTATTAACGTTATTTCTGCTCCAAACAAAGATTTACGTTGGGAAAAAACAGTTTCATCAAATGTTGGATTCGATTTAGGGATGTTTAATAATAGAGTATATGTGTCGGCAGATTACTACTATCGTAAAAGTACCGATATAATAGGTTTACAGTCTATACCGTTAGAGTCAGGGTTCAACTTTATCAATACAAACTGGGCAACGTTAAGTAATAAAGGAGTTGAATTAGCAATTAATACGAGAAACATTGTAAAAGATGATTTTACATGGACAACTAGCTTTAATATTTCTCATAATAAAAATACTGTAGAAAGAATTCAAATAAAAGATAACGATTTTAAACCTTCTTTATTAGGGTATGGAGTTAACGCAGTTTTTGCTATAAAAACAGCAGGTTTAGATAGTAATGGATTACCATTATTTTGGAAAGATGGTAAGAAAGTAACAGCGGTAGATTTTTATAACTTATCAGAAGGAGTTGATGGAAATCAGTTAACAAGAGAAGAGCATAGAAGTTTATATACCTATGTAGGTAATGGAGATCCTGAGTTTAGTGGAGGTTTTATTAATAAATTTCAGTATAAAGATTTCAGTTTAAGTATAGCTACAAACTTTAATTTAAATCAAACGGTTAGAAGAACACCTTCGTATCATCCAACGCAAGTAAGTCCGAACTACAACTTTAACAAAGAAGTGTTAAAAGCAGGTACAGGAAGTTATCCAGCGTTGATAGGAATTGCAACATTAGGTTTTGAAACAGATTTAGTTTACAGTTGGTATAATACTTATGATTCAGGTAATACGTTTAGAGATTTAGATATTTGGGTAGATAAAATTTCATACATAAGAGTTAATAGCATAAAGTTTGGATACAATGTGCCAAATAAGTACATAGAAAGTATGAATGTTTCAAGATTAAGCTTTAACCTAGAAGGAAGAAATCTATTTGTTTTCGGAACAAATTACGATGGATATTTCGATCCTGAAACTTTTGGTAGCCCATACTCACAACCAATACCAAAAATTATTTCTTTCGGATTCAACCTTTCTTTTTAAAAAATATAGAAATGAGAAAACACATATATATATTATTCATAGCAGTAGCAAGCATGGTTTCGTGTGATGACTACTTAGATGTAGAGCCAGTAGGGCAAATAATTCCTAAATCGGTTGAAGATTACCGAAGCTTTTTAACAACAGCTTACGGTACAAAAAAAAACAACCATATATTAACAACATATAGAAGTGATGAGCTTCAATTAACCAAAGAATCTTTTGCATCTGAACTGTATGAAGATCTTTTTATATGGAATGACGAAAGTGCGTCGCCATTAACAACAGCTTTTTCGTATGCTAGTTTTTACAAAATAATCTTTCATGCAAATCACGTTATAGAAAATCAAGCTGAAATAACTGGAGACGCCACTCAAATTAGTCAGTTGGTAGGTGAAGCTTATGCTTTAAGAGCCTTACAATATTTTCAGTTGGTTAATTTATATAGTAAAGCTTATAATGTTACAACTGCTAATAGCGATGGAGGAGTGCCTGTAGTAACTGAGTATAATTTAGATCAGAAATATGATATTCAGTCAGTTGAAGAGGTTTATGAGCAAATCTTACAAGATATTACAAATGCTGAAACACGTTTAAATGTTGCGCAACAAGAAACAGGATTAAATTATAGATTCTCAACAATAGCTTTAAAAAGCTTAAAAGCCAAGGTGTTTTTATCTAAAAATGAATGGCAACAAGCTATTGATGCAGCTAAAGAAGCATTGGCTATAAAAAATACTGTTCAAGATTTAAACTTAGATAGTTCTATGATGCCTTCAGAATTTAATTCAGTAGAATCTATTTTGGCGTTAGACGTGATATCTTCTGATAATATCACTACCGATGCTTCTATGTCTGATACTTTTTTAAGTAAATACGATAGAACAAATGATTTAAGATTCAATATGTATTTTAGGAAAGACGGAATGGTTTATAGAGCCAATAAAACAGCTGATATTAAGTACAAATCCACCTTCAGGGTAGCAGAACTGTATTTGATTTTAGCAGAAGCGTATGCGAAACAAAACGAATTAAGTTTAGCAAAAACAGAATTGTTAGCGTTTGCAAAAAACAGATATACTCCGTCTAAAATGACAATTCATATTACATATATCAATTCTTTAAGCAAACAAGAGTTGTATGAAGAAATATTAGATGAGCGTGCACGTGAATTTGCTATTGAAGGTCAACGTTGGAATGATTTAAAGAGAACCACACAACCACAAATTGTAAAGTGGTACGAAGGAAAAAATTACACATTACAACAAAATGATAGTAGATACATAGTTCAGTTTCCTAACGATGCTAAAATAAATAACCCAAACTTTTAAAGTATAATCCGTGATTATCGAACGGAATAAAAGAAGTCGATAATAAATTAATAACATTTAAATTTTTACATTATGAAAAAAGTATTCCCTTTTTTGTCTTTAATTATAGCGCTTGTAGTAGTAGGCTGCTCTAGTGATGATAACGATAAAGTAGTACAATCATCATTAAACAGTATTACGAGTTTTAACATAGACTTTGAAGGATTAAGTGAAGATGATGTTGTTTACGACTTAGGAAACAATATTACAATCAGTGTTCCTTTTAAAACTAATCTTACAGGTTTAATACCTAATATCACTATTTCAGATAAAGCTACAATTTATCCAGCACCAGGAGAAGAGGTAAACTTTGTAGATGGTGAAGCTATGCCTTTTACTGTTACTGCTGAAAACGGTGATGAAAAAGTATACAATGTTACTATTAATATTCGTGGTGAAGTTGGTAGTGGTTCACAACTAAAATCTTATGGAGAAGCATCTGTATTAGGTGATCTTTTAATAGAGTATTCTTATGATGAAGCTTCAAACTTTGTTAAATCATATGATTATACTGAAGCTGGTAATAAAACTACTTATACATTAGTTTACAATGATAAAAATCAAGTTATCGAAAAGAAATCTGATACAGAAAGTATTATTTACACATATAATAACGAAGGTTTAATTATAAGCGCTATTAAGAAAGAAGAAGGAATAGAAACGCATACATACACGTATACTTATAATGTTAACAATCATTTAGAAAAAACTGTTAGAGAAACAAAAAAAGATGATACAACAACCAATACAAGCTATACCTATGATGTAAAAGGAAATGTTGCTAGTTTAACTATTGGAAACGAAAAGTATGAAAATACATACGATGAGAAGAATAATCCTTTTAAAGGAATCTATCCAGAAGCGTACGCTAAAATTAACGTAGGAGCAAGGTTAGACGGAGTTAACGTAAACAACCCTGTTAATGGTACTTTTTCTTATGGTACAGATGTAGTATTCGAATATAATACTGATGATTACCCAATATCAGCTTCTTATATGATATTTGGTGAATACACATTCAATATTACATACACATATTATTAATTAATGTTTATTCCCCTGTAAAGCACTCTTAGAATTTATTTCTGAGGGTGTTTTTTATTCTAAAATTTATGAAAAAAATAATAATACTTATCACAGCTTTTTTAGTAGTAAGCTGTAATACAAGTGAAACTAAAAGTGAAGAAGTAGTAGAAAACTTAACAAAAGAAGAAAAATTAAAGGAACTATATTTAAAAACAGTAAAACCGTTGTTTAAAGAGTTTGCTGATGTTGATATTCCAGATGAGTTTAGAATAGATAAACACGATACTTCTGTGAATGCAGGAGCAGCAATGAGCTATATTGAAGTAAGCCAAGGATTAGTAGATTATGATAAAGATTATATAAAAGTTTTTGTATTGGCACATGAGTTAGGACATATTGTAACGCTAAAACAAGCAGAGCAATTTAATTTGGGAACAGAAATACCTAACGGAACCAAAACAAACGCGTATAAAAAAGCAGAATATCTTGCCGATATTATAGCGGTTCATTTAATTACTACACAAGAGGTGGAGTTAGGAAACGATTTAAAAACAAACTTTGAGGTTTTACAAAACTTGTTAGGTCCAGAAATTTTCACACATCCAGGGGCAGTTGATAGAGTAGCATTAATGAAAGAGTATGTAGAGAAAAGTACTAAAGAGAATGCAAAAACTGCCTTTCAAGAAATGTTTATAAGGATTTGGAAGATGGAGTAGAAGAACAAAAAAACACCTCTGTGAGGTGTTTTTTTATAGTGTTATTTTAAACGAAAACTAATTCAACATTTGCCACAATTTATCTTTTAGCTCCATTAAGTCCTGTTGAGCTATAGAAGAAATAAATAAGGTTTCAATACCTTCTGGTAAATCTTGTTTGATTTCTTCTTTAAGTTCATCGTCTAACATATCCGATTTTGAGATAGCTAACAAACGATCTTTATCTAATAATTCAGGATTGTGTTTACGAAGTTCATTTAACAAGATTTCATATTCCTTTTTTATATCCTCGCTATCTGCAGGAATTAAAAAGAGTAGGGTAGAGTTACGTTCTATATGACGTAAAAAGTGGTGCCCCAAGCCTTTTCCTTCAGCAGCTCCCTCAATAATTCCTGGAATATCAGCCATTACAAAACTTTGATGATTACGATACTCTACAATACCTAAGTTAGGTTTTAGGGTTGTAAAAGCATAATCAGCAATTTTAGGTTTAGCGGCTGTAATTACTGATAATAAAGTAGATTTACCAGCATTTGGGAAACCAACTAAACCAACATCGGCTAAAATTTTTAACTCAATACGATACCAACCTTCTTGTCCGTCAATACCAGGTTGAGCATAACGAGGGGTTTGATTGGTAGGAGATTTAAAATGCCAGTTACCACGACCACCTTTACCACCTTCTAGAAGGATGATTTCTTGTTCGTCTTCAATAACTTCATATAAAATTTCGTCAGTATCGGCATCACGGATAATCGTTCCTAATGGAACAGGAATTATAACATCAGCACCATCATGTCCAGTACTTCTACTGCTACTTCCATCACCACCGTGTTCAGCTCTAAAATGACGTTTAAATTTTAAATGGAAAAGTGTCCACATATTTTTATCGCCACGTAATATTATGTGACCACCTCGACCACCGTCACCACCATCAGGTCCACCTTTCGCAATATATTTTTCGCGATGTAAGTGTGCAGATCCACGACCACCTTTACCAGATGATGCGTAGATTTTAATATAGTCGACAAAATTTCCTTCAGTCATTGTTTGTTGTTTATTTGTAGAATCGTTAAAAAATGATAATTGTTATTGTTTTAACGATTAAACAAGCGTTTGTTATAGTGTATCAAATACGTCTGATAAACGTTGTGTAATTTCTTCAATAGAACCAACTCCGTTTACTCCGTAATAGTTGTTTTGCGATTGGTAATAGTCTTTTAAAACAGCAGTTTTAGTGTTGTATTCATTAAAACGATTACGGATTTTACTTTCATCCATATCGTCAGAACGACCACTGGTTTTTCCTCTTTCTAAGATACGTTCAACTAGTAAGTCTTCAGGAACTTCTAAAGCAACCATACCGTTAATACGTTCACCTTTTTCAGCTAAAAAAGCATCTAAAGCTTCTGCTTGCGATTCTGTACGAGGAAAACCATCAAAAATGAATCCTGCTGAATCAGCATTTTTGTTAACCTCTTCTTTTAACATATTAATGGTAACTTCATCAGGAACTAAATCACCAGCATCAATATATTTTTTTGCTAATACACCTAATTCAGTTTCATTTTTAATATTAAATCGAAATACATCTCCTGTTGAAATGTGTATTAAATTGTATTTTTCTTTTAAAACTTGTGCTTGAGTACCTTTTCCTGCTCCAGGAGGGCCGAATAATACGACGTTTTTCATTTTGGGTTGTGTTGTTAATTGATAAATAGCAGGCAAGTTTCTACCATACCCTTTGTAATCTAATCCGTAGCCTACAATAAACTTATCTTCAATACCTTTTCCGATATAATCTATATGTAGTTCTTTACGGTAAACATCAGGTTTGTAAAAAAGCGTTACTATTTTTAGTTCTTTTAAATTTTTTGTTTTAAAGATTTCATAAATCTCTTGAAGTGTTGTACCTGTATCAATAATATCTTCTAAAATAATAACGGTACGACCAGTTAAATCTTCATTAAGACCAATTAAATTCTTTACATCTTCTGTTGAGGAAGTGCCTTGGTAGGAAGACAATTTAACAAAACTAATTTCACAGTTTCCTTTATATTCACGTAAAAAATCGGCAGTAAAAACAAAGCACCCGTTTAAAATCCCTATAAAAATAGGAACTTCATCAGAAGGTAAATCTTTTCTTACTTGCTCAGCTAATGAGTTAACAATTTTAGAAATTTCATCAGCTGAAATAAATTCTTTAAAGTATAAATCGTGGAGTTTTGTAATTTTCATCAGACTGCAAAGATAGTTGCTTGATATTAAATGAAAAAACCGTTTTGAATAAACTTCAAAACGGTTTTATGTATGTTTTTATATGAGTTACTTGTTTTCTTCTTTTTTAGAAACGTCAAACATAATTGGCGTTGCAACAAATAAAGAAGAGTAAGTACCTACTACCACACCTACGATTAATGCAAACATAAATCCTTTAATACTGTCTCCTCCAAAGAAGAAGATAGCTAACATTACTAATAATGTAGTTAAAGATGTGTTGATAGTTCTTCCTAATGTACTGTTTAATGCTTTGTTTACTAAGCTAGCAGTAACTGAGTTTTTACCTTCTGTAAACTCTCTAATTCTATCAAAAATTACCACGGTATCGTTCAATGAATATCCTACTACTGTTAATATTGCAGCGATAAATGATTGACCAATTTCCATATCAAATGGCATGAACTTGTATAGTAAAGAGAATACACCTAATACAACTAATACATCATGGAAAACAGCTACTACCGCACCGATAGAATATGCCATTTTTCTAAAACGTAATAAGATGTATAAGAAAACTACAATTAATGAACCTAAAACTGCCCATAAAGCTGATTGCTTAATATCATCTGCAATAGTTGGTTCTACTTTCATATAGCTCATAATTCCATTTCCTGCTTTTTCAAAACCAGGTTTAAAGTTATCATATGAAGTATCACCTAAATATGGTTTTAAACCATTGTATAGCGCATTTTGTACAGTTTCATCAACATCAGTACCCTCTTCATCAATTTTGAAGGCAGTAGTAATTTTTAATTGGTGATCAGAACCATAAGTTTTTACTTCTGGAGCTGTACCAAATACATCTTTTAATTGTTCAGCTACTTCGTTTCCTTTCATAGCTTCATCAAAACGTACTACATAAGAACGACCTCCTTTAAAATCTACTCCCTGTTTTAAACCTACAGTAAAAATAGAAACTAAACCAACTGCGATAAAGAATCCTGAAATGATATAAGCAATCTTACGTTTTTGTAAGAATTCAACACTAATATTTCTAAACCAGTTTTTAGAGAAACCTGTATTGAAAGGTAATTTAGTTCCTCTTTCAACAGCACCATCAATAAATAAACGAGTAATAAATACTGCTGTAAATAAAGAAGTAGCAATACCAATCATTAAAGTTAAAGCAAAACCTTTGATTGGTCCTGTACCGAAAGTGTATAAAATAATACCAGTTAATAAAGTAGTAATGTTGGCATCAATAATTGCAGATAATGCTCCTTTAATACTAAATCCTTCATCTACTGATTCACCTAAGTTTTTCCCTCCATATAATGCTTCTTTGATTCTTTCGAAAATAATCACGTTTGCATCAACCGACATACCTATAGTTAAAATAATACCAGCAATACCAGGTAAGGTTAATACTGAATTGAATGAAGCTAAAATTCCAAAAATGAATAAGATGTTAACAACTAAAGCAATGTTGGCATAAATACCTGCTCTACCGTAGTATAAGAACATCCAAACTAATACTAAGATAATAGCTAATCCGAATGACCACATACTAGCATCAATAGATTCTTTACCTAAAGATGGACCAACAACCTGTGCTTGGATAATACGAGCAGGAGCAGGTAGTTTACCAGCTTTTAAAATTGTTGCAATATCTTGTGCTTCGTTAACTGTCATAGAACCTCCAGAAATAGAAGAGCTACTACCTAATTGTTGATTAATAACTGGTGCAGTATAAACATAGTCATCTAACACAATGGCAACAAATTTACCAATGTTTTCTCCTGTTAGCTTAGACCATTTCTTGGTTCCTACTGCGTTCATCATCATAGAAACTATTGGCTTACTAACTTGGTCGTATTCTTGTTTTGCATCAGCAATCACATCTCCTTCAATAGGAGCTTGATCTTTTCTGTTAGATTTTATAGCATATAAACCAATAAGCTTAGTTCCATCAGCACCAGCTTGAGACTTATAGTCCCATAAAAACTTAGTGTACTTTAAATTGTTAGGTAACAAAGCTCTTACCTCCTTGTTGTGTAAGAAGCTATTTACTTTCGCAGTATCCTGAACTCTAGCTTGGGCAACTAAAGAACTTATTTGTTGTTGGCTTTGAGCTACATTAGGGTATAAATAAGAAAATAAATTCTTTTGAGTTTCAACTTTTGTTGAATCAGCTGATTCACCTAATAAATCATCAATATTATTGTCTGCCTTAGCAGTATCTTTCACTTGCTCAGTAGCTGAATCATCTTTTAACATTTCAGCAACCTTTGCATTTGCAGCAAAGAAAAAGTTTTGGACATCTGCATTCGTGTGAACTTCCCAGAACTGTAATTCAGCAGTACTCTGTAATAATTTCTCAACACGATCAATGTCTTTAGCCCCTGGTAATTCTACTTGAATTCTACCAGAGTTTCCAATACGTTGAATGTTTGGTTGTACAACACCAAACTTATCAATACGGCTACGTAATACTTCAAAAGCAGTGTTGATAGAAGTGTTGATTTCTTCTTGTAAAGTCGATTTAACCTGCTCATTTGTTTTGTTGAAGTCTATTTTATCACGTAAAGCTTTAGTTCCAAAAATACTTGGGTCGCTTAATTTAACACTACCGTTGCTTAATTTTTCGAACTCGCTGTAGAATAAATCTAAGTAGTTCTCTTGACTATTCTTTTGAGCTTCATCAGCGTTTGCTAAAGCTTGCTTAAAAGTTGTGTTTTGAGAATCGTTAGATAATCCGGTCAAGATATCTTTTACTGATACCTGTAAAATTGCATTGATACCCCCTTTTAAATCAAGACCAAGGTTCATTTCCTTGTTCTTAATATCGTTGTAAGAGTACTTTGCAAATCCTAAGTTTACTACCTCTTTGTTAGCTACGCTATCTAAGTATTTTCTTTCATATCTAGCTAAAGCTCTACCATTGTTGTCACTAACATTAGCCTTAGCATACTGTTTCGCACTATCCTCTACCTTATTGGCAAAGAATGTAAACGATAATTGATAAATACTTACTAAACCAAAAAGTATAGCAAATAATTTAATTAATCCTTTGTTTTGCATTGTAAATAATTTAAATCGACTTTATTTTAAAAACGTGCAAATATAGCGTTTCATTAAAAGAAAAGCCAATTCTTTTACCATATTTATGTCTTTAGATAATAATTAAGGAATATTTGCTAACAAATGTCAGTTTTCATAGGGATTATATTACGTATATTTACCTGCTTTTTTAGTACAACAAATAACTTAAAATTTTAAACAATTTGCCATGGCGCATTTAACCGATATCGAGATTGCTCAAGCAAAAGAATTACAACATATTAAACATATAGCTAGTAAGTTACAAGTAAAAGAAGATGATTTAGAAATGTATGGAAAATATAAAGCTAAATTACCTTTAAACTTAATAGATGAAAAAAAAATAAAGCAAAATAACTTAGTGTTGGTAACAGCATTAACTCCAACACCTGCAGGAGAGGGGAAAACCACTGTTTCTATAGGGTTAACTGAAGGGTTAAATAAGGTAGGGAAGCAGGCTACAGTAGTGTTGAGAGAACCATCATTAGGGCCTGTTTTTGGAATTAAAGGAGGAGCTGCTGGTGGTGGATACTCGCAAGTTGTTCCTATGGAAGATATTAATCTACATTTCACAGGAGACTTTAATGCAATTGAGAAAGCGAACAATTTATTATCAGCATTAATAGATAACAACTTACAAAGCAGGACTAATAATTTAAATATCGATCCGCGTACCATTTTATGGAAACGTGTAATTGATATGAACGATCGTTCGTTACGTCAAATCACAATTGGTTTAGGAGGAACAGCAAACGGAATACCACGTGAAGATGGATTCAATATTACACCAGCATCAGAAGTAATGGCTATTCTTTGTATGGCAACTTCTTTTGATGATTTAAAAGAGCGTTTAGGTAATATTTTTATAGGATTTACTTTTGATAAAAAGCCAGTTTTTGCTCGTGATTTAAAAGCACAAGATGCTATGGCTATTTTATTAAAAGATGCTGTCAAACCAAACTTGGTACAAACATTAGAGGAAAATCCAGCGATTATTCATGGTGGACCTTTTGCAAATATTGCGCAAGGTACCAATACAATTATTGCAACTAAAATGGGATTATCGTTATCAAATTACGTAGTAACAGAAGCTGGTTTTGGTGCTGATTTAGGAGCTGAGAAATTCTTAAATATCAAATCACAATATGCAGGGTTAAATCCTAAATGCGTGGTGTTAGTAGCAACAATCCGAGCATTACGTCACCATGGAGGGGCTCCAAAAGAAGAATACAATACACCAAGTTTAGAGCGTGTACAAAACGGATTTAAAAACTTAGAAAAGCATATAGAAAATATTAGAAAGTTTAATATTGAACCTGTAGTGGCTATCAATTCTTTTATTTCTGATACAGAAGAAGAAGTGCAGTTTGTAATTGACGCTTGTGCTAAATTAGGTGTACAAGCTGTCGTTTCAGAAGGATGGGCTAAAGGAGGAGAAGGAACTAAAAGTTTAGCCGAAGCTGTGGTTGATGTAGTTGAAAATAAAGCTACACAATACAAGCCTTTGTATGATTGGAAAAGTCCTGTAAAAGAGAAAATAGAAAAAATTGCTAAAGAAATTTACGGAGCTGATGCTGTAACCTATGATAAAAAAGCCGAGTTAAACTTGCGAAGAATTGATCGTTTAGGTTTTAATGATTTTGCTGTATGCATGGCAAAAACTCAAAAATCATTTTCAGATAATGATAAGTTAATAGGAAGACCAGAAGGGTTTACAGTAAATGTTAGAGAAATAGAAATAGCAGCAGGAGCACAATTTATAATTCCAATTTTAGGAAAAATGATGCGTATGCCTGGGTTACCAGGAACACCTGCATCTGAAAATATGACAATTGATAATAACGGAGTAATTTCAGGATTGTCCTAAGTAATAGGATGCTAGTAACTCTTATGAGGAAATAAAACCTGTTTAAAAAATAAAGAATTATACTGATGGATTACAGCAGTTTTAATAAAAAAATCCCGAGCTTATCACTCGGGATTTTTTGTTAAAACTATTAGAAGCTAAAATTTATTTGCTGATAAGATTGTTTAGTTTTAAGTCTTTTAGAATTTCTAAGTTTCCTTCTATAGAGTTTAAGATTCCTTTTAAATCGTAATTTCTGCCATTTATCGTAACAAGTATACCAATTGTACTAACTTTACTTTCTTTGCTAGTTTGATAGATTTGATATGTAGCATTTTTGTTTTTAAAGGTTAGTGTATTTTTTGTTTTATTGAGCTTGAAATTAGAATCTACTCCCGTCATTTCAACAGGGAATGAAAACTCTACAGTGCCATTAGGTTTAATTAAAGCATAATTAAGTGCTAGATCATTCATGCTAAATAGAACTACTTGTTTTTGGTTTTTAATAAGATTAAATGATAGTATTTTAGAAAGCCCATCATATTCTAGATCCAGTGTTTTAGTAGTTTTTTTACTCTTTTTGTTTCTGTCCCATTCTGTTGTAGTAGTTGAATAAAAAGGAGCATTTCCAGCACTTTCTTCTATAATTAGAGTAGGGGGTGGTATATTGTTAACTATTTTAAAAGTTGAATATTGATGCCAACAACAACCACTTTTTGTGATTGTATGAATGGTTTTTGTTTTGTTATTCGTTTGAAACATACCACAATATTCTTGAGCTAATCGGGTAAATTCAGGGCTAAATGTTAGTTTGTTGTTAATTTCAAGATATATTCTAAAAGAAGGTCCATGATAACAGCTGAATTGACCATCCATAATGGCTAAATCTTTAATACCATCAAAATTAAAATCTTTATAAATTAAAATACTTTGTTCTCCGTAAGGAAGCTCTAAAGTATTAGTTTTAACAACTCCGATTGCATTTAGTTCAAAAGTTAGTTCGTCGGAATGGATTTCTATAATTTTTGTATTTGTTTTAGATTCAAAAATAGCAATACTCCCTTTTTTAAAAATTTCATTTTCATAACCTTTTTAAATATTCAACAGGCCTTTGTACCTGTCTGAAAAACCTTTAATCTCATATTTGGATTGGGCAAATGCGTGTAGAAAAGTAAAAATTAATAATAGTGTTATATTCTTTTTCATTAATTAATTTGTTAGGTGTAATAATTTTAAATAGCTTTTTATAATGGTAAACTAACACCCAAAAATAACAGGAGTAAATACAAAAAGCAACCCTTTGGTTACTAAAGTAGCCAGATGAGGGTTGCTTTTTATGTAAAACTAGGAGGTGTGTTAATTTACACCACGTTGTTTATTAATTTCGTCTTGTAACTGTCTACGAAGTTTTTGCTCTTTTTCAATAGATTTTCTTTTGTATTGCTCAAATTCCTCTTCAGTATCAGTTAGCAAACTTTTTGTTTCTTTTGTAACCACATTACTGTTTTTAAACCTGTAGATGAAGAAAGCTAATCCAGCAAGTAAAACAAAAATAATTCCCCAGACTATGGAGTTATAGGTAGATTTGTTTAAAGGAATACCAATAAAGGCAATAGCATCCTCTTTATCAATAGAAGTAGTTAAATCTTTATTCAATGTATCTATTTTAGTTTGTAACTCAGTAATGTTTTTTTGCTGCTCATCTATTTTTACCTGTTTTGCAGCAGCATCTGTTTTAATAACTTTTATGCTATCTAAAATACTATTCTGTAGTCTTAAATATTCATTCTTTTTTACAACCTTGTAAATTTGATAGTTGTTTGATTTTTTATAAAGCTCTTTAAATTGATTTTCAACTGTATTAGGTTGATTAGGAGTGCTATCTTGAGCAATAATACTTTGAGTAAAGATAAAGATGAATACTATTTTAAAAAATTTCATAGGATTGATATTTTAGTTCAATTGATGAATGTGGATGGTTTAAAAAAACCCAAACGTTAAGGTTTGGGTTTTTAGTATAAGCAAGGTTATGAAACTTATTTTACTTTTTCTACAATGGCCTTAAAAGCTTCTGGGTTGTTCATAGCTAAATCAGCTAAAACCTTACGGTTTAACTCAATATTATTAGCTTTTACTTTACCCATAAACTGTGAGTAAGACATTCCGAACTGACGAGCTCCAGCGTTAATACGTTGAATCCATAATGAACGGAAGTTTCTCTTATTGTTTTTACGGTCACGGTATGCATATAACATTCCTTTTTCAACCGCATTCTTTGCTACTGTGTAAACGTTTTTACGACGTCCAAAGTAACCTTTTGCTTGCTTCAAGATTTTTTTTCTTCTATTTCTTGAAGCTACTGAATTTACTGATCTTGGCATAATTCAAATGTGTTTTTGTAGTAGGCGACTTATTTAAAAGTTCTTAAACGAGCCCAACTCCATGGTTAATAATTAAATTCCCTGTGCTAACAATTATTTTAAAACTAATTGTTGCTTAATACTTGCTTCATCAGATTTATGTACTAATGTAGCGTGAGTTAATGCAAGCTTACGTTTTTTAGACTTCTTTGTTAAAATGTGGCTTTTAAACGCGTGCTTTCTTTTGATTTTTCCAGTACCAGTTAACTTGAAACGTTTCTTAGCACTAGATTTTGTTTTAATTTTAGGCATCTTTGTTCTTTAGTTTTATCTTGCTTATATTATTGTTATATGTATTATTTACTCTTTTTGGGAGCAATAAACATAATCATACGTTTTCCTTCTAGTTTTGGCATTTGTTCTACCTTACCATATTCTTCTAATTCTTGAGCTAATTTTAATAGTAAAATTTGTCCTTGTTCTTTAAATACAATAGAACGCCCTTTGAAGAATACAAAAGCTTTTAATTTAGCCCCATCTTGTAAGAACTTAATTGCATGCTTCTTTTTGAATTCGTAATCATGTTCGTCAGTTTGAGGTCCAAAACGAATTTCCTTAACGGTAACTTTAGTAGCTTTAGCTTTTAAAGCCTTTTCACGTTTCTTTTGCTCATATAAGAACTTTTTGTAATCAATAACTTTACAAACAGGAGGAACAGCTTTAGGTGAAATTTCAACTAAATCTAATTCTAACTCTCGTGCAATCTCTTTAGCTTTAGCTAATGGATATACACCAACTTCCACGTTATCGCCTACAAGACGAACTTCATCAACATGTCTAATTTTTTCATTAATTCTATGTTGATCTTCTTTAATTACTCTCGCGGGTCTTCTACCGCCTTTTCTTCTAATTGCTATGACTTATAAATTTTAAATTACTATCTTATTTTTAACTTCCAAAAGGAACTAATGTTTTACTAACTTCTTTCTGTATTAGAGAAATGAACTCTTCTATAGTAAATGTTCCTAAATCACCTTCACCATGTTTTCTTACAGATACTGTGCCATCTTTTTCTTCCTGTTCACCAACAATAACCATAAAAGGTATTTTGCTAACTTCGGCATCACGTATCTTTCTTCCTGTCTTCTCGTTACGGTTATCAACGAGGGCGCGAATTTCGGAATTTTCTAACAAAGTTAAAACTTTTTCGGTATATTTTTGATATTTCTCGCTGATTGGCAGTACAATAACTTGCTCAGGAGTTAACCAAAGAGGAAAATTACCACCAGTATGCTCCAGTAGAACAGCTATGAAACGCTCCATAGAACCAAACGGTGCACGGTGAATCATTACCGGGCGATGTAGTTGGTTGTCTGCACCTTTATAGTGTAAATCAAAACGCTCTGGTAAGTTATAATCTACTTGAATAGTTCCTAATTGCCAGCTTCTACCTAAAGCATCTTTTACCATAAAGTCTAACTTAGGTCCATAAAAAGCTGCTTCACCTTCTTCAACTACATAATCTAAACCTTTATCTTTAGCTGCATTGATAATCGCTTGTTCTGCTTTTTCCCAATTTTCAACCGAACCTATATATTTATCAAGATTCTCCATATCTCTAATAGATACCTGAGCAGTAAAATCTTCAAAACCTAAAGATCCAAATACGTATAGTACTAAATCAATTACATTTTTAAACTCTTCATCTAATTGTTCTGGAGTACAGAAAATGTGTGCGTCATCCTGAGTAAAACCACGAACACGAGTTAAACCATGTAATTCACCACTTTGTTCATATCTATATACGGTACCAAATTCAGCAAAACGCTTAGGTAAATCTTTATATGAATAAGGTTTATGATTGTATACCTCACAGTGATGTGGACAATTCATAGGTTTTAATAAAAACTCTTCGTCAGCTTTCGGAGTAGTAATCGGCTGAAAACTATCTTCACCATACTTCGCATAGTGACCAGAAGTAACATATAATTCTTTCTGACCAATATGAGGAGTCATTACCATTTCATAACCAGCTTTCTTTTGAGCAGCTTTTAAGAAGTCTTCTAAACGACCACGCAAAGCAGCACCTTTAGGTAACCATAAAGGTAAACCTTGACCTACTTTTTGAGAAAAAGTAAAAAGCTCTAATTCTTTACCAAGTTTTCTATGGTCACGCTTTTTAGCTTCTTCAAGTAGTTCTAAATATTGCTTTAATTCTTTTTGTTTAGGAAAAGAGATTCCATACACACGAGTAAGCTGATTATTCTTTTCATCACCACGCCAATAAGCACCAGCAACATTCATAATCTTTACAGCTTTGATTATCCCAGTATTTGGAATATGTCCACCACGACATAAATCAGTAAAGTCACTATGATCACAAAAAGTAATATCACCATCCTCTAAGCCTTCAATAAGTTCTACCTTATATTGATTGTCTTGAGCTTTATAATAAGCTAATGCATCAGCTTTAGAAATAGAGCGCATCTTAAATTCAGCTTTTTCACGAGCACGTTCCAAAAACTTCTTCTCTATTTTGTCAAAATCTTTCTCAGAAATAGTGTCCTCACCAAAATCAACATCATAATAAAATCCATTTTCAATAGCAGGACCTATAGTTAATTTAGCGTTAGGATAAAAATCTTGAATAGCTTGTGCTAATACGTGAGCAGAAGAATGCCAAAAAGCTTTTTTACCCGCAGTATCATTAAATGTATATAAAACCAACGAGCCATCTGTGGTTAAAGGAGTAGAGGTTTCAACAGTAGTTCCATTAAAACTTGCAGAAATAACATTTCTAGCTAAACCTTCACTAATACTTTTAGCAACATCCATTGGAGTGCTGTTCATTTCAAAATCTTTGACGCTCCCGTCGGGTAGTGTAATCTTAATCATTATATATATTATGTTTTGTATAATTTCCTTACAAGTGGAAATTTTGAAATGCAAAGATATTGTAAAAGCATTTTTCATACAATATATAAGTAAATGTATTTCAAAAGAGAGTTTAATTTTTAGGGCGTTCCACTTTATTGTTTGTTTCCGCTGGGCTATAACATAACAAAGTGTTGGGCTTTCCGCTATATCTTTTGCTTAGTCTGCTAAGGGCAGCCTAAGTAAAAGGATGCCGCTTCAATCCCTAACGCGAACAATTGCATTATATAGTGGTATAAAAAAGGGAAGCTTCTCCATATTATAAGCATCCAAATAGATATAAAAGGAGTAAACAAATGTAGGATAGGGTTGTGTTGTAAAAAACTTTTGTATGTAACTAATTAGATTTTAAAGTATTAAAAAATAGTTTCAAAAAAAGGTAAAAAAGATGCTTGTTGAATGGAAAAAGGTATCTATATTTGCACCCGCAAACGGAAAAGCGGTAAGCTAAGAAGTTAGCGAGAGTTCATTAAAATAGGGTTTAAGATATTTAAAGAAAAGGTTAAAAAATAGTTTAAATTTTTCTTGTTTAATAAGAAATAAAGTGAGTATCTTTGCAGTCCGATTTTTAAGGAAAACAGTTCATTAAAATAGTGTAGCAAACAAACGAAAAAAAAACTTCAAAAAAAGTTTTGTCAGATTAAAAAGAGTTTGTAGTTTTGCATCCGCTTTCACAAAGCGACACGATCACAGAAATTTTGGAAGACAGTAAGTCACTAGTTCGAGTCTAGTATTTCTACAAAAGGTTGAATTAAAGAGATGAGTTAACGCTTATTATTGGAGGTTCACCAAGTTCATTGAAAATATTGAAATTGACAGCGTAAAACAAAGAGTAGAATAACCATAACTTTACGAAGTTAGAAATTCTTTTGGAACTTAACATTTATAATATTAAAGATTATACAATGAAGAGTTTGATCCTGGCTCAGGATGAACGCTAGCGGCAGGCTTAACACATGCAAGTCGAGGGGTAACAGGGAAAAGCTTGCTTTTTTGCTGACGACCGGCGAACGGGTGCGTAACGCGTATAGAATCTGCCTTGTACAGGAGGATAGCCTTTAGAAATGAAGATTAATACTCCATAATGTTGAGAAATGGCATCATTTTTTAATTAAAGATTTATCGGTACAAGATGACTATGCGTCCTATTAGCTAGATGGTAAGGTAACGGCTTACCATGGC
>NZ_JBPSCW010000002.1:2372500-3090000 GCF_051938915.1 Tenacibaculum sp. Ill | reverse complement strand
AACCAGTTGACGTTGAAAAGTCTTTGGATGACCTGTGGGTAGGGGTGAAAGGCCAATCAAACTCGGAAATAGCTCGTACTCCCCGAAATGCATTTAGGTGCAGCGTTGAGTAAAAGTTTTATAGAGGTAGAGCTACTGATTGGATGCGGGGGCTTCACCGCCTACCAATTCCTGACAAACTCCGAATGCTATAAAATGTTTCTCAGCAGTGAGGGCATGGGTGCTAAGGTCCATGTCCGAGAGGGAAAGAACCCAGACCATCAGCTAAGGTCCCCAAATATATGTTAAGTTGAAAAAACGAGGTTTGACTGCCCAGACAGCTAGGATGTTGGCTTGGAAGCAGCCATTCATTTAAAGAGTGCGTAACAGCTCACTAGTCGAGCGGTCGAGCATGGATAATAATCGGGCATAAACATATTACCGAAGCTATGGACTTATTAAAGTGGTAGGGGAGCATTCTATAGGCGCTGAAGGTGTGCTGTGAGGCATGCTGGAGCGTATAGAAAAGAAAATGTAGGCATAAGTAACGATAAAGGGGGCGAGAAACCCCCTCACCGAAAGACTAAGGTTTCCTCAGCGATGCTAATCAGCTGAGGGTTAGTCGGGACCTAAGGCGAATCCGAAGGGAGTAGTCGATGGACAACAGGTTAATATTCCTGTACTTCTTATAATTGCGATGGGGTGACGGAGTACTGAAAGCACCGCGAACTGACGGAATAGTTCGTTGAAACATTTAGGTATTAGACTGGTAGGCAAATCCGCCGGTTTAGCTGAAGTGTGATAGTACCACAAGTCTTCGGATGCGTGGATAGTGTGCCTAAAATCTTCCAAGAAAAACCTCTAAGCTTCAGATTATAAGAACCCGTACCGTAAACCGACACAGGTAGTTGGGATGAGAATTCTAAGGTGCTCGAGAGATTCATGGCTAAGGAACTAGGCAAAATAGACTCGTAACTTCGGGAGAAGAGTCGCCCTACTCCGGTAGGGCCGCAGTGAAAAGATCCAGGCGACTGTTTATCAAAAACACAGGGCTTTGCTAAATTGAAAGATGATGTATAAGGCCTGACACCTGCCCGGTGCTGGAAGGTTAAGTGGAGTTGTTAGCTTCGGCGAAGCAATCAAATGAAGCCCCAGTAAACGGCGGCCGTAACTATAACGGTCCTAAGGTAGCGAAATTCCTTGTCGGGTAAGTTCCGACCTGCACGAATGGTGCAACGATCTGGATACTGTCTCAGCCATGAGCTCGGTGAAATTGTAGTATCGGTGAAGATGCCGATTACCCGCAGCGGGACGAAAAGACCCCGTGAACCTTTACTATAGCTTCGTATTGACTTTGGATAAGTAATGTGTAGGATAGGTGGGAGACTTTGAAGCGGCGTCGCTAGGCGTTGTGGAGTCATCCTTGAAATACCACCCTTTGCTTATCTAGAGCCTAACTCAGCAATGAGAACAGTGCGTGGTGGGTAGTTTGACTGGGGTGGTCGCCTCCAAAAGAGTAACGGAGGCTTCTAAAGGTTCCCTCAGCACGCTTGGTAACCGTGCGTAGAGTGCAATGGCATAAGGGAGCTTGACTGAGAGACATACAGGTCGATCAGGTACGAAAGTAGAGCATAGTGATCCGGTGGTTCCGCATGGAAGGGCCATCGCTCAAAGGATAAAAGGTACTCCGGGGATAACAGGCTGATCTCCCCCAAGAGCTCACATCGACGGGGGGGTTTGGCACCTCGATGTCGGCTCGTCACATCCTGGGGCTGGAGAAGGTCCCAAGGGTTGGGCTGTTCGCCCATTAAAGTGGCACGCGAGCTGGGTTCAGAACGTCGTGAGACAGTTCGGTCTCTATCTGCTGTGGGCGTTAGAAATTTGAGTGGATCTGACTTTAGTACGAGAGGACCGAGTTGGACTGACCTCTAGTGTATCTGTTGTCTCGCCAGGGGCACTGCAGAGTAGCTACGTCGGGAAGGGATAAGCGCTGAAAGCATATAAGCGCGAAACCCACCACAAGATGAGATTTCTTTAAAGGGTCGTGGAAGATCACCACGTTGATAGGCTATAAGTGTAAGTGCAGTAATGTATGTAGCTGAGTAGTACTAATAACCCATAGGCTTATGTACGTATCCCGGTCTTCGACCGGGAGCAAACTCTTTGATGATTTAGGATATGATTTTACTAATATGTTAACTTTTACAGTTGAAATATACTGCAACGATTTAAGGTGATTATCGCAATGGGGCTCACCTCTTACCATTCCGAACAGAGAAGTTAAGCCCATTAGCGCCGATGGTACTGCCACTGGTGGGAGAGTAGGTCGTTGCCTTTCTTTTAAACCTCAATCTTTTATTAGATTGAGGTTTTTTTTTACTCTTATTTTAATGAAAATTCTTTTTTGCAGATGAGTGATTATTATTCGACTTCCTGAGATTACTATATCTCGTAGTTTTTAATTCTTTTCCCGTTATTTTTATAATTTTAAAAGAAGTAATTTTGCTTCAAAAGCAAGAATATGAATAAATCAATTTACATAGCTGCAAGTGATGCAAATTCAGGAAAATCTATGTTGAGTTTGGGGTTGATGCAATTATTACTTCGAAAAGAACCTAAAGTAGGTTATTTTAGACCTATAATTGACAATCCAATAGGTAATAAGAGAGATAATCATATAAATACAGTTCTTAATTACTTTAACTTGAAAAGTAGTTATGATGATTGTTATGCTTTTACAAGGTCAGAATTAATTAGAAATCTGAATGAGAATAAAGAAGACGAAATTATTAACAAAATCATTGAAAAATATAAGAAATTAGAAGAAGAGAATGATTTTGTAATTATTGAAGGAACTGATTTTTCTGATCATGGAGCTGTGATTGAAATGGATTTAAATGTTCTTATAGCTAAAAATATTGGAACACCTGTAATCATAGTATCAGGAGGTGTGAATAAAACACTTGAAGATTTTACTCAGAGTCTACGATTAACTTACGACTCTTTTGTGAATAAAGATGTACAGGTTATTGCAGTTGTAGCAAATAAAGTGCAAGAAAAGAATATTCCAATTATTGTAAAAGAAGTTGGTGGTAACTTACCAAAGTCAGTTTCTATAAATGCTATTCCAATAGATCAAAAATTAAATAATCCAACAATCAAGGAATTTTTAATGGAGATTGAAGGAAAAGTTTTATTTGGTGAAAAGTTTTTAAATAATACTACAGGTGATATTAAAGTTGGAGCAATGCAATTATCTCATTTTTTACATCATTTAGGAGATGATAGTGTAGTGGTAACACCTGCCGATAGATCAGATATATTGTTAGGTACTTTGCAAGCCAATATCTCTAGTAATTATCCATCTGTAGCTGGGATTATTCTTACAGGAGGAATGGAATTAAATTCTTCTATAATAAAACTAATTGAAGGATTAGAAAAAATAGTGCCAATTCTTTGGGTAAAAGATGGAACATTTAGTGTAGCATCAAGATTGGGAGCTGTACGTTCTCATATTTATGCTGAGAATGTTGATAAGATAAAAATGTCTATCAACATGTTTGAAAAATATGTTGATGTTACAAACTTGAATGAAAAGCTGGTTAGCTATAGAGGATCAGAAGCACTCACACCGAGAATGTTTCAATATAATTTATTAAAAAAAGCAAAAGAGACTCGTAAACATATTGTGTTACCTGAAGGGAATGATGATAGAATATTAATTGCAGCTTCTCAATTACAAAAGACTGATGTTGTTAAGTTAACAATATTGGGGAAAAGAGTAAATGTAGAAGCTTCAGTTAAGCGATTAAATATCCCTTTTGATTTTGAAAAAACAGAAATTATCAATCCTATAGAATCAGAATACTTTGCTGATTTTTCTAATACATTATATGAACTAAGAAAACATAAAGGTTTAAGTCCTGCAATGGCAGAAGATTTAATGGGAGATGTTTCTTATTTTGGAACGATGATGGTGTATAAAGGAATTGCAGATGGTATGGTTTCTGGAGCAGCACATACTACGCAACATACTATAAAACCAGCGTTACAGTTTGTAAAAACCAAACCAGGGTTTTCAGTAGTTTCTTCAATTTTCTTTATGTGTTTGGAAGATAGAGTGTCTGTATTTGGTGATTGTGCCATTAATCCAAACCCGACAGCTGAAGAATTGGCTGAAATCGCAATTTCTTCAGCAGATTCAAGCATTGCTTTTGGAATAGATCCTAAAATAGCTATGTTATCTTATTCATCAGGTACTTCTGGAAAAGGAGAAGATGTTGATACTGTTAGAAGAGCTACAGAAATAGTGAAAGAAAAGCGTCCAGATTTAAAAGTAGAGGGACCTATTCAGTATGATGCAGCGGTTGATCCTTCAGTAGGAAAAAAGAAATTACCAAATTCGGAAGTTGCAGGTCAAGCAAATGTGTTAATTTTCCCAGATTTAAATACAGGAAATAATACCTATAAAGCTGTACAACGTGAAACAGGAGCTTTGGCTATAGGACCGATGTTACAAGGGCTGAATAAACCAGTAAACGATTTAAGTAGAGGTTGTACAGTTGATGATATTTTTAACACTGTAATTTTAACTGCAATTCAAGCGCAAGAATAGCTTGCTTATCAATATAAAATAATGAAAGTTTTAGTAATTAACTCAGGAAGTTCTTCTATAAAATATCAATTGTTTGAAATGCCTCAACAAGAAGTACTTTGTTCGGGTATGATAGAAAGAATTGGTTTAGAAATAGGAAAAGTTCACTATAAATCAAACAATGATAAAATTGAAGAAGAAGTAGTAATTAAAGATCATAAATCAGGTTTAGAGAGAGTAGTTGATTTATTATTGGATGAAAAAGTAGGCGTAATTACTTCTACTGATGAAATTAAAGTTGTAGGGCATAGAGTAGTACATGGAGGAAGCACATTTACAAAAACCGCCATAGTTACTGATGAAGTTAAAAAGAAAATAGAGTCATTATTTTCGTTAGCTCCTTTACATAATCCGGCAAACTTAGAGGGCATTATAGTATCTGAATCCATTTTTACAAATGCACAACAAGTGGCTGTTTTTGACACAGCATTTCATCAAACCATACCTGTTGAAGCTTACAAATATGCAATTCCTAATAAATTTTTAGATGAACATAGAATTCGTTTATATGGATTTCATGGAACTAGCCATAAATATGTATCGGAAAAAGCGATTGAATATCTTCAAAAAGAAAAATCAAAAATTATTACCATTCATTTAGGAAATGGGTGTAGTATGACTGCAATAGAAAACGGAAAAAGTATTGATCACAGTTTAGGGTTTGGTCCAGTTACAGGTTTAATCATGGGGACACGTTCTGGAGATATTGATCATTCTTTGATTTTCTATTTGATAAACAACTTAGGATATGATGCTGATTATGTAAACAACATGTTACAAAAAGAAAGCGGAATGTTAGGCTTAACTGGGTTTAGTGATTTACGAGATATCGAAGCAGCGGCAGCAAAAGGAGATAAGAATTGCCAGTTAGCGTTGGATATGAATGCCTATAGAATAAAAAAATACATAGGTTCGTATGTGGCTGCGATGAATGGTTTGGACTCAATTGTATTTACTGCTGGGATTGGTGAAAATTCAGATGTGATTAGAAAATTAGTTTGTACAGATATGGAATATTTGGGGATTGAATTGGATACGGAAAAGAATGCTATTCGAGCAAAAAAATTAACTGAAATTCACAAAGAAACTTCTAAAGTAAGAGTATTGGTAATTCCAACAAATGAAGAGTTAGAAATCGCAAAGCAATCGTACGAGTTATTTTAGTATGAATTATAAGTATGCTTATTTAGTACGGTTTCAATATTTAGGATTTCGTTTACACGGTTGGCAAAAACAACCTAATTTAAAAACAGTTCATTTTTTTGTTGATAAAACATTAAAGTTCGTGTGTAAAGGAATTCGATGTAAGTCGGTAGGAGTTGGGAGAACAGATGCAAAAGTATCATCTACCGATTATTATTTTCAGTTGTTTATTGACGAAAAATTAGATGAACCTTTTTTTATTGAAGACTTTAATCGGAATTCACCTTCTGATATTCGTGTGTTAGCTGTAGAGCAGCTTCATGATGAAGAGTTTAATATTATTCAACATCCGAAAATTAAGGAGTACCGTTATTACTTTTCTTTTGGAGAGAAAAATCATCCTTATTGTGCCCCTTTTTTAACGGGATATTTAGATGAATTAAATGTGGAGTTAATGAAAGAAGGAGCACAGCTTTTTGAAGGTTTTCATAATTTTAAACATTATTGTACAAAACCTTCACCAGAAACGAAAGTTGAACGTACTATTGATTTATGTAGAATTGAAGAGAATACTGAGTTATCGGCTTCTTTTTTTCCACAGAAAAGCTATGTGCTAATCATTAGAGGAAGTGGTTTTTTACGTAATCAAATTCGTTTAATTATGGGAGCTTTAGCTGAATTAGGTAAAGGTAACTACGGCTTAGAGTTCATCAAGAAAAGTTTGAGTCCTGAAAATAGTGATATAGACTTTATGAAAACTATAGCACCAGCTTCTGGTTTGCATTTACATGGGATTGAATTTAAAAATGAAAAGAGTAAATTTCATTAAGATTTTCTTGAAGCTATTTTTAATAAATACGCATCACTTAACTTAGAATCTCTCGTTTTAGGGTTTAGAAATTTTAAGCTAAGTCTAGTTACTCTAAAATGATCAACTCTGTGTTTTTCTTTAATGATAAAACCATCTTCTTCAACTTTTTTAAGTGGGATATTTCGAATAACAATCCAAACGTCTTTATTAATGTTTTTAAGTTCTTCCTTTGTAATATGGGGAGTATTTCTTTCGGTATAAAAATCTAAAGGCCAAGAGTAATCATTTTCATAAAAATATACGTTTTCAATGTTTATGGAATCGTTTTGGTTAACAATGGTAGCTAGTTTTATCCCTCCTTGATATTGTAGCAATTCAGGATAGAAGTAAGTATTAAGTACTACATTGATAAACACCATTAAGAGAACAGAATTAATAACTATTTTTTTACTAAGATTCTCCTTCTGAATTAAAGAAAATAGTAATACTAAAAATAAAATACAACTAATTATAAAAGTTAAGATAGACGGAGTATTAAAAGTAAAGCATAAAATTAAAACAACAGCAATGGTTAATACAATTGTCATAAAGTAAACGAAGCCTACAAATATTTTTAATGTTTTTTGTTGATTGTCTTTTTGTAGCTTATACAAAACCCCTGCTGTAAAAACCGAGAATAAAGCTAATAATGGATTTAAATAATGAGGTAATTTAAATTTTGAAAAGCTAATAATTAGTAATGTAATTAATACTCCTCCTAGGGTTAATAGTTCTATGTCTTGTACAGACTTAAATTTATTTTTAACCAATTTTTTGATCTGATAAAATAAACCGTAGTACATTAAAAAAGCCCAAGGTAAAAAAGTCCAAAGTAGAGAATGAAAAAAGAAAAAGTAATCAGGACTGTTTTTGGTAAAACCTTTAGCTGTAATTCTTTCCACATTTTGATTCCATAATATAAAGTTAACTCCATCTATACCAAACTGAATATAGTAAGCATACAAAACAGGTGTAATGGAAAGGAAGAACATGGCTAAACCTATAAGAACTTTGTAGGAAAATATTACGTTAAACTTTTTGGTATAAATTATATGTGAAAATATAGCGAAACAAATAATCCCTACTCCATAGAATCCTTTAGTAGAAAAGGATACGCCCATACCAATAGCTCCAAGAATAATTGAAACTAGATTTCTTGTTGAAACATATTCAAACAATTGCCAAATGGCAAAGATTGTAGCTCCAGTTAATACAGCATCTGTACGAACATCGTGATTAGCTAAAATGATAGATTGGCTAGTTAAAAAAATAAGTGAACCAAAATGAGCTACACTTTCACTATATAGTTTTTTTGTTAATTGATAAACAGAATAAGCTCCTAAAGCAGTAAATAATAAGGCAGGAATTCGGTAAGCCCATTCATGTAAACCAAAAATTTTAAATGAAATAGCTGATAACCAAAAATGCATATGTGGTTTATCTAAATAAGGATTAGGACCTTTTAGTAATTCAAAAAAATTATCACTCAAATACATACGCATTGCCATGGTAGCATGTTGCGCAGAATCATTGGCCATTAAAGGAATAAACAACCCTATAACATAAACCACTGCAACTAAAAAATAGAGATATTTAATGTTTTTTTGTTGGTAAAAAAAGTCCATAAATTATTTATTGTATGAAACAGTTGTTAGCTGTACTTTGTTTATAATAAAAACTAATCCAATTAATGAAATTAAAGCAGTAATAATATTAAATGAAAGTCCAATACTTGTAGCAATTGTGTCTTGTGTGTTTAAAAAACTGGATGCTTTTAAAAAGATATATTCTCTAGCTCCAAATCCAGCAAAAGATACCACAGAAAGTACTGAAGATATTAGAAAAACAAAACAGTAACTAATAATTGCAGTTACTTTTAACTGAAAGGCTTTAATAATACAAACAATAACACCAACTTGTAATAATTGAATAACTATTGAATAGCCAAAACTATAAGTATAATAAATGTCACTGTTTTTAAAAATTCTCGTTAATACAAATTTTGCTATAAAAAAAGTAATAAAAGCAAGAACTATACTTATCAAAAGTAGTATTGAATTTGAAAAAAATAAATAACCTCCCATTAAAATTAATAGAAAAAAAATAGCCAATAAGCCAATAAGTCTATCTATAAATACACATTTAGTTAGCTGCTTTGGCTTCCATCCAAACTGTTTATTTAATATATATACTTTATAGGCGTCTCCACCCACACCCCCTGGAATAAAGAAGTTGTAAAACATTCCAACGAAATACAATTTTAAATTACTAATTTGACTTAGTGGAAACTGATTTTGATGAAAAATATAATTTAATCGTAAGGATGAAACAAATTGCGAAATAACAAATAAAACAATAGCCAATACTAAGTAAAAAGGATTGGAAGTTTCATACAGTTCAATAACTTGGTTAAAGTCAATTTTAGTAAATACCAAGTATAAGAGTAAGATACTTACTCCTATTTTAGCGAGAGTTTTAACAATTTTATTATTCACTTACATGAATTTTTCTAATAGTATAAGGACGTTTTTTTTGTGATTCGTAATAAGTTCTCATTAATAAATCTGTAATAATCCCCACAGTAAAGAATTGTAAACTAATAATAACTAACATTACACCTACAATTAATAAAGGTCTGCCCCAAATATCTTGTCCTAATAATTTTAAAATTAGTAGATAAAAATTGATAGCTAATCCGAAGAACATAAAAAATAACCCGAAGTTACCAAAAAGATGAACTGGACGCTGCATATACTTTCTTTGGAAGATTATTAAAATAATATCATTAATAACCTTTACAGTTCTACCTAAACCATATTTTGATTGCCCATGTATTCTAGGGTGGTGTTTTACTGGTATTTGCGTAATTCTAGCACCATTTAAATGCGCCAAAAGATTAATAAATCGGTGCATTTCACCATATAAATTTAAATCTTTAGCTATATCTTTTTTAAATACTTTTATAGCACACCCTTGATCTTTTAAATCTAAACGAGTAGCTCTTCTAATTAAAAAATTGGCAATTTTGGAAGGAATAGTACGAATAAAAGAGTCTTTTCTTTTAGCTCTAATTCCAGTAACAACATCCCAATCTTCTGTTTCTGCTTTTTCAATCATGTGTGGGATATCTGACGGGTCATTCTGCATGTCTCCATCAAGCGTAACTATATAATCACCTTTTGCCTGATCAAACCCAGCAGCTAATGCTAAACTCTGACCATAATTTTTACGTAGCTCAACCAAAATAACTCTAGGGTTATTCATGTTAACAACATTTTTCTTTGTGTTATCGGTTGAAAAATCATCAACATAAATGATTTCGTAATCAAATCCTTCTAAACTATCATCAATTTGTTGAGTTAACGGAACTACATTGTCTTCTTCATTATAAACAGGAACAATTACAGATATAAATCCGTAGGATTTTTTATTTGACATAAGTGATTATTTATTGGGCAAAGTTACTATAAAGAATTTAAAAAAGTAAAAGCTCATTTTTAAAATGAGCTTTTACTTATATATAGATATGAAAGAGAAATAATTAATCTCTTAATACACTTCTTGAAATTACAATTTTTTGAATTTCAGAAGTTCCTTCGTAAATCTGAGTAATTTTTGCATCACGCATTAAACGTTCAACGTGGTATTCTTTAACGAAACCGTTACCTCCATGAATTTGAACTGCTTCAACAGTTTGCTCCATTGCTACTTTAGAAGCATATAACTTAGCCATAGCACCTTCACGATCGTAGTTTTCACCAGCATCTTTCTTGCAAGCAGCAGCCATAACTAAATGACGTGCAGCAGCAATCTCTGTATACATGTCAGCTAATTTGAAAGCAATTGCTTGGTGGTTACAAATTTCAGTACCAAAAGCTTTACGTTCTTTAGAGTATTTTAAAGCTAATTCGTATGCTCCAGAAGCAATACCTAAAGCTTGAGCAGCAATACCAATACGTCCACCAGATAAAGTTTTCATTGCAAACTTAAATCCGAATCCATCTTCACCAATGCGGTTTTCTTTAGGAACTTTTACGTCGTTAAATTGTAATGTATGTGTGTCAGAACCACGGATTCCTAATTTATCTTCTTTAGGTCCAATGTGGAAACCTTCCATACCTTTTTCAACAATAAAAGCATTAATTCCTCTATGTCCCTTACTTCTGTCAGTTTGTGCAATTACTAAATAAGTATCTGCACGCCCACCATTAGTAATCCAGTTTTTAGTACCATTTAATAAGTAGTAATCACCTTTATCTTCAGCAGTAGTAGCCTGTGAGGTAGCATCAGAACCAGCTTCAGGTTCACTTAAACAAAAAGCTCCTATTTGTTCACCAGTAGCTAATTTTGTTAAATATTTTTGCTTTTGTTCTTCAGTACCATAAGCTTCTAAGCCATAACATACCAATGAATTGTTTACAGAAACCATTACTGAAGCAGAAGCATCAATTTTAGATAATTCTTCCATAATTAATACGTAAGAAACAGCATCCATTCCACTTCCTCCGTATTTAGGATCTACCATTACTCCCATAAACCCTAATTCACCCATTTTGCGAACAAGTTCATTAGGAAACTCTTGTTTTTCATCTCTTTCTATAACTCCAGGTAATAATTCGGTTTTAGCAAAATCACGTGCAGCATCACGAATCATTAAATGCTCTTCTGTAAGGTTAAAATCCATTATCTATTTTTATATTTTGTTAAATTCGTAAAAAATGTGCTCAAAGATACTTTTTTAATAGCAATTTTTCAATAGACTTACTATTTTTACTTTATGCAAGACAACTATATTTATTGTATTGGATTAATGTCTGGAACTTCTTTAGATGGAATAGATTTAGCATACATTAAAATACACAAAAAATTATACAAGGATTTTAAAATTTTAAAAGCTGATACAATACCATATTCTAATGAATGGAAAAGTAAACTGCAAGAGGCAATTAATTATGATGAGAAAGATTTACAGGCTTTAGATATTGAATATGGTAAATTTCTAGGAAAGGTATTAAGTAATTTTATTACTGAACATCGCATTTTAAAATTAGATTTTATAGCTTCTCATGGACATACTATTTTACATCAACCAGAAGCAGGAATAACTTTACAAATAGGTAATGGCCAAGAAATAGCAAATATTACTAAAAAAGAAGTTATTTGTGACTTCAGAATTCAAGATTTAGAGCTAGGAGGACAAGGAGCCCCTTTGGTGCCTATAGGAGATAAATTATTATTTGTAGATTATGACTATTGTCTAAACCTAGGTGGGTTTGCAAATATTTCTTATGAGAAAAATAATGAAAGAATAGCTTTTGATATTTGCCCTGTAAATATTGTATTGAATCATTATACTAGAAAATTGGGACTTGATTTTGATGATAAAGGAGTTATAGCTTCAAAAGGAGAAATAAATACAAAATTATTAGAAAACCTAAATAGTCTTCCTTTTTATACTCAATTACCACCAAAATCTTTAGGTTTAGAATGGGTACAATCAACTATTTTTCCTTTAATAGATAAAGAAGAAACAGAAATTCCTACTATTTTAAGAACTTTTGTAGAGCACTCAGCAATGCAAATAGGTAAAGTAATAGGAGATAAAAATGAAGCAATGGTTTTAGTAACTGGAGGAGGAGCTTTCAATAGTTTTCTTATGAATAGAATAGAGTTTTATATTAAAAAAACAGTACCAATGGTTAATGATGGGTTAATCAACTACAAAGAAGCATTAGTTTTTGCATTTTTAGGGCTGTTGAAAAAGCAAGAAAAAGTAAATTGTTTACAGTCAGTAACTGGAGCAAAAAAAGACCATTCTTCTGGTAATTTTTTTTATCCACAGAAATAATTTAAAGTATTTGAGTAATGTTGTTTTTTATAATAAATTTGTTCGGTAACAACTACACACTAAAACCTATATTATAATGAATCAACTTTAGCTTCCCTTAGGGGAATAATTACAACGAATTTTTTTGAATATGAAAAAGAAACAGGTAAAGTTGAAAATCATCTATTATAACATTAAACAATGAAAGAATTATTAAAGCAATACGAAGAAAAGCAACCAGAAATAGTATTTAATTGGAAAGACTCTGAAACAGAAGCTGAAGGTTGGACTGTAATAAACTCATTAAGAGGAGGTGCTGCCGGAGGTGGTACACGTATGCGTAAAGGATTAGATAAATATGAAGTAATGTCACTTGCTAAAACGATGGAAGTGAAGTTTACAGTATCTGGACCTGCAATTGGAGGAGCAAAATCAGGAATTAATTTTGATCCGCAAGACCCTCGTAAAAAAGGAGTTTTAGAGCGTTGGTATAAAGCTGTTGCTCCATTATTGAAAAATTATTATGGAACAGGAGGAGATTTAAATGTTGATGAAATACATGAAGTAATTCCAATTACAGAAGATAGTGGTGTTTGGCATCCACAAGAAGGGGTTTTTAACGGACATTTTAAACCTACTGAAGCAGATAAGATTAATCGTATTGGTCAGTTACGTCATGGAGTTATCAAGGTGTTAGAAGATGAAAACCTATCGCCAGATATTTCCAGAAAATATACAGTAGCTGATATGATTACAGGGTATGGTGTTGCTGAAGCAGTTCGTCATTACTATGATATTTATGGAGGAACAGTAGAAGGAAAGCGAGCAGTAGTACAAGGTTTTGGTAATGTAGGTTCAGCAGCAGCTTATTATTTAGCGCAAATGGGGGCTAAAGTTGTGGGTATAATTGATCGTGTTGGGGGAGTCATTAAAGAAGAAGGATTCTCTTTTGAAGAAATTCAAGAAATGTTCTTAAACAAAGACGGTAATACTTTAGTTTCTGAAAACATGATTCCTTTTGAAGAAATTAACGAACGTATTTGGGACTTGCCATGTGAAATTTTTGCACCATGTGCAGCTTCAAGGCTAGTTACTCAAGATCAAATTAATAGCATGATAAACTCAGGATTAGAAGTTATTTCATGTGGAGCAAATGTTCCGTTTGCAGATAAAGAAATTTTCTTTGGTTCTATTATGGAGGACACGGATAAGAAAGTAAGTTTAATTCCAGACTTTATTTCGAACTGTGGTATGGCAAGGGTATTTGCTTACTTTATGGAGCGTAGAGTAGAAATGACAGATCAAGCTATTTTTGAAGATACTTCAAATACTATTAAAAAAGCTTTACAAAGAACACATGCAAAAAGTGCTGCAAAAACTCAAATAAGTGAAACAGCTTTTGAAATTGCATTAAAAGAACTAGTATAAACCTATTAGTTTTTATGATTACAAAAGTGCTTTTTTTGGTTAATCAAGTATAATAAAAGTAAAAGTCTTCCTTCATTGTTAAAAGTAAGGAAGACTTTTTATATCAAACAATTTTAAATAAAAGAAATCGTTAGTTAAATAGCGAAAACATAATATAAATCCTAATTTAGTATTCATGCTATTATTTCAAGAAACTCAGGAGTTGGTAGAGGAAGTGCCTCAAGAAAAAACTTTATCAATCTATAATTTAATTATGGATGGAGGTGTAGGCGGTCAAATCATTATTGCTTTGTTATTCGTTTTATTAGCCGTAGCTCTTTATATTTATTTTGAACGTTTTTTTGCTATTAAAGAAGCATCAAAAGTTGATGTTAATTTTATGGACCAAATTAGAGATCATGTAACTAACGGAAGAATAGATAGTGCTCAATCGCTTTGTGATAATACAGTTACACCAACGGCAAGGTTAATTGGAAAAGGAATTTCTAGAATAGGAAAACCTTTAGAAGACATTAATACGGCAATAGAAAATGCAGGAAAACTTGAAGTGTATAAGTTAGAAAGAAATGTTTCAGTTTTAGCAACAATTGCAGGTGCCGCTCCAATGATAGGTTTTTTAGGAACTGTAATTGGAATGATTGTTGCGATTCATGAAATAGCAAATTCAGGAGGACAAATTGATATTAAGATGTTATCAGACGGTTTGTATACAGCTATGACAACTACTGTAGCAGGATTAATAGTTGGAATTATAGCATATATCGCTTACAACCATTTAGTAGTTCGTACAGATAAAGTAGTTTATCAAATGGAAGCAAAGTCTGTTGAGTTTTTAGACTTATTAAACGAGCCAGTATAATGAATTTACGTGGAAGAAATAAAGTCAATCCAAATTTCAATATGTCATCAATGACTGATATTGTTTTTTTGTTATTGATATTTTTTATGTTAACATCTACACTTGTAACAGTGAGTGCAATTGATGTTTTGTTGCCAAAAGCTGGAGGTAAAACAGAAAACAATACATCAGTAGCAGTAACCATAACAAATGATGCGTCATTTTATATAGATAAAACAAAAGTAAGCAACGTAAATTTAGAAAGGGAGTTGTTAACTAAAGTAGGTGTTGATAAAAAGAAAACAGTAGTTATTCGTGGTGATCAAAATGTGCAGTATAAAAATGTAATGCAGGTAATTGATATTGCTAATAGAAACAAGTTAAAAATGATTTTGGCTGTTAAAGGTAAATAAATGACAGTTTTAGATACACAACATAAACGTAAATCAGCTGTGATAACAGCAATTATTCTGATATTATTAATAATCGGGATATTCAATTACGGAATGAAATATCTCGATCCGCCTATTGAATATGGTTTAGCGATTAATTTTGGTACTTCTGAAGTAGGAAGTGGTGAGCCTGTTGAAAAAACAAAATCGAAAGCTACTCCAAAGCAAGAAGAAATTGTTGAAGAGTTGGTAGGAGAAACTCCAGAGGAAACCATCAAAGAAGAAATTATTACAGATGATACAGCGGAAGAGGTTCCAGTGGTTGAAAAAGAAGTAGAAAAGAAAGAAGCTGTAAAAGAAACTCCAAAAGAAGTAAAGCCTAAAGAGAAGCCAAAGCCAAAACCATCAAAAGAAACGACTGATGCTTTAAATAGTTTGTTAAATGGAACATCAAAAGATGGAGCAAACTCTGGCGAAGGAGATGATAAACAATCGGGAGTTAAAGGAAATGAAAATGGAGACCCAAATTCAGATAAATATTACGGGAATTCAGGAAGTGGTTCAGGAGGTAATTATAACCTTGCAGGAAGAAAAGCTTTATCAAAACCTATTCAAAAACCAGATTGTCAAGAAGAAGGTACAGTTGTGGTAAGTATTGAAGTAAATCAAAAAGGACAGGTAACTAAAGCAACTCCAGGAGCTCGAGGAACTACAAATTCAGCTTCATGTCTATACGATGCAGCAAAAAAAGCAGCATTGAAAACAAAATGGAATGCAGATGGAAATGCACCATCAAAACAACGAGGAACAATTATCTATAAGTTTTCTCTTTCAAAGTAAATATACCTATTTTTTAGACTAAGATATAAAAATGACCTATCAAGAAGTATTAGACTGGATGTTTGCTCAGTTGCCAATGTATCAGCGTCAGGGACAAGCAGCATTTAAAAAAGATCTAACTAATATCACAGCACTTTGTGATGAACTTGGTGATCCGCAAAAAAAGTTTAAAACCATTCATGTGGGCGGAACTAACGGAAAAGGTTCTACGAGTCATATGATAGCTTCTATATTGCAAGAAGCGGGGTGTAAAGTGGGTTTGTATACTTCACCACATTTAAAAAACTTTACAGAGCGTATCCGAATCAATGGAGAAGAAATACCAAAAGAGTCGGTAGTTACATTTATAGAAAAGAATAAGTTGTTTTTAGAAAAACAAGGATTGTCTTTTTTTGAAATGACTGTTGGTATGGCGTTTGAAGAATTTGCAAATCAAAAAGTAGATGTTGCCGTTATTGAAGTCGGTTTGGGAGGAAGATTAGATTCGACAAATATTATTATACCAGAAGTTTCGGTAATAACCAACATAGGATTAGATCATACACAGTTTTTAGGAGAGACTTTACCAGAAATAGCTTTTGAAAAAGCAGGGATTATTAAAAAAGGTGTTCCTGTGGTTATTGGTGAACGTCAAAAAGAAATAGAAAACGTTTTTATTGCTAAAGCAGAAAAATGTAGCTCTTCAATTATTTTTGCTTCGGATGAAGAGCAATATTATAGAACTGATTTATTGGGTGATTATCAAAAAAATAATGTAAAAACAACAGTAAAAGCCATTCAGCAACTAAAAGGGTTTGCTATCTCTGAAGAAAATATAAAAAACGGATTATCGAAGGTGGTAAAAAACACTAATTTGAAAGGGCGTTGGCAGGTGTTACAAGAACATCCGAAAATAATTTTTGATACCGCACATAATAAAGAAGGATTGCTTTATACATTACAACAGTTAAAAAAGGAAAAATATAAGCAGTTGCATATTGTTTTAGGAGTTGTTTCAGATAAGAATTTGAGTGAAATTTTACCAATGTTTCCTCAAAAAGCAAAATATTATTTCTGTAAACCAAATATTCCTCGCGGATTATCTGCAAGCGAATTACTAGAGGAAGCAAGTGTGTTTAGTTTAAAAGGAGAGATGTTTGGTTCTGTAAATCAAGCTTTTGAAAAATCAAAGGTAAATGCTTCAAAAGAAGATGTGATTTATGTAGGTGGAAGTACATTTGTGGTTGCAGAAATTTTATAGAAAAAAATAAAAAAAAATATTGTTAATTTATAAAACTGTTATATATTTGCACCCGCAATTAACAAGTAAGGGCGCGTAGCTCAGTTGGTTCAGAGCACTTGGTTTACACCCAAGGGGTCAGGGGTTCGAATCCCTTCGCGCCCACAACTCTTACAAAGATTTAATTGCAAACGGGCGCGTAGCTCAGTTGGTTCAGAGCACTTGGTTTACACCCAAGGGGTCAGGGGTTCGAATCCCTTCGCGCCCACTGTTAAGTCTCATCTTTTTGGATGAGACTTTTTTGTTTTATAAGCTTTTGTTCGTACTATTTTTTGTAGTTTTGTGAACTTGAAAAATCTTTAAAGGACTACGTATTGGATAAGAAAATAGCAATAATAGGGTTAGGGTATGTAGGGTTGCCATTAGCGAGGTTGTTTGCTACAAAATATTCTGTAGTTGGATTTGATATAAACAAAAAAAGAGTACAAGAGCTAAATAAAAGCATAGATGTTACTAAGGAGGTAGATTCCGAAGTATTGTTGTCTGTCATACGAAGCAAAGAGACTAAAAAAAATGGGCTGTTTTGCACATCTGAAGTTGATGATATTAAAGATTGTACTGTTTTCATAGTAACAGTCCCAACACCTGTAGATAAAAATAATAGAGCAGTACTGACACCTTTAATACATGCAAGTGAAACTGTAGGGAGAGCTTTGAAGAAGAATGATGTTGTTATTTATGAATCAACAGTATATCCTGGGGTAACAGAAGAAGTTTGTGTTCCAGTATTGACGAAAACATCTGGGTTAGAATTTAATAAAGACTTTTTTGCAGGGTATTCTCCTGAAAGGATTAACCCCGGAGATAAAAAAAACACCATTGAAAATATTTTAAAAGTAACTTCTGGTTCAACTCCTGAGGTAGCCAAGTTTGTTGATGAATTATATAGTTCAGTTGTTACAGCAGGAACTCATTTGGTTTCTAGTATAAAAGTAGCAGAAGCTTCAAAAGTAATTGAAAATTCGCAACGAGATATTAATATAGCTTTTGTGAATGAATTAGCGAAGATTTTTGGGTTTATGAATATCAATACTCAAGAAGTATTAGAGGCGGCAGGAACCAAATGGAACTTTCTACCTTTCAAACCAGGTTTAGTAGGAGGACATTGTATAGGAGTAGATCCATATTATTTGGTGCAGAGGGCGGAAGAATTAGGCTACCACCCTGGGATTATCCTTGCCGGTAGAAGAATGAATGATGGAATGGGAGAGTATGTGGCTTCCCAAGTAATCAAGTTAATGATAAGCCGTGATGTCAAAATTAAAAAAGCGGATGTTTTAGTGTTGGGGATTACATTTAAAGAGAATTGCCCAGATGTTCGCAATACCAAAGTGGTGGATGTCGTTCGTTCATTAAAAGAATATGGAGCAAATGTGATAATATATGATCCATGGGCAAATGTTGATGAGGTTGAAAAAGAATACGGATTACAATCGACAAAAGAATTACCAACTGAAAAGTATGATGCTATTGTATTAACAGTAGCACATAATGAATATAAAGAGTTAGATATTATTTCCTTAAAAAAGGAAGAGTCTGTGGTGTATGATGTAAAAGGAGTATTATCGAAGAAAGTAGTAGATAAAAGTTTATAATGAAGAATTTTGCACTTATAGGAGCAGCGGGTTATATAGCTCCACGTCATTTAAAAGCGATTAAGGATACAAATAATGTTCTAATTGCAGCTTTGGATAAAAATGATAGCGTTGGTGTTATGGATAGTTACTTTCCTAAGGCCGATTTTTTTGTAGAATTTGAGCGTTTCGATCGTCATATAGAGAAACTCAAAAGACAACAAAATATTCAACTAGATTATGTGAGTATATGTACTCCTAATTATCTTCATGATTCCCATATTCGAATGGCACTCCGTAGAGGAGCTGATGCAATTTGCGAAAAACCTTTGGTTTTAAACCCATGGAATGTAGACGCTTTAGAAGCGATAGAGAAAGAATCAGGAAATCAAATTCATACAATACTTCAGTTGCGATTACACCCAAGTATTATCGCTCTTAAAAACAAAATAGATAAAGAAAATAAGAAGGAGAAATATGAAGTGGATTTAACTTATATCACTTCACGAGGAAATTGGTATGATATTTCTTGGAAAGGTGATGAGAGTAAATCAGGAGGAATAGCGACTAATATTGGGGTGCATTTTTTTGATATGCTTTCTTGGATTTTTGGAAGTGTTCAAGAGAATATAGTTCACCTAAGAGAAAAACATAAAGCGTCAGGCTATTTAGAGTTTGAAAAAGCACGTGTGCGTTGGTTTTTGTCAATTGATGAAACTACCTTGCCAAAACAAATTCAAGAAAAAGGACAACGAACTTATCGTTCTATTACAGTAAACGAAGAAGAAATTGAATTTAGTGGGGGGTTTACTGAATTACATACTATAAGTTATCAAGAGATATTAAAAGGAAATGGTTTTGGTCTGCGAGAGGCAAGGCAATCAATAGAAATAGTGCATGATATTCGTAATTCTAAATTAATAAATACAGGAGAGAAGCATTATCTTTTGTAATATATATATTTGTATAAAAAATAGAAAGAAATGAAAGTAACTGTTATTGGAACAGGATATGTAGGATTAGTATCGGGGACCTGTTTTTCAGAGATGGGGAACAAGGTGGTTTGTGTTGATATTAATCAAGAAAAAATAAATAAACTTCATCAAGGAATTATTCCTATTTATGAACCAGGTTTAGAAAAAATGGTGTTGAAGAATGTAGAGAAGCAGAATTTATTCTTTACTACTAAATTAGAAGAAGCTATCAACGAATCTGAAATTGTTTTTATAGCAGTTGGAACTCCAATGGGGGAAGACGGATCTGCAGATTTACAATATGTATTAGCTGTAGCTAAAGAGATAGGTCAGAAGATGAATGACAGATTGATTGTTGTTGATAAATCTACTGTGCCAGTAGGAACAGCAGATAAAGTAAAAGCAACAATACAAGCAGAACTAGATAAAAGAAACGCAACAATTAAATTCGATGTAGTGTCAAATCCTGAGTTTTTAAAAGAGGGGGATGCTATCAATGATTTTATGAAACCTGATAGAGTGGTAATAGGAGCAGAATCTGATTATGCTTTTGATAAAATGCGTCAACTGTATACACCTTTTACTATGTCGCATGAACGTTTTATTGCTATGGATGTTCGCTCAGCAGAAATGACAAAATATGCAGCAAATGCAATGTTGGCAACAAAGATATCCTTCATGAATGAAATGGCAAATATCTGTGAGCGAGTTGGAGCTGACGTAAATAATGTTCGAGCAGGAATTGGTTCAGACTCAAGAATTGGTTATAGTTTTATTTACCCTGGTGCAGGATATGGAGGTTCTTGCTTTCCAAAAGATGTAAAGGCCTTAAAAAAGATAGCTGAAGAGAATGGATATGAAGCAAAATTGATTACGTCTGTTGAGAAAGTAAATAATCGTCAGAAATTTGTGATAGCTGATAAAATCATCAATAAATTTGGAGAAGATTTATCAGGAAAAACTTTTGGTCTCTGGGGGTTGGCATTTAAGCCAGGAACGGATGATATGCGTGAAGCGCCTGCAATTTATGTGGTAAAAGAACTAGTAAAGAGAGGTGCTAAAGTACAAGCATATGATCCTAAGGCTATGGAAGAAGCACAACACTTTTATTTAAAAGATGTAGAGAATGTTGACTATAAAAATGCAAAGTACGAGGTGCTAGATAATGCAGATGCGTTGATTTTATTGACAGAATGGAAAGAGTTCCGTTCACCAGATTTCTCTGAGATTGAAAAACAACTGAAAGCTCCAGTTATTTTTGATGGAAGAAATCAATATACTACCTATGGATTGGAAGAAAAAGGATTTGAATATTATCAAATAGGGAAAAACTAATGAAAATTTTAGTTACAGGAGCAGCAGGCTTTATTGGATTTCATTTAAGTCAAAAACTTTTAGAGCTAGGACATACAGTTGTAGGAATAGATAATATCAACGATTATTACGATGTCAATTTAAAGTATGCTCGATTAAAAGAGTTAGGTATTGATAGAAAAAATGCTGAGATATTTTATCAAGAAACAAATAGTAGTACTCATGATAACTTTAAGTTTATACGACTAAGCTTAGAAGATAAAGAAGAATTATTTAAATTATTTACTATATCAAAATTTGATGTAGTTTGTAATTTAGCAGCTCAAGCTGGAGTTCGTTATAGTATTGAAAAACCTGATGTTTACATTCAAAGTAATATTGTTGGTTTTCTGAATATTTTAGAATGCTGTAGACATCATGAAATTAAGCATTTGGTATATGCAAGTAGCTCAAGTGTATACGGAGCAAATAAAGAAGTCCCCTTTTCAGAAGAGGATAATGTAGATACACCAGTTAGTTTATATGCTGCGACCAAAAAGAGCAATGAACTAATGGCACATACGTATAGTCATTTGTATAAGATTCCAACAACAGGACTGCGATTTTTTACAGTGTACGGACCATGGGGAAGACCCGATATGGCACCAATACTATTTGCCGATGCCATTTCAAATGATCGTCCAATCAAAGTGTTTAATAATGGAGATATGGAACGTGATTTCACTTATATAGATGATATTGTAGAAGGAGTAAAAAGAGTAATTGAAAAGTCTATTGAAGAAAGAGACTTGTATAAAGTCTATAATATAGGAAATAATGATTCTGTAAAATTGCTGGATTTTATCACCCAGATAGAAAAGAGTTTAGGAAAAGAAGCAACAAAAGAAATGTTACCCATGCAGATGGGGGATGTGAAAAAAACATGGGCAAATGTTGATGGATTAATTAAAGATTATAATTACAGTCCTAATACAAGTTTAAGTAAAGGAATAAAAGAGTTTATTAATTGGTTTAAAGTTTTTTACATTGGAAGTTAAAATGTTATTTAAGAGAATTCTGCTACAAATATTTCTAGCTACTTTTTTGGTGTTAGCTAGTGCTGAGGGACAAGCCCAAAATATTCAGAATCAAATGAGTCAAATAGAAGTTGATGATTTATCTGATGAACAAGTAGCTAAGTACTGGGAAAAAATAAAAGAAGAAGGATATACTCTAGATCAGGCTTTAGCAATAGCAAAAACAAGAGGAATGTCCGAATTACAAGCTCAAAAGCTTAGAGCAAGAATAGAGACGCTTAAAAGTAAACCATTAAATAAAAAAGAGGAAAATGAAGAAGAACTACAAGAAGAAGTAGATAGTACTCAACTTCTTTTTGGGTTAACAGGAGAAGAAGAAAAAAAGGAAGAAAAAAAAGAAGAACTCTTCGGATATGACTTTTTTAATAATCCAAATATTTCGTTTACACCAAATTTAAATATAGCTACACCAGAGAATTATATAATAGGAGCGGGAGATGTAGTTTCAATTGATCTTTGGGGTGCTGCAGAGGTAAATTATGAGAAAAAAGTAAACAAACAAGGAGCAATAAATGTAGAAGGTGTTGGTTATATTCAATTAATAGGATTACCAGTTAGTGCTGCAAAATCTAAAATAAAAAATTACCTAAAAAGAATCTATGCAGGAATAGGAGCTTCTTCTAGTAGTTATAATAAAGTAAATATAGCTGTTTCTATAAAAGAAGTAAGAAATGTTCAAGTGAATATCGTAGGAGAAGTGAAGGTCCCAGGGTCATATTCAATTAGTGCTTTATCCACAGTATTAAATGCTTTATATGCAGCAGGAGGGCCAACAAAGAATGGTACTTTCAGAAGGATCCAGCTTTTTAGGAGAGGAGTGAAGGAAGCTGATTTTGATTTTTATCAGTTTTTAGTAAATGGTTCAGAAGAAGGAAACATAACGGTTCAAGATCAAGATGTTATAATAGTAAAACCTTATGAAAGTAAAATTACTATTGAAGGGGCCGTTAAAAGACCAGGTATTTTTGAGATGAAAACTGAAGAAAGTGTAAAAGACTTATTAAATTATTGTAGTGGTTTCACCTCAAATGCATATAGACAAAAAGTTGTTATAGAGAGAATTAAAGGGGTTCAAAAAGAGATTGTAGAGGTTTCAAAAGATAATTTTGATTTAGTTAAAATAAAAGACGGAGATTATATCAAAGTAAATGAAATAGTAGACGAGTTTTTGAATAGAGTTAGTATTGGTGGGGCTGTTTTTCAGCCTGGTAACTACGAATATAAAGAAGGAATGACTGCTTCTAACTTGTTACTAAAAGCTGAAGGGGTAACCAAAGAAGCCTTTTTAGATAGAGGTATTATTGTAAGAACACATGATAAGAGTGATAAGGAAACGCTATCTTTCTCTCCAAGAAAGGCAATGGAAAATAAAGAACATATACTCTTAAAGGAAAGTGATAGTATTTACATTTTTACGAAAGAGGAGTTGAAAGAAAAAGAGTTTATTACTATTAATGGAGCAGTGAATAAAGAAGGAGAATTTGACTATATGAAAGGAATGCGTGTTGAGGATTTAATAGTATTGGCGGGAGGATTGAAAGATGGGGCGGATGCAAGTATGATTGATGTATCTAGAAGACTGAAAGATGGAAGTTTTGAAACGGTTAGTGAAAATTTTGATTTAAGTGCAAGTAAAAATCTAGGTACTGATCATTTAGATAATTTTGTGCTAAAACCGTTTGATATTGTTTCTGTAAGATACTTAAAAGGGTATACAGAACAAAAAAGAGTAACTATTACTGGTGAAGTTAATTTTGAAGGAGAGTATTCAATTGGTCAAAAAAACCAAAGAATTTCTGATTTAATAGAACAAGCTGGAGGCTTAACAAAGTATGCTTATGTAGAAGGAGCTTTTTTAACTAGAAAAAATAACGAAGAGGAAGATGAAAAACAGTCAGTTTTTATAGCTGATTTTGCACAAAGAGATTCGTTAGCTAGCAATGTTGAAGAACGTATACAGAAGAAAAAAGATTTTAAAATAGGAATAGAGTTACAAAAAATATTAGCCTCAGGAGGGAAAAAATCAAAGTATGATATAATTTTAGAAGAAGGAGACGAGTTATTTATCCCTTCTGAAAGACAAACGGTGAAGGTTGAAGGAGAGGTGTTGTCACCATCATTGGTGAGATATGAAAAAGGGAAATCATTTAAACATTATATTGAAAACTCTGGAGGTTTTTCAGAAAGTGCAAAAAAGAGTAGAGCATATATAGTGTATGCAAATGGAGATATTAGAACAACAAAAAAGTTTTTGTTTTTTAAATCGTACCCAGATGTAAAACCAGGAGCAGTTATTTTAGTCCCTAAAAAACCAGAAGTTAAAAATAAAGTAACTACTCAGCAGGTAATAGCTATTACAACAGGATTAGCAACTTTAGGGGTACTAGTGAAAACATTAACGGAGAAATAACATGTTTAATTTATGATTAAAAGGGTGTTCAGGTATAATAATCTTATTGGTTTTTTACTTAAACCAATAAGAAAGTTCTATAGTTTTTATAAATATAGACTTCTGCCTGAGGAGGTGTATTTGAAGGAGAGGTTTAAAAAAACTTTGGGTTATAAGTTAGATTTGCAGAAACCACTAACATTAAATTCTAAAATTCAATGGTTAAAATTAAATGAAAGAAGTAATTTACATACCATTTGTGCTGATAAATATAAAGTTAGAAATTTTATAAAAAAAACATTAGGGGAAGAATATTTGATTCCCTTGTTTTTTGTTACTAAAGATGTAAACAAAATAACTCCGGAGAACTTACCATCAACACCTTTTATTATTAAAACTAATCACGATAGTGGAACTTATTTTATAGTTAAGGATAAGTCTAATCAGGACTGGAATGAAATAAAAAAAGCATTAAAATCATCTCTTAAAAATAATTATTATTACAAAGGGAAAGAATGGCAATATAAAAATATTGACCCTTGTATTATTGTAGAAAAGTTATTACAGACGAGTGAAGGAACAATACCTAGTGATTTAAAATTCCATTGTTTTAATGGAAAAGTAACTTTTATACAAGTAGATATTGATCGTAAAACTAACCATAGAAGAAGTTTATTTGATATAAATTGGAATTTATTAGATTTTCAAATTCATTACCCTAAAGGTGGGTATGTAAAAAAACCAGATAGTTTAGATAAGTTGATTGAATTTTCGGAAAAAATTTCTAAAAACTTTACTTTGGCTAGGGTAGATTTTTATGAGGTTAACAATAAAATATTTTTTGGAGAAATCACTTTTCATCCAGAGTCAGGTTTTGGAAATATTTCACCAATTGAGTGGGATTATAAGTTGGGTGATTTACTCGAGTTACCAATAGAAAACTATGGATTGTAAAAATAAAGTACGTTTTGAGCTGAAATGTTAGAAGAAAATTGAAATAAGAATAGTTTTAGTGGAATAAGATAAAGTTGTATCTATACAAAAGACAAAGATTAATGAAGAATGTATATTTAAATGAAAATATAAATGTAGCTTAAACCTTTTTAGTTTTTAGATTGTATCTTGAAGTTAAACATAGTACAGTTAATTTAGTGCTAAACAAATAAGGGATTAAAAATAGAATAATAATTTAACAGATAATAACCAACCCAATGAAACTTATTATACTAATTCAAGGGGTATTGGTTTTAAACTTAACTGAAAAAATAATATGAGAGATGATAGATTAGATCTAAATGTTTTTTTGAATAAAATCATTCTTAAGAAAAAAAAACTTTCAAGAGTCTTTATTGTAACTTTTTTAGTGTTTTGTATTTATACAGTATTTTTTTATAAAAAAGATTATAAATCAAGAATTGTTTTTTTACCAAATATATCTTCATCATCATCCATAATGGGGGCAAGATTAGGAGGGGTTGCAGCTTTGGCAGGAATAAATTTGGGTGAAAATTCTCAGAAAGATATTTCTCCTGAACTTTATGTAAATATCTTAAATAGTAATACTTTTTTAGATAAGTTGTCAAAAAGTCATTTAACTACCTTTAACGATAAAGGGGAGGAAATTAAAATGACTTATAAGGAGTATTATAAGATTCATAACCCTGAACCTATATTAAGTAAAATAAAAAAGTCAATAGGTTTTAATAAAAGTAAAGGGTTAAACATTATAAAAAATGAAGATATAAAAAGGTATTCTAATGAAGATATTAATGTTTTTAAATCTCTACAAAACTCATTGAGTTTTAATTATAATTCAGAAGAAAATTTAGTAACTATTGAATCTACATTAAATGAAGCATTACCTTCGTCAGAATTATTGTTGAGTGCGGTAAATCTTTTAAAAGAGGATTTATCAAAAATAAAATCACTAAAAACAAAAACTGAATTAGAATTTATTGAGAAAAGGTATGAAGAAAAGTTAGAAGAGTTTAAAAGTATTCAATACAGTTTGGCTGCTTTTGAAGATAGAAATCAATATCTAAAAAGTTCAAGATCAAAAACTCGGTTAATGAATTTAAGAACCAATTATGAATTACTTTTTAACATATGTTCTGAATTACAAAAGCAAATTGAAACAAAAAAAATACATTTAAAAGAAAATTCACTTTATATTACAGTTATAGAGCCTATAACCATACCTAATGAAAAATCAGGGTTAAGAAAAAGTTTAATGCTAGTTATAGGAGGGTTTTTAAGCTTTTTTGTTGTAATATTTTATGTGTTTATTGAAGATTTTTATGTTAAAATAAAAAAAGAAGTACATAAATAAGTTTACTTAAAGCTCTAATGATAAACATAAAAAACATAGAAAAACCTAATTCTTCTATGCTGAAAAATTTTTCTTTTTTAGCAATATTACAAATTTTTAATCTTTGTCTACCATTGATAACAATACCATATGTTATAAGTGTTGTTGGAGCTGAAAATTATGGGCTTCTAGCCTTTTCATTAGCTACAATAATGTATTTTAATATAATTGTAGATTATGGATTTAATTTAACAGGAACAAGAGAAGTTGCTCTTAATAAGGGGGATTTACCAAAAATAATAGAAATATTTAGCAATGTAATTACAATTAAGACAATATTAGTAATCTTATGTTTTTTCATATTGTTAATTTTAGTACTATTTGTAGATGTATTTAGTTTAAATAGTAAACTTTATCTTTTTACTTTTGGAATAGTAGTTGGACAAGCGTTTTTTCCAATTTGGTTCTTTCAAGGCATGGAAGAGATGAAATACATTACATATTTAAATGTAATTACGAAAAGTATATTTACGATTGCTATTTTTATTTTTTTAAAAAATAAAGACGATGTTTTTTTAGTGCCATTTTTTAATTCTTTAGGAGGTGTTTTTTCAGGGATAATATCATTTATTATAATTAAAAAACAATTTAAGGTTTCATTTAAATTTCAAAAAACAATTGTTGTTAAAAGATATTTTAGAGAAAGTTGGAATGTTTTCGTTATTGATTTTTTACCAAACATGTATAATAATTTTTCTACTTTTTTGTTAGGCTTTTTTGCTTCATTAGAGTTCGTTGGTTTTTACGCATTAGCATTAAAATTAATTGGAGTATTGAATAGTTTTTTATATGTGATTAGAAATGCAACTTTTCCATACTTAAATAAAGATAGAACTAAATTAAGCAAGGTTACCAAAGTAACTATAAGTGTGGGGATGTTATTTACAATATGTGTGTTTGTTTTTTCGGGAGTTATAGTGCCGTTTATCTTTGGTGAAACTGGCCAGAATAGTTTAAGGTATTTGTATATATTAGCTCTTAGCCCATTGTTTTTATCTATAGCTATTTCCTATGGGAGTAATAAATTATTGATTTTTAAAAAAGATAAAATAATGAGAGATATAACTATAGTGTATTCCTTAATAGGCTTTGTAATGGCTTTAATACTTATACCTATATATGCTGCTTTTGGAGCAGCTCTTACAGTGGTTGCAACAAGATTAATAATGGCAGTATTAACATATAAAAAATCAATTGAATATGAGAATTAGTGTTTTAAAAGAGATTAAAAAAGATGAAAATAGAGTAGCTCTTTTACCTTGTCAAGTGAAAATTTTAATAGAAAAAGGACATAAAGTATTTGTAGAAAAAAATGCAGGTTTAAATTCGGGATTTTCTAATTTAGATTATAAAAATTCTGGAGCTAAAATAGTAACAAAAAATGAAGCCTTATCTGAAGGAGAGTTATTGTTAAAGGTCAAAGCTCCATTAGAAATTGAATATGATAATTATCAGAAAGGGCAAACATTATTTACTTATTTACATTTTGATGAGAATATACCCAAAAGTAAAATTAATTTACTGATTAAAAATAATTTTACAGGTATAGCTTATGAGTGGGTTGGCAAAAACGGAGATTACCCTTTACTCTACCCTATGAGTAAAATTACTGGGTATTTATTTGCCCAAAAATCAATTGAGTTATTGAGTAAGTATAAAGGAAAATTAGCTGGCGCTTATGAAAATGAACATAAGGCAGCAGAAGTGTTGATAATAGGTCTGGGTACCATTGGTATGTCTGCTTTTAAATATTTTAGATCTAATAATATAAAAATAACAGTTGTAGATAAGTCGCCAAGTACAATAAATGAAAGGCTTAATAAAAGGTTCTCTACAGTTGATATAGATTATTTATCAGAAATTAATGTCATTAGATTTGATATGAATAACCCTATGAATATTAAGGATGTATTAATGGTCGAACTACATAAATTTGATATAATATTGAATTGTGCAGTAAGAAGAAGTGACCTTACTAAAGAAATGTTAGATTATATAATAGATAACTCTATGTTAGAATTATTAGAAAAAGGAACAGTGGTTTGTGATACAACTGGTTGTGATAAAGATTTAATTGAAAGTTGTATTTCGTCATCTGAACTTGAATATGTAGATAAAATTAATGGAATTATACACTATAACTGTGATCACATACCTTCTGGTGTAGCCAATACATCTAGTAGGCTCTTAACAGATAAAACTTTTCCTTATGTTTTAGAAATAGCATCAAAAGGGGTTAAGCAAGCTATTAAGGACAATGAATATTTAAGAAATGGGGTGTCATGCTATAATGGCTTTATAACTCATAAGTATTCAGCAGAAAAAAAAGATATGATGGATGCTTTTAAGAGCATTAATGAACTAATTTAACGGAATAATAGAAGATGAAACTAGGGATTTTAACTGATTTTTACAATGAATATAAGTTATATGAGAAAAGCTGTGTTGAGTTAGGAATTGATTATGTAATAATAGATTTTTTATCGTCCAAATGGTTAGAAAATATTAAAAATAATTTAGAATGTGATGGTTTTTTGGTACGTCCATCACATGATTTTCAAGAGCATAATGATGTTTATATGGAAAGATTATTTTTTTTAAATAAAGTTTTAAATAAAAAAATATATCCTAGTTATAATGAACTAAAGCTTTATGAAAATAAAAGAAACATGGCTAGTTGGCTTCAAATAAATGATATTAAACATCCGGAAACAAGGGTGTTTTTAAGTAAAAAAGAAGCTTTGAGTTTTGTGTTTGGTACAGAGTTTCCTATTGTTTTTAAATCAAATACTGGAGCTGGGGCTTCTGGAGTTGAAATAGTTAAAAGTAGGAGAGAAGCAAAAAAAATCATAAAAAATATTTTTGGAAGATTTAATCCATTATTAACTTTAGGTAATCCTAAGATTAAAAGAAAATTTAACATCAAAGTTCCTTTATATGGAGATGCTCAAAAACATGTTGTTTTAATTCAAAAATTTTACCCTATTAAATGGGAATGGAGAATTATAAAAATTGGAAATTCTTATTTTGGTCATCAAAAATTACTTAATGGAGAATTTGCTAGTGGAAGTGGTAAAGTAGCATGGGAGAAACCACCAGAAGATTTATTAAAACTTGTTAAAAGTATATGCGATAAGGGAAACTTTAATTCTATGGCTGTAGATATTTTTGAAACGATAGAAGGTGAATATATGGTTAATGAGTTACAAAGTATTTTTGGTTCGTATTTGGATTATCAAATGAAAATAGGTGAAAAAAAGGGAAGATATAAATATATAAATGATGAATTTATATTTGAAGAAGGAGTTTTTAATCAATATGGAAGTAACTTATTAAGAGTTAGTCATTTTGTTGAAATATTAAAAGAATAAAATGATTGCTTTTTTTGTTTATAAATTAGATAGTTATAGCGGGGCTGCTCAACAAGCTTTACTATTAGCAAAAGAATTGAATAGAAAAGTGTTAATATTTAACCATAACAACTCTAGTTATAGAAAGTATAGGATTGGTGAAAAGATATTAGTTGTTGATGTACCCAAAAATAATGTACTAAAGTTGTTTATAGTAATTTATTTTTCTTTTGTAAAAAGAGTTAGGGTTTATCATCTACATGGTTTTTTTAAACATGGTTTAGTTTTGGCGACTCTATTAAAAAAAAAGATTATTTTAAAAACAACGTTGTTAGGCTCGGATGATTTCGATTCCTTAAAGAAGAAAAAAAATTGGAACAAAAAAAAATGGTTAATAAATAAAGTTGATGTTAACGTTGTACTATCAAAAAAAATAGGAGAAATTAACTCGAAATATATTTCTGCAACTAAAATAAAATTAATTCCTAATGGTGTAAGAATAAATAATAACTTAAAAGCTATTAAGGAGAAAAAAGAGAATTTTTCATACGTAGGTTTAGTTTGTGAACGCAAAAGAACTTATGAAAGTATTAAGTATTTTGCGGAGTTTTATTCAAATATTCCACAAGCTAAACTATATATAGTTGGTCCTTACAAGGATGTTAAGAATAATGTAGAGTTTAAAGAAGAATATGTGAAAAAATGTTTTGATTTAATTAAATCAAAAAAAATACAAGATAAAGTTGTTTTTACAGGTTTGATATCTAAAGAAGAGACTCAAGAAATTTTAAATAAATCAAAAGCATTGTTGTTTTTTTCTTCTAAAGAAGGTTTACCTAATGTAGTTTTAGAAGCTATGTCTAATAATTGTGTTCCATTGGTTAGTGAACTAGATGGTGTATCTGCAGAAATTTTTAATAATGGGGAGCATGGGTTTATTTTAAAGGATAATGTTTTTAATCCTGTAGATATAAAAGAGATTGATAAAATTCTAAAAACAAGAGCTCCTTATAAATTAATAAAGGAAAAGTTTGATATAAACATTATAGCCAATGTTTATAGAGGAGTATATGAGAGTTAATAGAATAAATAATAAGTTTTTAGTTTTAATTTTTATATTATTTCCTTTTTGGGAAATAATAACACTACAATTAAACTATTTTACAAAACTACCAGTATCTTTTTTTACATCATTAAAATATTTATTGGTTTTTATTCCTATTTTTTTATTTATGCTTCAAATTTTTGAAGGCAACAGAATAGTTTTAAGAAAAGAAGCGGGGTTAATGTCAATATACATATTATATGTTTTTTTTCATATAGTAGGTTCAGCTAACATTTTTTTAAAAATGGACGCTATTAAGTTTGAATTTTTATTTCCTTTCTTTACACTACTTTATTTCCATAATAGTATTGATAATGACAAAGACTACATAGATTTTTTGATAAAGGTTATTTTTTATCAAGGAATAATAACCTTGTTTTTAGCTGTTTTAGAGTATCTTAATCAAGAAGTTTTAACCATTATTTATAGACAATCTCTAGACGAAATACCACATATTCATTGGTTTAATATACCTAGGTTAATCTCTACAGCAGGTAACCCAATTAACTTGGGAGCTACTTTATGTGTTTGGATAGCTTCTTACATCTATATGGTGAAAAAAAAATATTTTAAGATTCTAAATGTATTGTTTCCTTTAGCCTTATTATTAAGCTTATTTGTTGTTTCCATGACATTAAGTAGAACTTCATTAATTGTATATGTTTTTGTTGTATTATTTTCCTTTTTAATTGGCATTAAAGGTTGGTTTAATAAAATACTTTTTTTGTCGTTAATAGGAGGGACTGGGATATTAATAATTTCAGTGTTTTTACAAGGTATTGATATAGCTTTTTTATTTGATAGATTTGGGAATTTATTAGAAGGCAACGAATATACTAAAAATGCAAGAGTTATAAATTGGAATTATGCTGTTAGTAGCATGGATACAATTGAATATATTTGGGGTAAGGGTATTGGAGCATCAACACCCAATGGAGAGTATGTTACTAAATATAATGGTTATATGATTGAAAACGGATATATGTCTACTTTTATTAATTATGGAATTATAGGTGTGTGTTTTTATGTAACTATAATAATAAGGTTTTATTATTTAAGCTTGAAAATAAAAAAAAGAAATGAAGCACTGGGGTTGTTTTTGATATTGTTTTTGGTAGTATATACACTTTTCAACACTTCTAATGATTATAATAGGAACTTACCATATATGTTGTACTTTTGGTGTTTTTATATTTTAGCGGAGATTGAACAAATAAAAATAAACCAAATTAGTAGAGGTAGACATGACAGTTGATATTTTAATAGCGACAGTAAATAAGAATTTAAAAAATGTACCTCTAGTTCTTTTAGAAGAGCGTGAAGATGTGTCATATATTGTTTCGGTACAAGATATTGATGGTTTTGGATATGAAATTCCACATGCACTAAAAAACAGGAGAGATGTCAAGGTTGTATTCTGTATAGGCAAAGGATTATCTTTGAATAGAAATAATTGTTTGAAATACTCAACAAAGGATATTTGTGTAATAGCAGATGATGATGTATCATATAAAAATGAATATATAGATATAATTAAATCGAAATTTATTGAAAACACTACATTAGATGTTTTAGTAGGGAAAATAAAAACATATGCAGGAGAGCCAGAATATAAAAAATACAAAGAAAAAAAACACTCTATTAATATTTTCAATTTTAAAAATATAAGTAGTATTGAAATAGCGTTTAGAAGAGCATCAATAATTAAAAATAGTTTATCATTTGACACTGATTTTGGTTTAGGTTCAAAAAAGTTTCCTAAAGGAGGAGAAGAAAGTATTTTTATTAAAGATGCGCTAGACAAAAAACTTAATGTTTTATATTTTCCGTTTTTTATAGTAGAGCATCCATACGAAAGTTCAGGAAAAATTAAAGAATATAACGAAAAGTATTATTGTTTTTTAGGAGGGTACAGTAGAAGAGTTTTTGGTAAGTTAGGAGTTGTTTTTATTATATATTTTTTAATAAAATTAAGAGAAGGTCTTACACTCTCTCAAAATAGCTTATTTATAAAAAAATTTATAAAAGGATTTAATCAATAAAAATGAATAAAAAAGTTTCAATTATAACACCAACATATAATTCAGGAAAATTTATTTCTGAAACTTTAGAAGCTATTCAAAAACAAACATATACCAATTGGGAGCTTTTAATTACAGATGACTGCTCTACGGATAATACCTTAAAAACTGTTAAAATTTATACAGATAAAGATAGTAGAATAAAAATTTTTCAATTAGAAGCAAACTCAGGAGCAGGTATAGCAAGAAATAATTCTATAAAAGAGGCAACAGGTAGGTTTATTGCTTTTTGTGATAGTGATGATGTTTGGCGAGAGGATAAATTAGAAAAACAAGTTGCTTTTATGTTAAAAAATGATTTGTCTTTTACATACTCTGCCTATCAAAAAATGAATGAAAAAGGAGATAAAGGATCTGTTATTTATCCACCTAAAAAAACAACTTTTAAAAGTTTGTTAAAAACATGTACCATAGGATGTTTAACCGCAATTTATGACACAGAAAAACTAGGTAAAAGATATATGCCTGTTATAAGGAAAAGGCAAGATTATGGTTTGTGGCTTACTATATTTAAAGATATAAAATACACTGAAGGTATTCATAATGAGGCTTTAGCTTATTATAGAGTAAGATCTAACTCTGTATCTAGTAATAAACTTAAAGCAGCAAAATATCATTACAGAGTTTTGAGAGAGTGTGGAGAGGTAAGTTTTATCAAATCAATGTACTATTTTTTTTATTATTCTGTTAGGGGGGGGATTAAATACTTAAAGTAATAGATAGTTAAAATTAAAGCATAGTAGTTTCTTAAAAAATTCTTAATATTGCCTAGTGAACTAAAAAGTGATTTAATATTAGGGTTTAGATACTTTTCTTCTTAGGTGTTCACTTTTTAAGATGAAATAATGATAAAAAGAAAAAAGGAAAAATGTCTGTTTGTTAACGTTAGCAAGTCGCTAGATAAATTATTATCTAGTAGTAAAATTGCAGATAGATATGAAATTGTTTTTTATAAAGAGTTAGAGCCATCTAAAATAACATTCACAAACTATATAAAAGAGAACTATATAAAAGTTGTAGTTTTCGAAAGTTCTCAGTTAAATGAACTATCAAAAAAACAAGTTAATGAATTAATTAAGTTAAGATTGTCAGGTGTTGAAATTCACGATTCAGAAGACTTTTATGAATGTATAAATAAAAGAGTACCAATTATAAAAACACAGGACAATCAATATTTTTCTGACGAGATTTTTAGTTTAAGACGTAAACGTAGATTATTATTCTTTAAAAGAGGATTTGATATTTTATTTTTCCTAATTCTTTTTCCTATTGCGTTACCATTAACAATAATTGGTTGTTTTTTCACCAAGCTTACTTCAAGAGGAACGATGTTTTACTCTCAAATAAGAGTAGGTAGAGGAGGGAAGCCTTTTAAAATTTATAAAATACGAACCATGAAGACAAACAATGGAGGGTATACGGTGGCTAACGATAATAGAATTACTCCAGTGGGTAAATTTTTGCGATTCTCTAAAATAGATGAGTTACCTCAGTTATATAATATTTTAAAAGGTGACATGAGTTTGATAGGACCAAGACCAGAACAACCAAAATATGTAGAGGAGTATAGTCAAGAAAATCCATTTTTTAATTTAAGGCATATGATACGACCTGGTGTTTCTGGTTGGGCACAAATACACTTACCTAAAGCAACTCCTGAAGAAAGTCTTAAAAAATTGGAATATGATTTGTTTTATATCAAAAGGTATTCTTGGAAATTAGATGTTAAAATTTTATTAAAGACTATAAAGATCATTTTCACAATGAATAGTCATTAAATAGTTTCTAAAAAGTAGTTATAACATCAAGATTAAGAAATGAAAAAAATACTAGTAACAGGCGGTTTAGGCTTTATAGGATCTCATGTCGTAGTAGAGTTACAAAACTCAGGTTTTGAGGTAGTGATTATCGATGATTTATCTAATTCTAAAATAGATGTATTAGAACAAATTACTAAAATATCCAATATTAAACCAGACTTTTATCAGATAGACTTACGAGATAAAAAAGCAGTAAGTAGCTTTTTTAATGATGGTACAATTGATGGAGTAATACATTTTGCTGCTTTTAAGGCTGTAGGAGAAAGTGTTCAAAAGCCATTGGATTATTACGAGAATAATATCAACGCCTTAGTTTATCTGTTACAAGAAATGAAAAATAGGAATATTGATCATTTTATTTTTAGCTCATCATGTACGGTTTATGGACAAGCAGACGAGTTACCTATTACAGAAGACGCTCCAGTAAAGATTGCTGAATCTCCTTATGGGAATACCAAGCAAATTGGAGAAGAAATTATAAAAGATAGTTGTAAAGCGTACGACATGAATGCTATAGCTTTACGATACTTCAACCCAATAGGAGCACATAAATCTGTAAAAATTGGAGAGTTACCATTAGGTGTTCCGCAAAATTTAATTCCGTTTATTACACAAACAGCTGCTGGTATCCGAGAAGAACTAGCTGTTTTTGGAGATGATTACCCAACACCAGATGGTACCGCCATTCGTGATTATATTCATGTAGTTGACCTAGCAAAAGCGCATGTGAAAGCCTTACAACGTTTATTGAATAAGGATAATGAAGAAAATTTTGAGTTTTTCAATGTGGGAACTGGTAAAGGAAGCTCTGTGATGGAGATTATAAAAACTTTTGAAGAAGTTACTCAACAATCGTTGAATTATAAAATAGTAGCAAGAAGAGAAGGGGATATCACAGCAGCGTACGCTGATACTACAAAAGCTAATGAAGTTTTAGGTTGGAAACCTCAAGAAACATTAGAAAAAGCATTGCTTTCCGCTTGGAAATGGCAACAAAAACAAGAATAAAATAGAAATCAAAGCTCAGGTTTTTCCTGAGCTTTATTTTTTCTATAAATTAGCATACTCATAAATAATAGTTAATAAATGAAAGGAATCATACTAGCAGGTGGGTCAGGAACACGTTTATATCCGATTACCAAAGGAGTATCAAAACAGTTACTTCCGGTATATGATAAGCCTATGATTTATTATCCTCTATCAGTATTAATGTTAGCAGGAATTAAAGAAATATTGATTATTTCTACTCCTGATGATTTACCCAGTTTTCAAAAGTTATTAGGAGATGGAAGTGACCTAGGAATTTATCTTAGTTATGCAGAGCAGCCATCTCCAGATGGGTTAGCGCAAGCATTTATTATTGGTGAGGAGTTTATAGGAAATGATAATGTTTGCTTGATTTTAGGAGATAATATTTTTTATGGACACGGATTGCCTGAAATGTTACAATCTGCAATTCAAAATATAAAAGACAATAATAAAGCTACTGTTTTTGGGTATAATGTAAAAGATCCTCAACGTTACGGAGTAGTAGATTTTGATACTAACGGAAATGCAATTTCTATAATAGAAAAACCCAAAGAACCGAAATCTAATTATGCAGTGGTTGGTTTGTATTTTTATCCAAATAATGTGATTCAAGTGGCAAAAAATGTAAAGCCTTCAGGAAGAGGAGAATTAGAAATTACTTCGGTAAACCAGCATTATTTGGAAAGCGAACAGCTAAAGGTTGAGTTAATGGGGCGTGGCTATGCATGGTTAGATACCGGAACACATGATTCTTTATTAGAAGCCAGTCAGTTTATTGAAACGATAGAGAAACGTCAAGGATTAAAAGTGGCCTGTATAGAAGAAATAGCGCTGTATATGGGCTATATTAATAAAAAGCAAGTTAAAAAGTTAGCAGAGCCTTTACAGAAAAATAGTTACGGACAATACTTACATAATCTAGTAAAAGATTAGCAATGGTTTTTACAAAAACAGAGATTCCAGAGGTTGTAATTATTGAACCGAAAGTTTTTGGAGATCAAAGAGGGTATTTCTTTGAATCGTTCAATCAAAAGGAATTTGAAGAACATATTGGACATATAAATTTTGTGCAGGATAATGAATCAAAATCCACTTTTGGAGCTTTACGAGGACTGCATTTTCAAAAACCACCTTTTGCTCAAGCTAAACTAGTGCGTTGTATTCAAGGAAAAGTATTAGATGTAGTTGTGGATGTCCGAAAAGATTCACCAAGTTATGGTAAGCATATCACCGTAGAATTATCCGAAGAAAATAAAAAGCAATTATTTATACCGAGAGGGTTTGCACATGGGTTTGTTACTTTATCTAAAGAAGCCATTTTTGCATATAAAGTAGATAATTGGTATGCACCAGAATACGATTCTGGAATTATTTGGAATGATGCTACTTTGAATATTGATTGGAAAATTAATTCAGAAGAGGTAATACTTTCTCCAAAAGACCAACAACTTTCAACTCTTAAAGAGCTAGAAACTCCATTTATTTATTAGTAACTTTGAAAAGTTTATATAGTAAACTCTTATGAGGAACATATTAATTACTGGAGGGGCGGGTTTTATTGGCTCGCATGTGGTACGTTTGTTTATAAACAACTATCCTGATTATAATATCATCAATTTAGACCTTCTAACGTATGCTGGAAATTTAGAAAATTTAAAAGATATTGAAGGCAAATCTAATTACACCTTTGTAAAGGCGGATATTTGTGATTATGATGCTGTAACTGATATTTTTTCAAAATATAAGATAGATGGAGTAATTCATTTAGCGGCTGAATCGCATGTAGATCGCTCTATAAAAGATCCTTTTTCTTTTGCCAGAACTAATGTGATGGGAACGTTGAGTTTATTACAGGTAGCAAAAAGCTATTGGGAAGATAATTTTGAAAACAAGTTGTTTTACCATGTGTCTACCGATGAGGTTTATGGTTCTTTGAATAAGGAAGGGTATTTTACTGAAACTACAGCTTACGACCCACATTCTCCTTATTCTGCTTCGAAAGCATCTTCTGATCATTTTGTAAGGGCTTTTTTTGATACCTATGGTTTACCAATAGTAATTTCTAACTGCTCTAACAATTATGGAGCTAATCAGTTTCCAGAGAAATTAATTCCATTGTTTATAAATAACATTGTTAATAACAAACCATTACCGGTGTATGGTAAAGGAGAAAATGTGAGAGATTGGTTGTATGTGGAAGACCATGCTAAGGCAATCGATATTATTTTTCACAAAGGAAAATTAGGAGATACATATAACATTGGAGGTTTCAATGAATGGAAGAATATTGATTTAATTAAGGTAGTTATAAAAACAGTAGATAAGCTCTTAGGAAGACAAGAGGGAATCTCTGAGAAGTTAATAACGTATGTAACTGATAGAGCTGGACATGATTTTAGATATGCTATAGATTCGTCAAAACTCAAAAATGAATTAGGCTGGGAACCGTCTTTACAATTCGAGGAAGGAATAGAAAAAACAGTAAAATGGTATTTGGAAAATAATGAATGGATTGACCATATAACAAGTGGAGAGTACCAAAAATATTATAAAGAAATGTATGAATAATAAAAAAGCCAAAACTTTTAGTTTTGGCTTTTTTATTATATTAGATTAAGGTTTACCTAAGTCTACTTAAGCTTAAATCATTATTGTATTTAACAATAAATAATCCTTGATTTCCGCTACTTCCAAACATTTTTTTATGGTAGTCAAATTTATTTTCAACACGTAAAGAAACTCCTTTTTTAAAGGTTTCTGTAAGCTCATTTCCTGAAGCCAAACGCATTAAAACATCATATGTAATATCAAACCCTTTAATAGCATAGTCTGAAGGAATAGTATTATTTTTTTGTAAATATTTGTTATTGAAATCTTTCGTTTCTAAGGCGTCTTCGTCTGAATAAGTGTTAGAAACGTAAGTAAAATTGATGCTGGAAAGCTTATTATTATCAATCTTATCATAAGCGTTACCTTTGCTAGTAGCAAATACTTGAACTTTAGTTTCATCAGGTAAGCTAATCATACTATTTAAAGCATCAGCAACAACTACATTATCTTCTGAAGCAAAGATTACCCAGTTATGTCTTTTAGAAGACATCTTACTTGTAAAACGCTCTCTTTTTATATAACCTTTTTCTGGTTTTAAAACATGTATATTATTAATACTATCATGTTTTTTTAGTTCAGAAATAATTTTAGAAACCCTCGTGTTCGTTTCTTTTTGATTATCACTAACAATAAAAATTTCTTGATCTTTATAGCTGTCTTTTAAATAAGAAGCTAAATAACTCACATAATTATCTTTTTCAGGTGAAGTTTTAACTAATTTAGAAGAAGAGAATTTACTTTGTTTACTAGAGTAATGAGGAAAAACTACAGGTGCATTTACATCGCGAGCAACAACTTCAGCTTTATCAGAGTAAAAAGGACCAATAACTACATCAGTATTTTCTAGTTTTTTGTCTTTTAATATAGTTGCTATATTTTTTCCTCTGTTTCCTGTATCAAAAACATTAACTTTTACTTGTACTCCTTGCTTTTTAATAGAGTCAATAGCTATCTCTGCCCCAAGATAAAAGTCAGTAACCATATTTGCTAATTGGTTTCCTTCAAAAATATCTTTACTTGATTGAGAGTTATACTCGTCAGCTTTAAATGGAAGTAAAATAGCAAGGTTTATAGAAGTATCTGTTTGAACAGAATCTTTATAAAAAGTATAATTCTCTTTTTTACTTACTTCTTCAATAGGTTTAATTTTTAATAATTGACCTATTGATAATTTATTATCAACTAAACCTGGATATTCAGGGTTTAAACGTAATAAATCTTCTTTGGATACATTGTAGAAACGAGTTAAACTATACATAGTTTCTTTACTCTTTACAGTATGTGTTAAGAACTTTTCTAAAACTTTTTCTTTATCAATAGTAATAGTTTTCTTAACTTCCTTAACCTTTAATACCTGACCTATACTTAAATTATTACCTTGAATATTAGTGTATTCAGGATTAAATTTAATTAAGTCATCTTTGGTAATACCGTATTGTTTTGTAATACGATACACAGTTTCTCCTTTTTGAACTTCGTGAGTCTCATATTCAACAATTGTTTGTTTAAAAACAGTATCATCTTCATTAGTTTCAGGAGTTGTATCCTCAACATTATTAGTATCGGTAGTATCTACAGTTTCTTCTTCAGGAGAAGAAGTAGTAGATGAAGAAATATTCTTTTTAATTTTAGGATTAGGTATTACAATTACCGTGTTAGCATCTGGACGTCTTCCAACATCTGGGTTTAAACGTAATAAATCTTTTGTTTTCATGTCTAAGCGATCTGCAACGTCTCGCATCGTTTCTCCTTCTTGGATTTTGTAAGATACGTAACGCTTTTGCTGCCCACATGAAACGGTAATAGTTAAAATACAAACTAATAGTAAAAACTGTAATTTCTTCATCTACTCTTTTTTTGAAATTAATAATGGATTTTTATTCCCATTCAATTGTTGCTGGTGGTTTAGAGCTAATATCATATACAACTCTATTTACACCTTTTACATTATTTATTATTTTATTTGATGTTTTTTGTAAAAACTCATAAGGTAAATTAACCCAATCTGCTGTCATACCATCTGTACTTTCTACAGCTCTTAAAGCAACTACCTTTTCGTAGGTCCTTTCATCTCCCATAACTCCAACAGAGTTTACTGGTAATAAAATAGCACCTGCTTGCCATACTTTATCGTACAATCCGCTTTCTTTTAACCCGTTGATGAATACAGCATCTACTTCTTGCAAAATACGAACTTTTTCTGCGGTAATATCTCCCAAGATTCTGATAGCTAAACCAGGTCCTGGAAATGGATGACGACCTAATAATTCTTTATCAATTCCCATAGAAGCACCAACCCTACGTACTTCATCTTTAAAAATCATACGTAAAGGCTCAACAACTTTCAATTTCATGAAATCAGGTAAACCGCCTACATTATGATGACTTTTAATAGTAGCTGAAGGACCTCCATTTACTGAAACTGATTCAATTACATCAGGGTATATTGTTCCCTGTGCTAACCATTTGGCATCTTCTATTTGGTGTGCTTCATCATCAAAAACATCAATAAAAACCTTACCAATAGCTTTACGTTTTGCTTCTGGGTCACTTAATCCAGCTAGTTCGTCCAAAAAACGTGCCGAAGCATCCACTCCTTTAACGTTTAATCCCATACCTTCGTATTGTTTTAATACATCGGTAAACTCATTTTTACGTAACAATCCGTTGTTTACGAAAATACAGTGTAAGTTACTTCCAATTGCTTTGTGTAATAAAACTGCAGCTACGGTAGAATCTACTCCTCCAGATAAACCTAAAACAACTTTGTCATTACCAATCTTAGCTTTTAATTCAGCTACAGTTTCGTCAACAAAAGAATCTGGAGTCCATGTTTGAGCAACCCCAGCTATATTAACTAAAAAGTTTTGTAATAATTGTTTACCATCTGTAGAATGATATACTTCTGGATGAAATTGGATAGCATAAGTAGTCTCTCCATCAATTTTGTATGCTGCATTTTGTACATCATGAGTACTTGCTAATAATGTTCCTCCAGTAGGTAACTCTTTAATTGTGTCTGAATGACTCATCCAAACTTGACTTCCTTCAGAAATATCTTTAAAGAATTCTTCTCCTTCTTTAATAAAAGATAAGTTAGCTCTACCATACTCACGAGTATTAGAAGGAGCTACTAAACCACCTGAAAAATGAGCTAAATATTGAGCCCCATAGCATACAGCTAATAAAGGTTTTTTACCTCTAATTTCAGATAAATCAGGGTGTGGAGCTTCTTCTGAACGAACTGAAGATGGGCTTCCTGAAAGGATTACAGCTTTAAAATCGTTTAAATTTTGTGGTATTTTGTTGTAAGGGTGAATTTCACAATAAATATTTAATTCTCTTACACGGCGCGCAATTAACTGTGTGTATTGCGATCCGAAATCTAATATAAGTACGTTGTGTTGTTGCATGCGCAAAAATAGTACTTAGATTTTATATTTGCGAGAATATTTAGTAAGAAATTAAAGAGTTTTTTAAACTATTAAATCTTGTAAACTATGGCATTAATATTCATGCCAGCACCTACTGATGCTAAAATAATAACATCTCCTTTTTTTACTTCTTGGTTTTCAATATTTCCTTTTAAAACTAAATCGAGTAGGGTAGGTACGGTTGCTACTGAACTATTTCCTAATTTGTGGATACTCATAGGCATTATACCTTCAGGAACAGGCTTTTTGTATAATCGATAAAAGCGTTTAATGATAGCTTCATCCATTTTTTCATTGGCCTGATGGATAAATATTTTTTTTACATCATCAATGCTTACACCACTTTTATTTAAAGCAGTTTGCATTGCTTTAGGTACATTAGTTAATGCAAACTCATAAATTTTTCGGCCGTGCATTTTAATGTAACGAACATCTTTGTCTTTACTCTTGTCATTTGAGTTGCCAAAAAATAAATAATAGGCTTCATCTTTAGTAAAAGTTTGTGAAGCATGACTAAGAATACCACTATCGTTTTTGTCTGTAGCTTCCACGATACAAGCTCCAGCGCCATCACTATAAATCATGGAGTCACGATCGTTCATATCTATAACTCTTGATAGTGTTTCACCTCCAATAACTAAACATTTCTTTGCAATGCCAGTCTTTATAAAAGCCTGTGCTTGAATAACACCTTCAATCCAACCAGGACAGCCAAATAGAATATCATATGCTACACAATTTGGGTTTTCAATTTGTAGTAAATGTTTTACACGAGTTGCTAAACTTGGAAGAATGTCACTTTGAATAGCGTCTTTTTTTACATCTCCAAAATTATGAGCAAAAATGATATAATCTAATTCTTCTGGATTAATATTAGCATCTTCAATTGCCTTTTTTGCCGCAAAAAAACCAAGATCTGAAGCTTTATATTCTGGTTTAGCGTATCGACGCTCTTCAATACCGGTTATCGATTTAAACTTTTCAATAATCACAGGGTTAGAATTGTCAAAGGAAGTTCCATCAGCATTTAAAAAGAAACTGTCATTAAATTTACTATTTTCTTTTTTTATTGAAGGAATAAAGGCTCCTGTTCCTGTAATTACGGATAATTTCATTCGAAATACTAATTTTTAAATGTTGAGTAGTTACAAATAAAGCATTTTTATTGACGATAACCACTTTATATACAGTCAATTTTTTAGAATTATGATATTCTTAAAAAATGAAGTGCGTTTTGTTTTTTTATAAAAAACAAATAGGCTTTTTTAAGATTTTAATGCTATAGGTGTTATAAATAGGAGCTGTCAAAAGAAAAAGGCAGTAAAGATAGTAACGACTCAGTTTTCACAATTTTACCAACTTCTCCCATAAAAATAATCTTTATAGGTTGTTGTTGATTTATTTCATATTCTGATAATGTTTGACGGCATGCACCGCAAGGCCCAACAGGTTTATCTACTGTTGAGTTTTCAGAGGCTGCAGTTATAGCTATTTTTTTGACCTTCATATCAGGAAATTCAGAACCAGCTTTCCAAATAGCAACACGTTCTGCACACATACCAGAAGGGTATGCAGCACTCTCTTGATTATTACCTAAAACAATTTCACCATTATCAAGTAATATAGCAGCACCAACATTAAACTTTGAATAAGGGGCATAAGCTTTCTGTCTTGCTTCAACAGCTTTTTCCATTAAAAAGGCATCTTCGGTAGATAATTGTGAAATATTATCAAATAAAGTAGCAGTAGTGGTTAAATCAATTTTTTCCATCGTAAATAAATTAGTCAAAAAAAGCAGTCGGTGAGACTGCTTTTGTATTCTGATACGAATTTATAAAAAAAATACTGTTTTTTAATAAACTTCATAGAGTTCTCCTAAATCAAAAGATAAAGAAAAACGTAAAGTATTTTCTAAAGGATTATTAACTGCTGCTGTGTTTACTAAATATGATAAATCTAGAGTAAAAGCTCTTGCAGTAAACCCGGTACCTAAAGTAAAGTACTGGCGTTGTCCTTTTTCTTCACTCTCATGAAAATAACCAGCTCTAAGAGCAAAGGCGTTGTTGTATAAATATTCAGCTCCTAAAGCCCAAGTAGTTTCTTGTAATTCTTCACTAAAGCTTCTGTCTCCTAAAGAAGTAAACATTCCTTCAAACCAACCTCTTTCAGAGTTAGGGCTTGATGGGACTAATAATTTTGTGAACTCTAAGTTAAGCCCTAAAATATTTTTGTCATCAAAAATGAAGTCAAAACCACCACCAACTTTAGCGTTTGTAGGAATAAAGTTAGGAACACCAGGGCTGTATTCAACTTTTGGACCTATGTTAGATATGTTAAAACCTAACCTGTAGCGTCCGTTAAAGCTTCCATAGTTATCTTCTTTAGATTGATAATAACCAGAAACATCAACTGCAAAAGAATTAACGGCATCTAAATTAGAGTCGTTACTTCTTATTTTGTAGTTTGAGTGGATGTACTTTAAACCAATTCCCATAGAAAAAGTTTCACTTAACTTTAAAGAATAAATTCCTGTAATGGCTAATTCATTAGGATTTTCTATCCCATTAGAAGTACCACTGTCATTTGTTAAAGCTACTTCTCCAAGAGAAAAATACTTTAAATCAACTCCCCAAGCTGATTTTTCACTATACCTATTAACGTAAGAACCTCCACCAACAAAAATATCATCAGTTAAGTTTCTAAGCCAAGGAGTATAGTTAAGTCCTATGCTTATTTTGTTTTGATTAAATGCAGTTTTTGCAGGGTTATGAAAGATAGAAAAGGCATCTGAAGATGTAGCAACTCCAATATCCCCCATACCACCAGCACGAGCATCAGGTGTAATCAATAAAAAAGGCATTGCCGTTGTATTTATTGATGTTTGGGCTTGCGCTTTATTTTGAAGGGTAAAGCACACAAAAAATAATACGATTGATAATTTTTTCATGTAAAATTTGATTAATTGTTTAGCAAATATATAATTTTTCTTGGGGGAGTATACAACTAATAACTTTTTTTGGACTTCTTGTAATACTTAGCTTAAAAGTTTATTTATTAGTTTAATAACGTAACGTGATTACTAACATAATATTATATGTGTTGTTAGATTTAAGAGGAAAATTATTTTTTACCGTTAAAAATATTAAACTTTAACAGCCTATATTTTAATCTTTTTCTTAGATTCGTAATACTAAAGTATAAAAACTGTCGTTTGTAATCTTGCATAGACAAGGTTACTAAATGTGAATTTATAGATAAATTAGTTGTAAGAAATTAGAAATATTGTAAATTGCGACACCCTTAAAAAACAGTTAAAAATACATGAAAAGTACGTTGAAATTATTTAGTTTATTAGCGATCACTGGTTTATTAATTACTTCTTGTAAGAGTAATGGAGCTAGATCGGGTAAGTCTTCATTAACTGGTTGGAACTTTAATGATCCTAATTATGGAGGTTATTTGAAGGGAGAGTACAAAGAAGGTAAAAATGTGCCGCCAGGGATGGTTCATATTGAAGGAGGTACCTTTACTATGGGATTAGTTCAAGATGATGTTATGTTTGATTGGAATACAACTCCTCAAAAAATGCACGTTCGTACTTTCTATATGGATGAAACAGAGGTGACCAATGCAGAATATGGGTTGTTTATGCAATACACTAAAGATGTATTCCCTCCTGAAGATCCGCAGTTTAAAGATATTTATCCATCAATATTACCAGATACATTAGTATGGAGAAAAGGTTTAGGTAATACAAACTTATTATCTGAAAGTTATTTAAGACATCCTTCGTATGCAGAATATCCTGTTGTTGGGGTTAGCTGGATACAAGCCAATAAATATTGTAAGTGGCGTACTAATGCTGTTAACTTAAAGATATTAATGGATAAAGGAGTTATAAAAAACATCTTTAAGGAAGATTCAATAAGCTTTAAAGGAGAAAATAACTTTGACACAGATACATATTTAACAGATCCTTATGCCATTTTTGATGGAGATTCTACAATCTATAAAAAAGGTATCCCAGTACCAAGATCTAAAGGAGAACCTAAACCAGAAAAAGGAGCTTTTACAGGAAGACAAGTAACTTCTTCTGATGGTATATTATCTCAGAAATTTAGATTACCAACAGAGGTAGAGTGGGAATATGCAGCAAAGTCTATTTTTGAAAACCGTGAGTATAATAATATTAGAGGTAGAAAGAAGTATGCTTGGAGTGGAAAATATACTCGTGATAGAGATAAAAGAAGAAGAGGAGATCAGTTAGCTAACTTTAAGCAAGGTAAAGGAGACTATAGTGGTATTGCTGGTTGGAGTAGTGATGGATCAGATATTCCTAACGCTGTTAAAAGTTATCCTCCTAACGCCTTTGGTTTATATGATATGTCTGGTAACGTATCTGAATGGGTACAAGATGTATATCGACCAATTATTGATTCAGAAGCAAATGATTTTAACTATTTTAGAGGTAATATTTTTACTAAAAAGCTAATTAATGAAGATGGTAAAGTTGTTATAGTTGGTGATGGTGAAGTACAATATGATACTCTAGAAAACGGTAGAATTGTACCTAAAGATTTACCAGGAAGTGTTAAGTATATTCCAATTACTAAAGAAGATACTTACATGAGAAGAAACTATAACTTAGCTAATAACTCTAGTTTAGGTGATGGAGACCAAGCTTCTTCTAAGTTCTACGGATTAGATAAAGATCAATTAGATCGTACTACTAGAATGTATAATTCTCCACAAAAACCAGAAGCAGAAGTAGATACTTTAGGAAACGTTGTAAACAACTATAAGTATGACGATAAGAGAAGAACTACACTAATAAGTGATAAATCTAGAGTTTATAAAGGTGGTTCTTGGGCTGATAGAGAATATTGGTTAGATCCAGCACAAAGAAGATATTTCCCAGAATATATGGCAACGAACTATATAGGGTTTAGATGTGCAACTGATAAAATGGGACCAATGGTTTTAAACAAAAGAAAAACCGCTACACCAGATAAAGTGAAATAATATTTGAACTTAAAATTATATTAGAACCTCATTGAATCTCAATGAGGTTTTTTTATTTTTACAATATGAAGATAGAAGATTTATACAAGCTGTACATCACTTATGGTTTAGTAGATACAGATACTAGAAGTATTAGAAAAAACACACTTTTTTTTGCTTTAAAAGGAGAAAATTTTAATGGAAATAAGTTTGCAGAAGAAGCTATTAACAAAGGTGCTAGTTATGCAGTAATTGATGAAGTTGAGTATAAAACTTCAGAAAAACTAATTTTGGTTAAAGATGTTCTAGAAACACTTCAAGAACTAGCAAATTATCATAGAAATCAATTGAGTGCTCCTATAATTGCTTTAACAGGAAGTAATGGGAAAACGACTACAAAAGAATTAATAAATGCAGTTCTTTCAACTAAGTATAAAACAACAGCTACTTTAGGAAACTTAAACAACCACATTGGCGTACCATTAACCTTATTGTCAATGAATAAAAATACGGAGGTAGGTATTGTTGAAATGGGAGCCAATCATGCAAAAGAAATTGATTTTTTATCAAGAATTGCTAATCCTGATTATGGTTATATAACAAATTTTGGGAGTGCACACTTAGAAGGTTTTGGTTCTTTAGAAGGTGTGGTAAAAGCTAAATCTGAATTGTATGATTTTTTAAGAGCTCATAATAAAAAAGTTTTTGTCAATCCTACAGATGAAAAGCAAGTAGAAGGAACAGAAGGTATAGAGGCAATTACTTTTGAAGAAAGTATAAAATTAACTGAAGCAAATCCATTTGTAAGGCTATCTTATAAAGGTACTGATGTTTCAAGTAATTTAATAGGAGCATATAATTTTGCTAATATATCAGCAGCAATAACTATAGGAAATTACTTTAACGTATCATTAGAGCAAATAAAAAATGCTATAGAGAACTATGTTCCGTCTAATAATAGATCTCAAGTAATAAATACTGAAACTAATAAAGTAATTCTTGATGCATATAATGCTAACCCAACAAGTATGAAAGCTGCTTTAGAAAGCTTTAGTGAACTACATGGTAATAATAAAACAATAATTTTAGGGGATATGTTTGAGCTTGGAGAATATAGTTCAAAAGAGCACCAGAACATAGCAGATATGATTGAAAAACTAGATTTAAAAAAAGCTTTTCTTATAGGAGATAATTTTTATAAGACAATTACTGAGTGTAAAAAGTTTAAGAACTTTTATGAGTTTGAAGATTATATAAAGAATAACCCAATAGAAAATAGTACAATTTTAGTTAAGGGGTCAAGAGGGATGGCTCTTGAAAGAATTGTAGAGTCTTTTTAAAATGAATGATTTCGATGAAAGTCAACTAAATTATCAATTGGGCGTTGAATAACATCTGTAACGATTAAGTTGTTTTTTAAAGCAACTTTTTCTAATATATCCTGAAAGTAATAAGCTATTGATCCGATAAAATAAATTGGGGTATGTTTGTCTTTTTCAAACGGAAGAATACGATACTTAAAAAATTCTTGAACCCCTTTTTTAATCATTTTTCTGATATACTTTTCACTTTTATACTCTAGCATAAATTTAGCAAATGAAGCCAAGTACATATTTGGGTAAGGCTTTCTATACAGGTTCATTTTTACGGTATCTGTATCAAGTTCGAAAGAAGCTTTGAAAGCTGAAGCTATTCTTTTAGGCATTTTATCGTAGTAAAAATCACGTAATAATTGTTTACCAAAATAATTTCCACTTGCTTCATCCATAATAGTATAACCTAATGAAGGAGCTGTAGTAGTTATATTTTTGCCATCGTAATAACAACTATTTGATCCAGTTCCTAAAATGCAGACAATTCCAGGTTTGTCGCCTGTACTAGCATAAACAGCAGCTAAAGTATCTTCTGAAACAAATACAGTGGCTTTTTTAAAGATAGATTTTAGAACATTTTGTAAGCTTTCAGTAGCTTTAGGGCTTCCACAACCAGCTCCATAAAAATGAATCTGTAAAGTATCGTTTTGTACTTTTAAGAGATCATCAGCATTACTGATTGTACTAAGCATTTCATCCTCTGTAAGAACCGATGGATTTAAGCCTAGAGTAGTTGTTCTAAAAACTTCTTTTTTAGTATCGTCAAGAGCAATCCAATCAGCTTTAGTAGAGCCACCATCGGCAATTAAAATCATTTCTTATGTTTTTATAAGCTAAATATATGATTAAATGAGATTAGAAAAACTCAAAAACACGAAGAAGTGTTAAATCTTCTTCATTTGTTGCTTCATCATTTGCATTTGCTCTTTAAGCATTCCATGTTTATCTAGCTTTTTAGCTTCTGCCATTAAGTTCGTAGCTTCTCTTTTTCTGCGTTTGGTCATTGCTATCCCAGCTAACTGTAATTTAGCCATAGCTAAATCATGATCCATAGCTAAACCTAATTTAACAGCTTTCTTTAAATATTTTTCAGCTTGAGTTATGTTCGTTTGAGACAACATAATTCCGTGTAAGTAGTTATAGTAACCTTCTTGCTTTTTCGTTAAAGCAGCAGAAGGATTTTTAATATATCCTAACCATTTTTGAGCTCCAGCAAAGTTTTGTTTACGTAGCTGTAAAAAGGCCAAAAGAATAAATTCGTTTTTAAAATAAAATAAAATAAACAGCCCAGCAAGTAGAAGTATAGATATACCGTTCATGATGTGCCCTTGTGTAAATTCATACACTGACCATACAGTTATTAAGGTAGCTAATACTAATTTTATATTTTTATTGAACATAATTGTTTTTTCTTTTTATCGGTTTGCAAAAATACATTTTTTTAACAGAAAAACTGCCAACTTACTTCTTGTAATACTTTTTATTCTTTACCCAAGCTAGAATTCCTAAGATACTAACAAAAGCTATAGAGTAATATACTGAAGTAGGGGTGATTACTTTATCACCACTAGCATACGAATGTAGTCCTGATAAATAGAAGTTTACCCCAAAGTAAGTCATCATAATAGATGCAAAAGCTATAATTGACCATAAGTTGAAGGTATACCTTCCTCGTAAACCTGGAATTAATCTCATGTGTAACACAAAGGCATATACCATAATTGAAATTAAAGCCCAAGTTTCTTTAGGGTCCCAACCCCAGTAGCGTCCCCAACTTTCGTTAGCCCACATACCTCCTAAAAAGTTACCAATAGTAAGCATTACCAAGCCTACGGTTAATGCCATTTCATTAATAACAGTTAGTTCTTTAATATGTAGATCCATTTTCTTTTTATTCTTTTCATTAGTGAAAATGATTAAGAATAAAGAAAAGATTCCTAAAATCATTCCCATAGCAAATGGACCATAACTAGCTACAATTACAGAAACGTGAACATATAACCACCAAGAATTTAATACAGGTTGAAGGTTCGCAATTTCAGGATCTAACCAGTTTTGATGCGCAAACATTAAAATAACTGAAACTAAAAATGTGGTAGCAGCAATAGTTAATGAAGATTTTTTTCCTAGGATCAATCCAAACAACATGGTTGCTAAGCCAACAAAAATAATGGACTCATAAGCATTACTCCAAGGAGCATTTCCACTTATATACCAACGAGCAGTTAACCCTAAAACGTGAAAGACAAATAAGAAAATTACAATACCTATTAATACTTTTACTACACTGTTAACCCATGGTTTATTGTTGAAAATTTGTAAGAAAACAAATACAATTAAAACTAAACTTACATATCCGTAAGATTTAGAAAGTTTAACAAAAATGTTTAGTTTGTTGTAAGCTATTTCTAAATCGATTTTATCTTTTGCAGGGATAACTTCTGAACCAAACTTTTGTTGAAACTTCTTAATTCCGTTTAGAACTTTGTTAGTTTCAGTATAGTTTCCTGACTTTTTTGAAGCTTGTAATAATTGTAAATAAACAGGTAATGATTGACGAACAAAAACAGAGTCTGTTCCTTTAAAGTTAGCTTGTAGTGTTTCTGGTTGAGAAACCCACTTATTGTTTTCATCATTTGGAATAGGGTAGATGCGTAACATACCACCTCCTAAAGCTTGAGATAGTAACCAAACTCTTCGTTCAATTTTTATAATATCTTTCTCAAACTTATTTTGAATTTTTTTCTTTTCAGCTTCAACTACTAGTTTGCTAATTTTTGAAGAGCCATCTTTATTGTAGAAATCAATAAAACGAGCATATTCAGCATCTTCAGGTACACCTAAAATTTCTCTAACTTGGGTGTTTCCATCTTCTAAATATACAAAAGGAACATTTAGCCAAAGCATAGGGTTTTCAGTAATAGAAAGTAAAATTTGGCTTGGGTCTAAATCTTTGAATTTATCAACATGCGCTACTTTCCTCACTAATTCAGAAGCAAAAGTATGAGCAGGTTTCATACGTCCGCCAGCATCTTGAATAACTAAAGAACTAAATAAAGCAGCGTGTTTATCATCTACTTTATTAGCTGTTAAAATAGAATCTATTTGAGCTTCAGTAATTTGTTTTGGTTCATGAGTTTCATGTTGACCAAAACTAACTAAAGAAAATAGTAAAGCAATAACAGATAATTTAGCTTTTTTATTTCTGATTTTTACTAATGATTGTTTTAAATCATCAAAGCGAGTATTTTTAACAAACAATGAAGCGATTAATCCGAAGAATAATAAAAAATAACCGATATAAGTAATCCAAGTTCCCCAAAAATCGTGGTTTACTGATAAATGTGTTTGTTCGTGTTCACCTTCGATTTTATAACTTGATTGGAAGAATTTATAACCTCCGTAATCTAAAATATGATTCATAAAAATTCTATAATCAAAAGTTTCATTAGGTGCTATTACGGTAATCTCACTAGCATAAGCAGCTGCACTTTCTGAACCAGGGTACTTTTCTAACTGAAAGTCATTTAGTTTTATACTAAAAGGAGTTTGTAATAATTTAGCACCATACCATGCTCTAAAGTTTAATTCACCAATACTAAATTGTTGTTGATTATCAACATTAAACTTTCCACCGTAAAACTCAACACGTTTAGTTTCTCCGTTAGCAGTAACATCAAAAATTACAGTGTCATATTTTTTATCGTCTTTTTTACCTCTTACAGTTTTTATTTCTCCTTTTTCTGGAGATTTAGGAACTACAAACTGTAGACCATTTACATTATGAAGTGTTAGCAGTTGAAAGTATTGTGCACTATCTTTAACTATTAAACCTTTTTTCTGGTCAGCCATTCTAAACCAATCACCATCATTTTTAGAAATCATTTTTAAGCTACCATCTTCATAAAAGAAGTTAATTGAAGCCGCTTCTTTATTAGGAGCTTCAAAACCTACTAAAATGTTATGAATGTTCTCTATAGTTCCTTTTTTAATGTAGTGTTCATGTCTACTTCCGTCAGAACTTTCTACAAAAAACAAGTGTTCAGTTCCGTTTTCATCTAAAACCATTTTTGTTTCAGACCAAGGGATATAGTCCACTAAATTAAAAGTAACTTCATGGTTTTTACCTCCTTTTTCAGGTTGGAAGTTTTCTCTAAAGTTTACCGAGTTATCGCCCCAAGCAGATAAAAGTAACTTGTTAGCAGTGGTTTTTTGAAATTCGCTATTATCAATTATTACATTTAAATATGTGTGTTCTGAATAAAATTGGTTGGTTGTTTCTCCTTCGTCAATAACCATTAAACCTTCATAACTAATATAACGAGTAATACCAGCTCCAATTAAGATTAAAAGAAAAGAAATGTGAAATAACAATACTGACCATTTTTCTTTTTTATATAACCTGTACCTAAAAATGTTTCCGAAAAAATTGATAACAAAAAACACCATTATTAACTCAAACCACCAAGTGTTGTAGATTAGTGCTTTAGAAGTTTGTGTTCCGTAATCGTTTTCAATAAAAGTTGCAACTCCCATGGCAATGGCAAAAGCAAAAAATAAAACGGCCATTAAACGGGTAGAGTAGAGGGTATCTAAGATTTTTTTCATCAGTAAATCTGCTAAGTATAAAACGACGCAAATTTACGGATTAAAGCTTTAATCGCCTTATGAAATCAATCATTTTTAAAAGGTAAAATGTTAAATTTATGAAGGTTAATTTCCAATACGTTCTCCCATTTTAACAAAGGTTTCCATTCTGTTTTTAGTGTTAGCTAAAATGTCTTCGTCAATAGTGGTTTTTGAGCTATCAACCAATAATACAATAGTAGACCCTCCAAAAGCAAAATATCCCATCTCATCACCTTTTTTAACCTCTGTATTTGGGGTGTAAGTTTCTATGATGCTTCCAACCATCGTAGCGCCCACAGGGGCAATGATAATATCCCCTTTGTCGTGTGTTTTTAAAGTGCAGAATTCTCTTTTGTTTTCACAGAATACTCTGGTGAAGTTAGCAGCTAGGGCATAAGGTGATACTGAAAAATAACGTCCTTTAATTTTTGTTACTTCAGATGGAATTCCGTCGTAAGGGAAGTGGTAACGATGATAATCGTTAGGTGCCAATCGAAGTATAATTAAAGAATCGTCTTTATGCTTTGTGGCTAGTTCTTTGTTGCCTAAAAATTCTTCTAAGGTGAATTTTCTTCCTTTAACAAAGAAGTTTTGAATATCTGAAATATTTTTAAAGGCTAACATTTTTCCGTCACCAGGAGAAACAAAACCTTCTTCAATAGGTCGGGCGTCAGATTTTAACTTTCGATAGAAAAAATCATTAAAAGAAATATAGTCTTCTGAAGGTCTTTCGGCTTCGCTCATATCAATTTGAAGCTCTCTAACAAAACTATTTATTTTGTTAATAGAGTTGGGTTTGTTCATGAGTTTACCATACCACGATGATAAAAATTTACGCTTAACTAATGGCAATAAAGCCATTTTACCAAACGGGTTGTTATATAGCAACTTTAAATACCCTTCTCCAGGAGGGGTTTCGGTAATTATTTTACCTGTTTTTCTATCAATGAATTTTATTTTCATAACCGTTATTCTTCGGTACTATCAATTAAAATAGTTAACATGTCAATAGCAGCTTGTGCAATTTTAGTTCCTGGACCAAAAACACCTACGGCACCAGCATCAAACAAGAATTGGTAGTCTTGTGCAGGAATTACACCACCAACAATAACCATAATATCTTCACGGCCATATTTTTTAAGTTCAGCAATAACCTGAGGAACTAAGGTTTTATGTCCTGCAGCTAATGATGAAATTCCTAAAATATGTACATCATTTTCTATAGCTTGTTTGGTAGCTTCTTGCGGAGTTTGGAATAAAGGGCCTATATCTACATCAAAACCTAAGTCGGCATATCCTGTAGCTACTACTTTAGCTCCACGATCGTGACCGTCTTGTCCCAATTTAGCAATCATAATACGTGGACGACGTCCTTCTAACTCAGCAAACTTATCAGCTAGTTCAGTAGCTTTTTTAAATAACTCGTCATCTTTTATTTCTTTACTATACACGCCAGATATGGTTTTATGCACTGCTTTATGACGTCCGAAAATAGTTTCAAGGGCGTCAGAAATTTCACCTAATGTAGCTCTGTTTCTCGCAGCTTTTACTGCTAAATCTAATAAATTTCCTTCACCTGTTTTAGCAGATTCAGTTAAATCGCTCAATGTTTTATCAACTTCAGCTTGATTTCTTTTTGATTTTAAATTGTTTAGTCTATCAATTTGAGATTGACGAACGGCTTCGTTATCAACTTCTAAAATATGTAAAGGGTCTTCTTGTTCTAGCTGATATTTATTAACACCAACAATAACATCTTGACTACTATCAATTTTGGCTTGTTTTATAGCAGCAGCTTCTTCAATACGCATTTTAGGAATCCCTTTTTCAATAGCCTTGGTCATTCCTCCTAATTCTTCAACTTCTTGAATTAATTCCCAAGCTTTGTTGGCGATTTCTTCGGTAAGTTTTTCTACATGATAACTACCCGCCCAAGGATCAACCGTTTTTGTAATATGGGTTTCTTGTTGTAAATATATTTGTGTGTTACGAGCAATGCGCGCTGAAAAATCAGTAGGTAAGGCAATTGCTTCGTCTAAAGCGTTGGTGTGTAAACTTTGTGTTCCTCCAAAAGCAGCAGCCATAGCTTCAATTGCAGTACGAGCCACGTTGTTAAAAGGATCTTGCTCAGTTAAACTCCATCCACTAGTTTGGCAGTGAGTTCTTAATGCTAACGACTTTGGATTTTTAGGGTTGAATTGTTTTACCAATTTAGCCCATAACATTCTACCTGCACGCATTTTGGCAATTTCCATAAAATGATTCATTCCGATAGCCCAGAAAAAAGATAGGCGAGGAGCAAAGGTGTCGATATCCATTCCTGCTTCCAATCCTTTTTTTATGTATTCTAATCCGTCAGCTAAAGTGTATGCTAATTCAATTTCTGCTGTAGCACCAGCTTCTTGCATATGGTAACCAGAAATAGAAATTGAATTAAACCTAGGCATGTTTTCAGAAGTATATCTAAAAATATCAGCAATAATTTTCATTGATGGAGTAGGTGGGTAAATGTAAGTGTTACGCACCATAAACTCTTTTAATATATCGTTTTGAATAGTTCCGGATAATAATTCTGGAGCTACACCTTGTTCTTCGGCTGCTACAATATAAAATGCCAAAATTGGTAATACAGCTCCGTTCATGGTCATAGAAACCGACATTTTATCTAGCGGAATCTGATCGAACAAGACCTTCATGTCTTCCACAGAATCTATAGCAACACCTGCTTTTCCAACATCACCTTGTACACGTTCATGGTCTGAGTCGTACCCTCGGTGTGTAGCTAAATCAAAAGCGACCGATAATCCTTTTTGACCCGCAGCTAAATTTCTACGGTAAAAGGCATTACTTTCTTCTGCAGTAGAAAAACCTGCATATTGACGAATTGTCCAAGGTCTACGAACATACATAGTAGAGTATGGTCCACGTAAGTTAGGTGCAATACCAGCAACAAAATCTTCGTGTTTAAAGTTTTTATATTGCTGCTCTTGGCTTTTATCTATTTGTATGTTTGATATATCTTGTCTACTCATTTTTGTCCAAGGTGTTTAAAACAGTGTAATACAGTTCGAATGCAATAAAGGTTTTTAAAGAAGGGTCTTTGTAGTTTTCTTTATTTATATATGTAAAAGCAAAAGCACTTGAGCGAGGAGATGTGTCAGGTATATCTCTTAAGGTTGCAAGCACCTCTTTTAAATCGCTAACTTTTGTCTCTTTAAGTAGTTTACTTGAGTATTCATCAGAATAATTCACTCCTAATTTGTTAGTGTATAGGGGTTCTGTGCTGTTTCTCTCGTCTTTAATTTCGGTTATTTGGATTTGTTCTTCTTCTTCAATGTTTTTTATAAAACGTTCAAATTTTTCTTTATCAGTAATCCAGATATATTCTTTTAAAGTTTCATTAGAAATCTTTAAAAGTTCTAATCCTTCTTTAGAAGTTAAAATGTTTATATTGATCCTGTTAGAGTTGAAATCATTTACATACTTAAAAAAAGCTTCATCAGAGTTTTCCTTGTTGATTGAATAATAGTTGCAAATTTGACTCTCAAATGAATCAACCATCAATTTGATAAGTTCAGTTTTTGGAATGTTGCCTAGATTTTGAGCATTTAAGGATAATGTTCCAAAAAGGAATATAATGAAAACAGATATGTTAACTAGTTTTTTACTCATTTTTTAAACGTTCTTGTTCTAGCTTTTCTGCTAATCGTTTTTGGATAATAGGTTGAATTAGGGTTTTTTCATTACGAATTTTCAAGAAAGGAGAAGCTTCTAAATCGTTTTTCATCTTGTCTTCTTCGTTTTGAATTTTGTTTGTACCAAGTAATACTAACTCTCCTGAATCGAATAATTGTTGTTGTTTATCCGCAGTTTCTTTTATTTTTCTTTGGATAACTCCTTCTTTTAGTTGTTTTAAAAAACCACCACCTTTCTCTATTAACTTAAAAACTTCTAGTGCTTTTTGAGCAAGTTGTTGAGTGATTGTTTCAATATAATATGCACCGTCAGCAATATTTTGAGCTTCTGCTAGCTCACTTTCTTGTTGTAAAATTAATAGCTGATTTCTTGAAATACGTTCTCCAAATTCATTTGAGTGATGAAAAATTTTATCATAAGAGCTATTGGCTACTGTATTTGCTCCTCCTAAAATAGCACTCATACACTCTGAAGTTGTACGAAGCATATTTACATTATAATCATATAAGGTTTTGTTTCGTAAACTTGGTTGAGCAAAAATATGGGCAGTAGCTTTGGTGTTGTATTCGTTTAATAAAGAATCCCATAAAATCCTAAAAGCTCTTAGTTTGGCGATTTCAAAAAAGTAATTGCTACCTACTGAAAAATTAAAGTGAATATTATTAGCAATTGAACTTCCGAAATGATTCAAATATTCATTTGCATGTGCAAGGGTGTATGCTAATTGTTGAACAATCGAAGCTCCAGCATTTTGATAAGTAGAAGCGTTAACACAAATGGAATTTTGAGTTGCTTTTGCTATTTCTTCTAATTGGGTATGGTCATTTTTAAGATTAGAATACCAATTTCCTGAGCTGGCTAAGTGTCCTATAATATCAATGTTAAAAAAGCAATTGTCTGAGTTTGTATAATCAGCTAGTTTTTTAATGAGTTCTGATGATAAAAAATCAAAAGTAAAGTAAAGTGTAGTTTTTTGAGTGTCAATTCCTTTTAATAAGGCATTGTAGTCAAACTCTTTTTTAGCAATGAATTCAATAGCACTAGCTCCTCTTTTAAGAGAGTCGATAGCAAACGCATTTGCTTTTTCTTCATCTTCAATATTGATAGATTGGCAAATGGTAAAACCTTGCTTGGAAGTTTTTACTCTAATATTAGTTCTATCTTCTTTAGTGTAAAAAGGTTTTACAGTAATACTCTCTTCAGTTTTCCATAAAAGAGTGTCGTTATAATCGGCACCTTTAAGGTCTACTTGTATTTTTTGTTTCCATTCTGCAGGGGTAACACCTTGAAATTCGTCAAATAAATAGTTACTCATTACTTTTTTATGGTATCAAATTCAATAATATAAATATCTTCATCTTCTTTCTTCATTAAATATTTTTCTCTAGCATAGCGTTCTAGTTGAAGAGAGTCTTGTAGTTGTTGTATGGTTTTTTTGTCTTTCTTGATTTTTTTTTCATGATAATCAATCCAGCTTTTTAACTCATTAATTTCTTTATTAAACTCTCTATGTGTAAGGTAAGAATTTTCATCAAAAAAAAGCATCCATACCACAAATACAGTAAGTATAATCACATAAATATTAGTGGCTACTTTAAAGGAAGGTTTGTTTTTTATTGATTTAAAACTCATGTTATAAACGGTCGTTAATTACAGTTCTTACAATGTCTATAGCAACAGTATTATATCTGTCGTTAGGTATAATAATATCAGCATAATTTTTAGTAGGTTCAATAAATTGTTGGTGCATTGGTTTTAAGGTGCTTTGGTAGCGGTTTAAAACTTCATCAACATCTCTACCTCGTTCTTTAATGTCTCTTCTTACACGTCTAATTAAGCGTTCGTCAGCATCAGCATGAACAAAAACTTTAATGTCACACAAGTTACGAAGTTCTTTGCTATTAAAAATCAAAATACCTTCAATAATAATAACTTTTCTTGGGTGTGTTTTTATTGTGTCTTTGGTTCTGTTGTGGGCAACGAATGAATATACAGGTTGTTCAATAATGCATCCGTTTTTTAATTCAGATAGGTGATCTACCATTAAATCAAAATCGATAGCTCTAGGATGATCAAAGTTTATCTTTGTTCGTTCTTCGTAAGTTAGGTTATCTGTTTGTTTATAGTAAGAGTCTTGAGAGATAACGCATACTTCATCGGCAGGAAGTTCGTTAATAATTTGGTTTACTACAGTGGTTTTTCCACTCCCTGTACCTCCAGCAATACCAATAACAAATATATTTTTCATTAAGTTTTTGTAAAAATAGAGTTATGACAAATTTAGCAAATTAAGCGCATAAAAAAAGCGCTAACTTTTTTGTTAGCGCTTTTAGTTTTTGAGCCGATGGAGGGACTCGAACCCACGACCTGCTGATTACAAATCAGCTGCTCTAGCCAGCTGAGCTACATCGGCGTTTGCTTTAAAAGCGTGGCAAATATATAATGTTTTTTGAAACTGAAAAAACTTTTTTTAAAAATTTTTAATGCTTGTTTTTTGTAATGGTTTAGAGAGTTTTTTAAGTTGTTGAATTAGAGTTTGTTTTAACTTTTTTAGTGAAGTTTTTTTTTTAATAAAATAAGTCGGGATGAGTGGATTCGAACCACCGATCTCTGGTCCCCCAGACCAGCACTTTAACCGGACTAAGCTACATCCCGATTTCACAAATATATTTAAAAAAGAAAAGTTCTAAGTAAATTTACTTAGAACTTTATCAAGAATAAATATTATAATGAGAGTGGTAGTTGATGAAACTACTATTCTTATGTATATATCATAAACGAGCTTAAAGGTTGTTTATTGTTTAAGCTGTTAAAGGTTTTCCTTTTAAACGTTTTTCAATACGTTGTTTTACAGCTGTTAAACGCTTCATTAAGTCCATTAACGTGCTGTCTTTTGTTTGTTTATATACCTCATTAATCTCTAGAATCAGAGCTTTTGCTTCTCTAGAGGCTAGTATTCTATCACTAGTAGTAACAAATTTGAATTTTCTGTTTTCAAATTCTTCTGCCTTATTGATTAATTCTGAATTCATAAATTTACCAATTTAATTTAAAATTTCTTTATTAGGTTTTGTCTGATAAAAGATATATGCCTAAAATAACTGGGGCGGCAAATATATGGGAAACTTTCTGTTTGCAAAGAAACAAGCTCATCAATTTGTTTTATTATTTAATAAGTTTTTCTTATAAGGTGAAAAAATCTTTTCTTACACTATCTTATATCAGTCATAAGTATTATCTATAAATATAAATGTAACGATTTTATTTTGTTATTTCAAATTATTAATAGAAAATTAACAGTTTTCACCTCTTTATTTAGCGATTTTTTAAGGAATGATGGTGTTTTGGTTGTAATACAGTATTTTTGTGTTAAGAGATATATAAATGCCAATATGAAAAAACTATTATTATTAATTTTTACTGTTTCAATATTGTCTTGTAACAGTCAAGGAAAAAGAGCTGTCTTGGGAGAGTCTGATTTTCAAAAAGAAATGAATACTAAGTTCAAAGACGCTTCTAGGTCACCACTTACCAAAAAAGGATTAAAGAAGTTTAAAGGATTAGATTTTTTTCCTATTGATAAAAAGTATACTGTAAAAGCAGAATTAGTAAAAACACCAGATGCGCCTATTTTTGATTTTCAAACGACGACCGATAGGGTGGCGATGTATAAAAAATATGGTGTTTTATCTTTTTCTATTGATGGAGAGGATTTTAAACTAGTTATTTATCAAGATGTAAATCCTAAGCCCGAATATGCAAATCATTTGTTTTTACCTTTTTTAGATAATACGAATGGTAAAACGTCTTATAAAGGAGGTCGTTTTATAGATATTTATACAACAGATATCCAGAAGGATGGAACTGTGGAGATTGATTTTAATAAAACATACAATCCATATTGTGCTTATAGTGATAGATATTCTTGTCCAATTACACCAAGCGATAATTATTTAGATACAGAAATTAAAGCAGGGGTAATGGCTTATAAGAAACCTAAATAAATAAAAAGTCCTGCAAATTGCAGGACTTTTTATTTATTTAGAAGGAGGTGTTAGACCTTCTTCACTGTCTTGTTTGATAGCTTTAGCTAAAGATTCTAAATATGATTCTCTTACTTTTAACTTGGTCTCTTTATGTGCTTTCTTGTTTAGTTTAGAAAACATTTCTGCAACCTTTACAGCTGTTGGTAGTAAGTGTTCTTGAGGAACAACTTTATCTAAAAATCCAGCAGTAATAGCATCTTTAGGGTTATATATTTCAGAGCAGCTAACGCTTCTTTCAAAATAAATAGGAGATAAGCGCGCTTTTGCTATTTCAATTCCAGCATTGTGCATAGTCATACCTATTAAAACTTCATTTAGCCCAATTTTAAAATCACCTTCAATACCTAACCTATAGTCAGTAGATAGGAGAAGAAAAGCGCCCTTAGCCACTGCGTGTCCTGAACAGGCTGCAATTATTGGGTAAGGAAAAGAAAGCATTCTATGTGATAATTGCGATCCTTTAGTTACTAGTTCTAAGGCTGATTCAGGAGACTTTGTCATGCTTTTTAAATCATAACCTGCTGAGAATATTCCTGGTTGTCCTGTTAATATTACAGGTTTTTCTTCTTTTTCAGCTTTGTCAAAAGAGGTGTTTAAAGCATCAATCACTTCATGAGAAATAGCGTTAGCTTTTCCGTTAGTAATAGTAATAATTACGTGATTTTCTTCTGAATTGTATTGTATAAGTTCACTCATTTGTTATATAAATTTACTCACAAAGTGAGGTTTGTTTTAGGGGTAAAGTATTATTTAAATTGATTGTGCGTTCGTCCAAAAGTAATTAACAATGTAGATTCCTGCGAAAACAGCTAAAAACCCGATGATAAAACTTGCTATAGTGTATAAAGCAAAAGAGGTAAAATCGCCAGACTTTAAAAAGATATGATTTTCATAAGCAAAGGTTGAAAAAGTTGTGAATCCACCACAGAATCCAGTAGCTAATAATAAAGTGTGGTTTTGAGTTATTGTTTCGTTTTTAGTAGCAAGTCCTAAAATAATTCCAATAAGTAAACTTCCAAGAATATTAGCTGCAAAAGTTCCGTAAGGAATTCCTGTTTGCGAACTGTTTAAAGCTTTTCCAATGATGTATCGTAATACGCTTCCTGCACCGCCACCTATAAAAACTAATAATAATTGTTTCACAAAAATATTTCTAAGTTAATAGCTTGGTTTTGCTCTCTTATTGAAAGAGATGTTGTAAGAATCTCTACAAGAGCTATTTCATGTTATTGCGAAAATAAGAAAACCTCACAAATTTGTGAGGTTTTCTTTATATATAAATAGTATAACTGTTTATAGTTCTACATCATCGGCATCGGTCCAATTCCATTTTCCAACAATGACTCCTCTTTTTACGGTAACAATACCAGGGTTAGCCCTAATTACTGTTTTTAAAGCAGTTTCATCACAAAACCCAAAAGTATAAGGAAGTCCATATTCTTTTTGAGTTGCAGCTAAGTCTTCAATATAAGAAGCAGTTAGTACATAAATTTCATAACCTTGTTCACTAGCTTGTTTAGCTACTTCAGAAACTCCAGTAATACCTTCTTTTTCTGTTTTCTTGAAGTTAGACATGATAATAAGCATAGCTTTTTCTTTAGCAAGCATTCCTTCTAACTTATCTCCTTCATCTGTTTCAATCATGAAATCGTGTATAGGAGGAAGCTCATCGCTATCTTCTGGATATTCCATTCCTTTAGCAATATCTGTTCCTATAGAATAAGCTCTAAAATCAATAATTGGTAAATGTTGTAAAACATAGTAACTAATAATGAGCGCTAAAAAAACAGAAGAAAAGGTTGTTATTGAAGAAAACTTATTTGAAATTAAAGGCTTAATGTGTTTAACACCTATAATAAGAATAACAATAAAGATCATAAAAACAACATTCTTGTAAAATGTTTCTTTAGGAGTAAGCTTTAAAGCGTCACCAAAACATCCACAATCTGTAACTTTATTGTAAGTATATGAATACCATGTTAAAAATAAGAATACTAGGTTTAAACCAAATAAGCTCCAAACGGTAAGTTTTGGTTTATAACCAACTAAAAGCATAATACCTAAAACCAATTCGGTAACAATTAAAAGAATTGAAAAAGGTAAAGCAAAAGGAATTAAGAATTCTAAGTTTAGTACACCGGCACTAAAGTACTCTTCAAATTTATATTGAGATCCAATTGGGTCTACTAATTTTACAAATCCAGAGTAAATAAAAAGAAGTCCTACAAGTACTCTTGAAATATGAGTTAACATTTTTAAAATCATATAGGGATGTTTTTAGGTTAATTATCTGATTCAGAAAGGTGAATCATGGCAAAAATAGCATAATTAATCATATCTTGATAATTAGCGTCAATTCCTTCAGAAACTAAGGTTTTACCTTGATTGTTTTCTATTTGTTTTACACGAAGTAGTTTTTGTAGAATTAAATCGGTTAACGAAGAAACTCTCATATCTCTCCAGGCTTCACCATAATCATGGTTTTTGTTTTCCATTAATTCTTTGGTAATCTTTATGTGCTTATCATATAAATTAGTAGCCTCTTCAGTAGTTAAATCAGGTTGCTCAACAACGCCAAGCTCAATTTGAATTAATGCCATTATTGAGTAGTTGATAATGCCAATAAATTCTGATTTTTCTCCTTCATCAACTTTTCGTTCAGTATTTTCTTGTAATTGACGTATGCGTTGAGCTTTTATAAATATTTGATCGGTTAATGAAGGAAGTCTTAATATTCTCCAAGCACTACCATAATCACTCATTTTTTTTACAAACAAATTTCTACATTCTTCAACTACAGTATCATACTGTTTAGAGGTGTTCTGCATCTTTCTTATTTAAAAGTATTCGACCAAAAATAGTAAATATTACAAGCTTTTCATTTATTTTTACTTGGAAATTTAGCATGATGACAATTAATTGTAAAGGAACCTTAGTAGATTTAACTAAGCCTAAGGTTATGGGGATTTTAAATGTTACTCCTGATTCTTTTTTTGATGGTGGAAAGTATAAAAACGAACGAGATATTCTTGAGCAAGCAGAAAAGATATTGAGTGAAGGGGCTACGTTTATAGATGTTGGAGCGTATTCTTCAAGACCAGGAGCAAAACATATTTCGGAAGAAGAGGAGCTACAAAGAATGCTTCCTGTTGTGGAATTGCTGATTAAAAACTTTCCTGAAATTATTATATCGATAGATTCTTTTAGAAGTAGAGTGGTAGAAGAGTCGATTAATGCAGGGGCAGCAATTATTAATGATATTTCTGGAGGAAAGATGGATGAGCAGATGTTTAAAACAGTTGCTAAACTTCAAGTTCCATATATTATGATGCATATGAAGGGAACGCCGCAAAACATGCAACAAAATCCACAATATGAAAATGTGGTTACAGAAGTGATTTCCTTTTTTGCTGAGCAGCTTTTTAAATTGCGTGAACTAAAGGTGAATGATGTAATTATTGATGTTGGTTTTGGTTTTGGTAAAACGCTCGATCAAAACTATGAGTTGCTTAAAAAATTATCACTATTCAAAAGTTTAGATGTTCCCATTTTAACTGGTGTTTCAAGAAAATCAATGTTGTATAAGTTGTTAGGTGTTACACCAAAAGAAGCTTTAAATGCTACTACCGTAGCTAATACAATTGCTTTGTTAAATGGTACACATATTTTAAGGGTGCATGATGTAAAGGAAGCAGTTGAGACGGTTAAAATTGTGGGGCAGTTGTAATAAAATCCTTACATTTACTTATCAGGCAATTTATAATGCCTAAAAACTTGTTTTTAAAGTTAAAAAACTTCAAAAAATTAATGAATTTAGATTTTATCGACTTTTCGTTTCTTGATGTGTTAGATATTTTTTTAGTAGCAGTGTTGCTTTTCTATATATATAAATTACTAAAAGGAACTGTAGCTATTAACATTGTAATTGGAATTGCATTTATATTTTTAATATGGAAAGTTACTCAGGCTCTACACATGGAAATGTTGAGTGGAATTTTGGGTTACTTACTTTCTGGTGGTGTTATAGCATTGATTATTGTATTTCAACAAGAAATTCGTAAGTTTTTATTAATGATAGGGACGACTAATTTCTCTACTAAAAAAGGGTTTTTAAATCAGTTGAAGTTTCTAAAAACTGAAATTCATACAGAAACAGATGTTGAAACTATTTTGACAGCTTGTGTTAATTTATCAAAAACCAAAACGGGTGCATTGTTAGTGATAGAGAAAACAAATAATCTTGATTTTTTAATTAATACTGGTGATAAAATGAATGCTTTGGTAAATGAAGCAATTATTGAAAGTATTTTTTATAAAAATAGTCCGTTGCACGATGGAGCAACTGTTATTCGTGATAATTATATTGTAGCAACTCGAGTAATATTACCTGTTTCTAATAGTGCTAAGATACCTTCTAGGTTTGGATTACGTCATAGAGCAGCTATTGGTGTTAGTGAGAAAACGGATGCAATTTGTTTGTTGGTTTCAGAAGAAACAGGGGAGATTTCGTATATAAAAGATGGAGAGTTTGTGTTATATAAATCGTTAGAAGAACTCCATAGGAAATTAGAAAAAGATGTAATGGCATAAAAAAAAGCTCGCAACTTGCGAGCTTTTTTATTTTCTGTTCAAAAAAGATTATTGAGCAGGAGCCATTTTAGATTGAATAGCAGTCATAACGCTATTGAATTTTTTAGCAGCTTCTTCGTCTAAGTTAGCAACGATGTCTTTAGCTTGTGTAGCTAATTCAACACCTTTTTTAGCTAATTCAGAGTTCTTTACTACGTCTCCTTTTGCTTCGATATAATCTTTAGCATATTGAGAATAAGACTGTAAGTATTCTCCTACTTTTGGGTCTTCAAATTCTGGAATTTCGATACCTTCGATTGCAGATTCTACAGCTTCAACAGCTTCTTCAGTAGCCTCTTTAGCTTCTTCTGTTGCTTCAGTAGCAGCTTCTTTAGCTTCTTCAGTAGCTTTTTCTACAGTTTCAACAGCTTCTGTTGTAGCGTCTTTAGCTTCTTCTTTAGTGTTCTTACATGATGTTGCTAATAAAGCACCAACTACAAATACTGATAAAATTACTTTTTTCATCGTTTATTGATTTTTAGTTTTTAAGATTGAATAACAAATGTACTATTTTGATTGATGTAAACAAATTTATTTACACCACCGTTTCACTATTAAACTGTTTTTCGTACAAATTCTTATAATAGCCCTCATGTTTTTTTAACAATTCTGTATGATTCCCTTTTTCAACTATACAACCCTTGTCCATAACAATAATCATATCAGCTTTTTTAATGGTTGCTAAGCGGTGTGCAATTACAATAGAAGTTCTGTTTTTTGTGATTTCGTCAGTTGCGTATTGGATCATTTGTTCTGAATGTGCGTCAACAGAAGAAGTGGCTTCATCTAAAATCAAAATACTAGGTTTGCTAACATAGGCACGTAAAAAGGCAATTAATTGACGTTGACCTGAAGATAACATACCTCCGCGTTCTTTTACATTATAATGATAGTTGTTAGGAAGACTCATTATAAAATCGTGGATTCCAATTTGTTTGGCAGCAATTTTAACTTCTTCAAGAGAAATACTTTCATTGTTAAGAGTGATATTATTTAAAATACTATCAGAAAATAAAAATACATCTTGAAGTACTACGGCTACTTTTTGACGTAAAGAAGCTATTTTATAGTCTTGAACAGGGATATTATCGATAGATATTTCACCGCTATCTATTTCATAAAAGCGATTTATCAAATTAATAATGGTAGATTTTCCAGCTCCTGTAGCACCTACAATTGCAACGGTTTGTCCTTTCTCAACACTAAAACTAATTCCTTTTAAAATTTCTTCTCCTTTAATATAGCTAAATCGTACATCTTTAAAATTAATAGTTCCTTGTATATTATTAGCAGTAATTGTTCCGCTTTTATCTATTGAGCTCTCAGTATCAATTACATTAAACACACGTTCTCCAGCAACAATACCCATTTGTAATTGATTAAATTTATCTGCTATTTGTCTTAAAGGTCTAAAAAGCATTTGAGCCATTTTAATAAAACCAATAATAGCACCAACACTTACAGCTTTATCTTCAACAACTTGTAACCCGCCATACCATACGATAAGTCCTATTGCAATAGAAGAAAGAATTTCAGCAATAGGGAAGAAGATAGAGTAGTACCATACAGTTTTAACATGAGCTTTTTTGTGCTTATTGTTAATTTCAATAAAGTTCTTATACTCAATTTTTTCTCTATTAAAAAGTTGAACAATTTTCATTCCAGTAACTCTCTCTTGTACAAAACTATTAAGGTTTGCTACTTGGTTACGAACATCTTGAAAGGTGGATTTTATAGCTATTTGGAATAATTTGGTAGCGTAAATTAATACAGGTAGGGTTGCTAAAGCAATTAAAGCTAACTTCCAGTTTGTATAAAACATTACAATGATTACTACAATCATTTTTAAAACATCACTAACAATCATAAAAACACCTTGTGTAAAAAAGTTAGCAATAGTTTCTATATCTGAAACAACGCGAGTTACCAATTTTCCAACTGAAGAATTATCAAAATACCCCATTTTAAATTGAAGTATTTTTCTAAAAGTTTTGGTTCTTATGTCTCTAATAATGTGTTGACCTACCCAGTTGGCGTAATAAATAAAGCTAAATTGAAAAAAGACTTGAATAAGTAACACAACTATCATAGCAATTGTGAAATATAATAGCCTTGAAATATCTTTAGTTACAGTGAAATCGTCTATAGCTGTCATTAAAATGACAGGGGTTAGTACAGCAAAACCAGCTAGTAAAATGGTAGATAATGCTGCAATTATAAATCGTACACGGTATTTTTTTGCAAAACTCATTAGTCGTGCAAAAATTTTAATATCGAATGCTTTTCCTGTTGTTTTACTCACTATATATATTCGTATTTTACTTTTGTTAAAAATAAACCTTTTGCAGGAACTGATACGCCTGCATTACTACGATTTTTACTTTCTATAATTTTTTTGAAATCATTTATAGTTATTTTTTCTAGACCAACATCAATTAATGTTCCTACAATAGCACGAACCATGTTTCTTAGAAAACGATTAGCACTGATATGAAACGTTAATTCATTCCCGTTTTTAATCCATTCAGCATTAGTTACTGTACAGTTAAATGTATGTACATCAGTCTTTACTTTTGAAAAGCATTCAAAATCTTCATAGTCGTATAGAGTTGCAGCGGCTTTATTCATTAACTCTATATTTAATTGCTGATGATGTAATTGCCAAGTGGTATCTAGTAAAAAAGGGTTTCTACCTAACCAAATTTTGTACTCATAACTTCTGCTAAGGGCATCAAAACGAGTGTGGGCATCGTCATGTACTAATTGTGTTCTAAATATAACTATGTCATCGGGCAGAATAGCGTTTAATTTATAAGAAAAGTTTTCGTTTACTGGAGTATCTACATCAAAATGAGCAAACATTTGTGAAGCATGTACTCCAGAATCGGTTCTCCCTGCGCCTACAATGTTTACTTCTTTTCTTAAAATTGTACTGATTGCCTTATTTATTTTTTCTTGAACTGAAATTGCATGTGGCTGTACCTGCCATCCATGATAATTTTTTCCGTTGTATGCTAATTCAATAAAATACCTCAAGAAGTGTAAATTTTTAAGGAGCTAAATTATAAAATTCTAATTTGAAAAGTGCTAGAGAGAAGTGTAAAATAATGTTTTTGAGTTTTATTAACATATGTTAACAGATTAACTGTAATGTTTGTGTTATTTTTGTCACCTTTATAGAAAACGATAGTGAATTCCCCTTTCATTAATATCCCCTTAGTATAAAGAAATCCATGATGTAATGTCGTGGATTTTTACTTTTTAATTCATTAGTTTTGCTCTAATGAAGAAGATTTTACTCCTTTCTGATACACATAGTTTTATTGATGAACAAATTTTAAAGTTTGTAAAGCAAGCTGATGAGGTTTGGCATGCAGGAGATATAGGTAATTTAAAAGTTACTGATGCAATAAAAAAGCTTAAACCACTTAGAGCTGTTTATGGGAATATTGATGATAAAGATGCTAGAGCAGAATTTCCGTTGGATAATAAATTTATTATTGATGGTGTTTCAGTTTGGATAACACATATTGGAGGTTACCCAAATAAGTATAATCAAAGGGTTAGGGGTGGATTAAAAGAAAATACACCACAGTTGTTTATTTGTGGGCATTCACATATTTTAAAAGTTCAATACGATAAAAAACTAAATTTACTTCACTTAAACCCTGGTGCAGCTGGAAATCATGGATTTCATAAAGTTAGAACTATGTTGCGTTTTGAAATAGATAATGGTAGTATAAGGAATATGGAAGTTATTGAACTAGCTAACAGAGGTTAGCTTGCTAAGATTTTTTTCTTTTTTTAGTATAGGAACCTTGATGTGTATAGAAGTGCCTACATTTACTTCAGATTTTATAGTTAATTTACCATCCATCATGTGAATTCTAGCTTCAACTTGATTAAGACCAATACCATCAGAAAAAGAAGAAGACGAGGTAGAAAATCCTACCCCATCATCCTTAACGAGAACGGTTAGTTGATTATTCTCTTCTTTTAAATCTATTTGTGCATGTTTGGCTTTACTGTGTTTCAATATGTTATTGATTAACTCTTGAATCACATTAAATATTTTTATTTCAAATTCTTGATTATATCGGTTGATGTTTTTTGCAGAAACATCTAGTTTTAATTGACTGTTAGAATACTTTTTAACGACGTCTTTAATAGCGTATTCAAGTCCGAATTTTAATAGAATTGAGGAAACCAAGTTATGAGATAAATCTCTAACCTTTTGCGAAGCTTCAGAAATTATAGCTTGTGTTTTTTCTATTTCTTGAGGAGTATCACCGTCAAATTGTTTTTTTGTAGCTGTTAAATGCATATTAGCAGATGAAAGCAAAGCGCTAACATTATCATGTAATATTTCTGCAATGAGTTTTCGTTCAGTTTCTTTTCCGTCTATTGTAGCATTAAGAATTTTAACTTGTGCTTCTGATTTAACTTTTTCAAGATTTTGTTGTTGTATAAGTTTGCTTTCAGATAATTTAAGGCGTAGATTTTTCTGACGAAGTTTATAGTTATATATGATTACTCCCGAAATAATTAAGACTAAAAAACTTAAGGCGCCAAAGAGCATAGAGGTTTTAGCTTCTTGAGCTTCTTCTAGTTTTCGTTGTTCTTTTACTAGGGCGGTCTTTTCCTTTTCTAAGTTTTCTTTATGTTGAGTGTAAATTTGCTCAACCATTCTTCTAATTTCCTTATCTCTCAAGTTATCTTTAATGTTGTAAGATTTTTCTTGATAATCATAAGCAGTGTAATCTTTAAGAAGGTATAAAGTGTATGCTAAATTAAAATATAAATCCTCTTTAAATTTAGTAGCCTTTATACTATTACTCATTTCTAATAACTCTAATCCTCTAAAGTATACTTCTTTGGCCTTTTTGTAATTTTTTTCATGTAAGTATATGTTAGCTAAATTATTTAGGGCAGAAGCTTCAGATATTTTATTGTCATTATTTTTATGTATTTCTATAGCTTTATTTGTGTATTCTTTAGCTAGAGATAAGTTATCTTTTTTATAGATACCAGATAAATTACTGTATGCTTTAGCTCGTATATCTTGAACCTCTTTGTTGAGAGAGTTTAATTGAATTATTTTTTTATAATAAACTTTAGCACTATCAATTTCGTTTGTTAATTGATAATTGCCAGCTAATCCAATTAGAACTTTAGCATATGATTCGGGAGGAATAGAAGCCATTGGTGAAAATTCATCTTTTGACTCAAATGAATTAAGAATGTTCAAAGATTTGTAATAATAAGAGATAGATTTATTCCTAACATTTAAATTTTGAAAAATTTCAGCTATTAATAAGTTAGTAGAAAAATCTAATTCGGCATTATTTTTTGTTTTTTGGGCTAAAATTAGAGCTTTATTTAAGGCTTCAGTATATTTTTCCTTTTGGTATAGTTGGTATAAGTTATTATAGCTTTCTTTAAGAGAAAGAGAATCAACATTATTTTTTTGTAAATATGTTTTCTTTTCTACATTTATACTATCATTTATTTTAGGATATACAGTACTCAAAGAGTACGAGTTACCTATTGTAAGCATAGAAAGAAAATACGATAAAAATAATACACTTCTCATTTTAAATTTAAATATCAACAGAGGTTCTTGGCTTTTCTTCTATTGTATATGAAGCAACAACCTCTTCAGTTCTAGCACTAACTTCTTGTTGTAGTTTATAGTAATTAACAAAGTTAAGATTTAATTTTTCCCCTTGGGAAATATTTAAATCTATTGAAAAACTATTTTTTTCTTCTATATCACTACTAAAGTTTGCTTGTGTTAGAGGGGCAATATCTTCAGATAAATGAACTTCGTAAGTGTCTTTAGTATTATTATATACAAACATTGTTTTAACCTTATCAGCAACAACAAAATCTAAATTGTACTTACCGTCATTGCTAACACTTATGGTGTACGATATTAGGTAATTAGGAGTAGAGTCTGTTCCTTTTCTTGAAAGTGTTATATTATCATCTTCTATATAAACGTGTCTTTTTTTGCCTCTATTAGCTTCCAAAAAGCCTATTTTTAAATGGTCGTTTTTAATAGAAAAATCATTGCTGTGTTTTGTAGCTGTTTTTTGTGGTGTTTCAGCTAAAATTATTTCTTTAGAGTTGTCCACATTAGTTACTGTAGTTACATCTGTGTTTTCTGTTGTATTAAAATCAATAGAATAAGCACCAGTAGCATCTCTTTTAAGTGTATATGATTGTAATAAGCTTTCAGGATTATTCTCTATAACTTCCGCTTCGTTAGAAGAACAAGAAGCGAAAATAACACTAAGGCTCAAAGCTAGGAAATAAGGAGTAAATTTTTTCATGACTTATTGGTGTTTATTGAGATTAGACTTCTTTTTTTTAAAAAATAGCGATGTACTTAGGATAGATGTTAAGAGACGGGGGACGATATCTCTTAGGGGATAAAAGAAAACAAAATGAAGGGGTTTTCTATACTATGTTAAATAACGCGTACATCGCTATTGGGTTTATTGTTATTAGCAGTAGTTGATTAGCGATGCATAAAGTGTATAGACTCGGGGGGCTTCTTCTTAATCTGGGGGACTAAAGAAAATTTGAAGGGTTGATTATGTCTTTACACTATTTTGTTTCTCACTGCATACATCGCTAAACCTACTACATTTTTTACTTTTAATTTTTTATATAAATTACTTCTATATGTTTCTACTGTTTTTATGCTGACATTGAGCTGATCTGCAATTTCGTTGGAGCTTTTCTCTTTAGCAATTAACTTTAATACAGCAATTTCCCTCTCAGTTAAATCTCCATGCAAAAATTCTGTTTCATCTTCGTCTTTTGCATCTGAAGCATATAGGTCTAATAATTTTACTTTAATATCTTCACTAATATATTGTATGCCGTTGTGTACAACTTTAATAGCATCAATTATTTGTTCATTAGCTCGACTTTTATCTACAAAGCCATTAGCGCCTAACGCAATCATTTCTTGAACAAGTTTTGGGTCGCTTAAACTAGATAGTATTATTGTTTTAATTGTTGTGTTACGTTTTTTAAACGTTTTTAAAACTTCTATACCATCCATTTCAGGCATGTTAATATCTAAAACTAATACATCTGCTGTATTTTTAGAAGACCAGTTTACTACTTGCCTTCCAGTTAAAGAAAAACCCTCAACTTCAATGTCGTCTTCAGTATTTAATAAAGCAATGACTCCGTCTATTAAAATCTTATGGTCATCTGCTATGTGAACTTTTATCTTGTTGTAATTCATGGTTGTTATTACAGTTACAAATTTATGAGGTTAAAACAGTGTGTACAATACACAATATCCCTAATCGTTTCATTAATGACTCAGGGTTAACCCTGAGTTTTTTTTAACATTTCTTTAACATTTAAAGCTGTAGGCCTTGAATATGCTAGGAACAAAAATAAAAAAACCGAGGATTAAACCTCGGTTTTTTTCGCACTAAATATACTAAGATGTTAGGTTTATCGTAATCTATCTACAGATTTTACAAGATCTTCATCCTTCTTAATGGCTCTATTTGCTAAAACTAACAGCAAAATAACAATGATAGGAAAGAACATCCCAATACCTTTCTCAGAAACCGAAGCTTCTCCAGATAATGTTTGTGATAAATATATCAATACTCCTAATAAAAAAAGATTTATCAATATGTTTAAGCGGTTTAGAACAAATTGTAACTGACGATTTTTAAATAAAAATATTGTTGCAATAGCTACTAAAGCCGAGATAAAAAATAAAACAGGAATACTTTTTTCTAGAATTGAGTTTCCAGAAAACAAATCTAATATATATATAGTGTTAGTTTGAGAGTTACTCCAAAGACTAAATAGAAAAGTCAATCCTCCAGAGATAATTCCTGCCACTAATAGGTATATAGATTGTATTCTTTGTATCATAATTTTTTATCGGGTAGCAAATGTAATACTTCTTTTTTTAAAAAGAAATATTAGAAGTTAAAATATTTGTATATATTTGCCTTGTATGTAACCGCACAAAATTATTATATAGCCCCTATATAATTAGCACTCAAAACAAAACTTAATACAAAATAATTCTTTATACATAAGGAATTTTAGTAACTTAATTATTTAACGAATGTTCGATATTTCGGAATTAAAAACTAAAAAATTAGCTGATTTACAAGTTATTGCCAAATCAATAGGATTAACCAAGATTAGTCAACTTAAAAAATTAGACTTGGTATACAAAATTTTAGATGCGCAAGCAGAAGCAAGTGCTAATGAGGCAAAACCAAAACCAGCACCTAAGGCAGATAAGCCAAAAAGGAAAAGAATAACTAAGACTGAAGCTAAAACTACTACAGAAAAGCCAGAAAGTAAAGTTGTTAAAGAACCAGAAGTAAATAAAGCTCCAGAAAAAAAGGAAGTTGTTAGTAAGCCTAAGAAAAGGCAAGAAGAGAAGAAGCAAACTCAAGCTTCAGACGATAATAAAAAACAGCAACAACCTCAACAGCAAAAGCAGCAGCATAATAAAAACCATAACAGAGGTAATAAGCATAATAAAAATCAGAACAGTAATAAACAACATCATAAGAGTGGTAACAAATACCGTGACCCAGATTTTGAATTTGATGGAATTATTGAAAGTGAAGGTGTATTAGAAATGATGCCTGATGGATATGGATTCTTACGTTCTTCTGATTATAACTACTTATCATCACCTGACGATATTTACGTATCACAGTCTCAAATAAAATTATTTGGATTAAAAACAGGTGATACAGTTAGAGGTAATGTCCGTCCTCCAAAAGAAGGAGAGAAGTATTTCCCACTGATTAGAGTTTCAAAAATTAATGGATTAAACCCGAACATTGTTCGTGACCGTGTTTCTTTTGAACACTTAACTCCGTTATTTGCTGATGAAAAGTTCAATTTAGCAGAAAAAGGAAGTTCATTATCAACTAGAATTATCGATTTGTTTTCTCCTATAGGAAAAGGACAACGTGGTATGATTGTAGCGCAGCCTAAAACTGGTAAAACGGTATTACTAAAAGATGTAGCAAAGGCAATAGCAGCGAATCATCCTGAAGTTTATCAGATTGTTTTATTAATTGATGAACGCCCAGAAGAGGTTACTGATATGCAACGTAGTGTACGTGGTGAAGTAGTTGCTTCTACTTTTGATGAACCAGCTGATAAACATGTACGTGTTGCCAATATCGTGTTAGAAAAAGCAAAACGATTAGTTGAATGTGGGCATGATGTTGTAATTTTATTAGACTCTATTACACGTTTAGCAAGAGCATACAATACAGTAGCACCAGCATCTGGTAAGATTTTATCAGGAGGTATCGATGCGAATGCATTACATAAACCAAAACGCTTCTTTGGTGCAGCTCGTAATATTGAAAATGGTGGTTCGTTAACTATTATTGCTACTGCACTTACCGAAACTGGTTCGAAAATGGATGAGGTTATCTTTGAAGAATTCAAAGGAACAGGTAATATGGAGTTACAATTAGAACGTAACATTGCTAACCGTAGAATTTATCCTGCAATTGATTTAATTAAATCGAGTACACGTCGTGATGATTTATTATTAGATGAAAAGACTGTACAACGTATGTGGGTATTACGTAAATATTTGGCAGATATGAACCCTATTGAAGCAATGGAGTTTATTCAAGATAGAATTAAAAGATCATTAAATAACGAGGAGTTCCTGATTTCAATGAATGGATAATCCGTTAGTTATATAAAATAAAAAATCCCGCTCTTAGCGGGATTTTTTATTTTGGATATATCACAGAATTTAATGGGACATCAAATTCATGGGTATCTTCTATCTTTTTAATAGGAGAAAAGAAGTTGAGTCCGATAGTTTGAGTGTCTTCTCTACATTCTGATAAAAACCGATCATAAAACCCTTTTCCGTAACCAACTCTATAGTTTTGTTCGTCAGAAATTAACATAGGTACAAAAACCAAATCGATGTCTTTTACATTAGCTTCTTCGGCTTTTATAGGTTCTGGAACTCCAAATTTGTTGAGTTCTAGTTTGGTGTCTTTTTCAAAATAGAAATGAGTTAGTGAGTCATCTTCAAAATTACAACGACTAACAATAATTCTTTTCCCTTTATCTCTAAAAAAATCGATGATAGGTTGAGTGTCTATTTCATTAAACTTACGCATGGATAAAAACAAATGTACAGTATAAATATCATCAGTTTTTAACTCGAATATTTGTTGGTAAATGCTCTCTTGTAATTTTTCTTTTTCTGTTTGAGTAAGGGCATTTCTTTTTTGTTTGTATAATTTTCTAAGGTCAGATTTAAGCATTGGGTTATAGCGATTTTAATTCTTCTTTAAGTTTTTTTGTTAACCCTTTTACAATAAGTTCATATGAATGGTCAATCAACTCAAAAGCAAAAGTATCAGAAACATCATTGTTTAAAGTAACCGTGTTCCAATGTTTCTTACTCATATGAAAACCTGGATTAATACTTTCGTACTCAGTTCTTAATTCTAAAGCACGCCCAGGTTCACATTTTAAATTAACCTTAGGCTCATGTTGTTCCCAGCTATCTATACCCGATAAAGCAAACATTTTATTCATTACTTTAAATACTAAAACATTATCATCGAAAGGAAAATGTTCAGTTACTCCTTTTTTGGTAATGCAATAGTTACGAAATTCTTCAATATTCATTATTCAATTAAGTTTTGAGTTGATTCAGGAATCTTTAAAGCTGTGTAGTCTAGTTTCCATCCAATAGTTTCCACTAAATTTTGCATTAAGGTAACAGCTTCTAAGGCTTCTTTATTTGCTGTTTGCATTAAATTACTTTCAGGTATTTTTTGAAGAATATGATCTTTAGCTTCTTTATTTACTTCAGTTAAATCTTCTGAACTAAATTTGTTAAGTAATCCGTTTTGAATATCATAAAAACGTAAGTTAGGCTCTATTGAAAATACTTCGGGTTGCGGAAATTCAGAAAGAACTAATACTTTTTTCTTAGTATCCGTATACATTTTTATTTTTCTAAAATCAAAACCAATATGAACTTTAGCATTAATTAAAATAATAGCTTTTTTCTTACTCGTAACAAGTCCTAAAAACTTCTCTTTGGTATTTTCATGATGATATATCTCGGCAAATTCTCCTTCAACAGTAATTAATTTAGATACTTTTTTAATCTTATCAAGCAGAACTACCGATTGTTTTTCGGTTAAATTTTTTCTTTTTGCTGAGGTGAATTTTTTAAAAATGTAATAGGATATAATGGCACCTCCTGCCAAACCTATAAAAAGTAATTCCATAGTTACGAATTTACATAAAATAGGTAAAGCATAAAAGAGAATATATATTGTAGTAGTTTTTATAAATGAAGTAAGTGGAGGAAAGTTATTTTGTATTTTTATTCTCAGAAAGTAAAAGAGTTTATCAGAGTAAAACAACTACTTAATGGGATCAGCAAGCGCAACAGAAAAAGAACTAAAAGAACGTATAAAAGAGCTAACTTGTTTATATGAAGTAACCTCTTTAATAATAAATGCAAACCTAGATCAAGTTGATGTAGCTTTAAAAGCTATAGCTAAAAGTTTAAAAAAAGCATTACAGTTTCCAAAAAACACGCGAGTTTTTATTGATACGGAAAAATATTCTGAAGAGGGAAGTAAAACCGAGGAAGAGCTTTGTATTATTTCAAGTCCTATTTCAGTATTTAATATTCCTAAAGGGAAAATATCAGCATTTATAAAAGGAAAGGAACTTAAGGACAATTTATATCTAAAGGAAGAAAAAGAATTATTTGATACCGTTGCTATAAAAATAGGAGGACTTTTAGAGCGTATTGAAATAAAGAACAATGAGTTGTCGATGAAACGTAAAATGGAGCATGCCGATCGTTTATCAATCTTAGGAGAATTAACCGCTGGTATTGCCCATGAATTAAATACTCCTTTAGCTAATATATTAGGTTATTCAGAACTATTGAAAGCAGATATGTCTAGTAATGAAAAGGCTTTGGCAGATGTAGATAAAATTATTCAAAGTGCAATTTTTTCAAGAGAAGTAGTAAAAAAACTCATGTATTTTGCTTGTGAAATGCCACAAGAAATGAAAAAAGTAAACATAATTCCGAGTATAAAAGATGCTATAAATTTACTGGACGCTACTTTTAGAAGGCAATCTGTAAAATATTTAGTGAAAGTTGAGGAGTCAGAATTATGGTTGCGAGCAGATACAGTTCAACTTACTCAAATTATTTTTAACCTTATTATAAACGCTATTTATTTTTCACCTAAAAACGGGCTTGTAACCATAGAAACATTCCAAACAGATAAAGAAGTTATTTTAAGGATTTCTGATGAAGGAATAGGCTTAAGTAATGAAGCTCTTGAAAAAGTGTTTCAACCTTTCTTCACAACGAAACCAACAGGAGAAGGAACAGGGCTAGGATTAAGTGTTGTGCATGGTATTGTATCGAGTCATAAAGGAACAATAACTGCTAAAAATGGCATTGAAAAAGGTGCTATCTTTGAGGTTAGGTTACCAAAATAAAAGAAATGCCGTTAAAAAAAGAAAATATATTAATAGTAGATGATGATGTTCATATTTTAGAATTGTTACATCGACATTTACAGTCTTGGAATTATCATACCTACAAGGCGGTATCGGTTAAAGAAGCAGTTATAATTTTAAGAGATACACCAATTGATTTGCTAATAACTGATTTAAAAATGCCTGAAGTAGATGGATTTGAACTAGTTAAATTTGTCTCAGAGCATTATCCAAAGCTACCAAAACTTATTGTAACAGGATATCCATCTGTTCAAGATTCACTAGAGGCAATTAAGTCAGGTGTAGTAGCATACCTAACGAAGCCGTTTACTAAAAACGAGTTGAAAACGGCAATGGATGATGCATTAGCAAAATCAGGAATAAGTAAGAAAAGTGCTGCTCAAAAAAAAGAGAAGAAAGACTTTTATGGAGACATGATAGGGGCTTCAGAAAAGATTAATGAAATTTTCCAAATAATAGATCGAGTAAAAAATAATAAAGCTACAGTTTCTATTAAAGGTGAAAGTGGTACTGGTAAAGAATTAGTAGCAAGAGCAATACACTATGAAGGTAAGTTTGCTAAAGGGCCATATATAGCTGTAAACTGTGGAGCAATTCCTGAAAATTTATTAGAATCTGAATTATTTGGTTATGTAAAAGGTGCTTTTACAGGAGCAGAAAGTAATAGGAATGGTTTTTTTCAAGCGGCAAATGGAGGAACTATTTTTTTAGATGAAATAGGTAATGCTTCTTTAAATGTACAATCTAAATTATTAAGAGTTTTACAAGAAAAAGAAGTTGTAAAGGTTGGGGCTCAAAAAGCAGAAAAAGTTGATGTTAGAGTTATTGCAGCAACAAACAATAACCTAAAGGAAATGATTCAAAAAGGAACGTTTCGAGAAGATCTGTTCTATAGATTAACAGTTGTTGAAATAGAGGTGCCACCTTTAAGAGAAAGGAAAGAGGATATTTCTATGTTGGTGGAAAAGTTTCTATTTAAATATGGAATAGAATACAAGGATAGGTTCATAAAAATAAGTCCCAAAGCTACAGATATACTTCAAAGATACAATTGGCCTGGAAATATAAGGGAGTTAGAAAATATAATACAACGTGCGGTAATTATGTGTGATCGTATAGTAGAGGTAGAGCACTTACCTGATTCATTAAAATATAATGTCGATTTTTCTGAAGAAGGATTGATATCTTTAAAAGAAATGGAAAAGCGTCACATACAACATGTATTAAATGCAACTAATAATAATAAAACAAAAGCGGCAAAAATTCTCCAAATAGATCGTAAGACACTGCGAGAAAAGCTAAAAGAATAAAACATCTTTTTTGAGAGTTTTTTCTCCACATGAGGAGAAACTCCCCACTTCAACTTTAAAATCAAATTTCAAATAAACTTCTGAGTCCTCTGTAAATAAAGGGATTCAGAGGTTTTTTACTTTTTTGGCATGTTCGTCGGCATGCCATTTGCCTTTATAGATGAAAATAAAATAAATGTAATTTATGAATACGAATCCTTTTAATATTTGTCCATCATGTATAGAAGTAAATATATGTGTGTTAACCAAATCTAAAGAAAAGGTATGGTCGTGTAGTGAGTATAATGAGGTAAATGAAGTAGTAGAGAAAGAGAAGAAAGAAGAGGCAGTTGTAAGCCCAGAAATGCAAGTTCAAACTGCTTAAGACAAGAAAAGCTTACTAATAAATAAAGTATGAATAATACAAAAAGTGAAGTATCAGAAAGTAAAATAAATTCAAACATAAGTGAGATGACATTAACCAAAGAATTAAAAAAACCAGCGAAGCGAAAGAATGCTAGAGGAATGGTTGATAATGTATTAGAGCAGTTTAATAGTGCATCTGATCAAATTGGTTTACACCCTAATATTCGTAAAATATTAAGTATTACGAATAACGAAATCATTGTTAATTTTCCTGTGAAGATGGATAATGGTGATGTTGAAATTTTTCAAGGATATCGTGTACAGCACAACAATGCTTTGGGACCATATAAAGGAGGTTTACGTTATCATCCAACGGTAGATATAGATGCAGCAAGAGCTCTGGCTATGTGGATGACATGGAAAACATCTTTGGCAGGTTTACCATATGGTGGAGGTAAAGGAGGTATACAAATTGATCCTGCTAAATATTCAAAAGATGAATTAGAACGAATTACAAGACGTTTTACGTTTGCTTTAGGAGATAATATTGGGCCAGAACATGATATTCCTGCTCCAGATGTAAACACAAACGCTCAAACTATGGCGTGGATGGCAGATACATATATGAGTACTAAGGCTCCTGCAGAACGTTCAATGAATCAACATGTAGTTACAGGAAAACCAATTGGTAGTGGAGGTCTAGAAGGAAGAGACAGAGCTACAGGTTACGGAGTGTTCCTAACAATTAAGTTTTGGATAGAAGAAAATAACCAAACCTTAGAAGGTAAAACCTTTATCGTTCAAGGTTTTGGAAATGTAGGGTATTGGGCTGCTTATTTCTTAGAAAAAGAAGGAGCTAAAATGACAGGAGTTCAAGATGCTTACGGAAGTATTCAAAATACAAGTGGAATCAAGGTAGAAGACCTTTTTAACTATACAAAAGCTAATAACGGAAGTTTAGTTGGGTACCCAGAGTCAACAGAGATAGAAAAGGAAGACTTCTTTGCTATTGACTGTGATATTTGTATTCCTGCCGCTTTAGGGAACCAAATAACTGAATATAACGCACACTTAATTAAAGCTAATTTAATAGCAGAAGGCGCAAATGGACCTATAAATGTAGAAGGAGAAAAAATCCTTTTAGAAAGAGGAGTAACAATAATTCCTGATATATTATGTAATTCAGGTGGTGTAATTACTAGTTACTTTGAATGGCTTCAAAACCGTAATGGTGAGTTATGGAATATGGAAGAGGTTATTGTACGATTAGATAAGAAACTAAAAGATTCATATACCAGAGTTTCAGACTATGCAAAATTAGAAGGTGTAGATATGCGAAAAGCAGCTTATTGCATAGCTATACAGCGTATTGAAAAGGCTTATGTTCAACGAGGTATTTTTCCATAAAAAGAAGTAAAATGAAACACGGAAGTTTAGTTTTAGAGAAAAAAGAGTATGTGTACATTAAGAGTTTGCTAAATGTTTCAGAGCATACTGAAGAAGGTAAAGTACAAACATCACTAGATAAGTTTGCTGAAGAATTAAAATCGGCTAAAATTTTAGATGAAGAAGAAATGCTAGATGATGTGGTACGATTAAATACTGTTGTGACTATAACTTCTGGAGATGATTGGAAAAAAACTATTCAGATTGTAAAACCAACTGAAAAGGATTTGAAAAACAACAAGATTTCCATTTTAACACCAATAGGCATAGCTTTATTTGGTTATGCTTTAAACGATGTAGTTCACTGGGATTTACCAGGAGGAAGGAAAGAGGTTGAAATTTTAAAAGTAACTCAAAAAGAGGGGGAAGAGAGTTTTAGCACCTTAATTTAAAGACAAAAAAATGACACTTAATAATCACGGTAGCGATATAGATGTAGTACATAAATACAACCATGTAGAATTAAAAGGATGGGTAGATCAATTGCAATATATTAATAAAGAAATTGACAATCTTTTAAGCTTACATGAACACTCTTTAATAAATAAAACCATTTCTGAAGAAACATTGAAGCTTTTTTCTGAGAGAAAAAAAATAAACAATGAGCTTTATAAAACTGTTTTGTCATACTCAAACACCTATGTTAACGTAGCGGAGTGTGATGATATTCAGTGTGACATGGCTTATTTAGGAGAGTACGATAGGTTACGTGAGAATTATCACAATAATTTGGAAGCTTACCAAAAACTTAAAGACAAGTTTTTTGAGGAAGTTTTACTAAAAGAATAGCATTCTTGTAAAGCAAGTATGTTAGATTTGTAGAGTTAGTTGTAAAACCTTGGAATCATGTAGTTCCAAGGTTTTTTATTTTTAAAAATATTAAGAGCTCTTAAGAGGTGTATTAATGTTTTAATAACTACACTTTAGTGTAAGGTTTGATTAGGTATGTTTAGTTATTTTTGTTTAAATAAACCTTAGAAAGAATCAATGTATAGTAGAAATAGAATATATATTAAACCAGAAGAACAAGAGTTGATAAAGGATTATCCAATCTTATTAGGTGGTAGTGGTATAGGTAGTAATATTGCTGAGTGTGCTTTAAGGTTAGGTTTTGAAAAAATTACTATTGTTGATGGGGATGAGGTTGAGCTATCAAACTTGAATAGGCAGAATTATACTGAAAAAGATATTAAAACTGATAAGGTGGAAGCTCTTTCTCAAAGGTTGTTGTCTATTAATCCTAAAGCAGACATTACAGTTTATAATTGTTTTATTACAAAAGAAAATATACACTCAATAATTGAAGGACACAAAGTAGCGATAAATGCTTTAGATTTTACATCTGACATACCGTTAATATTTGATAAGATTTGTAGGGATAAAGGGATTCCAATTATTCATCCATATAATTTAGGTTGGGGAGCTTTAGTTTCTGTAATTACTCCTGATAGTTTATCACTAGAATCAATAGCTAAGGAAGAAGAAAAGTTTAATGAAGTGAAAATGGTAGAATATGCAGTAAGCTATATGAAGTTTTGGGGAAAACCTCAAAAATGGATAGAGGATGTTATAGAGGAGTATAAAAAAGAAAAAAAAATATTACCTCCTCCTCAATTATCTGTTGCGTCATGGTTAGTGGCGTCCATTTGTACGCACTTGCTATTTAATATTTCTACAGGGAAATCGGTAAAAAAATTTCCTGAATTTTACTTGTCATCTATCAATAGCTAAATAAGTCTATTATTAGTAGCAAAAGAAATAGCTTCTGTTATGTTGGCGACTTCTAATTTGTCAAATAATTTTTTTCTATGAAATTTAACAGTATCAGGAGAAACAAAAATAGATTCGGCTATTTCATTAATTTTAAAACCCCTTGCAGAATATTGTAAGATTTCTTTTTCTCTATTTGTAAGGGTTATTTTTTCTTCTGTTTTCCAATATTCACCTTCCAGATTATAAGTAAACATTTTGTTGTCTCCTTGTTTGTATATTTTAATATTTCCAGAGTGTTGCTCTGTAGATAAAGAGATAATACATATAGCCTTCCAAACTTTACCATCATTACTTAAAAATAAAGGAGTTAATTTTTGGTTTATTAAAATGTTTTTTTTCTCTTGGTTTTTAATACTAAAATCATAAGAAATTGTGTAAAGTAACCTTTCTTCAATAGGTAGTTTTTCAAAAAAATCAAACCCTACTGTATTTATTTTTAAAAGTAAATCTAAATCGGGTGGTGTAACATATTTAAAATAAAAAGCATACCCCATTTCTTTTACTTCTTCAGCTGTATGACCACATAAGAATAAGGGGTTGTCAGAAACATATTCAAATCCTTTTTTTTGATAGTCAATAATATAAATGCTTTTATAAGTAGTTCGAGCAAAAGCTTTGATAGGAGCTAAATAATCAGATGTTTTAAGTAGTTCACTTTCAGAAATATTATCAACAGTGTTTTTCATCGAGAAAAAATCATTGATGTTGTTTTTCATAATTAAAAATATTGAAGAGTCCCAACAAATCTACTAAAAAGTATATTATTAGGTCTAATAAAACTACACAAAAGTGTAGTTTTTTGATAATCAAACACTTAACTACACTTTAGTGTAATTTAAAAGCTTAGGTCTATAGATAGTTTTGGAAGTATAAAACACAATGTTATGACTTTTAAAAACACATCCTTAGAAATATTATCATCAAGTGAAATAATAAATTTAGCTGAATTTATAGTTAAAGAGAACTTTAAACATCATACAAAAGGAAACTTACCTAGTAATGATTATTCAAGTGTTAAATCTATTTATAAGGAAGAGTTAGGTTTTTTGAAGAGTTCGAAAGTTTTTGTTTCAAAAGGAGATAAAGGAGAAATTGAAGGAGCAATAAGAGTATTAAGATGGGATTACTCAAAAAAGTTACCAATTCAAAAAATATTTGGGATAAACCCAATAGAGATTGCAGGGATGTCTCCTTTGAAAACAATTTGGCATATAGGTAGATTCGCAATAAAAAAAGAAGTGAGTGATATAAACCTTTTCAAAAAACTCATGATCTGTGCCATAACACCAATATGTGAAAAAGAAAATTCCGTAGCTTTTGCAGAGTGTGATAGTAAATTATTGAGGGTTTTAAGAATATTAGGAATAGAAGCTACTGTGGTCGGAGAGTCGGTGAATTACTTAGGGTCAGAGACTATACCTGTGTGTATGACTTATTCAGGTTTAATAGAGTTCTATAGAAAAAATAAGCATTTAATATTTAAATCGATGGATGAGAGTTTGGTAAAAAAATCAAAGCTACCCGAAAGTGTAGTTATTGGTAGTCAGCGAATTAACTACACTTTTGGGTAATAAGATAGCTGTAGTGATCATTTAAATTTGGAATATAATAAAAAAGACAATGAAGAAAAATAAACTTTTAACACTATTAATATTATTTGTAAGTATTACAGTTTTTTCCCAAATAACATATAAAGGAACTGTTATAAATGAAGAGAATAAACCATTGTCCTTTGTGAATATAATTGTTTACGATAGTTCAGATAAATCTTTGATGAAAGGTGTTATTACAGATGATAATGGGGAGTTTGATGTTAAGGTTGAAAAAAATAAGCCTGTTTATATTGAAATAAGTTTTTTAGGTTATAAAACTATTAAAAAAGAGTTTGATAACCAACAAGATGTAGATTTTGGTGAGGTAGCTCTTCAGCCTGATTCGAATACTTTAGATGAGGTTGTTATAACCAAGAAAAAAGAGTTAATAGAAAAGCATTCTGATCACTTTGTTGTTAATCTTTCTAATAGAAGTTTTGTACAAAACTCCAATAGTTGGCAAACTCTTAAAAAAGCACCATTATTATCAGTAAAAGAAAATAAAGGGTTAGGTATACTTGGTAAAGATGATGTGGTGGTTTATATAAATAGTAGGAAGAGTAATTTTTCTGGAGATGAGCTAACAAATTACTTGAAAAATTTAGCCGCAGATAGAATTAGCAAAGTTGAAATTTATACGAGCCCTCCAGCTAGGTTCGATGCACAAGGAAATGGAGTTGTGAATATAATTTTAAAAGCGAATCCTCAAGAAGGGTTAGTAGGTTCCATTTCAAATATCTTTAGACAATCAAGATATGCAGCTTTTAAAACTTCAGTAAATCTAAATTATAATAAGGATAAATGGAATGTCTATAACTCTACATGGTTTTCAGAGGGAACAAGTTACGTTAAAGAACAATCAAAGCAATATTTTCCAAATAATATAAACACATCCACTCACGACACAGATAGGTTATTGCCATCAAACACCATTGTAGGAACAAAGTTAGGAATAGATTACAATTTATCAGACAAACATTTATTAGGGTTTTTATTTGATGTAAATTATAACAAACCTAGTATTGAAAACAGAACCTACAGTAACTATTTCACAGGTAATACATTAGATTCAATTACTACAACTACCGCAGACGGAAGTCAAAAGAAGTTAAATTATAATTTTAACCTTAATCATTTATTTAAAATAGATAGTCTTGGAAGTACTTTAAGTTGGGATGTAAATTATTTTAAGTACGAAAATACTCAAAATACAAAGAACAATAACTTTTTAAACAATTCGTCAGAGCCTAGCTTATTAAGTGTAGATAATTTTCGATCTGATGTTACTCAGTATATTGATAATATAAATGTTAAAGCAGATTATTATAAGGTTTTAAATGATGAATGGAACCTGAGTTTAGGAGGGCAATATTATGAAACAAATACAGAAAACGAAATTATTTTAAGAAGGTATAATTCTGGAGTTTATGAAATCGATCCTGATGTGAGTAATCTATTTAATTTTGAAGAAAAAGTTACTTCAGGGTATATATCTATAAAGTATAACCCAAGTCAGATATGGAACTATAGTTTAGGTTTAAGAGTTGAGGGCACTTACCAGAAAGGAAATCAGAAAACCACAAAATCAATCAATACTAACAAATATAAGAATGTGTTTCCTTCAGCCTATGTGAAATACGCACCCAATAGAAAGCATGTATTAAGTGTATCATTAAATAATAGAATTGTTCGCCCAGGATTCTGGCAGCTAAATCCATTCAGAAATTACGTGACTCCTCAAATCTATTCAGAAGGAAACCCATTTCTCAACCCCTCTAGAACCTTTACAACAGAGTTGTCGTATGTGTTAAACTCTAAGCACACCTTTATTTTTAACTATAGCAAAGAGAGAGATGTGATAGGTCAGTTATCGAGAGTATTACCAGATAATGTTTTGAATTATTATCGAGATAATTATGGGGTTTATGAAAGGTTTGGAGGAACATATTTATATAATTTTTCAACTAAGAATAGCAGATTTGAAAGTCAATTTACTGCAAATGCAAGTTATAAAAAACTTATAGCTATACCTTCTTTTAATGAGGCCTTTACTAGGGATGGTTTAGAGTTAGATTTAAGATCGTACAATTACTACTATTTCTTAAAAGATAAGAGTTTGGAGGCATGTATAGATTTTTATTACAACAGGTATGGTCCGCTTACTCAAAGTACTTTATCGCCTGTTTTTTCAACGGATTTTAGTTTGTCCAAAAGGTTTAACAACTGGTATTTAAGCCTCTTTATTCAGGATATTTTAAAAACAGATAAGTACAAGTTTAATCTGTCAGAAAACACCGGGTATAGACGAACTAATGAAAATTATTATGACGCACGAAGAATAGTGTTTTCGATGAGATATAATTTTGGAAGAAAAACAGTAAAAAAGAAAAGAAATAGAAGAACAAATTCTTCAATTAGAAACAGAGTAAATTAAAAAGATAAGATTATGATTTTAGTATTAACCTATAGTATGTATGAGCAGTGTACCGATCCAGTTGTTGATTGGTTATTAGAAGATAATGTTCCTTTTTTTAAGTTAAATTTAGAAGACTTAGTAACCAAAAAAGTGTCTTATTGTGTTGATGTAATTAACAACGATATCTTAATAGAAGGAAAAAGTATAAAAGATGCAATCGATGTTATTTGGTACAGAAGGTTTTATTCAATATTAGATTACATTCCTTTTGGTGAGAACAATAAAATCTTAGAACAAGTTAATGAGGAAGCAGATTCAGAAATAAAAACTTTTTTAGAGTATTTAAAGTACTTTTTTAAAGATAAAATCATCATGCCTGAAATGCCAACTTATGGAGAAAACAAACTAATCTTTTTAGATTATGCTAAAAAAGCTGGTTTGAGTTGTCCAGAGACAATTGTAACAAATGATAAAGAAGAGTTGTTAAAGTTTTATTATAGAAATGATGGAGAAATTATAAGTAAACCTCTTTATTTCTCAAATTACTTTATCAAAGGAGAAGAAACTTATTCAATTTATACAACAACTTTTAAGAAAGAAATGGTAGAAAAGGCTCCTGATAAGTTTTTTCCAACCTTGTTTCAGGAAAAAGTGTCATCTCTTCATGAAATTAGAATATTTTATTTGGATGGTAAAATCTTTTCAACAGCAGCAATTACTACAAATTCAGAAAAGAATGTAGATATCAAACTAAATTACTATACAGACCATATTCACTGGGTAAATTATCAATTACCACAAGATATTGAAGATAAGCTTCGTGTTTTTATGAAAAGCATTAATTTAAACACAGGTTCTATAGATATATTAAAAACAGAAAACGGATTTAAGTTCATAGAAGTAAATCCAGTAGGACAATTTTTAGCTCCAGGTAACTATGGGAACTACTATTTAGAATACGAAATAAAAAACTGGTTAAAGCACCAATTAGAGAAATGCGGAAATGTAAGAAAAGTGCTAGAATATATTAATTAAACAGAAATGAAAATTATGAGAAGTGAAAAATTAAGTCCGATAACCGATGATTGGGAGGTTCTAAAAAGGATTCCTTTGAATTATCACTACATGCATGTTGACCCTACTAACAGTATTAGAGAATTGTATTCAGAAGTACGATTTAGTTCATCAACAAAGCACAGATCCATGAGAAGTTTTATAAACTACAGTAATTACAAACCGAACTCAAATTTATTTTTAAGACAAATACTTAAGATCAATGAAAAGAACAGAGTACTTTAAGTTATTTTCCCATAATGTAGCTGTAAAGGGAAAAGAGAGAAGCACAATATACAATCTCCAGCGATCAGACATCAAGTTTATACCAAACAGTTTATATGATGTCTTAGAGAAACTAGAAACTCAATCTATAAATGAGGTTAAAGATTTAGTTAAGCCAGAAGAAAGAATAATTTTCGAAAGTTATATAGAATTTCTTTTAAAAAATGATTTTGGGTTTATCACTTTTGATCATCAAGAGTATCCAAAAATGTCTATGCAATGGCGAACACCAAATAAAATTAATACTGCAGTTATAGAGTATGATTTTAATGACCCTAAATATTCTTTACAAAAACTTATATATCAGTTAGACGAACTCCTATGTTCCCATATTGAAGTGCGATTAAGAGTAAGAGATTGTAATGATATAGTCGAGTTTTCTAGCTACACAAAAGGATTAGTATTTAGATCTGTTAGTTTAATTGTTGAATATGTTGAAAACATTGAAGATACTGTTGAAAATATTTTTGAAGAAAATCAGAAATTAGACTACGTCATTGTTCATAATTATCCAACATCGGGGATGTTCTCAAAGAAATTTGAAAATCAAGTTAATTACTTAGAAGAAAATATTTATTCTGATTTACACAAGAAACATTTTCCTGATAATAACTACATCGTAAATGTAAAATACTTTACAGAATCTAAGAGCTATCATACCTATTATAACAAAAGAGTATGTATTAATTGGGACGGAAATTTAAAGAACTGTTTGTTGCACTTAAATGATTATGGCAATATAAATGATGTTGACGTAAGAGAAGTAATAGAAACTAGTGAGTTTAAGGAACTATGGAAAGTAAATCCAGATCGAGTTCTCGACTATAAAGAAGATGAACTGCGCTACAGTAAGTTTTACACCCATCAATTAGAAAAAGTAGATGATTATTTCTATAAAGTAGTAAGTTAAAAAAGTAAAACATGAAATTTTATCACCAAATAGGCGTAACAGATTGTGGACCAACCTGTATTAGAATGATTGCTTCTCAATATGGTAAAGAATATTCTTTAGAAGAAATAAGAAAGAGATGTGAAATAACTAGAACAGGGGTTTCGTTCTCAGATCTTATTCAGGGAAGTGAAAAGCTAGGGTTAAAAGCTATGGGGGTAAAAATCACTGTTGATAACTTAAAATCAGATGTTCCTTATCCTTTAATTCTTCATTGGAATCATGATCATTTTGTTGTTCTTGAAAAAATTAAAAACAATGTTTATTATATTCTTGACCCAGGACATGGGAAATTAAAACTAAAAGAAGAAGAGTTTTTAAAGTTTTGGAAAACAACAGAAGGAAAGGGAATCGCCCTACTACTCCAACCAACAGAAAAGTTTTTTGATGTAGAGCCAGAGAAGGTTGAAAACGGTACAAAGAGAGGGCTACAGTTTTTAAAATCGTATTATAAAACATATAAGAAACCAATAGTTAAACTTGTAGCTATTTTAGGAGTTACTTCAGTTTTAGCATTTATTTTTCCAATGACGATTCAATATTTATTAGATGAAGGAGTACAAAAAAAGAAACTAAATATTGTATGGGTGGTACTACTTTTTCAATCACTATTGTTTCTAGGACAAGTTGTTTTTGAGTGGTTTAGAGGAGTTTTATTAATAAAACTTGGAGTTACAGTAAGTTTAAAAATTATAACAGATTTCTTATATAAAATTATAAAACTACCAATCAAGTTTTTTGACACACGATTATACACAGACATTCTTCAAAGAATTGATGAGCAAAATAAAATAGAACGATTTTTGAATCATATAATGATTCAATCAATATTTACCTTTTTTTTGATTGTAGCTTTATCTATCCAACTTGCAATATTAAACACTACCGTATTCATAGTTTTTCTGGTTCTTAGTTTACTCTCAGTCGGATGGATGTTGTTTTTTAATAAGAAAAGAGAAAGACTCAACTATATTGCTTTTAACAATGAATTAGAAAATAGAAACGCATTAATTGAATTAATCACAGGTATGACTGAGGTTAAAATAAACAATGCTCAAGCAGTTAAAGTATCTGCGTGGAAAAAGATACAGTATAAGTTGCACGATATAAAATTACAAGGACTACGGATAGATCAGTTTCAAGAAGTAGGAATGCGAGGGTTTAACCATATTAAAAGTATACTGATAACATTTATTTGTGCATACTGGGTAATTAACCAATCAATGACACTGGGGGTAATGTTAAGTGTAGGGTACATACTTGGTCAATTAACAAATTCATTTGAAACAGTTGTAGATTTTGTACGAGCTCTTCAGGAGGCAAAAATATCTTTTGATAGAATGGATGAGGTTCACCAAAAAGAAGATGAGAACAAACCTTTAATGATTAAACCAAACGGACTAAAAAATAAAATTGCTCTTAAAGGTGTAAGTTTTAAATACGAAGGAAGTAATGCTCCGTACATACTTAAAGACATTGATTTAGAAATTCCTGTTGGAAGTGTTACTGCAATTGTGGGGGTAAGTGGAAGCGGAAAAACAACCTTGATGAAATTATTACTAAAATTTTATCAACCAACAGAGGGGAGAATAAATCTCGACAATCTTGATTTTAAAGATGTAAATGCAGATGATTGGAGGGATCAATGCGGAGTAGTATTACAGGATGGACATATATTTAGTGGAACAATTGCTGAGAACATTGCATTGTCTGATGAAGAACCAGATATGAAACGACTCGAATTTGCAGCAAAAACAGCATGCATTTATGACTTCATTCAACGTTTACCACTAAAGTTTGATACCAAAATAGGAAATACTGGACTAGAGTTAAGTGGTGGTCAAAAACAAAGACTATTTATTGCAAGAGCCGTATATAAAAATCCAGAATATATTTTTCTAGATGAAGCTACTTCTGCTTTAGATGCGAATAACGAGAGTATGATTATGGATAATTTAAATCAGTTTTTTAAAGGAAAAACAGTTTTTGTAATTGCTCATAGATTAAGTACAGTAAAAAATGCAGATCAGATTTTGGTCTTAGAAGACGGAAAAGTTATAGAGCAAGGGAATCACAAAGTTTTAGTAAAAAATAAACATAAATACTTTAATCTGGTTAAAAACCAGTTAGAGCTAGGAGCATAATAATAATAAATAAATAAAAAGAAGTAGTAAAACTTAATAACATACTAATTATGAATTTAGAAAACTTAGAAAAATTTGAAAAGTTAAATCAAGATCATTTAGAAACAGTAGAAGGAGGATTTTATGAATCTATTAGTGAATTAGGAGACCCAGATAGACCTTCAAGAAAAGTAGATTATATCGGTCAGCCAAAGTATTCTTCTTTATTCTAAGGTTTAGAGAATTTAAAGTGTTAAATCAAAGAAGATTTTCAAATTATTCAACAAATATTACTGTAGTGCTGGTTCTAGGATCTAAAAGTGGAGACACTTTTTAAAAAAGAAAAATATGCAATATAGTACTGCAGTAATCTTTTTTGAACGATTAAACTTTAATCAAAAGAAACCTTTTTAAAACCAGTGAATTAACCATAAAACAAGAATTATGAATTTAGAAACTTTAGGAAAATTTGAATTAATGAACAAGCAAGAGTTAGATATTATTCAAGGAGGATTTGCAGCAGCTTCAACTGTGGAATCAGAAAGAGATGATTCTGATACAAGTAGTGAGAAGAAGGACGGAAATACTTTATAATAATAAAAATTAAGGAACAAAAAATTAGGGCAAGTGAAACCTATATAAGAAGTAGCATTAACAATAAAAATTAAGATCATGCAATTAGAGACATTATCAGGAATTGAAATGATGAATCAAGAAGATTTAAACATTATTCAAGGAGGATTTGCGGCAGCTTCTACAGTAGAATCTACAAGTGGAGATTCAGATACAGTAAGTGAGAAGAAGGACGGAAATACTTTACAATAGTAAAAATTAGGGAACAAAAAATTAGGGCAAGTGAAACCTATATAAGAAGTAGCATTAACAATAAAAATTAAGATCATGCAATTAGAGACATTATCAGGAATTGAAATGATGAATCAAGAAGATTTAAACATTATTCAAGGAGGATTTGCGGCAGCTTCTACAGTAGAATCTACAAGTGGAGATTCAGATACAGTAAGTGAGAAGAAGGACGGAAGTACTTTATAATAGTAAAAATTAAGGGACAAGAAATTAGGGCAAGTGAAACCTATATAAGAAGTAGCATTAACAATAAAAATTAAGATCATGCAATTAGAGACATTATCAGGAATTGAAATGATGAATCAAGAAGATTTAAACATTATTCAAGGAGGATTTGCGGCAGCTTCTACAGTAGAATCTACAAGTGGAGATTCAGATACAGTAAGTGAGAAGAAGGACGGAAATACTTTACAATAGTAAAAATTAGGGAACAAAAAATTAGGGCAAGTGAAACCTATATAAGAAGTAGCATTAACAATAAAAATTAAGATTATGCAATTAGAGACATTATCAGGAATTGAAATGATGAATCAAGAAGATTTAAACATTATTCAAGGAGGATTTGCGGCAGCTTCTACAGTAGAATCTACAAGTGGAGATTCAGATACAGTAAGTGAGAAGAAGGACGGAAATACTTTACAATAGTAAAAATTAGGGAACAAAAAATTAGGGCAAGTGAAACCTATATAAGAAGTAGCATTAACAATAAAAATTAAGATCATGCAATTAGAGACATTATCAGGAATTGAAATGATGAATCAAGAAGATTTAAACATTATTCAAGGAGGATTTGCGGCAGCTTCTACAGTAGAATCTACAAGTGGAGATTCAGATACAGTAAGTGAGAAGAAGGATGGAAATACTTTATAACAAACTGTAGTAAATGGTTAAATCACAGAAAAAACCTACATTTTTCTGTGATTTTCTTTCTTTAAAATTTATTAATTATTTGTTTTGTCAATGTTTATAAGGAGATTGTAGGTGAAAAACCTGTAGATACTTACAATGTTTAATTTCAGGTTTACCAGAGTTTATTTTATTTTTTCTTTTTGAAAAACTAAATTAGTTTTTATATCTAAACTTAAAAAAGGATTAAACAGTCAGTTCACTTAATTGTTGTTTTCGGAAATCAGAAGGTGTAAACCCAGTATGATTTTTAAAAACACGATTAAAGGAGGTTTTACTTTTGAAACCAGCTTCGTAGGCAATTGCTAAAATTTTATAATCTTTATAATCAGGATCTTTCATTATCTTTTGTGCTTCGTTTACTCTATACAGGTTGATGAACTGATAAAAATTTTGATCGAAACAAAGGTTTAAAACTTCAGATAGGTGGTGCTTGCTCATAGAGAGTTTAGAAGCTAATTCTGATTGATTAATTTCAAAATCAAGATAAGGTTTTTTTGTCTCCATATAATCAAGAATCAATTTCATGTAGTAATCTTTATCTTTTTCTGTTAAAGAAGAATTTTTGTACTGAACAGTTTTTGGAGATTGTTCTTTTTTTACAGTGGCAAACTCTAGCATTTTGGCTTTTAAAGCTTTGTTTTCGTTTTGAAGTAAGGAATTTATTTTTTTAAATAGCTCACGGTCGGCTTCAATGGTTTTCTTTTTGCGGATATAAAAAAAGAGTAATCCTCCTAAAAAAACAATTGAAACTCCGCCACCAATAAGCAAATTACTTTTTTTATTCTCAATAGAAGCTAAAGAATTTAATTTTGATTCTATATTCTGTTTTTCAGTATCGGAATCATGTTTTAAATCAAGAAGAGCAGCATTTGACTGTTCCTTCAATAAAACCTTCATTATTTCAGCATAATTTTCTTGTTCTTTATGAGAGTTTTTAAAATCACCTAATAACTTATAAGCTTTAGCCAAGTGTAAGTGAGCTTCCTTTTCTAGCTCAAGATCTTTTCTATTAGTGGCTATAACTAAAACTTCTTTTAATAAAGGTATAGCTTTGTTAGTTTCTTGTTTTTTAACGTAAGACATTCCTAAATTAAGGAGAGCAACAGGTCTTTTAGGTAATCCGTTTTTTTTAGAGTACGCTAATGATTCTTTAGCTGTTTTTATAACCTTGTCCCACTTTTCTTGTTGAAAATAAGAATACCCAATATTATCAAGAGCGGTATTAACAGCTTGAACATTATTTATGTTTTCAGCCAAGTTTTTCATTTTGTATAAATAAGCTAGTGCTTTCTCGTAATTTTCTTTTTTAGTATAGCTATTGCCTAGTCCGTTGTATGCCGCTAGTTTAATAATATCAGATACATTATTTTTTTCAGTCAAAGCAAGTACTTTTTCCATGTAAGCAATTACTTTATCAGGCTTGTCTATTTGACTGTAAACATTAGCAAGATTAACTAATATGTTAATTTCTGTTACTTCGTTATTGAGGTTAGCTTTATTAAAATCAAGAGCTTTATGGAACTCTACAAGAGCTTTTTCATAGGAATCAGTAACATTATAGTAGATACCATGATTTATAATAGATTTTATTTCTACGTCTTTTAACTCTTTAAAATTTTGAGTAATTAATAAAATAGAATCGTTATACTTTTTAAAATCTTCAACATTAGCTTTATTATAGGCTTCTCGAGAGAGGTTTAGGTAGTAGTTACACTTTTTTTTAGCTAAATCAATATTAGCTATGGTGTTGTTATGTGAAGGCTGACTCTCTTGGGCTTGGATAATAAAAGAAGAAAGTGATAATACACAAAAAACAAAGTAATATAAAGTTTTTAGTTTTGAGATAGGGGAATTAATTATCATACTAATTAAGTATTCTTATCAGCACTATTTCTAGTGAGTCATTGTAATAAAAAAATAAACACAAATGTAAGGTGTTTGTGTTTATTTTTCTAAAAATTATAGTAAACTAAACTGTTTCTTTTTCTTTCTGAAATCAATTTTGTGAGATAGTTTTATCATTAAAGTATGGTTGTTTTCAATACGGTTTTCTTTTATAATTATGTATTGATTCATATATCCTATACTTAATGCCAAAGCACTATTTAAAGGAATATCAACAGCACCATAAATTCTGTTCTGACTAAAGTTTTTATTGTTTGCGTACTTGTCGACATCTAAAAATACTTGATTAGAGAATGATAAACCTATTATTGTTTTACCTTCTTTAGAACATATGATTGGTGTTTTTGTACTAAATACTAATCGTAATCGGTGTCTTGTTTTGTCTTTCATGATACGCTGTTCTAATAGCATTCCATAATTAACGGAAACTTTTTTAATTTTATTTTTTATGGTAAAGTACTCATAAATACGATGCTCTATTCTTTTCTTAGGGACAGGATGTGCTCCATAAGGAAAGAGAACTACCCATTCATACCCAGCACCAAAACTTATATTTTTTAAGTAGTTATAACTTGTACCAAGTCTTAGTTTTGATTGTTGCCAATTCTTAACAAGATTATGTCTGCTCCAAGAGTATAAGGTTTCAATATTGAACTTTTCAGTTAATTGATACTTACCAGAATAATACCACCATGAATTAAACTGGTCGGCTTTTTGGGCATTACTCTTAAAAACTATAAATAGAAATACTACAGCTAGCATCTTTTTCATCATTTCCTAGAGTTTTTTACCTATAAAACGAAGCACACTTCCTTTGCCGTTGTGGGAGTTTCCTTCATTCAAAAAAACTTCCTCTTCTTCTAAAACTTGAATTTCAAAACCAGTAAAATCTTGTTGTATTTGTTCTACTGAAAAAAGCATATCTATATCTTTTGGTCCACCTATTTTTGGATCATCATTCTGATATTTTAAATGATTTTTACTGAACGCTTCGAATATTATGTATCCTCCAGATTTAAGAAGTGTAACTAATTTTTGATGAATTGTAGAAATTTTCCAAGCTGTAAAATGAGCGTAGATTAAACCAATAGCATCAAAAGATTCTTTTGGAAATTCAAGGTTTTGTATATCGCCTACAATATACTGTAGATCTATACCGAATTCGTTGGCTAATTTTAGAGCTTTACTTTTTCCTTCTATGCTCAAATCGGTAGCAGTAACATCCCAACCTAATTTTGAAGCGTATACACCATTTCTACCCTCTCCGTCAGCAGGTAATAAGATTTTTCCAGTTCTTATTTTTTGAAGCTCTTCTTTAAAAAATAAGTTGGGTTCTTTGCCATAGGCAAAGGTGGTGTTTTGATATTTTTCATTCCAAAACTCTTTATACTTTAAATCACCTTTTGTCATCATATTTTAATTTGATTTATATGATGTAAAAGTATATTTAGTCTAAGCCTCTAGGATAGGATAATTGTAAAGTAGTATTGTACTTATGTTAGTTTTTTTCTGAAAGCTTCAGGAGAGTAACCAGTATGTTTCTTAAAAAAACGTATAAAATAAGAAACATCTTCATAGCCTAAATGATATGCTATTTGATTTATTTGATTGGAAGATGCTAAAAGATACCTTTTAGATTCTAGTATAATTTGTTCATTAATAATTTCTGAAGCTGTTTTATCTAAAGTCTGTTTAGTTATAGTATTTAACTGGTAGTTAGATAGATTTAACATACTAGCATATTTAGAAACTTGTTTTATGCTAGTAATATTTGTTTCTAATAAATGTAGAAATTTTTCAAGAGATTCTTGAATATATAGATCCTTAGTGTTAGAATCTTTATTGTTGGTGCTTTTTAACCTTAGTAGCTCTATAAAAAGAATATGAAGATTAGACTTTATAACTTCTTTATATGCTTCAGCTTTATCTTTATATTCTGAAAAAATAGAGGTCAATAAAGGGTTAATTCTTAAAAAAAAGTCTTCTTCTAGTAGATAGTAGTTTGAAGTACTTACTTTTTGTAATAGAGAATTCATTCTTTTATCAAAAGGATAGTAAAAATCAGTATTAAACTGAATCATAAAACCTTCGCTGTTACTTTTTAATTCTAATTCGTGCACTTGACCAGGGCGAACTATAAAAACAGTATAATCTGTAACATCATAACTAACAAAGTCTATTTCATGGTTTCCTATCCCTTTTTTTAATACTAAAAAGAAGTAAAAATCGTGCCTGTGAAGCTCGTGAACCATATCTTTTCCGTTAAGAAGTTCCTGAAGATCCTTAATCATAAAATCACCAGATAGGTTAGGTTCTTTTTGAGAAGTCTTTAAATGTCTTACGGGGATGGTTTTCATGATATTAGAATGAAACTAAAGCAATACAAATTTAAGTAGAAAAAGAGCAAGGAATAATAAGTAATTCTAAAAAATAAAAAAGTCCTACAAATCAGATGATTTAAGGACTTTTTAGTCGGGGTGGCAGGATTCGAACCTGCGACCTCCTGCTCCCAAAGCAGGCGCGATGACCGGGCTACGCTACACCCCGAAAAGTGTAAAATTCGTAGTGTAGTTTATCTCGAGTAAAATGAGAGGCTACACCCCGAATAATTGGGACTGCAAATGTAGAAAAAAAAAGTAAATGACAAATAAAAAAATGAAATAATTATTAAATAATTTGACTTTATAAGACAATAGTTAAAATATATTTAAAAGCAGATAACTAGAAATAAAAAAAAATTACATTTGTAACTTCAAAAATTCAAGATAATGGCAGAAAAAATTAAATGTTTGATTATTGGGTCTGGTCCAGCAGGTTACACAGCAGCTATTTATGCAGCGAGAGCAGACATGAAACCAGTTATGTATACAGGAATGCAAATGGGAGGTCAGTTAACTACAACAACTGAGGTAGATAATTTCCCAGGATATCCAAAAGGTACTGATGGTACAGCAATGATGGAAGATTTAAAAAGTCAAGCAGAGCGTTTCGGAACAGATGTTCGTTTTGGAATGGTTACTAAAGTAGAGCTTTCTAAAGAAGAAGGAGGAACTCATAAAGTAACTGTAGATGAATCGACAGAAATAGAAGCGCAAACTATAATTATATCTACAGGAGCAACTGCAAAATATTTAGGATTAGAAAGCGAGCAACGTTTAATTGGTGGTGGAGTTTCAGCTTGTGCTACTTGTGATGGTTTCTTTTATAAAGGACAAGATGTTGTTGTTGTTGGGGCAGGAGATACTGCTGCAGAAGAGGCAACATACTTAGCAAATATTTGTAGTAAAGTTACTATGTTAGTACGTAAAGATTATATGCGTGCTTCTAAAGCAATGCAACACCGTGTTAACAAAACAGAAAATATTACTGTTATGTATAATACTGAAATTGATGAGGTATTAGGAGAAAACGTTGTTGAAGGAGTTCGTGCTGTTAATAACCAAACTGGTGAAAAAACAGAAATTCCAGTAACAGGAGTATTTATTGCGATAGGTCACAAACCAAACTCTGATTTATTCAAAGGTTTATTAGATATGGATGAAACAGGATATTTAATAACAAAAGGTAAATCTACCAAAACAAACTTACCAGGAGTTTTTGCCGCTGGTGATATTCAAGATAAAGAATACCGTCAAGCAGTAACAGCAGCAGGTACAGGTTGTATGGCTGCTTTAGACGCAGAGCGTTATTTAGGAGCTTTAGAATAGACTATAAAGTTATATAAAACAAAAAAGGGTACGTATTAGTGTACCCTTTTTATTTTATTTAGAATTTTGTGCACTTTCTTTAATAACCCTTCGAATCCAATCGTTAGGAATCATGTCTATGGTAAGGTTTATACGTTCTTCATCACCATTATTAATAACCTTATGAGGATCCGTAAGTCTCATGTACCAACATTCTCCTGGTTTCATCAATACGGGAGTATCATTTAAATAAAAAGTAACATTATCATTATTAAGAATAGGTATTGTAAGTCGAATTACTGATCTTTCAACCTCTAAACCTAAGGTAGGATCCGTATGTTCTTTAACTGTTGAATGTGGAGCTAATCGAAGTAGTCGTACTAAAGTTACTGTAGTGTTTTCTTTAAAAAAATCAATAACACTAGTCAAATATGGAGACTTTTTTAAAGCATTAGTATCTAACCAATCTGTCCACGAACCATCAGCATAATCTTCAGCAGGAGGAGGGAAAGGTAATGATGTATCAACTAGGTGTGCAGGCGATCGCAAAGCAATTACATTATAATATTCAAAATTATCCAATTGTAAAGCTTTAGCTTCTTCAAGCATTTTGGTTGTATCAAAGTTAAAAGGCAATTTAATACGATCACTAAAAGTATTACTTGTTTTGGTAGTAACTGTTTCCATAGACGTATGTTTATAAAAGTTTAGGTTAGTATATTGTAAAACTACAAAAAGTTAAACTTTCTTCACAAGTGTTACATTTTGATAAAGTTAATTCTTCTGTTTTAATTTTAGGAACTAAAGTTATTAGTAATAACTCTTAAGCTCTTTTAGAGAGTATTATTTAACTGCATGTGTAAAATAGGATAAGGTTTTCCTGTAGCGTCTAGCTCTGAACGGTTGATAGTTTTAAAACCAAAATGTTGATAGAAACCAACAGCCTGCTCATTTTGTTCATTTACATCTACCTTATCTACATTCAATTTGTCAATAGAGTATTCTAATAAGGCTTTACCTACCTTTTTACCTCTATATTCAGGATGGATAAAAAGCATTTCTAAATTTTCTTCAGCAACGCCTAAAAAACCTACTATTTTATGATTGATTTTTATACATTTTAATTCTACCGCATCCAAATACGTATTAAAAATAAGGGGTTTAAAATAAGCGATATCTTCTTCTTTTAAAAAATGATGTGTAGCTCTAACGGAAGCTTCCCATACATCAGCTACTTCTTGATATTCAGACTTGTTTATATTATCTATTTTATAATTCATTTTACAGTTCAATTATTTAATTCATAAGTATATTATTATTCACTTTTTCAATTTTATGCTAAAAAATTAAAGATACCTATCAACTTCCTCTATTTCAAGATCATTAATACTAGCGTACCTTTTTTTCATTTGTCCGTTGTTATCAAATTCCCAGTTTTCATTACCATAAGCCCTAAACCATTTGCCTTCTTTGTTTTGATATTCATATTCAAAGCGTACAGCAATTCTGTTTTCACTATGTGCCCAATACTCTTTTTTTAGTTTGTAATTAAGCTCATTTTGCCACTTTTTACTCAAGAAGTTAATAATTTCTTCTCTACCATTAACAAAGGTGTCTCTATTTCTCCATTCACTATCAACAGTGTAAGCTAATGCTATTTTTTCAGGGTTTTGAGAATTCCAAGCGTCTTCTGCGAGTTGAATTTTTTGTTTAGCTGTTTCGAGGGTAAAAGGAGGAAGTGGATGTTTCTGTTCCATAATAATTATAGTAAGTTTTGTATGATTTTTTTTGATTTATATACTATTTCATTTGATTTGAAGAGTTGACTTTCTATAATAGCACTTTCAAAAAGTAGATAAATATGTGTAGCAAGTAGTTCATTGTCTATTAACTCTTGAAAAAAGTTGTTCAATTCTTTTTTATGTAATTGAATTACGGTTAATATACCCTCTTGTTCTTTAGATATTTCTGATAGAATATTTAGGAAACTACAACCTCTAAAATTTTCTTTTGTATTCATATAAGCTATAAAATCGAATGCTAGCAATACTCTATCTTTTGAATTTTTACTTTTTGAAGTATACTTAAAGAGTTCTTTAAACCAAAGCTCGTGCCTGTTATTTAAGAAATCAATACACAAAGCATCCTTTGATTTAAAGTGCTGATAAAAACTAGCTTTAGCAACTTTAGCCTCTTTTATAACTTGATTAATACCTGTACTGTTATAACCTTGTTGATGAAATAAATGTGCAACTGTTTCTAATATTCGTTCTCTGGGACTACTCATACCTCTTAATTTATGTCAAAGTTACAAAGTTTAAAAAGAACAGACAAGTCTGTTCGGTGTTTTAACATTTTAACCAAATAAAATAAGTGTAAATTTAATTTGGAACAATCGTTCTAATATATGTATGTTTGTAAACGGAACGATCGTTCTATAATTAATTATTAACTAAAAAATAAAAACAATGAGTACATTAAAAGGAAAAATAGCCGTTATAACTGGCGGGAACAGTGGAATTGGGTTTGCATCTGCTCAAGAATTAAAAAATCAAGGAGCAACAGTAATTATTACAGGAAGAAATTCTGAAAAAGTAAAAGAGGCTTCGAAAAAACTAGGAGTACAAGGAATTGTTGCTGATGTAAAAAGTCTTTCTGCTATTGAAAACTTAGTAGAACAGGTAAAGAGAGACTTCAATAAAGTTGATATACTATTTGTAAATGCGGGTATTTTTCAACCAGCACCAGTTGGAAGTATAAGTGAAGAAATGTTTGATCATCAAATGGCTATTAACTTTAAAGGAGCTGTATTTACTACTGAAAAATTCTTACCCATTTTAAATGAGGGAGCATCAATTATAAATTTATCATCTATAAATGCTTATACCGGAATGCCAAATACAGCAGTATATGCAGCATCAAAAGCAGCGTTAAACTCTTATACTAGAACAGCAGCTACTGAATTAGCTTCGAGAGGAATACGAATTAATTCGGTTAATCCTGGTCCAGTAGCTACTCCAATTTTTGGAAAAACGGGAATGAAAGAAGAACAATTGCAAGGTTTTGCTCAAACCATTGAAAATCGTGTTCCTTTAAAGCGATTCGGACAACCAGAAGAGGTGGCAAAGTTGGTGTCTTTTTTAGCATCTGACAATGCTTCTTTTATTACAGGAAGTGAGTATAATATTGATGGAGGTATAAATATCAATCCATTAATGAGCTAAATTTTTTTGAATATATTTGGAATGATAGTTCCAGTATGGTAATTTTGTGGAAGTGTTAATCGCTTCCACATTTTTTATATGCCAAGAGTTAAATCATTTAATGAAAAAGAAGTACTAACCAAAGCAATGTGTTTGTTTTGGAAACAAGGGTATTCTGCTACCTCCGTACAAGATTTGGTAAGTCACTTAGGAATAAACAGAGCAAGTTTATATGATACCTTTGGAGATAAAGAACAACTATTTAAAAAGTCTTTCGAGCTTTATAGAGCTACTACAAAAGAGGGACTAATAGAGTTTTTTCAAAATCACCCAGATGTAAAAGAAGGGTTTTCAGAGTTATTTAATAAAGCTATAGATGAAGCTATTCTTGATGAAGATAAAAAAGGATGTTTTGTTGTAAATGCTACGACAGAACTTATTCCGAATGACGAAAGTTTACACAAAGTACTAATTGAAAATAAAAGTGATTTCGAAAACCTATTTTATGAGTATTTAAAAGCAGGTAAAGAAAGAGGACAATTAAAAAATAGTCAAGATTTAAAATCTATAGCCACTCTTCTTTACACACTTTACAATGGTATTCGAGTTGTTTCTAAAGTAAATCCTGATAAAAAAGAGTTATCAAATTCAATAAATGTTGCCTTGTCTTTACTGAGCTAATCAAATAAGGTTGAGTAAAAAGTTACCTTTTTAAAGGTTTTTGCCACTTAGCTATTAACTCTGTAATTCCTTTTTCAATACCAACGTAATATTCTCCTTTTTTAAACTCAGGGATAATTGTTTTCTCAATTACTTCCTCACAAATTTCGTCTGTTAAAATTTGTTTAGTTCCAATGCCAGTAGAAATTCTTATTTTTCTTAAGGTTTTACTAAAAACAATAGTTAAACCGTTGTTTTTTTCTTTTTGCCCTACACCATTATGATTTGATAAGTCAATAGCGAATTGACTAAAATCGGTGTATTTTCCGATTGATTTAATAGAAGCAATAGCTATTTGATTGGAAGTCTTTTTCTCATACTCTCGAATTAACAAGGTTAACCTTTCCAGTTGTTCAATGGTGAAGAGAGATTCATAATCATTTACTACATTTTTTAGTGTGGGTAAATCACTTTCACCTAAATCGAATTTGGTAAATTCAGCTTTAGGAGCGTTAGTGTTTATTTCATTCTTCTCATCTTGCTTAGACTTACAGCCCAAAACTATTAAAAAAGAGAGTATAATTATTTGAAAGGAAAGTTTCATTTTTTGATATAGTGATTAGATGCTAATAAAAATGGAAAATAAAGATCCAACTAACTTTATTCTACCCAGTCTAAAACAAGCTCAGGCATTTTAAAGCTTTCAGTTAAATCTATTTTTTGAGTTTTTTCAACATTTGCTTTAAACCATTCTGAAAACTCGGAAGTATCTTCTTTAAAAAGTTCCATAAAATTATCATTAACAGCCTCGGTGTATACCAATACTTCGTAGCTGTCTTTTTTCTCTTTTAAAAACCATAACTCTTTGGTAACGCCAATTCTTTCATGCATTTTTGTAAACTCCTCGTTTTTTTCTCCGTTTACTTTTTCAGCAAAACTTTTCCATTCATCAATTTTTTCTTTCAGTATAGGAAAGCTATACATGTACTTTTTTATTTCCATAAAAATATAAGGTTAACTTTTTCTTGAATTAAGCAACTAATTTAACAAATTGAAACTGAATAGAAAATCTAAAAAAGTAAGTGGTGGTAAGAAAAGGTTTTACTCATAGTCAGGAATATTTAATCCTAAAATTAAATCTCTATGGGCAGTCCAAATGCCATCTTCTTTTTTAAGTTGTATAATTCCAGAACCACCTCTGTTTTTTTCTGACTGCTTTTTTTCTTCAGTAAGAGCAGGGTCGCTTTCAAATTGATAGCTGTCAATATAATAAGGCACAGTATTGGGCTCTTTTACATAAATATGAATGTGTTCTGGCTCTTGTGTATTGGGGTAAGATGCAGGTCTGAATGTATAAAAAGTAAATTTTCCATTGTTACCTGTTTTTAGCCAGTTTCTATATTGTCCGTGTCTTTTTTCCGAACCTACAGGTTTGTCACTAGGTTGATAAATTCCATTTCTGTCTGTGTGATAAATGTAGAGTATAACATTTTCTGCGGGTGTTTTTCTGTCTTTTTTAAATGCAGTACCCGTTATTTTTAGTTTTGGTTCATTTTCATGAAAACCAGGTAAGGTATCAACTGACTTAGGTGTTATGTTAAGCATTTTATAATCCAATAAAGCTTTACAGTCTTGGCAACCTCCACCCACGTTTCTTTCTATGTTTGTTTGCGATTGTCCTTTGCAGGAAGTTACAATAAGCATTAAAAAAAGCGCTCCTAAATAGTGTTTTAGTGTTTGGTATTTAGAAGGATACATAACGTATTCGTATAAAATTAGTTGTGTTTTTAAAGCTCTAATTTAATGAATACGAACTGAATAAGAAAACTACTGTTTTTCAGAAGTAGGCGAGAACAAGTAATTACTTATAGCCATTGTTGTGGGTAGTTTTTATTTTTTTAATCGTTTGTTAAACCATTCAATTACCATTTCGTTCAATTCTGTTTTATATTCTGAAAAGAAATGATCTGTTTCAAATTTTCTTAATTCAAAATCATAATTCATTTCAGATAACTTCTCTGCAATTTTATCAGCTTGTTCTGGGTTTACTCTTTTGTCGTTTGTTCCGCATAAAATTAAAAGGCTACTATTTTTGTCTAATTCGTCTGCCCAGTAAATTACTGACCGTTTTTTTAATTCCGATTCTTTATTGTTCCAGTAATCAGGAATACATTCGGCAAATACATTGGTTTCCATTTTTGGTCTAAACTTGGCTGTGTCAAACAAATCAGATACTCCATTTCCGACGATAGCTGTTTTTATTTTGTTTGATTTTTGTAAAGCTAAATAGGTCATCATTCCGCCTCTTGACCAACCAAACATTCCGATACTATTAGGGTCAGCTTTTTCAATTTCCTTTACGGTTTCTGTCAAATTCAGCACGTCATTAATTTCTGCGCCACCAAATTCATCTTTTTCTCGATAGTTGCTACCAATAATAATATAACCTTGTTCCGCTAATTTGGAAGTGTACATTATCAAAGTTGCAATTGTTAATTGAGCAAAATCTCTATTCCCACCACGATTGAAAATAACAACAGGATATTTTCCATCTTTTTTTGGCTCAACTAATAATCCTTTAACTTTTTGGTTGTCACTTTCGTAAGAGATAGAGTAAAAATCCAACTTCTTTAGATGCTCAAAAGAAGGAAGTAATTCGTTGTTTTGAGAAATTTTATTCCAAATAGTTGTGTTAGAAATATCAACTAATCTTTTCGAGATTAATTTTCCGTTTTGAGCAAATCCGGAATTTAAAAAAAGGAAGAAAAATGTTGATATTAAAATTCTGTTCATTGGTTTGGGTAAATTACAGGGAACTGTCTAGTATAAGAATAGTAGTGGATTTACACACACTAACTTTTCAGTTAAACATAGACCTTTTTTATATTTACTTACTTCGGTTTTAGCGATTAAACCACTATTATTTTTATACATTGTTGTACACTGGCTTTTCTTTCCTCAAACTCGCTAGCGTTGGCAAAGACATACTCTTTTGCAATTTTAGGCTTGTGTGTTGGTTGTAGCGAATTGCAAATGTGTATGGCTTTAAGCATTGGCATATTCACGTAATCTTTTCTTTTTTAATTTATTTCTTATTTCTGTCAGTTTTTTTAGATTATCATAGTCCATTCCCAAAGTTGAGTTAAGTATATTAAAGTCATTTTGATTTAATATTTGCTCAATATTTGATTTGTTCTCAAAATCAATTGTGAAATTTTCAAATTGATTTTGCTCAATCTCAAAGTATGGAATGGGTAACTTTTTAAATTCACTTGGAATCAATTCTAAAACTCCTCCACCATAATATCTGCCATCTAATTCTGTAAGAAGTAAGGTTAGCGTATTGTAGAATGAATAAATAAAACTATTCAAGTCAAATCCATTTCGTATATCAATTTTGTAAGCAGAATCAGTCACAAAAGCACCTGAATTGTTCTTTAAAAGCTTTGGATATAAGTGACTTCTTTTAAAAAAGAAAGCTTCTGGACTTTCTGAAACATTAGGAATCACATACCAATTGTTCCTGATTCTACACTTATACCTATTTGGAACTTCTTCCAATTCACCAAGTTTTAAATACTCTCGTAATTTTTTTGAAATTTTATCATTGTCGTTTAGTTGCAAAAGCCGTGTTGGACGATTATCTTTTTCAAGCTCTTTTAAGTTTTCATCATTAAAAACCACACTTCCATTTACAAAGAGACCTTTTTGTATGATTGGTTTTGTGTACTTTGATAAATTGTATTTTTTTTCTGTTTCTTTATCAATAATAAAAAACTTATTTGCTGCAGTAACGATACCAGGTCGTGAGACTGTATAATCGTTGACAGTTTTAAGCTCTTTTTTTAGGTTGTTTATAAATGTTAATTCATCAGATGACAAGAAATGATGAGTCCATTTTATTTTAGAAGAAACAAGTAATTCGTTATTTTTTAAGATGAAGTCATTATTTTTTAATGATTCTTTTGAAGTTATATTAGCAAAAAATTCGCCTTTGAAATCGGATTTTTTATAGGCAAAAAGTACGATTGTATCTTGTCCTTTGCACTCGAACATTAAGTCATTGAAAGTAAAAATTTCAATTCTTTCAAACTCTTTTTTTAGATATTCTCTAACTTCTTCGGCAAATTTAACTTGTAATAGTTCTGAAGGTAAGACGAATGCTAAAACTCCATTTTTTGATAATAATTTATTTGCTTTTACCAAGAATGTAGCCCAAATATTCTTAACGGATGCCTCAGTTAGTTTTTCACTTAAATGTATTTCTCTGCTTAATTGAATTTGTTTTGATGTAAGTATATTTTTTTTGACATAAGGCGGATTACCAATAATAGCTGAATATTGCCTTGAGGAAGAGTATTCTAAGAAGTCGGTTTTTATAAATGAAGCTGTTTTTTTACTCCATTTTTTAGAAGCTGTTTTCAATTCTACATCATTGATATCTAACGCTGTTAAGTTGATGTTTATATCGCTTTCTTTTTCTAATTCTAAAATAAATGCTCCATCACCAACACTTGGTTCTAATATTGACATACGTGTTCTGTTTTCAAAGTTAGATAAGACTCTCTTTGAAATAAATTCAGCCAAATAAGATGGCGTATAATAAGAACCAGTATTTTTTTTATTAGTCATTAGAATTAAAAATTTGTCTAAATATATCAGTTATTTCTTTAGTTATTTTACTGTGAATTTCACTTAACTCATCATTATTTATCTCTTTTAATTTTAAATCTACTTTCTCTTCTAAATCCATTAATTTTTCAATTCTCCACATTAATGAATGAATTGGATGCCAAAGCATTAGTTCGTCCTTTATGTATCTAGCTAAATTGTTGTTTTCAATTGGAATAATACGACCATTCGTATTTCTAAAAAACAAATCTTTGTATTCATCTCTTGTTGGTTTTACAAAACCTTTATTTCCATCATTTTCGATTGCTTCATTATCTGTTGGCCATTTATTCCATTTTGCTCTATTACAATATGAACAACAATAGATGAGATTGTCGTACTGATTAGCTGGTGTCTTTGGTCTAAAATTCAGTGGCTTTTGTGGAATAAAATGGTCAATTGCAAAACTTCGAATTCTATATTTATTTGTGTCATTACAATAAGCACATCTTTTCTTGAAGTCGACAATCAGTAAATCCTTGTACTGCGAGTATCTAGAATAAGTTGGTGGATTAAGTCTATGTTTTGGTGTTTCTTGAATAAAAGTGTACATATCTTAATCCAATTTTTTTAGAAGCTTTTCAGTCTGCTTAATTATTAAATCTAATCTATCATTGGTTCCTTCACTAAAATATTTTTGAGGTAATGCATCATATCCTGATAGAGATTTTGATAATTTGTTATTTAATTCAATGTATCTATTTTCTTTATCTCCTAATTTTTCCCCTTTCTCTAATAAAGATTCTAGAACTTTTAACTCATTTATATCTTCTTGAATTTTATTTTGATGAATTTCAATCTCATATATCAAATCTTCAACGAATTTCTTTTTTTCAACTTTGTTATCTGGATTTAAAAAAGAATGTATTTCTGCCTTATCAACAATAAATCTTGGGTTTATTTTTTTGCTCTCTTTTTTTGCATTTAAAACATTTTGTGTCAGTACAAAGGCAGGGAATTCACCAAATTTTTCTAATAATTCATTAAAAAAATAATCACCATTGAATTCAAACCCTTTATTGTGGTCTTTTAATTTATAATCAATAGATAGAACATCAATTTTCTCAGATTTAATAATATCAATAAGGTCTTCTATTGATTTTGCATATTCTATCTTAACAATATTAAAAACATCTTCAAATGCAGCTTCAATAGTGTCTATTTGTTCTATTTCTTCATCAAGTATTCCTAATGTATATTTCATATTAATTAATTTTTTTAAACCAAAATGTGATTTCAAAACCTTTAGAAGGTCGAGATAATAGAACTTTACCTTTATTACTATCAATTGCTGATTTTACTAGCCACATACCAAGTCCTGTTCCAATTTGATTCCCTAAATCGTCTGTTTTAGAAGTTTCAAATGGTTTGAAAATATCGTTGATTTTAGTGTAGTCTTTGACTATTCCAGGACCATTATCGGTATATTGAACTTTGATGTTTTTACTTTCGATTTCTAATTTAATTGAAATTTTCCTTTCACCTTTAACACCATTTCTTTGAAAGGCTTCTATTGAGTTGGTAATTAAATTATCGAAAATTGTATCTAAATCTAATTCTGAGATATTAGTTGTTAATGAACCTTTAACACTTTCGTCATAATCATAAGAAAATGAAATATCTCTTTCTTTAAATAAATTACTATTCCAGTCCTTATTAAAGTTTGAGAAATAATCAATAAGGTTTATTTTTTTATTTTTTCTTCTATCTTTCTTTGTTAAACCAATTGCAAATTCAATCCATTGTTTTAATTTCTGGTCTTGCCTATATAGTTTATCAATTTCATCGTTCAACTTTATTCCTTCTTCTTTGCTATTTAAATCTTCTTCATTAATCACTTTATGTAATTTTCGCTTAAGAAGAAAAATTCTAGAAGTGAGATTATTTTTTATGCCGTGGAATTCGTGAGAAAAGCTTGCAATCATTATCCCTGCCGAAGCCATTGCTCTTGAGGTAGCTAGTTCATCTTCTTTTTCTGAGAGTTTTTTATCTCTAGCTTTTACACCTTGTTTTAGTTTTTTGTTTTTAGACTTTGTATCTTCTTGTGACTCGTTTTCATCATTATCTTCATTAGCAATGTTTCCGCTTTCATCAATAATTTCCTCCTCTTTATTTATCTCAGAATTTAGTTTGTCAAGATTAAAACCTACCGTACTTCTGTCATCTTCTTGAACTTTTATTAAACCTTTTAATAGGTTTTTAAAAAATTCGAATGTTGCACTTTCTTGTATACCTTCTCGGTTTGATTTGTCTTCTAAATAGGGATTATCTATTCTTGAAAATTTCACCACTCCTGCTACTTGGTTTGGTCTAACTCTACTTCCTTTTCGAGAAAAAGCAGCTGGGTTCTGACCAAATCGTTCTCCTAACATTAACCAATCATAAGCTTGAGTGTTAATTTCTCCGTATGGTCTAATTCTAAAATCATCTCTGTATAACTTTATTCCACCAAACTTTTCAATCCATTTTCCTCTATTTCCTAAAAATTCCTTTTGGTAGAATTTTTCTCTGTCTTTTGTTGATAATGTATTTTTAAGGAAATAGAAAGTAAATTCAAAGTCTCCTATATTTTCGAAAATTCCCTTTTCGTTGGATGCTCCTTTAATTAATTCGTTAAAAGTTCTTTCGATTTCAAACTCTTCATTTTTAAAAGTTTCTTTATCAAAAGGAAACTCTTGCATATCCTCATAATTAAATAGTTCTTTTGGTATCAAATTATAATCAAATTCATTTCTATGAATTTGAATTCTAACATTGAACTTTTCGTTTTTTTTGTATTTAGCTGTTAACTTATAGTCATAATCTCTAAACTCTTCATTTTCAACTAATCCATATTTATTTGGTTCCTCATTACTTAAAAGCCATATTTTAATTTTATTTAAGCCTTCTGGTGGATTTAGTAGTTCAAGAGTTTGAAAAACCTTTGAAATATTTGAATCAGACCAATCATCTCTTAAATTTTTTATAAAGATTGCTGTACCATTAACAATAGGTTTTTTACTATTAATTTCTTCAAGTATTGAAATCACTTTTTTATTGGTGATGTTCCTTTTTAATTGACTAAAATAATTTGAGTCTTCAATATTATTTATTTGCGCAAATACTTCATTAATCTTGACATTCCTGCCGTCTTTGTCCTTTCTCTCAAATTTATTCCAATCAACATCCCATTTAAATCCAGAGCTGTTTTTTGTTTTTGGGAAAGTTATCATTGAACAAGTTTCACCAAGACGGTCTAGAGCGAATCTCCCAATACCTTTTGCTCCTGATTTTATTCTTCCTGATTTTGTGACAGCATTATATAATTTGTCATCTGTTCCAATGGTCATCCATTGCTCAGAAATGATTTTATCGTCCATTCCATCACCAGTATCAATTATAAGAATTGTACTATTAGTTTTGTCTAGAAAGATTATTGAATTCTCTGAATCTGCATCATAACAGTTTTTGACAAGTTCAATTAATGCACCTTCTGCATTAGCAACATTTTCACGTCCAATTAATCTTGCTGTTCTTGCCGAAACTGTGAAAGGTATATCCGCCATCGCTAATGATTCTCTAATTTTAAGTGCTTACAAACTTCCTCTAATACTTCAACAGGTTCAATGTCAATTGCTAATGCAATTAAATAAAGTTCTTCAGCTGTTAGACGAGTAGAGTTTTTTAAACTTAATTCGCTTAGACGGGAAGCACTAATTCCTGTTCTTCTAGATATTTCAGCCTTATTAACTGATTTTTTATCTAAGAGCTTTCCTATTTCAGTCATTATTTAGAAATGTTTGAAACAAATATATAAAAACAGGATGATTATTTAGATTTTCGGGATGTTTAATTCATTCGTTAGCATTGGAAAAAGGCAAGCTCTTTTTATTTTGTGAGGCACGAGCAAAATAAAATGTACTTGACTGCGGGGTGGCTTTTCAGAGCTTGTGTACAACGGTCTCGTATAACCGTCAGTTACGGGTTAATATGCGTTAATTTTCGGTTTGACACTGACTTTAGCAATTCCGAGTGGATTCGGACGTAGTCGAATCCGCCGTAATTGCGGTTATACATTGTTGCCCACAGTATTTATTCATTGTCAATTTTTTCTCCAATTGGGACAAAATCTTTTTCATTCGGATAGTAATTGCGCATAAATTTATAATATTCTCTAACTTCTCCACCTTTATCTCCCAAACCTTTGGTGTAAAAAATCAACGTATCATTTGGACTTAATATTTTGTAAATCCGTCCACTTTTTGGGTCAGATTTTGTCCGTTCTATTTTTTGAGCAAAATGTTGTTCAAATTCGTTGTTAGTATTCTCAATAATGACAGGCTTGAGTTTATTCGTTCGCCATTGATATTTCATTTCAAATGTGGTGTCTTCCTTAATTATTGCTTGAAGTTGAGTTTGATTGTTCTTTTTTGTAACAGTTAAGGTGTCAACTCTAATCCACCATTCCATATACAGTTCGGCAATAATTTTTATCGTGTCTTTTTCACTCATCACGTTTGTAAAATCCGATAAATGTTCATTCAGATTTAGTTCCGAAATATAGTGTTCAGTCTTTTTTTTCGATTTGCAATTTGTTAGTAAAACAGAAGTCAAAATTATAAGACTGAATATCAATTTGGTCACTTTTTCCATATTGTGGGCAACTTGTTTATATAGATGTATAATACATCGTTATACAACCATTTTGGTAGGTTTATGATTGTATTTATGTTTGTTTATACTTTTACGAACTTAACAATAATAATTTAATTTTCTTACGGAAATCCATAAGCTTAGCTGTTTAGGTAATAAAAGTTGTTATAGCTATCATTAAAGGTTACACGGGTCGCTGATATCACGGCATGCTCCGAAGACACCACGGCACGGGTCGCTGATACCACGGCGTGCTTCGAAGACACCACGGCACGGGTCGCTGATATCACGGCGTGCTCCGAAGATACCGCGGCACGGGTCGCTGATATCACGGCATGCTCCGAAGACACCACGGCACGGGTCGCTGATATCACGGCGTGCTCCGCAGACACCACGGCACGGGTCGCTGATATCACGGCATGCTTCGAAGACACCGCGGCATGGGTCGCTAATATCACGGCGTGCTCCGAAGACACCACGGCATGGGTCGCTGATATCACGGCGTGCTCCGAAGACACCGCGGCACGGGTCGCTAATATCACGGCATGCTCCGCAGACACCGCGGCACGTGTCGCTGAAACTGTATACTTATTAGCGGATGTTGCCTTTGGTAGTAAAAAATAAACCTCATACTAACAAACCAAAAAAAGGCTATATAGTATGAGGTTTCCCCTAAGTTATTAATTCGTTTAAAGTAACAACTATTGTGAATTATTCTTCAGTAGTTACTTTTTTAAAGCGCATCATTGTTACATCGTCCATTAATAAGTTTAGTTTTCCTTCTAAGTCAAAACTATACTTGTTTATTTTTTTAATGGTTTTTAAAAACTCTTGTTCACCTTGTCCGCAGTACATCATCGTAGTTGGTCCTGGTTCTCCAAAAGAAATCGCATTTTCTTCACCTAACATAAATTCAGCAGAATACCCATTACAACCGTTATTTCCTATAGCTTTGTTTGCTTCTTTATCAAACGTAAGTTGAGGTTTTTTATCAGGAAACAATCCGTCAAAAGCAATTCTTGGTCCAGAAATGTATTCCAGTTCCCAAGTAGTTCCGTATAATTGTTCGGCTGTGTCTTTTTTAGCACAAGACACGGTGATTAATAGAATTACTGCGAATACAAATGATAGTTTTTTCATAATATTTAAGTTTAGTTATTAGTATTAAAATCAGTTGAGTTTTTTATTTCAAATTTTCTTGATGCTTCTCCATCTACCAATTTATAATTAATTTGTCTGATGCCTCCTGTTGGGTTAGCATTAGAATCTTCTTTTGTATAAATAGGAAAACGTTGAGATAGGGTAGTTTCAACAATGGTAAATTTATCGTGTCCCATATATCCTTCACTTAATTTTTTATTTTCAGTAATAGGAGGGAAGTATATTTGACTCACCGATTTTCCGTTATTAACAGAGTATCCAATTACGTTACCGTAGCTTCCGCTTCCATCAGATTGAGTATAAATAACTACTTCAGGAAAACCATCTGAGTTTAGATCTTCAATTTCAGCATCAACAACACTACCATCAATGGTTTGGGTAATTGCTGAATTATCAATTTCTAATCCGTACGGAGCAACCGTTAATTCAGTATCTACTTCATTTTTTTTAGTAGAAATATTAAAACCAATTCCTTGTAAGGTTAAATGCTTCTTAAAAATGGTTTTGTCTATTTGTGTTTGGTCTAAGTCTCCGTCAATTTTATGGTAAGAACCTGCAAGGCTTCCTCCACCAGAACAGTAAAAGTTTAATAAACCACTGTCTTCTTTGTTTGCCGTTGCAATAGAAATTTGTTTGTTTTTAAAAGAAAATACTACAGTTTTACCATTTATGTCAGCTTTGTAGGTACTGTCATTTGCTTTTTTAGCAAGAGCGTTAAAAGTACAGGTAGGTTTTTTCTTATCAGCTCGAGAGCGAACTACAATTTTTAATTGATTATTTATAGCTGGTTTAACAGCTACAGAAACCCAATCGTATCCTTCGTTTCTTTTTTCATATTCTGAAGAAACGTAGTTTCCAGTAACATCAGTCATGGTAGCTACTGTTTCTTGTTTAACGGTTTCTTGTGTGTCTGCTTTTTTTGCTTCTTTTTTACAGCTAACCATAGCTAAAAAAGCCATTCCTAGTAGTGCTGTATTGGTAAGTTTTATCATGCTATTTTGTGTTTTTTTGCTTCTAAATAACAATAAATATACCATTAAAGATATGAAAAAACGTTTTAAGAAAACCTTAAGATTCTTGATTTTCTTGAAAGTTGATATTGTGGTGTATAGGTTTTTTTGGCTTTTTTAGAGGATAAAAAAAAGACCGCCAAAAACTAATTTGACGATCTTTTAAACAAACAACTAAATTCTAAAACCTATAAAAGTTGAAGAAAATTTTTCTATTTTTTAGAAGCAGTACTTATTTTCTGCTTTTAATTTTTCTGCGATTGTGTCACGTAACTCAACTACGTTAGGGTAGTTTGCGTATTTTGTAAAACGCTTAAGTCCCATTAACATCATACGTTGCTCATCACCTTCAGCGAAAGAAATAATTCCTTCTCTTGCGCTTTTAGTAATAGTTTCTACGGCATTGAATAAGTATAACTTAGCCATAGCAATCTGTTCTTTTTGAGCATCTTCACCAAAACGCTTCGCGTTCTTTTCAGTTCTTAAAATTCCAGACTCTGCCATGTATATTTCAATTAAAATATTTGAAGCAGCAGTTAATAACTGTTGGTGTTGTTCTAACTCAGGTCCAAATTTTTGTAAAGCAGCTCCTGCAACCATTAAGAATACTTTCTTAAGTTTAGCAAGAATTTCTTTTTCTTCTGAGAATAATTCAGAATAATCTGGAGTATCGAAAGAAGGAATTCCCATTAATTCATTTTGAACTGCCATTGCAGGATTTAATAAATCTACATGACCTTTCATTGCTTTTTTAACCAACATTCCTACCGATAATAAACGGTTAATTTCGTTAGTTCCTTCGTAGATACGAGCAATACGAGCATCTCTCCAAGCAGACTCCATTGGAGTTTCTTCAGAGAATCCCATACCTCCGTAAATTTGGATTCCTTCGTCAGCACAGTTTTGTACGTCTTCAGAAACAGCTACTTTTAAGATAGAACATTCAATAGCATATTCTTCTACACCTTTTAATTCTGCTTCTTGATGAGAGTTTCCTTCAGATTCACGAATCGCGATTCTGTCTTCAATATTTTTAGCTGCTCTGTATGATGCAGACTCACCAACATAAGCATTAGTAGCCATTTCAGCTAACTTCATTTTAATAGCTCCAAACTCAGCAATAGGAGTTTTAAATTGCTTACGCTCGTTAGCATAGTTTACAGCATGAGTTATAATTCTTCTTTGAGAATCTAAACAAGCACCGGCTAATTTGATACGACCAACGTTTAAGGCGTTCATTGCAATTTTGAATCCACCACCACGAACAGATAACATGTTTTCAACAGGAATTAATGTATCGTTGAAAAATACCTGACGTGTAGATGATGCACGAATACCTAATTTGTGTTCTTCTTCTCCTAAAGTTACTCCGTTAGGATTGTTTTTATCATATTCTAAGATAAAACCAGTAATGTTTTTATCGTCTTCAATACGAGCAAAAACGATGAAGATTTCAGCAAAACCTGCATTCGAAATCCACATTTTTTGTCCGTTAATTTTGTAGTGCTTTCCGTCTTCAGTTAACTCAGCAGTAGTTTTACCTGAGTTCGCATCCGATCCTGCTCCTGGTTCAGTTAAACAGTAAGCTCCAAAACGCTCTCCCATTGCCAACGCAGGAACGTATTTTTGCTTTTGCTCTTCAGTACCGTATAAAGTAATTGGCATTGTACCAATACCAGTGTGTGCACCAAAAGCAGTACTAAAAGATCCTGTTCCACTTGAAATGTAATCACAAGTTAACATCGTAGAAACGAATCCCATTCCTAATCCGCCATAAGCTTCAGGAACAGCCACACCTAAGAATCCTAATTCACCAGCTTTACGCATAGTTTCTTCGGTAAGTGCATAATCTTTTGCCTCGAAACGAGTTTTATGAGGAATGATTTCACGGTCGTTAAATTCTTTAACCGCATCACGCATCATTGTTTGTTCTTCTGAAAAATCTTCAGGAGTAAATATATCTTCGCATTTTGTTTCTTTTACTAAGAACTGCCCTCCGCGTAAAAGATCTTTATTTAATTCTGACATCTTTATTAGTTTTAAGAAAAGAGAAAATAGAGAATAGAAAAAAGACTAGGTAAGAGTATTTTGAAAACTCATTGTCATTCTTTGAAATTCTTCTATTTTTTCTTCAAGTATTGTTAATGTTTTTTGGTTAATATATTTCCTATGGAAAGCAACTAATAATTGTGTGCCTAGCTCAAAAGAAGAACCTAAAGCAATGTTTAAATAGTTGCTAAATGATTTATTCGTATTTGCAGAACCTTCCGCAATATTACTGGGCATAGAAACAGAGCATCTGCTCATTTGAGAAGACAAATCATAACGCTCATGCTTTGGAAACTCCACTAATACATCAGAAATGTCATTTGCAATTTCTAATCCTAGTTGCCAAATTTTTAGATTTTTATAATTATGTCTCTTACTAGTACTCATTAAAGTCTATTCTCTTTTCTCTATGCTCTTTAATCTTACTAGCTAAGGAACTCAAAAATACCAGCAGCACCTTGACCAGTACCTACACACATGGTTACCATTCCGTATTTGTTATTCATGTTACGCTTACGCATTTCATCAAATAACTGAACAGATAGTTTACCTCCAGTACATCCTAATGGGTGACCTAAAGCAATTGCTCCACCATTTACGTTAACGATATCCGGATTTAAACCTAATTCGCGAATAACAGCTAACGATTGTGAAGCAAACGCTTCGTTTAGCTCAATTAATTCAATATCACTTTGTTGTAAACCTGCTTGTTTTAATGCTTTTGGAATAGCTGCTACAGGACCAATTCCCATAATACGAGGTGGTACTCCTGCTGCTGCATAACTTACTAAACGAGCTTCTGGTTGAATACCTAACTCTTTTACCATATCTTCACTCATTACCATTACAAAGGCAGCACCATCACTTGTTTGTGATGAGTTACCAGCGGTAACAGAACCATTAGCTGCAAATACTGGACGTAATTTTGCTAAGGCTTCTACGCTAGTTCCACGACGTGGACCTTCGTCTTTAGTAACTGTGTAATTTCTTGTTGCACGTTTTCCGTTTCCATCAATGTAAGTTTCTTCTACATCAATTGGAGCTATTTGATCTTGAAAATGATCACTATCTAACGCTTTTAAAGCTTTCATGTGCGATTCGTAAGCAAATTGATCTTGGTCTGCACGAGATACATTGTATTGTTGAGCTACTGCTTCAGCAGTATTTCCCATTCCCCAATAGTAATCTTCGTGACCTGCATTTACGATATCGTAGTTTAATTCTGGTTTAAAACCTGTCATTGGTACAGAACTCATACTTTCTGCTCCACCAGCAATAATACACTCTGCCATTCCAGATTGAATTTTTGCTACAGCCATACCAATAGTTTCTAATCCTGATGAACAGAAACGGTTTACGGTAACTCCAGGAACATCTACAGAATCTAATCCGATTAACGAAATAATTCTTGCCATGTTTAATCCTTGAGAACCTTCAGGCATTGCGTTACCAACAATAACATCGTCGATACGCTTTACATCGAATTCTGGCAACTTACCCATCATATATTTGATGGTTTCAGCAGCTAATTCGTCAGCTCTTTTAAATCTGAACACACCTTTTTTAGATTTCCCTACGGCGGTTCTATATCCTTTTACTATATATGCTGTTTTCATATTTTCTTGCTTTTGGCTATTGGCTTTTAGCTATTTGCTAACAGCTAGAGGCTAATAGCATAGTAATTTTAATTACGTAAAGGTTTACCAGTTTTTAACATATGCTGAATACGCTCTAACGTTTTACGTTCTGTAGTTAAACTTAAGAAAGCTTCACGTTCAAGGTCTAATAAATACTGCTCAGTAACTTTTGTTGGTTCTGATAAATCTCCTCCAGCCATTACATAGGCTAGTTTGTTTGCAATTTTCTGATCGTGTTCAGAAATATATTTAGAAGCTTCCATAGAATCTGTTCCTACTAAGAACATACCTAAGGCTTGCTTACCTAATACTAAAACATCTTTACGTTTTGCTGGTTGTGTATAACCTGCTTCTGCTAACAACACAGCGTGTTTTTTAGCTTCTGCTATCTGGCGGTCTTTGTTTACAACCACAACGTCTTTTCCTTTTTGTAGTAAGTTTAAGTCGTATGCTTCATAAGCTGAAGTAGCAACTTTTGCCATACCAATAGTTAAGAAGTGCTCTTGTAATACGTTTAATTGAACATCGCCAGTGTGGAATAAGTCCTGAGCTCTTAAAGCCATTTCTTTAGATCCACCACCACCAGGAATTACTCCAACTCCAAACTCTACTAATCCGATGTAGGTTTCAGCAGCAGCAACTACTTTATCAGCGTGTAATGATAACTCACATCCACCACCTAAGGCCATTCCGTGAGGAGCAGCAATAGTAGGAATTGCAGAGTAACGCATACGCATCATGGTATCTTGGAAATACTTGATAGCCATGTTTAATTCATCGTACTCTTGCTCAACAGCCATCATAAAAATCATTCCAATGTTGGCACCTACTGAGAAGTTTGCAGCTTGGTTACCAATAACTAATCCTTGGAAGTCTTTTTCAGCTAAATCAACTGCTTTATTTAATCCTGCTAAAACATCACCACCAATAGTGTTCATTTTAGACTGGAATTCACAGTTTAAGATTCCATCTCCTAAATCTTCAATAACAACTCCAGAGTTTTTAAATACCTCAGTAGTTTTACGAATGTTATCTAAGATGATAAATGAATCTTGTCCTGGTTTTTTAACTTGTGCTTTTGCAGGTACATCGTAGTAATATGTTGCACCGTCTTTAACTGTATAGAAAGATTTCTCTCCTTTAGCTAACATTTCTGTTACCCAAGCAGCTGGCTCTTTTCCTTCAGCTTTCATTAATTCGATACCTTTTTCAACTCCTACCGCATCCCAAATTTCGAAAGGACCATTTTCCCATCCGAAACCTGCTTTCATAGCATCGTCAATTCTGTATAATTCGTCAGAAATTTCTGGAATTCTATTTTGAACGTACGCAAACATTGCTGCAAAGTTCTTACGGTAGAATTCTCCCGCTTTATCTTTTCCGCCAACTAATACTTTGAATCGGTCAATTGGCTTATCGATTGTTTTTGTTAATTCTAACGTAGCGAATTTTGCTTTTTTAGACGGACGGTATTCCATCGTATCTAAATCTAACGCTAAAATTTCACGTTTTCCTTCAGCATTGGTTGTTTTTTTGTAAAAACCTTGCTTGGTTTTGTTACCTAACCACTTGTTTTCCATCATTGTGTTGATGAAATCTGGTAACTTAAATAAATCGTGAGCTTCGTCGTTAGGACAGTTTTCGTAGATTCCGTTAGCAACGTGTACTAAAGTATCTAACCCAACAACATCAACAGTACGGAAAGTAGCTGATTTTGGTCGTCCAATAACAGGACCAGTTAATTTATCAACTTCTTCAACTGTTAATCCTAATTCTTTTACTTGGTGAAATAACGATTGGATTCCGAAGATACCAATACGGTTACCAATAAATGCTGGTGTATCTTTTGCTAATACTGAAGTTTTTCCTAAGAATTTAGAACCATAATCCATTAAGAAGTCAGTAACTTCTTGTTTACAGTCTGGTCCTGGAACAACTTCAAATAATTTTAAATAACGAGGAGGGTTAAAAAAGTGAGTTACCGCAAAGTGCTTACGAAAATCTTCACTACGTCCTTCGTTCATAAACTTAATTGGAATACCCGAAGTGTTGGTAGAAATAATTGTACCCGGTGTACGGTATTTTTCAACTTGTTCAAAAACACTTTGTTTAATGTCTAAGCGTTCAACAACTACTTCCATAATCCAATCTACATCTTTTACTTTGTGTAAATCGTCTTCAAGGTTTCCAGTAGTAATTCTATCTGCAAATTTTTTATTGTAGATAGGTGATGGTTTCGATTTTAACGAAGCAGTCAAAGCATCATTTACCAAACGGTTACGAACTACTTTGTCTTCTAAGGTTAATCCTTTTGCCTTTTCTTTGTCGTTAAGCTCTCTTGGAACGATGTCCAAAAGCAATACTTCAACGCCAATGTTAGCAAAATGACATGCAATACCTGATCCCATGATACCAGAACCGATAATTGCTACTTTTTTAATTCTTCTTGCCATTTGTTTGTTGGTTTGTTTTATACAGCTTTATTGTCAATATCATCTTCGTATATTAACTTATCTGTAATTAGTTTGTTTATTGTTGTTGTTACTTTAAAAAAGCTATCTAGCTCTTCTTCAGTAATATGTTCTCTTACCTTATTATTGAATTGGTATACGTGTCCTTTTGAAACTTCGCGCATTTCTTTACCGTATTCGGTAAGTTTTAAAATAACGCTTCTACCATCATTTGGATTTTTCTCGCGACATATAACTCCCTTATCTTCCATAGTTTTTAATAAACGAGAAAGACTTGTAGGTTCCATTCCCATTAACGGACCCAATGCAGTTGAAGGGGTGCCGTTTTCAGAATCGATATTCAACAAAGCAAAAGCCGTGGCCATTGTGCTATCGTGCTTTGCAGCTTGCTCGTTGTACATTTTTGCAACGGCTTGCCACGTGGCTCTTAATTGGTGGTCTATTGATTTATCCTTGTCCATGGATGCCAAATATATAAAATTTTATTATGCATGCATAGTATTTTGCAAAAAAGTTATGCATGCATAATAAAATTAACAAAAAATTAATCTTGTAACGTTTGGAGAGAACCGTATACTAATTGAGTATAAAAATATGTAAGTTTGTCACTGCTGTTTTTCAATAAGCGGTAATTAATCAACTATAAAATCTATGAACAATTTATTAGAAATTAACAATGTGGTAAAGCGTTATGGCGATTATACTGCGTTAAATAATGTGTCAATGCACATACCTAAAGGAAGTGTTTTTGGTTTGTTAGGTCCTAATGGCGCAGGAAAAACCTCGCTTATTAGAATTATCAATCAAATTACAATGCCTGATGCAGGTGAAATTATATTAGATGGAGAAAAGTTAGCTCCAAACCATATAGAGCATATAGGTTACTTACCAGAAGAAAGAGGGTTGTATAAGAGTATGAAGGTAGGAGAGCAGGCATTATACCTTGCTCAATTAAAAGGGTTGAGTAAATCGGAAGCTAAAAAACGATTGAAATATTGGTTTGATAAATTTGATATAGGTGCTTGGTGGAATAAAAAGATTGAAGAGTTATCTAAAGGAATGGCACAGAAGGTACAGTTTATAGTAACTGTACTACATCAGCCTAAATTATTGATTTTTGATGAGCCTTTTTCTGGTTTCGATCCTATTAATGCCCAACTAATAGCAAAAGAAATTTTACAGTTGAGAGATGAAGGAGCTACTATTATTTTTTCTACTCATAGAATGGAGTCTGTTGAGGAAATGTGTGATTATATAGCGTTGATTAACAAGTCGAATAAAATTTTAGATGGTAAGCTAGAAGATATTAAAAAGGAGTTTAGAACAAATACTTTTCAGGTTGGATTAGCTACTTCTAATTCAAAAGAAGTGGAGCAAAAGCTAAAAGAAAACTTTGAGGTTTTACCAGCAGATTTTAAATTGTTAAATGAAGGGTTAAAGTTGAATGTAAAACTTACTAACGGAAGCTCTCCAAACGATTTACTATCGTATTTAACCAACCAAGGTCAAGTACAGCATTTTGTAGAGTTAGTGCCAAGTGCTAATGATATTTTTATTCAAGCAATCCATAAAAACAGTTAAGCAATGAAAAGATTACGATTAATTATAGAACGCGAGTTTATTGCTAAGGTTAGAAATAAGTCGTTTATCGTTATGACTTTTTTAAGTCCACTGTTAATGATTGGTATGGGGGCTTTAGTATTTTTCTTAATGAAGAAGAACGATGAAAAGGTTAAGAAGATAGTATATGTTGATGAGTCTGGAATGTTCTCTAAAGATGTTTTTAAAGATTCAAAAACAGTAAAGTACGAGGACTTTACTTCTTTAGGAATAGAAGATTCTAAAAAGAAAGTTGAAGAAGGTGATTATTACGGAGCTTTATATATACCAAAACAAGATAGTTTAGAAGTGTTGGCAAAATCGATTGAGTTTTTCTCAAAAGATTCACCAAGTATGTCTATCATGGAAAGTTTAGAAGATAAAATTGATAAGGAGTTACGTCATAAAAAACTAACAAGCTTTGGAATTGATATTGCACACATTGAAGAATCAAAAATAGCTTCAGAAATAAAAATGTTGAACTTCTCTGGTGAGAAATCATCAAAGTTAATTAATGGATTGAAGATAGGAGTGGGAGCTATTGCAGGATATTTGTTAATGATGTTTGTAATGATTTATGGTACATCGGTAATGCGTAGTGTAATTGAAGAAAAAACAAGTAGAATTATTGAAGTAATTGTTTCTTCAGTAAAACCTTTCCAATTAATGTTAGGAAAGATTATTGGAAATGCATCAGCTGGATTATTACAATTCTTTATTTGGGGAATTTTGTTTTTAGTGTTTAGCCTAGTAGCATCTTCTTTCTTTGGAGTTGATATGATGGAAATGCAATCAGCAAAAGTATCACCAGAACAAATGGAAGCTATTCAGCAAACAGCAACCAATAAAGGTGAAATGATTGTGCAAGAAATTTTCAGATTGCCTTTAGTAAAAATGTTCTTCTTATTCATTTTCTACTTCTTAGGAGGATATATGTTGTATAGTTCTTTGTTTGCAGCGGTAGGAGCAGCAGTGGATAACGAAACGGATACGCAACAATTTATGATGCCTATTATGTTACCGTTAATTTTAGCAGTATATGTAGGTTTTGCAACGGTAATTAATGATCCTCATGGTCCGGTTTCAGTAATATTCTCATATATACCATTTACGTCACCAATCGTTATGTTAATGAGAATTCCATTTGGAGTAGCTTGGTGGGAAATAGCTATTTCTATGTTGCTATTAATTCTTACTTTTATGGTGATTGTATGGATTGCTGCAAAAATTTATCGCGTGGGTATTTTAATGTACGGTAAAAAGCCAACCTACAAAGACTTATGGAAGTGGATTCGTTATAATGGATAATTAAATCTTTAAGTTAACTTAATAAATATTATTCTAAAGAGTTTAATAGTGAAACGAATCTGATGAATAAAAACAATAAGAACTAGTAGATGAAAGAATTAATAAAAGAAGTAACCGATTTTCTAAACCTTAGAATCCCAGTAGGAGGGAAAGAAATAGATATTACAATAAAGACAGTTTTGTTCTTGATACTTGGTTTAATTCTTGTGAAAATTTTACTGAAGTACTTAAAAAAACTAGCTAAAAGTAAACTGGAACAAGAGGACAAGAATAAGTTTGATACTATTTTCTCTTTTACCAGCTGGTTAGCTTATGTAGTTGTCTTTTCAATAGCTTTAAGTTCAGCAGGAGTTAATTTGAGTGCAATTTTAGTAGCGTCTTCAGCTTTATTAATTGGTATTGGTTTAGCATTACAGACTTTTTTTCAAGACATAATTTCTGGAATTTTTATTATTCTTGATAAAAGTGTTCATGTTGGTGATATTATTGAGTTAGATGATAAAGTTGGTAGAGTAGAGGAAATAAAACTAAGAACCACTAGAGCTGTTACTATTGATAACAAAGTATTGGTAATACCTAATCATAAATATTTATCTAATAGCTTATATAACTGGACACAGAACGGTACAACAACAAGAGAAAGTGTAACGGTAGGTGTAGCATATGGAAGTGATGTAGCTTTGGTGAAAAAATTGTTAATGCAAGCGGCTAACGAACATTCAAAGGTGTATCAACATCCTGCTCCGTTAGTGCTTTTTGAAAATTTTGGAGATAGCTCTTTAAACTTTAAATTGATTTTTACATTAAACGATAGTTTTCAAGCAGCTATACCTAAAAGTGACATACGATTTAGAATAGACGAACTGTTTAGAGAACATAATATTAGTATTCCTTTTCCTCAAAGAGATATACATATTATTAAAGAGTAAAGACGAAAAGAAAAAAGAATTAAGACGGTGGGAAAACATAATTTTAAAAAACTTAAAATTTGGGTTTATTCAATGAAGCTTTGTGATAAGGTTTTTAAGATTACAAAAGAGTTTCCAAAAGAAGAAGTATATTCTTTAACATCTCAGATAAATAGATCAGTAATTTCTATCCCGTCGAATATTGCAGAAGGGTCAAGTAGAAGTTCAAATAAAGAGTTTAAAAGATTTTTAGAAATTGCACTTGGCTCGCTTTTTGAATTGCAAACACAAATAGTTCTTTCTTATTATAAAGAATATATCAATAAAGTAACGTTAATAGGTTTAGAAGACGAAATAGAAGAGCTTCAAAAAATGATTTCGGGGTTTAAGAATTCATTAAACTAGTCTTTTTTCTTTTGGTCTTGCATCTAAAAGTCTAAAATATGAGTAAAATATTAATAATAGAAGATGAAGCTGCAATTCGCAGAGTATTAAAAAAAATTATTTCTGAAGAGAATGATTCCTATGAAGTAGAAGAAGCTGAAGATGGTTTACAAGGAATTGAAATGATAAAGAAAACTGATTATGATTTAGTTTTATGTGATATTAAGATGCCTAAAATGGATGGTGTTGAGGTATTGGAAAAAGCCAGAAAATTAAAACCAGAAATACCTATGGTAATGATTTCTGGTCATGGAGATTTAGATACGGCAGTAAACACTATGCGTTTAGGAGCCTTTGATTATATTTCTAAACCGCCAGATTTAAATCGTTTACTTAACACAGTAAGAAACGCTTTAGATAAAAAGGAGTTGGTAGTAGAAAATAAGCGTTTGAAAAAGAAGGTGAGTAAGAATTATGAAATGATTGGAGAAAGTGATGCCATTACTCATATTAAAGATATTATTGAAAAAGTATCTGCTACAGATGCTAGAGTTTTAATTACTGGCCCTAATGGAACAGGAAAAGAATTAGTAGCACATTGGTTACACGAAAAATCTGAACGATCTAAGGCTTCAATGGTTGAGGTGAATTGTGCAGCTATTCCTTCTGAGTTAATAGAAAGTGAACTTTTTGGACATGTAAAAGGAAGTTTTACAGGGGCTAATAAAGATAGAGCAGGGAAGTTTGAAGCAGCAAATGGAGGAACTATTTTCTTAGATGAAATAGGAGATATGAGTTTGTCGGCACAAGCAAAAGTATTACGAGCATTACAAGAAAACCGTATTCAAAGAGTAGGGTCTGATAAAGATATAAAAGTAAATGTACGTGTAGTTGCTGCAACAAATAAAGATTTAAAGAAGGAGATTGAAGAAGGACGTTTCCGTGAAGATTTATATCACCGTTTAGCAGTGATTTTAATTAAAGTTCCTGCGTTAAACGATAGAAGAGAAGATATCCCGTTATTAGTAGATTTTTTCGCGAAGAAAATTTCTGAAGAACAAGGAATGTCAAAGAAAGGCTTCTCAGAAGATGCTATTAAGTTATTACAAGAATATGATTGGACAGGGAATATTCGTGAGTTACGAAATGTAGTTGAACGATTACTTATTTTAGGAGAAAAAGAAGTTTCTAAAAATGACGTGAAACTATTTGCGAGTAAATAACATTACTAGATAATAAATAAAAAAGAAGAGCATTTTGCTCTTCTTTTTTTATGATTTAGTTTTTAGATTATGCTAAATCATACCTGTCAGCATTCATTACTTTAGTCCAAGCGGCTACAAAATCTTTTACAAATTTTTCTTTGTTATCATCTTGTGCATATACTTCAGCATACGAACGTAAAATTGAATTTGAACCAAATATTAAATCAGCTCTTGTAGCAGTCCATTTAGTATTTCCGGTTTTACGGTCAACAATATTGTATAAGTTTTCCCCTGCAGGCTTCCATGAGTATTTCATATCAGTAAGGTTTACAAAGAAGTCATTACTCAATACGCCTTCATTATCTGTAAATACACCATGTTTGGTACCTCCATGGTTGGTTCCTAGTACACGCATTCCTCCAACTAAAACAGTCATTTCTGGAGCGGTTAAACCCATAAGCTGTGTTCTATCTAATAATAACTCTTCAGGTTTTACTACATAATCTTTCTTTTGCCAGTTTCTGTACCCGTCGTGTAAAGGCTCTAAAACATCAAAAGATTCAGCATCTGTCATTTCAGCGGTTGCATCACCTCTTCCAGAAGTAAAAGGAACCTTAATGTTGACACCACCTTCTTGAGCAGCTTTTTCAACAGCAGCACTACCTCCTAAAACAATTAAATCAGCAATACTTACTTTTTTACTTAGCTCTGATTGAATCTCAGTAAGCTTATCTAGTACCTTCTTTAATCTTGCTGGTTCGTTTCCTTCCCAGTCTTTTTGAGGAGCTAAACGAATACGAGCTCCATTAGCACCACCTCTAAAGTCGGATCCTCTATAAGTTCTAGCGCTATCCCAAGCAGTATTTATAAGTTCAGTACGAGAAAGTCCACTATTTAATAGTTTTTCTTTCAATTCTTCAATTTCACTGTCATTTAAAGTATAGTCAACAGTAGGAACAGGATCTTGCCAGATAAGTGTTTCTGCTGGAGCATCAGCACCTAAATAACGTGTATTAGGTCCTAAATCACGATGTGTTAATTTAAACCAAGCACGAGCAAATGTATCAGCAAAATACTCAGGGTCTTTATAGAATTTTTCAGATATTTTTCTGTATTCAGGATCCATTTTCATCGCCATATCCGCATCAGTCATGATAGGGTTTCTTTTGATGTTCGGGTTGTGAGCATCTACAGGCTTGTCAGCTTCATCCATACTAACAGGCTCCCATTGCCACGCTCCTGCAGGACTCTTTTTTGATTCCCATTCATGATTCAGTAATAAATGGAAGTATGTGTTATTCCATCTATCAGGTGTTGTTGTCCACGCACCTTCTAAACCACTAGTTACTGTATGTTCAGCATTTCCATTTCCTTTAGGATTCATCCAACCAAAACCTTGGTTGTGAATTTCTGCCCCTTCAGGACTTTGACCTAAAGCATCAGCATCACCGTTACCGTGAGCCTTTCCTACGGTATGTCCACCAGCAGTTAAAGCAACAGTTTCTTCATCGTTCATTGCCATTCGCTTAAAAGTCTCTCTAACATCTTGTGCAGTTCTTAACGGATCAGGTTTTCCGTCTACACCTTCAGGGTTTACATAAATTAATCCCATTTGAACGGCAGCAAGAGGGTTTTCAAGTGACTCACGGTCATTGTCACTTCCGTATCTATTTTTGGTAGGAGCCAACCATTCTTTTTCAGTACCCCAATAAATATCTTTTTCAGGGTGCCAAATATCTTCGCGTCCTCCTGCAAAACCAAATGTTTTGAATCCCATAGACTCATAAGCCATATTACCTGCTAAAATAATAAGGTCTGCCCAAGATAGTTTATTTCCGTATTTTTTCTTGATAGGCCATAATAGTCGTCTAGCTTTGTCTAAGTTACCATTATCTGGCCAGCTATTTAATGGAGCGAAACGTTGGTTTCCTGTATTACTACCACCTCTACCGTCTGCAACTCTATAAGTACCTGCAGCATGCCATGCCATACGAATCATTAAACCACCATAATGTCCCCAGTCGGCAGGCCACCAATCTTGGCTATCAGTCATTAAGTCTTTTAGGTCGTTTTTAACAGCTTCTAAATCTAATTTTTTAAATTCTTCAGCATAATTAAAACTTTCTCCTAAAGGATTGGTTTTAGTGTCGTGTTGATGTAGGATGTCTAAATTCAATGATTTAGGCCACCATCCCATAACGTTGTCATGTATTTCAGTATTAGCGCCTTGAGAAAAAGGACACTTTCCATTTTTACTAGAAGAGTGTGAGTGTAAATCTTTCATATTTATATTTTTTTTCAGGTTAGAATACGTTCAAATTTACAATAAAACCATGGATAATTTTTATCTATATTTTTTATTTTGGTATAATATATTTTTATTCTGTGTTTTTTTTGTTCTGTAAGTTGTTGGCTTTTAAAACGGTATTTGCTTTATTGATTTTGTTGGTTAGGAAGTATTGATAATTCTTATAATGTAATAAAAAAATATTTTTAGATTCACTCTTTTAATGATAAGAAACGAAATACATTTGTGCTCGTAAAAAATTATTAATCAATAAAAAATTATAAAATGGCTACAGCAGTAGGAAAAAAATTCCCAAGTTTAAACGTAGATGCAATGAATGAAATGGGTGATACGTTTAAATTAAATGTATTAGAAGAAGCAGTTAAAAACAAGAAAAAAGTGTTGTTATTTTGGTATCCGAAAGACTTTACTTTCGTTTGTCCAACTGAGTTACACGCTTTTCAAGCTGCATTACCAGAATTTGAAAAAAGAAATACTATTGTAATTGGAGCTTCTTGTGATACTCCTGAAGTACACTTTGCTTGGTTAAGCCAATCAAAAGACAACGGAGGTATTGAAGGTATTACTTATCCATTATTAGCTGACAGTAATCGTAATTTGTCATCTATTTTAGGTATCTTAGACATCTCTAACGAAACTTACGATGAAGCTACAGGAACTGTACAAGTTGAAGGTGATAACGTAACGTATAGAGCTACATATTTAATTGATGAAGAAGGAACTGTATTCCATGAAGGAATCAACCACATGCCAGTTGGTCGTAACGTAAACGAATATTTACGTTTAGTTGATGCTTACACTCACGTACAAGAAAAAGGTGAGGTTTGTCCAGCAAACTGGGAAGAAGGTAAAGAAGCAATGCAAGCAAATGCTAAAGCTACTGCAGAGTACTTAGCAGCAATCTAAAATATAATTTAAGAAAGGAAACAAGTTCGTGTGAGATAAGTGAAGGGGTCGAGCACGAGCTCCTTTCGAAATTGATAATATTAAGAAACTATGGTACAAGAATTGAGTCAAGACAATTTATCAGAGGTTGTTGCAGGTAATAAAAAAGTAGTAGTACAGTTTTCAGCTACTTGGTGTGGTAACTGTCGTATTATGAAGCCAAAATTTAAAAAATTATCTTCTGAAAATGAAGATATGGTTTTTGTAATTGCTGACGCAGAGAAGTTTCCTGAAAGTAGAAAACTTGCAGATGTAAGTAACTTACCTACTTTTGCTACTTTTATTGATGGTAAATTTGTAAATCAAACTCAAACTAACAAGTTTGATGTGTTGAAAGATTTAGTAAACGAAGTAGCTTAATTATGAAATTACCTGTAATTAAACACTTAACTTCATTTATTGAAGAAAACGATCAAGACTACGTACTAGAAACTATTGAAACCCTTGAAGCTTTAACTGAGGTTCCATCGTTAAAAGACGAAGAATTAGACGTAATAGGAGAGTTGATCTCTAATATGTACGGAGCAATTGAAGTTGATAAAATGATAAAAGACGGAACACCTAAAAAAGAAGCGTTAAATAACTTTATGAAACGCGTTTTAGGTTCAATTGACCAATAGTTTTTAGAAAGACATTTTATAGAATCCCAGTTAACAGTTAACTGGGGTTTTTTATTTTTAAGAGTGATTAAATTTTGTTGGAAAATTTGAAGCTAAAATACTTTTTAGTTTATCTGAAGTTAAAGGTTTTGATTGAAACTCATTTATTTGATTAATAGATTTAGCTTTTTCTCTGTCATTAGGATCTAAAGATGTAGTAAGCATAATAACAATCTTTTTAGCTTGTCGATTTTTATCAAACTTTTTATACTCTTCCAAGAAATCCCACCCATTCATTTTAGGCATATTAATATCTAAAAAGATAAGTTCTGGATGAGGGGAGTTGTCTTCAATTTTAGATTTTAAATATATAAGAGCTTCTTCAGCACTTTGTTTACATACAACATGTTCAGTACAGTTTTCTTTTTCTATAATTAACTTATGAAGAAAGTTGGTTGCAGGATCGTCATCGATTAATAAAATAGTGTGTAGTTTTTTCATAATTATTGGTTTGGTATTGTAAAGAAAAAGGTACTACCTTTTCCTAGTTTAGACTTAACTCCGATTTCTCCTCCATGCATTCCTACTATCTTATGGCAATGTGCAAGACCAATTCCGGTACCTTCATATTCATTTTCTGAATGTAGGCGTTGAAAGATTGAAAAAATCTTTTTTTGAAATTGCTCAGGTATTCCAATACCATTGTCTTTTACATAGAATTTCCATGCATGGTCTTTCTTTTTTGCTCTAATTGAAACTTCAGGAGGAATATCTTTTTTAGAAAATTTTATAGCATTACTAATAAGGTTCTGAAATAATAACCTAAGTTCTGTTGGATAAGCGTCAATAATGGGTAAATCACTATATTCTACAGTTGCTTTGTTTTGTTTAATGCTACTGTTTAAGTCTTCTATAATATCACTAACCAGAAGATTACAGTTTACTTTAGATATTTCTCTTTGACGACCTAACCTAGAGTAATCTAATAGGTTTTTAATTAAACTACTCATTCTACTAGTAGCTTTCTTTATAAAAAGAAAAAGTTGTTTAGCATTGTCGTCTAATTGATCGTTATATTCTTCATAAAGTATGTCAGAAAAAGCAGCAATAGTTCTTAAAGGCTCCTGTAAATCGTGAGAAGTAATATAGCTAAATTGCTCTAACTCTTGATTTTTTTGCTCTAAGGTTTTTACATATTTAGAAGCAAGTAATTCTTCAGCTTCTTTACGCTTTGTAATATCTAATTGAATAGCCATATACTCTCTAATATAGTCAGTTCTTTTCTTCAAAGGAACAATGGCAGTTTCTGTCCAATACAACGAACCGTCTTTAGCTCTATTTTTTACTTCTCCAAACCATGGTTTTCCTGAGGACACTGTTAACCAAGCTTCTGTAAAAAATGAGTCTGGATGGTAATCTGAACGAACAATTTCATTTGTGTGCCCTAGGATTTCTTCTCTAGAATATTTAGAAATTTCACAAAACTTATCGTTTACATATTTAATAAATGTGTTTTCATCTGTAATAGCAACAATAGCTATTTTATCTAAAGCTTCTTTAAACTGTAATAATTCTGAGTTTTTATGAATTAGACTCTTTTCTAATACTCTTCTTAGATAGTCAGATTTATTTAACCCTATAGATATAATGTAGGTGTATAAAAAACCAGAAAGAATAAGTACTAAAGTGTATACAATGATACCAGACTGTGCCCCAATAATATTTTCATTTATTAAGGTTAACATTAAAAAGCTCAAGAAAAAAGGAATAAGAATAATAAAAGGTAGTAGTCTTTGAAGAGATTTGCTACCATCGCTGTTTCCTAAAATAGTTTCTTTAAACCCAATGTTATACGATTTAAATACTAATAAGAATGAAATAAAAATAAAAGATACTGCTGTTTGGATAGACATGGTTCTGAAGAAACCAATTTTTGATTCCATCGGGATTCCTAAAATAAAATAAAGGATACTAATTAACGAAACAACAGAGGTTACAAGGGCAACATGTTGAGTAGTTGCTATATAAGCTCTATTGGTTGATTTTAGACCTGTAAGTCCAATAGAAAAGAAAATAAAACATACTGCTGTAGCTTCAGACATTCTTCCTGGGTTAACTGCTGTAAAAGTATCTTTTACGAATAGGTTGTCTATATGTAAGTTAATCCTAAAAATATATTCTATAAGAGTTAAAGTGCTAATAAATAGTATGGTGTATGTTAGAATAAAGAAAGGTTTTCTGTATTCGCGTTGTTTTATTCTACAAATAATTAAACTTATTATAGATAGAAAAAATAATAAGGCAGTATTAAACTTAGTTGTAGCCCCGTTTTTATTAATTGTAAATACGAGTTGTTTATGAAAAAACCACTCGAGCATAGTCAAAAGACTAAAAAATAAAACTAAATATGTGAACAAGTAACTTATGTACTTAAGTTTTTGAGATTTCATATAGTGAGGGACTCTGTAAGTAGGTTAATTATTGTTTTTAGAAAAGCAAGATAGCATTCTCTCATACTCAATAATGCTTTCGTGATAATTATCTATAACTGAATTTATAAGCAGTTTTATTCGTTTAATATCTTTTGATTGTGAGCTTAATTCTTCAATTTCAATAAGCAAATTTTTAGATTTTAGCCCCATAATGGTAAAGGAAGACTTTAAAAAATGAGCAACTTCTTTAATTAAAGTAAAATCTTCTTCATCACTAGCTTTTTTTAGAGTAGCAATTTTCTTTTTACTTTCTGTTAAGAAGACAGAAATCATTTCAACATACAAGTCAATATCATCAGAAAGATTCCTATTTAGAAAATCTAAATCAACAATTTCGCTATGAAAACAATTGTTTTTTAACATGGGGGACAGTTTTTTAAACACAGTTTTATTAAAGATAATTAAGTAGTTAAACTAGCATATTTTTGTTATATTTGAGTATTAAGTGTGATTTTTCTATAAAATTAGTAAAAAAAGTATGTAAATAATAATTTAATGAGCAAGGAAAAGAAAATTGTTATAGCTGAGGACAACTCAGTGTTTTTATTATTAATTAAATTGAAATTAGAAAAGGAAGGTTATGAGTTGTTTGTTGCTGAAGATGGAAAAAAGGCAATTGAACTCATAGAAGCTCATCAACCTGATTTGATTTTAACAGATATAATGATGGATTACCTTTCTGGTTTGGAAGTTATAAGTCATGTTAGAAATGTATTAAAAATGGATGTCCCTATTCTTGTTTTTTCGGCTTCAGGTCAAGAAGAAATGGTAACGCAAGCGTTTAATTTAGGTGCTAATGATTTTATGGTAAAACCATTAATGCCTAATGAGTTAGTGATAAGGGTAAAAAGAATGCTTATGTAAAATAAACTTATCCCTCAACTTTATGGTCCCCCCTCAATTTATCGATTCTTTTTTAAAAGACCTTCCGTCTATTGCCAAAATAATCTGGATACTTGCTATAGTCTTCTTTTTTATTTTACTAAGTCTTGTCCTATTTTTAAAAGTGGTAAGATTTCGTTTGAGAAAAAAAGAAGCATTTGTTAAAAATCAGAGTGAGCAATATGAAATTTATATTGTAGACTACCTATATGCATGTGAAGATAGTAAAGAAGTAAACAGTACTCAGAAAAAGATTGTCTCACAAATAAAACTCAGTTTAACAACCAGTATAAACAGAAAAACATTTGTTAATACACTTTTAAAATTAAAAGGAGAAGTTTCTGGTAATATGATTGATATAATTAATCAGTTGTATAAAAAATTAGAGCTAGACACGCGAGCCTTATCTAAGCTAAAAAGTAGTAAATGGCATATAATAGCAATAGGAATTAGAGATTTAAGAAGGTTTAAAGTATTAGAAGCTCAAAATGAAGTAGCGAAGTGTATTAATCATTCTAAAATGGAGGTTCGTAGACAAGCCTATTTATACTTTATAAATTTATTTGGTTTTAAAGGACTTGATTTTTTAGATAACTTAAAGTCATCAATTTCCGTTTGGGATCGAATAGGAATTTTAGACGCATTACAAGGAATAAAATCTCAAGAAACCCCCGATGCTGGTAAGTGGTTAAACTCTAAAAATGATTATGTTGTATTATTAGCTCTTGAATTAGTAAGAGTTTATAATTTAAGGGGAACAAAAGAAGAACTACTACAACTAATACAGCATAAAAATAGTGAGATTCGTCTTAAAACAATAAATGTTTTAAACTACTTGTATATAACAGAAGCAAAAGAATTGCTAATTAATACTTATGAAACTTTATCGGTAAAAGAACAAATAGCTGTATTTAAGTTGTTGGAAAATATGGGAGCAAAAGAAGAAGAGCCTTTTGTTTTAAAATATGTTACCAGTAACGTTTTTGAAATTAAAGTTTTAGCCCTAAAAATTTTAAAACAAATAGACTCCCCTAAATTTATAGGTATTAAAAATGAAATAAGTAGGCTAGGGAATTTTAAGGTTATTGATTTTTTAGAAAATACCCAGTAAAAAAAGAAAACTATGGATACTTCAAGTGTTGCATATTACATATTGTTAATCATTCACTTTTTATTTTTAGGATACTCGTTTTTGGTTTTAATATCCTATGGAATACTGGCTGTTTACTCTAGAAAAGAAACAATTTCATATTTACGAAAAAATAGCTTTGTTAATTACAAAGAAATCTTATCATCAAGGTTAGCACCAGGGATTTCAATAATTGCTCCAGCCTATAATGAAAGTTTAAATATTGTAGAAAATGTAAGATCATTGCTTTCTACTCACTATGCAGATTATGATGTAATTATAGTTAACGATGGAAGTACAGACGATAGTTTAGAAAAGTTAATTAAAGCTTACAATTTAGAGAAGGTAGAATACCTAATTAATGAACGTATCAAAACAAAACAAATAAGGGCAGGAGTTTTTAAATCAAAAAACCCAGCCTTTGAAAGACTTATTGTAGTAGATAAAGAAAATGGAGGAAAAGCAGATGCCCTTAATGTAGGGCTAAACATTAGTAAAAATGATTATGTGGCTTGTATTGATGTAGATTGCCTGCTGATGGAAGACTCGCTACAAAAAATGATTAAGCCTTTTTTAGAATATACAGATAGAAAAGTAATTGCATCTGGAGGAGTTATAAGAATAGCTAACTCATGTATTATAAAAAACGGGAAATTAATAGATATAAACTACCCAAAAGCAACCTTAGTTAGATTGCAAATACTAGAATACTTAAGATCTTTTTTATTGGGTAGAATGGCATGGAGTAAATTAAATGGATTGTTGGTAATTTCAGGAGCGTTTGGAATGTTTGATAAAAACATAGCCATTAAAGTAGGCGGATATAGTACAGAAACAGTTGGAGAAGATATGGAAATTGTTGTTCGAATGCGTAGGTACATGGAAGAGCAAAACAAAAAATATAAAGTAGCATATATTCCAGACCCTTTATGTTGGACGGAAGCTCCAGAAAGTTATAGAACATTTATATCACAACGAAATAGATGGACAAGGGGAACAATTGAAACATTAAAAACACACAGAGTAATAGGATTCAACCCAAAATATAGAGTTTTAGGAATGTTAAGTTTTCCTTATTGGTTTCTTTTTGAGCGACTAGCGCCCATAATTGAAGTATTAGGAATTATATACTTTACAGTATTACTTTTTATAGGAAGTGTTCATTGGAATTATGTATTTGGATTTTTCTTAGCAGCCTATTTTTCTTCAGTAATTTACACCTTACTAGCAATTTTTTCAGAAGAATTTAGCTTTCATCAATATAAAAAAAAGGGAGTAGGCTTTCAGTTAATAAAGTCAGCATTTATAGAGCCATTTCTATTACATCCAGTAGTTTTGTATGCAGCGTTAAAAGGAAATAAAGACTACTATTTTAATAAAAAGCTTAAATGGGGAAAAATGACTAGAAAAGGATTGAGTAACAAGTAATAAATTATGAAAAAAAGCCTATCAATATATTTAAAAGTACTTGCAGCATTATTAGTAATGTTTTGGTTACTGGGTGTAGTAGAGGTTTTTGCTAGTTTTAAAGAAACACATACAATATTTTACGTTACAAAACTTGTTATGTATAAGCTATTACATGCTTTTGTAACAGTTGTAATAATAGGATTGTTATTTTTTCCGGTATATTATTTAGTAGGGCTAGGAAATAAAAAATTAGCGGAAATAACAATTATAGCTTTAGGGCTATTTCTTGTTATAGGAGAGTTTTCTTTAGTAAAATATAGTACAACTACTCTGTTAAATTTAGGGGCAGATCTTTTAGGGTATTCGTATGACGATATTTATAAAACTATTGAATCTTCAGAATCCTTTTCTGTTGTGAATTACCTGTTTTTCCTAGCGATTCCGTTATTGTTTTTAGTATTAGTATATCTGTTTAAAAAGAGAATACCAGAAAAAACTTTTCTTAAAACAGCTTTAGGATTGCTAATAGTAGCAGTACTATTAAGGCTCTTTAGTTTAGAGTTTAATGAAGTCAAATATCAAAATAAGATTAGTTTTTTAGCAGCAGATATTATAAAATTTAAATTAGATAAACTACAAACACATAATTATCAGCCTGAAGAAGCTGAAGAATATCCTCTTTTAAAACCATCAGAAGAAACAAAAGATGTGTTAGGAGCTTTTTTTAATAAAAAGTTGCAAAAACCTAATATAGTTATTATTGTAATGGAAGGAGTAGGGACTGAATTTGTAGATGGAAATTCATACAGCGGATTCACTCCATATTTAGATAACCTGATAACACAATCGTTATATTGGGAGAATTTTGTTAGTAACACCGGTCGAACCTTTGGGGTACTACCTTCACTACTTGGATCGTTACCTTTTGGAGACACAGGTTTTTTAGAAATACCCAAAACACCATCACACCTATCGCTATTTAATATATTAAAAGCAAACGGGTATACAACTTCGTATTATACAGGAACCCAATCTAGCTTTGATAAAATCATTAACTTTTTAGAATATAATAGCGTTGATTTTATTGTTGACGAAAATAAATATGGACCGTCATATGTAAAAACAGGTGGAGTAGATGGTTTTTCTTGGGGCTATCCAGATGCAGAAATGTTTAAAAAAGTACTAAGTACTATAAAAAATAAAAAGCAACCTAGGTTAGATGTGATAGCAACACTTAGTAATCACGAACCTTTTGTGTTTCCAGAGAAAGAGATCTATAAAAAGAAAGTAGACAGTATATTAAATACATCACGGGTTTTTGGAGTTTCTAAAAGAGAAATAGAAAATAAAAAAGATATTTATGCAACACTACTTTACAGTGATAACTCTCTAAAAAACTTTATGGAGAGTTATAAAGAAAGAGAAGATTTTGATAATACAATTTTTGTGATTACGGGTGATCATAGATTAATTCCGATAGAACAAAAAGATAAACTGTGTAGGTTTCATGTACCGTTGCTAATATATAGTTCCATGTTGAAAAAAGCGGAACGCTTTAAATCTGTCTCTTCTCATTTAGATATAGCTCCGAGTCTCTATTCCTTTTTAACGAATAACTATATGTTAGAACTATTAAAAGAAACATCATGGGTAGGAACAGGTTTAGATACCACAAAAAGGTTTAGAAATATTCATCAAATAGGCTTAATGCGTTACAAAGGAGGTTTGAAAGATTTTATTGATGGAGAATATTTACTTTCTGATGGAGATTTGTATAAAATAGATGAAGCTTTCGATACCCATAAAATTAGCGATGGAAAAATACTTACCGAGGTAAAAAAGTCTTTTGAAGAGTTTAAAGCAATCAATAAATATGTAACTCAGCAGGATAAAATTTACCCAGATGTTATTTATGAAAAAAAACAATCCAAAATTCAATTTACACAAGAAGAACAAAAAAGTATAAGAGAAATAACCGAAGAAAAAACGTTTGATGAGGTGTTTTTAATAGCAAGATCAAAGGCTTTTGATGGAGATAGAGTGGGAGCGAGACTATTATGCGATTTCATTTTAAATAATATGCCAAATCATGCGGATGCAAGAATTTTAAAAGCCAGAACCTTATCCTGGGATGGAGAATATAAAGAAGCAGAAAAACTCTTGTTAAATGCAGTTGAAAGGCATCCGTTTTATGATGATACATATGTTGCTTTATTAGATTTATACTGGTGGTCTGGTCAAGAAAGTAAAAGTATAGCTGTAGCTAAAGAAGCTTATGTAAATGAAGTCAAAAATCCAGACATAAGTTTTAAGCTAGCAAAAGCACACCAACGATTGAAACAAAAAAAACTGGCATTAAAAATTATGGATAGTCTCTTAACAATATATCCAGACAATAAAGAGTATGTAGAATTAGAAAAAGCATTAAAAGAATGATTCTAAAAAGTATAAAGTATCACCTTTGTATACTGTTAACTTTGTTTGTATGCTCTGTTTTTTCACAACAGAAAGTATTTCAAGGTGATCCTGATGTAGCTTTTGAAAAAGCGAGAAAAATGGCTTTTAATAAACAACGAAAGGAAGCTCAAGATGCCTTACGATTTATTTTAACAAAATATCCAAATTATTTAGATGTACGTTCCTTTTTGGCAAGTACTTATTCTTGGGATGGAAACTATAAAGAAGCTAGAAAAGAGTTTGAATATGTGTTGAAAAAAGATCCAAAAAGGAAAAATGATTGGATAGCAACAATTAAAAACGAGTTGTATGCTTCATTGCCATATAAAGCAAATGACTTGGTGAAAAAAGCATTATCATATTTTCCAGACGATACAGATTTATTATACCTAAAAGCAAAGTCAGAAGAAAAACTGCAAAACCCAGAAGAAGCTTTAATAACTCTAGATAAAATAATTAGTATTGATGCTAACAATTCTAATGCAATTTCTTACAAAGAAAGCTTAATCAATACATTGCGTTTTAATAGCGTTGGATTGAGTTATTCAACAGTTTTATATAATAAAAATGAAAGAGATGCATCTCACTACAGCACACTTAATTATACAAGACAAACAAAATATGGTAGTATTATAGCTAAAATAAACTACTCAAGACGTTTTGATACAGATAATTTACAATATGAAGTAGACTTATACCCAAGAATAACAGATGGTTTATATGCGTACGTGAGTGCAGGTTTTTCAAATTCTAGTTTATTTCCTAAAGTGCGTTATGGAGTAGAATTATATAAGTCGTTACCACTTGGCTTAGAAGTTTCTTTAGGTTTTAGAGGATTAAAATTTTCTGAAACAACAACTATTTATACAGGATCTGTAGGTTGGTATACAGGAAATAGTTACTGGTCATTAAGACCTTATTTTACACCTAATGATAATGGTACAAGTAAATCCGTTACACTAACCTATCGTAGATATTATAGTGACGCTGATAACTATTTTGGCGTTGCAGTAGGGGCAGGATTCTCTCCAGAAATTGACAGATTTCCTGTAAATACAGAGCAAACGGTTGTTTTTGATTTAAAAACACAAAAAATTAGTGGTGAATATGCATTTACATCTAAAAGTAAAAAGCATGCTTGGAAAGTATCAGTAAATATTTTACGAGAAGAAAAAAGTTTTGATCGCGGCGAATATTTCTTACTATACACCTTAGGAATATCTTATGATTTAAGATTTAGATAGAGTTTTGGTTAAAACTCTTATTGGATATAACTTCTGTGTTAAAAATAAAGGCCTCGAATTATAATTCGAGGCCTTTATTTTATGAGAATTTTATTAGTCCATAATAAACTTAAACCCTGCCGTAATTAAACTTGAGTTAAAAGTTGTATTTCTGTCGTATTTATAAAACTTCACATCAATGCTTTTTAGTCCAAACTTCCATATATGTGCTTTTGAAAATATATCAGTATAAGAAACACCAAAACCAAATTGGTTAGAAGAATATTTTGAAAGATCATAGTCTGAGGTATAAAAATTGTTTGTAGACAAATGTTTTTCGTAAGCTGCAAAATAATCTGCCGCAGTTTGGTTATAAAATCGGTATGAAGGGTACAATGTAAACTTATCTGTAATCTTTACAGGAATTTCAATACTTGCTGTATGAGAGTTAATTCCCCAATCGTCAAAATAGTAACGATAAAAAGTTCGAATTGTAAGTAATTCGTTCAAGTACCAATTTAGTCTACCACCTAAGGCAATTTTAAGCCTATTGTTTGGTAGTTTTTCGTTAGCATCTGCTAATTGAAAGTTGTCAATAAACGAATCGTCTATATCACTAAAATACACTCTTTGGAAAGGAGTAGAAAGTAAGCCACTTTGCTTAGTAAGATCAAAAGCTAATGAACCCTGTACGTTTTTATGTAAAATTTGAGAAAAACCTAGCCCAAAGGAATAAGAGTTCCTGCCTTTATCAGAAAAATCATTAAAAATAGGATTGTAATTAGGGTTTCCTGTAACTGTATTTTGGATAAATAACGCATCATTTATACCATCACCTCCATCAGAAAAAGGTCTTAATTCATAAGGGTAAATAGTTTTCCAAGTATCTAAGTATATGTTAGCACTAATACTAAGTTCAGTGTTTTTTTCATTAAAAAGTCTCGTGTAACTTCCACCGAAACCTATTGAAGAGTAATCAAACTCTGAAGAAACCGAGGCTTTTGCTGCCCAAATTTGGTTTCTGTCATCAGAACTATGGCTATAATTTCCTGTAAAATTAAACCATAAATCTGAACTTGAGGCTCCTGTAGATGCTTGAAAAGGGTCAGCAGTGCCTTTATCAAAAGGATTTACATTACTTGAAGAAGCTGAGGTATAGGCAGAAATACCTGTGTCTAAAGTTAGTACATCATCATCATTTAAAGGAATAGAAACAATAATGTTAGCAGTTATGTCGGTTAATTCCTCCGTACCAACACCTCCATTTACTGCAGCATTATCACCATCTTGGCTATAATAGCTTGTTAAAAAATCTACTTCGGTAGTTTCTAAAACACGTTTTTTGTACACCTTAACTGAGTCTTTAGCTTGTTGAGAGAAGCTAAAGAATGATGTAAACAAAAAAGTTATTGATAAAAAATATTTCAAATTATAATTATTAAAAAATTTAACAAATTAATTGCAGCCGCAACCGCCTCCTGTTTTTCCTCCATTAGCTCCAGAAGCTGCTTCTCTATATGAATGCATAGTGGTTACATAGCGATCACATTTTTTTTCCGTAAGTGCCATGTCAGGATCGTTGATATTTATTTTTTCGTATTCTTTTACAGCCACACAGCTTGTGCAGAAGAAAATACTTATACTAGCAACTATTAATTTTTTCATATTTTGTCTATCGTTATATTTTTTGAGGTTGAAATTCCACCTTTATCATCAATAATAATGCATTCAACTTTTGGTAATTGATTAACTCTGTTTATACCAACATTTTTCCCCATTACAAAGATTGATGTAGCTAAGGCGTCTGCTAGTTCTGCTTTAGGAGCAAAAACAGTAACACTAATAATTCCGCTAGAAGGATACCCTGTTCTGGGATCAATAATATGAGTGTATCTTTTTCCGTTTAAATTTACGAATTTTTCATAATTTCCAGAAGTAACTACAGCACTATTAATTAAAGGGAAAAGAGCAAATACTTTGTTCTTGTTTAAAGGATTGGTAATAGCAACTTTCCAAGGTTTACCATCAGGTTTACTTCCCCAAGTATTCATATCGCCTGAAGCATTGATAATACCAGCAGAAACACCTTTAGAAATAAGCAATGTTTTGGCTTTATCTGCAGCGTATCCTTTTCCAATAGCACCAAAGCCAATTTTCATTCCCTTTTCTTTTAAAAAGACAGTATTTTTACTTTTGTCTAGTATAATATTTTGGAAACCAACTTTAGCTACAGAAGCACTTATCTTATTAGGAGGAGGCATTTTTGTCATACTACCATCAAACTTCCATATTCGGTCCATTGAAGCATAACTAATATCAAAAGCACCATCGGTTAATTTTGAGATAGAGATTGCTCTTTTAATAAGTTTAAATAGTTCTGAATCAACGACAACAGGTTTAATACCTGCATTCTTGTTAATTTTTGATGTTTGTGAGTTAATATCCCAAGAAGAAATTAGTTTTTCAATTCTTGTAATTTCAGATACGGCAATATCAATATTTTTGTTTGCTAATGCCGAATCATATGCAACTACTGTAATGTCAAAACGACTACCCATTAGTTTGAGAGTACGTTGATATGTTTGTTGACCGTAATTATAACTAGTAACTACTAAAAACAGTAGAAGAAAAGAGACTGTTTTATTTAATGAAAGCATTTAATTCGTCAATATATGATACTGGAGTTGTTTTTTTATATCCTGTTTCACCCAATACTTTTCCATCTTTATCTAATACTACAACTAAAGGGAAGAAACCTTTCTTGTTATAAGTTTCAAACAGTTTTGCATTGGTGTTCTGTTGTTCTTTAGATAATTTATTTTTCTTTTTTCTAGGAAAATCTGCTTGTAACATTACATAATGTTCTTTTGCATACTCTTTAAAAGTGTTTGTGTTCCAAACTTCTTTATTCAGCTTCATACATGGAATGCACCAATCTGACCCTTGAAAAACAAGGATGATAGGTTTATTTTCTTGCGAAGCCATTTCTTTTGCTTTTAAAAAATCTGTTTGCCAATCTTGGGCATAAGTAGTGCTTAAGCCTATTAGAAAAAAGATGATAATTGTTATTTTATTCATCGGATTGTTATTTTATTGTATTAATAACGAATTATATTTCCCTTTCTTACAATTTATATTAAAAAAAAAATAAAAATAAATACTCAATATAAATGTGGTTTAACAATTTTAAGTTGGCTGGTTCTATATGAATTTTTGGTTATAGTTTTTACCTAGTTTTACCGAATAGTCAATAACGTTTTTAATAATTTTTCTATTGTCATTTTTACGCCAATTAATGTATAGTTCAGTACTTTCTGGTAGTGTGATAAAACGAAGATTGGTATTTAAAGAAAACTGATACGAGTAAGGTAAAATAGAAATACCCAAACCTCTACCAATTAAATTTAAAATCATGCTACCAAAATCAGATTCAATATGAGTTTGGGGTTCAAAACCGTAAGTATTAAAAATATTGCGTAACAACGAAGAAAAATAAGTTGTATGATGTAAACCTGAAAGAATAAACTTTTCATCTTTTACATCTCTTAAATCTACAAATGAATCTTCTGTTACCCAATGATCTTTCGGAACTACAAGACAAACAGGTTCAGCATACAGTCTTTCAGATAAAATAGAAGCATTTAAAACCTCATTTCTACTAAAAGCAAAGTCTATTTGATAACTAGAAAGTAGTTTTTCAAGAGTAATATCTGTAGGCTCCATCAGTTCTACTTTTAAATCAGGTTTCTCTTCTGAAAATATTTTGAGTAACTCAGGTAAATAGTTATAAGAGATAGAACCGGGGTAGGCAATACTAACAAGCCCAGAAGAACCTTCGTCAATTTTTTTAGCATGCTGATGTGTACGATCAAACTCGTCTAATAAAACGTCCCATTTTTTCTTAAGGAATACACCAGCTTCTGTAAGTTTTACATTTCTTTTATCTCGCTCAAATAAAGTAACACCTAATTCTTCTTCTAAAGACTGAATTTGCCTACTCAATGACGATTGAGAGGTGTAAACTTTCTCTGCTGTTTTCCAAAAATGTAGCTCTTCTGCTAACGTTAAAAAATATCGAATCTGTTGAAATGTCATTTTAATGCGTTTTTTGCATTAATCAGTCAAAAATAAGTATTTTTTAATAAAGAGAACCGTAGTTGCTTTGCATAAAAAAACTTTGTAATCATTTTTAAAAAGTAAGGAAATGGGAATTGAGAATTTTATCGCATTTTTAGTAGCAACTGTTCTTTTTGTGTTAACACCAGGAATAGAAACTGTTTTTTTAATTAATAAGTCAATTAGCCAAGGACGAAGGTCTGGTGTATATACTAGTTTTGGTCTAAATACTGGGGCTTTAGTGCATACTTTGTTTGGAGCATTAGGCTTGTCTATTATGGTAGCGAAGTCAGCGATATTTTTTGCATTGATTAAGTATTTAGGAGCTGCTTATTTAATTTATTTAGGAGTAGCAAAAGTGATGTCTAAAAAAGGATTGATAGCTGATACAAATGAAGAACAAAAGAAAGATTCAGCAAAAAGTAGTTTTACATCAGGATTTGTTACAAATATATTAAACCCGAAAGTTGCATTATTCTTTATAGCTTTTTTTCCGCAGTTTATAAGTCCAACAGAAATAGAAAATCCAGTTCCTTTTATTATTTTGGGAGTAATTTATGCAACGATGACTACTGTTTGGTATTTAGTTTTAACATCGTTTGCAGGATCATTTTCAACGAAAATAAAAGAGAACGAAAAAATAGGAGTTAGACTAAACAAAGTATCAGGTGCAATATTTGTATTGATGGGCTTACAGATAGCGTTTATGTAAAAATAAAAACCGATAGTGATTGAAAACTTCGCTATCGGTTTTTATCATTTTTTTAGAATTTTGTAATCACTAACTAATTTAACCGATAGATAATAAAGTTGAAATTACTAAGAGTGTGTCAGCTTACTTATAATTTCTTTATGTTGTGGAAACAGTTGTGTGAGTTCTTCTCTTTTAGGTAATACAAAATCGTTAAAGTCAAACCCAGGAGCAACGGTACAACCTGTAAAAGCGTATGAGTTTTCTTTACTAACTTCAGCAGCAAACCAATAACCAGCAGGGACCACAAATTGTGGTTGCTCATCATTTTCTATGTTATTTCCTATAAGAACAAAAGAATAGTTTCCTTCAGGCGAAATCATATGTAGTTTTAAAGTACTTCCTTTATAAAAATGCCAAATTTCATCTTGATTGATTTTATGAAAGGCAGAAAATTTTTCAGAAGTCAATAAAAAATAAATGCAAGTACTGTAATTTCTATCACCGATAAAATTAGAACTTAATTGCTCATTTTTAATTATTCCGTTGCTTCTGTATGTTTCTTTGTAAAAACCACCTTCAGGATGCTCAGTTAGATTGAATTTTTTAACTATCTGTTGTGTTGTCATTTTCTTTTTGTTCGTTAACTTTTTTAATAATGGCTTTTAAACGTTCTTTAGTACGTTGTTTTTCCAAACGAAGTTTGTTTTCTTTTTGTTTCATTAAGCGAGTATGTTTCGCTTTGTTTACCGTGTTTTTTGCTTTTCCTTTTTTAGGCATTTTTTGATGTTTTAATAGCTAATAACCCCAAGAAAGTTAAGAATCCGTTTAATATTAATACGAAGAATCCAAAATCAAATCCAAACTTTTCCTTGCAGTAAAAACTAATAACATAAGTTAAAACTGGAGCAATCAAACAAATTATGGGAACAAACTTGTCTTTTATATTTAGTTTGGTAAATAATCCGAAGGCATATAAGCCTAATAAAGGTCCGTAAGTATAACCAGCAAACTGAAATATTTTAGCAATTACACTCTCGTTAGCAATAAAATATTTAAAAATTAAGATTGTAGCGACTAAAATAAAAGAGAATAGTACATGGATTTTCTTTCGTGTCTTTTCCCTTTCTTCTTCATTATCTTTTTTGTCAATTTCTAAAATATCAATACTAAAGGACGTAGTTAACGAAGTTAAAGCACTATCTGCACTAGAATAAGCAGCTGCAATTAAACCAAGTAAAAAGAATAGAGAAGTAGCCAGTCCTAAATCACCACTCATTGCTATAGTAGGGAATAAGTTGTCTTTATGAGCGTTTAGTTCATTTGCTGTAGCGTAATCAGTTAACAAGATCCCTAAAGCTAAGAAGAAGAAGTTAACAATGATTAGCACAATGGTAAACCAAAACATGTTTTTTTGAGCATCTTTTAAATTGCGGCAAGTCAAGTTTTTTTGCATCATGTCTTGATCTAAACCTGTCATTACAATTGAAATAAAAGCACCTGAAAAGAATTGTTTCCAAAAATAGTTACCGGCTTTTACATCGTCAAAAAAGAAAGTTTTAGATAAACTATTGTCTGTTACATACGAAAACAAATTATCAATTTGCATTTCATCTTTTATCATTACTATACAAACTCCAACGGCAATTAGCATAAACAACGTTTGTAAAGTGTCTGTCCATACAATAGTTTTTATACCTCCTTTAAAAGTATATAGCCATATAAGTAAAATGGTAATTGTTACTGTTACCCAAAACGGAATTCCATAAGCATCAAACAAAATTAACTGTAATACATTTGCCACTAAAAACAAGCGAAAGGCAGCACCAATAGTTCTTGAAAGTAAGAAAAAAGAAGCCCCTGTTTTATACGAATATCTACCAAAACGCCCTTCTAAATAGGTGTAAATTGAAGTTAAATTTAATCGGTAATAAAGTGGAAGTAATACCAATCCAATAACGGCATAACCTAATACGTACCCTAGCACCATTTGCATATAACTCATTTTGTCACCTTCAACCCAGCCAGGAACCGAAATAAAAGTAACTCCAGATAGTGATGCTCCAATCATACCAAAGGCAACTAAATACCATGGAGATGAGTTGTTTGCTTTAAAAAATGTTTGATTGTTTGCCGATTTACCTGTGATGTATGAGATAAGAATTAATACACCAAAATAGGCTAAAATAAGGAGTAGTATATGTAACGGTTGCATATAGTTAAATTATGAATTACGAATGTACTAAAATTATCATTCGTAATTCATAATTAGTATTGTCTAAGAAAGTTCTATAACGACATCTTCGGTCTTTCTACGAACTTTTTTTAAGTCTTTCATGTAGTCATCTTCTGCTCTAAAACCAACAGGTAATACTAAAACCGATTGTAAGTTGTATTTATCTAGTTCTAAAATCTCATCATATTTTTCAGGAACAAAACCTTCCATAGGGCAGCTATCAATTTTTTCATTAGCAGCAACAGTCATTAGATTTCCTAAAGCAATATATGCTTGGTTTTTCATCCAATGGAATAATACTTCAGGAGATTTATTCTCTATATCGTTAGTTAAAAACTCTTTGAACGGATTTAAAATTTCATCGGGTGTGTTTCTTATGTCTTTTACTAATTTAAAATAGCTCTCAACATCTTTAGTAGTAAGTTCTTTTGGGGTACACAATACCAATAAATGAGAAGCCTGTGCAACTTGGTGTTGATTCCAAGAATGTGCTACCAATTGTTGTTGTAAATCTTTGTTTTTAACCACAACCATTTTTACAGGTTGTAATCCATAAGAAGTAGCAGTTAAATTAAATGCTTCTTTTAAAATATTAATTTGTTCTTCTGAAAGAAATTTATGTTCGTCAAATTTTTTAACAGCGTAACGCCATTGTAAATTTTCTATACTATTCATGTGGTTTAATTTTTACTCGATAACCGAGAGTTAAAATATTTCAAGATTTATCTTATTGATTTTATAAGATAAATTTCTTGACAAAAATAGAGGAATAAAAAGTTGCTTAAAAATACTTTGAATAATTAATATTGATAGTATCATAGAAATATTTTGTACATTGAAAGTGAAAAAGAAAGCTTATGAAAGAAGAGTTTTTACACTTTTTGTGGCAATACAAATTATTTAACAAAGCAAGCTTAATATCAGTAAAAGGAGAAATCGTTGAGGTTATAGATTCTGGAAGTCAGAATACAAATTCAGGACCTGATTTTCTAAATGCAAAATTAAAAATTGATGAGCAGTTATGGGTTGGAAATGTTGAAATTCATATAAAATCATCAGATTGGTATGCACATCATCATGAAAAGGAGGTGAATTATGATGCGGTTATTTTACATGTTGTGTGGGAGCATGATGCAGATGTGTTTATGAAAAACAATCATCCAATTCCGACAGTTGAATTACAAAGTTTTGTTCAAAAAGAAGTATTGGCAAACTATAAAAAACTGTTTTTAAAAGAGCAGCGATGGATTCTATGTGAAAAGCAAATAGCTGAAACTAGTTCTTTTATATTGAATAACTGGTTAGAACGTTTATACTTTGAACGACTGGAAAACAAATCGGTTGTAATAAAAGAATTATTGCAAAAATCCAATAACAACTTTGAGGCTGTATTGTTTCAGCTATTAGCTAAAAACTTCGGATTAAAAGTAAATGGAGAAGCATTTCTGCAGCTAGCACAATCATTTGATTTTTCTGTATTGCGTAAAGTTCGATTCAGTGAAGAACAATTATCAGCTTTATTGTTTGGGCAAGCTGGATTCTTAGAGCAAGAACTAGAAGGAACTTATTATCTACAACTACAAAAAGAATATGCTTACATACGGCATAAATATAGGTTAAAACCAATAGCTAAGCATAGATTTCAGTTTTTTAGAATGCGCCCGAATAACTTTCCTACGATTAGAATAGCTCAATTGATAGCTTTATATAACAAGTATCAAAATTTGTTTTCAAGATTAATAGATATAAATAAAGTAGAGGACTTTTATGACTTATTTACAGGTGAGGTGAATGATTTTTGGAAAACACATTATACATTTGAATCAGAATCAAAGAAATCAGATAAAAGGCTTACAAAATCATTTGTTGACTTGTTAATTATTAATACGATTATTCCTTTAAAGTTTGTTTATGAACAGGCTAGAGGAGAGGTTGATCAAGAAGGTTTGTTACAATTAATAAAACAGTTGAAACCAGAAAATAACTCGATTATAAATAAGTTTTTGGAGTTAAAAATTAAAGCAAATAATGCATTTGAATCTCAAGCTTTATTGGAGCTTAAAAATAATTATTGTGTAGGGAAAAGATGTTTAAACTGTAAGATAGGAAGTTTTATTATGAATAGATGATGTAAAAATCAAAAAAATGGATGTCATAAAACTATTTGATTAATAAAATGATATATTTGCGACAAAAATTTATAAAAATGAAAAAAGTATTAATTGCTATTACATTAGTATCTACTATTTGTGTAGGTTGTAAAGACAACAAAAATTCAAAAAACAATGGAGAAGCTTCAACAATTGAAGAATCTATTAGTGAAAAAGAAGAAAAATCAGCTTCAGCAATTTGTTTATTAGATAAACTATCTATTAGAGAAAGTGCTTCTGCCAAAGGGAAATGGATTACTTCTATTAGTTTAGGTGAAAAAGTAACCTTAACAGGAGAAGAAGCTATAGATTCTGTTTCGAAGAAGGAGTATTTCAAGGTAAAGTTGATTGACGGAAAAGAAGGATGGACTAGATCTACCTTTTTAGCTGTTAATGGTAAGGTGGGAGCTATGTTAGAAGAAGCAGTAGTTTATAAAAGACCAGATTTACTTACCAAGACAGAAAAAAAATACAGCATTATGGATATCATTGCTGTAACTGAAACTCAAGGAGATTGGATTAAGGTTAAAGGAAAAAGGTCTGAAGGAAAGTATATTGAAGAAGGTTGGGTAAAAACTTCTAACATTACAAATGATCAAGTTGATATAGCAACGGCTAAATTTGCAGGAATAGCAAATACTCAACCAACAATGACAGAAAGAATAAAAGCATTGAAAGATGTTATAAATAATTCAGATTTATCTTCTTCTAAGTTTATTACAGTTATAGAGAATAAAATAGAAGATTACGAGTCGAAAAATCAACCTTTAGATGCTCAGGAAGCAGCAACAGCTACTGAGGAAGTAGCAGAGAAAACAGCTGAATAATTATAAAAAAAGACTAATAAAAAAACGATTTTAGAATATTCTAAAATCGTTTTTTTTATTTTAATCTATTTTGAAAAATAGTTATTAATATAAACTCTTAAACTTAGCAGGATTTGCTTCGTTCATAATTTCGTATACTTTTTCAAAAATATCTTCTGCAGATGGTTTAGAGAAATAATCTCCATCGGTACCATAAGCAGGTCTATGTGCTTTTGCAGTTAAGGTTTGTGGTTTACTGTCTAGATGTTTGTAACCATTTTGATTCTCAACAATTTCTTGTAATAAATATGCTGAAGCTCCACCAGGTACATCTTCGTCAACAACTAACAAACGATTTGTTTTTGCAATTGATTTTACAGTGTCATGATTCAAGTCAAAAGGTAATAAACTTTGCGCATCTACAATTTCTACATCAATACCTACTTGTGCCAAATCTTTAGCAGCTTCTTCAACAATGCGTAAGGTAGAACCGTAAGAAACAATTGTAATGTCAGTTCCTTCTTTGATTGTTTCAACAACACCAATAGGTGTTTTAAAGTCTCCTAAGTTTGTTGGTAATTCTTCTTTTAAACGGTATCCATTTAAACATTCTACTACTAAAGCAGGATCGTCACCTTCTAATAAAGTGTTATAGAAACCAGCAGCTTTTGTCATGTTACGTGGAACTAATACATGAATTCCTCTTACGTTGTTTATTATTCCGCCCATTGGTGAACCTGAATGCCAAATTCCTTCTAAACGATGTCCACGAGTACGAATAATTAATGGAGCTTTTTGCTTTCCAAAAGTACGGTAACGTAGCGTTGCTAAATCGTCACTCATAATTTGTAAAGCATATAATAAATAATCTAAATATTGAATTTCAGCAATAGGACGTAATCCACGCATTGCCATTCCAATACCTTGACCTAAAATGGTAGCTTCTCGAATTCCTGTGTCAGAAACACGTAACTCACCAAATTTTTCTTGCAAGCCTTCCAATCCTTGATTTACATCACCAATATACCCTGCATCTTCACCAAAAATTAATACTTCTGGGTGTTTTGCTAAAATAGCATCAAAATTATCACGCATAATAATACGTGCATCTACAATATTTTTTTCTTCAGCATAAGTTGGAGCTTCTGCAGCAATATTTTCAGTTGCTAATTCAGTTTCACTTAATAAATGTGCAGAATATTTTACAGCAGCTTTGTCAATTGAAGCTTTGATGAAGTTTTTAAGTGCTGTTTTTTCAGCAAAATCTTCATCTCTTAAATAACGTAAAGCTTTACGAGCAGCTACTAAAATATCTTTTCTGATAGGTTCAGAAATAGCGGCTAAATCATTTTTATATTTTGTAATGAAAGAACCATTATTGCTTTTTTGAGCAATGGTTTCTAATAAAGAAATAGCTTCAGCTACTTCTGCTTTTATTTCATTTGTATAAGCACTCCAAGCATCACGTTTTGCCTTACTTACTTCTTTTTTTGCTTCTTTTTCAATGTTGATTAAATCTTCTTCAGAATCAATAAACTTTAAAGTTTCTCCATCTTCATTTTCTAATTCAAATTCTAAAATCCACTTACGCATTTGGGCAATACAATCAAAGTCTTGTTCCCATTGTAAACGTTCTTTTGATTTATAACGTTCATGTGAACCTGAAGTTGAATGCCCTTGAGGTTGTGTTAATTCTTTTACGTGAATTAATACAGGAATATGTTGTTCTCTTGCAATTTGAGAAGCTTTATTGTAAGTGTCAATTAACTGAACATAATCCCAACCATTTACTACGAAAATCTCATATCCGTTACTTTCATTTTCACGTTGGAATCCTTTTAAGATTTCAGAAATACTTTCTTTAGTTGTTTGGTGGCGTGCATGTACTGAAATTCCGTACTCATCATCCCAAACATTCATTATCATTGGAACTTGTAGAACACCAGCAGCATTAATTGTTTCAAAGAATAACCCCTCACTAGTACTAGCATTACCAATAGTACCCCAAGCAACTTCGTTACCGTTGATTGAGAAGTTTGTGTGATTTTCTAAACCTTCAACATTTCTGTAAATTTTAGATGCTTGTGCTAATCCTAATAAACGAGGCATTTGACCTGCTGTAGGAGAAATATCTGCTGATGAATTTTTTTGAGCTGTTAAGTTTTTCCAGTTTCCATTTTCATCTATAGAATGCGTTGCAAAATGTCCTCCCATTTGACGACCAGCAGACATGGGCTCAACATCAATATCAGTATGAGCATACAAACCTGCAAAAAATTGTTGTGGAGTTAATTCTCCAATAGCCATCATAAATGTTTGATCACGATAATAACCTGATCTGAAGTCTCCATTTTGAAAAGCTTTAGCCATAGCTAATTGTGGTACTTCTTTACCATCTCCAAAAATTCCAAATTTAGCTTTACCTGTTAAAACTTCTCTTCTCCCTAATAAACTACATTCTCGACTAATACGAGCAATTCTATAGTCCTTTAAAACTTCATCTTTAAAATCTTGAAAAGAAAGCTGTTGAGTATTAGCTATTTCGGTATTTTGCGTCATAATCATCTAATTTAGGTATGGTTACAAAGATAGGTTTTTTAGTTGAAATTTAAAAATTTCTATTTTCATTGAATATTTTTCAAAAAAAAGAGAAAAAACAAGATATTATTGAGGTATCTATAATATACCTCTTCTTATAAAGTTATAAATTCTATCAATATCCGTTGTAATGATGAATCTAATTTTTGAAGGATAGGCTCTCTTATTAATTTCAAAACCTTCGTTGGTGTATATAGGCAAGTAAAATTCAAATATTTCAGGAAGGAAGTTTAATCGAATACCATTTTCATAGAAAAATTTAGGAGAAGTGTTTTTGTTTTTCAACATAGCAACATCATTATAAATTTCAGCCCACTTCCATAAACTTACGCTAGTATTAATAGATGTTATAAGTTGATTAGCAAAATAAGGTTCTTTAAAATTAGATTTGAAACCTCCTTGTCCTACAACAAATTGCTGACTGAAAAAACCTTCATTTTCAGAACGCCCAAATAGGTTTTGTTCAAATAAATAATCGTTACCACGGTTTAATCCAAAGCTAAAGTAATTTCCTTCTGTTTTATTAGATAAAAAGAGTCCACCAAAAAAACGAACTTCAAAACTTTCATTAGCGGTAAAAAACTTTCTATAACGAAAATCAGTAGATATTTTACTAAAATTTGAGTTTATCTCAAGGTTAGCAGCATATCTAATTCTGTGTATAGCATCAAATTTGTTGTTGATATAGCGTAGGTTAAAAATATTATACTTCTCTTGGTCTCCTTGAATATTGTTAGGAGCAACTTCTTTATCAACACTAACCATACGAGCTATTAAGAATTTAGAGCCAATATCACGAAGTGTATTTCTTCTGAATTGAAAATTAATAAATGGGCTTAAAGTATTGTATCCTAATTCAGGTGCGTAATGAAAGTTACTTCCTGAAATTCCATATCGTATTTTATAAACTTTAGAGTCTCTTAAAAAATGATTGTATCCTACAGAGAATGATCCGGTTAAGTTTCTACTTTTAAGACCATAATTAGGAGTTAAACTGAATTGAAAGTTATGACTGACGAGTGATCTGTTATTTATGTTTACCCCAAGTATTAATCCATCATATAAATTGTATTTAATATCAGGATAATAGAATAGTTGATTATAGTATGGGTTTTCAAAATCTTTAAAAAAACGAAACTGAATAGGTTTACTTATAATGCTATTATTTACATTTCTAAAATTATTAAGGGAATTAAATTCAGGATAATTATTTTCATAATTCAAAGCTAGCTTGTTAAAATCGCCTCTTTTAATTTTTACTGTTTTGGTAGAATCTACATTGGTAACCCAGGTTTTAAGTTTTATTTTTTTCTTTTGAATACCATAAAGTGCTACGGGAGCTGTAAAATCTCTTTTGTTTTTGATGGTTACAAATAGAGAATCTTTATTTTTAGAGTAGGATACCTTTTTTATTTTGTAGTCAATTTTTTTATCGGTAGTAAGATAATCACCAAAAAACCATTGTAAATCTTTTGAGGTTTTCTTTTGAAGAATCTCAGCAAAGGATTTACTACTTGAAGGCGTTAATTGATTTTTAATATAAAATTCTTTTACAGTTTCTTTTAAGATGCTATCTCCAACAAAGTCATGTAAGTATTTAATTCCTAAACCAGCTTTATATTTACTTACTACTTTTCTGTTAAAGTTAGAAAGAGAGTCACTAGAGGTTGTTAAAGGTTGATCATAAAACTTACGAGAACTAAATTGATAAACAAGAGGATATTTATCGTTTTGTTTTAATTTAGCAATATTATAGGTTTTTATGGGCCAATACTTGGAGTATTTACCCAGAAAAGTAACTTCTGGATAGTATTTTTTTACATACTCCATCATTAAATAAGTTTGTAAACCATCAGTTAACCAATAATCTTTTCTCGGTTTTTGAATTATTACATCATCGAAATACTTTTGAGTAAGTGCTTTAAAAAAACCTGTTTCCCATCTAAAGTTCTTAGGAAAAGGTTTTAGCCAACTAGGAAGACCATAAATTTCATGTAGAGAGTTTTTGTTTATAGTACGTGAATCTACAAGGATTTCAGGGTGCGGGTGTTTGCCAATGAAGTCTTCTATAAACTGTATTTGTCTATTTATAATTTTGGTAGTTTCTTCATTAGGGATTTGTTTTAGGTAAGCATCTGTTTTTATTTCTTTACCTTTTAACTTAAAAGATTTAAAAGTTCTTACTGTATCAATATGAAGGATGATATCCTTTTTTTTTGCACCAACTAAATAGAAGTTGGTGTAATTATCATTTTCAGTTTTATACTGATATAAGTTACTTTCTATATGATAGTTTTTAGGAATGTCTATAGAAATAGAGTAATTAGAGAGTTCTTCGTATAAATCATCTAAATTTAAGTTGCTCATTAACTGCCACTCTTTATCATATACAGCAGGAGTTATGTACCAAAACCGTAAATGATACCCTGTTTTTGTTTTTCCATATCCTGTATATTTTGCATTTGGTATTTTTACAGAATATGAGGTACGGAGTATTAAACTATCTTTTGGATTTAAGGGCTTATTAAGAGATACTTTAATAATGTCTTGTCGATTCTTTATCTCTTTAAATGAAACTTGTTTAAAGTTAACTGTTAAGTTTCTTACTATGCTATAGCCTCGGTCTTTATCTTTTGAAAAATGAAAAGTTTTTCTATAATCTTCAATAAAACGTTTAGCTAAAGGAGTGTCGTCATTTTTATAACTATTAGCCCAGTTATGTAAAAAAATATAATTTAGATTAGAAGAAGAGCGATTATAAAGTGTTGTTTTTTGTAGAATATGAATTACATCGTTGTCTATATCTAATTTAGCTTTTATTTCAACAGAATTTTCTTGTGCTACTACTTTAAAGCAATACAAGATGATAGTACATAATAAGAGGAGTGTTTTCTGTTTCAATATTATATAGGGTCTGTTTTAAGAAGGGTTATAAAAATATTTAATAAACCTTGTGAAAATAAAAAAGCTCATTGAATTTTCAATGAGCTTTAAAGATAAATATTTTTAGAAGTTTGGTTTTAGCTGATATTTAGCATAGAATTTATTAAAGTGTTCAACAGCTTCATCTGCAGTATCAACAACTCTAAATAAGTTTAAATCTTTTTCGCTAATGTTACCTTCCTCAATTAAGGTGTTCTTAATCCAGTCTAATAAACCAGCCCAAAACTTTCTTCCAATTAGAACAATAGGGAATCGACCAATCTTATTAGTTTGAATTAAAGTAATTGCTTCAAATAGTTCATCCATTGTACCAAAACCACCAGGCATTACAACAAACCCTTGAGAGTATTTTACAAACATTACTTTACGAACAAAGAAATAATCAAAGTTCAAGTTTTTATCACTATCAATCCATGGATTATCATGTTGTTCAAAAGGAAGATCAATATTTAAACCTACTGAGGTGCCTTTTCCTCTATGAGCTCCTTTATTACCAGCTTCCATAATACCAGGACCACCTCCAGTAATTACTCCAAAACCACTTTGTGTTAATTTAAAAGCTACTTCTTCTGCTAATTTATAGTGAGGATCATCGGTTTTTGTACGTGCTGATCCAAAAATTGATACACAAGGACCAATCTTGCTTAGCTTTTCATAACCCTCAACAAATTCAGACATAATTTTAAATATTGCCCAAGAGTCATTTGTTTTTATCTCGTTCCAAGTTTTTTGCTGTAGTTTTTCTCTAATTTTTCTGTCATCATTCGGACTCATAATTCTTCTACTTTTATATTAAATAACAAATTAAACTGCCAAAATTTGATTTTTAGCAAGCCTGCTAATTTAGTGGTTTTTTAGAAAAAAATATTAATTATATAAAAAAAGAAAAGCAACTCAATTGAGTTGCTTTTTTTTTAATGGTTTTAGCAGTGGATTAAGTCAATAGCAATTTTAGGATTAAAACACTCTCCATGACAACAACCTTCATCTGGTCCACAGTCTTTGGATGTGTAGCAAAAGCTACCAGTATTACCTCCTTTAATTGTTTTTTGCTTAGTTTTATTTAAACTTGTTCCTAAATTTAAAATTGATTTTTTCATAGTTAAAAATTTTAAAATAATTAATAATTAGATGTTTAAAGACATTCAAGGTCTATACTTTGAAAAAATTATTCATAGCAAGCCCAACAATGACCTTCGTACCAAATTTCATGGACTAGTCTACAGCTTTCCTTAGTTCGATCATAGAAAATGGTTCCTCCTAGCTCACCACAAGGTCCATCGTTACCTCCGTTAATTTGTTTCTGATCAGCTTTGTTTAAAGCTTTACCTAGGTTTAAGATTGATTTTTTCATTTTCAAATAATATTTAATTGACTTTTTTAGGAACAAACAACTAGAAGGTTAAATGTCTAGTTGTTTGTTTTTTGTATTCAGTTTTAGTTAAAAGTTTATAAACAACCACTTTGCCATTTGTAACAAATACGTTTAATTGGATCCCAATCTAAACAACATCTTGGTATGCTGCCACCGTTTATTTGTTTTTGGTTGGTTTTATTTAAAACTTTCCCTAAGTTTAAAATTGATTTTTTCATGATTAAAAAATTTAAATATTTAATAATCCTTGAACTATTTAAAGACACTCAAGGTTTGCGTCTATTCTTCGCGAAAGGTTTTGTTTTTAATTTGTTTCTCTTTGACATTGCTCTTCAGTTAAACATAACCATTGATGTGTTCTTTTTATGTAACAAAGAACATAATCACATTGAGTACCTCCTTTACTGAAGCCTCCATTAATTTGTTTTTGAATAGTTTTGTTTAAAACTGGTCCTAAGTTTAAGATTGAATTTTTCATAATTTAGGGTTTAGATATAATTGTTGAGTTAGTACCACATACAGCGAAATCCGTCACATCTTCCAGCATCACATAAAGTGAAACCTCCAGAAGTAGTTTGACAACATTTATACCCGTCTTGATAGCAACCACGTGCTATACCACCATTAATTTGTTTTTGGTCAGTTTTATTTAAAATTTTACCTAAGTTCAAGATTGATTTTTTCATTTTATTATTTTTTTAGATTAAATACTTATAGAATGGTTCATAGTTTTCTTATTGTTAAGAAAAACAATCATAATTAACGAGCGTCATATTTTGACACTCCTGTGTTAAGTTATGGTAATCTTGACAGGAGCCACAAAGAGTAGCAGGTGTGTTGAGTGGTTCGTCAGAGTAATAGCATCCTCTTGGAGGACATGATTGATTACCTCCGTTAATAACTTTCTGTTGACGCTTATTAAGAGGTTTTCCTAGATTTAAGATTGATTTTTTCATTTTAAAAAGCTTAAAATTTGACAAAATCCTTGAACCGTTTAAAGACACTCAAGGTTTGTGTCTATTCTTCGCGAAAGGTTTTTTACTTTAATTTGTTTCTCTTTGACATTACTCTTCAGTTAAACATAGCCATATTGATGTGTTCTTTTATGTAACAAAGAACATAATCACATTGAGTACCTACTTTACTGAAGCCTCCATTAATTTGTTTTTTGAATAGTTTTATTTAAAACTGTTCCTAAGTTTAAAATTTGCTTCTTCATATTAAAATATTTTACAGTTAAGAGGGGGTGTTTTCTTCACAATCAATGTGAACAAGAACACATTTTTTATGCTCTAAAGGAAGTGCTTGATATTGTGAACATGTACCACAAACCCCATTGTTTACACCATAACATGGAGGACCAGAGTAAGTGTCACAACTAGAAGCTCCTCCGTTAATTTGTTTTTGATCAGCTTTATTTAAGGCTTTTCCTAGGCTTAAGATTGATTTTTTCATAATTCTAAATTTTAATATTAATACCAAATGCACCCAAAACGGTCACATCTTCCTGGAGCACATAAGTTACCCCATGAAGTAGATTCACAACACATTATTCCATCTTGTGTACAGCCACGAGCGATACCTCCATTAATTTGTTTTTGGTCAGTTTTATTTAAAGCCTTACCAAGGCTCAAAATTGATTTTTTCATAATTTATTTTTTAGATATTAATACCAAATGCAACCATATTGTGTACATCTTCCTGCATCACAGAATTGTCCCCATTGAGTTTGTACACAGCATCTACTTCCACTTCCAGTACAAGAACCAGATCCGATTCCACCATTAACTTGTTTTTGATCAGCTTTATTTAAAGCTTTACCTAAGTTTAAAATTGATTTTTTCATTTTAAAATAATTTAAATTTGATAAAAATCCTTGAACTATTTAAAGACACTCAAGGTTTATGTCTATTCTCCGCGAAAGAATTTCTTATTTAAGAATATTTTTAAGCTGATAGAAAAAACGTTCTATCAAGCGTAAGTCTTCAGTTACGATATCTGCAGCTCCTTTCATTTCTTGTCTAAAAGGAATTGTTTTATTGTATGTAGTTTCTAAATTTTGGGGTAATTCTACATTAACTAAGTAATTACCTCCTTCATTAGGGGTTAATGAAATTGATTTGACTTTTCCATTTAATTCTCCGAATTCATCAGAAGGATAGTTTAATAGCTTAATCTGAACTTTTTGACCTTTTTTTATTTTTCCAGAGTTAGCAGCAGGTGCTTCTATTTTTCCGATAAATGAATTTCCTTTGTTAGGAATAATAGTGAATATTAAATCACCCGTATTAACAGTTTGATTTTTATTCCAAAATGATAAGAAGGATACTTTACCATCTATTGAAGAAGTTAAAGCATATTGCTTTTCCCAATCTTTAATAGCTTTTTTTAAGTACAAGAAAGATTGTATAGCTTTCTTTTTAAGGCGTGTATCTTGTTGTGTTTTTTTTATGGAGGTTCCTTCTAAGTTTTTTGCAGAGTTATTGATTAATTCTCTTATTTGTGAAATTGAAGACTCTAAAGTTTTGTATGATCGTTTAGCTTGTAAATACTCTATTTCTTTTTGGTCTTTTTCTTTGGCAGAAATAACGCCTTGACCAAACATTTTTCTACTACGTTCTAAGTCCTTTTCTTTAAACTCCAACTCTTTTAAGTTAAGTTCCTTTTGTGATAATAAAATTTGCAACCTACCTCTTGCTTCTATAACAGACATTTGGTTTGCGAAATTTTCAGATTTAAATGGAGTTAACTTTTCATTTAAAACATATTCAGAGTAGTCATTTTCAAATTGAGAGTAGCTAGATGTTATGTCGCCTAAAATTAGTGGAGGGACTTTGTCAACAGGGAAAAAGAATTTTTGTTGATTCATTTCAATAGTATCAACAATACTCTTTAAAAGTAAAACATCTTTATAAGAAGCACTGTTTTCAATTACAGCTAAAACATCACCTTCAGAAACAGTTTTACCTTCACTAGTTAGAAAAGTTTCGAATTGACCTGTTGATTTAGCATAAATTTTTTCAGGCGGAGTAGAGGTAGTAACCATTACCTCTGTAGATATAACGTCAGGATATTTTACAAACCATGAGATGAATAATAGCATCAGAATTAGTCCAAGAAGCAAGGTGTTTCCCCAACGAATCATCCAGTTAGGAACATGAGTTAAAATTTCTTGAACTTCTTCACTTCGAATTTCTATATCTTGAGTATTGTTTGGCATATTAGAGAAAGTAAAGGTACTCCTGTATTAATGGTAGGAGTACCAATGAAATAAATTATTAATTAGGACATGATACAAGTTCCGTTATAGCATTCCCAAGGTGTTAAAGGGGCTCCAGGACCATCTTGATCGTAACAATCTTTTTCGGTTTTACAAGGGTAACCACCATTAATAAGTTTTTGCTCTATTTTACTTAAGTTTTTACCCAAGTTTAATATTGATTTTTTCATAATTAAATTATTTTTATACTAATTTTAGTTGTGAGATAAAAAACGACTATTGGGATTGTTGACAGATTTGTGTGTAATCTGGAACACAGGTGTCTCCTTGTAGTTTACAACAACCTGAACATAAAACACCATAAGGTCCATCATCTACTATATAGCAACCATTATTGGTAGATCCACCATTTATATTCTGTTGTTCTATTTTGCTTAAACTTTCACCTAAGTTTAAAATTGATTTTTTCATTTTTCATTTTTTAAATTATACACCGAAACAATAATACCCAACTCTAACTCTGTTTTGACAGCTAGAAGGAAGGTTGTTATAGTCACTACAACTCCCACAATAAACAGCACCACCAAATAACTCTGTGTCACTATTACCATAGTAGCAGTTAATTGGAGGACATGATTCATTTCCTCCACCGTTAATTGTTTTCTGATCTATTTTACTTAGACCTTTACCAAGGTTTAAAATTGATTTTTTCATAATTAATTATTTATAAGGTTAAGCAGGGCAACATTGTCCGTTTTTGATGATGCCTCTATTGGTTCCCCCTGTACCATTTGGTACAGCACAAACATCTCCTTCTTCACAATCTAAAGCACAAAAAAAGTAGCTTGAGCAAGGAAAACCAATTACCTTTCCTCCACTAATTTGTTATTGCTCAGCTTTATTAAGAGCTTTTCCTAAATTTAATATTGATTTTTTCATATTATTTTATTTTTAGATGGCGCATTCGCAGTAACCTTGGTTATTACATATAGCATCCATATCGCAATTACTGTTATTACTGTTATAACACCTAATTCTAGATTGTGATTCTTGATCGCATTCCCCATCTGAATCGCCCACAGGTATACCATATCCTCCAAGGATCTTTTGTTGGCTAGTTTTATTTAAAGCTTCACCTAGGTCAGAGATTGATTTTTTCATTTTTAAATAATTTAAAATTTGATAAAATCCTTGAACATTTAAAGACACTCAAGGTTTGTGTCTATTCTTCGCGAGAGAATATTTTTATTTGCCTAAGTCTAGTTGGTTTTTAACTAGATGGTAATAACTTCCTTTTAATTTGATTAGTTCTTCGTGACTTCCTTTCTCTATGATTTTTCCTTTTTCAAGCACTACTATTTGGTGGGCATTTTTTACAGTACTTAATCGGTGTGCAATTACCACTGCTGTTTTGTCGGCAAAAAATTCATTAAGTTTACCCATAATAACCTTTTCGTTATTGGCGTCTAATGCACTAGTTGCTTCATCAAAGAATAAGAATTTTGGATTTTTGTAAACAGATCTTGCAATTAATAATCGTTGTTTTTGACCCGTACTCAATCCGTTTCCTTCACTACCTATTTTTGTGTTGTAGCCTAAAGGCAAGCCTTCAATATAATCACCAATGTTTGCTACATCGATTGCATGAGCTAATTTTTCTTTATCAATATAATCTTCACCTACAGCTATGTTTTTAGCTATAGAATCATTAAAGATGTAACCTTCTTGCATCACAACTCCGCAATTTCTCCTCCATTCTTTTTGCGATACATTTTTCAAATTGAAGTTGTTTATCATAATGTCTCCTTGGTCTACTTGATAGAAACCAAGTAGCAACTTCATTAAAGTGGTTTTACCACTACCACTAACACCTACTATTGCCGTTGTTTTATTGGCTGGAATTTCAAGAGATAAATCTTTTAAAACAGGTTCTAATCCCCCAGTGTATCTGAATGAAATATTATTTAATTTTATGGATGCATTTTCAGGAATAGCAGTAACTTTTTCATCACCAGGTTTTTCTTCATCTTCCATGTTGTGTATTTCACCTAGTCTATCTAAAGAGATTTGTGCATCTTGTATATCTCTCATGAAATTTATTAGCTGTGTAATAGGTCCATTTAATTGACCAACTATATAGCTAATAGCCATCATCATACCTAAAGTAATTTGCCCATCTATAACTAGTTTTGCTGAAAGTATGGTAATGAACATGTTTTTAAGCTCATTAATAAAGTTTGATCCTACACTTTGGGTTTGTTCTAAAGCAAGACTTTTGGTGGCCACTTTAAATAAACGAGCTTGTACATATTCCCAATTCCAACGCATGCGTCTTTCAGCATTGTGGAGTTTAATTTCTTGCATTCCATTAATAAGCTCAATAACTTTGCTTTGTTCTTGACTTACTTGAGAAAAACGCTTATAATCAAGTTCTTTTCGTTTTTTAAAGAAGAACAATACCCATCCAAAATATAGTGCACTTCCTAATACAAAAACTCCAAATATCTGTAAACTGTAATAACCTAAAACTAAACTGAAAATTATAAGATTAAAAAAAGAAAATAACACAGTTAAAGAAGATGTGGTTAAAATCCGTTCAATACGTTTATGGTCATTTATTCTTTGTAATAAATCTCCAGTCATTCTCACATCAAAGTAAGAGATAGGTAGTTTCATTAGTTTGATAAAAAAGTCAGAAATTAAGGAGATGTTAATACGTGTACTAAGGTGTAGTAGAATCCAACTTCGAATGATTTCTAGAGAAGCTTTTCCTATAAAAAGAAATAGTTGAGCAAATAAGATAAGGTATACAAAATTTAGATCCTGATTTTTAATACCTACATCAACCACACTTTGAGTTAAAAAAGGTAAGATTAATTGTAATAAGCTACCAGCAAGAAGTCCTATTATTAATTGAACTATAAACTTCTTGTATTTGTATAAGTATTTAAAAATAAATGAGAATCCAAATTTTTCATCTTCTTCAAACTCTTCTTGATAAAACTTAGGTGTTGGCTCAACTAACAAAGCGATTCCTTCCTCTGTGTTTTCGTCAGCGTTGTTACCAATCCAATGTTGAATAAACTCTTCTTTTGTAAAAGTGATTAGGCCATGAGCAGGGTCAGAAATATAAACCGTGTCCTTTTTTATTTTATAAAGAACTACATAGTGGTTTTTATTCCAGTGAACTATACAAGGAAAAGGAGCTTCTTTAAGTTTGTTAAAAGCTAATTTTATACCTAAAGACTTAAAACCTATAGACTCGACAGCTTCACTTAAGCCGAGTAAGCTACTTCCTTCTCTGGTTGTTTCACTTAATTTTCGTAATTGTTGAGTATTGATGGTTTTACCATAGTGTTTAGCTATGATTTTTATACAAGTAGGCCCACAATCTTTAGCCTCAGTTTGTTTGTAGTTTGGGAATTTTTTCAAGTTAAGCTTAGATATAAAACAAGTTAGAGGATTAATCCTCTAACTTGTTAATTTATTAATTATTACAAATTCTTCTATAATCTTCTCCTTCCATACAAAGTCCAATATAAGGAGGGTTTTTACAACACCCCATATGACCAGGACAATCAGAATTAGTATAACAGGCAATAGCAATTGAACCGTTAATTAATTTTAGTTCACTTTTATTTAAAGTTTTGCCTAAGCTTAAAATTGATTTTTTCATAAAGTATTAATTTAAAATTTTATAGATAAGGGGCAGGGCATTCTGGTGTTCCATAGCAGCAATTGTACTGATCTGTCCAACAGCATCTTTCAATAGGATTCCAGTAATAGCCTTTATCTGTTCTACATCCTCCTGGTATTTCTTTACCTCCGTTTATCTGTTTTTGGTTGTTTTTGTTTAGAGCTTTTCCCAAGCTCAGAATTTGTTTTTTCATAATTGTTTGTTTTATGAGAAATTAATTTTATTGGTAATTCTATCTTATAGAGTTAAAAGTCTATTGACCACGACACCAGCCGTTATTGAAATAGTCATCTGTTCTACATAACATTTGAGAGTAGCAACAACCAAATCCACCAGGGCAATCTTGATGGTTTTCACAAAGTATTGCCCCACCATTAATTAATTTTTGCTCTATTTTATTTAAAGATTTCCCTAAACTTAATATCGAATTTTTCATAATTTCAAGATTTAAAAGTGTTAATTAAGTTTGGCATAGTAAACCAGCTGAGTTAGGACTTCCAATTGTTTGACAAAAATTAGCTGTATTACAACAGCCAAAGTTACAATCATCATTAGTAATACAGTTGTATTTACCCCCGTTTACTAGTCTTTGTTCTAGTTTACTTAAAAGGTTACCTAAATTTAATATCGATTTTTTCATAATTAATTTAGTTAAATTATACTACCATCACATAAAAATCCTGTGTTTCCTTGATCACCAAATAACTGACACCATCCAGCAGTATTACAGCAATACCCATTTCCACATTGGTAATGATTGTCACATTGCACTTTACCTCCGTTAATTTGAGTTTGTTCTACTTTTCTTAAAGTTTTACCTAAATTTAGAATTTGTTTTTTCATAAATTTAAAATTTAAATACAACAGTTTACAGCCGGGTGATATTGACAGCCTGAAATATAATTGCCTCCACAGCTAGGGTTGTTAAGAGCCGCATAGCTTGTGGTACAACATTGTAACGCAGGATCACAACATTTAGTAGGTTTTAGGCGACCACCATTAATTGCCTTTTGACTTCTAGTATCTAAATGTTTGCCTAGATTTAAAATTGATTTTTTCATTTTGAAATTTTTTATCTAAAAAGGACCAAAAGCACAATATAATTCAGCACAGTGATCTCCATAATCTTCACATACTCGGTCTTTGTTTGTATCACACATTTTTCTACCACCATTAATTTGGATTTGTTGAGCCTTATTTAAAGTTTTTCCTAAGTTTAAAATTGATTTTCTCATAATTTAATACTTTTTGTTAAGAAGAAGTTAGTTAATTATTCTGGGAAATTTGGGCATTCCATTGCAGGACAATTCCCTGTAGGGTAATTAGGGGCTGATACAAGGAAACACATATTGCTACAGCAATGAGAGTTAAACCCACAATCAGAATCACATTGACAAAACCTTGGAGCTCCTCCTTTAACTTGCTTTTGTTCAGTCTTGTTTAAAAGCTTACCTATGTTTAAAATTTGCTTTTTCATAACTATTCAAGTATTAGTCTGCAGTAAGTTTCAGCACATTGCCAACCATAGTATTCACATACACGATCTCTGTTAGAGTCACATTGCATTCTACCTCCGTTAATTTGAGCTTGTTCCGCTTTTTTTAAAGCTTTACCTAAATTTAGAATTTGTTTTTTCATAATTAAAATATTAAGGTTACTTTTGCGGCGAACATTTAAAGACACTCACCAATGTGTCTATTCTTCGCGAGAGAATTTTGTTCAAAATGCAAAGCCCTTTTTAGGGCTTTGTCTTTTTATGCTGTTTTTAATGAAATATTAGAAGTTTGCGAGTTCTCTTCTAAATCTTCAATAAATAATATTAAATCAGTTCTGTTATATTCTTTAGGGAATGATTTCCCGTTTATTAGAATTTCCGGAGTAAAGTTGATCGCATTTTTTGTACACCAATTTTTTTCTTTTTCGAGTTCTGAAATATAGGCTTCTTTGTCAGTACACTCATCCCATTTTTTTAACCAAGCAGCAGGCTTTTGTCCCTCATAAATGGCATCCATAGCTATGAGGCATTCCTTATCTCCTTTGGTATTGTATATTTCTATGAGCCTACTAGTAATTTTAACAACATCACTATCCTTATTTTCTACACTTATATTAAACCTTACTTTAATTTTTACATTGTTATGATACCTTTTGATGATTTCATCAACGTGAGCATGAACAGGTTTACAGTGCCCACAAAAAGGATTGGTAACTATTGTTATCTCAAGATTAGAGTTTGGGTTACCAAAAACGATTTCTTTGCTATCGGTTAACTGAGTATCAAGTTGAGGCGACTTTTGTAAAAGGCTATCAAATAGCGCGTAGTTTCTTTTAAATTTAACACTTGCTATTTTTTCTTTTTTAAGCTCTTGTACTTCAGTAAACAAAGGTTTTATATAGCTCCAAGTTAACCAAGTAAAAGAAGCAACAAGGCCTAAAGTAACAAAATCACTAAGTATAAAAGTATTAATGTAATTACTTGTTAATATAGGAGCTAATGCTTGTAGCCAAAGTACTCCAACTATGCTTAAACATAAAAGGCACCATTTTTTTACTACTACATATTGATAATATAATGAGTAGAGAGTAACAGGTATAGCTAGTAAACTAATAGTATATGAAATTGTAGGGTTAGAGATTTGAGTAAAAGTTAAAAGAGATAATCCAATAAAATAAAGCATACTAAAGTCGCTTAATTTATACCCTTTTAAAATCTCCGCTCCTTTTGAAGTTAATACAGCGTCACAATCTTTTTTATCATCGGCTCCAGAACAAAAGGCATCACCAATTGATGTTTTCAATCCAAGCTCTTGTTTTATAATTGCAACACTAATAACAGCTCCAGTAATTGATAGTAGGAAATAAAAAGTGTTATACCACGAAGTTGAATTGTTAAAAACAAAAAATAAAGCAAAAACAGCAAGTAGAGAGAAACCAATAGTTTTTACCAGTTTGGAGTTGTTTTTAGAAGCTTGATAATCCTCAGTTTCTTCAACAGCAACAATAATTCCAGTAAATTTATTTAGAAACTCACTTTCTGTTAGTTTTGTTTTTTTGTTTTCAGAATCGTAAATTATGTAATCTAACTTTTTTCTTTCTACTACAATTAAATCTTGACCATGTTCACTGTTTATTTGAGCAATAAAACAGTCGGGTAGTTGAGAAAGAGTTTCTGAGTTAACAGGAACATCAGCAGCAACATTTTCAATATTAAAATGATCTAAAACTCCTGTAATTGCATGTAAACTAGGGTAAGAAGGATGGCTTTGAATTTGAAAAGCTAATTCTTCTTTGTCAAAAGAAATACTATTTTTCTTAAGTAATTTTTGTACTAAATTGATTAATGTGTCTTTCAAAAGTAAATAAGTTTTTTAAGGATAGCTATTTTAAATCTTCCCAAAGCTATATGTTGATAATTATTTTTTTGTGAAAAAAACCATAAAAAAAGTATGGAAAAACCGTAGTTTTTATTTTTTTAAATGAATCCTTTTTCTTTGGCTACTAATATTAACTCTCTGTCTCCTTTAGCTTTAACATTAAATATTTTCTTTAAATGTCGTTTTCGCTTTTCAATACTAGCTGCAGAAAGTGGTATGTAATTAGGCATGTCTTTCATTTTAGAACCCAATGAAAGTTCGTATAGAATTTGTCGGTCTATTGAATCAATAGAGAAGTTATTAGAAACTTCTTTTCTCAAAAGGCTTAAAACAGTTTTACTATAATAAGGAATATTGTTTGTTACATTTTTTATAGCGTTTTTTAACTCTTTTGAAGTTAGATCACTTTTAACAAGAAAACCTTCAGGGTTTAAGCTTTTAAATATATTGTGAATTCTATAGTTGTCATTGCAATCAGTTGAAACAATAAGTTTTGTACTTGGTAGTAGTTTCCTGATTAAAAGGCCTAAATCTTCACCGGATAAAATTTTTCTGTTCTTAGCAGGTGAAAGTTTTAAATCTAAAACAACAAAGTTTAGAGAGGTTTCTTTTTCAATTGTTTTTTTTATAATATCGTAAGCTCCATTACAATTATAGGTAATGTCCGTGTTAAAATTAAAATTTGGGTTTAATCTAGCTATTTTAGATATTATGTTCTTATACGTTTCGCAAATAAGCGGGCAATTATCCGCTAATAAGGCAGACTGTTTTTCTTTTCTCATGTTTAAATAATTTCGGGGGGAATACTATTTAATTGATTTTTTTATTCAAAAAATCAGCTCATAAATTTATATAAACTAATTTAAAATCAAAAAAAATATGTATAAAATAAATTATCTATTGATGAGAAATATTGTAATTCTATTTTTTTAACTCTTTTTTTAAGAATTTTGCAGTGTAGCTTTTTTTGTGTTCAGAAACTTCTTCAGGAGTCCCAAAAGTCAGTACTTTACCGCCTTTTTTACCACCTTCCATACCTATATCTATAATATAATCGGCTAGTTTGATAACATCTAAATTATGCTCAATTATTAAGACAGTGTTTCCTTTATCTGCTAATTTATTTAAAACATCCATTAATACACGAATATCTTCAAAATGAAGACCAGTAGTTGGTTCATCTAAAATATAAAAAGTATTTCCAGTATCTCTTTTTGAAAGTTCTGAAGCTAATTTAATACGTTGCGCTTCACCACCAGAGAGGGTAGTAGATTGTTGTCCGAGTGTAATGTAACCTAAACCAACATCTTTAATTGTTTTTAGTTTTCTGTATATTTTAGGGATATGCTCAAAAAATGCTGTAGCTTCATTAATTGTCATTTCTAAAATATCAGAAATAGACTTTCCTTTATAGCGAATTTCTAATGTTTCTCGATTAAAACGTTTTCTTTGACAGGTTTCGCACTCTACATGAACATCTGGTAAGAAATTCATTTCAATAACACGAACACCACCTCCTTGACAAGTTTCACAACGACCACCCTTTACGTTAAAACTAAAACGACCTGGTTTATATCCTCTTATAGAGGCTTCTGGGGTTTTTGCGAATAAACTTCGTATTTCGCTAAACACTCCAGTATAAGTAGCGGGGTTTGAACGAGGAGTTCTACCAATAGGAGACTGATCAATATCAATTACCTTATCAATATGATCTAAACCTTCAATTTTTTTGTAAGGCATCGGTTTTTTAACTGCTCGATAAATATGAGCATTTAAAATAGGGTAAAGGGTTTCATTAATTAAAGTAGATTTACCACTACCTGAAACACCTGTAACACAAATCATTTTACCTAAAGGAAACTCAACAGAAACATTTTTTAAGTTGTTCCCAGAAGCACCTTTTAAAGAAATTATTTTTCCGTTTCCTTCACGACGTTTTTTAGGAACTTCAATTACTTTTCTTCTAGATAAATAATCAGCAGTAAGGGTGTCGTGACTTTTTAAATCGTCAAAATTGCCTTCACTAACAATTTCTCCACCATGGCGACCAGCACCAGGGCCAATATCTAGGACAAAGTCAGCATTTTTGATCATGTCTTCATCGTGCTCAACCACTAAAACAGAATTACCAACATCACGAAGTTTGATAAGAGAATCAATTAATTTTTGATTGTCACGTTGATGTAAACCAATACTAGGTTCATCTAAAATATATAAAACACCAACTAGTTGTGAGCCTATTTGTGTTGCAAGTCTAATACGTTGTGCTTCTCCTCCAGAAAGTGATTTTGATGTACGGTCTAATGTTAAATAATCTAGTCCTACATCTAATAAAAACTGAATTCGTGTGCGGATTTCTTTTAAAATTTCAGCAGCAATGGTTAATTGTTTTTCTGATAGTTTTTTATCTACATTCTTGAACCAGCTGGCTAATTCTAGCACATCCATTTGCGCTAAGTCACTAATATTTTTATCGGTAATTTTAAAATGAAGTGCTTCTTTTTTTAAGCGCTTTCCATCACAGGAAGAACAAGAAACTTCATCCATAAAACCTTTAGCCCAACGTTTTATGGAAGTGCTTTCTGAGTTTTTGTATTGATTTTCAATAAAGGCAATGATTCCTTCAAAATCAATTTCATAATTTCTGGTAACACCAGCAGTTTTTGACTGTATTTCAAACTTTTCTTTTCCGCCATGAAGAATAATCTCCATAGCTTCTTTTGGAATACTTTTTATAGGGTCGGTTAACTTAAAACTATAACGTTCAGCAATAGTTTGAAGTTGTTTGAAAATCCAACTATTTTTTTGTTCGCCTAGGGGAGCTATTCCTCCATTTTTAATAGAAATGCTACTATCTGGAATTACTTTTTGATGATTTATTTCATTTGTAATCCCTAGTCCATTACACTTAGAGCAAGCTCCTTTTGGTGAATTGAACGAAAAGGTGTTAGGTTCTGGGTTAGGGTAAGCGATTCCCGTGGTAGGACACATAAGTTCACGGCTAAAATAACGTGGTTTTTCATCATCAACATCAATCACCATTAAGATATTGTCGCCAGTGTATAAAGCAGTTTTTATAGTTTCTTCCAGACGTTTTTCTGCGGTATCATTTACAACTAAACGGTCAATAACCACTTCTATATCGTGTGTTTTATAACGATCGAGTTTCATGCCTTTTTCAATCTCACGAATTTCACCATCCACACGAACACGAACAAAACCTTGTTTAGAAATTTGTTCGAATAATTCACGGTAATGTCCTTTTCTCGATTTAATTAAAGGTGCAAGAACAGCAATGCGCTTTCCGTCAAAATCTTTTAAGATTAAATTTCTAATTTGTTCATCAGAATAGCTAACCATTTTCTCGTCTGTGTTGTATGAGTAAGCATCTGCTGCTCGAGAAAATAATAAACGGAGAAAATCGTAAATTTCAGTAATAGTACCTACTGTAGAACGTGGACTTTTATTAGTGGTTTTTTGTTCAATAGAAATTACAGGAGAAAGTCCATCTATTTTATCAACATCAGGACGTTCTAATCCTCCTAAAAACTGACGGGCATAAGCAGAAAACGTCTCAATATAACGACGTTGTCCCTCAGCATAAATGGTGTCAAAAGCCAAAGAAGACTTTCCACTTCCACTCAAACCAGTAATTACAACTAGTTTTTCACGAGGAATTTTAATATCAATGTTTTTTAAATTATGAGCGCGTGCTCCGTAAACTTCTATGTATTCTTGTTCTTTCAAAGTGAGGATTTTACCAAAAACAGCAAAGTTACCAAAACCAAATTTATTTTAAAGTAACCATTGTTAACAAATAAGTTGAAAATAGTATCTTGCGTATTAATGAGTGGCCTAGGAATAGAAATATATGAAACAGCGTTTGTTACATCAACATTTAGATCTTTAAATGCTGAGTTAAGTAGAGATATGTATGCAAAGCTTTGGAATAACTCTCGGACTGACGAGTTAGTGGAAAAATATCTTAATAACGTTTGTGAAGAAGAAGTTTCAGCTCATTGCTTAAGAAATAGGTTTTTTCTAGAGGAGATAGAAAGGTTAAAACCAGCCGTAATTATAAATTTTGGATCTGGTTTTAGTATGTATCCGTTTTTATTGGATAAAAGTATAATCAATATTGAAATTGATAAAAAAGAAATTATTGATTATAAGGAAGAGAGGATAAAAGAATTTCAAAAAAAAGGAGAACTACCAAATAGAACAATTCATTATGTAGGAGTTGATTTTAGTGAAGATTATGTTGAGGATTTACTAGAAAGAATAAAACCTATTATAAAAAACAAAACTTCATTTGTTTTAATAGAGGGAGTATTGTTTTTTCTGTCAAGAAAAGATACCGATAAACTTTTTGGTTTTTTCTCGATGTTACAAAGAAAAGGAGATTATATAGGAAGTGCTTCATTTCAAAAAGATTTAAAAAAATCTAAAGGGTTTAAAAAATTACTCGATTTTTGTAATAAGGAAATGGTGAAAACTGAAGCATCAGATTGGCAAACAATCGAAGATGATTTTTATGTTGAGAACAAAAGTTATGATTTGTTAAATCATCAAGATTATTTTAGTCTCTCAGAAAAATATAATAATGAAGTGAAGTTAGAAAAAGATTTAATTTTAAATGAGAATTTTTATATCTTGAAAAAAATAGTGTAATGAAATTTATCCATTCTGTACGACATTTTTTTGAACGACATGGTTTTAACGTGTCTTCGAGGTTTGCAGACCGTTTAGGTATGCGAGCTACCAATGTACGTCTGTTTTTTATATACATATCATTTGTAACAGTAGGTTTGTCTTTCGGTTTGTATTTAACTATGGCATTTTTACTGAGATTAAAAGATATGATTTACACTAAAAGAACTTCTGTTTTCGATTTATGATAAACACCGTATTTAAGTCAAGATTATATAAAGCTATAACTTATTCTGTACTAATTGTTTCAGTAGGAATGTTGGGTTATATAGTGTTTTTTGGGTACTCTTTAATAGATGCCTTATATATGACAATTATAACCATAAGTACTATTGGTTTTGGTGAAGTACACCCTTTTGGTACAGGTGAAAAGTTATTTACTATAGGGCTAATAATATCTAGTTTATTTATTTTTGGTTACGCGGTTTCTTCATTTTCAGAATATTTAATTAGTGGGCAATTTTTTCATCAACTAAAAGTAAAAAAAGTGCAAAAACAAATAGAACAATTACGAGGTCACACAATTGTGTGTGGTTACGGAAGAAATGGTAAACAAGCTATTTCAAAATTAAAAAATTACAAGAAGCAAATAGTTGTAGTTGAAAAGTTTGAGGGAATAGCTAGACAACTGAATGAAAAAGGAGTGTTAACTATTCAAGGAGACGCAACGCTTGACGAAACATTGTTAAGAGCTGGTATTATGAATGCTAAAAATTTAATAATTGCTTTACCTTCTGATGCCGATAACTTGTTTGTAGTGTTAACAGCAAAACAATTAAATAAAGATTGTAAAATAATAAGTAGAGCATCAAAAGAAACTTCGTATAGTAAGTTGAAAATTGCAGGAGCAGATAATGTAATTATGCCTGATAAGTTGGGAGGTTCACACATGGCGTCTTTAGTGGTAACTCCAGATGTTATAGAGTTTGTTGATAGGCTAACTATAGAAGGAGAAACTACTGCAAATTTAGAGGAAGTAGCTATTAATGGTTTACCTGAAAAATATATTGACAAGACAATTTTAGACTTAGATTTAAGAAAAAAAACAGGATGCACAGTGATTGGATATCGTACACCTGATAAAGACTATATCATTAATCCAGAAGCATCTGTAAAATTAGAAGCAGGAGGGAATTTAATCGTTTTAGGTCGACCAGAACAAATAGAAACGCTTAGAAGAATTTTTTAATGAAGAAAGTTGTTGTAACTGGAAGCAATGGTTTGCTTGGGCAAACTTTAGTAAACCTTTTATTAGAAGAGAAGGAAAAATATCAAGTAATAGGTTTTTCTAGAGGAAAGAATAGGAGTGGAAGAAGTGATTTTGACTATGTTTCGATAGATATTACAGATGAATTGTTACTTCGTGAAAAATTAACTGAATACAAGCCAGATGTTATTGTAAATACAGCTGCAATGACAAACGTTGATGCTTGTGAAACAAATCAAGATGCTTGTGATGAATTGAATATAGGTGTCGTTCAGTACCTAAAAAACTATGCAGAAGAAAATAATACCCATTTAATTCATATTTCTACTGACTTTATTTTTGATGGTAAAAACGGTCCATATAAAGAAACAGACGTTCCAAATCCGTTAAGTCATTATGGGATTTCAAAACTAAAATCAGAAGAGGTTTTAACAAAGTCTACAATAGATTACACTATTTTACGCACGATACTAGTATATGGAAAAGTATATGATATGTCTCGTAGTAATATAGTATTATGGGTAAAACAAATGTTAGAAGAAGAAAAAGAAATAACGATAGTAAATGATCAGTTTCGTATGCCAACTTATGTCGAAGATTTGGCACTAGCATGCAAGCTTTCAATTGATAAGCGAGCACTTGGGGTTTTTAATGTGTCGTCGAATACTTTGCTGAGTATTTATGAAATAGCACAGCAAATAGCAGAAGTTTTTAAGTTAAATAAAAACCTAATAAAGCCAATTACTACAGCTACCCTAAGTCAAAGAGCTAAACGCCCAGCAATAACTGGCTTTGATTTAATAAAAACGAGGGAATATCTAGGCTTAAACCCAAAATCATTTCAAGAAGATTTACAAAAATTTAAAGAAAAACTAACGTAAAAACTATATTTAACAACGAAAACTTGTTGTAAGTACATTTTTTTATGATATTGCGGGCTACTAATTCAAAAATCTAATACATATTATGAACAAAAAACTACTTGCATTGCTGTTATTAATGACGCCAATGTTAACATTTGCACAGGAAAAAGGTTTAGACCAACAAATAGATGAAGCTTTTAAGCCTATTTCTGATTTTTTTAGTAGTGTGATTTTCTTTCCAGTATTTGGAACCCCTTTTGTATTGATTTTGTTAGTGGCTAGTGCCGCTTTTTTTACGCTTTATTTTAAGTTTCCTAATTTCCGCCATTTTTTCACTGCAATTAATGTTGTAAGAGGAAAATATGAAGATATAGAAAAACATGGAGCACAGGTATTGTATGGAGAAGACGGTATAGCTCAAGGAGTAGATATGAATGAGGTTGATGATATTGAGGAGCATATTGAAAATGTAGAGAGTTTACATAGTGATTTAGAAATTGACGGAGATATTAAAGATACTATTCGTGATGAGAGTCATGAAGGCGAGGTGTCTCATTTCCAGGCATTAGCAACAGCAGTTTCTGGTACAGTTGGAAATGGTAACATTGCAGGGGTTGCGTTAGCGATCGCTTTAGGTGGTCCAGGAGCAACATTTTGGATGATAGTTTGTGGTTTACTTGGTATGTCAACAAAATTTGTTGAATGTACACTAGGAGTGCACTACCGAGATGTAGGTGAGGATGGAACAGTATATGGAGGACCTATGTATTACTTATCTAAAGGATTAAAAGAAAAAGGTTTTGCAACTTTAGGTAAAATTGCTGCAGGAGCATTTGCTGTTTTCTGTATTGGAGGTTCTTTTGGTGGTGGTAATGCAGCACAATCTAACCAAGCAACAATAGTAATTAAAGAGTTATTAGGTTTAGAAAGTACAGCAGCAGGAGCTATTATAGGTATTGTATTAGCTATTTTAGTAGGTATTATAATTATTGGGGGAATCAAGAGAATTGCTTCTGTAACAGAAAAAGTAGTTCCTTTCATGGCATTATTATACTTATTAGCGTGTCTTTATATTTTAGGAATTAATTTTTCTTTAATAGACGATGCTATATCATTAATTATAAATGAGGCGTTTAATCCAACAGCAATTGGTGTTGGAGGAGTTATTGGTGTTTTATTAGTAGGATTTAAAAGAGCAGCTTTCTCAAACGAAGCAGGAGCAGGATCAGCTTCTATTGCTCACTCTGCTGTAAAAACAAAATATTCAGCTTCTGAAGGTTTAGTAGCGTTATTAGAGCCGTTTATCGATACAGTATTAATATGTACAATGACAGCTTTAGTTATTATTATCTTTAACTTCGGAGGAGCTTTTGAATACGGAGGAGATGGAACAGGATCAGTATTTATTGATGGTGTAGCTTATGAAGGAGCAGGAATTACTTCAAGAGCATTTGCAGCTTACATTCCTTTCTCAAATGTATTCTTAACAGTAGCAGTAGTGTTATTTGCAGTTTCTACAATGATTTCTTGGTCGTATTACGGATTACAATCTTGGAAATTTTTATTCGGTAGAGGTAAGAAAGCAGATTTAACATATAAAATTTTATTCTTAACTTTCGTGGTAATTGGAGCTGCGGCTAGTATGAAGTCTATTTGGGACTTCTCAGATGCAATGATTTTTGCAATGGTATTCCCTAATATGGTAGGTTTATACTTATTGATGCCAGTGGTTAAAAAGCAACTAAAAAGATATTTAGATGCTATTAACCTTAAAAAGGAGGCAGTAGAAGACTAAGAAGTAAAACAAATGAAAATATTTAAACCCCATTTCTGGTATAACAAACGCCAACGAAATGGGGTTTTCTTTTTATTGTTTGCGATAGTTTTCTTGCAAATTGTGTATGTTTATGTAGATTTTTCTTCAGAAAAAGTACAAGCTTTAAATAAAAATGAGTTGATAGCTTTTCAGAATACTATTGATAGTTTGAAAAGAATAGAGCAGAATAAAAGAAAACCTAAACTGTATCCATTCAACCCAAATTATATAACAGATTTTAAAGGCTATCAATTAGGAATGTCAATAGAGGAAATTGATAGGTTACATAATTATAGAAAGCAAAACAAATGGATTAATTCTGCTAAAGACTTTAAACAAGTAACAAAAATATCTGACAGTTTATTGAGTAAAATAGCTCCGTATTTTAAATTTCCAGATTGGGTTGTAAAAAAAGAAAATAAAAAGAAGAGAAGTATAACAAAAGCAAACTCAGTTAAGAAGAATACATATAATAAGGAGTATAAGGTTTCTACAAATGATATTAATAAAGCTACTCAACAAGATTTTGAAACTATTGGTGGAGTAGGGGAAGTGTTATCTTCTCGAATTGTAAAGTATAGAAATAAACTACAAGGATATTCGTTATCTAAACAACTGTATGAAGTTTGGGGTTTAGATAAAGTTACAGCAGATAGGGTTATGCGAACCTTTATTGTAATAGAAAAACCAACTATTAAAAAAGTTAATGTAAATACAGCTAAATTTAAAGAGGTGTTGAAAAATCCATATATAAACTATGAATTGTGTAAAAAGATTTTTGAATACAGAGACGAAGTAGCAGAATTACAAGATATATCAGAATTAAGAAATATTAAAGATTTTCCGTTAAATAAATACGATAGAATAATCTTATATTTGGAAGCAAAATAAGCAAACAACAAAATTTAATAAACAAACCACTATGAATAGTATGTACTTTACCGAAGAGCATGAAGCCTTTCGTCAGAGTTTTAGAGATTTTTTACAAAAAGAGGTAGTTCCTCATATAGATAAATGGGAGAAAGAAGGTACGGTAGAGCGTTTTATCTGGAAGAAATTCGGTGAAATGGGGTACTTTGGTTTAAATCAACCAGAAGAATATGGAGGATTAGGTTTAGACCTTTTTTACACTGTAATCTTTTTAGAAGAGTTGCAGAAAATAAATTCAGGAGGTTTTGCAGCGAACATGTGGGCACATGCATATTTAGCGATGACCCACGTTAACAAAGAAGGAGACGATCGAATTAAAAGAGAATACTTAACACCAAGCATTGAAGGAGATAAGATAGGGTGTTTATGTATTACAGAACCTTTTGGAGGAAGTGATGTGGCAGGAATGCGTACTACCGCAATAAAAAAAGGAGACACTTATGTAGTTAACGGATCAAAAACCTTTATTACAAACGGAGTGTATTCTGACTATCTAGTAGTGGCAGCCAAAACAAACCCAGAAGATAAACATAAAGGAATGAGTATTTTTATTATTGATAGAGATACTCCAGGAATATCATCAACTAAATTGGATAAGTTAGGATGGAGAGCTTCAGATACTGCTGAAATAGCGTTTGATAATGTAGTGATACCTGCTGAAAACCTGATGGGAGAAGAAGGGAAAGGATTTCCTTACATTATGCAGCATTTTGCATTAGAACGTTTGATTATGGGAATTAACGCTCATGCCCGTGCTGAATATGCTGTAGATTATGTAGTACAATATATGAGTGAACGTGAAGCTTTTGGAAAAACATTAGATAAGTTTCAAGCTTTACGTCATAAAGTAGCGGAAATGGCAAGTAGAGTAGATATGTGTAGAGAGTACAATTATTCTATAGCAAAACGTTTAAATGATGGTATTTACGTTGTAAAAGAAGCAAGTATGAGTAAACTATTGTCTACTAAAATGGCAGATGAGGTCATATATGACGCTTTACAGTTACTAGGAGGTTATGGTTATATGGAAGAGTATCCAATGGCACGTTTATTACGCGATAGTCGATTAGGACCAATAGGAGGAGGTACTTCAGAAATCTTGAAAGAAATCATTGCAAAAATGGTGATTGATAAGAAGGAGTATAGACCAGCTACTTAATGGTTTCTGTTTTGTAATAATAATTATTGATAGACATATTAAAAGAAGAATCCTGCGTTTGCAGGATTTTTTATTTTTTTACTGAAAACAGAAAAAAATAATTTTAATTTAAAGAAAACGTTGTATCTTTGCCGTCCAAAATCTAATAAAATAATATAATTAACTGATATACTGTTTGTTGTCGGTTTTTTTGAAAATATAGATACTACGATGAAAGGAGGTGCAAAAATATGTTAATCATTCCAGTTAAAGAAGGAGAGAATATCGATAGAGCGTTAAAACGTTATAAGCGTAAATTTGATCGTACAAAAACGATGAAGCAGTTACGTAACAGAAAGCAGTTTACTAAGCCATCTGTAGCTAAACGTGCTCAAATGATTAAAGCATCTTACGTTCAGAGATTAAGAACTCAAGAAGAAGTAGGATAGTAATAATCCTAAAAAGTATAAAAAACCTGTATTGATATCAATACAGGTTTTTTTTGTACCTTCAATTAATAAAAAAAGTTAATAATGCTAATAGAAGCTTTCTTGGAATATTTAGAATTTGAGAAAAAATATTCAAAAAATACAATTCAAGCATATAAAACAGATTTAATTGCATTTAAAGATTTTTGCGAGGTTGAGTTTGATCAAGTAGATTTAGAGAGTGTTCATTACAATCAAATTAGAACATGGATTGTTAGTTTGGTTAATGCTAATGTGTCGAATAGAAGTGTGAATAGGAAGGTGAGTTCGTTAAAAACCTTCTATAAGTTTTTACAAAAAATAGGAGAGGTAGAAACAAACCCGTTATCAAGTCATAAAGCGTTAAAAGTTCAAAAGAAAATACAAACACCTTTTGATCAAAATGAAGTGAAAGAAGTTTTAGAACTAATAAAAGAAGGTGTCGATTTTGAATCAGTAAGAGATCGGTTGATTATAGAGATGTTGTATTCAACTGGAATGAGAAGAATTGAATTAATAAGTATTAAAGAACAAGATATAGATCATACCGGTAAAACAATAAAAGTGTTAGGAAAGAGAAATAAAGAAAGGTATGTAACAATCTTGCCGTCAGTATATAAAACTTTACAAGAATATTTAAGGCAAAAAAGAGAAATTAAAGAGGTGGATTTGGAGGTGCTTTTTGTAACTAAAAAAGGAGTTAAAATTTATGAAACCCTTGTTTACCGAATAATAAATTTGTACTTTAGTAGGGTGTCTACAAAAGCAAAAAAAAGCCCTCATATATTAAGGCATGCTTTTGCGACACATTTACTTAATAACGGTGCGTCGTTAAATTCGGTTAAAGAATTACTAGGGCATTCAAGTTTAGCCTCAACCCAAGTCTATACGCACAATAGCTTGGAACAAATAAAAAAAGTGTATAATAAGGCTCATCCTAGAGAGTCAACTTAAAAGATCGAAGAATTATGAAGGTATTCACGCAATCAGTAAATTTCTCAGCAGACCAAAAACTAATAGACTTCATTGAGAAAAAAGTAGGAGGATTAGAAAAGTTTCATGATAAGATCGTTGATGCAGAAGTGTTTTTGAAAGTGCAAAAAACGAGTGAAAAGGAAAACAAAATAACTGAAGTAAAAATTAATATACCTGGAAATGAATTAATCGTAAAAAAACAAACTAAAACCTTTGAAGAAGGAATTAGTGTATCTGTTGAATCTTTAAAAAGACAGTTGCAAAAATCAAAAGAAAAATCAAAGGATGCCTTAGTGTCGTAAAAACGATAAAAAATAATTAAAAAAGTTTTAAAAATTAAAAATTACTTTTTACATTTGCAGTCCGTTAGAAATAGCGGATTGTTTTTTTATAACAAAAGCCGATGTAGCTCAGCTGGCTAGAGCAGCTGATTTGTAATCAGCAGGTCGTGGGTTCGAGTCCCTCCATCGGCTCTAAAAGAACAAAAGTTCATTAAAATTTTGAATTAAGATTTTTGGGGAGATTCCAGAGCGGCCAAATGGGACGGACTGTAACTCCGTTGTCTTACGACTTCGCAGGTTCGAATCCTGCTCTCCCCACAAAAATCTTAATAACAAATTTGCGGGAGTAGCTCAGTTGGTAGAGCGTCAGCCTTCCAAGCTGAATGTCGCCAGTTCGAACCTGGTCTCCCGCTCTAAATTCGTTGCCGACATAGCTCAGTTGGTAGAGCGCATCCTTGGTAGGGATGAGGTCACGGGTTCAAATCCCGTTGTTGGCTCTATTTTAGAGTTTATTTGACAAGGGTTTAAAAATAACACTAAATATATTTAACTAAGAATTAAAATTAATAATCATGGCAAAAGGAACTTATGATCGTTCGAAACCGCACTTAAACGTAGGTACTATTGGTCACGTAGATCACGGTAAAACTACTTTAACTGCTGCAATTACTAAAGTATTAGCAGATGCTGGATTTTCTGAGCAGAGAGCTTTTGATCAAATCGATAACGCTCCAGAAGAAAAAGAAAGAGGTATCACAATTAACTCTTCTCACGTAGAGTATGCAACAGCTAACCGTCACTACGCACACGTTGACTGTCCAGGTCACGCCGATTACGTAAAGAACATGGTAACTGGTGCTGCACAAATGGATGGTGCTATCTTAGTAGTAGCTGCTACAGATGGTCCTATGCCTCAAACTCGTGAGCACATCTTATTAGGTCGTCAGGTAGGTATTCCACGTATCGTTGTTTTCTTAAACAAAGTTGATATGGTTGATGACGAGGAGTTATTAGAATTAGTAGAAATGGAAGTAAGAGATTTATTATCTTTCTATGAGTATGATGGAGATAATGGTCCTGTAATTGCTGGTTCTGCTTTAGGTGCATTAAACGGAGAGCAAAAGTGGGTTGATACAGTTTTAGAATTAATGGAAGCTGTTGATAACTGGATCGAAGAGCCACCAAGAGATACTGAAAAAGATTTCTTAATGCCTATCGAGGATGTATTCTCTATTACTGGTCGTGGTACAGTAGCAACTGGACGTATCGAAACTGGTATCGTAAATACTGGAGATCCTGTTGAGATTATTGGTATGGGAGATGAAAAATTAACATCTACTGTAACTGGTATCGAAATGTTCCGTCAAATCTTAGATAGAGGTGAGGCAGGAGATAACGCAGGTATCTTATTAAGAGGTATTGAAAAAACTCAAATTAAGAGAGGAATGGTAATCTGTAAGCCAGGTTCTATCACTCCACACGCTAAGTTTAAAGCTGAGGTGTATATCTTAAAGAAAGAAGAAGGTGGACGTCACACTCCATTCCACAACAACTACCGTCCACAGTTCTACGTGCGTACAACTGACGTAACAGGTAACATTAACTTACCAGAAGGTGTTGAAATGGTAATGCCAGGTGATAACTTAACTATTACAGTTGACTTAATCCAACCTATCGCATTAAACACAGGTTTACAGTTCGCTATCCGTGAAGGAGGTAGAACAGTAGGAGCTGGTCAGGTAACTGAAATCTTAGACTAATTATAGTTTAATAATAAAGTATAAGGAGTCTCTTTTTAGAGAGAGACTCCTTTAAAATACGGGTTTAGCTCAGTTGGTAGAGCACTGGTCTCCAAAACCAGGTGTCGGGAGTTCGAGCCTCTCAACCCGTGCAAAAAACTAAAACGAGTTGTGGTGAAAACTGCAACTCGTTAAAAGGATAAAATATGAGTAACTTTGTACAATACATTAAAGATTCTTTTGAAGAATTAAATACCAACATGACTTGGATTTCTCGTGAAGAAGCTCAAAAGTCTACTGTAGTAGTTGCAGCATTTACAATTGTATTTGCTTTAGCTGTAGCAGCTATAGATAAGGTTTTTCAAACAGGGTTAGATAACTTCTTTAAAATGTTTTAATGATGGCTGATTCGGTGATGAAGTGGTATGTGGTTAGAGCTATTGGAGGTCAAGAGAATAAGGTGAAAACTTATATCGAGACTGAGATTGCTCGTCATGGGTTGTCTGATTTTGTGAACCAAGTAATTGTTCCTACAGAAAAAGTTATTCAAGTAAGAAACGGAAAGAAAATTAACAGAGAAAGAGTTTACTTTCCAGGTTATGTAATGGTAGAAGCTAACTTAGCAGGAGAGGTTCCTCACGTAATTAAATCAGTAACAGGAGTTATTGGTTTCTTAGGTGAAACAAAAGGAGGAGATCCAGTGCCAATGCGTAAATCAGAAGTAAACAGAATGTTAGGTAAAGTAGATGAACTTTCTGTTAAAGATGAAAATATCGCAATACCTTATACAGTAGGAGAAACTGTAAAAGTAATTGATGGTCCTTTCAATGGATTCGATGGAACTGTTGAAAAGGTAAATGAAGAAAAGCGTAAGTTAGAAGTAATGGTTAAGATTTTTGGAAGAAAAACACCATTAGAGTTAAACTATATGCAAGTAGAGAAAATATAATAGTTACACCTATATTTAGATAGTGTTTAAGCTTCCAATTTAAACACATCGTTAAATCTTAAACAATGGCAAAAGAAGTAAGTAAATTAGTTAAACTACAAGTTAGGGGAGGTGCAGCGAATCCGTCGCCACCAGTTGGACCCGCTTTAGGTGCTGCCGGTGTTAACATCATGGAGTTCTGTAAGCAGTTTAATGCTCGTACACAGGACAAACAAGGTAAAGTATTACCAGTTGTTATTACAGTTTATACAGACAAATCATTTGAGTTTGTTGTAAAAACTCCACCAGCCGCAGTACAATTATTAGAAGCGGCCAAAATTAAGAAAGGTTCAGGAGAACCTAATAGGAAAAAAGTAGCAAGCGTTTCTTGGGATCAAATTCGTGGAATTGCAGAAGACAAAATGGTAGATATGAATGCCTTTGAAGTAGAGTCTGCAATGAGAATGATCGCTGGAACAGCTCGTTCTATGGGATTAACAGTAACAGGTGATGCACCTGCTTAAACTTTAAAAGATATTTAGAAATGGCAATTACTAGAAAGCAAAAAGAAGCTCGTGCTAAGGTAGATAGCTCTAAAGTTTATAGCTTACAAGATGCATCAGCATTAGTTAAAGAGATTACAAACGTAAAATTTGACGCATCTGTAGATTTGGCAGTACGTTTAGGAGTTGATCCTCGTAAAGCTAATCAAATGGTTCGTGGTGTTGTAACATTACCTCACGGAACAGGTAAAGATGTAAAAGTTTTAGCATTAGTTACTCCAGATAAAGAAGCAGAAGCTAAAGAAGCAGGAGCTGATTATGTTGGATTAGATGAATACCTTCAAAAAATTAAAGGAGGTTGGACTGATGTAGACGTTATTATTACTATGCCAAGTGTAATGGGTAAATTAGGTCCTTTAGGACGTGTATTAGGTCCTCGTGGTTTAATGCCTAACCCAAAAACTGGTACAGTAACTATGGATGTTGCAAAAGCAGTACAAGAAGTAAAAGCTGGTAAAATCGACTTTAAAGTAGATAAAACTGGTATTGTACACGCTGCAATCGGAAAAGCATCTTTCGATGCTACGAAGATTGAAGAAAATGCAAATGAGTTATTACAAACATTAATTAAATTAAAGCCAACAGCAGCAAAAGGAACATATATTAAGAGCATTTTCATGTCTTCTACAATGAGTCCTAGTGTTGCTATAGATGTAAAATCTGTATCGTAAGGCAGTTAAAACTTTTTAATTATGACTAGAGAGGAAAAATCACAGGTAATACAAGATTTAACAGCACAATTAGCAGATACAAGTACCATCTATTTAGCAGATATTTCTGGTTTAGATGCAGCAACTACATCTAACTTACGTAGAGCTTGTTTTAAAGCAAACGTACAATTGGCTGTTGTAAAAAATACATTGCTTTCAAAAGCAATGGAAGCTTCTGATAAAGATTTTGGAGAGTTACCAGATGTATTAAAAGGAAACACTTCAATGTTAATTGCTGAGGCAGCTAATGCGCCAGCAAAAGTTATCAAAGAGTTCAGAAAAAAATCAAAAGATCGTCCTTTATTAAAAGGAGCGTATGTTGAAGAAGCAGTTTATATTGGAGATGAACAATTAGATGCTCTTGTTAACATCAAATCTAAAGAAGAACTTATTGGAGATATCATTACATTATTACAATCTCCTGCTAAGAATGTTGTTTCAGCATTACAGTCAGGTGGTGGTAAGTTATCAGGTATCTTAAAGACATTATCAGAAAAATAATTTCGCGCACTAATAAACTAAATAAATAAAATTTTTAAAAAACAATTAAAATGGCAGATTTAAAAGATTTCGCAGAACAATTAGTTAACTTAACAGTAAAAGAAGTTAATGAATTAGCTGATATTTTAAAAGAAGAGTATGGTATTGAGCCAGCAGCAGCAGCAGTAGCAGTAGCAGGACCAGCAGCAGGTGGTGGAGATGCAGCTGAAGAAAAAACTGAGTTTGATGTAATCTTAAAAGCAGCAGGAGGTTCTAAATTAGCAGTTGTAAAATTAGTTAAAGAATTAACTGGATTAGGATTAAAAGAAGCTAAAGGTATTGTAGATAGCGCACCAGCACCAATTAAAGAAGCAGTATCTAAAGATGAGGCAGAAGGTCTTAAGAAGTCTTTAGAAGAAGCAGGAGCTGAGGTAGAGCTTAAGTAAGCTATACTCCCGAATTATAAAAAAACGGGAAAAAACAATAAAGGTTTAGGTACTAAAAACTTATGTTTTTAGGCCTAAACCATTTTGTGTATATATTCGTTCTTTATTTTTCACAATTTGCAGAATTGTGAATTTACGATTATAAAGTGCTGATTTTTAATCAGTAACAGCAATTAAAATTGCAGTATTGAAACTGTTAAGTTTCAAAAATAATATTTTTAATTAAAAATAGCATCTCTTTTGGCAACGATAAATACTACTGAAAGAATTAACTTCGCGTCATCGCAGTTAGGAGCTGATTATCCAGATTTTTTAGATATTCAGGTAAAATCTTTCCAAGATTTCTTCCAATTGCAAACTAAAGCTGAAGAGCGAGGAGAAGAAGGTTTGTATAAAACTTTCATGGATAACTTCCCGATTACAGATACACGTAATCAATTTGTATTAGAATTTTTAGACTACTTTGTAGATCCACCAAGATATAGCATCCAAGAATGTATAGAACGTGGATTAACTCACAGTGTACCTCTAAAAGCACGTTTAAAATTATATTGTACCGACCCAGAACACGAAGATTTCGAAACAATTGTTCAAGATGTTTATTTAGGTACAATTCCTTATATGACAAACTCTGGTACCTTTATTATAAATGGTGCAGAAAGAGTTGTAGTGTCACAATTACACCGTTCACCAGGTGTATTCTTTGGGCAATCTTTTCACGCTAACGGAACCAAATTATACTCAGCAAGAGTAATTCCATTTAAAGGTTCTTGGATTGAATTTGCTACAGATATCAATCAAGTAATGTATGCTTATATTGATAGAAAGAAAAAATTACCAGTAACAACGTTATTCAGAGCCATAGGTTTTGAAAGAGATAAAGATATTTTAGAAATCTTTGATTTAGCTGAAGAAGTAAAAGTTTCTAAAGCTGGATTAAAGAAAGTATTAGGGCGTAAATTAGCAGCAAGAGTATTAAAAACTTGGCACGAAGATTTCGTAGATGAAGATACAGGAGAAGTTGTATCTATTGAGCGTAACGAAATTATTTTCGACCGTGATACTATTATAGAAAAAGAACATATTGATGAAATAATCGAATCTGGAGCTAAAACTGTATTACTACACAAAGAAGATAACCAGCAAGCAGATTATGCCATCATTCATAATACATTACAAAAAGACCCTACAAACTCAGAAAAAGAGGCTGTAGAGCATGTATATAGACAATTACGTAATGCTGAACCGCCAGACGAGGAAACTGCAAGAGGAATTATTGAAAAATTATTCTTCTCAGAACAACGTTATAGTTTAGGTGAGGTAGGACGTTTTAGAATGAATACTAAACTTGGTTTAGATGAAGATTTAGATCAAAAAGTATTAACTAAGAACGATATCATTACAATTATTAAGTATTTAATTGAGTTAATCAATTCAAAAGCTGAAGTTGATGATATCGATCACTTATCTAACCGTCGTGTTAGAACTGTTGGTGAACAATTAGCAGGTCAGTTTGGTGTAGGTTTAGCTCGTATGGCACGTACAATTCGTGAAAGAATGAATGTTCGTGATAACGAAGTATTTACTCCAATCGACTTAATTAACGCTAAAACGTTATCTTCAGTAATTAACTCTTTCTTTGGTACTAACCAGTTATCTCAGTTCATGGATCAAACCAACCCATTAGCAGAGATTACTCACAAGCGTCGTTTATCGGCATTAGGGCCTGGAGGTTTATCACGTGAAAGAGCAGGTTTCGAGGTTCGTGACGTTCACTATACACATTACGGTCGTTTATGTCCTATTGAAACACCTGAAGGACCAAACATTGGACTTATTTCTTCTTTAGCTGTTTATGCTAAAGTAAATAATATGGGATTCATTGAAACACCATATAAGAAAGTAGCAGAAGGAAGTGTTTTAGGAGAAGAGCCTATTTATTTAAGTGCAGAAGAGGAAGAAGGAATGAAGATTGCTCAATCTAACTTACCAATAGCAGAAGATGGTAAGATAGAAAGAGATAGAGTAATTGCACGTGAAGAAGGTGATTTCCCAGTTGAAAGCCCTGAAGCAATTAATTATATGGACGTTGCTCCAAACCAAATTGCTTCGATTTCAGCATCGTTAATTCCTTTCTTAGAACATGATGATGCGAACCGTGCATTGATGGGATCAAACATGATGCGTCAAGCAGTTCCATTATTACGTCCAGAATCTCCAATCGTAGGTACAGGTTTAGAACGTAGAGTAGCAAAAGACTCTCGTATCTTAATTAATGCTGAAGGAGCAGGAGTTGTTGAGTATGTAGATGCCAACAAAATTACAATTAAGTACGATAGAACAGAAGAAGAGCGAATGGTAAGCTTTGATTCTGATGAGAAATCTTATGACTTAATTAAGTTTAGAAAAACCAACCAAGGTACTAACATCAACTTGAAACCAATTGTAAAAGTAGGAGACAGAGTTGAAGAAGGACAAGTACTTTGTGAAGGATATGCAACACAAAAAGGAGAATTAGCTTTAGGTAGAAACATGAAAGTAGCCTTTATGCCTTGGAAAGGGTATAACTTTGAGGATGCGATTGTGATTTCTGAAAAAGTAGTTCGTGAAGATATTTTTACTTCTATCCACATTGATGAATACTCATTAGACGTTCGTGATACAAAATTAGGAGCAGAAGAGTTAACAAATGACATTCCTAACGTTTCAGAAGAGGCTACAAAAGACTTAGATGAAAACGGAATGATTCGTATCGGAGCAGAAGTTAATCCTGGTGATATTTTAATAGGTAAGATTACACCAAAAGGAGAATCTGACCCAACTCCAGAAGAAAAATTATTACGTGCTATCTTTGGTGATAAAGCGGGTGATGTAAAAGATGCATCATTAAAAGCTTCTCCATCGTTAAGAGGTGTAGTAATTAATAAAAAACTATTCAAACGTGCAGTAAAAGATAAAAATAAGCGTGCTCGTGATAAAGAAGCTATTTCAGCTTTAGAAGCATCTTACGTGTCTAAGTTTGAAGGGTTAAAAGAAGTTTTAGTTGAGAAATTATTCAACTTAGTATCAGGAAAGACTTCTCAAGGAGTTTATAATGACTTAGGAGAAGAAGTTTTACCAAAAGGTAAAAAGTTTACACAAAAAATGTTAAACTCTGTTGAAGATTTTACACATTTAAGTGGAACATGGACTACTGATAAAGACTTAAATCAATTAGTTGTAGAATTAGTTCACAACTATAAAATTAAAGTAAACGATTTACAAGGAGTTTTACGTCGTGAGAAATTTACAATTTCTGTAGGAGACGAGTTACCAGCAGGAATCTTAAAACTTGCTAAAATTTACGTAGCTAAGAAGCGTAAGTTAAAAGTAGGAGATAAGATGGCAGGACGTCACGGAAACAAAGGTATTGTTGCACGTATTGTACGTCAAGAAGATATGCCTTTCTTAGAAGACGGAACACCAGTAGATATCGTATTAAACCCATTAGGGGTACCATCTCGTATGAACATTGGTCAGATTTATGAAACTGTTCTTGGATGGGCAGGTCAAAAATTAGGTCAAAAATATGCGACACCTATTTTTGATGGTGCTAAAATAGATCAAATTAATGCTTTAACTGATGAAGCAGGAATACCACGTTACGGACATACATATTTATATGATGGAGGTACAGGTAAACGTTTTGATCAACCAGCAACAGTAGGAGTAATTTATATGATTAAGTTAGGTCACATGATTGAAGATAAAATGCACGCGCGTTCTATTGGACCTTACTCATTAATTACACAACAACCACTAGGAGGTAAAGCTCAGTTTGGAGGTCAGCGTTTTGGTGAGATGGAAGTTTGGGCACTTGAAGCATATGGTGCATCAAGTATCTTACGAGAAATCTTAACTGTTAAGTCTGATGACGTATTAGGTAGAGCAAAAACTTACGAGTCTATCGTTAAAGGAGAAGCAATGCCAGAACCAGGTTTACCAGAATCATTTAACGTATTAATGCACGAACTTAAAGGTTTAGGATTAGACGTTAAGTTAGAAGAATAATCACAGTGAAATGTCTCAGAGCAATAGCTCTGAGACAAATCATTTTTTCAATATCAGTCTTATTACAAGACATTTATTTTTAATTCGAATCCATTATCATGGCAAGAAAAAACGAAAAATACACTGTTAAGAAGTTTAACAAAATTTCAATAGGTTTAGCATCACCTGAGTCTATTTTAGAGGCTTCTAAAGGAGAGGTGTTAAAACCAGAAACTATAAACTACCGTACACACAAACCAGAAAGAGATGGGTTATTTTGTGAGCGTATCTTTGGTCCTGTAAAAGACTATGAGTGTGCGTGTGGTAAATATAAAAGAATTCGATATAAAGGTATCGTTTGTGACCGTTGTGGTGTTGAAGTTACTGAGAAAAAAGTACGTAGAGATAGAGTAGGTCATATTAACTTAGTAGTACCAGTAGCACACATTTGGTACTTTAGATCATTACCTAACAAAATGGGATACCTTTTAGGTTTACCATCTAAGAAGTTAGATATGATTATTTACTACGAACGTTACGTAGTAATTCAACCAGGTATTGCTAAAAATGCCGAAGGAGAACCATTACAAAAAATGGACTTCTTAACCGAGGAAGAGTATTTAGACATCGTAGATGAACTTCCTCAAGAAAATATGTACTTAGAAGATTCTGACCCTAATAAGTTTATTGCTAAAATGGGAGCAGAGTGTTTAATTGATTTATTAGAAAGAATTGATTTAGACGAATTATCTTACCAGTTACGTCATAAAGCAAATACTGAAACTTCTAAGCAACGTAAAAATGAGGCATTAAAGCGTTTAAATGTTGTTGAAGCATTTAGAGATTCTCAAAAAAATAGAGAGAATAACCCAGAATGGATGATAATGAAAGTAGTTCCGGTAATTCCACCAGAATTACGTCCATTAGTACCATTAGATGGAGGTCGTTTTGCTACTTCTGATTTAAATGATTTATATCGTCGTGTAATTATCCGTAACAATCGTTTAAAACGATTAATGGAAATTAAAGCACCAGAAGTAATTTTACGTAATGAAAAACGTATGTTACAAGAATCAGTAGATTCATTATTTGATAACACACGTAAATCATCAGCAGTAAAAACTGAGTCTAACAGACCATTAAAATCATTATCTGATAGTTTAAAAGGTAAGCAAGGTCGTTTCCGTCAAAACTTATTAGGTAAACGTGTTGATTACTCTGCACGTTCGGTAATTGTTGTTGGACCAGAATTAAAATTATACGAATGTGGATTGCCAAAAGATATGGCAGCTGAATTATACAAACCTTTCGTTATTCGTAAGTTAATCGAAAGAGGTATTGTAAAAACAGTAAAATCTGCAAAGAAAATAATTGATAGAAAAGAACCAGTTGTTTGGGATATCTTAGAAAATGTAATTAAAGGACATCCAGTTTTATTAAACCGTGCTCCTACCTTACACCGTTTAGGTATTCAAGCTTTCCAACCAAAATTAATTGAAGGAAAAGCAATTCGTTTACACCCATTAGTATGTACGGCATTTAACGCCGATTTTGATGGGGATCAAATGGCGGTTCACTTACCATTAGGACCAGAAGCTATTTTAGAAGCGCAGTTATTAATGTTAGCTTCTCATAACGTTTTAAACCCTGCAAACGGAGCACCAATTACGGTACCGTCTCAGGATATGGTTTTAGGGTTATACTATATGACAAAAGAAAGAAAGTCAACTCCAGAAGTGCCTATTAAAGGTGAAGGATTAACTTTCTATTCTCCAGAAGAAGTTACTATTGCTTATAATGAAGACAGAGTAGACTTAAATGCTGGAATAAAAGTAAGAACTAAAGATTTTAATGAAAACGGAGAGTTAGTAACTCAAATAATTGAAACAACTGTTGGTAGAGTATTATTTAATGAAGTTGTACCAGAACAGGCAGGATATATTAATGAGGTATTAACAAAGAAATCATTACGTGGAATTATTGGTAATATCTTAAAAGTAACAGATATTCCATCAATAGGTAAGTTCTTAGATGATATTAAAGGAATGGGATATAAGTTTGCCTTCCAAGGTGGATTATCTTTCTCATTAGGAGATATCATTATCCCAGAAGAGAAACATAGCATGATTGCTGAAGCTAATAAAGAAGTGGATGGAATCGTTATGAACTATAACATGGGTATGTTAACGCAAAAAGAGCGTTATAATCAGGTAATTGATGTTTGGGGATCTACTAACAATAGATTGACTGAATTATCAATGAAACGTTTACGTGAAGATCAACAAGGATTTAACTCTGTATTTATGATGTTAGATTCTGGAGCACGTGGATCGAAAGAGCAGATTCGTCAGTTAACAGGTATGCGTGGATTAATGGCGAAACCTAAAAAATCGACTGCTGGAGGTGGGGAAATTATTGAAAACCCAATTTTATCGAACTTTAAAGAAGGTTTATCAATTTTAGAGTACTTTATCTCAACGCACGGTGCACGTAAAGGTCTTGCCGATACCGCATTAAAAACAGCCGATGCAGGATATTTAACACGTCGTTTAGTAGATGTGTCTCAAGATGTAATCGTTAACGAAGAAGATTGTGGTACATTAAGAGGATTAGAAGTTTCTCCATTAAAGAAAAACGATGAAATCGTTGAACCTTTAAGTGAAAGAATTTCAGGGCGTACAGCATTATATGATGTTTATGCACCAGCATCAGATGAATTATTAGTTGAAGCAGGTGAGTTAATAACACCAATCTTAGCTGATAAAATTGAAGCTGCGGGAGTAGATAAAGTAGAAGTTCGTTCAGCATTAACATGTGAATCTGAAAGAGGAATTTGTGAAAAATGTTACGGACAAAGTTTATCAACAGGTCAAAAAGTTCAAAGAGGTGAGGCAGTTGGTGTAATTGCAGCACAGTCTATTGGAGAGCCTGGTACACAGTTAACATTACGTACATTCCACGTTGGAGGGGTAGCAGGAAACATCTCAGAAGATAACAAGTTAATCTCTAAATTCGATGGATCTGTAACAATTGATGATTTACGTACTGTAAAAGGTAAAGATTCAGCAGGAGAAGAAGTAGATATCGTTATTTCTCGTACAGCAGAAATTAAAATTACTGATAAGAAAACAGGAATTGTATTAAGTACTAACATTATTCCTTACGGTTCTATCATCTTTGATAAAGATAGAAAGACAATTAAGAAAGGAGATGCAGTATGTCAATGGGATCCATTTAACGGAGTTATTGTTTCTGAGTTTGGAGGAAAAGTTAAGTTTGACAACTTAGAACAAGGAATTAACTACTCTGTTGAAATAGATGAACAAACAGGTTTCCAAGAAAAAGTAATTACTGATTCTAAGAACAAGAAAATTATTCCTTCATTAATTATTGAAGATGCTGATGGTAATGCTTTACGTTCGTACAGTTTACCAGTAGGAGCACACTTAATGGTAAGTGATGGAGATAAAGTAGAGTCAGGTAAAACATTAGTTAAGATTCCTCGTAAGTCTGGTAAAGCAGGAGATATTACAGGAGGTTTACCACGTGTAACAGAGTTATTCGAAGCACGTAACCCTTCTAATCCAGCTGTAGTAGCACAAATTGATGGAGTTGTGTCATTTGGTAAAATTAAGCGTGGTAACCGTGAAATTATTATCGAATCTAAAACAGGAGAGATTAAGAAATACTTAATTAAGTTATCTAATCAAATCTTAGTTCAAGAAAACGACTTTATTAAAGCAGGAATGCCTTTATCTGATGGAGCAATTACTCCTATTGATATTTTAAATATCAAAGGACCTTCAGCAGTTCAAGAATACCTAGTTAACGAAATTCAAGAAGTATATCGTTTACAAGGGGTAAAAATTAATGACAAGCATTTCGAAGTAGTAGTACGTCAAATGATGCGTAAAGTTAGAATTATTGATTCAGGAGATACTTTATTCTTAGAAAATCAATTAGTTCATAAAACTGATTTCATCAAAGAAAATGACGCTATTTACGGAATGAAAGTTGTTGAAGATGCTGGAGATTCTGCAAACTTAAAACCAGGACAAATAGTTTCAGCTCGTCAATTAAGAGATGAAAACTCTTTATTACGTAGAGAAGATAAAAACTTAGTAGTAGCACGTGATGCTCAACCAGCAACAGCTGAGCAAGTATTACAAGGTATTACAAGAGCATCGTTACAAACGAAGTCATTTATCTCAGCTGCATCATTCCAGGAAACAACTAAAGTATTAAATGAAGCCGCTGTAAATGGTAAAATTGATACCTTAGAAGGATTAAAAGAAAATGTAATTGTTGGTAAACGTATACCAGCAGGTACAGGAATGAGAGCTTACGAAGATATCGTAGTTGGACCTAAGGATGAGATTGAACAAAGTTTATAAAAACTTAAGTTTATAAATAATATCAAGGGTTTAGAGTTCTTAGAACTCTAAACCCTTATTTTTTTAATTAAATAATATTAAGAGATTAATTATGGAAGATAATAAGAAAGAACCACAATTAAATATAGAGTTAGATCAAGAAATAGCAGAAGGAACTTATAGTAATTTAGCTATTATAAACCATTCTGTATCAGAATTTATTGTTGATTTTATAAATATTATGCCAGGGGTTCCAAAAGCAAAAGTAAAATCAAGAATTATCTTAACTCCACAACATGCAAAACGTTTATCAAAAGCTTTAGCAGACAATATTCGTAAGTTTGAACAAGCTCATGGAGAAATAAAAGATTATGAGCAACCACCAATTCCAATGAATTTTGGAGGTACTACAGGAGAAGCTTAAAAGCAATAAAAAATCGTCTATTTAGACGATTTTTTTTATAAAAATACTATTTTTGCTTTAAAAAATTAAAATGAAAAGTTTTCAATTATTTATAGTTTCTATTTTTTTACTTTTAATTTCTTGTACAGAAAAAGAAGATTTAGAACAGGTAAAATATGAAATTACCTTTGAGAGTAATGGGGGCTCTGTAGTTGCTAATCAACTTTTAGAAAAAGGAAGAAAGGTTAAGAAACCTGTAGCACCAATAAAAGAAGGATATAATTTTGTTAATTGGTATAAAGAAAAAAGCTTAATTGAAATTTTTGATTTTGATAATGAAAAGGTTTATAAGGATATAACGTTATATGCTAAATGGGACAAAATTAATTATAGTGTAAACTTTGAAAGTAATGGAGGAACACCAATTAATAGCCAAAGTGTAGCTTATGGCAATAAAGTAATAAAGCCTACTGCACCAACCAAAGCAGGGAACATTTTTGTTAATTGGTATAAAGAAGCTGAGTTAAAATCAGTTTATGATTTTAATGAAATTATCACTGAAAATATAACCTTATATGCTAAATGGTCTAAAAGTTATACTGTAACCTTTGATTTAAATGGAGGAACAGGAACAGAAATTGATAAGCAAAATATAGAGGAAGGAGAAAAAGTAGTTAAACCAACTTCTGATTCCAAATTATATTGTTTAGAATTTAATGGTTGGCATACAAAAAAAGATTCCGACAGTCCTTTTGATTTTTCAACTACTATTAATGAAGACTTAATTTTATACGCTCGATACACTAATTCTTCTTTCAAACATAACCCTAATACAAAAGAAGAACTTCAGTATTTAGTAGACAATAAAATAGATTTGAGTACTATAAATACTTGTGCTATAACAAATATGGCAAATCTTTTTGAAAATAAAACATCTACAACAGATTTTAATGGTAGTATTTCAAATTGGAATGTTTCTAATGTTACTAGCATGTATAGAATGTTTAATAATGCTTCAGGGTTCAATCAAAATATAAACTCATGGGATGTTTCTAGTGTTACCATAATGCAAGCTATGTTTCAAAAAGCTTCAAGTTTTAATCAACCCCTAGATAAATGGAATGTATCTAATGTTAGAAATATGAGTGTTATGTTTAGAGAAGCTTTTGTGTTTAATCAAAATATAAATTCATGGAATGTTTCTAATGTTACCAATATGGAGGCTATGTTTCAAAGTGCGGTTTCTTTTAACCAACCTCTAGATAATTGGGATATTTCTAAACTTACTAGTTTAGATCAGGTTTTTGCTCATGCAAAAGCATTCAATCAAAATATAAACTCATGGAATGTTTCTAATATAACAAGTATGGAGGGAACGTTTTCTATTGCAAGTTCTTTTAATCAACCACTTGATAGTTGGGATGTGTCTAATGTTACTCATATGCATGCCATGTTTAGATCGGCAGAAAAATTCAATCAAGATATAAGTTCATGGGATGTTTCCAATGTTGTAAATATGAGTTCTATGTTTTCTAGAGCAAAAGCTTTTAATAAAGATATTAATTTATGGAATGTGTCAAAAGTGACACGTATGAGTAATTTATTTGCTTGGGCGAAAGCATTTAATCAAGACCTTAGTAAGTGGGATGTTTCTAATGTAACAGATATGAGCAGAATGTTTAAAGAAGCTTCAAGTTTTAATCAAAATATAAGTACATGGGATGTTTCTAGTGTAACAGATATGGAAGAGATGTTTTTTAATGGAAGGGCTTTTAATCAGTCAGAAATTAAAAGCTGGAATATTCAATCAAATACAATTATAAATAGAATGTTATGGAGTACATCTCTCCCCGAAACTTTTAGGTTTGACAATTTACCAGATAAAGATCCTTTTTAATATTAATGTGAGGTAATTTAAGTTAAAATCCCTCAGAAAGTTCTTTTAAAGCTTTCACATCAGTTATAAAGATTTCTTTACCTTTTAAATCTATTAGTTTTTTCTTTTTAAATTCAGAAAGTAAACGAATAGCACTTTCAGTAGCTGTACCTATAATATTAGCTATATCTTCTCTTGATAAATTAATATTTATAGAGCCATTTTCGTTTTTATCAAACTTTGAGTCTAGTAATAATAGAGTAGCAGCCAAACGTTGTTTAACGGTCTTTTGAGCCATATCTACAATAACATCATCAGCTTTCTTTAAAGAATTGGCCATTTTCTTTAAAACATCCATAGAAAAGTTAGAGTTGTTTTCTAAATCTCTAAGAATTTCGTCTTTAGGAATAAAGCAAACCTCCATGTCATTCACAGCAATAGCTTTTAAGTTTGAAGCCTCATTGTTTATTAAACTACGCTCACCTAAAATATCACCTTTTCTTATTAAGTGAATAATTTGGTCTCTACCATTATCACTCATTTTAGACACTTTACAAACACCATCTTTAACACAAAAAACACCATTAATATATTCGCCTTCATCAAAAAGGACTTCTCCTTTTTTAATTTTTTTAGACGTTTTGCATCCAGAAATCCTTACCAATTCATCTTTGGTTAAAGCCTTCAAAGAATTAAATTCTCGAATGATACATTGCTCACACTTGCTCATAGATATGCCCTTTTTTTACTACTCAAATATACGGAAAACCTGACAATTATCATGTTTTAAATTGATATCTTATCGGACATTTGTACTAGGCAAAAGAGTAAATATGGAAAGCACAACATGTTTTCATTGTGGTAACGAGTGCGATACAAAAACAATTACAATAGAAGAAAAATTTTTCTGTTGTAATGGATGTAAAACAGTTTATGAAATTTTTTCAGAGAACGATTTAACTTGTTATTACGATTTTCAAAACAACCCAGGAGCAATACCTGAAGAGATACAAGGAAAATACGATTTCTTGGACAATGAGTCTATTGTAGATAAACTATTAGAGTTTAACGATGGTAATGTACAAGTAGTAAATTTATATATTCCACATATACATTGTAGTTCATGTATTTGGGTATTAGAAAATTTACACAAACTACAAGAGTATGTGTCTTCATCTCAAGTTAATTTTCCTAAGAAAACGGTACGAATTACTTTTAATTCAGAAAAAACATTACTTAAAGAAATAGTATTGTTACTAAGTTCTATAGGATATGAGCCCTATATAAGTCTTGAGGATTACGAAGTAGGTAAAAAGAAAGTAGACCGTAGTTTAATTTATAAATTAGGAATAGCAGGTTTTGCTTTTGGAAATGTGATGTTCTTGTCATTTCCAGAATACTTTGAAGTGTCAGAATATTGGTTAGAACAATACAAAGGAATCTTCCGTTGGTTAATGTTTATATTTTCCCTCCCAGTAGTTTTTTATGCAGGGCAGGATTATTTTATCTCAGCTTATAAAGGAGTTCGGTCAAAAATTTTAAATATCGACGTTCCTATTGCTTTAGGAATCTTAGTATTATTCATACGAAGTACAGCAGAAATAGTTCTTGATTTAGGAACAGGTTTTTTTGATAGTTTAACAGGATTGGTGTTCTTTTTATTGCTAGGAAAATTTTTTCAGCAAAAGACCTATAACTTTCTTTCATTTGAACGCGATTATAAGTCATATTTTCCAATTGCAGTAACCAAGATAACTTCCGACAAAAAAGAAGAGAATACTCAAATTTATGAGGTAAAAAAAGGAGATAGGTTACTAATTAGAAATCAGGAGTTGATTCCTGTTGATGGAATTTTAATTAACGGAGAAGCAAAAATTGATTACAGTTTTGTTACAGGTGAGGCTGTTCCTGTAAATAAAAAGTCAGGAGATAAATTATTTGCAGGAGGAAAGCAACTGTCAGGAAGTATAGAAATGGAAGTGCTAGCTTCAGTTTCACAGAGTTATTTAACACAGCTATGGAGTAACGATGTATTTCAAAAAGATAAAAACTCATCATTTAAAACCTTAACAGATAAAATCAGTAAAAACTTTACCATAATTGTACTGTCTATAGCGTTTTTATCTACAGCTTTTTGGTTGTATTACGATTCAAGTGTAGCATTAAACGTATTTACATCAGTATTAATTATAGCATGTCCATGTGCAATAGCATTAGCAGCACCGTTTACTTTAGGGAATATTTTACGAATTTTTGGAAGAAAGAAGTTCTATTTAAAAAATGCTACAGTCGTAGAGCAGTTAGCTGCTGTAAATTCAGTTATTTTTGATAAAACAGGTACACTTACTACTAATAAAGAGAATACAATAACATATGAAGGAGAAGACTTAGATAAAACTCAAAGAGCGATATTAAAAAGTTCATTAAGATCTTCAAATCATCCACTGAGTAGAATGCTATACACTTCCTTAGAAGAAGAAATATTACCAGTTGAAGACTATCAAGAACATGTTGGAAAAGGAATTGAAGCAAGCTATAAGCACACAACTTTAAAAATAGGCTCATCATCATTTGTGAAAAACGCAAAAGAACAAGCAAATCTTGATACTTCTGTTCATATTAGTGTAAATAATGAGTACAAAGGAAAGTATGTATTTAAGAATGCTTATAGAAAAGGAGTTAAAGAGTTGTTTTCTAACTTAACTAAAAAATATAGTCTATCAGTAGTTTCAGGAGATAATGAAGGAGAAAAGAAATTTTTAGAAGAGTTATTGCCAGAGGAAACTACATTTTTATTCAATCAAAAACCTCAAGATAAATTACACTACGTAGAAGAATTACAAGAGAAGAAGAAAAGTGTATTAATGATAGGTGATGGATTAAACGATGCAGGAGCGCTAGCGCAAAGTAATGTAGGGATAGCGTTATCAGAAAATATAAATGTATTTTCTCCTGCTTGTGATGCTATTTTAGATGCTACAAAATTTAGTGAGATAGGCAATTATATTAAAGCATCGCAAAAAGCAATAAAAATTATTAAATATTGCTTTTTATTATCTTTAATGTACAATATTGTAGGGCTTTATTTTGCAGTAACTGGTCAACTAATGCCAGTAATAGCTGCAATTTTAATGCCGTTGAGTTCAATTAGTGTGGTAGTGTTTACAACTATAGCTACCAATATTTTAGGAAGAAAAATAAAATAAAAAGATGCAGATTAATAAATATATAGATCATACGTTACTAAAAGCCACAGCTACAAAAACTGATATTATAAAACTATGCAATGAAGCTAAAGAGTATGACTTTTATGCAGTTTGTGTAAATGGATGTAATGTAGAGTTAGCAGCCAAAGAATTAAAAGGTTCAGATGTAAAAGTAGCAGCAGTAATAGGTTTTCCGTTAGGAGCAATGACTACAGAAACTAAAGTTTTTGAAGCTAAAAACTGTATAAAAAATGGAGCTTCAGAAATAGATATGGTTATTAATATAGGCAAGTTGTTAGAAGGAGATGAAGATTATGTGGAAAACGAAATTCGATTAATAAAAGAAGCTATTGGAGAAAATACCTTAAAGGTAATTTTTGAAAACTGTTCTTTATCAAAAGAACAAATTAAAGTAGCAAGTAAATTGGCTGTTGAAGCTGGTGCTGATTTTGTGAAAACTTCTACAGGTTTCGGTACTGGAGGAGCAACCTTTGAAGACGTTGCAATAATGGATAGCGTTGTAGATGGAAAAGCGCAAATTAAAGCAGCTGGAGGTATTAGAGATATAGAAACGGCTAGGAAATATATAGAAAATGGAGTAACTCGTTTAGGAACCTCTTCAGGAGTAGCTTTAGTAACTAGCGGTGTTTCTGATAAAAACCAATATTAAAAACCGAATCTTAATAGTTCAAAACCTAAAAAAAAGTAAAGAATGAGCATACATATAGAAGCAAAAAAAGGAGAAATAGCAGAAACTGTTTTATTACCAGGTGATCCTATGCGTGCAAAATGGATTGCAGAAACATTTTTGGAAAATCCAGTTTGTTATAACGATGTTCGAGGTATGTTAGGATTTACAGGAACCTATAAAGGAAAACGAATTTCCGTACAAGGAACAGGAATGGGAATTCCTTCTGCTTTAATTTATGCTCATGAATTAATTAATGAATATGGGGTTAAAAACTTAATAAGAGTAGGTTCTGCGGGGTCGTATCAAAAAGAAGTAAAAATTCGAGATATTGTTATTGCTATGGCAGCTTCTACAAATTCAGGATTAAATACCATCCGTTTTAACGGAGCTGATTTTGCACCAACAGCAAGTTTTGAGTTGTTGCAAAAAGCTGTAGATGCAGCAAAAGAAAAAGGAATTCCATTAAAGGCTGGAAACATCTTAAGCTCAGATGAATTTTATGCAGATGAATTTGAAAGCTATAAAAAATGGGCAGACTACGGTGTATTGTGTGTTGAAATGGAAACCAACGGATTGTATACAGTTGCAGCAAAGCATAAAGTAAACGCATTATCAATTTTAACCATTTCAGATAGTTTGGTTACAGGAGAAAGAACCACAGCTGATGAAAGGGAACAAACCTTTAAAGAAATGATTGAAATTGCTCTAGAGTTGGCGTAATGTCAGTTAGAGTCATTTTATTGAAGAATGAAACAAAATAGTATTAAGAACATGAATTCACTTATTCAAAAATATAACATTCCAGGACCTAGATATACAAGTTATCCAACAGTTCCATATTGGGATAACGAAACATTTTCAAAAGAAAAATGGATAGAAACTTTTAAGCGTTCGTTTATAGAAAGCAATTCCTCAGAAGGAATTAGCTTATATATTCATTTACCATTTTGTGAGAGTTTATGTACGTTTTGTGCCTGTCACAAGCATATTACAAAACGCCATGAAATGGAAGATCCGTATATAGAAACCGTTTTAAAAGAGTGGCAGCTATATGTTGATTTAGTTGAGGAACCCCCTGTAATAAAAGAAATACATTTAGGTGGAGGAACACCAACATTCTTTTCAGAGAAACAATTAAAAAGGTTAATTGAAGGAATTTTTATTAATGCTGAAAAACATCCAGATCACGAATTTAGTTTTGAAGGGCATCCAAACAATACTACAAAAGAACACTTGCAAACATTGTACAATTTAGGTTTTACAAGAGTAAGTTTTGGAGTACAAGATTACAATCCAAAAGTACAAGAAGCTATTCATAGAGTACAACCTTTTGAAAACGTAGAAAAAGTACACAATTGGGCAAAAGAAATAGGTTATACGTCTATCAGTCATGACTTAGTATTTGGACTTCCATTCCAAACAAAAGAAAACGTAATTCATACAATTAATAAAACAAAAGAATTAGAACCCGATAGAATTTCATTTTATAGCTACGCACATGTTCCATGGGTGAAAGGAGTGGGGCAACGCGGATTTAATGAAGATGATTTGCCAAAAAATGAAGAAAAACGCGAGTTGTATGAAATAGGTAAAGAATTATTTGCCGAAATGGGTTATGTAGAAATTGGAATGGATCATTTCGCCTTAGCTACCGATAGTTTATACAAAGCCACCCAAGAAAAAACATTGCACCGCAATTTTATGGGATACACTGCTAACAAAACACAGTTAATGGTAGGTTTAGGAATGTCGTCAATCTCTGATTCTTGGTATGGATTTGCACAAAATGTAAAAACTGTAAAAGAGTACGAAAGAATTGTAAACGAAGGAGAAATCCCTGTGTTTAGAGGGCATATATTATCGGAAGAAGACTTAATAATAAGAAAACATATTTTAAATATTATGTGTCATTTCTCCACTTCGTGGGAAGAAGAGCAATTACAAATAAAAAATGTAGAAACACATATAGGAAAGTTAGAAGAAATGATAGATGATGGTTTGGTTTCTATTGAAGGGAAAAAGTTAACAGTTCCTGAAAAGGCAAGACCCTATGTACGTAATATTTGTATGGCATTTGACAAGAAATTACATGAAAAACAACCAGAAACAAAATTATTTTCAATGACTATTTAATTTGTTGGTAATTAGTGTTTTGTATTGGTTTTTATTGTGTTTTTACTAAAAAAATGATTAAATTTGAGTAAACCTAAAAACCAGACGTCATGAAATCATTTGAAGTAAATTGGTCAAAGGAAGAGCTACAAACCTATGTTTTTATCTATTGTATTAATGCAGATTATAAAGAAACAAAAGAAGAACTCGAAGCCATTTCTTTAAGAACGAACCAAGAAACGTACAAAAAGATGCATGAAGAGTTTGAAAAAGATAATGACTATGCTAGCATTCAAAAAATTAATGAATCACTCAAAAAATTAAACTACGGTAAAGAAGAAATAAATCAGCTATTTGAAGAAATAAAAGAATTATTTCTATCAGATGGTAGCTACGCTATTTTAGAGAAAAATCTTCTAATGGGTTTACAAAGATTACTTAAATAAAGAGAACAAAAGTTCTCTTTATTTTTTTTGAAAAAAAACTCAAACATGACAAAAGTCATATTTTAAGAAAACCTTCACAGTTACCTTTGAACTATAATTATCAGGCAAGATATGAGCGTTATTTACTTACTACTATCACTAAGCATTTTAGTGGCTATTATTTTCTTTATAGCATTTATTGTTTCAGTAAAAAAAGGGCAGTACGATGATTCGTACACGCCATCAGTTCGCATGTTGTTTGATGATGAACTGGTAAAAGAAGAAACAAAGAACTAACAATTAACAATAGATATTAAATTCAAATAGATTATGGAAATGCAACAATTTTATTACGATAATAAGATCGTAAAAAAATTCATCTACGCAACCTTACTATGGGGAATAGTAGGTTTTTCAGTAGGATTGTTATTGGCTTTTATGTTTTTATTCCCAAATTTAACTGATGGAATTTCATGGTTGAGTTTTGGGCGTTTAAGACCATTACATACAAATGCAGTAATTTTTGCATTCGTAGGAAATGCCATTTTTGCAGGAGTTTACTACTCATTGCAACGATTACTGAAAGCGCGTATGGCAAGTGATTTTTTAAGTAACTTTAACTTTTGGGGATGGCAGTTAATAATTGTTGCAGCAGCCATAACACTTCCGTTAGGGTATACAACTTCAAAAGAATATGCCGAATTAGAATGGCCAATTGATATAGCCATAGCATTAGTTTGGGTAGCTTTTGGTGCTAACATGATTTGGACAATCTTACAAAGAAGACAACGCCATTTATATGTAGCAATTTGGTTCTACTTAGGAACTTTTGTAACCGTAGCAGTATTACATATTTTTAATAGTTTAGAATTACCTGTAAGCTTTATGAAAAGTTATTCAGTATACGCAGGTGTTCAAGATGCATTAGTACAATGGTGGTACGGACATAATGCGGTAGCGTTCTTCTTAACGACTCCGTTCTTAGGGTTAATGTACTACTTTGTTCCCAAAGCGGCTAACCGTCCGGTATATTCATATAGATTATCTATTGTACACTTCTGGTCGTTAATTTTTATCTACATCTGGGCAGGACCTCACCACTTATTATATACATCATTACCAGATTGGGCTCAAAATTTAGGAGTAGCATTCTCTGTAATGTTAATTGCACCATCTTGGGGAGGTATGATCAACGGATTACTAACACTTCGTGGAGCTTGGGATAAAGTAAGAGTAGACCCAGTATTAAAATTCATGGTAGTTGCAATTACAGGTTATGGTATGGCAACGTTTGAAGGACCAATGTTATCATTAAAGAATGTAAATGCAATTGCACACTTTAGTGATTGGATTATTGCTCACGTACACGTAGGAGCCTTAGCATGGAACGGATTCTTAACTTTCGGTATGTTATACTGGTTAGTACCAAGAATGTTTAAAACAAAATTATACTCTACAGCATTAGCAAACTTCCACTTCTGGATAGGTACCTTAGGTATTATCATGTATGCATTACCAATGTATGTAGCAGGATTTGTACAAGCATCAATGTGGAAACAATTCAACCCTGATGGAACCTTAACATATGGTAACTTCTTAGAAACAGTAAACGAGATTATTCCAATGTACTGGATGCGTGCTATCGGAGGAAGTTTATTTATTCTTGGAGCATTTGTAATGTTATATAACATCGTTAAAACTGTAAGGTCAGGTAGTGGAGTAACAGATGAATTAGCAGAAGCAGCAGCATTAACAAAAGTATCTAAATACAGAACTTCTAAAGAAGGATGGCACACTTGGTTAGAAAGAAGACCAGTAAAATTAACTATCTATGCTACTGTAGCTATTTTAATTGGAGGTGTTGTTCAAATTATACCAACCTTATTAGTAAAGTCAAATATTCCAACTATAACAAGTGTACAACCATATACTCCACTAGAATTAGAAGGAAGAGATATTTATATCCGTGAAGGATGTGTAGGGTGTCACTCACAAATGGTACGTCCGTTCAGATCAGAAGTAGAACGTTATGGAGAATTTGCAAAAGCAGGAGAGTTTGTATACGATCATCCATTCTTATGGGGTTCTAAACGTACAGGACCAGATTTATTAAGAGTTGGAGGAAAATATAATGACAGCTGGCACTTAAATCACATGTACGATCCGCAAAGTACTTCACCTGGTTCTATCATGCCTTCATACCAATGGTTAGTAAGAGATAAACTAGATAAGAGTGATACAGAAGGCAAAATGAAAGCAATGGTTAGCCTAGGTGTTCCTTATACTGAAGAAGATATAGCCAATGCGCAGGCAAGTATGGAAGAACAAGGAGCTAAAATTCAAGAGAACTTATATGCTGATCCAGACTTTGCAACAAATTATGAAGCAGATAAAAAGTACGCTCAAGAAAACGGACAAACTTTCATTGAAATGAAAGATAGAGAAATCGTAGCCCTAATTGCTTATTTACAACGACTAGGTACCGATATTAAGATTAAAGATGTTGAAGATCAATTAAGCGCTAAAAACTAGAAATCATGTTAAAGTTTGTAAAAAACCATATGGAAACTATTGCAGGTATTGAAATATACCCAATTATTTCGCTAACCATATTCTTTACATTTTTTGTAGTGTTGTTTTGGTGGGTGTTTACAGCCAAAAGAGAATATATAAGTAATGTAAGTAAATTACCTTTAGATAATTAGTAAAATTAAACAAGATGAAAAAATATTTTCAATCTATAGTATATATCATTTTTGTTGCAGTTACCTTTTTTGCTATAACAACTGCAATTAAATCATATGAAAACCCATTTAGCCTGTATGAACATCCGTTAGTATGGATAGCAATTGTAGGGCTCGTAACAGCAGTTGTGTTAAAAGAAGTTTTAAATATAGTAGCGCAACAAAAAGCAGAGCAACTTCAAATGGAAAAAGATGGTATTCAGCCAGAAGAAGTTGATAACTGGGCTTGGGCGAAGAAAATTATAAATAAATGGACGGAAGCTAAAGCGATAGAAGAAGAGGATGAAATTATATTAGATCATAACTATGATGGAATTAAAGAGTTAGATAATAACTTACCACCATGGTGGCTATATATGTTCTACGCAACAATAGTTTTTGCAGCCGTATACTTAGTAAGATATCATGTACTGGGAGCAGATAACCAAGAGATGGAATACGCTCAAGCTGTAGCAGAAGCTAAAAGAGAGTTAGCAGCATTTAAATCAAATTCTAAAGAAGCAGTTATTGATGCTGAAACAGTAACAGTTTTAACAGATGCTGGTGATTTAAGTAGAGGTAAAGCTGTATACAACTTAAACTGTGCTGCATGTCATATTGCAGATGGTGGTGGAGGTATTGGACCAAACTTAACCGATGAATATTGGATTTTAGGAGGAGGTATAAAAAATATCTTTAATACTATTTCTAATGGAGGTAGAGACGGTAAAGGTATGGTAGCTTGGAACAAAACGTTGAAGCCAAAAGATATTCAAAAGGTAGCAAGTTATATTATTTCTTTACAAGGAACTACACCAGCAAAACCAAAAGAGCCTCAAGGAGAGTTATATAAAGAAGAGGGTCAAGCGCCAACTGTTGCTGAACCTTTAGAAGAGCAAGTAAAAGACAGTATTCAATAAAAATAGTAGTTACAAATTAGTTTTTAATAGTTGATTATGGAAACACCCAAAAACGAACAATTCAGAGATAGTATTGGTACTATAAATGATGAAGGAAAAAGGGCTTGGGTGTTTCCAAAAAAACCAAGTGGTAAGTTTTATAAATATCGAAGCTATGTAAGCTACTTTTTATTAGCATTTTTATTACTAGCACCGTTTGTTAAAATCAACGGAAATCAGTTTTTACTATTTAATGTTTTAGAACGTAAGTTTAACATTTTCGGATTTCCTTTTTGGCCTCAAGATTTCCATTTAATGGTGATTTCAATGATAATAGGAGTAGTATTTATCATCCTATTTACTGTTGTATTTGGTCGAATTTTCTGTGGATGGATTTGCCCACAAACCATTTTTTTAGAAATGGTTTTCAGAAAAATTGAATATTTAATAGAAGGAGATAGAGGAAAACAAATTCGTTTAGCTAAACAAGCATGGAATGCTGAAAAAATAAGAAAAAGAGTTTTAAAATGGATAGCCTTTTTTATCATCTCTTTTATTATAGCAAACGTTTTCTTAGCGTATCTAATAGGAAGTGATAAATTAATAAGTTACATAACAGGTAACCCATTAGACCATATTAGTACTTTAATATCATTGCTAATCTTTACAGGGGTTTTCTATTTTATTTTTGCATGGTTTAGAGAACAGGTGTGTATTATAGCTTGTCCTTATGGTAGGCTGCAAGGAGTGCTGTTAGATAATAAAACTATTAATGTAGCTTATGACCACGTAAGAGGAGAAGGTAAAACAGGAAGAGGAAAGTTTAATAAAAAAGAAGATAGAGCAGCGACAGGAAAAGGAGATTGTATAGATTGTTTTCAGTGTGTGAATGTATGTCCTACAGGAATTGATATTCGTAATGGTACACAGTTAGAATGTGTAAACTGCACCGCCTGTATTGATGAATGTGATCACATGATGGAAAAGGTAGGCTTACCAAAAGGATTAATCCGTTATGCAAGTGAAGAAAATATTGTTAAGAAAGCGCCTTTTAAGTTCACTTCAAGAATGAAAGGGTACTCAGCAGTATTGTTTATTTTAATAGGGATTTTAGTAGGAATGCTATTTTTAAGAAATGATGTAGAAGCAACAATTTTACGATTACCGGGTCAGTTATATCAACATAAAGAAAATGGGGTTATTAGTAATATTTACACTTTTAAAGTGGTAAATAAGACAACAAAACAGATTGATAATGTGAGTTATAAATTATTGTCTCATAAAGGGAAAATAGAGACTGTAACACATCAAGATTTTGAAGTTCCAAAACAAGGATTGGCAGAAGGAACTTTGTTCATAGAGTTACATCAATCTGAAATGAAAGACGAAAAAGAAAAACTAAAAATAGGAGTGTATAGTGGCGATAAACTTATTGAAACAACTACAACCAACTTTTTAGGACCAAGAAGTTATAGATAAACCAGTCTAAGGTTATTAGTTTTCGTAAGTATGACTAAGAGCCAAAGGCTAAAAATTAAATAAAATGAAACTAAACTGGGGCACGGGTATAGTAATAGCAATTGTAGGGTTTATAGGCTTTATCATGTATTTTGTAATCACTATGAGTACAGGTAAAAACTATAACCACGATTTGGTAACTGAAAAATACTATCAACAAGAATTAGAATTTCAGAACAAATTAGACGCTACTAAAAATGCAAAAGCATTAAAAGACAATATTAAAATAGAAAAAGTTACTGAAGGAATTAAAGTCTATTTTCCAACAGACTTTAATCCTAAAGATATAAAAGGAAAAGTGTTCCTATACAGACCATCTGATAAACAATTGGATTTCGAAATGCCTATTTCGATTTCCGAAACATATTTGCTCGTGCCTGAGAAACGTTTGTTGGGTGGTCGTTGGAACATAACAGTTTCCTGGAACTACAAAAATAAAGATTATTTATTTCAGAAAGAGTTGGTGTATTAATGTTTCTCTCAGCAATTATATTTGGTTTATTAGGAAGCTTCCACTGTATTGGCATGTGTGGTCCTATAGCCTTTATGTTACCTGTAGATAGAACGAATAAAGTAAAGCAGTTTTTTCAAATTACCAGTTATCATTTTGGACGCTTATTTACTTATAGTTTAATAGGTTTTTTGTTTGGTTTATTAGGAAAAGGGTTTTATTTCTTCGGATTTCAGCAACAACTTTCTATCATCGTTGGCGTATTAATGATTTTGGCAATCCTTGTTCCCAAAACCTTTCAAAAATACAACTTCTCAAATCCAATAAATAAATTAGTAATGAAGGTAAAATCTACTCTGGGAAAAGAGTTAAAGAAAAAAGGAAACGATACCTTTTTTACAATTGGTTTTTTAAACGGTTTTTTACCTTGTGGCTTAGTATATATGGCAGTTTTTGGAGCACTAACTACAACAAATATGTTGTCAGGAAGCCTATATATGTTTCTATTCGGGCTAGGAACTATACCGTTAATGACAGCAGTAGTTTATGTAGGTAATTTTGCAAATGGCTTGGTGCGAAAAAGAATTCAACAAGCAATACCTTATGTTGTAGTTTTTATAGGCGTATTGTTTATTCTTAGAGGATTAGGGTTAGGAATACCTTATGTTTCACCACTTCCTGTAACAGATATTCATAATTCAGTTGAAGGCTGTCATTAATCATAATTTAAAACAGTCTAAATACTTATTTACTAGTTAGTTCTTTTGTTTATTAGTTATACCAATACCTTGTGTTATACGGTTTCCTTGATTATCGATTATTACATTTCCTTTTAATGTAAAAGCATCATAAAAACTAAGAATTGTTTTGTTTGGTAAAAAAGTTGCATCCACAGTAACTTTACCATAAGTATCATTTAAAAAAGGATTGTTTTCTTCATTAAAATCCCATAGTTTATTTCCTGTTATAGTATCATATGCTGAAATGATATAAGGAGTTTCTTTTTTTATGTTGACTTTGTGTCTAATAATAACAACATTATTTGTGTAAGAAATAATTTTAGCATTTAAAAACACAGCTTCTTGTAAAGTAGTAGCTAGCTTTTTCTTTTTTGCAAATAATTTATACCTATGTTCGTTTATACGTCTTAAATAGTATGTACTGTTAGTGTATTTGTATTTGTCAGTAATTAAATTATCATCTGTATGTAAGTATAATACCTCACCATAATTAGTTTTTACATAAATACTATTTTTTTGAGCAGACGAGTAACTTAATTCGGCAATACCACTTTTTTGATGTTTTTTAGGCATCATACGGTTTAAATCCTCTTTGTTTTTTATAACCATGTTGCTGTTAACCATGTTAAAAGCTTTTATATAATTATTAGAAGCTTCAAATAACCATAAGGTATCTTTTGCACTAAAAGTGTAAACATTATTGCCTGGAATAACTAACTTTTCAAATAAAACAGTATCTACTTTGGTAGTGTTAAATTTTCTTACAACTAAAAATGAAGAGTCATTGCTTACGGTTTTGTGTTCTTTAATATAGTTACCTTTTATTTTTTGTATACCTATTTCCCAAATTTCATTATTAGGATTATATATACGCTCTTTAAGTACATAAGCACCTCTTTCATTGATGTTTAAAAAAGAATCAATATTTATGTATTTGGGCATAAAGTAGAAGCTAACAACAAGTAGTGTTAAAATAAAATCTCTTTTGGCTAATTGCGTGTTTTGTGCTTTAAAATTTAAAAATGTTGCAATAGCAGAAAATACTCCAAAGTAAAAAATTAAAGCAATAAAAATCACTAAAAGTAAGGGTAAGGCTACATATAAACCATCATTGTTTAATACAAAAAAATCAAAAGTCCATCCATTTTGTCCTGGTTTATATGAATAATGTGTACTAGTATATGCTATAGGTCTATTAAAAAAAAGACGATTGGGTATGGTAATAAAAAACTTTAATAAAATACCTAAAATAGAAACGACCATTAAAGAAATAAAGGCACGTACACCAACGCCCACAGATCTAGAAGAGTTTTTATTCATAACAAATGTAAAATTTAAGAAAGCAAATGTATAGAATATATAGTGGTTTATAAAGTGACAAAAATCATAGTTTTACTAATAAAATTTAGGTAACTTTATAGGAGACATTAAACCTAAAAGTAATTAATCATGAAAAAAATTATAGTCCCAGTTGATTTTTCTGAATATTCTGAAAATGCTTTACAAACAGCAGCTTTTTTAGCAAAAAGATCAGACGCTGAAGTATTGGTAGTACATATGCTTGAGTTGTCTAACGCTGTCTTAAGTCGCTCAGAAAGTTATTTACAACAAGAAATGTTATTTTACCTACAAATGTCTGAAAAAAAGTTAGCAGAATTTTTAAAGAAAGATTATTTATCAGGAATAAAAATAAGACCAGTTATAAAACATTTTAAAATATTTAGTGAGATAGACCTTTTAGCAAGAAACGAAGGAGCAGATTTGATAGTTATGGGGTCTAAAGGAGCTAGTGGTTTAAAAGAAATGTTTATAGGTTCTAATACAGAAAAAGTAATTCGTTATGCACATGTACCTGTATTAGTTATTAAAGAAGAGCCAGTAGTAAAACAAATAGAAAAGGTATTATTTGCTTGCGATTTTTCTGATGATGACGTGAAGCCATACAAGGAAGCAAAAGAGTTTCTTAAGAAGTTTAATGCAGATATGGAACTAGTGTATGTGAGTACTCCAACTTCTAAATTTAAAAGTACAAAAGAGTTAGAAGAAAGAATGAAGCGTTTTTTCAATCAAACTAATGAAAGTTATGATGAAGGTGTTCATAAAGTAAAAATAATTTCTGATTACACAGTAGAAAAAGGAGTGTTTTACCATGCAAATAAAATAAATTCAGATGCTTTAGTGGTAGCGACTCATGGAAGAAAAGGAATAGCACACTTTTTTGAAGGTAGCATTTCAGAAGATATTGCTAATCATAGTAAATTACCAGTGCTGTCTTTTAAAATTTAATACACAGAAAATAAAAAAAGCTCATTCAAATTGAATGAGCTTTTTTATCTTTATAAGAGGAAAATTTTACTTTTCTTCTTTAGCTTTTATATCATCTACAAATTTTTGTAAACGTTTACCATATTCAGAGCTTTTAACTTTATCTGTTAAACTGTTATTAATAGTATCTAAAAGTTGAATGTTAGCGTCGTATAATTCAGATAATGCAATATATGGTGCAGCTTCACTATCAGCGTTTGCAATGGCAAAGTTTGTAGAGAATAAGTAACGACGACGGATCATTTTTTTGTAATCAGCTTCTACCTGCTCTAATTGTACTTCATCCTGAGCTTGACGAGCTTCAACTTCTTTTTTAACAAAGTCTAAACGTTGATCTATAAATCGTTGGTTTACTTTACGGTATTCGTCCATTACCTCCTGGTTTTTAGAACCTTTAATTTCAGGCTTAAAACCAAATTCTTCAATTTTATCGTTTATAGTAATTTCACCTTCTTCACCAAAAAACATGATGTGTTTATCTGTGGTATTACCATCAAAAGTTAGGTAATATATTACAGGAGATTCAATATTATCTGTTAGTATAAATTTATCATCACCTAACAACGCCATAGAATCAACAGATACCAATAATGTATCCTTCATCTTTTGAAGATATAAAGTACCTTTTTTTAATCCTTTAATCTGACCTTTAACAACCATGTTACCCTCTTTTTTAGAGGAACAAGCAAAAGCAACAAGTGCAATTGCGAAAAGAGCAATAATTTTCTTCATTGAATTCAAAATTTGTCTGTTGCAAATATGCAGATTTCTCCTAAACTTTTGAGGCTATTTCCATTAAAATTGTACATAGGATTGCACCTACAGTACCGATAGCGTATCCAAAAACAGCTAATAAAACACCTACGGTTGCTAAAGAAGGGTGAAAAGCTTGTGCTACAATTGGAGCAGAAGCAGCTCCTCCTACATTTGCTTGACTTCCTACAGCTAGGAAGAAATATGGAGCGCGAATTAATTTAGCTACTAATATTAATAATCCAGCATGAATTGCCATCCATACTAAACCAATAAAAATTAAATTGAAATTATCAAAAATTAGCGTTAAGTCCATTTTCATACCAATAGTTGCTACGAGTACATAAATGAAAATACTTCCTATTTTACTAGCACCGGCACCTTCGTAATTTTTAGCTTTAGTAAAAGATAAAACAACAGCAGCAATTGTTGATATACTAATTAACCAGAAGAAGTTAGAACCCAAGAAAGAGAAAATGTTTCTCATAGTTTGAGACTCCATACTTGCTGTAAACGAAGCAAAAACATCACTTAAATACGCTCCTGCAAAATGACCAAAACCAACAGTTCCAAAAGCAATAGCAAGCATAATTATAAAATCGGTTAAAGTTGGATTTCTTTTAACACTTTGAGTAAAGTTAGAAACTCTTTGTTTTAAATCTTCAATAGCTGAGGTATCAGCTTTTAACCATTTATCTATTTTATCTTTTTTACCAATTCCAATTAAAATGATTGCCATCCAAATATTAGCCACTACAATATCAACAAATACCATTCCTCCATATTTAGCAGGATTGTATTGGTAAATTTCTAGCATGGCAGTTTGGTTAGCTCCACCACCAATCCAGCTACCAGCTAAGGTAGAAAGTCCTCTCCAAACAGCATCAAAACCTGCACCGCCAACTGTTTCTGGTGAAACAGAAGAAATTAATAAAATGGCTATTGGCCCTCCAATTACAATTCCTATAGTACCTGTAAAAAACATGATTAATGCTTTTGAACCTAAGTTAAAAATAGCTTTTAAATCGATACTTAAAGTCATTAAAACTAAGGCAGCAGGCAATAGAAATCGGCTAGAAACATAGTATAGTTGTGATTTGTTTTTTACGACTTCGCCAGCAGCACTAGTAGTTTCCCATTCTGGGGAGATAATACCAAGAGTTGTAAATATTGCAGGGATAAAATAAGCCATAAATAATCCTGGGACTATTTTGTAAAACTTAGGCCAAAACCCTGTAGTTTTTGATTCTGTATAAAATACAAAACCTAACGAAATCATTAAAATACCAAATACGATTGCATCGTTTGTAAAAAGAGGTGCTTCCATTTAAAAAATAATTTGCCGCTAAAGTATGAAATATTAGTTAGTTCTATTTTCTATGACCTGTGCTGATTGCAACCCCTAATTGAATTCTATTAAAGTTACCAACCTCATTTAGATTTATCAGTTGATATCCTGCTTGAAGCTTAACTATATCAGATACTTTGTATTTAAAGCCAGCTCCAAACCAGTTTTGATTATAGGCTTCACCCTTAAAGTCTAAAAAAGTTTCATTATACAAATATGTAGACCATTTTTCATTGATAGGATGCCCTAAGGCCAATTGGTATCGGAAAAAATTACCAGTTGTTGATTCAAAAAAACGTTGTTCTCCTCTAAAACGATGTGCTAAATTTAAGCTAGCTATTTTATGCTTTACATTTAGGTCTTCATAAATTCGATGTTCGTTAAAATCTCCTGCATCAATATCAAAAGCTCTATCAGTATTTAAGAAAGCGTATCCTACAGTAGCGCTTAAAGTTTTGTTGAATTTATAATTACCACCTAAACGTCCAATGAATTGCTGCATATCGTCTCCAATTTCAAAAAAACGGAAATGCGCCATGCTTTTTAAACTAAACTTATCAGAAATTTGATGAGATCCGTTGTACATATACCATACACCTAATTCTTTTGTTGGGTCTGGGGCTGCTGATTGTTGAGCGAAATTATTTAATGAAAATAAAGTGATAATTAATAAAGTTAACTTTTTCATAATTGTTAAAGTGGTTGTTTGTTATATTAAAAATCCCCTACATATCCGTATCCGGTATATGTAGGAGATTTAATTGTTATGTAAGCAAAAATAAAAACCAGAGTTTTCTTACGAAAAATTAGGATGTTAAAATTGCGCCAACTTGTTTATAATTCATCATTTTTAATAGGCTCTTCTTTTTTTAGATAAGTATCTAAAAATTGTAAAATTCTACTATTAGCTTCTATTTGATTTTCCTTTTTAACAAAACCATGTCCTTCATCATCAAAAAGAACATATTCTACTGGAACTCCATTTTTCTTAACTCCAGCTACAATTTCATCAGACTCCACTTGTAAAACTCTTGGGTCTTTAGCTCCTTGTAATACCATTAATGGTTTTGTTACTTTATCTGTATGAAATAAAGGAGAAATTCTTTTCAATCTTACCGAGTCTGCAGAGTGTGGATCACCTAACTCTTTGTATAAAGCTTCTCTAAAAGACTCCCACCAAGAAGGAATGCTTTTTAAGGTGCGCATCCAGTTCGTAACTCCGTAAATGTTTACTCCAACAGCAAATTCTTCAGGAGTATATGTTAAAGCAGCCATTGTCATATAACCACCGTAAGAACCTCCTATGATTCCTATTTTTTCAGCGTCTATTTCTGGTTGTTTTGCTAACCAATTTTTGCCCTCTACACAATCTTGCAAATCTTTTTCTCCGTGGTTTAAATCATCCATAGTAAAAAAGGTTTTACCATATCCGCTACTACCACGATTATTAACAGCCAAAACAGCATATCCGTGGTTTACTAAATATTGAATTCTTGAATTAAAATTTTGACGTGATTGTCCTCCTGGGCCTCCATGAACCCAAACCAAAGCAGGAACTTTAGTATCTTTTGAAGCTTGATGTGGCAAGTAGTAGATTGCAGGAATAGTTACTCCATCAAAAGAAGGGTAACGGATTACTTTCGCTTTTACTAAATCTTCGGGATTAATATCTTTATTTAATACGTCAGTTAGTTGTGTTTGCTTTTTTGTTTTTAAGTCATACACATATAAGTTAGAAGGAGTGTTAGAGCCACCAGCATAAAAACGCATTATGCTTTCATCTCTAGAAAAACCAACACTAGTAATGCTTTTTCCATTAACATTAGGTAGTTCTATGTTTTTACCAGCTTTAACATCATAAACTTCAATTACATTCTTAGCATCTTCATTAATATATGTTACTCTGTAGCTACCATTATTGGTAAAGTAACTTCCAGAAATATCCCAGTCTTTAGCTAATACTTTTTCTGTTTCATTGGTACTAATAGTATATTTCATTAAGGTAGCAAATTCACCTTCCGCATCTGTTGTGTAGTAAAACTCAGTATCATCGATAGAAAAATCAGCTGCTGAATTACCACTTAATCTTAGGTTAATTTTTGTAATTACTTTGGTGGTTCTATCAAACAAAAACAAATCACTATCGTTGGTGTTAACTGTTTTGCTTAGTGCTAACATATTTTTGTTGTTTGATATAGCCGAAACGTTATAGCCTTCTTTGTTTTCATAAATCATTTTAGGAGTAAAAGTTTCAAGATCCATTTCGTAGAGATCCATAAAGCGATTGTCTCTTTTGTTTGAAGTAAAAAAGAAGCTTTTTTCATCTTTAGCCCACCCAAAAAAGCTAGCTCTAGCTCCTTTAGTTGGTGTTAAATCTTTAATATAACCATTAAGTTCTCTTAAAAAGATGTGGTAAATTTCATCACCATTATTATCCATTCTAAACAGCATTCTTTCATCTTTTGGAAAATAAGAGGTTGCAAAAACTGAAGAGCTATCTGACTTTGTAATAGGCTCTAACTCACCACCAGAAGTTGAAACAGTGTACATATTATAAATTCCTGAACGATTACTAGTTACTAGTAATTTAGAGTTATCAGGAGAAAAACTTCCTCCAAAAACATTTTCGTTATCCATCATTTGCTCAATAGAGTATTTTTTGAGTGTTATAATGGCTTTATCAGAATCTTTTTTATCCATTTTACAGGCAACTACCGAAATGGCAATGGCAAGTAGTAAGAAATGTTTTTTCATAAGTGTATGTTTGGGTTATTAATTTTTGTTTTTAGCAAGCCCTTTTATTCTAAGCTAAATTGCTTGGTTTCTTTAAAAGGGGACAAGTCTATTTTTTCAACTTCAATCTTATATTCTTTCCAATCTTTATTAAAGAAAGCATTGGTTTTTTCTAGTGCTGGTTTTAATGCTTCTTTAAATTGAATAATTAATTGTTTTTCTGTAGAAGTTTGTTCGCCAAACCTACTATTTACATATCTGCTAGCTATTCCTAAACGTTGCGTAACATTCATTTCTGGATTTCGTGTAATACCCTGTCTTTTGTCTAATTTTCCTAAATAAACAGCTAAAAGTGTATCTATTTTCTGAACAATATTTTTAGAGTTTTTAATTGATTCTTTGTAAAGTTTTTTGTCTTTTTTAGATAGTTTTTGATTGAAATTATTTGCAATATTTTTACTCTCAACTAACTGTTTTACCACATCAGCTATAATTTTTTGTTGAGACTCTAAGTCTTTGGCTGTTGCATATTTTTGATCGATTGCGTTTTGAGAAATACGAAGTCTAGGATCAAACTTTACAGTAATATTTTTTTCTGATGTTTGGTTACCAAACGTAGCTTTTATTCTGTAAGTACCAGGTTTTACTTGTACACCTCTAGGTTCTCTTTTTTGTTTTCTGATTGTTTTTGAAGGTCGAGTAACACCTTTTTCACTCATAAACCAAACACCTTTGTGAATTCCATTTTCTTTAGGAGTTTTTCTTTTAATAGTTCGAATAAGTCTGTTACCATCAAAAACTTCAAATTTGATAGAGTCCCATTTCACAGTATTCTCATCATCTTTTTTTAGTGGTTTCTTATTTTTTTCATCAGACTTTTTTACTGGTTTTGGTTTATTCACATAAAACTGAACCAAAGCACCACGACCTCTATTAGTTCCATTAAACATAGCATCAGCACCAAATCGGCTACCAGTGGGTTGTTGATATGCTGCTTGATATGCTGTTGGTGGTGTAAATAACTCAATATTTTTGGTAAGAATATTTTTGTCTTTAGCTAAAGCTCTTAATGGACGAATATCATCTAATACCCAAGCTGCTCTACCAAAAGTACCAATAACTAAATCGTGTTCTCTTGGGTGAATTACTAAATCTTTTACAGGAACAGTAGGGAAGCCCTCAGTCCACTTAGTCCATTTTTTTCCTGCGTTTAAAGAAATATATAAACCATCGTCAGTTCCTAAGAAAAGTAAATTTGATTCAATAGGGTCTTCAATAATACACTGTGTAAAGCTTTTTACATCATTTTCATCAACAATACGTTCCCAAGTTGTTCCATAGTCTTTAGTTCTGTAAGCATAAGGTTTATAGTTAAAACGACGATAATCGTTAGCAACTAGTAAAGCTTCTCCTTTATTTTTGTTAGATGCTTTTATTTGCGTAATCCAACTGTTTTCTGGTAAACCTTTTAGGTTTTTGGCAACATTTGTCCAAGTTGTACCTCCATTTTTAGTAATATGTACTTGTCCATCATCAGTAGCAGCCCACAACATATCTTTTTCAATAGGAGAGGGTTCAATTACTAAAACAGTACAGTGGTTTTCTGCACCAGTAGCATCCATAGTTAATCCACCACTTTCAGATTGTTTGAGTTTACTTTTATCATTTGTAGTTAAGTCTGGAGAAATTACTTTCCACGTTAAGCCTTTATCGGTTGATTTATGTACAAACTGACTTCCAAAATATAGTGTAGAATTATCAAAAGGATCAATATTAATAGCTGCATTCCAATTGAAACGTAGCTTTACATTAGCATCAGGATGTGTTGGACGAACGGTATAGTTGTTACCTGTTTTGTAATCGTAGCGAGATACATATCCTTGTTGACTCATAGACCAGCCATAACGCGAGTCGTCTTTATCAGGAATAACATCAAAACCATCTCCAAAACTAATCTCTTGCCAATACGAATTTCGTATTCCTTGTGCTTTCCATACATAAGCGGGTCCTCTCCAAGAACCGTTATCTTGCATACCGCCATACACATTATATGGAAACTCATTATCTACATTAATATGATAAAATTGAGCTACAGGTAAATTACCAATAAAACGCCAAGTTTTACCACCGTCTTTGGTAACATTCATTCCTCCATCATTTCCATCAATCATAAATTTTCCATTTTTAGGGTGAATCCACCAAGCGTGATGGTCTGGGTGAATACCGTTATCAACTCCATATGCAGGCATGAGTTGTTTGAAGCTTTTTCCACCATCAATAGAAACATTTACGTACGTAAAAACAGTATATAACTTATGTTCGTTTTGAGGATCTACATAAATTTCTGAATAGTAAAAAGGTCTATTTCCAATGCCTTTTTTATCATTAATTTTTTTCCAAGAAAAACCACCATCTTCACTTTTATATAAAGCATTTTTCTTTGCTTCAACAAGAGCATACACAGTATTTGGGTTCGAAGGAGCGATTGCTACGCCAATTCTACCTAGTTCACCTTTAGGGAAGCCTTCTTTTTCGGTAATTTTCTTCCAGTTATCGCCACCGTCATGAGTAATGTATAAACCACTTCCTTCACCTCCAGATTTAAAAAACCAAGGATTTCGTTTGTGTTCCCACATAGCTGCTATTAGTTTATTAGGATTGGATGGATCCATAATTAAATCAGCAGCACCAGTTTTGTTATTGTTGAATAAAATTTGTTTCCAAGTTTTACCACCGTCGGTAGTTTTATATACACCACGTTCTTTATGTTCTCCCCAAGGAGATCCGATAGCGCCTACGTAAACAACATCCGGATTGTTTGGGTGTATAACTACACGATGTATGTGACGTGTTTTTTCTAATCCCATTGACTTCCATGATCTACCACCATCAAGAGACTTGAAAATTCCGTAACCACCATTTAAACTATTACGAGGATTTCCTTCACCAGTTCCTGCCCAAATTACACTAGGATTGGATTGTTGTATGGCTAAAGCACCAATAGAAGCAGTTACTTCTTTATCAAAAATAGGTTCCCATTTAATACCTCCTGAAGTAGATTTCCAAATACCTCCTGAAGCTGTACCAACAAACATAATATCAGGGTTGGATTCTACAACATCAATGGCTGTTACACGTCCGCTCATTCCACCAGGACCAATATTTCTTGGTTTCATGTTTTTGATTAAATCCATTGAGAATTCTTGAGAAAAAGCAGCACAAGAGAAGGTTATAAATAGGAGATAAAAAAGTTTTTTCATAATAGTTAGTTGCTTGTAATTTAAGTTTGTACAATGTACAAAATAGAAAACGCCCAATAAAATTGGACGTTTTTTTTAACAAGTTCTTAAGATTTGTTATTCTTCTTCTTTCTTTTTAGGCTCTCTTTTGGCTTCTTTAAGTGCTTGCATAAGCATCCATTCAATCTGCCCATTGGTAGATCGAAACTCGTCTGAAGCCCATTTTTCAATGGCTTTTAACATATCTTCATTAATGCGTAGTGCAAAAGCTTTCTTTTTTGCCATGTTGTGTTTTATAATAGTGTTTTTTTGAAACGCTAAAATGGTTGCAAAAATACAATTTCAAATTTCTTTTAATTTATAGTAAAGAGATTATAAAGGTTAAAATATATACTATGGTAATAGTTATTACTTGTATCATTATTAGTTGATTTTGTATTGATAGTTTTCTAATACATGTTTAGCTTCTTGTTCTTTTTTAGTTCCTATCAATAGTTTTTTGTTGTTTTTCAATTCTATTTGAATGCCAATGTTTCCAGAAATATTAATAGCTGTTCCTTTTCCTTTGTTCCAAAGAAAACCACCTTTTAATCCCCAGCCGCCATATTCGCTAATTGGTTCGTATTTTCTAACATATATTTTATTAATTTCTGTCCAAGTAATTTTTCTCATTGAAAGATGAAATGGGAAAAACTGATAATGAATTCCAATTTCATCTATTCTAGTTGTTAATTTAAAGAAGAATATAAACGTAATAGATAAGGTGATACCAAGTAACGTTAATATAAACTCGGTTGAGTTCATAGTTGAACTTTCTTTCATGTACTCTTTTATAATAAGAGTTATAGGAAGAATTATACTTATTGTCATAAGAATAATTAACCATGATTGTGTAAATCGTTGTTCTTCTTTAAAAACTTTCATGTTATCGGTTTTTATCTCTTTCTAAAATAACTTCAATATTACCGTCACTTACTTGGTATGTACTAGCAACTCGCCAACCTTGTTTCGCATAATTGTTAATTTCATCTTCAAACTTTTGTCTTCCATTTGACCAACTAAACTTTCTATGTATAATTTTATATTCTTTCATTAGTAAGTAATCGTTTTTAATGATTTAAAGTTCCTGCATTTACTACAGGAGAAGCTTCTTTATCTCCACATAAAATAACCAATAAATTGCTAACCATCGCAGCTTTGCGTTCTTCATCTAAATCAACAATCTCTTTTTTGTTTAATTCCTCCAAAGCCATATCAACCATGTCAACAGCACCTTGTACAATTTTATGACGAGCTGCAACGATGGCTGTAGCTTGTTGACGTTTTAACATAGCACTTGCAATTTCTTGTGCATAGGCTAAATAACCAATTCGTGCTTCTAAAACCTCAATTCCAGCAATAGCTAATCGTTCTTCTAACTCTTTTTCTAAAGCTTCACTTACTTCGTTTACACTAGAGCGTAACGTAATATCTTCTTCGTGTCCCTCATCAGCAAAATTGTCATACGGATACATACTAGCTAGTTTTCGTACAGCAGCATCTGTTTGTACACGAACAAAATTCTCATAATTATCAACATCAAAAGCAGCCTTATAGGTTTCGGTAACTCTCCAAACCAAAATGGTACTTATCATTACTGGGTTTCCTAGTTTATCGTTAACCTTTAAACGCTCACTATCAAAATTACTAGCTCTTAACGAAACAGTTTTCTTTTTATATAATGGATTAGCCCAGTATAAACCATTTTGTTTCACAGTACCTACATATTTACCGAAGAATAATAGAACTTTTGAAGAATTAGGATTCACTAAAATGAAACCTAACGCTAAGATAAATGCTAATACAGACATTAATATAAATATTGGGTTTTCGCTTTTTACTGCTAATGCGATTCCGCCAATAAAAAGAATAAGTACAATAAAAAACATTACGTACCCATTTGCTGGTTTGATAATTTTTTCTGCTTTCATGTTTGTTTTATTTAAAGTGATATTAAAATGATATCATAAAGATATAAATTAAATTTTGTTAAATCCAAATTTTTGATGATTATATTTTATAATTTAGCTTCCGATTATAATTTAAACCGTTCATGAAGACAAAATTTTTAATAGTACTAGCTGCATTGTTAGTGAGTATTTCGTCAATAGCTAACAACGAAGATATTTGGGGACCAACAGGTCATAGAGCTACTGGAAAAATTGCAGAAAAACATTTGACTAAAAAAGCTAGAAAGAAAATTGAAAAATTATTACAAGGTGAGAGCTTAGCGTTTGTATCTACTTATGCAGATGAAATAAAGTCTGATAGAAAGAAGTATGGTAAGTTTTATACTTGGCACTATGTAAATATGCCATTAGATGCTCGTTACGAAGAAACAGAGAAAAATCCGAAAGGAGATATGATTACTGGTATTGAGCAATGTGTAAAAGTGTTAAAGGATGAAAATAGTTCAATTGAAGACAAACGTTTTTACTTAAAAATGTTAGTACACTTAGTAGGTGATTTACATCAACCTATGCATGTTGGACAAAAAGAAGATTTAGGAGGTAATAAAATTCAGGTTCAATGGCATGGAAAAGGATCTAACTTACATAGAGTTTGGGATGAAAACTTGATTAATAAGTGGGATATGAGTTATATTGAATTAGCTGATAATGCAAGAGATTTATCTAAAGAGCAAATCAAAGTAATTCAAAAAGGAACTGTTGTAGATTGGTTACATGATACACACAAAATTACTAAAGAGGTGTACAAATCTGCTGAAGTAGGAGAAAACTTACGTTACCGTTATTCGTATGTTTATTTTCCTATAGTTAGAGAACAGTTACAAAAAGGAGGTTTACGTTTAGCTAAATTACTGAATGAAATTTTTTGTTAGTAGAACAAATAAATGATAATAAGAAGAGCTCGGAAATTGTATTTCCGAGCTTTTTTCTTGTTAATATTTAGTTAATTCTATCTTTTTAATGTGATAAACAGTTAATTTTGAGAGAAATCGTTTTAAAAAATGTTTAGAAGTAAATTCTTACTAATACTTATAGTAATTGCTCTTTTTAGTGGAAAAATAGCTAAAGCTCAAGTTAAAACCACACCTAAAACAATTAAGATAACCACGTTAAATTACGAAGAGTTAAAACCGTTTTTACATAAGAATAATAATAAAACGTATGTAGTTAATTTTTGGGCTACATGGTGTATGCCTTGTGTAAAAGAGTTACCTGCTTTTGAAAAACTTTATAAGAAATATAAAGATAAAGATGTTGAGGTTGTTTTGGTGAGTCTAGATTTTTCTAAACAAATAGAAACGAACCTTATACCATTTATAAAAAAGAAAAAACTACAATCTAAAATACTTCATTTTGAAGATTCAAATGAACAGTTTTGGATACCAGATATTGCAGAAAGCTGGTCAGGTTCAATACCAGCTACGTTAATCTACAATTCTAACAAAAGAAAATTTTACGAACGAACTTTTAGCTATAAAGAGTTACAAAACGAATTACAAACCTTTTTAAACTAAATAATTATGAAGACATTTAAAATAATACTAATGTTATTGGTAGTTGCTACAATTTCAGCATTTACTAATGATACTTCTAGAGGTTATAAAATAGGAGATGAAGCTTCAGACTTTACATTAAAAAATATTGATGGTACCATGGTTTCTTTGGCAGATTATAAAGAAGCAAAAGGGTTTATAGTTGTGTTTACGTGTAATATGTGTCCGTATTCTGTAGCTAATGAAGATAGATTAATTGCTCTAGATAAAAAATATAAACAAAAAGGGTTTCCTGTAATAGCTATTAATCCGAACGATCCAGAAGTGTCAAAAGGAGATAGTTTTGAGGCAATGAAAGTACGTGCTAAAGAAAAAGGGTTTACATTCCCTTATTTATTTGATGAAGGACAGAAAGTATATCCTAAATATGGAGCAACAAGAACCCCTCATGTATATATTTTAAATAAAAAGAAAGGCAGATTAATTGTTGAATATATAGGAGCTATTGACGATAATTCTCGTGATGAAAACAATGTAAAAGAACGTTTTGTTGAAAATGCTGTAGAAGCTTTGTTGAAAGGAGAAAAACCAACAAAAACAGATACCAGAGCAATAGGTTGCTCTATTAAGGATAAAAGAAACAGATAATTAAATAGATAAAGATTAAAAAATGATAAATCCCGCGGTTTATGCGGGATTTTGTCTATTAGTGCTAATTTACTGCCTAATTTTATAATCAATCGTAAAATGAAATCAAGAAAATAATGAAGAAATTATTACTATCACTACTATTTATCAGTGCTACATTAACAGCTCAAACTGTAGATTTGAGTTATTATTTACCAAAAGGTATTTCATATAACCAAAATATTCCGACTCCAAAATCTGTTTTAGGACATGAAGTAGGAGAGTGGCATGTAACACATGATAAGTTGGTAGAGTATATGAAGGCGCTTGCCAAAGCTTCTGATAGAGTGATGCTTGAAAATAGAGGAACAACTTATGAAGGAAGGCCTTTAGTATTGCTAACAATTACTTCCTCTAAAAATCATCAAAATTTAGAAACAATACGAGAAAATCATATAAAAGCAACGAACAATGCTTCTGTTGATGTTACTAATAGTCCAATTGTGGTGTATCAAGGTTTTTCTATTCATGGAAACGAAGCAAGTGGTTCAAATGCAGCGTTGGCAGCAGCCTATTATTTAGCAGCAGCAGAAGGACAGAAAATAGAGGAGCTACTAAATAATTCAGTTATTCTTTTTGATCCAGCAATGAATCCTGACGGGTTACAACGTTTTGCATATTGGACAAATACAAACAAGGCAAATAATATCAATCCTGATCCGAATGATAGAGAATATCACGAAGTTTGGCCAGGGGGAAGAACTAATCACTATTGGTTTGATATGAATCGTGATTGGTTACCTGTGCAATTACCAGAGAGTAGAGCACGAATTAAAACTTTCCATAAATGGTTACCAAATATTTTGACTGATCATCATGAAATGGGAACGAATTCAACCTTCTTTTTTCAGCCAGGAATTCCGAGTAGAACCAATCCGTTAACTCCAAAAATGAATCAAGAGTTAACTAAAGAAATAGCAACCTATCATGCAAAAGCATTCGATAAAATAGGGTCGACATATTATTCAGAAGAAAGTTTTGATGATTTTTACTACGGAAAAGGATCAACTTTCCCAGATATTAATGGAGGTATCGGAATTTTGTTTGAACAAGGAAGTTCTCGTGGACATGCACAAGAAAGTGAAAACGGAATATTAACCTTTCCGTTTACAATTCGTAACCAGTTTACAGCAGCATTGTCAACTTTGGAAGCTGCTAAAAATATGCGAACTAAAATCTTACAGTATCAACAGGATTTTTATAAAAATTCAAGAAGCTCAGAAACAAACAAAACGATAGTATTTGGTGATGAAAAAGACGCAACTAAAACAAATCACTTAGCTGAGGTTTTACAACGTCATCAAATAAAACTCCATGAGTTAAAAGAAGATTTTACATCGAATGGAAAACGCTTCAAAAAAGGGTATAGCTATGTCGTACCTATGAACCAAAAAAATCATCGATTGGTAAAAGCAATGTTTGATGTGCGAACTACATTTAAAGATAGCTTGTTTTATGATGTATCCGCTTGGACGTTCAATCATGCATTTGGAGTCGATTTTGCAGATAATTTATCATTGTCGAAAGCAGGAGTTGAGGTGACTAAATTGCAACCAAAACAAGGAACAATTCAACAAAAAAGTAGTGTGGGATATTTATTTCTTTGGAATGAATATAACACTCCTAAAGCTTTGAATGCGATTTTAGAAAAAGGATTACGAGCGAAAGTAGCGATGAAAAAATTTACAAATGATGGTAATTCATACGATTATGGAACCATTTTTATCCCTGCTCAAAATCAAAAATTAAATGGAAGCGAGTTATTTGATTTCTTAGGAAAAATAGCGTATGAAAATCATCTTGAAATTAAAGGAGTATCTACAGGGTTGAATGAAGGAATTGATTTAGGAAGTAGAAACTTTGAGGCTGTAAAAAGGCAAAAAGTAGCGATGTTGGTAGGAAATGGAGTAACAAGTTACGATGCAGGAGAAATTTGGCATTTGTTAGATCAACGCTACGATATGAAGCTAACAAAGTTAGATACACAGTACGCTACAAGAGTAAATCTTGATAAATATACAACGATTATTGTTCCAAATAGTCGCTCTATTGATAAGAATTTAGTAGAGAAATTAAAAGTATGGGTGCGTAATGGAGGAGTGCTAATCGGATATAGAAATGCAGTAAATTGGTTATCTAGCAGAGGATTTGTTAATGTAAAATTTAATAAAACTAAAATAGATTCTATAAAAGATGTGTCATTTGAAAACCGTTCATTACAATCAGGATCACAGGTAATTGGAGGAGCAATTTTTGAAGCAAAGATTGATCGTTCACATCCAATCAATTTTGGATATAAGAATGATAAAATAGCATTATTTAGAAATACAAAACAGTTTATTCAACCTGATGCAAAGAGTTATAACAATCCAATTCAGTACACCAAGAATCCGTTATTGAGTGGTTATATTTCAAAAGAGAACTTAAAAGAGTTGAAAAACACCGTTCCGTTTAAAGCAGGACGCCTAGGTAGTGGAAGGGTAATCGTTTTTACAGACAATACCAATTTTAGAGGTTTTTGGTTTGGAACCAATAAACTATTGATGAATGCTATTTTCTTTGGAAAGTTGATGTAGAGAATTATTTATAATGTTAGATTAAATTATAAAGAATGAAGTTTTTCGAGTTTAGTACTAGTGGTGTCTTTCAATGGAGTATTAACATATACCAAGAAGATTATGGAGATATTATTGCTCCAATGAATGATAATATTTGGATAAAAGATGAAGTTTTACCTTTAAAAATGAGGTTAATAGATTCATTTGAAAATTTTGACACATGGCAAGGAGAAACGCCCTTTGTCGATGTATTAACATGGTATACGAATTTAATGACAGCAGATGTAGAACCTAAAAGAGGAGCTAATTTGCTAATGAGTAAAAAGGTAAAAGAAGTTTTAGAAAAATATAATTTACCTGAACATCGTTTCTATCCTGTAATACTTCACTGTAAAGAACTTCAACAAACCAATGAAGATTATTTTTTATTTCATGCGGTAGTTGATAGTGCAACATCGGGAGATGATATTATAGACTACCCAAAATGTACTTTTGTAGAAATAGCTCAAGATTCAGAAGGGAATAATGTGCCTGTCAAAATTTACCCAGAGGGATTTATAAAGTCGTCTGAGGAAAAGGGGGATATACAGTTTGGAGATATAGAACTCCTGGGAACATATGAGGTTACTTATGGCAATCAAACATTTACTGAATTAAATGAACTAAAATTTAAAAATAAGGTGTATAAATACGATTATGATGTATTATGGGGATTATCAGGGCTTTTATATATCAGTGAAGAAATAAAAAACGAGTTAGAAGCTGTTGGTATTACCAATGGATATTTTTACGAAATGCCCGAGAATATAATACGTTCTTTTGAATACAAGCAAATGAAAAATAGTTAAGCTTTATTTAAATGATGTGCTTCTAATGATTCAATAAGTGTAACAAAATTCTAATTAACTCGTCTTTTAAGTATACTAACTAAAAAAGTACTATGAGTTTATTAAGAGTTTTATTAGCAATTTTTTTTCCACCGTTAGCAGTTATAGGTAAAGGTTGTGGATCTATTATAATAGTGTTTTTACTAACACTTTGCGGATGGGTTCCAGGAGTAATTGCAGCGCTAATTATATTAAACAATCCAAATTAAACGATGTGTTGATTTGAGAATATGAATTAATTAAAAACGCCATTTTGAGTTTATCAAAATGGCGTTTTCTATTTTTATCTTCTAAGTTTTTCTATTCAAGAACTTCTTCAATAATCTCTCCAGAACATCCATTAGGGAATTCTATCTGTAATAAATTAGAAATGGTAGGAGCTATATCTACAATTTCATATTTCTTTTTAGAAACACCTTGCTTAATTCCATTTCCATAGAAAATCATAGGAATGTGTGTGTCGTATGAGTATCCAGAACCGTGAGTTGTTCCTTTTCTAGAGCTACTTGCAATAGTTGATGGATTAGGCACTAAAATAACATCACCAGAAAGCTTTTGATTATAACCATTTTGTAATACATGTAAAACTCCGTTTGTAAACGTAGTAGTCTGCATGGTTCTCGCAGTTACCGATTTATAAATCTTTTTATGATTAATGGCTTCATCCGCTATGGTTTGTGCCACATTTTCATAGTTAAGGTTTAACTCTCTAATCTTATCTTTATTTAAGAAAACTTGGAAGTTAGAAACGTTTTCAATGATTTCGTCAGATTTAAAATGCTTTAAGGTAATTTCATTTAAAAAGTTTTTAAAAGCAACAGGCTTTACATAACCAGCAGGTATTTTTAAAGACTCTAAGTATGAAGGAACTTGTACAGCAGCATGATCTGCAGTTAAGAATAAGGTATAATTCCCTTTTCCAACTTGTGTATCTAAAAACTTAAATAATTCTGCTAAATCTTGATCTAAACGTAAATAAGTGTCTTCAATTTCTTTAGAAGCAACTCCAAATTGATGTCCAACATAATCAGTTGAAGAATAGCTAACCGCTAAAAAGTCAGTATATGCTGATTTTCCTAAGTTTTCACCAATAATAGCTGCTTTAGCAAAATCGGTTGTGATAGAGTTACCAGCAGGAATACCTTTTATAATGCTATAGTTGTTGTTGCTTTTTCTTAATGTTGGAATATCGTGTGGAAAAACTGGCTTTTCTTCCCCTTTAAAAGTAGCTTCAAAATTATTATCATCTTCTATACTTTGTTTGTAGGTAGTAATATCATATAAAGTTTCCCAAGGCTTACTTAAGTATTCGTCTGCTTTTCCAGAAGCATTAAATTCTTGTACCCAATCAGGTAATTCATTTAAATAAAAAGAAGAAGAAATCCACTGTCCTTTATCACCGCCATCAAACCAATAAGCAGCATTAGCTGTGTGTCCTGCTGGTAAAATAGCAGAACGATCTTTTATAGCAACACCAATAGTTTTACCATTCATGTTTTGAGCTAATTTTAATTGATCAGTCATAGTTGTAGTAAACATTCTGTAAGGAGATTTTTTACCTCCTTCACCATCATTACCAATCGTTTTGTAGTTATTGTCATCAACACAATAAATGGTTTTCTTTAAATACTTATCGTACCAATGATTGCTAATAATACCATGGTTAGTAGGAGTTGTCCCTGTATATATAGAAGTATGTCCTACAGCTGTGTAGGTAGGAATATAATTGTAGTGTGCGTTTTCTAAAGAGTACCCCTCTCTAAGCAAACGTTTAAAACCGTCATTTCCATATCTATCAGCAAAACGAGTAAGGTAATCGTAACGCATTTGGTCAATAACAACACCAACTACAAGTTTTGGTTTTTGAGTATTTGTTTTTTTGTTAACAGAGCAGCTTGTTAAACATATTATAGCTGCTAAAAAAGCTATTTTTCTCATTTTGTTTTTTGAAAATTAAAACTCAAAGGTACACAAAAAGCAAGCTAAAACTTGTAAATAAGGCGATGAGTTAATGGTTTTTTAATACTTTAGCAAAAAAGAAAATATATTTCATTTAATGAATTACATTGAGCATATAGGTAAATACTTTTCAATGCTAAAACAGGTTTTTTCAAAACCTCAGAGGGCAAGAGTATTTCGTGAAGCTTTGTTTAGAGAAATAGATGAGTTAGGACATAAATCCATTGGAATTATAGCTTTTATCTCATTTTTTATTGGAGGAGTAATCGCTCTACAAACTGCGTTGAATTTAGAAAGTCCGTTTATACCAAAATCGTTGATTGGTTTTGCAGCAAAACGATCTGTAATTTTGGAGTTTGCTCCTACATTTTGTTCTATTATCTTAGCAGGTAAAGTTGGGTCTTATATTACTTCGAGTATAGGAACAATGCGTGTGACTGAGCAAATAGATGCCCTAGAAGTAATGGGGATTAACTCACTAAATTATTTGGTGTTGCCAAAAATAATAGCAACTGTTTTCTTTTATCCTTTTTTAATAATCTTAGGAATGTTTTTAGGAATTTTTGGAGGATGGGTAGCAGGAGTTTTATCTGGTTTGTTTTCAGGAGCAGATTATATTGCAGGAGTTCAATTAGATTTTGATCCGTTCCTTATAACTTATGCGTTGATAAAAACAGTAGTTTTTGCCTTTTTAATTGCTACAGTACCATCATATCATGGGTACTATGTTAAAGGAGGCTCATTAGAGGTTGGAAAAGCAAGTACACAATCGGTTGTTTGGACAACAGTACTTATAGTAATCGCCAACTATTTCTTAACTCAAATGTTATTAACCTAATGATAGAAGTAAATAATTTACATAAAGGATTTAATGGTGTTGAGATTTTAAAAGGAATTACAACCTCATTTAAACCAGGAGAAACAAGTTTGATAATTGGTCAGAGTGGTTCTGGAAAAACAGTGTTTTTAAAATCGTTAATTGGTTTACATACACCAGAAGAAGGAACGATTGTTTATGATGGACTAGCTAATGTTGATATGACCTTAGAGGATAAACGTCAATTTCGTCAAGAATTAGGAATGGTATTCCAAGGAAGTGCTTTGTTCGATTCACAAACAGTGGAAGAAAATGTAATGTTTCCTTTAAAGATGTTTACAAAGCAACCTGAAAGTGAAATGTTAGATAGAGTAAACTTTGTGTTGAACCGTGTAAACTTAGAGAACTCGAATAAAAAGTTTCCAGCAGAATTATCAGGAGGGATGCAAAAACGTGTAGCAATTGCGCGTGCGATTGTAATGAACCCTAAATATTTATTTTGTGATGAACCAAATTCTGGATTAGACCCTCAAACATCTATTGTTATAGATAACCTAATTCAAGAAATTACGGATGAATATAAAATTACCACAGTAATAAATACACACGACATGAATTCGGTGATGGAAATAGGAGATAAAATTGTTTTTCTTAAAAATGGAGTAAAAGCATGGGAGGGATCTCACAAAGAAATCTTCAAAACAGATAACGAAGCAGTGGTAGATTTTGTGTATTCATCTAATTTATTTAAAAAAGTTAGAAAAGCATACTTAAATGATCTTTAGGTAACTTTCTGTTAATTAATAGGTAACAAAAAACATTAAAAATTTTTCAAAAAAACTTCTAAAAAATGTTTGTGGGAACAATAAAAGCTTCTATATTTGCACCCGCAAACGCAGAAAAGCAAAAGCGAAAAAATGACCGGGTAGCTCAGTTGGTAGAGCATCTCCCTTTTAAGGAGAGGGTCCTGGGTTCGAGCCCCAGCCCGGTCACTAGTAAAGCTTCTCGATTTTACTGAGAAGCTTTTTTTAAAAGCTTTGGGGAGATTCCAGAGCGGCCAAATGGGACGGACTGTAACTCCGTTGTCTTACGACTTCGCAGGTTCGAATCCTGCTCTCCCCACGAAAACTCAATCATAACGATTGAGTTTTTTTGTTTTTATAATAATTTTGTTTAATGTTTTTTATTTTTAATTAAACAAAATATGTATTTTTGTTAGATACTAAATATTTTAATATGAGAAAAGTGTTGATACTCTTGGTTTTACTTCAGTCGTTTACTGGAATGTCTCAAAATGAAGGAGTAATTTCAGGAAAAGTTGTCGATTCCAAAACAAGAGAAGTACTTCCTTTTGTTAATGTTTTGGTATACGGAACAAAAATAGGAGTAGTTTCAAATGAAAATGGAGAGTTTGTATTGAAAAATGTTCCTCTGGGGTATAATAAAATACAGGCTTCGTTTGTAGGCTATAAAACGTTGATTTCTGATGAGTATTTAGTTACTAAAGATAATTCGCCATATATAACCTTAGAGTTGATTGAAGATGCAACACAGTTAAAAGAAGTCCAAATTCAAGCACCATTATTTAAGGAATCTGTAGATAGCCCATTATCGCTTCAAAGTTTAGGAATAGCTGAAATAGAAAAGAACCCAGGAGGGAATAGAGATGTCTTAAAGGTTATTCAATCTTTTCCTGGAGTAGCCTCTAATCCTGGATTTAGAAATGATATTATTATTAGAGGAGGAGCAACTTCTGAGAATAAGTTTTACTTAGATGGAATTGAAGTTCCTGTAATAAATCACTTTCAAACCCAAGGGGCAACTGGTGGACCAGTAGGAATTATGAATGCAGATTTAATTCGTAAGGTAGATTTTTATTCAAGTGCTTTTCCAGCAAACAGAGGTAACTCTTTGAGTTCTGTTATAGAGTTTACTCAAAAAAGAGGAAATCCAAATTCACTAAACACAAGAGCAACTGTTGGAACTTCAGATGCAGGAATAACCTTAGATGGTCCATTAGGAAAAAATACGACTTTTATGTTTTCTGCACGTCAATCATATTTACAGTTTTTATTTAAGTTGATAAAACTTCCTTTTTTACCAACATACAGCGATTTTCAAGTAAATGTTAAATCACAATTATCAAAAAACAGTGAATTATCAATAGTTGCTTTGGGAGCTATTGATGATTTTGAAATAAATAAAGAGGTAAATGATGGTGAAACAGATTTAGAAACGATAAAGAGAAATAAAGTTATTTTAAACTCTGTTCCTGTAAATAGTCAATGGAATTATACGGTAGGTGCCAGTTATAAGTATTTTGCACCAAACTCAACACATTTAGTTGTGCTTAGTCGAAATGAGTGGAAAAACAAGGCAGTAAAGTACTTTTTAAATGAAGAAATACCAGCAAACTTACTGTTAGATTATTCATCAAAAGAAATAGAGAATAAGTTACGATATGAAAACAGTTTTGAAAGTGACAATAAGATTGATTTTAATCTAGGTTTTAATTTGGAAACTGCAAGATATACGAATAACAATTATCAGAAAAATGCTAATTCAGATGGAGTAACAATCTACGATTTTAATTCAGCAATTAATTTTGTTAAATATGGAGTTTTCGGACAAGTATCAAAAAGATATTTAGATGAAAAGTTAGGAGTTTCTTTTGGTTTTAGAATGGATGGGATAGATTATAATTCAACAATGAAAAACCCGTTCAATCAATTTTCACCACGATTGTCGTTGAGCTATGATTTGTCTGGAAAATGGATGGTGAGTTCTTCAGTAGGTCGTTACTATCAATTACCGTCTTATACAGTACTAGGATATAAAAACGATATAGGCGAATTTGAGAACAAAAATGGATTGAAGTATATACAATCAGATCATTTTGTAAGTGGATTAAGTTACAAGCCTAATACAAGCTCAAAAATAACTTTTGAAGGGTTTTATAAAGGATATAAAGACTATCCGTTTTCGCTAAGAAATCAAATAAGTTTAGCAAACCTAGGTGCTGATTTTGGCATTATAGGAAATGAAGCAGTGAGTTCAACATCTGAAGGTCGAGCGTATGGATTTGAGTTATTGGCACAGAAAAAATCATATAGCGGACTGTATGGAATAGCGTCGTATACTTTTGTAAGAAGTGAGTTTAAAGATGCACAAGGTGGGTATATTCCTTCAACATGGGATAATAAGCACCTGTTAACGATTACTGCAGGAAAAAAACTAAACAGAAACTGGGAAATAGGAACAAAGTTTCGATTAGTTGGTGGTAAACCTTATACACCATACGATTTAGATGCTTCTTCTTTAAAAGATAATTATGATGTGCAAAACGGCGGAATTTTAGATTATACCAAACTTAACACAGAAAGATTAGATACGTATACACAACTAGATATACGTGTAGATAAAACTTGGTTCTTAAAAAAAGCGGCTATAAACTTATATTTAGATGTTCAAAATATATATGCTAGTAGCTCTAAACAGCAACCATTTTTATTACCTATTGAAGATGGGAATGGAAGAGTAACCGACCCTAATGATAGTTCAAGGTATTTGTTAGAAGAAATAGAAAGTACAACAGGAAGAGCTTTACCACGTATTGGCGTTATAGTAGATTTTTAACACTTTTGAAGTTTAATAGTCTTTTAAAAAGAGTAAATTGCTTGCTTAAATTATCATAAGGTTTTTAAGTATGAAAAAAATTCTATTAGGAGCAGCATTCACTTTTTTAAGTATAACTTCAACTTCAGCACAAAAGTATCAGTTTTCAACAGTAAAAGGTATTGAAGACACTGAAGTTAAAAGTCAAGGAAGAACAGGAACATGTTGGAGTTTTTCTACGACCTCTTTTTTAGAATCGGAAATTATCAGGTTAACAGGTAAAAACATTGATTTATCTGAAATGTATACGGTTCGTAATACCTATTCAGATAAAGCAAATAATTACTTATACCGCCAAGGAAAAGCACAATTTAGCGAAGGAGGTTTAGCACATGATGTAATTAACTCGGTAGGAAAATACGGATTAGTACCTGAGCAAGTTTTTACTGGTTTAGATCTTGGGCAAGACAGACATAATCACGCTGAAATGATTGCGGTGTTAAAATCGATGTTAGACGCTTACATTAAAAACCCAGCAGGAGAATTAAGTCCAAAATGGAAGCAATCGGTAGAAAGTGTTTTAGATGTGTATTTAGGAAAAAATAAAGAAGAGTTCACTTTCGAAGGAAAAAAATATACTCCTATATCGTTTGCAGAATATGTAAAAATAGATCCTTCAAACTATGTAACGATTAGTTCTTTTGAGCATGCAAAAAAATACGGTCAGTTCATTTTAAACATTCCTGATAATTTTTCAAATGGAGCATTTTATAATGTTTCTTTAGACGAATTAGTAGCTGTAACAGAAGAAGCTATTAAAAAAGGATATACAGTAGAGTTAGACTGTGATGTTTCAGAAAAAACATTTTCATCAAAAAGTGGAGTTGCTGTAATTCCTGCGAGTAGTACAGAAAATAAAAAAGCGTTGACAGAAATTGTAGAAGAAAGAACAATTACACCAAGTTTACGTCAAACAGAATTTGAAAATTTTAACACAACCGATGATCACTTAATGCATATCGTAGGTTTGGTAAAAGATCAAAAAGGAAATACCTATTTTAAAGTAAAGAATTCTTGGGGTAAAAATCAAGGAAATCAGGGGTATGTGTATATGTCAGTTCCTTACTTCAAATTAAAAACAATATCTGTTTTATTACATAAAGGTGGAATTTCACCAAAATTGAAAAACAAGCTAGGTATTAAATAAGAAAAACTTTTTAAGAGTATATAAAACGCTTGGAGGTTCAGAATCTTCAAGCGTTTTTTATATCTTTACTAATTCTTGAATTTCGTATCTTTCCAAAGTTAACAAAAATCAAAATTTATGGAAGAAAATAAACAAGAAGAAGCTGCAGAGCAGTCAAAGCAAGAGATACAGCAGGATGCAAAAGGTTTATGGGAAAAGATAAAGAAGTTTATATTAGAGCTTCTTGATTTTAGAGATGATACAGACCAAGAGGCAACAATAGAAGCAATAAAAAGCGATATTTCTTTCAAAGGAGCCACAGCGTGGATTTTAATATGTTCTATTTTTGTGGCGTCTATTGGATTAAATGCAAATTCAACAGCAGTAGTAATTGGAGCCATGTTAATATCTCCTTTAATGGGACCTATTTTAGGAGTAGGAATGTCGATTGCTATTAACGATATTGATACACTACGCAAATCGTTAACAAACCTAGCTACAATGATTGTGTTAAGTTTGTTAACGGCGTTTTTATTCTTTTTTATATTTCCACTTCGTGAAGAAACCTCAGAGCTATTAGGTAGGGTAAGACCCGATATTCGAGATGTGTTAATTGCTTTCTTTGGTGGTTTAGCATTAATTATTGCACGAACTAAAAAAGGTACGATTGCTTCTGTAATATTTGGTGTAGCAATTGCTACAGCCTTAATGCCGCCATTGTGTACAGCAGGGTATGGTTTAGCAATAGGTAATTTTGACTACTTTCTTGGTGCGATGTATTTGTTTACAATCAACACCATTTTTATTGCTTTAGCAACCTTCCTAGTGTTGAAGTTATTAGGGTTTACAATGATTCGTTATGTAAATTCTGCTAAACGTAAAAGAATAGCGCAAATAGCATCTTTTATTGCCTTTTTGGTAATGGTTCCTGCTGTATTTACTTTCGTAGGAGTGTATAATGAAAGTGTTATTGATGCAAGCTATAAAAGATTCTTAAAAGCGAAAGTATATGATAATCCTAACTTATGGTTACAGCGTGAAAAGCTAGAAGTTAAAGAAAAAACGATAAAGTTATTTTTTAACGGTGATGTAAGTGATGCAACAGAATCCTTTTTGAGAAATGAATTAAAAAACTTCCCAAAAATAGACTCTTATTCTTTGGTTATCAACGAAAACAAAGCAAAAAGTGTTGATAGGGTAGTAGATGCGTATGATAGGGCAGTAAAAGAGTTAGATCAAAAAGATAATGTTATAAAAGGTCTGCATATGGAGATTGATGATTTAAAAAGAACAATTTCTAATTTAAATCAAACCATTGAACAAGATGCTTTATACAGAGATAAAAACTCAATTCCTTTTAGTAAAATTAGTACAGAAGCTAAAATTCGATTTAACGATATTAAAGAAATGAGTTTGGCAAAAGTATTATCATCAAGTGATTTTATAAAAGTAGATACAACAACCGTAGTTTCTGTAAAATGGAGTAAAAAATTAAAAGACTCTGTCATTGTAAAAAATGAAAATGAATTAAGAAGCTGGATACAAAAAGAGTTAAAGACAGATAAAATTCAACTAAGAAGAAAATAAATAGTCTTCTGACTATTAAACAAAGCCGAATGAATTATTTATTCGGCTTTATTTTAAAAATAATCACTACAATTTTTGTAGTTAACTACAAAAATTGTAGTTTTGAAAGCAATATGAATATACCCAAACCAGGAAAATCAGTAAGAGGTTCTAAATCAGGAAAACCTATCATGGCACTTTTTGATTTGTTAGGACGTAATTGGACAATGAGTATCATTTGGCATTTAAATGATGCTCCAAAATCATTTAGTGATTTAGAAAAACTTTGCAGAGATATTTCTCCTACAACTTTAAATACAAGGTTAAAAGAACTTCAGAAAACCTTTATTATAGAAAAAGTTGTAGAAGGGTATAAACTAACAGATATAGGAAAAGAATTATTTGTTTTGTTTGAGCCTTTAAGAGAATGGTCGTCAAAATGGTCAGAAAAATTTAATATTAAATAAATATGTTTATAATCAATTTTAATTTTATTAAACCTATAGAAGAGGTTAACAAATACACAGAATCACATAGAAACTATGTAGCCGAACAATATGAAAAAGGGAAGTTTATTATAGGCGGACCAAAAGTACCACGTGAAGGAGGAATAGTATTGTCTAACTCATGTACAGAAGAAGAGGTGATTGAAATATTAAGTAAGGATCCTTTAATAGTTAAAGGATTAGCTGAATATAGTTTAACTGAATTTTCGCCAATGATGAGTACAGAAAATTTAAATTCTTATATAAAATAAAAAACCGAGCTATTCAGCTCGGTTTTATTTTTTGATTACTTGTTAGAGTATTCATAGTAAATAAGAGAAAACTCTAATTACCTATTATATGACACCATAATATTAAAAGAGTCACAAATAAAGTTAAAGCTTATTAAAATATAAACTTTTTATGATTCCGTCTGAAAGTCCAATTTTAGGAACATATATTTTTCTTGCTCCGCTCCATTTCATGGCAGATAAGTATATTTTTGTAGCAGGAATAATTACATCAGCTCTGTCAGGATTTAAACTTAACTCTGAAATTCGTTCTTGGTAACTCATCTTTTTTAAGAACTGATATTGAGCGTTAAGATAAATATAAGATATAGGTTTACCAGCATCTCTACCAGACATTTTAAATAGCTTATTGATATTTCCACCAGAACCAATTAAAGAAATACGTTTGTATTCGCTTGTATTTTCTTCAATCCATTTTTGAACCTTTTTAAAAAGTGCTTTATTTTCAGGTTTAGTGTTGTTAAGTACGCGAACTGTACCTATTTTAAAGGATTTAGAGTTGATGATTTTACCTTTAGAAAATAAGGTAAACTCTGTACTACCACCACCTACATCTACATATAAGTAGGTAGATTCAGATTTTATTAATTGATTTAAATCAGTTGATGAGATTATTGCAGCTTCTTTTTTACCATCAATAATATCAATTTTTACTTCAGTATTTTTTAAAATAGTAGCAGCAACTTCCTCTCCGTTTTCTGCTTCTCGCATAGCCGATGTTGCACATGCCTTGTATTTTTCAACACCATGAATTTTCATGATTAACTTAAAGGCTTGCATTGCATCAAGCATTCTTTGAGTATTAGCTTCTGAAATTTTTCCAGAAACAAAAGCGTCAGCTCCTAAACGAATAGGTACACGAACTAAGGATGATTTTTTAAACTGTGGTTCTTTGTTTTTTTCTTCAATAACGTTGGCTACTAATAACCTTACTGCATTAGATCCAATATCAATAGCGCCGTACTTCTTTATCTTCAAAATGTATTGATTTATCTATGGTTTTTAGGAAATTCTACTAAAATTGTATTTCCTTTCTTAATATCTTTCCAATGTTTTGTATCAAACTCTATTCCAACAACACCACAAGTAGCTACATGGGCAATAGGTTTATTTCCAAATTTATTAACAAAACTATTAATACCGTGATCGTGACTAAATACAATAGCACTGTTAAAGCTATCATCAAGAGCCTTTACAGTTTTTACCAAATACCCATCACTAAAGCTATACAGCTGGCGCTTTATTTTAAGGTTGGATAAAGGATATCCGAAGTTCTCACAAAAAATAACAGCCGTATGAAGTGCTCTGTTGGCACTACTAGAAAGAAATACATCGGGTCTTTGTATTTCTCCCGCTAGGTACTTAGATAAAAGATGGGCATCGTTAATACCACGTTCTTTTAATGGTCTGTCAATATCTTTAACGCTCTCATATTTCCAAGATGATTTCGCGTGACGAACGATATAAAGTGTTTTCATTTAATTATAAAATGCTATGTAAATATAAAACTAAGGAGCTAAACGTTCAAGTTTCCAAGAAAAATCTTTTTGTAAGGTGTATCTAATGCGATCGTGCATACGGTTAGGTCGTCCTTGCCAAAACTCGATAGAAACAGGTTTAACTAGAAAACCACCCCAATGTTTGGGTCTAGGTATGTCTTGATTTTCAAACTTTCTTTCAAAGGAAGCAAGATTGTTATCTAGCTCATTACGAGAAGTCACTACTTCACTTTGGTTAGAAGCCCAAGCTCCCAATTTACTTCCGTCTGGTCTCGATTCGAAATAACCATCAGATAAATTCTCAGCAAGTTTTTCAGCTTTCCCTTTAATAATAATTTGTTGCTCTAAACCAGACCAGAAAAATGACAAACACACATGATTGTTGTTTAAAATAGCCTTTCCTTTTTCTGAATTATAGTTGGTATAAAAAATAAAGCCTTCCCATGTATATTTCTTTAATAAAACAACTCTACTTTTTGGAAAACCATCTAATCCAATAGATGCAATTGTCATAGCATTTGCTTCATCTACCATTTCAGATTCATCTGCAGTAAAAAACCAATCCCTAAATAATTCAATAGGATTTTCAGGACAGTTATTTTCTAGTAACTCTCTTTTTTCGTAAGATTTTCTATAGTCACTTAAATCGTGTGCCATTCTTCTTAATTTATACTATGTAAAAGTACAACATTATCAAAAGTATTGTAGGTGTTGGGTATTAAAATTTAGCAAGATTTGAATAATTAAAAGCAAGAAAGGTAAAATGAAGATAGTTAAGTAGTTTTAGTTTTGATGCGTAAAACAATTCATCCGTAAAATTATACAGTTGAGTATTTCTTTTTGTGTTGAAGTTTAAAAAGAAAGCAGTTTTGTGGTGTCAAAAACAAACAGAATGAAACATTTATTACTTGCTATATGCTTTTTAACGCATACACTATTAATTGCACAAACAACTATTTCAGGAAAAGTAACCGATACTAAAGGTAATCCTATTGAAGGGGCAAATGTATATTTAGAGGGAACTTACGACGGAACTTCGTCTGACGAAAAAGGAAACTTTTCTTTTACAACTTCAGAAAAAGGACAACAAACATTAACAGTGTCTTTTATTTCTTTTGAAACGTATATGAAAACTGCTGAAGTATCAACATTTAAAAATTTAAAAATAATGCTTCGTGAAGATGTAAATACGTTGGATGCTGTAACTATAAATGCAGGAACTTTTGAAGCAGGAGATAATGCTAAAGTAACTGCGTTAAAACCTTTAGATGTGGTAACAACAGCGAGTGCTTTGGGAGATTTTATTGGAGCCTTGCAAACATTACCAGGAACCTCTTCGGTAAGTGAAGATGGGCGTTTATTTGTTCGCGGAGGGGAAGCGGATGAAACACAAATTTTTATTGATGGAATTCGAGTGTTTACACCATACAGTCCTTCGGCACGTAACATTCCTACTCGTGGTCGATTTTCTCCTTTTTTATTTAAAGGAATTACATTTTCTACAGGAGGTTATTCAGCAGAATACGGTCAAGCGCTATCGAGTGTTTTATTACTGAATACGAATGATGAAGCAATAAAAGAGAAGACAGACATCTCACTAATGACAGTTGGTTTAGGAGTAGGAAATACTCAGGTATTTGGAAAGAATTCACTAAGTGTGAACGCTTCGTATATCAATTTAGCACCTTATCAAAAATTATTTCCTGATAGAAATACTTGGAACAAACCTGTACAGTCGTTGAATGGAGAAGCTGTATACCGATTTAGATTTAAAAACGAGTCTTTGTTGAAGTTGTACGGAGCTTATAGTTATACTGATTTTGATATGATTCAAGATGATATTAATTATGAAGATGGATTTCGTTTTGGATTGAAAAATAGAAACTTGTACTTCAATGGTTCCTATAAACAACATCTAGCTAATAATTGGACAGTCTCAGGTGGGGTATCGTTTACTAATGATAATTCAAAGATGAATATATTGGATGATAAGGTTGTAGATAATGAAAACTCAGCTCATGTTAAAGCAACATTGAAAAAGAGGTTTTCAAACCGATTTAAACTGAATTTTGGTGCAGAATATTTTATAACCGATTTTTCTGAAGATTATAATAGTGAAACGAATGGAAGTGCTATATACGGATTTGACAATAATATCTTTGGAAGTTTTATTGAAGCAGACGTCTTTTTTAGTAAAAAGTTAGCAGCGAAAGTAGGAGTACGCATGGAAAACTCTGAACTGTTAGATGAGTTTACCATTTCACCAAGAGCTTCTATAGCTTATAAACCGGGAGAAAACGCACAGTTTTCATTAGCTTACGGACGCTTTTATCAAAATCCTAAAAATGAATACCTAAAATTCAACACGCAATTTAAAGCAGAAAACACTTCTCATTTTATAGCGAATTATCAGTATGTTAAAAACAAACAGATTTTAAGAATAGAAGGGTATTATAAAAAGTATCAAGATTTAGTAAAATATGATACTCACAGAGCGTTACCCTATTCAAATTACTCAAACTTAGGAGAAGGATATTCTAAAGGAATAGATGTTTTTTGGAGAGATAATAAAAATGTAAAAAATACAGATTATTGGGTGTCATATTCATTTTTAGATACTGAAAGAGATTATAAAAACTACCCAGTAAAAGCTACACCAAATTTTGCATCAACACACAATTTATCAGTCGTAGCAAAACATTGGATTGCAGATTGGAAAAGTCAAGTTGGGATGAGTTATAATTTTGCTTCAGGTAGAAGCTATACAAACCCTAACAAAGGTGGGTTTTTGAATCAGAAAACTAAAAATTATAATTCTGTAAGCTTAAATTGGGCATACTTAATTAGTCAGCAAAAAATCTTGTATTTCTCAGTAAACAATGTTTTAGGAACACAAAATGTTTTTGGATATAATTACAAGAATACCCCAAACTCAACAGGTACTTACAACCGACAAGCTATAATACCATCGGCTGATAGTTTCTTCTTTGTAGGGTTCTTTTGGACGATTAGTGATAATAAAAAGGACAATCAGTTAAATAACTTATAAGAGCTAACAACGGTTCAGTTATTAAAAATAACGATTCAGTATTCTTTTTTATATAATTAACGAAAATCAAAAGATATTTGAATAGTCAAGATAAAAATCAATATTTCTAAAATAAATACGAGACAGATGAAAAAAACAATTTTAACAATGATAATTTTATTTGGGGGCTTAACACCTATGGTAGCTCAAAATACACATACAGTTTCAATTGATTTTAAAGGAATAAAATCAGATAAAGGTGCATTATTTGTGGCGTTATATAATACTGAAAAAAGTTTTTTAAAAGAAGGGTATAAGGGAGAGGTTGTAAAGATAACTAATAAAAAGGCGAGGGTTGAGTTTCACGATATTCCAAAAGGCACATATGCGGTTTCTTGCTTTCACGATACAAATGATAATAAAAAAATAGATACAAATTTCATAGGAATACCAAAAGAGCCAATAGGAATTTCTAATGATGCAAAAGGATTTATGGGGCCTCCAAGATATAAAGACGCCAAATTCTTGGTAAATAAAGACATGTCATTAGTGATTAATATAAATTAACAAAAGAAGAATTAGTTATTTGATAGAGTATTTAATGAAGATATTCTACTTCCTGTAGAGTAATAAAAACAAAACAATAAAGATTAAAAACATGAAAAAAATAATAACATTAGTACTATTAGTATTTACAATAAGTATTTCAGCACAAACTCAATATGAAAAAGGAATGACAAAAGCTTTTGAGTTGTGGGGGGCAAATAAAACAACTGAAGCAGCTCAATTATTCGAACGTATTTCTAAAGCAGAAAAAAACAACTGGTTGCCGTCTTATTACGCAGGAATGATTCATATAATAGAAAGTTTTCAAATAAAAGAAGAAGCAACGTTAATAACTAAATTAAATAAGGCACAAGAGTTTTTAGATACCGCAAAATCTATTTCACCAGAAAATCCAGAAATATTAATTGCACAGGCATTATTACATGTTTCATATATGGCTTTTGATGGACAGAAATATGGAATGACCATGTCAATGAAAAATGCAGGGTTGTATGAAAAAGCACTAAAAATAGCACCTAACAATCCGAGAGTTATTTTAAGTAAAGCAGAGTCAGATATGGGAGCAGCACGTTTTTTTGGTCAATCTACAGAGCCTTTTTGTAATAATGTAAAAAGAGCTATTGAGTTAGGAAAAGAAGAAAAAATAAAAGAAAAATTTTATCCTAAATTTAATGCACAAAGAGCAGAACAGGTGTTGAAAAAGTGTATGAAGTCCTAATACTTTTGTACCAACTGAATTAATAAGTTAAAAGAATCTTCATCAGTTACCCATTTTTTATACTTTTTAAAAGGGAGTTGTTGAAGGTTTTTTGTTGGATATAATTGATGAAAAATAGCAAGGGCAGCTAAAAAGCTTCCAGTTGTTGAAGGATGAAAGTTATCTAGGCTATATAAAGACTCTTTGCTTTTATAAGTATTGTATTCTTTCCATAGATTACCCACAGGAAATAACAAAGCGCTATTTTGTTTGGCGGCAGATTTGTGATTTTCAATTACTTTATCAAAAGTATGGTAATATCTAACGGATGGCCATACCATAAAGTAGCCAAGTTTGGTGTTATATTGCTCACAAAGAGCTTTTATTATAGCCCCATCTTGTACTAACATTCTTTTTCCTTCTGCTTGTGAAGAAGGACCTTGTTGAATAATTAGATAATCGAATTGTTTTTTAGCTAGTAGTTTTTGAAGCTTTCCTTCGTTAATATGATCGATTATAGCGTAATTAGGATAACATAAGCTTTTGGTTTTAATAGTAACTCCTTGTTGTTTTCCAATATACTCCAACATTTTAGGCATGTTGTTCGTATAGGTTAAACTATTTCCAACAAATAATATTTGTTGTGCTTGAACTGAAAGTTGAAGAAAGAGAAGTAAGTAAAGTAGTTTTTTCAAAGAAGTTAGTATTATGTTTTACACCTCTAAATTTAACCTATTTTTCAATTCTATTCTACCAAAAGAGGTAATAATAATTTCTCTAGAGTTTGGTTTTTTACGTAACCAATCTTTTTTAATCATTGCTTCGAGAAGAGAAGCTCCTAATGCTCCTGCAATGTGATGTTTTCTTTCACTCCAATCTAAACATTGATGAGCAAAAGAACGTTTTTTCTGTTGGATAGTATTAATATTTACGCCAACTTCATTAAACCATTCTTCTCCATATTGAGTAACAATATAATTTTTATCAGAAATTGTAATGATTTTATGAGCAAGTAATGCTGTTGTTATTTTTACACCAAGGCTACCTGCTAAATGATCGTAGCAGGTTCGGGCATAGGTGAAATCATTCAGTTTAGGAGTCTTAATTTTTTTGTAATTATTATCTATGGAAATTAAACTAGCCATTGACTCTATAACTTGTGCAACTTCATCGTTAGCAAATTTAAAGTAGCGATGCCTTCCTTGTTTTTCAACGGACAAGATGTTTGCTGAAACCAATTTTTTTAAATGATTGCTTGCCGATTGTAGTGATATATTTGCACTTGTAGCTAATTCTGTAGCGGTATAGGCTCTACCATCCAGTAAATTCCATAAGATGATAGCGCGAGACTTATCTCCTAAAATAGCAGCAACTTTACTAAACTGATGTTCTAACTCTTCGATAGTTTTTTAGCTTTTATTATTGTTTAATCCCATATTTTAGGTCGTTTAAGACCAAGTGTTCTTAAATACCCTAATAGTTGACCAGTATGAACAGCTTCATGATACACCATTCTGTTTAAATAATCTCCTAATGTTTTACTTTGATTAACTTCTTTTCGTTCAATGCGTATATTCTCTAAATCAGCTTCATTAAGTGTTTTTATCATCTCTATAAAACTGTTATGATATTTTTCAGCAAAGCTAAGTTCATTTTTTAAATCTGAGTACGCTAAATTTTCCCAAGGAGATTTATAGTCACCTAAATTACCTCTGTTTTTAATAATTGTATGAAATAAATGTTCACCTTCTAGAGTGTGTCTTATCATTTCGATAATCGAAAAGGCTTCTGAATCAGGTTTCCAGTTTAAAAGTTCATTAGGAATCCCTTTCCACAGTTTTATGCTTCGTCTTCTTGTTTCTGAAAAGTTTAATAGTATATTTTCTATAGCGTTCATAGTTACCTTATTGTTGTTAGAGTGTAAAAGTACATGACGCTTTTATATTCTACTTCATTTTAAAATGAAGTATGGAATTTACGTTAATTAAAAAACAAATGCTTTTCTATAAACAGGCAAAGCTGTAAGAAAAGCATTTTGTTGAGTGTTTTACTTTTTGATAAAACGGTGTTTATTGCTGTACTATTTTACATCAATAACGAATTCCTCTCTAGGAATTCTAACTTTTTTCATTGGTTTAATCCAGTCCTTTTCATCGTCGGCATAACCAATGTACATCAATGATACACTTTTTAAGCCCATTTTATTTAATTCTAAAACTTCATCAACCACTTTATTGTCAAATCCTTCAGCAGGACAAGTGTCTACTTTTAACTCTGCAGCTTGTGCTAAAGCTAACCCTAGAGCGATATAAGTTTGTCTTGATGTGTGTGCAAAATTAACTTCGTCAGGAAGATCTAAATACACTTTTTTAAGCATGTCCGTATAGCTACTAAATCTACCTCTAGGTAACCCTCTTTCGTCTGTAGTATAGTCAAACACTTTGTCTATTCTTTCAGCCGTATAGTTGTCCCAAGCAGCAAAAACTAACACATGTGAACAATCTTTCATAGAATCTGGGTTTAAAGCTCCTTGTATTAGCTTTTCTTTAACTTCCTGATTTGATATTGAAATAACTCTAAATTGTTGTAACCCCGATGAGGTTGGTGCTAATCTAGCAGCTTCAATAATTTTTTCAATATTTTCTTCGCTTACTTTTTTGTTTGGATCAAAAGCTTTTACAGCATGTCGCCAGTTAAGATTTTCTATTAATGACATTATATTAATATTTAATTATTTGTTGTATTTAATTTTACTTCAATGTTTCCTCTTGTAGCATTTGAATAAGGACAAACTTGATGTGCTTTTTCAGTTAAGGTTTTTGCTTCTTCTAAAGAAACATCAGGGATATTTACATCTAATGTTACTGCAAGTCCAAAACCACCATTTTCTATCTGACCAATACTTACTGTTGCTTTGACAGTAGTTGTACCAGTATTAATTTTAGATTTTTTGATGACTAAGTTTAATGCACTATCAAAACAAGCTGAATATCCTGCTGCAAAAAGCATTTCAGGATTTGGATAATCGTCATTAGCTCCTCCCAGCGCTTTAGGATGTCTAACATCAAGTTCTAAAACTCCGTTTTCACTTTTTACATGTCCGTTTCTTCCACCAGTTGCTTTGGCGCTGATATTATAAATTGGTTTCATTATTTTTATTAATCTGATTTAAGATATGTTCTATTATATTTTTGAGCTCTGTTAATTTGTCAACAGAAATATTTAACGAAGTCATAATTTGACCAGGGACGCATTCTGCTTTTTCTTGGATATTCTTTCCTAGTTCTGTCAAATTAATTTTCACAACACGTTCGTCCGCTATCTCTCTTTTTCTCTCTACAAGTTTTTTCTGTTCTAACCTTTTAAGTAAAGGAGTAAGGGTACCACTGTCCAAATTAAGTTTATAACCTATTTCTGAGACACTTTGACCACCTTCTTCCCATAAAACTAACATTACTAAATATTGAGGATATGTTAAATCTAGCTTTTTTAGTATGGGGCGGTATAAACTAATTACTTCTTTCGCTAGCGTATAAACCGGAAAGCATACTTGATTGGTTAATTTTAATTGTTCTGACATAATTGACTTATAAATGACGATACAAATATATCTCACAATTAAATTGTGTACAATTTAATTATTGTAAAATTATGTGAAAATTATTTTAAGAATGTTAATTCGCTTGTTTTACTGAATGATTAACTGTTTAATGCAGTATTGAAATTTTGATATTCGTAGGTTATTGCTTGGGTGTAAAATTGTGTAGCTAATTTTTCATCTATAGGATTTTCTTTCTGATATTCAATTAAAAAGTTTCCGATAGCGTAAGCTCCACTAGGATCGTTGTTACCAGCAATCCAGGAAGCATAAAGATTTTTTGAAGAAGTAGGAGCAAGCTGTTCTGCTAACCAAGCCCATAAATATTCACAAGGTATCATTACTATAAGTGCATAAATGGGATCTTGATGAGAGGCTACCATAGACTCAAATTGAGAATATTGTTTACAAACTTCATTGGGTACAATTCCCGTAGCGTCTTTTATATGCCATGTTTTAGGAAATGTTTCATTGTATTTTTGATAGCTATCATATTTTTTGAATAAAAGTGCTTTAAGGGTAGCGTTTGAAGTCCTGTTCATGGCAGTTAAATAATCTTGCGCTCCGTTAAAACAATAATAAGCATCATTAATATTAAAACCTCCATAATTTACTGGACTTAGCGTTCCTGATTTTATCTCTTGAATAAATTGAGTGTTCAATGCTTTATTAGCAATGTCTTCACAAGTATTCCACATATTCCAAAACAACGAATCTGCTGGTGGGGGAGTGGTTGATAGTTTGTGCTCCGTTACAAATTTATGGTCCAGTTGGGTAGCTCTATTATTTCTCAATTCGTTTCAAATTTAAATCATGAAAATCAAAACTAAAATCAATATTAGGAGATATACCTTTCATTTTTATACCAATTGCCTTGCCTTCTTCATTTAAATTAAATGTAGCAAATGCATCGGCATTCATGTCTTTATATTCCCACTTAATAGCAAAGGTGGTTGCTTTGTAATAGAACATTTGTCCATTCAACTTAGGGGAACGTTTAGAAGTAAACCAAAGCTTTCCATTCTTTAACGATACTTCTACATCACCAAACCAATTGTCTTTATAAGTTCCTAGGTAGTTGTTTAAATTGATGTTTACGGATTTGTTTTGCTCAACTGTTTCCCAAACTTTGGTAGTTACTGAATCTGATTCTTGTCCAGTAGCTTTTGCTTGATCTGCTAATATTTTTACCCAATCTTTTACTTGAATTTTTAAGTACGAATCCAATATTGTTTCTGGAATAGAACTATAAGCTTTTCCGCCAGGTAAGGAGTTTGTTAAAACTACAATCCCTAAGTTAAGCTCAGGAACTAAAACCGTTTTTGATAGCATACCCGGTAAGCCACCTGTATGACTAATCACAATTTTTCCTTGTTTATCGGCAATAAACCAACCTAAACCGTAAGCGGAAAAATGTTGTTGAGTTCTAGGGTTGGGTTTTGTGGTAAATCTTAAGTTAGTATGAGGACTCCACATTTGTCTTTGCTGTTTCTCAGAAAATAATTGATTAGATAACTCTTTGCCATATTTTCCATTATTTAGTTGCATTAGCATCCATTTACTTAAATCGTGTACACTTGCATAAATACCACCAGCAGCTGCAACCAAATCATTATCGTAAGTAGCTAGTTGTTTAATTTTTTCTCCTTCAGAATCATGAGGCAATGCTAGGTTTGCATTTTTAGCTAATTTAGAACTTATAGGAGCAGAATTTTTCATTCCTAGCGGATTAAATATTCTTGACTGTACAAAATCTGCCCAAGGCATACCACTAACTCTAGCTACGACTTCTCCTGCTACGATGTACAAAAGATTGTCATAATCGTATTTGGTACGAAAAGCTGAAACTGGTTTTTGATATTGAAAACTACTCACTACATCTTTGATGGTGAAATTAGATCCATCAGGGAAAAACATTAAATCACCTGCCCCAAGTCCTAAACCGCTTCTATGGGTTAAAAGATCGAGAATGGTAAAATTAGCGGTTACATAATCGTTGTACATTTTAAACTCTGGAATGTAGGTAATAACTTTATCTTCCAATTTTAGTTTTCCTTCATCAACCAATATTGCTAGGGTAGCGGCAGTAAATGCTTTTGAATTTGAAGCAATGGCAAACAAGGTGTTTTCGTCTATCTTTTCTTTGTTTTTAATGGATTTAACTCCGTATCCTTTAGAGTGAATTACTTTTCCATCTTTTACCACAGCGACTGCAATTCCTACCGATGGGGTTGATGCTAAAGCGCGATTAACAAGAGCGTCAATTTCAGAGGAATTAATTTCTTGGGCAAATATTGAATTTAATGTAACAAATAATGTAAGTATTGTCAACTTGATAGTTTTCATATATTTCTTTATTATTAATCTATTTTTCATAGATTGATGTTATAAGTACTTTTAATCGAAATCATAATCTGCATCCCAACTTCCTCCAGAACCAAAGTTAAAATAATCATCTATTGAATCAAACATCTCTGATATATCAGAAAATAAGTCAGAAATAGATAAGTCAGAATCATATATAAAGTTGATTCCAAACCAATCGTCGTAATATTCATTATTATTTGAATATGCGGTAGAAGTTAATTTAAGTTTTTCTAAAAGTTCAAAGTTTAAGTTTTTGAGAAGGAAGATATTTCCTTGAAGAAATAGTATTAACTCAAGCGCTTTATTAGGTTCTTTATCAATTAAATCTCCTATGTTATCATCTACTTTGTTTAGGTATTCTGTAATATCAATTTTTAATTTATTTCCTTTTTGGTTAGTCCTAAACCAAGAAAAAGCACTTAAAATCAAATTATTTTTAAAAAGGTTATCAATTTTTAAATCATGAATAATCTCTTTTTTATACTTGTATTCGGGTGGTATTTCTTTAAATATAACTCTTAAGTATGACCTCAGTTGAAAATAGCTATCCTCATCAATTCTCTCTGTAAAATACTTTTCGAAATTGTTTGGATTATATGTCGAGTAGTTTTTTCCAGTTTCAACTACTGTGTATTTTCTTAAATACGGATCTCTCGGGTGAGATTTCTTTAGCATTTTTTTTATTACCAGCACTTGCTTTAGAAGTAAATCAAACAATGTTAGTTTTAAGAGTTCAATTAACTCAGTTTTAGGTTCTAAAATTAATTTAGTTCCAGCTGGTTTTAGTTCTGATAACAAATGTATACTTGATTCCTTGAATTTCGAATCAGAATTAAACTTTATTATTTTGTGAGAATTTTTCAAAATGTTTGTTTACGGTCTCGGCTATGAGTAGTCGCGTGGTTTAGTACCTCACTTTGCAAGTACGCACCAAACTGAAAATCCGTGAGGTTTGCAGAATAAACAGAAAACAAGCAATTACTTATAGGCCTTGTTATAGGTAGTTATTATTTACTTCTCTTTTTTTTAGTTTCAATCATATAAATATTATCATTATTCTTAATAACGAAATCAACATGTTTCATCTTCTCAAGTGAACTAGAAAGTTTCTTATACTGGGTAGAGTAATTTTCTGTAAAGTTTTTAAGAGAATTTTCAATTTGAATTGACATATTTTTGAGTTGACTGAAATCGGGTAACTGAATGGAGTTTTTATTTTCTTCTTTTAACCTTTCAATTTCAGACTCCATTTCGTTAACTTTTATTTGAAGTTCATTTTTCTCTTCAAGAATCTTATTATTTAAGGATTCTAGTCCTTCTTTAGTACTCTTATAGTGAGCCATTATTTTTTCAGAAGTTAATTCTTTGAGAGTTTCGTTTTTTTCTTTTAAGACTTTAACCTGTTCTTGTATAGACTCAATCTGCGCTTTTTTTACCTCTCTATATTCTGAACTCCATTTAAGTTTAGCAATCCAAGCTAAAATTGATGCAACTATGCTTAGTCCAGTAATTGTTAAATACACTATTTCCATATTTTTTATTAGGATTGGTTTAATTACCTATAATTAGATTATATGAAGAATAAAATTACCATTATATTCCTTTTATGGTAGAATAAGTGGAAGTTTTAGCAATTTTATTCTCTTCTCATTTTTTGCGAACTAAATATACTAAAAAACCCCAAGTGATTAGCTTGGGATTCTGTGGCATCAATATGTATCTATTTCTGTAGTAATTTTTTGGGAATGATTTATTCTTTTATAATTTTATAGGTAAGCGTTTTTTTCTTGGTTTTTACATCAACAAAATACATTCCTTTAGGGGCTAATTTTAAATTAATGTTCACATTGTTTTGTGTAGCAGTTTGCTGTAAAATTGTTTGCCCTAAAAAGTTTCGTACTGTATAGGTAAAAGGAGCACAGTCTTCACACTTGATATTCACTATTCCTTTTGTTGGGTTTGGATATACGCTAAAGGTATCTTCGGTTTGTGTAGTGTTATTGGTTGTTTCAAACATTCTAGCTGCACTATTTGCTGATAGATTGATTACCGCACTAACTCCTTTATGGTCAGAAGGCCAAGGCAATTGGTCTGCTTCAAACGTGTCGTTTTGGGTATTAGCAGTACTCGATACATTGTTAACATACGAAGCTTTTGGACCTACAAGAGCAGCACTCGTAGCAGAAAGGGTAGTACCTCGGTAAAAAATATAGTCAATACGATCTCTTTCGTCAGCTTCTGGTGTCCAGCTAGTGCTTCCAACCCCTGTAGCAACAGAAGGCCATGTGATACCAGGATTGGCAACTTCATCAGGATATACTTCTCTAAAAGCATCTACAAAACCATTATTTTCTAAAGTTTTGGTCGTGTGCCAAGGGAATACTACTCCGTGGTGGTCAAACATATTGGCTTGTCTTGAGGTCCAGTCTAAGTGCGAAGGTTCGTTAAAATCCCCCACTAAAATTACTGGACGAGTTTCATTTTTTATATGATTGATAAACGCAGCAATTTGCTCATCTCTTCGTGAACCTAAGTTTTGTTCTGAAATGATAGCAGGATCGGTAACTGGTTGCGGATCTTGGTTTGTAGCTCCTATTTTACTCCATCCAGTGTAAGGAGAAGAACCACCACAGTTGTATCCTCTTGGAAGATAGGTAGCATAGTAAGTATAATCTAAGTGTGCCGTTGCTACCACTACACTTTGCCCGTTAACATCTACCTCAAAAACCGAAATCGCACCTAGGTTGGTACCCGATGAGGTGATAGGGTATTTACTAATGATAGAAACATCGCCATAAGCATAACCTCTGTTATAATTTAAGCCAATAGCAGCAAGGTTGTTTACAATTTTAGTAGTCCAATCACCCGTATAGTTTCTTACTTCGCTAAAACAGACAATATCAGGATTTACTTCAGCAATAACATCTCTAATATAGGTCATTCCGTTTGGTACTGAAGTTCCTTCTTGCCAAATATTAAATTGCAATACTTTAAGGCTATTGGTGTTACGAACAGTAACATAGCCTGTTTTAGTAGTGGTATTACTGCCCGTAGTATTGCTAGCGGTTAAGGTTACATTGTAAGTTCCTTCGGTAGTATAGGTTACTACTGGATTTTGAGCGGTACTGGTAGCAGGTGTTCCTCCTTCAAATGTCCAATTCCAAGAAGTAGGATTGTTGGTAGAACTATCTGTAAAAGAAATTTGTTGTCCTGCGATAATAGAAGAGGTGTTTGATGTAAAGTTAGTTACTGGAGCTCCTACTTGAATTAAAGTTCCTCCGATATTGATTTCAGCAGCTGAGGTATAATTTCCGTTGTTGATATCAGAAGTGGCTACTAAGCGTACGTATTGCCCTTGCTTTTTAGGGAAACTAACAGTTTTTTCTGTTTGATTGGAAGCAAAAGTTCCGGTGGCTACCGCAGCCCCCCAATTAGAAGGAGTATCACTTACATAAATTTGATAATCGGCTATGGTACCGTTAGTTCCTGTTTGGCGAGGTAAGTATTTTAGCTCGCAAACATCATAAATACCGTTTAAGTTAATCTGAATTTCATGTGGGTGCGTTGGTTGATTAGCGCTCCATTCGGTATGCCAAATAGTTGATGAGTCACCATCAAAAGCATTAGTAGCTACTCCGTTTTCACCTGATGTTTCTTGGCTGTCTGCATATTGTAAAGTCCATCCAGATTGTGAAATAGGAGAGCAGGTTGGAGTTTCTGTACCCACCGTAAAACTTGAAGAAGCTAGCACGGTATAACCGTCATTCTGAAAAAAATATACTTTATAAGTTCCAGTATTTGGTAAACCAGAAGAAAAGGTAACACTACCATTTTTAAGTTTTTTGGTAGCACTTTGTTTTCCATTTACATATAACCAATCAATAGAGCTTACAAGCCCAGGTGTATCTCCTTGATTGTAGATGCCAATCCAATCTTTTGAATTTCCTGGACCGTTAGAAAAATTGACAGTGATAGCTTCGTTAGGAACATAAGTGGTTTTTGAAGGGTTTACACTTTGTGCGTGTAATTTGATAATGCTTCCTATTAATAAGAAGCAAGCAAAAAAAATAGTTTTTCTCATGGGGGTTAAATTAGTTTGATGTTGTATAAATTCTTGTTGAATCTAGACTACAGAAATAGTTAATTGATTAGTTGCCAAATTTATAAGTTAGTATTTTTTATAAGTGAAGAGAGCGTAAATAGTCTGTTAAGTCATTGTTATTTTTGTAGTTGTAAATAACAATTCTTAGTATGTTTACTTAAAATAGTAGAGAAAAACTAGGGGTGTTATTTGTTTTTATTTCTAAGCTCAATTTCCATTGCTCTTTTATAGAAATCAGCAAATTCTTTTTCGTTATACTTAACTCTCATAGCAGCCAATACATCAGGTAACCCTAAACTAAACCAATCCCAAAGCATGGTGTCAAAATTGTATTTATACATTTGTTTACCTACTTCGTCTCTTATTTTTGTTATCTCAGAGTTAGAAATACCGTGTTTGTTTAGTAATTGGGTTGTTTTAATATTTTCTTCTGAAGTGTTTTCTGTGTCAAGGTATGGCTCTAATAACCAGTTCCAGTTTTTGGTTTCTCTAAAAGTAGCTATGTTGTTTTTTTCTGTAAACTCTTTAAGTAACTCGGCATGTTCTCGAGAGATAAATATAACTTCATTACCCATTTTAATTAATGGGGGATAAGATTGATGGCAAATAGCAATTATTTTACTAGCTTTAATTGTTTTATTAGGGAATACAGCTGATGGTTTAAAAGGGTATTCTGAAATTTCAATCTCAGTTTCTAGAATTTTAGCTTTTCCAATGCCACAAATCATATCATCTATTTTATAATTCGTAGCCCCAAAAAAGGTTCCTTTTTTACTAAATATTTTCTTTAAAAACTTCAGCATTTTTGATTGGTTGAGCTTTACTCATTTAAGTCATTTACTAACTTTCTAGAAATAACTGTGTCGTAAATTATTTTTAGCTTGGTTATTTTGTTTTCATAATCAAGTTCAATAATATCAACAACATCAAACTCTACTTTTTCATTGTTTTTTAAAGTCCATTTATAGGTGAAGTAAAGAGCTAAATTGTTAGAATCATTTTGTTCAAAAATCCCTTTTAGGAAAAGTTCAGAATTAGAAGTGTCATTATTTAATTCACGATAAAATTGGTCAGCTTTTTTAATTCCATAGATAGGAGACTCAACAATTCCGTTATTGCTAAACAGATTAATAACTTTTTCTATATTTCCATTTTCTAGGTGTTCTAGGTATTTTTTAGCTATTTCACTTTTATTCATTAGTTCTAGGTTTATTTAAGGTTACATACACAGTCATTCTAAAGGTAAGGTTTTAATTTTCGCTCAAAAAATAGTTGAATGTTAGTTTTTAGTATTAATGAATTAATATTCTTTTTAGAGTTTATATATGCAAAATACATTTATAAATTTAATTCAAGTATTTCTCCAGGTAATCCGTCAAAATCTTTAAACTCTTTTGAGTAGAATCCATTATTTGTTAAAACTTTTCTTGAGGGAATATTTTTAGGGTCTATTATTGCAAAAATTCTTTTTAAAGAGTTTTGTTTTTTACCTATTTCAATTAACCTTCTTCCAACAGTACTAGCAATTCCTTTTCCCCAGTGTTCAGGCAAAAGCATATATCCTAGTTCAGCTTCAGTAGTGTTAACCTCTGTTATTTTTAGTTTAGCTAATCCTAAAAACTCATTTGTATTTTCATCAATAATTTTGAAGTTACCGAAACTTGATGTAAGCCTGTTGTTTTTTATTAATTTTTCAAAGTCTTTTTTAGCTTCCTCTAATTCAATAGCTCTTTCGGTAATCATTTCCATGACTTTTTCATTATTTACGAGTTTGAAATAATCGGTAAAGTCAGATTCTGTAAATTTTGTTAGTATTATTTTCATGCAATATTTTTATGAGTTGTTTTCAGAATAGTAGCAATTTGATTAAAAATTTAAAAAAATCTAATTATCGCAATTTTGTATATCTGATCAGTAAACAGGGTTAGCCAGTATAATTACGAATATAAAAACAAATGCTACGAAAACAAACTACTTTTTATAGGCTATTACCTACCGTATACATTTGATATTTGTAATTAATAATAAAACATCATATCAAATAAAAATGGAAGAACAAGTTGCTATTTTAAAAAATGAGGATTATTCTTTTAGAGAACTTAACGGAGGTATTGCAATTTTAGATTATACAGGAAAGTCTACTGATATTGTGATCCCCGATAATATTAACGATAAACCTGTAAAATATATACTAAGGGAAGCTTTTGATAACAAAGGGCTCAAAGCGGTGGTTTTACCAAAGTTTCTAGAGTATATAGATGAAGATGCTTTTTATGAAAATGAAATTAAAGAGCTGGTAATTCCTTCAAAAGTTACAGAAATTAGAGGAGGAGCTTTTGGGAGAAATAAGATTGAAAAACTAGTTATTGAAGCACCAGTTACAACGATTCATATGTTTTGTTTTGTGGGTAATGCGCTTAGGGGTATAGATTTACCAGAGTCAGTAACTACATTATATAACGATTGTTTTGCGGAGAATGATTTTGAAGAACTTACAATTCCAGAGCATATAACAACTCTAGGGAGCGATTCCTTTAAGGATAGCAAGAAGTTAAGAAAAGTAATTTTGCCTCAAAAATTAGAAGGTAGTATTACTGGAGCTTTTAGAGGATCAGATATTGATAATATTGATTTTGTGTTGTACTAGTTAGTATTAATTAGGGTTAACAAAAAACAGTCATTTTATCAAGTTAAGATGACTGTTTTATATTTAGTTGAATACTAAGCTTAGTTGTATTTAAAACAAGAATAGTTTTAAAAAGAAAATAGCGAACCGAAGTTCGCTGATAAATTTAATTACATTGTTTTGGGAACACACCTACAGTTTTCATCAAATTCATGATGATCATCACAAGGGTGAGGTAGGAAACGACATTCAGTTGTTCCTCCGTTAATAGATTGTTGTTCTTGTTTATTTAAAACAGAACCTAAGTTTGAAATGTTCTTTAACATAATTTTTAATTTAAAATTTTATCAAAACTAGGTATAAATAAAAATGAAAGAATCTTTAAAACCGTAATAAAAGTAAGGCAATTCCTTACTTAACTAAATTTAACAATTAGTTATTGTTGAAAAGAACTTACTATGTTTTTATGAATAATAGTTATATAATAAAAAAGTCCTCGGTGGGCGAGGACTAATAATATTAATTAACGCAATCATCAAGGGGAGCACTAGCTATATGTGTACAACCTCCACTCCAATTTAAGCAATATCCTGAAGGACAAGATGTTTCCCCTTTACCATTAATAGATTGTTGTTCGTTTTTGTTTAAAACAGAACCTAAGTTTGAAATGTTCTTTAACATAATTTTGAGTTTTAAAATTTACTAAACTTAGTAATAAAATAAAATGGAGAAACAAAATAAACCGTAATAAAAGTAAGGCAATTCCTTACTTAACTAAATTTAACAAATAACTATTCTTAAAGAAGTATAGAGATGATTGAAACAAAACAGGAAAAGTTATCTCTATAATTATAGTTGTAGCCAGTATTTATTTTGTCAATATCCAGTTTATTAGGTCTTTTTTGTCTACAATAGCCCAACTGTGAGGGTGTCGTTCACCATTTGCTCTATACCCTTTGTTGGTGGTTGGTATATACTCAACATTATTAAAATCTTTAGCTTTTAAACTCTCATATAGTTTTTTGATATAGAAAGCATTCATTTGGTCATAATCAGCCATTCTATTCTTTTTCCACCATAGAGTATCAGGTTCTGTATAAAGTCTAATCTTAGTGTTTTTTAGTTTCTCTATGTTAGAAATATTGTCTGTACTAGAGGTAAATACAGCTTTTTCCTCGTATTTTTTAATACTGTCTTTAGGGTTGCCAAAGTTATTACCTAATGTTTCTAATAGCCAAGTACTTTCTAAAATTGAAGGCTCTGAAAAATTTCGTTCTATATTTTTTTCTGAAGATTTATACAAAGCAACCAAGTCTATAGGAGAATCCACAATAAATACTCCTTTTGGGTCGATATAAAATTGTTTCATACCAACAATATAATTACTTATTAAAAGACTTATAACTCCACCACTTGAAAAACCTCCAATAAAAATATTATCAGTTGGCAATTGGTTTTCTGTAATTATATTCTGTAAACTTTTGGCGAGTTGTTGTTTTTCGTTTTCTTCAAGCCATAATTTCTGATTAAGATTAGAAAGTATAACTGCAATATTATTTTTTCTAGCGATATCAAGGATTTTAAACTCTCTTTTAATGTCTTTAGCAACTTCTGGGTAACCTCCAAACAGAATTAAAACCGCTTTAATTTCTTTTGTTGGCTTATAAAGTTTGTAATCTTCTTTTATAAGTTCAGTAAACTCAGACTTTTCAGGAGTTACTTGTTGTTTTTCTTGTTTACTCTGCCTACAGGAAACAAATACAGTAAAAGCTAGAATTAAAATTATTGTAAGTTTTTTCATTTGTTAAATTGTGTAGAGCGGTTTAGATAAACTGTGTTTTAATGTAGTTTAGGTTTTGTTAGCTACTTTTTTTGTGTTTTACAATCCAAATATCTGAGGCGGTTGAATACTAATTTTTGGCAGTGCATCATGCATCACTCCTCCAACAGAATTATCCACTTTATACTTTCGTCCGGTCGGATCGATTCCAACATTTAGAATTATAATTTCCAGATAAATTTCATCCTTTTTATATCTCTCAATCCAATTCGTTTTAAATTCTTTTTCAATTGCTCTTGAGATCTCTTCATCTTGTAATTGAATATTAGCTCTACGATTTATAGTTGCTTGTTCTGATTTTCTTATCTCAATCGTTATGTCAGAATAAATTCCATCTTCTCCTTCTCCGAGAAAGAATTTGTTGGATGACATTGTGGAGTTGTTTTTCATTGAATTATAGCCATTGTTAGCGTTAGTTTTTCTTCTTTTCGATAATAGAGTACTTGAAAGCTGATTTTGTTCCTGATTCAGATAATTCGTAGCTTTCAGTAATCCTTTTTTTCCAATTTATATTATTAGGTTCGTATGTATATTTGTTTTCTAAAAAAGGTATATACTTTTTTGTTATAAAAGTTGAATCTAACCACTTTTCTTTGATTAATAAATCATCTTTGTATTCATAGATTCTCTTAATTCCTCCCGATAACTCTTTTTCAATAAGCTTTTGTTTATCGTTGTAATTAAAGCTTAGGTGAGATGATTTAAAAGTCCCATCGTTTTTATAAAAATCATAAAATGCTTCATTTAACATTTTACCGTATTTGTTTATTGAAATCTGTTTCTTAAGTCCCAATTTAAAATTATAAGTGTTAATCTTGTGTTTAGGTATGTAGCGTTCATTATTCTTTTGATTATTAGTTATTTGAATTTTAGGCTTAAAAGGTTTTACAATAATGATACGATTATTAATTAGTTCGTAGCTTTGAAGCTCTAATAAATTACTATTGTTGTCAAAAATATAATCAAGTCTTTTTTGTTCTTTAAAAATACTTTTAATTGTCATTTCTGTAGCTTCGCCATTTTTGTCAGAAACACCTTTAAATACTCTAGTATGATAATTATGATTTGAATCGCAGTATACTTTTACTTCAGAGTAGACATTAAATTTTGTAGAAAATCTATTAAGTCTATTGTTAAATAAATTAGTTGGAGATTCACTTTTTTTTACAATGTTTCCATTATCATCTTTTACAGCTCTAAATGTAGTTAATGAATTATCAGATTTGATATTAAAAATATCTTTATCATTATCGAAATATCGTAGAATATCTTCTGTGTTTTTCTTACTAAAAGAAAAAAATAAATATGTAAGAAAAAAAAATATTATAGTTGATTTTTTTATCATTCTTTTTTTTATTTAATGCTAACGTTCTTGTATAATATTAGTTACGTGGTTAAGAAGTAGGCGAGTATGAGTAATCATTTATAGCCATTGTTAGAAAAAGTATTTTATTCCTCCGATTATTCCAATAATTATAATTAATTGAATTATGAATAATATTAAAACGGTTATTGATATTAGAATTGCTTCAATTCTATCGTTATTATTTTTAAATATTCTATAAACTAACCATAGAATGACTAGATAAACTACTGGATCTAAAATTAATGGAAATCTGAAAATTAAGTAGCTTAAAATTCCTATTAAAGTAGCTTGTCCAATTATAAATGAACTTATAGCTAGATGTTCTATTAAATTATATTTTCTAAAAAATAGTTTTAATGATATTCCTAGTGGAATTATGCACAATACCCAAAAATACTTCAAGTAAGTTCTAATGAAAAGTCCAACGTAATTACCTGTCTCTTTAAGTTTAGATTTTGTAATACTATTTTCTTCGACTAATTCTTTTGGTACCTTAAAAAAGGTTATTACAATTATATATATGGTAATAGCAAGAATTAGAAACGAAATAGGGTTAAGAATCCCTTTTCTTTTTCCTAAAACATAGTCAATTGTAATTTTTCTTGGATGTAGCAATAGTGCTTTTATATTAAATAAAAGGCCTTTATCCATATTTGTAATAGATGAAAATGAATCTTCAACTATTGAACTTAAAGTTATTTTTTTAGTTCCATTTTTTTCACCACAATTTGGACAATATTTTTCATTGTGTTCAAAATTACAGGAAATGCAATTCATTTAATTCTTTAATTAAGTGTTCTGATTTTATTTTTTCCAACGGTCTTGTATATGAAAAGTAGCGAATTTTATGCACTAAATTTTCGATTTATAACTGACCTTTAATTTATTCATTCAATTTTTATTATTCATTTTTTTATAGCCTATACTTTCTATTCTTAATATATTTAATTAAACTGTAGATTAAGAATGTTATAATAAAATAAAAAGCAAATTTAAGAACGATTAGAGCGTACATACCTCTATATTTTCCATTATAATATTCTTTAGGTGCGTCTTTTAAAAAATAATATCCTGTTAATTTACTTTTATATAAAGGTTGATATTTGAGGTTAAAGTCGATATATTCTTTAAAACCAACTGATAATTTTAAATTAGAACCATCACTTAATAATGTACCTTCAATATCAAATCTAATTCCTTCACTTGTATTTTCATTTCTATCCCACGTTTCTTTTATTAAAAGATAGTCTATATCCATATATTTTCCTTTATTATTTAAGCTTTTAATATTCTCAAACTCTTTGAAATAACGGTTGTTAACTAAATCAAGAATTGTGAGCCCAATTGAGCCAATACATAGAAAAATAAATATAAAAAAGAGAATTCCTTTTATTTCGTTAAACATTGTTTTTTTATGAATTAAAGTATGATAGAGGTTTGTTTTATTAGGAGATTTAATTTAATTAAGCTGATTTTTGAAAATTGTAGCTGAAGGTTTCATATTAACTATAAGTAATAGGAGTAAATCTAATACTTTTTGACATTAGTAGTTTCAGGTTAACTCAGATACAGTCAAAACTGCCGTAGTTGCAGTTATACATTGTCGTAAAACGTTTTTATTTCGATTTACATTGTTCAATAAAATAATTTCCAAACTCAGTAATATGAAAATCATCAGAGTTCGTATAATTCGCAGATAAATCTAAATTTAAGTCAACTGTTGGATTATCTTCATCGTCATCATCAAAGTCAGCAGAAGTTGAGCCATCATCTATATCTATTTGTGGTTCTTCATATCGTAAAAGTCCAAGTGATTCTAAGTTGTCAATATAAATTTTAGTGAATTTTTCATCCAATTTAAATCCATCTTTTACAGACTCGAAGGAAATAATTATGTCATCAATACTTATATCTTCTAGAGTGTATTTTTTGTATTTGTTATCTAATAATCTTGCTAATTTTAATTGTCTCTGAACATCCAAATCTTCATAAATAAAATCAAATATTTTTGCTTCTAAAGAAGATAACGATGAAAGAGTATTTATCAATCTTGGTTCTAAACCATTTTCTGGTGTGGTTGAAATGTTTGCAATCAAACTTGCCCATTTATCTTGTAAAAATTCATCATCTTCAACAGATGACTTTTCTACTAATGGTACTAATGTTTTAAGGTTTAATTCTCGTGGTTCAAGTCCATTTTTATCAAGTAACTCTCTTGTTTTATTGAAAATTCTGACTTGATTTTTCAATCTTCTAAATTTAACATTATCGGCAAATAATTCGCCAAATTCAGTAATTGAAGGTCCTAACAATTTGGACATAAACTTTTCAATTTTATTCAGTATTTGCTTGGTTAAATTAAGGCTTTCAATAACTTCTTTCATTCAACGTTATGTTTGTCTTAAATGTTTTACAACTTATTTATCCTCATAATAAAATTACCAATACACATCTTGCAAAGTAAAATAAGTGGAAGATATAGCAATTTTATTAACACTCTCAAATATAAAAAAAGTAAGATAAAAAAGTGTAACTTTTTTATCGGGTCGCCACCCCAAGCCTAATCGGGTCGCCACCCCAAGCCTAATCGGGTCGCCACCCCAAGCCTAATCGGGTCGCCACCCCAAGCCTAATCGGGTCGCCACCCCAAGCCTAATCGGGTCACCACCCCAAGCCTAATCGGGTCGCCACCCCAAGCCTAATCGGGTCGCCACCCCAAGCCTAATCGGGTCGCCACCCCAAGCCTAATCGGGTCGCCACCCCAAGCCTAATCGGGTCGCCACCCCAAGCCTAATCGGGTCGCCACCCCAAGCCTAATCGGGTCGCCACCCCAAGCCTAATCGGGTCGCCACTCCTTGCCTAAGGGGAGTGACACTCCCTCGGTAAGGGGAACGATGCTCTCCGCCTAAGGGGAGTGTCATTCACTGCCTAAGGGGAGTAACTTCAAACAAGCAAAAAGGTAAAATATTCGTATTGTGTAGAAAAATGTTTGTTAGGTGCCGTGGTGTATAAAGAAGTCTTTTTAAAAAACAAATACACCCCAAAGAGGAGTGTATTTAAGTGTAAAGTTTTATAAACAGTTAACTTAACAGCTTACAAAAGCACAGGTGTTCTTGTTTGTTTCAATTTGTACCGTTGGGTGCTGTATGTTAAAACCTTGCATAAGTTTAACAATGTCGTTCATAACCTCTTGTTTTGCTGTTGCAGAGTTGTTGTTTATAACAGCATGTAGTGAACCTACATTATAGCTACCATCAAGTGTCCAAACATGTATATCGTGTACATTGCTAACCCCTTTAAGGTTTTGCAATTCGCTTTTAAGTTGCGCAATGTTTACGTTTTCTGGCACCGATTGTAACAGTACTTTTAAGGTGTTAAGTAGGTTTTTAGCAGCGTTGTATCCAATAAATAAAGCAATACCAATAGCTAAAACACCATCTATCCAATTCCAACCTGTGAAGTAAATAATTACCGAACCAATTAAAACCGCAGCCCAACCCAATACATCTTCTAATAAATGTAGCATGATTGATTCACTGTTGTGGTTGTGTCCATGACTATGCCCGTGATGGTGGAGATGCCCGTGTCCGCTATTTTTAATTCTAAGAAAAGCGGCACCATTTACAGCGAGTCCTAAAATAGCTAACCATAACATACCCAAACTATGTACTTCTTTTGGGTTTACAAACGAGTTATAAGCAGCCACAATCATTCCAATAGATCCAGACAACAAAAAAGTGGATAGTATTAATGCAGACAAGAGTGAAAAGCGTTTGTATCCGTACGAAAATGTTGCGGTACGTTTTTTACCTGATATTTTCTCCATAAGTATTGCTAGTCCTATAGCTCCAGCATCCATAAAATCATGAAAAGCATCGGCAATAATAGCGGTGGAGTTGGTAAAAATTCCACCAATTAACTCAACTATTGAAAAGAAGAGGTTGAGCCAAAAGGCAAAAGACAATCCGTTTTTATCAGAATGATTGTGTGCTGCATGGTCATGCTCATGACCATTACAGCTGCTGTGTTCTTTAGAGTGCGCCATGTACTTGCTTTTATACTAAAGGCTCTGCTTTAAAGCCTTTACTTTTTACAATAGCAATTACTTCATCCGCAGTAATTCCTTTAGAACTTACGGTAAGAATTTTGTCATCAAAATTAGTGTCTACATTCCAATGGCAAATACCTTCAGCATTGTCTAAATCAGCTTGTACTTTTGATACACACCCTCCGCAGTTAAGGTTTGTTTTGAATTTTAACTCTTTATTACTTTCCATTATATTAAAAATTTATTTGTTATTGAATACTGCAAATTTCAGCACAACAGGGGTGTTTGTTGTTGTACAATTTTAAGATTGATTTGTGAGATTTACAGATTTACTTACTAAGTAAGGTTTAAAATGTTTTGACACTTGCTAGTGCCGAAATACTTGTTATTTTTTCCATTTTAATCGTAAGCTATTGCTAACCACACTAACACTACTCATAGCCATGGCTGCACCAGCAATCATAGGGTTTAGTAAAAAACCATTAAATGGGTATAAAATACCAGCTGCAATAGGAATACCAATAAGGTTATAAATAAATGCCCAAAATAGGTTTTGTTTAATGGTAGCTACCGTTTGTTTTGATAGTTTTATAGCCTGCGGAATTTTACTTAGGTCAGATGATATAATGGTCATTTTAGCAACATCCATTGCAATATCACTACCTTTTCCCATGGCAATACTTACATCAGCAGTAGCCAGTGCAGTACTATCGTTAATACCATCACCTACCATAGCAACAGTTTTTCCTTGTTGCTGTAGCTCTCTTACAAAATCGGCTTTATGTTGTGGTAATACTTCAGCTTTGTAATGTTGAATACCTGTTTCTTCAGCAATAGATTTTGCAGTAGCTTCGTTATCACCCGTAAGCATATATAACTCAATATCCATAGCCTGTAGCTCCTTAATAGCTTGTACTGAGGTCTCTTTTATTTTATCCGAAATAGCAAGTACAGAAAGTGCTTCCTTATTATTAGCAAACCAAATAACTGTTTTAGCCTGTTTGCTCCATTCATTAGCCTGTTTTAAAAGCTCTTCCGCTATGGTAACCTTATTTTCAGCCAATAACTTTTTATTACCAACAAAAAAGGTTTCTCCGTTATAATCAGCCTTAGCACCTTTACCAGTAATACTGTCGAAATTTGTTAGTGGGGTAGTGGCAGTATCTCCTAAAAACTTTACAACAGCTTCTGCTAATGGATGTTCAGATTTTTTCTCGATACTTAAAAGAATGTTCTTAGCAGTATCATTATTCTGTAACCAAGATATACCAGTAACTTCTGGCTTTCCTTCGGTAATGGTTCCTGTTTTATCTAAAATAATAGCGTTTACTTTTTTAGCAGATTCAAGGCTTTCAGCGTCTTTAATTAAAATACCGTTTTCGGCACCTTTACCCACACCCACCATAATAGCAGTAGGGGTAGCGAGACCTAAAGCACAAGGACATGCAATAACCAATACGGTGATGGCTGCTAATAATCCTTGAACAACTCCGTTATCTCCACCTAAAATAAACCATATAATAAATGTAATAACAGCAATACTCATAACTACAGGTACGAAAATACCTGCAATTTTATCAACTAATTTCTGTACAGGAGCTTTACTACCTTGTGCATCTTGCACCATTTTAATAATCTGTGCAAGCATGGTTTCTTTTCCAACTTTAACAGCTTTAAACTGAAAACTTCCTTTCTGGTTAATGGTTCCTGCAAATACTTTTTCATTTTCTTCTTTTAATACCGGAACAGGTTCACCACTTAACATGCTTTCATCTACATACGAGCTTCCTGTAGTAACCATACCATCTACTGCAATTTTTTCTCCTGGTTTTACAAGAATAGTATCACCTACGTTCACTTCTTCAATAGCAGTTTGCTTTTCCGTTCCGTCAGGTTGTATCACAACCACAGTTTTAGGCTGTAAACCCATCAATTTCTTAATGGCAGATGAGGTGTTTCCTTTGGCTTTTTCTTCTAATAATTTTCCTAAAAGAATAAATGCAATAATAACTGAAGCAGCTTCAAAATATACATGTGCTTCTAATCCTCTAGATTCCCAAAATTTAGGAAACAACATGTTAAATACACTAAATATATAAGCTATACCCGTACTTAAGGCTACTAGGGTATCCATATTTGCAGAACGATGTTTGGCTTGTTTCCATGCATTGATAAAAAAGTCTTTACCAAACCATAGCAACACTGGGGTAGAGAAGGCCCACATAATAGGGTTTGCATAAGGCATGTTCATGAAAAACATACCAATAACAACCACAGGTAACGAGAGTATTACCGACCAAATGGTTTTGGTTTTTAATTGGTTGAATTTCTTTTCGTGAATTGCTTCTAAGGTTTCTTGCTGTTTGGTTTCGTCTTCAATTAACAAATCATAACCCGCACCTTGTACTGCTTTTTGCAGTTTTGTAGCATTGGTCATATTAGGAAGGTATTCTACCGTTAAGTTTCCGCTAGCAAAATTTACTGAGGCATTTACGACACCTAGTTCAAAGCTAACAATACTTTCAGCACTTCCTGCACAAGAGGCGCAAGTCATACCCAATACAGGAAAAACTTTTTTAACAGTAGTTACACCGTAACCAAGGTCTTTTATAGCAGTAACGGCATTCGCAAGAACTTCTTCGTTGGTAACTGTAATAGCAGCTCTTTGGTTGTTTAGTTCTACTTTATGGGTTTCAATTCCTTCAACATGTGCTAAGCCTTTTTCAACGATTAAAGCACAGTGTTCACTTTCTACACCTTCTAAGGGTAGGTAAATGATATCTTTATTATTTGTTGCCATTTTTTCTTGTATGAATTTGTATACTACAAAGTTGGCTATAAGTTAAAGAAAATTTATTGTGGAATTTTGTAATTGATTTATAAGATTTACACCTCGTCTAATGGTGTACGTTTGTCTTTACGGATTTTTTTGAAGTGACTCGGGGTTAATCCTGTTACTTTTTTAAACTGATTACTTAAGTACGCTACGCTTGAATAGTGTAAACGAAAGGCAATTTCACTCAACGATAATTCATCGTAAACAAGTAACTCTTTTACCTTTTCTATTTTTTGAGCAATAAAATACTTCTCAATAGTAGTGCCTTCTACTTCAGAAAAAAGGTTGGATAAGTAATTATAATCGTGATGTAGTTCGTTGCTTAATAATTCAGATAAATTGATTTTTGTTTCACTGTCTTGATGATGCACTAAATTGATGATTAGGTTTTTAATCTTTTCAATAATGCGACTTTTTTTATCGTCAATAATCTCAAACCCTAAGCTAAGTAAGGTTTTGTTTAAGTGTTCTCTTTCTTCGGAAGTAAGCTCTTTTTCAAGTGTAACTTCACCTAATTTAATATTCTTTACACCCACACCTAGTTTGTCTAATTCATTTTGAATTACCATAATACAGCGATTGCAAACCATGTTTTTGATTGTGAGTGTCATAGTGTTTTTAATTATAGTTGTTAGGTTTACAAAGATAGAAAGAAGTGATTGCTATAAATCAAAAACAGTTTCAATTTCTGCAATTCTATATCCTTGTGATGTTACAAATTTACTTTCTTCACTAGTAGAGTTTATTACAGGGTTTGTATGGTTGAAGTGAATAAAGATAATTTTGTTCTTTTCTTGTTTACTTAAGTCTTTAAACTTATCTAAACTTTCAACAATAAAAGGGTGTGGTATCTGGCTAATATCTCTACTATTTATTTCTTTTCCACTATAAAAAGTAGCATCTAAAAAAGCATAGTCTACTTTTTTAATTTCATCAATAATGTTTTTGCCCCATTTTTCCCACTTGTCAATATCAGGAATAAACAAAGCACTTTTATTAGGGCCAGTTATACGATAGCCCACGGTTTCAGAATACTCATCTCTATGAGGAACAATAAGTGGAGTAACCTTAATGTTTTTGGTTAATTCAATTGGTTTTTCATTTTCTATTTGATGAAGCTCTATGTTTTTTCGAGTAATCAATTGATCCCAAGGACCATTTTTTGATAGAAACTCTTTCATTCTTGGCATAGTATATACAGGTGCGTTGTCAGCATCCATAGCTTCTTTACCTAAATACATTAAACCAGTATAGTGCCCTATATGAGCATGTGTTAAAAAGATTCCATCTGCAATTTCTTTATCACCACTGTCTTCTAGTTTGGTAAGTGTTTTCATTTGTGACGCAATATCTGGAGTTGCTTCAAATAAGTAGGTTTTTTGATGTTGTTTGTCAATTATTCCTAATGAAGTTACCTGTCTTTTTTTATCAGGATTCTTAAAAAGGTTAGTGCAACATTCTTTTTTACATGCAATTTGTGGAGAGCCTGCATCTTGAATAGTTCCCAAAATAACAATAGAGGTATTGCTTGTATTTGTTTTGAATGTTTTTTCTGAAGATTTATTACCAGCACATGAAAGGATAAAGAGAGTAATGAAAAGAATACAGTATTTATTCATAATTATAGCTTGTTGGTAATAATGTGTTTTAATTATCAGTTAAAAGTACAAATTTTAATGCTAGAAAGAAGAGGGGAAATTTATTACTCTTTATATAATGATAGGTATAGTATGAAAAAATCCCAAGTGTTATTTACTTGGAACTTTTATTTCATGGCCTTTGTTTATTTCATACGAGAGTTTTTAGAATTATTTAACAGCAATAATGGCACTTGCAGGACCAGTTAAATGCATCATTCTAGTATTACTAAAACCTGCTTCTTTTGCCCAGTTATTAAAATCTGAAAGGGTAAAATCGTAACCTTCATCAGTTTCAATAATCATGTTTAGTGACATCATTAAACCAAAAGCATTTTTATTTCTTTCATTATCAATTATATTTTCAATAATAATTAAAGATCCTTCTTTAGGTAGGGCGTTATAGGCTTTTTTTATAAGTGTTAACTTATCTTTCGTACCCCAATCATGAAGAATGTTTCCCATAGTAATAACGTCTGCTTCTGGTAATTCATTAGTAAAGAAATCACCTGAGTGAATTTCTATTCTGTCGTTTAAACCAAAACGAGTTACATTTTCTTTAGCTATTGGTTCAACAGCAGGAAGGTCAAAAGAAATACATTTTATATGTGGATTATTTTTAGCTATTTGTATTGATAAGTCTGCTCCAGAGCCACCAACATCACATAATGTATTGTATTTAGAAAAATCAATATCACGAGCTAATTTTATGAAGTTTCCAGCCTGAACACCTGACATTCCGTGTATAAATTCTCGGAGCTTATTTTCATCTGCATAAATAGCTTCAAATATTGGCTTGCCACCATTTTTTGTTTCGTTTTGTGGTTTTCCAGTTATTAAAGCTTCTTCTAAATTGTTCCAAAAAGGATACAATCTGTTGTTAGACATTTCCAGTATGCCTCCCATATAACTTGGTTTGTTTTTATCTAAAAATAAGTTGGTGTCTTCAGAATTACTATATATAGCACTTTCTTTTAATCCAGAACGTTGTAAGAAGCCTAAAGCAACTAATGTGTCAAGAAAGTCGTAAAGAGATCTATCATGAAGTTTGAGTTTGTCTTGAATTTCTTTTCCTGTTAATCCCTCTTTGGCTAAATGCGTGAATAACCCCATTTTAACTGCAGTAAGTAAGGTTTTTGAAGCCCAAAAACCCATGCCTACTTCCATGATTCTTGAAGGGGTAATTTGGTTTTCATTTGTTGAGTTCATAGTTTAGTTGTTATAGTTAATAATTAATCTTTTTAGTGTTATTAAGTTCAATTATTAGGGATAAATGAAACTAGTTTATGAGCAGGGGTAAAATTATGAGGGTAAAAAAAATCCCAAGTAAGTAACACTTGGGATTTTTATTTTTTAATTGTCTTCGTCTATTTCTGTTCTAGACTCTTTGGGTTTTTCACCTTTTTCTATTTTTATGATGAGTTTTTTGTCTTTCTCATCTAAATCCATAAAGATAGCATCACCTTCATCAAGTTTTGAGTTTACAATTTCTTCAGCTAATGCATCTTCAATGTATTTCTGAATAGCTCTTTTTAATGGGCGAGCTCCATATTGTTTATCAAAACCTTTATCGGCAATATAGTCTTTGGCTTTATCACTTAACGTAAGTTTGTAACCTAAATCATCAATACGTCTTAGTAATTTGTCTAATTCAATATCAATAATCTTATGAATGTCTTCACGCTCTAATGAGTTAAAGATTACAACATCGTCAATACGGTTTAAGAATTCGGGAGCAAACGATTTCTTTAAAGCACCTTCAATAATACTTTTAGCATGTGCATCTTCCTGCTCTTTTTTAGAAGCAGTTCCAAAACCAACACCACCACCAAAATCTTTAAGTTTACGAACTCCAATGTTTGAAGTCATGATAATAATGGTGTTTCTAAAATCTATTTTACGACCTAAACTATCAGTTATGTGTCCGTCATCTAAGACTTGTAACAGCATGTTAAATACATCAGGATGTGCTTTTTCAATCTCATCTAACAAGATTACAGAATAAGGTTTACGACGTACTTTTTCAGTTAATTGTCCACCTTCTTCATAACCAACATATCCTGGAGGTGCACCAATTAAACGAGAAATGGCAAACTTTTCCATGTATTCACTCATGTCAATTCTAATTAAAGAATCGTCAGAGTCAAACAATTCACGTGCTAATACTTTGGCTAACTGTGTTTTACCAACACCAGTTGAACCTAAGAAAATAAAAGAACCAATTGGTTTGTTAGGATCTTTTAATCCAACACGGTTACGTTGTATAGCTTTAACAACTTTAGTAACAGCTTCATCTTGACCAATTACTTTACCTTTTATTAATTGAGGTAATTCTGCTAAACGGCTACTTTCTGCTTCGGCAACACGATTTACAGGAATTCCTGTCATCATTGAAACTACTTCAGCAACATTATCTTCAGTAACAGTTTCTCTGTGTAGTTTAGAATCTTCTTCCCATTGGTGTTGTGCAGACTCTAAGGCTGTTTCTATATTCTTTTCGTCATCACGAAGCTTTGCAGCCTCTTCATACTTTTGTCCGCTTACCGCTTTGGTTTTGCGTCCTCTAATTTCTTCTAGTTTCGCCTCTAATTCTAAAATTTGTTGCGGAACTACAATATTTGTAATATGAATTCTTGATCCAGCTTCATCTAAAGCATCAATAGCTTTGTCTGGTAAAAAGCGATCAGTCATATAACGATTGGTTAATTTTACACAAGCTTCAATAGCTTCATCTGTAAAAGTAACATGATGATGAGATTCATATTTACCTTTAATATTGTGTAAAATTTGTATAGTTTCTTCAACTGTGGTAGGATCTACAATTACTTTTTGAAAACGACGCTCTAATGCACCGTCTTTTTCAATGTTGGTTCTGTATTCATCTAAAGTAGTTGCACCAATACATTGAATTTCTCCTCTTGCTAAAGCAGGTTTTAACATGTTAGAAGCATCTAAAGAACCAGTAGCTCCTCCAGCACCAACAATTGTATGAATTTCATCAATGAATAAAATGATATCATCATTCTTTTCTAGTTCATTCATCAACGCTTTCATACGTTCTTCAAACTGACCTCTATATTTTGTACCAGCAACTAAGCTAGCTAAGTCAAGAGAAACAATGCGCTTATCGAATAGAATTCGAGATACTTTTCTGTCTACAATACGTAAAGCTAATCCTTCTGCGATAGCAGATTTACCAACACCTGGCTCACCAATAAGCATTGGATTGTTCTTTTTTCGTCTACTCAAAATCTGAGAAACACGTTCAATTTCTTTTAAACGACCTACAACAGGGTCTAATTTTCCTGCAACTGCTAAGGCTGTTAAATCACGTCCAAAGTTATCTAAAACAGGGGTTTTAGACTTTTTAACTTGCTTTCCTTTTTGCGATTGTTGTCCATAAGGATTTGACTTTTCGTCAGCAAACTCATCATCTGAAGGAGTTTCTCCAATTGGTGAAATAAACGTGTCGTCATCTACGTGTAGTTCTTTATACAAGTTTTTAGCCTGCTCATAATCTACATCATACTTTTGAAGTAGTTTAGTAGTAGGGTCGTTCTCGTTACGTAAGATACACAGTAATAAATGTGCAGTGTCTATAGCGTTACTTTGATATAATTTAGCTTCTAAAAACGTTGTTTTTATAGCTTTCTCTGCTTGTCTGGTAAGATGTAAACTCTTCCTTTGAGGGCTTGAAAAAGATGGGGTTGTAGGATTTAGTTTTTCTAGTTTATTACGTACTAAATCTAAATCAACATCAAAAGTTGTTAATATTTCAATGGCTTTTCCGTCACCTTTCCTAATCAAACCTAACAAAAGATGCTCTGTTCCAATAAAGTCATGTCCTAGTCGTAAGGCTTCCTCTTTACTGAAAGTAATCACATCTCTAACCTGTGGTGAAAAATTATCGTCCATATATTTATTTTCTATCTCTGTAAAGTTAGTAAGTTTTTTTCTTAAAAATTACAAAAAAGGTGCCAATAGTTTTCAACTGACATTCTGACGAGTAAAATAAGGTGTTTTAATGTTTAATAACCTTATAAAATTGTTAATAAATAACCGTAAAACAGTCTATATATTTTTTGTGTAAAACTGAGGGTTATAGTATCTTGCAATGTTTTAGAAAATGCAGAGAACTAGAAAGCATTTCAAAAGTGAGTTTTATCGAGTGTAAAATTCACTTTTTTGACGAAAATAAATACTAATATTTTAAAAGAAAATATATGGCAGATGGCGAAAAGTTGATACCTATCAACATTGAAGAGCAAATGAAGTCAGCATACATCGACTATTCTATGTCGGTGATAGTATCGAGAGCATTACCAGATGTAAGAGATGGTTTGAAACCAGTGCATAGAAGAGTGTTATTTGGTATGCATGAATTAGGAATTAAATCTACAGGAGCATATAAAAAATCTGCAAGAGTTGTAGGGGAAGTATTAGGTAAGTATCACCCACACGGAGATACTTCCGTATACGACTCAATGGTACGTATGGCACAAGACTGGAGTGTGCGTTATATGATGGTTGATGGGCAAGGGAACTTTGGTTCGGTTGATGGTGATAGCCCTGCAGCAATGCGTTATACCGAGGTACGTATGCAGAAAATATCAGAAGAAATGTTGTCTGATATTGAAAAAGATACTGTTGATCACAAGTTAAACTTCGATGATACGTTACAAGAACCTACGGTATTACCAACACGTATTCCTAACTTATTAGTTAATGGAGCATCAGGTATTGCAGTAGGTATGGCAACAAACATGGCGCCGCATAACTTAACTGAAGTTATTAATGGTACTATTGCCTATATTGATAATAGAGATATTGAGATTGATGAGTTAATGCAACACATCAAAGCGCCTGATTTTCCTACAGGTGGAATTATTTATGGATATGATGGCGTAAGAGATGCTTTTCATACTGGTCGCGGACGTATTGTAATGCGTGCTAAAGCTACTATTGAAGAGGTAAAAGGACGTGAGTGTATCGTCGTAACTGAGATTCCTTACCAAGTGAATAAAGCAGAAATGATTAAGAAAACTGCAGACTTGGTTAATGATAAGAAGTTAGAAGGTATTGCAAGTATTCGTGATGAATCTGACCGTAAAGGAATGCGTATTGTTTATGTTTTAAAACGTGACGCAATTCCTAACATTGTTTTAAATAAGCTATTTAAGTATACACAGTTACAAACTTCTTTTAGCGTAAACAATATTGCTTTAGTTAATGGTCGTCCAGAGCAATTAAATTTAAAAGAATTAATTCACTACTTCGTAGAGCATAGACATGAAGTAATTGTTCGTAGAACAGAATTTGAATTAAAGAAAGCTGAAGCTCGTGCTCATATTTTAGAAGGGTTAATCATTGCTTCGGATAACATTGATGAAGTAATTGCTATTATTAGAGGTTCTTCTAATGCTGATGAAGCTCGTGAAAAGTTAATGGAACGTTTTGAATTAACAGAAATTCAAGCGCGTGCTATTGTTGAAATGCGTTTACGCCAGTTAACAGGACTAGAACAAGATAAATTACGTGCAGAATATGATGAAATCATCAAAACAATTGCAGATTTAAAAGATATTCTTGCTAATGAACCAAGACGTTACCAAATTATTAAAGATGAATTATTACACATCAAAGAAAAGTATGGTGACGATCGTCGTTCAGTAATTGAATATGCAGGAGGAGATATGAGAATCGAAGACATGATTCCTAACTCTAAAGTAGTAGTAACTATTTCGCATGCTGGTTATGTGAAGCGTACAAACTTAGATGAATATAAAGTTCAGAATAGAGGAGGGCGTGGACAAAAAGGAGCAACTACTCGTAATGAAGATTTCTTAGAACATTTATTTGTAGGTACCAACCACCAATATATGTTGTTCTTTACTCAGAAAGGAAAAGTATTCTGGATGCGTGTGTACGAAGTTCCAGAAGGAGGAAAAAATACGAAAGGTAGAGCTATTCAAAACTTAATAAATATTGAGCAAGACGATAAGGTAAAAGCATTCTTGGTAACAGGTGATTTAAAAGATGAAGATTACATCAACAATCATTACGTTATTATGGCTACCAAACGTGGTCAGGTTAAGAAAACACCTCTAGAACAATATTCTCGTCCAAGAGCTAATGGTATCAATGCAATTACTATCAAAGAAGGAGATGAGTTATTAGAAGCGAAGTTAACTACTGGAGATAGCCAAGTAATGTTAGCACTTAAATCAGGAAAGGCAATTCGTTTCGAAGAAGCTAAAACACGTCCTATGGGAAGAACAGCTTCAGGAGTTCGTGGTATTACATTGTCACATGATAATGATGAGGTAATTGGTATGGTTGCTGTAAATGATATGGAAAGTAATATCTTAGTAGTTTCAGAAAAAGGATATGGAAAACGTTCTAATTTAGAAGATTACCGTATAACGAACCGTGGAGGTAAAGGAGTTAAAACATTGAATATATCAGAAAAAACTGGTAATTTAGTCGCTATCAAGAATGTTGATGACTCTAATGACTTAATGATTATCAATAAATCTGGGTTAACTATCAGAATGGCTGTAGAAGATTTACGTGTTATGGGTAGAGCAACTCAAGGAGTTAAGTTGATCAATATTAAAGATAATGACGATATTGCTGCAGTAGCAAAAGTTATGCATGAAAAAGACGAAGAAGAAGATGGCACGGAAATTGAAAATGAAACAAACGAAAGTCAAGAACAACAATAAATAAATCATAACTAAAAATGAAAAATCAAATTTTAGCCCTTTCTTTAGGATTAATGTCGTTAGGGGCGATTGCTCAAAAATCAGAACTTAAAGCTGCTGAGAAGGCTATAAAAAAACAAGATTTTACTACAGCATTAACTACCCTTAACGCTATTGAGGGTTCTTTAATGATGAACGGTGAAGATAAATATAAGTCTAAATTCTATTTCTTAAAAGGAAAAGCATTAGCTGCAAAAAAAGATTACAAAAAGGCAGGAGAAGCTTTGAATGCTTTAATAGCAATGAAAGAAAATAAGTATACAGACGAAGCTAAGCCTATCTTAAATCAAATGATTCAAGAAGTTTCAAAAAAAGCAGTAGACTTATATAACAATAAAAAAGATTATAAGGCTGCAGCTGAAGACTTCTATTTGACATATGTATTAAGTCCTACAGATACCTCTTTTGCTTATAATGCAGCAGTTTCTGCTACTCAAGCTAAAGACTATGATAAAGCAATTGAGTATTATAGAGAGTTGCAAAAAATAGGTTATACAGGTGTTGAAAAACAATATGTAGCTACTGATAAGGCTACAGGAAAAGTTGAAAGCTTCGGTAATGATAAAGCTAGAAGAGATTTAATGGTGAAGTCAGGAGGTTATGTAAAGCCAGATACTAAATCTTCAGAGTCAAAATCAGCAACAATTGTTAAAAATGTAGCTTTAATATTAAAAGAGCAAGGAAAAACTGATGAGGCTATTGCTGCTTTTAAAGATGCTCGTGCTTCTAATCCAAAGGATTTAAATTTAATTTTAAATGAAGCTCAACTTTATGTTGATATGGGTAAAATGGATAAGTTTGGAGAGTTGATGAATGAAGCTGTGGCTTTAGATCCAGAAAATCCAACTTTATATTATAACTTAGGTGTTGTAAACTTCAATGAAGGAAGAGTAGATGATGCTAAGAAGTATTACACTAAAGCAGTTGAGTTAAAACCAGATTATGCTGATGCTTACATGAATTTAGCAGTAGTGGTTTTAAATAAAGAAAAAGCTATTGTTGAAGAAATGAATAAAAACTTATCAAACTTTAAAAAGTATGATGAGTTAGCAGCAAAACAAAAAGAAGTTTATAAAGAAGCTATACCGTTCTTAGAAAAAGCTGACAGTTTAAATAGAAATGTAGAAACTGTAAAAACTTTAATGAATTTATACGAAGTTTTAGAAATGAGTGATAAAGCTTCTGAATACAGAGAGTTGTATAAATCAATGCAATAAAAAACATTCAAATAAAGAAAAAACCGAAACTTTTTAAAAGTTTCGGTTTTTTTATGTTATAGAACTAGCCTTTAATCAACTAAACGTTTTATAACTCTAAGTTTGTGGGTGTGTTGTTGTGTGTCAACATTATAAATACCGCTATGGTCTAACTTGTCAATACGAACTTTTCCATGAGCATGTATAATATTGTAATCATTCATAATAATCCCCACATGAGTAATTATACCTTCTTCATTATCAAAAAAAGCTAAATCACCAGGTTCGCTCTCTTCAATAAAGCTCAATACTTCTCCTTGAGCTGCTTGTTGTTTAGCGTCACGAAGTAAGTTATACCCACATAATTTATACACAGTTTGGGTAAAACCTGAACAATCAATTCCAAAAGGTGATTTTCCTCCCCACAAATAAGGAACATTTAAGAATAAAAAAGCAGTTTCTACAATTGCAGATTTAGCCAGTTTGCTATTACATACTTTACCCTCATATAAAAAGGAAGTGTTGTTAATGTTTATTTTATTATTCTTAAATAATGGAAGACGGGCTCCCATAGGAATAGTTGTCAAGTTACTATTATTATCAGTAATAAAATCAATTAATTCACCAGCATAGTGCTTTTTCTCTTTAGATAAAAGAGTATGTGTTTCTTCTGAAATTTCTTCGTATTGTTTATTATCGATATATCCCTCATAATTATCAAAAGCTAAACGGATTCTACTCCACTTTTTAGATTTTTCTAAGACTTCAAAATGTTCACCAAAAACAACTTGATTCACCATTTCTGAAGCATCAGAAGGTTCTAATCGAAGAGGAACAATACTCAAATTACAAATTCCGAAAGACATCTACTAATAGGGGCTTTTAAAACAATTAAACTCTTTCAATAACCATTGCACTAGCACCACCACCACCGTTACAAATTCCAGCAGCACCAATTTTAGCATTGTTTTGTTTTAAAATAGAAGTTAAGGCAATAATAATTCTAGCTCCAGAAACTCCTAACGGGTGTCCTAACGAAACCGCACCACCATTTACATTTACTTTGTCAGCTGATAAACCTAAAATTTTCATGTTAGCTAATCCAACTACAGAAAAAGCTTCGTTTAATTCGAAATAATCAACATCATCAATAGAAACTCCAGCTTTAGCTAAGGCTTTTGGTAATGCCTTTGCAGGAGCAGTTGTAAACCATTTTGGTTCGTGAGCAGCATCAGCATAACCTTTAATTTTTGCTAATGGAGTTAACCCTAATTCAGCAGCTTTTTCAGTAGACATTAATACTAATGCAGCACCACCATCATTAATAGTAGAAGCATTTGCAGCAGTTACTGTACCTTCTTTTGTAAAAGCAGGACGTAAAGCAGGAATTTTATCCATTTTTACGGTTTTATATTCTTCATCTTCAGAAAAAATAATAGGTTCACCGCGACGTTGAGGTATTTCTACTGGAACAACTTCATCAGCAAATTTACCTTCACTCCAAGCTTTAGCAGAACGGTTATATGATTCAACAGCAAATGCATCTTGATCTTCTCTTGAGAATTCATATTCAACAGCACATTCATCAGCACAAACTCCCATAGCTACTTGCTCGTAAGCATCAACTAATCCGTCTTTTTGCATTCCATCTTCCATTTTAATAGGCCCAAATTTAGAACCTGTTCTAGCGTGTTGATAATGTGGAATCATACTCATGTTTTCCATACCTCCAGCTATAACAATTTCAGCATTACCTAAAGCAATAGTTTGCGCAGCTAACATGATAGATTTCATTCCTGAAGAACAAACTTTGTTAACAGTAGTACAAGGTACAGTATCCGGAATTCCTGCAAAGATTGCAGCTTGACGAGCTGGTGCTTGTCCTAAACCTGCTGAAACTACATTACCCATAAAAACTTCCTCAACCATTTCTGGTTTTAAGTTAATTTTATCTAAAGCTCCTTTAATGGCTACAGCACCTAATTTTGGTGCAGGTGTAGTTGATAATGTTCCTAAAAAACTACCAATTGGAGTTCTTGCAACCGATACTATTACTACTTCTTTCATGTGCTACTATTTGTTAATTTTTATTTATCCCAATAACCAAAAACGACTAAAACAATAAAGCTGTTAAGTGCTTAATAATTATTTTTCTACTATTGATTTCATGTATTGGGTGAATTGTATTAAGATTTGTTTTGCGAAAATAACCATTTTATAACAAGTACTCAAATAATAGAGAAAGGTTATATTTACATTTTATAAACATCAAAAATGAACGATTTAATCAACAGACTGTACAAGAATAATACGATAATTTACAAAGTATTGTTGTTCTTAATAACAGTAATTGCTATTGTATACTTGTTTCCTAAGGGAGGACAGTTTAAGTATGATTTTCCACAAGGAAAACCTTGGCAATATGATAATTTATATGCTCCTTTTGATTTTGCCATTCAAAAAACCCCAGAAGAAATAGCTGAGGAGAAAAAGGAACTTGAAAGCGGATCAAAAAAATATTTTGTAGTAGATACATCAATAAAAACTGAGGTGCTACGTTCATTTACTAATCAAGTTACCAACCTAGATTCTTTATCAACTAGCGCAGCCAGAGACTTAATAAAAGAAGGAGAGAAACTTATTAATAGAATATATCTGTACGGTTTTTTAGATGATGCAAGTATTGATAAAGCTAGTGTAGGAGATGCGGTAGTGTTGCGAAAAGGAAATTCTATAGATGATGTTCCATTTTCAAGATTGGTACAATCAAAAGATATTTTAAGTTTTTTAAGAACCAATACAGAAGGACTTCAGTATTATAAACAACGCTTGCTAGTTAATTACTTGTCAAGCAACCTGCGTCCTAATGTAACGTACGATTATAAGTATAGTGAAAAGGAGTTAAATGAACGTTTACAAAGTATTTCTTACGCAAAAGGAAAAGTTTCAAAAGGAGAATTAATTATTTTAAAAGGAGACATTGTTGAAGGAAGAAAGTATAATGTTTTAAAATCATACGAAGTAGCCTCAAGTTCCAGAATCTGGACAAAATCAAATTATTATTGGATTGTATTTGGGTATACGATTTTAGTAGCCTTGGCATTGTTAATGTTATTATTGTTTCTTGAAAGATATAGGTTTGATACTTTTAATGATAATAATAAAGTAACCTTTATTTTCTTCAACATCTTTTTAATGATTTTTGTGCAAACTATGGTGGTAAAATACAATTCAGATTACTTGTATGTTGTTCCGTTAAGTATTTTGCCAATTGTACTTAAAGCTTTTTTTGATGCTCGATTAGGTTTGTTTACTCATGTACTTACAGTGTTGCTATTAGGATTTATTGTACCTAATAGTTTTGAGTTTATTTACTTACACATTATTGCAGGAATAGTAACCATATTAACGGTCTCTGAACTATATAAACGAGCAAGTCTATTTATGTCTATAGGACAAATTACTTTAATTTATATGGTTACCTATTTTGCCTTCTCCATTTTAAAAGAAGGAAATGCAGATAAAATAAATTGGATGTACTTTGGACTATTTGCAGCCAATGGGTTGTTATCGTTCTTAGCAGTGTTTTTTATCTATTTTTATGAAAAACTATTTGGGTTGGTTTCTGATGTAACATTATTAGAACTTTCTAATACAAATTCAAAGTTGTTAAGAGATTTGAATGAAAAAGCACCAGGAACGTTTCAACACTCTATGCAGGTAGCTAATTTAGCTGAAGCAGCGGCTAATGAAATAGGAGCAAACTCGATGTTGGTGAGGACAGGAGCATTGTATCATGATATAGGTAAAATGGCAAATCCAATGTACTTTACCGAAAATCAATCTACGGGCGTAAACCCACACAATGATTTATTACCAGTAGATAGTGCACGTATTATTTTAGATCACGTAATTAACGGTATTGAAATAGCAAAAAAGCACAAGCTGCCAGATAGAATAATAGATTTTATTCGTACACATCACGGAACAAGTGTTACTTATTATTTCTATAAGCAAGAAGAAGAAAATAATCCAGATGTTGATATTAAGAAGTTTCAATACCCAGGGCCAATTCCATTTTCAAAAGAAACAGCAATTTTAATGATGTGCGATGCAGCAGAAGCAGCTTCTAAAAGTTTAAAAAACCCAACAGCACAATCGATAGATATATTAATTGATAGAATTGTAGACAAGCAAAAAAACGATAATCAGTTCATAAATTCAGATATTACTTTTAGAGAAATAGAAAAAATTAAAAAAATTATTAAGAATAAGTTGATGAATATCTATCACTTACGAGTTGAGTATCCAGAATAGGTAATTTTTTTATCAAAAAAGTTTGTAGAAACGTATATATAGTTATACATTTGCACTCGCAATTTTTAGTTCACGCTTCGGCAAGAATTAAGGAGAGGTGGCAGAGTGGTAATGCAGCAGCCTGCTAAGCTGTCATCCTTCGGGATGCCCGGGTTCGAATCCCGGTCTCTCCGCAAAAAAAGTTGTAGATGACACTAATCGGGGTGTAGCGTAGCCCGGTCATCGCGCCTGCTTTGGGAGCAGGAGGTCGCAGGTTCGAATCCTGCCACCCCGACACAATGGTCGCGTAGCTCAGCTGGATAGAGCATCTGCCTTCTAAGCAGACGGTCACAGGTTCGAATCCTGTCGCGATCACAATAAGCCTTACTAGTTTTAGTAAGGCTTTTTTGTTGCCTAAAACTTCCTTGTGTTATAAGTATCAAACTATTTAAAAGCCCTAATTATTTTCATGTGTAAAAGAATTGTTTTTTAGGGGGACTTTACCTGATAATTAAGAAGAATAAAAGAGGTATTTACCAAAATCAATTTTTTTTCATTAAATTGTAAAAGGTTAGTATGTTGTAAATCAGTTTGTTTAGGTGTTTCTTCAAATCTTTCGCCTTTTAGCTATGAAGACAATGCTGATATAATGCCTTTACTTACTTGATAGAACATCAAAATTTAATTTATTAATAAAATTTAATTAAATGTAATATATGATTACTAAGAAGTCCCACCAAAACAAAAAAACTAATGAAAAAAGTAACAACCCTCGTACTCTTAATTTTAAGTGTAACTATTACTGCACAAGTAGGAATAGGAACCTTAACACCTAATGTATCTGCTCAGTTAGATATTAAGTCAGAAACCAAAGGCTTATTAATTCCCAGATTGAATATTGATAATTTAAGTACAGCTTCACCAGTAAGCAGTAAGACAATTAACGAAAGCTTGTTAGTGTATAATACTAATAATGCTTCTGGAAAAGGATTTTATTATTGGAATGGAGTGCTTTGGGAAAAGTTAGTAGACATAACTACAGTGTCGAACCTTATTGCTACACAAGCAGATAATCAACAAATTAAAAATTTCTTCTTAAATAGTTCTAATATTCTTACTCTTGAGTTAGAAAATGCAATTTCAAAGTCTGTTGATTTATCATTTCTATTAGGAGAGAGTGAATTACTTACAGGTGGAGGGTCACCGATTAGTAACTCTATTGATCCAGCTACAGGTGTTTTATATATAGATACCAATTCTGGAGAAATTTATAGTTCAGATGGAAATTCTTGGAGTCCAATAGTGTCAACAGGAGCTGATGGAAAATCTGCGTATCAAACATGGTTAGATGCCGGAAATACCGGAACCGAAGCAGACTTTATTGCTTCTTTAAAAGGAGTCACTGGAGCAACAGGAGCGACAGGAGCTAACGGAACAGATGGAGTAGATGGGAAGTCTGCCTATCAAACATGGTTAGATGCTGGAAATACCGGAACCGAAGCAGACTTTATTACCTCTTTAAAAGGAGATACTGGAGCGACAGGAGCTAATGGAACAGATGGAGTAGACGGAAAATCAGCGTATCAAACATGGTTAGATGCCGGAAATACAGGAACCGAAGCCGATTTTATCACTTCCTTAAAAGGAGATACAGGAGCCACAGGAGCTAACGGAACAGATGGAGTAGACGGGAAGTCTGCATATCAAACATGGTTGGATGCAGGAAACACAGGAACTGAGGCTGATTTTATTACCTCTTTAAAAGGAGATACTGGAGCGACAGGAGCTAATGGAACAGATGGAGTAGACGGAAAATCAGCGTATCAAACATGGTTAGATGCCGGAAATACAGGAACCGAAGCCGATTTTATCACTTCCTTAAAAGGAGATACAGGAGCCACAGGAGCTAACGGAACAGATGGAGTAGACGGGAAGTCTGCATATCAAACATGGTTGGATGCAGGAAACACAGGAACTGAGGCTGATTTTATTACCTCTTTAAAAGGAGATACTGGAGCGACAGGAGCTAATGGAACAGATGGAGTAGACGGAAAATCAGCGTATCAAACATGGTTAGATGTCGGAAATACAGGAACCGAAGCCGATTTTATTACCTCTTTAAAAGGAGATACTGGAGCGACAGGAGCTAACGGAACAGATGGAGTAGACGGGAAGTCTGCATATCAAACATGGTTGGATGCAGGAAACACAGGAACCGAAGCCGATTTTATCACTTCCTTAAAAGGAGATACAGGAGCCACAGGAGCAAACGGTACCGATGGAGTAGACGGGAAGTCAGCTTATCAAACATGGTTAGATGCAGGAAATACTGGAACCGAAGCTGATTTTATCACTTCCTTAAAAGGAGATACAGGAGCTAATGGTACTGATGGAGTAGACGGAAAATCTGCGTATCAAACATGGTTGGATGCCGGAAACACAGGAACTGAGGCTGATTTTATAACTTCTTTAAAAGGAGATACCGGAGCCACAGGAGCAAACGGTACCGATGGAGTAGACGGGAAGTCTGCGTATCAAACATGGTTAGATGCTGGAAATACCGGAACCGAAGCTGATTTTATTACTTCCTTAAAAGGAGATACAGGAGCTAACGGTACTGATGGAACTGATGGAAAATCAGCATATCAAACATGGTTGGATGCCGGAAATACCGGAACTGAGGCTGACTTTATCACTTCTTTAAAAGGAGATACAGGAGCTAACGGAACAGATGGAGTAGACGGGAAATCTGCGTATCAAACATGGTTAGATTCCGGAAATACTGGAACCGAAGCTGATTTTATCACTTCCTTAAAAGGAGATACAGGAGCTAATGGTACTGATGGAGTAGACGGAAAATCTGCGTATCAAACATGGTTGGATGCCGGAAACACAGGAACTGAGGCTGATTTTATAACTTCTTTAAAAGGAGATACCGGAGCCACAGGAGCAAACGGTACCGATGGAGTAGACGGGAAGTCTGCGTATCAAACATGGTTAGATGCTGGAAATACCGGAACCGAAGCTGATTTTATTACTTCCTTAAAAGGAGATACAGGAGCTAACGGTACTGATGGAACTGATGGAAAATCAGCATATCAAACATGGTTGGATGCCGGAAATACCGGAACTGAGGCTGACTTTATCACTTCTTTAAAAGGAGATACAGGAGCTAACGGAACAGATGGAGTAGACGGGAAATCTGCGTATCAAACATGGTTAGATTCCGGAAATACCGGAACTGAAGCCGATTTTATTACTTCTTTAAAAGGAGATACTGGAGCCACAGGAGCAAACGGTACTGATGGAGTAGACGGAAAATCTGCGTATCAAACATGGTTAGATTCCGGAAATACCGGAACCGAAGCCGACTTTATTACTTCTTTAAAAGGAGACACCGGAGCGACAGGAGCTAACGGAACAGATGGAGTAGACGGAAAATCTGCGTATCAAACATGGTTAGATGCTGGTAATACCGGAACCGAAGCTGATTTTATCACCTCTTTAAAAGGAGACACGGGAGCCACAGGAGCAAACGGAATAGATGGTACTGATGGAGTAGACGGAAAATCAGCGTATCAAACATGGTTAGATGCCGGAAACACCGGAACCGAAGCCGATTTTATCACTTCTTTAAAAGGAGATACAGGAGCCACAGGAGCTAATGGAACAGATGGAGTAGACGGGAAATCTGCGTATCAAATATGGTTAGATGCCGGAAATACCGGAACCGAAGCAGACTTTATCACTTCCTTAAAAGGAGATACTGGAGCCACAGGAACTAACGGAGCCGATGGAGTAGACGGGAAGTCTGCCTATCAAATATGGTTAGATGCCGGAAATACCGGAACCGAAGCCGATTTTATTACTTCTTTAAAAGGAGACACTGGAGCCACAGGAGCAAACGGAATAGATGGTACTGATGGAGTAGACGGAAAATCAGCGTATCAAACATGGTTAGATGCCGGAAACACCGGAACCGAAGCCGATTTTATCACTTCTTTAAAAGGAGATACAGGAGCCACAGGAGCTAATGGAACAGATGGAGTAGACGGGAAATCTGCGTATCAAATATGGTTAGATGCCGGAAATACCGGAACCGAAGCAGACTTTATCACTTCCTTAAAAGGAGATACTGGAGCCACAGGAACTAACGGAGCCGATGGAGTAGACGGGAAGTCTGCCTATCAAATATGGTTAGATGCCGGAAATACCGGAACCGAAGCCGATTTTATTACTTCTTTAAAAGGAGACACTGGAGCCACAGGAGCAAACGGAATAGATGGTACTGATGGAGTAGATGGGAAGTCAGCATATCAAACATGGTTGGATGCAGGAAACACAGGAACCGAAGCCGATTTTATCACTTCTTTAAAAGGAGACACTGGAGCAGCGGGACAAGATGCTACTTTGTCTGGAACAGGAGATCCTAATGGAGCTGTTACAGGCGTTGCAGGTCAAGTTTATACCGATACAGCTTCAGGAATATTATATAAAACTAGTGATGGAACAACATGGAGTGCAGTAGATTCAGATACACAAGATTTAAGTTTAAGCGGCAATACAATTAGTTTAGTAGATGGAGGGTCTGTTGATATAGGAGCTTCTACCTTAGCGGGTAATGTTGCTGGGAATAATGTTTTAGCGACCACTAACGAAACAGATATTACAACAATTAATACTACTTTAACTAGGTTGAATAATATAAGAATTGTTAAAAATCCAACTTCAGGCACAACCATAGACAATACAGATGGTACAGTAATAATTGAACAAACTGGATTGATAAGTTTAGGCTTAGGTGCTGATATAACAATACCGACCCCTAATAGTAGTAATTTAGGAAATAAGTTAATAATTGTAAATAAAGCAGGTAACGGAACTTTACTTGGTCTTTCGGTAGCATTAAACTTAAATATTACAGGTGGAGGTACTATAAAAGGATCAGGGCTAATTACAGGGTTGTCTACTTTAGGAATGAATTCTTCTATAACAATACAATGTGGTTTTGATGGAGCAGACTATTATTGGTATAAAATTGATGGTACCTCTCTATAATAAGCTGATAATTATGAAAGAAAAGATATTCTCATCAATAATAATGTGTTTGGTCATAGCTGTTAAAGCTCAAACGACAAACATTGGATCTTTTTATATTTCTGAAAACACACTAGTAAGCGTTCATGAAGATTTATTAATAAAAGAATTTGGAGCAATAACAAACGATGGAGACTTGTATGTATTTAAAAACTTTACAAATAATGGAAAATTCAAGTTTTCTAATAATAAAGTAACAGGTTACACAAGTTTTGTAGGTAGTAATGAACAGATTATAACGGGTGAAGGAACATCTAGTTTTATGTTTGTGGAGTTTGATAATGAGTCAACTAGTTTAGCTTTTAGTTTAGATAAGGAAATAGAGATTGTAGGAACTACATTTTTTGAAAATGGAATTTTAAAAGCTGAAGAAAAAGGTATCGTAACTTATTTAAATGGAGCTACAAGTACTGGTATTAGTAATAAAAGTTATGTTAATAATAAAGCTCAAAAAAAAGGAAATGAAGGTTTTACTTTTCCTGTAGGAGATTATAAATCGCAAACTTTTGTTCCTAGGACTGTAACTATATCACCTCCTTCAGATCCTAATACAAATTTTTATGTATGTTTTAATTGGGAAAAGGCAAATATTGATTTCGATAAAAAAGAAGAAGATATTGGTTTAATAAATATGAATGAGTTCTGGGAAGTTCAAAATAAATCTAATGAAGAGTTGGTGGAGTTAACTTTAACATGGAGTAGTGTAACGACACCAGAAATTTTTTATTCAGACCCAAGTAAACTAATGATAGTACGATGGAATGGTGAAGAGTGGGTTAAAGAAAGAGAAAATGTATACATAGATACTCATAGTAAAAGTATAACAGCAAAAGTTTCAGGATATGGTATTTTTACATTAGCATGTGAAAGAAAAAGAGGAACTATTGACCCTGTTATAGACTTTTCTGCCTCAAATTCTTTTTCTCCAGATGGTGATGGTGTTAATGATGAATTTGTAATACCAGGTTTGTCAGAAGCATATCCTAAATTTAAAATAAAAATATACAATAGGTATGGTAATGTAGTTTATGACTACAGTAATAATAATGAGTTGAATCCAATCTGGTGGGATGGAAAGTCGGATGGTAGGTTAACATTAACAGGAGACCAAAAAGCAATGCCAGCGGCTACTTATTGGTATGTAGTGGATTTTAACGACGGTATAACAAAACCATACCAAGGCTGGTTATATTTAAATAAATAGCTATATGAAAAAGAAAATATATATACTACTACTAGTAAGTATAAGTAGTAAAATATTCGCACAACAAGACCCTCAATATACTCAATATATTTATAATATGGAGGTTATTAATCCAGCTTATGCAGGTAGTAAAGAAGGTATAAGTTTAGGTTTATTAGCACGATCACAATGGGTAGGTGTTAGCGGAGCGCCAAAAACATTTAGTGGGTTTATACATAGTCCAGTAAGTAGAAAAGTAGGGTTAGGTTTATCTTTAATTCACGATAAAATAGGTCCAGTAAGTGAAACACATGCCTATGCCGATTTTTCTTTTACAATTAATACTTCAGAAAAAGCTAAACTAGCTTTTGGGTTAAAGGCAGGAGCAACTTTTCAACAAATAGGTTTGTTAACATTAAATCAAGTAGAATCTAATGATCCAAAATTTAATCAGAATAGTAACAAAACATACCCAAATTTTGGTGTAGGAGCATTCTATTACAAAGAAAACTTTTATGTAGGAGCTTCAGTACCAAACTTATTAGAAACATTACATTTTGAAAGATCAAACGGAAAAATAACCAAAGCATCAGAAAAAATGCATGGATTTTTGACAGCAGGGTATGTAATAGATTTAAAAAATAATTTTCAATTAAAACCTTCAACATTAGTTAAGTATGCCGATTCAGCACCTTTGTCATTAGATTTATCGTTAAATTTATTATGGAATAATAAAGTGGAATTTGGAGTATCTCATCGTCTGGATGACTCGTGGAGTGGAATAGTTAATTTTAGAATTGGAAAAGACTTGCGATTAGGTTATGCGTATGATTATACAGTATCTAATCTAGGAGAATTTAGTTCAGGGTCGCATGAATTCTTATTATTATTCGATTTTAAAACAGAAGAAAATACTTATAAACAACCAAGGTTTTTCTAAATTTTAAAAACATAAAAGCTGTTTTTAAACAGCTTTTATGTTTTTTAGTTTTAATCCCATAAACCACAACATTCACCACTAATAGGCATAAGACAAGTAGCGACTTCTCTAGGGATAGGAACACATAAGTCTGTTACAGGGTCATCACCACTTCCATTAATAAGTTGTTGTTCATTTTTGTTTAAGATAGAACCTAAGTTCAAAATGTTTTTAATCATAACTTTAGTTTTAGAATTTAAAAATAAAAAGTTCATAATAGGAAACTGTTTAAATAACCGTAAAAAGAGTAAGGTATTCTCTTATTTTATATAATAAAATGAGCTTGAAGAAGATAAGATTAAAATTATTTTATGAGTTAATGTTTGTAATGTGTTTTATTTCAGGGTTTTATGTTTTTTTATTGCTTATGAATTGATAAGAAAACACTCGTGTCAGAATTAAAGCCATTAATACTTTCTATTATTACGTTTGTAGTTTTTTTCAAAAAAAAAGGGAAATAAGAGTTTAACTTCGTTACCACTAACTAATTAAACTTTTAAATTATGTCAACAACGGCAACACAAAACCCAGTAATTAACCAACAAGGTTCAGCAGCTATAGATTCAGGTCAATTTGCAACTTGGAATACAGCTAATGGTTCACAGTCTACTCTTACTATTACAAATTCTAGTAGAGCTAACACACTAACTTTTACAATTGCAGGTGCGCCTGCAGGTGTTAATTGTTATGATAATGGAGCTACCAAACCTGCTAATGGATTGTTTAATATTCCACCAAATTCACCTTCTTATAGTGTGGTGTGTAATGGGAATTTTGCAGGTGCGCAAGTAACCGTTTCTAATATTACTAACGCTCAGAATGATGCAACTGCAGAAATTCAGGCGCAAACTACACAAGGTTAATAAAAAAAAGGGATTGTATATAAAATATACAATCCTTGTTTTTTTTGTATTTTCGAGTAACACAGCATTTTCTCAAAGCATTACAAAATCCAAGCTGGATACAATTGTGCTTTTAAAAAATGAATATGCTGTATTAGATACCAATAATGGGTCTCAATGTATTTGTTATATTAATAATATAAGTAAGGCTCAGCAAGCAACTGTTGTTAACACAGGAGATACTAATAATGTAAAATTTAATGATAGTACTTCGTTTAATGGTATCCATATTTTAAAGATTAGAGAACAGCTTATAGCTGTCGCTGATTTTAAAGGGAGTCAACTGATTGTATCCAATTTATCACCTTACGATGTAATAGTAATTGTATCTATTTTATGTCCTAAGGATGATTAGTTTATAGTGTATCACGATGCTTTTTAGAGGGGTGTTTTCCATTCCTTAGTTTTGATACTCATACTTTATTTCACTACCAAGTTATTTTACACACATATTATTCTAATGCTATGGGTTCAATTCTACAAGATACTGAGGGTACTATATTTAGTAATGTGGATTCAGGAGATCCGTTATTGTATATTAACATAACTCCCGAGTTAAATGAGTGGTCGGCTGTAGTGCTACCAGAAGATTCAACTTATAAAGAATCTACACTTACTTTATCAAAAGCGAAAACACTTTCGGTTTATTTTCTTTTTGCTGAAAATGCTCCTGATAACAATGATATTATCAATTACATAGATGAAGTTAAGGAGTACTTACAAAAGTATAGAGAAAACTTTTCAAATAATATTACCACTGCTTGGTTGTTAGATGTAAATTCAAAACCAACTAATGAAAATGTTGTTGCAATTAACTATTATGTGAATTCTCAGAATGTAATTAAGGTTAGTCAAACTTTTAATTACACCATGGGAAATGGTTTTGCGACATTATCAATTAGAAATAATACAGAAGTGTCTTTCATTCCAGAAGGTGCAGCTACACAAATACAATTAAGTTACGATTTAAATAGTCCTAATATATCTTTTAACAGTAAAGAATTTGGAAGTGATACATTGCTTAATAAAGATATATCCATATCATTTACCAAATACAATTGCGGAGCATTTAGTTTTCCGCTAGGTTTTAATTTAGAAAGCGATTTTAAAGCCTTTTACTTAGAAACATGTTACTATCATACAGAACCAGCTGATAATAGCCTTGTAAAATATAGTTATCCTATTTTTAAACCTCAATCAGATGTAGAGTATGCAATGACTCAAGCATCGATAGGCCCTTTAGATATAGGAAATAAAAAAGGATTAAATACTTATTTTGCGTTTACAGGAAGTATTTTTAATAGTAGTTCAGGAAAATCAACACCTTGCTATTTACCTAGTTTTTTTTCAATAAATACAGGTCATCCTATTACTTTATGGCCAAAAGTCAATTTAACTGAAAATACAAATCCTTCTAATAATTTAACTCCATTACCTAATAGTCCTTTATTACTTATTTCTCCCAGAGATATTGATGAAAATGAACGATTCTATTTACAACCTGAAGGAGACTTTTTTATGGATCCACAATCAGATCAAGTAGATGAAAATGGCCAATTTGATTTTTTACCTGGATTATCAGGAACGGAAGTTATTTCCTTTACACCATACTCAGTTAAAGATAAAATTCCTACAGGAGATGTATTACGATTTAAAAGTAAACAACCGGCTTATGCGCCAAATTTTCCTGCCCAAGAATTATCACTGGTAAACCCAGGAACAAACAATCCAACTTTAGAAAATAAATACTTTACAGGATGGTATAATATTATATCAGAGGTAGCAGAAAATGTTCAATATGTTTCTCAACCTGAAGGGGCTTCCTTATTTGCCAAAGATCATGGAGTAAGTGAGGGGAATGTAGGTAAATCTAATTTGTTAGGGTTTTATGAACCTAGTATAGATATGCCTCAACAAGATTTTTATATACCTATTGTTCCTTACCTAGCAGTAGAAGCAGATTCTCAAAAACCAGGAAACGATAACTTAACAACTTTCGAGTCCGAAGTACTTAGTAAAGAACGAAAAACACTTATTACAAAACAATTAACAGCACAAAGAGTCTCAAAAAGTGCAACAAAAAGAGTAAAATTATTAAGTGATGGAGATAGTAATTATGTAAGTTCTACAACTCCACAAGGATTAATAGCTCATGTAAAGAACAATGGAGCTTGGAGCATGCTTAACTTAGGGCAAAATGATATTCATCAAAACGCTACACCTGAGTATTTATATCCAGAAAATCAAGAACCGTCTAATCCTGCTCAATATCAAATGAGTTTTATTAATTTACCTACTAAATTACAAAGTGCTTTTCTAACTAATCAACAATTTTTAGTAGTCACTCAAAATAACCATTTAGGAACATTATTTTCTAAAAGTGGAGAACAAGGAGGGCAAACTACAGCAGAGGCTATATTTAATAACAAAATGTCAATTGAAGATTGGCCATTTGATATTAATGCAGGAACAACAAACACTTATGCCGATTATAATAATGTAGTCATTTTTAAATTTTGTAAAGGCACATTAATAGATAGAGTTAAAGATCCAAAAACTTGGACCCAACCTAACACTTTTAATACTGAAGGAGTAGAGGATCCAGCGAATGCATATCAGCAGTTAATTGCAATATCTTCATGGGTACAGGATTATATAGCAGAGGCAGAAAAAGCTTATCAATATGGGTTAGAACACCCAGAAAGTAATCAGGCAATTCTCTATGAAAAGTTTCATAATATCGTAAATAATAAAGATTGGAATGGAATTTTGGTGCTCAAAGCTGATATTGATTTACAAGAATTTCCTCAACAATTAAAAGGGTTAATATCTGGTATTAATCTAACTAGGTTTAATGCACATCATTTTGGAATAGAAGTTAATAAGGTAAATGCTGAAGGTCAGGTTCAAATGGAAAAAAATAGTTCTCTTTTTGGACTCATCAACTATTTAGATACAGCTTATCAACAACAACTATTACAAGGACTAAATATTAATAAACCTGTACCACCTTTAGCGGGAGCTACTTATGATTTTAAAGTACTTCAATTACAAGTTCTTTTTGAAAATACTGCTATTAAATTCTTTCAGAGTAAAGTACAATTAACAATGAACAATTTATTTTCTGATACTGTAATAGGTACAAATAATAAATACGGTTCTAAAACTCTAAATACTGTAGTACTAGACGGTACATATCAAGACCATGACGGTACACCAGTATATGTATTTGAAAATACTGATGATAATTTATTCTACTTTGATAGTAATCTTCTTAAAAATGTAGAAATCACCAAAATTCAGTTTAATACATTAACGACTAATCCTAAAGCTACCCATATAGAATCTAGTTTTGCAATGTGGGGATATTTAAACTATGCAGTAATGCAAACAACCACTCCTGTAATAAATGAAACTGAAGAAAAAACAATTGTTATGGACGCTTTTTCTTTTGGAAATGGAGATGGTACAGATACAGATATTATAGATGGTTTGAGTTACAGTAATTTATTTATTGATATGGCATTTGATATTAGTACACCTACTGTGGTAGATTATGCTTTTGATGCTTCAAAAATAGTATTTAACTCAGATCTTAGTACAACTAGACAACTAAGTTTATATCCTAATTTTGCACTACAAATTAATAACCTTGTCAGTGGAGATAAGGATACTAAGCCTTCTAATTTAGGATACCTTAATTTAAGTTTACCTGGAATTAATACTACCGGGCTTTCAGAAAATTGGTATGGACTTGAAATGACCTTGAATATGGGAACACCAGGAGAATTAGCATCATCACTTGATTTTAATGCTAGTTTACTAATAGCATGGAGTCCAGGAAATAAAGCTACCGATACTGCCTATAAGGCATTTGTGGGAATAAAACTCCCAGGAACCAGCAGTAATGCTAAACTTCTTAGTCTACAAGGAGTATTAAAATTATCTATCGATACTTTAAAATTAGAATATGTAGAAGCTCAGCAATCATATTTAATGACATTGAGTAAAATAGCATTGAAGTTTTTAGGGATTCTCAAACTACCTCCTGGAGGAAGTACTAATTTTTTACTTTTTGGAAACCCAAATCCAGGAGCTACTGCCAAAAGTTTAGGATGGTATGCAGCATATAACAAAACAAAATTATAGGTCATGGCAAGAGTACTCTATTGGAACATACAGCAGTTTGGGATTAATAAAATTAATAATCCTTTTTTTAATAGAAGACAGATAGGTAGCACAATTAATATGCAGCAAGCTTCTACTCAAAGAGCACAATTAATATTGGATACAATGACATCAAATATTCCAGATATTTTTGTGGTAATAGAAACATCAACAGGAGGTGGAGTAGAAGGTTCTTTGATAACAGCAGGAGGGCAGCAAGGAGCTTTAGATTTATTAGCAAAAATAAGAGCAAATGCAGTATTAGGAGCAAATTGGATGCTAGTACCTCCGCTTATATTAGGTCAAGGAGGAGTAAGTGAAGGTATTTCTGTGTTTTATAACAGTGCTAATTTAAGCTTTACTGGTCCATGGGGTTGGCAAGGAGCTGCAAATCCTTCTGATTCGGTAGCCAATATCGGAATAGGAAACTTAGTTGGATATGCAGCTCCTTGGAATAATTGTTTACCAGCAGTAGCTGTCCCAGGAGGGTCAAATGTTAATCCAGGAATTAATTCTAACCAACTTGCTGGTCAATGGCTTTTTACAGACAATGCCATGCCTCCTAATAGATTACAGTTTCCAGGAATTGGAAATCGACCACCATATTTAACTACATTTTGGGATGTAGCTAATGCCAGAACTATTAAGCTATTAGCATATCATGCCCCTCCAAATTTTGGTCCTGCTGCTAATGGAACCAATCAACTCTCTAATGTCAGAGAAATGACAAACAACCTTGCGGCCAATGAAGCAGGAGTAATTGTAGGAGATTTTAATGTGAATATTTTTAATGCTTACTTTGAGCCTATAGCCTATAATAACCTCATTAATCTTTTACCTGCAGGTGCAGGATATACTAGAGCCATAAATCCAACAGCTAATAACGTATGGCCAGATAAAGGGTATGTTTTTACTCATATGAAACATAAATACAGAAATGGAGCGACTCCTTGGGAGACCAATGGATATCCAGCGTATGGTTATTTGGGAAGTAATAATCATTTTGCTGGCTATGATAGCATCGATAACGTATTAACACGGTATGGAGCTGCTGCAGGAGGGCCTGCTGCCAATATCACCATTGTTAACAGAATAACTGGATCTCCATACAATGCAGTAATGCCTACTCCTGGTGGAGCTCCTCCGGGTCATTATGTTTATACTACAGGAATGGCTCAAATACCTGTTGGTATGGCTAATGCAGGATCTCCAGTAGCCTTACCATTGCCCCCTAATGGGCCTAATGGAGATGGAGGTTATACTCCAGGGAATATAGGAGCTTTAAGAAGGTTTCTAGGATGGGATAATTATGGTAAAATAAGAAGTACCAGCGATCATCTTCCTTTAATTATAGATATATAACAATATACACACCTTGTATTATGAGTCTTTCTAATTTAACAACCACTTTTAGAGATCAGGCAGCTGCTAATAATGGAAACATCACTATTAATGCTGCTACTTTTTCTGCTTCTCAATTAACACCTCCAGAAAATTTAGATGATTTATTATCTAAAGGATATCAGTTAGCTGAAGGAACTTTTTTATTGATAGATACGTCAGAAACATCTATTCCAGATCCAGCAGGGAATACATTGACCATAAGTAATGCTAAAGCAAACATTTTAAATGTAGAAAAAACTAATACAGATGTTATTTTAAAGGTTGTTGTTAACGAGAAAGGAGAAGCTCAGTTTACTATACAAATCGCATTAAGTGATTGGACTTTTAAGACTAGTTGGGAATATATGATAGGTGGTGTTTTTGATGGTTTACCCTATACTTCACCAGCTTTTGTGTTTAGTACAGAACAAAAGGATAATTTTAAATGGCAAAATTCAGACATCCCTTTAGTTGAGGGGCAGAATTTCTCTGCTATGATAACTCTTACAGATTGGTTAGCTGATGTTGTTGATTTTTTAACATCATGGTCGGTAAGTACAAAACTTCCTTTAACAGGGATGTTAGATCCATCAAAAGTAGACAATGAGCAGTATTTATATCCTGATATGGATCTTATTGTACCTATAGATGTTACTCCTATATCCTTATTATTTTTAGAAGTAAGTGATCCTGCCGTAGGTTTCAAGATAGAATCTGTTGAAGAAACCACAGAGGAAGATTCTGAACCAATAACAGAAGTACAACAAACACCTCTTTTATATTTTCAATTACAATTACATTTAGGAGAAAATATCCAAATGGATTTTACAACAAGCATAGCCCCCAAAACTAATACTTTTGATATTGCTGTGGCTTCAACTCCTCAAAAACCACTTACACCATTAAATATGTTTTCATTAATGGCTGGAAATAATTGGTTCAGTAATATCCCTCCAACATTGCAACAGTATTTAAATAGTATTGCATTCAAAGGGTTTACAACTTCCTTAAACTTTACTAATGGGGTACAAATAAATAGTGTTTCAGCACAAGTGGGGTCAGTTGGTACATGGAACCTCTTTGATAATTTTTCGGTTGAAGAGTTTGATGTAAATTGGTGGATATTAGGTCCAGGAACGACCAATGCTCAGAGTATTTTTTTTACATCAAGAGTAAATTTTTTTCCAACCATATTCAAAGGAGGTTTTGATGTAGAAATTACTTCTGATCTTACTTTATCAGCAGCTTTTGATGGAACCGTTTCAATCAATGATTTATTAGCAGCCATAACAGGCGGTTTTATAAAAATACCAGAAAGTTTGGTAAGTGTAGTATTTACAGGGTTTGGTATTGATATGGATATCAATAGTAAATACTATGCATTTTTTGCATCAGGAGATATTGAAATGAACCTTATTACCAATATATCATTAACTGATGCAGCATTACAACTTACCTCTACTTCTCCAGTAACAGGAACAGGTTCAAATGTATATACAGCTGCTATTAGTGGTCTTTTCTCTATAGGAGATTTAAGATTGCAATCAGCAGTAAATTATAATTCTTCAACAGAAGATGGTGGGTGGGATTTAAGTATAAACATGCCTGAAGGTGACAAGTTAAACTTAGGGCAATTGATGGATGGATTATTTAAAAAAGTAGGCTTTGAGTTACCTACTAGTTTTTTACCAGCAGATTTGTCAATTACTAGTTTTGATTTAACCGCAGACATTCCAAATGGAGAGGAAAAAGGTTCTTATGAAGTTAAAACGAGCATAGAGTGGAAGTTCACTTTTCCTATAATTAATCAGAGAATTGATATTGCTGCAGCGTTAGCCTTAAAGTTTGATGCAACCAAAGCAGCAGGAAAGCAATACTCTGGTGGTGTAATGGGAAGTGTTTTACTTGAATACTTTAATGCAGAAGTTAAGATTGGTTATAATTTTGATGGTGATGACCAATTATTAATGATTGAATGGGAAGGATTCATTGCTAAATATAATGTTGCGGGAGAAAGTAGAACTATCATTTTTGAGATTAAAAACTGGAGTGTAGGGTCGTTACTTACCTCATTTATGAAGATGTTGTTCGATCCTAACTTTGAATTAGATGCTCCATGGGATATACTCAATAAAATAAGTTTAGATGGATTTAAGGTTACTTATAATTTAGATACCAAAGAGGTAGTAGTAGATTATAAATTACCAAAAAGTCTTGATTTAGTATTCATTACAATCAACGGTATTAAGCTAACAAAAAATGCACAAGGTGTTCAAATAGCATTTGATGGTAGTTCAGTAGTACCAGCAATTAACGACAGTAATGTCTTTAACAAAGAAAAAGGTCAAGATGTAAAAGATATGCCAGAAGTTCCTGGTCAAGGAACACAGTATTTTGAGTTACGCTTATTAGCAATGGGACAACATGTTGATCTAAATAATGCAGCTCAATACCAATCTATTAAAGAAGTTACAGATGCTATGGAAAAAGCATTTGATACTCCAGAAAAAGGCAAAGTACCTATTGGTCCTGGTTCAGGAAACTCTTTACTTTCATTTAATGAAAATTCAAATTGGTTAATAGGAACCGATTTTGGAATCCTTAATGTTGGTACCAAAGAAAAACCGGTGTGGACATTAGAAATGCAAGCCGTATTCAATGATCCTAACCTGTACGGTTTACGAATTGCAATGGCAGGTGATAAAGCCAAAATTTTTGCAGGTTTGGATTTTGAGATTATGTATAAAAAAATCTCAGATGGAGTAGGAGTATATCAAATAGCGCTTACACTACCAGATGCATTAAGATACTTACAGTTCGGTGCAGTCAATATCACACTTCCTTCTATTGCCTTGGCCATTTATACCAATGGTGATTTTATGGTAGATATAGGATTTCCGTATAAACTTGATTTTTCAAGATCCTTCACTATACAAGCTATTGTACCACCAGGAATTCCAGCAATGGGGTCAGGAGGTTTTTACTTCGGAAAATTAAGTAGTGCTACAACCAAAAAAGTACCACAAACAAATTATGGTAATTTTAATCCAGTAATTGTTTTTGGAATAGGCTTACAGGTAGGTGTTGGATATAGTGTTAACTACGGGGTACTAAAAGCTGGATTTAGCGTTACAATTTTTGGTATTTTAGAAGGAGTTATTGCTACATACCATCCATATCAAGGAGCACTTCAAGAAAACAATAAAACAGAAGTAGAAACTTCTTATTACTATTGGTTGCAAGGTACACTTGGGTTAATTGGTAAATTGTATGGCTCTTTAGATTTTGGAATTATTTCGGCATCTGTAAATATTACAGTAAAAGTATATGCACAAGCAATTTTAGAAGCATACAACAAAATGCCTTTGGCTATTGTAGCCTCAGTAGATGTAAGAGTTTCAGCAAAAATAAATTTAGGAATATTCTCTATTAAAATTAACTTTAGTTTCAAAGCAGAAATACGAACAGACCTTACCATTGGTACAGATCAAACAAGTATGGCTCCATGGAACAGACAACTTTCAGAATCTGTTGATGGTAACTATTTAGTATACGCAGAAAAATCAAGTAGATTAATTGAGCTGCCTATAAAACCAATACATTACAACTCTAAATTAGTAGTAAGTGCAGAAGAGAAAGCACCTACACTTAATATTTATTTAATTCCACATCTAACAGTAGCTGGATCGGAAAATGGCGATTTAAAAAACCAGAAAGCTCAGTATGTTACTACACTATGGATTGATGCCCCTGATGCTGAAAACCCTGATAGCACAGTTACTTCTTCGTTTGAGTATTTAAGTCAAGATTTTTTTAGATGGTTAATACAAAACTATGCAGAAGAAACAGCAACAGAAAGTACAAGAACTACAACTGACGGATTAGCAGTATCAGAAACCGATTTACAGGTCTTATTAGCACTATTATCAAACGAAAATACGCCATTACCAATTCCTACAGATAAATTATTATCATTCCTTGAAGATACTTTTGAGGCTGTAAACATTCAAAATGTAACAGAAAGCTCAAAACCTGAAACAGCAGCTGTATTTCCGATGTTTTTCGATTTAGAACTGTCTGTTCCAGACGCCGGAGTTGATGTGAATTTCAGTACCTATAATATGGCAACGGATGAATATCTATCTGAAGTTAAAAAATGGTTTAATGAACTCGCAGTAAAAGTATCTGAAGAAAATGCTAATACAGCCTTGAGAAAAAGTGCAGCAGTAGAACATTCATTATCAACATTTGTTTTTGAAGACTACTTTGTACTTATAGGAAAGCAACTTATAGGATATGCAGAAGACGCATTAAAAAACTATACTTATCCATTATCTAAAGGTAATAGCCTAAATGCCATGGCAAACTGGGCAAATAATATTAGTACTTCTAATGGAGTAACAAATACTGTTAAGATAAGTGATATTTCTAAAGCGAACCAATCTCACCCTTTAAATGGAGGAGTTGATGTTCATATTACAGGAGTAATGTATACTATTCTTGATGGTGATAATTTTGTTTCTATTGGAGCTAAATACGCCTTAGAAATAGCATTGCTGATTACACAAAATGCAACCATTCCGGGAGTATTACAAGTTCAAGAAATTGCGTATGACTCTAAGACTTATACAGTAAAACCTACAGATACTATTAATGAGGTAGCTACAGGGTTACAAACTACAGTAGCAGATTTAGCCAATGATTCAAGCTTTCAAAAAAATACACTTCTAACTACTGAAGCAAACTTAACTATAGCAGCTACAAACTATACAGCAAAAAGTGAAGATACTTTTGCAGGAATAGCTAGTACCGTATTTAATAATATTTCAGTTTCAGATTTATTACTACAAAATCAATCTGTACCAGGACTGTTTATAGTAGGTAATTCATTTGTTTATAATAGTGTTACTTATACTATTGTGCCTGGAGATACCCTAACAGGTATAGCAAAAAAACTAAGTACTCCTACTAATAAGGTAACGGTAAATGATCTTGCTAATGATACACAAATTCAATCATTACAAGTACAGCCACTAGGAGTATTGTTAGTTCAACCTTTTGTACACGCAACAATAACTTTTACCAATCCTGATGATGCAGAAACACTAGGTAAAATAGCTCAAAAATATAGTACAACTCCAGAAGTTTTAGGAACAAACTATCATAACCAACAATTAAATGATTTATTCTATAATTCAGATAATTACAGTACAGTAAATATTCCAGAATTAAGATGTTTAGACGTACAAAGTATATTAGATTATTTTAAAGCAAACCATTCATATACACAATTATCAGGTATGGTATCTCGATACCAACTTCATGGAATGAGGTTACCAACTACCTTACCAGGATTAACACTCAATGCAAACTCTCCATGTACAGGTGATGATTGTGCTTTATACCAATTAACAGGACAACAGTTTGAAGTTCCAAGCGATGTTAAAGAAGGATTTACAATCAACTTAATTAATACTACATTAAATTGGTTACAGTTTAATGGAGAAGTTCCTTCTGGAGACCCTAAAAAAGCAACATTACCAATAAAATTAACTGCAGAAGATATATCGCAAATCTCAACAGTGGTTAATTACGCTCAGCAAACAGGTATTGAGCCAGATATTTTAAAACTGGCAGCTATGACACCGTATAATTTAACTCCAGTGCAATATACATTCCAAACCGTAACACAATGGAGTACTTCAGGAGAGGTAAATCTACCTTATGGTAATTTAGGAAGCCAAACAGAAGTTTCTCCTTTAATATGGAATTTCCCATCAGGTTTATTACAGCAAATAGCGTTGCCAAAACGAGCTGGTACAGCAATGGATATTCAAATAGGAACGTATAATGCTGCAACAGGAGTTATGGACTATAAAAACTCTGAGTATTATGGTTGGTCTACACTATTAGAAATAGATATTAAAAAACAAGCAGATGATACTGCTCCGGGTACAAGTGCATTTACTTATGAGTTAATAGGAGCAAATGAGTCAGGAACACAGATTTTAGAAAGATTATTAAGAGTTTTAAACCCTAATTCTTCTAATAATAATCAAGGGGTAATTGAAGATATACAGTGGTTATATGAAGGAAGTGATGGATTACTTTCTGTTGGAAACCTAAATATGAAAACGTTTATTGTTCAATCTAATTTATCAACAGAAACAAATCCTGCTACAGCCTTTTATTTAGGAAAAAAAGTAGAAGAATCTGAAAAACTTAACGGAGTTTTAAACACATTATACGATTTTGTAAAACTATTATGGGAGTGTAGTATTACAAGATCTGGAGGATATTATTTATTATACAATGAAATTGAAGGAAATACAGGTTTCCCTGATACTATTTTTGACAGTTCAGGAAACGGAACAATTTCATTACTGGTTACTTATAGTAATTCATACAATAATATTCTTAAAGATTTTATGAACTGTGCTATAACAGGAGATAAAATAGATACTTCATCTTCTATCGTTTATGCAGAGTCTAAAGCTCAAAGAGATTTAAGTTATACAACAACTTTAGCAAATGAAACGCTACAAAGCATTTCATCTCAATATAATATATTAATTAGCGAGTTAGCTAAACTTAATGAAACAGATGTAAAACTTAATACATCAGCAAAACCAATTATTTTAAACGGGTTGCAATATGAAGTTGGTCTTCCGTCAGATACACCATCTAATAATTTAACAGCCATAGCAGAGTATTTTAAGGTTGATTCAAATGATGTAAAAAATCTTAATCCAGATATTGATAATTGGGATGATTTAGCTGTATGGGAATTAATAGAAATCCCTACAGTTACTTACCAGATAACAACAGGCGAGGGTACTCCAGGTAATACATTACAAAGCATTGCCAGTTATTACTTTATAGATGTTGATACACTATCTTTTATGATTAAAGATGCTGCTGTTTTTGCGGTAAGCACAACCTTTACAATAGTTGATCAGGTAGTACATAAAGTATCATCAATTCAACAAGGTACAGCAGGGTTTGAGTTAAGTCGTACAAACCCAGGTACTCCACCAGATAATCCAAGTAGTGCTGGCTATGCAGAAACCTATTTAAATAATCTATATAATTTATTAAACTATCAAATAGTAGCTAACAGATATTTTAACAAAAGTATTGTAGGTTTACCTTCTGGTCCTGCAAATACCGATGAAGAAAATGCGAACTCTGTTTGGAACTATAATCAAGTAATTCCTATAGCGCAGTATGCAATAGATAACCCTAATAATTCTTACCCAGAAGGATTTCCTCAAAAAGAAGATAACCCTTATAGAGGTATAGGAAACACATTACAAATACATTTTGATTGGGTAGATTATTATGGTAATGAAACCGTAACACCATTTAACAATCCAGCGCTAAACACAAAATCACCTCTTAATAATCCACCAGTGCAAGTAGGATACCTTGATGAATTAAAAGGTTTCTCACAGTGGCCGAGTTTGTTTATTACCTATGATGTAAAATTAGAAAATGATACAGACAGAGAGTTGTTATTAAATTTCTCTTTTGATATTACAAGATATCAAAATACAGATGGTAAACCATGTGTGTCTGATCCTAATAATCCAGATGCACCAGATTATCAAAAAAATGCATTACATGACTTAGCTGTATATACCAATATATATTATCAAATAAATCAATTTAATCCTTATAAAAAAGATCAAAATACGGTTACACTTTCATTAAGTACTTCACTACTTCCAGGGGTTGAAACTGATGTAAGTTTAGAACCAATTAATAATTTTGTAAAAGAAATTTACGCTTATTTATATGCAGTAGCGTACTGTAAAACAGTTCCTACGGCTCCAACAATGAGTTCAATAAAACAACCAGTAGCTATTGAAAATTTAGAAACAGCTTCTATTTTTGAGTTAACAGTAGCATTACGTATGGAAAGAGATCTTTCTTTTGTTAACAACGATTTTAAAGATAGCCCATCGGTTACTTCAACTAGTACCTTGGTTCAACCTAATACGTATGTTCCAACTCTTGGAGAGGAAAATAGTGCTGGAGAAAAAACACAAAATCATTCACTAACAGAATTTGCTGTTAATTTTGAAAAGACTTTTTATCAAGAAAATGAATACGTACTTAAAGTAACTACAGGTATAGATAAAGAGTTGGTTGGAAGCCAGAAGAATGAATCTATTTACATTGTAAGAATGGGGCTAAAACCTGGTAATGGTATTTATTGGAATGTTGAGCCAGCAGGATCTTATGAGCTTACAAACAATTCAATTTCGAAACTACCAAAATCAGGAGTTCCTAACTCTGTAGTAGATAAACTTACTCCATTAGTAGGAACCATATATATGAGTAAGGCTAGTTTTGATGAAGCATTGCAGGGAGTTTTGACCAATGAGGAATTCAGCTCATATAAAATAAAAATCTATACGTATAGTTTATTAAATGCATCTTTCTATGCACCGTTACCAATTTCTACCAGTTTAGTATCTAAAAAAGATGTTCCAATATGCTCTTATGTTACAGGTAAAGGACTAGATTGCGAAAAAGGTACAGTAAAGAATTTTACAGATGTTGATATGGATATCTGGGGAAAACAATGTTTGGATGCAATTGACCTTTTCTTAAGCTCAGAATATGCAGTACCAGCATTTTTGGTTGACCAATTAAAACAGAAAGAAGAAGAAGAAGTTTTAAAAGGTTTAGATACAGATGCTACATCTTTCCTTGAAGCTATAACCAAAGCTAAATCATTATTAGCAGAAACGATTTCAACTAAGGTAGAGCCAATTCTTACAGCACCAGAAGTAAATGAAGCAAGAAAATTAAACGCTCAAGAAAAGTTCAAACAACAATTACTCATTCAGTTAGGAAACACCTATTCTGTTAATGCAGTAGTACAAATGCAGGTTACAGCAGAGTCTGGAATAGCAAGAGAAGAAGCAAATCAAATAGCTCCTCGCTTGTATGGTACTCCAAGTATTGTTAATAATGCAGAAGGAGATAGTAAACTATATTCAATTTCAAATGCTAAAATACAGTTAGATTACGAAGACGGAGAAAAAACATCAGATATATCTTTCATCTTTTCTACTAAAAATTCCAAAGAATTTACCTCAGTAGCTTTAGGAATGGATTATCAAATTACCCATGTTGAATTTGATATTACAGATGTGCCAGATGTAAAAGGCTATCAAGCTTCAAAATGGTTAACATTTATAGTACCTGTTAATTTAGCTGAAACAGTAGAACCTAATTTTGATAATTCTCCGTTACAACAATCTTTAGGTACAGTAGATATTCCTATAGTTCTTCGTAATTACCCAAAACCGCCAACGCTAACAACTCAAGAAGGTAAAGCAGTGTCAGTAGTAGGTAATACAACGAAAGAGACTCTTGAAAAAGCATCAGAATGGAATTTTACCTATACCTATTCTGAAGATCAGGCAGCTCAAGATCAAATTTATTCAGATATTAGGTTTAATACTTTTGATAGTAAAAACAATAAAAGCCTACGCAAAGCTAGTTCTCGAAACCTATTTAACGATATGGCACAAATGGTGAGTGTATGGTCGTCGGTGTTAAATGATATGACTAAGTATTTAACTCTTATATCTCCTACATCAGATGAAACTGATTCAAACCTTAACAAAGCATTTTCTGCAATGAAAGCCATGGTGCAGATAACTAATAATTTGGCAGTAGCTTGGAGTGAACATAATAATAACAATAATAATATAGCAGCTTCTAATAACTCTTCTCTAGTAAAAACTCAAGAGTCTCAAGAGCCTACAAGTGTATATAATTTTATTATACAGCAAAATGAAGATTCGTATTTTACTACTACCTGCGATTGCCAAGGAGGAAAAGAGTGTAAGCGTTTAGTAGTAAGTATAGTACTGCCTGAAAATATGTCTGAAATAGACAAACAGTTATTTTTGAATAAATTTAGTTTGGCTGAGATACCTAACGCACCATTAATCAACATAAAAAATTATACAAGAGTACAAGCAACGGATGAATCTGGAACGCCTATTAAAAACTCGTATTGGTATGTAAAAGACCCTAAAGCTAAAACAAAGGAATACTTAGGGTACCCTTGTTCTTTTGAGATACCAAATAGAACGATTGAGGTAAACGGATTAAATGTATTACAGTTCCAAAATACTTGGGCAGGAATAGCGGTAATTAGAAATGAAGGATTAGTAGAAGATAACCCTACAAACCCTAAGTTTATTTATAGAACTCCTTTAATTAGATTTTCTAATAAATTAATACCGCTGCTTAGTAATAATACAGAAATTAATATTGCTAAAATAATAGATGAAAAAGGAAGCACCATATCCTTATCAGAGCATTTGGCAACATTCTTTAAAACGTTCTTTACGTATGATGAGTTACAACAACAAACAATTAAAATAACAGGATATTGGAATTATTATTTACAAGAAAAAGAAGGAAGTGATCTACCTCCGGTTCAATTACCAATATTATTATATACACCTTTCTCTTTTGATATTCCTAAAGATTATACAATACCAAATGAAGGATGTTCTGGAGAAATTACTTCTACTACACCTTTTGTATGTCAGTTAGCAAAAGCATTAGAAAAATGGTACGAAAACAAAAAACCAGCAACAACAGATGCTTATTTTTCATTTGATTTGTCTGTGTTTTCTGAGGTAGAAGGCGCTAACTTACCACTAATACAATTATCAAACTTAGTACTACCATATAAGAACATAAATAACTTATAAGATAGTTTTTAAAAGAGAACAGATAAAAAAAAGCGGACAAAAGTCCGCTTTTGAGTTTAACAAAGTTCTTGTTTACAATCATAAAAACAAGCACTAAACTCTTCTTTAGTCTGAAAATTTTGCGATCTACAAAAGTCAAAGCATACAGTACAAGTAGGTAATGCACCACCTTTAACAAGTTTCTGTTCTTTTTTTGTTAATGTTAATCCTAAGTTTAAAATGTTTTGTAACATAATTAGTTGTTTTAAGTTGTTTAAAAATAGTTTATTAGCGTTTTTTAACCTTTTGAAAAGCTATAAAAAAGGTAAGGTGCTCTCATACTTTATTAAAAGAGTAGGAGAGAGCAACCAAGTTCTTTTACTACCGTCATTTCGAGCGCTAGCAAGAAACCGTAAGGTTCAGCGAAGCTAAATCTTAATGTTATGAGTAATTCTGAATAATGAGATTTCTCCTTCCAGTCGAAATGACGTCATTATTTGTTGGTTTTCCTCTTTGCGAGGAGATTGAGATGAGTATGGATAAACGTCGACCTATTTTTATTTTGGTAGAATCCGAGGTTATGGAGTAGAAGAGAATCCAAAGAGTTTACGGTCTTGATTCGAATACGGAATACAACGTAGAATTCAAAAAAAGGAAAAATACGTCTTGATTTTTTGTTTCGTTTTGTATCAAGACAAAATGAAAGTATACGTTTATGAGATTACGTCATTTTCCATTTCTATTTCGTTGAGTGTTAGTTTGTATGGTATTGCTCTTTTTCCATTGATGAAAAAGAACCAAAAAATCTAGTCTTTCGAAACCTTTACTCGAAAATTATCATCCTCGAAACTAAATGAAAAGAACTCGCTGTCGCTCAAACAGCTTTTCATTTATAACGTTTCTTGCGGTGTAATTTTCGGTTTGTTTTCTAAGGACGTTTTTATTACTGTCATTTCGAAGAAGCGATTTTATGAGCGATTGAGAAACCTCAAGGTTATGAGTAACTAATTTCCATTCATAATAACGTTGAAATGTCAGTTCGAGTGATTTTGTGTAACGTAGTAGAACAAAATAGTATCGAGAACCTTGTTACAATCCAATATTTCTCGATATAAAATTCCCTTCACTTCGTTTCGTGAATTTCACTCGAAGTGACAGTTTGTTGTTAATTTTTAGCTTGTTTTCTAAGGACGTTTTATTACCGTCATTTCGAAGAAGCGATTTTATGAGCGATTGAGAAACCTCAAGGTTATGAGTAATTAATTTCCATTCATAATAACGTTGAAATGTCAGTTCGAGTGATTTTGTGCAAAGTAGTGGAACAAAATAGTATCGAGAACTTTGTTACAATCCAATACTTCTCGATATAAAATTCCCTTCACTTCGTTTCGTGAATTTCACTCGAAGTGACAGTTAGTTGTTAATTTTCGGCTTGCTTTCTGAGGACGTTTTATTACAGTCATTGCGAGGAGGTATGACGAAGCAATCTTTTTCTCAATAACCGTCATTTCGACCAGCGGGAGAAACCGTAAGGTTCAGCGAAGCTAAATCTTAAGATTACGAGTACCTTCCATTCATGAGCTTTAGCTCCGTTTAACTTAATGTTAAAACCTGTACACAAAAAAAATAACCAAACAAAAAAGTGTACAGAGGCTGTACACTAAAAAGTTTTTCATTTTAAAAAGTGTACAAGTAATGTACACCAAAAAAGATGTAAGAAAAAAAGGTGTACAGAATTTTAGTGATTTATTTCTAACAGATTCATAATGTCTTCTCCAACAGTTTTAGATAGGTTGTTGTTACTTTCTAATACAGAGATAAAACCCATTTTACATTGATGTTTCATAGCGTTACCATTTACTAAATATTCTTCTGTATGAAAGTTAAGAAACTGATTATCCTTATTTTCTCCAGGATACAGTAATAGTGCTCTTTTAGCATTCCAAAAACGACAATAGGTATACATTTGCCTCAAATCTTGAACAGAAGCACGATCATTAGTAGGACATTTCCACTTGGTATCTATTATAAATGTTTCATTTCCTTTTCTTAGTATAATATCAGGGCGTAAATTATTATTGTTCCAAAAAAGTTTTGAATCTTGTCCTATTACTTCTATATTTTTATCTCTAGTTGTTTTGTATAACTCTGTTAATACATACTCTTCCCATAATACATTCATATCAAACAAAAGAGATAACATTTTTTCTTGACCCCCAGATATATTAGGGGAATAGTTTAAAATAATCAACCTTGCAAGTTCTATAGCATACTTGTAATCTCTTGATTTTCTGTTGAGTTTTATAGAGTTTAATAGTTGTTGGTTTATTTGTTTTTTACTAATATCAGGAAAGTTAAGTGCAACACGTTTGTATGAATCATATAAGTATGTGCCTCTTGTATATTGAGATACTACGCTTAGTGCTTCGTGCAAAACTTGATGTAATACATGATTGGTGTCATATACTTGATGAGTTGTGTAAAATTGTTCTTTGCGTACAATGTTTTTATGTATATGTCCAGCAAATTCAAGCTTACCTTTTAGGGCTTTCGTGTTTTGTGTTTGTTTTCTATATTGTTTTACGAGCCCCTTTCTTTGTAAATTTTGTACTTCTGATAAAAACAAATCAAAGTATACTTCTAACAAATTCAAATTGGTACGTTTAACATTTGCAGCGCCTGCGGTATCAGCTTTTAACCTTCCACAGGCTTGTAACATTTGTAATAATACTTTTTGCCATTTAGTATCAGAATCATACTTGTCAGCTTTTGGGTGAATTTCTATTGATAAGCCATTAACCTGAATAATACCTACATATTGATTAAATTGAATACCTTTGGCAATAGGTTTAAAATATTTCCACTCATGGTATTCGTTTAGTTTTAAAAGAGCGTCTAAATGTTTTTGCTGAAAGCCTTGTTGACCAACATATAAACGTTGATGTTCGTATACTTTCATCTTATAGGGTTTCCATAGCTTCAGTTAGCACTTCTTTTTGTTCGTTTTCTTTTTTCTCTTTAGGTACCCCAAGTGTTTCTGATATGGCTTTTATGATATTCTCTGGAGTAATTTTTTTAAGCAAAAAGTTAGGTGTTTTTAAATCTTCTTGATTTTGATAAGAAAACTTAGCAAACTTTATTTTTCCATTATTTTTTTGTTCGACAAAGCCATTTCCTAAAACGAGCCCTATTTTACCATAATCACCATAGAAATACTCTTGCAATAACGGAATAACTTTATTGTTAAAAGTATTAGCGAGAGCTTCTGTATCTCCACTTTCTATATTGATAAAATAAGAATGTCCTATGGTATGATCTCTATCTATCAATACCTCTATACGGTTATTAATAGTTTCTAAAACCTCTTTTAGATTGAAAATTAATTCGTCTTCAATAAAGATAATTTTCTCTAATAGTTCAGGTTTAGGTATCACTTCTGTAAACTCAAAGCGCCTACGCAAAGCAGTGTCTAAAGCTTCTACAGAACGATCAGCAGTGTTCATAGTACCTATAATATGTAAATTATGAGGCACGCCAAATTCAGTTTTAGAATAGGGGAGTTTTACAGTAATGGCTTCAGGTTGACCTAATCGTTTGTCTGGTTCTAAAAGCGTAATTAATTCCCCAAAAATAGCAGATACATTCCCTCTGTTAATTTCATCAATAATTAAAACATGATCTTTTTTAATTTCCTCTGTTGTTGTTTGCTTAGAAAAAGTTTGTTCCAAGTAATCAACTTTAATATCACTGTTATCAAATTGATAAATAGTTTGCTGTGATATGTTTTTATCTACAAATAAACTGGGGTCGGCATCTAAATTAGTAGCTAACCATTCTACTTTTCTAAAATGATGATAAGGAATTCCGTCAATATTTTTGTATTCATAATCTCCTTTTACTACACCAATAGCATCTATAATATGATTGCCTAAAGAAACTAATACAATATCTTCTTTTTGCATCCAATAATTAAATGCAGCTATAGCAGTAATACTGTATGAAGAATGTTCGCCTTTTACAAAATATTCTTTTTCATAAGCTTCTCTAAAACTTCTTTGGTCGGAGTTATGAATAATATCACTCAAATCATTCGTTGTTCCATATCCTAAAGCTATATAATTATTTTCAATACACCAATCGTGAATATCTTTACGTGTTTTTCCTCCAACACTCATCTTAAAGTAGTTCACTTTTTTAAAATCAATAGCAGAGGAGTTATTAGAAGTAATTTCTCCTTTAATTCCTTTGGCTTTATTAGCTATCTTCTTAAAAATTCCATCTTCTACCTCATATATAACCTGATTATCTTCAGTTTTAGGTTTTATACCTTCTACAAAATCTTCGTAGCTCATAGATTGATGAAAAGTAGTAAACGTAATTTGGTTTTTTTCATAGAGTTCATCATATCTTTGAATAATAAACTCTCTACTTTCTTCTGTATACTTTATTTTATCTATTGATTCTACTGCTAATTTTTTGGTAGCATAGGTTTTTCCTGTACCAGGAGGACCAAATAGTATTTTATTCATAGTCGTAATTTTTTTGTACTTATTTAATAAACTAGATATAAATGGATAGAATGAGGCGTATCCTGAAAATCCTTTGTCTAATAAATTTTCTACCTTTTTAATATTTTCATAGTTTAATTTAAAAGAATCAAAACTATTCGAATAGAGTTCGTTCCATCTTTTAGGAATTTGAAAAGAGGCTGTTTCAACATAACTTTCAATAGTTCTTTCTTTTAAATCTTCACTTCTATATTCTCTTAAATAGATTTCATATAAATTGAACAGGTCTTGATCTATTTTTTCAATTTTATCTATAAAACTAATGTCTATGTTCTTTTTATCAAAAAACTTTTCATTAAGAAATTGTAGATAATTGTTTTTTCCTAATAATGCTTTGGGGATTCCGTTACTATTTTTAAGGTCATACTCAACGAAATCAGCTTTTTTTTCTCGCTCTATTTTGCTTAGTATAAGTTCTATTGCATTTATATGTTCCTCTACATTTTCAGGGTTTACCAAGAAGAAATCAATTTCATCGAAAAAAGTATCAATTTCATTTAACCTTTCTTGAATACTATTTAAAGTATACCCAAGATAATTTCTATAAGAATCATGTGTTTGATTATTTAACCAACTAGCAAACTCTTTCTTCACATCTATAAGTCCCCTGTAATACTGATCCCATAAATGATGTGAAAAATCAAAAAAGTTTTCCGAACCTTTTCTTTTTAAAATTTCTCTATGATATACTGATACAGGAGTCTTCTTTTTAAAAGGAATTTGTAAATTTTTAGCTACAAAGCGTAAAGCTTCTAATTTAAAAATATTTAACACATTAAAGTCGCCATATAAAAAAGCAATCTTCCATTTATAAGCAGTACCCAAATCAATAGTATCAATAGCTTTTAAATTGTCTTCTTGGGCACTAGTTGCTATAGTAATAATGATTTGTTTGATTTTTTCAAATGCTTCTTGGACTGTTGTTCCATATTTGGTATACCATGCATATTCTCCATCAGAATCACGATAGCTTGTTTTTTCTGTTGGTGTATCAGAGCCTTTTTTGAATATCCCAAACTTATATGAACTACCTCCAACCACACTTCCTAAATCTCGGGTAGTATGCTCAACCCAATAACAAAAAGAGTTTTCTCTTTTAGTATCTGTATATTCCTCTAGAGTCATTTTTTCTAATTTTTCTAAAGGCCAATAGCTTAAAAAATCTTGTTTTAATTGATGTAATTTTTCATTCATAATTATTTTTTTTCTTTTACAAGTTCAAAAGGCCAGTCGTAATGACTATAAATAAAAAAGGCTTAGCTATAAACATTCTTTTAAGCTGTCCATTCGCTAAACTGCCCTTCGACTTGTTGCATAATTTCTTCTAAAATTTCATTAAGTTTCGATAAATTTACTTTCTTTCTCAATTCTTTCTTTACGGCTAACCGTATGGCTGCTTTTGCATTATCTTTTTTTATCGTGACTTATTAGCCATTTTTCGTAGCCTTCTAGTTCTTTGTTCATTTTATCGTTTGATTAGTAAATTTTTAGATATACCAATTAATTTTGTTAAAGTCTTTTATCATTTTCTTGTATGCCTCTTGATTTACCGATTTTATAAAGCATAAGTGTCCCAAAAGCCAATTGTGAAATTGAATATTATTATATCCTCCAAACTCTTCATTTCTATTTTTTAAATGCTTTTTAACTCCAAGTTTTCTAGAGTAATAAATATGTTCTTTTATACTTTTTCTGTAAGCTTTAGAAACATTCACTCCATTTGTTGTAGTTAAACCTGTAACATATTGTTTACAGCCTTTTTTCATATACTTAGTTTTCTTTTCGTTTACAAAAAAACCTTCATCACTAATTATTTTATAGATTAGTTTCAGAGACGGTAATTTTCCTTCATTTTTAATAGAAAAAGTTAAATCATCAGCATATCTAGAGTAATTACAATTTAATTTCTCTGCTAATTTTTCAAATCGCACATCCATTTTTGCGGCTAAAATGTTAGAAATCATAGGGCTTGTAGGAGCACCTTGGGGTAATATAGGAGGTCTATGGTTGTATAGAGTATTTAAAACTTTTTTAGAATTGGCATCAAAACTCCTCCAATAATAATCTCTGTGTTTTGCAGTTGTTAGTTCCGCAAAAGAGTAGGCTAAATTATTTGCATACCCTAGAGATTTGAACAAACCATATACTCGTTTTTCTGTAATGGTATCATAAAATTTTAACAAATCAACTTTTAGGATCGTTTCTGAATTTTGATGAACCTCGGCATTATGGTAAATTGATATTTCTTTTCTAAAGCCTTTACAACTATTTCTTAATTTATATTTATTTAAAATATTTACTAAAATCCATTTTTGAATAAACTTTAGGTCTTTTGCTGGAGACATTATTTCTCTAAAACCACCATCACGTTTTTTTAACTTAAAATAATTATATCTCTTGTATTTATGCTCGTAACTGTAAACAAAATCGTTTTTACCATCATCTATTAATGTTCTAAGATAATTGGACTCTACACCCATTAACATAGCAAGGTGTTCTAAAGAAAAAATAACAGGAAGTTTTTTACTTGAAAGTTTTTTTGCGTATTGTATACAAGCATTTATAAATTCTTGTGATCTATTTTCTTCTTTTGCTTTTTCTGTAAATTCTTTAAATGGAAATGACATAGCTAATGTTACTCTTTCTTGAATGTTAAATTTATTCTTAAGAAATAATTTTAAGGGAATAATTGTGTAAAAAGATCATTTACTTTTTCTTTCAATAGTCTTTATCTTCCCTTTCTATAAAAATAAAATAACAAAGGTTTTAAAATTTTGATATATGTATTTGTTTTGCCTTTAACTCAAACAAACAACTTCAAAATATAGGTAATGATAATAAACTAATGAATATATTATCAAGTAGCTTTAATAGTTCTCAATGAAATACACTGAGAAAACCTAATTAAGGTTATTTGCTAACAAAACTATGTCATTCCATTAAATTGTTTAGGTATATATAATTCATATTCTTGCCTCATACGTAGGCTATATTTTGTTTCTTTTCTAAAATTTTCTTTTTTTGTTTTTTCTTTTAATTTTTTAAGGAACAAAACTCCTTCTTGAGTTATACTTTTTCTTGTATTTACAAAACCTAGATCTTTTGCTTCCTTGTAAATTTGTTTTAATTCTTTATTCGTGAGCCCTAAAATATGACAAATAATTAAGTCATTATATCCCTGGTTTTTTAGGAATAATAAAGCTATTACAGAATGATCTTGTTTGGTATTATGTGTTCTGTTTCTTACAAGTTTGTCTTTTTTTTCTTCAAGTATTGATTTACCTGTGTATAAATCAATAGCCAACCTATTACAAATTCCTATATAAAAAGCAATTTCTTTTTTAAATTCTCTAGCTTCATTCATTCTAATGTTAGCTTTTCTAGGAAATAAAGGCTTCCAATAATCTTTTTGTTCTCCCCAAATGATGGGTAAAGTATTGTTAGGTGTACAATGAAAGTAAGATATTAAAGACTGGCTATTATCAAAACCAAAAGGGGCGTATGCAGGGAATCTTCCTACACGAATATTGTCTCCATGTTTTTTAGTCACGTTCTTAATATCTGAAAGGTTTCCAAAAATTTTTAAAGGCGATAAATTTGTGTCAAAAATTTTATTTCTTTCTTCTGCGATTATTATAACATCTTTAAAACGTTTGTTAATATACTTTTTGCCTTCAGCCATCACTATAGTTGCCAAAATAAAAACATTTTCTATCTCTTGGTTTTGTATCCAGTTTTGAATGTTGTTTTCTTCTGAGTATACTTTACAAAAGGTTTTTCCGCTACCAATAAAATCATCTAAAAAAATAAAATGCTTATACTCTTTAGGGTTTTTTATATTTTCATAATCATGAGTTAGTAATATATCTTTTTTACGTCCCTCAAAAACTGTTGTATTTTTTAAAGGGTAGGTTACTAACGTACCACTTTTACCTACCTTACCGTAAGGGAAAATAATTATCTTTTCTCCTCTAGGTATTTTTCTAAATAGTTCTCTCAGTAAATCATTTAGTCGAAACATAAATTCATTAAAGGGAATGTATTCATATACACTTAATAAATCTATTGCTAAGTCAACTTCACTTTCATCAAAATTTTCTAGCCAATTAATTAATTTTATGGGTTCCACAGCATGTTTTAAACGTGGTAATAAATTACCAACTTTTACAATAGTACTCTTATTTAATTTTAACGGATGTCCCATTTTTTTCTTTTTAGCTTTTTTTTAGATTCAATTTTTACCCTACATTTTTCTGATACAGATGTTCTTGAAAACCAATAAAAGTATTTCGTATGGTTGGTATGTCTCCTAGATTAGCTTTGGCGTCGGCAATACCACCATATTTTAAGATTAACAAATCTCCTAGTTTCGCATCATCTAGTTCATCAACCCCTTCTTTTACATATTGCTGCAATACGAAATTTAAAAACTGTTGCTGCTCTTTATTATAATTTGAAAACTGAATTTTTGCTTTTTCGGCTCTATTTAAACGAGGTACTAAATCGTTACTATAACCAATATAATTTAGCACATCAAACAAATCACTATCTTCTCCGTGCACAAGTTTACGGAGGTCTTCTAATTGTTCTGTTGAATAGCCTAAATCATTAAGTTCTTGTAGCAATTTTTTACGAGTAGAAGGTAGGCTCCATATTTTTCGTAAATCTTCTTCGTCTTTAAACAAAGAAGGCATATCACCAAATAATTTTTTAATAAAGGCTTCTAAAGAAATCGGTGTACCGTTAGGATCCCAAAAAGTAGTTTTTACCATAGAGTCTAACTCTCTTTTCTTTCCGTCAGATAACACAATGCTAATCATCTTACGTTCTTCTGGCTCACAAACACACGGATCGTTACCACAAACATAGCACGGTTCTTCGGGTTCTTTAAGGCAAATGCAGGGTTTAGAGTTACAAACAGTACAAAGTTTCCCTGGTCCTTTTGGTGTAGGTTCTACTGGGTCTAGTGGTTCACCATCCCATTCTGGGTCTTTAAAATGCTCATGTGCATTTACAAAGTCGTAAATGGTAAAATGTGATTTACCATCAAACAAACGAGTACCACGCCCTACAATTTGTTTAAACTCTATCATTGAGTTTACAGGACGCATGAGTACTATATTTCTCACCTCAGGAGCATCAACACCTGTACTTAATTTTTGAGAGGTAGTAAGAATGGTAGGTAGGGTTTTTTCGTTGTCTTGAAAATCACGTAAATGCTGTTCTCCAATTTTACCATCGTCAGCGGTAACACGTTCGCAGTAATTGGTGCTTTTACTCGTTTTATACTGATTAATTAAATCTCTAACGGCAGCAGCATGAATTTGTGTAGCACAGAATACTAGTGTTTTTTGATGCTGATTAATCATGTTCATGAAGAGTTGTACGCGGTACTCTTCACGAGCTTTAATTTCTATAATTCTATTAAAATCCTGTTCGGTATATTCCCTCGTGGTATCTACATCACCACCAATAACTTCATCATCATCGGTAAAAGCATAGCTATCTATTGTGGTTTGTATTTCTTTAACTTTAAAAGGTGTTAAAAATCCGTCATTAATACCTTCTTTTAACGAGTAAGTGTATACAGGTTTTTTAAAATAATCGTAGGTATCTACATTGATATCTCTTTTTGGAGTAGCGGTGAGTCCTAATTGTACTGCGGGACTAAAATACTCCAATATAGCACGCCAAGTACTTTCATCTTTCGCTCCCCCACGATGACATTCATCAATAATGATAAAATCGAAAAAATCTTTTGGGTACTGCCCAAAATAAGGGGTTTCATCTTCCCCAGACATAAAGGATTGAAAAATGGTAAAAAACACATTACCATTCGTAGGTACTTTTCCCTTCTTTTTAATATCAGAAGGACGTATACGTACCAAGGCGTCGTCTTCAAAATCTCCAAAAGAGTTAAAGGCTTGGTCTGCTAACAAATTTCTATCGGCTAAAAATAAGATTCTTGGTGCACGAGAAGCATCACGCTTCAAGTTCCATTTGGCATGGAATAACTTCCAACAAATATGAAACGCGGTAGCAGTTTTACCCGTACCTGTTGCCATGGTTAACAAAATACGGTCTTTACCTGTAGCTATGGCATCTAAAGTATTTAAAGCAGCGTTGTGTTGGTAATAACGTGGTAAATATTTTCCTTTAAAGCGATGAAAAGGGATGTCGTCAAAACGGGCTTTCCAATCGGCAATTTCAATTTTATAAGACTCTACAGGAGTAGGGAAGGTCATTTCCCATAACTCATCAGGTGTGGGGTAGTGGGTAACATCTCCCTCGGCACCTTCTTGCATATCTACTCCATAAATTTTTAAACCATTAGTTGCATAGGTAAAACGAATGTTTAAACGTTCTGCATAGTCTTTTGCTTGTCCCAAACCATCGGTGTAGTATTTATTTTTTGCTTTGGCTTCTATTACAGCTAAACGGCGGTTTTTGTATTCTAATACATAGTCTGCCGATAGCTTACTAGTACGTTTGTTTTTACCAATAATACGCCCCTCGGTAATAGGGAACTCTACACGTACTCTACTACCTGTAACCTCACCCCAACCTGCTTTTTTTAGGGCAGGGTCTATATAGTCGAGTCTGGTTTGTGCTTCATTCATATAGCAATTTCTTTTTCCGTTAATTCACCTGCAAAGGCTTTTTGTAAGATAGATTTTTTGAGCTCTTCAAGGTTAGTTAGTTTTTGTTGGTAATAGTTTTCTAAATTAATTTTGGATCCATTTAGATACTCTAGTAAAAAAACAATTTCTCGTTGTTTTTGAATATTTTTTGGGAAACTAATATTTAGAGTCAAAATCGTTCTACTGGAAAGATTTGCTTGTCTTGTTCCACTTGCAGTTGCATATAGTCTTTTAAGAAAATTAGGAGATAATAAATAATGTCGTAAATAATCTTTGTTTAGAATATTTTTATCAATTACATCAATTTTCATTATTCGTTGATTAAGTAATAAGTGAACATCAGTTTCTGGAATTTTAACCGTATACCCATAATCAGTCTTATCTACCGTACCTGTTAAAGACATAATCAAATCACCTTCTTTTAATAAATAGGTGTTATATTTATTTGAAAAACCATCGGGGTAGAAAACAGGTTTTCTATTAAGGTCTAAGATGTTTTGATATAAGTTACCCATTCTTAACAGTTGGGTATTTGAATTAGAAATTGTGTCTTTACTTTTAAAAGCAAATCCATTTAAAACTGAACAAACTTCACCTAAAGTCTTCTCCTCCCAACCATCACCTGTTTGGCTAAAGATTTGGTTGAGCTTCGATTGAAACAATTCTTTTGCATTTTCAATATTTCTTTCAATATTGGTTTTGGCTTGGTCTATAGCTGCAAAGGCTTTATCTAAAATGGCTACGATTTGTTGTTGTTCTTCTAGTGGTGGGATTGGGATTGGGATACTTCTAAGGGTTTTAAGATATATTCCTTTTTGAGCTACGCCTCTTGCTTTACTTTCAAATAAATCCTGATATTCTTTACTATTAAATAACTTTGATAAAAAATCTGAATCTAAAATTTCATTAGGTTTCAAAATAGCTACACTTCTTTGAAAAACCATTTTTTCAATACCTGAAGGGTAAACAACACTTCTCCCTATAGTTCCTACTATAGTTAAAAGAACATCACCTGGTTTAACATCAGTTCGTTTATCTTCTTTTTCAAATTCATCATTTGAAATGTATCTGACCTTTGTTAAGTCAAGACCAGATTCCGTTATGTTACGACCACTTAACATTATGCGTCCGCTTTCTTTTCCTTTAGGAGGATTATGAGAGCCGTCTGTTATCTTTTCACAGACTTCAGATAATGTTTTTAATTTCCAACCTTCTCTCATATCAACTCTTTTAGAGATTGAAGAATTGCATTTGTTTCCGTATCCAAGGTTTCCATTTCTGCTAAAATATCTTCAGGAGCTCGTAAAGGAGCTTCTTCAGGTGTGTTTGGGTTTTTAACGCTTAGGTCAAAAGTTTCGGTATCTATATCGGCAATTTTTAGATTCCAAGAGTTTTCAGTTTCTGGTTGGGTTTCTTGTAATTTGATGAACTCTGCTAAATCTTTGTCGTTTAATGGGTTGGTTTTACCCATATTACGCCCTGGGTCTAACTGGTAATACCAAATGTTTTTAGTAGGCTCTCCTTTGGTAAAAAATAAGGTTACGGTTTTTACACCTGCTCCTAAAAAAGTACCACTAGGCATGTCTAAAATAGTATGTAGGTTACAGCTTTCTAATAATAACTTACGCAAACTTACCGAGGCATTGTCGGTGTTACTTAGCACCGTGTTTTTGATAACGATGGCTGCTCGTCCGCCCGCTTTTAAGCTTTTAATAAAGTGCTGCATAAACAGGAATGCGGTTTCTCCTGTTTTAATATCAAAGTTTTGCTGCACTTCTTTACGTTCTTTTCCTCCAAAAGGTGGGTTCGCCAATATAACGTTGTAGCGGTCTTTTTCTTGGATGTCGCGTATGTTTTCACCCAAGGTATTGGTGTGTATAATATTGGGAGCTTCGATACCGTGCAGTATCATGTTCATAATACCAATGACGTATGCCAAGTTCTTTTTTTCTTTACCATAAAAAGTAGCTTCTTGTAAGGTTTTCAAGTTATCGGTATTTTTTTCCATGCGTTCGTACATGTACTCGTAGGCTTCACATAAAAAACCACAAGAACCCGCTGCACCATCATAAACCGTTTCACCCATTTGTGGATTAATTACTTGAATCATAGCCCTAATTAATGGGCGAGGGGTGTAGTATTGTCCGCCATTACGTCCTGCATTCCCCATGTTTTTAATTTTGGTTTCATACAGGTGGCTCAGCTCATGTTTGTCTTTAGAGGTCCTAAACGGTAATTCATCGGCATACTCTAAAATTTCACGTAGGTTGTATCCCGATTGTATTTTGTTTTTGAGTTCAGAGAAAATTTCTCCAATTTTATATTCAATGGTCTGCGGATGTTCGGCAGTATTTTTAAATTCTGCTAAGTAAGGAAACAATTCACCATCCACAAACTGTACTAAATCTTTACCTGTTAAAGCTATATGATGGTCTAGTTTTCCATCAGTATCTTTAGGCATTGCCCAATTATTCCAGCGATATTCTTCTTTTAAAATAAAAGTGTAATCTTTGCCTTCTAAGGCAGCTTCATCAGCTTTATCTTGTTCTAATTCATCTAAGTAACGTAAGAATAGTACCCAAGAGGTTTGCCCTATATAATCTAATTCACTGTCTGCTCCAGAGTCTTTGTAAAGGAGGTCGTCTATGTTTTTAAAAGTTTGTTCGAAACTCATTTATATGTATTACTTGTTTTTTGTGGGTGCTATTTTTTTGAAGCCCTAAAATAACAAAACCCGTACAATTACCCTACGGAAAACCATAAGAAACTGTAAAAATGTGATAAACGTTTAAAAAATGTACGTACCGTAATAGAAAAATGTTTGTTTTTAGAATTTTGTTAGTTTTAAAAAAGTAATAACAAACAAAGTAGAGGTTTCTGTATGTGGTTTTGAAGTATATGTAAAATATAGATTTTTGGTAGATTGCAGCTTACATAAAAACATACATACTATGAAAAATAAGATAGAAGAATTGTTAGCGGTAATTTCAACAAAGTTTCCAGAAATAAGAGAAACATTACCACCAGGAGCTAGTGATACAGCAATAGCGCGTATAGAAAAAGAAACGAACTTACCTATACCGCAATCGTTAAAAGACTTATTAAAAATAACCAATGGAGACGAGAAGTGGGGTGAAAGCCCACACGGATTTTTTAGCTATTTTTTATATAGTTGTAATCGTGTTATTGGTGAGTATAATTTTTTTAAAGAACACGAAAACCAAGCATATCCCGATAGTGTTTATCAAAAGGACTTGGTAAAAAATATTTTGTACAGTGCCAAAAGGTTACCCTTTGCTACAGACGGTTCTGGTCAATACTTGTGTATTGACTATGATCCAGCAGAAAAAGGAACTTACGGACAAATTATTTACTTGCCTTGCGCAGAGCCAGAACCTGTTTCGGTTATTGCTGATAGTTTTGATGATTTTGTAGATTTCCTCATTGAAGAATACAAAAATGATCGATTTTATATTGATGATGAAAGAACCGAATGGGATGAGGAAGAATGGACAGAATGGAAAGAAGACCAACAAAGTGATTATAGCAAAGTAGAAATTATTTTTGAACATAATCATAGAGACGATTGGACGGATATTGCTGATAAATACAATAAAAAGAAAGGAATAGTAAGTAATTAATTATTGTCGTCATTGCGAGGAGGTAGGACGAAGCAATCTTTTTTTCGTTTCCCGTCATTTCGAAGGAAGTTATGACTGAGAAATCTTAATGTTATGAGTTACTCTGATTCATGAGATTACGTCACTTTCCACTTCGACTTCGCTCAGTGTCCGTTCGTAATGACGTTGTTGTTGGTTTCCGTCATTGCGAGGAACGAAGCAATCTTTTTCTCTACTACTGTCATTTCGACTAGGCTCATTATTCGTTTGTATGATATTGTTCTTTTTCCATTGATGAAACAGCACCAAAAAATCTAGTCTTTCGAAACCTTCACTCGAAAATTAACATCCTCGAAACTAAATGAAAAGAACTCACTGTCGCTCAAACAGCTTTTCATTTTTGACGTTTCTTGTGGTGTAATTTTCGGTTTGTTTTCTAAGGACGCTTTTATTACTGTCATTGCGAGGAGGTAGGACGAAGCAATCTGTTTATCGGTTACTGTCACTTCGAATATATGTGTGAGATCTTAAGGTTATGAGTAGCTCACATTCATAAGATTACGTCACTTCACTACGTTTCGTTCGTAATGACGTTATAGGAGGCAGAGAAGAGTATGAATAACCGACCTATTTTTATTTTGCTAGAATTCAAGGTTATGGAGTAGAAGAGAATCCAAAGAGTTTACGGTCTGGATTCGAATACGGAATACAACGTAGAATTCAAAAAAGGAAAAATAAGTCTTAATTTTTTGTTTCGTTTTGTATCAAGACAAAATGAAAGTATATGTTTGTGAGTAACTCATATTCATGGGGTTTAATCACACTTCGCTACAGCTCAGTTCGAAATGACCGTTTTGTTTATAGTAGTATTATTCTTTTTCCATTGATGAAAAAGAACCAAAAAATCTAGTCTTTCGAAACCTTCACTCGAAAATTAACATCCTCGAAACTAAATGAAAAGAACTCACTGTCGCTCAAACAGCTTTTCATTTTTGACGTTTCTTGTGGTGTAATTTTCGGTTTGTTTTCTAAGGACGCTTTTATTACTGTCATTGCGAGGAGGAAGGACGAAGCAATCTTTTTCTCGACTACCGTCACCTCGAATATATGTGTGAGGTCTTAAAGTTATGAGTAACTCACATTCATGAGATTACGTCACTTCACTACGTTTCGTTCGTAATGACGTTATTGTTGGTTTCCGTCATTGCGAGAAACGAAGCAATCTTTTTCTCGATTACCATCACTTCGAATGGATATTTTGTTTCGTTTTGTATCAAGACAAAATGAAAGTATATGTTTGTGAGTAACTCCTGTTCATGAGATTGTTTCATTTTTTACTTCGATTATCGTTTGTCTTGAGTTACAGTTGTAAGGTTTAGTATCCGTTTGTAATAGTGTTACATTATAATAATGAAATAAATGAATTTTACTTTTAGAGTTTTTTTTATGCATATTTGCTGTATGAAAAAAGCCTATTTTAACTGGAGCTCTGGAAAAGACTCTTCATTAGCATTATACAAAATATTACAGCAAAAAGAATACGATGTGCAAAAGTTGATAACGAATGTAAATCAAGATTATCAACGTGTTTCAATGCATGGTTTGCATGAAGATTTGTTAGATGCACAGGCTGAAAGTATTGGGATTCCTTTAGAAAAAATATATTTTCCTGCTGAAGTTACAATGGATTTGTACAATCAGAGAATGAAGGAGAAAACGGCTGAGTTAAAAGATGCAGGGCTTGTAAATGGTATTTTTGGAGATATTTTTTTGGAGGATTTAAGAGCATATCGCGATTCGAAGCTACAAGAGGTCGGAATTACAGGTGTGTATCCGTTATGGAAACAAGATACAAAAGAGTTACTTCGTGAGTTTTTAGCCTTAGGTTTTAAAACAATAACTGTTTGTGTGAATGCCAAATTGTTAGGAGAAGAGTTTGTAGGGAGAGTTATTGATGAAGATTTTATTAATGAACTTCCTGAAGGGGTAGATGTTTGCGGAGAAAATGGTGAGTTTCATACCTTTTGTTATGACGGACCTATTTTTAAGAAACCTGTGGAGTTTGAAATAGGAGAGAAGGTGTTGAAATCGTATACTTTGCATAAAAGTGATGATGACAATTGTTATCAAGATTCAAAGAAAACTAAGAAAAAAGAGGAAAGCACCACTAAAAACTATGATAGAAGTTTTTGGTACTGTGATTTACTGTTAAAAAAGTAATTTGCTTATTGGTTCTAATAAATTTTTTGCTGGGGAATTTTCTAAGCAAGAGCTACAGGCGTTATACATAAATAAACAATCGATAAAATCGGTTAGCATGTGTAGTAGTAACCCTAAACCGATAATGTTATAAGGTCTTTTTAAAAAAAGTAAGATAACATACATTCCTATTGCATAGTAGGAATGGAATATGTGAAAACCAAAACTACATCGGTTAGGATCAAATATAGGACTTGCTAATAAGTGATCTACATCTACCAACATGGTAGCAAGTAGTAATAGTGCAATTTTTTTCCAGTTATTTTTAAAAAATAGATAGGCTATAATTACAGGGAAACCAAAATGTAAAAAGTAGTTAATAAATGTTTGCATTTGCTTAAAGCTTAAACCACTTCTTTTTCTAAAGCTAAAAAATGTGTGATTTCCGAGTTGTTATTGTTATGTAGCGGGATTATATATAGTTCACATTTATAGGTAGATTTATCTTTTCTGTAATTAATGATTACATCTTTAAATGGTTTTCCCTTTAAAAGTTTTGTTTGAATCCTTTTTCTAGTAGTTTCCTTTGTTTTTTCTCCTTGTAAAAAGCGTGGGGTTTTGTTTAATGCAAATTCTTTTTTGTAGCCCGTCATTTTGGTAAAACCATCACTTACCCAAATTATTTTCTTTTGTATATCGGTAAGAACTAACGATTCATAATCGTTTTCTTTTATAATAGATGTAATGTTATTTTTCCAGTTGAAGCTTTTTGAAAATGTTTTTATAAGTTTTAAGTCACTGTATAGTTCTTTTTCAATAAATAAGTCTTGAATTCCCCAACTTAAAAGGTTTACACTTTTTTTAGATGAAGGATTAAGGTTATCAGCAATTTTAATGTATTCTTCTTTGTCTAAATTTGATACATAAATATCTAAAGACATCATTTTATCAAAACTATTTTTCATACCTACTAAATAACTACTTTTTTTAGTAAAACTAAAATTTTTCAAAAACACCTAGGCCAAATAAGGCAAAATCATACTTAACAGGGTCTTTCTTATCAAACTTTCTTAAAGTTACATCAAGTTCTTGAATGGCTTTCCAATCGTTTTGTTTTCTAGTAAGAATTTTTAATTTTCGAGCAATATTTCCTGTATGTACATCTAGCGGACAGTGTAAATGCGCTGGTGAGTGTGTTTTCCAAATACCTAAATCGACTCCAGTTGTATTATCACGAACCATCCAACGTAAAAACATGTTAATTCTTTTGGATGCAGAACCTTTTAAAGGGTCAGAAACATGTTTTAAAGTTCTTGATTGGTGTGGAATTTCAAAAAATACTTGTTTAAAGTTATGAATAGCATGCTGATAATTATCGGCATTATCTTTTGGTTGTAACACAGCTTCTAATCCGCCATGATTTTGGTAGATGTTTTTTAACGATTGAACAAAGAGCTTAAAATCATCAGCATTAAACGTTCGGTGTACAAATCCGTCAAAATCAGCTAAGTCTTCTTCAGAATGATTGAGAACAAAATCGTACGGAGAATTCCCCATTAAATCCATCATTTTATGGGAGTTGTTAATAATCATTTTACGGTTTCCCCAAGCAATAGTTGCAGCTAAAAAACCAGCAATTTCAATATCCTCTTTTACCGAAAATTGGTGTGGAATTTGAATGGGGTCACTATCAATAAAATCTGGATTATTGTATTGTGTTACTTTTTCGTCTAAAAATTCTTTGAGCTCCTTTTTGTTCATTTTATGCTAAATCTCCTGCAAAACTAAGCAAAACAAAGAAAGCATTGTAACAAGCGTGTAATAAGATACTCCATTGTAAACCAAAACGAACCCTGATAAACCCTAAATAACCACCTAATATAGTTTGTGGAGCTACTAGTATTGGTGCTAATAAAAGTACGTTGGTGGTAATATTAAAGTTAGTTAAATGTACCAAACCAAAAAGTAGTGCGAATACATAAAAGGCTATTTTAAAAGTTTTTTTACCATGAAATAAGGTGATTGGTGCTCTAAAAAATAACTCTTCAAATAAAGGAGCTAAAATGATTGTAAGAAAAGCGATAAACCATTTGGTATGCGCTTTTAGTAATTCCTCCATAGCATGTTCATTCATGTTTATCAAACCTAATTCTTGAACAAGAAGAAAAAGAGGCGATAATATTGCACCTGTAATAATGCTTATGAAAAGGAGGTGAAAGAATTTTTGGAATCGATACGAAATATCTTGGTTGGTATCTTCTTCTAAAACAGGTTTTTTTAAATAAGTAACAAGTTCTTGAAAAGTTTCTTTCATGTGAGTGATTTATTAATTAGTAGCAAGAAACTTTAAATAGTTACATTATTCAACAATAATTCCGTCTTTCATTGTAAGCGTTCTATCAGCCATTTTTGCTAATTCTTTGTTGTGTGTAACTAATACAAACGTTTGTCCAAACTCATCACGTAATTTAAAAAACAATTCATGTAAGTTTTTTGCTGAGGTAGAATCAAGGTTTCCTGAAGGTTCGTCAGCAAAAATAACAGAAGGTTCATTAATTAAAGCTCTGGCAACAGCAACACGTTGTTGTTCTCCTCCAGAAAGCTCGTTAGGTTTGTGATTTTCTCTATGTGATAATCCTAAAAAGGCTAGTAATTCTTTGGCTCTTTTTTCGGTTTCTACTTTTCCTTTTCCTCCTATAAATGCAGGAATACAAACGTTTTCTAAGGCTGTAAACTCTGGTAATAACTGATGAAATTGAAAAATGAATCCGATGTGTTTATTTCGGAACGCAGAAACTTTTGTGTCGTTTAAACCTTTGATAGAAACACCATCTACCAATAATTCGTAGCTCTGATCTTTTAATGGTTTATCTAAGGTTCCTAAAATTTGTAGTAAGGTTGTTTTTCCTGCTCCTGAAGGACCAACAATAGCTACAATTTCTCCTTTTTTTATATGAAGATCAACACCTTTTAATATTTCTACCTCTCCGTAATGTTTGTGGATGTTTTTAGCAACAATCATAGTATTATTTTCTAAGTAACGAAAGTATAAAAAAGAAATCAGATACGCTTTAATGCTTATCTGATTTCAAACAATACATAAACGTGTATTTAAATTATGTTTTTAATGTTGTTGTAATCGATAAAATAAACTAATCGAACTGAAAATCTATGCTGCATACTTTGATCAAAAAGTTTTGAGATGTTGTTTTTAAAATCAATGTTTGCAGGAGCAAAATCATGATCTGGCCTTATAGAATTTCTGTAGAAAAAGATTAATTGGCTACCTGGAGCAAATTGCCATTGATAGTTTAGATCTAAGTTCCAACTATTAAAGTTTTTATCGTGCTCTCCTTGGTAATTATTCTTTGTAAGTTCTCCGTTATCTTCATTTAAACTAAAATACTTTCCTTGATATGGAACTTTACTCCAGTTATGTCTAAATGATAATGATACTGCAGATTTTGTACTAAAGGTATATTTTCCTGTTAAAGAATTGTCGTATGTAGCCCAATCTCGTTGACCAAAAATAATATGATCTTTTAATGGTGCTAAAGAAGGTTTTTCTTGCACATCGTCTTCACTAACTTTTGTAACATATCCTTGATCGTTATTCGTTTTTCCATATCTGAAACCATAAATTAAAGAAAATTTGTTTGTAAAACGATATCTTGGTGAAATTCTGAATCCGTAGTCTTCTTTAGGGTTGTAGTTATAAAAGGTATAATACCAATTATAATCTATTGCAAACTTTTTTCTATAATCGGTAGACCCCCAATGGTTCACATTCAGCCTTTCAGGTTTGTTAAAGTAGATACCACTTGTTGTTCCTTGTCTTGGTTCAAAAAAGTCTTTTCGTTCTGTGCTATAATTTAAGTTTCCTCCAAAGCTGAACCGGTTTTTGGTATCAGCCCAAAAAGATAGACCAGCATTGGTACCAACATAAGTTCCTGGGTTGTGCAAAAAGTTAAAGTTATAGTATATGTTGGCCCCGTAATTATTAAATATTCCTTTAGGTTTTAATAAACGGTAACCAACAAAACCGTAAATAGTTTGTTCATTATTACTAAAAAGAATCCCCATATCATTAGGGTTGTAGTCTTTGTTTTCAAAATTGTATCCAATTTCTCCACGCCAATTTCCAGATTGTTTACCTATACTGGTATCAAAAGCGTATCCTGTATTAGGATAGTCTGCATCATCAGAAATATTACTCATTTTAAAGCTACCATCTATGTTATACTTACTTTCTTTGTCTTCAACATGCCAAATCAATCCAGTAACATTTGCATCTCTAAATCTTCCATCACGAGTTACATTGGTATTGATTAAGGTTATCGCAGAGTTTTGATTAAACTGCTGATCTAGTACCATAATATTGTAGTTAGAAAAAGGGTTTACTGTAGTTTTATAGGTGCTAACATTACTAATAGTGTCTAATCCATTAATTGTTTGCTCAGTTCTTTCAACAGTAGCTTCTGTTTTTTCGGTAATAGCGTTAAAAAAACCTACACCTAAACCTCCTTTGGTTCTTCCAGATATTTTTATGGCGTTTAGCATTTGAACTTTATCAGGAACATTTATAACTTCATCGTTTACTTTTTTTCCATCAGTAAATTCTTCATCGTCTCTTCGTTCACCAGAAAATTGATCTATTGGTCTTCCTCCAATTCTTCTTGAATAAAATAGGCGTCCTTTACTAAATAATTCAGTTCCTTCAGTAAAAAACTGACGTTGTTCTGTAAATTGTTGTTCAAAAGGACCAAGGTTTAAGGTAACATTATCAAAACCTACTTGGCTAAAATCAGGAATTAAAGTAGCGTCTAAAGTAAAGTTTTCGGTAATTCCATATTTTACATCCATACCTACACTCCAGTCAAAATCAGTATTACCATCTTTAGTGGTGGTAGTAGCGGATGCGTATGGGTAAAAGTTTAATCGAGTAGGAGGTTTTATGTTGGTGAAGTTTTCATATAAACCATCATATTGTGTCCAGTTTCCTTGTTGGTTATCAATATGATTCCACGTAAATTGAGCATTTAAATTCAATGCTTTTCTGTGGAAGTTAATTCCCCATGATTGAACTGGAACATTAGCAAAACGTAAAGCTCTATAAGGAATCTTCATTTCTACAACCCAAGAGTCTTCATTAATACTAAAATCGCTATCCCATACAGCACTCCAGTTAAAATCTTCATTTCCGTTTGATACTTTTGAGTCTGCTTGCGCACCAGAACTGGTTACAATAAATTCAAAAGGATTTTGTCCATCATCGTTAGGGTTAATGGTTATTAAAAAGAAATCACTGTTACCAATGTTGTCTCTGTTAGTAAACTCAGCAGGTATTTTAGATGGTTCTGGGTCGTACATTTTAGCGCTGATGTAAATAGCATTATCATCGTAAACTAATTTTACTACTGTTTTATGGGTGTCAGGTTCTGCTTTTCCGTTATCAGGACGCATCATTACAAAGTCTTTTGCGGCAGGGACATTTTTCCAGGCAGCATCGTCTAATTTTCCGTCAATTTTTGGAGGTGAATCTACACGTATCACGTCTAGTTTTTTCCTGTTTTGGTTAATTGTTTGGGCATTTGTAACTCCTATAAAGAAGAAACAGGTTGTAATAAATGCTAAAACTTTAAGCATAGTTGATTGAGATATAGTATTAGTTGTTGGGCTAAATTATTATGATTAGGATAAATAAATCACAAAATCATGTTAATTACGGTAAAGACCTGTTAAAAAAAAGAATGTGACACGTTAAAATGTTAAAAAAATGCAAAAATGAAAATTATAATAAAATTGATTTTAATCATAAATTAAAGTACAATTTATAAGGTATTATAAATTGAATTTGTATTTTTGTTCGACTTTAAAAATTCATATCTAATGAACTTACACGAATATCAAGGTAAAGAAATATTAAGCAGTTTTGGCGTTCGTATTCAACGTGGAATTGTTGCAAATACTCCAGAAGAAGCTGTTGAAGCAGCGAAGAAATTAACAGAAGAAACAGGTACTGGTTGGCATGTAATCAAAGCTCAAGTACACGCAGGTGGTCGTGGAAAAGGTGGTGGTGTTAAGTTAGCTAAAAACTTAGATGAGGTAAAAAGTATTACTGATGACATTTTAGGAATGATGTTAGTAACTCCTCAAACTTCAGCAGAAGGTAAGTTAGTTAACCAAGTGTTAATTGCTGAGGATGTATATTATCCTGGTGATAGTGAGCCAGATGAATTTTATATGTCAGTTTTATTAAACCGTGCTACAGGTAGAAACATGATTATGTACTCTACTGAAGGAGGTATGGATATTGAAACAGTGGCAGAAGAAACTCCACACTTAATTTTTACAGAAGAAATTGACCCAGGAACAGGATTATTACCTTTCCAAGCTCGTAAAATTGCTTTTAACTTAGGTTTAAGCGGTGGGGCTTTAAAAGAAATGGTAAAGTTTGTTACTGCTTTATATACAGCATACATCAAGTCTGATTCTTCGATGTTTGAAATTAACCCAGTATTAAAAACATCTGATGATAAAATTATGGCAGTAGATGCTAAAGTATCGTTAGATGAGAATGCATTATACCGTCATAAAGATTATGCAGCAATGCGTGATTTACGTGAAGAAAACCCAATTGAGGTAGAAGCTAAAGCTGCAGGATTAAACTATGTAGATTTAGATGGTAACGTTGGATGTATGGTAAACGGAGCTGGTTTAGCAATGGGAACTATGGATTTAATTAAGCAAGCAGGTGGTGATCCAGCTAACTTCTTAGATGTTGGTGGTACTGCAGATGCACAACGTGTTGAAACTGCTTTCGGAATTATCTTAAAAGATCCTAACGTAAAAGCTATCTTAGTAAACATTTTTGGAGGAATCGTTCGTTGTGATCGTGTTGCTCAAGGTGTTGTAGATGCTTATAAAAATATGGGAGACAAAATTAATGTGCCTATTATTTGTCGTTTACAAGGAACAAACGCTAAAGAAGCAAAAGAATTAATTGATAACAGCGGAATGGAAATTATCTCAGCTACTGAGTTCCAAGAGGCTGCTGATAAAGTAGGAGAAGTTTTAAGTGCTTAAAACTTTTTTTAATTAATTCTTAGTAATATATTTAAAAAAAACCTCACTGTTACAGTGAGGTTTTTTTGTTGGTGTCATATATGTATACCTTGTTAGCGTCTTGTTGTTATTATCTTAATAATTTACAATTTCAAACCTAGTTATTATTCCCATTCAGCTGTTATTTGTTTTGTAGCTACGTTAATACGTGTAAACATATTCATTGTACAGATAAACATTATCAAGGCTGCTCGTTCTTTTTCATCAAAATGTTTTTCAACTCTGAGCCAAAGTTCGTCTGGTACAGATTGATATTTGTTTTTTAATTCAGTAACTGATTCTGTTAATTCCAATGCCGTTTTCTCTGACTCATTGAACATTTTAGAATGTTTCCATTCCAATACGTGCTCAATTCTGTCTCTTGTAGAAGTATTATTTTTGGCTCTAACTATCGATTCACCGATACATAGTTCACAGTTATTCATTTGCCCTACTCTTAAACCAACGTATTCCAGTAATTCAGAGGAAATACCACTTTGGTATATTGACCCCATTATTGTTTGAATTGGAGGGTTAACGTTTAAAATCATTGCGGGATTTTTCATTCTTGATTCCATAATTTATTATTTTTTTTTGTTATGGAACAAAGATCTCTTGAAAACAGCAAACTTCTTTTTACAAATGATAAAAAATCATTTTTGGGCACGTATTCTATTTAATGAAACTTGTGTTATACCCAAATAGTTGGATAGATCTCCTAGGTTTATTCGTTGTAATAGCCCATTATTTTCATCGATAAAGTTTTGGTAACGATTAGCTGCATTTTCTTCGAGCATTTCACTGATACGTTTCATCATTCCCAAAGTAGCAAATGAAAATAGTTTGCTAAACAGAGCTTCAATAGCGTGATGTTTTCTGCATAGATCTAATATTTCCTTTTTGCTTATAGAATAAACGATAGTTTCCTCTAACGCCATAATCATATATTTTGAAGGCTGTCCTGTGAGATAACTACTAATTTCAGTAAACATCATGCCCTCTTTAAAAAAAGTCATTATAAACTCTTTATCCTCTTTATAAAAATGGGATTTTGTAAGTCCTGATTTTATGTAGTAGTAATGTTTACATGCTTGATCTGCCCTTAAAATTAACTCTCCTTTTGAAAAAGTCTTGAGTTCAAATACATTAAGAAAGTCCTCAAAAGCAATAGTGTCTAGTGGTGAAACTCTATTCGTATATTCCAATATTTCTTTCATCTTCCTGTGTAGTTTTATTAATGACAGCTAACGGTCAAGACATCCGTAGTTTGGTTCTGTAACGAATTTAGTTTTTTAAAAAATATGAGTCAAACTAAATTAACTTGCAGTTTTTCTTTTAAAAACCTCAATTTCATTTCGCATTTGGGTAGCAACTAAAAAAGTTTAAAACTCTTGTAGCTTCTATTAATTGTTTAATTTGTTTTATTTACTATTTCATTAATAACTTGGTCTAATTCGTCTGTTGCTTCAAATAAATAGCTTAAACATTTATTTTTTTCTTCAGCAGACATCGATGTGTTATTTTGTATAGCATTTGAGATTCCTAGTATAGTAGCAATTGGTTTTCGTACTTCATGAGATTGTTTCCAGGCAATTTCTCGTAATCTGTTATTTTGAGATACTATTTTATTATAAGAGGGTTTTATAATCAATTGAAACTCTACAAAGATTATAATTATAGTTATAAGAGCTAATACGATTTCTATTATGATAATATTTGAAAGTTTTTGATCTGTTATTTCTGTTAAATCAACAACAATACTTTCCATTAAAGGTAAAAACTCATCGACATTTTTATTTATAAGTATTAATGAAGCATTATTTAGATTTCCTTTTCTAATAATAGAATCGGTGTTGTTAATTATTTTAAGCCCAGTATTTAATTTTGAATATGTATCTCTATTAGTAATTTTTGAAGTTTTTAAGTCTTCACTTCCATTCATAATAGCTAATTGAGCAGTTTTCCAATTATTTAAAGTTGAAATTAACTGATCACGATTGTTATTTTGTAAGACAACATTTCGAAAAGAAAGTTGATTAATACGTTGGCTTAACATCCTTTGTTTACCACCGATATCTATTAAATGAGAGTCATTTTTTTTATCAAAAAGAAAATACTGTATAATAGCTTGATTAATTAATATAGTTCCAAGCATTATTGCCATTAATGTAAAGTATCGTATTTTATTTTTCATAAATTACACCAAACAGTTTTTGGCTTTTTACAATGTTTTTGAATTATTATGATAATAAATACTTGTAAATTACAAATTTTCTTTCAAAACTTCAATCTCATCACGTAATTGTGCTGCAACTAAAAAGTCTAAAGCTTTGGCAGCTTCTTCCATTTGCTTACGTTTGGTACGAATACGTTTTTCTATTTCTTGCTTAGGTAGGTATTCCAACTCTTGTTCGGCAGCTTTTTGCGCCACATTATCATAATGATAGGAGGTAATTGCATTTTTAGAAAGCGTATTGTCTATCTTTTTATTGATCTGTGTTGGAGTAATTCCATGAGCAGTATTGTAATTAATTTGCTTTTCACGTCTGCGATTGGTCTCATCAATAGTGAGTTGCATGCTATTGGTAATTTTGTCCGCATACATAATTGCCTTACCATTTACGTTACGTGCAGCACGACCTACGGTTTGTGTTAACGAACGGTGTGAACGTAAAAAACCTTCTTTGTCAGCATCTAAAATAGCGACTAAGGAAACTTCTGGTAAGTCTAATCCTTCACGAAGTAGATTTACTCCAATCAATACATCAAACAATCCTTTACGTAAATCTTGCATAATTTCTACGCGTTCTAAGGTGTCTACATCTGAGTGTATATAACGGCAACGTACTTGAATTCTAGTTAAGTATTTAGCTAATTCTTCAGCCATACGTTTTGTTAAGGTTGTAACTAAAGTACGTTCATCTTTTTCTACACGCACTTGAATTTCTTCAATTAAATCATCAATTTGATTTAAACTCGGACGGATTTCAATTTCAGGATCTAATAGTCCTGTTGGTCTAATAATTTGTTCTACAAATAAACCTTCTGTTTTTTGTAACTCGTAGTCTGCTGGTGTTGCAGAAACGTAGATTACTTGGTTTTGTAAAGCTTCGAACTCTTCAAACTTTAATGGACGGTTATCCATTGCAGCAGGTAGTCGGAATCCGTATTCTACTAAGTTTTCTTTACGACTTCTGTCTCCACCATACATCGCGTGAACTTGTGGTACAGTAACATGACTTTCATCAATCACCATCAAGTAGTCATCAGGAAAATAATCTAACAAACAGAAAGGACGGGTACCTGCTTCTCTTCCGTCTAAGTAACGAGAATAATTTTCAATTCCAGAACAATAGCCTAACTCACGAATCATTTCTAAATCAAACTCGGTGCGCTCTTGTAAACGTTTTGCTTCTAAATGTTTTCCTATTTCTTTAAAATAATCTACCTGCTTTACCATATCCTCTTGAATTTGATGAATGGCGTTTTGTAGTATGTCAGGTGAGGTTACAAATAAGTTAGCAGGATAAATATTCAGTTTGTCTAATCGCGTAAGAACTTCGTTGGTTTCAATATCGAATGTTTCAATTTCTTCTATTTCATCTCCAAAAAAGTGAACTCTATATCCGTTATCTCCATACGATGGATAAATTGTAACTACATCACCTTTTACTTTAAACGTTCCGCTTTTTACTTCAACTTCAGTACGTGCATATAAACTTGTTACTAAGCGATGTAAAAATTTGGTACGAGAAATTTGTTGATCAACTTCAATGGTGATGACATTTTTTTTGAACTCAGTTGGATTTCCAATACCATACAAACAAGAAACTGATGCTACTACCAATACATCTCGACGTCCTGAAAGTAGGGAAGAAGAGGTGCTAATTCGTAAACGTTCTATTTCATCATTTATGGATAAATCTTTCTCAATATACGTTCCTGTTACAGGAATATAAGCTTCTGGTTGGTAGTAATCATAATATGAAACGAAATACTCTACAGCATTGTTTGGGAAGAACTGCTTGAACTCAGAATACAATTGTGCAGCTAAGGTTTTGTTATGAGCCAATACTAATGTTGGACGGTTAACTTCAGCTACAACATTGGCAACTGAAAACGTTTTACCAGACCCTGTAACACCCAAAAGTGTTTGGTACTTTTCATCTGCTAAAATACAATTTGAGAGTTGCTTAATTGCTTGAGGTTGATCCCCCGTTGGTTTAAATTCTGAGTTTAATTCAAAGTTCATTCAACAAAAATACGGATAGTTTTTTAGGTAAACTATCCGTATTCTTTTGTTATATATTTTAAAGAGTGTTATTTTCTCAGTAAAGAGAAATGTCCAGTTTTTTTTCTCACTTTTCCATTAGAATCAATTAACTCAGCATTATACCAATAGTCGTTTGAAGGTAATTTAGTTCCGTTATATACGCCATTCCATCCTGGATGATTTTTGTCTGTAATTTCACTAATTATTTTTCCAAAGCGATTAAAAATTTGAACTTTAACAACATCATAATAATTATTATTAACTCCTAAAACTTTCCAAGTATCAAAATGTCCATCTCCATTTGGAGTAAAATGACGTTGAAAATAGATAGTTGAAATTTTGTTAGATGTAGTAACTCCACAACCATTTCGATCTCTAATCGAAATTGAATTTAATCCAGGTGGGATTTCAGTAAAAGTGTATGTAAGATTTTCATTTCCTCTACTAAAATCACTGAGATTAGTACTATTTAAAGCATATTCATAGTCTCCTAATCCATCAACAGTAATTTCAATTTTATTACTGTCTGGGTTATCTTGATCGTCCACAGATTTAATATTTACAATCAATGCTTGGTTAGATTCTTTAACAAAAAATGTATTATATCCCATAAAAGGAGAACTGATGTTTGGATGAGTTCTGTAGGCTTCAACTTTATATTCACCTGTAGAGCTTGCGTTTAGAACTGAAGAGTTTTCACCTGAAATTATACTTCCGTTTAGATACCATTTGTAAGTGTCTGTAGCATTTCCTGTATCGGCATTTAATGCAACTGTATTTGGTTGAGGATTTAACCTTGGGTTATCAACACATAAAATAATGTCATTAAGGTTTCCTTGAGGAACTGGAATTTTTTCTACAAAAATTTTAAAGTTACCAACAGATTCACAAGATGCAGCTCCCTTATTTGAAATTCTAACATATACATCCGAATTATTGGTAAATAAATCATCTTCGTAAGGAGGTATAATTTGGTTTGTTTGTAGGGCAGCATCTTCTGCTGTTATATAATATTGAAAATCGTGAGTAACTTCAGATAACGAACCTCCAGAGTTATTGATTATTTGTTGAGTCTTCAAGGAAAAATCAAAAAAACCGTTATTAGTACCAATGCTAAATTTAGCATCAGGGTTAGATGCGTTTTGATCTAATTCATGAATGTATTCATCACTATATCTAGTTAACCCAGTAGGGTTTACCTGTAAGTTAATTAAGTCAGTTTGATAACATTTTGTTGTGTTATTAGTAACTCTAACTATAATAGAGTGATTTATAGCCACTAAATTTGTGTAGTTATTTTTGTTAATAGGTGAAGAAAAATTAGTGTCAGATGTTTCAAAAAACTCAATTGTAACTTCGGAAAGGTTATTTACTAAAGCATTTTCTAGTACTTCAAGGTTAAAAGTTGTAAAACCATCAATAGGTGTACTATCAAAATCACATTGTATGTATGGTTGAATCGTATTAATTGTTGGTTTTGGTTCAAATGTTATTTGGACTTTACCAGTGAATGTTTTTTTACAATAGGAGTTTGATTCTATTTGTATTTCATATAAACCACTACCATAATTAGTATAATCAACTGTTAGAGCCCTAGTATTCGCTATTACTTTTCCATCTTTAAACCAAGTATACGTGTCGTTAGGGTTGTTCTTTTCTGGTACTATATTATACGTTTCCCCAATACAAAAAACTTGATTAGTATTGTTTAAGACTTCGTTAGAACTTAAGTCGATTAACTTTACAGGAGCAAAAAAAGATTGAATAAAAGGTGGTAGTCCTTGTGAAGACAAGGCTCCTTTTAAGTCTATAGCATTTGAAGTAAATTGAATATTAGCAGCGTTGTCTTCTGGATTCTCTATAGCTCCTAAATAACGTCTATCTGGAATAGAAGCATATATTTTTCCGTTTGGAGCTAATTGTAAAGCACCTCTATAGCCTTGTTCTTGATGAACCTGGGTTTTGGTTTGTGCAATGTTAGAATCTAATAGATTATATTGAAAAATTCTGAAAGAGTTACTATTTTCATGATATAAAGAAGCATACAGTTTTGTAGATTCTTGGGAGAATTCAACACCATAAGGAGAACCATCAGTTGGACCATCTGTAAGAATTAGTCCGTTAGAAGATACTTTACCTGTAGCATTATCAAAATCGTATAAAACTAATCTTCCAATACCGTCATTAGTAAAGTCAGCTAAAGCTATTTTTGTTCCATCAGGAGATACTTTTAAATACCCTCTTTTATCTCTTAAAAAATAAGATGAAGATGATGTGACAGGATTTGTAAAGTCTACTCCGTTTATATCAATTTTATAGGCATAAAAAGTATCTTGTACTATAGATAAAATCCATATTTCTTTACAGTCTTTCCCTTGAACTGCTGTTACTTTTTCTGACCATTCTCTATCTCGTCCATTAGACAGATTAATAGGTCCAGAAATAATTTCACCTCCATTTCCTTTAGAAATATCAATAGTGTAAAATTTAAACCCTGGATTGTCAGGGTAAGGTTGATAACCAATAAAATCTGTACCTACTGTAAAAATGTAGTAAATGTTTTTATCTTCCGGGTTTGGAACAATTAGACCAGATTGTGAACTTGATGGATTCCCTTCTAGATTATTAGCTAAGCTACCGTTAGAGTAACGCATTAGTTCATGGTTCTTTGTCCAAACATTAATTCCGTCTGAATAAAATAATAGATTCCCGTTTTCGTCAGAAATAGATGAACAACCTTCATCTGTTCTTAATAAGCCATCATTTAAAGCTACCGGATTATCTGAGTTAAAGTCTAACCCTGCATTGTTTCCAAAATACCAAACATTTGCTTCTTTTTGACTATAAAGTGATATAGAGACAATAATAAAAAACGCTAGAAGTAGTTGTTTTTTCATCAAAATGAATTTAATTATATAAATAAAACAACTAAACTACATAAAACCCTCTATAAATCTCGTTTTTTTAACAAAGCATATGATGAGTAAATAAAAATAGCAGTCCAAATTAATACAATAGCTATATTTAAAAAGCTAACAGAATAATCTTTAGTGAAATTTTCTCCTATTTGATTGGCTACTGACTTTACTGCACCTAATCGTGTAAATGGTTCTTTAATTAAATTAGCCATAGATTCTAGAGGGAAAAATTGCATGATTGAGTTTACAGCTTCATCAATACCAGTCTTTACATTTCTAAATGTCCAGTATAAATAACCTTTAATTAAACTTTCAATAATTAACCAAACAATCATAGCAGCTACAGCAAAGGCAGATCGTTTAATTAAGACTCCTAAAAATAACCCAAAAGAGAAAAAACCTAAAAGCTTAATGAAAAAAGCAAATAAATAATCTAGGTCAGAAAAAATGATTGCAATTTCATTAAAGTCAGAATAGATAGCTCCAAGAATTAATGAGACAACAAAAACAAAAATGGTAGAAATAAGAGCAAAAGCTATAACTGTATAAAACTTTGAAAGGATAAACTCTTTTTTACTCAGGCCATCAATTAAATTTTGTTTTAAAGTTTTGTAACTATACTCGTTAGCCATCATAGAAACGATAACTAATAATAAGAAAAATTTAAAAATAGCTGCCATGTAGGTGTTAAAGTGCCATATATATGGAAAATTGAAAATTCCTTGTTCAGCTAAATGAAATTTTATGGGACCAATATCAAACTTTATTGCAGCAATCAAAGCAATAGAGGTTAATAAAGCGAAGTATATAATTGAAAGAACTTTACTAGCTCTGTTATATTTTAATTTATGAATTTCTATATTTAAAAGTCGTAACATGATGTAAGTTTATTGGTTGTTGGTTAGGTCTAAGAATTGTTGCTCTAAGCTAGGTTTACGTTTTACTAAATGAGAAAGAGAAACTCCTTTATTAAATAAAAACGTATTAATTTCTGAAGCAGATAATTCTGAGGCTAGACTAGCTATTAAAACGCCATTTTCTTCTTTAATACTTCCTATAGCTGAATGATTTTCTAGAACCTGTTTAAGTGTTTCTTGATTGTCTGCTTGAAGTTCAAAAAAGCCATTAGAAGCAGTCATTTCATCAACTCTACCACTGTATAACTTTATTCCGTTTCTTATTACTACTACATGAGAACATACTTTTTCAACCTCGTCGAGTAGGTGAGAGGCAAGCAAAATTGTAGTTCCATTTTTAGCAATTTCTTTAATTATTTGACGAATTTCATGTATTCCTTGAGGGTCTAATCCGTTTGTAGGCTCATCTAAAATTAGGATTTCAGGATCATTTAGTAGTGCAGAAGCAATAGCCAAACGTTGTTTCATTCCTAAAGAGTAAGTTTTAAACTTACTATTTCTACGCTCGTAAAGGTTAACAGTTTTTAGTTTTTCTTCAATTTTATCGTATGAAACTCCTTTAATTTTACAAATTAACTGTAAGTTTTGAACGGCGCTCATGTATGGGTAGAAGTTAGGACGCTCTATAATTGCTCCTACTTTTTTTAAGGCTTCGTGGGTAGATAGTTTTCCATTGAACCAGCTAAAGTTACCAGAGGTTTTATTTACTACATTTAAAATAATACCTAAAGTGGTAGACTTTCCACTTCCGTTAGGTCCTAAAATTCCATAAACAGTTCCTTTTTGAATATCGAAAGAAAGATTATTTACGGCATGAACTTTTCCGTATTTTTTATCGAGGTTTTGAATTGATAAAATTGTTTCCAAGCTATTTTGGTTTTTGTTGATTATATGTATTTGACGATTGATATAAATTATTGTTACAATGTATAAAAAAGAAAAGACTTCTTTTATTAAAGAAGTCTTTTACTGTTATTAAAATGTATGTATGTCTTATTTGTTGTCTATTAATCTAAACCCTTCACCGTGAATGTTTAAGATTTCAACATTTTCATCACTTTTTAAATATTTACGAAGTTTAGCAATGTAAACATCCATACTACGAGAGGTAAAATAATTATCATCTCTCCATATTTTTGTTAATGCTAATTCACGAGGCATTAAGTCGTTTTTATGAATAGCTAACATTCGTAAAAGCTTACTCTCTTTAGGTGAAAGTTTTTGAGCTTCACCTCCTTTGTATGTTAAATGACGTAATTTAGAGTTAAAGTCAAAAGCCCCAATTTTAAATTCAAACTCATCACTATCATTCGTTTTTTCAGTTTCTTTACGTTGTAAAATAGCTTTGATTTTATGTAATAAAACTTCTGAATCAAAAGGTTTGTTTAAATAATCATCAGCTCCTACTTGGTACCCTTTTAAAACATCTTCTTTTAGCGTTTTAGCAGTTAAGAAGATAATAGGAATTTCTTTGTTGGTTGCACGGATGTCTTCAGCTAAAGAAAAACCATCTTTACGAGGCATCATTACATCTAAAATACATAAATCATATTCTGCATTTTTAAACATAATTAAACCGTCTATTCCATCTTTAGCATGTGTAACATTGTAATCATTCAATGCTAAATAATCTTTCAGAACTGTTCCAAAATTAGGATCATCTTCTACTAATAATATTTTTTTACTCCCCATTTCTTAATAATTTATATTAATGGTAATTTAACTGTAAATGTGCTTCCTTTACCTTTTTCACTTTCAACATAAACGGTACCTTGGTGGCTGTCTATAATTTCTTTTACATAAGCTAAGCCTAATCCATGGCCTTTTACGTTGTGTATATTCCCTTTATGTTCTCTATAAAACTTATCGAACACATACTTTTGAGCGTTTCTGCTCATTCCTATTCCTTCATCTTTTATCTTAAAGATAAAGTATTTATTTGTGTTTTCAGTAAATACATCAATTTTTGGTGCATTTTCTGAATATTTTAATGCGTTTTCTAACATGTTAACCACAACATTTGTTAGATGAAACTGATTTCCAAGAACTTCTGTAGAAATGGCTTCAAAATGTGTTGTAACACTCCCATTTTTGTCGTCGGTTAAAAGTTGAATATGTTCAATAGCCTCTTCAATTATGTCGTGCATATCTACAGCATCCTTACTAATTTCAATTTGGTTCTTTTCTAGTCTTGAAATTCGTAATACATTTTCTACTTGTCCATGCATTCGCTTGTTTTCATCGCGAATCATTTGAACATATCGTTTAACCTTTTCTTCATCAGATATGATTCTCGGGTTTTTAATAGCATCTAATGCTAAGTTAATAGTAGCAATAGGTGTTTTAAACTCATGTGTCATATTGTTAATGAAGTCAGTTTTTATTTCAGAGATCTTTTTTTGACGAATAAGTTGATACAACGATGTTGAAAAAGCAGCAATGATAATTCCTATAAAAAATAAAGAAAGTATCAGTACTTTCATCATACCTGAAAGTAGATTCTTTTTCTCGTTGGGAAATTTAACATATAACTTGTATTTACTATTTCCATTTTCATCTTCTAATAACGGATAGTTAATATCTTCTGGTTGTATGTTAAAGTATCCAGACTTTAACTGTGTTGCTAGTCCGTCTTCGTAAACAACATATTTAAAGTCTTGTGTAATATTCATCTTAGCAAACTCTTCTGTAAGTGTATTGCTTAATTCTTTATTACTTATCCTTTGGTTTATAGGAAACACTGCTTTACTTCGTCTAAAAGCATGTTCCATTACTTCGTCATTCCATGTACTATATATTCTGAAAGAAGAGTGGCGGCTTTCATCTAAAAAAGGCTTAAAATCTTTGCTTCCAGATTTTATTATTTGGGAAAAATAAATGTCTTCTTTTCCCGAGTAACGTTTTATAATGATGGAATCATTATCTACGAACTCATTGGGCATTTTTATACTCTCTTCTAAAATAGTACTACCAAAAGAAAACTTTTTATTACTTACAGTGTCTACTTGCTGAAAAAGAAAAGTTGTTATTTCAGCTTCAGTTCTAAGCTTATCGTTTTCAAAATAGTCTTTATAATTTTGCTGAAACTCTAGATACTCTCTCTCTTTTATATTTTCAGAGGTACGAGCTAAAGCAATTTTTACATTGTTTTTAAATTGTTCTTTTTTATTTTTGATAGCATCATTAATCCAATACACTTGAATAGAGATGATTCCTATCAAAGAAATACTCATTAAAACAACAATGAGAATAAAAATTTTCTTACCCATTATTCAAAAATAAATTAATAAAATTTAGGCGTATAATCTTTTAACTTAGATTAACAAAGTTACTATAAAATTAAGATAATTTTAACAGAAAGGATTAACAAAGCGTAAATTAATGCACCTTTTTTGTTAAAGAATTGTGGATTTTTAAGACTTGTTCTTTTGAGTTTGTAAGTGTAAGGTTTTCAATTAAGTAGTTAGATTGAAGTGTTTTTTTAGTTTCACTCCATTGATTTTTTATTCTATTTTTTACATCTTTAATTGTTGAGTTATCTCTTTTCATAACTCTATCAATTCTTATATTTTCAGGAGCGGTAACTGTAATAATTTTATCGCAAAAAGAATCGCTTCCATTTTCAAAAAGAATCGCGTTTTCATATAGGATATATTCTTTATTGCTGTTTTTTTTTATAAAGTTTTGTAAATGCTCATTAACAATCGGATGTACAATGTTGTTAAGGATAGTTAGCTTTTCTTTGTTATTAAAAACGATTGAAGCTAAGTAGGGTCTGTTCAACTCGTTATTAATATACACTTGCTTGCCAAATTCGGCAATTAATTGATTTTTAATTTTTGGAGATGTAACCATTAGTTTTTTAGCTTCATCATCAGCAATATAAATGGCAATATTTTCAAACTCTGAAAACATTTTAACTATGGTAGATTTTCCACTACCTATACCACCTGTTAGACCTACTACCATACTATTCGTATATTAAAAAATCAATTTTATTGGGAACTATCCTTACTAATGTAACCATATCTGGAAGGTCTTTTATTTTAGGAGTAAGATAGTTGATGTCTTTGTTTTTAGACTGTAGGTAATCGCACTCAACTTTAAATAAATCAGGAGTTACTTCATTAAAGTTTTGTAATCCCACTTTATAAATAATTTTAACCTTTTTTGGAAAAACGTTAATCCCTTTAGGGGCATTTTTAACAAATACAGGAACCTCTATTTCTCCTTCTGTGAATTTATCAACATCAATGTTAATTTCAGCTGTAGAGTGACTTGACTTCAGCTGTACATTTTCAGGAAAAATAATAGGAGAGGAGATAGTAGTACTCTTAGATAAGTTTTCCAAAGTTATACTTTCTAAGTTTAGAAATCCGGTTTTAGCAACATAGGTTTCATCCCCCGAAATTAAAACACTATCAGGAACAATAATTACAGGCTTAGAAAGGTCATAACCTAACTGAAAAGAAATATTTAAGTTAGATTTTAAAGGAACTTTTTTTGAACTAAGTGTGCCAATTTTTAAAGGAATAGTGTCTTCTTTAATTTCAATTAATTCAATGCTAGATTTTAGTTGTTCTTGGACTTCAGAAATTAGATCTTTAGATAAGAAGTAGTAACTAGTTCCTGTTTTTCTTGAAGCTTTATCAAGGTTTAGTTTAATAGGTTTGTGAGTAATGCTAGCAACCAATAAATTATACCCGCTACTTTTTAGCTTTAAAGAAAGATTGTTAATAGGTGTTTCTATTAATGTTTTTTGTTGTGGTAATTGCGTATACTCAACATCATATACTATGGTTGTATCATATTCTTTTGACAGATTAATAAGTAGCCAAAAAAATATTGAAGCAGTTAAAAAACCAAAGAAAGTTTTAGGTATGTTAAATTTTGTTTTCAAAAAATAATTTATTGACGCAATCTACATAAAAAACAAAAAAGTGAGCCCATGAGCTCACTTTTTTATAAAGTTGTATACTGTTATTTTTTAGTTTCAGTAATATATTTTTTACTCATTTCCATAGAAATGGCAGAACGTTCAAACTTTATTTTACCAGCTCCTGTTTCAATAGTAACAGTATTGTCGGTATCATTAATTTCAACAATTTTACCATGAATTCCGCTAGTTGTAACTACTTTAGCTCCTTTTTTAATTTCAGTTTGAAATTGTTTTTCCTTTTTCTGACGTCTCATTTGTGGACGAATAATTAAAAAGTAAAAAACGGCAATCATTGCCACAAAAGGAAGCATATTCATTAAACTTTCTTGTGAGCTAGCTTGTAAAAAAATGGTTGTAAACATTATGAGTTCTTCTTTTTAGGAGTTACCATTCCAGAAATCTTAATAACCTCTCTACCTTTTTCTGTATTGGTAGTTAAAGTGATAGATTTAGATTGCTTGTTAACTCTTCCGTTAGTATTAAAGCTAACTTTAATATCTCCCGTTTTACCTGGAGCAATAGCTTCTTTTGGCCATACAGGAACAGTACATCCACATGATGCTTGCGCATTTGTAATAATTAAATCGCTTTTACCAGTATTTGTTACTACGAAGGTAGTTTTAACAACCTCTCCTTCGTTAACAGTACCAAAGTCAAACTCTTCTTTGTCAAAAGAAATAACAGGCGAGCCTAAACCAATAGAGCTATCCCTTTTTTCTGCGTTTTCAACATTTTCTTTTTTAACTTTTGATGAAGCATTTCCTTGTCCGCAAGAAACTAACATTCCAGCTGAAACAACAAATGCTACTATTACTGCTATTTTCTTCATTTTAAAATATTTTTAGTTTGTTGTAAAAATACTAATTTATTATAATAAACCTCTACCAATTTTAACCATCTTGTTTGAACTTAGATAGTCTTTGGCTAATTTATCTAAAACACCATTAATAAAGTAACCACTTTTGTTTGTAGAATAGTCTTTAGCTAATTCAATATATTCATTAATGGTAACTCTGCTTGGAATAGAAGGGAAGTGTAAAAACTCTGTAATTGCCATCTTGATGATAATCATATCAATATCGGCAATTCTATCAGCTTCCCAGTTAGGAGTTTTCTCTTTAATATCTTCTTCATATTTATGCTGATGTAACATTGTTTTTGTAAATAAATCAGAAACAAAAACCTTATCATCATTGTCTTTATACAAACTACCTAATATAAATGGTTTACTGGCTTTTTGTTTGTTTAAAGATTTAAGAATCCAAGTATTCACAAAAGGAATATCATCAACCCAAGAAATCATTTTGTCCTCAAAATAATCAGCTAATTTTTCATTAGGAGCTACTATTTCTCTGAAAAAATCAATAACAAAAGCTTTGTCTACATTATAAGAATCTTCAACAGTGTCCATGTACTTTTTGTAGATGTCACTTTTCTGTAATTCATCTAATAAGATTTTTACGTATTCATCATCAAGATCCCAATAATTTAGCTTATTAAGCTCAACATACCCTTCTAAACTTACACTTTCGTTAAGCGAGTTTAAAAGTTTATTATCTATAAATTTTGTATTTGGATTGAGTTCTTCTTTGGTAGCTAGTATTTTCTTTTTAGAAAGCTCTATTCTCTTACGAGCTAATTTTTGTACTTCAACTAATAATTGAAGGTTTAAAACGTACAAATCGTACATTTTTTGAATGCTATGTTTTAAGAATTTTTCTTCCTTAACTAAATCATCGCTATGCGATTGTTGCATCGCATAAACCGATTGCATTACTTTAACACGAATATGTCTTCTGTTAATCATTCTAAAGAACTTTAAAAAAAAGAGCGATAGAAACTATTTCTAACGCTCTGCAAAAGTAAAACTTTTTTATTTTTTATCTAGCTATTTTGCTCTTTTTTGCGAGCATCAATTCTCGCTTGTGCAATATTGAAAGCAGCTTGATGTGTAGTTATATTCTCTTTTTCTGATAAATTGAAAATATCTAATGTAGTATTGTAAATGTTTTCAGTTCTTTTTAAGCTTTCTGCTTTATCGTAACCAACAACCTCTGCATATACATTAATAATTCCACCAGCGTTAATTAAGAAATCAGGAGCATAAGCAATTCCTTTTTCTCGTAACATTGTACCGTGTTTTAACTCATTAGCTAATTGGTTGTTAGCTGCACCAGCAATAACTTTAGCTTTTAGTTGAGCAATACTTTCATCATTAATAGTAGCACCTAAAGCACAAGGAGCGTAAATATCAACATCTAATCCAAAAATGTCATTACCTAACACCACGTTAGCACCATATTTTTTACTTAACTCTTCTAAACGAGCTTCGTTAATATCATTTAAAATAACTTGCGCTCCTTCATCAGTAATATGCTTTACTAAAGTTTCACCAACATGACCAACACCTTGAACTAATACTTTTTTACCGTCTAAGTTCTCAGTTCCAAACTTGTATTTAGCAGCAGCCTTCATACCCATATAAACACCATAAGCAGTTACAGGAGAAGGATTTCCAGAACCTCCAATACTTTCAGAAACACCTGTTACATGTGGAGTAACTTCACGAATAATATCCATGTCACGAGTTTCCATTCCAACATCTTCAGCAGTAATATATTTTCCGCTTAAAGAATTAACAAACTCACCAAATTTACGCATTAAAGCGTCGTTTTTTTGAGTTTTAGCATCACCAATAATAACTGCTTTACCACCACCAAGGTTTAATCCAGTAATAGCAGACTTGTAAGTCATACCACGAGACAAACGTAAAACATCGTTTAAAGCTTCCCATTCACTTTTATATTGCCACATTCTAGTACCTCCTAAGGCAGGTCCTAAAGTTGTGTTATGGATACCGATAATTGCTTTTAAACCTGTATCTTCGTCGTTGCAAAAAACGATTTGCTCGTGATTGTCAAAAGATAACTGACCAAACACTGGGTCATTCTTAAGATCTTTAGTATCAATGATTTCTGATGTCATTTGTTTTGTTTTTTAATTTGAGATGATTTGGACAATCTCAAAAATTCGATGGCAAAAATAAGAAATCGTTAAAACATAAGCAAAAAAAGTGGTCTCAATTAAGGTATCTTTAACAAGGCCCTTTATAAAGTTTAATTTTTATAATAGAATAGAATTGAAAGCATTACAATACTTAAATAAGTACTTTGTTAAATACAAATGGAGGTTATTATTAGGAATTTTAATTACGATATTATCAAAAATACTAACACTAAAAATTCCTGATTTTGTTGGAGACTCATTAAATGTTGTAGAAGATTATCAGTTAGGAAAAATAGCTGAATTGTCAGAAGTAAAAAGTATACTTTTTAAGAACATTTTACTTATAATAGGAGTAACCTTACTAGGTGGTTTTTTTACTTTTTTAATGCGTCAAACTATTATTGTAATGTCTCGATTAATTGAGTTTGATTTAAAAAATGAGATTTACCAACAATACCAACGACTATCACTTAATTTTTACAAACAAAATAGAACGGGAGACTTAATGAACCGTATTAGTGAAGATGTGTCTAAGGTTCGTATGTATTTTGGACCAGCTATTATGTATTCATTAAACATGTTAGTTTCATTTGCAGTTGGATTTACCCAAATGTATGCAATATCACCAAAACTTACTTTGTATACAATGATACCTTTTCCAGTATTATCGGTATCAGTTTTTGTATTAAGTAGGCAAATAAATAAACGGAGTACAGTAGTTCAACAGTACCTCTCAAAATTAACTACTTTTAATCAAGAGTTTTTCTCTGGAATTAATGTGGTAAAATCATACGCAATAGAAAGTGCTGTGATTAAAAATTTTGATACGCTGGCAGATGCTAGTAAAGACAAAAACATTAACTTATATAAGGTACAGGCATTATTTTTTCCATTAATGATTTTATTAATAGGAATTAGTAACATTATTGTTCTATATGTTGGTGGTACATTATATATCAATGGAGAAATTCAAGTAGGAGCCATTGGTGCTTTTGTTATGTATGTAAATATTTTAACATGGCCAGTAGCAGTAGTTGGTTGGGTAACTTCAATGGTACAGCAAGCAGAAGCTTCTCAAGAAAGAATAAATGAATTTTTAGAACAAGTTCCTGAAATTAAAAATACAAATGAAGAAGAAACTGTAATAGAAGGAGAAATAGAGTTTAAGCATGTTTCGTTAACTTATGAAGACACAAATATTACAGCTTTAAAAGATGTGAGTTTTAAAGTAGAAAAAGGAGAAACATTAGCGATATTAGGAAAAACAGGAAGTGGAAAGTCGTCTATTATTAATTTAGTTTCACGTTTGTATGATACTACAGAAGGAACTGTGTTAATGGATGGAAAAGATATTAAAACCTGTAATTTATATGATATAAGAAACCAAATAGGTTTTGTACCGCAAGAACCATTTTTGTTTTCAGATACCATTGAAAACAATATCAAATTTGGTAAAGAAGATGCTACTGAAGAAGAAATTATTGAAGCGGCTAAAAATGCAGTCATACACGATAATATTATCGATTTTAAACAAGGTTATAAAACTATTTTAGGAGAACGTGGCGTTACACTTTCAGGAGGGCAGAAGCAACGAACTTCTATTGCAAGAGCAATTATAAAAGATCCTAAGATTTTAATTTTTGATGATTGTTTGTCAGCAGTAGATACTGAGACAGAAGAAAGAATTTTATCAAATTTAGAACGTGTTTCTAGTGATAAAACAACGATAATAATAAGTCATAGGGTATCGTCAGCAAAAAATGCAGATAAAATAATTGTATTAGATAACGGAAAGATAATTCAGCAAGGTGTTCATAATCAATTAGTAAAACAAGAAGGTTATTATAAAGAGTTGTATGAGCAACAGCTTTTAGAAAAAGAAATATAGCATTTCGTATTGTCAAGTCAAATATTTTGTTAGATTTGTTGAGAAAATTTAAGTAAACAACTATTATTTTAAGTAGCGAATTATGAGCGAGAGAGTAGAACAAGAGGAAATCTTTTCACAGGTTTTAAGAGCAGGAAGAAGAACATATTTTTTTGATGTTAGATCTACAAAGGCAGATGATTATTATTTAACAGTAACAGAGAGTAAGAAGTTTACTCACGATGATGGTTCTTTTCATTATCAAAAGCATAAAATTTATTTATATAAAGAAGATTTTAACGACTTTAAAGAAATGTTGAATAAAGCAACAGACTTTATTGTAAACGAAAAAGGATCTGAGGTAATCAGTGAACGCCATCAAAAAGACTATAAAAAGGAAGAGAACGTAGCAACAGAAGCAACTTCAACAGAAAGTTTTACTGACGTTTCTTTCGACGATATTTAAACAGAAGAAACTGTTTTGCATAGCTCTAAACACAAATTGTACAATTTGTGTTTAGATACTAGATTGTGCAGGAAAAAATCAATTCAAATTCAATTTACACTAGAAAAACCGCCAGTTGTTGCACAGCAATTGGTGGTTTTTTATTTTTCACATTAGTGATTTTATTTTGTTTGGTAGTTTTGATGCGAATTCAACCAGCTGCTTATAAGTTAAAGTTCTACCTACTCTACTATTAAGTTTATCTTCACGCTGGTTAACCCTAAGTAATTTTTGTTTCATAGGAAAGCGAGTTTTGAGTTCTCCTAAATATAATAAAAAAAACTGAATATCAGTAGGTTATATTTTGTTTAAGTTGAAATATTTTATCAGGAAGTTATTTTTCTTATAAAACTTTTTTCATGGTAGTTGTTTTCGCAACCGTTTCTTGCCATTCTTTTGCAGGATTGCTGTCGCGTGTAATTCCACCACCAACATAAATATTTACAGTTTTATTAGAAACCTCCATACAACGAAGGTTAACAAACAAATTACTTTCTTTGTCATTAATATTTAATTCTCCTAAAAAACCAGAGTAAAAGCATCTATGGTAGTTTTCATTATCTAAAATAAACTGTTTTGATGCCTCTAATGGCAATCCGCAAACAGCAGGAGTAGGGTGCAAGCTTTTAATTAAAGAAGCAGTATTAGTTTTTAATTTACCGTTAAGTATAGTTCTTAAATGAAGTAATTTACCCGCTTTTATAGTTTCAATATCAGATGTTGTAATCTCAGAAGAAATATCAGATAACCTATCAGTGATGTAGTCAGTTACAAATTGTTGTTCTTCTAATTCTTTTGGCTGCCAAGTAACATTAGTTGTGTCATTGTAAACTTGTGTTCCGGCCAAAGCCATAGTAGTAAAACTTTTATCTTGAATACTAACTAAAGTTTCTGGGGTGGCACCTAACCATAAGCCAACTTTAGGATGGTACCAAACATATACAAAAGCAGTAGGATAGTTACTCAGAAGTTTTTGAAAAGTTTTAATAAGATTAAAGTCAGATAACTCAACTTTTTCTTTTCTAGATAGCACCACTTTTTTAAATTCCTGGTTTTTAATAGCAGCTATTCCTTTTTCAACTAGTTGAATGTGATTTTCTTCGGAAGCAGTATCAGGACTGTGATTTGTATTGTTAGCTAGAATATTATCAATAATAACCTCTTCTTCAGTGTAAGTAGATTGGTTTTTAGGAATCAAAACAGCTTTTTCCTTACTATCAAACGGAGCAAAAATAAATCCACTCTCATTATAATTTTCAGAGGTAATTACATCGTTGTTTTGTTGAAACCATCCTTTTACTTTAGAAGTATTAGGTTTTCTATAAGTAACAAAAGGTAATTTTTTGTCTAAAGTCTCTTTTATATTTGAAAAAATACTCAATCTAGTTGTTGTATTAAATGTTCTTTAATTGCGTCAAATTTACTCCAAATAAATCCATGACCAGCATCAGGTATACTAATTAACTCAAACTGATTTTTTGGAAATTGTTCTTTTAAAAATAATGAGTTTTCAAAAGGTACAATCCAATCATTAGTTCCATGAATACTCACTATGGTGTTTGGTGTAGATTTCCAATTGTTTTCAAAAAGTTGTAAATCTTGTTTATGAGATAACTTTTCTCTGCTAGCTTCTTGCCAAATAGGAGGAACCAACCATCGAGTAAGCTTCCACTTATATAAATTTAAAGACCATGGCATAGGTTCTATTTCGCTATACACTGCTGGAGCCAACAAAATCACTTTTCGAATTTTTTGTTGTATAGCCAAAGCAATAGGACCGCCGTAAGAGTAGCCTACTAGTATTGTTTTGTTGGGGTTGTAATCTTGTAAAATACTTCTTAACATATCACGTTCAAAAGCAATGCTTTCTTGAACTGGTTTTTTGTCTTGATAATTATACCCAATCCTGTCGTATGAAATCATATTTGCTTTACTAAGCAATACACTATCTTTCATATATTTTACGAAATCAGTAGAAGAACCTATGGCTCCATGGACAAAAATAAGAGTAGGTAAAGTAGTATCTTTTGTAATAGAAAGTTTTCTGTATTCAAACTCTTTAAAGTTTTTATGAGTGAGTATAGGGGTGTGAGAACTACCCGAAAACTTTTCAAGTACTTTTGCATCAGATTTTGGAGCAGAAAAATTCCAGAATAAGTAGTACAAAATAAGGAAAAGCACAAAGAGAGCAATTCCAACAAATTTCAAGATTTTTTTTAGCAATTTCATGCTATTGTTTGTCTAAGACAATATTGGTAATCTTACAAAGTGAAATCAAATTATCATCTTCATCAACAATTCTGACTTCCCATAAATGTGTAGTTCTGCCTTTATGAATAGCTTTAGCAGTAGCAAAAACATGTCCTTGTCGTTTACTTTTTACATGATTGATGCTAAGCTCAATTCCTTTTACAATTTTAGAAGAATCTCTTAAGAAAAAAGCAGAAGCACAACTACCTACCGATTCTGCTAGGGCTGCTGTTGCTCCACCATGTAATAATCCATAAGGTTGATGTACTTTAGGAGTTACAGGCATTTTAGCAGTAATAAAATCATCTCCTACATCAACAAACTCTATTTCTAAAGTTTCCATTAATGTATTTTTGTTATAACTGTTTAAGGTTGTAAGAGATGCTTGCTTATTCATGGTAACTAAAAATTATCACCCAAAAATACGTATTTTTGTACTGACAAAAAATGATAGAATGTATAAAGTACGCGTAATTTTAGATACGAAAGAAGATGTAATAAGAACCCTATTGGTAAATGAAAAAGCTTCGTTAGAAAACCTACACTTTGATATTGCAAAAGCGTTTGGTTTTAATGGACAAGAAATGGCATCTTTTTACCGTACCGATGAAGATTGGAACCAAGGCGAAGAAATTCCACTATTTAATATGTCAGAAGCAGGAGATGGAATTTCAATGGCAACATGTATTTTACATGAAACCTTGCCAAATCAACACGATAAGTTAATTTATGTGTATGATTTTTTACAAATGTGGACGTTTTATGTAGAGTTGATAGAACAATCAAATGAAGTAGTAACTGAAACAAAAATGATTTTATCTGTTGGAGAAATTCCAGAAGAAGCCCCAGAAAAAGAATTTAAAGCAGATGACCTTTCAAAAAATATAGACGATGAAATTGATGATGAATTTAATAACTTTGAAAGCCTTGATGATTTTGACTTTGATAATTACTAAGCTATGGCGCAATTTATAAAATTGTATAACGACAACCCCAATCCAAAAGAGATTGAAAAAATTGTAAAAGTTTTACAAAATGGTGGGTTGATTATTTATCCAACCGATACTGTTTATGGTTTAGGTTGCGATATTACCAATACTAAAGCACTAGAAAAAGTAGCGAGAATAAAAAAAGTAAAGCCAGAAAAAGCCAATTTCTCATTTGTTTGCAACGATTTAAGTCATTTATCCGATTACGTAAAACAAATAGATACTGCAACTTATAAAATTTTAAAAAGAGCCTTACCGGGGCCGTATACTTTTGTGTTACCTGGTAGTAACTCACTACCAAAGGCCTATAAAAAACGTAAAACAGTAGGTATTCGTGTGCCAGATAATAATATAGCAAGAGCTATTGTAGCAGCTTTAGGGAACCCAATTGTATCTACGTCTATACATGACGAAGATGAAGTATTAGAATACACAACGGATCCTGAGTTAATCTTCGAAAAATGGCAAAATCTTGTTGATGTAGTGGTTGATGGAGGATACGGAGATAACCATGCATCTACAGTAATTGATTTAACAACCGACGAGCCAGAAGTACTTCGTGAAGGAAAAGGAAGTTTAGATATTTTGTAATTAATAAACTTAGTTTAAATCTTAAAAAATCACTTTTCAATTAAAAGCACAATTCCTATCTTAGTACAGAATAGAAAAAGGATATATGTTTTTACTGGATAGATTCCCTAACGACAGCGGACCAATATATCAAGAAACCATAGCAGGCAGATTGCCTGTTGAACCTTTCAATACCTTTAGTAACTTAATTTTTATAGTACTACTGATTTACTTCGGAAGAAGAATTTATCAAAACCCTAAACAATACCCATTTTTTCTGTTTGCCATTCCAGTAATATTTATCAGTTGGATAGGAGGCACCATGTTTCATGGCACAAGGAGTCATGAATTTTGGTTGTTGTTAGATTGGGTTCCTATTATGATTGTATGTTTAGGAGCTATTATTTACTTCATAGGAAAAATTAAAAAGAAATGGTGGCAACGATTAGCAATAATTGTAGCTATACTTTTAGTATCTATTTTACCAAGGTTTTTACCAATACCTTCAGGGTATAGAACATCGTTTGGATATGCAGTAACAGCATTTGCAGTAATAACTCCGTTAATTTGGTATGCTTACAAAACACATTGGAAAAACGTAAAGTATATAATGTATGGAGGAATGGTATTTGGAATAGCGTTGCTATTTAGAACATTGGATAATAAAGTAGAGTTACTACCTATGGGAACGCACTGGTTATGGCATACTTTCGGTGGAATAGCAGTTTTCTTTCTGCTATATTATATCTATAAAGATGAACAAGAATTAACGTAGTTCAGTAAACTTTTTTCTTTCTTTAGCGTAATACTGCCAAACTACAGACTTGTGCTCGTAGTAGTTTGATTTTTTAGGAGATTCTTTTCTCTTTTTTATGAACTTAGGAAGATGCGCATAAAAACTAAAATGAGCTTTTAAAATAGCAAACAAATGGTTAGGTTTTCCTTCCAATAAAAATTTAAGGCTTGCCAATCCGTCTAAGACCAAACGAGAAAAAATAATTGGAAACAATTTTGTAGAAGGTAAGTTTTTAACCAAGTTGAGTAAACTATTCCTAAAATTTAAAAATGTTTTTCTAGGGTTCAACGTATCTAATGTAGCACCACCTACATGATATACAGTTGATGCTCCCACATACTTTATAGTGTGTCCACTGTTTTTAGCACGCCAGCACAAATCAATTTCTTCTTGATGTGCAAAAAAGTCTTCATCAAAACCGTTGAGTTGATGAAAAACTTCTGAACGAATAAAAAAGCAAGCTCCCGATGCCCAAAAAATTTCAGAAGTATCGTTAAACTGTCCGTTATCTGTTTCCAAATCGCTAAACAAACGACCGCGACAATATGGGTATCCGAAAGCATCAATAAAGCCTCCACCAGCACCAGCATATTCAAACTTCGATTTATCTTTAAAATCTAAAATCTTTGGTTGAATAATCGCAGTGTTAGCTTCTTTCTTAAAAGTATCAATAATAGGAGTTAACCAATTCTTGGTAACTTCAATATCAGAATTTACCAAACAATATACATTAGCATCAATATGTTGTAATGCGTCGTTGTAACCTTTTGCATAACCACCGTTTTCGGTATTTTTTACAATCTTAACAGTAGGAAAATACAGCTTAATAAATTCAATGGAATCATCCGTAGAAGCATTGTCAGCGACATATACTTCCGCTTCTTCAGAACTAAAATTCACGACAGAAGGTAAAAACTGCTCAAGCAATTTTTTCCCATTCCAGTTTAATATGACGATAGCTGTTTTCAAGACGGCAAATTTACAGTTTAAAAATGAAATTACATTAAAAACCTCTCGTCATTCCGAACGAGGTACGAGGAGGAATCCCATAAGGAGAGTAATTTTTATGTTTAAGATTTCTCCTTCCGTTACACTCCAGTTCGAAATGACATTATAGTAATCGTCATTGCGAGAGGAACGAAGCAATCTGTTTGTTGAGAGTGAGATAGCTACGTCGTTGTCACTCCTCGCTATGACGTTTCACATTTCCGTCATTCCGAACGACAAAGGAGGAGGAATTCATTAAACAGCATAACTTCTATTCTAACTCTACAGGTATATATGTTACATTCTCTAAACTAAAATTAAAAGGCTCAGAACCTCCGCCAGTCATTACAATATCAGCGCTTTGAACCTCAAATAAATTTATTTCCGTGTTTATTTTTGAAATAATAGCAGAATTAAGAATTTCTCCTTCTACAATTTCAGAAGCAACACCTATATAAAGTTTAGGATTGAATTTAAAAACAGCTTTTTGACCTGGTGCAAGATTAGTTTTTATAGCTAATAGCTTACCATCCTTATAACAATTAGCATCAATAGCACTTCGTGTTAGGTTGTTTCGTACTTCTACTTCATCTATGTTAGAAGCGAAGTGTTGGGATGGTTGTAAGGTGTATCCAGATGCTCTTTCAACCATTTCAAAAGCACTTCCATCATAAGCGGCTAATTTGGGTGTGTAGTTTCCGTAAGAATCAGCAGCAGCAACTTGAAAGTTAGTAGAGTAATTAATAGGGTGGCTTTCCCCGTGACTTGGATTTTTAATCACTTTCCATGCAATATGACGTTCATCAAAATTGCTCGCAACATTCTTTTGAAAAATTACAACATCACTATTATTCGCATCATTTGATTTGTTTACAAAGTTTAATTTAATAGAGTTACTCATAAAGTCAATTTTAAAGTTTGGTATAAAGTTGTTTTGTTATGTGAATTTAAGAATTTGATAGTAAAAAAGATAAACAAATGTTATAAGTGCATAATTTTTTGTGTTTAAATATATGTTGAGAGTCATTAAAGAAATTAGCGTCATTGAGAGTATAAGAGAGGGATTTATAAGGAGAGTAACTTCCAAACTTAAGATTTCTCAGTCGTAACCTCCTTCGAGATGACGTTATAGCGATCGTCATTGCGAGAGGAACTTGTAGAGAATGGGATAGCTACGTTGTTGTCACTCCTCGTTATGACGTTTCACATTTCCGTCATCCCGACCGTAGGGGAGAAACCGTAAGGTTCAGCGAAGCTAAATCTAATGAGGAGCGTACCTCTTACCTTTCAATAATCAACTTATCCCAAGTATCTTTCCATCCTTTGTTTGTAACCCTATTACGATACGTTATCAAATCAAAATTAGGAGTAGGTTTAACCACAAGGTTAAATAAATCGTCTAGGCCATGCGGAGCAATAAACTCTATTTGATTATTTGTATTTAACTGAACAGCAATGGCAGTAGCTGTTTCGGGCCAATAAGAAATGGCTTCGTAACAATTTTTATAAGGAGAATGACCGTTTCGAAGATGCATCCTTGCTTGATTTTTTACCGACCAATTCACAGTGGGATTAATAGTTTTGAGCTGTTTTTCAAGAGCTAATTCACGAGTCTTAGTAATGTCGTTTTCATTAAAATAAATAACATCAATATCGTTTAAAGAAGTTCTTTTATTATTGTGTTTATAATCCCAAACTTTATTTCTAACAAAACCAGCACCAATCCAACAGTCGGGTAGGTGTAGGCTACGAACAGCTTCAAGAATACTAAGCACCCAAGTATCGCTCTTAATAATAGTTACCAGCTCAGTAGTAAAATCTGTTTTCATAAAGCTTATTGGTACTCAGGGATATCTCTTAAAAAGACATAGGTTTCCTTCTCTTTATCGAGCATACAAAAAAAGTGTTGCAGTCCGTTGGTAACGATGAGGTAATCGGCATTGAGTTTTAAGTTATAACGTGCAATTTGATCAAAGGTATCTTGCGTTATTTTTATATGCGGAGCCTTACATTCTACAATAATATTCGGATGTCCGTCTGAAGAAAAAATCACAATATCTGTACGCTTTTTAAGGTTGTTGATAACCAATTGTTTTTCAATAGCAATAAGCGAAACAGGATAGTTTTTTTCTTGAATTAACCACTGAACAAAATGCTGACGTACCCATTCTTCAGGAGTTAATACCATATATTTTTTTCTCAAATTATCAAAAATAAGCGTCTTATTTTCGTTACTTTTGAGCTTGAATGTATAGCTAGGAAGGTTGAGCTTTTGCATAACCCAAAAGTAAGAAAATTATAAGTTATTTCTAACGGAGAAGAAGGAGAAGCCGTCATTTTGACCAGAGGTAGAAATCTCATTCAGCGGAGTAACTCCCTTGTTTAAGATTTCTCAGTTGTAACCTCCTTCGAAATGACATTATAGTAATTGTCATTCCGAACGACGAAGGAGGAGGAATCTCAAGAGGTGTGTTACTCTTATTGTTAAGATTTAGCTTCGCTGAACCTTACGGTTTCTCGTCGCTCATAAAATCGCTCCGTCGAAATGACTAAGAGTGTTATTAAGGAATGAATACTTAGCTACAACATTTTAATAACAATAACACCAAAAGAAGGCAGAAGAAAGACACATGAACGAAATTAAATCTATCATATCCGATATAAAAGGAGGCAACATCAAACCCATTTATTTTTTAATGGGAGAAGAACCGTATTACATCGATAAAATCTCAGATTATATTGAAGATAATGTGTTAGATGAATCTGAAAAAGGATTCAATCAAGTAGTTATGTACGGTCGAGATGTGTCGATAGAGGAAATTGTGTCGTCGGCAAAACGTTTTCCGATGATGGCAGAAAAGCAGGTGATTATTGTTAAAGAAGCCCAAGATTTAAGTCGTTCGATTGATAAAATAGAGTCATATGCTGCCAATCCGCAACCGAGTACCGTATTGGTGTTTAACTACAAATACAAAAAGCTCGATAAACGTAAAAAGGCCTACAAAGCCATAGCAAAAAGCGGACTCATTTATGAAAGTAAAAAACTGTATGATAATCAAGTAGCCGATTGGATACGTCAGGTGTTGGGCGGAAAAAAGTTTAATATTGAACCGAAAGCTGCACAAATGTTGGTGGAGTTTTTAGGAACCGATCTGAGTAAGATTAGCAACGAATTAGATAAACTAACCTCAGTATTGCCTGCACAAACCATTATTACCGATAAGCATATTGAGGAAAACATTGGTATTTCTAAAGACTTTAACAATTTTGAGTTGCGTAAAGCTGTAGGACAGCGAGATGTGGTGAAAGCGAACAGAATTATCAATTATTTTGCACAAAACCCAAAGAACAATCCATTGGTAATGACCATTTCTTTACTAAATAGCTTCTTTACACAGTTATTAATGTACCACGGATTAAAAGACAAATCGAAAGCTTCGGTAGCTAAAAACTTAGGAGTAAACCCTTATTTTGTGGACGACTATGTAAATGCTGCCCGTAACTACCCGATGCGAAAAGTATCACAAATTATAGCCTTATTACGTGATGCCGATGTAAAAAGCAAAGGAGTAGGAGCCAACCAAACCCATGTAGATATTTTAAAAGAATTACTGTTTAAGATTTTGCATTAATAGTATTGTGTACAAACCTTATCATTAAAGAAGTAAAGAACTACGAGTAAAAATGTAGTAAAACGATATTTTACAAACAAAATTCTAATAATGTGGCAATCAAATTAAGTTACCTACTCTCTTTTTTCATAATTAAAGGTATCAAATAGACAACTACTCGAATAAGGAGATAAAAAAATACGTACTACTTTGTCGCTTTTTAAGCACATAAAATTGTATGTATAAGTACAAGTTGCGTACAAACAAAGTTGGTTGTTCTTAAAAGACAGTGTTTTACGGTAAAAAGCTTAAAAATCAATACACTAATTGTATGATTTTGGAGATATTTTATATCTTTAACTCAAAAAATTGTACCACCCTAAAAAAAATCTATGAACATAAAAGCAAAGCTTTTTGTATGTGGTGAGGAACGAGAATTGCTTACTGCTAACTTAAATTACAACAGACTTACTGATTGGAACGGTAAACCTACTTCTGCCTTAATGGGAGGAACTATCTCAGTAACTTTTGAATCACAAATGTATGACGACTCTTTTGCAGAGTGGATTAAAGCAGATAGAACCGAAAATCCAAAAGTTGAATATCCCGCTAATTTATACTTATTAAGAGATGGTAAAATAGTCTTTTACAAAGATGAGTTTGATGGAATAGAACTATTTCAATACAACTTTCAAGATGGTGTACTTGTAAATTATTACGAAGCTTTTGACAACCAAAAAGGTATGTATGTTACGTTAACCATTTCACCTGCGATGCAAGACTATCGTTTTTTTAATAATAGTACAGACTGGAGAAGAAAAAGTCCTACTCGTTATATAAAACACTGGCAAGAAAGTTTTATACCGCCTATAAAAGAAACTCCTTATAAAGCGAAAGAAACTAATAAATCAGAAAAAAAACCTCAAATAATTAGTGGATGGTGGACTAAAAATAAAAATGACAGATTAAACCTAAAAAAAGCAAAATTAGGAGACACAGTTTATTTTCATATAGAAACTAAGAATATAAAGGATGGTGAGGAAATAGACTGTAAATTATATGATTTAGATAAGTTTTTTTCAGATGACTATTTAAACCCTGACGATGATGAATTCGATAAGAAAGAAATTCATAAAAAAGCTATTGTAAAAAATAATAAGGCGACTATTGAACTTTTTCTTAACCAAAAATGGGAACAAAATCTTGTAGAAGATAGAGCTTACGATATTGAACTTTATTGGAGAGTTACTTATAAAAAAATAACTAAAAATTTACCGAATAGAGAAAATCTTTATCTTAATGTAGCTTTTTCCGATCGAACACTGTTTTTTAAACCTTCTATTGCAGGGGGTAAATTACCACAACTTATTGCTAATGATGGAAGCCCTTTATTTTTGGCAGAACTTAAAGGTGCTACAACTGATGAAGTTGAGGGCATTGCTAAATCAAAAATTAAAAAGAAAATTAAAAAGAAAGCTGAAAAACTTGTAAGTAGTGCTGTAGCAGGTTATAATAATGCTATTGAAAGTAGAGTAACTACCATTGCATTGGCGAAATTAGCCAAAGGTAATATGGTAGACACAAATGGTAAAATACATACTAAGTCTAGAAAAATTTATCAATACACCGAAGAAGTATTTAACAAAGAAGTAATTGTAAAAAGAGGTAGACGTTTTAATAACGGTGTTGTAAAATCAGCAGCTAACCAAGCACATTATTTTGCAACTAATGGTACTAATGTAGAAATACTAAATACATTACGTATAAGACCACTAATGAGTGCAGAAGACGCATCTGAAGCATTTAGTAAAATATTTAGTTTGGTTGATTTCTCTATGATGAGCTTAGAAGAAATAACGGATACACCTTTAAACGTACCTGATTTTTTGTTAAAACGTTTTTTACCCAAAACTCCCATAGTAGGTATTAGTTTATGGCTTGAGTTTTTAGGATATGTAGCATTAGTTGAACATGAGAAGCAAGAAGCTATGGTTGACCAAATAATGCAAGAAAAACTTGAAAGAGCAAAAACAAAAGGATTAGATGCTTTAAGAACATTTCTACATGTTTATGAAACAGAGTATGATTTAATAGCTGTTTCAAATAAAACTTTATCAGCATTGTTATTAGGAAAATTTAGAACCTTAAAAAAATTAAACGATTATGAAAGTGAACAAAAGTTTAGTACAAAAAATGTACAAATATTGCATAAAGCTGTTTATGGAGAAGAAAAAGGAAGATTTGATTACGTTATCGAGTCTATATTTATTGATAAATAGAGGGAAATATGTCTTTGTTACTTTAATATTTATTGCTTGTTCAAGTAATAAAAAAGTTTCAAGTTTTAAACCCTCAAGTCCAGTTATTGTGATGATGAGTAAACCCCATAAAAAAGTTTATAGAATAGACATTCCTTTTGGTATTAAAATAAAAAACAGTTCATCTTCAAAACTATCTTTTGTTACCATTAATTATAATTATTTCCTTAATAAAAAGGGTATTGGAGAAGATTTATTTATCTATAATGATGCTGAAGAATTAGTTGAAATAGAAAACAATCAAATAATGAGTATATCACCTTTTTTAACTAATAAATATATAATCTATTCACGATATCAAATAGACTCATCTGAGGTCACTCAAAAAGAGTTAAAACCTTACATATTAAAAATGTTGAAAAATAACTTAGATACCTTCCGTATAAAATCAGTTTTAGAGTTTAAGAAAAAACATGCAACATTATTTGAAAAGTTAACAAAAGGAGATAGTATTTCAATTCAGTTTTTAGATAATGGAAAGTTAGGAGAGTATGTTACTGTTCCTGCAAAATGGTAACAGAGTTTTTTAAGCTTTAACAACGAGGATAAAAAAAGTAAACTATCTACAAAAAGAATTAAAGTCCCTATTAAAATTAATTAATGAAGTTAACTATTTACTTATTTATAATCTTAACAACATTTACTTGTGCCAACCCTAAAAAAGATCTTGTAGTAAAACAATCTCAATCAGTCAATTTTCCTGTAATTTTTGGGACTTACAAGTCAGAAATAGAAGAGGTAGCTTATATTAAGTTACCTAATCAAATTGAATTAAAAAACACATCTTATGTCAACTTAAACTTAAGTAGAATAACATATGAATCAAACTATAAATCTTCTTATAGCCGCCCTCAAATGTATTTATATTCGGTAGAAGGAGGCTCTCTAAAGTCTGCTGGAAATTATAATAGAAAAATAATATTTGGTAAGAAAAGTCTTAATTACACCTATTATGTCAATTACATTATAGATACAAGTACTGTTACTCAACAATTATTAAGACCATTACTAGATAAAAAGAAAAACAAAGATACTATACATATAAGTATTGTTGATTTCAAGAAAAACAATCAAGAACTATTTAAAATGCTAACTAGTAATGACACTATTTTTACTAGATTTTTTCTAAGACATGGCAGCAGAGAAGAAAAAATGACAGTTGTCGATCCTAGTACAGGAGAACCTCAAACCATTACATCAATAGAAAGTAAGCACGAACGTATTAAAATACCTGTAAAGTGGTAATCAAGTATTATGAAAAAAAATAGTGCGAATATAATTTCATCTATCATAGCCAGTATTTATTCCACAATACTAATAATTAATATTATTAATTGTTCTAAAGCTCTTCAAAATAAAAAAATTATAAGTTCAGATAATGGAATGGCAATTTTTACACCTTTATTAGTCCTTCTTTTTGTTTCTTTCATGGTACTATCTTTTTCTAAATGGAAAAAGGTGGTAGTTTATGTTGGTTTGGTAGGTGTTTTAAGTATAATACTTATGAGGTTATTTTATTACTTTGATCGTAATTATACTTACAATCATGAATTTAGCTATACTATATTTAATTTTTTCGGTTGGTATAATCACAATTCAGAGTATGATAAATACGACCACTTATATTTAGGGATGGAAGTCGTTATATATCCTGTTATTTTAGTTTTTTCTTACCTGTTAATTCACAGTACTCTTAAAAAGTTTATTAACAGAATAAGTAATCGTTTTTCTATATATGAATTTTAATACCACGGATTAAAAGACAAATCGAAAGCTTCGGTAGCTAAAAACTTAGGAGTAAATCCTTATTTTGTAGACGACTACGTAAAAGCTGCCCGTAACTACCCTATGCGTAAAGTATCACAAATTATTGCTTTATTACGTGATGCCGATGTAAAAAGCAAAGGAGTAGGAGCCAACCAAACCCATGCCGATATTTTAAAAGAGTTACTATTTAAGATTTTGCATTAACGGTCTCTGCTATGAGTAGTTGCATGGGTTAGCACTTAACTTTGCAAGTACATACCAAGCTGAAAATCAATGAGGATTTTCAGAAGTAGGCGAGAACCAGCAATTACTTATAAAGATTGTAGTGGGTGCTTTTATTATTCTTTATCACCGTTTATTGAAAGTTCATTTTCGTAATGTTCAATGGCGTCTTTTAAAGAAGTATAACTGTGTCTAAAGTCAGTAACGATTTCTCCATCATAACTCATGAAGGTAGAACGCACAGAAAATAGTTCAATTTCCTTATTCGACTTTTTAATTCCTCTGAATGTCAAACTTATTTTCTTTGTTCCGTCATTTCTTTCAAATTCTCTGTTATATGATGATGAGTTGTTTTTTTTCCATATCAAGTGTTCTTTTTTAGAGACTTCTTTTGACTTTTTCTTGTCATCAAGTATGAAATACTTTATCATAAATTATTATCTTTTTTATCTGTGCTTATTTTCAATTTCATATACTATTTAATCATTTTGATTTAGTTTGTATTTACATTATGCACAACGTGTTTGTGTAAGATTAGTTGCGTGATTTATGCACCTAATTTAGTAAATACAAAACAAATAGAAAATCCGCGAGGATTTTCGTAAGTAGGCTTGTACCAAGCAATTAATTTTATACGGTGTTGTAACCAGTTTTTATTCGAATTTTAAAAATAATCCTAGATAATTTTCGTGAATTTCACTTTTCCAAGGTTTTCCATATTGCTTAAATCCGTTTTTCTCTAATATTCTAACCATTGCTGGATTTTGTTTAGTTTCGGTTGAAGCCATTAAATTACCTGTTCCATATTCACGTATTAGGGTTTTTACTAGAAATCCTGCAATTCCACTTCCAGAATAATCAGACTCTGTATAAAGATAACCAAGTTCCCAATCAAACTCTTTTTCAATATATGGAAGGTTAGCTTTGTTTAAATCAAAATCAGTTCTCGTTTTTGGCTTAATTCCTCCAATAGCTATTGGTTGTTTGTCTTTGGAAACTATACATATTAATTTGCATCTATCAGCTTTTGTTTGCAAATCACCTTTTACTTTATTCTGTTTTTTCAGTAAGTCAGCAAATATTTTTCTATCTGAATCCTCAATGTTTTTTTTGAAAACTATTTTAAATTCCAAAATCATATTTAATCAACTAAATCAAAAGTTACAATTCCAGCTCCAACACTTGCAATTTTCATTAATTCAGTTGTAGTTTTTTTAGAAGCATTTTTTACTGTTATTTTTCCATTATTTGAATTTGCGATTGATACAATTTTCATAATTTCTGTGGTTGTTTTTTTTCCGCCATCTATTATTAGATTTCCTCCTACAGATGCGATTTTCATTAATTCGGTTGTGGTTTTCATATTAAGTTTCTCGTTTTGTTAAATTGGCTACAACTTGTTTATATAGATGTATAATACATTGTTATATAACCATTTTGGTAGGCTTATGATTGTTTATACTTTTTACGAACCTAAAAAAAAACAGATACATATTCTTACGGAATCCCATAAGCTCAATTACTTAAGTAATAAAAGTTGTTTTAGCTATCATAAAAGCTTGCACGGGTCGCTGATATCAAGGCGTGCTCCGTTGACACCGCGGCATGGGTCGCTGATATCACGGCGTGCTCCGAAGACACTACGGCACGGGTCGCTAATATCACGGCAAGCTCCGTTGACACCACGGCACGGGTCGCTGATATCACGGCGTACTCCGAAGACACCGCGGCATGGGTCGCTGATATCACGGCATACTCCGAAGACACCGCGGCATGGGGCGCTGATATCACGGCGTACTCCGAAGACACCGCGGCATGGGTTGCTGATATCACGGCATACTCCGAAGACACCACGGCATGGGGTGCTAATACTAAGATAATAGATAAATTAATAACACTCGTAAAAAAGCTGACAGCATTGCTAGCCGTAGCCTCAAATCCCAACAGACTTCATAAAAGCACTCGGTGTAAGCATTAAAAAAGGTCAAGAAAAAGCTATCAACCAATACTTAAAAGTAGAATTTTGTTAGTTGTAGTGTGAGTTAGCAGCCGTATATATAAAGAAACGAACAAAATTCTATGTTGTATTGGAAACATTACTAGCCTTTTATGGTTTGTAAAGAGTATCTAGAACAAAGTTTGAAAAACTAAAGGATTTTTAGGTTAGTTCACTGTTGCGTATTCGATTTTTCTAATGTCTATTATCACATAAAATTAATATAGGTAACTCATCCTTATCTAAAAAGTGAATTTGAGGGCATCCAAAAGATTCCCATATAAACCCAAAAGTTACAGGTGGTTTGTTTTTAAACAACCGTCCTATATATTGATGGCTTTCATTATACTGTGGTTTTTCTTCTTTTATTTCAAGAGGGGCTTTACTGCTAGATTCCCCTTCTGATTGATAAATATGATAAGAATCTTTTGTATCAAAATTTTTGAATATTAAATCAGACCAGTTATTATACCCATTTTTCATTTTAACAAAAGAACGTATGTTTTCATATTTAGAGGTGTACTTTTTGTAAACTGTATCATTTATCCAACTTTTAGAAATTAATTTGTTTTTGATGTTGTTATTAATCATTTCTAAACTCATTTCTTTAAAGACAAGTGGTTTCAATCCTTTCTCAATAAAAGGATTTTCTTTTCCAATTATAGCAAATCCATCATGATTTGATTTACCTAAATTAAAACCAATTTGATAATCCCATTGGTTATAATTTTCTTCTTTATATTCTTCTTCTATTTGTGAGTATAAACTAATACAAGCAATTAAAGGTGTTTTTTTAACGAGGTGCTTTTTAACCAATCCAGAGGCAATGTTATAAATAAAAATAGTATCCTTTTCAGAATAATTCATTCTTTTAAGGAATTCAATTCGCTGCTTTTTATTAAAATGTATAGTGTCTTTTAGTAAATCTTTTTCATGGATAAAATTTTCGGGCATATTAAAGCTCTCAGAAACATTAACAAAAGCTTGTCGTATATCTAATTTATTAGATGGTTTAAGCTTTAATTTAGAATAAGCATCAGCATAATATAATTTTATATTTGAAAAGGAAGGTTCGCTATTTGATACATAATGACTAAAAATAAAAACAGTATCTTTTTCGTGTTTTACTGCAACCCAAGTTCCTTTTACCTCTTCATAATTGTCAATTATTTTTTGTGTTTGCTCAGTATCAAAAAGATATTCAACTTTTTCTCTCCAAGAAAATTTGCCTAAAATATTTCCATTTGGAAAATCCCTATAATTCAATCCAGAGGGAGCAATAACATATTTGTATTCAAAATGTTTAGATGTTTCTTTTTTCTTTATAACTGAATCCTTAGATAATTCTGTTAATTCAATCTTGCTTTCCGTAGCACGTTTTTTACAACTAAAAACAAAAAGGGTACTAGATAAAAGTAGTACTAATTGTAAATAAAATTTCATTCTTGTATTAGTATTAATATAGGTTATAATAAGATGACTATAATTATTTATGAAAATTATTGTGTATAGCTTTTTGACTGTTTTTTATCTTCCTATTTATTTTTTTAAAGAAAAAAAAGAAAAGACCAAAGACAATAGATTCGAGTACAAGAAATACAACTATTCTATTAATCAATGGGGATGAATCTGAAAAAATTACATCAATTAGAACAATTGAGTGTAGTATAAAACTGGTAGCAAAGAAAGATTTTAAAAAAATACTCTTCTTAAATAAGAAAGAAAGAGAAGAGTTAGCAAATATATTGGCAAGTAGAAGAACAAAACCAAATACCATATCTCTCCTTCCAAATCCACTTATAGCATTAAATAAGAAAAATAGACATACTATTATGCCTACTATCAATACCCTTATGTCATGTAAATTACTCTCTTTCTTTTCTATCATAGTTTAATTTATTAAGTGCAAAAAGTTTTTATACGTAATAAAATTACTATTACATTCCTTTAATGGTATAATAAGCAGAAGTGTTAGCAATTTTTGTTTCAAATATAGTAAAATCAATAAAGTGTCTAAGTGAAACGTTTAATAAGTTTATCCATGGTTTTTGATAATCTTACTACCGCTTAAAATATTTTTGTAATCTGGATAGATTGATTAATTGTTACAAAAAAAGGATTTGAGTGAATCAAAATCATGTGATGTTTTAAAAGAATTACTGTTTAAGATTTTACATTAATAGTTTCGACTATGAATGCATACAACTTACTTAGAATTATTGTTGTTGGTTTTTATATTCTCAGCATTTAGGATTCTTTTTATATTTTCTTTTTCTATTTCAGTCAAAAAAGAATCTACATTTTGATAATATCCTGAATACCATTTTTGTTTATTGAAATACCCTGACATTTTTTTTGTCTTAAACTCATAATGATATCTAGCAAAAATTTCATTTCGCATAATTTTAAGTTCTTCTTTATTCATTTTGTTTAGATAATCAAGGCTTATAACTGTGGTTTTGGTATTAAAATAGTTTCCTATTTCATAGAACTTGGAATAGCTTCCTATTTCATAGTCTCCTTCCTCTCCTGTTTGTATAGGTGGATTAACTAATTTTAATCCTTTATATTTCTTATTACCAATCTCAAAAAACACAAATTCGCCATTGGATTGGTCTGAATAAAAATGGTTCCCTCTTATTTTTACATTGGTGAAATTTTCATATGATTTAAACCAACCAACTATTTTTGAATTTTTAATCATCCAATTTCCTTTTTCTAACTGAACACAAACCATATCATTAGAAATAGATAAATGTAAAGAAGATTCTGCTTCTGATTCTCCAAAAGAATATACACCTGAATAGTTTTTAAGATTTTCTTCTTCCCAAGTTCTTAATGCTATATTCTCTTCTTCTATCATAGCTTGAGTTCCAAAAACTTGTGCTTTAGCTGTTGTAATTGAAAAAAACAGAATTAATATAATAGTTACTATTTTCATGTTTTTTATATAAGGTGTTGATGGTAGTTTATTTTCGCTTATTCAGGTATAAATGCCCCACATCCTTCTAAAGAAACTCCTGTTTGTTTGGCAAGAATAAACATATTTCCTGTTTTACCTTGTAATTCTGTTAAAGTCCACTTCTTTTTTATGTCAGCCTCAATATTCCAACCTTTTAGGAAAATCAGAGTTCTGGTTTTCTCAATTCTATGAGGTATACTCTCGTCTGATAATACTTTAGAAAGAAGTTCGGTATTTTCTTTACATGTAGAGTAGAAGTGAAAATTCACAACTAATTCAGTCTGAGAATCTATTCCGTTTTCTTCCCAAATTTGCCACATTTTTTCATTTCGTTCAAAATGGGCGTTTAGTTCGTGTTTATTACTCATTTTTTGCTGCTTTTAAATTTTCGCCAACCAGTTATATACCAACCTTAGTTTCTTTTACCTTGAATATTAACATTAGTACGGGATATAATGAAGTTTTAGCAATTTTTATGTTCATTCAAATATAGCAAAATCAACAGGTTACCTAAAACAAAGTTTTTCACAAACTTATACACCATTTTTGCTAATTTCGCCGCTTAAAATTATTTGTATGATTACGGTAGATCAATTAACGGTTGAGTTTAGTGGTAACAACTTGTTTAGTGACGTTTCGTTTGTAATAAACGAAAACGATAAAATTGCCTTAATGGGTAAAAATGGTGCAGGAAAATCCACCATGATGAAAATTATAGCAGGAGTTTCTAAACCTACTAAAGGAGGCGTTCGTAGTCCGAAAGATACCGTAATCGCTTACTTACCTCAGCATTTGTTAATGGAAGACAACTGCACGGTAAAAGAAGAAGCGTCCAAAGCATTTGCATCTATTTTTGCTATGAAAGCTGAAATGGACGACCTCAACAAACAATTAGAAACCCGTACCGATTACGAATCGGATGATTATATGAAAATCATCGAGCGCGTATCAGATTTAGGGGAGAAGTACTACGCGTTAGAAGAAATAAACTACGAAGCAGAAGTAGAGAAAGCTTTAAAAGGGCTAGGATTTAAACAAGAAGATTTTGAAAGAGCAACTTCAGAGTTTAGTGGAGGTTGGCGTATGCGTATAGAGCTGGCGAAAATCTTACTGCAAAAACCCGACTTAATTTTGTTAGATGAGCCTACCAACCACGTAGATATCGAATCGGTAATTTGGTTAGAAAACTTCTTATTAAACAAAGCCAAGGCGGTAGTAGTAATTTCGCACGACAAAGCGTTTATTGATAACATTACCAACCGAACCATTGAGGTAACGATGGGAACCATTCACGATTACAAAGCCAACTACTCACACTATTTAGAGTTGCGTAAAGAACGTCGTGCACATCAGTTAAAAGCTTACCAAGAACAACAAAAATTTATTGCCGATACCAAAGCGTTTATCGAGCGTTTTAAAGGAACCTATTCAAAAACGAATCAAGTAGCCTCGCGTGAACGAATGTTAGAAAAATTAGTTCCTGTAGAAATAGATGAGGTAGATACTTCAGCCTTAAAACTACGTTTTCCACCGTCACCACGTTCGGGAGACTATCCTGTAAAAGTGGAAGGATTGACGAAGCAATACGGAGACTTAACCGTATTTAAAGACGCAAGTTTCTCTATAGCTCGTGGAGAAAAGGTGTCGTTTGTAGGAAGAAACGGAGAAGGAAAATCAACCATGATCAAAGCAATTATGGGAGAAATTGATTTTGAGGGTGAATGTGGTTTAGGGCACAATGCCAAAGTAGGATATTTTGCACAAAATCAAGCTTCGTTGTTAGATCCTGAATTAACAATTTTCCAAACCGTAGATGAGGTTGCTGAAGGAGACATCCGAACGCAAATCAAAAATATATTAGGACGTTTCATGTTCTCGGGAGATGATTTAGAAAAGAAAGTAAAAGTACTTTCTGGAGGAGAGAAAACCCGTTTAGCAATGGTAAAACTATTGTTGGAGCCTGTAAACGTGTTGATTTTAGATGAGCCTACAAACCACTTAGATTTAAAATCAAAAGAAGTAATCAAAGAAGCCTTATTACACTTCGACGGAACGTTGATTTTAGTATCGCATGATCGTGATTTCTTACAAGGATTGTCTCAAAAAGTATTTGAATTTAAAGACCAGCGTGTTATTGAACACTTTGAAACGATTGATGCATTCTTAGAACGTAATAACATCAAAGCGTTAAAGGAGATAGATTTATAAAAACGTCATTGCGAGTGGAACGAAGCAATCTGCTAGTCAACGAATAGATTACTTCAGTCGTACCTCCTTCGTAATGACGTCTTGTTTATTGTCATTTCGACCAGATGTGAGAAACCGTAAGGTTCAGCGGAGCTAAATCTTATTAATGTGATTAACTCTTATTATTGAGATCTCTCACGTTCCGCGTTGCTCCAGTTCGAGATGACAGAATGTTTCGTCATTGTGAGTAGAACGAAGCAATCTGCTAGTCGACGGAGAGATTACTTCAGTTATAACCTCCTTCGCAATGACGATAGTCCTTATTTTACCATAGGTTTATAAGCATCACAGTTTTCATAAATAACCCAAAGATTAATAGCAAATAATGCTATAGCAATAGGAAGTCCAGATGGAGCTTGAAAAATGTTAGTTAGCATAATTCCTATCATTACAGGAAAAATAGCTACAGCTCCTAAGGCTCTAGTTTTTGGAATAATGAATAGAATACCTCCTAAAATTTCAGCAATACCTACTAGGGGCATTAGCCAACCAATTTCCATCATAGCTGTCATAGCACTCATCATCTTTTCGGGTAAATCTTCAGGCATTGGCATGTAGTTTAAGAATTTGTTTAATCCTGAATTGATAAACATTAATCCGAAAAGTAGACTTAATACAAATAGAATTTTTTGTTTCATAGTAGTTAGTTTGGGGTTAGTGATTTGTTTTTTAGTTGCTTAAATATATGAAAATATAAAATTGATAACAAAATGAAAGTGAGTATCTTACATTGTTGAGATTTCTTGTCGCTCATAAAATCGCTCTGTCGAAATGACGTCTAAGTTATTGTCATTGCGAGTGAAACGAAGTAATCTGTTAGTTGATGGAGAGATTACTTCAGTCGTACCTCCTTCGTAATGATGTCTTGTTTATTGTCATTTCGACCAGATGTGAGAAACCGTAAGGTTCAGCGGAGCTAAATCTTATTAATGTGAGTAACTCTTATTATTGAGATCTCTCACGTTCTGAATTGCTCCAGTTCGAGATGACAGAATGTTTCGTCATTGCTAGTGGAACGAAGCAATCTGTTAGTTGATGGAGAGATTACTTCAGTCGTACCTCCTTCGTAATGACGTCTTGTTTATTGTCATTGCGAACGAAGTGAAGCAATCTGTCAGTTGAAGAAAAGATAGCCGCGTCGTTATGACTCCTCACTATGATGTTCAGTAAGTGTCATTCTGATTAATTTTATGTCATTCCGAACGGATGTGAGGAATCTCAAGAGGAGAGTAGTTCTTATGCTTAAGATTTCTCAGTCGTACCTCCTTCGAAATGACGAGTAGAGGAGAAGGTCTAGTTCACTCCGCAACACTTCTTGTATTTCACACCGCTATCACAAGGACAAGGATCGTTTCTGGAAATATCCAAACGTTTTAAATGCAGGTTCATGTCGTCCATATCTTGTTTAAAGATTTGCTCTAGCAACGCATAAAGCTCAGGATGTTTTCTGGCTAATAACTTCGGACGTTCAAAAAAGTATTCGCTTGCAACCGAGAAAAACTCCGCTTTGTTAGTCCCACCATACGGATTGATATCGGAAGCATCGTTGTATATTTCTTCAATTTTTTTGTTGATTAAGTCTACCCATGGAATACTGTATTGCTTTTCTAATAATACATGTGGTACTCCGTCAATATTGCCATCTAGTTTATCAATTAAATGTACAAACTCATGGATGGCAGTATTCTTTTTATCAGTTTCATTTTCAAAACCTAAATGTAAAGCAGGTTTAGATAAAATCATTTTTCCTTCTAAATACCCGTTACCTACCATTCCTAAAATTCTTCGGTTGTTTCCTTCGGTTTCAAAATGCTCGTTAAACATAGCAGGATATAAAATAATTTCTTTGATGTTAGGATAGCGCCATTCAGGAAAATTAAAAATAGGAATTACAGCACTAGAAGCGATCAGTAATTTGTCGGTAATTGTAACCGTAACATCAACGCCAATAACCTCATGGTTTAATAGGAATTCAAAAACTTTAAACTCGAACAATTCTTTTTCATCAGGAGTGAGTGCGTTGTAAAAGGCAACTTTTTTAGTTAAAATAACTTTCCACTTAACAGGGAATGGAGTTGTTGGTTGTTTCCACTTAGTGGTTGAGGTGTTTTTTTTGAATACAAGAAAAATACCTACGAGTATAATTATAGATAGATAAGTCATTTAAAATAGCGTTGTGACTAGTAGTAATTTTTTTCAAATATATAAAAATAGGGTAGAGTGGGACATTTTGTTGTGATGTCATTTCGACCAGAGGGAGAAATCTCATGAGGTGAGTAATTAACTCCTATTCTTAAGATCTCTCGTCGCTCATAAAATCGCTCTGTCGAAATGAGGTCAAGGTTATCGTCATTGCAAGTGAAACGAAACAATCTGTTTATTGTGTGCCGATAAAAAGATAGCCACGTTGTTCATTTCGACTTCGCTCAATGAGCTTCCTAGCTATGACGTTCGGTTTTATTATTACAATTAACTTTACGTCATTCCGACGATAGGAGGAAGCTCATGAGGTGAGTAACGAACTCCTGTTCTTAAGATTTCTCGTCGCTCATAAAATCGCTTTGTTGCAATGACGTCTAGGTTATCGTCATTGCGAGTGAAACGAAGCAATCTATTAGTCGAGAGTAAGATTACTTCAGTCGTAACCTCCTTCGTAATGACGTTGGTTAAGTGTCATTCCGAACGGATGAGAGGAATCTCATGAAGTCAGTAATTTTCATTATTGAGGTCTCTCACGTTCCGCGTTGTTTTAGTTCAAATGACGTTTTATTTATAGTTATTGTAAGGGAAACGAAGTAATCTTCTTTAGTAATGGTATTTAAGTTTTTGGTTTTGAGTGTTTTGTAATTGTTTATTTGTTTTACTGAGTGTTTGTTAAAAGATAGTAGGTTATTTTTTATATATGTTAAAATTTGTGTTGTTTTATTTAATTATTTGTAAATAAAGTTTGAAATATATACATTGGCAGCAAGATTAATGTATTGTATTTATACATACTATTTAACTAGTAACCTTAAATTCCCCAATATATGACTACAAACTTAAATTTTCAGACTGTAGCAAAAGAACAAATCAAGTTCTTGAAATTTCCAAAAGAAGAGGTGTTAAACAAAAAGAAAGCAATGGTAAATCGTATTTTAGATTTACAACGAGCACTATCTTTAGGAAACTTAGAAAGAGAAAAGGTAAAAATATTTTTTATGGATATGGATGGCTTAAAAAAAGTAGAAACTACTGTTTGGGGTATTACTGATACTTCAGTAATTCTAAAACAGGCAACCATTATTCCGTTAGAAAGAATTGTAAGAGTTGCATAAATAAAAAAGACCTCGAAATTTCGAGGTCTTTTTTTATAGGTGTTATACTTATTAAGCTTCCGCTTCCATATAATCTTCAATAGGATTACAAGAACAAATTAAGTTACGGTCACCAAAAGCATCGTCTACACGACGTACTGAAGGCCAAAACTTATTGTCTGCAATATACTCTAAAGGAAATGCTGCTTGTTTACGAGAGTATGGTAAATCCCATTCATCAGCAGTTAACATTTCTTGCGTATGTGGTGCATTTTTAAGCGGGTTGTTAGGATTTTCCTTACTCGCTTCGGCAATCTCTTTTCTAATAGAGATTAACGCATCACAAAAACGGTCTAATTCAGCGACACCTTCCGATTCGGTTGGCTCTACCATAATTGTACCCGCTACAGGGAAAGATACGGTAGGCGCGTGGAATCCGTAGTCCATTAAACGCTTTGCAATGTCAGTAACTTCAATTCCGTTTTGTTTAAACTCACGACAATCTAAAATCATTTCGTGTGCTGCACGGTTCATTTCTCCTGTATATAAAGTGCTAAAGTGTCCTTTTAAACGCTCTTTAATATAGTTTGCGTTTAAAATTGCGTTCTTAGTAGAGTTTGTTAACCCGTCGGCACCTAACATAGTAATGTATCCGTAAGAAATTAAACATACCAATGCAGAACCCCAAGGAGCTGCTGAGATAGCAGTAATGGCATTGTCACCACCAGTTGCTATTACAGGGTTGGTAGGTAAATACGGAACTAATTGAGGAGCTACACAAATTGGTCCAACACCTGGTCCACCACCACCGTGAGGAATCGCAAATGTTTTGTGTAAGTTTAGGTGACAAACATCGGCACCGATAGTTGCAGGATTTGTTAATCCTACCTGTGCGTTCATGTTTGCTCCGTCCATATATACTTGTCCGCCATTATCGTGAATAATTTGAGTAATCTCTTTAATAGCCTTTTCAAATACTCCGTGAGTAGATGGGTAAGTTACCATTAAAGCAGCTAAATTATCAGCGTGTTTTTCAGCTTTTGCACGTAAATCTTCTACATCGATGTTTCCTCTTTCATCCGTTTTGGTAACTACTACTTTCATACCCGCCATAACAGCTGATGCAGGGTTAGTTCCGTGAGCAGATGCAGGAATTAAACAGATGTTTCTATTGGTGTCTCCATTTGCTTCGTGATATGCTCTAATAGTCATTAATCCAGCAAATTCACCTTGTGCACCAGAGTTAGGTTGTAAAGAAGTACCTGCAAAACCAGTAATAACGTTTAATTGGTTTTCAAGGTTATCTAACATTATTTGGTATCCTTCCGCTTGGTTTAAAGGTACAAATGGGTGGATATTTCCCCATTGAGGATTACTCAACGGTAACATTTCAGAAGCAGCATTTAATTTCATGGTACAAGACCCTAAAGAAATCATTGAGTGATTTAATGCTAAATCTTTACGTTCTAATTTTTTGATATAACGCATCATGTCAGTTTCTGATTGATACGTATTGAATATGTCGTTATCTAAGAAAGAAGTTGCTCTTTTTACATCTGCAGGAATTACGTCAGCTGAAGTAAATTCAGTAACTAAAATATCTTTGATATTGAAAGCTTGTTCGAAACAGTCAACAATTTCGTTGATTTCTTTTAAACCAACAGTTTCGTTTACAGAGATTGAAACATGCTCTGCATCGATGTAGTTAAAGTTGATTCCGTTAGCTTCTGCTACTGGACGTAACTTGTCTGCTTCAACTTCAACTAAAATAGTATCGAAATAAGCGCTGTTTTTTTGTTTGAAACCTAAATCTGTTAAAGCTTTTGCTAAGGTTACAGTGCTTGTGTGTACACGATCTGCAATGTATTGTAAACCATCTTTACCGTGGTATACAGCATACATACCCGCCATAACAGCTAATAATACCTGTGCAGTACAAATGTTTGAAGTTGCTTTTTCACGTTTAATGTGTTGTTCACGTGTTTGTAATGCCATACGTAAAGCACGACCACCGTCAACATCTTTTGTAACTCCAATAATACGACCAGGAATACTACGCTTGTAAGCTTCTTTAGTAGCAAAATATCCAGCGTGAGGTCCTCCGTATCCTAAAGGAATACCAAAACGTTGCGTAGTACCTACAACAACATCAGCACCAAATTCAGCAGGAGCTTTTAATTTTACTAACGATAAAATATCAGCAGCTACAGCTACTTTAATGTTATTGGCATTACAGCTAGCAACGAAATCGGTATAATCATATACTTGTCCGTGCTTACCAGGATATTGTACAATAGCTCCAAAGAATTCTTCAGAGAAGTTAAACTCTTGGTGGTTACCAACAACTAATTCAATTCCAATAGGAATAGCACGTGTTTGTAATACCGATAAGGTTTGTGGTAAAATTTCTTCTGAAACAAAGAACTTGTTTACGTTAGCTTTCTTTTGTGTTCTTTCACGAACATCAAATAATAAAGCCATAGCTTCAGCAGCAGCAGTACTTTCGTCTAATAACGAAGCATTCGCTAACTCCATTCCTGTTAAATCACAAATCATAGTTTGATAATTTAACAAGGCTTCTAAACGTCCTTGTGCTATTTCAGCTTGGTAAGGAGTATAAGCAGTATACCATCCTGGGTTTTCTAAAATATTACGTTGGATAACACTAGGTAAAATAGCTTCGTGGTATCCTAAACCTATATAACTTTTAAAAACTTTGTTTTTAGCACCTAATTCATTGATGTGATTTAGGTATTCATATTCGCTCATGGCAGGAGCTAAATCAAGCTCTTTTTGTAAACGAATATCGTCGGGAATAGTTTCATAAATCAATTGGTCTAAACTCTCAATGCCAATTGTTTGAAGCATTTGATCCTGATCTTTAACACGAGGACCTATATGCCTAAGTTGAAATGAATTTGTGTTCATTATTGTGTTGTTGTTTTTCGTGCCTCAAAAATAGTGAAATTGGTTGATTTGATACTACATATTTTTTTGTTAAAAACAATATTTTATTAACCAAAACAGCTGGTTATAAACATAAAAGTTATTTTTGTTAGATGAACCTTTTTAAAAAAGCACTCGATTTTTATATAAATTCTAGTATCCATGTAGCCTTAGCGGTGTTTTCTTTGTTTAGAATTACAGAATTATATTTTGGTTTTTTATACGATGAGTCACTGAGTTTTTTTGTGTTTTTTGCCACAATTACTGGGTATAATTTTGTTAAATATGCAGGAGTTGCGAAACTCCATCACCGAAGTTTGACTAAAAACCTGCAAATCATTCAAATATTTTCATTGATTTGCTTCTTGTTAATGTGCTATTATGCATGGTTATTACCTCTAAGAACATTATTGTTTTTTGTGCCTCTAGGAGTTTTAACTTTTTTATATGCAGTACCTTTTTTAAGTGGATTCCAAAAAAACTTACGAAGTATTGGTTATTTAAAAATAGTAGTAGTGGCTTTAGTATGGGCTGCAACTACGGTGTTGTTACCTATATATGCCAGTGAAACTCCTTTTACAACCGAGGTGTACCTATCTGCAATACAACGTTTTTTATTGGTGGTAGTATTAATCCTTCCATTTGATATAAGAGATGTGCAATATGATGCTATTTCTTTGCAAACAATCCCTAAAAAGATAGGTATAGAGTACACTAAGAAGTTTGGGGTTGTTTTGCTTGGATTATGTTTGGTGTTGGAGTTTATGATTAGCCCGAATACTCATTTCCGAACTGTTTTTTTAGTATTGTTTACTGTACTACTATTTCTGTTGATGAGAACAAAAACAAATCAGTCTAAATACTATAGCTCTTTTTGGGTTGAAGGCATACCGATTTTTTGGTGGTTATTTTTGTTAGTTTAAAACTGAAGTTTTTTAGAAGTATTAGAACTTAAAAAGTAATAGCTTGTAAGTAGCATATTTTTTATAGTTAAAAACTGAAACTTAAGGGTTTTGTAATATGTGTTTTTAAGAAAACCTTTGTACATTCGTTGGCTTAACAACACAACAACAAAAACACAAATTAAGTAACATGAATTTAGTAAAACGAAATTTCGTTTTCGATTTCGATAGCACACTTACCAGTGTGGAAGCATTAGATGTTTTGGCCGAAATCACCTTAAATGGAAGTCCGAAAAAAGAAGAGGTTATTCAAGAAGTAACCCGCATTACCAATCAAGGAATTGATGGAGAAATGTCCTTTACGGAATCCTTAGAAAAACGTATTCGGTTATTAAGTGCTAAAAAATCTGATTTACCTTTATTGATAGAGGAATTAAAGCAGAAAGTATCTCCTTCTATAGAAAGAAATAAAGAGTTTTTTGAAAGCTTTTCTGATGATATTTATGTGATTTCAGCAGGGTTTAAAGAATTTATAGACCCTATCGTAGCTGAGTATAACATTCCGTCTGAAAGGGTGTTTGCAAATACTTTTGAATTTGATACAGATGGAGTTATTGTAGGGTTTGATACTCAAAACCCATTATCTAAGCATAATGGAAAGATAGATTGTTTAAAATCCTTAAATTTAGAAGGTGAAGTACAAGTAATTGGAGATGGTTATAGTGATGCCGTTACTAAAGAAGCAGGCGTTGCTGATACTTTTTTTGCTTATACAGAAAATGTGTCGAGAGATAAAACTATCGCAAATGCCGACCATATTACACCAAATTTAGATGAATTTTTATACGTTAACAAGTTGCCTAGAAACCTATCATACCCAAAGAACAGAATTAAAATATTATTACTAGAAAATGTACACCCTGATGCTTTTACAAAGTTAACAGGTGATGGTTTTTCTGTAGAAACTGTTTCAAGAAGTTTATCGGAAGATGAATTGATTGAAAAATTAAAAGATGTTCATGTGTTAGGAATTCGTTCTAAAACACAAGTAACTCGTAAAGTTATTGAAGCTGCCGAAAAGCTAATGGTGGTTTCTGCTTTTTGTATTGGAACAAAGCAAATTGACTTAGATGCATGTAAAGAGAATGGAGTAGTAGTTTTTAATGCTCCTTATAGTAATACACGTTCGGTAGTTGAATTAGCTATTGGTGAAATTATTATGTTAATGCGTAGTGTATTTCAAAGAAGTACAGAAATTCATAACGGTCAGTGGAATAAAACAGCACAAGGTTCAAGAGAGGTTCGTGGTAAAAAACTAGGGATTGTTGGTTACGGAAACATTGGTAAGCAACTATCTGTTTTAGCTGAGGCTCTAGGAATGGATGTGTATTATTATGATGTAGAAGATAAGTTGTCTTTAGGAAATGCAACTAAAATAGATACATTAAAAGAGTTGTTGAACATTTCAGATGTAGTTACATTACATGTTGATGATAATTCAGCAAATAAAAACTACATAGGTAAGGAGGAGTTAGCTGAAATGAAAGATGGTGCTCATTTGGTAAATCTTTCTCGTGGATTTGTGGTTGATATTGAAGCGTTAGTGGATGCATTGAAATCTGGTAAATTAGCTGGAGCAGCGGTAGATGTATATCCAGAAGAGCCAAGAAAAAATGGTGAGTTTTACACTGAATTAAAAGGGTTGGATAATGTGATTTTAACTCCGCATGTAGGAGGGAGCACAGAAGAAGCTCAAAGAGATATAGCTGATTTTGTTCCGAATAAAATTATGGCGTACATCAATTCAGGAAATACTGTAGATGCGGTTAACTTCCCCAATATTCGTTTACCTAAGCATAAAAACGCACACCGATTTTTACACATTCATAAAAACGTACCTGGAGTAATGGCAAAGATTAATAAGGTATTAGCAAAATATGAATTGAATATTACTGGGCAGTATTTGTCTACAGATGAGAAGGTTGGATATGTAATTACCGATGTGGATAAAGAATACAATCAAGAAGTGATTACTAAACTTAAAAAAGTTGAAGGAACAATTAAATTTAGAGTATTGTATTAAAAACGTATTCTAAGTAATTTATACTATTCAAGGTCTACAGTAAAATGTAGACCTTGTTTTTGTTTGTGATTACTTTTTTAAAGTAAAAAAGTAAACCCAAGCGATAAAAAAGAGTTGTAATGGAATTCTAAACCATAAATAAGAAAGTCCTTTTCCATCATAAGTTCCCGTTTGGTAATTCAAGTTTTCTAAACTAGCCTTTATGTTGGCAGGAAGCATAAGTAATAAGAATACAATAAGAATCCAACCTGTAGTTTTTTGGTAGTTAGGAAATAGTAAACCTATAGCCATTACAATTTCTAAAACACCAGTTAGTATTGTAACTATTGGCTTTGAAGGAATGAAATCTGGAATCATTTTGCTCATACCTTCAGTAAATAAAAAATGTCCTAAAGCTGTAAATAAGAGCATTGCGCACATAGCAATTCTACCAGAAAGAGAGTAGTTTATATTTTTCAATAGTAATTTTTGGACTCCTATGGAAATTAAGAATACAAATAGTAAAACAAATAAAGGTTTCATTGGATAAAAAGTTTTATTCAAAATTGATGAAACTTTCAAAAGGAGTCAATGAACTTGGGTTAATAAATTCGTTTTCTAATTCTACTCAATGCTTGTGGTGTAACACCTATATAAGAAGCTATGTATTTTAATGGAATTTGTTTGATTAGTTCAGGTCTTTCATGAAAAAGGTTAAGGTATCTTTCTTCAGGGGTGTTGTTTAACAGAGAAAGCTCTCTTTTAGACTTTAGTAAGAATAAACTTTCTGCATTTTTTCTCCCAATTTCATTACCGATAGCAGTGTTTTGATAAATATCTTCTAAATCATTAAAAGACAACCTCCATAAAATAGTAGGAGTTAAAGTTTCAATACTATATTCAGAAGGGGTCTGAGTTAAAAAAGAATCATAAGCACTAACGAAGCTGTTTTTAAATACAAAACCAAATGTTACATCATTTTCAATTTTAGGAATAAACAATCTCAAAGTACCTTCTTCAACAAAAGATAGATAGTTTTCTGTGGTTCCTTTGGTTAAGAGTATTTCCTTTTTTTGAAGCTCAATTTTTTTTAGTTTTGAAGTAAAATAGGCTGAATCTTTGTCAGAAATGTTAGCAAAAGATTGTAAAAGAGTTGTTATTTGTTTCATGAGTCAATTTTATAAACTATCAAAATCACTTAAACTCTGTTCTATGGTATTGGCTCCTTTTTGTAAAATTTGAATATAACTAGAAACATTTTCCATTTTAAATCTACTTGAAGGTCCAGAGGCACTAATACCTGCAATTACTTTTCCTTTATTGTTGTAGATAGGAATGGCAATACATACCAAGCCTAGTTCTGATTCTTCTATGTCTAATGCAAATTTTTGTTGTTGAATTAGTAGTAATTCTTCTCTAAATTTTGAAGTAGAGATAATGGTGTTTTTGGTAAAAGATTTTAGTGTAACCGAATCTAGAAAGTCTTCTTGTGTTTCTGGTGAAGCAAAAGCCAGAAGTAATTTTCCAATAGCACTTCCATTAATAGGAGCGTAAGAACCTATTGAGGTACTTATTTTGAGTCCTTGTAAACTGTCCGCTTTATTGATATGAAAAACTTGCTGCTCTTTTAAAATACCTAATAAAACAGTTTCTTGAATTTCTAAGGCAACCTTTTGTATTGGTGTATTGGTTAAATTTCTAAGTGATTTGTATATAGAAACACGATTCCCTAATTCAAATAGCTTACTACCCAATTGATATTTTTCGTTGTCGTTTTGCTGTACAGCGTTTAGTGAAACTAAAGTGCTTAGTAATCGGTATACAGTGCTTTTGTTATAGCCAGTTTTAGCGGCTAACTCTCTAACACCCCATTCTTTTTTGTCATCGGTAAAAGCATCCAAAACAGAAAAAGCTTTGATGATGGATTGATTTAAATTTTTAGAATCAGTATTCATTCTTTGAAAAATATTTTGACTAATATAATAAAAATGTGTAGATTTATAAAACACCGTTTTATTATGTGAAACGCTTTTGGTTTTATTTTGAGATTAAAATAAAGTATCTTTAGTGTTTTTAAAATGGTTTTTAGAAATATAAATAAGTATGTATAAACCAACACTTGATTACGCACAGCAGTTAGATAAAGAAGATAAATTAGCTCATTTAAGAGCACAATTTCATATTCCAAAAGACAAAGAAGGAAATGACTGGTTGTATTTTACAGGAAACTCTCTAGGATTACAGCCTAAACAAACGCAGCAATACATTCAACAAGAATTAGACGATTGGGCAAAATATGGGGTAGAAGGGCATTTTGAAGCTAGAAATCCATGGATGCCATATCACGAATTTTTAACAAATTCGATGGCAAAAATTGTAGGAGCAAAACCACTAGAAGTTGTGGTGATGAATACCCTAACAACCAATTTGCATTTGTTAATGGTGTCGTTTTATCAACCAACTAAAACAAAATATAAAATTGTTATAGAAAGTGATGCTTTTCCTTCGGATAGATATGCAGTACAATCGCAGTTAAAATTCCACGGATCTGATGCTGAAGATGGATTAATAGAATGGAAGCCTCGTGAAGGAGAAGAGTTATTACGTATTGAGGATTTAGAAAAAATAGTTGACGAACAAGGAGATGAAATCGCTTTGTTATTAATTGGAGGTGTAAATTATTACACAGGTCAATATTTAGATATCAAGCGTATTGCTGAAATAGGACATGCTAAGAATTGTATAGTAGGTATCGATTTAGCACATGGTGCTGGAAATATATCTCCAGAATTACACGAAAGTGGAGTGGATTTCGCTGCTTGGTGTACTTATAAATATTTGAATTCAGGTCCTGGAAGTTTAGCAGGGTTGTTTGTACATGAAAAACATGCGCACAACAAAGATTTACCACGTTTTGCAGGATGGTGGAATCACAACAAAGAAACTCGTTTTAATATGCGTCAACCATTTGATGTAATGCCAGGAGCAGAAGGGTGGCAGTTGTCTAATCCACCAATTTTATCCATGGCAGCAATTAGAGCTTCGTTAGACATGTTTGAAGAAGTAGGAATGGAAGCGCTTAGAGCCAAATCGGAAAAACTAACCGGTTATTTCGAGTATTTAATCAATCAAATTGATACGGCCAGCATTAAAATTATCACGCCTTCAAATCCAAAAGAAAGAGGCTGTCAATTATCTATTCAAGTAAAGAATGCTGATAAAAGTTTACACAAAAAACTAACCGAGAATAATATTATTACAGATTGGAGAGAACCGGATGTAATTCGTTGTGCACCGGTGCCTATGTATAACAGTTTTGAAGATGTATATAGAATGGTAGAAACTTTAAAAACCTTATTGTAAATGAAGAATCTGCTTATAGTTTTTTTAGTACTACTTAGCTTTAATAGTGTTGCACAAAATAAGTATCAAAAAGATTTTGATTATTTATGGGATATGTTTGATAGTTACTATGCTTACTTTGATCAAAAACAAACAAATTGGGCTGAGGTAAAAGAGATTTATCAAAAAGAAGTAGAAAAAATTTCGGATGATTCACAGTTTATAAGACTTGTAGAAAACATAACATATGAACTATATGATCCTCATACAGGCATCAATCGAAATTTAAAATCATCTTTTAGGTTGATACCTACATCTACTGATGCTTGGATAAAAATAAAAGATGGTAAATATTATATAGTAGATATCAGACCAGGTTTTGAAATTGAAGAAACAGGATTAAAAGTTGGTGCTGAACTACTTCGTATTAATAATCATAAAATTGAAGATTTAGTAGAGAAAGTACTGCCAAAATCTTTTAAAAATCCAAAGGATGATGTAAAAGAATTTTTTGCAAACCTATGGTTTGCAGGAAAGCATAATGAAGAGAGAGTGATTCTGGTACTTGAAAATGGAGAAAAAAAGGAGTATAGCCTTAATAAACCTACTGCTTCAGAAAAGGGAGTAGGAATTTTAAGTTCAAAAATTATAGAAGGAAATATTGGTTATATTAAGCTTAATAATTCTTTAGGAAATAATGATGTAATTAAAGCTTTTCCAAAAAAAGTAGATGAGTTTAAAGATACAAAAGCAATTATTGTTGATTTAAGAAGTACGCCAAGTGGAGGTAATACAGAGGTAGCTAAAAGTATTATGGGAAAGTTTATCACCAAAACAATTCCATACCAAATGCATGAAAGAGTTGGTTTAGAAAGAGAGTTTGGGATAAAAAGAAGCTGGATAGAATTGTTAACTCCTTTAGAAAATCCATATGAAAAACCAGTTTTTGTGTTAGTAGGAAGATGGACAGGAAGCGTAGGTGAAGCGATTGCTCAAGGTTTTGATAACATAAAGTCAGCAAAAGTAGTAGGAACAGAGATGGCAAAATTATTAGGAGCTATTCAATGTGAAACATTACCTAATACCAAGATCAATTTATGTTTTTCTGTAGAAAAACTGTATCATGTAAACGGTGCACCAAGAGAACAATTTATTCCTGAAATTCACACTAAAACAAGTGAAGAAACATATAAAAAAGCGATTCAAATAATAAATGAGTAAAAAAGACAACATAGTAATTATAGGTGCTGGTTTATGCGGAAGTTTATTGGCACTTCGTTTAGCACAAAGAGGATATAAAGTAGCAATGTATGAAAGTCGTCCAGATTTACGAGTTACTGATATTTCAGCAGGACGTTCCATCAACTTAGCATTATCTGATCGCGGTTTTAAAGCCTTGCGTTTATGTGGTGTGGAAGAAAAAGCACGTGAAATTTGTATTCCAATGTATGGGCGCTTAATGCACGATAGAGAAGGAAATACCTTTGCCTCTAATTATTCCGGTAGAGAAGGAGAGTATATTAACTCTATTTCAAGAGGTGATTTAAACGGAATTTTACTAACGGAAGCAGAGAAGCACGAAAATGTAAATATTTATTTTAATACAGAGTGTACCTCGGTATATATTGAAAATACTGTAGCACATTTTAAAGATTACAATACTAAAGAAGAGTTTTCAGTAGATGGTGATGTAATTTTTGGAACGGACGGAGCAGGATCAGCATTGAGAAAAAGCTACTATTTAGAAAGAAAATTCTTGTTTAGCTATTCACAAAACTTCCTTACGCACGGATATAAAGAATTAGAAATTCCTGCTGATAAATTAGGTAATCATCAAATAAGTAAAGATCATTTGCATATTTGGCCTCGTGGAGAGTATATGTTAATTGCTTTACCTAACTTGGATGGAAGTTTTACCGTAACCTTGTTTTTAAGTTATGATGAAGGAGAATACAATTTCAATAACTTAACTACTGAAGAAAAAATAACCGAGTTCTTTGAAAAAGAATTTTCAGATGCGTTGGCATTAATACCGAGTATTAAAGACGAGTTTTTAAACAATCCAACAGGAGCTTTGGGAACGGTAAAATGTTCACCATGGCATTATCAAAATAAAACCTTGTTAATGGGAGATGCAGCTCATGCGATTGTTCCGTTTTATGGACAAGGAATGAATGCTTCTTTTGAAGATGTAACTGTATTTGATACAATTTTAGATGCGCACGAAGGAGATTGGGAAGCTACTTTTAAAGCCTATGAAAAAGCACGTAAAGAAGATACCGATGCTATTGCCGATTTGGCGATTGATAACTTTTACGAAATGCGCGATCATGTAGCGAATCCTTTATTTAAGCAAAAGAGAAAGTTGGAGATGGATTTAGAAAAAACATTCCCAACCGAATATTTTTCAAAATACTCTATGGTAACTTTTAATGAAGAGATACCGTATGCAGAAGCAATGAAAAAAGGACGCGCTCAAGACAAAGCTTTGTTAAATATGGTAGCACATCATGATTTGGATGCAATTAGCGATTTAAATGAGGTATTAAAAAAGGTGCAAGAAGAAACCAACGAAATTTTAGAAGAAGATAAAATCGCAGGGTTTAGGTAGGTTATTCTAATTCTCTTTTTAATTTAAAGAATTCTTGTTCTAAAAAAGAGAGTTTGTTTTCGATGGAGGTATTAAAATCAGGAACTCTGTTAAAAAAAACGTATTGTATTTTCCATAACTCTTTAATGTCTTCAATAGAAAATGTTTTATCAGGGATGTTTTTATGATTTGCACGGAGTATTACAGAATCGTCATTGACGTATAGTCTACGTAAAATCAATTCATTTTTGACAAGAGTAAGGGTAAGTGCTCCGTTTTTTAAGTTCTTTATATTGTTGTTTGGTGTAAGTTCACCTATTACTATGTCATTAGGGTACAGTCCATTGTCATGATTAGCCATTTCTAAATTTGAAATAGTGTAAGCTCTAAGTTTTTTTTGAGAGCTAATTGGGAGTTGGATTATAGGTAAATCATTAATAAAAGAAGTATTGTTATGGTGTTCTAGGTATTGTGTGATTGCTTTTTCGGTAATACAAGGGATTTTGGAGGTAGTTTCTTTAGGTAGTTTTTCAGTTTCTAGAGTTAGACTCTCTTTAAATTGAAGTAAATTATTAACAGTAAGCTCAGAAGTTAGTAAGTTGTCTATAGGTATGCTAAAATAATTAGCAATCTTTATGATAGTGTCAATTTTAGGTTCGCTTCTACCTTCTTCATAGGCGCCTAGTGTAGCTCTTTTGAGGTTGAAGAGTTCAGCAAAAGCTTGTTGGCTTAGGCGTTTAACGCTTCTGATTTTTCTTATGTTTTTACCAAAGAATGACATATTTTGCTAATTTTATTTGCTAAATAATTTTATTTTCGTATATTTGAGCAAACAATATTAGCTAATTATTTTTGTTTTTGCTAATTTTTTTAGTTTAAAAATTAGTAGAGAGTGTTTAAAATTAAAAATTTATGTTACTAATAATATTATACTGAGTGTCTTTGGTTTTAGAAACTTTTTGTAATATTATCGCTTAAAAAGAATGCTATACAAACTAATCAAACTACTTAAGAATGAATGTACATTTTAGTAAAGTAAAAGGATTTTTACTGGAGTTAAATTTCAATATTGTAAAAGAAAATCAAGAGGAAGGTATTTTTGTTGTCGAAAAAGAAAACGAAGGGATTAAAAACTTAATTATAGGTGTTGCAAATCCAATAATCATTTTTGAGCAATATATTTTTAAAATTAAACAGCCAAATCAAGAGGTTTTTAAGAGTCTGTTGCAGAAGAATAGAGATATTATTCATGGTGCTTTTGTCTTGGATGAAAGTGGGGAGCGTGTTATTTTTAGAGATACACTTCAGTTGGAAAACTTAGATGCTAACGAGTTTGAAGCTAGCTTAAACTCACTTAGCTTACTATTGAGTGAATACTCAGATCACATTATTAATTTTTCAAAATATTAAAAAAAAATAGATATGAATTTTTTTAAAAGACTTTTTAAAATAGGGCAATCAGAAGCAAATTCTGCGATAGATAAAATGGAAGATCCTATTAAAATGACAGAGCAGGGGATTAGAGATTTAAAATTAAATCTTGAAAAAAGTTTAGAATCGCTTGCACAAGTAAAAGCATTAGCTATTAGAGCTAAAAACGATAGAGAAGAATTAACTTTCAAAAGTCAAGATTATGAGCAAAAAGCAATATTAATTTTGAAGAAAGTACAAAATGGTGATATAGAGGCATCAGAAGCAGATCGTTTAGCAAAAGAGGCTTTGATGAAGAAAGAAGAAACAAACCATAAAATATCAATGGTAAAAAAAGAAGAAACTCAATTCAGCGATTCTGTAAGTAAATTAGAACTTAATATTCAGGAAATTAAACAGAATATTAGTAAATGGGAAAATGAGCTGAAAACATTAAAAGCTAGAGTTAAAGTTTCTAAAGCTACAAAGAACTTGAATAAACAAATGGCTGATATTGACAGTGCGAGTACTGTTTCTATGTTAGAACGTATGAAAGAAAAAGTACAACAAGAAGAGGCTCTGGCTGAAGCTTATGGAGAAATAGCGAAATCTTCTAAATCAATAGATCAAGAGTTGTCTGAGGCAGCTGATGTTACTGAAACTACAGCAGAGGAAAGCTTGTTAAAATTGAAAGAAAAGTTAGGGTTAAACGATAAAGACGCATAGAATTGAACACTTTTACCGATATTATATTTTCATCAGTAAATTTACCGCTAACAATATTAGTAATTATACTATTACTATATTGGATAGTAACCATGATTTCTGGAATAGATTTCGATTTAGATGTAGACGTAGATATTGATGCAGATTTCGATATAGACACAGATTCAGGTATTGAAGGAGGAAATGCAGATTTTCATGATGTTTCAAATGCAGAAGTAAATAAAGAAGATGTATTAGGGAAGAAAAGAAAACCACTAAAATGGTGGCAAATATTTCTTATTTATTTCAATTTTGTTGGTTTGCCTTTTATGTTCACATTTACTTGTTGGATTTTTATTTGGTGGATTTGTACAGCATTTTCTACAGTTTTAACGGGTAGTATAAATAATAGCTTTGGATTTGTGCTAATGTTAATAGGTTTTTTACCGTCACTATTCATTAATAAAATATTCACAACACCTTTTAAAAGTTTTTTTAAGAACTTAAATCAGCATGGAGACTTGCCGATAGAAATAGTAGGTAGAGTAGGTGTTTCTTTATCTAATATCAAAGAAAAAAAATTAGGTTCAGCTGAAGTAAAAGCTGAAGGGACTCATTTATCGATAAATATTAAATCGTTAGATGGAAGTCCAATACAATATAGAGAGCAAATCTTGATTATAAAACAGAGTCAAGATAAGTCTTTTTATTACGCACAATCATATATTAATTAAAAACAAAAATTTTTTAAAAAAAGAACTATGACAAACAGTTTATTACAGGTTATTGGAGTAGGAGTAGGCTTAATTCTATTCCTTATTATTCTATACTTTGCTATAATAGCAATGTTCTACAAAAAGGTACCACAAGGAGAAGCTTTAATACGTACAGGTTTTGGAGGAACCAAAGTGGCTACAGATAAAGGAATGTATGTTATACCTGTGTTTCACAGGGTAGAAATTATGGATATATCTGTGAAGAAAATCCAAATAGAACGTTTAGGTAATGATGGATTGCTTTGTAAGGATAATATGCGAGCAGATATTAAAGTAGCCTTCTTTGTAAGGGTTAATAATGAGGTAGAATTCATCAAGAAAGTAGCACAAACTATAGGTTGCGATAGAGCATCAGATATTTCAACACTAGAAGATTTATTTGAAGCAAAATTTTCTGAAGCATTAAAAACTGTAGGTAAGAAGTTTGAGTTTACTGAGTTATATGAGGCTCGAAGAGAGTTTAGAGATGAAATTGTAGATATAATTGGAACAGATTTAAATGGATACACACTTGAAGATTGTGCAATTGATTATTTGGAACAAACATCTGTATCTTATTTAAAAGCAGATAATATTTTAGATGCTGAAGGGATTAAGAAAATTACTGAATTAACAGCTGCGCAGAATATCAAAGCAAACTTGATTAAAAGAGACGAAGAGAAAACTATTCGAAAGCAAGATGTAGAAGCACGTGAAGCTATTTTAGAATTAGATAAACAATTAGCAGAAAAGGAAGAACAACAGAAACGTGAAATAGCAAATGTTAAAGCTAGAGAAGAAGCAGAAATCTTAAAAGTTAATCAAGAAGAGCTATTAAAATCAGAATCTGCAAGAATAGCAACAGAGGAAAAAGTACAAGTTGCTGAAGAAAATAAACAACGACAAGTTATTGTAGCAGCTAAGAATAAATTACGTACAGATGTAGTTGAAACTGAAAGAGTAGAGAAAGACAGAATGTTAGAGGCTACTGAGCGTGAAAGAATAGTTACATTAGCTCAAATAGAAAAAGAAAAAGTAGTTGAAGTAGAAAAGAAAAACATACAAGATGTTATTCGTGATCGTGTTACTTTAGAAAAAGGAGTTGTTGAAGAGCAAGAGAATATGAAAGATATTCAGGCATTTAAAACTGCAGAAAGAGAGAAACAAGTTACAATTACATTAGCAGAAGCAAAAGCTCAAGAAGATTTAATCAAAACAATTAAAGAGGCAGAGGCACAAAAAGAAGCAGCAAAACAAAAAGCTGAAGAAATTAATATTGAAGCACAAGCGCATAAAGAAGCTAGTGAAAAAGAAGCAGATGCACGTAAGACATTAGCAGATGCAAAAGCAAAAGAAGAAGCTACTTTAGGAATGTCAGAAGCACAAGTAATGCATGCTAAAGCTGATGCTAGTGAACGATATGGTACTATGGAGGCTCTTATTATAGAGAAGAAAGCAAAAGCAGAGGCTGTTGGAGTTGAAGCAAAAGCAGAAGCGTTGAGGAAAGAAGGAATGGCAGAAGCCGAAGTTATAAGAGAAAAAGCCTTAGCAGATGCGGCTGGAATTGAAGAGAAAGCAGCAGCAATGAAAAAGTTAGATGGAGTAGGTAAAGAGCATGAAGAATTTAAACTACGCTTAGAAAAAGACTTAAAAGTAGACTTAGCACACATCAACATACAAAAAGATATTGCAGATGCTCAAGCAGATGTAATTGGACAAGCATTAAAATCTGCTAAGATTGATATAGTTGGTGGAGAAACTATGTTCTTTGAGCAAATAATGGGACAAATAACTAAGGCTAAAGGACTAGATAAGATGATTGAAAATAGTAGTAATTTACAAGAGGTAAAGGATGCTATATTAAGTAGTGATGATGTAAAAGGGAACTTAATGGAGCGTGTAAGAGATTTTGCTGTAAAATATGGAATTTCTTCTGATGATATTAAAAACTTAACAATAGCTAACTTATTAATGACTCTAAAAGACAGAGCAACATCTGATGATGATCAAACGCTTTTAGGAAACCTTTTTAGTTTAGCAAAAGGATTAGATATTTCTAACAAGAAAATGGGTTAAAAACACTTTTCCGAGCATTGATTATTCAATGCTCGGAACATGTTTAAGTGTTATAATATTAATTTTAACTCGTAATTTTGTATGGATAATCAACAACTTGATGGCGGAACTTATGAAATTATTCAGAGTCGTCTTCAAAAACAAAAAAAAGAGCTATTAAACAGGTTACAAAGATTAAACGAAGCTAGAAAAAATGTATTTGGTACTGTTGAAACAAAGCTCATAGCAAACGATAGAATCAATACAGAAAATAACTGTATTGCAAGAGATATTGTTTCTTTAGGAAATACTTCAATCTTTGGATATAATGTTCATTTTGGATTAAGAACATCCATTAAATTATCAGATGTTTTTAGTGCATATGAGTTTAAGGAAAATCGTTTTCAACCTAAATCGCTAGACTTTCTTCATAACGAAACTTTTATAAGTGACTTTACGAACTTATATAAATATTATCGAAATACCATTTTTGCAAAATTTGCAATTATCGACAATTACCTTCATATGGTTTTTCAGTTAAGTGAAAATAAAACTGATATAAAAACTTTTAAATGGTTAATAAAAGAAAATGAGTTAGTTTATGTTGATAATAGAAGCGAACACGAGTACAGGTTTCCTAAACAACACGAATTCAACTGGCAAGAAGTAACAAGAGATATGCACCGTTATGGAACATATTCTCACATATCTATTCTAGATAAGGTTTTTGTTGAAACCATTGGAGGAGATCTTACTATAAAAATAGAAGATAACACCGATGAAGGAAAAGGAATTTTAGAAGAGCCTGTTGAACATGTTGACCAAACATTAGATGACGGTCAATTTCGTTATGCTGATTTAGGTAATCTTATTCTTCTTGAAATAAAACCATTTCAAGAAAAAGCACGTTACTTTATTTATAATCACAAACTACAAGAAGTTCAAAAAGTTAATAGTATTAAAGATTGTGCGGTATTATTACCAGATGATCAAGGACTTATTTTTCCTGACGGATATTATTTGCAAACAGGTCAGTATAAACTTTTTGAAAATAACACTAAAGATGTAAAGTTTCAAGAGAAAATAGTTTCTCCTAACGGAGAAGACTTTTTGTATGTGTTTTATGCAACCATAAGAGGGCTTTATATATTAATGTCTTACAATATTATTGAACAAGAGGTCAAAACGCCCATCGTTTGTAATGGTTTTACGATTTTAGAGGATGGAGAGTTGTGTTACTTCAAAACCGAAAATGAACAAACAAAACACCATGTTGTTCAAATTTGGCAAACCCCTTACGTAAAAACAGATACGATTCCTTCTTTACATGAAGACACGTTGTTGTATAAGATAGGGAACAAGGATATTGTAAAAGCAATGGCAGAATGCCATGAACTGATAACACTTTTAAACAAAGAAGATAGTTATGCTGGCTTATACAATGATATTGCTAAGAAGTCGAATGATATTAATAGCAGTTATTACTGGATTAATGACTCTGAAACAGAGCAATTAAGTATACCTGTAGCAGAAATAAACGATGCTGCAAATGCTGCAATTGAAGAATTTGAGAAAGTAACTCAGCTAAAACAACAAGCAGTAAAAGAAGGTAAAATAATTCAAGAAAAATCAGATGAACTTTTAAGTAAAATCAAAAGTACATCTTTTAAATCTATAGAAGATTTTGTTGAATTGTTGAACCAACTAAGAGTATTAAGAGGACAAGTTATTAGTTTAAAAGATGTTCGTTACATAGCAATTGATGTATTAGAAAAAATTGAAAACTCTATAGAAGAACAGAGTACTATTATATCAAAAAGATGTGTAGAGTTTTTATTAAATGATCAAGCTTTAAAACCATACCATAACCGTGTTCAAGAGAAACAAGAACAATTAACATCTATAAAAAAAGTAGTAGATGCAAAAAAGCTCGAAAATGAAGTAGATCAAATAACAACAGATTTAGAGCTCTTAATTGAAATAGTAACAAATTTAGAGATTGAAGATACCTCACAATCAACTAAAATTATTGATAGCATATCTTTAATTTTTGCAACACTAAATCAATTAAAATCAGGGATTAAAAATACGATTAAATCTCTAGGTAATAAAGAAGCCAAAGCTGATTTTGCAGCTCAGTTAAAACTCATTGATCAAAGTATTATAAATTACATTGATATGGCTAATACGCCGGAAAAATGTGATGAGTTTCTAACAAAGGTTGCAATTCAATTAGAAGAAATAGAAGGGAAATTTGCCGATTTTGAAGAGTTTATTTCTCTGATTATTGAAAAGAGAGAAGAAGTTAATAATGCTTTTGATACTCGAAAAAATGCGATACTTGAAAAAAGAAACAAAAGAATAGAAGCCCTAAATGCTGCTTCTGAAAGGATTTTAAAAAGTATCGCAAAAAAGGCTCAAAGTTTTCCATCAATAGAGGATATCAATGGGTATTTTGCTGCTGACTTGATGATTAACAAATTAAGAGATATTGTTGGTCAATTAAAAGAATTAGAGTCAGTAGGTAAAGCAGAAGCTATTGAAACGCAACTTAAGGTAGCTAAGGAAGACGCGTTAAGAAAACTAAAAGACAAACAAGAATTATATGAAGATGGAGAAAATATAATTCGCTTAGGAAAACATAAATTTGGAGTTAATAAACAGCTATTAGACTTATCAATAGTTTATAAAGAAGAGACGTTATACTATCACTTAACCGGAACAAATTTTTATCAAGAGGTTAGGGATAAAACCATATTGGAATCTGAGAAATATTGGAATCAAGAATTAATTTCTGAAAATAATTTAGTTTATAGATCTTCTTATTTAGCGTATAAACTGTTTACTTCTTATGCTACTGAAGAGTTACTAAAACATAATGAACAAGATTTATTGCATTTAGTTCAAAAAGAAAGTAGCGGTTTATTTGTAGAAGGGTATGTAAAAGGAGTGCACGATGTTGATGCATGTAAAATATTATATACGCTTACTCATAAACATCACGAATTAGGGTTGTTAAGGTATCAATCAAATATAAGGGCGTTTGCTCAGTATTTTTGGAATTCATTAATTAAAGAAAGTCAAGATTATTATAATTTTTCCATCAAGGCTTCAGGAGAAGTTTTAAGATATTTTCCTAAAAGTAAAGAATACGATTTTTTAATAGAGAAGTTACAAGAAGAAATAATTACTTTTTCAGAAGAAACTTTATTGTTTTCTAAAGAATTAGGAAAAATAATAGCTAGTTATTTATTTAATCAATTAAAGAGTACTAATTCATTTGTAGTTAGCGCTATTGCATTGGGAATAAAAGAAGATTTTATAAAATACTTAACAAAGCAAGATGCATTACATGTATTTAAAAGTAACCTAGAAAAGACTACGAATTATAAAGCAAAAATTCAGTTGACTAAACAATGGGTAAGCTCATTTATAGCATCCATTGAAGGAAATGAAAATTACACAAATGAAGTAATTTCTTTATTATTATTTCATCATGAACCTAATGCTACTTTGCATATAAACCCTGAAGAAACAATTAAAGAGTTAAAAGGAGAGCATAATACTATTATTGAAGGGAACTTTGAATTTAACTATCATGAATTTATTGAGAAATTAGAGTTTTTTTCAAAAGAAGATGTTCCCAACTTTTTAGCATATAAAGAGGCTAAACACCTGTTAGTTGAAGATTTAAAAGAGACATTGAAGTTAAATGAGTTTAAGCCTAGAGTATTATCTTCATTTGTTAGGAATAAATTAATAGATGAGGTTTATTTTCCCCTAATAGGAGATAATTTATCGAAGCAATTAGGAACAGTAGGAAATAATAAACGTACAGATAGAATGGGGATGTTACTTTTAATATCGCCACCAGGTTACGGAAAAACTACTTTGATGGAGTATCTAGCCAATAGGTTGGGATTAATCTTTATGAAAATTAATGGTCCAGCAATAGGTCATGAGGTAACATCTGTAGATCCAGAAGCAGCTACAAATTCAGCGTCTAGGGAAGAACTCAAAAAATTAAATTTAGCATTTGAAATGGGGGATAATGTAATGTTGTATTTAGACGATATTCAACATTGTAATCCTGAGTTTTTACAGAAGTTTATTTCTCTTTCGGATGGAACAAGAAAAATAGAGGGAGTATATAATGGAAAGCCCAAAACGTATGATTTAAGAGGGAAAAAGTTTTGTGTAATTATGGCAGGAAATCCCTACACCGAAAGCGGAGATAAGTTTCAAATACCTGATATGTTAGCAAACAGAGCAGATATCTATAATTTGGGAGATATTATAGGAGATACAGACCATTTATTTAAGCTTAGTTTAATAGAAAATTCATTAACATCAAATCCTATATTACATCAATTAAGTAGTAAGTATTTTGAAGATGTTTATGCGTTAATAGATAGAGTTGAAAATAATACTCAAGAAGGAGAGTTAAAAGGAAATCATACTAAACAAGAAATACAAGATTATATTTCGGTATTACAAAAAGTAATAACTATAAGGAATACCATCTTAAAAGTAAATAAAGCATATATTGAGTCGGCTGCAAAGGAAGATGAATATAGAACAGAACCCTCTTTTAAGTTACAAGGTTCATATCGTGATATGAATAAGCTAGTAGCTAAAGTAGTACCAATAATGAATGATAATGAGTTAAAAAGATTGGTATTGTCTCATTATGAAAGTGAGTCTCAAACATTAACTTCTTCTGCAGAGGCAAATTTATTGAAATATAAAGAATTGATAGGAGATATATCAGAGAATGAAGCAAATAGATGGAACGATATAAAAGAAATATTTATTAAGAATAATAAGCTTAAAGGTTTTGGAGGTAAAAATGAAATGGCTCAGATATTAAACCAAATGATGTCTTTTTCAGATAATTTAGAAGGAATTAAAGAAGTTTTAAGAAAAGGGTTAGAAGACTAAAACAGGTTAAAAATGAACACAATTATTATTTTATTGAGAGGAATTAATGTTTCAGGAAAAAATAAAATTCCAATGAAAGAATTAAGAACTCTATTACAAGAACTAGGGTATAATGATGTAAAAACTTATATTCAAAGTGGAAATATTGTGTTAAAAACAAATGAAGGATTAAAAGAGGTAGAAAAGAATATTCATATAAAAATTAAAGAAAAATATGGTTACGATGTTCTTGTACTAGCAAAAGAAGTAAAAGAAATTGAAGAAATTCTAAAAAAGAACCCTTACAGTAATTTAGCAGAAAAACAAATATATTTTACCTTCTTATTCAATGAAACTAAAATAAATGAGATAGAAGTAGATGCGAAAGAAGATGAATACACAATCTTAAAAGATGTGGTTTATGTGAATGCAGCCGGAGGATACGGAAAAACAAAATTGACGAACAATTTTTTTGAAAGAAAGTTAAAAGTTTCGGCAACTACTCGTAACTTTAAAACCACAAATCATTTAGTAGAACTAGCTAAATCATAAAAAACGCTTTAGATCAAAGGGAGAAATCTTACGTTAAATGCGTTTGGAAGCAAAAAAGATAAAACATGGACAGTAAAGTAATCAAAGGAAAAGCAATACCAAGAGGGAAGTTTCCACATGTAAAACAAGTAGGAGATTTTATTTATGTATCGGGAACTAGCTCAAGAAGACCTGATAATTCTTTTGAAGGTGTTGAGGTAGATGAATTTGGAACCACCAACTTAGATATTAAGAAACAAACCCGAGCGGTAATTGAAAATATCCGTGATATTTTAAACGAAGTAGGAGCAGACTTATCTGATATTGTAGATGTAACTTCATTCTTGGTAAACATGAATGATTTTGGAGGGTATAATAAAGTATATGCTGAATACTTTGACTATAACGGACCAACCAGAACTACCGTAGCAGTACATCAATTACCACATCCTCATTTATTGATTGAGATTAAAGTGGTAGCGTACAAGAAAAAATGAAAAGAAAAACAAATTAAATATTAAAAACAAAGAAATTAAAATGAAAAACAAATTAATCAACGTATTCGCTTTCGCAATTGCTTTTTTATTTATAGTATCATGCAGTAGTAATGAAGAAGATGTTTCAAATCAAATAAATAAGTCAGAATATTCATGGTATTTTTCAGGTAAGTTAAATGGAGAATCATTTATTTATGGTCAAAAAATAGATGAATCAACGGTAACTTATGAAATTGGTACAACAAACACACAACCTTCAACATGTGTATATTCATCTGATAATGGTTTTTCATATAATTCTGGTATTTATCCTAGCTTTGATGATACACTTCCAACAATGGATATAGAGTTTAATAGAATGCATATTTGTTCTGATGGAGAACAAAGCGATTTATTCAATAGTTTATTTGACGAAAAAAGTTATGATTTTGCTATAAATGATAATGATATAGATATGAATGCAGGAAAGGTTGGACTTTATTATTATTCAAGTGCAAATTCTACTTATGGTTATACAACTTACAATGGAGACCAAGTAGGGAGTTCTTTTAAAATCACTAGTAGTACTCAATATGATAGTTATTCATTGGGAAGATTGTTAGAAGGAGAATTCAATGCTATCTTTTACAATGAAAATGATTTATCTGATAAAGTCGAAATTACTGAAGGGCACTTTAAAATTATTGTGACTCCTTAAAGTTGATTTTTTATAATATTATAGGTTATTAAAATAAAAGAGTCTTGATTCTTTAATCTGTGAATGAAATGAATATTAAAAACTACATAAACGGAGAACTGATAGCGCCAGTAGAAAATAATTATATAGATAATTACAATCCGTCTATTGGAGAAGTGTATGGACAAATTCCAAATTCTACTAAAGAAGATGTAGCATTAGCGTATAAAGCAGCGAAGGCAGCATTTCCAGCTTGGTCGAATACTACGTTAAATCAACGTAGAGACATTCTTTCCAGAATAGCACAGTTAATTCAGCAAAGATTGCCTGAATTGGCAGAAGCTGAGGCAAAGGATAATGGAAAGCCATTGAGTTTGGCTACTGCGATAGATATTCCAAGAGCATCGTCAAATTTTCAATACTTTGCAGATGCAATTACACAGTTTTCCTCAGAAGCTCACGAGAGTGTTGGTTTAGGAGCAATGAACTTTACTCTGCGTCAACCTATTGGTGTAGTAGCGTGTATTTCTCCATGGAATTTACCATTGTATTTGTTTACCTGGAAAATAGCTCCAGCAATAGCAGCAGGGAACTGTGTGGTAGCAAAACCTAGTGAAGTAACCCCAATGACAGCGTATTTATTAGGAGAAATTTGTAATGAAGCAGGTTTGCCTAAAGGTGTATTGAATATTGTTCACGGATTAGGAACTACTACAGGTCAAGCGATTATTGAGCACCCAGATATCAAAGCAATATCATTTACAGGAGGAACGGCTACAGGAGCACACATTGCACGTACAGCTGCACCGATGTTTAAGAAACTATCGTTGGAGTTAGGAGGTAAAAATCCGAACATCATTTTCGCTGATTGTGATTATGAAAAAATGCTAGAAACTACGGTGCGTTCATCGTTTGCGAATCAAGGTCAGATTTGTTTATGCGGAAGTAGAGTTCTTGTTGAGGAAAGTATTTATGAGCAATTCAAAAAAGACTTTGTTCAAAAAGTATCACAGCTAAAAATAGGAAACCCTTTTGATGCAGATACCAACATAGGGGCTTTAGTATCAAAACCACATTTAGAAAAGGTAAAATCATATATAGATATTGCAGAGGAAGAAGGAGGTAAAATACTTTATGGAGGAAATAAGGTAAATGTAGAAGGTAGTGAGAATGGATACTATTTAGAGCCTACTGTTATAGAGGTTTCTAGTAACCAATGTAGATTAAATCAAGAAGAGATTTTTGGACCCGTAGTTACTATCATGTCTTTTAAAACAGAAGATGAGGCGTTGCAATTAGCTAATGATGTGGTGTATGGATTGTCATCAACATTATGGACCAATAATTTAACAAGAACTATGCGAATATCTAAAGAGTTGCATACAGGAATTGTTTGGGTAAATACATGGTTATTACGTGATTTAAGAACTCCTTTTGGAGGGCAAAAAGCAAGTGGAGTAGGACGAGAAGGAGGTTTTGAAGCGTTACGTTTTTTTACAGAACCAAAGAATGTATGTATAAAATATGAATAAGGAAATAAAGGAAAAAATAATTGCTGTTTGTGAAGAGAAGATTGCTAAGAAAGGAGAGAACGTAGGGCTTTCGTTTTATGCATTTTTTAAGAATAAAAATGATAACCCGAAAGTACTGATGGAAGTGGCAACTTGGTGGATTCAAACACATCAGTTAGACCATTTTGAGAAAGCAATTAAGATTAAACAAATGATTCAGAATAACGAATAAGATGAATTTAGAGATACAACATAAAAATGCCTTGGTATGTGGTAGTACACAAGGAATAGGAAAAGCAGCAGCAATACAATTAGCTCAAGAAGGCGTAAATGTAACTTTAGTAGCTCGTAGCGAAGATAAATTAAAAGCTGTGTTGGCAGAACTACCAAACAATAATCAAAATCACGGGTATTTGGTAGCAGATTTCACCAATCCAACAGATTTAAAAGAGAAGTTAGAAGCAACGAATTTACAGTTTCATATTTTAGTGAATAACACAGGAGGCCCGGCAGGAGGTCCTGTATTCAATGCAAAATTAGAAGAGTTTGAAAGAGCTTTTACGATGCATTTAAAATGTAATCATGTGTTGGTACAAGCGGTAGTGCCGTTTATGAAAGAACAAAGTTATGGTAGAATTGTCAATGTAATTTCTACTTCAGTAAAACAACCATTAGATGGATTAGGAGTTTCAAATACCATTCGTGGGGCAGTGGCAAACTGGAGTAAAACATTGGCGAATGAGTTAGGTCAATTTGGAATTACAGTGAATAATGTATTACCAGGAGCTACAGCTACAGAACGTTTGACAGAAATTATCAATAACAAAGCTGCTAAAACAGGTAAGTCGATAGATGAAGTTGCAGAAATGATGAAAAATGCTTCGCCAGCAAAACGTTTTGCTAAACCTGAAGAGGTAGCCAATGCTATTGTGTTTTTAGCAAGCGAAAGAGCAAGTTTTATCAACGGAATTAATGTTCCTGTTGATGGAGGTAGAACAAAATCATTATAAAAGAATCAAGAATAAAGACTTTTAGAAACAAGACTATTTAAGTATCTTTAAAACAATCTTAATTATTGTGTGTAAAAGTCTAAAAATCTAAATAAAATGAGCAAGTTAGTACAGCCTTTAAATTTCAAAAAGTGGATTGATGAAAACCGTCATTTACTAAAACCACCAGTAGGAAATAAACAAGTATGGGATAACGGAGAGTATATCGTAATGGTTGTTGGAGGTCCTAACAATCGTAAAGATTATCATTACAATGAAACACCAGAGTTTTTCTATCAGTTAGAAGGAGATATGGTGCTAAAAATTATTGATGATAAAGGTGAAATGATTGATGTTGAAATTAACGAAGGCGATATTTATTTATTACCAGGAAAAGTACCACACTCGCCACAACGTAAAGCAAATACGGTAGGTTTGGTTATTGAATATCCACGTGATGAAGGTATGATGGATGCTTTAGAGTGGTATTGCGAAAACTGTGGACATCAATTATATCGAGAAGAATTTGCTTTAGATAATATTGAGACAGATATGCCAATAATTTTCGATAAGTATTATTCTGATAAAGAAAAATGTACCTGTGATAAATGTGGTACTGTGATGGAAGCACCAAACAAAGCATAAATTTTGCAATAGAAACCAAAATGAAAAAACGCAAATTAAGAATAAACGGACATTCGCATTTATTGCCTTATCCAGAACAAATTCCGCAGTTTATGAAAGACAAAGGAATTTTTTGGGTAGATAAGGATAGGAAATTCATGTTACAAAAAGATTGGAGTCGACCAGTAACGGATTCTAGTTTCTTTTTAGATGAAAAACTAGCATGGATGGAGCATTTTAAAATTGACCATGCGGTTGTTTTAAATCTATCTCAATTATATGGAAATGGTTTACGCTTGGAAGAAATGAAACAAGCTTTACGTTTTCAAAACGATTTTAATGCACGTGTGCAGCATGAAAATCCGTCGAAATTTACAACAGGCTTTGTAGTACATCCTGGGTTTGTACGTGGTGCTTTATGGGAAATAGAACGTTGTGTTGAGGTATTAGGAATGCGCTTGCTATGTTTGCCTACACATTACATGGATACCATTGGTACTTGGCGTTGTATTTTTGATGAAGAGAACGAACCTATTTTTGAATTAGCTGATAAATACAATTTAGCGGTTGAAATTCATCCGTATGATGGAGAAAAATTCATCAAACTACAAAATACAAGTTGGCGTTTTCACTTAATTTGGATGTTGGCGCAATGTGCAGATGCCTATCACTTTTTAACGTTAAACGGATATTACGAGAAATATCCTAATATGCGTGTGTGTTTTGCTCACGGAGGTCAATTAGCTCAAATGAATTTAGGGCGTCGTATACAAGGATTTGACGGAAGACCTGATTTATTTGAAGGAAAACAACATCCTCGTAAAGCTGTGGGGCATAAAAATATATTCTTTGATACATTGGTTCATGATACTGGTTCGTTAGATTTATTGATTAAAAATCAAGGAGCAAAGCAAGTATTAATAGGGTTGGATGATCCGTATCCATTGGGTGAAATGGAGAGTGAAATTCAATCATCATATCCGGGAAAAATTTTAGATTTAGCTATTGATAGAAATATTATTAACGAGCAAGAAAAAGATGAAATGTGGGAAGATAATGTATTACAATGGTTGTTTGGAGATGATAAAAAAGCAAAAAAGGATTTAGTTTCTAAAATCTTACAATAAATGGCTGAAGTAACACAGTTTCATAACTTACTACATACGTGTATTTCATTTATCGGAGCTGTGTTATTACTAGCAATTTACTATAATATAAGAAAGCGATTTAAAGAAGTTCTAGAAGAAGGTAATTCAATAAAAAGAGTTGATAAAGGTTTGTTATATTTCAGCTTTGGAATGCTAGTTTGGGTAACTTCAGGTATTTGGGCACTACTAGCGAATTATTTCACTTTTGAGAAAACAACAACTCATCAAGTAGGGGTGAATATTCTATCAACTGTAAATAACTTATTCTGGTTGATGGCATTGTATTATGTACACGATGCTCCTAAGTTTATTTACAGAAATGAAAAGAATGTAAAAATTATAGCACTAATAATTGTTGTTGTAGCTTCTATAACGTTATTATTCTCTTCTTTATTTGGAAATGAATTTTATTATGGAGTAAAAATAGCGGCACTTCCAGATGTTTTACTAACGACTTTTTTGTGTTTTTTAATGGGAGTTTCTTTTTATAGAACTTTCATGTATAGGGATTTAAAGTTGGTCGCTTTTATATCGGTTATAGCAATTGTATTGTTATTTATTTCTCAGTTATCTGATGTTTTAATTGGCTTTGATAATGAGTTTACAAACCAATTAATTAGGGTTATAGCCAAAACATCATTAGTATCAGTGTTTTTGGTATTAGCGACAAGTTGGGTAATACAACTAGCGCATACACCAAAGCCTAATGAAATGAAAATTCAGTTTTTAGATTGGTCGCTGATAAAATTAACCATTCCATCTAAAGGAATTGTAAATGCTAAAATAGATTTTGGATCTAAAACAACACAATACAAGAACCTGTTAACATTTGCTTTCAGGAGAAAATATTTAGAAGCAGACAAACAAGCAATTATAGTAAATTCAGGAGGTGACATTAAAAGTCAAACATACGTTACTAGAATTATAGATAATATAAATTCAATTTTGAACCTTGAAGAAGAAAAATTAGAGCGCAAAGATTTAATCACATTTATAGGTGAGAGTAAGTATCGTTTGCGAATCCTTCCTGAGCATATAGTTATTGATGAAGCTTTGTTAGAGGAATATAAACAACAATTATAAGCTATTTAATTTACCTAATAGCTTTATAAGTTTTCCTTTGGTTTTAGCAAACTCGTATTGATTTTTAATTTCTTTCAATTTACTTTCAATTAATTTCACTTCTCTGTAATTAATTAAGAAAATAGAACTTTCTCCCAAAGAAAACTTACGCTCTTCACTTTTTACAATTGTATTGTAGTCGCTTACAAGGTTTTTTAAAATATTATTTTGTTTTTTATATGATGTAATTTCTTGTTCGGTAGCAGTTATTTTATTTTGTAATGAGACTTTGGTTGATGCAATCTCAAAGTCGATATCTTGTAACTTTAATTTAGCAAGTTTTAAATCTCCTCTAGATTTACGTAAGAATAAAGGGATGCTAACTTGAAGAGAATTTTTATAATTCGCAGTACTAAAAGCATCAAAATTGTTCACTTTTGAAGCAAGCAAATTATATTGAAAATCTACCTTAGGTAATAAATTATTTACTTTCAGTTGTTTGTTTATTTCTAGGTTTCTTTTCTTTAACTCCAGTAACTTTAATTTAGGGTGATTTTCAAATTCATTGTCAAATAAAGTAGTTATAGAGGTATTTAAAATAGTATCAATGTTAGAAAAAGTAGTAATATCTGGAACTATTTCTTCTTTTAACTCCATAGGAATATTGTTTCCTATCCATAAGTAATTAGAGAGCTCTAGCTTAGATTTAATGTATTTAATATTCGCTTTTTCTAGGTCTAACTTTCTGTTTTTTAAATTGATATTAGCCTCTAAAGTATCTATAGCTGGTTTATCACCAGCTTTGAAGCTTTTCTTTACGTTTTTTAATCTAATATCTGCGTTAGCGTAATAGTCTCTGTATACATTATAACTCTGATAATACTGCAACCAGTTTAAGTATGTGTTAATAGCTTCAAATAAAATATCATTAATCAATAGCTGTTGTTCTAATTCACCTTGTTGATTATAGAGTTTAGCTTGTTTTAAAGTAGCCATCCTTTTGTTAATAAATAAGTTTTTAGCTAAAGAAACAGATATTCCAACGTTATACAAACCATTTTCAGGAGTGTTATGTTCCGGGTTTAAATACTGGCCAGAATTATTTTCATAACTACCTTTTAACTCTATTCCATACCAAGTTGGAATTTTAAAGGTTGAATTTAATTTTTTGTAATAATCCTTGCCTTTAAACTCTTTTCTGTCGTAGTCTACTTCTATTTTAGGATCAAAAGTACCTCTAGCTTTTAATAATTTAGCCTCATTGGTACTTGTAATAAGTTCAGCTTGTTTTATAACAGGATGATATTTTTTTACATAACCTAAATATTCCTCTAAACTAAGTTGAGTACTTAAATTATTTTGTGCTGTAGCTATAAAGCTTAGTAACAAAAAAAGGATAGTTAACCTTTTCATCTATTTGTCTTTTTATTGTTTTACTGAGTAGTTATTAGGCTTCTTTTTTTGAGCCTTTACCACTCTCTTTATTTTTTGGTTGGTAGAAGTTAGGAGGGAAGCTGTTAATCTGTCTCCATAACTCAAACCAAATAGGTACATTTTTCAATAAGGCAATAGTTTTTGCACCAGAACCTACTCTAATAGCTTTTGGCCAAGGCTCTTGCTCGTTATTTGGAACAATTAAAACACGATACTTCCCATTGCTACTAATAAAATTTTCTATAGCTACAATTTTGGCACCATAAGTTCCGTATGATACATTAGGCCAACCACTAAATACCATAGCAGGCCAACCATCAAACTGAACGCGAACTTCTTCACCAATGTGTATCAGCGGTAAATCTATGGGTTGTATATACATTTCAACAGCCAAATCGTAGTCAGCAGGCATAATATTTACTAATTGTTCACCTTCTTTAAAAGTTTCACCAATACCAGACTTTATAGCTTTATTAATATACCCATCTTGTGGAGCAGTAATGTATAATAATGAACTTCGTTTACTGTAATTAGCTAAGCTAGTTTCGAGTTTTGAAACTTGAACTTCTGCTTCATAAGCACCAGATTGCGCGCTATACAAGCTACTTTCTGTTTTAGATAATTTATCAGCATAAGAAGCTTGTGTACTACTAATAGCTAATTGTGCATTGATAATATTATTTTTAGAAGTAAAGAATTTATTTTCTTGAGAAATTAATTTAGCTGATAACTCTTGAAGTTTCGCTCTTTTTTCTTCAACATCTTTTACAGCTTTTAAGCCTTCTTTTTCTAAGGTAACAGTTCTATCAAACTGAGTTTGAGCTATTTTTTGTTTTATTTTAATAGCTTCAAAATCAATACTATCACTTTTAGTCTTTAAATAAGCTTGTTTTAATTTGTTTTTTGCTTGCTCTAATTTAAGTTTTCGCTCTTTTTTAATAGCAATAATTTGATTTTGTAGAGCACTAATTTTATTGTTATATGCTTTGGCAGATAGTGTTTTAGAGTTTAACTGTTTACCAGTTCTTTCAGCAAGTTTAGTGTCAAAATAGCCACTTTTTATTTCTGAAATTCTTAAAATAGTATCTCCTTTCTTTACAAAATCTCCCTCTTGTACAAACCATTCTTCTATACGTCCAGGTATTTGAGATTGTAGTGTTTGTGGACGTTGATTAGGTTTTAAAGTAGTAACATGTCCTTCACTGGATACATTTTGAGTCCAAGGTAAAAATAAGATAACAACCAAGATAACAGAAAAGACTAGTAAAAATCTTTTAAATAATTTGTGGTACTCTTTTGTAAAAATGTCTTTTCCAGATTTGAATTTTGTGATATCTATTTGATCTGAAACGGTGTTTTTTGATATATTTAACATGATTACCTAGGATTTAAAGTTAGTTATACTACCTTTTTCAAGGGTAATTTGTTTGTTGCACTTCTTTTTCCAGTGTTCATTACGGCTTACAATAATTAAACTCCATGGTTGAGAAACATCAGTAATGAAATCAATTATCTTTTCAGCTTCATCTTTTTCAAACAAATCAAGCGGATCTTCCAAAATGAGAAGTTTTGGTTTTTTAATGATTGCTCTAGAAAGAATAATTTTTTTAGCTACTGTATAAGCAATGAGTTTCCCTTCAGGTTTTAAATAAGTGTCTAAACCTTTAGGTTGTTGTTTTAGAAATTCTGTTAGTCCTGTAATTTTAAAAATACTGTATATTTCCTCGTCAGTGATAGATGAATCTCCAAAGGTTATATTTTCTCTAATAGTTCCTTCAAAAGGAGTTTCTTCAGAAAGAGACAACCCCAAGTTAGCTCTATAATTATTAGTAAAAATACCTTTTAATGATAAATCATTTACAAAAATATCTCCAGATGTTGGTTCAATTAAACCAGAAATTAATTGTATTAAACTAGATTTTCCAGAGTTACTACTTCCTTGGATTAAAACCCTATCGTTAGGGTTTATTTCAAATGAAACATTGTTAATTACTGGTTTTGGTCGGTTGTTAACAACATAGGAAACGTCTTGAAGTTCAATTTTAAAAGGTTTGTCTCTGTTAACGCTACTACCTTCTTGCTGTTCTATTGGTTTATCAATAACTTCTCCTAATTTTTCTATAGATGTAAGTACATCGTAAAAAGATTCAAGTCCTAAAATTAATTTTTCCACAGAATTCATAATTAGGATGATAATGATTTCAGCAGCTACAAATTGACCAATATTCATTTGTTGTGTCAGTACTAAAAAACCACCTATAAGTAATAAGCCAGCGGTAATAATTACTTTAAAACTAATCATTTGAATATACTGCATAACAAGTACTTTAAAGTGACTTTCTCTAGATTTTAAATAATCATCTACTAGAATATCACTTTTTTCTAGAGCTAATTTTGTTTTCCCTGATAGTTTAAAACTGATAATAGTTCTTGCTATTTCTTGCAGCCAATGTGCTACTTTATATTTGTTTTTTGATTCTATTAAGCTCGTTTCTAATCCTTTTTCTGCTGTATACTTAAAAACAACATAGATTAATAGTAAAACTAACAATCCAAAAATGATAAAAAATGGATGATAAAACGAAAGAAGTAATAAGGCAAAAACAATTTGTAATAGGGCAGAAGGTGCATCAATTAATATTTTTGAAATACCTTTTTGAATGGTTAGTGTATCAAAAAAACGATTGGCAAGTTCAGGAGGATAATAGTTTCTTAGTTCAATCATCTTAATTTTAGGAAAACGATAACTAAGCTCTATTGATGCTCTGGTAAAAATTCTCTGCTGAATAGTTTCAATAATCCTAAACTGCATTAGTTTTAAAATTCCACTAAAGGCAACACCAGCAGTTACCAGTATAACTAAAACAATCCAAGAAGCAGAAACCTGTGCTGCTTGTAATAAGTTTATAATGGCTTGTACACCTAAGGGTAATGATAAAGCAACAATACCTTCAAAAATGGCATAATATGCTATTTGTAGTGTGTCTTTTTTCTCTAGGTTTATTAATCTTAGAAATCGTTGCCACGGAGTTAGTTTATTTTTCTCTTTCATTAGAAAGTACGTTTAAAGTTAGTTCAATAAAAAAGGAGGTAGTAGTTGTGCTTTCATCACAATTGGTTAGTGACTTAAAATGTGATTTTACAAATTGCTGATGTAAAATTCCTTCAATTATAGTGCTTGCAAGTGTTAATGGATGTTTGTAAGAACTGTTATAATTACTAATTATTTCAGCAAAACGTTTTACTACTTCTTTGTACAATTTAAAAAATCCTTCTTTATTTTCAGTATCTACTTCTTTAGTAGAGTACGATTTTGAGTTTTCGTTAATTACTATTAAGTTAAGTAAGGCCTCATTAATATGTGAAAAGTTATTGTCTTTCTCAGCTTTTCTAGCCAGAACCTCAATCGCTTTAATTAATTTATCTTTTGGGTTACTAATACTATAAGTTTCTATTACTAATAAATATTGAATCCACCCCCAATACCAAGAAGTTAAGTAAACTAAGAGTTTATGTTTACTTTCAAAGTAACGATATATAGAGCTTTCGTTTGAGCCTATTACTTTACCAAGTTTTTTAAAGTTGAAACTTTCAAAACCAATTTCTTCAATGAGTATAATACTATTCTCTATTATTCTTTTACCCAAATCAGAGGTCTCAGGGTCTTTTATATATATTCCTGAAGGGATTTCTATTTTTAAATTTGATAGTAAATTTTTCATAAATAAAAATTAATAGTGCAAATATAATAGTAAAACTATCATAAAAGCGTTTAAAGATATTAATAAGATGTTAATTTTTAGCCTTTAAATAGGTTACAAAAACTCACAAAAGCTTATTTTTTACTACAATTAACTACATGTCTTCTGTTTTTTTAAGTTGAAAAATATATTCGTAAAAACTTAAAAATTATTAAACATATGAATTCAAGAACAGATGTTTTAGGACATCCAAGAGGATTACTGTATTTATTTTTTGCTGAATTATGGGAGCGTTTTTCCTTTTATGGAATGCGGGCATTGTTGGTATTATACATGACCAAACATTTATTATTTTCTGATGAAATGTCATTCGGAGTGTACGCTGCATATATGTCGTTAGTATATGTAACTCCAATGATTGGAGGAATGTTAGCTGATAAAGTTTTAGGATTTAGAAAAGCAATTGTTTTAGGAGGGGTGTTAATGGCACTAGGACATTTCTTTTTAACTTTTGAACATCCAGTATTTTTTTATGGCTCATTATCCTTAATTATTGTTGGAAACGGTTTTTTCAAACCAAATATATCTTCATTTGTTGGTAAACTATATGCCGAAGGAGATAATAGGAGAGATGCAGGATTTACTATTTTTTATATGGGAATTAATATTGGTGGAGCGGTAGCCCCGTTATTATGTGCATGGTTAGCTGAGTTATATGGTTGGCACTATGGATTTGTTTTGGCAGGAATAGGAATGTTGTTAGGATTGTTAGTTTTTAAAGGAGGGCTTAAGAAAAATGTTTTTGAAGATAAAGGAGTAGTACCAAATCAAGAATTATTTGAAGAAAAACAATTTGGAGTAAAAAAAGGAAACTTAGTAACAATTGGAGCACTTTTGTCTGTTCCAGTATTTGCTTTGATAGTTTATTATCATGAGTTTGAGCATTACTTGGTTTGGATTGTTTCGTTATTTCTGATATTGTTTTTAATTAAGATTTTACGAACTGTGACTTCCAAAGAACGAAAAAAACTTTCTGTAGCTATATTTTTTACTGTTTTGTATACATTGTTTGCGGCAATTTTTGAACAAGCTGGTAGTTCATTGACTTTGTTTGCAGACAGAAATGTCAACTTAGTAGGAATAAATGCTGCTCAAACTAATAGTATTAATTCTACTTTTATAATTCTAATGGCAATCCCTTTTTCTATACTTTGGGGTTATTTACATAGAATACATAGAAACCCAAATTCTGTTGTAAAATTTGGATTAGGCTTATTGTTTTTGGGGGTAGGTTTTATAACTTTTGGATTGTCAGGTTATCAAGTTGACAATTTAGCTAAAACCCCAATGGTATATTTAATTTTAGGATATTTTATACTAACTACTGGAGAGTTGTTTTTGTCTCCCATAGGTTTGTCTAAAATGACAGAATTATCACCTGTAAAATATATTGCTTTTATTATGGGAGTATGGTTTTCAGCAAACTTTTATGGTCATTTTTTTGCAGGAAAAATAGCTAAATTGACTACAGTTGTCAATGGTAGTTTAGGAGTGTTTTCTAAAGGCTTTTTTGGAAAAGTAACAGAATTGTTTACTGGTTTGTCATCGAAAACAGTTATGGAGCAGCCTGAGGTTTTTCATCAATTATATTCGTACGTTTCTGTATATGCTAATCTAGGAGTTATTTCAGCAATCATAGGTTTGTCAGTAATTGCTTTTTACAAACCAGTAAGAAAATGGATGTTTGAAGTACATTAAAAATAAAAAGCCTCAGAAATTATTCTGAGGCTTTAAAATATATTTTAATCTATTTTTATTTAAAAACAGATGTAATGTTTAAAGCTACTTCATCCCAAGTTTTTGAAACTCCATCAGCCCCTTTGTGTAAATCTTTACAAGCGGTATTTAAAGAATCTAAAGCGTTTTCAGCTTGCCAATCGGTAATTTTCATAGTTGCATTTAAGCTAAACTCTTTTCCATTTAAAGTGTATTTAAAAGGAAGTTTTTTAGTAACACCATTCATAGTTAAATTAGCGTGACCAATAGAATCATTTTCTAAAACTAATTTACCAGAAAGTAATTCAGTGTTGTCCATAACTCCGAAGAAAAACTTTTTAATTTTAAAGTCTCTACTAGTATCTTTTGTAAAAATACTACTTACAGGAATAGAAAATTCAGCATTGTTGATAGCTTCTTTAGCTGTCTCAGCTTCACCACCAGCAGTAATATTTACTTTTTGGAACTGTCCATTTACAGGTACCTTTTCGGTAGTTTTATAAGCTGTCCAGTTTATTAAGTTGTCAGCGTCTTGTAAAACAAATGCAGCTTTCTTTTCTACTTTAACTTCTTCCTTTGTAGTTTCTGTTTCTTTTTTTGCCTCTGATTTACAAGATGTCATTTGAAAAACTGTAAAACAGATAACTAAAGAATAAACGATTTTTTTCATGAGATTTATTTTATGATTGAATTTACTAATTTAATATATTCTTTTTTAGCTTCTCGTTCACTCATACCTCTAAGTTGCATCCAAGCATTAAATTTAAAGGCATTTCGTAAATCACTATTGTCATTAAATGTAAATCTATCTCCCTTTACCGCTTGTTTATAGTAAGCATATAAGCGTAGCATAACATCAGGAGGTAGTTTTTCCTCTAGATCAGATGCTATTTTATAAGCTTCTTTAAACTTTAAATCTAAATCATTTTCCATGGGGTGGATAGTTATTTATGTAGATAGTTTACATTATGTAATGTATATACAAATATACGAAGGGTGCAAGGAAAAACAAGCTATCTAGCCTATCTAATAAGCCTCCATGACCTGGCATAATTGTACCACTATCTTTTACTTTAGCTTGTCTTTTAAGTTTAGACTCTACTAAATCTCCTAAAGAACCAAAAATAGCAACTATAATAGCAATGATTATCCAATCTAAAATAGAAAAGATTCCAGAGTATTGACCAATAGTAAAACCTGCAATTATTGAAAATAATAAACCGCCTACAAAACCTTCAATCGTTTTTTTAGGAGATACCTTCTCAAATAATTTACGTTTTCCAAAGTTTTTACCTACTAAAAAAGCAAAGCTATCGTTAGTCCAAATAATAAAAATTATATAGATGACTATGTTGGGGTGATAAGAACCATTTATGAAAGGAAGATTCATTAAGAAGTAAAATGGTAATACTAAATATATAACTTGTAAAAATAGTTTTTTAGCTAAAGTATTTGTTTTAATAGATTTAGAACTTAAAAGTAAATAAAGTAAAATGACAGATCCAATTATAGTAGTGCCAAATAAATAATCAGTATACTTAAATACTGTATTTTGAAAAGTTAAATAAACAACACTTGCTAAAAGTATATATGGAACAACGTTTTTTGTTTGTATAATTTTAGAAAGTTCCCAAATACAAACAGCAGCAAACAGAGCAAGTAATCCTATATATGTTTCTGCTGAAAAAAGAATAGCAGAAATAAATAGAATAGCATAAACAAGTGCAGAAAGACTTCTTACAAAAAGGTTAGACATATTTTAAAGGTCTTCAAAGAGCAGCAAATATAAATCTTTTGTGTTATTATTACCATAACTCAAAAAATTATCATCTTCAACTTCAAACGTATAATTCTTAATAGAACTAATATTGGTTGGTATGTTGCCGCTAAAATGTGTTTTAATACCTGTTAATCCTTCTCCTGTGTTTTTTACTAACTGACTAGTAGTAGCATAAACAATAAAATGTTTTGAGAGAGACGCTAGTTTGTGACTGCCTAATTGATTAGAAGAAAATAAAATTTCTCCTTTATCGGCAATTAAATGTTCACAAGAGGTAAAAAAAGGTACAGATTCTGAGGAATGGTTTTGTACAGAAATATCAATTTTCTCGGTAATCTTTAATAAATCAAAATCGGTGCAAGTAATTTTGCGCCAATTGTTTTCTTGTAAGATGTTTTTTAAATTTTTACTTACCTCGTTTATTGATGTACAGTATAAAAACTTTCCTCCTTTATTAATAAAATGATGAACAAAAGAATCATCTAAAGACAAATGAACTTCTTGTTCGTTGACTTTTTTTTCTTTAGATGATTCTTGATATGTTTTAAATAATTTTTTGAAAAAATTCATTAAAATAAAACTATTCTTCTGTTGTAATTTGAGGTTTCTCTTCCTTTCCAAAAGGTCTGTCTCCAAAGATTTTTATTAAATCATCTTTAAAGATAACTTCTTTTTCCAGTAATAAATCAGCAAGTTCTGTTAACTTATCTCTGTTTTGGTCAAGTATTTCAATAGCTCTTTTGTATTGAGTTTCTATTATTTCAGAAATTTCTTCATCAATCTTTTTAGCAGTGGCATCACTATAAGGTTTCACAAAGGCATCATTACCTGATGAATCGTAATACGTAACATTACCTACTTTGTCATTTAAACCATAAACAGTAACCATAGCTCGAGCCTGTTTAGTAACCTTTTCTAAATCACTTAACGCTCCAGTTGAAATTTTATTGAAAATTAACTTCTCAGCAGCTCTACCTCCCATAGTAGCACACATTTCATCAAGCATTTGTTCTGTTTGAACAATTTTCCTTTCCTCAGGAAGATACCAAGCGGCTCCTAAGGATTGACCACGAGGAACAATAGTTACTTTAACTAAAGGAGCAGCATGCTCCAACATCCAACTAACAGTTGCGTGACCTGCTTCATGAAAAGCAATTACTTTCTTTTCTTTAGGAGTAATCACTTTATTTTTCTTTTCTAATCCACCCACAATTCTATCAACAGCATCTAAGAAATCTTGATGTTCTATAGCATCTTTACCTTTTCTGGCAGCGATTAAGGCAGCTTCGTTACATAAGTTAGCAATATCTGCACCAGAAAAACCTGGTGTTTGTTGTGCTAAGAATTCTAAATCGGCATTAGCAGCTAATTTTAAAGGTTTAATATGAACTTCAAAAATTTCTCTACGTTCATGTAAATCAGGTAAGTCAACATAGATTTGACGATCAAAACGACCAGCACGCATCAAAGCTTTATCTAATACATCAGCACGGTTGGTTGCAGCTAATACAATAACATTAGTATCAGTACCAAAACCATCCATTTCTGTTAATAATTGGTTTAATGTGTTCTCACGTTCATCATTACCACCAGTCATACTATTTTTACCTCTAGCACGTCCAATAGCGTCAATTTCATCAATAAAAATGATAGAAGGAGATTTTTGTTGTGCCTGTTTAAACAAGTCACGTACACGAGAAGCACCAACTCCAACAAACATTTCAACAAAATCTGAACCAGATAAAGAGAAGAAAGGCACACCAGCTTCACCAGCAACAGCTTTTGCTAATAAAGTTTTACCAGTACCAGGAGGTCCTACTAATAAAGCTCCTTTAGGTATTTTACCACCTAATTTGGTATATTTTTCTGGACTTTTTAAGAAGTCAACAATTTCTTGAACTTCTTCTTTAGCACCTTCTAAACCAGCTACATTTTTAAAGGTAGTTTTAACCTTAGTATTTTCGTCAAAAAGTTTAGCTTTAGATTTACCAATGTTAAAAATTTGACCTCCAGCACCACCACCTCCAGCAGCTCCAGACATTCTTCTCATGAAGAAAAGCCAAATAACAATTAATAAAATAAAAGGAAGGAAGCTAATGATGGTATCCATCATACTAGTTCTTTCTACATTCACTTTGTCAAAATCTAGGTTCTTTTCTTCTTTTTCCTTGTTGATTTCGTTTTCAAAGTTTTGTAAATCACCAAAGTTATATGTGTAAAGAGGTGACCCTTTTCTATAAAAAGGAGAATCTGCTAATTTTTTATGTTCTTCTTTTTTTAAAGCTTCAGGCTTTAAGAAAATTTGTGCAACATTATTGTTTTCTACAACGATTTCATTAATGTCGTTTGCTTGAAGAATTTTAGTGAACTCGTTTTTTGTAATATTACGAGAACCTAAGTTTCCAGAGTTAAAAAAGCTTAACCCTAGTAAGATAACTATTATTGGTATGTATAGCCAAAATGAGCTGAAACTAAATTTTGGCGCGTTTTTTTTATTATCACTCATAAAAAGGTGTATAAAATGTTAGCAATTATGCTGGGTTGATTTCTGTAATTTTAGCATCACCCCAAAGACTTTCAATGTCGTAAAATTCACGAACTTGTTTTTGAAAGATGTGTACAACAACGTTTACGTAATCCATAAGAACCCATTCTGAGTTTCCTTGTCCTTCAATATGCCAAGGTTTATCTTTTAGTTCTTTACTTACTATTTTTTGTACAGAGCCCGAAATGGCATTAACTTGTGTGTTCGAGTTAGCAGAACAAACTACAAAATAATCACAAACAGTGTTTTCTATCTCCCTTAAATCTAGTAATTGGATATCTTCTCCTTTTACATCATCAATCCCTTTAATAATCACAGCTAAAAGATCGTCTGTGTTTGTTTGTTTTATTGTCATTAAAAAAAATTAAGTTTTAGCAAAGTTATTATTTTTTTGCGAGTAATTTATGTAATATTGATACTTGTTTTACAAGCTAAATCTACATGAAAATAATCAAATTTAATGCCATCGACTCTACCAACACCTTTTTGAAGAATATGGTGTCAAAAGTGGTAGCTGATGATTTTACAGTTGTAGTTGCTAAAACCCAAACTAAGGGTAGAGGACAAATGAATTCTGAATGGGTTGTTGAAGAGGGGAAAAACCTCACTTTTAGTGTGTTTTCTAGGTTTACAGACTTAGATATTGAAAAGCATAAGTATTTAAACTTTAGTGTTTCGTTAAGTGTTTTTGAGGCTTTAAAGGAGTTGGGGTTACCAAACTTGGCAATAAAATGGCCTAACGACATTCTGTCAGGAAATAAAAAACTTGGAGGCATATTAATTGAAAACACCTTAAAAGGTAGTAAAATAGTGTCGTCTGTAATAGGAATTGGAATAAATGTAAATCAAGATTCATTTTCTAAAAACTTACCGAATGCTTCTTCTGTAAAAAATATCTTAGGAAAAAAAATTGATTTGGATATATTGTTAGGAAGTATTTTGAGGAAGCTAGAAGGTTACTTTAGGCTTTTAGAAAAAAAAGAATATGAATTATTAGAAGAAGCTTACTTAAAGTTTTTATACAAAAAAAATGTTCCAACAATGTTTAAAAACAGTCAGAACATTTTATTTATGGGTAAAATTATTGGAGTTTCAAAAAGTGGAAGCCTCCAAATAGAATTAGAAAACGAAACAATTCAAGAGTTTGGTTTGAAAGAGGTTTCGTTTGCTACTTTATAACTTTTCTAAATTTTCAGTTAGAGTTCCAATAAACTTCGTTAATGGAGCTTTTACCATCATTGCCATCATTGCATTAAATTCACCATTAAACTTTAAAGTAACTTGGCTTTCATTATCACTAATATCAGTAATGTCAGCAGCTAATGTAAAAGGTAATTTGCTACTTGCGGCACCTAAAGTAACATTAGAATACTCAGTTTTTTCTTTCATTATTAAACGAATTTCTGGCATACCTTTTAAACCAAAAATAAAACTATCACCATCAACTTCAAATTTTTGAGTGTTTTCAGGCATTAGTTGTTCAAAATTTTCTAATTTGGTTAGAAATTCAAATAAATCTTTAGACGATTTTTTTACAGTAACTGTATTTCCTTCTATATTCATTATTGTGCTGTTATTTATCGTTTTTATTCCATTCACTAGGAGCAATTCTCCAATCTTCTAAAGTTCGAAGTTCTTCACTAGTAATATACTTACTATCTAAAGCTTGCTCTAATAAATGTTCATAATTACTTAAAGTAGTAAGTTCTACTTTATCATTTTTAAAATTCTCTGTAGCTATATTAAAACCGTAAGAAAAAATAGCAATCATTCCTTTTACATTGGCATGTGCTTCTTTCAATGCTTTCACGGCATTTAAACTACTTTTACCAGTACTAATTAAATCCTCAATTACTACAACATTTTGTCCACTTTCTATATGGCCTTCAATTTGGTTTTGTCTACCATGTTTTTTAGGTTCAGGTCTAACATAAACAAAAGGCACACCTAGCTCTTGCGCAACTAATATACCAATTGCTATAGCACCAGTAGCAACTCCTGCAATTACATCAGGTTTACCATGTTTTTCTTCTACTAGTTTAGCAATTTCTTGTTTTAAAAAATTTCTAACAGGAGGGTACGATAATGTAATTCTGTTATCACAATAAATAGGTGATTTCCAGCCAGAAGCCCATGTAAAAGGTTCTTTGGGACTTAATTTTATAGCCTTAATTTGCAAAAGAAGCTCGGCAGTTTTTTTTGCTGTATCTTTGTTAAAATCCATAGCGCAAATGTATAAAGTTTTTGTTAATGATAAACCAATAATCTTTACAACTTCACTTAAAAATGAAGAAGGTTTTCCAGTTTATATCTACAAAAATACAATTATTGAAGAACTTATTTACAAGTTAAAAGTGGGTAAGTTAAAAGGTGTTTATATCTATTCTAATAACTTATCAGAAGATTGGTTAGATTTTAAAGTTAAGTTTAAGGTAATTACAGCAGCTGGAGGATTAGTTCTAAATAAAAGCAAAAAAATACTATTTATTTACAGAGGAAATAAATGGGATTTACCTAAAGGACGCGTTGAAGAAGGAGAAAATTTAGAGGAAGCAGCGATAAGAGAAGTAGAAGAAGAATGTGGTATAGAAAAACTAATAATTAACCAAAAGCTACTTATTACCTATCATTTATTCATGCAACAAAATGAATATCGATTAAAACAAACCCATTGGTATTTAATGTTTTCTAGCTATGAAGGAGATTTAACACCTCAATTAGAAGAAGGTATAACTAAAGTTGAGTTTAAAGATGAAAAAGAAAGAGAAAAAGCGTTTCAGAATACATTTGCTAATATAATAATGGTGTACGAATCTTATTTAAACAATGTCGATTAATGACACTCTGTCATAAAAAATGACTTGTTTTATACTTTTTTCTGTCAAAATACAAGCAAAAAACCAATGGCATACACTTTGACTAATACTACTCGTAAAATTGAATTTAAAACTTTAAAAAAGATAAATAAAGATTATGAGTAAAATTATAGGTATAGATTTAGGTACTACGAACTCATGTGTGTCTGTAATGGAAGGAAATGAGCCGGTAGTAATTCCAAATGCTGAAGGAAAAAGAACAACTCCTTCTATTGTAGCGTTTGTTGAAGGAGGTGAGCGTAAAGTAGGTGATCCTGCAAAGCGTCAAGCAGTAACTAACCCAACTAAAACAGTTTATTCTATTAAACGTTTTATGGGAAACAAATATTCTGAGTCTCAAAAAGAAGCAGATAGAGTTCCTTACGATGTTGTAAAAGGAGACAACGATACACCAAGAGTAAAGATTGATGATCGTATGTATACGCCTCAAGAAATTTCTGCAATGATATTACAGAAAATGAAAAAAACTGCTGAAGACTATTTAGGTCAGGGAGTTTCTGAAGCTGTAATTACAGTGCCAGCATACTTTAATGATGCGCAACGTCAAGCTACTAAAGAAGCAGGAGAGATTGCTGGATTAAAAGTTCGTCGTATCATCAACGAACCTACTGCAGCAGCATTAGCTTATGGATTAGATAAAGCAAGTGAAGATAAGAAGATCGTAGTATTTGACTTTGGTGGAGGTACACATGATGTTTCTATCCTAGAATTAGGAGACGGAGTATTTGAAGTATTAGCTACTGATGGAGATACGCACTTAGGAGGTGATGATGTAGATGAAAAAATCATTAACTGGTTAGCAGATGAGTTTAATGCTGAAGAAAACATGGATTTACGTAAAGATCCTATGGCATTACAACGTTTAAAAGAAGCTGCTGAAAAAGCTAAGATTGAATTATCAAGTACAACTTCTACAGAAATAAACTTACCATATATTACAGCTACAGCTAGTGGGCCAAAACACTTGGTAAGAACGTTAAGTAGAGCTAAGTTTGAGCAATTAATTGATGATTTAGTAAAAAGAACTATAAATCCATGTCAAACAGCATTAAAAAATGCTGATTTATCAACATCTGATATTGATGAAGTAATTTTAGTAGGTGGTTCAACTCGTATTCCTGCAATTCAAGAAGCGGTTGAAAAGTTCTTTGGAAAAGCGCCAAGTAAAGGTGTAAACCCAGACGAGGTTGTATCATTAGGAGCAGCAATTCAAGGAGGAGTGTTAACAGGTGATGTAAAAGACGTATTATTATTAGACGTAACACCTTTATCATTAGGAATTGAAACTATGGGTAATGTATTTACAAAGTTAATCGAAGCAAATACAACCATTCCAACTAAAAAGTCACAAGTGTTCTCTACAGCAGTAGATAATCAACCATCGGTAGATATTCACGTATTACAAGGTGAAAGAGCAATGGCGGCAGATAACAAAACAATTGGTCGTTTCCAATTAACTGATATTCCACCAGCACAAAGAGGAGTTCCTCAAATTGAAGTAACTTTTGATATTGATGCAAACGGAATCATCAAAGTGTCTGCAGTAGATAAAGCAACTGGTAAATCACAAGATATCCGTATTGAAGCTTCTTCAGGGTTATCTGATGAAGAAATTCAAAAGATGAAGCAAGAAGCAGAAGCAAATGCTGATGCTGATAAGAAAGCAAAAGAAACTGCTGAAAAAGTAAATGGAGCAGACTCTATGATCTTCCAAACAGAAAAGCAATTAAAAGAATTTGGAGATAAATTATCAGCTGATAAAAAAGAACCAATCGAAGCTGCTTTAGAAGAGTTAAAGAAAGCACACGAATCTAAAGATCTTGATGCAATTGATGCAGCAATGGAAAAGATTAATGAAGCTTGGAAAGTAGCTTCTGAAGAAATGTATAAAGCACAACAAGATGCACAAGCTAACGGAGCTGGTGCACAAGGTGGCGCAGATGCAGGAGCTTCAGCTGAAGGAGGAGATAATGTAGAAGATGTAGACTTCGAAGAAGTAAAATAACTTGAAGTTTATTTCAAACTAAAATAAAGCGAAAAGCCATTGAATACGTTCAATGGCTTTTTTTATTTTTGTATTATGCAGTTTTACCAAAAAGAAATTCAATTACCAGTGTTTGATAGAGGCTATCACTTGATTACAGATGTTCTATTAGAAGCACTACCAGAACTTAATAAAATTAAAATAGGGCAGTTTCAGGCATTTATTAAGCACACATCTGCAAGTTTAACCATTAATGAAAATGCTGATCCAACTGTACGAATGGATTTTGAGTCGCATATAAATAAAATGGTTCCAGAAAATATGCCGTACTATAAACATGACTATGAAGGAGCGGATGATATGCCTGCGCACATTAAAAGTTCTATGTTAGGATGTCAGGTACAAATTCCAATAACCAATGGCAAGCTCAATTTAGGAACTTGGCAAGGAGTGTATTTAGGAGAGCACAGAAATTATGGAGGAAGAAGAAAAATAGTACTAACAGCTTTTGGAAATTAAATGAAGTACCATAAATTCAATTTTTACAGAAGTACTTATTGTGAGTTTGAAATGCAAAGAATCAATTTTTTTGATGATATGAAAGCACACTTTCAAAGTAAATCAGGGAGTTATTACTATTATACAGAAGATGGAGTTTTTCGTTATTCTAACCATTGGGGTAGAGTTGCCAATTGCAGATGGAAAATTCAAGGAATAGATAATTATAAAAATCAGCAATATTATGTTGGGTATGCAAATTGGTCAAGCTTTTACCCATTAAACAGTATCGATAAAGTATTCTATTTAGAGGTAGACTATACAAAAGCAAAAGCAAGTATAAAAAGAGTTCAAGAAGGTTTAGAAGACAACTACTTTTTAATGAATTCAGAATTAGTACATCAACGTCTAAAGCAAGTTCAAACCTTATTTAAAGAGTACAAATGGGCGCGCTATTATGAAGAAGATATTGATGTTTTGAGAAAAAAAATAATCAATAAACTGGTAACAACAAACAAAACTCTACAGCAAATAAAGTTAGAATTATAAGTCTTTATAATCTCTATTAACGCCAAGACTAAATCCAAAACGAGTGTCGCTTTCCCTGCCTAGTCTATGAATTGCAACTTTTCCTAATGGAATTTTACCAAACTCATTATTAGTAATTTCTTCATTATTTAAAAAAAGCCTTCCTTTAAACTGTTTTTTGGTGTTGTACTCACTTCTATCTTCTTTATTCTGATAAATATTTATAGATAAAATATTATCTCTTTCTGTATAACCACAAAAAATACCATGTGTATCCCAAATAATATAATCATTACTTTTCTTTAATTCTCTACTTGGTTTGCCTAAAACTTCAATTAAAGCATCGTAATTAGTGGGGAATGTAAGAGGTTTACTATTAATGTGTATAACGTCTGTATCGCACACTATAGTTAAGTTTTTTACTTTTTTTTTCTTAAAAAAATTAAACATGACAGTTCTTGATTTGATTAACGGGGGTTGAACGTAAAACTAAAAAATAAATTTTAACTAACTCCTTTCTCTTTTAGTTAAATTTGCTTTTTAGATATAAAACCCTAATAAATAATGAACATACCTCAAACGAGTTTTCCTCGAATAATAATTATAGGAGGAGGGTTTGCAGGATTGGCAGCCGCAAGAGCTTTAGAAAACCAAGAGTTACAGGTAGTTTTAATAGATAAACATAATTACCATACTTTTCAGCCTTTATTATATCAAGTAGCAACAGGTGGGTTAGAACCTGATAGTATAGCATTTCCTTTAAGAAAAAGATTTAACGATGTAGAAAATTTTTTCTTCAGGTTAGCAAAAGTTACTCAAATAAATGCAGAGAAAAACTATATAGAAACTACAATAGGAGACTTAGAGTATGATGAGTTGATTATAGCTACAGGATCAACAACTAATTTCTTTGGTAATACTAACATTCAACGGTATGCAATGGAAATGAAATCGGTTCCACAAGCATTAAATATTCGTAGTTTGGTGTTAGAAAACTTTGAAGAAGCACTATTGGTTACCGATTTAGAAAAACGAAGAGCGTTAATGAATTTTGTTATTGTTGGTGGTGGACCAACAGGAGTAGAGTTAGCTGGAGCTTTGGCTGAAATGAAAAAGGGTATTTTACCTAAAGATTATCCTGATTTGGATATCCGACAGATGAAAATTAACCTTATTCAAAGTTCAGGAGAGTTATTAAAAGGAATGAGTAATAAAGCTTCAGAAAAAGCAGAAGACTTTTTAATAAAACTTGGGGTAGATGTATGGAAAGATCTTCGTGTATTGGATTACGATGGAGAGACTGTAACTACTAATGGTGACGATCATTTTAAAGCACAAACAGTTATTTGGGCTGCGGGAGTAAAAGGAGCTGCTGTAAATGGTTTAAATAAAGAGTGTATAGTTGAAAGAGCCAATCGATTTAAGGTAGATGAATATAATAAAGTAATTGGATATGATAATATACATGCTATTGGAGATGTAGCATGTATGAAAACTAAGGATTATGAAAAAGGGCATCCAATGATGGCACAACCAGCTATTCAGCAAGGTAGGTTGCTAGGAAAAAATATTTTAGCAAAACTAAAAAGTAAAAAGCAAAAACCATTTGTGTACAATAACAAGGGGTCAATGGCAACTATTGGAAGAAATAAAGCAGTAGTAGATTTATCTAGTTGGAAATTTCAAGGAGTTTTTGCTTGGTTTATCTGGATGTTTGTGCATTTGTTTTCACTTATCGGATTTAGAAATAAAGCAGTGGTATTTATGAATTGGGTATATAACTATGTACGTTTTGATAGAGAAACAAGGCTTATCATCCGTCCTTACAAAAAGAAAAACAAGTATAGTTTTAAAGAACAAGAAAATGGCAATCACTAGAAATGTTAAGTGTCCAAACTGTGGAGTTTTTAATAAGAATAGGGATTACTGTAAAAACTGTAACACATTAATTTCTTTTGAAAAAAAACAAGAACAAAAAGTTACAGCATATAAAGAAGAAGAGCTTAAGAAGGCAAAACATGAAATTGAAAATCCCAATTTAGCAGAACGATTAAAAAGGAATCCATTTTGGTTGTATCGAGTTGCTGGATGGATTTTGTATTCAGCATATTTATTAGTAAGTGCTATTGGCGCTTTAATAGCATGGTTTGTAGCTATGGTAGCAGCAGGGTAGGTAACGTGCAAAAAAAAATACTTACATATTACTTTATAGTTTCAATAGTTATAGGAAGCATTATCTATGTTGCGCAAAAGTTAAGTGTAAAACTTCCCTCTACCATTAATAATTATGTAAACGACTTTTTAATAATACCTATTGTATTAACAGTATGTCTCTTTATTTTACAATGGAGCAGAAATGATAAGAGCTTTCAAATTTCTTTAGGAGTAGTACTTTATATATGTGTAATATATTCAGTGCTATTTGAGTTTGTTTTACCTAAATATTATACAAGGTATACAGCCGATGTATTAGATGTTGTTTTATATTTTGCTGGAGGCTTTGTATTTTTCGTTTTGCAAAAAAAGGATAGTAGTAGCACATGAAACATCAATTAATAATTTTATCAGACCTTTGGGGAGTTACAGATGCTAGTTGGGTTGCTATGTATGTGGATAAATTGTCAGAAGACTTTCAAGTTACCTTTTATAGTAGTTGTGAACTAGCAGAGATACCTGAGAAAAGCTTATTAGAAAAAGAACGACATAACTTTTTTGTAAATGGAGGACTTGAGAGAGCAGTTAAAAACTTAGTAGAGGTAGAACAAGAACGATTTACTGTGTTAGCTTTCAGTATAGGAGGAACTATAGCTTGGAAAGCCTGTTTAAAAGGTTTAGATATTGAAAAACTTTATGCTATTTCATCCACAAGATTACGTTATGAAACAGAAAAACCGAAAGCCGAAGCAATACTTTATTTTGGAGAAGAAGATAACTACAAGCCAAATAATAATTGGTTTGAAAAAATGAAGGTAGATTATAGTATAATTCCGGAGAAAGTACATGAAATGTATAAGGAAGAAGAGTTTGCTAAATGGTTATGTTTACTAATAAAAAGTAGTTATGAACCCACATCAAAAAATACCTAATAAAACAGCTGTACGCATAAGTAATGCTATTGATTTTATTGAAGAAAATTTAGAAAAAAAACTTATTTTAGAAGAAATAGCAGAAAAAGCATATTTCTCTCCATATCATTTTCATAGACTTTTTAAAGCCGTAACTAAAGAAACGGTTAATGATTTTATTACTAGAAAGAGAGTAGAAAAGGCAGCTTCTTTTTTACTAAATAAAAAGAATAAAACGGTTACAGAAGTATCCGAAATAGTAGGTTTTGCAACTTTGTCATCATTTTCAAGGGCTTTTAAAAAGTTTTACGGAATAAGTCCTGCCGATTTTAAAAAAGAAAGTTCACTAAAATATAGCAAGATTTGTAAAACTGAAAGCAAGAATGGAGAAATAGAAACACAGTTTGAACAATACATTTGTAACATAGATAAAAACTTAACATGGATGCAAATGAAAGCTAAAACCGAAGTAAAAAAAATGCCAACTTTAAAAGTTGCCTATCTGACACATCTAGGAAAAATGGAAGCGGTTGGTAATACCTACAATAAATTGATGCAATGGGCTTATCCTAAAGGGTTAATGCAGCAGGAAAATTTAAGAATGTTAACGGTATATCACGACAGTCCAAAAATTACTGATGAAGACAAAATAAGAATGAGTGTTTGTTTAACTTTAAATTCAGAGGTAAAAACTGAAGGAGAAGTGAGTGTAAAAGAAATCCCCGAAGCAAAATGTATAGTATCTCGTTTAGAAATTACTCCGTCGGAATTTCAACAAGCATGGGAAAGTAGTTTTGTGTGGATGAGTGAACATGGTTTCAAAAAAGCAGATCAAGATCCGTATGAGATTTTTTACAATAACCCTAATGAACATCCAGAAGGGAAATGTATTGTAGATTTCTGTATTCCTGTGGAGTAGAAAGTTATCGTAATACTATAGGTGTATATTGCATAGAACCCCTTAGGATACTATGCAATATTTAAATTTTATAAGATAATACTATCTAGTGAGCTAACGATTAAGGTTATGTGCAGAGTAAGTTATTACAGCTGTTCCTTATGATAATTCTTTTAGAGAAGTGTTTGGCTTTGAAGATAGCATGCTTCTAACAATAAAATAGCTAGCTAACCCACAAGCTAGACCTGTAATTGCAGCAGGAAAAATAGTGTCATCACTTATTCCTACTGTAGAGGCAAATATTACAATTCCCAAAATTTCTGCCCCAAACCAAGAGCCAATCATTATACCTCTCCACTTTTTAGGATTTTCTCCTTTTTCTTCTGCCAATTCAGCTATTTTTTTACCTAAAAAAACTATTGCTAATATTTCTAACATATTTTTGTTTTGATCAAATTTTCTTTTCACTTTTAATTCTCAATGTATACAACTAACATATGAGCATAATAAAAAATTACTATTATATTCTTTAATAATAAATAGGAAGGAATTTATAGCAACTTTTATAGCGTCAAATATAAAAAAAATAAACATAAAAGATATTTAATTATTATTGGGGTTATACCCCAAGGATAATGGAAATGATACACCAAGCCTAATTGGGGTGTCTTTTCCAGCATAAGGGGAGTGACACTTCCATAGTAAGGAGAGTAATATTCACTGCCTAAAAGATGTGTTTTCAAACAAACTATTTGTTGTAGAAAAATGTTAGTTAATTAGTAAGATTGAAAAAGAAGACTGTAATTACCGATAGTTATATAAAACAAAAATCCCGAGTTTATTAACTCGGGATTTTTGTTTTATATTATTTTTTGATTAGTAATTTACGTAATCAACAATTTCTAGTCCGTAACCAATCATACCTACACGTTTGGTTTGTTTGGTGTTAGAAACTAAACGTAGTTTGTGAATGTGTAAATCGTGCAAAATTTGTGCACCAATACCAAAATCTTTGTTGTCCATAACTACATTAGGAGCTTTCATTTCTCCTTTAGCTTGATTTTCTTTTAAAATACGAAGTCTATTTAATAAGTTCAATGCTTGCATTTGTTGATTAATAAACAAAATAGCACCTCTACCTTCATCATTAATAACCTTAAACATTTGGTCAAGCTTTTTATCAGCGTTGTTAGTTAAGGTTCCTAATATATCATTGTTTACCAAAGTAGAGTTTACACGAGTTAAAATAGGTTCGTTTTTACTCCATGTACCTTTAGTCAAAGCAATATGCACTTGGTTATTGGTAGTTTGTTGGTAAGCTCGTAAACGGAAATCACCAAAACGAGTTTGAATATTAAAGTCTTCTTTCTTTTCAATTAAAGAATCGTGTTCCATTCTATAAGCCACTAGGTCTTCAATAGAAACAATTTTTAAGTCAAACTTTTTAGCAACTTTCATTAGTTGAGGAAGGCGAGCCATAGTACCGTCTTCATTCATAATCTCAACGATAACGCCAGCAGGTTCTAAACCAGCTAGACGAGCAAAATCAATGGCAGCTTCAGTATGCCCAGTTCTACGTAATACACCTCCATTTTTAGCTTTTAAAGGGAAAATATGTCCTGGTCTAGCTAAATCAAAAGGTTTAGTGTCTGGGTTTATTAATGCTTGCACAGTTTTAGCTCTATCTGAAGCAGAAATACCAGTAGTAACACCATTTCCACGTAAGTCTACGGATACGGTAAAAGCAGTTTCCATTGGGTCGGTATTGTTACTAACCATCATTCCTAGCTCTAATTCTTTACAGCGAGTTTCAGTAAGAGGGGTACAAATTAATCCACGACCATGTGTTGCCATAAAGTTGATCATTTCAGGAGTAATTTTTTCAGCAGCTGCTAAAAAATCACCTTCATTTTCACGATCTTCATCATCAACTACGATAATAACTTTACCGTTTTTAATGTCTTCTATAGCTTCTTCAATTGTATTTAATTGAATGTTAGTTGGAGTTTGTGTTGTCATTATGTTGTGGTTTTCTCTTTTTAGAGAATAAGTTTTTTACAGAGTTTCGTATTGGAGCAAAAAAACCATTAATGTCAAATAGTCCTTTGTCTTTAGTAGCTCTAACAGTTAAAGTTATAGCCAAAGGTAGCATTAAAAATACACTTAGCCAAGAGCCAGTAATGGCTGTAAGTGAACTTTCTTCTGCTAAGTTTCTTCCAAAAGTATTAGAGAAAAAGTATAAAACGTAAACTGCGATTGCTAAAATCATAGGCAACCCCATTCCACCTTTTCTAATAATAGAACCTAAAGGAGCACCAATAAAGAAGAGTAATAAGCAAGAAAGTGAAAAGGCTACACGATTGTAAAACTCAATATCATATAAGTTTAAATACTTACGTTTGTTTTTTAAAGTGTCTTTGTTAGACTTATTGTTGTTTATAGTACGCTCTAATTTAGAAGTGGCTACAGAGAGAATACTTCGTTTCTCTTTTAACTCAAAGTTTTCAAGAATATCTAATGAAAGGTCTTTGTTTATTAGTGAATCAGGATACTGATGTAAATCCTCCACATCAATACTCAAAAATAGATTTTTGGCTCTACTTTTAACAAAAGCATCGTAATTTTGTTTCAATGTTGGCAAAGTATCTTTTAGCTGAGCCAAACTTAACATGTTGTAGTTTGTTTTATATTTTTCTTCTTCTAAATCATCATTACTAAAAGAAGAAATATCAATATTAATGGTGTACTTTTCAAAATCGGCGTACGAAGCAGGCATTTTTTCTCGCTCCTTAAACGAAGCTCCATTTTTTAAGTGATGCTCAAAGTAATAACCGTCTTTCAAGACTAAAGTCATATAACGACTACCTTCTTCTGAAAGTATTTCACCGCTTTTTGCAGTAATAATTTTGTTATTTCCTTTTTTAGAAGACAAATCATAAATCATTACCTCTTTTAAAAGATTGTCTTCTTCTCCGTATTTTTCTTTAAACTTTATTTGGAAGTTAGGTAGCTCTGTATTAAAGCTTCCAGCAACTAAAGCAATGGCAGGTTGTTTTTTCTTAATGTTAACCTTCATATTTAATTGCTTAAGCATTGCATACGGGTAAACATAATTTAGAAATAGAAAATTAATACCACTTAAAAATATAGCTAAGAAAACAATTGGGCGAACCATTCGTTGTAACGAAACTCCAGCAGATTTTGCTGCAGCGAATTCGTAATTTTCAGATAAACTACCAAGTGTCATAATAGAAGACAGTAGGACACCAATAGGTAAGGCTTGAGGAGCTACAAGAAGTGTTGTATACCACAAGAATTTTAAAATAATACCAATACCAATACCTTTACCAGCAAAATTATCAAAAGCCAACCATAACGCTTGCATTACCAGTACAAATAGAATGATAAAGAAGGTTGCTAAAAAGGGAACTATAAAGCTTTTTAATATATATCTGTCTAATGTTTTCACAGATGCAAAGGTAGTAGGTTAGTGGAATATAAACACAAAAGTTTTGTTAATGATTTTTAAAGTAAATCAGTAACAAAACTTTTATATAATTTTTTAGTCAATATAGTATCCTTGCTTAGCGTATTTATTTCTGTCGAAAGAAAAAAGTTGAGCAGATATAGGCTGGTTACTTTTAAACTTAGTAATAGTAAAGGTAGTTTCAGCACCGTTAGATCCTATTTGTGTTAATTTGTAAATGTGTTTTGTTTTAGCATCAATACCTAATTGAACTTTAACAATATCAGAGTTACTGTCAATAGGAGTAAGGTCTATATACTGAACTTTACGCCCATTACTGTTTTTTAAAGCTCCCATTTGGTAATTATAACCTTCTTTATAAAAAGTTAATAATTTAGAAGGATAAATAAAACCGTCTTCTTCATCTAAGTTACCATTATTAATACTAACTTCTTTTTCGTCTTGGTTGATAACAACTAACTTTTTTCCATCAAAAATAAAGGTGTTTCCAAGGTAGTCTAAGTTATATTTTTCACCAGATAAAGTAATTTCACCTCTAATAGGAGGGTCATTGGTAATACCAGCTTCTTTATTTATTAAAGAAGAGTTAAAACCGATAACCATATTTCTGTAGGTACCCATTTTATTTGAAACTTCGTCAAGCAATTTTTTTGCATCAGAAGAATTTGTTTGTCCCATAGCACTAATGCTAATACATAATCCAATAAATAATAATCCTATTTTTTTCATCGTCTTTCTTATTTCCACTTTCGGAATAGTTTATAATTATTAATTCTTTTCACTCTCTAATAATTGCTCTAAGGCAATTAAATCAGGTACAAGTACTTGTCGTGCTTTACTACCTTCAAAAGGACCTACAATACCCGCGGCTTCTAATTGATCTATCAATCTACCAGCACGGTTGTAGCCTAACTTTAATTTACGTTGCAATAACGATGCCGAACCTTGTTGCGCGGTAACAATAACTTCAGCTGCTTCTTTAAACAGTTTATCTCTGTCTGCGATATCAACATCAAGATTTGTGCCACCTTCTTCTCCAACATACTCTGGAAGTAAATAAGCCTCAGGGTATGCACGTTGAGAGCCAATAAAATCAGTAATTTTTTCTACTTCAGGTGTGTCTACAAAAGCACACTGAATTCTGGTAATATCATTTCCTCCAGAGTATAATAAATCACCTCGACCAATTAACTGGTCTGCTCCAGGAGCATCTAAAATAGTTCTAGAGTCAATTTTTGAAGTTACTCTAAAAGCAATTCTAGAAGGGAAGTTTGCTTTAATGATACCTGTAATTACATTTACAGATGGACGCTGCGTTGCTACAATTAAATGAATACCAATAGCACGAGCTAATTGTGCTAAACGTGCAATAGGAGTTTCTACTTCTTTACCAGCAGTCATAATTAAATCAGCAAACTCATCAATTACTAAAACAATGTAGGGTAAAAAGCGGTGTCCGTTTTCAGGGTTTAGTTTACGAGCCTTAAACTTAGCGTTATACTCTTTAATGTTACGAACCATAGCATTTTTAAGCAAGTCGTAACGGTTGTCCATTTCAATACATAAAGAGTTTAATGTATTAACTACTTTAGTGGTATCAGTGATAATAGCATCAGAATCATCTGGTAATTTTGCTAAGTAATGACGTTCTATTTTGTTGAATAGTGTTAATTCTACTTTCTTAGGATCAACTAATACAAACTTTACTTCAGCAGGGTGTTTTTTGTATAGAAGTGATGTTAAAATAGCATTCAATCCTACCGATTTACCTTGTCCAGTAGCACCAGCCATTAATAAGTGAGGCATTTTGGCTAAATCGATAACAAAGGTTTCATTTGAAATAGTTTTACCTAAAGCAATAGGAAGTTGCATTGGTGATTCTTGGAATTTCTTTGAAGAAATTACCGAATGCATAGATACGATAGTTGCTTTTTTATTAGGTACTTCAATACCAATGGTTCCTTTTCCAGGAATAGGAGCGATAATACGGATTCCTAAAGCTGATAGCGATAGAGCAATATCGTCTTCTAAGTTTTTAATTTTAGAAATACGTACTCCTGCTTCAGGAACAATTTCATATAAGGTAATGGTTGGTCCTACAGTAGCTTTTATTTGGGCAATACCAATTTTGTAGTTTTTTAAAGTTTCTACAATTTGGTTTTTCTTAGCTTCAAGCTCAGTAGGGTCAACAGAAATACTTTCGTTGTATTCTTTTAGTAAGTTAAAAGAAGGAAACTTAAAGTTACCTAGTTCTAAGGTAGGATCAAATTCACCAAAATCTTTGAGTAATTGATCAGATAAGTTTTCGGTAACACTTTTTTCTTCTGCAATTTTTTCAATAGCAACCTCTACTTCTTTTTTGCTGTCCTCTGATATATTTGTTGTAGGGTCATTATTTTGGGTGATGTCTAAAGAAATCTCTTTATTTTTTTCATTATCAGTAGTTTCTTCAACACCAGAATAGTTAGAAATAGTTGGTTGTAAATTTTCTAGAGATAATTCAAAGTCTGATTTATCTTTTTTAGCTTCTTCAGTTTTAGAAACTTCAGAATTGGTGTTAACATCAGTATCGTTTACAATAGTAGAATCGTCTCTGTTAACTTTTGGATTGTTTTTTACAGCATTAGCTTTTTTCTCTTTATTAACTTTTACTTTTTCGCTAATTGCTTCAGGAGTAATACTAAATCGGATGATTAAATAAGCAACTAAAAAGAAAATGAGTAAAATAGCCAGACCTGTTTTACCTAAGAAAGTTTGAAGATATTCATTTAATTCAAAACCAATTACTCCTGATAAAAGGGCATGCTTTTTTTCAACAAAACCAAGAGCTGTAGCGAGCCAAAGCATGATTAAAATAGCCCAATTCCATGAGGTGATAATTCTTTTTAAATTGGTTTGTAGTAAAATTCTAGCACCAGTTAAAAACAATGTTAAAGGGATAATAAAAGCTCCTAAACCAAAACCTTTGTATACGAGGAAATTACTTAGTTTAGCACCTATTTTTCCTAGTAAGTTTTTAGTAGGGATAGTTTTATCTGCAAATTGACTTAGTGTGCTTTGGTCTTCTTGCCAAGAGAAGAAAAAAGAAATAAAAGCAACAGTTAAAAATATAGAAAACAATAACAGAAAAAAACCTAAAATAGTTTGGTTTTGTCTGTTTGAAAAAAAGGTCTTAATCTTTTTTATGATAGATGTTTTTGGCTGTTTTTTTTGAACAGTTGTCTTCTTTTTTGCCATGTATTTTTGTTAGAAATAAATTGAACGCTACAATATAGCTATTATTTTAGGAAGGTAAATTATCCCAGCAATAATTAGTGATATAAAGGCAGCAAATGCAGGAGCACCAGCAGCAATATCTTTAATAAAGCCTATTTTTTTATGATAATCAGGATGTATAAAATCAGCTACTTTTTCAATAGCTGTGTTTAAAGCTTCTGCTACTAAAACAATACCAATAGCCAAAGTTTGAATCATCCATTCTGTTGCAGATATATTAAAGTAAAATCCGAAGATAGTAGCAATTAAAGCAAATGTAAGTTGAGCTTTTATACTATCTTCTGTAGTTATTAATAACCACATTCCTTTTACTGCAAATTTAATACTACGTATGCGTCCTTTTAAAAAGCCGTCATTCGGGTTCTTCATATATTTTTAAAGAGCTTTTAATGCAGCTTCATAGTTAGGTTCATCTACAGTTTCATTTACTTGTTCTGTATAGGTTACATTACCATTTTCATCAATGATAACAATAGAACGAGAGTGTAAGCCAGCTAAAGGCCCTGTAACAATTTCTAATCCATAGTCTTTACCAAATCTACCAGCAGCAAAATCAGATAGCATTACTACATTTTCAATGCCTTCAGCACCACAAAAACGACCTTGAGCAAAAGGTAAGTCTCTAGAAATACATAAAACTTTAGTGTTTTCTAAGTTGGCGGCCTTTTTATTGAATTCTCTAACAGATGTAGCACAAGTACCTGTATCGACACTTGGAAAAATATTTAAAATTAATTTAGAACCACTAAAGTCACTTAAATTCTTTACAGATAAATCAGTAGCAACTAACGAAAAATCAATTGCTTTAGTTCCATTTTTAGGTAAGTTACCTATTGTTTCTATTGTGTTACCTTTTAGAGTTATTGAAGCCATTTTATATGTGTTTTAGGAAAATCAAAAATAAGAATTATTAAATAACTTATGAGAATATTCTAAGTTTTCCTGAGGAATTTAATTTTTTGCAAAACCAAGAGACAATCTTTTTCGTAGGTATGATTAAATAGAAATATTAATTTAAAAATCATTATTTATGAAAACCTTAAACTTTTTAAAAGTAACCGTTTTAGCAGTCGCTTTATTTACCAGCTATAGTATTACGGCACAAGAAGACACAAAAATGGTTGGAGGTGCAGAAATGTATCCATCAAAAAACATTGTGCAAAATGCTGTAAATTCTAAAGATCATACAACATTAGTGGCTGCTGTAAAAGCAGCAGATTTGGTAGATGTTTTATCTAGTAAAGGACCTTTTACAGTTTTTGCTCCTGTAAATAAGGCTTTTGATAAGCTTCCTGAAGGAGTAGTTGAATCGTTATTAAAACCAGAAAACAAAATGAAGTTACAGACCATTTTGAAGTATCATGTTGTTGCTGGTAAATGGAGTGCAAACGAACTAGTGAAGTTAATAAAAGATAAAGGAGGTAAGGCTTCTATAGAAACTGTTAGCGGAGGTAAAATCACAGCATGGATGAAAGGAAAAAATGTTTACATATCTGATGCAAGTGGGGGTAAGGCAAAGGTTACTATTACAGATGTAAACCAATCTAATGGAGTAATTCATGTAATTAATAGCGTTTTATTACCAAAGTCATAAAAACTAGAGTAAATTGTAATTATTTGATGTTATAAAAACCGCTTTTTTAAGCGGTTTTTATTTTGTCATATCCCTGTATTATTTTAGATAACAGTTGTATTTTTGCAAGCTGAAAAGAGTACTAAATTGAACATTAAGCAATATACATCAGAATTTAAATACAATTTAAAACTTGCAGCTCCTGTAATGTTGGGGATGTTGGGACATACTTTTGTGAGTTTTATAGATAATATAATGGTAGGACAATTAGGAACTGCAGAGTTAGCAGCGGTTTCATTGGGTAATAGCTTTATGTTTATAGCTATGTCGTTAGGTATTGGTTTTTCTACCGCAATAACTCCCTTAATTGCCGAAGCAGATTCTTCTAATAATTTTACACAAGCAAAATCAACTTTTAAGCACGGACTTTTCTTGTGTACTATGATGGGGATTATGCTATTTTTAGTAGTTTTCTTTTCTAAACCATTAATGTATTTAATGAAGCAACCTATAGAAGTGGTTGAGTTGGCGATTCCATACTTAGACTTGGTAGCTTTTTCATTAATTCCGATGATTATTTTTCAGGCATTTAAACAGTTTAGTGATGGAATGTCAATGACACGCTACCCTATGTATGCGACATTGATAGCTAATGTGTTGAATGTATTACTGAATTACTTACTTATTTACGGTAAGTTTGGTTTTCCTCAATTAGGTATCGTGGGAGCTGCATACGGAACGTTGCTATCAAGGTTTGTAATGGTAGTATATTTATGGTGGTTGTTAAGTAAAAAGGAACGTTCAAAACGTTTGGTTACTAATATCAAGTTTTTTGTGCTAGATACTTTAATGATTAGAAAAATCATAAATTTAGGTACACCAAGTGCTATGCAAATGTTTTTTGAAGTAGCCATTTTTACGGCAGCAATTTGGTTAAGTGGATTGTTGGGGAAAAATCCGCAGGCAGCGAACCAAATAGCGTTGAATTTATCTTCTATGACATTTATGGTAGCAACAGGATTAAGTGTTGCCTCTATGATTAGGGTAGGAAACCAAAAAGGATTAAAAAATTATAAAGAATTACGAAGAATAGCATTTTCAATATTTTTCTTAGGAACTATACTGGCAGTTATATTTGCTACTTTTTTCTTTGTTTTTCACAAATCATTACCAAATTTATATGTTGATTTAAGCGATGCTGAGAATTATGCAGATAACATGGAGGTAATGGCTATAGCAGCAAATTTGTTAATTGCGGCTGCAATTTTTCAAATTAGTGATAGCATACAAGTTGTAATGTTAGGAGCTTTACGTGGTTTACAAGATGTAAAAGTACCTACATTAATTACTTTTATATCGTATTGGGTAGTAGGTTTTCCTATTAGTTTTTTCTTCGGTTCAGAAGAAATGTATGGAAGCTTTGGTATTTGGTTAGGTTTACTAGCAGGATTAACTACAGCATCAATTTTACTGTTTATACGATTTAACAAATTAACTATTGAACTTATTAAAACAAAACACCATGAACTTACCTAAATTTTTATTAGCAGATAATAGCGAACACCCAGAAGATATTTTTGTTTTACATACTGAGTATCCTCGTTTTTTAATTAATTTAAAAGATGATGAAATTGAGTGGTTTGAAGACTTGTCTAACGAAAACGAACAAGATTTAGCTAATGAGTTAGAGGGTTTAATTGAGGCTGCAGGGTTATTCTATGATGCTGAAATGGAAGGATTAGAATAAAAGTTATTCTTCTAAGTAATCAATAGGATTTAGATAAAACATTTTTTTCCATCCTTGTCTGTCTGAATCAACTTTCCAAACATACGGAATTAGAGATAAAATGGAATAGTGTAGGTGGGGAGCTTTCCCCACAGCATTTCCACTAGTACCAACTGTTCCAATTTCCGAATTATTATTTACAAAACTTAAAGAAGTTGTTTTTACCTCTTCTAAATGAGCATAGTAGTGTAATCTCCATTTAGGACCTAGTATAACTACAATATTTCCGCCTATACTTATTTTTCCAGAAAATAAAACTAATCCATAGGTTGATGAGGTTATTTTAGTATTTTTTTTAGCAAAAATATCAACTCCTTTATGGGTAACTGATTTTCCCCAAGGATAATACCAAAATGATTTTGGATTATAATCAGATTTGGTAGCTCCATTAACAGGAATTTTTAAGTTTTGAGGAATTAAAAAGCCTGTTAATAGAATTATTAAAAGAATAAGTAGTTTCTTTTTTATTTTAAACACGTTGTTTTATAGTTTTACCACCAAAGTTCTGTTTCTTCTTTCCATAGAATTAATCTGAAATCTTCGTAATGATCTCCATTGCCTATTGCGTGTGTATCTCTATGTCCTTTACCTAGTCTTAATTTGTGAACAAACCCAGTGTAAGAACCTACCCATAAAGTTTGTTCATCGTCAGAAATTGCAATACCACTTATGGTAGATCCTAAAAAATGCCTCCAAATACAGTTCCCGTTTTTGTCAAACGCTTTAATATACCCATATGCATCTCCTAAGATATAGTAATCTTTAGTAGTTGTACCAACATAAACTCTCATTTCATCATCAATAACTTTAAAGTTATCAGCTTCATCTACATAAGATTCAACTTCTATTCCATTTAAGTTGTCAGTATCTACTCCAATAGTAATTCCATTATAAAAATGGCAAGAATTTGCAATAAGTTGCTTGTCGTCTTTAGAAAAAAGACAAAAATGAGGGTATGAAGATTGTGGACCTATTTCTCCGATTTGATTTCCTTCGCTGTCCATTACTCGATGGTCGAAAGATTGATCGCCGACTACAATATATTTATTGTTATTTGATAAAGTAGCGTTTTCCATAGCTATATATGAGTCCCATTCTTCATCTTCTAAATCAGGTTCAGGATGTATCATGTTTATTGAGTTTTTAGAAACAAGATATATCCCTTCAGAAGTTGTGACAAGTACTTTTTTACCATCATTAAAAGGCGTCATATTTGAAATACCTAACTTATTTATGTCTCCTAATTCAAATGTTTCGATAATCTCTCCATCCCATTCTTTACGAGTAATTAATATACCAGGTGTTTTAACAGTAAAAATGTTATTTTGATGAGACTTTCCAATGGCTTCGATAGTATCGTCTAATTTGATTAGTGTTTTGTTGTCTAGAATATATGCTTGTCTCTTCTGATAGGAAGTACCAACAATGAAAACAATTTTTTCATCCTCAATAAAACATAGTTGTTCAATGCTTTGTCCTTTCTCTTTAAAATATTTTATTAACGGAGTATGAGCGGGCGGATATTGCTTTCTGAACTCTTCAATACGTCCAGTTTTATTGGCTTCTTTTAATTTTTGTACTACAGTATCAGCTAAATGGTCACGATTGTCTTCTGGCTCTTTACCTTTCCAGTTCTCCCAACCATGTTCTTCACCAAAAGCAACCATTTTGTTAACCTCAGTAGCGTATGTTTCGCCAATGTTATACCACTCTTGTTGTATTTTTTTGTCGTTTGCGTTACTAGTTTCCATTATATACTTTTAAATATGTTTTTACTTTCTTAAAGCCAATCAGCTTCAATTCCTTTTTCTTGAAAATCTTCTAAAAGTGATTCATTCTCGCTATAAAGAAGAGAGACACTTTTTAAGTTAGGAAGTAGTTTAGCATCAACAGCAGAGTTTACACTAAATACATCATCTTCACCATCCCAAAAAGGAATGATTTGACCGTAAATTTCATCACCTCCATCCATGTGTAACTCTTCAATGTTTTCAACCATTTCAGAAGTAATTTCTAAGTTTTTAAAGTATTGTAATACCTCTGGAATTATTTCATAGCCTTCTTCTTCAATAATATCATAAGCTTCTGAAGAAGTTAAGTTCCGCTGTTTTTCTATAAACTCATATACCTCTAATTTAGGTTGTAACACTTCTTGAACGTACATTAACTCGTTAATTATAGCTAGTTTAAAGTTTAATTCTTTAAAATTTAATTGATTGTTCATAGTCTACTTTTTATATTTATTTAATGAGAAGTTAAGTGTAAGAAACACTTAATAGCTTTTTTTGGTGAAATTATTTACAAAAGAAAAAGTAATCGATATGAAATTTGTTAAAAAAAGTATAAGGTTGGTTTTTGGGAAATAATTGAAGTTTTGAAAGAAACGCAATAGTGAAAACAATCACTATTGCGTTTTAGGTTTATTTAGTTATTTGATGTGTCCAAAACGCACCACTAATATCTGTTATTTTTACGGTATATGTTCCGTTAGAAAGGTTTGAGAAGGTAGGGTTTTTAAAAGTCATTTTTGCTTTAGCTCCCAAAGGAACAATTAAACTATGTTTACCAGGTTTTATTTTAGCAACGTAATAATTTAATATATTTTGATTAGCTAAAGAAGCTAATTCTTTTTGCGAATATTGAGCAATACTATTGTTATTCTGATCTAATAAATCTATTGCAATAACCCAAGAACCATATACATCAACTCCTTCTGTTCTAAAAACATCAAAAGAAAGTGTATCGTTATTAATTTTTCCTTTTGTTATTTCTAATTTAGGTTTAACCGATTTATTATGAAGCGTTCCCCAAACTCCACCATGAAATACTTGATTTGTAAATAAAGTTATTCCTAAAATTGCTAAGGAACCTATTAAAACAAATCTTGGGAAAAGATGGTTTTTAATCGGTAAAATACCTGATCCTAACCATGCAAACCATTTCTTTTTAGTGAAGTATAAGTTGTTTTTTATAAAGTAGTTATCTAGTGAGTATTTACCGCTTCCTGTTAAAAAGAGTACATGTCCTGTAGCTATTCCAAGCACACCAATTTGCCATTCGTCAAGGCATGTTGTTCCTATCCAACCAGAACCCAAAAGAATTCCCATAGCAAGACCGAATACACCAATACTCATTATTCTGGTAAATAAACCAAAAATGATGAATAGTCCTACAATTCCTTCAATAATGGTAAATATTACCATATTTAACCATAGAATGTCTGGGTTTTCTACTAAATATTGAATTAGAGGTTTAATACCTAATGCATTAGGGAGGAAATGGTTAAACTTCTCTCCAATGTATCCTGCTACTTCAGGATCAAGTTTATCGGCTAAAACTGTTCTTCTCCAAAAAGCAGAGAAGTAGGTCCAACCAATAACTAACCGTATTGCCAGAGCCAAAAGCCCTGAATCGTTTTTTATATTGTTGTTAATCATTATATTTTTGTATTAAGACTGATACTATTTGTAGTTTTATAGTACAAGTGATAGCTACATAAGTAAGTATTATGTAGGTTATTATTTTTATTTGTTAAGAAGAGGAGGCTAAAGGTGGGCTTTAAAGTTTTTAAATAAAATATAAAGAGGAATTAAAGATGTTACATGTCTCTTTTTTTGATAATTGCTTATTGTTTTTCTAGGGAGGCTCTCAATAAGGCGAGGAGAGAAGTTAAAAGCTTTATTCAGAAAAGCTGGTGAAGTTTTACTATAAGATACTATTTGTACTAATGAAGCATCAGTAATTTCACTATCATAGCAGTTTATTTGACTGTGTGTTGTTTGACTTTTGTTAGAAACCTCTGTTTGAGGAATATTAAGTTCTGCTTGTATAAAGTTTCTAACTTTACAAGGAGAAAACAGTAATAAAATAACTAACCCTATTGCAGAGAATAGAGTAGATATATTAAAAGTTTTGTAAAGTTTTCTCATATTGTTGTAAACTTATAAAATAAACCGAGTGTAGTTTGTTATAGTTTTCTTAATAAAGTTATTGTATTTGCAAATGTTCCATTTCTTTACCTGCTAATACTTTTTCACCAACAACTTTAAAGCCAAGTTTTAAATATAATTTTCTAGCATTAGGATTTTCTTTATCTACTAAAAGACCTAATGTTTCGTTCTTTTTATGGACATATTCATTGATTAAGAATTGTAATATTTTAGAACCAATGCCTTTACCTTGGTAGTTAGGGTTTACACCAATACAATCAATATAATATTCTCCAGACTGGGTTTCGTCTTCATATGTTAGTTCTTGGTTAAACATCTTTTTTAGCAATGAAGCTACTGGTTTTCTCAGCTCTTTTAAATCTGCACCATTATAGATGTTAGTTGCGGCAATAGTTTTATTGTCGCTATCTATAACCCAACAGTTTTCGTAAGAGTACTGATTGTTTTCTTGAATAATTAACGATTCTAAAAAATGAAGTGCTTTCTCTGTAGAACTTTCTCCTATAAATTTATAAACAATGTCTTCCATTGCTAATAACATATAAGAAGCAATTTCTTTGGTGTCTTTGGTAGTAGCTTTTCTAACAATCATTGTGAATATTTTAATTGACTTTATTTCTAACTAATCTAACACTCATACCAAACGATTTTCCTTTATCCTTTTTTGTGTATGTTATAATTTTTTCTCTGTTTCCAGATACAGCAAACCCTTCTTTAAAACTTATGTAGCTGGCAGTGTTTTTATTAGGTGTTGTTGAACTCCAGAAAGCATAAGCTCCTTTTCCCCAAAAAAAAGTAGAGTCAATTTCTGTAAATACTTGTTTATAATTAATTCTGTCTTTTTTATTTTTATTGATAGATCGATATTCTTTTATACTAGGAACTCTCCAGTCGCTGAATCCTGCATAGTTAATAGAGTTCATTTGTTCTTGCCACTCAAAAACTTCATTCCATTTATTTAAAAACCTTTTCTCAATTGTACTAAAATCTTTTTTCATCCAAACCAAGTTTGTAGTAGAGTCTAGCACAATTAGAGTAGAATCAATAGTCTTTTGGTTGTTATCAGCAGTAACTTTTTCTACTTTTACTTCAGGTTTCTTTTTAGCTTCGTTATTTTCTTTTTTAGAGTTCTTACATGAAGAAAAGTTAAGTAGTAAAACAGCAAGGATAAGTATTCTCATTTTCTTAAAATTTCAATTTTTACAAATTTATGAGTCTATAAATTAACTTCTCTTGTTTTATTTAAGTTTATGTGCTAAGATCGGTATCTTCCCATTCAGTACCGTTAGAAAGCATCCATGTTAATGAATGTCTACGTTCATGTATAACTCCTCCATTTCCAATAGGGTCGAAGCTATCAGGAGCAGTGTTTCCTCCTAGTTGAGCACTTCTTACTGCATTGTGTAAGCAGTAAAATAAATCCTCTTTTTCTACCAGTTTTTCTTTCTCTAGAGTGTGTTGCTGAGGAAGCCAATCACTAATTAAAGTATCAAGTGAGCATGTATGATTTATTAAGATTTCCTGCATTTGCTCTCCTGTCATCATTTGACCAGAGATCTCAGGTTCATCATAACCAAAGTACCAAGCAAGTGGCCATGTGTTTTCAAACTTCCAACCAATAGAACTTCTTAACTCAATATCATTTCTAGAAGCATCAAGTATTTCTTTTTCTTCTGTGGTCATGTAACCAAGAAGTTTATTTTGATTAATGAAGTTAATTATTTTTTCGTCAGGTAAGTTTTCTGAAGGCACCATAAGCCATAAAACAAGAGCTTTTATAGCGTGGAGTCTTCCTGCAATTTCGTCAGCAGGTCTTAACTTTGTTTCTCTGATTGTAGGAAGAGAACTTGCAGGACGAAATCCAGCGTCAAGACAAGTAGCAATTGATTGAGATCTAATTGTTGAAGAATCTCTTTGAGTTACTTTAGGTTTAGGGGTATTATTTTTTGAAGTTTTTTTCCTGTTAAACCATCCCATAGTTTGTTTTTTTATGTTTTAAAATTATAGCTTATTTTTTGGTGAAAATATTTATAAAAGCAACAGGTATTGATATAAAGTTTGTTAAAATATAGCAAAGATTGATAAGAATTTTGTGTTACAACTGCCTTTATAAATTGAGATTATTTGGTTACATGCTTTTATTCGTATAAACAAAACTTAAGTTATTTTGCTTGTAATTAGATTAATGTGTTGAAAATGATAGTTCTATGGTTTTAGGAGGATTTACAGTTTCGAGAAAAGTTTGACGCGCTTGTTTAAAGTATCTATATTTGAGCTCTTAATGAAAATGATTTTAGATGTTAGATTTTGTGATTATAGGTGGTGCACAAGCAGGCTTATCCATGGCTTACCACTTAAAAAAGATGGAAAAAAGTTTTATAGTAGTAGATGGAGAAGAAGAAATAGGAGCCTCTTGGCTAAATAGATGGGATTCTTTAAAACTATTTACACCAACAGAATATAATCACTTACCTGGTTTAAAATTTAACGCTCCTAAAGGGCATTATCCATCTAAATATGAGGTTAGCGATTACTTTAAATCGTATGTGAAGAAGTTTGACATTCCTGTACAACTAAACACATTAGTTACTTCTGTAAAAAAATCGACTAAAGGATTTCATGTAATCTATAATGAAGGAGAAATTCTAGCTAAGAATATAATTGTAGCAACCGGACCATTTCATATACCGTACACACCTCCTTGTCATACTAAACTATCTGAAGAAGTATTACAAATGCACAGTAATTACTATAAAAATAGTAAACAGTTACAAGAAGGAGATGTTTTAGTTGTTGGAGGAGGAGATTCTGGATACCAAATTCTGGATGAAATATCTAAGGATAAAAAATCAAAAACGGTTTATTTTTCCGGTGATACAAAGGTGAAAACCTTACCTCAGCAATTTTTAGGTAAAACTCTATGGTGGTGGTTTACGCTTATAGGCTTTTTAAAGTTTAACAAGTACAGTTGGATAGGAAAAAAAATAAGCACATCGTTGCAACCTGTAATTGGTACTGATGTAAAAGAAATTTTATCCCGTGAAAATGTAGTTACTGTAGGAAGAACCAAAGATGCGTTAGATAATGAAGTTGTTTTTGAAAATAAAAAAGTAACATCAATAAAAAATATTATTTGGGCAACAGGATATCGTCCTAACTTTAAATGGATAGAAGGTTTGGAGTTAGATTCAGATAATTATCCAAAAAATTATAGAGGAGTAAGTAATATTGATGGATTGTATTTTATAGGTTTACCTTGGATGTATACACGTGGTTCTGCTACTCTGGGAGGTGTATCAAAAGATGCAAGTTATTTGGCTGATGTAATTAGTAAAAAATAAATTTTAAGTATAATAACAAAACCACTAAAAGTATTATTTAGTGGTTTTGTTAGATAGGTTTATAAAATTAAGGATACTTCTCTTAAAAATAAGTCTAATTACTTAATTAGAATATTTAAAATCTTTGCACTTAAAAATAATCCAAAACCAAATACGGTATGTGTAATTAAGCTCATTACTCTAGCTTTGATTGGGTCAGGAACATTAGAAGCGGCAATACCTAGTCCGAAAGCAGGTTGCATAAAAAAGAAAGGAGCTATAACAGTTACTATCCCTATGATTAAAGCTGGTAAAAGAGTAGGGTTCTCAAGCCATTTTTTATCAAAAATAAGTACTAAAAGTAAAGCGAACATAATTCCAATCGTATAGTGTGCAATCCAGCCAATTATATGTTCGTGTTTTATAGAGGGAGCGGTAAATATTGTATGGTGAGAAAACTTACCATCAAAAAAATATCCAATCCAGCGGCCTAGAAACTTGTAGTTAAGAGTTTTTATACCAAAGTAATTCAAGATTATGGAGTAAATATCCATAGTTGCTGTTGCTCCAATACCTATTAAAATTGTTTGAAATAAATTATTCATGTTGTTTTTTTAGACAAAAGTAAAATGGGTGAAGAATGTGGTGATAGGACAAAACGGAGAAATAATAGGATAAATTAATACAACTTAACTAAATTTAGTAGCTTCTCTTTACTGTTTTGGTTGTTAAAACAAACCAAAATCTTATTACATTCGCAGTATGCAACAAACAACAAATACAATAGTAATGGTTCGTCCTGCAAGTTTTAGGATGAATGAACAAACAGCAGTAAATAATTATTACCAACAAGAATTGTCAGGAATGTTACCTGCATCAATTAATGCTAAGGCACAAGAAGAATTTGATTCTTTTGTAGAAAAGTTGGAAGCTATTGGTGTTACTGTAGTAGTTGTTGAAGATACTAAAGAACCAAATACACCCGATGCATTGTTTCCAAATAATTGGATTTCTTTTCATGAAAATGGAGATGTTGCTATCTATCCAATGTTTGCAGATAATAGACGTTTAGAGCGTAGAGAAGATGTACTAGAGATTTTGGAAGAAAAAGGGTTTGTAATAGAAAATGTTGTAGACTACTCTGAAGCAGAAGAGGAGGAGGTTTTCTTAGAAGGAACTGGAAGTATGATCTTAGATAGGCACAACAGAAAAGCGTATTGTGCTTTATCTCCTCGTGCAGATGAAGAGCTGTTTATTGAATTTTGCGAAGATTTTGAATATACTCCTGTAATTTTTACAGCAAACCAAACAGTTGGGGGAAAGAGAGAAGCTATTTATCATACAAACGTAATGATGTGTGTTGCGGAAAGTTTTGCGGTGGTATGTTTAGATTCGATAGATGATAAAAAAGAAAAGAAAAACTTATTAAAGCACTTAAAGTCGGATGGAAAAGAAGTTATTGCCATCTCAGAACAACAAGTAACACAATTTGCAGGAAATATGTTACAAGTTAAAGGAATGAACGATGAACGTTACTTAATAATGAGTTCCTCTGCTTTTAATTCGTTGAATTCTAATCAAGTTAAAGCTATAGAAAAGCACAGCAAAATACTACACAGCTCTCTAGAAACTATAGAAACCTGTGGTGGTGGAAGTGCTCGTTGCATGATGGCTGAGGTTTTTTTACCAAGAGCCTAAGCAACCATTGTATTTGAAACTTTATAGTTTTTATAGTACTGCATTAAGATAAAAGAACAGATTACTGAAGAAGCAATCCCTTCAATAGCTAATGCAAATACAACTAGTGGTAAACTTAAGTTCTGCCCCCAGAAAGAAGACTGTTCAAGTATTGTCATAAAACCAGCATCTATAAAATCTACATATATAATAAGGCCTAAAATGGTTAAGGCTACAGCAATTATAGAGGTTCCAATTCCTAATAAAAAATTGCTAAAATATAACGATTCGTGGTTTATAATGATATTGGTTTTTATAGCTCTGTTAATACCATAAAGAACGAAAGCAAAGTTTAAAAAACGCAGTTCGGAAACATCTTCCAATCCAAAAATTTTCATAATTAGAAAGAAGCCAACAATGCCCGCAAAAATTAGCAGCGCATTGCTAAATATGATTTTATTGCTCGCCATAATAGTACATTTTAAGAGTTAATCGTCTTAAAAGTACAAAATAATGATATGAAAATCAATTATTTATAGTAAAGCTTCTCTTAAAATTGTTACTGGGTGTTTTGCTATACGCTTTGTTCCGTCATAAATTTGATGGCGGCAACTCGTACCAGCGGCTACTATTTCAGTATCAACCGAACAATTTCTAACTTTAGGAAACAACGTATCTTCCCCCACTTGCATACTTACTTTATAATGCTCTTTTTCATATCCAAAAGATCCAGCCATACCGCAACAACCGGTATTCATAATTGTTACTTTATAGTTCTTAGGAATATTTAATATAGAAAAAGAAGCATGTGTACTAGACAATGCTTTTTGATGACAATGCCCATGTATTTTAAGTTCCTTTGTTTCGTTACTAAACTTAGTTGTATCTATAGAACCATTAGCATGTTCGTTCGCTAAAAACTCTTCAATAGTAAAACAATTTTCAGAAAGCTTTTTGGCAGATACTTTATCATCTGCTAAACGTAAGTATTCATCTCTAAACGTTAAAATAGCAGAAGGCTCAATTCCAACGAGTGGTGTTTCTTCAGAAATTAATTCTTTAAAAATCGTAACATTCTTATTAGCAATTTCTTTAGCATCCTTTAAAAAACCTTTAGATATATAACTACGTCCGCTTTCTTCATGATCTACAGTTTTTACTTCGTATCCTAGCTTTTCTAACACAATTACAGTGTCTTTACCAATTTCAGTATCGTAGAAGTTGGTAAATTCATCATTAAAGAGATACACGGTTTTTTTTGAGTTTGTCGATTGGTATTTTTTCAACCAAGTACTTAATGGTTGTTTAGCTAATTTAGGAACAGAACGTTCTGTAGCAACTCCCATAACTTTTTTAGCTAGGGTAGTATTGGTAAAGAAATTCGTTAGCACAGGGAACTTACTTCCTAATTTATTGTATTTGGAATTGTTAGCAAACAATTTACTGCGGAAAGAATACCCGTTTGTTTCTTGATATTGGTATAAGAATTCTGCTTTCATCGAAGCAATATCTACATTACTCGGACATTCACTAGCACAAGCTTTACAGCTTAAACATAGGTCGAGAATATTTTTTAATTCTTTAGAATCGAACTTGTTTTTACCAGTATTATTGGTTAATACTTCACGTAATGTATTGGCTCTTGCTCGCGTAGTTTCCTTTTCGTTACGAGTAGCTCGGTAACTTGGGCAGAGTGTTCCCCCAGCTTCAGGAGATTTACGACAATCACCTGAACCGTTACATTTTTCAGCTAGTTTTAAAATACCTTCGCTATCTGAAAAATCTTGAATGGTTTCTATCTCAGGTTCATTTCTGTCAATTTCATAACGTAAACTTTGATCCATCGGAAAAGCATCCGTAATTTTTCCTTTGTTGAATACGTTATTTGGATCGAATGCCTTTTTTATTCTTCGTAATAGTTGATAGTTTTTATCACCTATCATCAATGGAATAAACTCTGCACGCACAATACCATCACCATGTTCACCACTAAAGGATCCTTGATATTTCTTAACTAACTCAGCAGTTTCAGTAGTTATTTTCCTAAAAAGTACTACATCTTCCTTTTTCTTTAAATTCAAAATAGGACGTAAATGTAACTCACCAGCTCCTGCATGTGCATAATACACTGCTCTTTGTTGATATTTATCCATAATTTTAGTGAATTCCTCAATATAGGTAGGTAAATCTTCTAGGGCTACGGCAGTATCTTCAATACAAGCTACTGCTTTATCGTCTCCCACTATATTTCCTAATAATCCTAAACCAGCTTTTCGTAGTTGATGTACTTTAGCAATGTCTTCACCATACACTTTAGGGTAGTGGTATCCAAAGTTGTTTGCTTTTAAATCTTCAATAAGTTTATCGGCTAGTATTTCTGCTTCTTCAATGGTATCGGCAGAAACTTCTAACATTAATACAGCTTCAGGATCACCTTGTAAAAAGAAACGATTCTTTGCTTGTTCGCGATTGTTTTTAGTGCAGTCTAAAATTACTTTATCCATCAATTCACAAGCATAGAGTTTGTGTTTCATGGTAGTAACGGTAGCTTTTAAACTTTCATTTACACTAGTAAAATGTGGACACACCATAATACTTTGGATAGGAGGTAAGTCGTCTAGTTGAATGGTAATAGCGGTTGAAAATACTAAAGTACCCTCACTTCCTGATAAAAACTTAGCAGGGTTGATAGTTGGTTCAGTTCCGCCAAATAAATCGGAAGTTAAAAACTCATCAACAGCATAGCCTGTATTTCTTCGGTGAATGCTTTCCTTTGGGAATTCTTTTTTAATTTCTTGCTGAATAGCTTCTTGAGAAAGTTCAGTATAAATAGCACGATAGATGTTTCCTTCTAACGAATTTTCTATTTTCTTTTGGTTGAATTCTGCCGAAGTAATTTCAGAAAAAGTAATTTCACTTCCATCACTTAACAAACCTTGAATAGCAATGACTTTATCACGGGTAACTCCGTAACGAATAGAAGTACTTCCTGAAGAGTTGTTACCTACCATTCCACCAATCATACAACGGTTAGAGGTTGAGGTATTCGGACCAAAAAACAATCCGAATGGTTTTAGGAAGCGGTTTAAATCATCACGAATAATTCCTGGTTCTACGGTAATGGTTTTGTTAATTTCATCAAAAGCCAATATGTTGGTAAAGTGTTTAGAAACGTCAACAACAATTCCATCTCCTACACATTGTCCAGCTAACGAAGTTCCTGCAGTACGAGGAATTAAGGTAATATTGTTCTTGGTAGCAAAATCAATTAACAGTTGAATATCTTGTATATTCTTAGGGTAGGCAACAGCTAGTGGGATTTTACGATATACTGAAGCATCGGTTGCGTAAATGTTTTTATGTAGGTCGTCAAAAAATAGTTCGCCAGTTAATGATTTTTTGAACGTTTCTAGTTGTGTAGTTTGTACCATTATCTTAAATGCCTAAAATGTGGGTAGTGTTGTTAATTATTCTATTGGAATGTGACGCTTAAAACAGGTATCGAAACATATAAAAGTATCGGTTCCTGCCACTCCTTTGATTAAATGTACGTTATCGTATAGTATTTTTTGTAAATGTTCATTGTCTCTAGCAAAGATTAAAATAAAAATAGCGTAGTAACCGGAAACAAAGTTACATTCGGTTATTTCGGGTATTTTTTCCAACTCATGCATTACTTCTTTAGCAAAGCGAGCTTCACGTAATCGGATACCTGTGTATGATTTGGTTTTATAACCTAAGTTCTTTTCTTCTAAAACAAACTCAGCATTTTTAATTACCCCTTCGGCAGTAAGCTTTTTAATGCGTTGATGAATTAAGGAGTTGGAAACTTTTAATTCTTCCGCAATTTGTGAATAGGCTTTACGAGCGTCTAAACGTAATTTTGAAAGTATTTGTTTGTCTATATAATCAAATTGATTTTCCAAAAATAATTTTGTTAGAATAAACTTAATATAAGCTACAAGATAAACAATCGTTTTTAACGAAAAAAAGTGTAGCCGATAATGCAAATATACGGCTACACTTTTTCAATATTCTATTTTATGATTAAGCATTTATTACAGCTAAGCAGTTTTGTATGCTTTCATTTTGCATATCTTCATACCATTTTGTTAACTTATAAACAGGTTCACCTAAATCTTTTTCAAATAATGATTGATTAGAAGTGCCTTCATATTCACGCTTAGCATCATCTGTACCTAAGTTTGAAGCAAAAATTCCTGCTGCACTTACAGGTAAGAAGTCTTCGTAAACCATAGGTTCTATGCTTAAATAACCATCCTCTAATAATTGGTTTACATCTTCTTTTGTGTACACTTTATCTTTAGGTAAGGTTTTTACTTTATCGGTGGTAAAGTAATGGAAGTAAGCCAATTTTTTTGATTGTAACTCTTCGTAGTTATCAGGGAAAACTTTAAAATTTTCTGCTAATAATTTATTGTATTCTGAGGCATTTTCGGCAGTTGGTGATCCACCAATGGCTTTACGTGTTTTACCTAACAGTTCATGATACAAATCAAGTCCTTTTTGAGTTAACGCTACACCACGTTGTTCAATCTCACCAAAACGAGCTTTGTGTTCACCTATTTCCTCTTTTTCAACATTGTTTTTAAAAGTTACTTTTTCGGTCAATGCCTTAAAACTTGTTTGACGTAGTAAAATAGGGCATTTTCTTGCAGGAGGTCCTTCTATATTGTCTTTTGGTGGAATATTACGATCCTCCATACTTACTTGTACCTTGTCTATGTCTAAAGTTCTAGGGGTTAGATGGTTGATGTGAGGTCCTTTGAAAGCAACAACATCAGCAATTAATCTGTGTTGATTTAGTAAAGCTTCGTACATTTCATAATCTACAGTAGCAGTATCGTGCCAACGAAAAGTTTCTAATGCTTCTTGAACAAAGGTTTCGGCATCTTCTTTATTTAAACCTCCTTCTTTTTCGGATTTATCAATGAGTTTTAAAACTTTTTCTGTAAAAATTTGACGTTTTTCTAAAATAGTTTCAACATTGTTACGAAGCTGAGCATCATCAATTAAATCTAAACGTAATAAAGAGGTGAAAACTCTGAATGGAGCTTGGTTAAGAGCTGTACTTTCAATAGCTCTAAACGCCGTAGAGTGAACAGGAACACCAGCTGGGGCTAAATCATAGTAACCAACAGAATACATTCCCATAACCTTAAACAGACGTCTCATTGTAAATAGTTCATAGGGTTTGCCTAGACGGATTGCTCCGTGACGTTCCATATTTAGTCGAGTTAATTCTCCTGTATGTGCTAACTGTTCTTCAATTTCTTTAGACTCTGAAAGAACGTTTTCATTTATGTCATGAACCAAATCAAGTAGATCACCATAAAGTGGTACCTCTTTCTTGTACATATCAGACATAATTTTAGAGAAACGGTTACGAATGTACTCTGGAGAGACAAGTCCTTCAGCCGTATTAGTAAAACTTTCTAGTTTATTTTTTGATGACATAGTTTATTGAGATTTGCTACAAATTAAATGAATTTAATTTTTTTTAGTGTCAATAAAAATGAATTTTGTTTTATTGGTGTTTATTTTGAGTTGATTTGCTTTTGTTAATGCTTTTTTTAAAACCAAAAAGACAACTTTTTACTAAAAAGTGTTTTTTAAAAGTCAATTTGACTTTATTCCAGTTGTATGAGTCTTAGTGAAATATTCTTGAGTTTTTAATTCTATTAGAGAATAAGCATTGAGTGTATGTTGTTAAACAGTAAATTAAATGTTTCTTACCATTGTTAACTTTCAATGATATACGATGTTATTAATTTTATTTTAGCACCTTTTGCCCCTTTGAAAAAATAAAAGTTAGAAAAAGCATACTCTTTTTTTGTTTTCTGTTTTAGTGATTCCATTTACAGCCCCTTCTTTTCCGTGAGATAAGATTTGTTTAAGTGTTAATTCAGTTACATTTTTCTCTTTTGTTTTTTTTAACTCTTTAATAAACTCTTTCTTTCCTTCAATTTTTCTATCGCCAACTATATTCCAAACTATTTCATCGGTAACACTTTCGGTAAGAAAATCCAGTTCTCCTTTTGCTAGGGCGATATTGAATTCTTTTAAGAATGTCATTTTAGGTGAATTTCCGCAGTTAGGGCTTGAAATAATTTTAAGCATAATGTTATTTTTTATGAATAGTCTATGTTATTTCTCTACTTTAAATATTTTTTCAAAAGCATTGTACACGGCTTCATGTAAAGCATCTCCATGGGTTTTGTCTTCTAAAAAATCGAAATAAAGCTTCGTCTTTTTAGTTTTTTTACTCAGTAGTTTATCATGTAGTTCTTTGGCAGTTCTTTCCATGATTGGCCCTTCTTTACCAACTGCAATATATATACTCTTCTTAGTGTCGTACTTTACTGGTGTAAAGATTAAAAGTTTTTCAGCATCCCACCAAAGACTGGGGCTTACAATTATATAGTTATTAAAAAGGTTAGGGGTTTTAAATAAAACTTCTGTAGTTAAAAGTCCTCCAAGTGATTGTCCAATTAGTGTTTTATTATTTGTAGTTCTGTAGTTAGTATCTATAAAAGGAAGGAGTTCTTTTTTAAGAAATTGAATAAACTTTTCAGATTTCCCTGAAGTAGGAAATTCTTTTTGGTCAATTTCTATAGAAGAAGGATATGTAAAGTCTCTTTTTCTATCTACATTTCCAATACCAACTACTATAGCTTCAGGAAGCATATTTATCCATGGAAAAGAACCAAATTGTACAATTCCAGCAATGTGAATAAAGTCTTCATCTTTAGAACCATCTAATAAATAAATCACTGGATACTTTTTTGATTTATCAATAACGTAGCTTGTAGGAAAATAAATATTTAGTGTTCTATCTTCTTTTAAAATAGTCGATTTTATTTGAACAGTTTTTCCGATGGAAAAGTCACTCTCATTAATTTTTTTAGGAATATTTTGAGCAAAGGTTGAAAAAGCGATTAATAGAGCAACAAGTAATAAAGTTTTCTGTTTCATATTGCTAATAATAATGGTTATTGTACAATTATGTAAATATAACAGACTTTTACTCAATAGATACTATATCACCATCTTCAGGAAGGTAAACGTTATAATATAAGTTATTTTGTTTCAATATAGTTTTGAGTTTTTCTCTAGTTAATGGGCAATGATTAATAGCTTCCATATGATTAGCAACTACTAAACCCGATGAATTTCTTATAAATTTTAGAATATCGTCTACGCTCATAATAAGTTGCTTGAAAAGGTCAAATTGAGCAGCTCCACAGGCTAATAAATTAATATCTGGTTTATAATTAGTCAATACTTTATGCACAGCGTCAGTATAAATAGTATCAGAGCTGAGGTAAATAGTTTTTTGATCAGGAAGTTTTATATAGAAACCTAATACATTTCCCATTAGTTTAGCTACAAATCCGTAACCATGTTTTGCAGGAATACCTTCTATTTCTCCTTCTAAAAAGGGTTGTTTTTCCCAGTATTTTAAACTTTGAACAACATTTAGCCCTCTCTTTTTAAAAGCCTTCTCATCCTTTACACTACAGGTAACAGGAATGTTATTTTTGATTAAAAACTCTACACCAGCATTATCTATATGATCTGGATGTTGATGAGTTATTAAGCAATGAGTTACTTTTTTTAGTAGTGCGTGTGTTTTTTGGGGAAGTGGAACAGTTGGGTTTTTTCTAGCTTTATGTCTAAAGAGAGTAAATGGAGGCATAATTCCTTGGTTACCGAGCATTGGATCAACAAGAATAACCTCTTTTTCAGTTTCAATAATTATAGTAGCATTTCTTATTTGGTGTATATGTAACATGGTATAACTTTTTAGTTATACAAATGTCTTTTTTACACTATTTATTTTCATTGATTCAAATCAAGAAATACGTTTTTTAATTCTGCTTAACGTTTCTGGTGTTACGTTTAAGTAAGAAGCTAAATGATATTGAGGTATGTTTTGTATCCATTCGGGTTTGTAAATAAATAGCTCGTTATACAATTCCTCAGGTGATTTTGTTATACGATTAAACTCTAGTTTTTCTTTTTGTTTTAAAAGCTTTTGAAAAGAAGCTTCAACAAAGGTTTTACCACATTGATATTTTTCTAGTAAATCAAAAAAGGGCTGTCTTTCAATACTTAAAATTTCTACAGAGGTTAAGGTCTCTTGGTTTTTCTTGGTAGTGGTATTTTGACTAAAAGTTAGTAAATCGGAAATAAACTGAGGTTTTACATAAAAGTTAATATTGATTTCCTTGTCTTCATTTGCGTAATATTCTCTTACAATCCCGCTATTTAAAAAGCGGAGTTTTTTTTCTTTAGAATTTTCTTGAAGTAAAATAGTTCCTTTAGTATGTTCTTCAACTTTAAATAAAGTAAATAATTCATCAAGCCCATGTTGATTTAAAGGAAACTCAGTTTGGAAGAATTTAGAAATTTCTGAAAATTGTTTCATTAATCGTGTTTTTCGGTTCCAAATGCTAATGGTTTAGAATCTTTATCTAACAAAAATAAAGAAAGGTTTACAAATGAAAATATTATGCTAATAACTGAGAAAAAAGTTAATGACATGTTTATATAGTTTAAGTTGTCAACTTTAAAAGTTATTGCGATTACAGAAGAAAGTCCAATAACATAAACTATTAAACAAAGAAAGTAGTTGAAAAAAGAAAAAGTAGTGTTTTTTAATCTCATATAAACCAATTTTAAATACCATATAAAAAGTATACATATTACAATTAAGGGAGGTAAAAAAATGCCGTAACTTAAAGTAGTTATATTTTTATTAATGCCAAGTAGTAGGGTAATTATGATAAGACCAAAAAGTATTGCTATGTACCATATACCTAACTGTTTAATGAATTGATTAATAGTTAAACTTCCTTTTTTATAAATATCTTTTATATAAGGTTTAGTCCCTTTAAGGATAGAAAGGAAGAGTATTGAACTTATTCCTAAAACAACATAAGAAAGGATGTTAAATGCATGAAAAGCCTTTATTTGATTATCAATTTCTATTTCCATTAAGTCAGAAAATACCCCTAGGCTAGTGGTTGGTTTTAAAAAAACAACATCAAAAAGAAGAAAAATAAGTATTCCAACTAAAGCACCTACCCATAACTTAGAATTTAAGTCTTTTACTCTTTTAATAGTTAAAGTTAAAACACTGTAAAATAAAATAAAACCTACAGGTAAGCTAGGTATAGTAAATGGTCTTATAACTTTATGTGTAGCTAATAGCAGAGCACCTTTTGAGCTTATAATCGACGTAACACTATTAATTATAGTAAAATCAAGAATAAAAATAAAAGCTAAAAAGAATAGAACTATTATCCCAAATAAAAACTCTTCTTTATTAATAGTTTCTCTAGGGTCAAATAGTAGTTTTATTATTTTGTAATTCATAACTGTTTTATTGGGGTTTGACTAAACAGGCTGTGGTTTGTTAAAGTAAAAACTAAATGTTGTTTGTGTTGGCTAGATTATTTTCATTCTTCTCATTTAATTCTAAATAATTATCTTTTCCGAATGATATATAATACAAAGGGTATAGAATGATAATTCCTGCAAGGATTAGAAAAATAAGACTTTTAGAAAACATAAATAAAGCAACAAATACCATCATAACAGCTCTTATAATTCCTTCATATTTAAAACTATTAAGAGTTAAAGTTACGGTTTGATCGTCAGTAACATTTATGTTGATTTTTTGACTACCACACCAAGAGGCTTTGGCGTAAACTTCATATTCACCATTTTCTAACTCATATTCTTTATCTTCCCTTTTTATTAAACCTAGTTCTTTTTCGTTAGCATAGATTTTAGCACCAACTGTGCTCTCAATTTTAATTTTTCCCATTTTAATTTTTAAGTTGTTTAATGTATTGTGTGTTTCTTTTTATAGAATTATTTAACTAATTCTTTTGTTTTGTTCCAGAGGCTCTTTCCTTTATTCTTTAGGTCTTCTGTACTGGCATACTCTTTTAGGTTGTCAATAAAGCTTTTTAGATTATCAATAGTTTTAAATATTTCATTTGTATGTGGTACATTTTGTTCTTTCATTATTTTTTTCCAATTCACCTTTGATAAAATTGAGTACATGTATTTTGTAGCGATTTTACTCAAAAAGAATTTATCATAAAAACCATTTAAGACCTTACCTGACTCTCTGTTCTTAACATATTCAATAGATTCATCTATTCTTTTTTTATCTTCTGAAGAGAGCAGGGTACTTGTTTTAAGTTTGGATAAAGAAGCAATTGCTTTTTTGTTTTCTTCGGTTTTTAAATATAAATAAGTTTCTATTGACCAAGTAATTTCATTATTTAATCCAATTTTATTAGCATCTTTTAAAAATGCTTCAAAATCTTCAAGAGCACGTTTTTCATCAATTTCTCTATCCATCATCAATCGGTCAAAACCTCTGAATAAATGATTTAATGAATGAAGCCCTAAATGAGTATTTTCATTATCTAAATTTCCCCATTGAAAGAAAGCTCTTGTGTAGGGTAAATCCACCTCTTTATTGTTGTTTAACCAGTTAATATTTCTTGAAATTTCATCTTCAGATAAATAATAAAGGCCTTTTTCGAAAAACAAAAATCCTCTAAAGTATTGTAGCAATGTTTTAATTTCAGAATCTGGAAGTAATTCAGGATTTGTTTTTGTGCATTCGTAAAGTGATACTTCCTTACCCAAGTCTTTACTTAATATTACAACTGCACTTAAAATAGCATGCTCTATATTTTGAACATATTCTTTTTTCTTCCCTTTATAGTACTCTCTTTTTTTACTGATAGAATCTCCGTAAATTAGATTAAAAGAGTCTACTAATGTTGGAAAAATATCTTCATCAGTTTTCATAATGAAGTCTTCCATTCTTTTATAGTCACGGTATATTAGAATGTAATCTATGAGTGATAAACTTTCGGGGTTTTCAACATCATATTTTACAACTTTATTAAAAATCCTATCAAGATCTTTTTTAAAAGACTGAAATTCTGTAGAAATAGTATCTTTTTCAGCTGAAGATCTGATTAGAATTTTACCAAATTTATAAGTGGTTATTTTGTATGAATCTAAGTTTTCTTTTAACTCTATTTTGTCTTTTTCAAGTAGTTCTTCGTCTGTTTTTTCTTTGTTAAAGCAACTAACTGTTAAAAGGAATAATAATAGTAAATAGGTGTGTTTTAAGCTCATTTTAAGAAGTATTTAATAGGAGGGAAATGGTTTGAAACTAGGATAAACCTTTCTTTTTTTGCTAATTTTACTTTAAGTTATGTATGGTTAGTTATTAACCTAACTCTTTTGTTAAATAGTGAGAAGAATGTCCTTTAGGTCTATCGTTAATTGTTGCAATATGTTTGTAGCCAACCTTTTCATAAAAAGGTTTAGCTTGCCAACTAGTAGTTTCAACAAAGACTTTTTCGCAACCATTATCTTTTGCGAAGTTTTCAGCAGATTCAATTAACTTTTTCCCTGTTCCTTTTCCGCGGCAATCTTCAGATAACCAAAGTAGCTCAATGTGCAAGGTGTTCCAAAAGCATACAGCTCTTATTCCGCCAACTACATCTCCATTTTGATTTCTAGCAAAAGTAAAAAACTTGATTTCTTCTTCTATTGGTTCAAGATCAGGAATTTTTGAATGATTAAAATCTACAATTCCTTGACTAATAGTCTTAGGGTCTTGCTCATTTGGAGTTGTGGTAGTTTCTATAGTCATTTTTTATTCTTTTTCAATTTTCAAATATAATAAAAACATAAAAGGATAATAAAATTTAACCCGCAGTAAAAAAGAAACCTTTTAATCCACTTAAAATACTTTGTACAGCATAAGAAGCCAAGATAAGCCCCATTACTTTACTAATAACTGTAATACCATATTCGCCAATCCTTTTCTGTATACGACTAGCTAATAAAAGAATTATCATAGTGAGTACTACTACAAAAAGAACGAGTAGGGTAGTAATGGTTTGTTGTTGAATAGTATATATATGGTTGTCAGTTAATAATACTACTGCCATAATAGCACCTGGTGAAGCAATTGAAGGAATTGCTACAGGGAAAATAGTAACATGCTTGTAGTCTGAAATTAAATGTTTTTCAGACTCTGGTTTTCCTTCACCAAAAATCATAGTTAAGGCGAAAAGAAAAAGAATAACACCACCAGAAATTTGAAAGGCATCTAAAGTAACTTTCATTCCTTCTAAAATAATTTGCCCTACTACAATAAAGAATAATAGAATTAAAAAAGCAATGAATGATGCGCGGATAGCTACTTTTTTCTTGTGGTATGTATCTAATTGTTTGGTAGCTTCTAAATATACAGGAACTGTTCCTAAAGGATCAATAACCGCGATTAAAAAAAGGATAGTTGTAATTATTTCTGCTACCATTACTAAAACTTGTCAAATAACGAAGTTACTTTTTTTGAGTGTAGTATCAAATATAAAAAAGAAAAAGCCAAAGCTGTGTAGCTTTGGCTTAACTAATAAAACCAAGTATTAGTATCATCGGAGTTAGCTAAACCAATGAACTAATGTTGTTAGTATCAACTATATTTTTAATGTAGGCTAATAATTTTTGTCATTAACCACTTTGCGTTTTCTTTTTTCCAGATAGCAATAAACTTACTAGGGATAGATTTAGCGTTAGGTTCTCTATTATTAAAAAACTTATGATAACCTATTTGCACTGCTCCATACTTATTAATAGGATATACTTCAATACTTCCTTCTATTAATTTACGAGTAACCTTACCACAAATATTTCTTTCAGTAGCGGCTATAATTTCACTTTTTGAAGTAGATAAGCCTCCTTTATCATGAAAGAACTCAATATCATCACTTAAAATATCTGCTTGTGCTTTCATGTCACAAGTATTGTAAGCGTTAAAAAATATACTATCCATTTTTACAATTTGCTTGTGCAAGTCGATGTCAACAGGTTTATAGTTTGGAATTTCTTGTACTTGTCCATTCATTACCCATGATAGTAAGAGTGTGTATAGCAGGGTAATTATTTTTATAAAAAAGTTACCTTTAAAGAAGAAGTCAAATAAATCGTTCATAGTTTTTCAGTTTATGCACTTACCAAGTTTTAAAGCTCAAAGCTCCTTCTTCATTATACAGTCTACGGAAACCTTTAGATATATTATCTAATGTACCGTTTGAAATAGCTATACTTCCTACATAGCCATCGTTACAATCAATTTCTAAAACGAGATTACTAATTGTTTTATCACTATTAAATTTTGAGTCAACAATATCAATATCTATGTTTTTACGATCTTTAAACCAGTCAATTAATTTGTTAAGCTCATCTTCAGTAGTTGTTTTAGAGATGATAAATTCAGCTTTTACATTATTAATTGTACTATCAAATAAGAAACTTACTTCATCATCATTATCAGAATCCCAATCATCAGAATCTTCATTATTAATGTCTTCTTTATCACAATCTAAACAATCAAAACCTTTAGATGTCATTTTGAAATGATGATTGGCCATGTCACGATCGTATACGTTTTGAACGTTTTTTACATCATCTAAAAAGTTACGAGACGAACCTTCAAAATATACAGTTGTTCCTTCTGGGATGTATAAAACAGCGTCAATTTCTTCATCTTTCCACATGTTTTTGTATTCACTAATAAAAAAGGCGTCAAAAACAATTGTGTTGTTTGCTGTTTTAAAGTTATACAGAATAGCTTCTGCATTACTATTGGCATTATGACGTTTTCTTCCTTCAGAAGTTTTTTTGATTTCTATATAAGCATTACCAGTTTCACTCTTACGAACATCAATATTTATATCATTAGAGTACTTCATTTCTTTATCATTTACATGAACAGATATTGAATTATCTCTATTGCGTAAATTGTGTTGATAGTAAATATTATCATCGTTTACTACTCGTATTTTTAAAGGTTCTTCTTGGTTGTATGTAATACTATGTTTAGAAACATGTGCACCATCGTAAGCATGTGTAGTAAAATATTCAATACCAGAGAATCCGATTGCTAATAAAGAGATTAACCAAAGTCCAAACAATGTTAAAACAGTAGCAATACCAAGTCTTTTAACATTAGGAGATAAAATTCGTAATCCTAAAATAAATAGAACAACAAAAGGAATTCCTATCAAGAAAAATACAAATGTCATTAACAACCATTTAGGCATAGCTGAATCGTAAAAGAAAGGAGGATAATGAATCATGTCTCCATCAAAATTTAAGATTTCTAAGCTACCTACTGAAAATAAAGTTAGTAGTAATGAAATGATTGTAATACCAGCGATAAATATTAATAAAACGCCCATGAACTTACCAAACACTTTGAATATGGCTAGTAAAATTTTACCCATAGTGTCTATGAAATCCTGAAAACCAGATTTAGTTTGGTTGCGTAGTTTTTGATAATCAGCATTTGAAATTTTATCCGATAAATCATGGGCGCCTTCCTTTACCTTTGATGAAAGGTTTTCAAACTCATTACGAATTTTTTTTTCAATGTTATCAATATTTACAGCTTCACCCTCCATTTGCAACTTTTCAGAAGTGGTTTTAGCTTCTGGTAGAATAACCCATAAAATGATGTATCCTATAATTCCAAAACCAAACCCAGCTAGTGTTAAAATTAGAAAGGCTAAACGAATCCAAACAACATCTACATTAAAATAATGTCCAAGTCCAGAACAAACTCCTCCTAAAAACTTATCGTCACCATCTCTAAACATTTTTTTGTTAGAGGTGTTTCTTTTATAGTTGTAAGAAGTATTTTCGTTATAAGCTTCTTCGGCTTCTGCATAATCTTCTGGTTGCCCCATGATAGCAATAATTTCTTCAATATCGCTTTCATTTACTACTTGACGAGCATCGGTAATTCTTTCAGACAATAATTCGCTAATACGAGCTTCAATATCTGCTATGATTTCATTTTTACCTTGCGGGTCATCACTTAACGAACGAGCGATGGCGTCTAAGTATCGTTTTAATTTCTGATAGGCAGTTTCATCTATATGGAAGAAAAATCCGCCTAGGTTTATATTTATTGTCTTATTCATCTTTAGTTGATTTTGTACTTGTTACTTGGTTTACTGCGTTTACTAAATTATGCCATGTTTTGTCTAATTCTTTTAAAAACATTCCGCCATTTTCTGTGAGTACGTAATATTTTCTTGGAGGTCCAGAGGTTGATTCTTCCCATCTGTAACTTAATAATCCTGCATTTTTTAAGCGGGTAAGTAACGGATAAATGGTTCCTTCAACCACAATCATTTCTGCACTTTTTAGGTTAGAGAGTATTTCAGAAGTATAGGCATCTCCTTTTTGTAAAATTGATAAGATGCAATATTCTAAAACTCCCTTACGCATTTGTGCTTTAGTGTTTTCTATCTTCATGTAATGCGGTTTATGGGTTATTTTATAAATTTTATTGTAAGTGGATAATGATACATTTCACCTTTGTTAGCTTTCATAGCCGCTATAATTATCAGCGCTATTTTAATAAGAGCAACAATACTTACTATTGAAGCAAATCCAAAAAAACCGAACAATCCTCCATGTCCATGGTACCCACCAAAGTCAATATCTATACCATCAAATCCGTTAAAAATTCTTCCGAAGAAAAAAGGAATAAAAGAAAGACCTAGTATAAAAATATATAGACTATAGCTTATGTTAAAATTAACAGCTTCTTTACCATGCTCATCTAAAAAAGTACTTCTCTCTTTTAAGGTTTGCCATAATATAAGAGGAGTAATAATACTGCCTAAAGGAAATAAATACCCTGCAAAAGCAGAAATATGTATTAAAAAAGCATTGGTGTTTTGATTGTTATGTTGCATAGTGAAATGATTTATATAATACTTTACATTGCAAATATATATCTTTTAAAAGGTATTATGCAATACATAGTACTAAAAATTAACAAAATTTAACATTTGAATCTAATGATATAATTAAAGAAAAAGCTGTACATTGCTTGTAAATACTGAAAAAAATGAAGTTTACACCTCGAAAAGTTAATATCTTTTTATTATTTAAATTACCATCAGCTTTTTTTACAGGAGTGCGATTAAAGTCTCTTACTAATAATACAGCAGTGGTTAAAGTAACCCATAGATGGGTAAATCAGAATCCTTTTAAGTCTATGTTTTGGGCAGTACAAGGAATGGCATCAGAGTTATCGACTGGTATTTTGGTGATGAAAGAAATAGATGCCTCTAACAAAAAAATTTCGATGTTGGTAACTAACATGAATGGAACTTTTACAAAAAAAGCAGTGGGGAAAGTTCGTTTTGAATGTAATGATGGAGAGTTGATAAGAGAAACAATACAAAAAGCAATTGATACAAAAGAGGGGCAAACGGTAATTGTTAGGTCGGAAGGTTTTAATGAAGAAGGTATTTCTGTTTCGAAGTTTGAATATGAATGGAGTTTAAAGGTAAAATCGTAACAAAAAGAAAGTTTTGATGTCTAATAAATAGAAAAAACAAAAAATTATGAATGCACACGAAATAGATTATCGCATTTTTGGAGAAGAAATGCAGTATGTAGAAATAGAATTAGATCCGCAAGAAGGAGTAGTTGCCGAAAGTGGTAGCTTTATGATGATGGATGCTGATGTAAGGATGAATACAATATTTGGAGATGGATCTAATCAAGAAAAAGGCTTGTTAGGAAAGATTTTTTCTGCAGGAAAACGAATCTTAACAGGGGAAAGTTTGTTTATGACGGTATTTACAAATGATGGTCAAGGAAAAAAGCAAGTTTCTTTCGCATCACCATATCCAGGAAAAATAATTCCGATTGACTTAACTGAGTTTGGAGGTAAGTTTATTTGTCAGAAAGATGCTTTTTTATGTGCAGCTAAAGGTGTGTCTATTGGTATAGAGTTTTCAAAACGTTTAGGAAGAGGTCTTTTTGGAGGAGAGGGATTCATTATGCAAAAAATGGAAGGTGATGGTATTGGTTTTGTTCATGCAGGAGGTACTATGGCAAAAAAGGTTTTACAACCTGGTGAAGTTTTAAAAGTTGATACAGGTTGTATTGTAGGTTTTACCCAAGATGTTGATTATGATATTGAGTTTGTAGGCGGTATAAAAAATACCATTTTTGGAGGTGAAGGATTGTTCTTTGCAAAATTAAGAGGTCCTGGAACGGTATATATTCAATCATTACCATTTAGTCGATTAGCAGGTAGAGTGTTGGCAATGGCTCCACAAACAGGAAAAGGTGATAGAGGAGAAGGAAGTGTTTTAGGAGGCTTAGGAGATATCTTAGATGGAGATAATAGATTTTAAAATTATTGATTTGATTATATAAACTAAAAAAAGCCGCTAAATTTAGCGGCTTTTTTTAGTTTATGATAATAAGGTTTAGATACCTAACTCTTCAAACATATTAATTAATCTCTCTCCTTCTGATGGTGCAGGAGCGTTTGGACTTACAATATTACCATCAGGATCAATGATGATAAATCTTGGTAAACCTTTAATTAAGAAATTTTGAGCCCAGTCTAAATTTAAGTGACTATCTCCAGCCATTAACTGTATACCAGTCATTTCTCTATCTTGAATGGTTTCTTTCCATTTTTCGTCATTCCCTTTAGCATCAACATTAATACTTACAAACTCAATGTTTTTACCATGGTATTCTTGCTCTAATCTCTTTAATAAAGGGATTTCTCTTTTACAATAAGCACACCAAGTAGCCCAAACATCAATATATAAGTACTTTCCGTGGCCTAATAAATCATCTAAAGAAGTTGTACCACCATCATAGTTTACATAATCTTTAAACTTAGGAGCAGGTTGTCCTTTAGCAGTGGTTTTTAATAATTCATAATCTTCAGTAATTTCTTTTTTATGTACTTCATTAGTAGAGTAGGCCATAAACTTTCTATAAAACTCTTTTAAATCACTAGTATATGTAATACTATTTTGAGCACTTTTATATAATAAATCGTTTTTAGCGATAGTATCAGTTACTTCAGTATGAACAGTTTCTAAATAAGTTAAATATAAATCTTCACCTTCTTTGTTTTCTTCTTTAGCTATTTTAGAAAGTTGGTCTCCTAACATTGCTCTGTAGAAGTAAGAAGTTGCATAGTCACCTCCACTGTAGTTAAAGTTTTCTAATGGGTCAGGAAAATCTTCTGAAATTTCAAAGTCTTTATTACCTGTTAATGTTCTATGGTAATCTTGATAGTTGTACAAGTTTCTTAAACATTCATAATCAATGTTTTTAACTTCTTTTTTTAAGAAATCTGCAGGTAATTGTTTAGAAATAGAAGCTTCAGTTACTGCATCTTTGTACTCATTGGTTTTTGCTAAAAATTCATCTTCTTCTAAAGCAAAGTATTTGTTAGCACTAACAAGTATTTCAGGCCAAGTCTTTTGCTTTTCATGAAGATAACTATTAATTTTTTTGTTAGTACCTTCAAAGTTAATGAAGTCAGGGTTATCGTAATCAAATACAATACCTGCATCATCTGTCTTCGTTAAATATAAATTGACAGCTTTAATAGGTTTAGTATTATAAACTAAGGTATAATAACCTTCTCTATTAATTCTAAGGGTATCAACAAAAGAACCAGTTTTTCTGTCAAATTTAATTTTCTTTTCAAATTGAAAACCATTTAGAGTAATATTTCTTTTTTTAAGGTTATCAATTTTACCAGTTAAAACTAAGTAGTCTTTAACAGGTTTTTCTTCTTTTTTACATGAAATTATCGTAACTCCTAAGAGGACTAAAAGTACTAGTTTTTTCATTGTTTAATGTTTAGTGAGAATATGGTGTTTAAGGCGCCGAAGTTACTTTTTTTAACTTTTTAATCAAAAAAATTAACATTTTATTTAAACGATACTCTATTTTTTACAATAAATCACCTTGAAGTTTTATCTTTTTTTTGGTTCTTTGTACACCTTAAAAATATTAAAATGGATACTACACATATAATAAATTCACAACCAGTTGGTTTAGAAGATATTCATAGTATTGTATTACTAGATAAAAAGCTTTCTTTATCAGAAGAGTCAAAAGAGAAGATCTTAAAATGTCGTACATATCTTGATGAGAAAATGAAAACTCATAGCGACCCTATTTATGGAATTAATACTGGGTTTGGTTCGTTATGTAATGTTAAGATTAGTGGAGATAATTTACAACAGCTTCAAGAAAACTTGGTAATGAGCCATGCTTGTGGAACAGGAGACGAAGTACCACAAGAAGTTGTGAAATTAATGTTGTTACTAAAAATACAATCATTAAGCTATGGTCATTCAGGAGTTCAATTGGCAACTGTAGAGCGTTTGATAGAGTTTTATAACAACGATATTTTACCAGTTGTATATACGCAAGGTTCATTGGGAGCTTCTGGAGATTTAGCACCGTTAGCTCACCTTTCATTACCGTTAATTGGTCTAGGAGAGGTACACGTTGCAGGAGAACGAATTTCTGGAGAAAACTTATTAGAAAAATTTGGTTGGGAGAAAATAAACTTACAATCAAAAGAAGGTTTAGCGCTATTAAATGGAACTCAATTTATGAGCGCCTATGGTGTGCATAACTTATTAAAGGCTTATAAACTTTCTTACTTAGCAGATGTTATTGGATCTGTTTCTTTGGAAGCTTTTGATGGAAGAATAGAACCATTTAATGAGTTGATACATTTGGTACGTCCACATAACGGACAATTAGCTACCGCTAAACGTATTAAGGAAGTATTAGAAGGAAGTGAGTTAATTCAACAACCAAAAGAGCATGTGCAAGATCCTTACTCATTCAGATGTATGCCTCAGGTTCATGGAGCAACAAAAGATACATTAGAGTTTGTGAAGAAAACATTTATTACAGAAATAAACTCGGTAACAGATAATCCGAATATTTTTGTAGATGAAGATATTATTGTTTCTGGAGGAAACTTCCACGGACAACCGTTAGCTTTGGCATTAGATTATTTAGCTATTGCAATTGCTGAATTGGGAAATATTTCAGAAAGAAGAACTTATCAGTTAGTCTCTGGTTTAAGAGGGTTACCTGACTTTTTAGTATCTAACCCAGGATTAAATAGTGGATTTATGATTCCACAATATACTGCGGCTAGTATTGTAAGTGCAAATAAACAATTCTGTACACCATCCAGTGTAGATTCTATTGTATCGAGTAATGGACAAGAGGACCATGTAAGTATGGGGGCTAATGCTGCTGTTAAAGCTAAAAAAGTAATAGATAATGTATGTTCAGTATTAGCTATTGAGTTAATGAATGCTTCTCAGGGGCTTTCTTTTAGAGAGTATAGTACTTCTGAGTTTTTAGCTTCTTTTGTAAGTATGTTTAGACAAGATGTGCCTGTAGTGAATGACGACAGGGTGTTGCATAATGATATAAAGAATGCAGAAAACTTTATCAATAACTTAACTATTGAGGTTGATGAACTATTTTAAGTAATCATCAAATAAATTAATATAAAAAAGCTCAAATTGTAAATTTACAATTTGAGCTTTTTATTTGTACTGCTTACACCATAGATTTATTACAATAAGTAGCTTTTTCAAAATCTCTAATATTAATAGAAATAATTGGAACTTCAGGAAACATTAATTTTAATTCAGTAACAATCTTTTCTGAAAGATTCTTTTTTTGAGCAGTGTTTCTTCCTTCCATAATATTAGCAAAAATATGGATAAAATCATCACTAGTATTTCCCACAGTATAGTACTCAAAAGGGTTAATTCTTACCTTAATATCTCTTTTATCAAAAAGATTTGTTGATTCTGCTGTATCATAAACTTTTTGAATAATCTCTTTAGGTGATTTTAATTTGATAATGTTTTCAGAGCAATCAATTACAAAATGTGGCATAATTATTTTTATTTAGTTGTATTGTATAAGGTTATGAATCAAATAACTTTTAGCTACATACTATGTGGCAATTTAATAGTAACTTCAAACGAAGTTGAATCTGTTATAATTTAGGTTGTAAGTGGCTAGATAATTTTTTCTGCTAATAGTTTATTTTTTAGCACGTTCTACCAATTCTAACTGTTCTATTTTAGCTTCCGTAGTAAACAAACCGTAATTAATAAACGCTTTCTTCTTTTCTATTTTATCAATGGTTCCTACAGCGTTTCCGTCAATTAAACGAACTCTGTCATTTACTTTAAAAATATAGGCAGCTCTTTCTTTTGCAATTTTTTCCGCTTCTTTTTTCTTTTCTTCTCGAACCTTTACAACTTTTTGAAGCACTTCCTTTTCTACTTTTTTAATTGCCTCCTGTTGTTTTTGTGTAGCAACTTTGTCTTCTTTCTTTTCTGTTTTGGTTTTCTTTTTAGGTGGATTTTTCTTTATATACTTGGTCTTTTCTGCCATTGCCCATTTAAAAAAACTAGCAGAAAGCTCTTTTTTATTATTTGTTTGGAAGTATTTATTAAGCATTTCATTAATATTCCTTCCTAAAGATAACATACGTTGGTTGTTATCGTATAATTCTTGAAAACCTTCTAGCTTTTCACGTATTTTAAGCTCTTTCTCTTGTAAGTTTTCAATATGCTCTTGTCCTTTAGATTTTTGTTTGTTTAAACTTTCAGAAGTTTTTTGCAAACGATTTCGCTCCTTTTGAAGTTTAGAAATTGTTTTGTCTAAACGAACTTTTTCAGTTTCAACGCGCTTTTTAGCACGGTTAATTAAACTATATGGAATTCCGTTTTTCTGTGCTACCTCAAACGTAAAAGAACTTCCTGCTTGCCCTATGTACAATTTGTATAAAGGTTCTAAAGTACGTTCGTCAAACTGCATATTAGCATTGGTAACATTATCTAACTCATCTGCCAATACTTTTAGGTTGGCGTAGTGAGTGGTTATAATTCCAAAGGCTTTCTTTTCATAAAACTCTTCTAAGAAAATTTCAGCTAAAGCACCTCCTAATTCAGGATCTGAACCCGTACCAAATTCATCAATTAAAAACAAGGTGTTATCGTTACACTTTCTTAAAAAGTAACGCATGTTTTTTAATCGATAACTATAGGTACTTAATTGATTTTCGATAGATTGATTATCACCAATATCAGTTAAGATAGTATTGAAAAGAGTGGTTTCACTACGTTCATGAACAGGAATCAATAACCCACTTTGTAACATGACTTGTAACAAGCCAATTGTTTTAAGTGTAATACTTTTACCACCAGCATTTGGTCCTGAAATAACAATAATTTGTTGTTGTTCACTTAATTGAATGGTCTGCGGAATAGTTTCAATATCCTTAGCCTTATTTTTTTGCCATAAAATAGGATGAAAAGCATTTTTTAGAAAAACCTTTTTTTCCTTCGTAATTTTAGGAAGTAGTCCGTTGATGCTCTTAGCATATTTTGCTTTAGCACCCACCACATCTAAATGTGTTAAAAACGAAACATACTCATTTAATAGCGGAGTATAAGGGCGTATTTCAGTAGCTAGACTCCTTAGTATGCGTACTACTTCTTGCTTTTCTTCATACAAAAGGTTTTGTAATTCTCTACTGTAAGCCAACGTGGCTTGTGGAGCGATATATACAATGTTTCCTGACTTAGAAGAACCTAATAAACTTCCTTTAACCTTACGTCTGTGCATAGCTAAAACAGCTAACACACGTTGATTGTCAATAACGGTTTCTTTAATATCATCTAAATATCCACTCGATATATTTTTACTCAAAGCGCGAGAAAAGCTTTCAGAAATTTTACCTCTTACGGAACCAATTTCTTTTCGTATTTGTTTTAAAGCTGTAGAAGCATTATCCGCAACCTCACCATAGGGGGTAATAACTTTTTTAATATTATCTACAATAACCGTGGTGAACTCAACTTCATCACTTAGAGAAAATAGCGTAGGATAGTAGGTTTGAAACTTCTTTAAAAACTTCTTTTGTTCATTTACTGTTTCTGAAACTGATGAAACTTTTAAGAAACCATCTGTTTCTAAAAAACTATTTTCAATAGCAAGTCGTTTAATTTCCTCAGAAATATCTTCAAAATAATGATTCGGAATTCTGTTTTCGTTTTCAAAAGAAGACAGATATTCATTCACCATATTCAACTCAAAAAATAACTTTTTTTTGTTTGAAATAGGCTGAATTAGCATTGTTTTTTCTTTTCCTAAATTTGAAATACAATGCGTTGCAACTTGTTCTAAAACTGTTGTAAACTCTAAATCTTGAAGTGTTTTTTCTGTAATGTTTTTAGTCAAAATAGTATATTTGAAACCACGACAAAAATAACAAACAATGCAAGTAAAAATTAATGATAGCTGGAAAAATATTTTACAACCTGAATTTGAGAAACCATATTTTGAAAATCTTACTGAATTTGTTAAAAATGAATATTCAAACCATATGTGTTACCCAAAAGGATCAGATATTTTCGCAGCGTTTGATTTTTGTGCGTTAGATGATTTAAAAGTGGTGATTTTAGGGCAAGATCCATACCATGGAGTAGGGCAGGCAAATGGATTGTGTTTTTCGGTACATGATGGTATTACACATCCACCATCATTAATTAATATTTTTAAAGAAATTGAAAAGGATGTAAATATTCCATACCCAAAAAGTGGCGATTTATCCCGTTGGGCAAAACAAGGGGTGTTGTTATTAAACGCAACTTTAACCGTAAGAGCAGGGGAGGCAGGAAGCCACCAAAAGCAAGGTTGGGAACAATTTACTGATGCCGTAATTCAGAAAATTTCTGAAGAAAAAAAGGATGTTGTGTTTTTACTTTGGGGAGGTTTTGCTAAGAAAAAAGCAAAGCTTATTGATAAAAATAAGCATCATATTTTAACCTCGGGCCATCCATCACCATTAAGCGCTAATAGAGGATATTGGTTTGAGAACAAACATTTTTCTAAAACCAACGATTTTTTACAAAGTAAAGGTACATCAACTATTCAATGGTAATTTCGGGTAAAATAGTTTTGTTGTAGTAGGGTAAAATAATAGCATCTAACATATCTTCAGTAACATCAGGGTAATGAACTTCAACAACTTTGTTAGTATTAATCCATTTTTCAATTTTAGGAAGCTGTTTTCTACTCAATTTTTTTACAACAGTAACTCCCATTTCTTTTAAAGTAACAGCATTACATTGTTGTTCGTATTGATTTTTCATAGGAATAACCAATAGTTTTTTACGTAAATACAACGCTTCAGTAGGTGTTGCAAAGCCTGCTCCGCAAATTATTCCTTTTGAAGAAGCCATACTTCGGATAAATGCATCGTCGTTAATTGGTAGGATTGTAATATTATGAAAAAATTGATGTTCTTTTGTTTTCTTAGAAAAGACTTGCCACTTTATGTCTTTTATTTTTGAAAGTACTTTGACTATTTTTTCATCGCTATAAGAAGGTAAATACACAGTATAATGTCCTTTGTTTGTAATATTTCTATAGCGAATTTCTTTACGGATTATAGGCAAGAAAGTAGAAGACGAGTGTGTTTTAAAATGAAAACCGAATTTATTTTTTGCGGGTGCGTAATATTTAATGATTAAACGTTCTAATCTAAACTTTTTAAAAGCTGAGTTTTTCTCATTTAATAAAGCATTTTGGTTGCTTAATGAAATAATAGGTACATTTCTAAAAAGACATGCCCAAGCAGATATTGGTTCAAAATCGTTAATGACCAAATCGTATTCTTTTACAGGTAACGTTTTAATTTCTTTGTAAACTTTCTTTAGGTTTAAGTCTTTTAAGGTGCTAATTAGGTCGATTCCACCCTTTTTACCAAAAACGAAGCCTAATCCATGTAATTTATATTTTATGTCGAAAGGAAGCTCTATTTCGTATTGAGATCCACTAACCAGTACATCAACATCACCACGTCTCTGTAAATGTGGGATTATCTCTAAGGCTCTACTTGCATGTCCATTTCCAGTTCCTTGGAAGGCGTATAATATTTTCATCTTTTTTAATTTTTTATTATTGGTTGTTTTCAGAAAATTACCTATTAAGTAGGTACTGACTATTTCCTAACATAATGCCCATTATTGGCTTCATAGTTATTGGGTTTTAATATTAAACTCTTTGAGGAGCTCTGTAAAAAGTTCGCTATTATTGTGTTCAGAACTAATTAGCTCTAAATCTTTTACAGGGTAGTCTAAATGAATATTTTTAGCTATCTCATCTTTTTCGTATTCATATAAAGACCATGTTTTGTTTTTATATTCTAAAGCTGTTAAATTTTCAATCCAATCGCCAGAGTTTAAGTAAGTGGTGCTTCCTTTTTCAGTTTCGATAGTTCTTATTTCTGGTTGATGAATATGTCCGCAGACTACATAATCATACCCTTCATCAATAGCAATATCAGCAGCAGTAGTTTCAAAATTATTAATAAATTTAATGGCACTTTTTACGCTGTTTTTAATTTTTTTGGAGAAGGAGAGCCTGCCGTATCCTAGTTTATGACTTACCCAGTTTACAACCGTATTAATAAGGATTAAAAAATCATAACCCATTCCGCCTAATTTCGCAAGCCACTTAGAATGTTGCATGGTTACATCAAAAACATCTCCGTGAAAGAACCATCCCTTTTTACCATCGATATCAAGTACTACCTTATTCACAATTTCAAAGCTTCCTAAGCGAAAACCTTTAAACCTGCGTAACATTTCATCGTGATTTCCTGTGATATAGTAAACTTTTGTTCCAGAGGTAATAAAGTTCATCAGTTGCTTGATGACTTTCATGTGAGGTTTAGGGAAGTAACGTTTGTTAAACTGCCAAATATCAATAATATCACCGTTTAGAATCAATATTTTCGGATTGATGGTTTTTAGGTAATTATGAAGTTCTGTAGCTCTGCAACCAAAAGTTCCTAAGTGAACATCTGATATTACAGCAATATCTAATTTACGTTTTTTGTGTTTTTTCATTCTAAGTATACTTCGATATGTATCAAAGTTACTTTTCGAATGTTTTTAAAAAGTGAAGTGATTATAAATTATTGGTAATGAAATCTTTACTAAAAAGTGTGGTAAAGGTTATGTAAAAGTAAAAAGCTCGGTTTTACCGAGCTTTTTATATATAGTTTGTTTAAAAAAGATTACTTGTTGTACAATACCCATTCTCCTTTTTCTAATAAAGGAATAGCTTGCTTGTACTTAACCTCTTTTTCTTCACCAGACATTACATTTTTGATAGTAACTTTTTCGTTACGACCAATTTTTGGTTGTTCACGAACAATAGTTTCTACAGCTTGCTGTTCTTGTGTTTGTTGATTACGAGCATTGCTAATAGCTTGCTGTGTTGAGTTTTGAACCTCGTCTTTACGTAAATCTAATTGCTCACGTTGTTGTTCACGAGCTTCTGATACTTGTGAAGCTTCTTGACTTGGTAATTTTCCTTTGAATAAGAAAGATAATACCTCTTTGTTGATTTTATCAATTGTTTCTTGGAACAATTCGAAAGCCTCAAATTTATAAACTAATAAAGGATCTTTTTGTTCGTACGTAGCATTTTGAACAGTTTGTTTCAACTCATCCATTTTACGTAAGTGATCCTTCCAGTTTTCATCAATAATCGCTAAAGTGATGTTTTTTTCAAAATCATTAACTAATGACTTACCTTCACTTTCGTAAGCTTCTTTTAAGTTGGTAACTACTTGTAGTGTTTTAGAACCATCTGTAAAAGGAACTACGATGCGCTCATAACGATCACCTTCATTTTCGAAAACATTTTTAATTACAGGGAACGCATTTTCAGCATTTCTTTCAGCATCGTTTTTGTAGTGTTCTGTTACTATTTTGTATAGCTTGTCAATTAAATCTTGCTCTGATGTTTTATTGAATTCTTCTTCAGAAAAAGGAGAAGTCATTGCAGAGAAACGGATTAATTCGAATTCAAAGTTTTGGAAGTCTTTTGCTTCTTTGTTTTTTCTGATAATTGAATCACAAGTATCATAAATCATATTTGCAATATCAATTTGTAAACGTTTTCCATCTAAAGCATGACGACGACGCTTGTATACAAACTCACGTTGTGCGTTCATAATATCATCATACTCTAATAAACGCTTACGAATACCAAAGTTGTTTTCTTCTACTTTTTTCTGAGCTCTTTCAATAGATTTTGAAATCATAGAGTGCTGAATAACTTCGCCCTCTTTTAATCCCATTCTATCCATCATCTTCGCAATTCTTTCTGAACCAAATAAACGCATTAAGTTGTCGTCTAAAGCTACATAGAATTGAGAAGAACCTACATCCCCTTGACGTCCTGCACGACCACGTAACTGACGGTCTACACGACGAGAATCATGACGCTCTGTACCAATAATAGCTAAACCACCTGCAGCTTTTACTTCCTCAGATAATTTAATATCGGTACCACGACCAGCCATGTTTGTTGCAATGGTTACCACTCCAGGTTTACCAGCTTCAGCAACTACATCTGCTTCTTTCTTGTGTAATTTTGCATTTAATATATTGTGAGGAATCTTACGGATTTGTAACATTCTTCCTAATAATTCAGAGATTTCAACAGAAGTAGTACCTACTAGTACTGGTCTTCCTTCTCCAACTAATTTTACGATATCTTCAATTACAGCGTTGTACTTTTCACGAGTAGTTTTATAAACTAAATCTTGTTTGTCGTCTCTTTGAATTGGTTTGTTTGTTGGAATTTCAACAACATCTAATTTGTAGATTTCCCAGAATTCACCAGCTTCTGTAATTGCAGTACCTGTCATACCAGATAGCTTACGGTACATTCTAAAGTAGTTCTGTAAAGTAACGGTAGCAAACGTTTGCGTAGCGTCTTCAATCTTCACATTTTCTTTAGCTTCAATTGCTTGGTGTAATCCGTCAGAGTAACGACGACCGTCCATAATACGACCAGTTTGCTCGTCTACAATCATTACTTTGTTATCCATTACCACATATTCCACATCTTTTTCAAAAACAGTGTATGCTTTTAAAAGTTGGTTCATGGTATGAATTCGCTCACTTTTTACACTAAACTCACGGTACAATTCCTCTTTTTGATCAGCTTTTTCTTCAGGAGTAATGTCGCTATTATCTATTTGACCAACTTTTACACTAATATCTGGTAAAACGAAGAATGTTTCATTTTTTGTAATATCAGAAAGGTGTGCAATACCTTTATCAGTTAAATCAATTTGGTTGTTTTTTTCTTCAATAGTAAACCATAATTCTGCATCAACTTCAGGCATTAGCTTGTTGTTGTCTTGCATGTAAAAGTTTTCAGTTTTTTGAAGGATTTGTTTAACTCCTTCTTGAGATAAAAACTTAATTAAGGCTTTATTTTTAGGAAGACCTCTGTAAACTCTTAATAATAAGAAACCACCTTCTTTAGTGTCTCCTTCTTTAATTAAACGTTTAGCTTCTGCTAAAACACCTACTAGATATTTATTTTGAAGTGAAACTAAATCGGCAACTAGAGGTTTTAATTCATTAAATTCGTGACTATCTCCTTGTGGTACTGGTCCAGAAATAATTAACGGCGTACGAGCATCATCAATTAAAACAGAATCTACCTCATCAATAATAGCATAGTTTGGTGCACGTTGTACTAAATCTTTTTTAGAGTTAGCCATGTTGTCACGTAAGTAATCAAAACCAAATTCATTGTTGGTTCCATAAGTGATATCGGCATTATAAGCTTCTCTACGTGCTTCTGAGTTTGGCTGATGGAAATCAATACAGTCAGTAGACAACCCGTGGAACTCAAAAATAGGAGCCATCCACGCGCGGTCACGTTTTGCTAAGTAGTCGTTTACTGTAACAACGTGAACTCCGTTACCTGTTAAAGCGTTTAAGTATACAGGTAGAGTAGAAACTAACGTTTTACCTTCCCCTGTCATCATTTCAGCAATTTTACCTTGGTGTAAAACTGACCCACCAATTAACTGAACATCATAATGAATCATGTCCCAAATAACCTCTTTACCTGCAGCATCCCATGAATTAGCCCAAAAAGCTTTGTCGTCTTCTAGTGTAATATGTTCTCTAGTAGCAGATAACTCTCTATCGAAAGGAGTAGCAGTTACTTCTAATTCTGTGTTTTTGGTAAAACGCTTCGCAGTTTCTTTTACAACTGCAAAAGCCTCAGGCATGATGTCTAATAAAACAGCTTCTGAAGCTTCGTAAGCTTCGTCTTTTAATTTATCAATTTCTGTATAAATGTCTTCTTGACGATCAATATCTGCACTTTTAGCTTCTTCCTCAAGTTCAGTTATCTTATCGTTAAAAGATTTGGTAGCGTCTTTAATTTTCGATTTAAATTCGATTGTTTTTGCCCGTAATTCATCATTTGATAAACTGTTTAATGAATTTTCAAAAGATCGTACCTTTTCGACGATCGGTTGTAGTGATTTTAGGTCCTTTTGTTGTTTGTCTCCAACAAATAGTTTTATAATCGAATTTAAAACGCTCATTTGTAAAATATTGTTTTATAGCTAATTAAGTTGTTTTTAATTAGCGTTTTTTGTGTTTTTTATTGAGTGCTTAAAAGTAAGCAAAAAAAAAGCCTCTGTAAAAGAGACTTTTTATTATTTATTTTTTCTAGTATTCATCTTCATTCCAAAGATAATCTTCTTCAGTAGGGTAATCTGGCCAGATTTCAATAATAGAATCGTATGCCTCACCTTCATCTTCGATATCTTGTAAGTTTTCTACCACTTCTAACGGTGCTCCAGTACGAATAGCGTAATCAATTAATTCGTCTTTAGTTGCAGGCCAGGGTGCATCTGCTAAATAAGATGCTAATTCAAGTGTCCAATACATTTCTTTATCTGTTTAATAAGATTTTCCGCAAAAATAATTTTTTTTTGTAAAAAGTCAAGTTTTTTTTAAAAAATGTGAAATCAATAATTAAAGAACTTAGTTAAAGCTTTTCAGGAATCCATTTAATTTCCTCAGCTTGTAAGTCTTGAGTCAACTTCCGTGCCAACACAAAAAGGTAGTCAGAAAGTCGGTTTAAATACTTTAAAACAGTATCGCTAATTGTTTCTTCTTCGTTTAAAGCCACGGCTAATCGTTCCGATCTACGGCATACGCAGCGTGCTATGTGACAAAATGACACGGTTTGGTGACCGCCTGGTAATACAAAGTGTGTCATTTGAGGTAGATCCTTATTCATAAGGTCAATTTCGTCTTCTAAAAACTGAATTGAGTCTTCATTAATTTTAGGAATGTTTAAGCGTTCTTTACCACTTTTTAAAGTTTCCTTTTCTGGTGGTGTAGCTAACATTGCACCTAATGTGAATAAATCGCTTTGAATTTTTGTTAATTTCTTTTTTAGAGCGTCATCAATGTTTTGATCTCTAATTAAGCCAATATATGAGTTAAGTTCATCAACAGTTCCATAGCTTTCTATTCTTAAATGGTGTTTTGGTACTCGAGTGCCACCAAATAGGGCAGTGGTACCTTTATCACCTGTTTTTGTATATATTTTCATATGTTTTTTACTAGTTTGATTATTTTTTTAAGACAGCTAATTTATCTAAAATATAATCAGGACAACGCATAGGTTTTTTTGTTTTATTGTTAATAAATGCTAACACAGTATTTCCAGTTGAAATTAGTTCGTTATTTTGATTGGTAATTTCATAGTCGAATTCAATTTTTACTGAAGGTGTTTTTTTTAAAATGGTTGTAATGGTTAACTCATCGTCATATAATGCCGACTTTTTAAAGTTACAAGATAAAGAAATAACAGGCAACATGATTCCTGTTTTTTCCATATATTTGTATGTAACGCCCAGAGAACGTAGCCATTCGGTACGACCAATCTCAAAAAATTGTGCGTAGTTTCCATGATAAACTACTCCCATTTGATCAGTTTCAGCATACCGAACACGTATAGATGTGTGATGTTTTTGCAAAAGAATTTTTTGTTTTAATTGCATTAACGATACGCAAAAAAAAAATAAAAGTCAATAGTGATTTGATTTTTTTATACTAAAATTTATTCACACTTTTGTTCGCCCAGACTTTCATGTTTGGTGTCCCCTAAACCTGAATAAAAATTAACAACTAAAATTGTTTTTTACCAATATGACTAAAACAGCCGATTCAGTTTGGATGGAATGCTTGTCTTTTATTAAGGATAACATTAAGCCACAGGCATATAAGACTTGGTTCGAGCCGATAAAGCCTATTAAATTGGCAGGGGAAGCTTTGACAGTTCAAGTACCAAGTAAGTTTTTTTACGAGTGGTTAGAGGAGCATTACATAAAACTGTTAAGAGTAGCTTTGGTTCGTCAGTTAGGAAATGATGCTAAATTAATTTACGATGTACGTATGGAGAATACGTATAGTAGCAATAGCCCTCAGACTGTAAAAATACCTAGTTCAAACCGTAATCCTTTAAAACCGCAAAAGGTAACAGTTCCGTTAGAGTCAAAACGAGAACTTAAAAACCCATTTGTTATTCCGGGGTTACAAAAGGTGAAAATAGAATCTCAACTAAATCCAAATTATAATTTTGTGAATTTTGTTGAAGGAGATTCTAACAGATTGGCACGTTCAGCAGGTATGGCTGTAGCAAATAAACCAGGTGGAACTTCATTCAACCCATTATTAATATATGGAGGGGTTGGATTAGGAAAAACACACTTAGCACATGCTATAGGTGTTGAAATAAAAGATAAATACCCAGATAAAACGGTACTGTATATTTCTTCTGAAAAATTTACACAACAGTTTATTGATTCTGTAAAATCAAATACTAGAAATGATTTTATTCATTTCTACCAAATGATTGATGTCTTGATTATTGATGATGTGCAGTTTTTATCAGGAAAAGCAGGAACACAAGATGTGTTCTTTCATATTTTTAATCACCTACATCAAAATGGAAAACAGGTTATTTTAACTTCGGATAAAGCACCTGTTGATATGCAAGATATCGAACAACGTTTACTTTCTCGTTTTAAATGGGGATTGTCAGCTGAACTACAAGCACCAGATTACGAAACAAGAGTTTCTATTTTACAAAACAAATTGTACAGAGATGGTGTTGAAATGCCTGAAGAAATTGTTGAGTATATAGCAAAAAATATCAAATCTAATGTTCGTGAGCTAGAAGGAGTGATAATTTCAATGATAGCTCAAGCTTCTTTTAATAGAAAAGAGTTTACAATTGAATTAGCAAAACAGATTGTAGACAAATTTGTTAAGAATACGAAAAAAGAATTGTCTATTGATTACATTCAAAAAGTAGTATCAAAATACTTTGATATGGATGTGGCAACCTTACAATCTAAAACACGTAAACGTCATATCGTACAAGCGCGTCAGTTAGCTATGTATTTTGCAAAACGTATGACAAAGTCATCATTAGCAAGTATTGGAAGTCAAATAGGAAAAAGAGATCACGCTACTGTGTTACATGCGTGTAAAACTGTTGATAATTTGACTGAAACTGATAAGCAGTTTAAAAAGTACGTAGAAGACTTAACAAAAAAGTTAACTTTATAAACAACGAACCTCACCTAGTGAGGTTTTTTTATGAGTATGAAAAAAATATTAATGGTTTGTTTAGGAAATATTTGTCGATCTCCTCTTGCTGAGGGAATTTTACAATCTAAATTATCCTCAGAAAATTTTACAGTAGATTCGGCTGGTACTTCGGATTATCATGTAGGTGAATTACCTGATGGTCGCTCTATTGAAGTAGCTAGAAAATACGGGATTGATATTACAAATCAACGTTCAAGAAAGTTTGTAAAAGCTGATTTTGATAATTTTGACATGATTTTTGCTATGGATCAAAGTAATTATGGTGATATTGTAGCTATGTCTGAAAATCAAGAGCAGCATGAAAAAGTAAAAATGATTTTGAACGAATTACATCCTAAAGAAAACAGGAATGTTCCAGATCCGTACTATGGAGGAGATCAAGGTTTTGAAAATGTGTACAAAATGTTAGATGAAGCGTGTGAAATTATAGCTTCAAAATTAGAACAGAAATAATGAAAGGTAAATTATACTTGATTCCTACAACGCTAGGGGATACTGAACCATTGGAGGTAGTGCCGTTATCAGTAAAAAAGGTGGTAGAACAATTAGATTACTTTATTGTTGAAAACGAAAAATCAGCTAGAAGGTTTATTAAAAGAATTACACCAACAAAATCGCAACCTTCATTGGAGTTGATGTTATTAGATAAGTATTCAGATGATTTAGAAACCAAGAATTACTTAGATGCCTGTGAAAAAGGAATATCTGTTGGTTTACTTTCTGAGGCAGGAGTACCAGCAGTGGCAGATCCAGGTGCAAGTATTGTGAAGTTAGCGCATCAAAAAGGAATTCAGGTAGTTCCATTGGTAGGACCTTCTTCTATTTTGTTGGCAATTATGGCTTCTGGTATGAATGGGCAGAGTTTTGCGTTTAACGGATATTTACCTATTGATAAGTCAGACAGAAAAAAAGCAATTAAAGATTTAGAGAAGCTTTCAAAAGAAAAAAATCAGTCACAGCTTTTTATCGAAACTCCTTACAGGAATGAAAAAATGTTAGATGATTTACGCGCTACTTTATCTCCTGATACAAGGGTTTGCGTGGCGTGTGATATTACACTTCCAACAGAGTATATTAAAACACTAACGGTAAAAGAATGGAAACATGTAAAAACTGATTTACATAAACGACCAGCAATCTTTATCATCCATAAATAAAAAAAAGCATCGATTTAATCGATGCTTTTTTTTATTTGTTTTCTTATTAATTAAACCGTTGGTTTTTTATTGGCTTTGATGTTGGAAACATCATAACCAGCAAACTTTTTAAGGTATGATTGTATAGAGGTTCCATAGGCATCATTAAAACGGATAGACCCGTTTGAACGTAAGAACTTTTTTACATTACCTGCACCACTTAAATGTGCTGCTGCTAAAATACCAGATTCGGTTATTTTAACACCATTAATGGTTTTGCCAACACTTCTCTTAATGTCTTTTCTTAAAATCCATTTGTTTAATTTACAATAAGCAACAAATGTACGTTCTTGTAATTCAGGGTTTTTAAGAAAATGAGTGGTGTTGTAAATTCTAAATCTTTTTAGGGTTTCTTTACCAAATTGGTATTTCCCTAAATATCCAAGTGTGTTAACTACTCTATACTTACCTTGTGATTCTTTAAAAGCTAAAGCTTCTTTAAATCCTACAAAATCATTTAATAAAAAAGGAATGTTAACCTTTTCTACCTTATGAATTGGTATTGGCGTTGTTGTAGTAGTTTTTTCTTTTTTAGCTGTAGCCTCTGTAAAACTGGTTAATAATACAAATCCTAAAAATACTAATACTAAATGTCTGATAATTAAATACTTTCTGTTTAGCGCTGCAAAGATACGGCATTTTTTTACAACAGACTATAAATCAATAATTTACAGTTTTTTAACTATTGATGATAAAGTTGTTTTCCTGTGTTTTTTTTAGGTAAAAAACAAAAATAAATATCTTTTATTAATCTTTTGGTAATGTTTTGTTGAAATTGATAAGAATAAAATTTTGTTAATTTATCTCTTTATACCTTGTTGATTTATCCATTGTTGATATTTCACTGCATTTCTATTATGTTGTGCTAAAGAATTCGCAAATTCATGAAAACCAATCTTATCAACACTTGCGCACATATAGTAATAATTGTGTTTTTGATGGTTTAAAACAGCATCAATAGATGAAATATCTGGCATTGCAATCAGAGTAGGAGGAAGTCCTGTGTTTTTATAAGTATTGTAAGGGGAGTCTATTACTAAATCTTTGTTTAAAACCCTTTTTACAACAAAATCTTGCCCTTTAACTTCTTTAATTGCATATATAACTGTTGGGTCGGCTTGTAAAGGCCAATTATCTTTTAATCTATTTAAATATAAACCAGCAACAATAGGACGTTCTACTTTTTTAGCTGTTTCTTTCTGAACGATAGAAGCTAGAGTAATTACTTCTTCTTTTGAAAGGTTTAGTTTTTTAGCTTTATCTAATCTAGCAGAAGTCCAAAAACGATTGTATTCGCGTAACATTTTATCACGGAAGTTTTCAGCAGAAGTATTCCAATAAAACTCGTAGCTATTAGGGATGTACATTCCTAATGCAGATTTTTTAGAAAACTTATTGGTAGCTAAAAAAGAAGGATCTTGCATAGCTTGTAATAAAGCAATAGAGTCTGCTTCAATTTGTTCAGCAATTCTTCCTGCTAATTTTTCTAAAGTATCTTGATTATTGAATGATAAGGTAATTGGAGTTTGATTTCCACTACGTAAAAGGTTTACAACATCATTCATGTTCATCCCTTTTTTTAATAGATATTTTCCACCTTTAGGTTTGGTGAATTTTTTCTTTTCTGCAACCCAAACAAAATTTTCAGGATGTTTAACAAAATCAGAAAGTTGTTTTTTTACATCTACAAAAGAAGCATTAGAACCTATATATATAGCCCCATCTTTAGTAACTGCTTTACCAAATATTTTTTGATAGTAGTTAAATCCAATAATTCCACCAATTAAAAAAATGGTGGCAATACCTCCTAAAATAATTTTCTTATTCATTTATTAATTGAAATAATAGTTCGTCTTTGTATGTTCCGTTGTAAAAAATCCAATCTTTCTTTACTCCAATTAGCTTAAAATTTTGCTTTTCAAAAAGGTGTAAGCTATTGGTATTATCATTTGTAATGTTTGCATATAATTGGTGTAAATGCAAATGTGTAAAGCAATAGTTAATTAGTAATTGTAAAGCTTCAGAGGCAAATCCCTTCTGCTGAAAGTCAGGATGGATCAAAATTCCGATACCAGCTCTTTTATGTTGCGGGTTAAAATCGAACAAATCTATCATCCCAATAGATTTACCAGTCACTTTATCTTCGATAACTAATCGTAACTGTTTAGCTTCAAAAATATCTAAGTGAGCGTTTTCTAAATATTGTTTTAATAAAAATTTAGAAAATGGAGCTTGTGTATGACTTACTTCCCAAAAAGACTCATTGTTTTCTATTTGAAATAAAAACCCTAAATCTTCAGGTTCTAAAGCTCTTAACTTGATATATGTTCCAGTTAACGTATGCACTAAATATTTATTTTGCCTTTAAATACAAAAGTAGCTGGTCCTTTTAAAAAGACCTCAGAATAGATTCCGTTTTGTTCTTTAAAAGAAACTTCTAATTCTCCACCCTCAACAGGTAAAATAATAGAAGAGCTATTTGTTTTTTTGGTTGCATGCATGGCTATGGCAACGGCAGTAACACCAGTACCACAAGCTAAAGTTTCATCTTCAACTCCTCGTTCGTAGGTACGTACTTTAAAAGTGTTGTTAGCTATTTGTTGTACAAAGTTAATATTACTTCCTTCAGAACCATAAATTTCATTTCTAATTTCTTTTCCGTTTGAAAAGACATCATAATTAGCAAGATCGTTTACCAACTGAACATGGTGTGGAGACCCTGTATTGGTAAAAACGTATTTGTCAAAAATATTCACCTTGTCAACATCAATCATTTGTAAAGAAACCAGGTCGTTAGAAATAGAGGCATGATGCAATCCATCAATAGCAATAAAAGTAGTTTCAGTTTCGAAAAGTCCAAGTTTATGAGCAAAAGCTACAATACAACGACCTCCGTTACCACACATAGTACTTTCATTACCATCAGAGTTGTAATATACCATCTTAAAATCGGTAGTATTATCTTCTTCAAGTAAGATAAGACCATCAGCTCCGATACCGAAATTTCTATCACATAATTTTGCAATTATGTCAGTTTTATTTTTTGGAAAGGTTTTTGAACGATTATCAATCATGATAAAATCGTTACCAGTTCCTTGGTATTTGTAAAATTCTAAATCCATAATAATGGACAAAGATACATATTTTATGAAGTAAAGAGGATTGTTAAATAGCGGTTAAAATCAGTTAAATAGAAGTTAAACACATTTACTTGAAATGTTAAAATTGTATATTTGGAGTATAAAATTTTGTAAGCATATGAAGAAAATTATTGGAACTTTAGGAATTGCGATTTTAGGAGGCGCAATAGCACTTGCAGGATATAAAGCATTGATAGAAGAACCGCAGGTGATTGTAGAAAAAGCGGTAGAACCAACAATGCAAACCGTAAAGGCAAGCTATACGCCAACAGTAATAAACTCAACATCAATACCAACCGATTTTACAGAAGCAGCAGATAAAACAGTACATGCGGTGGTACATGTTAAAAATACCTCAATAAGAACACAACAAAACCCGTTAGCAGAATTATTTTATGGTAGAGGAAGTGGAACGAGAAAGTACCAACAAGTAGGTACAGGAAGCGGCGTAATTATTTCTCCTGACGGGTATATTGTAACCAACAATCATGTAATTGAAGGAGCAAGCGATATTGAAATTACGTTAAATAATCAGAAAAAGTTAAAAGCAACTTTAATAGGAGCAGATAAAAGTAACGATATCGCTTTATTGAAAGTAGAAGCTGATTTTGAATTGCCTAATTTACCTTTTGGAAATTCTGATAATATTAAGGTAGGAGAATGGGTCTTAGCAGTAGGGAATCCTTATAATTTAACATCTACTGTTACTGCAGGTATTGTAAGTGCAAAAGGACGTGATTTGGATGGAAACACCAATATAGACTCGTTTATTCAGACAGATGCAGCTGTAAATCCTGGTAATAGTGGAGGAGCATTGGTAAACACACGAGGTGAGTTAATAGGAATTAACACAGCTATTTCATCAAGAACAGGTTCTTTTATAGGGTATTCGTTTGCTGTGCCGTCAAACATAGCTAAAAAAGTAGTAGATGATTTGTTAGAGTTTGGAGCGGTACAACAAGCTGTTTTAGGAATTAGTATAGATCCAGGAACAAAAGACATTGAAGGAGTAAGAATAGGGGAAGTTTTAGAAGAAGGAGGTGCTAAAAAAGCAGGATTAAAAGAAGGAGATGTTATTACGAAAGTAAACAATGTGAAGATTTCTAAGTTCTCAGACTTAAAAGGACAGTTAACAGCAAAAAGACCTGGAGAATACGTGAATGTAATAATTGACAGGGATGGAGAAGAGCTTACCAAAGTAGTTAAGTTAACTAAACTTATAAAGTTGCCTGTAAGTAGAGTTTTAAAAACCGAGTTTGAAGATCTTACAAAAGAGGATAGAAAAAAGTTTAAATTGGACGGAGGAGCGAAGATAAAGAGTACTCAAAATATGGCATTCAAACAGTTTGAAGTTGGAAAAGGGTATATTTTAACTAAAGTTAACGGAAAGAAAGTTATGTCAGCAAAAGAGGCTGTTAATATGTTAGATAGTGTGTACGGAAGTGGAAATAGACTTTTGTTAGAAATGGTTAGCCCTTCTGGTCAAATAGAAAGATTTAGATACTAGTTACAGGTTAAAAAACTCTAGAATATATATACTTAAAGAAAAAGCCTTGTTAAAATCGTTTTAACAAGGCTTTTTCTTTTATAAAACCAACAAAAAATAAAGAAGAAATACCTATTTTTGCACAAATTTTTTAATTTTAGTTAACACACAACTATGTCAACAATAACAAATTACGAAAAAGAAGTAGTAAATCAAGCGCAAGTTCGAAGAGCTACGGTTGAGTTTATTAATATCGTTAACGATTTATGGTACGATAAATCTATCGAGTTAGTATTATTTAGAAATCCATTAGTAGATAAAAGAGCTAGTGAGGTTTTAAACTTAATCGATTACGCTAAAGAGTTTGTAGCGAAGCCAATAACAATAGAAGATGCTTTAGAAATAGCTAAAGCAATTCAATCGATTGATTTACCACCATCAAAATTAGATATTGGTAAATTAGCTTACGAATTTCACTTACAAGATGATGCATCAGCAGATAAGGTAGCTTTTGTAAAAGAGCAACTAAAAGATGCAACTGAAGCAGAAAACATTCAACCAAAAGATGTAGTATTATACGGTTTTGGACGTATTGGTCGTTTACTAGCTCGTGAGTTGAGTAGTAAGATGGGGAAAGGTTCTCAATTAAGATTAAGAGCAGTAGTTACTCGTGGTAAAATAGATCAAACAGTATTAGAAAAAAGAGCTTCTTTATTAAGTGTAGACTCTGTTCATGGAGATTTCTTAGGAACAGTTCAAGTAGATGCTGATAATAATGCATTAATCATTAATGGTACAACTGTTTACATGATTTCTGCAGCACAACCTGAAGATATTGACTATACGAAATATGGAATTAACGATGCGTTAATTATTGATAACACAGGAGCTTTTAGAGATGAAGAAGCATTAAGTCGTCACTTAAAAGCAAAAGGAGCAAGTAAAGTATTATTAACAGCTCCAGGAGCAGGTGTGCCAAACATTGTGCACGGAGTAAATCATGAAGAAAATAATCCTGATAATATAGATATTTTCTCAGCAGCTTCATGTACAACTAATGCTATTACACCAGTATTAAGTGTGTTAGAAGATAACTTCGGAATTAAAAAAGGACACTTAGAGACAATTCATGCATATACAAATGATCAAAACTTGGTTGATAATATGCATAAGAAATACCGTAGAGGTAGAGCAGCAGCTTTAAATATGGTAATTACCGAAACAGGAGCAGGTAAAGCAGTAGCAAAAGCATTGCCAGCATTAGCAGGTAAATTAACTTCAAGTGCCATTCGTGTACCAGTACCTAACGGATCATTAGCTATCTTAAACTTACAATTAAAAACTCCGGCAACAGTTGAATCTGTTAACGCTATTATGAAGCAATACGCTTTAGAAGGAGATTTAGTAGAGCAAATTCAATACTCATTAAGTAATGAATTAGTGTCTTCTGATATTGTAGGGACAACAGCTCCTTCTATTTTTGATAGTAAAGCAACTATTGCTGATGGAGATACTATTGTAATCTACGTATGGTATGATAACGAATATGGTTATTCACACCAAGTAATGCGTTTAGCAAAGCATATTGCTAAAGTACGTCGTTATACTTATTATTAAAATAAAGTTAAAAACAGATAAAAAAAGCCGAAGCATTGATTTGCTTCGGCTTTTTTGCTATATTTGACTAAGAGTAACCCCTTAAACATGTCCCCTCAATGAAAAAAGTAATAATATTACTGTTCCTACTACTTGGCACTACTTCGCTAAGTTATTCTCAAGAATTAAAAACACTAGTTTCTGGAAAATGGTTTGTAGATTCAATGAAAATTGGAAATGAAAAATTTGAGTTCTCAGAAGGAAAGAATTGGTTAGAACTAAGTCCTGATGGAAGGTATCAGGTTGTGATGAGTAATAAGGAAGAAAACGGGACTTGGAAATTAATTACAGAAGCAAAGGAGTTAGAATTTGACAACGAAAGCTTTGAAGAGAATTTAAAAATTGAAAAAATTAGCGAAACAATGTTATTAGTTTCAGCAAGAAATAAAGAAACCATCTATACTATGTGGTTAAAAAAATAAACTATCATTCATAGTTTGTTTTTTAACGACCGAGGTAAGGGATTGCCTCGGTTTTTTTATTTTAGTAGATCATACTTTACATGTATTACTCATAAATCTTTTCCTTAAATTAGCATCAAAAAATAAGATTAAATGAGAGCAGTACTTACACCAATATTATTGCTATTTGCAGCATTAACAACAAGCGCACAATCCAAATTACCATATTACGAAATACCAGAAGAAGCTGAAGAGTTTACAGCAGGAACCATTGTGAGTAGGATGATTGATGGATTAGGGTTTCGTTATTACTGGGCTACAGACGGTTTAACCGAAAAAGACTTAGAATATAAACCGAGTAAAGACGCAAAAACTACCGAAGAAACAATAGATCATGTGTTAAGTTTATCGCAAGTAATTAAAAATGCAGCATTAAAAGTTCCTAATAAAGAAGCAAAATCAGGAATGACATTTGTTGAAAAAAGAAAAGCAACTTTAGAAAACTTAAAACAAGCTAGTGATATTTTAAGAAGTAGTGATGATGTGTCACAATTCAAAATAATCTTTGGAGAAAAAGAATTTCCTTTATGGAACGCTATTAATGGACCTATTGCTGATGCTATTTGGCATGCAGGTCAGTTAGCTTCATTTAGAAGAGCCTCAGGAAACCCAATCAATTCAAAAATCAATCATTTTACAGGTACCGTTAGAAAATAATTTAATGACAGTTAAGGAGAAGATACAACAGTTAAGAGAAGAGTTACATACACATAATCACAGTTACTATGTGTTGGATGCGCCAACTATATCAGATTATGAGTTTGATATTAAATTAAAAGAGCTTCAGCAGTTAGAAGACGAAAACCCAGAATATTTCGATCCGAATTCACCTACGCAACGAGTAGGAGGAGAAGTTACTAAAAACTTTGAAACGGTTACTCATAAGCATAGGATGTATTCATTAGATAATTCATACTCTAAAGAAGATTTGTTAGATTGGGAAAAACGCGTTCAGAAAATTTTAGGAACCGATCAAGTAGAATATACATGTGAGTTAAAATATGATGGAGCTTCTATAAATCTTACTTATGAGAATGGTGAGTTTGTACAAGCAGTTACACGTGGAGATGGATTTCAAGGAGATAATGTAACAACCAATATCCGCACCATAAAATCTATTCCATTATTACCAAATAACGACTTTGTTTCTGATTTTGAAATGCGAGGAGAAATCATTTTACCGTTAGATGGATTTCACAAAATGAATGAAGAGCGTGTTGCAAATGATGAAGAACCTTATAGAAATCCGCGTAATACCGCTAGTGGAAGTTTGAAGTTACAAGATAGTGCAGAAGTAGCGAAACGCCCGTTAGATTGTTTGTTGTATCAGTTAGTAACTAGAGAGCGTAAGTATGCTTCACATTTTGAAAGTTTAGAAGCGGCAAGAAAAGTTGGATTTAAAATTCCAGATACAATTGTTTTAGCCAAGTCGATAGAAGAGGTGTTAAACTTTGTAAATGAATGGGATGTTAAGCGTCACACATTACCTTATGAAACAGATGGAGTAGTGGTAAAAGTAAATTCGTTTCAACAACAAGACGAACTAGGGTATACTTCAAAAGCACCTCGTTGGGCAATTGCTTATAAATTTAAGGCAGAGCAAGTTTCAACTGTGTTAAATGAAATTACTTACCAAGTAGGTCGTACAGGAGCCATTACTCCTGTAGCAAACTTAGAACCTGTGCAATTGGCAGGAACAATTGTAAAAAGAGCTTCACTACACAATGCTGATCAAATAGCAAAATTAGATGTACGAATAGGAGATACGGTTTTTGTAGAAAAAGGCGGAGAAATTATCCCGAAAATTATTGCTGTTGATTTAACAAAACGACCAGTAGATTCTGTTCCTACAGAGTATGCTACACATTGCCCTGAATGTAATACTGAATTAGTCAGAACTGAAGGAGATGCAAAGCATTATTGTCCGAATGAATTTGGGTGTGCACCACAAATTACTGGAAGAATCAAGCATTTTATCAGTAGAAAAGCGATGGATATTGATGGCCTAGGAGGAGAAACTGTAGATTTATTGCGCAAAGAAGGGTTGATTAAAAACTATGCGGATTTATATGACTTAACGGTAGAACAAGTAATCCCGTTAGAGCGAATGGCGGAAAAGTCAGCGCAAAATATGATTGAAGGAATTAAAAAATCAAAAGAAATTCCGTTTGAAAAAGTATTATTTGCGTTAGGAATTCGATTTGTAGGAGAAACTGTAGCAAAAAAACTAGCCAAACATTTTAAATCCATAGATAATTTGATGCATGCAGATTTTGAAACATTGATTGCAGTTGATGAAATTGGAGATAGAATAGCACAAAGTATTATTGATTTTTCGAACAATTTAGGAAACATCGATTTAATTAACCGATTAAAATCGCACGGAGTTCAGTTAGAGGTCTCTGCAGAGAGCTTAGAAGGACAGACAGATAAGCTAGCAGGAAAAGTATTTGTGGTTTCAGGAGTTTTTCATCAAATGAGTAGAACTGAACTAAAAAAAGCAATTGAAGATAACGGAGGGAAAGTATCGAGTTCTATTTCTAAAAAGACAACATACATCATTGCTGGTGATAATATGGGACCAAGTAAACTTACAAAAGCTGAAAGTTTAGGAATTCCAATTATCTCAGAACAAGAGTTTATTGATATGATAGCTTAATTTTTAATTAAAAAAGGAAAACATGACCAAACAAACTAAAATAACTTTAGCTTCTATCTTTTTTTTATTGGTTGCTATTGCTGATGTGTATGCAGTAATTACACAAAATAAAACAATAGAAATGATTTTTAAACCGTTATTAATGACATCACTAGCGGTAGTGTATTTAGTATCGGTAAAAAAGCCTAGTTTTTGGTTGTTATCGGCCTTGTTTTTTTCGTTTTGGGGTGATGTTTTCCTGCTAGATAAAACAAACTTTTTCGTGTTTGGTTTAGCCTCGTTTTTAGTAGCACATGTTGTCTATATTAAAATAACGACAAGCTTTTTGTATAAAGATTCAGTAGTTAAAATACTAACATCAGCAATTCCTTTTGTATTGTTATTTGTGGGACTCTTAGGTTTAATTTATAATAACTTAGGAGATATGTTGCTACCTGTTATGGTGTATGGAATAGCTATTTCAACATTTGGAACAGCAGCATTACTAAATTATCGTCAGCAAAAAAACACAGCTAATTCATGGTTATTATTAGGGGCTATTTTGTTTATTGCTTCTGATAGCCTTATAGCTTTAAATAACTTTTATACACCTAAAAGGTTGTTTGATATTGCTATAATCATCCTATATATCGTTTCTCAATACTTAATTGTTAAAGCAATCATAGCTAAAGAAAATTAAAAGCCCCTGACATAGCGTTGACACAACGGGCTTTATTTTTGTGTAAAACTTAAAAATAAAAGATGAATACAGAACAAAAAGAGCCGTTTTACGTTGTTGGTATCTCGGTAAGAACTACCAACGAGAATCAACAAGCAGCAAAAGATATACCTGCTTTATGGCAACGATTCATGTCTGAAAATATAGCCGAGAAAATCCCGAATAAATCTTCGAATGAAGTATATGCTGTGTATACCGATTATGAGTCAGACCATACGAAACCATATACAACAATCATTGGCTGCAAAGTAAACGAGGTAGATAATGTACCTGAAGGGTTTGTGAGTAAAAAAATAGAAGCACCAAACTATAAAGCATATGTAGCAAAAGGAAGTTTAACTGATAATATTGTTTACAACAAATGGTTAGAGATTTGGAATGAAGATATAAATAGAGCATATACTTCCGATTATGAGGTGTATGAGGCAAGAGCATCAGACCCAGCAAATGCAGAAGTAGAAATATTTATAGGAATAAACTAATAACAAAAAGAGCAGTTTTAAAACTGCTCTTTTTGATTTATAAAGTTATAATTTGTCCCCAACTATTGGAATGTTTTTTCTGTTGAAAATTAATAAAATCACTCCAGAGATAAAAGTTACGATAGCACTTATAAACAAAGTACCACCGTCTTTGTTATGTTCAATACCTAAAATAGTTAAGTGACTCATAATTGCTCCAGTCATTAAACCTGTAGTTAGCAAAGCACCCAACCAAGTTTTTTTTGGAGTAAATAAAAGTATAGAAGCAATTAATTCAAAAACACCAGTTCCTATTCGCATATAAGCTTCATTATTTCCGGCTATTTTAGTAAATAAATCAATACTTTCTTGTGCGCCAGTAAATTTAAAAAACAGTGTCTGAAGCATTATAATAGCCGCTATCAGTTTTAAAATTAAAAGAATATATTTTTTCATGATTAATTGAATCTATTAAGTTAGACGTTGCAATTTTTAATGCTTACATAAACTAAAAACAATACTTTTGTGTTTATGAGAAAAATAGCATTTGTTTTATCGGTTGTGGGTTTGGTAGCTTGTAAAAAGCAAACAGTTTCACTTAAATTTTTAAATGAATATGTGGTAAAAGATTCTTTGATAATCGATAATACTGTTGTTGGAGGAATTTCTGGAATCGATTTTTACAATAACAATTACTACATGGTAGTGGATGATGCTACAAATCCAAGAATACTAATAGGTGATATTATTGTTAAAAGTGACTCAATTCAATCGGTAAACTTTGAAAAAGTTATTGTAGTAGATACTACAAGTCAGTTTACTAAAAACCATGTACTAGATTTAGAGTCTATTTTTGTAGATAAAGGAACTATAAATTTAGTAAGTGAAGGATCTATTCGGTATAAAAAAGACCCAAGTATATTTGAAATTAATGCAGATGGAAGTTTTAAAAGTCAGGTAGAAATACCGAGTTACTTCAAAGCAACATCAAAAGCAAAACCAAAACATAATGGTGTTTTTGAAAGTTCTTCAAAAAGTTTTGACGGAAAAGGCTTTTGGGTAGCAATGGAAGCTCCTTTAGAAGCAGATGGAGAAGAACCAACATTCCATGAAACACAATCTCCTATCAGAATTACCTATTTTGATAACGAATCAAAAAAGGCGACGAAGCAATTTGCTTATCAGTTAGAAAAAATTGATAAACCTGCGAAAGGAAATGTAAACCTAAACGGAACAACAGCTATTTTAGAATATCAAAAAAATCACTTTTTCATAATTGAAAGAGCTTATCAAAGTGGTTATGGAAGTCATGGAAATGTAGTTAGAATTTTTAAAGCATCTATTAATGATACTTCAACAAATACTTTGGAAATACAATCTTTAAAAAACGAAAAATATACACCGTTAAAAAAAGAACTATTATTAGATTTTAGTACTGTTGAAAATCAATTAACAGATGGAATTATAGACAATATTGAAGCAATTACTTTTGGACCAATATTGCAAAACGGAAACAAATCGTTAATCTTAGCGGCTGATGATAACTTTCAGTTGTATGGAAAGCAGTTAAATCAGTTTTTATTATTAGAAATTGAAGAGAAATAATATAAATTAGCTATTCGTAATTTTTACAGATGATAAGTACCCTAAAGAAAAAATCTATTCAGAAAGTATACGACAAACTTGTTGTAAAAAAAGAGAATACCCCACATAAAGAAACCAAAGTTAAAAATGTAGCAATTTTGCTAGATAATGAAGCTTTAGTAAATGTAGTAATAGCCAATTTAACAAACATTTTTCCTTTTCAAAAAACTGACATAAGAGTACTAGTTTACAAAGAATACTCGAAGAAAGAAGAGCCATCTCCAGAGTTCTTTACCGAAAAAGATTTTGGTTTCAAAGCGAGTTTAAAATCCGACAATTTAAAAGATTTCGTTAAAAACAAATATGACCTACTCATAAACTATACAAAAACGTCAAACTTATTAACGAATATGGTAACTTTGTTGTCGCAAGCAGATTTTAAAGCTGGTTTTGCAGAAATTGATGACAGATTGTACGATATAGTAGTGTCTGATACTAGTTTTAACGAAGCAGTTTTAAATCAAGAATTAAAAAAATACCTAACGATTTTAAATAAAATATAATGCAAAAGTTTGTAGGAACTGGAGTAGCTTTGGTAACTCCCTTCAATGAAGATTTAAGTGTAGATTTCGAAGCACTTAAAAAGTTAGTAAATTACAATATTGAAAACGGTACAAACTATTTAGTAATAAATGGAACTACTGGAGAAAGTGCAACAATTACTAAAGAAGAAAAAATAGAAATAATTAAAGTAATTGCTGAAGAAAATAAAGGACGTTTACCTTTAGTTTTAGGAGTTGGAGGAAACAACACACAAACTGTTGCAGAAGAATTACAATCTTTAGACTTATCTGAAATAGATGGGGTTTTATCAGTAGCTCCATACTATAGCAAACCAACGCAAGAAGGATTCTATCAGCACTATAAAGCAATTTCTTTAGCGAGTCCTAAGCCAATTATTATGTATAATGTTCCTGGCAGAACAGCAAAAAATATGGAGCCAGCAACAACTTTACGATTAGCAAGAGATTTTGAAAACATTGTTGCAGTTAAAGAAGCAGGAAACAATCAACAACAATACTATGAGTTGTTAAAAGACAAGCCAGAAGATTTTTTAGTGATTTCTGGTGATGATGATTTGGCTGTTGGAGTAGCTTTAGCAGGTGGAGCAGGAGTTATTTCTGTAATTGGGCAAGCATTACCTAAAGAGTTTTCAAAAATGATTCAGTTAGGGTTAGAAGGGAAAGCCAAAGAGGCTTACGATATACACTACAAATTAATGGATATCGTAAATCTAATTTTTGAAGAAAATAATCCTGCGGGAATAAAAGCGGTATTACAAAAGTTAGGAATCTGTTTAGATGAAGTACGATTACCATTAGTAACAGCCTCAGAAGAATTACAAACAAAAATATCAGACTTTATAGATAATCTATAAAGAGGTATAAAGAAAACAAGGAGTTAAAAAGGCCATAGTTTCATATATTATGGTCTTTTTTTAGTTAGAATATTATTTCCATTGTTTTTAAAAACTATAAATTATTAAATAAATAAGTTTTTAATAGTTTTTTACTAATTAAAAAAGCCCCTAAAAAGGGGCATCTGAAATTGTAAAATATAGAATAGGATTAGTTTGGGTTATCTTCACAAACTACCTCCATAACCCAACCCCAACCGTCATGAACCATTCTTTCATAACAACATACAGGTTCGTCACAAGCTTCTTTGAGATAATCTAAACCACCATGCACGGCTTTTTGCTCATTACTGTTTAAAATTTTCCCTAAACTTTTTAAATTTTTCATATTAAAGTTTTTATAATTAGATATGCTTTGGTCATTTTAAGGCACCCAAAGTTTATGCCTATAATTTTCAAAACCCATTTATCATAAAATAAATAAGTTTTGCTAGGTTATTCTTTTATTAAAATTTGTTCCCAGAAAATAATTTTTGATTATTTATATTCTTCAAGAAAGCAATTTTGTTTCGATAAATTTATGGAAACAAAATGAAAGTTTTTCTATTTTTAATAAATTTTAACATTTGTTTAAAAGATTAAAATAAAGTAAATTACTTCTATTTTTAAGCCAATACAAAAGGCCTAATAACAGATGTATTAAAAAAAAAAGTATACTTTTTATAACTGTAGAGTATGGTATTTGCTTTTCAACTAAGCATTTTTTTAGCATCTTTGTATAAAGAGTAATTTTTAAAGTAGAAAATATGTTATCAAAAGTAATAGAGCAGGCATTAAACGACCAAATAAGAGTAGAAGCAGAGTCATCACAAGTATATTTAGCTATGGCATGTTGGGCAGAAATTCAAGGTTTTGAAGGTGTTTCACAATTTATGTATGCACATTCAGATGAAGAGCGCATGCACATGTTAAAATTAATAAAGTTTGTAAATGAACGTGGCGGACACGCACATATTTCTGATTTGAAAGAACCACCAGCAAAGTTTGGGTCTTTTAAAGATATGTTCCAAACATTATTTGATCATGAGGTAATGGTATCTAAGTCAATAAACGATTTAGTACATATTACATTACAAGAAAAAGACTATGCAACGCATAACTTTTTACAATGGTATGTATCTGAACAAATAGAAGAAGAAGCATTGGCACGCAATATTTTAGATAAAATTAACCTAATTGGAGACGATAAGGGAGGATTGTATTTATTTGATAATGATGTTAAGCAAATAGTAGCTCAATCTGCCGCTGGAGCTCAGCAATAAGATTAACAAACATTTAGGAGTTCTTTGGAAAAATTATAACAGATTTTGTAGTTTCTTGTTAATCTCATTTATGAGATAAAAAATCGTTTTAATAATCCATAATTAATCACTAATTTTGCCAGATGCAAAAAATGAAAAATCTAGCGTATATTGCTGTAATGCTTTTAGTACTTTCTTCATGTGGAGAATATCAAAAAGTATTGAATAAAGGAACTGTAGAAGAACAATACAAAATGGCTGTAAAAATGTACGAAGCTCAAAAGTACAGTAAAGCTTTACGCTTGTTCGAAAAAATAACACCTTCATACAGAGGTAAACCTCAAATGGAGCGTATTCAGTTTATGGTTTCTCAATCTAACTTTAATGAGAAAAATTACGGGTTAGCAGGATATTACTTTAATAGATTTACAGGAAATTATCCAAAAAGTTCAAAAAGAGAAGAAGCCGCTTTTTTATCAGCTTTAAGCTATTACAAAGCAGCACCTAGTTATAGTTTAGATCCAACGGATACAAACAAAGCGTTAGAGGCTTTTCAAAAATTTATAGATAATTACCCAGATTCAGATAAGATAGAAGAGGCTAACAAGTATCATGCAGAGTTAAGAACAAAACTTGAAAAGAAATCTTTTGAAATAGCAAAAACATATTATAGAACTGCTGATTATGACCCTAGAAATTACAAGGCGGCAATCGTTGCTTTTGATAATTTATTAGAAGACTTTTTAGGAACGAAGTATAAAGAAGAAGCTTTATACTATCGTTTAAAAGCAGCACATGATTTAGCTATAAAAAGTAGACAAAGGAAAAAAGCAGAAAGGATTAAAAATGCTATCAAAGCATACCAAAAATTAAAAAGAAATTTTCCTGAATCAAAATTCATGGAAGAATCAAACGAAATGTTAGCAACATTAAACAAAGAACAAGAACAATTAGCTAAAAGTTAAAAAATGGATTATAAAGAAACGAAAGCGCCGTTAAGTACTATAACTTATAATAAAGAAGCTATCGAGGCTCCAACGCATAATATTTATGAAGCTATTTCTATCATAGCAAAGAGAGCTACACAAATTAATTCTGATTTAAAAAAGGAATTAGTTGATAAGTTAGATGAGTTTGCTACTTATAACGATAGTTTAGAAGAAGTTTTTGAAAACAAAGAGCAAATCGAAGTTTCTAAATTTTATGAGCGTTTACCTAAACCACATGCTATTGCAGTAGAAGAGTGGTTAAACGACAAGGTATATTATAGAACTCCAGAGACAAAATAATATGTCTGTACTAAGCGGTAAAAAAGTTTTACTTGGTGTTACCGCCGGTATAGCGGCATACAAAACAGCGAACTTAGTTCGTTTATTTATAAAATCAGGCGCAGAAGTCAAAGTAATTATGACTCCTGCGTCTAAAGATTTTATAACACCTCTTACACTTTCCACCTTATCAAAAAATCCAGTTCATTCTACTTTTTATGATAAAGAAGATGAAAATGAATTGTGGAATAACCATGTAGATTTAGGTTTGTGGGCAGATTTAATGTTAATTGCCCCAGCTACAGCAAATACCTTGTCTAAAATGACAAATGGTACATGCGATAATTTATTATTAGCAACCTATTTGTCAGCTAAATGTCCAGTATATTTTGCTCCCGCGATGGATTTGGACATGTATCAACATCCGTCAACGAAAGCAAGTTTAGATAGTTTACAAAGTTTTGGAAATATTTTAATTCCTGCTACTTCGGGTGAGTTAGCAAGCGGATTGGTTGGGGAAGGTCGTATGGCTGAACCAGAAGATATTGTTGACTTTATAGAAAAAGATATAGTATCTAAATTACCACTCCGTGGGAAAAAGATGTTAATAACAGCAGGGCCAACCTATGAAGCTATAGATCCTGTACGTTTTATTGGAAATCACTCTTCAGGTAAAATGGGATTTGAAATAGCAAAAACAGCAGCTAATTTAGGAGCTGAGGTGTTTTTAGTAGCAGGTCCATCACATCAGCAGGTAAATCATTCTTTTATTCATAGAATAGATGTTAAGTCTGCACAAGATATGTATGAAGCATGTCATAAGTATTTTGCTGAGGTTGACATAGCTGTATTATCGGCAGCAGTTTCAGACTATCGACCAAAAAATGTAGCTACTCAAAAAATAAAAAAGAAAGAAGCAGCGTTAAGTATTGAGTTAGAACCAACTAAAGATATCTTAAAATCTCTAGGAGAAATTAAGAAAAAACAGTTGTTAGTTGGGTTTGCATTAGAAACGAACGATGAGGTACAAAACGCAAAAAGTAAGCTTACACGCAAAAATTTAGATTTTATTGTATTAAATTCGTTACGTGATAAAGGTGCTGGTTTTGCAACCGACACTAATAAAATTACAATTATTGATGCTGATTTTAACGAAAAATCGTTCGATTTAAAATCGAAAAAAGCAGTATCAAAAGATATCGTTAACGAAATAATACAAAAATTAAATGCGTAAGTTTTTCTTTATACTTTTTCTTCTTTTAGTTACTTTTTCTTCTTATTCACAAGAGTTGAATGCTACTGTAATTATCAATTCAGATAAAGTACAGAGTAGTAACAAACAAGTTTATCAAACGCTACAAAAAGCGTTAACTGAGTTTATTAATGATAAACAATGGACGAATAGAAACTTTAAGCAACAAGAACGTATCAATTGTGCATTTAACATCATTATAAATGAGCAAAACGGGAGTAATTTTTCAGCTACTTTGCAAGTACAGTCAACTAGACCTGTATATAATTCAACCTACGCTACACCTGTTTTAAACATTAATGATACAAACTTTAACTTTCGCTATAATGAGTTTGATCCGTTAATTTACAATCCAACTATCTACGAATCTAATTTAATCTCAACAATTGCTTTTTATGTGTATACAATATTAGGAGTTGATGCAGATACTTTTGCTTTAAAAGGAGGAGAGAATTACTTGAAACAAGCAGAAAATATTATGTTGTTAGCACAGTCTAACGGAGAGTCTGGTTGGCAAAATCAAGTAGGGAAACAAAATCGCTTTGCTTTAATAGATAATTTACTGTCTTCTAAATTTAGTGTTTTACGAAGTATCTACTACAATTACCACCGTAACGGTTTCGATAATTTTGCAGACAATAAAAATTCAGCTAAAGAAGCAATTGAAAAAAGTGTTTTAGATTTAGATAAACTACATAATATTACTATTGGTAATTATATGATTCGCGTTTTCTTAGATGCCAAAGGAGATGAAATAGTAAATGTTTTTTCTGATGGAGTTACTTCAAGAAATCAATCACAAATGATTACGGTTTTAAATAAAATTGCTCCAACTTATAAAGATAAGTGGAAAAATCTTCAGTAAAAGAGTTCCGTTATTAAATCGTTAAATACAACGTTTATAAGCTGTTGAAAAGTCAATAGACTTCCTTTGTTTTAGCTTGATTTAATTCATTCAAAATCCTTACTTTTATTCTTCACAAAAGAATAGAATTTGCTTACACATTTATCTATACATAATTATGCATTAATCAATCAGTTAACGATTGATTTTACAAAAGGTTTATCTATCATTACTGGTGAAACTGGAGCAGGAAAATCCATTTTATTAGGAGCTTTAGGTTTGGTAATGGGTAATCGTGCTGACTTATCTTCTTTAAAAGATACTGAGAAAAAGTGCATTATTGAAGCACAATTTTCGGTAGAAGGATATGCTTTACAAGAGTTATTTGAAGAGTTAGATCTCGATTATGAAAAAGAATCCATAATTAGAAGAGAAATTTTGCCATCTGGTAAATCAAGAGCTTTTGTTAACGATACGCCGGTTACATTATCGGTGTTAAATGCTTTGAAAACAAAGCTTATTGATATTCATTCGCAACATCAAACTATGCAGTTGTCAGATGTATCTTTTCAATTCTCTGTTATTGATGCCTTGGCAAAAAATCAAGCTAAAATAGCATCTTATAAAAGAGGCTTGCGTACGTATAACAAATTACGAAAAGAACTGAAAGCACTTCAAGAAGAAACTGAAAAATCAAAAGAACAATACGAGTACAATTTGCACTTGTTTAATGAGCTTGAAGAAGCGAACTTAAAAGAAGGGGAGCAAGAAGTTTTAGAAGAAAAGTTAGATAAATTAAATAATATTGAAGAAATAAAATTGAATTTATCAGAAGCTTTAGGTGTTTCGATTAATGAAGAAATAGGTATTCAAACTTTGTTAAATTCTTTGGAAAGTAAACTACAAAAAATCAGTTCTTTTTCTAAACAATATGAAGAGTTAGCCAATCGAGTAACGAGTGTGAAAATTGAATTAGATGATGTAGTTACCGAGTTAGAAAGCGCAAATGAAGAGGTAGAGTTTAATCCTAACGAAATTGAAGAGCTCAATGATAGGTTACAATTAATTTATAACCTTCAAAAGAAACATTCAGTATCAACAATAATAGAATTGCAAGAAATTCATGTATCATTATCAGAAAAGGTAGCACAAGTTGAAGATGCTGGAGGAATAGTGGCTCAAAAAGAAGGAGAAATTAAAGATGTAGCTAAAAAGTTAGATGAAGTAGCGAAGATGATTACTACTTCGAGAAATAAAGTAATTCCAAAGTTGAAAAAAGAATTAGAATATCTTTTATCAGAATTAGGAATGCCAAATGCTCGTTTTGCTATAGAATTGCTATCTTCAGAAGAATACTTATCAAACGGAAAAGACAACTTACAATTTTTATTCTCAGCAAATAAAGGAGGTAACTTTGGAGAGTTAAAGAAGGTAGCATCAGGAGGGGAATTGTCTCGAATTATGTTATCTATCAAAAAAATACTATCAGAAAACATACAATTGCCTACGATTATTTTTGATGAGATTGATACCGGAGTTTCAGGAGAGGTATCTAATAAAATTGCAAAAATAATGCAAGATATGAGTGCTCATATGCAGGTAATAACCATAACGCATTTACCTCAAATAGCTTCAAAAGGAGTGCAACACTATAAAGTATTTAAAGGAGAAGAGAAAGGAGTAACCACCTCTAATTTAAAGTTATTGTCAGAAGACGAACGTATTAGAGAAATAGCAGAGATGTTAAGTGGAAAAGACGTTTCTGAAAGTGCATTGACCCATGCAAAGGAATTATTAAATTAAGAGTATATTTGCTTTCAGAACAAACAACGATAGACTAAAATATTTTAAATATGTATAATTTATTAAAAGGAAAAAAAGGAATTATTTTTGGAGCATTAGATGAAAATTCTATTGCATGGAAAGTAGCTGAACGTGCTCACGAAGAAGGGGCAGAGTTTGTATTAACCAATGCACCAATTGCAATGCGTATGGGAGGTATTAAAGATTTAGCAGCGAAGACAGGATCTGAAATTATTCCAGCTGACGCAACTTCTATGGATGATTTAAACAACTTGGTTGAAAAGTCTATGGAAATTTTAGGAGGTAAAATAGATTTCGTTTTACACTCAATCGGTATGTCAGTTAATGTACGTAAAGGACGTCATTATACAGATTCTAAATACGATTTTACAACTAAAGGATGGGACGTTTCAGCGGTATCTTTTCATAAAGTAATGAACGTTTTATATAACAAACAAGCCATGAATGAGTGGGGAAGTATTGTTGCATTAACTTATATGGCAGCACAACGTGTATTCCCAGATTACAATGATATGGCTGATAACAAAGCGTATTTAGAAAGTATCGCACGTAGTTTTGGATATTTCTTCGGAAGAGATCATAAAGTACGTGTAAACACAATATCTCAATCACCTACGCCTACAACTGCAGGACAAGGAGTAAAAGGATTTGACGGATTTATTTCATATGCTGAAAAAATGTCTCCATTAGGAAATGCAACAGCATTAGAATGTGCGGATTATACAATCTCATTATTCTCAGATTTAACTAAGAAAGTAACATTACAAAACCTATTCCATGATGGAGGTTTCTCTAATATGGGAGTGAGTGATGCGGTAATGGAAAGATTTACTGAAGAATAAGATCTTTATAGAAATAGAATTATAGATAAAAAGCAAATCGTTAGATTTGCTTTTTTTATTGATAGTTATCATATGAGCAATATTTTACACATAGAAAAAGAGTTAGCACCGTTAAGGAAGCAACTGAAGGAACATGAACTATATAACTCGTTAGAGCATATTGACGATGTAAAATTATTTATGGAATCGCATGTATTTGCTGTGTGGGATTTCATGTCACTATTAAAAGCGTTACAACGAGAACTTACCTGTGTGAATTTACCTTGGTTACCTGCTGTAAATACCAAAACGGCACGTTTTATCAATGAAATTGTTTTAGGTGAAGAAACTGATATTAATGAATTAGGAGAACCAAAGAGTCACTTTGAAATGTATATTGATGCGATGCGTCAAGCAGGAGCAAGTATCAATGAAATTTCAAACTTTATTTCAGGTGTTATTGACGGAAAACCAGTTGAGGAAGTAATGCAGAATAGTTCAATTATTGAAGAAGTAAAAGACTTTGTAAACTTTTCTTTTGAAGTAATTAGAACAAGTCAGCCACATATTATAGCATCGAGTTTTACTTTTGGTAGAGAAGATGTAATACCAGATATGTTTTTAGAAATTGTAAAAAATACTGAAGAAAAAGAAGGAAGTTCTTACAGTAAACTTACCTATTATTTAAACAGGCATATTGAATTAGATGGAGATGAACACGGACCGTTATCGTTACAAATGATAGAGGAGTTGTGTGGTCAAGATCAACAAAAGTGGGATGATGTGTTGTTTTATGCCAAGGAATCTTTACAGAAAAGAATACAGCTTTGGAATGGAATAGCTCAACAAATTAAACAAAGAGCTTAGGTTATAATGGACTTAAAGTTTTCAGTAATAGTACCTGTTTACAATCGACCACAAGAGGTTGATGAGTTGTTAGAAAGCTTAACTAAACAAGGTTTTCAAGACAGTTTTGAGGTGTTAATTGTTGAAGATGGTTCTGAAAATTCATCTGAAGAAATTGTAAAAAAGTACACTTCACAACTCAATCTAAACTATTTTTATAAAGAGAATAGTGGGGCAGGAGCAAGTCGTAATTATGGAATGCAAAGAGCATCAGGAAACTACTTTATTATTTTAGACTCCGATGTTATTGTTCCTCTTCAATACCTTTCTGAAGTAAAAAAAGCATTAGAAGAGAATTATACAGATGCTTTTGGAGGTCCAGACGCAGCACATCCTAATTTCACTGCTTTACAAAAAGCTATTAATTATTCGATGACTTCGGTGTTAACAACTGGAGGAATTAGGGGAAAGAAAAAATCCGTAGGAAAATTTCAACCCAGAAGCTTTAATTTAGGTTTATCAAGAACTGCTTTTGAAAAAACAAATGGCTTTTCAAAGATGAAAGCTGGTGAAGACATCGATTTAACCTTCCGCCTTTGGGAGAATGGTTTTGAAACACAATTAATAGAAAAGGCTTTTGTGTACCATAAACGTAGAAGTACCGTTAAACAGTTTTTTAAGCAAACTTTCGCTTTTGGTACAGCTAGACCTATTTTAAATAAAAAGTACCCAGAAACGGCAAAATTAACCTATTGGTTTCCGAGTTTGTTTATTGTAGGGATTGATGTTGCTATCATAGGAACTTTCTTTGGGTACTGGCAGTTGTTTGCTTTTTACGGATTTTATTTTGTTTGTATTTTTTTAGACACTTTACTGCAAAACAAAAACCTAAAAGTAGCTTTGTTAAGTATCGTTACAACGATAACCCAATTTTATGGTTACGGGTTAGGTTTTCTAGGATCTAGGTTTCTAAAAAAATAAAAGCTCCCAATTTCTTGAGAGCTTTTTGTTAGTTATAACTTATTTTGAATTATTTTTCAGGGTTTAAAACACCTAAGATATATCCATCAGTTAAATATTTCTTAGCTACTTTTTGAATGTCCTTTTTAGTTAAAGAGTTTACTCTATCTTCAAAAGAAGCTATGTCTGAAACATCGTTATTTTGATAGTCTACATTTTTAATTGTGCTTAACCAAAAACGATTCTTTTTAAGATCTTCTTTGTAGTCGGCAATCATTCCTTTTTGAGCTTTCATTAAGTCTTCTTTAGTAGGTCCATTTTTAACAACAGAAGCAACTTCAGCAACAGAAATGTTTTTTAATTTTTCAACATTTTCAGGAGCACAAGGATACGAAATCGTAAAGTTATACCAACCGTAAGGCATTTTTGAGATACTACCACGAGTTCTTGAAGAATACACCCCACCTTCTTGTTCACGTAACTTTTCAGTTAATTTAATCCCAACAACTTCACCTAAAATTTTAAAAGCTAAGGCATCTTTTTTATTGTATTTAGCTTTTCCTTGATAAGTGATACGTACATTACTTTTAGGATCTTTACCTTTAGTAACAGTTTTAGAATGAGAACCAGATAAAGGTCTAAAATCTGACACTTTGTATATCTCATTAGAATTTTTTCCTGGTAAACTAGCAATATATTTAGTTGCATATTCAGCAAGTTTCTTTTCATCAACATTACCAACAAAATAGAAGTTGAAATCACCTGCGTCAGCAAAACGTTCTTGGTATTTTTTATAAGCTAAGTTATAATCAGCGTTCTCATATTTTTCTGGAGAAGGGAAGCCTGTATAACGAGGATCTTTTCCATAAACAAACTCACTCATTTCTTTTTGAAAGAAGAAATTAGGACTAGCTAATAAGTTTCCTAAGAAGCTTTTTTGTTTGTTTACATAAGAGTTAAAAGCTTTTTCATCTTTATTTAAAGAAGTAAAGTATAAATGTACCATTTGGAATAACTCTTCTAAGTCTTTAGGAGTAGCAGAACCTCTAAATCCTTCACTTAAGCTACCAATGAATGGAGAAACACGAACAATTTTACCAGACATCATTTTAGATAAATCTGTTTTAGAAAAACCATTAATTCCTGCTTCAGCAAGCCCTCTGTTAGCAAAAGAAGTGGCTTTTAATTCCTCATCAGAGTATAAAGAAGTTCCTCCGAAACTAAATGCTTCAAATAATACTTCATCATTTTTAAAATCGGTTTTCTTATAGGTAACTTTAGCTCCGTTACTTAAAGTCATAGTTTTTGTTCCTAAATTCTTGTTTTCAGTAACATTTACAATAGATCCAGGTGTTGGTTGTTTTGTTATTAATGAAGCAGCAACAGCTTTGTCTTCATAGGGCTTTAATTCTTTTGTTTTAACATTATTTAAAGCATCAATAACTTGTTGTTCAGTAACAACCTTTTTAGGACCTGTAATAACAACTACACGATTGTCATCATGTAAATAACTTTCAATAAGCTTATTTACTTCTTCTAGTTTTACCGAAGGTAATAGTGTTTGATTAGCTTTGTATTCCCATTCAATACTTGGAATTGGTTCTTGCTCTAGGAAGTTGTTTACATATTCACCAACAATTCTTCTAGACTCTCTTTTATCTTTGTCTTTAAAAGCTTTTTCCATACGAGCAGATATATTCATTTTTGCTCGGTCTAATTCACCTTGTTGAAAACCATATCTTTTAACACGTTCGCTTTCGTCTAATAAAGCTTGTAAACCTTTTAATTGTCCGTCAGCACTTACACTAGCTCTTGATTGGTAAGCTTCTTTACCACGAGCCCATGTTCCACCATGATAGCTAAATCCGTATACAAAAGGAGGGTTTTCGCTGTTACGTAACTCATTCAAACGATTGTTAATCATTTGAGTAAATAAAGACTTTACAATTGAATTTCTATAATCAGTAATTGTAACATCTGGTGTAGCTTCTCCATAATCTTTGTACATTAATTGCACACTAGAAAAAGGTGCTTCCTTATCAGCTTCAATTGCGATAAAAGTTTCTTTGTGGTTTTTTAAAGAGCCAACTTCTCTTTTACGAGGATTTTTAACAGCAGGAATCTTATTAAAGTGTGATTTTATCTTTTCTTCTAAAATATCAACACTAACATCACCCACAGCTACAACAGCCATTAAATCTGGACGATACCAATCTTTATGAAAACGACGAATACTTTCATGTTTAAAGTTTTCTAAGTTTTCTTTAGTTCCGATAGGTAATCTTTCAGCGTACTTAGAACCGTGCATTACTTTTGGTAAGTATTTTTCTAACATACGGCTGTCAGCTCCTCTACGAGAACGGTATTCTTCTAAAACAACACCACGTTCTTCATCAATGTCTTTCCCTTCTAACAAGGCACCGTGTGCCCAATCTTCAAGAATTTGAAAACCTTTTTCAAGTTTTTCTTTGTCATCACTTGGAATAGGTAAAATGTATACAGTTTCATCAAAACCTGTATATGCATTTAAGTGAGCACCAAATTTTACCCCAATTGACTGTAGGTAATCTACCAGTTCATTCTTTTTAAAGTTTTTTGTTCCATTAAAGTTCATGTGTTCCATGAAGTGAGCTAACCCTAATTGGTCATCATCTTCTAAAATAGAACCTGCATTTACAACTAATCGTAACTCTACTTTGTTGGCTGGTTTTGGGTTTTGTTTGATGTAATAAGTCATCCCATTTGATAGTTTTCCTATCTTAACCGAAGGGTCGGTTGGGATTTTCATAGCGCTTACTTTTCCTTTTTTGGGTAGCTTTTGTTGTGTTTCTTTTAAAGCTTGACTATACCCCGTAGATATAAAGAAGGCCAGGGATAGTCCTAATAATGTTTTTTTCATAGTATATGAATTTTAATTTTGTAGGCAATTTACGGTGAATTATTAATAAACTAAAAAATTAGTTATTTAAATTGTGTTAAAATAAAAAAGCTCCCAATTTCTTGAGAGCTTAAAAAAATTAAATAATTTCTTTTATATTTTCTGGAGGTCTTCCTACTACGGCTTTATTCCCATTAATAACAATAGGTCTTTCGATTAACTTTGGATTTTTAACCATTGCTGTAATAATTTCAGCATCTGATAGATCTTTTCCTTTATATTCCTCTTTCCAAATTTTTTCATTTTTACGAACTAAATCAATCGGAGAAATATTTAAAAGATTAATAATTTCTTTTAATTCTTCTTCAGAAGGAATAGTATCTAAATATTTTACGGTTTTAAACTCTTTACCAGAGTTTTCTAAAATTTCTAAACCTTGTCTTGATTTAGAACAACGTGGATTGTGATATATTTTAATCATTATTAAGAGTTTTATAGTGTTAATCTTCTTTTTGTCCCATCATCATTAAATAAGCTTTTAAAAAAGGATTGATATTTCCGTCCATAACAGCATCTACATTTCCTGTTTCATGAGCAGTACGTACGTCTTTAACTAATTTATATGGGTGCATTACGTAATTACGAATTTGGCTTCCCCATTCATTTTTCATTTTGTTTGCTTCAATTTCATCACGAGCAGCTAAACGTTTTTGTAATTCAATTTCATACAATTGTGATTTTAACATTTGCATAGCTGTAGCTCTGTTATCGTGTTGTGAACGAGAGTTAGAACACTGAATTTGAATTCCTGTTGGTTTATGTAATAATTGAACTTTAGTTTCAACTTTATTTACATTCTGTCCACCAGCACCACTAGAACGAGCTGTGGTAATTTCAATATCAGCCGGATTAACTTCTATTTCAATTGAATCATCAGCAACAGGGTATACATATACAGAAGCAAAGGAAGTATGACGTTTTGCGTTGCTATCAAAAGGAGAGATACGAACCAAACGATGTACGCCGTTTTCGCCTTTTAACCACCCAAAAGCATAATCACCATCAAACTCTAAAGTAACCGTTTTTATACCAGCAACATCACCTTCTTGATAGTTGAGGGTTTTTATTTTAAAACCTTGCTTTTCTGCCCACATAGTATACATACGAGTAAGCATTTCTGCCCAATCACAACTTTCTGTTCCTCCAGCACCAGCTGTAATTTGTATCGTGGCACTTAAACTATCACCTTCTTCAGAAAGCATATTTTTAAATTCAATATCTTCTAAGAAAGTAGCTGTTTTTTCAAATTGTTCTTCTACTTCGCTATCCTCAACATCACCCTCCTTGTAAAAATCATAAAGCACAGTTAAGTCATCATTCATGGCTACAACAGCATTGTAATCTTCTACCCATTTCTTTTTAAATCGAAGTGACTTCATCACAACTTCAGCCTCTTTTGGATTGTTCCAGAAATCAGGGTTAGCCGTTTTTTCTTCTTCATTTGAAATTTCAATTAACTTCTTGTCAATTTCTAAATATCCTTTTAACTTGCCAATTCGTTCAGCGATATTTTTAAGCTGTTCGTGTGTAATCATAAATGCAAAAATACATTTTATAAATCGTAGTTAGAAATGGAAATAAACTTAATAAGTGATACTGTAACTAAGCCAACTAAAGGAATGTTGGAAGTGATGATGAATGCTAAGGTAGGAGATGATGTTTTTAAAGCAGATCCAACAGTAAATTTACTGCAAGAAAAAGTAGCTGATATGTTTGGAATGGAAGATGCTTTATTTTTTCCTTCGGGAACCATGGCAAATCAAACTGCGATAAAAATTCATACACAGCCAGGAGATAGAATGTTTTGTGATAAATGGGCGCATGTATATAACTATGAAGGTGGAGGAGCTGCATTTAATGCGGGGGTAACTTCTTGTTTGATTGATGGAGATAGAGGAATGTTTACAGCTGAACAGTTAGATAGCTTAGTTGGAGGAAGAAATGATATCCATACTCCATATAGTAGATTAGTTTGTGCTGAAAATACTACAAATAAAGGAGGTGGTGCTTGTTGGAATTTTGAAGAATTGCAAAAGATTCAAAAAGTAGCTAAAGCAAATGATTTAGCATATCATTTAGATGGAGCACGTTTGTTTAACGCGTTAGTAGCAAAAAATGAAACACCAAAACAATATGGAGAGTTATTTGATACGATTTCAATTTGTTTGTCAAAAGGATTAGGAGCTCCTGTAGGATCTGTATTAGTGGGTAGTAAAGCTCATATTGAAAAAGCATTACGTGTACGTAAGTTATTTGGTGGAGGAATGCGTCAAGCAGGTTTTTTAGCAGCAGCGGGAATTTATGCTCTAGATAATCAGGTAGAACGTTTAGCTGAAGACCATCAGAAAGCAAAGGAAATAGGAACTGTTTTAGAAAAATGTTCGTACGTAGTAAAAGTGGAACCTATAGAAACGAATATTGTTATTTTTTATGTTGAAGATTCAATAAATCCAGATGACTTTATGAAAAAGATGGCAGAAAGAGGTGTATTACTAATTTCGATGGGTGAAGGAAAAATCCGTATTGTAACACATTTAGATTATACGAATGATATGCATGAAAAGCTACTAGAAGAATTGAAAGCGTTTTTTTAAAAGAAGACTCTTACCACAGGAGTAAAGGCTGAAGCATATATGCTTTTGTTTTCTTCATATAAAACATCATATTGTACACCTAAAGAAACAACACCTATTCTGTAAGAAACCCCAATGTTTAAAGCAGGGTAATTATATTTTTCAGAAAATGAATCCGACTTTCTATGAACGTACATTTGTTGTAAATCTGAAGAAAGCTCTATTTCTCTAATAGGCCTGTATAGTATAAATATGTTTGGACTAAAAATATTTGATTTAAAAGAATCTTTTTTATTATAAGAATACCCAATACCCACACCTAGAGAAAAACTATCGTTAAAATCATATACAGCTGCAGGAGATATGGAAAGCGTTGTATTGTTAGAACCAAACCCAAAACCAACACTACCTCCAAAGCGAACATTATTCCAAAAATTATCTTCTTGAGTAAAAGCAATAGTAGAACAAATTAAAAATCCAAAAAGTATTAATTTTCTCATATATAAAAGGTTAACTCAGCTAATATAGGAAATAGTCATCACAAAATGTTAAGAGAAGTTTATAAAATAGTTAGTAAGTTTTTAGTTTAATTCTTCAAGTTTAGCTAACTCTTTATAGTTTTTGTTAAGTTTTCGTAGTAAAATACCATAGAGTAGTTGGTAAAATAACCAATATAGACCTATAATGATAATTATAAGGAAGATAGAAACAATAGTTATAGTTATATAAAAAGTAGCTGTGTGAGCATGCTCTTCTTTTAAAAGAGTTTGTGTTATGGTAATTAGAGCAACGACAAAAACAAAACTTAAATTGATAAAAACATAAGCTTTAACTGTTTTACGAGTTTTTAAAATTTTAGACATTAAAACTTTAGTATTGTCTGAAGTAGAAATGCTTTTGTAGTTTTTATAAAAACGTATTAAGAAATAAATGATTATTAAATAAGAAAGTATCTCAATTTCGAGCATGTAATTTCCTATAAAATGACCTTTTAAAGCATCATAATCATCAGGATTGACTCTAAAGGAACAATTAATAACAGCTACAAAAATGAACTCTAAAAGGCCAATAATAAAAATCCATTTTACTATTGATGATGACTTGGAGTGTGCCATTCTATAGATATCAACCCTAGAAACTTTGTTAGTTTCTTCTGATTGATTACCCCAAGCTTTTTTATATTTATCTAAATCTAAATCCATTTATAACTATGGGTTTAATACTTTTTTCAATTTATCTTTTGCTCTATTCATTTTCACACGAGCATTTACCTCACTAATACCTAAAGTTTCAGAGATTTCTTTGTAAGGTTTATCTTCTAGGTATAAAAAAATTAATGCCTTATCAATATCATTTAATTTACGGATAGCACCATACAGAGCTTTTAACTGTACCTCCTCAGTATCATCATACTCTTCAGCTTTAATTTTAAAAGAATAGTCTGTAAAATCTTGTGTTTTTATACTTCTTGTTGATTTTCTATATAAAGAAATAGCAGTATTTAATGCTACTCGATACATCCAAGTGCTAAACTTTGCATCTCCTCTGAACTTACTATAGTTTTTCCATAACTGAATGGTGATTTCTTGAAACAAATCATTATGAGCTTCTTGGTTAGTAGTATAAATCCTACAGACCTTATGCACAATGTTTTGATTGGCTTCGAAATCAGCTAAAAATTTATTTTCTAGTTCTTTTTTCACTAAGTTTAGTAGAGTTGATATGTTATAAGTAGCTCAAAAATATAAATTGTTACAACTCATCCTAAAAATAATACAACTCAGTTTGTTTTTATTTCAGAAATAAAGTCTTTGATAAATATTTGTGTCATCATTAACCATAAAAAATAACACGATGAAAATCTTAATACACATTTTTGTTATAGCAATTTTGTTTACTATTGAAACAGTGTCAGCTCAAAACAAAACAGTTACAGCAACAGTTGTAAACGTTACTTCTGACAAAGGAAAAGTAAAGTTCGCTTTATACACTAAAGAGAATTTTAGAAAAGAACCATTAGAAGCTAAAGAATCACTAATAAAAGAAGGAAAAAGCACTGTGGTTTTTGAAAAAGTACCTGTTGGTGAGTATGCGATTATTTGTTTTCATGATGCAAACAATAATAATAAAATGGATTTTGAACCTAATGGAATTCCTTTAGAAGATTATGGTGCATCAAATAATAATTTATCACGTTTTGGACCACCTCAATATGAAGCCGCAAAGTTCTTAGTTAAGGATAAAGATGTATCTTTCGATATTAAATTTTAATGAACTAAAGTAAACTTAAGTTAGTAGTAAGTAAAAGAGAAAAAATGAAGACACCATTAAAAAAAAGACTTAACAACTTAAAAAATGATATTTGGATTTGTACAAAACTTACAATCATTTTTGGTGTTGTTTTTACTTTAATAAATCAAGCATTTACGTTAAAAGAAGCTGGGTCGGTGTTTTTATTTTCTGCAATGTATTCTTTTGTTTTAGGTTTAGGAAATGGAATTATAAATGACTACTTAAGTGAAAAGTGGGATTGGGTTTTACAAACTAATCAAAGAGTATGGGCTGGTATTGTTGCAACAATAAGTTACACGGTAGTAGCGGTATTATTAATCCATTACGTGCAATACTTTGTTATTTTTAATAACAATATAGATAACTTTTTTAAAGGTCAGTTTTTATGGATGCATTTATTTGCAATTATACTTTCATTAGCTATCGCTGTGTTTTTCCATGCGAAAGATTTTATGGTAAACTGGAAGGCATCAGTAAAACAAGAAACCACACAGCATGAAATAGTAGCAAAAACAGAAACAGCAAAGTTTGAAACTTTAAAAAGTCAAATAGATCCACACTTCTTGTTCAATAGTTTAAATGTACTAACCTCTTTAATAAGTGAAAACCCAAAGCAAGCAGAAAAATTTACCACAAAATTATCTAAAGTATATAGGTATGTATTAGAGCAGCGAAATAAAGAGTTAGTACCTATACAAGAAGAGTTACAATTTGCTAAGACGTATATGGAATTATTACAGATGCGTTTTGAAGAAGCTGTACAATTTAATATTCCAGAAGAAGTAAGTAATCCCGATTTAAAAATAGTTCCGTTATCTCTTCAATTATTACTAGAGAATGCAGTAAAACACAATGTAGTTTCTTCAACTAAACCTTTAGAAATAAACATTTTTGAAGAAGAAGGCTTCTTAAAAATTCAAAATAATATTAATCCAAAAGAAGCTATAGGAAAAAGTACAAAAGTTGGATTAAGAAATATAGCAGATCGTTACGGTTTAATAACTGATAAAAACGTTCAAATAATTAATAACAATAAAACATTTACAGTGTGTTTACCACTGTTAATTAATATAAAAGATAGTATCATGGATACAAAAAGTTTAGAAAATAGTAACTACGTAAAAGCAGTAGAAAAGGTAGAAAAACTAAAAGAGTTTTACCAAAATTTAGTTTCGTATTGTATAGTCATTCCTTTTTTAATATTTATAAACCTTAAAACATATTCAAAATTTCAATGGTTTTGGTTTCCAATGATAGGTTGGGGAATAGGACTAGTTTTTCATTATTTAGAAGTAAATAATTATAGTTTATTTTTAGGAAAAAACTGGGAAGAACGCAAGATTAAGGAATTAATGGATGATGATAAAAACTATAAGTAAAATGAAAAAAGATCATACAATAGAGTATAAATATGCAAAAGCAAAAAAGAAAGTAGAAAAAATTAAAGGTTTTTATGTTCACCTTATAGTAACAGTACTAATTATACCCGTTTTGATTTTTATAAACTTAAAGTTTGTACCCAGTTATCATTGGTTTTATTACCCAATAATAGGAATGTTAATAGGTGTGTTTTTTCATTGGCTAGGAGTTTTCGGAATAGAAAAAATAGGGTTAGGAAAAGATTGGGAAGAACGAAAAATTAAAGAATTTTTAGAAAGCAATAACAATGGAAGATAACTATATAGAAGAAAAAAAGTATTTAGAGGCAAAAAAGAAAGTAAAACAAGTAAAAGGATTTTATGCTCATGCTTTAGTAAATATAATTTCAGTGATTATTATTGTTTTAGTGAATTTAAAATTCTCACCTTATTATCACTGGTTTTGGTTTCCAGTTATAGGAATAGTATTAGTTACTTTTATTCATTGGATGCTAGTTTTTGGAGTTAATATATTAGGTTTTGGGAAAGATTGGGAGGAGAAAAAGATAAACGAATACCTAAATAAAAAGAATTAGTATGGAAAATGATTATAAAGAAGAACACAAGTATTTATTAGCCAAAAAAAGAGTAGAAAAAATAAAAGGATTTTACTGGCATTTAGCAGCGTATGTAATTGTGAATATATTTATTTCAATCGTAATTATTATGGGGTTGATGAATGAAGATAAATTAACTTTTACAAAATCAATAACCAATTTTGGGGTGTATGCTACTTGGCTTTTTTGGGGGATTGGAGTCTTTTTTCATTGGTTAGGGGTATTTGGAACTAATATATTTTTTAATAAAGATTGGGAACAACGCAAAATACAAGAGTATCTAGATGAACTAAAAAAGAAAGAAAATGGAAAGTTTAAATAGAGAACAGCAATATATAAGAGCACAAAGAAGAGTAAACGAAATTAAAAAGTTTTACAAACATTTAGTGGTTTACATACTAATAAACCTAGTTTTTATAGGAAGAAGAATATATAAAGATATTGTTTATAGAGACGAATCAGTAATGGAAGCTTTCTTAGATGTAAACAACTATAATTTGTTCTTTTGGTGGGGAGTTATAGTATTTTTACACGGATTTAATGTTTTTTCGAAAGGAAAACTTTTTTCTAAAAAATGGGAAGAGCGAAAGATTAAAGAATACATGAACAAATAATTGCTAAAAATAAACCAAACTATGAAGGTTATAATTATAGAAGATGAAAAGCCAGCTGCAAGAAGGTTAAGTAGAATGTTAGCGGAACTAAACATAGAAGTTCAGCAAATGTTACATTCTGTAGAAGAGTCGATTAACTGGTTTCAAAATAATACTCATCCAGATTTGATTTTTTTAGATATTCAGCTTTCAGATGGGTTATCATTTGAAATTTTTGAAGAAGTAACTGTAAAATCAGCCATCATTTTTACCACTGCTTATGACGAGTATGCATTAAAAGCATTCAAGTTAAATTCAATAGACTATCTATTAAAACCAATAGATGAAGATGAATTAAAAATATCTGTAGATAAGTTTAAAGAACATCAACCTTTACAAAGCAACATTCAAGTCAATATAAATGACATCCGTAAGCTATTAATTAATCCTGTAGATAGAAAGTATAAAAAGCGATTTACTATAAAAGTAGGACAGCACTTAAAAATAATCAATACAGAAGATATTGAATGCTTTTATTCGGAAAATAAAGCAACTTATATACAGACCAATTCCAACAGAAACTATTTGATAGATAATTCTTTAGAATACTGGCAAGAAGAGTTAGATCCGGAGCAGTTTTTTAGGGTAAATAGAACATTTATAGTACATATAAATGCGATAAAAGATATTGTGTCTTATACAAACTCACGCTTACAACTAAAATTAGAATCTTATGAAGACTCAGAAATAATTGTAAGTAGAGAGCGTGTAAAAGATTTTAAAAACTGGATTAACTAGCTTAAAGGTTTATAGTAAAAATGATTGTCAAAGTTTTTAGTTACAAAATACTGGGAAGGTTTAAGATTTGTAAAACTTTGAAATTCTTTAATAAAATGACTTTGGTCGTAATAACCATTATCTAAAGCAGTAGACAAATAATGTTTGTTACTCGATAGCAATACTTGTTTTACAGTTTTTTGAAGCCTAGTGATTCGTTGAAATTTTTTAGGAGAAACGCCAAACTTTTGTTTGAATAGACGTTCAAATTGACGATAACTTAAGTTGCTATGATAGGCTAATTCGTGAAGAGATATTGAATTAAAGTTTTTGTATAGAGTTTTAATTATCAAATCCCAATTAACTATAGTAGAAAAATGATGTTTTTTTAATTGATTGCATAGAAAGAAATCAATTAGTTTAATTTTTTCTTCTATACTTGGTAATGAATAAAGAATATCTAAAAGCTCTCTACCTTCATTATTCCATATTTCTTCTACAGACAAATATTGATTAACAATTTGTGTATGTGGAATAGAAGTAAAGTGCCTAAAACCACCACTATGAAAACGTACTGAAATATAATTTACGTTGTTTGTTGAATCAAAAATTAATTTATCTCTAGGACAAATAATATGAGCAGTATCTAATTTGTTGTTATTGATAGATAAAGGAGTATCAATATGAAAAAGTACTTCTAAACCAGTGCCTGGTAAAATTAAAGGAAGACTTTTGGTTTGAGAACAAACAAAATACCTATCAATATAAGGAGATAGGTATTTTGATGGTTTATAGTGTTTTACACTCATTTAGGTTAATAAATGTTTATAATAGGCTCTTTGGTAATTAAAGCAGTAATATCCTTTATAAATTGATGAAAGTGAGTAGAGTTATTATGCGCATCTACAGCTTTTCTATCAATATACTCTTCATAAAACAAATAATTACCTTCACTAAATAAATCTTTATGTAATTGATAAGTAATGCATCCTGTTTCAGAGTTACTCGTTTTTACCATTTCCTCAGCCAATTTTAAAAAATCGCTTTCTTTTCCTTGTTGAATTGCTATTTGAGCTATAATTACTTTTTGCATTATAATGAATTAAAATTAAAACTCAAAAATACTGTCAAAGGTTTCTTATAAATTGTAAAAAAACGACATCTTAAAATTCTAACGGGTTAAAACATCCTTAAAATTTTTAGTAGCTAAAATATTTCTAAATTCATTAATTTTAACTCTAGCATCAGGATGTATGTCATTTCCATCTTCAGTAAACCAGGCATGGGCACTACCAAGATAGTTCATGCCTAAATATTTAGCACTTTCAATAAAAGGCATTTCAAAACCATTTCTACGGTCATTAGCTCCTGAGTTACTAATCATAGCCATGTTTTTACCTCGTAATTGTCTTCCTAAATCTTTCTTATATTTTAGTAAGTCAGACAATCTGTCAAAAAAAGTTTTTAAAGTAGCACTCATGGTATACCAGTAAACAGGAGTAGCAAATACAAGGGTATCGTATTTGTTAATAATTTCTTCCATTAAGGGAATAAAGTCATCACCAGCATTAGAGAAGTCGTATTCAAACACACCAATATTTTTGGTTTTTAAGTCAACAAAATCAAAAGATTCATTGTTGTTGAGGTAATTAATCACTTTATTAGTGTTTCCTGTACTTTTAGAGCTAGCTTGTATAATAATTGTTTTATTCATCTGTTGTTTATTTGAAAGTAAATCTCAAAAAAATAAATAAAGAAATATTTTAGATTTAATTGTAATAATTGATAATAACCAAGAAAAAATCAATTAAAAAACTCTATATTTTTGTACTTTTATACTATATAAAAAGCGAATGAACACAAATACCTATAAATTTTCTAAAAAAAGAGAGTTAAAAGAATTTACTACTAAAGAAGTTGTCGATAATGCTAAGAAAAAGCTAAAAAAATCAAGAAAAAAGATTAGTGATTTACAAGATACTATGTATGCAGAAGGTAAGTATAGTGTTTTATTGTGCTTACAAGGAATGGATACAGCGGGAAAAGATAGTTTAATTCGCGAAGTTTTTAAAGATGTAAATGCGCGTGGAGTAGTGGTACATAGTTTTAAAGTACCAACAGATTTGGAGTTGAAGCACGATTTTTTATGGCGTCATTATATAGCATTACCCGCAAAAGGAAAAATAGGTGTTTTTAATCGTACACATTACGAGAATGTTTTGGTAACAAGAGTGCATCCAGAGTATATATTTGCAGAAAATATTCCGACAGTAAAAAGTTTAGATGATTTAACTGATGCTTTTTATCATAGTAGAATGGAACGTATTAATCAGTTTGAAAAACACATATCAGAAAACGGAACTATTGTTTTAAAATTCTTTTTAAATGTATCTAAAGAAGAACAAAAAAATAGGTTACTACGTAGGTTAAATATTGAAGAAAAAAACTGGAAATTTTCTGCAGGTGATCTTGAGGAACGAAAGTTGTGGGATAAATATCAAGAATGCTATGAAGATATGTTACAAAGAACATCTACAGATAACGCACCTTGGTATATAATACCAGCTGATGATAAACCAACAGCACGTTACATTGTAGCAAAAACGTTAGAAAAAGAGTTAGAAAAATATAATTTTAAAGAGCCTACACTTCCGCAGAAAGTGTTAGACCAAATAGATGAATTCAAAAAAGAATTAAATAACGAATAAAGAGTTAGAAAGTACAAAGTTGTAAAGTATAGATAGAGGATATACCAACTTTTAAATATTAAAAACTTTCAAACTAGAGAAACAATATACATGAAATTAAACTTAACAAAACCAATCGTATTTTTTGATTTAGAAACAACAGGAGTAAACATAGCTAAAGATAGAGTAGTTGAAATATCTATTTTAAAAGTATTTCCTAATGGTAATAAAGAAAGTAAAACGTGGTTGGTGAATCCAGAAATAGAAATACCAAAAGAAGCATCAGAAATTCATGGAATTACTAATGAAAAAGTAGTAACGGAACCAACTTTTAAAGAATTAGCACCGCAAATAAATGAGTTAATTGGCGATGCAGACTTAGCAGGATTTAATTCAAACCGATTTGATATCCCTTTATTAGCAGAAGAATTATTACGAGCAGGAATTGATTTCGATATGAATAACCGTAAAGCTGTAGATGTACAAACTATTTTTCATAAAAAGGAACAACGAACGTTAGGAGCAGGATATCAGTTTTATTGTGGAAAAGAACTAGTAGGAGCACATGGAGCAGAAGCAGATACCAATGCAACTTATGAAATCTTATTAGCACAAGTTGAAAAGTATGAAGATTTAGAAAATTCAATAGAAGCACTAAGTGAGTTTTCAACACATGGAAAAAGAGCTGATTTTGCTGGGTTTATCTTATTTAATGATAATGATCAAGAAATTTTTTCTTTTGGAAAGTATAAAGGAAGAACTGTAGAAGAAGTACTAAAAGAGAACCCAGGATATAATGCTTGGATTCAAAACGCCGACTTTCCGTTATACACCAAAAAAGTATTACGAGAAATAAAAGAAAGAATGTCAGCGCCAAAAGATACCATGACAGATGAAGAAAAGCTACAAGCTTTACAACAGAAATTTAATTTAAGGTAATCTTTAACATTTATTTTTAGTAATTATCTCAGTTGTTCTTTAATTTAGATATTACGAAAACAAACAATACAACAATGTTTACAGAATATAAAAAACTACCTCAAAACTCAAGAGTTTGGGTGTATCAGTCAGATAGAGAGTTTACACAAGAAGAAATAGAATTTATTAGTGCAAAAGCATTACTTTTTATAGATAATTGGACGCGTCATGGTGATGATTTAAAAGGATCTTTTACTATCAAGTACAATCAATTTTTAATATTGGGAGTAGATGAGAATTTTAACAACGTTTCAGGGTGTTCAATAGATGCTTCTGTACGTTTTATACAAGAATTAGAAAAAGAGCTAGAATTAGATTTAATGGATAAAATGAATGTTTCTTTTAAAGACGGAGATAACATTAACATCGTAAAACTTCCAGAGTTCCAAAATTTTGCCAAAGAACAAAAAATAACAGCAGAAACAGTTGTGTTTAATAATATGGTAAATACTAAAGAAGATTTTGAGAAAAAATGGGAAGTGCCAGCAAATGAGAGTTGGCATGCACGATTTTTGGTATAACTATTGATTTTATTTAAAAGGAATTAAAACTTTACACGAACGAGTAAAGTTTGTATAGAAGTATGATATATATGAAGAGAAAAGTATTTACGGTACTAGCGTTTGTTTTTTTACAAATAACTCAAGCCCAACAACAAGATCCTTTGTTGGCAAAAGATTCTACAGCACAAAAAGTTTGGGTAGATAGTATTATGAAGAGCATGTCTGTTGATGAAAAAATAGGACAGTTATTTATGATACAAGCGTATTCAAATAAAGATAAAAAACACGAGGATTTTATTTCAAGTATGGTTACAAAATACCATGTTGGAAATATTATTTTTATGCAAGGAACACCAGATAAGCAAGTAGTTTTAAACAATAAATATCAAGAATTAGCAAAAGTACCTCTAATGGTAGGTTTTGATGGTGAATGGGGCTTGGATATGCGTTTAAAGAACACGTATCGTTTTCCTTGGAACATGACTTTAGGAGCAGTAAAAGACACGGTTCTACTTCAAGAAGTCGGTAAAAGAATAGGAGAACACTGTAAGAGAGTAGGAATTCATATGAATTTTGCTCCAGTTGTAGATGTAAATACAAATCCGAATAACCCTATTATAGGAAACCGTTCTTTTGGTGAGAGTAAAGAAAATGTGGCAGAAAAAGCTATAGCTTTTACAAAAGGAATGCAAGGGGTAGGCGTGTTAGCTAATGCGAAGCATTTTCCAGGACATGGAGATACTGAAGCAGATTCTCATCACACATTACCAACAGTTAATTTTAGCGAACAACGCTTAGATTCGATAGAGTTATATCCATTCAAAAAAATATTTGAAGCAGGAGTAGGAAGTGTAATGACAGCACACCTAAGCATCCCAGCATTAGAAACCAATCCCAAACTACCATCATCACTATCAAAAAGTGTAGTGACTAATCTGTTACAAAATAGACTAGGTTTTAAAGGATTAGTTATTACCGATGGATTGAATATGAAAGGAGCTGCAAATTATTCAACACCAGCAGAAATTGATTTAGCAGCAATTTTAGCAGGAAATGACGTGTTGTTGATTCCACAAGATGTTCCTGGTTCAATTAGACTGATTAAAAAAGCTCTTTTAGAAGGGAAATTAACAGAGGCGCGCTTAAACCATTCAGTTAAAAAGATTTTAAAGGCTAAATACTTAGTAGGATTGAATAAGTATAAGCCTATTGTAACAGAAAATGTTCTAAAAGATATAAATAGTCCTTATGATGAGGTTTTACATCGTAAGTTGATAAAAAGCTCTATCACAGTTTTAAAAAATGAAGGAGCTATTTTACCAATTAAAAACCTTAAGGATAAAAAAGTAGCTTATGTTTCTTTAGGAAGTGATAATGGATCAGATTTTTATGAGATGCTTAAAAATTATACTAAAGTAGATAAAGTTTCAGATAAGCATTTAAGTGTCTTAAAGAAGAAGTTAGAAAAGTATAATCTTGTTGTTATTGGTTTTCATAAATCAAATAAAAACCCATGGAAAAGTTATAAGTTTTCTAATAAAGACCTTGTGTGGTTACAAGAAATAGCTAGAAGTAATAAAGTAGTGTTAGATGTTTTTGCTAGCCCTTATAGTTTACTTCAAGTTTCTTCTTTTACCAATATAGAAGGAGTTGTTATGTCATATCAAAATAGTAAGCTAGCTCAAGAACTTTCAGCGCAAGCTCTTTTTGGAGCTTTCGATTTAAAAGGAAAATTACCAGTATCTATAAAAAATGAGTTTAAAGTTGGGTATGGATTATTGGTAGACGGATTGGATGTGTTACAGTATACAATTCCTGAAGAGGCTGGAGTTTCATCAGAAAAACTTTCAATTATAGACAAAAGAATTGATACCATTTTACAAGAGAAAATGTCTCCAGGAGGACAAATTTTAGTAGCTAAGGATGGTAAAGTAATTTATAATAAAAGCTTTGGTTATCATACTTTAGATAAAAAACGACTTGTTAAAAATTCTGATATTTATGATTTAGCATCTTTAACCAAAATATTAGCATCATTACCTATGATAATGAAGGCTGAAGAAGAAAGGAAAATTAGTTTATTTTCAAATTTAGGGGATGTCTTACCAAGGTATAGTAAATCAAATAAAGATACTTTATTGTTAAAAGAGGTATTGTCTCACTATGGACGTTTACGTTCTTGGATTCCATTTTACTTGCATACAAAAGATAGCGTAACAGGAAAAAATTCTACAAAATTTTATAGAAAAAAGCGTACGCCAAGGTTTAGTATAAAAGTCGCAAGAAACTTATATCTAGCTAAAGAATATAAAGACTCAATATATAAGCAGATAGTAGATTCTGAACAACGAAAAAGGATAGGCTATAAGTACAGTGATTTAGGATATTATATTTTTAAAGAAATTATAGAAAGAAAATACAAAAGACCGTTAAATAAACTCGTTGATGAGCAGTTTTATCAATCTATTGGAGCAGATAGAATGACTTATTTACCTTTAACTAAGTTCACAAAGGACGAAATTGTTCCTACTGAAAGAGATAATTACTACAGACATCAATTAGTCCATGGCTATGTTCATGATATGGGAGCAGCAATGCTTGGAGGTGTTGGTGGACATGCAGGTTTGTTTGCAAATGCAAATGATGTAGCTAAAATTATGCAAATGTTTTTACAAGATGGTTCTTATGGAGGAAAAAAGTACTTAGAGCCTGAAACAGTACATAAATTTAACAAACGTTACTACGAAAATAAAAAAGTACGTAGAGGTTTAGGTTTTGATAAACCACAATTAAATCCTAAAGTTAAAGCTACTTGTGGCTGTGTGTCAGATGTAAGTTTTGGGCATAGTGGTTTTACAGGAACTTATACTTGGGCAGATCCAGCAACTGGTGTCGTATATGTGTTTTTATCAAACAGAATTTACCCTACAATGAGAAATTACGGTTTAGTAAAAAGTAATATACGTACTAAAATTCAACAAGATATTCAAGATGCTATTTTGATGGCGGAGTAGTAGATAGTTTGGTATATAAAAGAATAAGTAAGAAAGAAGTGAAAAAATAGAATAAAGCTGGTTTCCATCCCCAAAAGATATTAATTATCCAACTTTGGATACAGTAAAACAAAGGGAACAAAATAGCATTTACGCCAAATCTAAAGGTGTCTATAAACTCTATTTCGTCTACTTTTTTACTTAAAAATTTCCAGATTGAATATGGAATCAAACTATTTAAAATAATTAATAGAAATAAAGGAAGAGCGTAGTTTATACTGCGCTTTTTTTGTGGAAGTACTTTTTTGTCTTTTATAAGAGTATTTACATAATTAACTTTAGTAAAATCAACTTGAGCATTGTTAAAGGTAGACAAAGTAGTTTTATAACCTTCATCTTGCTTTATATGAACACTTAAATCTTCTAGTTGATTTGAAACAAGTTCCTTTATGTTTTTTACTGATTGATTTATGTTTTGTTTATCGTAATAATTGTTAGCCAGAATTGGAGAGCCAAAATGTATAGCAGTTTTTGAAGGGTAACTAGATATATTCTGATATGTAATTCCTACAGGAACTATATTAATTTTAGTGTCAGGGAAATTATCTAAAGTTTTAAAAATAATCCTTGTAAAACCTTTACTTAAAGGTCTAACAGTTCTGTCTTTATTATGAGTTCCTTCAGGAAAGATTAGTAAGGTTTTGTTATTTTTTAATATCAACTGACATTTATTAAAAATTTCTTCGTTTTTACTAAGCTGTTGCACACCATCTCTAATACGGTATATAGGCATCATTCCAAGTAAGTTAAAAAACTTAGCAATAATAGGGTTATTAAATACTGCAGCGCGTACTAAAAAGTTTGTTCTCCTTTTTATTTGGGTGGCTATGAGCAAAGGATCAATTAAGCCATTTGGATGATTAGCAGTAAAAATTACAGCTTCATTTTTTGGTATACGTTCACTACCAATCACTGTTGTTTTTTTAGAGTAAAAGAATAAACTAGTTTTTACAAAGAGTTTAAAAAAGTAGTATAAAAGTGTTTTCATTTATTATTTATTTCTTCCCCAGTAAGTAGCTAAGATCATTCCTGAAAAAATATCCCAAACACCCCAGAACGCAGCAAGAAGAGCCATTCCGCCTAAGCCGTCAAAAAAGCTAAAAATAAGAAGTAACCCTAAGCCTCCATTTTGTATTCCAGTTTCCATAGAAATCGTTTTACAATCCTTTTTATTTAACTTAAAAGATTTAGCAGCAGCATAGCCTATAACAAACGCACAAATGTTATGAAATATTACAAGAAATAATACTAAATGTATGTAGTTTTTAAAAACATCCGCATTATCATACAATGCTATTACAATTAATAAGAGGAAAAAGAAAATAGAAAACGGACGTAAAAGTTTATTTATTTTTTTAGCCATTTCGTGATGATAATGATTAACTAGCATTCCTAAAACTATTGGAATTCCTAAAATAAGAAGTACAAGTTTAAAAAGCTCAAAAGGATTTAATGAAACACTTTTTAAAATTTCATTAGTAGGCTCATATAAGCTACCCCATAACTGTAAGTTTAATGGAGTCATTATTAAACAAATAATTGTAGAAAAAGCCGTTAAGCTAACAGATAGTGCAGCGTTACCTTTTGCCATTTTACTAAAAAAGTTAGAAACATTTCCACCTGGACAAGCAGCAATCATCATCATACCTAAGGCAAAACTGGGATATGGATTAATGATGTTAACAAGAACAAAAGTTAAAAAAGGAAGCAGGATAAATTGTGATAATAGTCCAACAAATAATATTTTAGGGTTGTTAATAAGTCTTTTAAAGTCATTTATTTTTATATCTAAGGCAATACCAAACATAATTATTGCTAGAGCAATATTTAGCATCCATAAAGCCTCTGTGTCAAAATTAATTTTAATGTTATCAATTTGTAAAGTGTTAATGTTTAAAAGCATACTCTATTATGTTGGCTCCCATTTGTAGCGCTTTAGTTCTAATTTCTTTTGGGTCGTTATGTACTGCTGTATCTTCCCAACCATCACTTAAATCACTTTCATAATCATAAAAAACAACAAGTCTTCCTTCGTAGAATAAACCAAAACCTTGTGGTGGTTTTTTATCGTGTTCATGAATTTTTGGCAAGCCTTTAGAAAAAGAGAATGTTTGATGGTAAATAGGATGATTGTTAGGAATTTCTTGAAGTTTCAATTCGGGAAAAACTTTTTTTAATTCTCTTCGTATATATTTATCAAGACCATAGTTGTCAGATATGTGCAAGAACCCTCCAGAAATAAGATAGTTTCTTAGTGTTGATACTTCATTATCTGTAAATAAAATATTACCATGTCCTGTTATAAAGACTATAGGATAGTTAAGGATGGTTTCATCATCAAGTGTAATGCTTTGTATGTCCTTATCAATTTGTGTTTTTGTGTTTAGATTAGTAAACCTTACAAGGTTAGGTAATGCGGTAGGGTTTGCATACCAATCACCACCTCCTTTATATTGTATTACTGCTATTTCTTGTGAAAAAATATTGAGGTTTAATAGGAGGAAAAAAAACAGGATGAAATTTTTCATTAATTAACTTGAATTTAAAAAGCAATATAGTAAAACAACAACAAAAAACACCAACAAACGTGTTGGTGTTTTTTTCCCCTTAAAAAATAAAATAAGCTTTCTATTCAGAAAATTCCCCAATTTTAAAGAAAGCCTTTTTTATATGTAATAAAAATATAATAAGCTTATCTATTTGTAGTTCAGTTACATCCAAAAAGGTGTTTTAAAACCAACTTTTTATAAAAAGCATGATTGATGATGATTTGTTAATAAGTTGTATTTGGGTTGTAAAAGGTAAAAAACACCAATAATATTATTGGTGTTTTTAAGCTATAGCTTTTCCTTCTTCGCATTGAGAAATAAGTGTTCTCAATAATTTTATTAGAAATCTTAATTATAAATTGAAAACCCCTTCAACTATTTTCAATTACTAATTTTTTAATTTCACTTAGTAAATATACTTTAGAATAAGGAGATAAAGGTTCGAAAACGTCCATTTTGGATGTTTTCGAACTGTCTTTTTATAAAATGAAAGTTAGTTTTAATTTAAAACAGCTAATGATAAGCTTTTAAATTGGACAGGTGTATGTCCCGTATGTTTTTTAAAAACAGTATAGAATGTAGATTTAGAATTGAACCCAGACTCTAGCCCAATAGAAGTTATTGTATAGCTGGTGTAATCGGGATCTAACAAGAGTGTTTTAGCTAAATCTATCCTCATTTCGTTTAAATAATCGGTAAAAGATTTTTTAGCAATATTATTTATAACAAGAGAAAGAGTGCTAGAACTTAACTCTGTGTCTTTTGACAGGTCTTGTAGTGTGTATTTATTTAGTAAATACTTCTTTTTAGATCTAATAAACTTATCTATTTCTATAAATTGTTCCTTTTGTTTTTCGACATGATTTTTAGAGAAGTTTTTCTCGGTGTTTAAATTAATTGTATCAACGCTAAAGTCACCATTTAAATCAAGTAAAAGAGATTCTCTAATTCTTTCACGCTCTTTTAGTACACGAATTTGTTTCAATCCCTGATATCCTAACCAATAAATTAATACAGTAGTATAAACTCTTAAAGGATAATATGAGAATAAGAAACCAGTAAAGTTCATTTTTACTTTAATAAATAAAGCTAAAATCCAAAGAGCATATCCGATAGAAGTTAATATAAAGAATGTATAAATCCATCTAAGATTGTCAAATGATAGAATTTTAGGAAAAAGTTTTTCCTTTTTGTACAAAATGTAAAATGAATAAATAAAAATACCTAAAGATGTAATCAAACTAAATATCTCTTCGATAGAAGTATATCTTTCGTAAATAAAATTTAGATACTCTCTAGAAGCTGAATCACTGTAGTAAAGAACAAAACTAATTTGACTGGCGACAAGAATTAAAAATAGCGGAATAATTATCTTTAATATTTTGTATGATTTTTCAGCAAGATTTAGATAGTGAATTAAAAACATATACAAAAAAGGCATTGCTAAAAAGTGCCAAGGGATTTGTACATAGTCTAAAGCAAACTTATGCTGAAACAATTCTTTTTCTAAGGCCCAAGATTGTATGTTGTTTAATGATATAGCTAATATTAAAAGATTTAAGTATATCATACTTTTTTCTCGTCCATTTTTAGAACAAAAAAGTATAATACTAAAAGCGAAACCGTGAACGGCACTAATTAACAAAAAGAGATTAAAAAAATCTGCTGTAGTCAAAATAAAAAACCTTTAAGAGTAGCTAAATATACAAAAAATGAATTACTGGTGTAAATAGGCTATACTCTGTACTACATTTAAACCAGCTGTTTCTGTTCTAAGTCTATTATCTCCTAAAGAAATAGGAGTGAATTTTTTATTTAAAGACTGTTGGATTTCTTCATGAGAAAAATCTCCTTCAGGGCCTATAAGAATTGTGTATTTTGATTTAGGAGAAGCAATGTTTTTTAAAAACTTTTTTTCAATACTTTCTTCACAGTGTGCAATGAAAGTTTCTTCTGAAAAATCATTTTTTATAAAGTCAGAAAAATTTACAGGAGGGTTAAGCTTAGGTAGCGTAAACTGTAATGATTGTTTCATACCAGATTGTATAATCCTCTCTAAACGATCAATTTTTACAACTTTTCTTTCTGAGTTTTTACAAATGATAGGAGTAATTTCATCAATACCTATTTCTGTAGCCTTTTCTAAAAACCATTCTAAACGATCATTATTTTTTGTAGGAGCTATAACTACATGTAAATAATAATCTCTAGTACAAGGTTTTTCTTCATATTTAATGATTTTAGCAATACACTTTTTATCGCTTCCAATAATTATTTCGGCAAAAAATAGGATTCCTTTACCGTTAGTAATGTGTAATATATCTCCTTCTTTTTTTCGCAATACACGAATTATATGACGACTTTCATCTTTATTGAAAGTAATTTCTTTTGAAGTAGTTAATAAATCTGAATTATAAAAGAGTTGCATTATAAATCGAGTTTGTATGTTCTTCTTCTTTTATGAATTTTAGGGTCAAAATCTTTCCAGATTTGATGAATTGCTTGGTTTTCTTCAAGCTCTGGTGTTCTAATACAGTTTTGAATCCCTCTAGCTAAAAATATAGGATGAAATTGCTCAAAAACAATAGCAGTTACTCCTTTGTTTTGGTATTCGGGGTCAACACCTATTAGATAAAATGTAACATCTTTTGAGTTTTTCCTGGCATTAAGTAAGTGGAAAATTCCAAAAGGAAAAAGTTTTCCTTTTGCTTTTTGTAAGGCTTCAGAAAAAGAAGGCATTACAATAGCAAAGGCTACTAATTTATGATTTTCATCGACAACAAATTTTATATACTCAGGGTTTATAAAGCTTATGTATTTCTTTTTAAAGTAAGCTATTTGAGCATCTGAAATAGGTACATATGTAGATAGTTTTGAATAGGTTTTACTAAACAAATCAAACATCTCATCTACATAAGGCATTATTTTATCGGTTGAAGTAAAATTCAAAGGAGTTAAGTTATACCTTCTTTGAATTATATTGCTTGCTTTTCTATATTTTTTAATATCAACATTACTGAAAGAGAATATACTTTCAATGTATTCTTTTTCTTTTGTAAAGCCTAACTGCTCTAAATGTTTAGCATAGTATGGATGATTGTACCAAGTAATCATGGTGCCGATATAATCAAAACCTTCAATAAGAACACCAGTTTTATCCAAATTATTAAAACCAACAGGACCTTCCATATACTCTAGGTTGTTTTCACGACCTATTTCCGCAACTTTATTTAACAAGGCTTTAGATACTTCTATGTCATCAATAACATCAAACCAACCAAAGCGTATCTTTTTTATGTGCTGTTTTTCTATTTCGTAAGAATTGATGATTGCTACAACTCTACCAACTATTTTATTGTTTTTTAAGGCTAAAAAAAAGTGAGCGTTTGCATATTCAAAAACAGGGTTTTTATTTTTGTCAAAACTTTCAATTTCATCCTTAATAATAGGAGGAACCCAATACTTATTGTCTTTATAAAGAGAAAAAGGAAATTTAACAAATTGTTTCATTCCCTTTTTGGTAGTTATTTCTTTAATTTGAATCATTTTACAAATTTAAGGCTTTTAATTATCCTCCTTTTCTTTTTCCTTCTCTTTCTCTTCTTGTTCTTCTTTTTTTATTTCTTCTTCTAGCTTTTTAATCTCCTTTTCAAGTTTTAAACGTTCTTTTTCTTTACGTTTCGCTTCTTTTTCTTCTTCTTTTTTAATTTGTTTTTCAAGCTTTAAACGTTCTTTTTCTTTACGTTTAGCCTCTTTTTCTGCTTTCTTTTTAGCTTTTTTAGCGGCTTTTCTTTCTTCTTTAGCAGTCTTTTTCTTTTGTTTTTTGTCTTCTTTAACAATCACATCAACTAAAGATCCTTGACGTTCTCTCTTAGGTTTTTCATTTAAAAGCTCTCCATTATTAGAGTCGGTATCTAAATCTACTTTTCGTTTGTCTTTTTTAGAAAATAATTTACCTACTTTACTAAACATACGACCAAAGAAGTTTCTATCCTCGTCATATTTAACAGGCTTTTCTTTTTCAATTTTGTTTCCGAATTCATCTATTTCAACAAAATCGTCTTTATGCCTATTAAGCCTGTATGATACTCCTAAAGAACTATAAATTCCAATTTCATCTTGTTGTAAATTAGCTCTTAGTGAAGCATTAAACTGTAAGTTTTCACTAAAAAGATAGGCAGCTCCAGCTCCTATGTTAGTTTTTTTCTCGTATTCTTCAAATATACCTTGTATTTCAGCAAAACCAGACCAATAATCATCAAAGTTATAAGTACCTGTTACTATGTAAGAAAATTGAGAAAAATCAGTACCAATATAATCATAATGAAGGTTGGTAATAACATTTAGCTTGTCAGAAAATTCATTTTGTAATAAAATACCAACTTTAGGACTAAACCCACCTCTTTCATGGTAATCGGTTAAAAAGCTTCCAATATTTATTCCAGCAGAAACACCAATATGTGGTATCCACCTTTTCCAGTCGAAAGAATGTCTTTTTTTCCAACTTCTTATTTCTTTGCTTTTATCATCATATTTAGGAGCATAAATCATATACTTAGCACCTAAGCTAAATTGGCTTAACCCAGTTTTATTATAAGATGATTCAAAAATATTTTTAAAAGCAACTTTATCTCTTTGTAAAGAAGTATTAAAATTAAGTTCTAGCTTTTCAGAAATAAAACTGGTTCTAAAAAATAAATTTAAACCTAGTGCTTCAGGGTTACTAAAGGTAGGTGTAGCATTCATTTTTCTATAAAAAACACTTGTTTCAAACTGATAAACTCCCGAGCCAACACTATAAGGGCTTTCAGAGAAACCTGGCCTATTTGAATTTATAACAGGTGTATATTGCGCGTTAGCAGTTAAAATTGAGCAAAAAACAAAAAGGATAAGAAGTTTCTTAATCATATAATAAATCCAAATTTTCAGGTTGTACAAACATACGTAAAAATACAATTACCTATATAATATAAGTTTTGTAAACTCTTAACGCTTCCTTTTGCTTCAAATTGTTATTTTTGATTGATTTTTTTATTTTAAGAAAAAAGATGACATATATAAATGAAGCTGGACCTGTGAATTTTTTAAAAACCATATTAATTATTCTGTTAGTTTATTATGCTATTAAGTTTTTAGCAAAACTTTTTGGACCATACTTAATAAAAAAAGCAGTAGACAAAGTACAAAAGAAAGCTGAGCAACAGTATAGAAACCAACAACAAGCATCTGATGTTGAAGTTGGAAAGACTGTTATTGATAAAAAGCCAAATAATTCGAAAGAAAGTAATAATTCTGTTGGCGAGTACGTTGACTATGAAGAAATAGACTAACCATGAACTTAAAGAAATTTTTACCGTTTGCAATAGCAATTATTGTTTTTGCAATAGCATCCGTATTGTATTTTAATCCGGTTTTAAGCGGAAAACAAATTAAACAAAGTGACATTACCCAGTTTATAGGAATGTCAAAAGATGTAAAAGAGTATAGAGCTGAAAAAGGAGAAGAGCCGTATTGGTTAGATAATGCTTTTAGCGGAATGCCAGCATATCAAGTAAGTGCTTATTATCCTAATGATTTTGTGCGTTATATTGATAAAGCTATTCGTTTTTTACCTAGACCAGCAGATTATCTTTTCTTATATTTTTTAAGTTTTTTCTTGCTGTTAACAGCTTTAAAGGTAGATTGGAAGCTAGCTGTTTTAGGAAGTTTATCCTTTGGTTTTTCTACTTATTTGATAATTATTTTTGGAGCAGGTCATAATGCAAAAGCACATGCTATAGGTTATATGCCCATGGTTGTAGCTGGAGTTATTTATATTTTCAGAAAACGATATCTATTAGGATTTGTTTTAACAGCTTTAGCAATGGCTTTAGAAGTTTATTCAAATCACCCACAGATGACTTATTATTTAGGGTTTTGTTTGTTGATTTTAGCTATTGTAGAGTTTGTAGAAGCTTTCAAAGCTAAAACACTACCTATATTTTTTAAACAAGCAGCTATTTTGGTCGCAGCAATGTTAATTGGTATTGGAGCCAATTCTACTAGGTTGTTAGCTATGAAAGAATATGCTGATTATAGTACACGAGGTAAATCGGAGTTAACAATTACTCCTGATGGGATGCCTAAAGAAAAATCTTCTGGATTAGATAAGGAATACATAACAGAGTATAGTTATGGTATTGCTGAAACATTTAATTTAATGATTCCTCGTTTTATGGGAGGAGGAACAGTTGAAGAGTTAGGTGAGAGCTCTAATTTTTATCAAGTTTTAGAACAAAATGCAGGTAGAAGTGTAGCAAAAGATTATTCTAGTCAAGTTTTAACTTATTGGGGAAAACAACCTATTGTTGAAGCACCAGCTTATATTGGTGTAATTGTTTTTTTCTTATTCTTTTTAGGAATTTTCTTAGTAAAAGGACGATTAAAATATTGGTTGGTTGCAGCCACTATTTTTTCCATTGTATTAAGTTGGGGTAAAAATTTCTCTATAATAACGAACTTTTTTATCGACTATGTTCCTTTGTATAATAAGTTTAGAGCAGTTTCGTCTATTCAAGTAATTGCAGAATTATGTGTTCCGTTGTTAGGAGTTCTAGCATTGAAAGAATTTTTCTCTTCTGAGAATTCTTCTGAAGAAAAAGAAAATGCAATAAAAAAGGCTTTTTATATAGTAGGAGGAATTTCGTTGTTGTTTTTGTTGTTTGGGGCTAGCTTATTTGCTTTTGAAGGATTACGTGATGCGCAATATCAACAACTTCCAGAATTAATTGATGCTTTAATTGCAGATAGAAAATCAATGTTATTTAACGATAGTTTACGTTCTCTTTTATTAGTTTTAGCTGTTGCAGGAATGTTATGGGCTTATTTAAAAGGAAAACTGAAGCAAGTGTCTGTGTTAATTGTATTGGGGGGACTCATAATTTTTGATTTAGTATCAATAGATGCTAATTATGTTAATAAAGAAGATTTTACATCAGCAAGAAGAGTGCAAAAGCCATTTACAGCAACAAAAGCTGATATAGAAATTTTAAAAGATAAAGAATATTATAGAGTTGTTAATTTTAGTGTAAGTCCTATGCAAGATGGTAGAACTTCATATTTCCATAATTCAATAGGAGGGTACCATGCTGCAAAAATGAAACGTTATCAAGAGTTGTTTGATTATCAAATAGCTAAAAATAATATGGAAGTACTAAATATGTTAAATACCAAGTACTTTATTATTAGTGATGAACAATTTCAAGAAAACCCTAAAGCGAACGGAAACGCATGGTTTGTAAACTCTTTAAAAGAGGTTAATTCAGCTAATGAAGAAATTGTAACATTAGATAGTTTGAATACTAAATTAGAAGCGGTTATTAACTCAAAGGAGTTTAAAGTAGAAGTTGATACATTTCAAAAAGATTCAACAGCTACTATTTCTTTAGTAAAGAAAGATCTTACTGAATTGGTGTATGAGTCAAATACAAATTCAAATCAATTTGCTGTATTTTCGGAAATTTATTATAAAGATGGATGGAATGCTTATATTGATGGAAAAAGTGTACCATACTATAGAATAAACTATGTTTTAAGAGGAATGGAGGTTCCTAAAGGAAAACATACTATAACTTTTAAATATGAGCCTAGAGTAATAAAAAGAGGAAGTTTATTGTCTTTATTCTGTTATGCTTTATTACTGATAATCCCTATTGGTTGGTTTGTAATAAAAAGAAAGAAGAACTAATTCTCAATACTTTTTAAAAAAGCAGAAGGAGTTATACCAATGTGTTTTTTAAATGCTCTTGTAAAAGCAGATGCATTGGTATAGCCTATTTCTTCAGCTATGGCTTGTATAGAATATTTTCTAAAGTTTTTGTCTGTCTTTAACTTTTCTACCACATAGTTAATCTTTAGCTTAGTACAGTATTGCTTAAAAGATTCATCATGATGTTTATTAAAAACAAATGAAATATATGTAGTGTTAGTATCGAGCTTTTCTGCAATGTAATTAATTGAAAATTCAGGTTTTAAAAAGTCTAAACTTTCAGTTACGTTTTTAAATTCATTAAGAATTTTGGTTTCTAAAGCCTCATCAATATTGTACTCTTTTCTTTCAGTTTCTATAGGTTTGTTTTTATTCATTATTAAAATAAGCTCTTTTTTCTTTTCTTTCTCTTTATTTAATAGATAAAAGGTGATAATAATAAAAGTTAATAGTAATACTATAAAAGAAATAATAAGATTTCGTTGCTTTTTAGCTTCTCTTTTTTCTATAGTTTTGTTGAGTTGTTGAGCTTGTTCAAAGTTATTATTGTAAAATAAATTAAAAGTTTTATCCTTAGTGTTTTTTGCGAGGTTATACTGATCTAAAGTAAGTTTAGAATATTTATAAGCGCTATCTAATTTATTTAAGTTGTTATATTCCTTTGAAAGTATATCGTAAATGGTAATAAGTTTACTTGTTTCGCATTTTTTATGATTCTTTAAGAGTTTGTTTGAATAATAAATAGCAGAATCAGGTTTTTTCAAGTTGTGAAAGCAGATAGCTTTTTGAAAATACTCTCTGTGAAAATAAGGGTATCCGTTACTTATATTTTTATAATTGTTAATTAAATCAATGGCTTTGGAAAATTCTTTTCTAGCCATTAAAACTTCAGTTTTTCTTAAGTTATAAAAGATTTTAGAGTCCTTATGCTCAGGTATAAACTGTTGAGTTATTTTATAAGCTTTGTTAAAATAGTAATCAGCCGAATCTAGATAAGCTTTATTTGGCTTTTTATTGTTAATAGACATATAAGTGTTTCCTAGGCAATTAAAAGAATTAGCCTTCCATTGAAGAAAAAAGCTATTCTTTTGAACACTTTTTAAAATAGGGTTTTTAGATTCAGAGATAGTGTTTAATAATATAGCTTTCGATTTTTCTTGCATGTTAAGCTTATTTTTTATCACAGCTTTACTGAGTGCAAGACCTAACTTATTTCTAATCCATTTTTGATCTTGAATAGGATGATTTAATATTTCATGTTCATACTTTATGAGAATAGAGTATGCTTCTTCATATTTTTCTTGGTTTTTTTTAAGCCAAAAAAGTCTATTTAAGGCAGCAATCTTCCTGTCAATAAGGCAAGTCAAATTTTCCACCTTTAACAAAGAGTCTACTTGTTTTATTACATTGATAGATATTGTTTCAGCCTTATCATATTTTTTTAATCTATAAAAACCATAAGCTCTACCAGTAGAGGCCACTATTTTTTTACAGATATCGTTAGAGTTTTCTAATTTATCACAATAAAAAAATAAGCTATCACTATTAATGTTTTTATAAAAGTCAATTTTACTATGATTTATAGAGTCTAAATACTTTGTTTGGGAAATTATTTTTAAAGAAGAGAATAAGGTTATAAGTATTATAATTATAAATCTGGTCATCTTAATATAAATAAGTCAAATAAAGAAAGTTCTTTTTCTAAAAAACATATGCAACAACTCCAAATATACATTATTTTAATGATGCTTTTTATAAAATACGGTATATAATGTTTTTTTTATAAGTGAAACAATAATATGTTTGTAGCATGTAAAACGTACTAATTAATATAAGTACGAGTTGCTATGGAAAACTAAATAGTTAAAAGCGAAGGGGTAATCTTTCGCTTTTGTTTTTTATGGAATGTTACTCAATTCTATTTTAAGCATTGTTGTTCGAAATGATAAAATAGTAATACATTTGTTATTAAAATAATGTTCATGTATTCTAAACTACCTCAAAAAAGATATAAGCACACACTTGAGTTTTTACAAAAGCATCTTCCTGCACCTGCTATCATACTAGATTTAGGAGTTCGTAACCCCTTTTCTGAAATAATGGAAGAGAACGGTTACACAGTTTATAATACTAATGGGGAAGATTTAGATTTGTTACCAGAAATAGTAAAAGAGTATAAAGTAGATGCTGTAACAGCTTTTGAAATTTTTGAGCATTTGTTAGCTCCTTTCAATGTGTTAAGAGAAATTGAGGCAACAAAAATAATAACAACTATTCCGTTAAAATTGTGGTTTACGAGTGCTTACAGGAGTAAAACAGATATGTGGGATAGACATTATCATGAGTTTGAAGATTGGCAGTATGATTGGTTATTAGAAAAATCAGGATGGAATATTGTTGATACGAAAAAATGGACTAGCCCAATTAATAAGTTTGGAATTAGACCTGTTTTAAGAAAATATACTCCTAGATATTATGCTGTATACGCCGAAAAAGCTAATGTGAAATGAGAATAGGAATGATTTTAGATAAAACATTTCCTCCAGATCCTAGAGTGCAAAATGAAGCTATAGAGCTTATAAAAGCAGGTCATGAGGTTTTTTTGTTTTGTTTAACCTATACTAATGAACCTTCAGAAGAGTTTATAAATGAGATAAAGGTAAAGAGATATAAATCTAATAAGTTAGAGTATAAATTATCAGCTTTAGCTTATACTATACCATTATATTCTATTCTAATGAAAAAAAAGATAACTCATTTTCTTAATAAATATGCTATAGAAGCGATTCATGTGCATGATATAGTTGTTGCAGAAGCAGTTTTATTAGCTAATAAAAAAAAGCAAATACCATTTATATTAGATTTACATGAGAATAGGCCTGAGATAATGAAGTTTTATCCTCACTTAAAAAAGTTTCCACAAAGTATTTTAATATCAACTAACAAATGGAAGAAGAAAGAAGAGGAGTTTATTAAAAGAGCCAGTAAACTAATAGTTGTTACAGAAGAGGCAAAAAATGAAATATTAGGAAGAGTTAAAATAGCATCAAAAAAAATTTTTATAGTTCCTAATACTGTTAGAAAATCTTTTTTTAAATCATTAAATAAACTTAAAGAACATACAATAAAAAATAGTTTTAACTTATTGTATATTGGTGATACGGGTGAAAGACGAGGATTAAAAACAGTAATAAAAAGCTTACCTGTTTTAAAAAAGGATATAAAAAACATCAAAATAGTTATAGTAGGAAACGTAAATGACGATTTAAAAGCATTAGTAAAGGAGTTAGATGTAGAGAAATACGTTAGTTTTGAAGGTTGGCAGAATGAAGTGACATTCCCAAGTTATATAAGTAATAGTGATATTTGTTTATCCCCACTACATAGAAATATTCACCATGATACTACACATGCAAATAAGTTATTTCAATATATGAGCTTAGGGAAACCTTTATTAGTTAGTGATGCCACAGCTCAAAAAAATATAATTGAAAAAGTAGAAGGAGGATTAGTACACGAAGAAAAAAATGTGGCTGATTTTACAAAGAAGGTTTTAACTCTGTACAAAGAGGAACAATTAAGAGAAAGACTAGGGAAGAATGGTGAAGCTTTTGTTAGAAATGAATTCACATGGGATAAAACTTCTAAAGAATTAATAAACTTATACAATAGTTTATAATTTGAAAGTATTAATAATTACATATTATTGGGTGCCTTCTGGAGGTTCTGGTGTACAACGATGGTTGAAGTTTGTAAAATATTTAAGAGATTTTAATATTGAACCAGTAGTTTTTACTGTTGACGGGGCAACATACCCGATTATAGATGAATCACTAAAAAAAGATATCCCTAAGAATTTAGAAGTATTTAAAACTCCGATATGGGAACCTAATGATTTATTATCTGTTTTTAAGAAAAAAGAAACAAAAACAAGTGCAGGATTTCTAGATCCTAATCCAAGTTTTACAGGGAAGGTTATGCAGTATATTCGTGCTAACTATTTTATTCCTGATGCACGTAAATTTTGGGTAAAACCTTCAGTTAAAAAGCTAAAAAGACATTTAAAAGAAAATAATATTGATGCTATTATAACTACTGGACCACCTCATAGTTTACATTTAATTGGGTTGCAATTAAAAAAAGAATTAGGAGTAAAATGGATTGCAGATTTTAGAGACCCCTGGACAGATATTGATTATTTTCATCAATTACCTTTAACTGAAAAATCTAAAATAAAACATTATAAGCTAGAGGAGGAAGTCCTAAAATATGCTGATGCAAGTTTGGTGGTGGGGGAAACAATGAAAATGAATTATCAAAAATTTTCCAAAAATATTCACGTTATAACCAATGGATTTGATTCTGAATTGAATGATAAAGAAAACGTTGTTCTAGATAAAAAATTTTCAATAACGCATATAGGCTTGATGAATGCTGATAGAAATCCTAAGGTTTTGTGGAAAGCTTTATCAGAGTTATGTGTAGAAAATAATGAATTTACAGAAGACTTAGAAATTAAACTTATAGGAAAAGTAGCTAAAGAAGTTGAAAAAACTTTAGAACGATATCAGTTTAAAAATATTACAAAAATTGCTTATGTTCCTCACCAAGAAGTACAGCAACACCAAAGAAAATCACAGGTCTTATTGTTAGCAGTAAATAAAGTGCCAAGTGCTAAAGGGATTATAACAGGTAAAATTTTTGAATATTTACAAGCAAAACGTCCTATCTTAGCAGTAGGTCCAGAAGATGGTGATTTAGCAAAGATATTGGCTAAAACTAATTCAGGGACTATTGTTAATTTTGATGATGTAGTAAAAATGAAAAAAGAAATTAAACTTTTCTATAATCAATATAAGAAAGGAATTTTAGAAGTTAATTCTGAAAACATAGAGCAATATCATCGAAAAAAGCTAACTGAAAAATTATCTATCATATTAAAACAAGTCGTTAATTCTTGAAAAAAATAGTAACTATATTAGGTGCACGTCCGCAATTTATAAAGGGAGCCGTGTTAAGTAGAGTGGTTCAAAAACACAATGAAGTTGAAGAAGTAATAGTGCATACAGGACAACATTTTGATGCAAACATGAGCGCTGTTTTTTTTGAAGAAATGCAAATTCCGAAACCGAAATACAATCTTAACATTAATGGACTGAATCATGGGGCAATGACGGGGCAAATGCTAGAAAAAATTGAAGAAATTTTACTAACGGAAAAGCCTAATGTAGTTGTTGTATACGGAGATACTAATTCAACTTTAGCTGGAGCTTTAGCAGCAAAAAAACTTCATATCAAAGTAGTGCATATTGAAGCAGGATTACGTTCATTTAATATGCTAATGCCTGAAGAAATTAACCGTATTTTAACTGATAGAATAGGAGATTTACTAAGTTGCCCAACAGATATTGCTGTGTCAAATTTAAGAAATGAAGGCTTTGATAGTTTTGATATCTTGATAGAGAAGCACGGTGATATAATGAAAGATGCTGTAGAGTTTTATAGTCAAGTTTCAGAAGAGAAGTCAACTATTATTAAAGACTTAGGTTTAAAGAAAAAAGAGTTTGTGTTAGCAACAATCCACCGTCAAGAAAATACAGATAGTGAAGGTAAGCTAACTAATATTTTCTCTGCTCTAGAAGAGATTCATAAAACAAAAGAAGTGATACTTCCTTTGCATCCGAGAACAAAAAAGATGTTAGAGAAATACCAATTGCAACCAAACGTTACTTTTATAGAACCTGTAGGTTATTTTTCAATGTTAGAGTTGTTAAAAAACTGTAGCTTGGTTATTACTGATAGTGGAGGATTACAAAAAGAGGCTTTCTTTAATAAGAAGTTTTGTATAATAATAAGGGATGAAACAGAGTGGAAAGAATTAGTAGATAATGGTTATGCAACTATAATTGGAGCTAATGCAAAAAAAATAGAAAATTATTTCCAACAGTTTTTAGCGACAACAAAAGATTTTAAAGAGCAGTTGTATGGAGAGAATGTAGGAGAAAAAATATATCAATCAATACTAAAGTTAATAAAAGAATAAATTGGGAATTGTATTTAAACAATCATTCAGAAACACCTTAATAATTTATTTAGGATTTTTAATTGGAGGTATTAATACCCTAGTATTATATACACGATTTTTAGGTGATGAGTATTATGGGTTAGCAACCTATGTATTTTCTGCTTCAAATTTAATAATGCCCATAACAGCTTTCGGAGTTCATTTTACTATAATAAAGTTTTTTTCAGGGTATACATCGAAGGTAGAAAAAGATAAGTTTTTAAGCACCATAATTTTTTTACCATTATTCATAGCAATTCCAATAGGGTATTTTTGGAATTTCTTTCATGATTGGATTATGAGTTATGTAGTAGAAAGTGGAGCTAATGAGAATTTAATAATTGAAGACTACACAATCTATATTTATATAATAGCTGTTGCATGTGCTTATTTTGAAGTGTTTTACTCTTGGGCAAGGGTACAAATGCAGTCAGTTTTTGGAAATCTTTTAAAAGAATTATACAATAGAGTGGCAGTAATGGTTTTGCTTTTAGCTGTGTACTTTAATGTAATATCTAAAGAAGAGTTTTTAATTTATATGTCGGTAGCATATATATTTAGAGTTTTACTAATGATGACATACGCTTTTCGTTTGTATACACCAAAATTTACATTTAGTTTACCAAGTAACTTTAAAGAAGTATTGAGATATACTTTTTATATTATTTTAGCAGGTAGTGCTGGGGCTATTATTTTAGATATAGATAAAGTAATGATACCAGGCAAAGAAGGTTTTGCTACAGCTGCATATTATACAGTAGCTGTGTTTATAGGATCGTTTATAGAAGCCCCAAGCAGAGCTATGGGACAAATTTTACAGCCATTAACCTCTAAGGCACTTAATGAAAATAATCCTAAAGAAACAGAGAATTTATACAAAAAAAGTTCTATTAACTTATTGTTGATTGGTGGACTGTTTTTTGTCCTAGTGAATTGTAATGTGGAGGAATTATTCAGGCTGATGCCGAATAAAAATTATGGAAAAGAAGGAGTACTAGTAGTATTATTAATCTCGTCTGCAAAGTTATTTTTAATGTCATTAGGTAGTAATGGTGCTATTATAAGCAATTCTAAATTTTATCGTATTACTTTACCTGTAGGTTTAGGAATGGCCTTTTCTGTATATTTTTTAAATATTTACTTTTTTAATGATTTAGAAATGGGAACGAAAGGATTAGCACTAGCAACGCTTATTACAGTTTTAATATTTAATACATTTAAACTATGGTTTGTAAAAGAAAAGTTTAATATGACGCCTTTTACTAATAAAACATTTTTAATGATTCTTATTGTCTTAATAATGTTTTTAGGATTTAATTTTTGGAACTTTTCAATACCTGAGTTTTACTTTTCAGACTTTCCAATTCACCCCATAATAAACATTATTTTAAAAAGTATACTAATTATTACAGTTTATGTTTTTGTAGTAGTAAAGTTATCCATTTCAGAACAGATAAATAATTTAGTAAAAAGGTATATAAAATAAAAAGACCTGCACACAAAGGGAACAAGTCTTTTCTTAATAATAAGGGGGAATGAAACATTAAAAAGGGGGAAATGTTTCGCTGACAAATATATATAAAATAAGTAAACAGCCTCTTAATTTATGTTAAAAAATTATTGATTTTTTAGTTTTTTCTTGATTCTACTGAGTTGTACAGGAGAAATGTTTAAATATGAAGCAATGTGTCGTTGTGTAATTAGTTTATCAATATTTGGTATTCTTTTTTTTAGAGCTATATATCTTTCTGTTGAAGTAAGTGTGGAAATATTCAAAAGTAGTTCTTCAGCTATTAAATATGCGTTTTCTAGTGCTTTTATGTAGAATAAACTAAATTCTTTATGTTTTAATGTTAGCTTTATAAGCTTATTAAAATCTCCCTTATAACCTTTTATGTTTGTTAAGGCTTGATAGTTAACTTCCGAGGGGATTTTTTGCATCATTGCAGAGTTTGCTCCAGAAATATCACCAGAAATAAAAAAAGCCCTAGTGGTTTCTGTTCCTTTTTCATTCAATAAATAAGACCGCATAATTCCTGTTTTGATTATAAAAAAATCATTTGAGTATTCTCCTTCTTTCGTGAGAATTTCTTTAGGTTTTAACTCTGTAAATGTAACTATGCCTTCAAATAGAGAAACTAAATAATCGGGCAAGTCAACGTAGAGATGAACAAAGTTTTTTATATCATCATTCATAATTAACAAGTTATATGATAATAGTGAGGGTAAATTACTAAGTTAATAAAAAACTTTTAGTTATTGAAGTAAAAATACAGACCTAACTTTAAGGGGAAATTAGGTCTGAATATGATAAGGGGTATGTAACTTGTTAAGTACAAAAACAAATTTAGAACAGTTTTATAGTATAACCATTAACATATGTTAATAAATAAAACTAGATCTAATTCTACTAAGTTGAACTGGTGTAATATTGAGGTAAGAAGCTATATGGTATTGACTAATGAAATTATCAATGTTTGGATAGTTTTCTTGGAGTTTTTTGTACCTCTGAGTAGCATCCAACATCTGTAACTCTAAAATTTTGGATTCTTCCCTAATATATATGTTTTGTAGTATTTTGTAGTGAAAAATAGAAATCTCATGATATTGTAAAGAAAGACTATAAAAATCTTGATAATTACATTCTAAAACTTCACAGTCAGTTAAGCATTCATAAATTAATTCAGAAGGCTCGTTTTTAATTAAAGCACCCAAATTACCTGATGTAATTACGGGAGTGTAAAGAGTTTTTGTGTGTTCTTTTCCTTTGGAGTCTACGTTATATGACCTTATAATTCCTTCTTTTAAGATATATACATTTGTGGGCATCTGACCTAAAGAAACTAGCTCATAATTTTTAGGAAACTTCTTTATAGATAAAATAGCAAATATTTTATTTAAAGCAGCTTCAGATAAAGGATGAAAATTTTGCGAAAACTCTCTAAAAAACTCCATAAGTAAAATAATGAAAGAATGAAATAACTAGAGGGGGTTATTCCAAATTTACATTAATTTTTTCTAAAAAGCTAATAGTATTAGGGCCTTCCATGAAAAGGAGATCCAAAATAGATAAATTTGGTATGAACCCATATTTATCATCAAACATTTGAACATAAGAATCCATTTCTATTTCAACCCCTTTTTTAGCAATTGCTAAAGATCTGAAATCAGTTTTTTCAGGGCTTAATTCGTAACTAGTTGTTTTACTAAATTGTTGATCAATTTGTAAGGCATCTGCTACAAATAAATGAGTATCAATATTTAGGTCTTGTAAAAAGGTGTATTTTTTACTGAAAATAGTGTGTAAATCATCTTCAAAAAATTCAAAAAAAGGAGAAGAGCGATAGGCTGATTGTAACGACTTAAAATGTTGCTGTTGCCAAGGAAAATCATTTTCCACTAACGTGTCTTTTGTCTTTTTTCTACCGTCTTTTGTTTTGTGTTTAACAGGAATATTTAAGGCAAGTTTACCGTTAGCTCCATAAATATAACAGCGATTACGGTAGGTTTGCTTTTGATAATTATCTTCTACTTCAAAAGTTATTACGTCTGATTTATAGATTGCAGCATACTGTGAAATAGGAGCAAAGTACGTAGGGATAAAAAGTGACATTACGCTTTCTTCTTTTTACTTTTTCTAAAACTATATACAGTATAACCTCCAATTAATAATAAAACTAACCAAAGATAAGAAACAGGCTTACCACTACCTCCAACAGTAGTAAACATTCTATCCCAACGAATAGAGTTTAATTTGGCAATAAAATTAGGTGCGTTAGCATCCCAACTTAACCAAATCATTACAGGTTTACCAACCACGTGGTCAAAAGGTACGTATCCCCAATTTCTAGCGTCTAATGAGCGTTGACGATTGTCACCCATCATCCAGTAGTAATCTTGCTTAAAAGTATATTCTTTTGCCTTCTTACCATTAATGTAAATGTCATCTCCAAAGATTGTTAAGTTGTTATTCTCATATCTACGAATAATTTGCTCATAAAAAGGTATGGTTTTAGAGTTTAGTTCTACCGTAGCTCCTTTTTTAGGGATATATATAGGTCCAAAGTTATCAGTAGACCAAGCATATCTTGGGTCGTGAGGAAAAACAGATTTATCATAAGTTCCTTTTGGAGTTATGTGCTTTTCAATGTTTTTTACAATAGGGTTTTTAGCTATTAAAGCAGCTTCTTCATCAGTTAAATTCAATACATATTTATCTCCTTGCATTCCCCATTCTCTGATGTTGTATCTCTTTACAGAACCTTCACTAAATTTTTCACCGTTAGTGTCCACAATATGTAACCATTGTGGCTTTGCTCTATCAGGTAATACCGTTTTTTCTCCATTAATAAACACATAACCATCACGCACTTCTAAGCTATCACCAGGAGTACCTACAGCACGTTTTACATAGTTAGTACGTTTATCAATAGGTTTATAAGTGAATTTTCCAGAATTATCACCCCACATTGTAGCTAAGGAATCTGAAGGCCAGCTAAAAACAACTATATCGTTACGTTTAATTTTTTGAAAACCAGGAACACGCATGTAAGGTAATGACAGTTTATTTAGTAAACCATCTTTATTTTTATCATCAGATAAAAATGATTTTACACCTAATCCAGGAATTGTGTCATGTGCCATAGGTGCTGCGATTGTAGTCATAGGAACACGTGCACCATAATGAAATTTACTTACAAACAAGTAATCACCAACTAATAAGGTTTTTTCTAACGATGATGTAGGGATGGTGTAAGGCTGCATAAAATAAGTATGCACTAAAGTAGCAGCAATAATAGCAAAAGCAATAGAACTTACCCATTCACCTAAAGGAGATCTAGGTTTTAAACTTCTGTTTTCTATATGCTCTGCATTTGTAAAGTAGTTGATATAATAGATGTATAACCCTAAAGTTAGAATAGCTAAGATGGTGTCAGGTCTTTTATTAAAGCCAAAACTTCTACATGTTTCAACCCAAATAATAGGAAACATTAATAGGTTAACGATAGGAATAAACAATAAAACTACCCACCATTTTGGGCGATTTATTATTTGCATTAGTACTATTGCATTATATACAGGCACAGCTGCTTCCCAAGCTTTTTTACCAGCTCTAGTATATAGTTTCCAAGTACCTAAAAAATGAATAACTTGTATAAGTAAGAAGAATAAAAACCATTCAGTAAATGTCATAATCTATATATTTTGTATTTCCTTGCAAGGAATAAATTCAATATTATTTGTGTGCTTTTAGAGTTTTTTGTTACGCTATTAACCTAAGTTTAACACATCTCGCATAGTAAAAACACCTGTTTTACCATTTAACCATTCAGCAGCAATTACTGCACCTAAAGCAAAACCTTGACGATTATGAGCGGTGTGTTTAATATCAATTGTATCTACTTCAGAGTTATAAGTTACAGTATGAGTACCTGGAACATCTGGAGTTCGGATAGCTTTGATAGAAATATTTTCGTCTGATGTTTTTTTATCTAGCTCCCAAGCTTTTTTGTTTGTGTTTTCAATAACACCTTCAGCTAATGTAATTGCAGTACCACTAGGGGCGTCTAGCTTCTTAGTATGATGGATTTCTTCAATAGAAACATTGTATTGCTCTAAAGTACTCATCATTTTAGCAAGTTGTTTGTTTAGCTCAAAGAAAACATTAACACCTAAACTAAAGTTAGAGGCATAAATAAAAGCACCGTTTTTTTTATTACATAAATCAACAATATCGTTGTATTTATCTAACCAGCCAGTAGTTCCAGAAATAACTGGTACATTATTTTTAATACAGTTGCTTATGTTGTCATATGCAGAAGAAGGAATACTAAAATCAATAACTACATCAGCTTTTGTAATGTCGTAATTATTTTCTCCTGTAGATTTAATAACGATTTCATGTCCTCTTTGTAAAGCAATTTTTTCAATTTCTTTACCCATTCTACCATAACCAAGTAAGGCTATTTTCATTTTAAAAAGAATATTTTAGTGTTAAACCAACCTTTGGTGCTTCAATAAATAATGGATCTGGAGTTATTACTGGTTTTACAGATAAGCTATCATCTGTGTCAAATTGTAATAAGTGTGCGTTAACACTAGCTTCAACAATTTGTAAAACGTATAAAAGTACACCAGTTAATAATGATAAATCTCTATTTTTTCGTAAAGTTTTTTGAGCACTTTCTAAACCAGCAGTAGAAATAAGAACAGTTCCATCCTCTCTGGTAAATTCGTCTTTTAACCCTTGTTTACGAAGCTTAAAAGCTGTTCGGTAACGATCATATTGATCACTATTATCAATATAAAAATAAGCACTGGCGCCCATTGCTGCCCATACTATTGGAGCTTTCCAATATTTTCCATTATAAATTTGTCCACCTCCAGGAAAAATAGCCGAATAAAAAGCTGCTTTTGAAGGAGATAAAGGGTTGTATTTGTCGCTAGTTAATTGAAGCTGTTTTGCCCTAACGGCAATAGAATCTTTTTGAGCAAATGTATTTTGAAACAAAAAAAGACTAAAAAAAACGAATATGATTGTACGTATGTTCAATTACTTTAATAAGTTTTTAATACGATTAAAGTCTTCTTCTGAATGAAAAGGGATAGAAATTTTACCTTTTCCACGATTGTTCACCGTAACGTCAATTTTATGTCCGAAATAGTCGCTAATATCCTTAACACTTTCAGAAATATAATTAGGTAAAGCTTTCTTTTTAGCTGTTTTAGCAACCTTACCAGCTTTTAAGTTTTTTACTAGCTCTTCTGTTTGACGTACCGATAGTTTATCACGAACAATTTTTTCATAAATGTTTAATTGATCAGAATTACTATCAACATTAATTAAAGCACGACCGTGTCCCATTGAAATAAACCCATCACGCATTCCTGTCTGAATAATTGGGTCTAACTTAAGTAAACGCAAATAGTTAGTAACTGTAGAACGTTTTTTACCTACACGAGTACTTAATTCTTCTTGTGTAAGTTGAATTTCATCAATTAAACGTTGATAAGAAAGAGCAACTTCAATTGGGTCTAAATTTTTACGCTGGATATTTTCTACCAACGCCATTTCTAACATTTCCTGGTCGTTAGCTAAACGAATATAAGCAGGAACTGTTTTGTTACCAATAAGTTTAGAAGCTCTAAAACGACGCTCTCCAGAAACTAATTGGAATTTATCACTAGATAGTTTACGTACAGTAATAGGCTGAATAACTCCTAATTCTTTAATAGAACTAGCTAGTTCGCGCAACGCTTCTTCATCAAAATAAGTTCTAGGTTGGTATGGGTTTACGTCTATTGAGTTTATATCAATCTCAATAATATTTCCAACTAACTTATCTGCATTTTTGTCTTCTGCTGAATTTACTTCTGCAGTTTCTTTTAATAATGCTGATAAACCTCTACCTAAAGCTTGTTTTTTTGTTGCTTTTGCCATTTACAGTGATTATACGTTTTTAGTTAAAATTTCGTTCGCCAAATTTAAGTAATTTACGGCACCTTTACTCGTTGCATCGTATGAAATTATACTTTCTCCATAACTTGGTGCCTCACTTAAACGAATGTTTCTATGTACTATTGTTTCAAAAACCATAGAACTGAAGTGTTTACGTACTTCATCTACCACTTGGTTTGACAAGCGTAAACGAGAATCAAACATGGTTAATAATAAACCTTCTATTTCTAGTTCTTGATTATGTATTTTTTGAACACTCTTAATAGTATTTAATAGTTTTCCTAAACCTTCTAAAGCAAAATATTCACATTGAATAGGGATAACAACAGAGTCAGCTGCAACAAGAGAGTTTAAGGTAATTAAACCTAAAGATGGAGCGCAATCAATTAAAATAAAATCGTAATCATCTTTAATGTCCTCTAACGCATTTTTTAACATGTACTCGCGTTGTTGCTTGTCTACCAATTCAATTTCAATGGCTACTAAATCAATATGAGCAGGGATTAAGTCAACGTTAGGAGAGTCTGTTTTTAAAACAGTATCCTTAGCAGGAATTGTATGTTCTAATACCTGATAAGTTCCAATTTCTACACTTTCAACGTCTAAACCTAAACCAGAAGTAGCATTTGCTTGGGGATCAGCATCAATTAATAATACTTTTTTTTCTAAAACACCTAAAGCCGCAGCTAAGTTTACAGATGTAGTAGTTTTACCTACGCCACCTTTTTGATTTGCAATTGCAATAATTCTACCCATTATAATTTATAAAGTTTGAAAGAGGTAAATTTACAATTATTTATCATTTTTGAAAGAGAAAGACGTTAATAAAATTACAAAAGCCACAGAGTTTTGATTCTGTGGCTTTTGTAATTTTATATATTAAGAATTTATTACCCGTTTAGCATCACAGGCATAACAAGCATAGTTACTAGTTCACCTTCTTCAGTTCCATCAATTGGAGTTAAAATTCCAGCTCTATTTGGTAAACTCATTTCAATTAAAACATCGTTAGAGTTTAAGTTGTTCAACATTTCACTTAAAAAACGAGAGTTGAATCCAATTTGCATGTCATCTCCTTGATAATCACAATTCAATCGTTCGTCAGCTTTATTAGAGTAATCTAAATCTTCCGCAGAAATATTTAACTCGGTACCAGCCATTTTTAAACGAATTTGATGTGTAGTCTTACTAGAGAAAATAGATACACGACGAACAGAGTTTAAAAAAGAAGCTCTATCTACTGTTAATTTATTTGGGTTTTCTTTTGGTATAACTGCTTCGTAATTAGGGTATTTTCCATCAATTAATCGACAGATTAATACTACGTTGTCAAAAGTAAACTTAGCATTGGTATCGTTATACTCAATAGTTACGTTATTTTCTGAACCTCCTAAAATACCTTTTAATAGGTTTAAAGGTTTTTTAGGCATGATAAACTCAGCCGACTTATCAGCAGTAATATCAGTACGGGTATATTTTACTAACTTATGAGCGTCAGTAGCTACAAAAGTTAATTCTTTTGAATTGAACTGAAAAAACACACCACTCATTACTGGACGTAAATCATCGTTACCAGCAGCGAAAATAGTTTTTGATATAGCTGTAGCTAAAATGTTTGATGGAATTTCCGTACTACTTGGAGAAGGTAATTCTACAGCCTTAGGGAATTCATCACCACTAAAATAAGCCATGTCATATTTTCCTTGCTCAGAAATAATTTCAATAGTATTATCTCCTTCAACCTTAAAAGTAAGTGGTTGCTCAGGAAATGTTTTTAAAGTATCTAATAATAAACGAGCATTTATAGCAATCGCTCCAGTATCAGTACTTTCTACCTCAATAACTGAAGACATAGTAGTCTCAAGGTCAGAAGCAGATATTTTTAATTCGTTTTCAGATAGTTCAAATAAAAAGTTATCTAAAATTGGTAACGTGTTATTGCTATTTATAACCCCACCTAAAACTTGTAGTTGTTTTAATAATTGTGAGCTAGATACGATAAATTTCATTTAGTAATTTTTCTATTTATTAGACTTACAAATATATCTTAATTTGATGATTTTAAAAATTATTTTTTTATGGGTGTGCAATAAGCTTAATTAAACTGATAATTTAACTGTATTGTGCCGTAAAAATTCCCTTTAGGAACACGCGAACTTTTAAGTTTTTTAGTATGATAATTTATAGCATAACCAAAATTAAAACGATTACTTGTAAAACGAATTCCAAACTCTGTTGTAAACTTAAAAGGTTCTACGTCAAATGTAACAGGACTATTGTTGTTAAAAAAGCTACCTTCTATAGTGGCGTCATAGGCTACATAATGTATCATTGGTTTTAAGTATAAAAAGACTTCAGCTTTATTCTCGAAGTTTGTGTTTTGATTATTTAGATTTCCGTGAAAAGCAATAGAGTTAATAATACTTTCTAAAGGTTTGAAACCAATACGAGTGTATAGACCGGTTGATAAATCAGTATAAACAGTACCTAATCTGGCAGAGTTAGTCCAATTAAGATCAAAAACATTGTCTTTAGTTATTTTTTTTATATAATCAGCCTTTAAGTTAAGAGCAAAAGCATCTTTTATTTGGTACTCCCATCCAGTAGCTTCTCTAAAACCATACATTTTATGAATAATGCCTTGCAGTTCTTCGCTTAAAGAAGATGAACCGATGACACCTATTTGTATGGTTGTTTTTAAAATAGATTCATTTGTGTAAAACCTGTTTATGCCTATGCTACCAAATAAATAACCAGCAAAGGGACGATCATGTTCTTCAACGGTTTCTACGATAGCTTTATAAGGAGTGTACATATGATGCCCTAATTGAATTTCATATACTTTTTTATCAAGGTTTTCTACCTGTTGTTTGCTTAGAAAGCGGTATGTTAAAAAAGCTCCATTGGTATAATATCTGTCTTGGTAAGTAGAGGTGTATAAATCATTATCATTTATAAAACTGAACTCTTTTGAATATTTGTTTTGTGAGAAAGAAGAAAGACAAAATAAGATAAATAAAAGTAGTATATTTTTTTTCATAGCTGTAAATATCGTATTATTTTAGCACAACCTTGGTTAAATTATTAAGAAGAATAATTAATAGACTTATGAAAGAAGAACCTGTATTAACAATTGAAGATTTTGAAAATGTTTCAACAAATAAAGAGTTGTTGGCTATAATTAAAGAAAAGGGAATTTCTATAAGTAAGGTTAAGGTTAAATTAGATTATGAAGAAGAGTTAAGGAAATTACAGATAGAATTGGTAAAACTTCAACGATGGATTGCGAAAAATAAAAAAAGAGTAGCAGTAATTTTTGAAGGAAGAGACGCAGCAGGGAAAGGAGGAAGTATTCGACGTTTTATGGAACATATGAACCCGCGTTCTACTCGTTTGGTAGCTTTAAATAAGCCTACAGAAGTAGAAAAAGGGCAATGGTACTTTCAGCGTTACATTAAAGAATTGCCAAATCCAGGTGAAATAGTTTTTTTTGATCGTAGCTGGTATAATAGAGCAGTAGTAGAGCCTGTAATGGGGTTTTGTACCGATGATCAGTATCAGAATTTTTTGGTGCAAGTACCAGAGTTTGAACATATGTTATATGAAGATGGGGTGGTGGTTATAAAGTTTTGGCTTTCAATTTCAAAAGATGAGCAATTACGTCGTTTCAATTCTCGAAATAACAACCCATTAAAACGTTGGAAGTTTAGTCCTGTAGATAAAAGAGGACAAGAATTATGGGATAGATATAGTTACTATAAAAACGAAATGTTTAGTAAAACACATACAGCTTACAGTCCGTGGATAGTAGTAAAGACGAATAATAAAAAAGAAGCAAGAGTTGAGTGTATGCGTCATGTATTATCTCAGTTTGATTACGACGGAAAGGAAGAAGCTCAAACGATTTTAACACCAGATCCAAATATTGTAATGCGTTATTATCGTTCAGTAAAACATTTAGATTAAGAATGGGAAAGTTAACTCAAAGAGACGTAAATAAACTAAATACAACTAGAGGCTTAAAAGCTTTATTGTCGAAATCTTTTAATTTAGAAAGAGCAATTCGATATGTTGATTATGAAAGAAAACTAAAAAAATTACAAGTTGAAATAATTCGTTTACAGGCTTGGGCAATAAAAGAAAATGAACGAATAATTGTAATTTTTGAAGGAAGAGATGCTGCGGGAAAAGGTGGAGCAATACGTAGAATAACAGAGCGTATTAACCCTCGTCATATGCGAATTGTAGCACTTCCAAAACCAAATGAAGATCAAAAAACTCAGTGGTATTTTCAGCGATATGTAGAGCAGTTTCCTAAAGCAGGAGAAATAGTTTTTTTTGATAGAAGTTGGTATAATCGAGCGGTTGTTGAACCTGTTAATGGTTTTTGTACGCAAGAAGAATATGAGATTTTTATGAATCAGGTAAATGATTTTGAACGTATGATCTTAGAATCAGGTATTCGTTTGGTGAAAATTTACATGTCTATCAATAAAAAAGAACAAGCGAAACGATTTAGTGATATAAAAAACAATCCATTAAAACAATGGAAAATGACACCTGTAGATGAAAAAGCTCAAGAGCTTTGGGATGATTATACAGAATACAAAAAGGCCATGTTTTCAAAAACAAACACAGAAATATCTCCTTGGAAAGTTATTCGAGCAAATAGAAAAACAATAGCAAGAATAAATGTGATTAATTACATACTAGAAAGAATACCTTACGATAAAAGTATAGAGGTATAAAAACTAAGATAATTTTTGTTGAATATTTTCAAAAATAAAAAACAACTCACCAGCAATTTGTTTGCTTGTTTCTAGATATGTTTCTTCAGTTAAATCAGTATTGTCTGATGCTTTAGGGTCGTTATAAGGTAGGTGAAAACGCTCAATTGCATCAGGAATATACGGGCAATTTTGATCAGCGTTATCACAAGTGGTAATAGCGATAAAAGGATAACTGTTTTGAGGGTGATCGTATAATTTTGAAAAACCTAAGATAGATTTTTTAGTTCCGTTAAAGGAAACCAAATATCTTGGGTTTTGATGAGAAAAATCAACTACACTAAAAGTAAAACCAGTTTTTTGTAAGCATTTCACAGTATTTCTATGAAAAGAAGTAGTTTCTGTTCCGCCAGAATAAGTAAACATATTCTTTAAGTTGAAATATTCAATAGCAAAGAAACTCCATACTTGTGCTAATTGACTTCTACGAGAATTATGAGTACAAATAAAGTTTAAATTTATTTTCTCTCTATCAAGATACTCTTCAAGAATAGTATCAGTTATTTCAAGTAATAAATCTTTTCGCTCTTCAGTAAGGATTAACTCTTTTCTTGCTTCCTCAAAAAAAATTTTTGTATTAATATTCTTAGTGTTTATCATTTATTTGCAGTTCTTTTGCAGAGTATAATTATTTGCAAAAATACAAGCTAATACCCTTTTAGCTAATTAAATAAAGGTTAAGGATGTGTTTAGAAATCGGTAATAAAGTGGCAGTAATTGATGCTGATATTAGAGGATTTGTAACAAAAATTAAAAATGAAGAGATTTTTGTTAAAGATGAGGACGGAATGGAGTATTGTTTTCTTAGGAAAGAATTGGTAAAAGTTGAAGTAGATCAAAATGAGTTAAGCAAGTATTTTGACATCAATAATCCAATGCTAAAAGCAAAAATTCAATCCAAAGAAAAGAAGAAAAAAACATCTTTTGTAAAAGATAAAAAAGAAATAGTAATGGAAGTAGATTTACATGCTGAAAAGTTGGTTAAGTCTACAAGAGGAATGGATAATTTTGATATTTTATCAATACAAATCAATACAGCAAAACATAAATTAGAATACTGTATATCTAAAAGAATATCAAAACTAGTTTTAATACATGGAGTAGGAGATGGGGTTTTAAAAACTGAGTTACAATACTTATTAAATAACTATCCAGTTAAATATTATGATGCTTCTTATCAAAAATATGGACAAGGAGCTACCGAGGTATATATTTTTCAAAATCAGTAATTTTTTGAAAGCTTAACTATCAGAAAGAAAACCTTATTTTTGCCCTATGAAATCTGTTTACTTAGACAATGCAGCAACAACACCTATGTTGCCTGAAGTTATTGAAGCTGTTCAACAATCAATGCTAACAAATTTTGGTAACCCATCATCTACTCATCAATATGGTAGGAAAGCTAAAGCTGCGGTAGAAACAGCTAGAAAAAATATAGCAAAACATTTTAATGTGTCTTCAAGTGAAATTATTTTTACAGCTGGAGGAACAGAAGCAGACAATCTAATTTTATTTAATGCAGTTTTAAATTTAGGAGTTGAAAGAATTATTACTTCTAAGATAGAGCACCATGCAGTTTTAAATACAGTTAAGTTTTTAGAAAGAGAATACAAAATAACTGTAGATTATGTTAGGGTAAATGAAAACGGAACTGTTTCAATGGAGAGTCTGGGGGACTTACTAAATAAATCAAAGAAAAAAACTCTGGTGAGTTTAATGTATGTAAATAACGAGATAGGTAATTTACTGTCTATAGAAGATGTGGTAGTATTATGTAAAGAGCATGAAGCGTATTTTCATTCAGATACAGTACAGGCTATAGGGCATTATCATTTAGATTTACAAAAAACACCAATAGATTTTATTGCAGCAAGCGCTCATAAATTTCATGGACCTAAAGGAGTAGGATTTGCTTATTTTAAAAAAGGTATAGGAATACTACCGATGTTACATGGAGGAGAGCAGGAAAAAGGAGCTAGGTCAAGCACAGAAAATGTACACTCCATAGTTGGTATGGAAAAAGCGTTAACTATAGCTTATGAAGATTTAGAAAAAGATAAAGAGTATATTTTAGGATTAAAAAAGTACTTTGTAGATAAAGTAAAAGAAATAATTCTAAATGTAAAGGTTAACGGAGAGTCAGTAGAAAAAACAAGTTATACAATATTGAACTTACAATTTCCTATTGAAGATAAAATGTTGTTATTTAATTTAGATTTGTCTGGAGTAGCTGTTTCTGGAGGTAGTGCTTGTCAAAGTGGAAGTAGTAAAGGATCTCATGTGTTACAGGAGTTTTTAGATGAAAAAGAAGAAAAGAAAACATCTGTACGGTTTTCTTTTAGTAAATTAAACACAATTGATGAAATCGATTATGTCATAAGTCAGTTAAAAAAGTACTAAAAAAATAATAAAGTCTTTTTTATTTGTATTTAAGGCGTTTTTTTATTTCTTTGCTAGAGAATTATTCTTATTAGAAATTAAGTCTTTATAAAGCGTTTCTAGAGAGTTTTTAAAATAGGTTTTATTTATAGATTATCACTAGTGTGTTTTTTTTATCTATAATGTGACCTAAATTGTTAATTTTACGTCTAATATTTTAGTGAAAGTAAAAATAGTTTACTTTTGCACACTAAAAATAATTAGAAGCCCCCCACAAGAAATAAGTTGTAAAAGAGCAACTTAACGTTTTGTGTGGGGTTTTTTATATCCCACCGTATTGTTTATTAAAAAATAAATAGCCTCGAAGAATTTTGGGGTACAACATTGTATATAAAATAAAATGTATTAATATGGGGGAAAGCTACGTTTCTAAAATCAGTACATATAAGAAGGTCTTCTTTTTAGTACTAATCCTTTTATTTTCAGTTAAGTCTTTTGCGCAGGATACTTTTGCTGATAATTTCAATACACAATCTTATTCTGTAAATGATGGTAACCAAAATTGGTCTACTAATTGGATTGAAACAGACCCTGATGGTAGTGCAGGGCCTAATGGTGATTATGTAGGAATTACAGGAGGGAAGTTGTTTTTTCATTGGGCTTATCAAAATAATGAATCCATAAGAAGAAGCGCAAATCTATCAGCTTATTCTTCAGCAATATTATCCTTTGATTGGGAAACAGTTGGTTTGGGTAATAATGAATCTTTACGTGTTCAAATTTCAAATAATGGAGGAGCTTCTTATACTCAAATAGGTTCTCTAGAAGGAAATACTATAGGGGCTTTTAGTTTAGATGTATCGGGATACATTTCTTCTAATACTACTATTAGATTTATTAATACTCAGCAAAATTGGGAAAGTAATGAGTATGTTTACATAGATAATTTTTTAATAACAGCAACATCATATACATTTGAATGTGATAAAGTCTATGCTACTTCTTCGACAACTGGAAGATCATCAGTTTATGAATTAACAGGAGCTACTATGACACCTGTGTATACAGCTCCTCAAAATGTAGGCGGTTTGGGTATAAGTTCAAACGGAAATGCATATTATGATAACGCAACATTTACTAATCCTCCACTTTACATTTCAAATGGGGGAATACAAACTACTAATGGTGCTACCATGCCTAATTTACGTGTGGGGCAAGCTGCAGATGCGTTAGGGAATGTTTATTATATAGATAGTTCATATCATTTACGAAGAGTTAACAATGGTGCTACGGGGGTAGCAACGGATTTGGGAGCTTTAGTTTTTGATGGAGGAGATACAATAGGACCTTCGTTAGCTTTTGGAGATATGACGTTTGACGGTAATGGGAGGCTTCATTGGTACGCTTCAGTAGGTGGTTCAGGAGCATCTTATTTGTATGTGATAAATACAAATACTTTAGAAACTAAAAGTTTAGGTAATGTAGGGCCAAATACAGCAACAGGTATTGCATTTGATAGTAGTGGAAATATGATTACGAGTACATCTAATGGAGATGGAACTAGTGATATTTACTCAATAGACTTTTCGTCACCAACATTATCAGGAACTCTTATCGGTACAGCATCACCAGGGGTATATGATATGGGGTCTTGTTCAACTCCAACCTATAACCCTAATTTAACAGCAACAAAGTCTGTTAAAAATATAACAAAATCAGCAGATCCAGCTGTTATAGCGTTAAGTGGAGATGTATTAGAGTATACTATAGTAGTAAATAATATAGGTAATTTATCAGCTTCTAATGCCACATTTATAGATGCAATACCGATCTCTACAACTTATGTAGCAAACTCGACTCAGTTAAACGGAGTTTCGGTAGCTGATGTAGGTGGTAATATGCCATACATTACTGCTACAGAAATACATTCTGATACACAACCAGACGGGGTAGTTACTATTGGTAGTCCTGTTACTATTACATTTAGAGTAACAGTAGATAACGGAATATTACCAGCTAATATCGATAATACAGGAACAGTAGAATATCCTATTGTTACAGGAGGTGTTACTACTAATCAATCAGTTAATTCAAATACAGTTAGTACACCTACAGGGGATATATGTACACTCGGTATAAATGACTCAGATGGAGATGGGATTGATGATATTTGTGATTTAGATGATGATAATGATGGTATTTTAGATACCGAAGAAGGAGGTTGTACTACTAATGATTTCATTATTTTCGGAGGTGATGGTGGTAGTACTACTAATTTTTCTCAATCAGCAGTTTCTTCAGTTATATTTAACTTTTATTATGTAGATAACTCTGTAGCAATAGAAATAAATGGGGGAGGTTTAAATGTAAATAATATTCTTCAATTAGAAGGAGTTGCGGGAGTAGGTGAAGTTTTTTTAGAGTTTGAAGACGGGGCTGCTATTGGAACACCATGGCTAGCTAACAGCAATGGTTTACCAAGATTACAAGTTAAAATTGATTTTTCAGGAAATGTAATTGTTTATGGTTCTCGTTCAACAACTTCTGTATCTTTAGAATTAATGCGAATCAGAGGAGGAGGAGTTTTTAATACAATTTCATTTGTAGCAGGAAATAATACTTTTGATATAGTAAACCCAGATGAAGGAGGAGTACCTAATCCAGAACAGATTGGAGGAGTAGCTACAGTATATTCTTCTTGTACAGATACAGATAATGATAATATCCCAGATTATTTAGATACCGATTCAGACGGAGATGGTTGTTTTGATGCTATAGAGGGAGCAGGTTCTTTTACAGTATCAGATTTAACGTCAAGTAATAATTTGGCGGATGATAATGAAGGAACAGTTGATACTACTGGAGTGCCTACTAATTCAGGGAGTCCTCAATCTACTACTGCTCATGTAACAACTGTAAACACAGCTCCAAATGCAGGAACTATTTCTGGAAGCACATCTGTGTGTGCTGCAAGTTCAATTACATTAGTAACAGATGGAGATGCTGGAGGAGTTTGGAGTTCAGATGATCTAGCAGTAGCAACGGTAGATGCAGGAACAGGAGAAGTAACAGGGGTTTCAGCAGGAATGACAACGATTACCTATACAGTTACTTCTGCGGGTGGTTGTGAAGATGAGGCTACTTATAATGCAACAGTAAGTGATCCAGCAGCACCAACAGGAACTGCAGCACAGAGTTTCTGTTCAATCGATAGTCCAACAGTAGCAGACTTAGCAGCAACAGGAACAGGTATCCAGTGGTATGCAGCTTCAACTGGCGGAACGGCATTAGCTAGTACGGTTGCTTTAGTAGATGGAACAAGCTACTATGCAACACAGACCGTAGGCGGATGTGAGAGTGATACAAGATTTGAAGTAACAGCAACAGTAAGTGATCCAGCAGCACCAACAGGAACTGCAGCACAGAGTTTCTGTTCAATCGATAGTCCAACAGTAGCAGACTTAGCAGCAACAGGAACAGGTATCCAGTGGTATGCAGCTTCAACTGGCGGAACGGCATTAGCTAGTACGGTTGCTTTAGTAGATGGAACAAGCTACTATGCAACACAGACCGTAGGCGGATGTGAGAGTGATACAAGATTTGAAGTAACAGCAACAGTAAGTGATCCAGCAGCACCAACAGGAACTGCAGCACAGAGTTTCTGTTCAATCGATAGCCCAACAGTAGCAGACTTAGCAGCAACAGGAACAGGTATCCAGTGGTATGCAGCTTCAACTGGCGGAACGGCATTAGCTAGTACGGTTGCTTTAGTAGATGGAACAAGCTACTATGCAACACAGACCGTAGGCGGATGTGAGAGTGATACAAGATTTGAAGTAACAGCAACAGTAAGTGATCCAGCAGCACCAACAGGAACTGCAGCACAGAGTTTCTGTTCAATCGATAGCCCAACAGTAGCAGACTTAGCAGCAACAGGAACAGGTATCCAGTGGTATGCAGCTTCAACTGGCGGAACGGCATTAGCTAGTACGGTTGCTTTAGTAGATGGAACAAGCTACTATGCAACACAGACCGTAGGCGGATGTGAGAGTGATACAAGATTTGAAGTAACAGCAACAGTAAGTGATCCAGCAGCACCAACAGGAACTGCAGCACAGAGTTTCTGTTCAATCGATAGTCCAACAGTAGCAGACTTAGCAGCAACAGGAACAGGTATCCAGTGGTATGCAGCTTCAACTGGCGGAACGGCATTAGCTAGTACGGTTGCTTTAGTAGATGGAACAAGCTACTATGCAACACAGACCGTAGGCGGATGTGAGAGTGATACAAGATTTGAAGTAACAGCAACAGTAAGTGATCCAGCAGCACCAACAGGAACTGCAGCACAGAGTTTCTGTTCAATCGATAGTCCAACAGTAGCAGACTTAGCAGCAACAGGAACAGGTATCCAGTGGTATGCAGCTTCAACTGGCGGAACGGCATTAGCTAGTACGGTTGCTTTAGTAGATGGAACAAGCTACTATGCAACACAGACCGTAGGCGGATGTGAGAGTGATACAAGATTTGAAGTAACAGCAACAGTAAGTGATCCAGCAGCACCAACAGGAACTGCAGCACAGAGTTTCTGTTCAATCGATAGTCCAACAGTAGCAGACTTAGCAGCAACAGGAACAGGTATCCAGTGGTATGCAGCTTCAACTGGCGGAACGGCATTAGCTAGTACGGTTGCTTTAGTAGATGGAACAAGCTACTATGCAACACAGACCGTAGGCGGATGTGAGAGTGATACAAGATTTGAAGTAACAGCAACAGTAAGTGATCCAGCAGCACCAACAGGAACTGCAGCACAGAGTTTCTGTTCAATCGATAGTCCAACAGTAGCAGACTTAGCAGCAACAGGAACAGGTATCCAGTGGTATGCAGCTTCAACTGGCGGAACGGCATTAGCTAGTACGGTTGCTTTAGTAGATGGAACAAGCTACTATGCAACACAGACCGTAGGCGGATGTGAGAGTGATACAAGATTTGAAGTAACAGCAACAGTAAGTGATCCAGCAGCACCAACAGGAACTGCAGCACAGAGTTTCTGTTCAATCGATAGTCCAACAGTAGCAGACTTAGCAGCAACAGGAACAGGTATCCAGTGGTATGCAGCTTCAACTGGCGGAACGGCATTAGCTAGTACGGTTGCTTTAGTAGATGGAACAAGCTACTATGCAACACAGACCGTAGGCGGATGTGAGAGTGATACAAGATTTGAAGTAACAGCAACAGTAAGTGATCCAGCAGCACCAACAGGAACTGCAGCACAGAGTTTCTGTTCAATCGATAGTCCAACAGTAGCAGACTTAGCAGCAACAGGAACAGGTATCCAGTGGTATGCAGCTTCAACTGGCGGAACGGCATTAGCTAGTACGGTTGCTTTAGTAGATGGAACAAGCTACTATGCAACACAGACCGTAGGCGGATGTGAGAGTGATACAAGATTTGAAGTAATAGCAACAGTAAGTGATCCAGCAGCACCAACAGGAACTGCAGCACAGAGTTTCTGTTCAATCGATAGTCCAACAGTAGCAGACTTAGCAGCAACAGGAACAGGTATCCAGTGGTATGCAGCTTCAACTGGCGGAACGGCATTAGCTAGTACGGTTGCTTTAGTAGATGGAACAAGCTACTATGCAACACAGACCGTAGGCGGATGTGAGAGTGATACAAGATTTGAAGTAACAGCAACAGTAAGTGATCCAGCAGCACCAACAGGAACTGCAGCACAGAGTTTCTGTTCAATCGATAGTCCAACAGTAGCAGACTTAGCAGCAACAGGAACAGGTATCCAGTGGTATGCAGCTTCAACTGGCGGAACGGCATTAGCTAGTACGGTTGCTTTAGTAGATGGAACAAGCTACTATGCAACACAGACCGTAGGCGGATGTGAGAGTGATACAAGATTTGAAGTAACAGCAACAGTAAGTGATCCAGCAGCACCAACAGGAACTGCAGCACAGAGTTTCTGTTCAATCGATAGTCCAACAGTAGCAGACTTAGCAGCAACAGGAACAGGTATCCAGTGGTATGCAGCTTCAACTGGCGGAACGGCATTAGCTAGTACGGTTGCTTTAGTAGATGGAACAAGCTACTATGCAACACAGACCGTAGGCGGATGTGAGAGTGATACAAGATTTGAAGTAACAGCAACAGTAAGTGATCCAGCAGCACCAACAGGAACTGCAGCACAGAGTTTCTGTTCAATCGATAGTCCAACAGTAGCAGACTTAGCAGCAACAGGAACAGGTATCCAGTGGTATGCAGCTTCAACTGGCGGAACGGCATTAGCTAGTACGGTTGCTTTAGTAGATGGAACAAGCTACTATGCAACACAGACCGTAGGCGGATGTGAGAGTGATACAAGATTTGAAGTAACAGCAACAGTAAGTGATCCAGCAGCACCAACAGGAACTGCAGCACAGAGTTTCTGTTCAATCGATAGTCCAACAGTAGCAGACTTAGCAGCAACAGGAACAGGTATCCAGTGGTATGCAGCTTCAACTGGCGGAACGGCATTAGCTAGTACGGTTGCTTTAGTAGATGGAACAAGCTACTATGCAACACAGACCGTAGGCGGATGTGAGAGTGATACAAGATTTGAAGTAACAGCAACAGTAAGTGATCCAGCAGCACCAACAGGAACTGCAGCACAGAGTTTCTGTTCAATCGATAGTCCAACAGTAGCAGACTTAGCAGCAACAGGAACAGGTATCCAGTGGTATGCAGCTTCAACTGGCGGAACGGCATTAGCTAGTACGGTTGCTTTAGTAGATGGAACAAGCTACTATGCAACACAGACCGTAGGCGGATGTGAGAGTGATACAAGATTTGAAGTAACAGCAACAGTAAGTGATCCAGCAGCACCAACAGGAACTGCAGCACAGAGTTTCTGTTCAATCGATAGTCCAACAGTAGCAGACTTAGCAGCAACAGGAACAGGTATCCAGTGGTATGCAGCTTCAACTGGCGGAACGGCATTAGCTAGTACGGTTGCTTTAGTAGATGGAACAAGCTACTATGCAACACAGACCGTAGGCGGATGTGAGAGTGATACAAGATTTGAAGTAACAGCAACAGTAAGTGATCCAGCAGCACCAACAGGAACTGCAGCACAGAGTTTCTGTTCAATCGATAGTCCAACAGTAGCAGACTTAGCAGCAACAGGAACAGGTATCCAGTGGTATGCAGCTTCAACTGGCGGAACGGCATTAGCTAGTACGGTTGCTTTAGTAGATGGAACAAGCTACTATGCAACACAGACCGTAGGCGGATGTGAGAGTGATACAAGATTTGAAGTAATAGCAACAGTAAGTGATCCAGCAGCACCAACAGGAACTGCAGCACAGAGTTTCTGTTCAATCGATAGTCCAACAGTAGCAGACTTAGCAGCAACAGGAACAGGTATCCAGTGGTATGCAGCTTCAACTGGCGGAACGGCATTAGCTAGTACGGTTGCTTTAGTAGATGGAACAAGCTACTATGCAACACAGACCGTAGGCGGATGTGAGAGTGATACAAGATTTGAAGTAACAGCAACAGTAAGTGATCCAGCAGCACCAACAGGAACTGCAGCACAGAGTTTCTGTTCAATCGATAGTCCAACAGTAGCAGACTTAGCAGCAACAGGAACAGGTATCCAGTGGTATGCAGCTTCAACTGGCGGAACGGCATTAGCTAGTACGGTTGCTTTAGTAGATGGAACAAGCTACTATGCAACACAGACCGTAGGCGGATGTGAGAGTGATACAAGATTTGAAGTAACAGCAACAGTAAGTGATCCAGCAGCACCAACAGGAACTGCAGCACAGAGTTTCTGTTCAATCGATAGTCCAACAGTAGCAGACTTAGCAGCAACAGGAACAGGTATCCAGTGGTATGCAGCTTCAACTGGCGGAACGGCATTAGCTAGTACGGTTGCTTTAGTAGATGGAACAAGCTACTATGCAACACAGACCGTAGGCGGATGTGAGAGTGATACAAGATTTGAAGTAACAGCAACAGTAAGTGATCCAGCAGCACCAACAGGAACTGCAGCACAGAGTTTCTGTTCAATCGATAGTCCAACAGTAGCAGACTTAGCAGCAACAGGAACAGGTATCCAGTGGTATGCAGCTTCAACTGGCGGAACGGCATTAGCTAGTACGGTTGCTTTAGTAGATGGAACAAGCTACTATGCAACACAGACCGTAGGCGGATGTGAGAGTGATACAAGATTTGAAGTAACAGCAACAGTAAGTGATCCAGCAGCACCAACAGGAACTGCAGCACAGAGTTTCTGTTCAATCGATAGTCCAACAGTAGCAGACTTAGCAGCAACAGGAACAGGTATCCAGTGGTATGCAGCTTCAACTGGCGGAACGGCATTAGCTAGTACGGTTGCTTTAGTAGATGGAACAAGCTACTATGCAACACAGACCGTAGGCGGATGTGAGAGTGATACAAGATTTGAAGTAACAGCAACAGTAAGTGATCCAGCAGCACCAACAGGAACTGCAGCACAGAGTTTCTGTTCAATCGATAGTCCAACAGTAGCAGACTTAGCAGCAACAGGAACAGGTATCCAGTGGTATGCAGCTTCAACTGGCGGAACGGCATTAGCTAGTACGGTTGCTTTAGTAGATGGAACAAGCTACTATGCAACACAGACCGTAGGCGGATGTGAGAGTGATACAAGATTTGAAGTAACAGCAACAGTAAGTGATCCAGCAGCACCAACAGGAACTGCAGCACAGAGTTTCTGTTCAATCGATAGTCCAACAGTAGCAGACTTAGCAGCAACAGGAACAGGTATCCAGTGGTATGCAGCTTCAACTGGCGGAACGGCATTAGCTAGTACGGTTGCTTTAGTAGATGGAACAAGCTACTATGCAACACAGACCGTAGGCGGATGTGAGAGTGATACAAGATTTGAAGTAACAGCAACAGTAAGTGATCCAGCAGCACCAACAGGAACTGCAGCACAGAGTTTCTGTTCAATCGATAGTCCAACAGTAGCAGACTTAGCAGCAACAGGAACAGGTATCCAGTGGTATGCAGCTTCAACTGGCGGAACGGCATTAGCTAGTACGGTTGCTTTAGTAGATGGAACAAGCTACTATGCAACACAGACCGTAGGCGGATGTGAGAGTGATACAAGATTTGAAGTAACAGCAACAGTAAGTGATCCAGCAGCACCAACAGGAACTGCAGCACAGAGTTTCTGTTCAATCGATAGTCCAACAGTAGCAGACTTAGCAGCAACAGGAACAGGTATCCAGTGGTATGCAGCTTCAACTGGCGGAACGGCATTAGCTAGTACGGTTGCTTTAGTAGATGGAACAAGCTACTATGCAACACAGACCGTAGGCGGATGTGAGAGTGATACAAGATTTGAAGTAACAGCAACAGTAAGTGATCCAGCAGCACCAACAGGAACTGCAGCACAGAGTTTCTGTTCAATCGATAGTCCAACAGTAGCAGACTTAGCAGCAACAGGAACAGGTATCCAGTGGTATGCAGCTTCAACTGGCGGAACGGCATTAGCTAGTACGGTTGCTTTAGTAGATGGAACAAGCTACTATGCAACACAGACCGTAGGCGGATGTGAGAGTGATACAAGATTTGAAGTAACAGCAACAGTAAGTGATCCAGCAGCACCAACAGGAACTGCAGCACAGAGTTTCTGTTCAATCGATAGTCCAACAGTAGCAGACTTAGCAGCAACAGGAACAGGTATCCAGTGGTATGCAGCTTCAACTGGCGGAACGGCATTAGCTAGTACGGTTGCTTTAGTAGATGGAACAAGCTACTATGCAACACAGACCGTAGGCGGATGTGAGAGTGATACAAGATTTGAAGTAATAGCAACAGTAAGTGATCCAGCAGCACCAACAGGAACTGCAGCACAGAGTTTCTGTTCAATCGATAGTCCAACAGTAGCAGACTTAGCAGCAACAGGAACAGGTATCCAGTGGTATGCAGCTTCAACTGGCGGAACGGCATTAGCTAGTACGGTTGCTTTAGTAGATGGAACAAGCTACTATGCAACACAGACCGTAGGCGGATGTGAGAGTGATACAAGATTTGAAGTAACAGCAACAGTAAGTGATCCAGCAGCACCAACAGGAACTGCAGCACAGAGTTTCTGTTCAATCGATAGTCCAACAGTAGCAGACTTAGCAGCAACAGGAACAGGTATCCAGTGGTATGCAGCTTCAACTGGCGGAACGGCATTAGCTAGTACGGTTGCTTTAGTAGATGGAACAAGCTACTATGCAACACAGACCGTAGGCGGATGTGAGAGTGATACAAGATTTGAAGTAACAGCAACAGTAAGTGATCCAGCAGCACCAACAGGAACTGCAGCACAGAGTTTCTGTTCAATCGATAGTCCAACAGTAGCAGACTTAGCAGCAACAGGAACAGGTATCCAGTGGTATGCAGCTTCAACTGGCGGAACGGCATTAGCTAGTACGGTTGCTTTAGTAGATGGAACAAGCTACTATGCAACACAGACCGTAGGCGGATGTGAGAGTGATACAAGATTTGAAGTAACAGCAACAGTAAGTGATCCAGCAGCACCAACAGGAACTGCAGCACAGAGTTTCTGTTCAATCGATAGTCCAACAGTAGCAGACTTAGCAGCAACAGGAACAGGTATCCAGTGGTATGCAGCTTCAACTGGCGGAACGGCATTAGCTAGTACGGTTGCTTTAGTAGATGGAACAAGCTACTATGCAACACAGACCGTAGGCGGATGTGAGAGTGATACAAGATTTGAAGTAACAGCAACAGTAAGTGATCCAGCAGCACCAACAGGAACTGCAGCACAGAGTTTCTGTTCAATCGATAGTCCAACAGTAGCAGACTTAGCAGCAACAGGAACAGGTATCCAGTGGTATGCAGCTTCAACTGGCGGAACGGCATTAGCTAGTACGGTTGCTTTAGTAGATGGAACAAGCTACTATGCAACACAGACCGTAGGCGGATGTGAGAGTGATACAAGATTTGAAGTAACAGCAACAGTAAGTGATCCAGCAGCACCAACAGGAACTGCAGCACAGAGTTTCTGTTCAATCGATAGTCCAACAGTAGCAGACTTAGCAGCAACAGGAACAGGTATCCAGTGGTATGCAGCTTCAACTGGCGGAACGGCATTAGCTAGTACGGTTGCTTTAGTAGATGGAACAAGCTACTATGCAACACAGACCGTAGGCGGATGTGAGAGTGATACAAGATTTGAAGTAACAGCAACAGTAAGTGATCCAGCAGCACCAACAGGAACTGCAGCACAGAGTTTCTGTTCAATCGATAGTCCAACAGTAGCAGACTTAGCAGCAACAGGAACAGGTATCCAGTGGTATGCAGCTTCAACTGGCGGAACGGCATTAGCTAGTACGGTTGCTTTAGTAGATGGAACAAGCTACTATGCAACACAGACCGTAGGCGGATGTGAGAGTGATACAAGATTTGAAGTAACAGCAACAGTAAGTGATCCAGCAGCACCAACAGGAACTGCAGCACAGAGTTTCTGTTCAATCGATAGTCCAACAGTAGCAGACTTAGCAGCAACAGGAACAGGTATCCAGTGGTATGCAGCTTCAACTGGCGGAACGGCATTAGCTAGTACGGTTGCTTTAGTAGATGGAACAAGCTACTATGCAACACAGACCGTAGGCGGATGTGAGAGTGATACAAGATTTGAAGTAACAGCAACAGTAAGTGATCCAGCAGCACCAACAGGAACTGCAGCACAGAGTTTCTGTTCAATCGATAGTCCAACAGTAGCAGACTTAGCAGCAACAGGAACAGGTATCCAGTGGTATGCAGCTTCAACTGGCGGAACGGCATTAGCTAGTACGGTTGCTTTAGTAGATGGAACAAGCTACTATGCAACACAGACCGTAGGCGGATGTGAGAGTGATACAAGATTTGAAGTAACAGCAACAGTAAGTGATCCAGCAGCACCAACAGGAACTGCAGCACAGAGTTTCTGTTCAATCGATAGTCCAACAGTAGCAGACTTAGCAGCAACAGGAACAGGTATCCAGTGGTATGCAGCTTCAACTGGCGGAACGGCATTAGCTAGTACGGTTGCTTTAGTAGATGGAACAAGCTACTATGCAACACAGACCGTAGGCGGATGTGAGAGTGATACAAGATTTGAAGTAATAGCAACAGTAAGTGATCCAGCAGCACCAACAGGAACTGCAGCACAGAGTTTCTGTTCAATCGATAGCCCAACAGTAGCAGACTTAGCAGCAACAGGAACAGGTATCCAGTGGTATGCAGCTTCAACTAGCGGAACGGCATTAGCTAGTACGGTTGCTTTAGTAGATGGAACAAGCTACTATGCAACACAGACCGTAGGCGGATGTGAGAGTGATACAAGATTTGAAGTAACAGCAACAGTAAGTGATCCAGCAGCACCAACAGGAACTGCAGCACAGAGTTTCTGTTCAATCGATAGTCCAACAGTAGCAGACTTAGCAGCAACAGGAACAGGTATCCAGTGGTATGCAGCTTCAACTGGCGGAACGGCATTAGCTAGTACGGTTGCTTTAGTAGATGGAACAAGCTACTATGCAACACAGACCGTAGGCGGATGTGAGAGTGATACAAGATTTGAAGTAACAGCAACAGTAAGTGATCCAGCAGCACCAGTAGTAACAGTAGTAGATAACTGTGATGGGACGAGTACCTTAAGTACAACAGCAAGCGGCAGCTTGTTATGGAGTACAGGAGAAACCACAACAAGTATTACGGTAAACAGTGCGGGGGATTATAGTGTAACGACTACGGTTGATGGTTGTACGAGTGCAGCAGGAACAGGAACTGCAGCACCAAAGACGACCCCAAATGCAGGAACCAACGGAACGTTAACAATCTGTGAAGGAACAACAGTAACAGAAACGCAGTTATTTGCAGAGTTAGGTGGGACGCCAGATACAGGAGGTACTTGGTCACCAGCCTTAACCGGAGCAGGAACTTATACCTATACAGTAGCAGCAACGAGTTCATGTACAAGTGAAGCTACATCTGAAGTAGTAGTAACAGAAGAAGCAGCACCTTCAGCACCAATTATATCAGTTGAAAGAGCTACATGTTCAATACCAGGCAGAGCTGTAATTAGTAATTACGATTCAAGTCTAACTTATATTTTCAACGATGCTACATTAAGTGTTGACGAAAACGGTATAATTAGTGGATATGTTTTTGGAATTACTTATACGGTAAGTGCAAGTGGTAGTTGTGCAAGAGGATCTTCTGAAGATTTTGTAGTGAATGGTAGATTGTCAGGAGAAGACTGTGTAGATACAGATAATGATGGTATACCAGATGTTATAGACATAGATGATGATAATGATGGTATACCAGATGTAGAGGAAGGAGATGGATCAGTAGATACAGATAATGATGGGATTCCAGACTCATTAGATCTAGATTCAGATAACGATGGTATTAATGATGTGATAGAAGGAGGAAATGGAGATTTAGATACCAATGGAGATGGTGTAATAGATTCTAATGATTCAGGGTATACAGACGCTAACGGAGATGGACAGGCTGATGATTCAGTAGATACTAATGAAGAACCAGATACAGATGGAGATGGTATTCCTGATTACCAAGATTTAGATAGTGATGATGATGGAATTAATGATGTAGTAGAAGGAGGAAATTCTGATGAAGATGGAGACGGTCAAGTAGATAATCCTTCTGAAGATTCAGATGGAGATGGTATAGCCGATAGTGTAGACGGATTTGACGGTCATGGAGATGCCAATTCTCCAGATAATAATACAGATCCAACAGGTCCTAATAGTGGAGGAAATGGTGTAGTTGATGATAGTGGAATAGATTCTGATGGAGATGGTATAGCTGATAGTGTAGATGGATTAGAAGGCTTTGGTGATGCTATTAATGAAGACACTTGTGTAAAAGTTAATAATCTGATGAGTCCAAATGGAGATTCAGCTAACAGTTATTTGCATATCGACTGTATAGAAAATTTCCCTAGTAATACTATTGAAATTTTTAATAGATGGGGTAATACAGTATATAGAGCAAAAGGGTATAATAATAGTAGTATTGTGTTCAGAGGGATTTCTGAAGGAAGAGCAAATATAAATGTAGGTGATAAATTGCCAGTTGGAACATACTTCTATATTTTAGACCTTGGAAACGGAAGCAAAGTTAAAAAAGGCTGGATTTACATTAATAGATAATCTGGATTTATAAAAAGACTGATGAATAAAAGTTTTAATCAAATGAAATTATATTTAAGTTTAATCTTAATATGTGTAATGAGTATCTGTATAACTACAGATATTCATGCACAACAAGACCCTCAGTATACACAGTATATGTATAATACTATGAATGTGAACCCTGCTTATGCAGGATCAAGAGGGCATACAGTAATCACTGCCTTAGGTAGAATGCAATGGGTAGGTTTTGAGGGAGCACCTAATACCCAAAATTTATCTTATGATACTCCTTTAGGGTATTCAGGGGTAGGGTTAGGAGTTAATTTAATGAATGACCAAGTAGGTCCATCTAGTGAAATATATTTAGATGCTAATGTTTCTTATAATATTCAAACTGGACAAGAAGGAAATTTAGCTTTTGGTTTACGTTTAGGAGGTAGGTTATTAAATATAGATTGGTCAAAAGGAACCTATAAAGATGATGAAGTAGTTTTTCAAGATAATATCAATAAGTTCTTACCAACAGTTGGGGCAGGTATTTATTATCACCAACCACAATGGTATGTCGGATTATCAGTACCAAATATTTTAAGAATGGAGCATTATGATGCCGATACTCCAGGTGAAGTAGCTGTAGAAAGAATGCACTTTTTCTTAATAGCAGGGTATGTTTTTGATATAAATGAAGACTTAAAGTTTAAACCAGCTGCTTTACTAAAAGGAGTTTCAGGAGCTCCACTATCATTAGATATCTCAGCAAATTTATTGTTTAATGAGAAATTTAGAGTTGGAGCTTCATGGAGATGGGATGATTCTGTAAGTGCACTTTTAGGTTTTCAAGCAACAGATTCTTTGCTTATAGGATACTCATATGATTTAACAACATCAAACTATAATGTAACAAATTCGGGAACACACGAAATCATGTTACAATATGAAATATTTAAAGATATTAGATATAGGTCCCCAAGATTCTTCTAAAAAAAGAGAAAAATGAGTTTTAAAAAATTACTAGTGCTAACAATGCTGTTAGTATTGGCAGTAAATGTTTTTGGTCAAAGTAGAAAAGTAGCAGATCGTTATTTTGAAGAGTTTTCTTATGTTCAATCAGCTAAATTATATAAAGATTTAGTATTAATTAAAGGAGATAGTTCTCAACATGTATTAAGTAGGTTGGCAGAATCTTACTATAACAATTCAGATACTGAAAAAGCAGAAGTTTGGTACCAAAAACTTATTTCTAATTTTAACGAAAAGGTTGAAGAAAAACATTTATTTAAGTACGCTCAAGCTTTGAGGAGTAATGGAAAGTATAAAAAATCAGATTCTATATTTTTAAAATTAGCACAATCTCAAAAAAGTAGTCTAAATGAAGAACTTAAAAAGGATAGTTACTTATTAGATTACAATAGTCAAGAAAAAAGGATAGGAGTAAGAAATCTGGCAATAAATACACCATACTCAGATTTTGGAGGGTTCTTATTGAATGGAAAATCATATTTTACATCCGCTGTACCTAATGATTCAAAAAGACAAAAAATATATAAATGGAACAACCAACCATTCTTAAATATTTACAAGGCAGAAGAGGATATACAAACATTAGAAGGTAGTAAACAAGATACTATTTTAGTTTTAGGTAACGTTCAAAAGCTTGGAGAACCAATAGCTTCTGAATTACATGAATCAACACCTGTTTTTACAAAAGATGGAAAGACTATTTACTTTACAAGAAATAATTCAGAAGGAAAAAGAGCAAGAAAAAGTAAGAAAAACACTTCTAACTTAAAAATTTATAAAGCTAGTTATGTAAATGGTTATTGGGTTAATGTTAAAGAGTTGCCATTTAATAATGATGAGTATTCAACAGGGCATCCAGCCTTAAGTCCGGATGAAAAAACATTATATTTTGTTTCTAATATGCCTGGAGGTTATGGACAATCTGATATTTATAAAGTAGCTATCAAAGGTAAAGATGAGTACGGAGAACCAGAAAATTTAGGAAGCTCTGTAAATACACCAGAAAAAGAAGTCTTTCCTTATGTAGGAAATGATAATGTATTGTATTTTTCTTCCAATGGGCATTTAGGTTTAGGACTTCTTGATATTTTTCAAGCAAAAATTAAAGAAGATGGTACATTATCATCACCAGAAAATTTAGGGTATCCATTCAATAGTAAAAAAGATGACTTTTCTTTTTTTATAAGTAATAATGGTAAAAGAGGTTTCTTTTCGTCAAACAGAGAAAAAGGAAAAGGCGATGATGATATTTATAGTTTCTTTATCTACACAGACCCACCTGTTTGTACACAAATTGTTAGAGGTGTAATAAAGAACAATAAAACAAATACTCCAGTAGATGCAGCAGTAATAAAGTTAATTAATAAAGAAAAAGAAATTATAGCAGAAACAATTTCTGATGGTTCAGGTAATTATACTTTTAAAGATGTACCGTGTAATAATACTTATACAATTACGGCAACTAAATTAGATCATAGATCAGGTAGAAGTGTTGTTTCAACTACTAGTAAAAGAAGTGATGAAGTTACAGCAAATCTTAAGTTAACACCATTAATTATAGGAAACCAAATAGTAATAAAACCTATTTACTTTGACTATGACAAGTCTGTTATAAGAGAAGATGCAGAATATGAGTTAGAAAATATTGTAACAGTAATGACAAACCACCCTGAATTAGTGATAAAAATAGAATCACATACGGATAGTCGTGGTCATAGAGATTATAATAGAATGTTATCAGATAAAAGAGCAAAATCTACTAGAGATTATATTTTGTCAAGAGGTATTGCTAGTAACAGAATTGAAAGCGCTATAGGTTATGGAGAAGATAAACCATTAAATGACTGTGTAGACGGAATAAGATGTTCTGAAGAAGAGTATCAATTAAACAGACGTTCATATTTCTATATAGTAAAAGGAAGTGAATCTATAGAAATAAGGCAAGAACAAGAGAAGAAAAGAGTGAGAAAAAGAATAGCTACTAAAAAAAGCAACTTTTTAGAGTTTTTAAGTAAGAATTTGAAGAGATCAGGAAGAGGTACAAGGCCTGAAAACAATAAGTGTTTTAAAGAAAAAGAAGAGGATTGCGATAGAATGAATAAAGAAATAAAAGTGAATTATAAGAATTAAGACTCTCACATAAATAATAGTAATATTATCAAGTAAAAAAACTCCTTTTTAAAAAGGAGTTTTTTTATTCATACAAGTATAATATTATGGAAAAAATTAAGTTATAAGATTACATTAACTTATTATCATTATTATTAATTATGAAGAAACTATTTATTCCTATGGCGTTATTGGCTTTAACAATGACGTCTTGTGTGTCAAAAAAGAAGTATGTTGAGTTAGAACAGAAGTACAATGATACAAGAGGAAATTTACAAAAAACAACTCTAGAAAAGGAGCAACTTGAAGCAAAGTTTGCTAAAATAGAAAAGAGAGTTGATGACTACAATGACAAGATTAATTCATTAAAAAATGTAAATGAATCACTCCATGAAGAAAATAACGTAAAGTTAGATATGGTTGGTAATACAGCTGTTATTTCTAATTCTATGAAAGAAAAAATGAGAGAAACACTTAAAAATGTTGATCCAGCCGAGTTAGCAAATGCTAAAACATTGAAAGACTCGATGAATGTAGCAGTATCTTACAATCTTAAGAAATCAATTAATACATCAGAATTGGAAAATGATGAAGATGTAAACATTGATATCGATCAAACGGTTGTGATGATTTCTGTTTCTGACAAGATGTTATTTAATACAGCAAGTTACAGAGTAAAAAGAAATGCTAACAAATTAATAAAAAAGTTAGCTGATATTATTAACTCTGAACCAAGTATGGATGTTATGATCGAAGGACACACTGATGCTAGGTCATTTAACTCTGGAGTTTTACAAGATAACTGGGATTTAAGTGTTAAAAGAGCAACATCTATCGTTCGACTTTTAGAGAAAAAATATGGAGTTGATCCAAGCAGATTAATTGCATCGGGTAGAGGTAGTGCTATGCCGTTAGTAGATAATAATACTGCTTCTAATAGAGCAAAAAACAGAAGAACTAGAATTGTAATCTTACCAAACTTAGATAAGTTTTTTGGTTTATTAGCTAAGGAAGAAAATATCAAACCTTAATCATTTAAAAACAACAAAAAGCCAGCATAATGCTGGCTTTTTGCTTAAATAGCTATAGTCCATAGTGACTTTATAGTTGTTTAAGTGTCTTAGTATATATTAACCTATTTAATTAAATTATGAAAAAACTATTGATTTTAACATTCGGAATTCTTTTTATGGTTTCTTGTACAGATAAAAAGAAAGAACAAGAAGAAAAACAGAAAATTGAAGCAGCTATAAAAAAAATAGACTCTATTGAAAATGAGGTAAAAGCTGGTATCGATAAATTAAATGAAGCAACAAAGAAACTTGAAGAGCAGTTGCAAGAAATAGATAGTATATAAATATAAAACTGAATCATTATGAAAAACATAAAACTAATAGCATCAATCGTAATGCTTTTTGCATTTATAGGAACTCAGCAAGCATTTGCCCAAGGAAAGGGTAAAGGAAAAGAAAAAAGTGTAGAGGTAAAGCAAAAAGGAAAGGATAAATCCGAAGAGGTAAAAGAAGAACTTGAGCAAGAAGTAAAAGATGTAAAAGAAAAAGGGAAAGACAAAGCTCAAGAAATGAAGAAGGAAAAAGAGTTGAAAGAAAAAAAGGATAAAAAACAAAGAAAAGATTCAAAGTCAGATAAGGAGAATAAAGGCAAAGGTAATGCTTATGGTCGAGATAAGAATGGAATGAGCGGAAGAGAATTTGGAAAAATGAGATCAAATGAAGCTAAGCAAAGAATTGAAGAGCAAGAAAAAAACATTCGTGATAGCGAAGGTGTTTTAAATAGAGGAAGAGAAAAGGTTAAAAAAGCTCAAGAAAGAATAAAAGAAGCTAAAGAGAATAAAGAAATCTCGGATGAAGAAGCTAAAGAAAAAGAAGAAGTAGTTCGCAAAGCTAATGAAAGACTTAGTGAGTTAGATAAAAAGATTCAAGAGCAAAAAGAAAAAGTTAAAAAAGAGAAAGAAGCTCTAAAGAAAATATTATTTCCAGAAGATAAGAAATAGTAATAAAATAGTATAGTAATAAAAAGAGGTAGTTAAAATTATTAACCACCTCTTTTTTTGTTTTAAGTGAATCGATTTTATAGTTACTAAGTATTGTATTTTGTCGTTACTTAAAGTATACCGTACTGTAGTTTATTTGTGTTAAAGCTTAGTTACATATAAGTTGAGTAAGGTTAAATAGTATTATTGTAAAAACTATTTGGACAAAAAGAAAAGAGCTTCTAATTAAATTAGAAGCTCTTTTTTTTATATAAACACTTTTAAGAGTTGTTATTCATGTAATTTGAAGTTAACAGGAATGTAATATTCAACATTAGCTGTCTTACCATTATGCTCTGCTGGAACAAATTTAGGTAACTTAGAAACCATTCTTTTAGCCTCTTGTTCTAATAATTGACCATTTTCAGGACCTTTCATCTTAATATTAGTTACTTCTCCTTTTTTGTCAATTATAAAGCGTACCCAAACTCTACCTTCAATGTTTTGTTCAGCAGCAGCAGCAGGATAGTTAAAGTTTCTTTGAATATGGCTAACCATTCTTTCGTTGAAACATGTTAATTTTTGCATATCTGGAACTTTTGTACAAGCTTTGAATTGAGGAATACTCTGTACTTCAACAAACTTCACAAAATCAGTAATAACCTTTTCCTTTTTAACAACGTTAGAACTTTTCTTAGCAACAACTCTGTTAGTAGTTCTAGATGAAGAACTGTTATTTGTTGCTCCTGGTGCTTTAAAAGTAATAGGAACTCCATATTTTACTTTTACAGTTCTACCATTATGTTTTCCAGGAATAAACTTAGGAAGATCATTAATAATTCTTTCAGCTTCTTTCTCTAAAGATTCACCACCTTTAGGTCCACGCATTAAAATATCTTCAACATTTCCTTGCTCGTTTATAGTAAACTGAACTAAAACTCTACCTTGTATTCCAGCATCAATTGCTTCTTGAGGATAGTTAAAATTCTTAATAATGTGTTTAGTCATATTAGTTTCAAAACACTTTGCTTGTTTAATTAAAGGAACGTTGTTACATTTACTAAACAAAGGAATTTCTTCTACTAAATTAAATGGTACTTTTTCAATTGTAGCAGAATTATCTTCTAACTCAAGTTTGCCAATTAATAAAGATTTCTTTTTAATATCAGCTACCTTTTGTGAAGAATTAATACCTCCAATAGCAGAGACCGCTTCTTTGTTCTTACGAACAACACGTCGTCTAGTAGAGACTTCAATAGATAGTTGTTTTTTTGCACCATTATCGGTGTCTTCGATTGCACATTTTGTGATACTGTTAGGATCTGCGATTTGTTCATCTGGAGTAGTACATACTTCCTGTCCTACAGCCGCTAAAGAAAGTAGCATGGCAGCTACTACTGAGGGGAATTTTTTAATCATTGTGCTCTAATTTTAAGTGTTTGGTGAAGTTAATTAAACGTTAACTAACGCTGTAAATATAAATAAAAAATAGAATATAACAAATTTATTCTGTTATTCAGTTGACTATAGTGTTAATAACCAAAAAAAGAACGAGTAAAAATTAGTTTTAAGGTACTCTAAAAATTATTGGTAAAGCGTATTTTACATTAACAAAACTACCTTTATGGCTACCAGGAATAAATTTAGGAAGTGTATTAATTAGCCTATGTGCTTCCTTTTTTAAAAGTTCACTATTTTCAGGCCCTTTTTTCTTTATATCAACAACATTACCTTCTTTATCAATTGTAAATTGCACTAAAATTTTGCCTTCAATTTTTTTTCGTAAAGCTTCTTTTGGATAATCAAAATTTCTAACAATATGTTTTATCATTTCTTTTTCAAAACACTTTGATTGTTGTAAAATAGGAGTGCTTTTACACCTATCAAACAAAGGAATTTGTTCTACTAAGTGAAAAGGAACTTTATCTAGAGAACTTAGGATATCTTCTTTTATATTTAACTTTTGAACAAGAGTGTTTTTACTTTTAATTTCTTCAACTTTATTTGATTTAGTTGAAATAGCATTTGCTTTTCTAAGTTTACGATGTCTTTTTCTTGTTGAAATTTCTTCAACTTTTTCAGTTTCTAGAGCTTCTTTTACATCTTCTATAGAACATTTAGTAATACTAATAGTATTTAAATCTTGGATGTTTTCATTAGGAGTTTCACATTTTTCTTGAGAATAAGAAAATGATATTGAAAATAAAAAAATGGTAAAGATATGTTTCATTTGTGTGTGTTAAAGAGGAATTTTAAGGAGCACGAAAATAAAATTATCTGAAAACTCAGATAAATATCTTATATTAATTTAAGATTAAATTTATAGGGAAAGAGTAAGTAACATCTACAGGGATTCCTTTTTCTTTACCAGACTCTAACTGAGGTAGTTTTTTGATAATTCGGTTGATTTCATTAGTAATAACTTTACTAGGCTTAGAACTAACTACTTGGATGTTTTTTGGATTACCATAAATATCTATAGTAAATTGAATTAAAATTCTACCACGTATACCTTCTTCTGAAAAGACTTCAGGAAAATAATTCTTTGAAAAATGTTTTTGCATATTGTCTTTAAAACACTTTTTAGCTTTTTCGTTAGAGCTATTTTTACATTTAGGAAATAAAGGAACTTCTTCAACAACCGAGAATAAAACTTCTTTAGTTTGAGATTTTAAAGAGTTTTTTATAGATAAATCATTGCTTGTAGTGACAATAGAAACTTTAGAAGAAGCACTTAAGCTTGATTGACTTTTTTGTGGTGATTTTCTTATTTTTTTTATTCTATTTCTAGCAATTAATGTTTTTGTAGTTCTTTCTCTTGGGGTTTGTTTTTCGTTAACAATATCACATTTTTTTGCGCTTATAATATTTAAATCAATAGCGTTATCTTCTGGTGTAGTACATACTTCTTGAGCTTTTAGTTCGATAGAAGACAGAAGAATGAGTGTAAAATAAAGTAAAGTTGTTTTCATAGGTTTTAAGAGCTTGTTTTGTGATGTAAAAATCACCCTTTTTTACTTTTTTGCTCTTAAGTAATTATGATAAATCTATTAAGTAATATACTCTTTAATGTTATGAATATTAAATAAATATTAAGTGAAATTAGAGCATAAAAAAGCCTTCATAAATTATGAAGGCTTAGTTAACTTATATAATTATGTTGTAAGTTACTATTTTACATTCATTAACTCAACATCAAAAATTAAGGTTGCATTAGGAGGGATTACACCACCAGCACCTTGTGCACCGTATGCTAAGTCAGAAGGAATTACTAAACGAGCTTTGTCACCAACTTTTAACAATTGAATACCTTCATCCCAACCAGGAATTACTTGACCAACACCGATAGCAAAATCAATAGGTTGTTTACGTTTGTATGATGAATCAAATACAGTTCCATCTAATAACTGACCTTTGTAGTGTACAGAAACCATAGCTCCTTTTGTAGCTTGTTTACCGTCTCCGTTTTGTAAGATTTTATAACGTAATCCGCTTGGAGTTTCATCGTATCCAGCAGCTACTTGGTCTAATAATTCTTTTTGTTTAGCTTTAGCTTCAGCTTCACGTTTTTCACGAGCTCCTTCAAAAGTCCTAAAAGCTTCCACTGCATTAAAAGCTTCAGCAGTATCACCAACACGTATAATCTCTACATCCATAGTATCGTCTTGAGCAATTGAATCAACAACATCTTGTCCTTCTACAACACTACCAAAAACAGTGTGCTTACCGTCTAACCAAGGAGTAGCAACATGTGTAATGAAAAATTGAGAACCATTTGTTCCAGGTCCTGCATTTGCCATTGATAATTTTCCTGGAGCATCATGCTTTAATTCAGGGTGAATTTCATCATCAAATTTATAACCAGGGTTTCCTGTTCCAGTTCCTTGAGGGCAACCACCTTGAATCATAAAGTCAGCAATTACACGGTGAAACTTTAAACCATTATAATAAGGAGTTCCTTGTGGTTTTGCTGAGTTTTCTAAGTTACCTTCTGCTAAAGCAACAAAGTTACCTACAGTTCCAGGAGTTTTTTCATATTCTAAGTTTACTAAAATATCACCTTTTGGAGTGGTGAACTTTGCATAAATTCCGTTATCCATTTTTCTCTTGTTTATTTATATATGTACGATTCCCTATATCCAAAATTTAGGAAAAAAGAATCTTAAATTATTAAAATAGCTAAATCATTGTTTTTCTTAGCAATGACAAAGTTAGTTTTTTACTGATAAAGTTGAAAGGTTAAAGCTTAAACCTATGTTAATATTATTTGAGTTTACATTACCGAAAGGAGAATAATATCTACCCCCAGAAGCAATTATAGAAATCTGATTTACGATATCATAACTTAATCCAAGTGTAGGACGAATTATAATTCCTTCGTCAGTATCTACACCAGCACCTCCACCAGCACCAGCCATAACTTCAATAAAACCACGTACTTTATCATTGAAAAATCTAGGGCTATATACACCACCACCAACTAATCCGTGAGCATAACCACCAGAACGACCATCGTAAGCAAAACCAGCTTCTCCTACAACATACAATGAATGATTCAAGTCATAATTAACTTTAAAACCAATTAATTGTAAGTCAATTTCTGTAGCGTCTAAAAGGTCATCTGTTTTAGCAACATCAAAATAACTTTGATTTTGTACTTCAAAACGTAATCCTTTTGTATTGTAAGTGCTATTTTCTTCAGAAGATACTCCACCGTTTAATCCGAAGTATTTTAATCCAAACCCGAAGGTATAAGCTTCTAAATCTCCAGCTATAGCACGATAGTAACCTCCATGACCACTAATAGCAATGTTTTTAAATAGTTTTAAATCGATTCCGGCAGAAGGATAAATCATTAATCCTCCTTCAGGAGCCACACGACCACCAGCAGCACCAACACCTAATTTTCCGAATATATTAATGTACTTCGATTGATATGGATGATATCCTGCACCTACAAATAGATCCATAAAACCAGCACGTAAGCCTCTATAAATAGCATCAGTATGTGCGAATAAGAAGGTGTTTTCGTTCAAATATTTTTGATATTCAAAACCGATGACATATAATGTCTCTGTAAGAGGTTCTTGATTATTGGCGTCATCTTTCCTAGAATTACCAATAGGTTTAAAGAAATCAAAACGGATTTGTTGTGCATTTCTAACAACTGGTTTGTTCCAAAAACTATCTGGAGAAAGATTGTACGCTACAAACTTTTGATGGGCTTTATCATAATCAGTAAAACGTAAAATGCTTGGTATCTCTACAAAGAAAGAAACGGAGTTACTTTTTATTTCTCCTGATAAAAAGTTAACGTGGCTATATTGTACACCAAAAGAATAATCATTCTTTTTATATTGTAATCCAATATTAGGATTGATAAAGCCACCATCATTTACCAGATAGCGATATCCACCACCACCACCAATATGGAAATTAGCATCAATATATAAGTTTTTGTATAGTTGTTTATTAACTCCTAATTCAGCGCCTAAAGTAAATAATCCTCCCTGATCTCCTGTTACTGCAAAATGGAATCCGGCACCACCATACAGCCAATCGTTAATAGGAATTTGGTAATGTAAACCAGTTAGTCCCATCGTTGATTTTAAGCTAGGAAATTCATCCGAAGGCATTTCAACAGGAATAAAATTCAACCGAACTTTATTATGTAATTCTTTTCCCTGTAAACTCGATAAACTCCCTTGACTGTGTATTGAGGAAAAAGAGAAAAAAGAGAAAAGAAAAAATGCTATGTAGTGTTTTTTAGAACTCACTAGTGAAATGTAATTTTACCGTTGGGTATTTACTTTGTGTCATTTGAATTGTAAAAGGTGAGTCAGCTAAAAATACTAGTTGACCTTGTTTGTCTTTCGCTAAATAGCGTTGTTTTACACGCTTAAACTCTTTGAACTCTTCATTTTTAGGGTCTTCTGGCTCAACCCAACAAGCTTTATGTACTCCAATGTTTTCATACGAGCATTTAGCTCCGTATTCATGCTCTAAACGGTATTGAATTACTTCGTATTGAAGCGCTCCTACAGTTCCTACAATTCTACGTCCATTCATTTCCATTGTAAATAACTGTGCAACTCCTTCGTCCATTAATTGGTCTAAACCTTTGTATAGTTGTTTAGCCTTCATTGGGTCAGCATTGTTTACATAACGGAAATGTTCTGGAGAGAAACTAGGAATTCCTTTAAAGTTTAATTGTTCTCCTTCAGTCAAGGTATCACCAATTTTAAAATTTCCTGTATCGTGCAAACCAACAATATCTCCAGGGAAAGATTCATCTACAATTTCTTTCTTTTCAGCAAAAAAGGCATTAGGACTAGAAAACTTTACTTTCTTACCGTTACGAACATGTAAGTAAGGAGTATTTCTTTTAAAAGTTCCAGAAACAATCTTCACGAAAGCTAAACGATCACGGTGTTTAGGATCCATGTTTGCATGAATCTTAAATACGAAACCAGTTAATTTATTTTCTTTAGAGTCAACTAAACGTTCTTCAGCTTGTTTTGGTTGTGGGTTTGGAGCAATATCAATAAAGCAATCTAATAATTCCTTCACTCCAAAGTTGTTTAAAGCGGAACCAAAGAAAACAGGCTGTAAATCTCCATTTACATAAGCTTCTTGTTCAAAATCTGGGTATACTTCATTCACTAATTCTAATTCTTCACGAAGTGTATTTGCAGAATTTTCTCCAACAATTTTATCTAGCTCAGGGTTATCTATATCATCAAATTCAACACCTTCAGAAATGGTTTGTTTATTGTCTCCAGAAAAGATGTTTAATTTCTTTTCCCAAATATTATAGATTCCTTTAAAATCGTATCCCATTCCGATAGGGAAACTTAAAGGAGTTACTTTTAAACCTAATTTTTGCTCAACTTCATCTAATAGATCAAAAGCATCTTTACCTTCACGGTCTAATTTATTGATAAAAACAATCATCGGGATTTTACGCATACGACAAACCTCTACTAACTTTTCGGTTTGCTCCTCAACCCCTTTTGCAACATCAATAACTACAATAACACTATCAACGGCAGTTAAAGTTCTAAAGGTATCTTCAGCAAAATCTTTGTGACCTGGTGTATCAAGAATATTGATTTTTTTGTCTTTATAAATGAAAGCTAATACAGAAGTGGCTACCGAGATACCACGTTGGCGCTCAATTTCCATAAAATCGGAAGTAGCTCCTTTTTTAATTTTGTTATTTTTAACCGCACCAGCTTCTTGAATTGCTCCACCAAAAAGTAATAACTTTTCAGTTAGGGTAGTTTTACCAGCATCGGGGTGTGATATAATTCCGAATGTACGTCTCTTCTGTATTTCTTCTAAAAAACTCATCTATAAATTTTAAGGTTGCAAAGATACATTTTAAAGCGAACTGTTCAAAAGGTTTTAATTGTTGAACTGGTCTCAATTTCGTAAGTTTGCTTTTCGTAAATTTTCTACATGAAAGAGCAAGTAATTTTAGTTGACCAGCAAGACAATCCGATAGGGTTAATGGAAAAGATTGAGGCACATGAAAAAGCTTTACTACACAGGGCTTTTTCGGTATTTGTTTTTAATAATAAAAATGAATTAATGTTGCAACAACGTGCTGCTGAAAAATATCATTCACCTTTATTATGGACAAATACTTGTTGTTCACACCAAAGAGATGGAGAGTCGAATATAGAGGCTGGAAAACGTAGATTACAAGAGGAAATGGGTTTTTCATGTGAGTTAGAAGAGGTGTTTTCTTTTATCTATAAAGCGCCGTTTGATAATGGTTTGACAGAACATGAATATGATCATGTAATGATTGGTAGATTTAACGACGAACCTATTGTAAACCCTGAAGAAGTAGCTTCATATAAATGGATGCCTTTAGAAGAGGTGAAAAATGATATAGAAAATCATCCAGAAGAATATACAGCTTGGTTTAAAATAATTTTTAAAGAATCTTACGATAAAATATCTAAGTATATTTAATATGCCTAAAGTAACAGTTCATAGAAAAGCACATTTTAATGCTGCACACAGGTTATTTAACCCTAAATGGTCTGACGAGAAAAATTATGAGGTTTTTGGTAAATGTAGCAATCCTAATTACCATGGTCATAATTATGAGTTAATTGTTTCATTAACTGGTGAGATAGATCAAGAAACAGGTTATGTATATGATTTAGGTAAACTGAAAGATTTAGTTAAGTTAAAGGTTGAAGATGTTTTAGATCATAAAAACTTAAATATTGAAGTTGAAGAGTTTAAAAATGTCAATCCTACAGTAGAAAATATATCTGTGGTAATTTATAATAAGTTACGTGTAAGTATTCCTGAAAAATTAGACTTAGAAGTTACATTATACGAAACTCCGAGAAACTACGTAACTTATAGAGGTGCTTAATCTATGATAAACCAATTACTACGATTTACTCCAATTTTAAAACAAAAAATTTGGGGAGGAAAAAAACTAAACCAACTACTTCATAAAAAATCAGATGGTTCCAATATTGGAGAAAGCTGGGAAATTTCTGATGTTGACAGAGATGAATCAATCGTTAGTAACGGTAACTTAAAAGGGAGAACATTAAGAAGTCTTTTAAAAGAGTATAAGCATGATTTAGTAGGTAATTATGTTTATAAAACTTTTGGAAAACAGTTTCCGCTGTTAATAAAATTCATAGATGCTAAAGAAGTACTAAGTATTCAGGTACATCCTGATGATGATTTAGCAGGACTTCAAGAGTCTTATGGAAAGACCGAAATGTGGTATGTAATGCAAGCTGATGAAGAGGCTAGTATTATAATAGGGTTCAAAGAAAATTCAAGTAAAGAAGAATACATACAGCATCTTGATAATAAAACACTTTTAAGCATATTAAATGTTGATAAAGTAACTAAAGGAGATGTGTATTTTGTACCTCCAGGTAGAGTGCATGCTATTGGAGCAGGTTTATTGATTGCGGAAATACAGCAAACTTCAGATATTACTTATCGTATTTATGATTGGGATAGAAAAGATATTGATGGTAATTACCGAGAATTACATACAGAAAAAGCATTAAAAACAATAGATTTTTCAGCTAAGAATACTTATAAAACAACTTACTCGAAACAAGAGAATGTAGCAAGCCAGGTAGTTACATGCCCTTATTTTACAACGAATATCCTTCCTGTAAAAGGAAAGAAAGAAGTTGATTTATCAAGAAAAGATAGTTTTATAATATATATGTGTGTGGAAGGAGAAGTAACATTTTTTTATGATAGCCAACAAGAAATCATAAGAAAAGGAGAAACAATCTTGGTACCAGCATGTATTGATAAAGTAGAAATTTTATCAGAAGGTTCTTCAGAGTTATTAGAAACGTATATAAAATAAGCTTAAGAGAAAAAATCTCCTAAGCTTATAAACAAACCAAACTAACTTAACGATTGCTCAATTGATTGTAAAATCAATTTTTAGGAATAATTAAGATGCTTTTTTAATAGTATAGCCAAAAGTAGCTGTACAAATAATATTTTGTTTCTTTTCTTCTTTTTTAGATACTGTTATATTGAAAATAATTTCAGTATCGCTCAATTTTTTAATATTGTTTTTGATAACAAGCTTATCATTAAGGTAGGCATTACCTAACAGATCAAATTCGATGCTGTTAAAACTAAAATTAGAAGAATCTGGATAAAAGTCTAAAGAAGTGTTCGCGCTAGATTCAATTTTATCATATAAAACTGAAGCTTTTAGCACTTTGTTTTTGCTAACTTGTTTTTTGTTAACTACAAATTGGTTAGACTTATTGTTTGATGTGATATTTAATGTTTTCATGATAATTTTAAGGATTAAGTATTAGTAATTCCGGATCTCTGTAAAATGGGTTTTGTACTGAGTACATTACTGTTGAGGCTACGTGTTTTCTAATTGAATTTCGATACTTAAAAGTGTTCATAATGTTTAAAATTTAAAATATTAGTAAATAAAAAAAGGTGCTTTTTTTAAAAAAAGCACCTTGGTTAAGTTTTATAAAAATTGATTATTTAAAATCGATGTTTAAATCTGTTTCTTTGGGTGCTTTTAGTTACATATACATATTGTTTATGCATGCGGGCATTACACATAATCGAATTGATTGTGTTAAAAATAAACGTGTATGTGCCTAAAAGCGCCTTCATAATGATCCAAAAATAGTAAAAGTTTTTAATAATTGAATAAAATCAAAAAGTATTTAATGTTAAAGTTTTATCAATGTGAGCTTTATCAGTTTTTATGTTAGTAGTTTAAATATGTATCTTTGATACGTAAACACTTATGATTATTTATGAAGATAATAGCAATGATTCCTGCACGTTACAGTGCATCACGTTTTCCTGGGAAATTAATGAAAGATTTAGGCGGAAAACCTGTAATTGTAAGAACTTATGAGGCTGCGGTAAAAGCTAATTTGTTTGATGAAGTATATGTGGTAACAGATTCTGAAGTAATTTATAACTCTATAGAAAAGATAGGGGGTAAGGTGTTAATGAGCCAAAAAGAACACGAGTGTGGTTCTGATAGAATTGCTGAAGCGGTTGAAAACTTAGACGTAGATATCGTGGTAAACGTACAAGGAGATGAGCCTTTTATTGATACAGTTTCGTTGTCAAAATTAATTAGTGTTTTTAAATCTGATGTTCAAAAGGAAATTGATTTAGCATCACTAAAAGTAAAAATGACAAATGAAGAAGAGATTCAAAACCCTAATAACGTAAAGGTAATTACAGACATAAATGATTTTGCTATTTACTTTTCAAGAAGTGTAATTCCATATCATAGAGATAAAGAAGTAGCTGTTAATTACTACAAACATAAGGGAGTTTATGCATTCAGAAAAGAAGCTTTAATCGATTTTTATCACACACCTATGACACCAATAGAGGCTGCTGAAAAAATTGAATGTATTCGCTACTTAGAAGTAGGGAAAAAAATTAAAATGATTGAAACTTCAGTAGAAAGCATTGGAATTGATACTCCTGAAGACTTAGAAAAAGCTATAAAATTATTAGAAAATGAATAATATTAAAATAATATCCTTTGATGCTGATGATACACTTTGGGTAAACGAAACTTACTTTCGTGATGCTGAAGATGACTTTGCTCGATTATTATCTGATTACGAAACGGAAAATAAAATCCATCAAGAGTTATTTAAAAAGGAAATAGAAAACCTTAAAATATATGGATATGGAGTAAAAGGTTTTATGTTGTCAATGGTAGAATGCGCTCTAGAAATTTCTAACTATAAAATCAGTCCAAAAAAAATGGAAGCAATTTTAGAGATAGGAAAAGAGATGCTAGAAAAGCCAATAGAGTTGTTAGATGGGGTAGAAGAGGTTCTACAAGAGTTACATGGAAAATACAAGTTAATTGTAGCAACAAAAGGAGATTTGTTAGATCAAGAACGTAAGTTAGCTAAATCAGGAATTTTAAAATATTTTCATCATACTGAAGTAATGAGTGAAAAGAAAAAAACTGATTATAAAAAACTTGTAAAAAGGTTAGATATTAACCCTTCTGAGTTTTTAATGATAGGAAACTCATTAAAATCAGATGTATTACCTTTAATAGAAATAGGAGCAACTGCAATTCATGTTCCATTTCATACAACATGGGCGCACGAAGAAGTAAATGAAGAACAAAAGTCAGATGCTTATAAAACAGTATCTAGTATTACAGATGTATTAAAGTTTTTATAAATGAAGTATCTAGATATTGAAAATTGGAACAGAAAAGAACTTTTTAAACACTTTAGAGCTTTAGCAGACCCAACTTTCGGTTTAGTAGCAGATGTAGATGTGTCTAGGACTTATCAATCGGCAAAGGAGAAAAATCAATCCTTTTTTGTTCGGTATTTACACGCTTGTATGAAAGCTATAAATGCAGTTGAAAACTTTAAGTATAGAATAGAAGGAGATAAAGTTACAGTTTATGATGTTATTAATGCATCAACAACTGTAGCAAGAGCAGATACAACATTTGGCTTTTCTTATTTTGATTATTCAGAAGATTTTGAAACGTTTAACAAAAGTTATCTAGAAGAAAAAGAGCGAATACAAAATTCAACTAATTTATTACCTCCCAGATATTCGTTAGGCTGTATACACTCTTCAGCGATTCCTTGGGTAAGTTTTACAGGACATAAAGAACCTTTTTCAGGAAACAAAAATGATAGTGTTCCTCAATTAGCTTTTGGTAAATTAAAGTATGAAAATGATAAAATATTAATGCCGGTAGCAATAAATGTAAATCATGCTTTGGTAGATGGATATCATGTGGGGCAGTTTTTTGAAAAATTTCAACAAGAATTAGATAAAATCGATTAATTTTGCATCAAAATTTATAATTATGGCAAGCATAAAAAATTTAAAGAAAGATATTAACTATACATTAGGAGACATTATTAGTATTTGTCAAATAACTACAGAGTTAAACCCTGAAGCTGATAAAGCGAAAGCAGACGCTATTGTAGATGAAGTTATTGTAACTTTTGATGATTTAATTGCAAAGGTAAATGCAAAAAATGTTGAAGATAAAAAGGCTCACTATAAATCAGTAAGTGCTGATTTAGAATCAAGAGCAAACGCTTTAATAGAAAAAGTAAATAGTTTATAATACTATAAATTATATGTTTAAAAAGCGAGACTTAAACAAGTCTCGCTTTTTTTTTGATAAATTTTAACACTAACATTGGAATAAAATTTCGTAAATTACGTTCAGTATTTAATAACAGATAACCCCAATAAATATGGCAAGAGCTATGTACGAGTACACGAAAACTGTACTTCAAAAGGTTAGTTTTAACGCTGATTTATTTTGTAAAGAGCTTGAAAAAGCTTTAGGTAGATTACTACCTTATGAAATAGATGAACTAACTATTTGGCTAAAACAATTTACGGCTAATAAACCAGATTTATATGTTTGTTTAGCCTTAGTCGATAAGTAAAAAAAGGAAGCTTAAAAGCTTCCTTTTTTTATTTTCGATGTTTCCTTTTTTCACCTTTTAGCTTTTTTATAAGCTTTCGGTGAAATTCGTGTTCAGCCACCTCTAAAGTGAGGATTTTTTTATCTGATAAAAAGGTAGAAAGGTTATCATAAAAATTAGTTTTAGTTTCATATTGTTCTTTTGAAACAGACTTAATTTTATTGACAATTTCTTTTGATTCTTTATCGGTTAAGCTATCAATTCCTCCACAACTAAGTATTTTCTTTTTTATACTGTAACGTTCTGCTTTATGAAGCTCAATCATTTTTTTATCGTAGACATTGTATAATGGCCAAAATTTATCAGCCTCTTTTTCTGTAAGGTTTAACTTTTCAGAAAGAAAAGCCACTTTAAAAGCTTTAATTTTTTCATAGTTACCTTTTTTTGTCTGTGATTGAACAGAGAAAAAAGAAGTAAAAGCTACTAATAATATAAGTAAGTGTTTCTTCATCATTGTTCTATTTCGTTTATAAGTGTTGGTGTGTCAACAGAATCTAAGTAATCTTCAAGTGTTTCATCACTAATAGAGGCCAGTATATCTTCGTCTAGTTCAGAAGTGTTTAATGTTACTGCAAGTTCGCTGTTGTCAATATCACCATATCCATTTTCATACCAAGATTCTATATCAGTAATAGTAATGTCTTCAAAAGTAATTTTTTGAGTGTTAAAATAATTAATGCCAATAAAAAGTAAAACTGAAGCCGCAGCTGCTATAGGAATATATTGTAGAACTCTTTTACGAAAAGAAATTACTTTCGTTTCTGTAGTTAATTTTGATTGAATTTGAGTTTCAATATCGTCAAAATAACTGTCAGGTGTATTAAATGCTTTATTTTTTGGTAAACTATCTATAAATATAGATGTGTTAATAGTTTCTTCAACTCCTTCAAAATAGTTTTGAGGAGTCGAAAAACCACAATCTTTACCAACCTGCTGGTTTATAAAATCTATAGTATGTTTTAATTTTTCATTCATTACCCTAGTAAGACTATTGTTTTTGTAAAAGGTTTAATTATAGTTCTTTATAAAATGTTCTATTTTTTTTGCGGCTATATGATACGAGGCTTTTAAAGCTCCAACTGAGGTGTCAAGAATCTCAGAAATTTCTTCATATTTCATAGAGTCAAAGTACTTCATGTTAAATACTAATTGCTGTTTTTGAGGTAATGTAGCAATTGCTTTTTGCAAAATAAGCTGAATTTCATCACCAGAAAACCAATAATCACTATCTAGCGTAGAAGTTATTTGTAGTTGATAATCAGAAATATGTATGTTTTTTTCTTTAGCTTTTTTATTTATGAAAGTTATAGCTTCATTAGTAGCTATTCTATACATCCAAGAAAATAGTTTACTATCTCTTTTAAAGTTATCAATATTTTTAAAGACTTTAATAAATGTGTTTTGTAAAACATCATCAGCGTCTTCATGAGAAATTACAATTTTTCGTATATGCCAATACAATCGCTCTTTATATTGAGATACAAGGCTTTTAAAAGCAATCTCTTTAGTAGTAGATTGCTGTAATTGATCTATAAGTGTAATTTCGTCAATCAACTAAAACTGTTTAGCTGTTAGACTTTAAAGATAATAAAAGGTTTAAAAAGAGGTGTAAAAAGATTACTTAATTCTTTTTGTGCATCCAAATAAACGTTTTTCCTTGATAGTTTCAGAAACTCCTTTAGGAAGCATTTCTTCCCATCCTTCTTCTCCATTTTTTATTTTCTTTAAAACTTTTCTAGAAAAAATATGTAAGATGTTAGGATTGAAATCTTTAATATCAATTAAACGACCATTATTTTTAAAGAACTTATAAAGTTCTTTCATTCTTGGATGTACTTTAAGGTTTTCGCTTGTTATATACTCTCCTGTTTCCTCATTTTTATAAGGATACATATATACCTTTAAATCTCTATAGAAAAGTTTACCAAAAGCTTCTAAAATACCACCACTTAAATCACGGTAGTATTTTTCATCAAAAATTTGAATCAGGTTGTAAACCCCCATAGCAAGTCCCATACGTTCTTTAGTATATTCACTAAAGTATTCTACTAGCTTGAAGTACTCTTGATAGTTGGTAATCATAACATTTTGACCAAGAGAACATAAAAGTTCAGCTCTATCTAAAAAGTCACGTTCATTAATTTCTCCTTCGGCACGAAGGTTACTCAAGGTAATCTCAAAAATAATTTTTGTCTTTTTTGGGTCTACTTTATTCTCGTCAAAGAATAATTGTTTAGCACGTTCAAACATATCCATATTTACTTTGGTAACAGGCCTGTAGCTACCACGAAGTGCTAAGATATTCTTTTTATAAAGTACTTGTGCTGGTAATAAGTTGTTTCCATCAGGACCAAACATTACAGCATTAGTCATCCCATTTTTAACAAGTTGTAAACTCATTAAACGATTATCAACATACATAAATCGAGGACCAGAGAAATTAATCATATCAATCTCTAAACGGTCTTTATCAATGTTGTCGTAAAAAGATTTTAATAAGTCTTTTGGATTGTCATTTAAGTAGTAAGCTCCATAAATTAAGTTTACACCTAAAACACCTAACGTTTCTTGTTGCTGACGAGCATCAGTTTCTTTAAAACGGAGGTGTAAAACAATTTCGTTGTAATCTTCTAATGGATCTAACTGAAAACGAATACCAACCCAACCATGACCTTTGAATTTCTTAGTAAAGTTAATCGTTGCTACTGTGTTAGCATAACTAAAAAATAATTTATCAGGGTGTTTTTGACGATCAAGGCGCTCCTCAATTAAATCCATTTCATGCTTTAGCATCTTTTTTAATCGAGGTTCAGTAACATAACGATTGTCTTTTTCAACTCCATAAATGGCATCAGAAAAGTCTTTATCGTAAGCACTCATAGCTTTTGCTATTGTACCAGAAGCTCCACCGGCTCTAAAAAAATTACGAACAGTTTCTTGACCAGCTCCAATCTCTGCAAAAGTCCCATATATATGAGCGTTTAAGTTAATCTTTAACGATTTCATTTTGGTAGTTGGTACAGTACTTATCTTTTGATCTCCTTTTAACGTAATTGCCATTTTGTTATTTTTAGTTACGTAGTACAAATGTACTGAAATTACAAACTAACAGACAATTTTTGTTGTATTTTTGTGGTGAAAATGAAGAAAAAAAATCAAGTAAAAATAACTTTTTTAGGAACAGGAACTTCTACTGGAGTTCCAATGATTACAAGTAAACATCCTGTAGCTTTATCTAAAAACCCCAAAGACAAAAGATTACGATCTTCGGTGTTGGTTTCATGGAATAATATTAATTATGTGATTGATTGCGGACCTGATTTTCGTCAGCAAATGATGCGCGAAGAAGTGGCTTCAATAAACGGAATTTTATTTACACATGAACATGCTGATCATATAGCTGGTTTAGATGAAATTCGTCCGTATTGTTTTCAAATAGGTCCAGTACCCATTTATTTAACAGAAAGAGTACTAGGAGTTTTACAAAAGCGATACGATTATATATTTGCGACTGAAAACCGATATCCAAGTGCACCAAGTGTAGCTCCAACCATTATATCACATAAAAAAAGTTTTGAGTTAGATGGGGTAGAAGTAACTCCAATTGAAGTAATGCATGGTAATTTACCAATTCTCGGATACCGTTTTAATAATGTAGCTTATATAACTGATATTAAAACTATTTCTGAAGAGGAGAAAGAAAAACTAAATGATTTAGAAGTTTTAGTAGTTACAGGTTTGAGAAGAGAGCCTCATAAAACACATTTTAATTTAGAAGAATCATTAAGTTTTATAGAAGAGGTTAAACCTAAGAAAGCATATCTAACCCATATTAGTGAGCTTTTAGGGTTGCATGATGAGGTTGAAATAGAGTTACCTGAGAATGTGTTTTTGGCTTATGATGGATTACAAGTTTAGTATTAAAAATATCAATACTACAATCAATATAAATTACCTGAAGTAATTGATGATTTTAAAATAGCTTCTTATTTTTACTTTAAATTTTACAGCATGAAAATTATTATATCACCAGCAAAATCGTTAGACTTTGAAAACAAAGCGACTACCGATGTATATACACAACCTAGATTTTTAGAACAATCTGAAAAACTAAATAAGAAGTTAAAAACACTATCAAGAAAAAAATTGAGTGAGTTAATGAAGATTTCTGATGATTTAGCAAGTTTAAATTATGACAGAAATCAAGATTGGCAACCTCCTTTTTCTTTAGATAATGCAAAACAAGCAGTGTTTGCATTTACAGGTGAAGTGTATAGAGGGATTGATGCTAATTCAATTTCAGAAGATAAGATTCCTGTTTTACAAGACAAGTTGAGGATTTTATCAGGGTTGTATGGTTTACTAAAACCTTTAGATTTAATTCAACCGTATCGTTTAGAAATGGGAACTAAGTTAAAAGTAGGAAGAAGAGAAAACTTATATAAGTTCTGGGATACTACATTAGCTGAATCACTAAATGAAGAGTTACAAGACGGTGAGTTGTTAATCAACTTAGCAAGCACAGAGTATTTTAAAGCACTTCCTAAAAAAGCATTAAAAGTACCTATGATAACCCCAGTTTTTAAAGATTTTAAAAATGGGCAGTATAAAACGATTATGACTTTTGCTAAAAAAGCAAGGGGATTAATGGTGCGTTACATTATAGACAATAATGTAGAAACTTTAGAAGAGTTGAAAGGTTTTGATGTGGAAGGATATGGTTTTTCTGAAGAAATGTCTACTGAAACAGAATTAGCTTTTACAAGATAAATGAAACGAAAAAAAGTTGCTATCCTTTTTCTTTTAAGTTGTTTGCTGATTATTATTTCTATTTATACATCAAATAAAGTAATAATTAAAAATGCGGAAGAAAGACTATTTAATACTACAGAAACAATTCCTAAAAACAAAGTAGGGTTGTTATTAGGTACGGTAAAGTATCTATCTGATGGTAGAGTGAATTTGTACTATCAATTTCGATTGAATGCTGCTGTGGAGTTATACAAAGCAAATAAGATTGATTTTATTTTAGTAAGTGGTGATAACGGTTCTGAAGGATATGATGAACCAACCGATTTTAAAAATGATTTGATTAAAGCAGGAATTCCTGAGGATAAAATCTATTTAGATTATGCTGGTTTTAGAACTTTAGATTCGGTAGTAAGAATTAAAGAAATTTTTGGGCAAACTTCAGTTACTATCATATCTCAACAGTTTCATAATGAAAGAGCTTTATATTTAGCAAATCATTTTGAGATTGATGCAATAGGCTTTAATGCTAAAGGAGTTTCAGGCAAAAAGGCAATAAAAGTCCAGCTAAGAGAATACTTAGCTAGAGTGAAAGTTTTTATTGATATCCTTTTTAATATAAAACCTAAATTTTTAGGAGAACCAATAGAGATAAAATAGTAGAGATTAACAGTCCGCTAATCGTACAGTTACGGCTAAACCTCCTTCTGAGGTTTCTTTATAATTCCTATTCATATCTTTAGCTGTTTCCCACATGGTATCAACTACTTTGTCTAAAGGCACTTTAGATTCTTTTGGGTTTGTTTCTAAAGCTAATTCAGCAGCGTTAATAGCTTTAATGGCTCCCATAGCGTTACGCTCAATACAAGGCACTTGTACTAATCCACCAATAGGATCGCATGTAAGTCCTAAATGATGTTCCATGGCAATTTCAGCAGCAACTAAGCATTGTGATGGGGTTCCGCCTAATAATTCTGTTAATGCAGCAGCGGCCATGGCAGAGGATACACCAATCTCAGCTTGACAGCCACCCATAGCCGCAGAAATTGTAGCATTCTTCTTAAATATACTTCCTATTTCTCCAGCAACAAGTAAGAACTTTTTAACATGTTCAAAAGTAGCATCGTGGTTTTCTATTACTAAGTAATACATTATTACAGCAGGAATAACTCCAGCACTTCCATTAGTAGGAGCAGTAACAACTCTACCTAAAGCAGCGTTTACCTCGTTAACAGATAAGGCTAAACAGCTTACCCATTTTAAAATTTCGCGAAACTTAACTTCGGTACCTCTAATAGCAGTAATCCATTCTTGTTGATTAGTGTATTGAGCATCTTTAATAAGTTTTTGGTGTGTTTCAAATGCACGTCGCTTTACATTTAATCCACCAGGTAAAATCCCTTGAGTATGACAACCTATATACATACACTCTAACATTGTACTCCATATACGATGTAACTCTTTATCTATTTCTTCAGCAGAATTAATTACAAGCTCATTTTGGTAAACAATATCAGAAATATTTAACCCTTCCTTTTCACAATAGGCTTCAAGCTCAGTAGCTCTGTTGATTGGAAATGGAAAATTTTGTTTATTAATTTCAATATCTTCAGCAAGGTTATCATCTTCTTGTACAATAAAACCTCCACCAATAGAATAGTATGTTTCCGTAGAAATCTCTACACCGTTAGCAAATCCTCTAAAAGTCATTCCATTGGCATGAAACGGTAAAAACTCTTTGTTGAATGTTACTGAGCCATTAGCAAAAGCAATATTTCTTTCATTATTAAAAAATAAAAGCTCTTTGGTTTGAATATCACTAATAATAACATCGATTGTTTCAATAGGAATGTATTCCGGATCAGCACCACTTAAACCTAATAAAACAGCTAAATCTGTCGCGTGCCCTTTACCAGTTAAAGAAAGAGAACCATACAAGTCTACTTTTATTTCTTCAATTAAAAGAAATTCATTTGTTTTTTTTAATTTTTGTATCCACTGTTGGGCAGCTCTCCAAGGGCCTAAGGTATGGGAGCTAGAAGGTCCCACCCCAATTTTAAGCATATCAAAAACGCTAATAAATTGCGACATAAATATAAGTTGTTTGTTGGTGGCTAAAATAAAAAAAGTCCTGTATTTAAAACTTAAATACAGGACTTATATTTCTTAAAAGAATATTATTACATTCCGTAAACAGACTCTTTATCAAATTTCTTAACTAGCATGTAGTATACAACTGCACGATACTTATTTCTTTCAGACTTTCCAATTCTCTCCATCACTTCTCCAATAGCCTTATCTAATTCTGGTCCATCAGCTAAACCTAATTTTTTCATTAAAAAGTTTTTCTTAACCGTTTCTAGTTCTTTAGGATCACTACCTGATACTGTTTCAGCATCATTTTTATAAATAGAAGGTCCTAATCCTTTTGTAACAGCAGTTAATAAATCAGTATTAGAACGAATATCTCTATCGTCCATAAATTTTTTATAAAGCGCTACTTTTTCGTCAAATTTACTCATGATTTTTTGTTTAAAATTAGATGTTAATTTTTTGTTCTTTCAAATATAGAAAAATAATTAACTCTTTCAAATAACTTAGTGTTAATAAGAAAGAGAGCTTAGTATTGTTAATTAAATTGTTGAAAAGAAATAAACATATGGGTAAATAGGTACTGTTCTTGTAGTAACTTTATATAAATTCAAATCTGTAGCCTATGTCATTATCAAAATTTGAATCCATGTTGAAAACCAATGAGGTATATTTTTTTGATGCTGTAGAATTTGAAACAATTATAGAGCATTATTTAAATATAGGTAAACAGTCGTTGGCAAAAAAAGCTGTACAGCTAGGTTTGGAGCAGCATCCATCTTCAATTCAATTAAAATTAATGAAAGTAGAAATTTTAATTTTTGAAGATGAATTGCATGAAGCAATTAAAATGCTATCTAATATTGAAGCTGTTGAACCACACAACGATGAGGTATTTATTCAAAAAGCAATTATCTTATCTAAAAAGAAACAACACACAGAAGCAATTGCCATTTTAAAAGAGTCTTTACAATACATAGAAGATCCATCTGATGTTTGGTCTATGATAGGTATGGAGTATTTATACCTAGATGATTTTGAAAATGCACGTTTAAACTTTGCTAAATGTATTGAAGTAGATTACGAAGATTATTCATCGTTATATAACATTGTGTATTGTTTTGATATGCAAGATAGTCATGAGGATGCGATAAAATTTTTAAACTCATACTTAGATAAAAATCCTTACTGCGAAGTTGCGTGGCATCAATTAGGAAGGCAATATTTTGAGTTAAGCTTGTTTAAAGAAGCATTAACAGCTTTTGATTATGCAGTATTGATTGATGATAGTTTTATAGGAGGGTATTTAGAGAAAGCTAAATCTTTAGAAGAATTAAATAGATATGAAGAAGCTATAGAGAATTATTTAGTAACACTAGAACTAGATGACCCAACAGCTTACGCCTACATAAGAATAGGAGAATGTTACGAGAAACTTGAGAATACGCAAACGGCAATACACTTTTATAAAAAAGCTGTACATGAAGATCCACTTTTAGATAGAGGATGGATTTTGTTAACGAATGCTTGTTATAATCAAGAAAACTATCAAAAAGCACTGTATTATATTAATAAAGCTATTCATATAGATGAGGCAAACGTTTTGTATTGGAGACGCTATGGCGATATCAATTTAAAACTCAATTTTTACGAAGAGTCTGTTAAAGCTTTTAGAACTTGCTTATCATTAGGAGACAGAGAAATTGAAATATATGTTGCGTTGGCAGACCTTCTATTGTTTTTAGGAGAATTTAATGAAGCTCTTAAAATATTAATTCAAGCAAAGAAAACGTATAAAGAATTTGCAGAAATAGAGTATAGACTTTGTGGGTTATTTATGATTCTTGGTAAAGAGGAGTATAGTGTAACACATTTAAATAACGCTTTAACTATCGATTTTGAGTATCATACAATTGTAAAAGAGTTGTATCCTTCTGTTTTTGAAAACAAAAGAATACAAAAAATTATATCTAATTATGATAAAGCTGTTCAATAAAGGTTTTCGTATCTAACATTTGTAAGGGGTAATTGTGTTAAGAAACAAACTTCCATATTTTCCTTAAAATTAAAATACAAACTAAGGTGATTATTGAAAGTATTGTAGCAAGAACTATTTCACCATAAATCCAATTTCCAGTGGCGAATAAGAAGCTGTAGACACCTATAGTTCCAGTTATAAATCCTACAATTTTATATCCAACATTTTTAAACTTATTATTATTCTCAAAAATAAGATTATCAAATTTTTCTAAAGTTTTAGCATCGGTAGGTTGTGTTAAAAGGGTTACAATAACCCAACCTACTGTAGTAACCAAAACACCAATAATTAATTGCCAATACCCCGCAATTTGAATAAATGGAGATTCCATTTTTCCATTGATAAAAAAGAAAACAGCAATTATAAAAGATATAGCCATTGCAGCAATTTCACTATACGGGTTAATTCTACTCCAAAACCAACGTAAAATAAATAACAGTCCAGTTCCTGCACCTATTTGTAGTAGTAAATCAAAAACTCCTTTGGCAGATTGTAAGTAGAAAGAAAAAAGAGCAGCACATAACATTAAAACTACAGTTGATATTCTACCAACTACTACCTTTTGCTTTTCAGAAGCATCTTTATTAACAAATCTGCTATAAAAATCATTTACCACATATGAGCTACCCCAGTTTAATTGAGTAGAAATTGTACTCATAAAAGCAGCGATTAATGAAGTTAATACAATTCCTAATAAACCTGCTGGTAAATAGGTCATCATTGCAGCATAAGCCACATCGTGTCCTTGCATTTCAGTAGTTAAACCAGGAAACGCTTGATTCATACTTTCTAAACTTGGAAAAATAATTAATGAAGCCAAGCCTACAATAATCCATGGCCAAGGACGTAATGCATAATGCGCAAAATTGAAAAATAAAGTAGCCCATGTAGCATTTTTTTCATCTTTGGCGGCTAACATACGTTGTGCAATGTAACCTCCTCCACCAGGTTCAGCTCCAGGGTACCAAGTACTCCACCATTGTACAGCAAAAGGAATAATAAATAAAGTAATTAAAGCTTCTTTGTTTGAAAAATCAGGAAACATTGCTAGTTTATCACTTACGTTTGGGTGCGTTAATAAATTTGAAAGCCCGTTAATTTCTGGTAAACTAATAATATATATAGTGGCCCAAACAGAACCAATCATAGCAATTAAAAACTGAACAAAATCAGTAAGTAACACACCTTTTAATCCACCTAAAGAAGAATAAATAACAACAATTATTGAAGAATACAATAGTGTCTCTTCTTGTGATATTCCTAATAAAATATTAGCAATTTTAGCTCCAGCCAAACAAACCCCTGCCATTGTAATTACGTTAAAAATTACACCTAAATAAATGGCTCTAAAACCTCTTAAAAAGCTAGCCATTTTACCAGAGTAGCGTAACTCATAAAACTCTAAATCGGTAGTTATACCTGATTTTCTCCATAGTTTAGCATAAAAAAACACGGTAAGCATTCCTGTAAGAAGCATTGCCCACCAAACCCAGTTACCTGAAACACCATTTTTTCTAACCAATTCGGTAACCAATCCAGGAGTATCTGCAGCAAATGTAGTTGCGACCATAGAAACTCCTAATAACCACCATGGCATGTTTCTTCCTGATAAAAAGAATTCAGAGCTATTCTTACCTGCTGATTTTGAAGCCCAAAGCCCAATAAGTAATGAAAGAATAAAAAATCCGAAAATGATAATGTAATCAAGAGAGGTTAATAGCATAGTTTGTTTTATTTGTTGGCTAAAAGTAACCAAATAAAATGAAACGTTAAATTTCAATTAAAATGCAAAAATGAATTTGTTGTTTTTTACTTAAAAATGACTAAAATTGAGTAAATTTGATATTCGTTTTATGAGAAAAATTAAAAAAATAGCAGTGATGACTTCTGGAGGGGATGCTCCAGGAATGAATGCCGCGATACGATCTGTTGTAAGGACTTGTGCCTATTATCGTACGGATTGTATGGGGATTTATAGAGGGTATCAAGGATTGATAGAAGGAGATTTAATTCCTTTAACCGCTAGGAGTGTAAATAATATTATTCATAAAGGAGGAACGATATTAAAATCGGCTCGGTCAAAAGATTTTAGAACTAAAGAAGGAAGGCAAAAAGCTTACGAAAGCTTAAAAAAGAACAATGTAGATGCTTTAGTAGTAATTGGAGGAGATGGTTCTTTTACAGGAGGAGTTATTTTTAACAAAGAGTTCAATTTCCCTATTATAGGAATTCCAGGAACAATAGATAATGACATTTCAGGAACAAGTCATACCCTTGGTTATGATACAGCCTTGAATACAGCTGTAGAGGCCATTGATAAGATTAGAGATACAGCTTCTTCTCATAACAGACTTTTCTTTGTTGAGGTTATGGGACGTGATGCTGGATTTATAGCATTAAATGCAGGTGTTGGTGCAGGAGCTGAAGAGATTTTAATTCCTGAAGAAGATTTAGGGTTAGAAAGAATGTTAGAATCATTAAAGAAAAGTAGAAGGTCAGGAAAATCATCAAGTATAGTAGTAGTTTCAGAAGGAGATAAAACTGGAAAAAATGTATTTGAACTGGCTGATTATGTAGAGGAAAATTTACCTGAATATGAGGTAAGGGTTTCTGTGCTAGGACATATGCAAAGAGGAGGTTCTCCATCTTGTTTTGATAGAGTTTTAGCAAGTAGGCTAGGTGTAAGTGCTGTTGAATTATTACTTGACGGAAAAACAAATTTGATGGTAGGCTTGAAAGATAATAAAGTAATTTCTACCGATTTAGAAAAAGCAATCAAAGGTCAACATAATATTGATACCGAATTATTACGCGTATCTGATATTATGACCACTTAAATATGAATATAAAATTTTAAATAATGATAAAAATAGGAATTAACGGATTTGGAAGAATTGGTCGATTAGCATTCCGTTCTGCAATGAAAAGAGACAACATTCAAGTTGTGGCTATTAACGATTTGTTAGATGTAGATTATTTAGCCTATTTATTGAAGTATGATTCTGTTCATGGACGTTTTGAAGGAGATGTTGAAGTAAAAGAAGGAAACTTAGTTGTAAATGGACAAACAATAAGAATAACTGCGGAAAGAAATCCTGAAAATTTAAAATGGAATGAAGCCGGAGCAGAGTATGTAATTGAATCTACAGGTTTCTTTACAGACAAAGATAAGGCAGCAATGCATATTACAGGAGGAGCAAAGAAAGTAATTATTTCAGCGCCTTCTAAAGATGCTAATATGTATGTTATGGGGGTAAACCATAAAGAATTAACAGCTGATGAAAACATTTTTTCAAATGCTTCGTGTACAACAAATTGTTTAGGACCATTAACAAAAGTTATTCACGATAACTTTGGGTTAAAAGAAGGTTTGATGACCACGGTTCATGCAGCAACATCAACACAAAACACGGTTGACGGACCTAACAAAAAATGGAGAAGAGGACGTTCAGTAGTTAACAATATTATACCTACATCAACAGGAGCAGCAAAAGCTGTAACAAAGGTTATTCCAGAACTAGAAGGTAAATTAACAGGGATGGCTGTTAGAGTTCCTGTAGCGGATGTTTCTTTGGTTGATTTAACATTTAGAACAGATAAGGCAACTTCGTTAAAAGAAATTTTAGCAACATTAAAAGAGGCTTCAGAAGGTGAATTTAAAGGAATTATAGGGTATACTGAAGATGAGGTAGTGTCACAAGATTTTGTTTCAGAAACAAGAACATCAGTAATTGATGCTGACGCTTGTTTAGAGTTAAACGAAAACTTTTTCAAGGTAATTTCTTGGTACGATAATGAGTTTGGATATGCTACAAAAATTGTAGATTTACTAGAGTATTCAGCTTCTTTATAAAAGCATAAAATATTTTGTAATATTGTATTCCCGCTTTTTGCGGGAATACTTTTTTAAACACTATTTATGGAAATAGCAATTATAGCACATGATGGAATGAAAGCTGAAATGGTTCAGTTTTTAAATGAACACAAAGAAGTTTTACGCCAAAAAAGTGTTCAGTTAATTTCAACGGGAACAACAGGGGAGAAAGCAGAAAAAGCAGGTTTTGAAGTAACCAAATATTTATCAGGACCTATTGGGGGTGATGCACAAATTGCAGGTAGAGTAGCAGAAGGGAAATGTCAAATGGTGTTGTTTTTTAGAGATCCATTAGCAAAACATCCACACGAACCAGATATTTCAATGTTAATGCGTTTGTGTGATGTTCACGATGTACCGTTAGCTACAAATCCATCAACAGCAGAATTATTAATCAAAGCGATATAATAAAAAAATCCACTTTCAAAAAGTGGATTTTTTATTTATTCATGTTTTTAAGATTGGCTTACTTAACAGCAATCATACTAATTTCTACATTGACAAATTTAGGTAAGTTAGCTACTTCAACAGTTTCACGAGCAGGAGCTGTAGCTTCATCAAAATACTCACCGTAAACAGCATTTATTTTTGAAAAGTTATGCATATCTGAAATAAAAATAGAAGTCTTAATAACGTTTTCAAAAGTCATTTCAGCAGCAGCTAATACTTCTTTCATGTTTTGCATTACTTGTTTTGTTTCTGCTTCAATAGAATCTAAAACTAACTCACCAGTTTCGGGGTTAATAGCTATTTGTCCAGAAGTGTATAAAGTATTTCCGCTAAGTACAGCTTGATTATATGGTCCAATTGGAGCTGGAGCTTTATCAGTTGTGATTATTTTTTTCATTTTAGTTTGAGTTTATAAAGTTGTTTGCTTTGTTAAAAAGGGGAAGTTAGATTTTCTAACTTTAGAATAAAACTCTATCTGGTGGTTTGTTTTTATCCCATTTTAAGTCACTTAATACTGAAGATTTTACTCCAATAAAGAAATTATAAGATGAGTTAACACCAAAAGGAGTCCAGTTAAAATTGAATCGCCAACTATCTAAATCTCTAGAAAAGTTCAATCTTGTGTAGGTAAAAGCGTTGTCTTTGATATCGTAACCAGAAGAAAAACCAACTTTCCATTTTGGTGAGAGTTCAACATCACCACTAAACATTAATGTGTTATTGCCAATTTTACTTTCTAAACCATTGTCTGTGTAGCTCATACTGTAAGCTAAATTAAGAGTCCAAGGTATTTTAGCTCTGTATAGTTCGGTTTCTTTAGTTTCGCTTTCACCCTTTTTGTTACCTCTATTGTTAGGAAAGCCATTAGTAGGACCTATATCTTCTCCAAAAACGTCAGGAGTGTCTTGGGCTCCATTTCCACTTTTATTATCAGAGTCATCTTTACCATCTTTATTCTTTTCAAAATCTTTACTAGAAATAGAGTAGTTTGCTGTTACACCTAAATTAGTCATTCTAAGAAGACTACCGTTAAATTTATTTATTCTTTGCCCTTTGCTGTTTACTTGATAAGGGTCAAAAGTAGCATTCATGTTTAAAGCGAGTTTGTCTTTAAAAAGGCGTGTACCTGCATTTGCTCTTACAGGAGACCAACGTAAACTGTCTAAGGCTAGATTATAGCTTGTGCTAAAATTTAAGTTGTTAAGAATTGTAATTTTTTTATCCTCTTCATCACTATCGGGGTCCTTAGGAGCTACTTTAGCTTCTAAGACATTATTTACAGAGATTCCGATTGAATTTGAAACCCCTCTTCCTGGTTCTCCATAAATTCCACCATCAAAAGGAGAGTAAGTTAGTAAGTCATTTGGATCAGAGCTTTGACGAACTGTTAAATCGTAATCATCAGCAAAGTTTGGACGATATCCGTATGAAATAGAGGGTCTAATTGTATGACGGATTGCTTTTAAACGGCCTTTCTTGAAGTTAAACGTACCATATATATTGGTAGATAATGAAACTCCAAAGTTATATTCATTATAACGAGTAAAACCACTGATAGTATCATTAACAGCAGCACCAAAATTACCGTCTTTGTTTACGGCAGTAGGGTCATATCGTTTTTTGATTTGATCAAAGTACCAAACATCCTTGTAGTTTACACTAGGTGATAATGTAAAATATTTAAAAGCTTTTAAACTTGTATTTGTACTTAAGTTATGTTGAACTCCTTTTTTTGCTGTTTTAAACATTTTAGAAGTGAAAAACTCATCATCAGTAGTATTAATCTGATATTGACCTTGCATACTATAGTTAAGTCCCATTCGCTGAATAGCGTTCTTTTTAATTCCTCCTTTTCCTGCAAACGGGTAAATACGATCCATGTTAAGTTGCAAAGAAGGGAGTGTCATGGTAATAGACTCTGTATTGGTGTTTTGTGAATGGGTAGCTGTTACACTAACATTAAAAGGAGTACCAACAAAGTTTTTATAGTAAGAAATAGAAGAACTCAATGTGTTGTTTAAAAACTGAGAGCTATTAAACTCGTTTAAAGATTGACGATAATATTTGCTACTTCCTAGATTAACAGAGGCAGAGAAACGAGAATTTGGACTCGATTTAGCATCTTGACTATGACTCCATCTAAGGTTAAAATTAGTAGATTTTTGATAGTCGCTTAAACCACGTATACCTTGAATAATATTTTCAAAACGAACACTAAAATTTCCATTAAACTTATAACGAACATAATAGTTGGAGGAAGCATTTAATCCCCAACTACCATTGGTGTATAAATCTCCTAACACCGTTAAATCAAAATAGTCGCTTAAAGCAAAGTAGTATCCTCCATTTTGCATAAAAAAACCTTGATTATTACTCTCTCCCCAAGAAGGAATAATAAAACCAGAGGTTCTCTTATCCGTTAAAGGAAAATAAGCAAAAGGTAAATAAACAGGAGTTGGTACATCTGCTAGTACTAAGTTACTACCACCAACAATAATTTTTTTACCTGGAACTAGTTTTGCTTTATTTGTTTGAATATAATAATCTGGAATTTTCTTTTTTGAAGTAGTAAAACGTAACCTTCGCATATATATGGTAGAATCGTTTACCCTTTTTGTTTTCTCTCCGTAAGTAATAATCCCTGCTTGGTCTGTTTTAACACCATAAACTAAAGCCTTTTTAGTTTTAAAGTTAAAAAGGATAGAATCTTGTTCAGATTCTTGTCCTCCTTGTTTAAACTGAGGTCTCTGATGATATCCTGTACTATCTTTTATACCTTTAGCATATACCATATTGTTTTTGTAATCTAGAATAATAATTCCAGCTTTTAATTCAATATCAGTATAGGTTACTTGGGCTTTATTATATAAAGTAATAGTTTTGTCTTTGGCATTTTGTATAGTATAATCTTCCGCGTCGTGAGTAATTATACCATCAATTACTTCTTTCGGTTTAATAGAATCGTTAGCAATAGTGTCTCTTTTTTTGTTAACAAGAGCATTATTTTTTAAACCAATTAAGGTGTCTTTAGGACTAGAAAAAATAGAGTCTTTATTAGGTTTTTGAGGAGTAATGCCTTTCTTGCCAAATTCTTGCGCATTACTTAATTGAAAACAAAAAAGATAGAAAGCTAAAAGTATGTAAGTTGGATTTGCTCGCAATATTATTAATACTATTTTTGTGTTATATTTAAAAACTTTGGCGTGCTATTTGAATGCCTATATTTTAAAAACCAAAAATAGTTAAATTTTATTGATGCAATTCTTAAATTTCCGTAAATATAATATCTCAAAATTAAGCTTAATCATTCTAACCTCTTTAACTATTTTATATGGAGGAATATTATCGGTTTCAGCGCAAAAAAAATACACAGTTGTTCTTGATGCAGGACATGGAGGAAAAGATCCAGGGAACCTAGGGAATGGTTTTAGAGAAAAAAACATAGCATTAAGAGTAGCACTAGATGTAGGTAAAGAGTTACTAACTTCAAAAGATATAGAAGTATTTTATACTCGTAAAAAAGATGTTTTTATAGAGCTACATAATCGTGCTAAAATAGCAAATGATAAGAAAGCAGATTTATTTGTGTCTATTCACTGTGATGCTTTTAGAAGACCTGATCCGCACGGAGCAAGTACTTTTGTGTTAGGATTGAGTGGAAATAAAGAAAACTTAGAGATTGCTAAGAAAGAGAACTCGGTAATTTTATTAGAGGATAATTATAAGCAGAATTATGATTACGACCCCAATTCACCCGAGTCAGTTATTGGATTGTCAGTACTACAAGAAGAAAACCTTGAAAATAGTTTAGGAATCGCAGGTTTAGTTCAAAATAACTTTGTAGCAATAAAAAGAAATAATAGAAAGGTAAAGCAAGCAAACTTTTTAGTATTAAGAGAAACTGTTATGCCAAGTGTTTTAATAGAGTTAGGTTTTTTAACTAATAAAAATGAAGGTAAGTATCTAAATTCTAGAAAGGGGCAAATAAGAATGGCCAAGTCAATAGCTCAAGCAATAAAAAAGTATTTTGAGAGATTAAAGCTAAATACGATTAGCGAAACACTAACAGTTAATGCACCGTTGGTTGAAAAAGAAGTTTCAAAACCTGTAATAAAGAAAGAGGAACCTAAAAAAGTAGTTAAAAAAGAAACTTCACCAAAGAAAAAAACTACAGAATCAAAATCAGTATCAACAGACGTTGTATTTAGAATACAAATAGCAGCGTCTAGAAAAAAACTTTCTACAAGTAGTTTTAAAGGGTTAGAAAACATTGAGTCTTTATTTATAGATGATTACTACAAATATTACTACGGAAATTCACCAAGTTTATCTGGAATAAAGAAGGTTTTACCTAAGGTAAGAAGTAAAGGGTATAAAGATGCTTGGGTAGTAGCTTTTAAAAATGGAAAGCGAATTTCAATAAAAGAAGCACTGAAAAACCGTTAATTTAGAGGTGTTCTATATTTATACTCCCAAAATTATTGTTATTTTCGCTCGTATAAATATATTCTATGTCTAAAGAACTAAAAACAGGAATTGTTGCTGTCGTTGTTATTGCGCTATTTATTTGGGGTTATAACTTCCTAAAAGGACAAGATTTGTTCAGTGCTAATGCAAGGCACTTTTTTGTAGAGTACAATAATATTAATGGTCTTAATGAAGCTAGCTCTGTTACCATTAATGGCTTGAAAGTAGGGAAAGTAGATGAAATCAGATTCAATGATAATCCAGATAAAAAAGGAAACTTAATTGTTAAGATTTCATTAGATACCGACTTTAATTTCTCTAAAAATAGTATTGCTAAGATTTACTCAGCAAGCTTAATGGGAGGTCAAAATTTAGCAATCGTACCTAAATATGATGGAGAAATAGCCAAGTCAGGAGATTATTTAAAAGGAGAGGTCGAGTCAGATATATTTTCATCAGTAGGTGAAAAGTTAAACCCTATTCAAGCAAAACTAGAAAATGTTTTAGTAGGGGCAGATTCTTTATTAATTGGGTTTAACCAAGTACTAGACGAAAAGTCTCGTCAGAGTTTAAATAGAAGTATTTTAGGTTTAGAAGGAACTATTTCTGATGTTCGTAAAACATTATCTTCTGTAAATTCATTATTAGCAGATAATAAAGGTAATTTAAATGCTACCTTAGCTAATACCAAAAAGATAACTGACAATTTTTCTAAAGTATCAGATGATTTAGCAAAAGCTAACTTAGGAGAATCAGTTAAAAAGCTAGAAGCTACTTTAGCAAATGTTAATGGTTTATTAGCTAAAATGAAGTCAGGAAAAGGAACTCTAGGGAAGTTAATGACTGATGAGAAAATGTATACAAATCTTACTAATGCTTCAAAAGAGTTAGAAGAGCTATTAAGGGAAATGAAACTAAACCCAAAACGTTTTGTACACTTCTCATTATTTGGGAAAAAAGCAAAGCCGTATAACGAAGAGAATAATACCAAAAATGTAAGTAATAAATAAACTTACGTTTTTATAAACCTAACAAACTTAATAATTAAAGAACGATGGAGAAATACGTACCAAACATTTTTTTTGCACTTATCTTAATTGCAGGTATCGGGTATTTTGTAATGAATGTTCGTAAGTTAATACGAAACATCAAATTAGGAAAAGACATTGATAGAACGGATAGAAAACCTGAGCGATGGAAAAACATGGCAAAAATAGCTTTAGGGCAATATAAAATGGTACGACGTCCAGTTTCAGGTATCTTACATATAGTTGTGTATGTTGGGTTCATTTTAATCAATATCGAAATGTTAGAAATCGTTATTGATGGATTATTTGGTACACATCGTGTTTTTCAACCAATTATTGGAGATGCTTTATACGGGTTCTTGATAGGAAACTTTGAAGTGTTGGCATTACTAGTTTTTGTAGCTGTAACAATTTTTTGGTTCCGTAGAAATATAGAGAAAGTAAAACGTTTTTGGAACAAAGAAATGGAAGGTTGGCCAAAGAATGATGGTAATATTATTCTATATTTTGAAATGGTATTAATGACTTTGTTCTTGGTAATGAATGCGACAGATGTACATTTTCAAGAAGCAGGAGTAGGAAATGTAGTTTCTCAGTTTATAGCACCTTGGTTTGATGGTTTTTCTAATGAATCGTTGCATACTATTGAAAAAACAGCTTGGTGGTTACATATCGTAGGAATTTTAATTTTCTTAAACTATTTATACTACTCTAAGCACTTACATATTTTATTAGCTTTCCCTAACACGTTTTTTGCAAACTTAAATCCTAAAGGACAGTTTAATAACTTAGAAGCGGTAACGAAGGAAGTAAAAATGATGATGGATCCAGACGCTGACCCATATGCTATGCCTGAAGAAGGAGAAGAAGAAGGGGAGCCAGAAAAATTTGGAGCTTCAGATGTAACTGATTTAAACTGGGTGCAGTTAATGAACGCATACACTTGTACTGAGTGTGGACGTTGTACATCATCTTGTCCTGCCAACCTAACTGGTAAAGAATTATCACCACGTGCTATTATGATGAAAACACGTGACCGTTTAGAAGAAGTAGGAAAGAATATTGATGAAAATGGAGGAGAGTTTAAAGATGATGGTAAGCAGTTATTAAACGATTATATCACTCCAGAAGAATTATGGGCATGTACAAGTTGTAATGCTTGCGTACAAGAATGTCCTATTGGTATCGATCCATTATCTATTATTATGGATATGCGTCGTTATTTAGTAATGGAAGAATCAGCAGCTCCTCAGGAGTTAAATATGATGATGACCAATATTGAAAATAATGGAGCGCCTTGGCAGTATAGTCAAATGGATAGATTAAACTGGAAAGACGAAGAGTAGTTTTTAACTATTTCATTCCATAAAAATTAAAAAGTAACCTCTGTTAGAGGTGTAAACAAAAAAACAGTTTAACAATTAAACGATAAAGAATTATGAACGTACCAACAATGGCAGATATGATGGCTCAAGGAAAACAACCAGAAGTGTTGTTTTGGGTAGGAGCTGCAGGAAGTTATGATGATAGAGCAAAAAAAATAACAAGAGCTTTCGTAAAAATATTACAACAAGCAGGAGTTGATTTTGCAGTATTAGGTACCGAAGAAAGTTCAACAGGAGATGCAGCAAAGCGTGCCGGAAACGAGTTCTTATTTCAAATGCAAGCAGTTACTAATATTGAAGTATTAAATGCTTACGAAGTAAAAACAATTGTTACTTGCGATCCACATTCATTTAACACATTAAAAAATGAATACCCCGGATTAGGAGGAAAGTATAAAGTGTATCACCACACTCAATATATTAGCAAGCTAATTAAAGAAGGACGTTTAACCATAGAAGATGAAAACTTAAATGGAAAACGTTTAACATACCACGATCCATGCTATTTAGGACGTGCAAATGATGTATATGAAAGCCCACGTGAATTAATTCGTCGTTTAGGAGTAAAAATGACAGAAATGAAGCGTCATAAGTCAACAGCATTATGTTGTGGTGCTGGAGGAGCACAAATGTTTAAAGAACCAGAAAAAGGAGATAAAGATATTAATGTGTTGCGAACAGAAGATGCATTAGAAACGAATCCGCAAATTATTGCTACTGGGTGTCCTTACTGTAATACCATGATGACTGATGGTGTTAAATTCAAAGAAAAAGAGTCACAAATACAAGTAAAAGATATTGCAGAGTTAATAGCTGAAGCAAATAACCTTTAGTAAAGAAATATAAAATTTTCTTAAAAGTGTGTTACGAGAGTAGCACACTTTTTTCTTTATAGTAAGTTTGTTGAAAAATAATTATTAAAAAATAAAAAAGAATGAGATACCTTTTTACTTTTCTGTGCTTAGTTTTATTAACATCATGTGATGATACGGATTTATCTATTGATGGAAATGGAGCCTTGGCAACAATAACGTTTAACATTACAAGTACAAGTAATGACAATAATGGAAGAATTAAAACTGTTTTTCTAGAATCAGGTTTTTTTAAGTATGATAACACTACAACAACTAATGTTTTTCCTTATAAGAAATCGTATACAGATGAAATTAATTTTGCAGCTAATTTAGCCTTTGAATATGAAGATAAAGCCACAGATAATTTTAGTGTTTATACAATAACAATGGAAATATTTAGAGATAATATTTTAGTTGACAAAAGAGAATATTTTATAGATAAACCAGGAACAAAAGTAGGTTTTGATGCGGTGGTGAATAAATAAACGGCTCATATACTTTAAGATAAAAGGAAAGCTAAGCTTTCCTTTTTTTATGTCTAAAAAACTTATCTTTGAAAATCATACTATCTCAATGAAAAACTACATAAAAGCAGCACGTTTACGTACCCTACCACTATCTGTTTCAGGAATTATTGTTGGAGCATTTTTAGGATTAAATGAATCTTTTTTGAAAGTGTCTTCAACTCTTCTTGATACAACTATTTATGTTGGAAGAAAAAATATATTGGAGTCTTCTATTTTCTGGTTGGCAATTCTAACCACAATTGGTTTTCAAGTGTTATCTAATTTTGCCAATGATTATGGAGATGGAGTAAAAGGTACGGATAACAAAAGGGAAGGAGAGGCACGAATGGTGGCTTCAGGAGCAATTACTCCAAAACAAATGAAAAACGCAATGATTGTTACAGGAGTTGTTACGACTATTATAGCATTGTTACTGATTTATGTTTCTTTTGGCAAAGACAACTTTTTGTATTCAGTAATTTTCTTCGGATTAGGAATCGCTTCAATTGTTGCTGCTATAAAATATACCGTTGGGAAATCTGCTTATGGTTATAGTGGATTTGGAGATGTTTTTGTTTTTATTTTTTTTGGGTTATTGGCAGTCGTTGGAACTTACTTTTTATACACGAAACAACTAAATTTTACAACCTTTCTACCAGCAATCACTGTTGGGCTGTTAAGTACAGCGGTGTTAAATTTAAACAATATGCGAGATAGAGAGAATGATGCAATGTCAGGAAAAAATACTCTTGTGGTAAAAATGGGAGCAGAATCTGCAAAAACGTATCATTATCTTCTAATTATAGCGTCTTTTATTTTTGCTTTATTATATACGGTAATCAAGTTTAAATCAACATATCAATTCTTATTTATTATAGCTTATATTCCTCTACTAAAACACCTATTTTTTGTCTATAAAAATAAGGAAGAAGCTCTATTAGATGGAGAGTTAAAAAAAGTAGCTCTTAGTACCTTTTTATTTTCAATTTTATTCGGATTAGGTCAAATTTTGTAACTTCCCGAGAAAATTTAATACTATGAGAACTATTTTAGTCTTTTTCGGAGCATTTTTATTATTTGTAAGCTGCAATAGCAAAGGAGAGAACCCAAACTCTTATGGAGAACTTAAAACTTCAGGAAATTTTGATATTACTGAAGAGATTGTAGAAGCATCAGAAGTTGCACAAGAGAATAAAGAAGTAACAATTGAAAGAAAACTTATTAAAACAGGTGACATTTCATTTGAAACAGATGATTTATTAGAGACAAGAAATCACATAGAGCAAGCAGTAAAAAAATATAACGGATACATTTCTGCTGATAACGAATACAAGTCTTCTCAAAATATTACTTCAAATTTAACGGTTCGAATTCCTTCAGAAAGTTTTGATGACTTTTTAAATGAGATTTCATCAAAAGTTGAGAGGTTTGATAATAAGAATATTTCTGTAAATGATGTAACAGAACAATTTTTGGATGTACAAGCACGTTTGAAAGTAAAAAAAGAATTAGAACAACGATATAGCGAAATACTTAAAAAGGCTAGTTCGGTAAAAGAAATTTTAGAAGTTGAAAGAGAGCTAACAAACGTAAGGTCTGAAATAGAGTCGATGGAAGGACGTTTGAAATATTTACAAAATCAAGTGTCGTTTTCAACCTTAACAATCAGATTTTATAAAAAAGAAGTAAGTAAAACTTATTCCAAAAGTTTTGGAAGACGTATAGCTGATGCTTTTGGTAATGGAGTAGATAATATAAAGTGGTTTTTTATCGGTTTGGTAAACATTTGGCCATTTATACTTTTAATAGTTTTACTAATTATATTCATTAAAAAACGAATTAAACGAAAAGAATAAATAAATGAAAATCACTTTTTATGGTCACGCATGTTTTGGTATTGAAATTAACGGAACACACGTATTAGTTGACCCTTTTATTACAGGAAACCCATTAGCTACTAATATAAACGTAGATCAAGTAAAAGCAGATTATATATTACTTACACACGCACATCAAGATCATGTGTTAGATGTAGAACGTATTGCAGAAAGAACTGGAGCTATAATTGTTTCAAATTATGAGATTGTAACTTATTATGAAGCAAAAAAACTTAAAGGTCACCCAGTAAATCATGGAGGTACTTATACTAACGATACCTTTTCAGCTAAATACGTAAATGCAATTCACACCTCTTCGTTTGCTGATGGAAGCTATGGAGGTCAACCCGGAGGATTCGTAATTTCCGCAGGAGAAAAATCATTATATGTTTCTGGTGATACAGCGGTAACAATGGATATGCAACTAATACCGATGTCAACTAATTTAACAGCTTCTATCTTTCCTTTAGGAGATAATTTTACAATGGGAGTTGATGATGCTATTATAGCAAGTGATTTAGTTATTTGTAATAAGGTGATAGGATGTCATTTTAATACCTTCCCTCCAATAGAAATAGATGTAGAAGAAGCTAAAGAAAAGTTTGCTCAAGCAAAAAAAGAATTGGTGATTTTAGAAATTGGACAAACAATAACTATTTAAGTAAACCTTTTATTTAGGTATTATATATGAAAACAATCAAAATAATTTTAGGAGCTATAACAGTTTTAATTCTTGCATTTTTTTTAACAGGAATAGTAGTACAAGAAGTTGTTTATATCAATGAAGTAACAATTAATAAGCCAGTAAATGAAGTATTTTCGGATTTTCAGGATGAAGAATTGATGAAAGAGTGGATGCCAGAGGTGAAGTCAATTGAAATTTTAGAAGAAAAACCAGATAAGGTAGGGAGTAAGTATAAAGTAGTTGTTGAAAACCAAGGGAAATTAGTAACGACGACTGAAGAAGTATTAGCATATAAGCAAAATGAAAAATTAACTCTTTATTTTGATGCAGAAAACATGTTAAAAACGGATGATTATACGTTTACTTCAGAAGGAAATAAAACCAAGATATTACAAACTACTACTTGTACTAGCAATTCCTATGTAATGAGTTGCTTATTACCATACTTTAAAGGATCTTTAAAAAGAATGAGTCAACAATATTTGGATAATTTTAAAAAAGCTTCTGAAGCTCACAACTAAAAAACTTACAATTGATAAAAGCTACTTACCATAAATACTTACTGAACTTTAAACAAGCTAGTGGGACTTCTCGTGGAGTTTTAAGAACCAAAGAAACCTGGTTTTTAATTTTAGAAAATGAAGGAAAGAAAGGTTTTGGAGAATGTGGAATGTTTAGAGGTTTAAGTGCAGATGATAAACCCGATTATGAAGAAAAATTACAATGGGTAAGTAACAATGTTAATTTAGGTTTAGAGAAATTGTTACCCGAACTCATTGAGTTTCCGTCGATACAATTCGGATTAGAGCAGGCCTTTTTGTCGTTAGAAAGTAAAACACCATTTGAATTGTTTCCATCAGATTTTACAAAAGGAAAACAGCAAATTTCCATTAACGGATTAATCTGGATGGGAGATAAAGCTTTTATGCAGCAGCAAATAAAAGATAAGTTGCAACAAGGTTTTACCACTATAAAGATGAAAATTGGAGCGATAGATTTTGATACAGAAATAGCCTTATTACAATCAATTCGAAAAGAATTTTCAGCCAAAGAAATAGAGTTACGAGTAGATGCTAATGGAGCATTTTTACCTGAAAACGCTTTAGAGAAATTAAAAAGGCTAGCTGAATTAGAGCTACATTCTATTGAACAGCCTATAAAACAAGGTCAATGGCAAGAAATGGCAAGTTTATGTGAAAAAACTCCATTACCAATTGCCTTAGATGAAGAACTGATAGGCGTTTTCTCTTCCAAAGAAAAAGAAAACTGTATAGCTACAATCCAACCTCAGTACATTATTTTAAAACCAAGCTTGGTTGGAGGTTTTCAAGGAAGTAACGAATGGATTCAAATAGCAGCCAATAATAATGCAGGAAACTGGATTACTTCGGCATTAGAAAGTAATATTGGCTTAAATGCTATTGCACAATGGACGTACACGTTGAATAATCCATTACCACAAGGATTAGGAACGGGAAGTTTGTTTACAAATAATATTGAAAGTCCGTTGGAAGTTTTGAACGGGAGTTTAGGATATAATGTAGGTAGAAATTGGAACTTTAATATTTAACAATGAATTTTATACAACAAGCATATAAAGGGCAAAATCAGTGGTATTTATACCTACTAGTTATTTTTATAGTTTTATTTGGATGGCAATTTATAGGTGTAATTCCTTTAGCTATTACGGCGGTTTTACATTCTGAAAATACTAATGAATTTTTAAGAGCTGCGGATGATAGCTTTATGAGTTTAGGAATAAATAAGAACTTGTTTTTATTTATGATGGTTGCCATGTTTGCTTTTGGATTAGCTTCATTGTTTTTAGGAGTAAAATACATTCATAAAAGGGCAATTAAAACAGTTGTAACAAGCAGATTGAGAATAGATTGGAGTCGTTTTTGGTTCGGTTTTTTTGTGTGGGGAATATTATCTGTAATAATAGTGTCTTCTGATATTCTTTTGTCTCCAGAAAATTATACTTGGAACTTTAAACCTCTTCCTTTTTTTACTTTAGTAGCAATATCTTTTTTGTTTTTACCGATTCAAACAAGTTTTGAAGAATTACTTTTTAGAGGGTATTTTATGCAAGGATTAGGAACTTGGTTTAAAAACAAGTGGGTTCCATTAATAGTGACCTCAGTAGCTTTTGGATTACTACATGGAGCAAATCCAGAAGTAGAGAAGCTAGGATATATTTCAATGGTATTTTATATAGGAACAGGTTTTTTCTTCGGAATTACAACCTTAATGGATGAAGGAACAGAGTTAGCATTAGGTTTACATGCTATTAACAATATTGTAGCAGCATTCTTAGTAACAACTGATTGGACTGTTTTTCAAACAGATGCTTTATTTGTAGATACTTCAGACCCTTCAGTTGGTATAGAAATGTTTTTACCTGTATTTATTTTGTACCCTTTAATGCTACTTTTATTTTCAAAAAAATATGGTTGGAAAAACTGGAAAGAAAAACTGTTTGGAAATATAGAAAAACCAGAAATAATTAACCAATAACTATAAAAACAGTGTTCTGAACGTAGTGAAGAATCTAAATTTTCATAAAAGTTTTCAGTTAAATGGAATATCTTTTTCATCGGAAGATGAATTATTAACTTTTTCGAAGACTATAAACGATTCCATATATCAATTTTTATCAGATTGGTTTAATACTAATGATTTTGTAATTGTGCAAACTTCAGGCTCCACAGGAAAGCCTAAGCCAATATCGTTAAAAAAAGAGTTTATGATAAACTCAGCAAAAGCTACAGGAGCTTTTTTTAACTTAGAAGAAAATACTACAGCTTTACTGTGTTTGTCAACTGATTATATTGCAGGAAAAATGATGCTAGTGCGTGCACTGACCTTAGGGTGGAGCATTGATGTAGTCGCTCCAACTTCTAAAGTTGAAATTGTAAAAAATTATGATTTTTCCGCGATGGTACCTTTACAGTTAAGAAGTTCTTTGGAGAACATTCATATAATAAAGAAACTTATTGTTGGTGGAGGAGTCGTAGCAAATGATTTAATTAAAATTATCGAAGATAAATCGACTGAAATTTTTGCTACATATGGAATGACAGAAACAATTACGCATATTGCTGTTAAAAAGCTAAACAATGTCATTTCGAACGATAGCGAGAAATCCCACTACAAGGTACTTCCTAATGTACAATTATCTCAAGACAATCGAAACTGTTTAGTTATTGATGCGTTTAAAGTTTCTGAAGAAAAAGTTGTAACAAATGATGTAGTTCGCCTGATTTCAAAAACAGAATTTGAATGGTTAGGGCGTTATGACAACGTAATTAATTCTGGAGGAGTTAAACTACATCCAGAGAAAATAGAAGAGAAGCTATCCAAAGTTATTCCGAATCGTTTTTTTGTTACTGGTATTCCTGATCAAAAATTAGGAGAGAGATTAATTTTAGTAATAGAAGGAGAGAAAGATAGTGTCATTTTGAACAAAGTGAGAAATCTATTGGGGCTTACCAAGTATGAAATTCCGAAAGGAATTTATTTTGTGGATAAATTCATAGAAACTGAAACAAAAAAAATCCAACGTAAAAAAACACTTGCTAAAATTTTACCTCACTAAAAAGTATCTTTTACTTTTCTAATTAACCTGTTCCCTCATTTATGTTTTTATTGAAGTATAGCGTTAAGTAGTTTTATATAAACTTTAAAACGAAAAGCTATGTTTAAAAAACTATTTTATGCAATGTTATTATTGAGTTCAATAACACTTGTAGCGCAACAAAGAACAATAACAGGTGTAGTATCAGATGAATCTGGTCCATTACCTGGAGTTACTATTGTGGTAAAAGGAACTACCAATGGTACGGAAACTGATTTTGATGGAAGATATTCTATCTCTGTTAATAAAGGAGACGTACTAGTGTTTTCTTTTGTAGGTATGAAAACTCTAGAAGAAAAGGTAAAAGACAGTTATGTGATTAATATTTTAATGGAGGCTGACAGCGTTTTAGAAGAAGTTGTAGTAACAGCCTACGGTATTTCAAAAAGGAGAAAATCATCGGTCTCAAAAGGTATCAGAATCAGAGGGCTTAGTCAAATTGAAAATAGAGACTCTTATGCGGGAAGAAGTGAGAATATTTTTAAAAGCCCAATTCATTCACCTTTATCTACTTTTTCTATTGATGTTGATAAAGCTTCTTACAGTAACATAAGAAGAATGATAAATAACGGTCAAAAAGTACCAAAAGAAGCAGTTAAGGTTGAAGAAATGATAAATTATTTTGACTATAAGTATCCACAACCTACAGGGAAACATCCTTTTTCAATAACAACAGAAGTTGTTTCTACTCCATGGAATAAAGATACCCAGTTAGTAAGAATAGGATTAAAAGGAAAAGAGTATAAGCAAGAGAAGTTACCAGCATCAAACTTAACTTTTTTAATAGACGTTTCAGGGTCTATGTCAGAACAAAATAAGCTACCGTTATTAAAGTCAGCTTTTAAATTATTGGTAAATCAGTTAAGAGAAAAAGATAGAGTGGCTATAGTTGTATATGCAGGGGCGGCAGGAGTAGTTTTAAAACCTACATCAGGAAATGAAAAAGGGAAAATACTCGAGGCTTTAGATCAATTAGAAGCTGGAGGTTCAACAGCAGGAGGAGAAGGAATAGAGTTAGCTTATAAACTTGCAAATGAAAATTATATAAAAGATGGAAATAATCGAGTTATTTTAGCTACAGATGGTGATTTTAACGTAGGAGCTTCAAGCAATGTAGCAATGGAAGAGTTGATAGAAGAAAAACGTAAATCAGGTGTTTTTTTATCTGTGTTGGGGTTTGGTTATGGAAATTACCAAGATGATAAATTGGAAGTTTTAGCAGATAAAGGAAATGGAAACCATGCATATATAGACACGATGCAAGAAGCACAGAAAGTTTTTGGTAAAGAGTTTGGAGGAACTTTATATACAATAGCAAAGGATGTGAAAATTCAAGTAGAATTCAACCCAAAGAAAGTACAAGCGTATCGTTTAATAGGGTATGAAAATAGATTATTAAATGATGAAGACTTTGTTGATGATACAAAAGATGCTGGTGAGTTAGGTAGTGGTCATACAGTAACAGCATTGTATGAATTAATTCCTGTAGGAGTAAAAAGTAAATTTTTGAAGAAACTACCCAAATTAAAGTATACTCAAAATAAACAATTAGGTAGTTTTAATGATGAATTATTAACCGTGAAGTTTAGATACAAATTACCAAAAGGCACCAAGAGTATAGAGTTAGTGAAAACTGTAAAAAATGAAGTATTGGTACCAACGAATGATATGAAATTTATTTCAGCAGTAGCTTTATTTGGAATGCAATTAAGTAAATCAAAATTTAAAAATAAATCAAAAATTGAAGATGTACTTAGTTTGATAGAAGGAGAAGTAGGAGAGGATAAGGATGGTTATAAAGCAGAGTTTGTTAGATTAGTGAAAACGTATAATTAAGAATAAAAAGAAACAGGGCTAAATGCCCTGTTTTTTTATCTATCAACATCTAAAAACTTTTTGTCATCAAAAGCTTTTTTATAATCAGTTAAACTCATTCCGAATCGTTCGGCGTTATAGTTTTTCTCTTTGTTTATCTTATAAAGTTTACTTTTTCTACTTATTTCCATAGAGTTGGCTACAAAGAAAATAGAATCGGCGGTAACGTTTGTTACTTTTACGGTAGAGTAGGCTTTGTCGGATGACTTGTATTCAATAATATCATTAACTTCGGGAGAATTAATATAGGTAACAACATCCTTATCGTGTTGCTGTGCAGAGTAAATTCCGAAGAGAATTATAGCTCCCATTAATAAAGAACCTATCCAATGTGTGAATGGAGTTTTTGCATTTCGTTTTACATTGTCATGAGCTAGTTTTAATTGTTCGCTCATGTTTTTACGTTCGTAAGTAGCTTTGCAATGGTTACACTCAGACACTCCCTTTTTACCTATAGGAAAAATAGGTATCCAATAAATGTAAAAGTATTTACCAAAAATACTAATAGTGTGAGTGTTTTGTTGTTCACAGTGATTACATTTTACACCACTAACTTTTTCGCTGTGTAAATGCGCTCCTTTTGTTCCGTAGAAAATCATAATAGTGAGAAGTTTGGTTTGGATAAATATATAAAAAAAATCCAACGATTATTTTCGTTGGATTTTGAAGTTTTATAAAGAAATAGAAAATTATTCTTCCATAGAGTGATAGACATTATTCACATCATCATCTTCTTCCAATCTTTCTAAAAGTTTGTTAACTTCTTCTTTTTGTTCGTCAGAAATGGCAGTAGTGGTCGTAGGTATACGTTCAAATTCAGAAGAAAGAATTTCAATATTATTTTCTTCTAAATATTTTTGAATAGCACCAAATTGTTCAAACGGAGCATACAGCATTACTGAACTATCTTCTTCGTCAGCAAAAACTTCTTCTACTTCAAAGTCAATCATTTCCATTTCAAACTCTTCTAAATCCATACCTAATGAATCTTCTTTTACTTTAAAGTTAACCACATGGTCAAACATAAAAGCAACTGATCCAGAAGTTCCTAAATTTCCGTTACACTTGTTAAAAGCAGCACGTACATTAGCTACTGTACGGTTGTTATTATCAGTAGCAGTTTCTACCAAAACAGCAATACCGTGAGGAGCATATCCTTCAAATAATACTTCTTTATAGTTTTCAGTACTTTTATCAGAAGCTTTTTTAATAGCGCGCTCAACATTGTCTTTAGGCATGTTAGCAGCCTTCGCATTTTGAATTACAACACGTAAACGAGAGTTGGTTTCGGGGTTTGGACCACCTTCTTTAACTGCCATAACGATATCTTTACCAATACGAGTAAAGGTTTTAGCCATAGCTGACCAACGTTTCATCTTTCTTGCTTTCCTAAATTCGAATGCTCTTCCCATGTGTATTCTGTTTTAATTTTGCTTGGCAAATGTAACTAATGCTATAAAATATTGCAATTAAAAATGTTTTTTGAAAATTACATCACCTGTTTGTTCATCATAAGCTTTCCAAGTTCCACTTTGCTTATCATTTTTATAATGTCCTTTGACTTTTATATTTCCGTTTTCATAGTAAGATTTATAAGAGCCATCTTTTAAACCATCATCTAAGTCCACCTCAAACTTTAGTTTTCCATTTTTATAATACTCCTTGTACGATTTAGCGCTTAAATCTGAAGGATGTATTGGAGGTAGTTTGAAAAATGATGTAGAATTTTGAGTATCTGTTGAGTCTTTATAAGTAGCTAACTCTAGCAGTAACTTTTCTCTTAACTCTTTATCTTTTTTAATACTTGTTTCAATGTTTTTTGGATCTTCAAAAACGAAAGAAATATTAGTTTCAAAAAGTTCATCAGAAGCAATTAGTTGCATTCCAATTTGAGAAAAACAAGTTATGTATGGTTTATTCTTTTGGAGTTCACGTCGAGTTTTGCTGTCAACTAAACTTAAAAGATCTTTGTATGAGTTAGGTGTGTTTACATAAGCAAATACACTAGATTTCTTTTCAAAGTGATAATTAAAATCGTCAAACTTTTCAGAACTTTCAAGTGTGTATCCTATTAAGTGATTATTAATGATTTCTTTAATAGTATTTGGGCTAGTACTAAAAACAATAAAATCATCAATAATTGTAAAATAAGGTTTCTCCATCTTAGAAAACATGTTTCCAGCTAACATTTTAAAGAATCCTTTTAAATCAAAAAAGTTAATAGGATAACCTCTATAATTTATTTGCTTGTATTTTAAAGGGGTGTTTTCTTTAATTTTAGAAAGAATAAGCTGAAGATTTTCTTTAGCATCATCAATATCATCAGCTTTAATAATAGCGGCAATATCTTTTTTGTTTTTTGAAAGCTCAGTGTTAAAATGAATTAAAGCTATTTCACTACCAATCCAACTATAAATATTTTCAGACACACTTATATCTAATTTATCCTCAATCATAGCGAGCTGATCAGTATACATTTTAAATTCAGCTGGATTTTCTTGTTGAAGCTTTTCTAAATTGCTATTAAATGTTTTAAAGTCATCAAAAGAGAAACTAAGATATAAAGAAGTGTTTTTGGGAGCTATTTTAGCAACACTACGCTTACCAACTCCAGATTTTTGTAATACTTTTAGGTAGGTTTGCGAGTTGCTATCAACATTTGTAAAACCTGTAGCTTGAACTATAACTCCTTCTATAATTGATATATCTAAACCAGAGTAGAAGAATGCTTCTTTATTTAAGAAATTTAAATTACTTGAACTGGTAAAACAGTTGAGATAGTCTTTTAGGTATTTATGTTGTAAGTACATATTAAAAAAGCCATCAGTATCTGTTTTCTTTTTTATTTCTAAAAAGTTGAGATCACGTCCAATAACAGGATTCAAGTATTGGTCTATTGATTGCTCAACCAAAAGGTGAGTGTAGGAAGCTACGACCTGATTTTTAATAAAGGAAAGATGTAAGGTTTCTCTTGTTTGCTTATTATAGAGTTCTATAATTTCATGCTCTTTGTATACGCGTTTGGTTACTTTATAGTCTTCACCTGCTAAATTACTAATAGCCCTTTTTAAAAAGATGAGTTTAGAGAACTTTTGTAAATCAGCAATATATAATAACCCATACTTTTTTGGGCTATATACATGTACAGAAATAACTAGGTTACGTTCTCCAATAAAGTCAAAGATTTCCTTTTTTGCTTTAAAAGTTTCATCTAAACTATTTATACCTTCAGATAGTTTATTGATTTGTTGATTCTTTTGAAGATGTGTCCAAATTTGACTTGAGCTTATTTCATCCCAAGTATCAATAGGTCTTTCTGTATCAACTATAAAAACAGCATCATCAGGAACTAAGTAAATAGATTTTATATTATCATTTTCAGATAAGGTGAAAATATAAACCTGATAGATTACAAAACCAATTACAAGGGCAATAATACCCCAAAATACTTTCCTCTTCATGCTGTTTTCTATGTTTTAAACTTGTAACACTCCTAGGTTGAAAGGCTTTTCAATAGGAGCGTGGTCAGCAGCTTCTATTCCCATAGAAATCCAAGTTCTAGTATCCAGAGGATTAATCACAGCATCGGTCCAAATTCTTGCTGCAGCATAATAAGGAGATATTTGATTATCATATCTCGATTTTATCTTGTCAAATAACTCAGCCTCTTTTTCAGGAGTAATTTCTTCTCCTTTTTTCTTTAAGGCAGCTGTTTCAATTTGTAATAGTACTTTGGCAGCTGAAGCACCACTCATAACTGCTAATTCTGCACTAGGCCATGCAACAATTAAACGAGGGTCGTAGGCTTTACCACACATAGCGTAATTTCCTGCTCCGTAGGAATTACCAATAACGATGGTAAATTTTGGAACAACAGAGTTACTAACAGCATTTACCATTTTAGCTCCATCTTTAATAATTCCGCTATGCTCTGATTTACTTCCTACCATAAATCCAGTAACATCTTGCAAGAAAACTAACGGAATTTTCTTTTGGTTACAGTTGGCAATAAATCTAGTGGCCTTATCAGCAGAATCGTTGTAAATCACACCACCAAATTGCATTTCGCTAGGTTTCGTTTTAGCACCTTTTGATTTAACAATTTTACGTTGGTTGGCAACAATACCAACAGCCCATCCGTCAATACGAGCGTATCCTGTAATAATTGTTTGACCGTAACCGGCCTTGTATTCTTCAAATTCAGAATTATCTACCAAACGTTTGATGATTTCCATCATATCGTATTGCTCATTACGAGCTTTAGGTAAAATTCCGAAAATATCATCTTCATTTTCTTTTGGAGGGAAAGCTTCTTTACGGTTAAAACCAGCTTTGTCATAATCTCCAATTTTATCCATTAAGTTTTTAATAGTGTCTAAAGCATCTTTATCATCTTTTGCTTTGTAATCGGTAACCCCAGATACTTCACAATGTGTGGTTGCTCCACCCAACGTTTCATTATCAATAGTTTCACCAATAGCGGCTTTTACTAAATAACTACCTGCTAAGAAAATACTTCCAGTTTTATCTACGATTAGTGCTTCATCACTCATAATAGGTAAGTAAGCACCACCAGCAACACAGCTTCCCATAACGGCAGCAATTTGGGTAATTCCCATGCTACTCATTACAGCATTATTTCTAAAAATTCTTCCGAAGTGTTCTTTATCAGGAAAAATTTCATCTTGCATTGGTAAGTACACTCCAGCAGAATCTACCAAATAGATAATAGGTAGTTTATTTTCAATTGCTATTTCTTGTGCTCTTAAATTCTTTTTTCCTGTAATAGGGAACCAAGCACCTGCTTTTACCGTAGCATCATTAGCAACAACAATACATTGCTTACCGCTAACATATCCCATTTTTACAACTACACCTCCAGAAGGACATCCACCGTGTTCTTGATACATGTCTTCACCTGCAAATGCAGCAATTTCAATAGACTTAGATTTATCGTCTAATAAGTAATCAATACGTTCACGAGCAGTTAATTTTCCTTTCTCATGATGTTTATCAATACGTTTTTGTCCGCCACCTAATTTTACTTTGGCAAAGCGTCTGCGTAAATCTGATACTAAAAGTTTATTGTGGTCTTCGTTTTTATTGAAGTTAAGATCCATGGTAAGTTATTTGTTTGCGTGTGCTAAAATAAGAAAATCAATGTATAAAACAAGGTGTTTAAGTATATGATTGAATGATGTTTTCAACAGTGTTTTCTATTTCTTTATTTCTAGATTGTTTCATTAAAATATATGGTTCAGCTACACGTTCGTTGCAATTTTTTACAGCACAAGTTTCGCATGTTACTCCTACTGTTTTTTTAGTGAAAGTATCTTCATTAAAAAAATGAAGTTTTCTTTTTAAGTGTGGAGAAAGTAACATACCTATACTCACACTACGATTAATTTTTTCTTTAAAAGGATCTGCGGTAGCTGCAGAAAGTACTAAGTATTCTTTTTGAGAATTTTCGTACGATGATATCTGAATTCCGTAAGCAGATTTTTTTTCATCAGATACTTCTAAATCCTGAATTGTTTTAATAGCAATCCATCTTCTACAATAATGTTCGTTATTACGATTGGCATGGGGAGATTGTTGTTGAGTAATATGTAATTCTTTTGAAAGTCTATGCACTGGAGAACCTTCTTTATGTGTAAAACGTAAAAAGAATAAATTTTTAATATTAAAATGTTTTGGTAGGATGTTGGTCAAACGTTGATAGAATGTCTCATCAGAACAGTTATAGCTTCTAATAATTTTGTGTAATTGTATAGGTTGCCAGGTTTCTAAAGAAAAAAGTTGTGTTAGTTTTTGAATTAAATCATCTTTCGGAATAATTAAAGCACCAGCAAAGTAAGAAGCAATAAAGTTATTTAATACTTCATCAAAACTCTCAAATTTAATCCAAGGAAAGGTATATAGTCTATTTTCTATCTGTAAATAATTGTAGGCTATTTCTTTAGCAAAAATGAACGTTTTTTGTGCTTCGTTTATGTCGTTATATATAAGGAGTGTTTTATTCTTTGGAATATAGATGTTTCTGAGTTCAGATAGTTTTTGATGTTTAGATAGTTCTTCACTATCAATAGTATAACCATATTCTTCAATTAAAATTTCTTCTAAGTCTTTTGAAGTAATAGGTTTATTTGGGTTTATTTGATATGCTTTAATAAAGTCAGTAACCTTCGTTTCAATATCCTCAAAATAGTTATTGTGTGCCTCTTGGTACGAACGTAATGCAGCGAGAAAAAAACTCTCTCTTGTTAAATTGTAGTTTTGAGAAATCTTAATAATTGTACTTATAAATGCATTAACCTTGGCAGGAGCATTGGCAATGATGTCAATTAAATTATTTTCTTTAATACCAAATAGGTCAAGAGGAATCTCTTTTAAAATTTTGGATTGTAAAATTTCACCAATTGGCGCTAAGTTTTTATCTAACTTTAGGGAAACTAAATGGTCATAAGGCACTTCTAGCTTCTCAGAAAGAATAACAATTTTATCAGTTTTTGGGTACTTTTTTCCTTTCTCAATTTCGTTTAAATACGATTTTGATAATCCTGTTAGTTTAGCTAATCCAAAGAGTGATAGGTTTTTATCTGTGCGTATTTGCTTAAGCTTTAATCCGAAAACTAATCTGATATATTCTTCTTCCAAGGTGTTTTTATTAAAAGATTCGTAATTCAAAGGTATAAAAATTAGCGAATTAATAAAAATTAGTAAATTATTTATTTTTAGCGAACGTTCGCTTTTTTGTTTAGGTTCTTTTTTTTAATATTGAACTGTCAATCAATAAGAAAAAAATAAATAGATATGAATCAAGATGTTTTAGCAAAAGAAATTCAATGTGTAGGTTTTGATCAAACCGAGTATAAAAGTATTCTAACTGACGAAGCCAAAGCGTTTTTAATTCAACTTCAAGAAAAGTTTAATTCTCAAAGACTTCAATTATTAGCTGAAAGAGAAATAGAACAAGCTTATTTTGATGCAGGAAATAATCCAACATTTCCTTTAGAAACGAAAGAAATTAGAGAAAGCGATTGGGTATGTGCTCCATTACCTGAAGATTTGTTAGATAGGAGAGTAGAAATTACAGGACCAGTAGAGCGTAAGATGATTATCAATGCTTTAAATTCTGGAGCAAAAACATTTATGGCAGATTTTGAAGATAGTAATTCACCTACAATTCAAAATATTTTAGATGGTCAGGTGAACTTACTAGATGCGGTAAATAAAACAATTTCATTTTACAACGCTACAAAAGATAAAAGCTATGAGTTGAAAGACAAAGTAGCTACTTTATTAGTAAGACCAAGAGGATTGCACTTAAACGAAAAACATTTGTTGATTGATGGAGTAGAAATGTCAGGTTCTTTGGTTGATTTTGGTTTGTACTTTTTCCATAATATCAAAACCTTGCAAGAGAAGGGGAGTGCAACTTATTTTTATTTACCTAAACTAGAGCATTACAAAGAAGCACGTTGGTGGAATGATGTTTTTGTCTTTGCACAAGAATATTTAGGAGTGCCACAAAAAACAATTAAAGCAACAGTGTTAATTGAAACAATTACAGCAAGTTTTCAGTTAGATGAAATTATTTATGAGTTAAAAGATCATATGGCTGGATTAAACTGTGGTCGTTGGGATTATATTTTCTCATACATTAAAAAGTTTAGAAATCACACTGGTTTTATTGTGCCAAACCGTTCACAAGTAACCATGAGCAGTCCGTTTATGAGAGCATATTCATTACGAGTTATTCAATCATGTCATAAACGAGGTGTACATGCAATGGGGGGAATGGCTGCGCAAATTCCAGTAAAGAATAACGAAGCGTTAAATAAAGAAGCTTTTGCAAAGGTGAAGAATGATAAGGAGCAAGAAGTTAAGAATGGTCATGATGGAACTTGGGTTGCTCATCCTGGTTTAGTAGCAGTTGCAATGGATGTTTTTAATAAAACAATGCCTAATGCAAATCAAATAGATAAAAAGCTAGAAGATTTAACTATTACTGAAGAAGATTTAGTGGCTTTACCAGAAGGTACAATTACCGAGAATGGTATACGAGAAAACATTAACGTTGGAATTCTGTATATAGAATCTTGGTTAATGGGGCAAGGAGCAGCTGCTTTGTATAACTTGATGGAAGATGCAGCAACAGCTGAAATATCTCGAACACAAGTATGGCAATGGTTGCATAAAAGCGTAATGCTTGAAGATGGTAGAACATTTACAGAAGGAATGTATGAGCAATTTAAAAAAGAAGAATTAAAAAAAATAAAAAGTTATGTAGGTGAAGACAGATACAACAACGGGAAATTTGAATTAGCTATTCAATTATTTGACGAGTTAATTTTAAACAAAGAATTTGTTGAATTCTTAACCTTACCAGCATATAAATACTTGTAGTATAAACTATTTATAGAACAAGTTCTTGTGTAAACAAATATTTTAATATATAGACTAAACTAGGAATATTTAATCTCGATTATCGAGTAAAAAAAGCCCTCAAAAATGCGGCAACATTTAAGAGGGCGAGCTATCAATAAAAATTAATAACCTTATCAATCACAAAATTATGAAAAATTTAGCACACGCTAATTATAGTTCTGCTTTACAAACTGTAAAAGAATTAAAGAAAAAGTTCGGATCAACTTGGCATTCAGTATCACCAGAAAATGCAGCTAGAATGGTAGCGCAAAACCGCTTTAAAACTGGCTTAGATATTGCTAGATATACCGCTGCTATTGTGCGTAAAGATATGGCTGCTTACGATGCAGATCCATCTAACTATACACAATCTTTAGGATGCTGGCATGGGTTTGTAGCACAGCAAAAAATGATTGCGGTTAAAAAACATCATAAAACTACTAGTAAACGTTATTTATATCTTTCTGGATGGATGGTAGCTGCGTTACGCTCAGAATTCGGACCGTTACCAGACCAGTCAATGCATGAAAAAACAGCAGTTCCTGCGTTAATTGAAGAAATTTATGATTTTTTGCGTCAAGCAGACGCTATTGAATTAAACGATTTATTTAGAAGATTAGAAAACGGAGAAGACGTGCAAAATGAAATCGATAATTTCGAAACGCACATTGTACCAATTATTGCAGATATTGACGCTGGTTTTGGAAATGAAGAAGCAACGTATTTATTAGCAAAAAAAATGATTCAAGCTGGCGCTTGTGCTATTCAAATAGAAAACCAAGTTTCAGACGCTAAACAATGCGGGCATCAAGATGGAAAAGTAACAGTACCACATGAAGATTTTATAGCAAAGCTTAATGCAATTAGATATGCCTTTTTAGAATTAGGTGTAGAGGATGGAGTTATTGTTGCTAGAACCGATTCGGAAGGAGCAGGATTAACTCAAAAATTACCAGTAAGTCAAGAACCAGGAGATTTAGCATCTCAATATTTAGCATTTGTAGAAGCTGAAGAAATTACGATTGAAGAAGCAAGAGAAGATGATGTGTTATTAAAACGTGAAGGAAAGTTAGTGCGTCCTGTACGTTTGGCAAATGGTTTGTATAAATTTAGAGAAGGGACTAATATCGATAGGGTAGTGTTAGATTGTATTACAAGCTTACAAAATGGTGCAGATTTACTTTGGATTGAAACACCTACACCTCATGTAGGTCAAATAGCAAATATGGTAAATAGAGTAAGAGCTGTAGTACCAAATGCAAAATTAGTATACAACAACTCGCCATCATTTAACTGGACTTTAAATTTCCGTAATCAAGCATATGATGAAATGGTAATACAAGGATATGATGTTTCAATGTATGACAGAAATAATTTAATGGATGCAGCTTATGACGGATCACAGCTTTGTCAATTAGCTGATGAAAAAATTCGCACTTTCCAAATAGATGGGGCAAGAGAAGCAGGAATCTTTCATCATTTAATCACCTTACCAACGTATCATACAACAGCACTACATATGAACGATTTAACAGAAGGTTATTTTGGTGAAGATGGAATGTTAGCGTATGTAAAAGGTGTACAACGACAAGAAATTAGAAAAGGAGTGTCGTGTGTAAAACATCAACGTATGGCTGGTTCAGATTTAGGAGATGATCACAAAATGTTTTTCGCAGGAGACAAGGCATTAAAAGCGGGTGGAGAAAAAAATACGTCTAATCAATTTGAAGCAAGAGCAAAAGATAAAAGATTAGAAGAAGAAAGTGCAGTGGTTATATAAAAAATCTTAGTTGTTTGTAAACTTCCCGTTATGTTTGGTTTGTTTCAATTGTTTGTTTACATAGCGGGAATTTTACTTATTAATTTAACGGTATAAATTTATAATTAGCAGTTGTAAATTTTATTTTGAAGTAGTAGCTCTCTTTTTAAAAGAGAGCTTTTTCATTTTGATAATATTTTTCAATAAAAGCTTTAATATTTTTGAGTATCAATAGATTTTGTAATAGGAGTTATTACATCACCAGTGTGTTTAGTAGATTTTGTTTCAATAAGCATAATTAAACACTCTTCCAAAGAACTAACTCTATGATTGATACCTTTAGGAACTACGTATAGATCTCCTGTTTTCATTGTAAAACTAGGTTGGTTTTCAATTTCCATTAGAAGATTTCCATCAATAATATAAAAAAGCTCATCTTCATCTTCATGATTATGCCACGGAATATCTTCTCCTTTAATTTTAGCTATTTTAACGTATTCATTATTAACCTCAGAAATTATTTTAGGAGAAAAATATTCTTTTAGCTTTTCAGCTTCCTGTAGGATATTAATTGTTTGAGTTGTATCCATATCGTAAATTATCTAGATTTTGTTTTTAGTTCCATTTTAATATTACAACGTTCATATGGGCAACCTTCTTCTACTGGAATTTCTAAAAAGCCAAATTTTCTATAAATGTAAATAGCATTTTCTAGCTTTGTGTTAGAGTAAAGAACGAGTTTGTCAAAATTATTTTCTTTGGCAAAATCAATACAATGCTGCATAAGTTGTTGTCCTATTTTGTAACCTCTGTGTTTTGGTGAAACAGCCATTTTAGTTAGTTCATAAACGTTGGGTTCGTCCATTGGCATCAAAGCAACAGTACCAACAATTTCGTTATTTAATGTAGCAAAGAAAATACGTCCTCCTTTGTTAATAATATATGTATGAGGGTTGCTTAAAACTTCCTTATCATAAGGTTCTACGTAGAAAAATGTTTCTAACCATTCAATATTCAAATCGTAAAAAGAAGAGCTATACTCTTCTTTAAATGTGGTAATTGCTACAGTGTTTTTTGTTGTATTCATTTTTATATGTTCAATAATAGCTTTACTGAAGGGTTTTTCGTTAAATTTAGCTTCTAACTCATTTATAAGTTCAGTTAGAGACTCAGATTTTATATTTGTATACTCTTTAATAATGTACTCAATACTGTTCCAAATTGGGGTAACACTTTTGATAAGTCTTTTTCCTTTATCGGATACAAAAACAACTTTTTTTCGCTTATCTAACTTATCTTCTTTTAGAATGATAAGTCCTTTTTTTTGAAGTTTATTAATTGCTTGCGTTGTAGCAGGTTGTGATGTTTTTAAACTGTTGGTAATCTCAGTATTTGTTACACCATCTTTGTTTTTTATAATTTTAAAAGTAGGGAATAGGTAAGGGTCAAAGTCAATATTAAACTCATCATATACCAATTGTGTTTCACGCATCATATATTCACTAGTTCTCTTTAATCTAGAACCTAAACCTATTTCTCCTAATCCTTTTAATGCATCCATTTATAAAATATAAGTACTTATATAATTACAAATATAAATGTTTTTTTGATTTCAAATAGTTGCTTATTAATTTTAATAAATACCTAGAGAATATATACCATGGAGAATAATTGAAAAATTTCATATATTTGTAAAAGAATTTTAACAACAATTAAAAATGAAAAGAGATAAAATTATTTTTTATGTAGCTACAGGCTTGTTAACACTATTGATGTTTTTTTCAGCAGGAATGTATTTTTTTAACCATGGAGAAGTAGCTAAAATGTTTACAACATTTGGGTATCCAACATACATTATTTATCCCTATGCAATAGCAAAAATATTAGGTTTAGTAGCATTGTGGTTTTTTAGAGGGAAGTTTATAAATGAATGGGCATATGCAGGCTTTTTCTTTGCGTTCATTCTTGCCTTTTTTGCTCATTTTATGATTGGAGATGGAGAGCAAACAGGTGCTGCAATTGCAATGGTACTAGTAATAGTTTCGTATATTTATAGTAAAAAAATATAATGAGCAATAATCCAACATCAACAGTTACTTTAACTGAACGAAATTACTTAGCAGAAGGTAAAATGAGAAATCATTTTGCCGTTATTGATGAACCTTTGGATAAAGGAGGAGACGATAACGGACCAACCCCAGTAGAATATTTATTAACAGCAATTGGCGGTTGTGTATCAATAACACTGCGAATGTACGCAGAAAGAAAAGGGTGGGACTTAGGAAGAGTTACAGTAAATGTCAGTCAAAAAGAACAATTAACTCCAGAAGGAATTAAAAAATCATTAGTAGAAGAAATTTCTTTTGAAAAGGAAATTACGGATGAGCAACGTGTCAAATTATTAGAAATAGCAGGTAAGTGCCCAGTAGCTAAAATGGTGAAGGGAGAAACTGAAATCGATTCAAAAATAACAACATAAATGAAGAGTATAATCGCTTTTGCGGGGAGTAATAGTAAAAAATCAATAAACAAACAATTAGTAATATACGCTTCAGGTTTTTTAAAGGAAGTTGAGGTTTCTGTATTAGACTTAAATGATTATCCATTACCTATTTATGGAGTTGATAAGGAAGCGGAAAGCGGTATTCCAGAAAATGCGGTAAAATTTCTGGATAAAATTAAAAAAGCAGATGGAATTGCGGTATCGTTAGCTGAACATAACGGAAATTTTACGGTAGCTTTTAAAAATATAATAGATTGGATGTCGCGTATAGAACAAAAAGTATGGCATAACAAACCTGTGTTATTATTATCTACCTCGCCCGGAGGAAGAGGTGGAGCATCATCTATGTCCATAGCAAAAAACGGTTTTCCACACATGGGGGCAAATGTCATAGCTAATTTTTCTTTACCAAAATTTTATGATAACTTTAAAGACGGAAGGGTTGTAAATGAGGAATTTAATAAAAAAATAAAAGAGGCCGTTGCAACTTTCCAAAAAGCAGTATAAACATAAAATTTAATATTATGTCAGAAGCAAAGGAAATTGTAAAAAAATATAGTAATGATGATATTACTGTAGTTTGGAAACCAAATACATGTATCCACTCAAAAAAATGTTGGAAAGGTTTGATACAGGTTTTTAATCCACAAAATAGACCATGGATTAATATGGATGGAGCAACTACAGAAAGAATTAAAAAACAAGTAGAAGAGTGTCCATCAGGAGCTTTATCATACATTTCAAAAAGAGAAGATAATCAAGCAGCAGCTCATACAGAAACTAAAGTAGAAGCTCTAGAAAATGGCCCTTTATTAATCTATGGAACCTTGCATGTAACCAATCCAGATGGTAGTACAGAAAAGAAAAGTAAAACAACTGCTTTTTGTAGGTGTGGAGCTTCTCATAATAAGCCATATTGTGATGGTACGCATGTAAAGGTAGAGTTTAAAGGATAATCATGAAGGTACAGCAAGAAGACAAAGGAGGTAAGGGAGAGTTTTATATTGAAGTTAATGGAAGTAGGGATGCATTAATGACTTACACTTGGGCAGGGAAAGATAAATTAATTATAGATCATACCGAGGTTGGAGATAGTTTAAGAGGAAAAGGAGCCGGATACAAGTTAGTAGCAGCTTCAGTTGAGTTTGCGAGGAGTAAAAATATTAAAATCCTTCCTTTATGTCCGTTTGCTAAATCAGTTTTTGATAAAAAGCCAGAATATTCAAACGTTTTAGCATAAACAAAATTCCTTTTCAGTATTTGTAAAGAGTTTATATTCCTTGGTATATAAATGTGTGTTTTGTATTTTTGTACTCAAAATAAGGAGGTTAAAATGAAGATAGTTTTATACGGTAGAAAAGGACATGCACATACAGTTGCATATAAAAACTTTCTAAAATCTGCAGAAGTATCATTTGAAAACAAAGATGTTTCTGTTGATAACGAAGCAAAGGAGCATACTAAAGAATTGTATGAAGGTCAAGTAAAATATCCAACACTATTTGTTGATGAAGAAGTGTACTTAACACCATCATCGGATACTTTTAACAAATTAATGCAAGACTTAAAGTTAAAAGGGTAATCTTTTTTATTAAATAATATAAACCGGCTAATGGCTAAATAGTCGATAACAAAACAATGGGAGATATTTCAAAAGACATCAATTCAAAATTTCCAAATAATAAAATCAAAGCTTTTATAAATATTAAATATACTGCTAACTGGATAAACAGTAAAGAAAATGAGTTTTTTAAGCAGTATAGTATTTCGCCACAACAATTTAATATTCTTCGTATTTTAAGAGGAGCAAAAAAAGCAATAAAAGTTCAAACAATTAAAGATAGAATGATTGAACGAGCTCCGAATGCCACAAGATTAATGGATAAATTATGTGAGAAAAACTTAATTGACCGTGAAAGATGTGAAGATGATAGAAGAGTGGTTTATATAAGTATTACCCAACAGGGAAAAAAGCTTTTAAAAACAATAGATGATAAATTGCATTTAGATTTTATTGATAATTTAACAGAAGAAGAAGCCACACAACTTAGTGGTTTATTGGATAAAATAAGACAGTAAATTTTGTGCTTATTTATTAAATAAATAGGAAATCTAGTTTAAATATTGTATCTTTTAAGAAAGTGAAAAGATATAAGTCATGTATACATACGATACACTTTCAGAAGCATTAAAGGACCTGCAAAAAAGAGGGTTTACTCTTGATTTTAACCTGAGAGAAAAGGAAATAGAGAGTAAAAATACTAAAGAAATTTTTCCTCCAGATTTCTTTGAGGTAGTAGAAGTATATCGATTTGAAGGAATGAGCAGTACAGGAGACAACTCTGTTGTATATGCAATTCAAACAAAAACAGGTGTTAAAGGAGTTTTAGTTGATGCTTACGGGGTTTATGCCAATTCTCTTTCCCCAGAAATGATTCAAAAACTAAAAATAGTTCATTAACATAAAAATAAAAAGACAATTTTTTTTGATTTTCTCTTTTTTTTGTAACCAAAAATTGTTTAAAAAAGGGCTAATCACCTCATAAAATAAAGGTGTTTCCCTTATATAATAAATAACCTTTTGCCTATAAGTTTCTAAATAGAGGTAAGATATATTTGGGCTAATTAATTAACCCAAACTAATATTTTATGAAAACTTTAAAAACCCTAATGTTTGTAAGTATCTTTTTCCTGGTATTTGCATCATGTCAAAACGAAGAAACTGTATTACCAAACGAAACTCAGACAGAAGCAATTGATGCTAAAGCTGCAAAATCCACAGATGATTTAAGATTAGATTACCATGAAGACTACGGAGTAGTTAGAGCGGATGAATACCCAATGAATCCAGAAGGTGTTACAAAACCAACCTTAGATCTATTTTTAGAAAAAGGAAACCTTAAAAAAGAAGATTTAAAAAGTTACCGTATTGTAAAAGATGAATTTTCAGGTATAGGTTTAGCAGAGCATAGAATGGAGGATGGTAATGTAATACAAGTACCGCACGAGTATGAAAGGCAACCAGTTTATAGATTTGAAGCTGAACTAAATGATGGAACTAAAGTTAGAATTATTATAATTATAATATGTTCAAATGGTTTAATTATAATCATTTGGTGGTAATAGAATAAGTAAGTATTTCTAAAAGACCTTATACACAAGTATGAGGTCTTTTTTATATGAAAAACATATTATAAAAATATGTATCTTGCAATTTGTTATGCGTGCATAATATTTTATAAAAATAAAACAATGAAATACAAACATATTTTCGAGCCATTAGACTTAGGCTTTACAACTTTAAAAAATAGAGTATTAATGGGCTCTATGCATACTGGTTTAGAAGAAGAAAAAAATGGAATTGAACGTATTGCTGCTTATTATGCAGAACGTGCACGTGGTGGAGTAGGTTTGATTGTTACAGGAGGAATTTCTCCAAATATTCAGGGATGGACAGCTCCTTTCTCTGCTCGTATGAGCACAAAAAAGCATGCAAGAGAGCATAAAGTAATTACAGAAGCAGTCCATAAAGAAGGAGGTAAAATATGTATGCAAATTTTACATTCTGGCCGTTACGGTTACCACCCATTCAATGTGGCACCTTCAAAAATAAAATCACCAATAACTCCTTTTAAACCGTTTGCCTTAAAGCAATCAGGAATACGAAGAACAGTAAAAGATTTTGTTAACTGTGCTAAGTTATCACAAGAAGCAGGATATGATGGAGTAGAAATCATGGGGTCTGAAGGTTATTTAATCAATCAGTTTATAGTAACAAGAACAAATAAACGAACCGATGATTATGGAGGGAAATATGAAAACAGAATTCGTTTAGCAGTAGAGTTAGTTCGAAAAATTAGAGAAACAGTTGGTGAGCATTTTATCATTATCTATCGTTTATCAATGTTAGATTTGGTAGAACAAGGAAGTTCTTGGGAAGAAGTGGTACAACTAGGAAAAGAAATAGAAAAAGCTGGAGCTACTATTATCAATACAGGTATTGGTTGGCATGAAGCACGAATACCTACTATTGCAACTTCAGTACCTAGGGCTGCGTTTACTTGGGTAACTAAAAAAATGAAAGAAGAATTATCTATTCCGTTAGTTACTTCTAACAGAATTAATATGCCTGATACTGCTGAGAAAGTACTAGCAGAAGGACATGCAGATATGATTTCAATGGCACGTCCGTTTTTAGCTGATCCTGAATGGGTAAATAAAGCGAAAGAAGAAAGAGTAGACGAAATAAACACTTGTATAGCTTGTAATCAAGCTTGTTTAGACCATGCTTTTCAGAAAAAAGTGGCAAGCTGTTTAGTAAACCCAAGAGCATGTCATGAAACAGAGCTAAACTATAATCCAACATCAAAAAAGAAAAAAATAGCAGTTGTAGGTGCAGGACCAGCAGGATTAGCAGCTTCAACAGTAGCAGCACAAAGAGGACATGATGTAACCTTATTTGATGCAGATAAAGAAACAGGAGGTCAGTTTAATATAGCAAAACAGATTCCAGGAAAAGAAGAGTTTTATGAAACCATTCGTTACTTTAATAAACAGCTAGAATTACACAACGTAAATGTAAAGTTAAACACAAGAGTTTCTGCAGAAGATTTATACAATGGTAATTTTGATGAGGTTGTTTTAGCAACAGGAATTACGCCAAGAACTCCAAGAATAGAAGGTGTAGAGCACGAAAAAGTATTGAGTTATATAGATGTTGTAAAATTAAAGAAACCCGTTGGTAAACGTGTTGCGGTTATTGGAGCAGGAGGAATTGGTTTTGATGTTTCAGAATACTTAGCTCACGAGGGGGAGAGTACTTCTTTAAATGTAGATGCTTGGTTAAAAGAATGGGGAATAGATAAAACATTAGAAGCACGTGCAGGAATTGAAGGAATTGCTCCAAAAATTCATCCTTCACCTAGAGAAATATTTATGTTCAAGCGTAGTTCAGGGAAGTTTGGAGGAAATTTAGGAAAAACTACAGGATGGATTCATCGTTCAGTATTAAAAAGAAAAAAAGTACAGTTTATTAATGAGGTACAGTACACAAAAATAGATGACGAAGGTTTGCATTATGTTCAAAATGAAGAACAAAAAGTATTACCAGTAGATAATGTAATTATTTGTGCAGGTCAAATTCCGTTTAAAGAATTATTAGAACCATTAGAAGCTAAAGGAATGAAAGTACATGTAATTGGAGGAGCAGATGTTGCAGCAGAATTAGACGCAAAGAGAGCCATAAATCAAGGAAGTAGGTTAGCTGCTGAACTTTAGTTTATACATAAATTTAAAATCACTAAAAAAGTCTTGCCAATGCAAGACTTTTTTTATGCACACAACTACAGTGAATAAGTCTAAATAATTACCGATATTTGTAGCTCACATTTTTTTGAAAAAAGTAAATTATGGCAATGAACAAAAACACTGTCCTAGGTTGGGCAACGCTTATAATGGTATTAATGGGGATTTTACTTATATGTTTAGCAGTATTTAAGTATGATGAAATAGCTGGATATGGCTTTGGAGCTGTTGGTTTAGGTTTTTTTGCAAATGCATGGGTATTTAATGCCTTAAAAGGAAGAGTTTAATTAAAGAAAAAAATAAAGAAATGAGCGACGATAAAAAAGTCATTTTTTCAATGAATAAGGTCTCTAAGACCTACCAAAGTACAGGAAAACAAGTTTTAAAAGATATTTATTTAAGTTTCTTTTATGGAGCTAAAATTGGTATTTTAGGTTTAAACGGTTCGGGTAAATCTACTTTATTAAAAATTATAGCAGGAGTAGAAAAAAATTACCAAGGAGATGTTACATTTTCACCAGGTTATAAGGTTGGATATTTAGAACAAGAGCCACAATTAGATGAAAACAAAACTGTTTTAGAAGTTGTTAAAGAAGGAGCAGCAGAAACTGTTGCTATTTTAGATGAATACAACAAGATAAATGACATGTTTGGTTTAGAGGAAGTGTATTCTGATGCGGATAAGATGCAAAAATTAATGGATCGTCAAGCTGAACTACAAGATAAAATTGATGCATCTAATGCTTGGGAGTTAGATACTAAGTTAGAAATTGCCATGGATGCGTTACGTACGCCTGAAGGTGATAAAAAAATAGGAGTATTATCAGGAGGAGAGCGTCGTCGTGTAGCCTTATGTCGTTTATTATTACAAGAACCAGAAATTTTATTGTTAGATGAGCCTACCAACCACTTAGATGCAGAATCTGTACATTGGTTAGAGCACCATTTAGCACAATATAAAGGAACCGTAATTGCAGTAACGCATGACCGTTATTTCTTAGATAATGTTGCAGGATGGATTTTAGAGTTAGATAGAGGAGAAGGTATTCCTTGGAAAGGGAATTACTCATCTTGGTTAGATCAGAAGTCAAAACGTTTGGCTCAAGAAAGCAAGACAGCATCTAAACGTCAAAAAACATTAGAGCGAGAGTTAGAATGGGTACGTCAAGGAGCAAAAGGTCGTCAAACAAAGCAAAAAGCACGTTTGAAGAACTATGAGAAGTTAATGAGCCAAGACCAAAAGCAAACGGAAGAAAAATTAGAAATCTATATTCCAAACGGTCCACGTTTAGGAACGAATGTAATTGAAGCTACTGGTGTTTCTAAAGCTTACGGAGATAAGTTATTATATGAAAACTTAGAATTTAATTTACCACAAGCAGGAATTGTAGGAATTATTGGTCCAAACGGAGCAGGTAAGACTACTATTTTTAGAATGATTATGGGAGAAGAAACTCCTGATGCTGGAAGTTTTAAAGTAGGGGAGACAGCTAAAATTGCTTACGTAGATCAATCACATTCAAACATAGACCCTGAAAAATCTATTTGGGAGAACTTTTCAGAAGGTCAGGATTTAGTGATGATGGGAGGTAAGCAAGTAAATTCGAGAGCTTATCTAAGTCGCTTTAACTTTTCAGGAAGTGAGCAAAACAAAAAAGTAGCTACTCTATCTGGAGGAGAACGTAACCGTTTACATTTAGCAATGACTCTAAAAGAAGAAGGTAATGTATTGTTATTAGATGAGCCTACTAACGATTTAGATGTAAATACGCTACGAGCTTTAGAAGAAGGTTTAGAGAATTTTGCAGGTTGTGCTGTAGTAATATCGCACGATAGATGGTTCTTAGACCGTATTTGTACACATATCTTAGCCTTTGAAGGAGATAGTCAAGTGTATTTCTTTGAAGGTTCTTTCTCTGATTATGAAGAAAATAAGAAGAAACGTTTAGGAGGTGATTTAATGCCTAAGCGAATTAAATACAAGAAGTTAATTAGATAAAATTATTGTCTAATATTTTATAAAATAAAACTCGAAGTTAGCAGCTTCGAGTTTTTTCTTTTTCTATAACAATTGTCCCCTCAATGTAAAACTGTTTTGTAGATAGTTTTTCATAGTATAGCGAATTGTGTTAAAGTTTTCTTAACAACAATTATTGTGCCGTAAACTCAATAAAATAACATTTTTATTGAATTTCTGTTATTTTTTACCGTTTTACGGTAAATTATCTGTTTTTAGTACTGTGTAAAAAACCTCACCATTTATTGATGAGGTTTATAAGTATTTATATTTCATGAGTTTAGTAGCACTTTTCAAAGTAGCCATCAACACAGCAATATGGAACATCAGTAATACAGTGTACAGGAGAAGGGTATTGGCTGTTACAGGCCAAACCTTCTCTAGGGCATATGCTAGTAATTCCACCTGTAATAGATTTTTGCTCAGAAGCTTTTAAGACAAGCCCAATGTTTGAAATATTTTTTAACATAATCATAAATTTTAAAGTTGTTATAAATTTATGTATTAAGTCAAAAGTAAACTTTAGAAAAACCGTAATAAATGTAAGGTAATTACGTATTTTAAAAACAAACCTCACCAAATTAGGTGAGGTTTACGAACTTTTATATGTTCTTTAATAATCCTTTTTTGAAACTTTAACTAAATTAATAGCTCTTTGTGTTATAAGGTATACTATTAACTACATATTTCATAAAAACCATTAACGCAACAAAAGTTTACCGCTGGAAGGCATTCAGAAGGAAATTGAGATCCACTAGAACAACGATCTCCTAAAGAACATTCTTTCATATCATTTCCTCCTTTTACTGATTTTTGCTCTTCTTTCTTTAAAATAGTTCCTACTTCTAAAATATTTCTTAACATAAGTGTAAATTTTTATTATAAAACAAATTTATATTATAGAAGTCAAGAAACTTGATTAAAAACCGTAATAAGAATAAGGGAATTACGTACTTTTTTAATTATGAAAAGCAGCATTATGCGCTAAATCTCCGTTACAACTGTTACACTTTCCAGTAGTATCTGCCCCTCCAGCACAACCGTTGGTACAGGTGTAATGATATTGTCCAGAAGCATTAGGTCCAGAAGTAGTCTGTGTTGCAGGAGTTGATATTGGAGAGTTAGAAGTTTTGTTTTGAGTATTATGAAATCCTTGGTTATGAGCAAGAGGAGTTTTACAAACAGGGCAAGAAGTACCTTGAACACTTGAAGTTCCTCCTTCACACTTTTTAGGGCATATATAATGCGCTCCTCCAATAATATTAACAGAATTATTGTTATTATTTGGAAGTTGTGGAGTTGGACGTTCACTAAAAGGAACTGTTAATGGATTTACGGGTGTTTTCTTCTCTTCTGTTTTACAAGAATAAAAACAGCATAATAAAACGAATATTGGGAGTATTTTTTTCATATTCAAATATAAAAAAACCTCGCCAAAAAAGACGAGGTTATAATTTATATAAAGTTTGTAAATTTTATAAATGAATTACTTCATCATAAGCATCTGCAACAGCTTCCATAACCGCTTCACTCATGGTTGGGTGAGGGTGGATAGCTTTTAATACTTCATGACCAGTAGTTTCTAATTTACGACCTAAAACAGCTTCAGCAATCATGTCAGTTACACCAGCACCAATCATGTGGCATCCTAACCATTCACCATATTTAGCATCAAAAATAACTTTTACAAATCCGTCAGGAGTTCCAGCAGCTTTAGCTTTACCTGAAGCAGAGAATGGGAATTTTCCAACTTTTAATTCGTAACCTTTTTCCTTTGCTTGCTCTTCAGTTAAACCAACAGAAGCAATCTCAGGAGTAGCATAGGTACAACCAGGAATGTTTCCATAGTCGATAGATTCAGTATGCAGACCAGCAATTTTTTCAACACAGGTAATTCCTTCTGCAGAAGCAACGTGAGCAAGTGCAGGACCAGGAGTAACATCACCAATAGCATAATAACCAGGAATATTAGTTTGATACCAATCGTTTACTAAGATTTTATCTCTATCAGTAATAATACCCACATCTTCTAAACCGATGTTTTCAATGTTGGTTTTAATACCAACAGCAGATAATACGATGTCTGCTTCTAAAACTTCTTCTCCTTTTTTAGTTTTAACGGTAGCTTTTACTCCGTCACCAGAAGTATCAACAGATTCTACAGAAGAACTAGTCATTACTTTAATTCCAGCTTTTTTGAAAGAACGTTCCATTTGTTTAGAAACATCTTTATCTTCTACAGGAACAATTGTTGGCATAAACTCAACAACAGTAACGTCAGTTCCCATTGAGTTATAGAAGTGAGCAAACTCAACTCCAATAGCACCAGAACCTACAACAATCATTGATTTTGGTTGTTTAGGTAAGCTCATAGCCTCACGATATCCGATAACTTTTTTACCGTCTTGAGGTAAACTTGGTAACTCACGTGAACGAGCTCCAGTTGCAATAATGATATGGTCAGCTGAATACTCAGTTACTTTACCATCTTTATCAGTAACATCAACTTTTTTACCAGCTTTTACCTTTCCAAAACCATCGATGATGTCTATTTTATTTTTCTTCATTAAGAACTGAACACCTTTGCTCATTCCTTCAGCAACACCACGACTACGTTTAATAACCGCTTCAAAATCTTTATCGATTGCTTCTGCTTTTAAACCGTATTCATCAACATGTTTTAAATAATCATAAACTTGAGCAGATTTTAATAATGCTTTGGTGGGAATACATCCCCAGTTTAAGCAAATTCCACCTAAGTTTTCTTTTTCAACTACAGCGGTTTTAAATCCTAATTGAGATGCTCTAATTGCAGTTACATAACCTCCAGGACCACTTCCGATTATTAGTACGTCGTATTTCATGTTGTTTACTTTTACTTGTTGTTTGTTAATTTATTACATTCTTTCAGGAACCTGAATTCCTAATAATTTGAATGCAGATTTTATGGTGTCAGCTACTTTTTTAGATAACTGAACTCTAAATATTTTTTTATCTTGATTTTCTTCTCCTAAAATGGATACGTTTTGGTAGAATGAGTTAAACTCTTTTACCAAATCGTATGTATAATTTGCAATTATAGCAGGTGAATAATTATTTGCAGCTTGCTGAATTATTTCAGGGTACAATTCTAATTGCTTGATTAATTCTTTTTCTTTATCGTGTAATTCTACTGATACCGAAGAAGAATAATCGAAATCAGCTTTACGTAAGATTGATTGAATTCTTGCATAGGTATATTGTACAAAAGGACCTGTATTTCCTTGGAAGTCTACCGATGCTTGTGGGTCAAACAAAATTCTCTTTTTAGGATCTACCTTTAAAATGAAGTATTTTAAAGCTCCTAATCCGATAATTTTATATAATTCCTCTTTTTCCTCAGTAGAATACCCTTCTAACTTACCTAACTCTTGTGAAATTTCACGGGCTGTATTGGTCATTTCGTTCATTAAATCATCAGCATCTACTACGGTCCCTTCACGAGATTTCATTTTTCCAGAAGGTAAATCTACCATTCCGTAACTTAAGTGGAATAATTGTTTAGCCCAAGAGTATCCTAGCTTTTGTAAGATTAAGAACAACACTTTAAAGTGATAATCTTGTTCGTTACCTACAGTATATACCATTCCGTTTACATCAGGAAAATCTTTAGAACGTTGGATAGCAGTACCAATATCTTGCGTCATGTACACCGCAGTTCCATCCGAACGTAATACTAGTTTTTCGTCTAGTCCTTCGTCAGTTAAATCACACCAAACAGAACCATCTTCTTTTTTGAAGAAAACATCATTTTTAAGTCCTTCTTCAATAACATCTTTTCCTAATAAATAAGTGTTGCTTTCGTAGTATAATTTGTCAAAGTTAACTCCGATGTTTTCATAAGTAACATCGAACCCTTTATACACCCATCCGTTCATCATTTCCCAAAGGGAAACAACTTCTTTATCTCCAGCTTCCCATTTACGAAGCATTTCTTGTGCTTCTAAAAATAATGGAGCTTGTTTTTTAGCATCATCTTCAGAAATTCCTTTTGAAACTAATTCTGAAATTTCTTTTTTATACTCTTGATCAAACTTTACGTAGTAATTACCAACTAATTTATCTCCTTTTAATCCTGTAGATTCAGGAGTTTCGCCTTCTCCAAATTTTTTCCAAGCCAACATTGACTTACAAATATGGATACCACGATCGTTGATAATTTGTGTTTTGTAAACTTTATGCCCTGCAGCTTTTAAAATTTCAGCAACAGAATATCCTAATAATACATTACGAACATGTCCTAAGTGCAAAGGTTTGTTGGTGTTTGGAGAAGAATACTCTACCATTCGAGCATCTGTTTCGTCTTCTTTTACAAAACCATACCTTGCATCTGCTGCAATTTCATTAAAAAAGTTTACATAAAAAGAATCTTCAACGACTAAGTTTAAAAAACCTTTTACAACATTGTAACTGGTAACTTCGTTGATGTTTTCAACTATATATTTACCTAAATCTTCACCAATTTGAACCGGATTTCCTTTTTTGTACCGTAGTAATGGGAAGACAACAACAGTAATGTCTCCTTCAAAATCTTTACGGGTTGCTTGAAATTCTACACTAGGAATTTCTACATCATACAAGGCTAAAAATCCTTCTTTTACTTTCGTTTCTATTAACGATTGAATATTCATTGGTTCTTTTTGATTATCGCACAAAATTAGTGTTTTTAATTTTTTCTTCCCACCATTTTAAGGATGATTTTTTGATTCATGATTATAGCATACTTAGTTGATGCTTTTGTACCTTTGCACCATGGATAAAGACCTTGAAAACTTACCAAAATTAGCCAAAGACGCTTTACAAGAAAATAAGAAGTATTTTCAACGATTAAAGAAAAGAACACCCAAACGCTTAGACTTACTAATGCAAGAGTTGCATGAGGAAGAATTTGAACGTACGGATTGTTTAGAATGTGCAAACTGTTGTAAAACAACTTCACCAATTTTTACCGAAAAAGATATAGAGCGTATAGCAAAACACTTAAAAATGAAGGTGGTTGATTTTACAAATCAGTATTTACAGCGAGATGAAGATAATTTTATGGTCTTACAATCAGCTCCATGTACTTTTTTAGACGAGTCTGATAATACTTGTTTTATTTATGATGTTCGTCCAAAAGCTTGTTCAGAATATCCACATACGAATCGAAAAAAGTTTATCCAAATAGCAGATTTAACTATTAAAAATACAGAGGTTTGTCCTGCTACTTATAGGATAGTAGAGGAATTGAAAAAACGTCTACCACAATCGGGAAGTTCTAAAAAATAAGTCGTTATAGATATTTTTTCTATTTTTAGAAAAAATATTACACATTGGAAACCCTTATACATTATTTTGAAAATATTCCTTCTAGTCATAGAAGTATTATTTTAGTTGGAGGAATAACTTTTTTCTGGTTGTTAGAAGGCGCTGTGCCTTTATTTAGTTTTAAATACAATAAGTGGAAACACGCATGGCCTAACTTGTTTTTTACTGCTACCACGGTAATTATCAACTTTACTCTGGCTTTTGTATTGCTTAAAACAGCGGACTGGGTACAAGCAAATGATTTTGGATTGATTAACTGGCTTCCTGAAATGCCATTATGGTTGTATGTATTGTTAGGAGTGTTGTTTTTAGACTTTTTCGGAGCTTATTTAGCACATTTAGTAGAGCATAAAGTGAAACCTTTATGGATGGTGCATTTAGTACACCATTCTGATCATAAAGTAGATACCACAACAGCAAACAGACATCATCCAATAGAAAGCGTTATTCGTTTTACATTTACATTACTAGGTATTTTTTTAGTAGGAACACCTATAGGTATAATAATGTTATATCAGTCTATGTCGTTAGTGTTTACACAACTAACTCATGCTAACATAAAAATGCCTAAAAAATTGGATAAAGTATTAAGTTATGTTATTGTTTCACCTGATATGCATAAAGTACATCATCATAATTTATTACCTTATACTGATTCCAACTACGGAAACATCTTTTCTATTTGGGATCGATTATTAGGGACTTATATGGAATTAGATAGAGAAAAAATAGTCTACGGAGTAGATACATTCCCTGATGAGGCAAAAAATTCAAACCTAAAAGAGTTGCTTAAGCAACCTTTTCAAGGATATCGAAAACCTACAAACTTAAAGGGTATTAAATAAATAAAAGCAAGCAGTTAGGCTTGCTTTTATAATTCTTATCTAGTTATAAAGGATAACAAATGTAGCCACGATAGCTTAAATCTGTGTAAGAATAAAAAAAGGTAGGTGTATTACCGTTACTAGTTTGGTTATGACACCTCCACTTCCAACTTGGTGTTACTGGATCAGAAGGAAACCTGTCAGGATCTGTTGTTGTGTCTACTCCATCTAAATAACCACCAAAAGAACCACCTCCTGAAATTTCTTTTTGAGTTAAACTGTTTAGTTTTTGAACACCACTTAACTTTAAAATTTTTTTCAACATAATTTTTTATTTTGATTTATCATGTTGGCAAAACTATAACCGAAAGAGAATAAGGTCTTTAGGTTAATGACTATATTTTTTAAAGGAATAAACACTTGATTTATAGAGGGTATAAATTGAAATACCCACAAACTTTAGCAAATGTTCAGTACATAAGATTTATTTTAAGGGTGTTTTTCCTGTGGTATAAACAACAATTCCCCTGATAGTTAAGCTGTGGTGTTCGTATATATTTGAGTTCATAATTAACCCCGAAAACTATTATTTTATGAAACGACTACAAAACTTTGTAATTGTAGGCATCGTCCTTATGATGCTACAAGCATGTCAAAAAGAAGACACTGCAAACGAATTGTTAAACAACACAAATTTAGAAGTAAAACAAGCTCGAGCCTATTACGCACCATGGGTATATGTTATGGATTGGCGTTTTAGTAGAGGAACTTGTACTACAGGACCAGGAGTGTGTTTTAAAAACGACTATGGAGACATACTTGTATATGGAAATGCAAGTTCAGGCTCATCAGATGAAGTAAAAGAAACTTTCTCAAAACTTATGGAAGGAAACAATGATGAAGATAATGGTGTGATAGCGTTCAGAAATGAAGGTGAATCATTACGATTGGTGTTTTCAAGAAGTTTAGAAGAAGAAGATTTCATTATTTCAGAAGACGTATCACTAAGAGATGATATAGTAGCAGAATTAGGTAAAACTAATATTACTTTACAAGCAGGTAAATACGTTGTAGATTATTCACGTTTTAAAAACGGAGAGGTTTTAATACCTGTAAAAAATTAAATAACTAACTAATCAAACTAATAAACTCTTAGTAAATGCTGGGAGTTTCAAAAAATAAGAAAAAATGAAAAAACAAAATTTTTTATGGATGGCTGTGATGTGCTTTACATTGCTTTTCAGCTGTCAAAGTGAAGATGTAATTGAAAATGAATCGAACAAAGAAGAAGTACAATTAGCAAAAGAAGGTACAGTAACTATTAATCATACATACGATTATTATGGTAAGCAGTTTAAAGTGGCTTATGTATATGATGAAGAAAGTGGAGAAGTACTGAAAGCTGATGGAGATGTTGAGCTTGCTCAAGAAATCTTTGGAGATGAAGAAAGAGCTCCAAAATCATTATTCTTTGATAATCAAAAAGAAGGAAGTACTGATATTCAAGTTAAGGTTTTTGATAATGGAGAAGATTTACAAGAGTATGCTTCAAAAGTAGCAGAAGAATTCCCAGGTGATCAAGAAGCAACAGAAGGAAGATCATCTAAGTGTAATAGCTATGATTTATATGGAACAGGAAGGTTTTATTTCTACAAACACGCTTACTATAATACATACATGAGTGGAATGAGTAGAATGGATCGTAGGTATTATAGAGACCATTGGGTAGGAAGCGGTTATAACGATCAGTTATCCTCTTTAATAGTGAAAAAACCATGGAATAGAAGAGCTTTGGTGTACTTATATCAACATTCTTGTTATGGAGGAAAAGTTATAGGTTTTTATCAATCAGTAGGTCCTTCAGGTTTTGGAGTAGCTAACCTTAAGTGGTATACTATGTCAGGCTGGTGGTTCTGGAGAAAGTCTTGGAACGACCAAGTTTCTTCTACCAAAGGCTGGGCTTGGTAATACAATAGCTACAACTATTTAGTTGTTTGTAAAATAATAAAAGAACCTCAGAAGATTTTTCTTCTGAGGTTTTATAATTGTTTTTGGTTTTTATGCTTCTCTATCAACTCTAATATTTTCTTGCCTCTAGCTTTACAGCCTTTACTCTCATGAATTACTTTAGTACGAATTAGATGTTCTAACTCAGGATGAACCCAATCTTTTTGTAAACCAAATAAAAACAAAGTGCTCATGGTGTAGGCTTTCACGGCTATTTTTTGATCGGTAATTAACCAATCAAATCCAGTTTCTATAATTAAATCAATATCAGTTTCTGTTAACTGTTCTTTTATACCATTGGTTGTTTTTGAGGAAAAAGCAGTTGCTAAATGCTCACAAATTTTAGCACATGGTCTTACAGCACTGTCAAAATGTACGCTAGATATATTTTTTGTAAAAACACTTAAATAAGGAAGAATATACTCAACCCCTTTGTGCGTACAAATCCATTCCAATACCCAAGCAGCTTTAATAGATAGTTTATTATCAACATCAAAAGTGATATCAATCAAATATTTTATCAATTCAGGTTGTGCTAACACAATATTTGAAGCATTATCTCTGTTTACTTTAGCAGCATTATCAACATTTTCTAACACAGAAATTAAAAAATCAACACTCATATTGGTATGGTTTATGTAAATTTGAAATGTAAAAGAAATTATAGCATGATAAATATAAAAAGGATATTTTCAACAGCACTTTTATTAGCAGTCTTTTTTACAACGGCTGCACAAGCACAAAAAATTAATCAGTTTGATGCAAATGGTAAGAGACATGGGGTATGGAAAAAGTATTACGACGACAATAAAAATAGAATAAGATACTCAGGCGAATTTAAAAATGGGAAAGAAGTTGGAACATTTAATTTTTATGAGCCTAATTCTTATGGAGTACCTTCTATGTCTAAAGACTTTTCAGCAAAATCAGATAGTGCTTTTGTACAATTTTTTACACCAAAAGGAAAAGTAAAAACAAAAGGATGGATGAAAGGAAGAAAGAGAGTAGGTAAGTGGACGTATTATTTTTCAGATGGAAAGCTTTTTTCAGAAGAAGAATATACTGATGGTAAACTAGATGGAGTTTTAAAAAACTACTATAGAAATGGTAAATTAACGGAGGAAAGCATCTATAAAGATGGTAAAAAAAATGGACTTTCTAAGATTTTTACTGAAGAAGGAGTGATGATTGAAGAAGTATATTATGTTGACGGAAAACTAGAAGGAGAAGGAAGGTATTACGACTTAAAAGGTGATTTAAAAGAAAAAGGAATGTATAAAAACGGTAAAAGAGACGGTAAATGGCAATTTTACATGGATGGAGAAGTTGTTACCGATAAGAGAAAAAGAGCTGTACATTCAATACCTAAAAACTAATCTATAGATACAGAGAGTATAAAGATAAATTTATTTCTTTTATAAAGTAACGCAGAAGAGAATAAGAGTTTTACTTTCTGACTGGGTAATTTAAAAATATTCTAAGAAATGACGAGAAACTAAGATATAGTTGCTGTCCATCAATTTTTACAATGAAGTCATCAATTATTTCCATAATAAAAAACGTTTATTATTTCGTAAATTTGCAGCTTCAAAAGTAAAAAATGAAAAGAGTAGTAGTAGGACTTTCAGGAGGGGTAGATAGTAGTGTAACAGCCTATTTACTAAAAGAACAAGGATATGAGGTTATTGGCTTGTTTATGAAAAACTGGCACGATGACTCAGTAACCATTTCTAATGAATGTCCGTGGTTAGAAGATAGCAACGACGCTATGATTGTTGCAGAAAAATTAGGAATTCCTTTTCAAACAGTTGATTTAAGCGAACAATACAAAGAACGTATCGTTGACTATATGTTCAACGAATATGAAAAAGGACGTACACCTAATCCTGATGTATTATGTAATCGTGAAATTAAGTTTGATGTGTTTATGGACATCGCATTAAGTTTAGGAGCTGATTATGTAGCAACGGGACATTATTGTAGGAAAGCAGAAGAAATTATTGATGGAAAACCTGTATACAAGTTATTAGCAGGAAAAGACACTAATAAAGATCAATCATATTTTTTATGTCAATTATCGCAAGAACAATTATCTAAAGCGTTATTTCCTATTGGAGAATTGACAAAACCAAAAGTTCGTGAAATAGCAAAGGAAGCAGATTTAATTACAGCCGATAAAAAAGACAGCCAAGGATTGTGTTTTATAGGAAAGGTAAGACTTCCAGACTTTTTACAACAAAAACTACAACCGAAAGAAGGAGATATTGTTCGAATTCCAGATGAATTTGAGCAGTACAATCGTTCAGTTCCAGAATTTGAGAATAAAGAGGCAGAGTTGGAATATTTTTCAACGAAGTTCTCTTATAACAAAGAAGATGGAAAAGTAGTAGGAAAACATCAAGGAGCACATTATTTCACCAAAGGTCAGCGTAAAGGTTTAGCCGTTGGAGGAACTAAAGAACCGTTGTTTGTAATTGAAACCGATGTAGATACCAATGTTATTTATACTGGAGAAGGAAAAAATCACCAAGGATTGTATCGAAGTGTATTATTTGTGTCAAATGAAGAATTGCACTGGGTACGTGAAGATTTAGCTTTACAAACAGGTGAATCTATGGAGGTAGAAGCACGTATTCGTTACCGACAACCATTAGAAAAAGCTACGTTATATAAAGTTGACAACGGAATTTATGTAGAGTTTGAAAATCCACAATCCGCTATTCAAGAAGGGCAGTTTGTTGCTTGGTATAAAAATGAAGAGCTGTTAGGTTCTGGTGTGATTTCGTAAAAAAAGAAAAATAAAGCTATGAAAAAAATATTGTTATTGTTTATAGTATTCATTAGTATTAATGGGTACTCACAAAAAGATTCTATTTCTAATTATTTAGATAGAAAGTTTAGAATAACTTCAAACAAAAACGATGCTAAATATATTGAAACTAGTGTAAAAAAAGGAGCTCTTTGGGAAAAGATACTTTATTATAGAGACGGAAAAATTTTTAAGAAGGGGTTTTCAAAAAATAATAGAGGAAGCAGTTATGTAGGAAAATATCTTGTGTTCCACCGAAACGGAAAAATATCTAAAAGGGTTTTTTATGATGCTGAGGGAGAATTAGAAGGAAAAGTACTTACATTATTTGACAATGGCAATAGAAATTATACGGGTTTCCATAAAAAAGGAGTCCCATCAGGGTTGTGGAAGTATTATCATTACAATGGTAACCTAGCAGCAAAATTTTATTACGATATAAATGGAGATATAGAAAGGTATATACTATTCAATGAAAAAGGAGAAGAACTTAAGGACGATACTTATACAAAGTTTATTAAACCTACTTTTAAAAAGGGAAAAGAAGAGTTTAATTCAAAGATGAGCTATTTAATAGATAATGTAAGTTATGCTATTAACACCATTATCTATGTAAATTTTACTATTGATGTAGATGGAAGTATCAAAGACGTATGGGTGGTTAATAATATTCCAAATAAATTAAGGAGCGAGATAATTGATTTTTTTGAATCTATAAAAGGGTGGAAGCCAGCGGTGGAAATGAATAGAAAAATACCATCTAAATATGGCATTGCGTTGAATTTTACGACAAGAGTAATAGATTAAAACTTATTAGATATAAGGGGAACTTTTTCACACATAAAAACATAAACATACAACCTCGATTTTTTCGAGGTTTTTTTGTGCTTCCTAGCTAATGATTGTACATTTACGCTATGCAAAACAGAATTACCAAACTATTTAATATACAATATCCAATCGTTCAAGGTGGAATGATTTGGGTAAGTGGCTGGAAGTTAGCTTCTGCAGTGTCTAATGCAGGTGGATTAGGATTAATTGGAGCAGGATCTATGTATCCAGAAGTACTTCGTGAACACATTCAAAAATGTAAAAAAGCAACTGATAAACCTTTTGGGGTAAATGTGCCAATGTTGTACCCTGATATTGAAAAAATCATGGATATTATCGTTGAAGAAGGAGTAAAAATTGTGTTTACTTCCGCAGGTAATCCAAAAACATGGACCTCTTTTTTAAAGGAAAAAGGAATTAAAGTGGTGCATGTAGTAAGTTCAGTAAAATTTGCCTTAAAAGCAGAAGCAGCTGGAGTAGATGCTGTAGTATGTGAAGGTTTTGAAGCTGGAGGTCATAACGGACGTGAAGAAACTACTACGTTTACGTTAATTCCTATGGTAAAAGAACAAGTTGAAATTCCAGTAATTGCAGCAGGAGGAATAGGTTCAGGCAGAGGAATGTTAGCAGCAATGGTGTTGGGAGCAGACGGAGTACAAATTGGAAGCCGTTTTGCAGCTACTGTAGAATCTTCAGCACATGACAACTTCAAAAAAACAATTGTTGAAGTAAAAGATGGAGGTACACAACTAACGTTAAAAGAACTCGCACCTGTTCGTTTGGTGAAAAACAAGTTTTATCAAGAAATACAAGAATTATATCAGCAAGGGCCATCTGTAGAACAATTAAAAGAATTGTTAGGACGTGCGCGTGCTAAGAGAGGTATGTTTGAAGGAAACTTGGACGATGGAGAACTAGAAATAGGTCAAGTAGCAGGGCTTATCCATGAAATTAAACCAGCAAAAGAAGTTTTAGAAGCAATTGTAGAAGAATATCAGCAAGTGAAAAAAGAGCAGTTGTTTTAATCGCAGGGCGATTGCCAAAAAAATAGAAACGTCATTCCGACGAGGTAGGAGGAGGAATCTTATAAAGATGAGTTATAAACATGCTTTTATCGTACTAACGAGTAAAAATTAAGGTAAAACAAAATAGTAATGCTTAAACAATTAATCAGTATTCTGTTTTTAATTATAGGTATTTACCAGCTATTTAAATTAGTTAACTTAATTGAAAGCAATAAGGAGTCTTTTAAGGTATTTATAGGTGATAGTAAAAATAAGTTATCCTATCCAAAAGGTTCAGAGATGTTCTTCAAGTTATTTTTTAGATACTTTTTACTCTTTTTAATTAGCATGTTTATATTTGGTCAACTTGTTTAGCTTTCCTAAAGGAGACGAGAATTAGTAATTAGATTTTTTTAATCAGTACTTTACAAGAATAAATCTAACACTATTCTCAACACTTTTTAGAACTAACAAATTTCTCTTTAATAATTTGTGCCACAGGTTTATTTTCAATCTTACTTTCAAGCCACGAAAGGATGTCTAAATATAAAAAAGCTCTTTTCTCATAAGGATGATTCTCATAAACCTTAAGGCGACTGTGTACTTTTTTTAATTCCTTTTTTATTTGATGCGGAAACACATCTCCCAACGCTTTTATAGAAGAAATAAACTCTTTTTGAACCTCTTGTAAATTTTCCATTTTAAGTAAAAAACGATAGGTATCTTTAAACTGTCGCTCCAAATCATAATCTAAGCCACACTCGTAATGAGCAATTAAAGAAAGTACTCTGGCAAAACACTGTAGATCGTTAGCTACTTGAATATTTTTAGGTTTAATTATTTTATTTAAATACAAAATACACTCTTTGTTTTTACCCATACCAAAGTACAAACAAGCAATTTTATAGTAAAAAACTACAATATGATGCGTATCTAAACGGTCTTTGTACTCATCTATTTTATCATTAATAATATCTACTAGGTATTCACCTTCAGAAAAGTTGCCTTCTAAGAAATGTAAGTGTAATTTATTAGCATAATAGTATAGAAAAGTTAAGATTTCAGTATTGCTATTTTGCGGAATACTTTTCTCTTCAATTTCCTCTTCAAAAGCAGAAAGCTCTTCTTTAAACTTATCATAATGCTTTATAAAAAATAAGCTCTCTAATAAGTAGTTCTTTCCTTTTAAATAAAAAACAGGATGCAAAGAAATATTCTTAGTATCATGCTTAAATAAATCTACCCATTTATTAGCATACTTATAACTCTGTAAAAAATCTTGAGTTAAAAAGCTATGCCACAAATGTGCTTTGTATAACCATAACTTTTCTCTAAAACCCAATTCTTCATATGTATATTCAGGAAGTTTAGAATAAAAGTAAGTATTTACTCGCTGCAGTTCTTCATCGTTTTTTACGTAGCCATTTTTAAGCAATGTTCCATACAGTTGTAGCGACAAGTTAGACAATTTACTGGCGATAACATTTTGCATGCTAAGCTCTTTTGCCTGAATAGTTAATTCGTCAGAACGCGTATCAATACTTCGGGTTATATACTGACTTTCAATGACTTTTTCAAGCTCAACAATTTCATAAGCAACATTCTTTTCTTCATTTTCAACCGCCATATTTTTTGCTTTGTCAAGCAATTTTAAACTTTGCTTGTATAACCCTTTTTGATATAAAACTGTAGCAAAATCTAACTGCTCACGTATTTGAATTCTAATGTTTTTATGAGCAGGATTCATACGAAGACTAGTTAGTATTTGCTTGTATAAATGAGCTTTTAGGTTAGATAACTGTTGTTTGCTCACCACACCGCTATCAATAATAGCCTTTTCGTTATAACTCTTTTGTTTTTCAAGTAATTTAAAAAGCGCAAAAAATTTAGCATCTACATTACCTCCTAAACGACCAACATATAAATTAAACTGACGTTTTTCTGACTTTGATAAAGACTTAATCAAAACAAACAAAGCGTCATTTTGTTGGTTGGAGAATGTAATTGGTTTACGCATAACTTTTTGTTTTTCAGTATTTTATTTTTGTTTTTTGTCGTTTTGATATCGTAACTAACCCATTAAAAAAGAGCTTGCTAGAAAAGCCAATATATACATTTGGTTTTTATTTTGATAATCATAGTTAGATTTATGCAAAGCGATAAAATTCAAATTTTCGATACTACATTAAGAGACGGAGAGCAAGTCCCAGGATGTAAATTAGATACCCAACAAAAACTAATTATTGCAGAAAGACTCAATTTTTTAGGAGTTGATGTAATTGAAGCAGGTTTCCCAGTATCAAGCCCAGGAGACTTTACTTCGGTACAAGAAATAGCTAAATTAGTTAAAAATGCTACTGTTTGCGGATTAACAAGAGCCGTTAAAAAAGATATTGAAGTAGCAGCAGATGCTTTAAGATTAGCTAACAAACCTAGAATTCATACAGGTATTGGTACTAGTGATTCACATATTCAGTATAAATTCAATGCTTCGAAAGAAGAAGTAATTAGGCGAGCAAAAGAAGCTGTTTCGTACGCAAAAAACTTTGTAGACGATGTAGAGTTTTATGCAGAAGATGCAGGTAGAACCGACAACGCTTTTTTGACCAAAGTTTGTGAAGAAGTTATAAAATCAGGAGCAACAGTGTTGAATATTCCTGATACAACAGGATATTGTTTACCTGAAGAATATGGAGCGAAAATCAAGTATTTAAAAGACAATGTAAAAGGCATTGAAAATGTAATTATTTCATGTCATTGTCATAATGATTTAGGGTTGGCTACAGCAAATTCTATTGCAGGAGCTATTAATGGTGCGCGTCAAATAGAATGTACGGTTAATGGAATAGGAGAGCGTGCAGGAAATACAGCGTTGGAAGAGGTGGTAATGATTTTAAAACAGCACCCATATTTAAATCTTCAAACAGATATTAACACCAAATTACTTTATGATACAAGTATGATGGTTCGTGAACGCATGGGAATGCCTGTACAACCTAACAAAGCTATTGTAGGAGCCAATGCTTTTGCACATAGCTCGGGGATTCATCAAGATGGAGTTATCAAGAATCGTGAAACGTATGAAATTATCAATCCAGCAGATGTAGGAGTCACAGAAAGTGCTATCGTATTAACCGCAAGAAGCGGAAGAGCAGCCTTAGCATATCGAGCAAAAAAGATAGGATATGAGCTAACCAAAATTCAGTTAGATACAGCTTATAAAACGTTCTTACAGTTTGCTGACAGGCAAAAAGAAGTAATCGACGAAGATATTCATCAGATTATGAAACAAGTAAATAAAATTTCAAAAATAGCCATAGCTTAATGGGAAAGACATTATTTGATAAAGTATGGGATGCGCATGTAGTAGATACTGTAAAAGACGGACCACAAATATTATACATAGACAAACACTTAATTCATGAAGTAACCAGTCCGCAAGCTTTTAACGAGTTAAAAGAGCGTAATATTCCAATTGCACGACCAGACAAAACAGTAGCAACAGCCGATCATAATACACCAACCGTAAATCAACATTTACCAATAAAAGATGAATTATCAAGGCAACAACTAGAGCAGTTAACACAAAACTGTAAAGAAAACGATATTACTCTATATGGTTTAGGACATCGATATAATGGAATTGTACACGTTATGGCTCCCGAATTAGGGATAACACAACCAGGAATGACCATGGTTTGTGGAGATAGCCATACATCAACACACGGTGCTTTTGGTACCATTGCCTTTGGTATAGGAACAAGTCAAGTAGCACAAGTATTTGCTAGTCAATGCTTATTGTTAGAAAAGCCTAAGAGCATGCGTGTAACTGTAAAAGGTAAACTTAAAAAAGGAGTATTACCCAAAGATGTAATCTTATATATCATAGCACAATTAGGAACAAATTCAGGTACAGGATATTTTTGTGAATATGCAGGAAATGTATTTGAAGAAATGTCTATGGAAGGTCGTATGACCGTGTGTAATATGAGTATCGAAATGGGAGCAAGAGGAGGTATGATTGCTCCTGATGAAACTACTTTTGAATATGTAAAAGGACGTGAGTTTGCACCAAAAGGAGACGAGTTTGATAACAAAGTAGCCTATTGGAACACATTAAAGACTGATAAAAGTGCAAAATTTGATAAAGAATACACTTTTAAGGCAGAAGACATAGAACCAATGCTTACTTACGGAACCAACCCAGGAATGGGGATAAAAATTTCAGAGAACATTCCCCAATTTAATGATGTTTCCTTTGAAAAGTCATTACAGTATATGAACTTTAAAAAAGGAGCATCATTAATTAATACACCCGTTAACTATGTATTTATAGGAAGTTGTACTAACTCTAGAATAGAAGATTTTAGAGTAGCAGCAAACTATATAAAAGGAAAGCAAAAAGCGGCGAATGTAAATGCGTGGTTAGTACCAGGATCACAACAAGTAGCAAAACAAATAAAACGAGAAGGCTTACAAGAAGTTTTTGAAGCAGCAGGATTTCAGTTACGACAACCAGGTTGCTCAGCATGTTTAGCAATGAATGATGATAAAATACCAGAAGGAGAATACTGTGTATCAACTTCAAATAGAAACTTTGAAGGACGTCAAGGACAAGGAGCAAGAACTATTTTAGCAAGTCCGTTAATGGCTGCAGCGACGGCTGTAGAAGGAAAAATAACTGACTTTACAAAACAATTAAACTAATGGAGAAATTTGTTAAACTAATAGATACGGCCATACCATTACCGACGGAGAACATAGATACCGATCAAATTATACCTGCACGATTTTTAAAATCAACCAATAAAGAAGGGTTTGGAGACAATGTATTTAGAGATTGGCGCTACAAAAAAAATGGTAGTTTAAATGAAGACTTTGTTTTAAACAACACAAATTATACAGGAAGTATCTTAATTGCAGGAGATAACTTTGGTTGTGGTTCAAGTAGAGAACATGCCGCATGGGCATTAGCAGGCTACGGGTTTAAAGTAGTTATTAGTAGTTTTTTCGCTGATATATTTAAAGGAAATGCACTTAATAACGGAATATTACCAGTACAAGTACCCAAAGAATATTTAGCAAAATTGTTAAAAAAAGTAACTGAATTACCCGATACAACCATTATAGTTGATTTAGAAAATCAAACACTAAAAACCCCTATAGGTAATGTGGGGTTTGAAATAAACCCGTACAAAAAACTATGTATGATAAATGGTTATGACGATATAGATTTTTTAATCAGTAAAAAAGATACAATAACAGCTTTTGAAGCAACAATGATATAAAAAGTAAAAAGATGAAGTACAATATAGCGGTAATACCAGGAGATGGAATAGGACCAGAAGTAACAGAGCAAGCAAAAAAAGTGCTTAGAGCTGTTGGTAATGTGTTTGATCACACATTCTTATTTAAAGAAACATTAATGGGAGCTTGTGCTATTGATAAAACAGGAAATCCATTGCCTGATGAAACCATTGAGTTGTGTAAAAAGAGTGATGCTATTTTATTTGGAGCCATAGGAGATCCAAAATATGATAATGATCCTACAGCAAAAGTACGTCCAGAGCAAGGATTACTACGTTTAAGGAAAGAGTTAGGGTTATTTTGTAATGTACGTCCTGTAAAAGCATATGACACATTAATTCATAAATCACCTTTAAAGAAAGATAGAATTGAAGGAACAGATATTACTATTTATAGAGAGCTAACAGGAGGAATCTATTTTGGTATTAAAGAGCTAAGTGATGATGGGAAGCATGCTTTTGATGGTTGTTCTTATACTGTAGAAGAAATAGAACGAATGGCACATTTAGCTTTTCAAGCAGCTCAAAAAAGACGTAAAAAATTAACGTTGGTAGATAAAGCCAATGTATTAGAAACCTCAAGGCTGTGGCGTAAAACTGTTGGAGATTTAGCAACTCAATACCCTGATGTTGAAGTAGACTATTTATTTGTTGATAATGCAGCGATGAAGTTAATTTTAAACCCAAAAGATTTTGATGTTATTTTAACCGAAAACCTTTTTGGAGACATTCTTTCTGATGAAGCAAGTGTTATAGGAGGTTCTATAGGTTTGTTAGCTTCCGCTTCAGTAGGAAAAGAAAATGCGTTATTTGAACCAATCCATGGATCTTTTCCACAAGCAAAAGGAAAAGACATCGCTAACCCATTAGCATCCATACTATCATCTGCATTGTTGTTAAGACATTTAGAATTGCATACAGAGGCAGATACAGTAGAGAGTGCTGTTCAAAAATCATTAGAATTGGGTATTACTACAGAAGATATTAATTCAGAAAACCCATTTTCAACATCTAAAGTAGGAGATTTTATAGCAGACTATATATATAATCAAGAAGATAGTGATATGAATTTCCAAAATATACATATGGGGCAAAGCACCATTATATAAGTAGTAAAAACTATAAATAATTATGTAAACTTCCTTTAACTATCATGGTTAAAGGAAGTTTTGTTTATAAATAATTGGTAGTCTGATTGTTAGTTGTTTGAAATTATCGTGTATTGTTTAATATTTAATATTTTATGATTTTTCTGTTTAAATATTCTTTTTTTTAACGTTTTTTTCAGGTTTATTTAAAATATATGAATCTAAAGTGTAGATTTACAGCGAATTAAAAAACCCTTCATATTATGAAAAAAACAAAGTTAGCCCTAATTATGGGCTTGTCTGCAGGTGTATTCTTCACCTCATGTTCAAGTGAAAACGAACAAGTTAAAAACCCTGAAGTTATAGAGCAATCTAGCGATAACCCAGGACTTAAACCAATACCTCAAGAGGTAGTTGATGCTGTAGCCAAATTAGAGCTAAATGTAGATCATATTCGTTATGACAATTTTTACTTTCCTGATGGAACTTCAGAAGTACGTTTATTTTTAGAGGAAGATGTAGTAATAACAGAAGATCAGTTGTTTACTATGGCTAAAGCTAAAGATCAATCTGCTCGTCAATACTCTACCAACAATTTGGTATCTCAGGGTAGAAATATTTCTATCGTAGGATACACAGGTGGTGGTGGATATGGTCTTTCTAGTAAAGAGCAAACAGCATTACAATGGGCGGTAGATAATTACAACCGTTTAAGTGGTGTATCTATTAGCTTTACATTAAGTTTTGGAACCAACTACAGCAACAAAGATATGGTAGTATACCATAACCCAACTCAATCTGGAGCAGGTGGTAGTGCAGGTTTCCCAAGCAATGGTTTACCATACAAGTTTGTACAAATATATGGTTTGAACAACTACGATACAAATGTTGTTGAGCATGTAATTACACATGAAATTGGACACTCAGTTGGATTTAGACATACAGATTGGTTTAGCCGTCAAAGTTGTGGACAAAATACCAATGAAGGTACTGCAGGTGTTGGAGCTAACCATGTATCTGGTACACCAACAGGATACGATTCAACTTCAGTTATGTTAGCGTGCTTTAGCTCTAACGAAGACGGAGAGTTTAATGGTAACGACATTACAGCATTACAAAACATGTACTAAGAAATAACTAACCTTAATACATAGTGAGCCACCGATTAAAAGTCGGTGGCTTTTTTATTGCTTATATTCCTTAGTTTATCATTTATTTTCCTGAGCTTATAAAAAAAATGTTTTTAAAAACATGAGTCCAAAATACTTTTGAGGCATCTAATAATAAAAACATACCATGATGAACACAAAAAGAGAACTTATTTTTTTAAGAACATTTGCAGTAAGTATAACAGCTTTAATAGGAGTTTTAACTACTGTAGCCTTTAAAAATAAAGGGAATACACAATTTGATACTATTGATGTAAAAAGAATTAATATTATAGAAAATGATGGAACAGTAAAAATGCTAATTACAAATGCAGCAAACTTCCCTAGTAAAGGTGATAAGATTAATGGAAGAGTATATCACGAAAGAAAAAAGAGAGCAGGAATGCTTTTTTATAATGAAGAAGGTATAGAGTGTGGCGGATTTATTTATGATGGTAAAAAAACTGAAAAAGGACATAGTTCAGGGTTATCGTTAACGTTTGATCAGTATGATGGAGACCAAGTAATGCAGCTCATAACTACAGATGCAAAGAGAGATGGAAAAAGGTACAAAGCAGGTAGGTTAGTATTTAATGATAGAGGAGATAACGAAACCCAAGAAAAGACTCAAAAAATAAGTGAAGAATTAAGAGCTATTAAAGATCCTGCTGAAAGAAGAGCTAAGTTTAAAGAGTATCAACAAAAAGGAATGATAGGTGGGGTACCAAGAGTAGCTTTAGGACAAACACCAGGAAAACAAAACGGATTATTTTTATACGATTCTAACGGAAAAACAAGAGCTAAGTTTATTATAGATGAGGATAATAAAATAAAATTAGAAGCCTATGATGAAAAAGGAAATACAGTAAGTACTTGGCCAGAAGATAAATAGAAATACTAGAGTTTGCGGTGAGATTCAATCAAAAGTTTCATCGCAAATTTGATATATTTGTGAGTACTGATATGAAAACAAACACATCCTTTTTTAGAGAAAATGCTACATTTTTAATCTTTCTCTTTACCTTTTGCTTAATATTTATTTTAAAAAATCAATTTGGGAATTCAGATTCTTGGAAAGATTTTATCTTTTATCCTGATGCTCCCTTTTGGTATTTCTTTAAAGCAGTTTTTATTTTTTGGTGGGTTAGTTTTATTAAAAAGAGTATTAATAAAAGCTCAAAAAAACAAACTTCATTAAGTAGAAGATATGTGCAATTTTTTGGAATAGGCTTGTTAACATATTTAGTGATAGGAAATAGTTTCGGATTAATTGTTGCGTTCATTTTTGATACCTATTCCAGAAACTTTGGTTCTGTTTATCATGTAATATATGTTAATATAAATTCTGTAATTGACTTTATTATTTTTGGAGGATTTTCATTAGCCTACTTGTATTATAAAGAAAATGTTGCTTATCAAAAGCAGGTAGCTGCCTATGAAATAAGTAAAGCTAAAAATGAAATAACACAATTAAAAACACAATTAAACCCTCACTTTTTATTTAATAATCTAAATATTTTAGATCAACTTATTGAAGAAGATACTCAAAGAGCTTCTTTATTTTTAAATCGTTTTGCAGAATTATATAGGTATAGCTTACATAGTTCAGATAAACAACTGGTTACATTAAAAGAAGAGTTGTTTTTTACAGAAGGATATTTTAAGCTAATGGAAGAAAAGTATGAAGGTTATTATAAACTAAATATAGCACCAACTTTATACACAAAAAACATTGTAGTACCCCCGTTTTGTTTACAAGTTCTTATAGAAAATGCAATCACTCACAATAAAGGAACCTCCGAATCACCTGTAGATATTACTATAACAGAGGATGAAGGAATTAAGGTAACAAATAATAAAGTACTGTATGCTACAAGAAGAAAAGGTAATGGAATGGCGTTGATTAACTTATCAAAACAATTTGAGTTACTTGCTGAAAATACTATTAAAATACGTGAAACTGAAAAGGAGTTTGAAGTTGTTTTACCATTAATACCATCTCATAAATCTGTATAAAAATGATAAAAGCACTTATTGTTGAAGACGAATTACCAGCTAGAAAAAAGCTAAAAAAATATATAGAAAGTTATCATGAACCTATCACTGTGGTAGATGAGTTTGAAACAGTAGAAGAGGTGCTTCAGTTTTTTGAATCAACGTCTGATATTGACTTAATTTTTTCTGATATAGAATTACGAGACGGTAATGTTTTTGATGCTTATAATAAGCTACAAATTCAAGTACCAATTATTTTTATAACAGCATACAATCAGTTTTGGATGCATGCTTTTGAAACCAGTGGTATAGAGTATTTATTAAAACCTTATTCGTCTGAACGTTTTGAAAAAGCAGTAAATAAATATTCAAGCTTAAAAAGTTCAATGAAGGATGAAAGTAACCATAATGTTTTACAAAAATTAGATGCTTATCTAGCAAACCAAACAGCTCAAACACCTAAAAGCTATCAAGATTTTATTGCTGTTAAATCTTCTCAGTACACCTACTTCTTAAAGATGGAAGAGGTAATGTATTTTCAAGCAGATTATGGAATTGTAACAGCATATGATATAAATAATAAAAAACATGTATTAAATCAATCCTCCTTAAAAGCATTAGAAGAAATAATAAACCCTAGTGTGTTTTTTAAAATTAATAGAGGCGAACTTCTCAATAGAAACTATATAGAAAAGATAAGTAGGTATAATAAAAATGTAGTAGCCATCAATCTAAAAAACAGCAAAACAGTTTTAAAAACCAGTCAAAATAAAACAGCAGAGTTTACTAAGTGGTTAGGGTTATAAAATAGGCGATTACAGTCATCCCGAACAAAAGTGAGGAATCTCATTCAAAAGAGAAAAGCCATTTAGTCTGATAGTAATAAAAACAAAGCAGCTTAGATAAAAACCCAAACTGCTTTTGTTTATAGTGTTATTCTACATGTGTAAAAACCTTAGCTACAATTTTCCATTCATTCTCTATTTTAGTTAGAGACAAGTAGTCGTAATAATTATAACCCAACATAGGTACATGTAACTTTGCCATGGCAATTTTCCCCATAATATCAACTCCAATAATTTTCATGTTAAAAGATTCCTTCAAATCATTTGGACTTTGTCTGTTAGCAACACCTTCAATATAGGCTTCAGCACTTTTAAAATAGTCAGTCCCTTTAATATCTCCATAAATAGGAGTATTGTTATGAAAGCATGCTCGAAGTTTTTCAGTATCTCCATAAAAAATACCCTCAAAGTAGTTCGTTACTAAAAGCTCTATTGCTGTTATATTCTCTTTATACATATTTTTAGTTTTTAAATAGCATGACCAATAGTATGTCCACCTGCCACATTCATCGTTTCACCTGTAACAAAATTTGAAAAAGCTAAATAATAAGCAGCTTCAGCAATATCAGTAACTTCACCAATACGGTTTAATAAGTGTAACCCTGCCAAACTATCAGCATCTTCAATACCAATTTTGCTTTGTAGCGGACTTCTAATAATACCAGGAGCTATAGTATTTACTTTAATATTATCATTACCAAACTCAGCAGCTAACTGTCTGGTTAAGGCATGAATTGCACCTTTGCTCATTAAAGGAGCAGTAGCAGGAAAACCAGCAATAGCATGGTCTACCAATACGGTTCCTATATTTATAATCGCTCCGTTTTTTTGTTCCACCATACTTGGAATAACAGCTTGAGAAGCAAAATAAGTTCCTTTTAAATTTACATTCCAGTACAACTCTAAATCCCTTTCTTCAACCTCTAAAAAAGGTTTAGGAGCAAAGATTCCAGCGTTGTTAATTAATACATCTATACTGTTGAATTTTTCTAAAGCTAAGGCTACTAATCGCTTACTTGTTTCCTGCTTACTAATGTCTCCAACAAGAAAAGCAGCGTTTGAAGGATTTCCTAACTCTTTATAAGCATTTTGTAAGTTTTCTTTGGTAGAAGCATTCATTACCACATTGCATCCTTTTTCTATAAAAAGTTTAGCAATTTCTTTACCAATACCAGTTGAAGCTCCTGTAATAATTGCAGTTTTATTTTTCATAAGTCTTATTTTTTAGTTCCTAAATATTGTTTACCATCGTGTCCCCAATTACCCATAGGAACTTCTTCAATAACAATATGGGTAGTTGCAGGATTTTTCTGAAGCACATCAACTAAAAGCTGTGTAGTTCCTTCAATAAGTTGACGTTTTTGTTCTTGAGTTACCTGTTCGTCGGTAACTTTAATGTTTACAAAAGGCATAATAATATGTTTTAAAATTATGCTACAAAGTTGCGGTGGATACACAACTCTACACAGGAGCTATGTCACACCTTTAAAGTGATGTATGTCACATACAAACAGTAAGAAGTACTAAAATTAAGAATTAAGTCTGCTAAGAGTTTCTCTAGAAACCCCTAAATAAGCAGCAATCATTTTTTTAGGAACACGTTGAAAAAGGGTAGGGTATTGTTCTAAAAGTTGGTCGTATCGTTCTTTTGCAGAATTTTGTAAGAGCGATACAATTCTTTTTTGAAGAGCTATTCTGCCCATTTTACTCTTTTTAGCCCAAAAGCGTTCCATTTTGTGCATGGTAGCAGTAAGTTTATCACGGTTTTCGTAAGTAATGTATAGTAGTTTACAATCTTCAATACAATCAATTGCTGTTTTAGAAGGTAGTTGCTTTACAAATGACTCGTAATCGGTAATCCACCAATTTTCCATAGCAAATTGTAAAATATGTTCTTTACCGCTATCTTCAATAAAATAACTCTTTACACAACCTTTTATCACCCAATACTCTTTATTGGCAGTTTCACCTTCTTGCAGTAAGTATTGATGTTTACGCTTAGTAACAGGCTGAAAAAAACTTAGGATATAAGCAAACTCCTCATCAGTAAGAGGAATAATTTCTTCAATATGTTGTCGTAAAGGATGTGTCATTTAATAAAGAGTATGCTATTTTCTTTTTACTATATGCAAATATACTTGTAAAGTAAGTAGTATTTAGAAAATGTTTTTATGTACTGTCATTACGATGAGGGGGGGTGAACTCCAAACAAAAAGATTACCACGCTTTATTCATAATGACTATATATTTTATGACCTTCAAGAAAATCTTTGAAAATCAAGACAGCAGCGATGGAGGTAAGATAAAAAGCTGTTTGAGCGGTAGCGAGTTCTTTTTATCAGTGGAAGTTGTCGTAGTATTTTCTTACGATTTTATTGTAAGTCTTGATTTTTGTTTCTTTTTATCAAGAAAAAGAATATAAAACTCCTTTTTATCGTCATAACGAGGAGCGATAGCGACGTGGTTATCTCATTATTTAAAATCCATACTCTAACAACAAACAAAGCATTCTTTCAAAGTATTTAACCTTAAACAAAGTTAGTAGAAGTACTTATTAAGTACAAACAAAGTACACGCTCCGTATTTACTTAGTACAAAGAGATTTAATGAAAAATATTCTAGTTTTTTAAATGGAAAAATTGTAGGTTTGATACGTTGAAATTGCTAAGAATTACTTCAACAAGAAAAAAAATAACTAAAAATAAAGCTATGAAATATAGAACTATGCTGTTGTTTAACAACAGAGAGATAGAAGTACTAACCTATAACTTTGGTTTTAATAGAAACATTAATGCTTCTGACCAACCTACAAGCTCCGCTAACTTTGCAGGTTTAGAATTAGAAATAGAATCAGGTAGTAATACTGATTTTGAAGAATGGGCTTGTAAAGAAAATGCTATAGACCAACTAGAGTTAAAAATATACTACCCATATTTAAAAGGAGGCTCTAAAACAATGACTTTTTTTGATTGTTACCTAAAGAAATATGAAACAGTATTTTCTAATACAAACGATCAACCGATAAAAGACCGATTAATTATTATATGTGCAGGAGTGAAAATGCCTAACGCTTCGCTAGAATATTCTACGTATTGGAGGAAAACACTTTCTGGAGTACAAAAAGAAGTAACTAATAATGGTAGTGCCGTTTCTAGTAACGGTACAAACTTTAGTGTAACCCCAAAATTATCGTAATATGCCAAGTTTTGTCTCCCTAGGAATAGCTGATTACAGCGGAAATAGTGAAAGAGGCTTTGTACAATTTACTTACCAAATAGCCGATAATAATGCCAAAGAACTAACGCTACAAATTAGAGATGGAAGCTCGGTGATTTTTGAAGAAAAAATAACAGATGCTAGCAAACTAAAACAAGGAGAACACATTTGGAAATGGGATGGGTTTGATAGCGGAGGAATTTTAGACACTGCTAAACTAACACAATACGAAAATTTAAACCTGTATACTATTGGCGTAGATAGCTCAAATAACTATAGCAGAAAAAAGTTAGATTTTAGTATGCGTTACGATGAGGTAAAATGGGTAGATGTAAAGATTGATAAAAACTCTAAAAGAATAGATGTTACATTACGTGTTAACTTAAAAGATGGAGGAGCAAGAGGAATAGAGTGTTATGAAAAGGATATTGACCCAGATCCAAAACTTAGAGTTCCAATGGAAGTATGTCCGTGGGATAAAATACCAGAAGAAGTATTATCACATTATGGTAAGTCTCCTATTAAGAGTAGAACAGAGAGATTTAGCTTTGAAGAATTGAAAAAAATGGCTTTAGAAGGGATTAATAAGTATTGGAGTAGGCACAGTAATAACATAGGGAAAGGTGTAAATATAAATGGAGAATTTTATGAACTTTATATAAACTCCATAAATGAAACTAACCCAAGGTTAAGCCTTAATGATGTTCCTTTAATTTACAATACAAATAACCCTTGGTCTCGTTCTGGAAATACAGGAGGTAGTTACGATGATGGTAATTTGGATGATGAAGTTATGGGGTTATTGCCTAATGGAATAGTTCAAAGACTATCTTATAATGTAGGATATATTTTCCATTCTAATTGGAAGGAATGGTATAAAGGTCACCCTATTCATAAAACAAAAGGTTGGGTGTTTAATTCAGCAGTTGATGAAACAGAAGACTTTATGGAAACATCAGCTCATGAAATTGGACATGAAATATTACAAGCTCTAGCGGGTACAGTTTTTTCTTGGCAGCATAAAGGGAGTTCATATTATTTTCCTCAAGATAGAAAGCCTGTAGGCAAAGAGTCTATTAAGGAGGAATATGTGAATATTGATTTTATGGAAAACTCTAAGGGAGAAAAAGCTCCTGCTAGAGGAGAGATAGATTTAATGAAATATTATAATAATTACTCTAACTATAAAAATAGAATAATAGCAAGTGAAAAAGATGTTTTAGGTTTTCTCTGGCTAACTAAATTAAATATAAGATGATAAAAATTTTCTTAATAATATTTGCTCTCTGTTCTTTGATATTAATTCTTAGTTCTCGATTTAGAAAACAAAAATTGTATTTAAAAGTACTTATTTATATCTCTTTTACTATTGTATCAGTTTTTATTTTCTTTATAACTATAATATATTTATGGAACTCAGGTGATGATTATAATCAACAAAAGCATGTTATGGAATCTTGGAATATTCAAGTCTTAAATAACTCAGAGATGCCTATAAGAGATGTTAAAGTAATTAATTTAAGAGAACAAACAGATACAATTATATCAGATATTGATGGAACTGTAAATCTATATGAGTTTAGAGAAGGCTTGGTAGTGCTTCAGGCAGAAGGTTATATTCCAGACACTATAAATGTAGCTGAAATGCCAAGTACAAAGGTGTATTTAAATAAGTTAAAATAAGTACCTTTTTATCAAGAAAAAGAATATAAAAATCCTTTTTATCGTTATCACTTTCAATGACGTAAACCTATATATACAATAGTATACGGTCATTCCGAACGGTAGTGAGAAACCGTAAGGTTCAGCGTAGCTAAATCTCACTCAGAAGTGTTACCCTTATTCTTTTATTATAATCACTGTCAGTTCGAGTGATTTTTATTGAGTGATAACGAAGTGAAAATGGTATCGAGAACTATTAGAAAACTTCTCGATACAAAATTATTTTCATTTCATTTCAATAATTTTACTCGAAGTGACACTAGATGATAAAAAGAATATAGAACAAAGACCTATAAATAAGTCTTTACTCTAACGGCGAAGCGGTCTATTCTATTAGCTCTAAAATAACCGTCATAACGAAGAACGATAAAACACCCTATAAAACATTGAGAATTTTGTTAGTTATAGTAGTGAACACCTAATACCCATTAAAAAACATAACAAAAAGAGTATATAATATAAGAAAGTACGAGCTATATGCTCGTACTTTTTACGTTATTAAATTTTGTATTAACCTTCATACACTACTGTATGAAGTCACCCGACACTACTGTATAGTGTTACGATACAGTAAGAGTATATGTAGACTCAGCTATCATAATATCCTTTAAAAATTGATGAGTACTAGAAGTAGCTTGCGTTTTAATTCTAACATGATAGTTACCAGCAGCAAGGGCAGGAGCTTGACCAATAATCTTCTTATTACTCTTTTAAAAGTTAAGAAAATCAATATAACCTCTAACAAAGCTTTAATTATGGAAGCCATTTTGTATAGCCCCTAACATAATAGCAAAGCCTACGGAAACCCTCAAAGTTTTGTGCTTTAAGGAGGATAAGTTTGCAGTAATATTAATAAAAAAATAAAAAATGAGAAAAGTGTTTATTGTATCGGTAATACTATTAGCTATTGTTTCGTGTTCTTCCCCTCTTGATAAAAAGTTTAATGAAGAAAGAGCAGCAGAAGACATCAAGGCGGTTCAATCAGAAATTGATTCAACTGAATTTGGAATGTTGATGGGATCAATGTTAAGATTAAAACTAGAAGGAGAAAGAGTAGAAGGCTTAACCTACAGGGAAATTTTAGAAAAAGGGAAAAGGTGGAAAGAAAAAGAAGAAGAACTAGAGAAAGAGCAGAAACTCTTAGCAGAGAAAGCAAAAAAAGAAGAGTTAGAAAGGATTAATAGATTATCAGAAAGTGTAGTGATTTCTTGTTTTGAAAAGGGATTTTATAAGTACAAATATGAAGATTATATTACGTATAAGTTTGTAATTCAAAATAAATCGAGCAAAAATATAAGAGCAGTAAAGGGGAGCCTTATTTTTTCAAATTTATTTGATGAAGAAATAAAAATGATAAACTTGGTTTATGATAAAGTGCTTACAGCAGATACTACCGTTAATTATGAAGCACAAACAGATTACAACCAGTTTAGTGATAGTGATAAAGCTCTTAAAAACAAAGAGCTAAAGGACATGAAAGTAAAGTGGAAACCTGAGAAAATAATTTTTGAAGACGGAACAACTTTAGAGTAAATCATTAACCCTACGGATTCCCGTAGGGTTTTGTGTTTTTATAAAGGTAGGTTTGTAATGATATTAACAAAAAAATATAGATATGGCTGTAAAGCACACACCAACAAATGAGGTTCATAAAGGAAGTAAAGGAGGAACTACAGGATGCGGTTTTGATACAACAGAGCACCCAGAACATTGGGTAAGTACTAGTGATAGAATTACTTGTGATAAAAATGGTTGTAAAAACTAGGAATCAAATTTTAAACAGAGAGTTATGGAATATAAAGTAATACCCTTTACACCGTCTATTGATAGAAATAAAGGAAACTCAGCAAAAGTAGCACAACAATTAGAAGCTATTATTAGTAATTACAACGATCAAGGTTGGCGATATGTTCGACTTGAGAGTGTGGAAACTCATGTTCTCCCTGATTCAGGTTGTTTTGGAATAGGTTCTCAACCAGGATATACAGCATACAGACAAATGATTGTTTTTAGTAAAGAATAATGAAACATTTGTTACTTCTTTCTATAAAGGCGTATTGGAAGTTTAAACCAAAGGATAAGCCAGCACGCTGTATATTTAGAAAATCCTGTTCACATTATGTATATGAAGAAACAAAAAGAAAAGGACTGTTAGCAGGAATAAAAGCATTAAAATATCGGTTTAACAATTGTACTTATGGTTATGAACTGTATTTAAACCCGATTAGTGAGAAAAAACAGATGTTGCTAAAGAATGGAGAAGTACTAGAAGAAGAGGAAATAGCAAAGCGACTATTATATTGATTAAACCCTACGGATTTCCGTAGGGTTTTCTGTTTTATAGAAATTAGATTTGATATAATAAACTTAATCCCTTCAATATTATGAATCAGAAATATGAAAAAGTATTACTAATTACATCATTATTAATAGTAATAGTTGCTACGGTAGTTGTAACGAAGAAAAACAATTCTAAAGAAAATTTATATAACAAAGCTTTAGTAGGCTGTTATGTTCCACCTAAAGCTAGGTGTACAGGCTCTGTAAACTGTAGAGCATGTAAAAACTGTAAGTATTGCAAATACTGTAACAGCGGAGGCTCTTGCGGAGTTTGCGGAAAAAGAAGTAGTACAAAAAGCTATACCAACTCTTATAAAAGCTATTCAAAGAAGCCACAAACCAAACAAACTATTTTTGACGGACGCACTACAAAAAGAACCTCTTCTTTAGAAGAACCTTATTATCTAAAAACATTATTGGTAAACAAAAACCTTTTAAATTTAAGAAGTGGCCCAAGTACTTCTTATTATGTAATTCAACAATTAGACTTTGGAGAAAAACTAACCATATTAGCCACTCAAGCAAAATGGATTAAAGTAAAAGTACAAAGAACAAAAGTAACAGGGTTTGTTCATGTTAGTGGTGTTCTTTTGGTGGAATAAAAGAAAGCTTAGATGTGGGTTTCCGTAGAGTTTTCTGTATTAGAAAGTATAGTTTTGATGTAGTACTAATTAAAAATATACAAAATGGGAAACCCAAAATTTGAAATCAAAAAGAGAACGGATAATGAATTCATGTTTAACTTGAAAGCAGGAAATGGAGAAGTAATTTTAACCAGTGAAGGCTACGCTAGTAAACAAGGATGTAAAAATGGAATAAGTTCTGTAAAAACGAATGCACCAGATGACGATAATTATGAAAGAAAAGTAGCTTCAAATGGGCAATATTATTTTACACTAAAGGCGCAAAATGGAGAAGTTATAGGTAAAAGTGAAATGTACACGACCACTTCAGCAAGAGATAAAGGAATTGAATCAGTTAAAAAAAATGCACCAATAGCCTCTGTAGAAGAGTAAATATAAACAAAACAAAAAAGAGTATTTAGAAGCCTTACGGAAATCCGTAAGGTTTTGTTTTTGAGGTAGTTTAGATTTGAGGTATAACCAAACTAAAACATAATGATAAAAAGATTACAAATTGTAGGTCTCTTTTTTATTTCAGTATTATTAACAGAATGTTCTACTGATACGGATGGAATAGAAGAGCAAGAAACAAAAACAGAATGGAAGTGTGGGGTTCATAATGGAAAGCAATTATGGACAGGACCCAAAGGAGGATGCTATTATAAGAATAGTAATGGAAATAAAACATATGTAGACAGATCAGAATGTAATTGTTAAATGAGCTATGAGTACAAGAGCATTAAATGTATTCAATTACAACCTGTTTTTATCAAGGTTTATTTATGGTTTAATTATTGTAAATATAATCTGTTTAGTACTAGAGTCTTTTAAAACTTTAAGAGTTAACTATACACAGTTCTTTCAGTTTATAGAAGGATTCTCTATTCTGGTTTTTTCAATAGAATTTATAACAAGAATTGTAATTGCAGAAAAGCAAGATAATAAAGGGTGGAGTTCTTACGTGTTTTCTGGTTACGGAATTTTAGACTTACTGTCAATATTACCTTTTTACTTACCACTAATTTTTCCGTTTGATTTACGAGTTTTAAGAGTGTTGAGGCTGTTAAGGTTAGTACGAATATTTAAACTAGGTAGGTATTCAAAATCCTTTAAAACAATCAATTTAATACTAAAAGAAACCAAGCCAGAACTCTTAATAACAGCCTTTATAGCATTGATATTAGTAATGCTCTCGTCTACTTTAATCTTTTATGCAGAAAACGAAGCACAACCTGATAAGTTTTCAAGTATTATAGAAGCCTTTTGGTGGTCGTTAGGAACGCTTACCACTGTAGGAGTAGCAGATATGTACCCCGTAACTCCCTTAGGAAAATTCTTTAGCGCTTTAATAGGAGTTATAGGAATTGGTTTTGTGGCATTACCTACAGGAATTATTAGTTCAGCTTTAATAGATAAAGTAAAAGAAGAAAAGAGTAATTGTAGTAACTGCCCTAATTGTGGGGTAAGAATAGATAAGAACTAATGGGATTTCAATTTTACAGACGAATAAAATTAGGAAAAGGTTTTGGACTGAATATTAGTAAATCGGGCATTTCTCCAAGTTTACGAACTAAAATAGGAGCAGTAAGTTCCAAAGGGTACTCTATAAGAACAGGTATAAAAGGGTTGCAGTATAGAAAAAGACACTCTAAAAAAGAAGGAATAGGCTGCCTAGGAATTGTCTTTGCTATAGTTAGTGTTTTTGTAGCACTATTAATAAAAAGAAAGTAAATGTACTCGTAGTTAAACTTTAATCAAATGAAAGTAGGAATACAAAAAACAGTAAATATTATTTGTGCCATAGCATTGTTTTTAGCAGTAACAGCATTACCAATAGAATATTACAATGTTTTAAGAATAGTAATTTTTGCAGGGTGCTTATTGATAGTTTTTAATCAGAAAATAAAGAAGTATTGGAGGTTATTATTTATACCAATAGCATTATTATTTAACCCCATATTTCCCATCTATTTATATGTAAAATCATATTGGGTTCTTTTAGATGTTCTCTGTGGAATCTTATTTCTACTGCTCGTATTTTATGGGTATAGTTCAAGCATAAAAAAACAACGAACAATAAAAAAACAAGTGTCTAAAAATAAAGACATGTATAATGTTAAATATTAAAAAAATGAATGAAATAACTACCGAACTTAAAAGTCACTTTTTAAGACTATATGAAATGGCTTTTGCTGACGATGATTTTGATGTGTTAGAAACACAAATGCTATACAAGTTTGCAGAAGAGAGAAATATATCTAAACAAGAGTTAGATAATATTTTACTATCAAGCCAACAAGAAAGCTTAGTACCCGAAAGCTTGGAGCTTAAAGTTGAATACTTATACGATTTAGCAGTAATGATTTGGGCAGATGGAAAAGTAACAGAAGATGAAATGATAACTCTAAAAAAGTATTGTTTAAAGTTCGGGTTTTTGGAAGAGAACTTAGAGGAATTGACTAGTTTTTTGATAGAAAATGCAAAAAAGCATACACCTAAAACAACATTGTTAAAACAACTAACCTAATCAACTAACAAATATGGAAGCCTTAAAAAAAATATTTACTACAAGGGAGAAAGACCCAGTAGAAGAAGTAGTAGTAAAGGAAGAAAAAAAAGATGTTAAACTAACTTTTTTCGAAAGTGGTTATGGATCATCTAAGCAGGCCTCAGGGAATCACAAAGTCTTTAGAGCTTGTTTAAACGATGTCTATATGGATTATAAAAGAAAATGTGCAGAAGACGAAGAGCTACAAAAAAAACTAAAACAACCACATATTCAAGAGAAAGGAAGAGAAGGCATAGAACTTAAAAAAAGACAAACAGCCAAAGCAATCTTAGAAGAAAGTATAAAAACTGATGAAGAAAAGATTGAAGAGTGCGAACATCAAATAGTTGAAGTTAGAGAAAATCCAGAGAAGTATGTAGAAGAAGTAGATAAAAAGCCAAAAGCCCAATTTTATTTAGGGTTAATAGTACTTATTCCAATAACATTCTACTTATTAGTTTTTTACATATCAGCTTCATATTCAGCTTTTTTTAAAGACTTTGAAAATAGCGAGTTATCAGCGGCAATTTTTGATGGAAAATCATTTTCTAAAGCTTTAGAACATGGAGTGTTAGAAGCGGTTTTTATAGCTACCATACCATTCGCTTTTATGGGTTTAGGGTATTTAATACATATGTTTCAAAAACATAAAAATTGGTTGTCATATGTAAAAATAGGAGCATTATTTATTATTACTTTTATATTCGATGCCATACTAGCGTATCAGATAGAAATGAAGATTTATGATTATAATAAAACACCAGATTCACCAGAGTTCGATTTGTCAATAGCCTTTAGTAAAGTGGAGTTTTGGGGAATAATCTTTGCAGGCTTTGTCGTATATATAATTTGGGGACTGGTGTTTGATTTTATTATGAAGGAATATGAGAACATTGATAAAATAAAAGCCTTTATAAGAAGTAAAAGAGAAACGATTGTTAACCTACAAAAATCAATAGCTGAAGCCATAGAAAAATTAAACGGTGTAAAAGAAGAAATCTCAGGAATAGAAGCAAGAATTGCAAACTTACAGAGAACAATTGATGGCTTTGTATTCCCTAATAAACGTTACTTAACCTACCATGCAGAATATGTAAAAGGATGGTATTTAGCTATAACAGACAACTTTTTAGATTTAAAACGAAGAGATGAATTGCTTTCTAAATGTGATGAGGTAGAAAAAGAACATTTGTCTAAATACGATTTAACAGACGAAAACACGGAAGGAATAATTTATAAATCTCAACTAAAATAACGAAAAATGAAAGCATATAAACTTATAATAGTAACTCTATGTATTATACTTACCTACTCTTGTTCAAATAAAAAAGAGAAAGATCCAATAGCAGAAGTATCAAAAGAAGTAAGAAGTACAAGTAAAATAAAGAGTAAAGAAAATTTAAATATTAGTATAGTATTAGACTTGTCAGATAGAATAAACCCCAAAAAATATCCAAAGCCTTCAATGGAGTTTTATCAAAGAGATTTAGGTTACATCGAATCCGTTGCGAAGACTTTTGAAAATCATATTAGAGGGAAGAGAACAAATAAAATTAATGATAAAATACAGTTGTTTGTTGAACCAGCACCATCAGATAGTGAATTAAATCAGAAAATAGCTACACTCAAAACACAGTTTGATAAAACCAATGCAACCAAAGACGAAATTCTAAAAACCTCAAAGAAGTATACAGAAATATGTAATAATATTTATGAAACCGCAATTACAGATGACAGTTATGTTGGGTCAGATATAAGAGGTTTTTTTAAAAATAAACTACAAGATTATTGTGTGGAAGAAGGATATAAGAATGTGGTAGTAGTTTTAACAGATGGTTATGTGTACCATAAAGACAATCTTACAAAAGAACAAAACAGAACATCTTATTTAGTTCCAAAAACAATAAGAAGTTTTAAGCTAAACAAAGGTAATTGGAAAGAGAAGTTTCAATCAAAAGATTATGGTTTTTTACCTTTACATAAAAATTTAGAAAATGTAGAAGTATTAGTTCTGGGAGTAAATCCGAATAAAAAGAACCCCTATGAAGAAGATGTTATAAAAGAATATTGGAAAAAATGGTTAACTGAAATGAATGTTAAGAAATTTCAAATAAAAAGAGCCGATTTACCAATTCATATAAATGATGTTATCAACGATTTTATCCTTAGTAACTAAACTATGTATCTAAAAACAATACTATTATTTTTATTAATAACTTTAACAGGGGCAAAAGTACCAAAAGAATTTAGAGCAAGAGTAATTGGAGTAGTAGACGGAGATACAGTAAAGGTACTATATCAAAACAAACCAATACATATAAGGTTAGAACATATTGATTGTCCAGAAAAAGGACAAGCTTATAGTACCAAAGCAAAACAATTTGTATCTAGCAGTATATTTGGAAAAACAGTTAAAGTAGTCAACAAGGGTAAGTGGCATTGGAACCGTTTAATTGCTGAAATATATTTTGATAACCATCAAAATATCAACAAAAACTTAGTAGAAAAAGGATTGGCAATGCACTTTAAAAAATATTCAAAAAGTAAAGAATATGCCCTGTTAGAAAGGAAAGCAAAACAACTTAAAATAGGTATGTGGTCATTACCTAATGTAACCACACCTTGGCAATATAGAAAACAACCAAACTAAAAAACAAATGAAAAAAGTCATAATAATGCTACTATCAGTAGGTGTGTTAGTGGCATTTCAAAAAGTAGAAGACAAAAAAGTGTATATCTGTAGCAGTATAGCAAGCACAAAATATCACTTTAAAAAGAATTGTAGAGGATTGTCGCAATGCAAAGCAACGATAAAGGAAAGTACAGAGAAAAAAGTGAGGAGATATGGGAGATTGCTCTGTAAATGGGAGAAGAAAGCATTAAAAAAGAAATAAAACGAACTCTGTTGATAACTATATTAACAGAGTTTTTTATTTTTTCTGGCGAAGTACTATTTTAGCACAGACTTCAATTCACACGATTTTTTATGACGCAAGAAACACAATATACCGAAGACAATATACGCTCGCTCGATTGGAAAGAACATATCCGTATGCGACCTGGGATGTATATTGGTAAACTTGGAGATGGATCATCACCAGACGACGGAATTTACATTTTGGTTAAAGAGGTTTTAGATAACTCTATTGATGAATTTGTCATGGGAGGAGGTAAAACCATAGAAGTTTCTGTACAAGGAAATAAAGTAATCGTTCGAGATTATGGACGTGGTATTCCGCTAGGAAAGGTAGTTGACGTAGTTTCTAAAATGAACACAGGAGGAAAGTACGACTCAAAAGCCTTTAAAAAATCAGTAGGTTTAAACGGAGTTGGTACCAAAGCAGTAAATGCGTTATCAACCTACTTTAGAGTAGAATCTAATCGTGATGGTAAATCAGCTTCAGCAGAGTTTGAGAAAGGAAACTTAACGAATCAAGAATTACTGGATGAAACATCACGTCGTAGAGGTACTAAAGTAACCTTTATAGCAGATGAAACAATCTTTAAAAATTACAAGTATCGTCCTGAATATATATCTAAACTATTAAAAAACTATGTGTACCTAAACCCAGGGTTAACCATTGTTTTTAATGGAGAAAAGTTTTATTCAGAAAACGGATTAAAAGACTTATTGGAAGACAACAACAACAAAGAAGATATGTTGTATCCAATAATTCATTTACGAGGAGATGATATTGAAGTAGCAATAACACACAGTAGAACACAATATTCAGAAGAATACCATTCGTTTGTAAACGGACAAAATACTACACAAGGAGGAACACACTTAAATGCCTTTAGAGAAGCAGTAGTAAAAACAGTTCGAGAGTTTTTCGGAAAGAACTTCGATGCTTCCGATGTACGTAAGTCAATTATCGGTGCCATTTCAATCAAAGTAATGGAGCCTGTTTTTGAAAGTCAAACAAAAACGAAATTAGGTTCTACAGAAATGGGAGGAGACTTACCAACCGTAAGAACCTACATTAATGACTTTGTAAAAACACAGTTAGATAATTATTTACATAAAAATACAGAAATAGCTGACAAACTTCAAAAGAAGATATTACAGGCAGAAAAAGAACGTAAGGAATTATCAGGAATACGAAAGTTAGCTCGTGAACGTGCAAAAAAAGCAAGTTTACACAACAAAAAACTACGCGATTGTCGTATACATTTTGGTGACACTAAAAAAGATGGGTATTTAGATACTACGTTGTTTATTACGGAGGGAGACTCGGCAAGTGGTTCAATTACCAAATCACGTAACGTAAACACACAAGCAGTATTTAGTTTAAAAGGGAAGCCATTAAACTCGTATGGGTTATCTAAAAAGATAGTGTACGAGAATGAGGAATTTAACCTACTACAAGCAGCTTTAAATATTGAAGACGGACTGGAAGACTTGCGTTATAACAATATTGTAATAGCAACCGATGCCGATGTAGATGGTATGCACATTCGTTTGTTATTAATAACATTTTTCTTACAATTCTTTCCAGAAGTAATCAAGGAAGGACACCTGTATATTTTAGAAACTCCGTTATTTAGAGTACGAAATAAAAAGGAAACCATTTATTGTTATTCAGAAGAAGAAAAGCAAGCTGCGATAAACAAACTAAGAGGAAAACCAGAAATTACTCGATTTAAGGGGTTAGGGGAGATTTCTCCTAACGAATTTGTCCATTTCATTGGAGATGATATTCGTTTAGACCCAGTTATGTTAGACAAAGAAATGTCGATAGAACAAATGTTAGAATTCTATATGGGTAAAAATACCCCTGACAGACAAAAGTTTATCATTAACAACTTAAAGGTTGAGTTAGACTTAGTAGAAGAAAATTAATATGAAAGAATTAAAGAATTAATTATAATAGTATCATTGATAATGATTCTTGTATGTGCCTTAATGATTTATTTTGGTAGTCCATCAAGTCAAAACTCATATATAGGAATATTATTAATGCTGATTATGGCTTTAGTATTAGGTTCATCTATCAAAACAACTAAAGAATAAAGATATCAGATAAATAAATTAGCTTGCAATTAAAGTACAAGAAAAAATAATGGATAGAAATAGAAGAGCTAGAATATATTTATTAATAGCGTTTTCAATTTTTGTTGTCAACATATTTAACGTTGATTTTAGCAATTTAAACTGGGAAGCAAATAGGTCGTCTTATATCAATATGATAGTAGCAGCCCTAGTTTGTATAGCTATTTTTTTACTAATAAAGAAGAGATAAAAGAACTCCTAAACGAATAAAAGTTTAAACATTCATACATGAGTGAAGAAAACAACAAGTACGAACAAGACGAAGAATTAAATCAACCCCTTGAAAATACAGAGACCATAACCAAGGTTACGGGAATGTACAAGGAGTGGTTTTTAGACTATGCTTCGTATGTAATTTTAGAACGTGCAGTACCGTCAATGGAAGATGGGTTTAAACCAGTGCAACGTCGTATTATGCATTCAATGAAAGACTTAGATGATGGGCGCTATAACAAAGTAGCAAATATTGTTGGTCACACAATGCAGTATCACCCTCATGGAGACGCTTCAATTGCTGATGCGATGGTACAAATGGGGCAAAAAGAGCTGCTAATCGATATGCAAGGTAACTGGGGTAACATTTTAACAGGAGACCGTGCCGCAGCCTCTCGTTATATTGAAGCACGTTTATCAAAATTTGCGTTAGATGTTGTTTTCAATGCTAAAACTACTGAGTGGCAAGCTTCGTATGACGGACGTAAAAAAGAACCTGTAAACTTACCCGTAAAATTCCCTTTACTGTTAGCACAAGGAGCAGAAGGTATTGCGGTAGGATTATCAACAAAAATATTACCGCACAACTTTAACGAGTTAATAGATGCTTCTGTAAAGTACTTAAAAGGAAGAAGTTTTACTATTGTACCTGATTTTTTAACAGGTGGAATAGCAGATGTTACCAATTATAATGATGGTAAACGAGGAGGTAAAGTGAGAGTAAGAGCGAAAATATCTGCTCTTGATAAGAAAACACTAGTAATTACTGAAGTGCCTTTTGGTACAACTACATCATCTTTAATTGATAGTATTTTAAAGGCCAATGATAAAGGCAAAATTAAGATTAAGCGTATTGAAGATAATACTGCAGCTAATGTTGAAATCTTAGTGCACTTACCAGCTAATGTATCACCAGATAAAACGATAGATGCATTATACGCTTTTACTAATTGTGAAAACTCAATATCTCCGTTATGTTGTATTATTGAAGACAACAAACCTGTATTTATTGGGGTAACAGAAGTCTTAAAAAAATCGACAGACTTCACAGTAGAGTTGCTTAAACGTGAATTAGAAATTCAGTTACACGAATTAGAAGAGCAATGGCATTTTGCTTCTTTAGAACGTATTTTTATTGAGAATAGAATTTATCGTGATATTGAAGAAGTAGAAACTTGGGAAGGAGTAATTGAAGCAATTGATTTAGGGTTAAAACCGCATACTAAGCATTTAAAAAGAGAAGTAACTGAAGAAGATATTGTTCGTTTAACAGAAATCAGAATCAAGAAAATCTCTAAGTTCGATATTGATAAAGCGAAACAATTTATTGAAAGTTTAGAGGAAAAAATAGCTGAGGTTAAACATCACTTAGATAATTTAATTGACTTTGCTATAGACTACTTTAAAGAGTTAAAATCAAAATACGGAAAAGGGAAAGAGCGTAAAACCGAAATCCGCATTTTTGACGATATCGTAGCTACCAAAGTAGTAATGCGTAACTCAAAACTCTATGTAAATAGAGAAGAAGGATTCATAGGAACATCCTTACGAAAAGACGAATATGTTACAGATTGTGCCGATATTGATGATGTTATAGTATTTAGAGAAAATGGCTCTATGGTAGTAACTAAAGTAGACTCTAAAACTTTTGTTGGTAAAGGAATTATTCATGTTGCCATATTCAAGAAAAAAGATAAACGTACTGTTTACAACATGATATATCGTGATGGAGCGAAAGGAGCTTCATACATGAAGCGTTTTAATGTGACGTCAGTAACTCGTGATAAAGAGTATAACTTAGCCAATGATGATTCGAAATCAAAAGTATTGTATTTTACCGCAAACTCTAATGGAGAAGCTGAGGTGGTAACTATTTTACTACGAGCAGTAGGAAGCGTTAAAAAACTAAAGTGGGATATAGATTTTGCAGATTTAGCGATAAAAGGACGCGGTGTTAGAGGTAACTTAGTAACCAAGTACTCAATTAAAAAAGTAGAGTTTAAAGAAGCCGGAGTTTCAACTTTAAAACCTAGAAAAATTTGGTTTGACGATACAGTACAACGTTTAAATGTTGATGGTAGAGGAGAACTTTTAGGAGAGTTTAAAGCAGAAGATAAAATTTTAATAGCAACTCAATCAGGAAAAATCAAAGCAGTATCACCAGATTTAGCGATGCATTTTGAAAACGATATGATTGTGTTAGAAAAATGGAAACCTAACAAACCAATTTCAGCAATCTATTTTGATGGTGTAAAAGAACGTTATTTTGTAAAACGATTCTTAGTTGAAACACCAGACAAGGAAGAGCTTTTTATATCAGAAGACGAGAAATCAAAGTTAGAAATTATTGCTACAGATTATCGTCCTATGGCTGAGGTAATTTTCTCAAAAAGAAGTTTAGACAAAATAGAAGTTAATTTTGAAGACTTTATAGCAATAAAAGGAATTAAAGCTCAAGGAAATCAATTAACAACAGACAAAATAAGAACAGTTAATTTATTAGAATCATTGCCTTATGAAGAGCCAGAAGAGGAAAAAGTGGAGGATATCGAGGTAAATGATGAAGAAGAAATTAAAGAAGAAGCATTACCTTTGGAAGTAGAAGATGCTAAGCCTAAAGATAAAGAGTTTGTAGAGTCTAAAGAAGACAAAGCAAAGAAAGCGTTGGAAAGAGCACTTCAAAAGAAGAAGAAAGATAAGGATGACGAAAGTCAAACAGCGTTGTTTTAATGGATAAGCTTTTACCATACCGTTTTAATTTAGATACCTTTTTTGGTGTTTTAGGATACATTATCGTTGTATTTCTAGTGTCTTGGGTTATTTCTAGATTGGTAAGAGCCATTATTTGGCAACTAATTAAGAGTAAGAAAGAAGATCGTTTTGGTAGAACAAGTATTCAGTTTTTACGTAATTCAGTATCTTTTGTAATAGGGCTTTTAAGTGTCATTTATGTAATTATGACCGTGCCTGCTTTTAGAAGTAAAGCAACCTTAATTTTTTCTGGAGCCGGTATTTTAGCAGCCATTATAGGTTTTGCTGCACAAGCAGCACTTTCTAACTTAATAGCAGGAGCTTTCATAGTTATTTTCCGTCCATTTAGAGTAGGAGACTATATTAAACTGGACGATACAAGAGTTGGTATTGTTGAAGACATAACGTTGAGACATACCGTAATAAATAACTTTGAAAACAAGAGATTGATTATACCAAATTCGGTAATAAGTACAGATTCTATTTTAAATCATACTATAGAAGATTCTCATGTATTGAGTTTTAATAATTTTAAAATAGGGTTGAAAGCAGATATTGATTTAGCACGAAGAATTATACAAGAAGAGGCAGTTAAGTTACCAACTGTTATTGATTATCGTACACCAGATCAAGTGATGAGTGATATACATCAAGTAGATGTTCGTGTTATTGATGTCTACCCAGATCATATTCACATGCGTGCTTATGTATGGTTAAATGAACCATTTCAAGAATTTAAGACTAAATGTGCTTTAAAAGAAGCGGTACATAAACGTTTTCTTGAAGAAGGTGTTGACTTGCCAATACCAATTAACATAAATGAAATAATAAAAAGAGCAAACTAAGTTTGCTCTTTTTATTTAATATACTTCAAAAGTTATAAATAAGTTTTTCTCGGAAGGATTAGGAACCTCTGATATTAACCCATAAATACCTTTATTTAATATGGCTGTAAAATAAGCTTTATTACCAGTAGGCATATCGTTAACTCCACCTAAAAAAGTAACATCAGAAGGCGCAGGTTCAATTAGTCCTTTAGGATCAGCCCAATTCATCCAGTTTTCTAGGTTTTCAAAATCAGTATTGCTTTGTAGTTTTACTAAATTAATATCGTGTCCAACAAAACTTTCGTATACAATTTGATCTTTAAAATGCACTGAAAAAGTACGTTTTCCAGCAAAAATTGAATCTTTTAAAACAATCCCATCAGTACTAGAAATAGTTATGTTAGCATCTGCTTTTGGTTCTGAGTTTCCAGAATCTTTGTCAGATACAACAACATCTTTAACCATTCCCATAGAAGTATGAAATACCCCATTACTCATTTTTACATAACATTCAAGCATGTAATTTCCAGGGTTTAAATAAAGTGTAGTTTCTCCTGTACTTTCAGGAGAAAGTAATCCACTACCACCTAAAAAAACAACTTCGCTAAACCATTCGGGTAAATTAGCAAACTCAGCAAACCCTTCTTTAGCTTTACCTTCATTAATAAGCTTCATAGCTTCATCAAAAACGGGTGCTACATATTTTTTAGCATCCTCTGAATTTTTCCCTTCAGGATACTTATCAATTAGAAAAAAGTGTGTTTGTGGAGATTTATTGATGTAACGAAATGTATTCCAGCCAGAAGGTATGGTATCAGACATTTGAAAATCCATACTTTCTGTAATAATTTCAATTACCTTTTTCTTCTTAATAACTTCTTTTTTAGTTTCAGTAATATTATCAGTTTGTTTCTTCTCTTTTTTACAAGATTGAAAGATTAAAAACGAACAACATATAACTATGAGAGCTAGAGTCTCTTTAAGAAAAGTTTTCATATAGAAATGAGTTTAGTTAGTAATTCTATCTTAAAACTAGGGAAGTAAAAGAGAGGAATTATTATTTAGCTAATAATAACACAAAAATAAAAAATACTTTAGAGAAAAGTATAGGCAAATAACTGATTTTTAAATAATTGAATTATTAGTTTGCTTTTTTGAATAAAAAACTTAGTCCTAACCTACTTAAAAACTTCTTTTCAAACTCCCAAAAGAATTTAAATTGACCAAAAAGCCATCCAACTATAGGTAGTGTGGTTTGATAAATAGGAAAAATAAGTAAAATTCTTAAAGGGTAGTATAACCAAGGAGTCATTGTTTGTGGAGATAGACCCAGTAAGTTAGTAACAGGTTTAGCAACCCACGCGGCAAAAGAACCGTTTATTGCGAAAACTATAAAAATGGCAGCTAAAGCCCAATTGTTTTCTATGCCCCAACGTTGTTTAAGTTTCTCCATAAATCCTAATATCGTGGCAAAAGTAGTTAAAAGAAAAAGGGCAAACAAATGTTTGCCCTTTGATTATATTATAAATGAAAAGTTATTTTTTTCCAAATACTCCTCCTAAAAGTCCTCCTAAAAGTCCACCAGACTTTTGTTGACTGCTACTAGCGTTTCCTAAAATCATTCCAGCTACATCATCAACAATACTACCATCACCATCAGCATCTAATATTTGTTCTAAGAAACTTTGTTCTTTTTGAGCTGAACTACCACCAAGTAAACCACCTAAAAGCCCACTTAAATCACTCGAATTATTTATGTTTTCTTGACGAGATTGCTTACCTAATAATCCCATTAAAATTGGAGCTGCAGTTTTTAAGATATCAGCAACAGCACTAGTGTCCATTCCTGCTTTTTGACCAATAACTTTTTCCACTCCTTGTTGTTTATTTCCTAAAACATGACCTAAAATTTTACTACCATCTTGTAAAACATCAGAGTTAACACCACCATTAAATAAGTCACCTAAATTATCTAAGATTCCACCATCATGCTTGTTTAACGCACTTTTTAAACTTTCAGCACCTTGAGGTGTAGCAGCATTTCGTTGCATTGCTTTCATTAAAACAGGCAATGCCATTGTTAGAACACTACTAGTTTTATTAGTATCTTGTCCTGTAGAGCCAGCAACGCCAGATATTATTGCCTTTCCGGTATCGCTATTTAATAAATCTAAAATTCCAGTCATCTTTTTATTTTAATAAGGTTAGTACTTAGTATCTAATTTATGGGACACAATATACGAACTCAAGGTCACTTTTTTTTAAATAATTCTTTATACCTTACGGCCAGAAAAAAACTAATAGATTAATATATTATATGAAGAAACTTGCACTACACTGGCAAATTTTAATAGGAATGGTTTTAGGTATTTTATTTGGGTTAGCAATGACCTTTGTAGATAATGGAGCATCATTCGTATCTGACTGGATAAAGCCTTTAGGAACTATTTTCGTAAAATTATTAAAGCTAATTGCTGTACCATTAATTATTGCTTCTCTTGTAAAAGGGATATCTGATTTAAAAGATATTTCAAAATTTAAAAATATAGGTTTACGTACCATACTAATATATATAGGTACAACAGTAATAGCTATAACAGTAGGATTACTATTAGTAAATGTTGTACAACCTGGAGATGGTATTTCAGAAGATACCATAGCAAAGTTAACAGCTGATTATGCAAATAGTGAAGGTGTACAAGCTAAAATTGCAGAGGCAAGTAAGCAAAAAGAAAGCGGTCCACTTCAATTTTTAGAAGATATGGTTCCTGATAATGCTATGCAGGCAATGAGTAATAATAAAGCAATGTTACAAGTAATTTTCTTCACCATTTTCTTAGGAATATCAATGTTATTGGTAGGTGAGAAAAATGCTAAACCATTAAAAAACTTCTTTGACTCATTAAATGAAGTCGTGTTAAAAATGGTAGATTTAATAATGTTAACAGCTCCTTACGCAGTATTTGCATTATTAGCAAATGTTGTGGTTTCTTCTAACGATCCAGATTTATTATTAGCATTGTTAAAATATGGATTAACAGTTATAGGAGGGTTATTGTTAATGGTGGCACTTTATATGGTTTTAATAAGTGTGTTTACCAAAAAGAACCCATTGTGGTTTTTACAACAAATTAGCCCAGCACAATTATTAGCATTTTCAACTAGTTCAAGTGCAGCAACATTGCCTGTTACGATGGAACGAGTAGAGGAGCATATTGGAGTTGATAAAGAAGTATCGAGTTTTGTGTTACCTGTGGGAGCTACTATTAATATGGATGGTACGAGTTTATATCAAGCTGTAGCTGCAGTTTTTATATCACAGGCTTTAGGTTTTGATTTAACTTTTGGAGATCAGTTAACAATTATTTTAACAGCTTTGTTAGCCTCAATAGGTTCAGCAGCTGTACCAGGAGCAGGTATGGTAATGTTGGTAATAGTATTGGAGTCAGTTGGGTTTCCAGCAGATAAATTAGCAATAGGTTTAGCTTTAATTTTTGCGGTTGATAGACCGTTAGATATGTGTAGAACAGTTATCAATGTAACAGGTGATGCAACAGTGTCTACTTTAGTTGCGAAGTCTGTAGGTAAGTTAGGAAAACCACATCCACATGAATGGGATGAACATTATGATGAAGTAAAATAGACTTATATGCTTACAGTAAAATCACCTATAGTTCCTGTTGAATGGTTACATAATAATTTAAGTGTAGACAACTTAATAATTCTTGATGCAACTATTCAGAAAGTAGGAACAAAATCAGATGATAAAAAAGAAAAAAAGCAGATTCAAAATGCTGTTTTCTTTGATTTAAAGAATGTCTTTTTAGGTATTGAAGGAGAATATCCTAATACAGTTCCGTCAGAGGAATACTTTGAAAACGAGGTTAAAAAATTGGGAATAGACAATGATAGTTGTATTGTTGTTTATGATGATTTAGGAGTGTATTCAGCACCGAGAGTTTGGTGGTTGTTTAAAGTGTTTGGTTTTGAAAATATCGCAGTTTTAAACGGAGGTTTGCCTGCTTGGAAAGACGCTGGTTATAAAGTAGAGTCCAAAAAAGAAAGAGAACTCTTAACAGGAAACTTTAAAGCTAATCTTAGTAAGGATAAAATAAGTGTTACCGAGGAAGTCTTAAAAGCTTCTCATGATGATAATAAAGTTATTTTGGATGCTCGCTCTAAAGGAAGGTTTTATGCTACGGAACCAGAGCCAAGAAAAGACTTAAGAGGAGGTCATATACCGAATTCTAAAAGTTTGCCTTATGCAGAATTGCAATTAGAGGGAAAGATGAAATCGAAAGAGGAGCTTCAGAAAATATTTTCAGATATGAATCCGAATGAAGAAGAAATGATTTTTTCTTGTGGTTCAGGAATTACAGCGTGTATTTTAGCTTTAGGAGCAGAAGAATCAGGAAGTACTAATTATAGTGTATATGACGGTTCTTGGACAGAGTGGGCTAGTAGACTAGAATTACCTATTGAAAAATAATAGAAATAAAAAAGCCTCTGATCAGAGGCTTTTTTATTATATCAATTTCTTTACTTCTTGCTTTAAAAAGGAGATTGCAGTATTGGCGGGACTTTCTTGTTGAGAATAATCAATTAATACATTTTCTCGTAAATCTTTAGCGGTTTCAGAATCTTCTGCTGTAGAACGAAGCTTTGCTATAATGGCTAATTTAGCAGCAGTAACAGCTTTCCAGCTATCATCAGAAATGTATAGTTGTTGTACTAAATTATGTTCAAATTCTTGTTCTATGTTACCAATTAAAAGTTGTAGATAATTATCAGTATCATCTCCAATAGGGTTAACTCTTAAAAGTAATTTAGAAGGGTTGATACGCTCACAAAATAATAACATACGCTCATAAGCTTGTAGTTTTGTAGGTAAGCTTTCACGCTTTTTTTCAACTAAAGCATTGAATGTTTTTTCTTTATTATCCTGTTCAATAAAGCGACCTAAAATTAGGTAAGCCACACCTCCAGTTACTAATGCTGGTAGGGCATAAGCAAGCCCTTCAATAATTTTATCTTCCATAATGCGAATATACGAGTCCTGTTAAAATTGCCAATCCAAAACTTAATAAAGTTCCAATTAGTACATATTCGGTAAGTTTTCTGTCTTTTGAAGCAGTTAAATCTCCAAACCTAAATATAGATTTTGCTGCTAGTAAAAAGCCGACACCTGCCCATTGGTTAATTGCTATAAAAACAAAAATTAATATACGTTCTAAAAAACCAATGTACCTACCTGCATTGGCTAACGATTGTTCTGTTGATTTATTACCCTTTTCAGGATTCCATTTAGAAATTAATGTATTTATAATGATGGAAGAGGTATAAGTAACAAAAATTAAACAAGTAAAAAGTAATAGGTTTTGCTTAGTTAAAATAGTGTCGATATTAATTTTAAAAGGTGAATAAATATAGGTAGCAAGTCCTAAAAAGAATATATGTAAAGCTTGATCTAAAAAGAAAAATAAGCGTTTGTTTTTTTTCTTTTGAAGATACAGTTTTCCAAGATCAACTAAGTAGTGAGAAATAATTACGAGTAAAATAGTACTCCAATATGTAGAGTTGAATTGTAATAATATTAGTAATAAAATAGCATGAACACCTATGTGGGCATAGAGTTTTACAGATTTTATTTTCTTTTTCTCTTTGTTTTTTACCCAGTTTTTAGGTTGAAACACAAAATCACCTAATAAGTGAGCAATAAGTAATTTTAAGAAGAGTATCATAGGTTAGTTAGTTTCTGATTCATAAGTTTTCTATAACGTTTTTCTAGCTTCATAATTTCATCAAAACCAGAACGTTTTCTTCGTTCGCTAGCACTACTTTCTGAAATAGCTAGTTTTTTAGCAATAACTTTTTGAGTACACTCAGGGTTTTGTAATGACATATATACAAAAGCAGCAGAGTTAGTTGTCCAGCTATCCATTATTAACAAACTTAACCCTAAAGAAACTTCAAACTCTTCGTTAATATCTTTCCAAGGAGTTTTTAAAGCCAAATTTTGCTTTTTAAGTAAATGATCAAAAGCATACCCAGAATTTATAAAAGCTTCACCATTAGCTTCGGTAATTTTATCTGTATCAAAATTTTTATTACCAATACCAATAGCTAAACGAATGTCTAAATCTTTTATTTTCTTAATATTGGTTTTTAGCTTTATGGCATAAAGAAGAGCATCAGCAATATTTTCAATTTCAATTTGAAAACTATCTCCACGAAAAAGTTCCCATGTTTTTGGTGCTTTTCCAATAGAGTTAAAAGACTCCTTTAATAAAGGGAGCCATGTTTCAGCAGAAACACCTCTAGAATTAATAATATCACCAGTAATTACACTTGTCATGCATTTAAATTTTAGTAAAAATAGGTTTTCAAATTGAAAACGCCAAACAATTCGGGTTTTAAAACGAATATTTTAAAATAAGGGTTTTAGGACGAATTTTTGGTTATTCGGGTTTAGACTGAAATTTATCAAATAAAAATTAGTGAATAAAAAAAAGGTTAGAATCTTTAAAAAACCTAAAAGATTGGTTAATTTTCCACTTTTAAAATACTTTCAATTTAATTTCCATTGAATACTTATTTAGAGCAACTTAACGAACCACAGAGAGCAGCTGTTTTGCAAAAAGACGGCCCAATGATAATTATAGCAGGAGCAGGATCGGGTAAAACGAGAGTGCTGACTTATAAAATTGCTTATTTAATGGAGCAAGGCGTAGATGCATTTAACATTTTATCGTTAACATTTACCAACAAGGCTGCTCGTGAAATGAAAGATCGTATTGGTAAAGTAGTGGGGTATAGTGAAGCTAAAAACCTTTGGATGGGAACTTTCCACTCAGTTTTTGCACGTATTTTACGCTCGGAAGCTGATCGATTAGGCTATCCATCAAACTTCACCATTTACGATACACAAGATTCAGTTCGATTGATAACGGCGATTATCAAAGAAATGAATTTGGATAAAGATCGATACAAACCAAAGCAAATTTTAAGTAGAATTTCGTCTTTTAAAAACAGTTTAATTACGGTTAGAGCTTATTTTAATAACTCTGATTTACAACAAGCCGATTTAGAAGCAAGCAGGCCTAGAACAGGTGATATCTATAAAGAATATGTAGATAGATGTTTTAAATCTGGAGCTATGGATTTTGACGATTTACTACTGCGAACGAATGAATTGTTAGCTCGTTTTCCAGATGTTTTAGCAAAGTATCAAGATCGTTTCCGATATATTTTGGTAGATGAGTACCAAGATACCAACCATTCGCAGTATTTAATTGTACGTGCGTTGGCTGATCGTTTTCAGAATATTTGTGTGGTAGGAGATGATTCACAAAGTATTTACGGATTCCGTGGGGCAAATATTCAAAATATCTTAAACTTCCAGAAGGATTACCCAGATGTAAAAACGTTTAAGTTAGAACAAAACTATCGTTCAACAAGTAACATTGTACGTGCTGCGAATAGTGTTATTGATAAGAATAAAACCAAGCTAGATAAAGAAATTTGGACAGCAAATGATGCAGGAGATAGTGTAAAAGTAATGCGTACAATTTCTGATGGAGAAGAAGGACGTTTTGTAGCGCAATCTATTTGGGAAAACCAAATGAATCATCAGTTAACTAGTGATCAATTTGCCATTCTATACCGTACCAATGCACAATCGAGAGCTATAGAAGATGCGTTACGTAAAAAAGATATTAAATATAAAATTTACGGAGGTATTTCATTCTACCAACGTAAAGAAATTAAAGATTTACTATCGTATTTGCGAATTTTAATCAATCCGAATGACGAGGAAGCGTTAAAACGTATCATCAACTATCCGGCAAGAGGAATAGGAGCTACTACATTAGATAAATTAACAATTGCGGCGAATCATTATAAAAAATCAATGTTTGATATTTTAAAGAATATCAGTACGATTGATATTAATATCAATTCTGGAACCAAAACAAAGTTGCAGAACTTTGTAAATATGATTCAGCGTTTTCAAATAGAAGCACAAACAAAAAATGCTTTTGAAATAGCTGATTTGGTGGTGAAACAAACGCAGTTGGTTAAAGATTTACAAAAAGACGGAACGCCAGAAGGAGTTAATAAAGTTGAAAACGTTCAAGAACTTTTAAACGGAATAAAAGACTTTATAACCGATAAGATAGAAACAGGTGAAGATGCTTCGCTAACGTCATTTTTAGAAGATGTAGCACTAGCAACTGATTTTGATTCTGATAAACAAGACGAAGAACCTAGAGTTTCATTAATGACGATTCACCTATCAAAAGGATTAGAATTTCCTTACGTATACATTGTAGGTTTAGAAGAAAGTTTGTTTCCATCAGCAATGAGTATGAATACTCGTAGTGAGTTAGAAGAAGAACGTCGTTTATTTTATGTGGCGTTAACAAGGGCAGAAAAAGGAGCCTATTTGACTTATGCACAAACACGTTATCGTTGGGGTAAATTAACCGATGGAGAACCTAGTAGATTTTTAGAAGAAATTGATGATCAGTATCTAGAATACTTAACTCCCAAAGTGCCAGAACCATCAGTTAATAGATTTATAGACGCTAGCCTGTTTGAAGATGATTCTCCAAAGAAAATACGTTTTCAAAAACCAATTCAAAAAAAGAGAAAAGAATTCTTAGCTAAGAAGGAAAAGCCTAATATGGTTCCTCCAAAAAGTAAAATGAAAAAGGTTTCAGAAATGAGCCCGAAAATGAATTTGTTTGATGGAGAAATTACAGTAGGAAACGTAGTAGAACATAACCGTTTTGGCACTGGAAAAGTAGTAGCTTTAGAAGGGAAAGGTCCCAATAAAAAAGCAGAAATAGAGTTTAGTACCGTAGGTAAAAAGAAATTATTGTTACAATTTGCAAAATTGAAAGTAATCGGGTAAGTTAATTCATAATAATTACCTATTTTGCATAGATAAAATATAGAGAAATGACGTTTGATTTAGAATACAATTCGAAAAGATCCAAATTAATTATCCCAGAATATGGGAGACATATACAAAAGTTAGTGAACCATTGTATCGCTTTAGAAGATAAAGAAGAAAGAAATACAATGGCTAAGGCTATTATTGACGTTATGGGGAATTTGCAACCTCATTTACGAGATGTACCTGATTTTAAACATAAACTTTGGGATCAATTACATATAATGGCAGATTTTCAATTAGATGTTGATTCTCCATACGAAACACCTTCAAAGGAAGAGCTACAAGAATCTCCTGAGCGATTGCCATACCCTAAATCAGCATCAAAGTACCGCTTTTATGGAACAAATATCCAAACCATGATTGATGTTGCATTAACATGGGAAGAAGGAGAAATGAAAGAAGCTTTGGTGTTTACCATTGCCAATCATATGAAAAAATGCTATTTAAACTGGAACAAAGATACAGTTGAAGATAGTGTTATTTTTGATCATTTGTATGAGTTATCTGATGGGAAAATAGATATACGTAATACAGAAGAAGAGCTTACAGATAGTAAGAGCTTACTAAGAAAGAGAGGTGGTCAAGGACAGCATAAATCAAAAGGAAAAACAAATACTAAATACAGAAAAAAGTAAATGGCATCATTTAAAATAGAAGGAGGTCACAAGTTAAAAGGAACAATAACACCACAGGGAGCAAAAAATGAAGCATTACAGGTAATATGTGCGGTGTTATTAACGTCAGAAAAAGTAATTATAAACAATGTTCCTGACATTATTGATGTTAATAAACTGATTTTTATTTTAGGAGAATTAGGGGTTAAAGTAGAAAAGCTCTCTAAAAACTCGTATAGTTTCCAAGCAGATGATATCAATTTAAAATACCTAGAGTCACCAGAATTTAAAAGGGATGGAAGTTCTTTAAGAGGGTCTATTATGATTGTTGGTCCTTTATTAGCTCGTTTTGGAAAAGGATATATTCCACGTCCAGGAGGAGATAAAATTGGACGCCGTCGTTTAGATACTCACTTTGAAGGGTTCATTAACTTAGGTGCTAAGTTCCGTTATAATCGTGAAGAGTATTTCTATGGAGTAGAAACTGAAACAGGGTTAGTAGGAGCTGAAATGCTGTTAGATGAAGCTTCAGTAACAGGTACCGCAAATATTATTATGGCTGCAGTACTAGCTAAAGGAACTACAACAATATATAATGCAGCTTGCGAACCATATATTCAACAATTATCAAAAATGTTGAACTCTATGGGAGCAAAAATTTCTGGTGTAGGATCTAACTTACTTACAATTGAAGGAGTAGAGTCATTAGGAGGTTGTGAACATACCATCTTACCAGATATGATTGAAATTGGTAGTTGGATAGGTATGGCAGCTATGACTCGTTCTGAATTAACAATTAAAAATGTAAGTTGGAATGATTTAGGTCAAATTCCTAATGTATTTAGAAAGTTAGGAATTCAACTAGAAAAAGTAGGAGATGATATCTTTATTCCAGAACAAGATAGTTATGAGATTCAAAGTTATATTGATGGATCAGTACTTACGGTAGCAGATGCACCATGGCCAGGATTTACACCAGATTTGTTAAGTATTGTTCTAGTAGTAGCTACACAAGCAAAAGGAACAGTGTTAATTCATCAGAAAATGTTTGAAAGCCGTTTGTTTTTTGTCGATAAATTAATCGATATGGGAGCAAAAGTAATTTTATGTGACCCACACAGAGCTACAGTAATTGGACATGACTTTAAATCTCAGTTGAAGGCAACTAAAATGACTTCACCAGATATTAGAGCAGGTATTTCTTTATTAATAGCAGCATTATCTGCTAAAGGAACAAGTATTATCAATAATATAGAACAGATTGATAGAGGTTATGAAGATATTGAAGCACGTTTAAAATCAATTGGAGCTAAAATTGAAAGAATTGATGATTAAAAAAGTAACATCGAGAAATAAATATAAATCCCAAATCAACTGATTTGGGATTTTTTTATGATTAAAGTGTAATTGAAGTATGTTTATTTCGACTTAATGGATTAATTTTAATCAATATTATGAAAACAAGAATCATACTTACAGTATTATTATTTCAGGTAACAATTTTTACAGCCCAGGAGAGTTCCCAAACTTTTACATCATCAATAGAAAAAGCTCATAAAAAGAATGTATTTATGGGGAAGAAATACCTTAAATATACAATTGATATAACTTTTGGAGGAAAAAAACATTTAAAAGGTGTTATAACACAAGAACCAGGAGGAGGTAAAATAAAAATAGAAAAAGAAGATGGTTCATTAATTATTTTTGATGGAAAAGAAGTGTATGCATTAGGAGTAAATAAAAAGGATATGGCAACAGCTCGTTTTGATATTTTTACATGGTCATATTTTTTAGGCTTACCATATAAACTTAACGATCAAGGAACTATTTGGTCTAATTTTAGTGAAAACAAATGGGGAACTGAAAATTTTACAACAGGTAGACTGACTTTTGAATCTGGTACTGGTGATGCACCTGACGACTGGTACGTGATATATAAAAACCCAAAAACAAATATTTTAGAAGGAGCAGCATATATTGTAACCTTTGGTAAAGGAAAAGAAAAAGCAGAAAAAGAACCTCATGCTATTAAGTATAATCAAATTGAACAGGTTAATTCAATACCAATTGCTACAAATTGGACATTTCATATGTGGTCTTTAAAAAATGGATATGAAGAACAAATAGGAGAGGCAAAACTATCTAATATAAAATTCCTTAAAGAAGCAGAATTTATTGTGCCTACAAAAGCAAAAATAGTTAGCGTTGTACCAAACTAGTTAGGAATAAGAAATAAAAAAGCTGTTATCGTTTAGATAACAGCTTTTTTTTTATGTTTTAACTTTTACATTTCTTCACTACAAGTATATTCTTGTGTACAAGCAAAATATTGATGACAATAAATAGGGCCTGTAACGCTTCCAGAGCAATCACATCCACATTTACTAAGATCAATAGCAGCACCACCTGTTAAGTTCTTTTGTTGATTTTTTGAAAGAATTGTAACTCCTGAAATGTTTAAAAAATTCTGTTTCATAATGAGGGACTTTTTATGTTATAAATTAATTAATAAAAATTTCTTAAATATATAATTTTGAGATGTTTGTACAAAAGATAAATGTACTTTTTTGTATGACAGATATAAAATAATATTTACAATGTCATTATGACACATTTTTTTTATTGGCAGTATTCTTGTTAATCAAAAAGTGTTAAATACATGAAACGATTTACAATGAGTAAAGATCAATATACAAAAGAAGACGAAATTAACGACGCTATTAAAAATGGCGATTTAGGAGAGAATCAAGAAGAAACTCAGGAAAATAAAGAGGTTGAGGCTAAAGAAGAGCCAACAGCAGAAGAATTAATTCAAGCTGAAAAAGATAAATATCTACGATTATTTGCAGAGTTTGAAAATTACAAAAAACGTACTTCAAAAGAACGTATTGAACTTTTTAAAACTGCAAGTCAAGAATTAATGACAGCTTTACTGCCAATTATGGATGATTTTGATAGAGGTTTGGCAGAAATTAAAAAAACAGAAGACTCTGAACTGTTAAAAGGAATGGAACTTATTAATAACAAGTTTAAAAACACCTTAACTCAAAAAGGATTAACAGAAATAGAAGTAAAACCAGGAGATGATTTTGATGCAGAAGTTCATGATGCAATAACGCAAATACCAGCACCTTCAGATGATTTAAAAGGAAAGATTATTGATTGTGTAGAGAAGGGATATAAGTTAGGAGATAAAATTATTCGTCACCCTAAAGTAGTAATGGGGCAAGCGTAAAACAATCATCATTAATACAATTATTAGTAATTATAATAACTGTTTACTAATTAATTGAACATTGAAAGTTATGGCAAAACAAGATTATTACGAAATATTAGGAATATCAAAATCAGCCTCAAAAGCTGAAATCAAAAAGGCATATCGTAAGATGGCAATCAAGTACCATCCAGATAAGAACCCTGATGATAAAGATGCTGAAGAAAAATTCAAATTAGCTGCAGAAGCTTATGAGGTATTAAGTGACGATAATAAAAAAGCACGTTACGATCAGTACGGTCATGCTGCTTTTGAAGGAGGTCATGGAGGCTTCGGTGGTGGCGGTATGAATATGGATGATATATTTAGCCAGTTTGGAGATATTTTCGGAGGAGCCTTTGGTGGCGGTTTCGGTGGTTTTGGTGGTGGAGGTCACCGTCAAGCACGAGTAAAAGGTAGCAACTTACGTATTCGTGTAAAACTAACCTTAGAAGATATTGCTAAAGGAGTTGAAAAGAAGGTAAAGGTTCGTAGAAAAGTTCAAGCCGAAGGAGTAACGTACAAAACCTGTTCAACATGTAATGGAAGCGGGCAACAAATGCGTGTAACCAATACTATTTTAGGAAGAATGCAAACTGCTACTACTTGTAGTACTTGTCATGGAGCAGGAGAGATGCTAGACAAAAAGCCAAGTGGAGCAGATGCACAAGGGATGGTAGTAAAAGAAGAAACCGTTTCTATCAATATTCCAGAAGGAGTAACAGAAGGAGTACAATTAAAAGTAGGAGGAAAAGGAAATGAAGCTCCAGGTAAAAACTCAATTCCAGGAGATTTATTAGTGTTAATTGAAGAAGTACCACACGAAAACTTAAAACGTGAAGGAAGTAATATTCACTATGATTTATACATCAACTTTTCAGAAGCAGTTTTAGGAGTATCGAAAGAAGTAGAAACAGTTACAGGAAAAGTAAAGATTAAGATTGAACCAGGAACGCAATCAGGTAAAATTTTACGTTTAAAAGGAAAAGGATTGCCAAGTATTGAACGTTATGGTCATGGAGATTTCTTAATTCACATAAATGTATGGACTCCTCAAGAATTAACTAAAGATCAACGTAAGTTTTTCGAGGAAATGCAAGAAGATGAGAACTTTAGCCCGAACCCACAGAAGTCGGACAAATCTTTCTTTGAAAAGGTTAAAGATATGTTTTCTTAAAAAAATCATAAAAAAGATAATTTTTTTTAAATAAAATTTTTTTTAAACGAAAAACAGTTATATATTTGCAGTGTCTAGGAGACGTTCTAGACACTTTTTCTTTTTCATAGCAATTTTCCCACTCAATTCTTTTGAGTGGGTTTTTTTATGAATAGAGGTGTGAACTTTTATTTGACAACAATATAATAGCAGACCTATCTTATCGACTTATAGAAAATATAAGTAGGAAAGTCTGGACACCATAGAGTAGCATAGCGGATAACATCCGTCCGGTGTAAACCGAGGACAAGTGCAACAGAAAGAATGTACAGGTAATGCTGTAGTGAAACCAGGTAAACTCTATGCGGTGCAATGCCATGTACATTAGAGCTCGAGCGCTACTCGCGCGATTCTAAGGGGTAGGCAGATTGATTCTGAGAGTAATTTCAGAACTAGATAAATGATAAGAGCCTTATTTATAAGGAACAGAATCCAGCTTATGGGTCTGCTTTTTTTCCTATTTAGAATCATTATACTATTTTTTTCTAATCTCTTTAAAATACCAAATTATCAATTTGATAATTATATGGTGTTTTTATAGTTGTTTTTTTGAGATGTTTTTAAAAACAAGGCTTTCAAATTAAATTAATTTTCTTTTTGGACTGTTTTGTTGTTTATTTTTAAAATTAAGGTTAAAATATTACTTTTGCTAAGCAAAAATTAACAGGAAAAAGCTGTAATAACCAGTTTTAATATATATAGTAGTTTTTACTATTTCCTTCAAAATATTTTAAACAAAACTTTTTTATGAACACATACTCAGATTACCTAAAGGAGATTGAAGTAAGAAAAGGTCAAGGTCTTCACCCCAAACCTATCGATGGAAGTGAATTGTTAACTGAAATCATCTCACAAATTAAAGATGAAAACAATCCACACAGAAAAGATTCTCTTAATTTCTTTATTTATAATGTTTTACCAGGTACAACAAGTGCTGCTGCTGTAAAAGCAAAATTTTTAAAAGAGATTATTCTTGGTGAATCTGTAGTGGAAGAGATTACTCCATCTTTTGCTTTAGAGCAGTTAGGACACATGAAGGGGGGAGCTTCTGTAGAAGTTTTACTTGATTTAGCATTAGGTAGCGATGCTGCAATTGCTGAAGAAGCAGCAAAAGTATTAAAGACTCAAGTATTCTTATATGAAGCAGATACAGAGCGTTTAGAAGAAGCATACAAAGCTGGTAATAAAATAGCAAAAGAGCTTATCGAAAGCTATGCACAAGCAGAGTTTTTTACTAAGCTTCCAGAAATAGAAGAAGAAATTAAAGTAGTTACATATATAGCAGGTGTAGGAGATATATCAACAGACTTATTATCACCAGGTGCTGATGCACACTCAAGATCTGACCGTGAATTACATGGGCAATCAATTTTTGAGCATAATAAAGATATGCAAAATGAGTTGTTAGCACTTAAAGAGCAACATCCAGATAAACGTGTGATGTTAGTTGCTGAAAAAGGAACTATGGGAGTAGGTTCTTCTAGAATGTCAGGTGTTAATAACGTGGCTTTATGGACAGGTGTAGAATCAAGTCCGTACGTTCCATTTATCAATATTGCCCCAGTAATTGCAGGTACTAACGGAATTTCTCCAATTTTCTTAACTACAGTAGGTGTAACAGGAGGTATTGGTATTGATCTTAAAAACTGGGTAAAGCAAAAAGATGCTGAAGGTAATACGATTGTTGATGAAGATGGAGAGCCAGTTTTAAAACAAGAGTATTCTGTAGAAACAGGAACAGTTTTAACTATCAATACAAAAACCAAGAAATTATATAACGGAGATAAAGAATTAAAAGACATCTCTACAGCATTAACCCCACAAAAAATGGAGTTTATAAAAGCTGGAGGTTCTTATGCTGTTGTTTTTGGTAAGAAATTACAAACATTTGCAGCTAAAGTATTAGGGATTGATGTACCACAAGTATATGCTACTTCTAAAGAAATATCTGTAGACGGACAAGGATTAACTGCAGTTGAAAAAATATTCAATAAAAATGCAGTAGGAACAACTCCAGGAAAAACATTACATGCAGGTTCTGATGTTCGTGTAGAAGTTAATATTGTAGGTTCTCAAGATACTACAGGTTTAATGACTTCTCAGGAATTAGAAATGATGGCTGCTACTGTTATTTCTCCAATAGTTGACGGAGCTTACCAATCTGGTTGTCATACAGCTTCTGTATGGGATGATAAGTCAAAAGCAAACATTCCAAGGTTAATGAAATTTATGAATGACTTTGGTTTAATTACAGGGCGTGATCCTAAAGGACAATATCCTGCAATGACAGATGTAATTCATAAAGTGTTAAATGACATTACAGTAAGTGATTGGGATATTATTATTGGAGGAGATTCTCATACACGTATGTCAAAAGGAGTTGCCTTTGGAGCTGACTCAGGAACTGTAGCATTAGCTTTAGCAACAGGTGAAGCAACAATGCCTATTCCACAATCAGTTAAAGTAACGTTTAAAGGAGACATGAGAAGTTTCATGGATTTCCGTGATGTTGTACACGCAACACAACAACAAATGTTAAAGCAGTTTGACGGAGAAAATGTTTTCCAAGGAAGAGTTATTGAAGTACATATCGGAACCTTAACAGCTGACCAAGCCTTTACATTTACTGACTGGACTGCTGAAATGAAAGCTAAAGCTTCTATTTGTATTTCAGAAGATGAAACATTAATTGAATCATTAGAAATTGCTAGAGATCGTATCCAAATCATGATTGATAAAGGAATGGATAACGAAAAGCAAGTATTAAAAGGTTTAGTAGAAAAAGCAAATGCAAGAATTCAAGAAGTTAAAACAGGAATTAAGTCAGCATTAAAACCTGATGCAGATGCAAAATACTACGCAGAGGTTGTTATTGATTTAGATGAAATTGCTGAACCAATGATTGCTGATCCTGATGTAAATAACGAAGATGTATCTAAACGTTATACACATGATACAATTCGCCCATTGTCATTCTATGGAGGGACTAAGAAAGTAGATTTAGGTTTCGTAGGATCTTGTATGGTGCATAAAGGAGATATGAAAATCTTAGCTCAAATGTTAAAGAACATTGAAGCACAAGAAGGTAAAGTAGAATTCAATGCTCCATTAGTAGTAGCACCACCTACATACAATATTGTAGACGAGTTAAAAGCTGAAGGAGATTGGGAAGTATTACAAAAGTATTCAGGATTTGAGTTTGATGATAATGCACCTAAAGGATTAGCACGTACAAAGTATGAAAACATGTTATACTTAGAGCGTCCTGGATGTAACTTATGTATGGGTAACCAAGAAAAAGCTGAGCCAGGAGATACAGTAATGGCTACATCAACACGTTTATTCCAAGGAAGAGTTGTAAAAGATTCTGGAGAGAAAAAAGGTGAATCTCTATTATCTTCTACACCAGTAGTAGTATTGTCTACTATTTTAGGAAGAACACCTACTATGGAAGAATATGAAAAAGCAGTAGACGGTATTGTTTTAACAAAATTTAAACCATCTCAAAAACAACTAGTAATTTCATAGTTAAATAAAACTATTAGTTATAATATAGAAGCCCGAGTGTTAAAGCTCGGGCTTTGTTGTTATTAATTAATTTCTGTATAAAACTCTACTATAGAAAAAACTTATTTAAACTTATTATAATTATATAGTTACTCCATCTTTTGTACTGTTTTTTTTGGTAAATTCGTACAGCAACAAAAAAATTACATATATGGCTTTTGATATTAATATGATAAAAGAGGTATACAATAAAGTAGTTGAACGAGTAGATGCTGCTCGTGAAATTACAGGTAAACCTTTAACATTAGCAGAGAAAATTTTATACACACACCTTTGGGACGGAAATCCAACGAAAGCATTCGAAAGAGGAAAGGATTATGTTGATTTTGCCCCAGACCGTATTGCTTGTCAAGATGCAACAGCCCAAATGGCGTTATTGCAATTTATGCAAGCAGGAAAAGATAAAGTAGCAGTACCAACAACGGTACATTGCGATCACTTAATTCAAGCAAAAGTAGGTGCTTCAACAGATTTACAAACAGCATTAAATAACTCAAACGAAGTATTTAACTTCTTAGAGTCAGTTTCTAATAAATATGGAATTGGTTTCTGGAAACCTGGAGCAGGTATTATACATCAAGTAGTATTAGAAAATTATGCATTTCCAGGAGGAATGATGATTGGTACAGATTCTCACACGGTGAATGCAGGAGGATTAGGAATGGTGGCGATTGGAGTAGGTGGAGCTGATGCAGTAGATGTAATGGCAGGAATGCCTTGGGAATTGAAGTTTCCTAAGTTAATAGGTGTAAAACTAACAGGTAAATTATCTGGTTGGACAGCACCTAAAGACGTGATTTTAAAAGTAGCAGAAATTTTAACCGTAAAAGGAGGAACAGGTGCTATTGTAGAATATTTTGGACCTGGAGCTACTGCAATGTCATGTACAGGTAAAGGGACTATTTGTAACATGGGTGCGGAGATTGGAGCAACAACCTCTACTTTTGGTTATGATGAGTCTATGGAGCGTTATTTACGTGCTACTGATAGAAACGATGTTGCTGACGCAGCAAATGAAATAAAAGGATACTTAACGGCAGATGCTGAAGTGTATGCAAACCCTGAACAATATTTTGATCAGGTAATTGAAATTAACTTATCAGAATTAGGGCCATTATTAAACGGACCTTTTACTCCTGATTTATCTACTTCTGTTGGTAAAGAAATGACAGAAAAAGCACAAGCAAACGATTGGCCTTTACAAGTAGAATGGGGGTTAATAGGTTCTTGTACAAACTCTTCTTATGAAGACTTATCACGTGCTGCTTCTATTGCACAGCAAGCTATAGATAAAGGATTGAAAACTAAAGCAGAATTTGGTATTAACCCAGGTTCGGAGCAAGTACGTTACACAGCAGAAAGAGATGGAATCTTACAAGTTTTTGAAAATTTAGACGCTAAGATATTTACCAATGCATGTGGACCGTGTATTGGACAATGGGGACGTTATGAGGATCCTAAAAATGCACCTAAAAATAGTATTGTTCACTCTTTCAATCGAAACTTTGCTAAACGTGCTGATGGAAATCCAAATACACATGCTTTTGTAGCTTCACCAGAATTAACAGCAGCCATTGCCATTGCAGGACGCCTAGATTTTAATCCATTAACAGATAAACTAATTAATGAGAATGGAGAAGAGGTAATGTTAGACGAACCTACAGGTTGGGAATTACCTCCAAAAGGATTTGAAGTAGATGATAATGGATATTTAGAGCCAGAGGCTGATGGAAGCCATGTAGAAATAGTAGTAAACCCTAATTCAGAGCGTTTAGAGTTGTTAACTCCGTTTGAACCATTAGGAGATACTATTAAAGATGCTAAATTGTTAATCAAAGCTCATGGAAAGTGTACAACTGACCATATATCTATGGCTGGACCTTGGTTACGTTATCGTGGACATTTAGATAATATTTCTAACAATATGTTAATTGGAGCTGTAAATGCTTTTAACATGAAGACAAACTTCGTAAAAAATCAGTTAACAGGAGAGTATGATGCTGTGCCTAAAGTGCAGCGTGAGTACAAAGCAAAAGGAATTAAAACAGTTGTAGTAGGAGATCATAACTATGGTGAGGGGTCTTCTCGTGAACATGCAGCAATGGAACCACGTCATTTAGGAGTGGCAGCTGTGTTAGTAAAATCATTTGCACGTATTCATGAAACAAACTTGAAAAAACAAGGGATGTTAGGGTTAACATTTGATAATGAAGCTGATTACGATTTAATTCAAGAAGATGATACGTTTAACTTCTTGGACTTAAATGAATTTGCACCAGGAAAGCCATTAACTATTGAAGTGGTTCATGCAGATGGTTCAAAAGATATCATTGTAACTAATCATACCTATAACAAAGGACAAATAGAGTGGTTTAAAGAAGGCTCAGCTTTAAACTTAATCAAAAAACAAAATGCTTAATAAATAGTATTTTAAATATTAATAGTATAAAGGCTCTGGAGTTTTCCAGAGCTTTTTTTGTAATGCGCTTTTAATTTTTTCGACTTAAAATTTAAAAGTAAAAACTATGAGTGCACTTTGGTACTTTGAGGATGTTAACTTGTTTAAAATATTGTGTCCCCACAAATATCCTGCTTTTAAAGAAAACCACACACTGAATAAATATAAAAAGAAAGATTATATCTATTTTGAAGAAGATGCTGCAAATAAAATTTATTTAATAGATAAAGGAAAAGTAAAAATAGGGTATTACACAGAAGAAGGTGAAGAAGTAATCAAAGCAATACTAACTAAAGGAGAAATATTTGGTGAAAAAGCAATTTTAGGAGTTGAAAGACGAAATGAGTTTGCTCAATCTATAGATAATGCAACAGAAATTTGTCCTGTATCTAGAGAAACCATGTATTCATTAATGAGAGATAATGTATCTGTAAGTTTTAAGATTTACAAATTTATAGGATTGCGAATAAAAAGATTAGAGAGAAGACTTCAATTATTATTATTTAAAGATACACGTACTCGCTTATTAGAGTTTTTTAAAGAGTTGTGTGAAGAATATGGGCATGAATGTGAAAAGACAGGAGATCAAGTAATAGAACATCCATACACACAAAAAGATATTGCTAGCTTAATAGGAACATCAAGGCCAACATTAAATACTTTAATGAATGAGTTAAAGCAAGAAAAAGTCATTGATTTTAACAGAAAAGAAATACGATTACTTAATAAAGTAGCGTAAGTGTAAGCTAGCTAACATTTTAATAGAAAAGGGGTAGGTAACTTTGTTTTTGTATAAATTCAAAATTACAAAAACAATGAAAAAAATACTTTTAACAATAGCAGCAGTAAGTGCGTTAACTTTTGTTGCTTGTAGCGATGATGACGATAACACCCCAAAGACATCAAATTTAAGTTTAAATGTTAATGGTTTAGAAAACTTAGGAGCTGACTATGTGTACGAAGGTTGGATAATTGTTGGAGGTTCGCCATTATCAACAGGTGCTTTTAATGTAAATGATTCAGGAGAATTATCTAAAAGTTCTTTTGTAGTAGATTCAGATATGCTATCAGCGGCATCTACCTTTGTTTTGACAATTGAACCAACGAACGATCCAGACCCATCACCATCAAGTACTAAAATTTTAGCAGGAGATTTTTCAGGAAATAGTGCTTCTATAAACTCGAACATTGTTGGAGATTTTAGTAGTTCTTGGGGGAAATTCATTTTAGCTACACCAACAGATGGAGAAAACACAAACGAAAGAAGTGGTGTTTGGTTTTTAGAGCCAGGAATGCCACCACAAGTAGGTTTAGGATTACCAGAATTAGATGAAGGATGGAAATATGAAGGTTGGGCTGTGATAAATGGAGTACCAGTTACTACAGGTAAATTCACAAAACTTGCTGCAACAGATGAGTTTGATGGCTTTAGTGGGCCTATGGATTTACCAGCACCAAATGGAGCTGATGGATTTTTCCCAGGAGAAGATTTCTTGCTAAATGCTCCAGACGGAGTAACTTTTCCAACTGATTTAAGAGGTTCAACTATTGTAATTACAGTAGAACCAAATCCAGACAATAGTCCAGCACCTTTTACTCTTAAACCATTAGCTAAAAAAGTAGCTGACGATGCTCAAGATCATGTTGCTATAGATTTAGGAGTTGGACCATTGGTAACTATTACAGGAACCGTTTCAAGATAACAGAAAACTGTATCATAGTGTTTAAAATTAATTAATACGCTTAATTCCCCTTATATTTTAAGAGTAATCAATTATTTTTGGTTACTCTTATTTTATATATAAAATTCATTTTATGAAAGACTTTTTAAATAATATATCTCAAAAACCATTACATATAGTTGATACGAGTATACCTTTTAGCGAATACATTCCAATTTCAATAGCAGCATCTAACGAAGAATTAAGTTTTGATGTTTCTTCATCAAAAGAATGGGAGGCTTATTTAGAATATTATTTTTCAAAACATAAAAAAACAGTTGCTTTTGGAGGATATTTGGAAGTAAGAGATATTTATAGTAGAAGTGAGCATTTTAATAAACTATCAGAAGAAAACCAACGAAATATTCATTTGGGAATTGATTTTTGGTGTGATGCAGGTACAGATATTTTAGCTGTATTAGATGGGGAAATTCATAGTTTTAAAAACAATTTAAACTATGGAGATTATGGGCCAACAATTATTGTAAAACATTCAATAGAAGGAAATGAGTTTTATTCATTATATGGTCATTTATCATTAGAATCTTTAGAAGACTTATCAGTTGGTACAAAGGTTAAAAAAGGGGAGAAGATAGGAACTTTAGGAGATAGTTCTGTAAATGGAGATTATGCTCCTCACTTACATTTTCAGTTAATGATAGATATTGAAGATTATAAAGGAGATTATCCAGGTGTTTCTTCAAAAAAAAGCCTAGGTTTTTACAAGGAAAATTGTCCTAACCCTAATTTATTACTAAAATTGCCAAATGAAACAAACATTAATAAATTTTAAAATTTTCTTTATAAAAGATTTTTTTTAAAATTTTTAATGAGAGAACGAGTGGAGCGAGTGGTTGCAAACGTTCTTAATTTTATAATTATAATATATCAATTAATAAAAAAAACTTAAAACGTTTGAAATATAGACAACTTACAAAAGAACAGTTTGAAGGATTACATGAAGAATTTGCTCGATTTTTAGCATCTCAAAACATTGATAAAAAAGAATGGGATGAACTAAAAAAAGAGAAACCAAATGTAGCAGAAGATGAAATGAATGTATTTAGTGATGTCGTTTGGGATGATGTATTGACTAGAACAGCGTACTTAGAACATTTTTCTCCAAACTTAGTAAATCTGTTTAAATGTGAAGAAAAGGAAATACATCGTATTGTAATAAAAATAGAAAAAGATATTAATGTTTTGGAGCAAGAAGGGTTTGAGTGGTTACTAAAAAATCCAAATGATGAAGCAATTGAGTTTTTAAGAGGCTCAAAAGCATATCAAGAAGAAAGAAATGTTGAACTTTTTGATTTGATTGAAAAAGGAAGTAACATCTCTAAAGGAGAATTGTATGAGTATTTTGACCGATTAACATCAAATTCATAAAACTTAGATGCTAAGCTTTATTTTAGCATAGTAATTAATTTATCAGTACCAGAACTAGCAACGTCTTCAATAATAGTTAAGTTATTGAAGGCGTTTTTATTTACAGCAGGTTTAGGATCTATAAAATATATAGGTGTATTATGCTGTACATAATTAACCAAACTAGCAGCAGGATATACTTGCATAGAAGTTCCTATAATCACTAAAATATCTGCTTGTAAAGTAATTTCTGCAGCTTTTTCCAAAAGAGGAACATCTTCACCAAACCAAACAATGTGTGGGCGTAATTGAGCATTTTCTTCGCATACATCACTTATAGCAATATCTTTATTCCAATTATAAACAAGATGTTTGTTTTTGGTACTACGAGCTTTTAATAGTTCGCCATGTAAATGTATTACATTTTTGTTTCCTGCTCTTTCATGTAAATCATCTACGTTTTGAGTAATAATATCAACTTCAAAATCCTTTTCTAAGGAAACTAAATTGTGATGTGCTTTATTAGGAGAAACTTTTAAAAGTTGTCTTCTACGTTGATTGTAAAAGTCTAATACTAATTCAGGATTAGCATGAAACCCTTGTGGAGAAGCTACTTCATAAATATCATGACCTTCCCATAAGCCATCAGCATCTCTAAAAGTTTTTATACCACTTTCAGCACTAATACCAGCACCTGTTAATACAACCAAACGTTTTTTCATAGATAAAAAAATAAAGTTTTAAAAATAGAAAAATTTATTATGTATGTTACTTGATTAATTAGGGTTTGTAGACCTATTTAAAGATTCCTTTATTTCTTTTCAAAAGCGATAATATAAATAGTTTTTCTATTTTTTTTGTTTTGCATACTTGTTTATGTATTTGAAACCCTAAAAAGATAATTTTTCAGTACTTAAGTAAACTCCAAGAAAAAATTACTCTAGCTTTTCTAAGAATTTAGTAACTTTATCTGTAAGCATAAAAAGACCTAAAAAGAAGATAACATAAATCAGTAAAAATGAAATTATCCATAAAGTTTATAATATTACTATCGATTACAGTTGTCGCACTTAATAGTTGTACAACAACTCAATTAGTTGAAGATTGGAAAAACCCAGAAATAGATTCGCTATCATTAACCAAAGTGTTAATTATTGGTATGACTCCAAATTTAGAGGCTAGAGATAAGTTCGAAGAGTTACTAAAAAAGGAGTTTGAATCTAGGGATATTGCAGCTGTACCAAGTTTAGATATTTTTGAGCCAAAATTTAGAATGGAAGGGAAAACAGAAGAAGAATTAAAACATATAGAAAATGTTTTAACAGCAAACTTTTATGATGCAGTACTTTATACTAAGGTGGTAGGTGTAGAAGATAGAAAAATCTTCTCAGAAAAATATAAAGAAAAAAAATACCTAGATGTAAAGTTTAAGGAAGATTATTATAATCACCGTGAAATTCTAGAAGACCCCAATTATTATGAAAAATATAAAATATACAAAGCTGAAACCTCTTTATATTGTATTTGCCCTACAAAAGAACGAGAGTTAATTTGGAAGGGATATATAGATATTATTGATCCTAAGTCTATAGAAGAAACTGTAAATGATTATGTTAATTTATTGATTCTTGCCCTAGAAGAAAGACAACTTATTAGTAAAAAATTAAATTAGGCTTATTTTCTCTTTGAGTACTTGTTATACCATTTTAATTTAGTTGTGAATAGAGTTTACTGCCTTTATTAAAAAAGAACGAGTTGTTTAAGCATAAGAGAAAATAGGAAAATTCACTATGTTTGTTGTATGATTGATGAAGGATTATTAGCCTATTTAGAAGGTTACATTACTGAAAAAAGGAAAGATACATTTCACAAAGTTTTGAATGAAAGAACACGCTATTTTACGGTAGTGTTAGAAGACATTTATCAGCCACATAATGCAAGCGCAGTGGTAAGAAGTTGTGATATATTTGGTATACAAGATGTATATGCCATAGAAAATAAGTTCACAAACAAAGTATCAAGACATGTAGCCAAAGGAAGTCAAAAATGGCTTGATATTCATCGATATAAAGAAGACGGAGACAATACAAAAGCTTGTTTGGAAGATTTAAGAGCAAAAGGGTATCAAATTATAGGTACCACACCACATACAGATTCGTGTATATTACCTGATTTTGATGTCACAAAAAAATCAGCATTTGTTTTTGGTGCTGAAAAAGATGGAATTTCGGATTACATAAAACAAGAAGCAGATGGATTTTTAAAAATTCCAATGGTTGGTTTTACCGAAAGCTTAAATATCTCAGTAGCAGCAGCAATCACACTACAAGATGTAACTACCCGTTTAAAAAGAACAAATTTAGATTGGCAGCTATCAGAAGAAGAAAAGAAGGTACTGTACTTTAAATGGATACAAAACACCATTAAAAACCCAGAAAAATTAATAGAATACTATAATAAAGAACTTACTTAGAAGTCAATATTTTATATACTAACTCTTTGGTTAATGGTTGCCCGTTAGCCATTTTTTTGATGTTTTCAAAAGTAAACACAAAGTCACAACCATTCTTATACTCAGAACACCCATAAGCAGATTTTCCTTTTAAAACAGTTCCTTTGCTACATTTAGGACAAGTTATTTTTTCACTGTCATTACGAGGAGTTTGCGACGAAGTAATTTTTTCATTTGTAACAACTCCTTTTTTAGGTTCAAATTTTAAATTGAAATTATCATCAAAACGAACTAAACCTTCTACTTTTTTATCTTCTTGTTTGAATCCTTTTAAGTTAGTAGTACAACCTTTGTCTAGCAAACGAATTAGTTGGTTTTCGGATATTTTTTTATCCATAAACTCAAAAGCTAAGGTAAAATCACAACCATTTTTATAGGCAGAACAACCATAAGCAGCAGTTCCTTTTAATAATTGTCCTTTCTTACATTTCGGACATTCTTTGCCAACAACGGTTTTCTTTTTTGAAGTTGCTTTCTTGGTTTTTTGTTTTGTTTTTTGAGCTTCGTAAGAAATCCTTTTTGTCTTAGAGCTTGAACGGACTTCATACACCAAATCATCAACCATTTTTTTCATTTGGTTGATAAATGTAGCAGCGTGGTATTCACCACGTTCAATTTCCTTCAAACGTTTTTCCCAGAGTCCTGTTAATTCAGCAGATTTTAAAAGTTCGTTGTCAATTAAATCAATCAAGTCGATACCTGTTTGGGTAGGAATAATTAATTTTTTTTGACGCTCAATATATTTTCGTCTGAATAACGTTTCAATAATGCTAGCACGTGTAGATGGACGACCAATACCATTTTCTTTCATCAATTCACGCATTTCATCATCATCTACTTGCTTCCCCGCAGTTTCCATGGCACGTAATAAACTCGCTTCGGTATAATTTCTAGGAGGCTTTGTTTCCTTTTCTAAAAATGAAGGTTCGTGCGGACCTTTTTCTCCCTTTTCAAAGGTAGGAAGTACATCTTTTTCTTCTGTTTTTTTAGTATCGCTTCCGTATTCAAAAACAGCTCGCCAACCTTTGGTAAGTATTTCTTTTCCTGAAGTTCTAAAAGGAACTTTATCTGCTTCTCCTTTAACTTCAGTTTTAGAAATATCACTATCAGGATAAAACACGGCAATAAATCGTTTTACGATGATATCATATACTTGTTGCTGATTGTACTGTAAGTTTATCTCTACTCCTGTAGGAATTATTGCATGGTGATCGGTAACTTTTTTATCGTTAAAAACTTTACTCGACTTACGTATTTTCTTTCCTAATAAAGGTTGTGTTAATGAAGCATACTGTTTTAATCCCTTTAAAATATTAGGAACTTTAGGATATATATCGTTTGGTAAAAAAGTAGTATCAACCCTAGGGTAGGTAACCACTTTCATTTCATAGAGTTTCTGTACAATTTTTAAGGTTTCATCGGCAGAAAACCCAAATTTGTTATTACAATATACTTGCAAGCCAGTTAAATCGAATAGCTTCGGAGCGTATTCTTTACCCTTCTTTTTAGTAACTGAGGTTATTTCAAAATCACTTTCTTTTACTTTATCTGCAAAAGCTTGTCCTTCTTCCTTCTTCAAAAAACGACCTTCTTCACAACTAAAAAGTGTATCACGATATTGAGTTTGTAATTCCCAATACGGTTCAGGTTTAAAGTTTTGGATTTCTTTATAGCGATCAACTAACATAGCTAGGGTAGGAGTTTGCACTCTACCAATAGATAAGACTTGTTTGTAACCACCAAATTTTACAGTATACAAACGGGTAGCATTTAACCCTAACAACCAATCACCTATAGCACGAGAAAACCCCGCATAATATAAATTGTTGTAGTCGTCGTTGTCCTTTAGGTTTTCAAAACCTTCTTTAATAGCTTCTTCTGTTAAGGAAGAAATCCATAATCGTTGGATTTTACCTTTGTAATTTGCCTGATTAATAACCCAACGTTGAATAAGCTCTCCTTCTTGACCAGCATCCCCACAGTTAATAACCACATCGGCTTTTTCAAATAAAGATTTAACAATATTGAACTGTTTCTGAATTCCACTATCGTTGGTTACTTTAGTATCAAAACGCTCAGGAAGCATGGGTAAATTGTTCAAATCCCAACTTTTCCAGTGTGGTTTGTAATCTTTAGGTTCTAAAAGTGTGCATAAATGACCGAATGTATAGGTAACAGCATAGCCATTACCTTCGAAATATCCATCTCGTTTGGTATTGGCTCCTAAGATATTAGCAATCTCACGGGCTACACTAGGTTTCTCGGCGATACAAACTTTCATAAAAATGATTTAGAAGATCGAAATTACTAAATTATTTGTGAATGTTAAACGATGTTCTTTGATGAAGTTTTAATAAATGTAATTAGTTATTAACCAATAAAAGTTAGGTTGCTTCGAAAGTTTTCTCCGATAGGGATTTCAATTTTTCCTATCTCAATATCATTTTTAGTATATGCAGTAATTTTATCAATATTAACAATATATGAGCGATGTATCCTTATGAATCGTTGATCTAATTTTTCTTCAAAAGCAGTTATACTAGATTTGGTAACATGTTTTTCTTTTTCTAAATGTATTTTAATGTAGTCTTTTAGACTTTCTATATATAAAATAGAATCTAAATGTACTTTTACTTGTTTTCTGTCTTTTCTAATATAAATAAAAGAGTTGTTGTTATGATTAGAAACTATTAAAGGGTTGACAATGTTTTCTTTTTGTGAAACTTTAAATTTTTGTATGGCACTAAAAAAGCGTTGAAAAGTTATAGGCTTTAAAATATAATCGACTGCATTTAATTCAAATCCTTCAACGGCATAATCTCTATAGGCTGTGGTAAAAATAACTTTAGGTTTGTTTACTAAGTTTTTGAAAAAATCAGTACCCTTTAAAACGGGCATTTCAATATCTAAAAACAATAAATCGATAGTTTCTTTTTGAAGTATGTTACTAGCTTCAATAGCGCTACTGCAAGAAGCAATTAGTTCAAAATCTTCTAATTGAGATAAATGTGTTTTTATAAGACCTCTAGCCAACTTTTCATCATCAACTATTAAACATTTGTATGTCATTTTATAGGTAATTTTAAGTCCAAGTTAAAACTATTAGAATCTTCCTTAATATGTAAAGAATAGTTATTATGGTATAATAATTCCAATTGCTTTTTTACGTTGTTTAAGCCAATACTTTTTTTATTTGTAGCTATACTATTTTTTGCCTTTGAATTCATAATATTGAACTTTATAAATTCTTCTTCAACAGACATATTTATATGTATAAAAGCTTTTTTTAATTCTTGAGAAACCCCGTGCTTAAAGGCATTTTCTATAAATGTCAGGAGTATTAAAGGAGCAATTTTAACATCGGTTTTTATTTCCTTATCAAACTTAATATCCACACGCTCATCATACCTAACTTTTTCTAAAGCGAGATAGTTTTCTATTAGTTCAATTTCTTTTTTTAGCGAAACGTATTTGTCATTACATCCATACAACATATAGTCTAACATTTCCGAGAGCTTTGCAATCACCTCAGGAGCTTCGTCAGACTTTTCTATAGATAAGGCATATAAGTTATTTAAAGTATTGAATAAAAAATGCGGATTTAATTGATGTTTTAAAACAGATAATTCTGTATACATTTTTTGCTCATTAAGTTGTAAGTAGGTTTGTTGGTCTTTGTAAAACTTAGCGATAACTAATAATATAGTGGGAGTTAAGATTATTGTTGATTTTCCTAAAAATACTCGAAGATCTAATAGCTTTTCCCAAAACATTTTATTAGAATCATATACACTGTTATTACTAGACTTAAAATATTTTGGAATGTGATAATATTCGTGAAATCCAACAAAAATTATAAACACACCAACTAATAAAAGCAAAAGGTATATTGTAAATAGAATATTTTTTTTAGGAATTAAAAACTTAGGAACTAAAAAATTAATAGAAACATAAGCTACAATAAACTGACAAAAAATATAAATAGCAAAATGTTCTAAAACTTCAAGATACCCGCTATAATAATTCATGTTTACAGTGCCAATAAAATAGACGTACACTCCCAACCAAAACAAAATCTGTTTTACTATAGGAGCCTTAAAAAATCTTATTATGTTTTTTAAAATATGCATGTGCGCGCTAAAATACAATTTTAAAGAAGAGACAAATTAAAAATAGCTTAAAGCTAATTTTTTGTAGCTAGAAATAAAGAAATGATAGACTAAGCTTAGTTTCTTCCAAACATAACTTTCCAACTGTAAAAGCAACTCGTTAGTCTACTTTTTAAAAAGTAGGTATATCTCCATAATAGTTTTGTTTACTAAATGTGCTTAAAGATGATAGCACTTTGTTAATTTTTAATTTAAGTAAATGAAGAAAGTTGTATTTTTTTTAATGTTATTTTTTGAGGTGTTTTATATTCAGGCTCAATCTGAGGTAGAAACAAGTAAAATAATTTTCAGTGATAGTGATATTCAATTAGATGGAAAATTAGATGAACCTATATGGAACAAATTAATTTCTGAAGGAGAATTTCTTAACTATATACCCAATAATGGAGATTTAGCTTCTAACAAAACAGAGGTAAAAATGTTTCATAATGGAAAAAAACTATACATAAGTGCTGTGTATCAGGATATAACTAATGATGTTCAAATAGGGTCTTTAAAAAGGGATGATATTGGAACTTCTGGAGCTGATAGCGATTCTTTTGCTATAATTCTAGATACATATAACCAGCAACAATCAGGTTATTTTTTTATTGTTAATATGGGAGGTGCTTTGGTAGACGCATTAGTATCCAGAAATGGCGATGGTTTTAAAGTAAGCACTAGTTGGAATACTGTTTGGAATGCAAAAACTTCAGTAAAAGGAAATTTAAAAATATTTGAAATAGAAATTCCTTTGAAGGCCTTAGGTTATAAGGTTAATTCTGCTGAATGGGGAGTCATGTTTCACACAAGAAATATTAAACTGAATGAATGGACAACTAGCACGTTAATAGATCGTAATTATAGGCAATTTGATTTACGATTTACCAAATTGTTTGAAGTAGAGAACTTGTGGAAAAATAAACCATCTAGGTTTGTTGTAACACCATCTGTTACTATGAACTATTCAGAAGATGTAATAAATAATGTAGAAGATACTATGGTGAAACCAAGTGTAGATATACAATTTAACGTAAGTTCTTCTTTGAAGTTAGATGCTACTATAAATCCTGATTTTTCGCAAATAGATGTAGATAGACAAGTAACAAATCTAAGTAGGTTCTCTATATTTTTTCCTGAACGACGTAACTTCTTTTTAGAAAATAGTGATTTATTCACAAGTTTAGGAGTAAGTGAAGTAAATCCTTTTTATTCCAGACGTATTGGAGCGAATAGCGAAATATCTTTTGGGTTAAAATTATCTGGAAATATTACTAAAAAAACACGGTTAGGAATACTTAATGTCGCTACAAAAGCGAAAAACGATAATCCTGCTCAGAATTATGGAGCATTTGTAGTGCAACAACAATTATCTAAGCTTTTTACAGCAACTGGGTATCTTATTAATAGGCAAGAAACTGATGGTTTTTCTTTTATGGATGACTATAATAGAATTACTGGAATTAACCTAAACTATCAATCAAAAAATAATAGATGGACTGGGCTTGCAAATTTTGCAGGTAGTTTAACAAGTAATATTTCAGGAAATAATAAATTTTATAACACAGAAGTTTGGTACAATAATATAAATGTCTCTGGTTATGCAGGAATAAGAAAAGTTGAAAAAAACTATATTACTGATGTTGGTTTTGTGCCACGTTTATATAATCATGATGCTATTTTAAATGAAGTTATACGTGAAGAATATACTCAGATAAGTGGTCGTATTAGTTTAACCAAATTTTATAAAAATTCTAAAACCTTCGATAATCATCGTTATTTAAACTTGTCTAATGATACCTATTGGGATGATCAAGGAAATGTTAGTCAGTCGACTACAGTATTAAATAATGATTTAGTATTTAAAGATCAATCGTTTTTGTATGGTGGATTTCGTCATGAATATGTAAACTTAAAATATGCATTTGACCCTTTAAATAACGGAAAAGCTATAACAGCAGGAAGGTATAAGTATTTCGATGCAGGTTTTGGGTATGCTTCAGCCGATAATAAAAAGTTTCAATACAGCGGTAATATTAGTTATGGGAGTTATTACAGTGGTTATAAAAACGGTGTTAGCGTAAATGCTCAATATAGATTAATGCCCTTAGCACGTTTGCAAGTTCTATATGAAAGAAATAGAATAAATTTAAAAGAACTAGGAAGAGAAACCTTTCATTTAGCACGTTTTACAGGAGAAATATTCTTTTCTAACCGATTAAATTGGACTACTTATGTACAGTATAATACTCAGTTTGATAACTTTAATATTAATAGTCGTTTACAATGGGAATATAAACCGCTATCTTACATATATGTAGTTGTTTCGGATAATTATAATCAAGATATATCACGTAAAAACTGGGGGATAGCTTTAAAAGCAAACTATAGATTCGATTTTTAAGAAGACATAGAAGGAATTAGTAAAATTCAATTGATTTAGAGATAAATTAAAATGTGTTTTTAAAAAGAAAGTTAGTTAAATTCTATTGGTATAATATTTGTTAACTTGCGGATAAACGTCGTATTTAAATAAAAAAATAAAGTTAAGTATGGTGTTATAAGCTTTAAACTAAATTATGAAAAAATGAGAGGATTTAAATTTTTAGGAGCGTTATTACTTGTTGTGTCTGCATTTGTAGGATGTAACTTGAGTAGCAATAAATCAAAGGATACAAAAGAAGAAACTACTAAAACAAATGAAACTGTAACAGTAACATATAAAGTTGCTTCAAGATATTTTATTAAAAATAATGTAACTAAATTGCCTAGTAAAATAAATAGCAGAGAGGAGTTTGAAAAGTATTTTGGAGCGGCAACAGTAATGGGAGAAGATGGAAAACCAACTCCAATTGATTTTGAGAAGGAGTATGTAATTGCAGTAACTGTTGAAGCTAGTAACAAATTAATAGAACTTCAACCAATATCTCTTACTAAAACAGGAGAAGAAATTAATTTTGACTATTCTGTTACTGAAGGTGGAGAAACTAGTTATACTTCACGAACTGCATTGGTTATAATTGTTTCAAAGAAAATCGAAGGTAATATAAATGTAAAACCAATAAAAGTAGTGGTTGACGAGCATAATGCAAAAAACTCTTTAGATTGGAATGGAGAATATGAAGGGGTACTACCATGTGCAGATTGTGAGGGAATTAAAACCACTATTCAGCTAAAAGATAACGGTACTTATACAATAACTACAAAGTATTTAGGAAAAGGAGAAGAAGATACAGTTGAAGGAAGTTTTAAATGGGATGTTACAGGAACTGTTATCACATTGCTAAATGATGAAAAAGAACCATATAAGTTAAAAGTAGTAGAAGGAGCTATTCAGAAATTAGATATTGAAGGTAAAGAAATAACAGGAGAGATAGCTAAATTATATTTTTTACAGAAAAAGTAAATCAACCTACATACAACGTAAAGAAAAACGTTCACCAATGGTGAGCGTTTTTTATTTTTAAACAAAACCTAAAATATGTTTATAAATTAACGAGGGTAAAAGTAAGGTAGTTTGTTTTTTTATTATTTTTAATTGTGTGGAAATAACCATTTACAAGAGATAATAAATTTTTAAAAGAATAATGAAAACAATAGAACTTATAAAACCTAATACATTTAATAACGAGAACCATTGGTACCCTAAGGTGCTGAATGCCACAATTCACCCAATGGTAAACTTTTTTTTAAATCTAGATAAGGAACGAATTATTGCTAGGTACTGCCATTTACATCCTAAAGTAAATGCTGATAAGCTTAGAGAGATTTTGTCGTATGAATGTAAGTACTTTTTATGGGGAGGAGCAGATTTGATAAACTCAACATCAGCAGATGGAGATAAAAACATGGTTATTATTGAGAACAACTCATGTCCATCAGGTCAAAAGTCAATGCCATTACTAGACGATAATAAAGAAGACGGAGTATATCGCTTATTAATTGAAAGAACTTTTAAGCCTATTTTAGAGAAAAAACGAAAACTTGTTAAAGATGGTAGGTTAGCAGTACTTTACGATAAAAATTATATGGAAACATCAGGTTATGCAGCAGTTATAGCAGATGTTTTTAAAGAAGATGTTTTTCTAGTACCATATTATTCAAACAAAGATAACAATCATATAAAGATAGAAAATGAAATTTTCTACCTTAAACAAGATGAAGAATGGATTCCGTTGCGAGGTATTTTTAGATATGTAACCCAAAAGCCATGGAATAGATTTCCCATTAATAGTAAAACAAAAATTTTAAATCCAATTATAACTTGTCTAGCTGGTGGAAGAAATAAAATGGTCGCAGCCAAAGCATATGATATTTACAATACTGAGTTGGAAGAATACGGAATGAAAATAAACATACCAGATACTATTTGGGATGTAAGCAAGAATGAAATACCGTTATGGGTGAAAAAAATGGGCGGACAAGCTGTTGTAAAAATACCTTATAGCAATGCAGGGCAAGGGGTTTATACGATTGTTAATGAACAAGAACTAGAAGAGTTTATGAAGTTAGAAATCGAGTATGAACGTTTTATTGTACAAAGTTTAATAGGAAATTATAATTGGAGCTCAGTAAGTACAAAAGGTAAATATTACCATGTTGGTACAATGCCAAATGCTAAAGGAGAAACGTTTGTATCTGACATTAGAATGATGATTAGTAGTACAAAAGATGGGATAAAACCATTGTGTATGTATTCTAGAAGAGCATTGTTACCTTTAGTAAACGACTTAGAAAGTAGTAAAGATTCTTGGCAAATGTTAGGAACCAATTTATCAGTTAAGTTAGGAGAAAATGAATGGACATCTGACACAAATCGTTTGTTAATTATGGATAGAAGAGATTATAATAAACTAGGTTTAGGAATAGATGATTTAATAGAAACTTTTATCCAAACAGTACTTTCTACCATTGCTATCGATAAAATGTGTATTAGCTTAATAAATTCAAATAAAAAGTTTAAAAAGAAGCTATTTACTTCATTAAACAACGATAGTACGCTGTTAAACGAACTATATTAAATGTATGAATATGGGACACCAAATTGAATATATTACTGAGTTTGATGTAAATCAAACTCCTAAAAACTCTATAAAAAATTATTGGTTAAAGGTAACCTCCAATGCAATGGGAATACCCACATGTATTCCTGTTATGGTTGCTAGAGGAAAAGAAGACGGTATAGTATTAGGACTTACAGCAGCGGTTCATGGAAATGAATTGAATGGAATATCAGTTATACAGCGATTATTTAAAGATTTAGATACAGAAAACTTAAAAGGAACAATCGTAGGAATTCCAGTGGTTAATGTACCTTCATTTGTTCGAGGAACAAGAGTTTTTAGTGATGGAGTTGATATTAACAGAATTATGCCAGGAAAAGATAATGGAAATACAAGTGAAGTATATGCCAATCGTTTTTTGAATTTGGTAGTAAAGAAATTCGATTATTTATTGGATTTACATACAGCTAGTTTTGGTAGAGTGAATTCATTTTACATTAGAAGTGATATGAATAATAAAGTAACTAAAAAACTAGCCTTATTACAAGATGCTGAAATTATAGTACATACACCTCCGTCAGATGGTACTTTACGTGGAGCAGCAGAAGAATTAGGAATTCCGTCTATTACTATTGAAGTAGGTAATCCGCATAGTTTTCAAAAGAAAATAATTAAAAGTGGAGTAGCAGGAGTGCACAATGTATTGGCATATTTAGGGATTACGGATGATGAATATGAAACCTCTAAGAGAAATACAGTAGTTTGTGAAAAATCCTATTGGTTATATACACAAGAAGGAGGCCTACTTACTGTTCATGTTGATTTAAGAGATATTGTAGAAGAAGGAGACCATATTGCTACACTAAGAGATGTGTTTGGTAATAGAATTAAGAAATATTACGCTCCAGAAAAAGGAATTGTAGTAGGAAAGAGTGTAAATCCTGTAAATCAATCAGGTGGACGTATTATTCACTTAGGAGTTATAAAATAAAAAGACTGTTTTTTAACAGTCTTTTTATTTTAAGATTTTAACTAGCCTTTACCAATGTTTTATTCCTAAACACAATAGCTGTAATTAGTAAACCGATACCTATACCAAAACTCAAACCTTGTATTAAGTCTGATACTTTTAAATAATGGGCAAGTATTTGTGAAGAGGCAATGGTTAAAATCCCTATTGATAATAACATCAAAGATTTTTTACGATATAAATTTTTCATAGTAAAACCGTTTTATACTGTATTAGTAGAAAAACAATGTAATTTGTTACATAAAATAGAGATATAAACAAAAAACTCGCCAATTGGCGAGTTTTTTATCTTTTAAAAAAGTTTAGCAGAAAAAATTACTTCATTTCAGCAATAAACTCTTTATTCATTTTTACATAATCAGCATTTCCAACTTTTTCAGCACCTGCTAATGAAGCTTTCGCAGCTTTAATAGCTCCTTTTTTATCTCCAGCTTTAGCTAAGATTAACGACTGTTGACGTAAGTACCAAAAACGAGGTTGGTCTTTAGTCATATCAACTGCTTTGTTAATCCAATTTTTAGCTTTGTTAATGTCTTTTCCTTCTTGTAAGTAATACACAGCAGAAGAAAAATAATCATTGGCAGAAGGCCCTCCCATTACTTGTGCAATGCTTTTTTCTACAGCCTTGTCTGTAGGAGTATTAAACTTTACACCTACGTAAGCATTTTCCCATAAAATTCCTAACACAGCAGAATCGTTTGTTAAATCGTCAATAGACATTGTAAACGTTTCAATTTTCACAGGCATAGCTTCAACTTTAGCAGTAGTAGATACAGCTACTTTAGAGTCATCCCATTTTTCAGGAGTTCCCCAGTTGTTAGCATCAGAATAAAATAATACTTCCCAAGAATCTTTACCTGGTTTAGTATATAAAGCGTACGTTCCTTTCTTCAAGGTTTTACCATCAATAGTAACGTCGTCGCTAAAAGTAACAGTTGTATTTTTATTGGCTCCAGTTCTCCATACTTTTCCGTAAGGAACTAAATTTCCAAAAATAGTTCTCCCTTTCATACTTGGTCGAGAATATTCAACTGATACATCTGTTAAACCTACAGTTTGCTCCAATTTAGCTGCAGGACTAGGGGCTGGGGTTTTTAATTGTGCATTGATATTTGTTGATAAAGCAACAACAAACAAGCTTAAAAGTATTTTTTTCATGTTGATAGATTTGTTTTTTAATTAGTTTTGTTAAAATTACAAGGAATTATTGGGATTAATGTTAACAAAAACTTAAAATACCTAAGAGTTGTTTTAATGGATATTTGCAACCAAAGTTAAGGATGACAAAAAAAGGAACACATAGAAGTAATGGAGCTATTGGGGCTTTGTTAGATGAATATGAAAAGTCAATAGCAGAGTTTAAGGAGGTTATTAAAGATGTTACCTCAAAAGAATTGATTCAAATAGTTGATGGTGAAACTAAAGATGAAGATTGTAAGTCAATTCAAACAATACTGACACACGTAGTTAGGGCAGGATATACCTATGTTATTGAAATAAGAAAGTGGCTAGGAGAAGATATAGTTTATAAAGAAAAAGAGCAACTAAACTCTGTTTCGGAGTATAATAAAGCATTAGATACAATGTTTGCTTATAATGAGCAACTCTTCAAAGATTACCCTAATATTAAACTAGAAGAATTAAATCCAAATAAAAAGGTGTACGTGAGGTGGGGACAGAAATATGATGTAGAACAATTATTTGAACATGCTATTGTGCATATATTAAGACATAGAAGACAAGTAGAATTATTCAAAGAAAAAATTAGTAGATAGAAACTTATAAAATGAAAAAATATATAGCTGAAAGTATAGGAACTTTTGCTTTAATTTTCTGTGGAACAGGAGCAATGACTGTAAATGAAGTTACCAACGGAGCAGATTTGACGCATATTGGGGTTGCAATTACTTGGGGATTGATAGTGATGGCAATGATTTATGCCTTTGGAGAAATTTCTGGAGCACATTTTAATCCTGCAGTAACCATTGCTTTTGCCTATGCCAAAAGATTTTCATGGAAAGAAGTACCTAAATATATCATAGCTCAATTAGTAGGCGCTTTGTTAGCAAGTATTATGCTTTGGGTATTATTTCCTACAAGTGAATTTTACGGAGCAACATTACCAACGGTAGTGCCTTGGCGAGCTTTTATTTTAGAATTGTTATTAACCTTCTTTTTAATGCTAACGATAATAAATGTATCTACAGGAAGTAAAGAAGTAGGGGTAATGGCAGGTATAGCCATTGGTGGTGTGGTTTTGTTAGAAGCTATGTTTGCAGGACCTATAACTAAAGCTTCTATGAATCCTGCTCGTTCCATAGCACCAGCATTAATTTCTGGTCACTTAGAGCATTTATGGTTGTATATATTAGCACCAATTATAGGAGCTTTATTAGCGGTAGTTTCATGTAAAATAGTAAAAGACGATAGTTGTTGTAATGAAAAATGTTAGTATTTTAGGTTGTGGATGGTTAGGCAAAGAATTAGGAATATATTTTACAAAGAAGGGATATAAAATAAAAGGTTCAACAACATCTAAAGATAAACTTCAAGAATTAAAATCAGTTGAAATTAAACCTTACTTAGTTAATGTTTCTGACGAACATATTTCATCAGAATTCTTAGATGCAGATGTTCTAATCATAGCTATCACTTCCAAAGAGATAGAAAACTTTAAAAGGTTGATTTCTTCTATAGAAAAATCAAACACAGCTAAAGTAATTTTTATTAGCTCTACTTCGGTGTACCCTAGTTTAAATAAGGAAATGACTGAAGAAGATACAACAATAGATTCACCACTAGTTGAAATAGAAAACTTATTTAGAAACAACAATAACTTTCAAACAACCATAATTCGTTTTGCTGGATTATTTGGAGGAAAAAGACAACCAGGGAATTGGTTTGCTGATAGAAAAATACCGCATCCAAAAGGGTATGTAAATATGATACATAGAGAAGACTGTATTGCTATTATAGAACAAATAATTGAACAGAATGTTTTTGGTGAAGTTTTTAATGCCTGTACAAACGATCACCCAACCAGAGAAGATTTCTATATAAATGCTAGAAAAACTCTAGGAAAACCTATTCCAGAGTTTGATGATTCAAAACCATTGGAATATAAAATAATTAGCAGTAAGAAACTTCAAAATGAATTGAAGTATCAATTTATATACGATGATTTGTTACGTATATAGCTTAGTCAAAAGTCAAAAGTGAGTAGTATGTATTATTAATTTTTTCTTCTCTTACACGTATTTAAAAAATAACTTAACCACTAACCACTAACCACTAACCACTTATTGATATTTCTTCTTCCTCCAGTAATTAAAGCCAAAACCAAACATTGCTAATAGTACTAATGGAATACCAATATTGATAAATTGCCAAAAACGTTTTTCAGCAAAAGCACGTTGCTTATCCAATAAGTTAATTTGAATGGTTTTATTACGCAGTTGAATCAATCCAGAATCATCTAATAAATAATCAATAGCATTGATTAAAAATTCTTTATTCCCAAACTGTTCTCCCGTCCATTTATCTAAGGACAAATCGTGTGGTTTTCCTTTTAAAATCTGATTTCTACCTACATCACCATCAGCAATTACAATCATTTTATTGTTTGTGCTCTCAGCTTTAAAATCAGGAGTATCAAAAGGTTTTATTCTGTTTTTATATGCAGAAGGAATGTTTCCTTCTATAAGAACGGCTAATAATTGCGGACCAGAAGCAAACTCATTTTCTTTCGGTTCTTTCGCAATACTTTGTAACTCAATAAAATTAGGAGTTCCTGTTTGTTTGGTAAGCACGGAAGTTACTAATAACGGAGTCTTTTTTAAGTTTCCTTTTAAAGTATCTATTTGAGTAGCAAAACGAAAACGAATAGGTGCTACATTTTTGGTAATAGGGTGATTAGGATTACCATTAACTAATGGATGATAAAACCAGTTTAAGTGTTGGAACTGTGTTTGGTTTCCTACATTTCCTGTAGCTAAAGGGATTTTAGCCGAGTATAAATCTTGAATTAGTTTATTATTTACACGAACTTGATATCCAAACAATAAATCAGTTAAATTCAAATCACGAGGAAATGCTAACATTTTCCCTTCATTGTATAAACTATCAGTATCCGCATAGTTATTATCTAGCATCCATAAACTTTTACCACCGTTTGCTATAAACTGATCAACGGTAAACTTTTCTTCTTCAGTAAAACGTTCAGTAGGTTTTGCAATAATCGCTAAATCATAATTGCGTAAATCTTTCAAGGTTTTTTGCGGATTGCTTGCCACACTATCTAATGTAAATTTGGCTAAGCGGTATTTTTTACCAACTTCACTTAACAAGCTATATTGATAAATATCTTGAAGTTCTCCATTACCAGCTAACACCGCTATTTTTTGCCTTTCTTTTAGAGTAACATTATGTAACGCATTAGCAAAAGAATACTCTAATTTTTCAATAGCATTTTGTAGCTGTGCCTCTTGCGTTTTAGCAATTGAGTTAGGAAGTAAAGAAATTAACTCTACTTTTTTATCATAAGTAATTTCTGCCCAAGGAAAAATAATAGCTTCAGATAACTTTCCATCTTCTTCTACAGTTAACTGGCTAGGCATCATTCCTCTTTTTACCAAACGTTCACGAATATTATCAGGATTGATAAATCTGAATCGGATGTTAGAGTTTTTAGCTTGTAATTCTTCTAAAAACTGGCGTGTTTCTATTTGTAAACGCTTAAATTCCGCAGGAAAATCACCTTCTAAAAATACGTGAATCGTTAGTGGTGCATCAATTTTATCAATAAGACTTTCACTTACTTCCGATAAGGTATATCGCTTGTCTTGTGTTAAGTCGAAACGTTTATATACAGAGTTTGCTATATAATTAATAACTAATAGCCCTATAATTGCTAATGCGATGTGTTGTAATTTCTTATTCATTTTTTAACTGTTGTTTAGTGATGAATAAAAAGAAGAAGGTAACACTGATAAAATAGATTAAATCACGAGTGTCTACTACACCACGACTAATACTTTTAAAGTGTTCGTTAATACCAAATTGTTGTAAGGCATATCCTGAGTTACCTAAAGAAGACCCGACAGCATCAAACCCGTAAAATAAAGCAAAAGTGATAAATACACTTACAATAAATGCTACAATCTGATTATTTGAAAGGGTAGAAGTAAATAACCCTACAGCAGTATAGGTTGATGCTAAAAATAACAATCCTAAATACGAACCAATTGTACTACCTACATCTAAATTTCCAACAGGACTTCCTAATTGATACACAGTATAAGCATAAGTTAACGTAGGTAATAATGCTATAATAACGAGTAAAAGCGAAGCAAAAAATTTGCCCAGCACAATTTGCCAATCGGTAAGTGGTTTAGTTTTTAAAATTTCAATGGTTCCACTATTAAACTCATCTGCAAAACTTTTCATTGTAATAGCAGGAATCAGAAATAAAAACAACCATGGAGCTAAATAAAAAAAGCTATTTAAATCGGCAAATCCCGCATTTAAAATATTGAAATTATCTTTAAATACCCATAAAAATAAGCCATTTACAAGTAAAAATACTCCAATAACCAAATAGGCAATGGGAGAGGCAAAAAATGAGTTAATTTCTTTTTTTAGTAGTGGTAGCATAAAATACTATTGTTCGTTTTTAAGAAGTCCAAAAATAACATTATTATCGAAGTCGTTATCTTTTTTATTGGGACGTAATTTAAAGTTAAACCTTTTTAACAAATTTATAGAACCTTTATTGTGTTTATGAGTATAAGCTTCAATTTCATTCAAGTTAAGTGAACTAAAACCAAATTGAATAACTTCTTTTAAAGCTTCACTCATAAAACCTTTCCCGTGAGCGTCAGGATGTAATTCATAGCCAATTTCGGCATAAGAAAAATTATCATTAAAATGACGTAAACCAATAGAACCTATAACCTCGTTGTTGTTTTCAATAATCCAGTAAATACCTTCGTTTTTAAGTACTAATTCATCAATTAGTTTTATAAAATCTTCCACATCAGAAATATCACTAGGAATCTTTCTATCAATAAATTTATTGACTACTGAATTCGATCGAATTTTAAAAACAGCCTCTTTATCATTATCAACAAGTTTTCTTAGTACAAGCCGAGGTGTATATAAAACAGGAAAAGGACTGAATAAATTCATTAAGTTAACGATTCAACTTTATCTACACTCCAAGCAAGAGGCTTGTCATTAAATAAAACTTTGGTTTGTGCCCAAACGCCTTTAAATAAATCAGAATTTCTATAATTTTCTAAATCTTGTTCAGCATCCCAATAGCTATAAGTGAAAAATATATTCGGATTTGTTTTGTCTCTGTATAATTCTAATAAACGGCAACCAGGTGAGTTTCGTATAAACTCTTTTTTTGAATTAAAGTTGTTTAAAAACTCTTCAATTTTTTCTGGCTGAAAGCTCATTTTTACAATTCGTACAAACATAAATTTAATTTATAGGTGTAAATTCTGGTTTAATAGGGTTTTCAAATTCAATGGTAATGGTATCACGGTATTCTAAACCTAGTAGGGTAGAAGCTCCACCAACCGTTTCTAAATTACTTCGGTAAATAGCAATTTCTAAAAAACCAGCAGAATTAAAAATAGCTAACTTTTCACCATCGTATTGTCTTTTGTCAGTAACCGAAAAATCAACAATTTCATTATATCGGCTGTAAATTTTAGAAAAGGTATAGCGTCTTGCTGTTACTTTGTAATCACGACCTTTTCCAATAGTATTAAATTGTTTTTTACTAATGTTTGTAATTACATTTCCGTAATTATCAATGTAAATAACACCTCCTGAGATAATAGTTTGCTGTTCGTTTACCTTAGGTTTAATCTCAACAATCTTTTTATAAGTATCAACCTCTCTACCAATAACACTTAAACTACCACCACGAGCAATATGAGAAGCTACTTGCACAAAAACATCTAAAACAGGAAAACTACTTTCAATACGATCGTGAATATTAATTTCAACAATTTTAGTAGGTTTAATTTCAGAAGCAATCATAGAAATTAATCCATTGTCAGGACAAATAAAATAATGATTGTCCAACTCTAAAGCAATATGCTTATTGTCTACACTTAACTCGGAGTCTACACCAATTACATGAATCGTTTTATCTGGAAAACTTTTATAAGCATTCTTTAAAATATAAGCCGTTTCAGTAATATTGAAAGGAGAGATTTCATGCGTAATATCAACAATCTTTGCATCAGGTAACTCAGAATAAATAGCTCCTTTTACAGCACCTACAAAGTGGTCTTTCGTTCCAAAATCAGTAGTTAATGTAATAAGAGACATTAATTTAGGTGTTTGTTAATTAATTTGTGAAAAATTATGCTGAAATTTTAAACAAAACTACGTAATTCAAGAAAAATAATCATTATTTTTAGTGTGAATAATATTAAAACTTTTATCATTTGAACGAACGCGTAATTGAATTAACAGAAATCAACCCAAACGATTTTTTTGGAGCTCAAAACAGTACTATTACTCAGTTAAAAACATTCTTTCCTAAAATAAAAATAGTTGCTAGAGGAAATAAACTTAAGGTTTTTGGAGAACCTGAATTATTAAATGAATTTGAAAAGCGATTAGAAATGCTTATCAAATACTTTAATAGGTATAACAAGCTAGATGAAAATAGTATTGAGCGTATCTTAACATCAACAGGTAAGGAAGAAGAAATACGAAAATCTGGAAATGCAAAAGATGTATTAGTTCACGGTGTTAGTGGTAGGTTAATTAAAGCGCAAACGGCTAACCAACGTAAAATGGTTGAGTTAATGCAAAAAAATGATATGTTATTTGCTGTTGGACCAGCAGGTACAGGTAAAACATACACAGCAGTTGCTTTGGCTGTAAAAGCATTAAAAGAAAAAGAAGTAAGACGAATTATTTTAACAAGACCTGCGGTAGAATCAGGAGAGAACTTAGGTTTTCTTCCAGGAGATTTAAAAGAGAAATTAGATCCATACATGCAACCTTTATACGATGCACTTCGTGATATGATTCCTCATGAAAAATTAGAATCACACCTAGAAAAAGGAGTAATACAAATAGCTCCACTAGCTTTTATGCGTGGACGTACTTTAGATAATGCTTTTGTTATTTTAGATGAGGCACAAAATACTACGCATGCACAAATGAAGATGTTCTTAACACGTATGGGAATGCATGCAAAATTTATTATAACTGGAGATCCAGGTCAGATAGATTTGCCAAGAAGACAAGTATCAGGGTTAAAAGAATCGTTATTAGCGTTAAAAGATATTGATGGAATTGCTCAGGTGTATTTAGATGATAAAGATGTAATCCGTCATCGATTAGTTAAAAGAATTATTTCAGCTTATAAAAGTATAGAAACCGAGTAGTTTTTAGTTGTCAGTATTTAGTGATTAGTTTACATTTGCGGGTAACAACACAACAACATATAATGAACACAATTAACGAAACAAACTTCCAGTTTCAAGGACAAAAAGAAGTTTATAAAGGAAAAGTAAGAGAAGTTTATAATATCAATGACGAGTTGTTGGTAATGATTGCTTCTGATAGACTTTCCGCTTTCGATGTAATTTTACCGCGTCAAATACCTTTTAAAGGACAAATTTTAAACCAAATTGCTACTAAAATGATGAACGATACTGTAGATATTGTTCCGAATTGGTTATTAGCAAATCCAGATGAAAATGTAGCAGTAGGTCATTTATGTGAACCTTTTAAAGTAGAAATGGTTATCCGTGGATATTTATCGGGGCATGCGGCTCGTGAATATACAGCAGGAAAAAGAACGCTTTGTGGGGTAGCAATGCCAGAAGGAATGAAAGAAAATGATAAGTTCCCAGAGCCAATTATTACACCATCTACTAAAGCAGATAATGGAGAGCATGATGAAGATATTTCTCGTGAAGACATTTTAGCTAAAGGAATTGTATCAGAAGAAGATTACTTAGTTTTAGAAGACTATACCAGAAAACTATTTCAAAGAGGTACCGAGTTAGCAGCTAAAAGAGGATTGATTTTAGTAGATACTAAATATGAATTTGGAAAAACAAAAGATGGTAAAATTGTATTAATTGATGAAATCCATACACCAGATTCTTCTCGTTATTTTTATGCTGATGGATATGCAGAACGTCAAGAAAAAGGAGAAAAGCAAAAACAATTATCAAAAGAGTTTGTACGCCAGTGGCTAATTGAAAACGGATTTCAAGGAAAAGAAGGACAAGAAATCCCTGAAATGTCTGATGAAAAAGTTATTGAAATCTCAAATAGATATATTGAGCTATACGAGCAAATCACAGGAGAAAATTTTGTGAAAGCAAATACTGAAAACGTACTCGAGAGAATAGAGAAAAACGTAAGTACGTTTTTAGAAAACAAATAATAAAAAGAGAGGCTCTAGCCTCTCTTTTTATTTAAAATTATCTTAAAAGAACTTCATTAACAAACAGGCATTTATATTTTTTGTAACTTACACGAGACAAACAAAAATTAGCCAAAATGCCAAATTATACATTAAAAATTAACGGAAAGTCGGTGTCCTTTAAGGCAGATGCTGATACACCATTGTTGTGGGTTTTACGAGATGAACTCAATATGGTTGGAACTAAATTCGGTTGTGGAATAGCACAATGCGGAGCCTGTACTGTTCATGTAGATGGAACAGCAATGAGAAGTTGTCAATTACAAGTTTCTATGTTGGATGGTGAAGAAATAACAACCATTGAAGGGTTGTCAACCGAAGGAGATCATCCATTACAAGAAGCCTGGAAAGAAGTAGACGTCCCACAATGTGGTTACTGTCAAGCAGGTCAAATTATGACAGCTGCTTCCTTTTTAAAAGAAAACCCAAATCCTTCAAAAGAAGAGATAAGAGAAGCAATGCAAGGTAATATTTGTCGTTGCGCTGCATACAATAGAATAGAAAAGGCAGTTGCATTGGCTGCAGATAAAATGTCTTAAAAACTTTCAATCATGAGTACACAAGAAAAAAACTTTACGTTTAGCAGAAGAAACTTTTTAAGAACTTCTGCATTAGCTAGTGGTGGTATTATGATTGGATTTAATCTATTTACTGCCTGTAAACCTAATGTAAAACCATCTGTAGATGTTGAAAATCTAAATTTCAATGATTTTAATGCATTCATAAAAATATCCGATGAAGGTTATGTAACTATATACTCTCCCAATCCAGAAATTGGACAAGGAGTAAAAACATCAATGCCGATGGTTATTGCTGAAGAATTAGATGTTGAATGGGACAAAGTACATGTAGTCCAAGCTCCGTTAGATACAAAAAATTATACTCGTCAATTGGCAGGAGGAAGTGGGTCTATTCGAGTAAGCTGGCCTGTTTTAAGACAAACAGGAGCAACTGCTAAGCAAATGTTAATTAATGCAGCAGCAGTAAAATGGGGGGTAGATGCAGCTACATGTTCAGCTTTAAGAGGAGTTATTACAAATGCAAAAGGAGAAACTTTAGGTTATGGTGAAGTAGTTAAAGAAGCAGCTACTTTAGAAGTCCCAGAAAATGTAACATTGAAGAAACCTTCAGAGTTTTCTATCATAGGTAAAGATGCTATAAATGTTGATGTAGAAAAAATAGTAACAGGAAAACCTTTATTTGGATTAGATTATAAAGAAGAAGGAATGGTTTATGCAGCTGTAGTAAGACCTCCAGCTTTCGGACAAGAACTTGAATCGTATGATGCTACAGAAGCAAAAAAAATATCTGGAGTAGTAGATGTTATAACAATAGGAGAAAAAGCAAGAAATTTTATTGAGTCAGGAAAAACTAATTGGACATTCAAGTTAACAAAAACAGATAAAGTAGTTGTGTTAGCTGATAATACTTGGGCAGCAATCAAAGGAGCAAAAGCAATTAAAGCAGTGTGGAAAGATAGTTCTAAGTTAGAAGACACAAAACTTCATGATGAAAGGCTAATAAACTTGTTAGAATCTAATGATTTAGATGTAAGAAGAGAAGATGGAGATGTGAAAAAAGCTTTTAAAGAAGCAGATAAAGTAATTGAACGTACTTATCACTCACCTTTTTTACCTCATAATTGTATGGAGCCGATGAACTTTTTTGCTAATGTAACTCCAGAAAAAATATATCTAGTAGGACCAACACAAACGCCAGAGTTTGTAGCAAGAGTTGCTGCCGAAATGTTAGGACGTGATGTAGAACAAGTTCATGTAGAAATGACAAGAATGGGAGGAGGGTTTGGAAGAAGATTATATGGCGATTTTGTGTACGAAGCACTAGAAATATCCGATAAAGCTAAAAAACCAGTAAAAATGGTTTCAACAAGAGAAGAAGATGTAACAAGTGGTACATTTAGACCAGCAATCAAATATAGAATAGCAGCGTCAATTAAAGATGGAAATGTAACAGGGTACCATTTAAAAGAAGCAGCGATTAATGATAATATGTATGGATTGGTTCCACATTTCTTTCCAGCAGGATGTATTCCAAACTATAAAGTATCAACAGGAAACTATAATAGTAATATTAGCACAGGAGCTTGGAGAGCACCATATACCAACTTTTTAGGATATGCAGAACAATGCTTTTTTGATGAATTAGCACAAGAACTAGAGGTTGATCCAGTACAATTGCGTTTAGATTTACTAGAAAATGTAAAAGAAACGAAAGACGAAAAAATTCAGTACTCAGGAAAAAGAATGCAAGATGCAATAAGGTTGGCTGCTGAAAAAGGAAACTGGGGTAAAGCTAAAGAAGGAGTTTATCAAGGTTTTTCAGCCTATTACAGCCATAATACTCATGTAGCCGAAGTAGCTGAAGTAGAGTTAAAAGAAGGAGTAGCTGTGGTAACAAAAGTAGTTGCAGCTGTTGATTGTGGTATCGTTGTAAATCCAACAGGAGCAAAAAACCAAGTAGTAGGAGGAGTAATTGATGGTATTGGACATGCTATGTATGGTAATTTAACCTTTAATGAAGGAAAACCATCAAGTAGAAATTTTGATAATTATCGATTAATAAGAATAAATGAGACTCCAAAAGTAGAAGTACATTTCGTAGAAAACGAAATAGCACCAACAGGCTTAGGAGAACCAGGTTTACCACCTGCAGGAGGAGCAGTAGCAAATGCAATTCATAGAGCATTAGGAAAAAGATTATATAAACAACCATTTATAGAAGAGCTAAAATCAAACATTTTATCCTAAAAACTGAAGAACTTTATAGGTTTAATAAAGTAGTGTTTTTATTATTTATTGAAAATGAAACAGTAGGTAATTTTTGAAAATCTGTTAAAAAGCACTACTTTCGCATCCTATAAAAATCAAAAATAACAATGGTTAAAGATTTATTTGAAAGAATTAAAGGAGATAAAGGACCTTTAGGAAAATGGGCAGATAAAGCAGAAGGATATTATGTGTTTCCTAAATTAGAAGGACCAATTTCTAACCGTATGTCTTTCAATGGAAAAAAAGTAATAACTTGGAGTATTAATGACTACTTAGGATTAGCAAATCATCCAGAAGTATTAAAAGTAGATGGAGAGTCAGCTGCTACAGACGGAATGGCATACCCTATGGGAGCTCGTATGATGTCAGGTCACACAAAATACCATGAACAACTAGAGCAGGAGTGTGCTGAGTTTGTAGGAAAAGAATCAGCTTACTTAGTAAACTTCGGATACCAAGGAATGGTATCAGCAATTGATGCTTTAGTAGGAAAAGACGATATCATAGTATATGACATGGATACACATGCATGTATTATTGATGGAGTTCGCTTACATGCAGGAAAACGTTTTGTTTATCGTCACAATGATATAGAAAGCTGTGAGAAAAACTTGAAGCGTGCCACCAAAATGGCAGAAAAAACAGGAGGTGGAATTCTGTTAGTTTCTGAAGGTGTATTTGGTATGCGAGGAGAACAAGGACGTTTAGCAGAAATCGTAGCCTTAAAAGAGAAGTATAATTTCCGTTTATTAGTAGATGATGCACACGGGTTTGGAACTTTAGGAGAAGGAGGAAGAGGAACAGGATTTGAACAAGGAGTACAAGACGGAATAGATGTATACTTTGCGACGTTCGCAAAATCTATGGCAGGAATTGGAGCATTTTTTGCTGGAGATAAAGATGTAGTTCAGTACTTACAGTATAATATGCGATCTCAAATGTTTGCAAAATCTTTACCAATGCCAATGGTAAAAGGTGCTTTAAAACGTTTGGATATGATTCGTACTATGCCTGAACTTAAAAAAAACCTTTGGAAAATAACCAATGCATTACAGTCAGGTTTACGTGAAGCAGGTTTTGATTTAGGAACAACACAAACATGTATTACGCCAGTATACTTAAAAGGAGAAATTCCTGAAGCCATGGCAATGGTAAATGATTTACGAGAAAATCATGGTGTATTCTGTTCAATTGTAGTATACCCAGTAATACCTAAAGGGTTAATAATACTAAGATTAATTCCAACAGCACGTCATACAATTGAAGACGTGAATGAAACAATCGAAGCATTCTCTGCAATCCGTGAAAAATTAGAGAACGGAACTTATAAGCAAGTAGCAGCTTCAATTATGGCAGAATAGTAAGGAATTGCAAAAAAATAAATAAAAACTCATGAAATACTTCATGAGTTTTTTTGTTTTAAAAGAGAAATGATACATTTGGAATCCTTTTGCTTATCAAAAAATCAAATGAAAAAATTACTATACATATATATATTATTATTCGTAGCAACATTAAGTGCACAAATTAAAGATACATTACCAAACTTTAATGACGAATATATTTTGATAAGAGAAGGAGATAGTTTAATGATAGAGCTAAATGAAGTAACAGTACTTCCAAAACATAAGTTTAAGGAAAAAAAAGATATTTTATATTATTATTGGCTTCGTAAAAAAGTATTCAAAGCATATCCTTATGCAATTTTAGCGGCAAAAAGAGTGGATAGTGTAAACTCTCGTCTAGCTAGAGTTAAATCAAAAAGTAAAA
>NZ_JBPSCW010000002.1:1417500-2365000 GCF_051938915.1 Tenacibaculum sp. Ill | reverse complement strand
TGTTTAAGAATAAATAGCCATTTAATACAATAACATCCCAAGTTAACATTGAGTTAGGGAAGTTAAAAACACCTATTCCTGGTATCATATGCCATAAAACAGATGGTCCTCCCATATCTGCAATTACAAAAACTAAACACATGATAAGAGCAGCTACAGCAAGTCCTTCACCTATTAATACGGCTTGTTTAAAATCAATATCTTTTAGTACATACGTGGGCATTACCAACATAACAGCAGCTGCGGCTACTCCTACTAAAAAGGTAAAATTAGATATATATAATCCCCAGCTGACTCTATCTGTCATACCAGTAACACTTAATCCATGTTCTAATTGAATTGAATAGCAATACATTCCTATTAATATAACTAAGGTTAAGAAAGCCATCCATAGGTGGTATTTTTTAGAGCCTCTAGTGATGATATCTAAACTATCTTTAACTAAGCTCCCAAAAACTTTAAGTTGTTTCATTGTTTTTATTTTAGTCCATGAAATACCAGAACTTTGGTTCGGTACCTAAATCTTCTTTTAATCTGAATACTTTTTTATTTTCTAATACCCAACGAATGGTACTATTAGGATCTAATAGGTTTCCAAAAATACGTGCACCTGTAGGGCAAGCCTCTACACAAGCTGGATTTTTACCTGCTCTGGAGCGTTGTACACAGAAAGTACATTTTTCCATCACTCCTTTTTTGCGCATTCGGTTCCCTAAGTAATGTTGGTTATGGTTTATCTCTTCTTCTGGAACTTCTGGTTTGCTCCAGTTGAATCTACGACCATCGTATGGACATGCAGCCATACAATAGCGACAACCTACACACCAATCGTAATCAACAACTACTAATCCGTCTTTCTCTCTCCAAGTAGCCTGTACAGGACATACTTCTACACACGGTGGGTTATCACAGTGAAAACATTGAGTTCCCATATAAAAGTGACCTTCAGCAGGAACTTCATGGTAATAATTATCATCAGCTTCATTAAAGTTAAAACCTTTACCGTCTTTCATTTCATGAATTCTGATGTATTGCATTTGTGAATTACGATCTTGATTATTTTCTTTTACACAAGCACTCACACAGTCCATATACCCTTGACATTTAGAGATGTTAAAAGCATAACCAAATAGCACATCTTCTTCAGCATTTTTAGAAGACATGTTTATAGTTTTTCCAGTACGTAATTGATACGAACGGACTAAACGATTTACGGTTGCTTCTTTTTCTTCATCGGTCATGAGTTTATAGTTACCTTTAAACTGCTCTTCCCAATCAATCTGTGCTTTTTCTTTAGATTCGTCACTAGAAGTAATGCTTGTACAAGAAGACATTGCTCCAGCTCCAATAAGTAAACTTGCTGTTAGTTTTTTAAAGGCAGACCTACGATCCATTTTTACATCGAATACTTGATCAAAACCATCTTTATATTTTTCTTCACCGATAGAAGCATTTACAGCAGCTTCAAAAAACTCATTCTCGGATAATTCATTCTTAGTTTTATGAGAATCACACCCACCAGAAGTTTTACCACACCCACAAGAACTGGATGTTTGTTTATACTTACTGTTTAAATTGAGTGTAAACCACTTTTTATTTTTATTATTCATGCCTGATTATTTTCGTTCTTTAACTTTTTGGGTATTGAATCGTGCTGGCCACTTAGTATGAAAACTAGGAGAATGTGGGTTGTGACAATTAACACATGTCATTGACGCTCTTGGTGAAGCCCAACTTTTAATACGTTTACCATGTGCACCTCCTGTCCAATCTTTATACTGTTTTTGGTGGCATTGACTACATAATTTATAGCTCATGTTAAAGTCTATAGAATTATTAGTTAAGCTTCTTAAATTATCAGGATTTTCACCATTATGACAGGTTGTACAATTCATAGTATTCTCATCAGCATGATTTATTTTGATATTCCAATGCGCCTTTTTTTTGTCATCACTTTGCATTTGATGCAGTGGTTTGTTATGACATTCGGTACAGGCATAGGATTTTATTTTTCCTTTTCTTTCAGGAATTAAAAAAGTTTGACCATTTTCGGTAACTTCAATAGTTTTTATGCCTTCAAGATATTTTTCTGAAGAGATTGAAATACCATGGTAGTTTTTACTTTCTGCTTCTATTTTATCGGTTATGCTATGATATTCATCTTCTTTATGTTTACAAGAAACAATTAAAAGAGAGATAAAAAAGAAGTAACTTATTAGTTTTATATGCTGATTGTAGTTCATTAGTTTTCAAATTTTCTGATAAAGGTTCCAATATCTTCCGTTACTTTATTATTAGGAACATGGCACTGACGACAGTTTACTCGCTCTGGATGTGTAACTCTAATTTCTTTTGGAGCACTTGGTCCTGCATGACATGCTAAACAATTTTCACGTAATTGTAATTGATGTGGAATTACAGGAGGGCTTCCTGCCAAAGCATTGTTAGTTCCTACTGTTGGAATAGTACCTCTTTTAAAATTAGTTCCTTTAAACAATGTTTGGGTTTTTTGAGGTACATGACATTGGCGGCAGTTTACCATTTCTGGATGTGGTGTTACTGGAGCAAAAGCTTCAAACTTATCTACATAACCACCATTTTCATGGCACTTTAAGCAAGTGTTTTCACCCATACTACGTTCACTAGCAACTTCATGAGGAATGCTAGGTGGGGCACCGTGAAAAGCTCTGTTATCGTAATACGTTTTCATACTTCTTTGATGATTTTCGTCTACGGGCATGTTAGCATAATCTAATGCATATTCTGAACGTTGAAAAACACCAGTTTCTGATGGAATAATAGGTATAGGCCTGTCATTTTCTATTGGTATATAGGCTTCTTCTTGACCTTGATAGTAGCTATAATTCCATATTGTAATGAAAGCTATAAATAGAATGATAAAAAGAGATATGATTCCTAAACGTTTTCTCATAATTTTAAGCTTTTTCTACTTTAACGGCACACTTTTTATAATCTGGCTCTTTAGAAATAGGACAGAAAGAATCTAATGTAATGTTGTTAATTAACATATTTTCATCAAAGAACGGAACAAATACTTGCATTGGTGCAGGTACCCCTCTTTGATTTACAGATGCTGGTAAAACTATTTCACCTCTACGTGTTGTTAATTTTACGTTATCTCCATTTTTTATTTGCATTCGTTTAGCGTCATCTGGGTTTAGTTCTACATACGAATGAGGCATGGCTTTGTGTAACACAGGAATACGTCTGGTCATTGAGCCTGTATGCCAATGTTCAACCACACGACCAGTATTTAACCAGAATGGATATTCCGCATCTGGTTCTTCGGCAGCTGGTTCATAAGGACGTTGCCAAATAACTGCTTTTCCATCTGGTTTTCCATAGAAATGAAAATCTTCTCCATTACTACATGCCGGATCGTATTTAGAATTAAAACGCCATTGAGTAGACTTTCCATCAACATAAGGCCATTGCATTCCAGGATTTTCTTTAAGTACTTCTAATGGAGCCATGTTATGCTTTTTATTATCGTGATGCTTACGATATTCAGCATAAATTTCTTCAATATGGTTTTCTTCATTGTAGTAAAACTGTTTTTCGTACCCTAAGCGTTTTGCTACTTCTACTAATTGCCAAGTATCACTCATAGCTTCACCTGGTGGTTGTACCATTTGCTCAAAATATTGAGTTCTACGTTCAGAGTTTCCATACATACCTTCACGTTCAACCCACATAGCAGAAGGTAAAATTACATCGGCAATATCAGTAGTTGGTGTAGGGTAGATGTCAGAAACGACAATGAAGCGTCCTTCTTTTTTAGCACCATCTCTATAACGCTTTAATTTAGGCATGGTTACCATAGGGTTTGTTACCTGAATCCACATAAAACGAATATCACCTCTATCTAATGCTCTAAACATTTCAACGGTATGATACGTTGGCTTAGGATCGATGTTTTCTACAGGAACATCCCATATTTTAGCAGCAAATTCACGGTGTTCTTTATTCATTACCACACCATGAGGTAACTTATGCGTTAAGGTTCCTACCTCTCTTACAGTACCGCAAGCTGATGGTTGTCCTGTTAATGAGAATGGACTATTACCAGGAGTAGAAATTTTTCCTGTTAATAAATGGATGTTATAAATTAAGTTATTCATCCAAGTACCTCTACTGTGCTGGTTTGGTCCCATACACCAAAGCGACATCACTTTTTTATTTGGGTCACCATAATATGCAGCCATGTATTTAATGTCTTTAGCAGACACTCCTGATATTTTTTCTACTTTTTCAGGTGTGTAGTCTTCTAAAAACTTTTTGTATTCTTCAAAACTGATTTTTTCTGGTTTATCTTTAAACTTATACTTGTCTTCTAAACCATACCCCATATTGGTTAATCCTTTACTGAAGTTACAGTGTTTTTCAACAAAAGATTTATTTACCCAACCATTTTTTATTATTTCATAACATATTGCATTGGCAACTGCTAAATCGGTTTGAGGTAAAAACAGAATAGATTTATCAGCCGCCATACTTGTACGAGTGGTACGCGTAGCAAAGTCGATAATTTTTACACCCCTTTTTAATCGTTGATCTAATAATCTAGAAAATAAAACAGGATGCATTTCTGCCATATTATTTCCCCAAAGAATAAACACATCAGCATGGTCAATATCTTCGTAACAGCCCATAGGTTCGTCAATTCCAAAAGAAGTTAAGAAACCTGTTACAGCACTAGCCATACATAAACGAGCATTGGCTTCAACATTATTAGTACCGATACATCCTTTAAAAAGTTTAGAGGCTACATATCCATCAGGAATAGTCCATTGCCCTGAACCATAAATAGAAACAGCATCTTTACCATAATCTTTAATGGTTTCCTTCATTTTAGAGGCAATTAAGTCTAAGGCTTCTTTCATTGAAGTTTCCACATACCTTCCATTTTTCTTAACTAAAGGTTTTGTTAAGCGGTCTTTGCCGTACATAGCCATTACCGAATGGTATCCTTTAACACAACATAACCCTTTATTTACAGGCGATTTTGGGTCTCCTTTTACTGCAACTGCTTTTCCGTTTTCAACACCAACCATTACCCCGCATCCAACACCACAAAATCGGCAAGGAGCCTTTTTCCAATCTAAATTTCCTCCTTTAGGTAATTGTTTCTCTTGTTCTCCAGCAAACATAATTCCTGGAAACATGGTAGCAGCAGCTGTCATTGCAGATAATACCGCCATCTTTTTTATAAAACTTCTTCTATTTGTTGTTGAAGTATACATAGGGCTAATTGTTTTTAGGTGTATTGAATCCAGAAACCATTGCAAGTAATTTTAAACTACTAATAGCTTCTAATTTTTGTTTTAAAATATCTTCTTCTGCTTTAGTTTCTGTTTCTGTTACTAAAACCAAAACATCTTTGTTTTCTGCAGGAAGAACATCACATTCTTTTAAAGTAGATAGTACTTTAATAAGCTCTTCTTTTTTACCATCATGAGGATGGGCTAAATAACTTTTTATAGGCATAGAAAATAGCTGTTTATTGTCCTTAACAAATTAATAAATATATAGATAGGAAAAATATGATATTTATCATAATGTGTAGTTATTCAGTACGTTATGTTTTTTTAGGGAATAACGAATAGGCTTGAAAGTGAAGTGATTAAAGACTTTTTATCTTTTTTATAACAAAACAAAAATATAATTTATAATTATTTTAAATAATTTACTGTTTATGATTAGCCTCATAATCTGAAAATGAGTTTGTCTTTAATTTTGTGATTCAGTTGAAGTAAAGCTTATGACTTATAAAATTAAAAGTAGAATATGGATAGAAGTAGATGATGCTACTTTTTTAGGAGAGGGAAGAATTAGGTTATTGAAGTCTATTAAGGAAACTAAATCATTATCAAAATCAGCAAGAGAATTGGGAATGTCCTATAAAAAAGCATGGAACTTAATTGACTCAGTAAATAAAAAATCAATGAAACCAGTTGTCGTAAAAATATCAGGAGGTTCTGGAGGTGGTGGAACTACATTAACAGAGTATGGTTTTAAACTTATAGAAATGTATGAGAATATTAATACCAACTGTTGGAAGTATTTAGATAAACAGCTAAAAAAATACTCATTAGACTAATTTAAATAGCAAAAAATAAGAAGTAGAAAGCATGACTAATATCATATTTTAAATTTTGCTGTCCAACTACTTTCGCAACCAGAATTATTTATAAATATGACATTAAAAGATAAAATTACGCGTTTAAAGTCAGAAAAAAATGCGGTTATATTAGCTCACTATTACCAAGAAACTGAAATACAAGATGTGGCTGACTACGTAGGTGATAGTTTAGGTTTGTCACAAAAAGCAGCGGAAACAGATGCAGATTTAATTGTATTTGCAGGAGTACATTTTATGGCTGAAACAGCTAAGATTTTAAACCCTACAAAAACTGTTGTTTTACCTGATTTAGAAGCAGGCTGTTCTTTAGCAGAATCATGCCCGCCTAAGGAGTTTGAAAAATTTATAAAAGAACACCCAGATCATAAGGTAGTGACTTATGTAAACTGTAGTGCAGAAGTTAAAGCGTTAACTGATATTGTTTGCACTTCTTCTAATGCACTCAAAATAGTAGAATCTATACCTAAAAGCACTCCAATTATTTTTGCTCCTGATAGAAATTTAGGAAAATATATTATAAAACAAACTGGTAGAGATATGCTCCTGTGGGATGGTAGTTGTGTAGTTCACGAAGCTTTTTCTATAGATAAACTGATAGAGTTACATAAAAAATATCCTGACTATAAAATAATTGCACATCCTGAATCTGAAGAGCATATTTTAAAAACAGCTACGTATGTTGGTTCAACCGCAGGAATGATTAATTATGTTAAAGAGCATTCTAATCAAAAGTTTATTGTGGCAACAGAGGCTGGAATTTTACATAAAATGCAACAAGAAGTTCCAAATACAGAATTAATTCCTGCTCCAGCTAAAGAAGATAATACATGTGCATGTAGTGAATGTGCTTATATGAAAGTAAATACTATGCAAAAGTTATATGATTGCTTATTGCATGAAAATCCAAAAATAGAAGTACCAAAAAGAATTAGAGAAAAAGCATTGGTTCCAATTCAACGTATGTTAGAACTTTCAAAATAGATGATAATAACCGATTATTTAGTAATAGGATCAGGGGTTGCAGGACTTACTTTTGCGGTTAAGATAGCAGAAAAGTTTCCTAATAAAGCAGTAACTATTATAACTAAAGGAAGCGAAGATGAGTCTAATACTAAGTACGCTCAAGGAGGAGTAGCAGTTGTTTTGGATAAGGAGAAAGATTCTTTTCAAAAACATATTCAAGATACATTAATAGCGGGTGATGGTTTGTGTAATAGAGCCATTGTTGAAATGGTAGTTAATGAAGGACCAAAACGGTTTAAAGAACTCATTACTTGGGGAGCTAATTTTGATATAAACACAGAAGGTAGTTTTGATTTAGGTAAAGAGGGAGGGCATTCAGAGTGTCGGGTGGTACATTATAAAGATATAACAGGATATGAGATTGAAAGAGCTTTGTTACAACGTATCCACCAGTTAAAAAATACTAAACTTTTACCACATCATTTTTCTATCGATTTAATTACAGAGCATCAATTAAAGTCAAAAGAAAGGGAGCAAACAAGGTGTTATGGTGCCTATGTGCTAAATGAAAAAACAGAGAAAGTTCTTACAATAAAAGCGAATAATACAATACTAGCTTCTGGAGGAATTGGTAATGTTTACGGACATACTACAAATCCTATAATTGCTACTGGAGATGGTGTAGCAATGGCATACAGAGCAAAAGCGGTTATAAAAGATATGGAGTTTGTTCAATTTCATCCAACAGTATTGTATAACAAAGAAGGAGATTCTTCTTTTTTAATTTCAGAGGCAGTGAGAGGGTTTGGAGCTTATTTAAGAGATAAAAAAGGAAATCGTTTTATGCTAAATTACGATGTTAGAGCAGAATTAGCATCACGAGATATCGTTTCCCAATCTATAGACAAAGAACTAAAGGAATCAGGAGACCCTTGTGTGTTTTTAGATTGTACACATCTAGATATGATAGCTTTTCAAAAGCATTTTCCTACCATTTATCAAAAATGTAAAAGTTTAGGTATTGATGTGACTAAAGATTGGATTCCAGTAGTACCTGCTTCTCACTATTTATGTGGAGGAATTGTAGTTGATAAAGAAGGAAAAACAACTATTCAAAATTTATTTTGTTGCGGAGAAACTTCAAGAACAGGATTACATGGAGCCAATAGGCTAGCTTCTAATTCTTTGTTAGAAGCACTGGTGTATTCTCACAATATTTTTAAGTATTTATCAAAAAACAACTTTACTTCCTCATATTTAGAAATACCAGAATGGAATGCTAATGGTGTACTTTTAAATGAAGAAGAATTAGTAATTAATCTTTATTTAAAAGAATTACAAACTTTAATGAGAGATTATGTAGGAATTGTTAGAAGTAATGCACGGTTAACAATAGCTAAAACAAAGCTTGAAATAATTTATAATAAAGTTGAAAACTTATATAAAAAAGCAAAAGTTACAACTGCTCTTTGTGAGTTAAGAAATATGATCAATGTAGCGCATTTAATTATTAATCAATCTATTGAAAGAAAAGAAAACAAAGGAGGCTTTTTTAACATTGACAATACCATCAAAGAGGTTCATAAATTAGTCTAATCCCATGACTTTTATCATTAATTAAACAGTACTTTCTTTTGAGATTTGTAGTTATAAAAAATGAATAAAATGTCAGATAATTTAAAGATTGTTACAGCTGAAGAAGCAGTAGCTATTGTAAAATCAAACAATAAAATATTTTTCCAAGGAGCAGCAATGACTCCTAATTTATTAATAGATACTTTGTGTGAACGTTATCAAGAGGTAACCAATGTAGAAATAATCCAAATTCATACCCATGGTAAAGCTAAGTATTTAGAAGAACCTTATAGTAAATCATTTAAATTGATAAGTTGCTTTGTAGGTGATAACGTTAGGAAAGGAGTGAATATGAATAATGGAGACTACATTCCTATTTTTTTAAGTGAAATACATTGGTTATTCCGTCGAAATATTTATCCATTAGATGTAGCATTTATCCAAGTTTCTACACCTGACAAACACGGGTATTGTTCTTTGGGAACTTCAGTAGATATTACATTACCAGCTATACAAACAGCTAAAACTGTTATAGCTCAGGTAAACCCGAATGTTCCCAGAACACATGGAGATGGTATTATCCATATAAGTAATATTGATTATGCAGTAAAAGTTGACTCACCAATTCATACTTCTATAACAGGAACACCTTCAGAAATAGAAACAAGAATAGGAGAAAATGTAGCAGGATTAATTGAAGATGGAGCAACACTACAAATGGGAATAGGGAACATTCCTAACGCAGTATTACATAACTTAACAAACCATCAACGTTTAGGTATTCATACAGAGATGTTTTCTGACGGTGTATTACCATTAATAGAGAAAGGTGTAATTACTGGGGAAGAAAAAGAAATTAAAACAGGAAAAATTGTTACTTGTTTTGCTGTAGGCTCTCAAAAACTATATGATTTTATAGATGACAATCCTTTGGTACACTTTAAAGAAGCTGGATATACAAACGATACCTCTATTATAAAATTAAATCCAAAAGTTACCGCAATTAATAGTGCTATTGAAATAGATTTAACAGGACAAGTTTGTGCAGATACAATTGGAAAATATCAATATTCAGGAGTTGGAGGACAAATGGATTTTATTAGAGGAGCATCCTTATCAAAAGGAGGAAAAGCAATTATAGCAATGCCTTCAATAACAGCAAAAGGAGTTTCTAAAATTACACCATTTTTAAAAGAAGGAGCAGGGGTTACAACTACAAGAGCCCATGTACATTATGTAGCAACAGAATACGGAGTAGTTAATTTGTTTGGAAAGAGTTTAAAAGAACGAGCAAAAGCATTAATTTCTATAGCTCACCCTAATTTTAGAGAAGAATTAGAAAGAGAAGCTTTTAATAGGTTTACCAAGTTATAAATAAAAAAGGAGCAGTAAATAAACTGCTCCTTTTTTATTAAGATATTTTCTTTTCTAAAAGGATTGCCTTCGGATGCAAAATATTATTTTCGAGATGTATATGTTTATGTAAATCTTGTTCAAACTCTTCTAGCTTAGCATATAAAGCTCTAAAAGTATTACAGGCTTCTTCAGGAGGAGTATAATTATTAGACAGCCTAGATATTTCTTTAAAAATATTTCCAGCACTTTCATGTTCATGTTCCATCATTTGTATTGGATTGTTTACAGTCCCAAAAGGAGGTGTTGTGTTTTTTCTTCCTTCTTTTTCAGCTTGTACTAATTGTTTTATAAAAGGAAATAATACCTGTTCTTCTTTTTGCATGTGTGATAGTAACTCATTAGCAACCTCATGAAATAACTGATTTATTTCAACTACTTCAATATAATGATGCCCGTGAACTTTAGCTACTTTATTAACATATTGAGAAATGATAGGTAGGCTTTCTCTTACGTAGGTATGATGTACATTTTCAATGTAAATCATTAAAAAATCTAACTCCCATTTATCATAATCTTCAATAACATCTTTTATTACATCAACCTCTGCTAGTTCTTTTTCAAGAGTTGCTTGATCTACATTGTTTTTTGCGCAAGCTTTTTCAACAGATATACCTCCACCACAGCAAAAATCAATTCCGTATTTCTTAAAAATATGTGCTGTTTTTATATTTTCAGTCACATAGTCAGCTACTGTTTTGTTACTTGATACTACCATAATTTCTAGTTTTTAGATGTGAATAAAGTTGGTTTAATAGTTACCATAACCCAAGCCCAATTATTTGTGTTACTATCTGAATTTCCTTTTAAGACCTCCATTCCTTCAGAAGGAAATAAGTGAGAATACCCAGCTTTAAAACCAATATCTTTCGTAAACTTATATCCGTATACAATATCTACTTCAGTACCTAGTTGGTTAGAAACTGAGTTATTAATATCTGCAGCAGCAGAAAAATTATGAACAAAAGCTGTTAAACCAGATTTTGAGTTTAATTTAAAATTAGCTTTTGCATAGAGGTCTAGCAAACCAACACTGTTTATATGATTTCCTACGTAGAAATAATCCATAAAACCATTAAACTTATGATTGGTTCCATAAAAAGGAGTAAAAGCATTGTTTTCATCAGCAGGAGTATTGTAATCATTACCACTTTGTAATTCAACTCCTAAACCAATCTTTGCTTTTTCTGAAGCTTTAAACATGGCCTCTAAACCAAGTAAATAAGCATTTAAATCTCTATCTAAAACATCATTACCAAATTGATAATATAAGTTAGCAGCAATAGTAAACTTATTTTTCTTTGCAGTTAAATGTGTTCCTATAGTTTGACTATACTTAAGTCCGTTAGGAGATTGCATACCGTTGTTTAAAAACAAAAAACTACCAGAAAAGTCACTCCAATCTTTATGTAACCACGCATATTGCATAGCTTTATACGTATTTGGTGTAGTTAAATTTGTTCCTGTTAGGTTTTCTTTTGATTGATTAAATGCCAAACCAACATCAAACTTAAAACTATCTTTTTTATACTTTAGCATTGCCATATCATGGCTACGAGCTTGTTGTGCCCAACCAACATTACCAAAAATTCTACTATCGTCATAAATAACTTCTTGTCGTCCTAGTTTTACAGAAAAGTTTGTGTCTAAAAGTATTTCTCCCCAAGCTTGGTGTACACTCAAACCACTATTATCAGCAGTATTTAATTGCGGAACATCTCCCCAAACTCTAATATCTTGAAAACTAACATAAAAATTTAACTTTTCAGTTTTATAGGTAGTGTTCAATCGAGTTCTTTGAGAAACAAAAAGAGCAGGATTGGCATTATCAGGAAATAAAGTTTTAAACCCATGCCTATATTCGGCACGCGGACGTAGTTCTGCATCAATTATTAATTGAGCAAATGTTGTAGTGGTAGCAAAAAAGAGCAATGCTATTATAATTTTTGATGTTTTCATAATTTTTTAATTAACATTAGCCCAAATTTCTAGATAAATGCTAGGATAAAACATGATAAAAATCAGTTAGAACTAAAAAAGATGAAAATATCTTTTATAGATAATAAAAATTAAAATGAGTATAGTTAATAATGAATCGTAGCTTTGTAAGTAACAAAGAAAAGAAACTACTAATAAGTTAAATAAAACGAAAGAGCAGGATGAACGACAAAATTTTAACTTGGAAAGATGTAATTAATTTTGCAGTTAATGGTAATCCAACACCTGATAAAAGAGTGGAAAAAACAGCAACAGAATGGCAAGAACTTTTAACCCCAGAACAGTTTAGAGTTACTAGGCAAAAGGGAACAGAAAGACCAAATTCAGGAGCATTGTGTAGTGTGTATGATGCTGGTAAATATAAGTGTGTATGTTGTGGCACACCTTTGTTCGATTCAACGATTAAGTTTAGTTCAGGTACTGGTTGGCCTAGTTTTACGCAACCTATAAAAGAAAACGCTATTCAATATGAAAAAGATACTACTTTTGGAATGGTACGCGTGGAAGTAATGTGTAATACTTGTGATGCGCATTTGGGACATGTTTTTCCTGATGGACCAGAACCTAGCGGATTACGTTATTGCATTAACTCGGCTTCAATGATTTTAGATACTGAATAAAGAAAGGAGAGAAATGACAAATAATAAATTAGAAGTAATAACCGTTGGTGGCGGTTGCTTTTGGTGTGTAGAAGCTGTTTTAAATCAAATAAAAGGAGTAGAAGAAGTAGTATCTGGTTACATGGGAGGTACTGTACCAGGAACGCCAACCTATAGAGAAATTTGTTCAGGTTTAACAGGACATGCAGAAGTAGTACAAGCAACGTTTAACCCAGATATTATAAGTTATGAAGAGTTATTGGTAATGTTCATGACAAGTCACGACCCAACAACTTTAAACAGACAAGGAGCTGATGTAGGAACCCAATACCGTTCTGTAATTTTTTATCATACAGAAGAACAACAACAAATTGCTGAAAAAGTAGTAGAAAAGTTGGCACCTTATTATGAAGATGAAATTGTAACAGAAATAAGCCAAGCATCCACATTTCATAAAGCAGATGAGAGTCATCAAGATTTTTATGAAAAAAATAAGGATCAAATGTATTGTGTAGTTGTGATTTCGCCTAAATTGGCAAAATTGAAAAAACTGTACGCAAGCAAACTAAAAGAACAATAGAACGTGTTGAAATTCAATATACAAAATACCTTTACTAAAGAATTACCTGCTGACCCAATTCAAGAAAATACTCGAAGGCAGGTTACAGAAGCTTGTTTTTCGTATGTAACACCTAAAAAAACGTCCAATCCAAAAATAATTCATGTTTCAGATGACATGGCTAAAGAATTAGGGCTTTCAGAAACAGCAATAGCTTCAGATGAATTCAAGAACATTTTTACTGGGAATGATGTATATAAAAATACACAACCGTATGCCATGTGCTACGGCGGACATCAATTTGGACATTGGGCAGGACAATTAGGAGACGGTAGAGCGATTAATTTGTTTGAAGCAGTTCATGATAACAAAAAATGGGCATTGCAATTAAAAGGAGCAGGAGAGACACCATATTCGAGAAATGCAGACGGATTAGCAGTGTTACGTTCCTCTATTCGTGAGTATTTATGTAGCGAAGCTATGTATCATTTAGGAGTACCTACAACAAGAGCACTATCTTTGGCACTATCAGGAGATCAAGTTCTAAGAGATGTAATGTATGACGGAAACGCTGCGTATGAAAAAGGAGCAATTGTCTGTAGAACAGCCGAGTCTTTTTTACGTTTTGGTAGTTACCAAATATTTCCTGCCAGAGGAGATGTAAAAACATTAAAAACACTAGTTGATTATACCATTAAACATCATTATTCTCATTTAGGTAAACTTTCAAAAGAAACATATGTTTCCTTTTTTAAAGAGGTGGCAGAGCGTAGTTTAGAAATGGTCATTCATTGGCAACGTGTTGGTTTTGTACACGGAGTAATGAATACCGATAATATGTCGATTTTAGGGTTAACCATTGATTATGGACCTTACGGATGGTTAGAAGGTTACGATCACGGATGGACGCCAAATACAACTGATAATACCCATAAACGTTATCGATATGGTGTGCAACCAGAGGTGGTTTTATGGAATTTATATCAGTTGGCAAATGCTCTATATCCTTTAATTGAAGAAGCTGAACCTTTAGAGGCTGTTCTAGAAAACTATCAAGAAAAATTTCCTGAAAAGTACATGCATATGATGCGAGAAAAACTAGGGCTTTTTTCTTCAAAAGAATCAGACGGAATATTAGTTTCAAATCTTGAAGAAGTACTTCAAAAAACAGAAACAGATATGACTATTTTTTTCCGATTGTTGTCAAGCACTTCAAAAGATGATACCATAGAGGAGGCACTCAAAAAAATAGAAAAAGCATTTTATACGCCTTCCGAAGTTGTAGACGAAATAAAAAATTCTTGGGAAAACTGGTTTCAAAATTATATAGATAGATTACAAAATGAAACTGTTTCAGATGAAGAAAGAAAAACAAAAATGAATGCTGTAAACCCTAAATATGTACTCAGAAATTATATGGCGCAATTAGCCATTGATGATGCAAATAAAAATGATTTTGTATTGTTAAGTGAGTTATATTTACTGCTCAAAAATCCTTACGATGAGCAGCCAAAATATGAAAAATGGTTTGCAAAACGACCTGAATGGGCTCGAAATAAAGTAGGATGTTCTATGTTATCTTGTAGTTCTTAAGATAAAAACAAGTGCTATATTTTAGTTTAAATAGAGCTATGTAAAACACTGATTATTAGTGTTTTAATGTTTTGTTTTGAAAATAATTCAAAACATTTTTTTAAATAAAAATCAAAATAAATTTGGAAAATCCATTTTTATAATTGAATATTTGTGCTCGTAAAAGTTCAAACACTTATTGACGATGTTATCAAGAAAGGTGGAGGGATTAGACCCTATGAAACCTTAGCAACCCTTTGTGCAAACAAAGAAGGTGCTAAATTCTACCAGAGCATAAAAGCTTGTGGATAGATAACCCAAAGAAGTTTTCTTTATTTCTACAAGAATCTTCTTATAATTTTCTTAATAACATTTTTCTAGTAAGCAACATCTAACAAAGATGTGTTTTGGCTTTTGGTTTAATTTTTTATTAACTCAAAAAACAAGAAAAATGAGTACACAAAAATTCGCAACAAATGCGTTGCACGCAGGTCACGATGTAACACAAAATGGAGGAACAAGAGCTGTTCCTATTTATCAAACAACATCATATGTTTTTAACGATTCAGAGCATGCAGCAAACCTGTTTTCGTTAAAAGAATTAGGATTTATTTACACCCGATTAAACAATCCAACCAATCAAATTTTACAAGATCGTTTAGCAGCTTTAGAAGGCGGTATTGGGGCTGTAGTGTTTGCTTCGGGTACGGCAGCAATTTCAACAGGTTTACTAACCTTGTTAAAAGCAGGAGATCATATTGTAGCTTCGAGTAGTTTGTATGGAGGAACTTACAATTTGCTGAATGTTACCTTACCGAGATTAGGCATTACCACTACGTTTGTTGATGCATCAAACCCAGATAGTTTTGCAGAAGCTGTACAAGAAAATACAAGAGCTTTCTTTGTAGAGTCTTTAGGAAATCCGAAGTTAGATGTTTTAGACTTACAAGCGATATCAGCACATGCAAAAAAGGCGGAAGTTCCTTTTATTGTGGATAATACAGTGGCAACTCCTGCTTTATTAAATCCGATTGAACACGGAGCTAACATTGTAATTCACTCGTTAACAAAATACATTGGCGGACAAGGAAACTCGTTAGGAGGAGCTATCATTGATGCAGGAACTTTTAACTGGGCAAATGGTAAGTTTCCTGAGTTTACAGAACCCTCAGCAGGATATCACGGATTGGTATATCACGAAGCTTTAGGAGCTGCATCGTATACGTTTAAATTAATTTTAGAAGGATTACGTGATTTTGGAGGAGCTTTGAGTCCTACCAATGCCTTTAACATCATCCAAGGATTAGAAACCTTAGAAGTAAGAATTCAAAAACACAGTGAAAATGCCTTGTCTATTGCTAAATGGTTGCAAGAACAAGAAGAAGTTGCTTGGGTAAACTATCCAGGGTTAGAAGTTAACAAATACAAAACTTTAGCCGATAAATACTTACCAAAAGGACAAAGTGGATTGGTAACCTTTGGTGTAAAAGGAGGCTACGAAGCCGCTAAAACTGTTGCAGATAATACAAAACTCTTTTCATTACTAGCAAATATTGGAGATACCAAATCTTTAATCATACATCCTGCAAGTACAACACATCAACAATTGAGTGATGAAGCACAAGAAAGCACTGGAGTAACGAAAGATTTAATTCGTTTGTCGGTTGGTTTGGAAAATATAGAAGATTTAAAAACCGATTTACAAGAAGCATTTGCTAAAATATCTAAAGAAGTATTGGCATAAACCAATAACATTTAGAAAATACCTCAAAAATAAGTTGGTAATGAAAAGTGATTTACAACACATCAATATTCTTAGTTATACCACAATAAGCGGTACGCAATTCGATACAATTCCGTTAAGTTATCAAGTTTTCGGAAAAGCATTGGGTACTGCTCCTGTGGTGCTAATTAACCATGCTCTTACAGGAAATAGTAATGTTGCAGGAACTCACGGTTGGTGGCAAGATTTGATAGGAGAACATAAGGTTATAAATACTAATGAATATACCATTTTGTGCTTTAACATACCAGGAAATGGGTATGACGATTTTTTAATTGATGATTATAAAAGTTTTGAAGCGCGCGATATAGCTAATATATTTTTAGATGGACTACAACAGTTACAAGTTGAAAAGCTATTTGCTTTAATAGGAGGTTCTTTAGGTGGTGGAATAGCTTGGGAAATGGCTGTGTTGAATCCGAAAATTACTGAGTATTTAATTCCTGTGGCAACCGATTGGAAATCGACCGATTGGTTAATAGCGAATTGTCAAATACAAGAACAATTTTTAACCAATTCTAGTAATCCGGTACACGATGCACGCATGCATGCTATGTTGTGTTATAGAACACCAGAGTCGTTTAAAAAACGTTTTCAACGCTCTAAAAATGAAGAATCTGAGCTTTTTAATGTAGAGAGTTGGTTGTTACATCATGGAAAAAAATTACAAGAACGTTACCAGTTAGCTTCTTACAAATTGATGAATCAGTTATTAAAAACCATCGATGTAACAAAAGGAAGAGAAGGACTAGATGTATTAGAAACCATCGAAGCAGATATCCATATAGTTGGTGTTGATTCCGATTTGTTTTTTACTGCGGAAGAAAACAGAGAAACACACAAACAACTGGCATCGGCCCATGCGAATGTAACCTATAATGAAATTAATTCAGATCATGGGCACGATGCTTTCTTAATAGAATACAAGCAATTAGAAAAAATTATTGAACCTATATTCAATCAAAAATCAACCAATAAAAGAATGAAAATTTTAAAGTTTGGCGGAAAATCATTGTCGAATGAAGGCATACCAAATGTAGTATCAATCATAGAACAAAAAATAAATGAAGGAGAAAATATAGCTGTAGTAGTCTCAGCAAGAGGAAATGCTACAGATGAGTTGGAAGAATTATTAGAAAGAGCAGCTAAAAGTGAAGCTTTTAAAGAGCAACTAGAAGCTTTTAAATATGAACAAACAAAATTAACACCTTTAGTAGATTTTTCTACTGAATTCAATAGGCTAGAAAAACTATTTGAAGGAGTTAGTTTGTTAGGAGACTACAGTCAAAAAATAAAAGACGAAGTGTTGGCACAAGGCGAGTTATTGTCTATAAAAACCGTAACCGATTTGTTACAGCAAAAAGGTATCAATGCCAATGCTACCGATGCTAGAAATTTGTTGAAAACAGATGAAAGCTTAGGGAATGGACAATCAATAATTGAAGTTTCGAAAGAAAATGTAAAAAATCATTTCAAGCAACATAACGGAACAACAGTAAACATTGTAGCAGGGTTTATAGCATCTAATTTAAAGAATGAAACTACAACATTAGGAAGAAACGGAAGTAATTACACAGCATCATTATTAGCCAACTATTTAGATGCGGAAGAGTTACAAAACTACACACATGTTGATGGTATTTTTACCGCAAACCCTGATTTGGTAGCAGATGCTAAAAAGATAGAAGAGTTATCTTTCTCTGAAGCGAATGAATTAGCCAACTTCGGGGCCACTATTTTGCATGCAAAAACCATTATTCCCTTATTAGAGAAGAATATTAACCTTCGTATATTAAATACGTTTAACCCAAACGATAAAGGAACGTTGATTACGGCAAAATCAACTTCAAAAGGAATCAAATCCTTATCAGTATTAGATAAGGTTGCTTTAATAAACTTCGAAGGAAGAGGCTTGTTAGGAAAAGTAGGAGTGGATGCACGTATTTTTAAAGCGTTGAGTAATCACGGAATTAGCGTGAGCATTATTTCACAAGGTTCTTCAGAAAGAGGAATTGGTTTAGTGGTTGATAAAAGCAATGCAACAGCAGCTGTAAAAGCTTTGGAACAAGAGTTTGAAAATGATTTACAAACAAAAGATGTCAATCAAATTTCTATTCAAGAAGAAGTATCGGTAATCTCAATCATTGGACAAGATTTAAGTGAATTCCACCACCCATATAATGCTTTAATCAAGAATCAAATAGTTCCTTTACTATTCAACAATACAATTACAGGTAAAAATGTGAGTTTGGTGGTAAAAAAGGAACAATTACATAAGGCGTTAAATGTAATTCATGGTCAAGTATTTGGAGTTGCTAAAAAGATAAACATTGCTGTTTTTGGTAAAGGTTTAGTAGGAGGAACACTGATAGAACAGATACTAGAAAGTTCGAAATCAATCTTAGAGAGACGTAAAATTCAATTAAATATTTTTGCCATTGCTAATTCTAAAAAAGTGTTGTTAACCAAAAATGGAGTAGCAACTAATTGGTCGGATGAACTTGAGAATGCAGTAGATAACCAGCATACAGTTGATACAGTAATCGATTACGCTAAAGAACATCATTTAGAAAACCTAATTACGGTAGACAATACAGCAAGCGTAGACTTTATAGAAAATTACATTCCGTTAGTCAATGCAGGGTTCGATTTGGTTTCATCTAACAAAATAGCCAATACAGTTTCGTTCGATTTTTATAAAAAACTCCGTAAAACCTTAGAAATAAATAATAAAAGTTACTTATACGAAACCAATGTAGGTGCAGGGTTACCGTTGATAGATACGATTAAACTATTACACGATTCAGGCGAAAATATCACGAGAATTAGAGGGGTGTTTTCAGGTTCGTTAAGTTATTTATTCAATAAGTTTTCTGTGGAAGATGTACCATTTTCAATAGTATTACAGGAAGCAATTGATAAAGGATTTACAGAACCAGATCCTCGTGAAGATTTATGTGGTAATGATGTAGCCCGAAAATTATTGATTTTAGCTCGTGAATTGGATTTAGAAAATGAATTTGAAGATATTCAAATTGAAAACTTAATTCCAGAGGAGTTTAGAGAAGTGTCTTCTGACGAGTTTTTATCCAATTTAGAACAGTTAGATGCTACATTTCAACAACAAAAGGAAACACAGGAAGAAAATCATGTATTAAGATACATTGGTGACCTACATGGAGATTTACAGCAAACGAAAGGAGAGTTGGATGTAAAGTTAGTCTCGGTGCCCGAGAGCTCTCCTTTAGGAAGTTTAAAAGGTTCGGATGCCATTTTTGAAATTTATACAGAATCTTACGGAGAACAACCTATTGTCATTCAAGGAGCAGGAGCAGGATCAAAAGTTACTGCCAGAGGGGTGTTTGGAGACATCTTACGATTAGCAAAGAATAATAATTAGAAAAGAGAACAAAGAAAATAGAGCAGAGAAAAAAGATACAAGAACTGAGACCCAAAAATCTAGATTCTTTTATCTGACAACGAAGCGGTCAAACACCTAAAAAAACAACATGAGCAAAAATTTTGAAACACAAGCTATACGAACGCAAACAGAACGTTCACAATTTTCAGAACACTCTACACCTTTATACTTAACTTCAAGTTTTGTATTTGATGATGCTGAAGATATGAGAGCGTCGTTTGCTGAAGAAAAGCAACGAAACCTATATAGTCGATTCTCAAACCCGAATACCACTGAATTTGTCAATAAAATAGTAACAATGGAAGGGGCGGAAGCAGGATATGCTTTTGCAACAGGTATGGCAGCAGTGTTTTCAACTTTTGGTGCGTTGTTAAATGCAGGGGATCATATGGTATCGTGCCGCTCTGTTTTTGGTTCAACACATAGTTTGTTTACTAAATATTTACCGAAGTGGAATATAGAAACAAGTTATTTTAAAATTACCGAGGTAGATACTATTGAAAGCCTAATTCAACCAAATACCAAAATTTTATATGCTGAGACACCTACCAATCCGGCAGTAGATATTTTAGATTTGGAATTGTTAGGAAGTATTGCCAAAAAGCACAATTTATTATTAGTGATAGACAATTGCTTCGCAACCCCGTATTTACAAAATCCCATAAAGTTCGGAGCCGATTTGGTGATTCACTCAGCTACAAAACTCATAGATGGTCAAGGTCGTGTTTTAGGAGGCGTAACCGTAGGAAAAGAGGACTTAGTTAGAGAAATCTATTTATTTTCAAGAAATACAGGTCCAGCAATGTCTCCATTCAATGCTTGGGTATTGTCTAAGAGTTTAGAAACGTTGTCGATTAGAGTAGAGAAACATTGTGAAAACGCCTTGAAAGTAGCGCAGTTTTTAGAAGAACATCCAAAGGTGAAATTGGTGAAGTATCCATTTTTAAAATCGCATCCACAGTATGAAATAGCTAAAAAACAAATGCGACTAGGAGGAAATATTGTTGCTTTTGAAATCCAAGGAGGTATAGAAGCAGGACGTAAATTCTTGAATAGTATTCAACTATGCTCATTATCAGCAAATTTAGGAGACACAAGAACCATTGTAACACATCCAGCATCTACAACACATAGTAAGTTAAGTGAAGAAGATCGATTAGAGGTAGGAATTACTGACGGTTTAGTACGATGTTCGGTGGGATTAGAAAACGTAGAGGATGTAATTTATGATTTAAATCAGGCATTAAATAATTAAGAAGTAAAGCATATATTTGTAATATGCTTTCTAAGAAAACAAAATACGGAATTAAAGCGCTTACTTTTATTGCTAGGCAAGAAAAGGGCACTATGGTACAAATAGCTACCATTTCAGAAAAGGAAAATATTTCGCACAAGTTTTTAGAAAGCATATTACTTACCTTACGAAAATCAGGAATTTTAGGAGCTAAAAAAGGAAAAGGTGGAGGCTATTATTTGTTAAAGCCAGCTAGCGAAATTAGAATGACTGATGTTATAAGAACACTAGAAGGACCTATTGCTATGGTACCATGTGTTAGTTTGAATTATTATGAAAAATGTGATGACTGTCCAGATGAAGAAGCTTGCTCAGTACACAAACTTATGATTCAAGTAAGAGATAATACGCTACAAGTACTTCGTAATAACACACTAGCAGATTTAGTGTAGTATTAACAAATTGTAAAATTCAAATATTTTTTTGATTTCTCCTTGGAGAATTAAAAAGCATCTGTATATTTGTCGACTTAAAACCTAGTATTCCGATAGGGTAATAGTATTTTAAAAATGATTGTAGAACAAGTAGTAGAAAATAAAGCAAATTATAAAGAAGATAAGCTTTCTGAAAAACCAATAAGAAGCATTATAAAATCAATAAGTTGGAGAGTTGTTGGTACCATAGATACAATATTAATATCATGGGTAATTACAGGACAAGTAAAAACAGCTTTTTCAATTGGAGCTGTAGAGTTAGTAACAAAAATGCTATTGTATTTTTTTCACGAAAGAGTTTGGAACAGTATTAAATGGGGCAAAAAATGAGTATAGAAACAATGAATTTAGAAGCAGTAAACGCAGAGTTAAAAAACAAATCTCCAAAAGAGATTATTGTTTGGGCATTACTACAAGCAAATAAAGCCGTAGTAACTACAAACTTTCGTCCCTATGAAGGAGCTATTTTACACGCAGTAGCATCAGTAAAAAACAGTATAGATGTTATTTGGTGTGATACAGGATATAATACTCCACAAACTTATAAACATGCCGAAGAGTTAATTGAAAAACTACAGTTAAACATTCAGTTGTATGTACCTAAACAAACAGTAGCACACAGAAACATCACTTTAGGTTTACCAACAATAGATGATCCAAAACATGCTGTTTTTACTGAACAAGTAAAATTAGAACCTTTTAAAAGAGCAATGAATGAACACAAACCAGATGTTTGGTTTACGAATTTAAGAAAAGGACAAACTGCTTTTAGAGATAGTATTGATATTGTTTCAAGAAGTAAAGACGGAGTATTAAAAGTAAGTCCATTTTACCATTGGTCAGATGAGGAGTTAGATACTTATTTAGAAGAAAACCAGTTACCAAACGAGTTTAAGTACTTCGATCCCACAAAAGTAGAAAGTAACAGAGAATGTGGTTTACATATTTAAAGAACATGATTATGAATACAGAAACTATACAAGTAGGAGCTTTAGAAAGCGAAGCCATATACATATTAAGAGAAGTAGTCGCGCAATTTGAAAAACCGGTGTTATTGTTTTCGGGGGGCAAAGATAGCATAACACTGGTGCGACTTGCTCAAAAAGCATTTTATCCAGCAAAGATTCCGTTCCCTTTATTACATATTGATACAGGGCATAATTTTCCTGAAACGATTGAATTTAGAGACCGTTTGGTAAAAGAATTAGGAGTTGAGTTAATAGTACGTCAAGTACAAGACAATATTGATGCAGGTAAAGTAAAAGAAGAAACAGGAAAATACGCTAGCCGAAACATGTTACAAACCGAAACGTTATTAGATGCCATAGAAGAATTTGGTTTTGATGCATGTATCGGTGGAGCGCGTAGAGATGAAGAGAAGGCAAGAGCTAAAGAGCGAATTTTCTCAGTACGAGATGATTTTGGGCAATGGGATGAAAAAAATCAACGTCCAGAATTGTTTGATATGTTGAATGGAAGAATCGATTTAGGTCAGAATGTACGTGTTTTCCCAATTTCTAACTGGACAGAATTAGATGTATGGTCGTATATACAACAAGAGCAGATAGAAATTCCATCGATTTATTTTGCGCATAAAAGAGCCACTTTTATTAGAGATGGACTCATTTGGTCTGCAAATGATGAGGTGGTGTATAGAGAAGAAGAAGAAGAAGTACGTGAACGTATGATACGATTTAGAACCGTAGGAGACATGAGTTGTACGGCAGCGGTTTTATCAGATGCAATAGATATAGATACTGTAGTAGATGAAATTAGAGAATCAACCATTTCAGAAAGAGGAGCAAGGATTGATGATAAACGATCTGAAGCAGCGATGGAGAAACGTAAACAACAAGGATATTTTTAAAAAAAAGATGTTAGCTATTAGTCTTTGGCTGTTAGCATTATAAAACTTAATAATATAAACTAAGCAAAAGTAGCTAAGAGCTAAAAACCAAAAGCTAATAGCCTATTGCCAACAACATAAAAAATGAACGTAGTAAAAATAGCAACAGCAGGAAGTGTAGATGACGGAAAGAGCACACTAATAGGGCGAATTTTATACGATACAAAATCATTAACCCAAGATAAATTAGAAGCAATAGAAGAAAAAAGTAAGCAACGCGGGTTTGATTACTTAGACTTTTCTTTAGCCACTGACGGATTAGTAGCAGAACGCGAACAAGGAATTACTATTGATGTAGCTCACATATATTTTTCAACACCTAAAACCAGTTTTATTATAGCTGATACTCCAGGTCATATAGAGTATACTAGGAACATGGTTACAGGAGCTTCAAACTCTCAAGCTTCTATCATTTTAGTAGATGCAAGAAATGGGGTAGTAGAGCAAACCTATCGTCATTTCTTTATCAATAATTTATTAAGAGTAAAAGACGTGATAGTAGCTGTAAACAAAATGGATTTGGTAGACTTTTCAGAAGAGAAATTCAATCAGATTAAAGGTGAGATAGAATATCTAGCTAAGAAGAGCGACTATCAAAATCAAAATATCACATTCATACCTCTTTCAGCTTTAAAAGGAGATAATGTTGTGAAGTCTTCAGAAAACACCCCTTGGTATAAAGGAGAAACTTTATTGAATCACCTTGAAAACTTGGGGTCTGAAGATACGCAAGAAGTATCAAAAGCACGTTTTCCAGTACAAACTGTTATTCGCCCAAAAACAGATGAATATCACGACTTTAGAGGGTATGCAGGAAAATTGTACGGAGGCGATTTAGTGGTAGGAGATAGCGTAACGGTATTACCATCAGCAACAAAATCTACCATAAAAAGTATTCAGTTTTTTGATAAAGAGTATGTAAGAGCAAAAAGAGGGAGTTCTGTAAACATCACCTTAGAAGACGATGTAAATGTAAGTAGAGGAGATATGTTGGTAAAAACAGGGGAAGAACCTTCTGTGGTAAAACAGTTAGAAGCTACCATTTGTTGGATGGATAAAACGCCATTACAAGCTTCTCAGAAATATTACATCAAACATGGAGTAAACGATGTGCAAGCAAAAATAACAGCACTAACATCTTTAATTCGTACCGATTTTTCTGGAAAAGAAGAAACACCATCTCAATTATCACTAAACGAAATAGGAGAGGTGAGTTTAAAAGTTAGCAAACCATTGTTTGTTGATTCATATGAGGAAAATAAAGCAAACGGAGCGTTTATAATCATCAATCCAAAAACCAATACTACATCAGGAGTTGGTTTTATCAAGTAAATAATAAAAGTTATGGCAATAATCATTACAGATGAGTGCATTAACTGTGGAGCTTGCGAACCTGAATGCCCTAATACAGCCATTTATGAAGGAGCAAGTGACTGGAAGTATAACGAAGGAACCTCACTACAAGGAAATGTAACCTTATTGGATGGAACTTCGGTAAATGCAGACGAGGATAATGAACCAGTATCAGACGAATACTACTTTATAGTACCCGATAAATGTACTGAGTGTAAAGGGTTCCATGAAGAACCGCAATGTGCAGCAGTATGCCCAGTAGATTGTTGTGTGCCAGATGATGCACACGTAGAAACCGAAGAACAATTGTTAGCAAAACAAGAGTTTTTACATAACTAATATCAACGCTTTTATAAGCAAACAACTAGTAAAACAGATGCAAAGTTTTAGATCAGAAATAGAAAACCCTTTAGTAGAAAAAGATATCCTAGAGTTAGAACGTAAAATACGTTTGTTTAACGAAGGAAAAATAGATGAAGAACGTTTTAGAAGTTTACGTTTAGCCAGAGGAGTTTACGGTCAACGCCAATTTGGAGTACAAATGATTCGTATTAAATTACCGTATGGTAAAGTTACAAGTGAACAATTACACAGAATTGCAGATGTTTCTGATGAATATTCAAGAGGACGTTTACATATTACCACACGCCAAGATATTCAAATTCACCACGTAAGTTTAGATAGAACCCCAGAATTATGGGCACAGTTAGAGAAAGACGATATTACGTTGCGTGAAGCATGTGGTAATGCTGTACGAAATGTTACGGCTTCAGAAACTGCGGGAATCGATCCGAAAGAGCCGTTTGATGTAACACCGTATGCACACGCTACTTTCCAGTTTTTCTTACGCAACCCAATCTGTCAGGAAATGGGAAGAAAGTTCAAAATGTCTTTTTCTGCTACAGAAGAAGATACCGCATTGAGTTTTATTCACGATTTAGGATTCATTGCTAAAACGAAAACAGTTGACGGTAAAGAAGTAAAAGGATTCAAGGTATTATTAGCTGGAGGATTAGGTTCACAACCACGTCATGCAGATGTAATTTATGAATTTTTAGAAGCAGATTTATTGATACCAACTATCGAAGGTGTTTTACGTGTGTTCGATCGTTATGGAGAGCGTGCTAAAAGAGCCAAAGCCCGTTTAAAATTCTTGGTAAAAGATTTAGGAGTAGATGCTTTTCTAGAATTAGTAGCTGAAGAAAGAGCAGCATTGGCGTATAAAACGTATCCAATTAATACTACCGATTTTGAGCAAAATCCTGTTTTTGAAACGATCGAAGTTCCATCTGTAGTTATAGAAGATAAAGAAGCGTATCAAAGTTGGAAATCAACGAATGTTTTTAAGCAAAAACAAGATGGATTATATGCGATAGGTATTAAAGTACATTTAGGAGATTTTTATACAGATAAAGCACGTTTGTTAGCTGATTTAATCAAGAAATATGGAGCAAATGAGTTACGCTTTACGCTACGTCAAAACATTTTGATTCGTCACGTAAGAGAAGAGTTTTTACCATTTTTCTATACAGAATTACATAAGTTAGGTTTTGCAGAGGCAGGATATAACAGTTTGAATGACATTACTGCATGTCCTGGAACAGATACTTGTAACCTAGGTATTGCTAGTAGTACAGGAATAGCGGCTGAGTTAGAGCGTGTGTTAAAAGCAGAATATCCGCAGTATGTAAATAATAAAGACATTACCATTAAAATTAGTGGATGTATGAATGCTTGTGGACAACACAACATGGCACATATTGGTTTTCAAGGAATGTCTATAAAAGTAGGAAAGTTGTTAGCACCAGCCTTACAAGTATTAGTTGGAGGAGGAGTTTTAGGACAAGGAAATGGACGTTTTGCTGATAAGTTGATAAAAATACCAAGTAAAAGAGGACCAGAATCTTTACGAATCTTATTAAACGACTTCGAAAGCCATAAACAAGCAGATGAAGACTTCTTAAACTATTACGATAGACAAGGAAAAACATATTTCTATGAGCTATTAAAAGAATTATCAGACACCACCAATTTAACAGAAGACGACTTTATTGATTGGGGACACGATAAAAATTATGTAAAAGCGATAGGAGTAGGAGAATGTGCTGGAGTGGTAATCGACTTAGTAGCAACTTTACTTTTTGAAAGCGAAGAAAAGTTAGAAAATGCAACACATGCATTAAACAGTAAACAATGGTCAGATAGTATTTACCACGCTTATGCAGCAATGGTTAACACTGCCAAAGCCTTGTTAACAGCAGAAGGAGCAAAAACGAATACACAAGCAGGAATCATTACCAATTTTGACGAACTGTTTGTAGCAACAAATAAAATAGAATTATCAAGTTCATTTGCAGAGTTGATTTATCAAATCAATAAAAATGAACCTACGGAAGCTTTTGCAAAAAAGTATTTAGAAGAAGCATCATCATTTTACAAAACAATTGATGCCTACAGAAAAGTAGCCGTAGAAAGTTAAAAAGGAGAGTCCAATGAAAAATCAACCGAAATTAACCGTAGTAGGTGCAGGACCAGGAGATACTGATTTAATCACCTTAAAAGCCATCAAAGCATTAGAGCAAGCTGATGTGGTGTTGTATGATGCGTTGGTAAACAACGAACTGTTAGGGTATGTAAATCCGAATGCAGAATTAATTTTTGTAGGTAAACGAAGAGGATGTTACCGTTATCAACAAGAACAAATTAATGAGTTAATTGTCGCAAGAGGATTTTCACACGGACATGTGGTACGCTTAAAAGGAGGTGACCCATTCATTTTTGGTAGAGGAGCAGAAGAAATGGAGTATGCAGCTAAACACGGATTAGAAGTAGCTGTAGTTCCAGGAATTTCATCATCCTTAGCAGTACCAGCTTATCAGAACATTCCCTTAACAAAAAGAGGAAGTTCAGAAAGTTTTTGGGTAATTACAGGAACTACCAAACAGCATCAATTATCTAATGATGTTGCCTTGGCTGCAAAATCAAGTGCAACGGTTGTTATTTTAATGGGAATGGGTAAGCTTTCTGAAATCATTCAGCTTTTTAAGCAAGAAGGGAAGAATGAATTACCTGTTGCAATTATTCAAAATGGAACTACTCCTGAAGAAAAAATAGGAATCGGTACTGTAGATACCATCGAAGAGGTGGTAGCTAAAAATAACTTGAGTAATCCTGCTATTATTGTATTAGGAGACGTAGTAAATCACAGACAACAATTACATCAAGTACAACAAGAAGTAGCTTTAAAAGAGGTGGTATAATGGAAGAAAGAAATAATCTATATCCTATCTTTTTAAAAACAGCAACCTTGAAAGTCCTTATAGTTGGAGGAGGTTTTGTTGCAGAAGAAAAGCTACGATTTTTATTAAAATCGAGTCCAGATGCTGAGGTAACCATGGTAGCTCCTTTTTTTAGAGAAGAAACCATTGCTATGGCTCAAAAAGGTAAAGTTACGAGAATAACAGATAGTTATAATGACACCTATTTACAAGGAAAACATTTGGTAATTGCGACTACCGATGTTCCAGAGGTAAACATACAAGTGTATAAAGACTGTAGAAGTCAGAATATCTTGGTGAATGTGGCAGATAATCCACCGTATTGTGATTTTTATATGGGCGGAATTGTAACCAAAGGAAACGTAAAAGTAGCTATTTCAACCAATGGAAAGTCGCCAACAACTGCTAAAAGATTGCGTCAGTTTTTTGAAGAAGTAATTCCAGAAGACATCAATCAATTAGTACAAAACCTAAATAGTTATAGAAAAACCATCAAAGGAAACTTTGAACATAAAGTAGAAACATTAAATAAACTGACAGAGAGTTTAGTGAAGTAACGTCATTGCGAACAAAGTGAAGCAATCTGTTAGTCGATAAACAGATTACTTCGTTTTCCAATTCATTGGAAACCTCGTAATGACAAAATAATAAGAACATGATACAAACAGATATATTAATTATTGGAGCAGGTCCTACAGGGCTATTTACCGTTTTTGAAGCAGGATTGTTAAAATTACGTTGTCATTTAATTGATGCCTTACCACAACCAGGTGGGCAATGTTCAGAAATTTATCCAAAGAAACCTATTTACGATATTCCAGCATATCCAGAAATTTTAGCAGGAGATTTAACAAAGAACTTGATGGAACAAATCAAGCAGTTTGAACCTGGATTTACTTTAGGGGAACGTGCTGACACCATCGAAAAACAAGATGACGGAACGTTTATCGTAACCACCAATAAAGGAACCAAACACCAAGCACCTGTGGTAGCTATTGCAGGAGGATTGGGAAGTTTTGAACCTCGTAAACCACCGATTCCAAATATTGCTGACTTTGAAGACAAAGGAGTTGAGTATATGATTAAAGAACCAGAACTGTATCGTGATAAAGATGTAGTTATTGCTGGAGGAGGAGATTCTGCTTTAGATTGGTCTATTTTCTTAACAGATGTAGCAAAATCGGTAACCTTAATTCACCGAAGAAATGAATTTAGAGGAGCGTTAGACTCTGTAGAAAAAGTTCAAGAGTTAAAGAATTTAGGAAAGATAAACTTAATTACACCTGCTGAGGTAAAAGCAGTATTAGGAGAAAATCATGTAACAGGTGTTGTGGTAGAAGAAAAAGGGAAAGAACCTTACATGATAGATACTGATCATTTTATTCCATTATTTGGATTAGCGCCAAAGTTAGGTCCTATTGCCAATTGGGGATTAGAAATTGAGAAGAATGCTATTAAAGTAAACAATGCGTTAGATTACCAAACGAATGTAGATGGTATCTATGCAATTGGAGATGTAAATACCTATCCAGGTAAACTAAAATTGATTTTGTGTGGATTCCATGAAGCAACACTAATGTGTCAAAGTGCTTACCAACGTATCCATCCAGATAAAAAATATGTGATGAAGTATACCACTGTTGGCGGTGTAGACGGTTTCGACGGAACAAGAAAAGAAGCACCAAAAGCGGTAGTAAAAGCAATTCAATAATTGGGGATTAGGATGAAAGTAGTTAGGAACTGAGCGGATAAGTTTGTTGTAATTACAAGTTTTAAGTAAGAACTCCTTCACCAACAAAACTAAAATAGCCACCTAACTACTGATTCCTTTAAGAAATTGTTACAAATGGATAATCAAGACATCAATATAAAAATAACAGACCGGGAAGGTGTAATGCATGAGGTAGTTGCTCCGACAGATATGGCAATGAACTTAATGGAAGTAGTTCGATCATACGAATTAGCTCCTGAAGGAACTATTGGAATCTGTGGAGGAATGGCCATGTGTGCCTCTTGTCAATGTTATGTGAAATCGAATCATGAATTGCCAGAAATGAACGATGATGAAGATGCGATGCTAGCAGAAGCATTTCATGTAGAAGAAAATAGCCGATTAGGATGCCAGATTCAAATGACATCTGAATTAGAAGGACTTGAAGTTGAGCTAGCTCCTGAAAGTTAGTTATTTTTGTAAAAAATTAGTAAATGCAATTCAAACAATACGATTTATCATTAAAAGATGATGTAGAAAACTTTACAAAACAATTATTTTACGCATTGTTTAATGATGTATGTCAAGAAAAAGCAAACCATTTAAAAGAGAAGTTTGAAAAAATTTTAAATGGCTTAGCTATTAAAAATGCTCCAGAAGCATGGGCTGTATACCAACAAACATTTTGTGGAATACGAGAAAAGTTAGATTTAGATGCCAAAGCATTTGAAAAAACTGATCCTGCCTGTAAAAGCTTAGGAGAAGTGTATTTAGCCTATCCGGGTTTTCATGCGATTGCTGTGTATCGATTGAGTCATGAATTGTATAAAATGGAAATTCCTATTTTACCAAGAATGATGAGTGAATATGCGCATGGGTTAACAGGAACAGACATCCATCCAGGAGCAGCAATTGGCGATTCGTTTTTTATAGATCATGCAACAGGAATTGTTATTGGAGAAACCACCATTATTAAAGAAAACGTAAAAATATACCAAGGAGTTACTTTAGGAGGAATTCAAGTTAAAAAAGAATTAGCATCCACAAAAAGACATCCAACGATTGAAAATAATGTAACCATTTATGCCAATGCAACTATCTTAGGAGGCGATGTAGTGATAGGAAAAGATAGCGTAATAGGTGCAAATGTTTGCGTAACCACCTCTGTACCCGAAGGATCTATTGTAACCTATGAGTCAGAAAATAAAATAACCACTAGAAAATCCTATGTTAAATGATGTAGGTACCAAATTAACCATGAAAACTAAAACAATTATAGATAGTATAGGGAATACGCCACTAATAGAAGTTTCAAATATTCTTCAAAAAGAAGGTGTAAAACTATTATTAAAACTAGAGGGAAATAACCCTGGCGGAAGCGTAAAAGATAGAGCGGCGTTTAATATGATTGCTGAAGCTATTAAAAGGAAAAATATTCGTCAAGGAGATTATTTAGTAGAAGCAACTAGTGGAAACACAGGAATTGCGTTAGCACTCATGGCAAAAGTTTTAGGAGTAAATATGGTATTGGTAATGCCAGAAAATTCTACAGAAGAGCGTGTTAAAACTATGCGTGCTTACGGAGCTGAGGTTATTTTAACGGATGCAGAAAAAGGTATTGAAGGTTCTAGAGATGTAGCCTTAGAACTACGCTATAAAAAAGGCTATTTTATGTTAAATCAGTTTGAAAATACTGATAACTGGAAAGCACATTATAAAACTACAGGTCCAGAAATATGGAACGATACAGAAGGAGAAGTAACTCATTTTGTATCGGCGATGGGAACTACAGGAACTATAATGGGAGTGTCTACTTATTTAAAAGAACAAAACCCTGAGGTACAAATTGTAGGAGCACAACCTAAAGAAGGAGCTAGAATACCTGGAATTCGTAAGTGGTCGCCAGAATACCAACCAAAATTCTTTAACAAAAGTAAGGTGGATCAAGTGGTAGAGCTAGATGAAAACGATGCTAAAAACATGACAAGAAAGCTAGCACAAGAAGAAGGTGTTTTTGCAGGAATGAGTAGTGGAGGAGCGGTACATGCAGCTTTAGAAATAGCCAAAACGATTGACAAAGGAGTTATTGTTGCTATTATTTGTGATAGAGGCGATCGTTATTTATCTTCAGATTTATTTCAATAGATTGTCTTTACGTATTTTATAATATAGAAACTCCCGCTTAAGCGGGAGTTTCTATATTATAATCTTATTAGAAAACCGTTTTTATTTAAGCATATATTCTTTTTTTAATATATACAAACTTTCGGGTTAGGGTTTGTTAGCTACATTTTATAAACGGTGTTGTAGCCCATTATTTCCATTTTCCTTTTCCTCTTCCTTTGTTTTTTCCTTTTCCTTTGTTTTTTCGTTTAGACTTATTCTTTTTGGAATTAGCATTATTCTTTAATTGGTGGAACTCCGCAGAACCAGGTTTTATTCCTGCTTGCTTTGCTATGTATCCCCAACCTTTATTTTTATGTGTTCTATAAATGGTAATTATATCATCTATCGATCTTCTTGACAATTTAGATATCTCTAGAGCCAAATAAATTTCTCCTGCCTTCATACCTAAACTTCCTCTCATGTATTTAATTTTTCCTTCAGAAACATTATAGGAAATGCTCAAACGAGTCTTAAAAGCTCCAAAGTTTAGATTAGCATCGGTGTTAATGATATTCAAATCAGAATCTAATTGAGTATTTCCTGTGTTAAAGGAAATTTGAGCAGAGGCTGAATAAGTAAAAATTGATAGGAGGATAATAAATAAGTTTTTCATGTTTTGGGGTTTAATTAAACAAATCACTTGTGACAAAAAAACATACCACTGTTTACATCTAGAACAACTGTAATACACCTTATTATAAAAGAACAAAAACTTCTTTTATCCGTGTGTTTAGATATAACAAATGGAATATTTTCGTAATACGTTGGCGAATATAAAGCAAAATAAAAACCGTACAAAATGTGCACGGTTATACTATGGTATTTAAAATATGATAATTACTTATACCCTATAAAAAGGCTATCTATTGGTTATATACGCTGTTAGCAACGTATTTAATTTTTAAGTTCTTCCAATCGTTTTTTTATGTCAGTGTTTTTTGTATTCAACTCTAATGCTTTTTCATAATATTCAATAGCTTTCTTTTTATCTCCTTTTACCATGTAAAATTCCGCAAAGCTATCCCAAGCATTACTTGATGAGGGGTAATTTTCTGTGTTATATTTGAAATAGAAAAAAGCTTTGTCTAAATCCTTGAGAGTGTATAAAAATTGATAGCCAAAGTAATTGGCTAAATCTTCTCGTAAGAAAATTTTATACCCAAGTCTATCTGATAATTTGTCAAACCTTTTTTTAATCAATGTAGGGTTGGTATACATTTCATCATAGTTAATCATATGTCCTCTAAACAAGTATTTCATACCATCCATAAATGAAACCAAAGGCATAGTATGGTGGTTTTCTTCTTTATAGCCATATTTTTTATATCCTAGACCTATGTTATATGGATGTAATTGCTCGAATTTTTGAATAAATCTCCAAGTCAGATTAGCCTTTTCAGGGTAAACAGTGTTCTCTACTCTATCTACGGTAGCTATATATACATCTTTATAGGTTCCATTATATTCTTTGAAGAATTTCTCAAGGTTCTTAAGACTAACTTCATTATCCCACCAAGCGCTAAAATCAATTACCAAATATGAATTAAATAATTCGGGTTTAGTAAATAAAGCGTGCAGTATAGGTAACCCAGTAAATGAATATCCCGAAAAAATTCGATAATTATTTGTTCTGTAGTTATTATCAATATAAGGAATAAGCTCTTTCTCGATAAATTTTATAAAATCGTTGGCACCACCACTTATTTCTAGTCCTTTTTCTTCTTTTCCGGAGTAGCCTATCATGGACCTTGTAGGAGATGAATCTTTTAATCTATCTTGACTAGTAATACCCACTACTATCATTTCAGGAATTTGTGGGCTAGCATCACTACTCATTTGGGTAACAGCTCCGGTGAAAGGGTGAAAAAATTTCCTACCGTCAAGGAGGTAAATCACAGGATAGTTTACATAATCATTGTTGTTATATGAATTAGGGAGATATATTGAAATCTCTCTATCTGAATTAAGTATTTCAGATTTAATAGTAAATCTTTTGCCAATAATAATGTCTTTCTTACTCTGTCCATATGACAAATTTGAAAAGATAGTTATTAATAGTACAGTAAATAATATTCTCATTTTATTTTTTTTAAGCGTCGGCGAATATAAAAGAAAATAAAAAAAAACGTACAAAAAATGTACGGTTATACTATGATATTTCATGTATGGTAATTACTTATACTCTATAAAAAGGCTCTCTATAGGTTTTCTCACTTTGTAAGTGTGTTGAGAGCTATCTTCGTCAGAGCGATAACCAACAGGAGCAACTACAGCAGCATTTAAACCTAACTTATTCAAGTCCAATATTTTGTTATAAGCTTCGGCGTCAAAACCCTCCATAGGGCAAGCATCTATTTTAAGTTCTGAGCAAGCGTTTAGCAAATTCCCCAAAGCAATGTAAACTTGGTTAGAAGTCCATTTGTTCTTTTCAACTAAAGTTCTACTCGTAACATCTGATTTAATAAAATCAGCATATCCTTTAAAGTTTGAAATATCTACCTGTTCTATTTCAGATTTTAAAGAGAAATAAGCATCTATATGGTCATTGGTAACCTTTGAATAATTACAAAACACAAACAAGTGAGAAGCATCAGTAATTTGGCTTTGTCCGTAAGAAACAGTTTTTAATTGTTCTTTTATCGCACTGTCTTCTATAATCAAAACGGTATATAATTGAAGACCATAAGAAGAAGGAGCTAATTGAATAGCTCTTTTTAAAAGCTCTATATGCTGTATTGAAACTTTTTTAGAAGCATCAAATTTTTTAGTGGCGTATCGCCATTCTAGGTTGTCTATTAAAGTCATACTATTATTGTTTAAGAAAACAGCAAAATTAAAAGGGGAGTAGTTACAATGCCTTTACATATGTTGATTCAGCAATTTTTTACATTTTTTCTTTCCCAAAGGAGTTTGGATAGAAAATCCAAGTAAACGAAACCATCAGCGAGCTTCGCTGGTCTTTCCTCAACGCAACGAAACCATCAGCGAGCTTCGCTGGTCTTTCCTCAACGCAACGAAATCATCAGCGAACTTCGCTGAGCTTTCCTCAAGGCAACGGAATCATCAGCGTGTTACGCTGAGTTTTCCCTAAGAAGAATTAAAGTTAGTTTTTAAATTTTAACAAACAATTTTCTATTAAAAAGGCAGAAGTCAACGTTGAAACTTTTAGTAAGAAGCTCTTTATTAAATATTTAGTAACTTTAATGTAAGTTACTAAAAATGATTACATGAGAACTCTATATACCTTAATTGGAATAGCATATCTTCTGTTCGTAGTGGTGACGTCGTACATGATTCTAGTCGAGCCACTCATAAACGCATGTAAAAAAAGAAGAAAGAAAAATAATATGTGATTACAAGTATTTTTCTTTCATAGCAATTGCATCAAAAGGGTAACCATAGCAACAAATAAAACAAAAAAACTATTATTTAAGTATTTAGCATAAGGTTTTAAACGAGCAGAGAATGTGTTTGTATTCTAACACCACTTTTAATAGTTGTTAAAAGAATGGTAAATGATTTAAGAATGAATACAAAAGTCCTAGTTAGATTAACTTTTGGCATACATATTGAAAAGCTCTAGGAAAATTATTTTATTATGAGAACAATTTCAGGGCAAATCACCAAATTATTTTTAATAACATTCTTAACGATTACTACTATGGCTGTAGGGCAAACCTCTTTTAAAAAAATAGATGCATCAATATATCCTAAACCAGAAAAAGGGTTTAAACAAATGGTTATAGAAGTTCCTCATTCAGCTAATGATAGTAAGAAAAAAATAGAATTTGTTATTGGAAAATGGATGGAAGTAGATACTTGTAATAAGCACGGTCTTGTAGGAAGTATAGAGAAAAAAGATCTTAAAGGGTGGGGGTATTCGTATTATGATTTTAAAACTGATGGCGGAGTTATATCTACTCGAATGGCTTGTTTTGAAAGTAGCACAGTAAGAAAATTCATTTCTAGCCAGCCACAAACAGTAAGGTATAATGGAAAATTACCAATTGTTATTTATGTACCAGAAGGTTACGAAGTTCAATTTAAGATATTTAAAGCAGAGGATGATGTGTATCATGCTAGTGAGGTAAAACAAAAGTAAACTTAAAAGCGCTGTGATTTATTACAGCTTTGTATAAGAAAAGCAGCAAATACTATTTGCTGCTTTTCTTATTTGTTATAACAAGTATTACTTTTCTTCTTTAATAGGTACCGCATCAAAAGGATCTACCATAGCGATAAATAAAACACAAGGACCATTATTTAAACATTTAGCCCTATGTGGTTTTTTTGCAGGACCATAGGCATAAGAACCCGCTTTTAATACGGTAGCTTTTTCTCCTTGGTATTGTACTTCTAAATCTCCTGAAATTAAAATCATTCGTTCAGGTGATTTATGTGTATGATATATAACTTCTGTATTAGGTTCTATTCTAAAGAAAAAATCTAAATTAGGTTTAGATATATCACCATGAAGTATTGTAAAAGAACAATTAGGAAAGAAATCAGGAGCAGGAAGCCATTTCAAACTCTTATTATTAACAGTTGTAGCAATAGAAGTTTCAGTATTTGAAACACCATTACTTTGAGCATTTAATCCGATAGCTAAAAAAGCTAGGATAAGGGTTAACAGATTTAGTTTGTTTGTTTTCATCTTGTTGATTTTTAGCTACTTAATATAATTAAAAATATTTAAGATTTCAAATAACATTGACTTGTTTGTTATCTTCTTCGGAAATAATAACTAAATCAGAATAATAATAAACAAAAACGTAGAAGTGCAATCATTAGCTAGTTTCGCTAAGAATTAAGTTGTTAGTTACTCTTTTGGCATTGGAATTTTATTTCTGAAATCAAAAGCTATTTCTGAAGCACCGTTTTTTTGTAGATAATCTAATTTATCAACAGCTTCTTGTATAGTAGGATATTCACCTTCTGGTACCCACCACATCGCGGTGTACACCTTTCCGTAGGAATGAAACCATTCTTTTCTTCTTTTCAAGAAATCTGTATGAAAAGTCTTGTACACAAAATCACCCAAAGTCTCAATAGACTCCCAAACAGAAACATTAATAATTACCTGTTCGTCATTATAAGGATTGAAACTTGTAGCGTCATTATTCTCGTCTTTTAGTCTCCAAACAAAACCGTCACTGTTTTCAGCTAAATTATTTACACGGTCTAAGTTATCTACAAACTCTTTCATAATAGGATCTTCAATGTTTACTCCTTTCATTCGAGCTGCATTGATTTCTGCTATATGGTACTTTTTCATAGGTGTTTTTTTCTTATGTTGTTAATACATTTTACACTTTGTTAGCAAATGTTTTATTCTATTTTACATTGAAAAGTATATCAGCATTTACCCAATAAACCTCTCCTTTTTCCACTCCTGCCCATCCTTTTTTATCAGGATTATTATATCTTCTGGAATAGATAAAATACTTTCCATCTGAAGACATATAAGGACAATAGTAACGCCAATTACTTTCATATTTTAATGGTATTTCTTTCGGTTTTGTCCATTCACCATTTTCATTAAACGTTATTTGAAACTTACCTTGTCCATTAGTAATGGCGTACCGCTCATCTGGTGAAATATACGTTATTAGTTCTTTATTGTCTGCCTTAATATTTATAATAATAGGTGTTTCAAATTTTTCATTTCCCAAATATTGTGCACGATATGTCTGCATTCCTCCTTTATTATTTGGTCTATTTGAACGAAAATATAAACTCCCATCCGCTGTAACAACAGGATAGGTTTCTAAGTATTCTGTGGAAACTGAAAAGTCCACTTTAGAGGCTAATTCCCATTTGCCATTCACTTTTTTACTCTTATAAATGTCTGGAGGTATAGTATAAAGTTCTTCTCGGGTAACATCATTGTTGTAAAGCTTGGGATCGACACCAAGGAAATACATTGTCTTTCCGTCTTTGGTAATTGTAGGGTCACAGGCAACTGAAACTAAAACATTATCATCATACATTTTAATTGGTTTAATGTCAGACCACTTACCATTAATCAATTCAGAATGATTAATAACAAAGCTATTGTCTACAATTCTTGAGAAAAACATTTCTGTATTATCATAATTAAAAACCACATTTAATTCGATATTGTTAGTATTGACAATTGTTGGTGCAAATAATTTAGGGATTGTAGAAGGAAGTTCTTGGTCGAAATATGAAATGGTATTGTTTTTACAGCTAAAAAATGTTAGTATAATTAAGAAAATCGATAAGTATCTATTCATTACTTTTAATATTTGCTAACGGTCTCGTATAACCGTCAGTTACGGGTTAAAGTACGCAAATTTTTCGGTTAAGCACTGGCGTTAGCAATCCCGAATGGATTCGGACGTAGTCGAATCCGCAATAATTGCGGTTATACATTGTTACCCAACGTTTTTTATTAGGTCGTTTTATATTGGTCATAATCTGGATCTTCAAACACTTTTCCTTGATGTTTTTCTATTAACTCTTGAATATCATCTAAACTTTTCTGGTTTTCCAAAAAGAATTTTTTATTCTCTTTTAAATTTAAAAAGTCCATTGTTTCAATTGCTATAAAAACACAGTAAATGAAACTATCACTTAACAATCGCAAAAAGTGACCATTCATTGCTATTTCATAATCTTCTTTTGAACGACTTTCTCGTTCTTTTATAATCGAAATTCCAGTTTCGTCTCCGTGCATAACGTGGCTACTCATTCTATAACTATGAGTCAATGCCACAATCATTTCAAAAGGTTTTCCTCGATAACTTTTTGAAATGGAAAAAATCATTTCAGTAAATGACCATTTTTGTTCAACTTTTTGTCTTTCCGATTTCGTCCATTTTTCACGCAATTCAGCTTCTTTATCAGCTGGTAAAATCATTGGTAAATATGCTAATCTGTGAATTTCACTATTACCTAAATGTTCTAAATTTCTTTTTGCCTGTGCTGATTGTTTAATCGAATTTATTTCAGCCAATGAATTCCAATATTCATTTATTCGAATAGTTTGCTCTTCTCTATCTGCGGTTGTTATAAATAGAAATTTTGTAAATGTCTCAAGAGCTGATCTTAATATAATTTCAGCGTCCCAAATCCGATTATCGATTGATAATGTCGTAACTGATTCCAAACGAGAAATAACAAATTCAATTAAGGGTAAAATTGGTTGTAATTCCGATAAGTTTTCTTTAATTATTCCAAATAATTCAGTGTTGTTTACATTAATTGCTTGAAAATATTTTTGAGTAATTATGTCTTTGTCTCTTTCCCAACTCATAGGTTTTTATCTAGTGTTTAATTTTTGTGTTCAAATGTTGGGTAACTCGTTATAAAAAACAAAAACTACTTTTATCCGGAGTATTGAAGGTGATAAACGGAAGTTTTAGCAATTTTATTCTTTTCGTTTCAAGCATCTAATATATGACAAAATAAAAAATCGTACAAAGAAGTACGGTTATAATAGGGTGTAAAAGGTTTGGATAATAGGATACTGTTATAGAAATTATTCCATTTTAAAGACTACTATTTTATCATAGTTTAATTATTTATATCCTGACAATTTTCCCGTCATCCAATTCAATAATACGATCTGTTTTTTCAGCAAAATCTAAATCATGCGTCACCATTAAGAGTGTTTTGTTATAGGTCTGTGTCAGTTCTTTAAATATATTAAAAACAATGTCTGCGTTTTTACTGTCTAAATTCCCTGTAGGTTCATCACACATAATAATAAGAGGATCATTTATCATAGCACGAGCAATAGCAACTCGTTGTTTTTCACCTCCAGATAATTTATAAGCCATTGTGTTTGCTAACTTTTCAATACCCAAATCTTTTAAAAAAGCATAAGCGTTGTGTTCTAATTCTTCTTGGCTCACTTTATTTAATTTGAACCCAGGAAGCATTACATTCTTTAAAGCACTAAACTCGTTTAGTAAATAATGAAATTGAAATACAAAACCAATTTTTTCATTTCGTATAGCAGCTAGTTCTTTTTCCGTTTTAGTATGTACAGATGAACCATCAACTATGAGCTCACCTGTAAAGTCTGTATCCATGGTAGATAGAATATAGAGTAATGTAGATTTTCCGCTACCTGACCTACCAACAATAGAAGTAAACTCACCACGATTTAAGCTAAAAGATACATCTTTTAATATATCAACTCTAACTGGGTTATAGAATGACTTAAAGATGGAATGTGCTTCTAGTACTATATTCTTTTCCATTTATTTTCCTCTTATAATAATTACTGGGTCTACTTTACTAGCCTTTTTAGCAGGCATCCAGCCCGCCAAGAAAGTTGTTGCCATTGCAAATACTACTGCTATAGTATAGTACTGTATTCCATAATCAATAGGGTAGGTATTTACTTTGGGTAATGAAGGGGTGTTGAAAGGAATTGAATCGATACCCAAGGATAATAGAAAACCAAATGATAACCCTCCTAAAGCTCCAGCAATACCTATGCTTAAGGAAATAGTAATAAATATATTCTTTACATCGCTACCTGCAAACCCCGTAGCTTTAAGAATGGCAATGGTATCCATTTTTTCATAAATTAACATATTAAGGATGTTATAGATTCCAAACCCTGAAACAATCAATAATGTAATACCAACAGCATATGAAATAATAGAACGTACGCTACTACCTGTTTCAAATTGAGCATTGGCTGTTTGAATGTCTTCTGCATTAACATTAAAAAATGTTTCATACTCATTAGCTAAAGCAGGAGCCTCGTTTAGGTTCTTGAGTTTTATTTGAATATCACTAACGTAATTGCTGTTTACACCGAGCAGTTTTCTTGTTGTTTGTAAGCTGGTAAAGCTTTGTACTTTATCAATTTCAACCAAGCCTGACTGAAAAAAACCGACAACTTTTAAATAAAACTGTTCTCCTTCAGTTGAAGTAACCGTTATAAGGTCTCCTATTTTTGCATTGATAATTTCCGCTGCGCTATATCCAAGAATTATGCTATTGGGGACTTTCTCGAGATCTTGGTAATTTCCTTCCATTACATAATCACTAAAAGCAAAAAGTGCTGACTCCTGATTAACTTCTATACCATTGATAATTCCATTAAGGTCAATGTTTCCGAAATTGTAAAAGACTTGTGTTGTTATTTTTGCAGCAACACCTTCAACACGATCATCCTTTTTAAGCTTATTTATGATTTGTTGAGCATTATATATTTCTATACGAGTATTCGCTGGTTTTATTGAGCTAATATAATTGTGATAATTTTTATATTTTTCACTTAAATCTATGGGTTGTTGTTGAGAAGGCTTGATATCATTATACAAACGAATGTGTGGTGTACGATTTAAAACTATTCCATCTAATAAATTGTTAAGTCCCTCCATAAACCCTAGTAGCGCTACAAAAAGAGCAATACTAAAAGTAACGCCAATAGCTGCAACAAGGGTTTGTTTCCAACGAGCAAGCATAAGTGCACCTGCAATTTCTATAAGGTATTTATATTTCATTATGGTAATTGAATCTTTGTAGATTTATCTATTCCACTTATAATTTCAACTAACTCATAATCCATTAAACCAGTTTCTACTTTTTGAAGCTGCCCGCCCTCTAACATAACATAAGTATCATTTATTATATACTTTCTTGGTATTGTTAAAGCATTTTGTTTTGTTTGGATAATGATGTTTGCTTCTAAAGAGAGGTTAGGGAAAAGTTTAGTAGGCTTATTGGTGAAAATAGCTTCAGCTTGGAATGAACGTGTTCTAATATTCATCATCGGTTCAATAGAAATAACTTTAGCTTCAAAAACTTGTGATTTATAACTGTCCATTCGTATGATAACTTGTTGTCCTTTTTTTATCTTAACAATGTCTTTCTCGTCAACACTTAATTCTATAATGAAATCCTCAGTACCAATAATTGCAACAGGTTTTTCACCACTATTTATTTCTCCTTCTTCTTTGTTGATTTGATAAACTAAACCATTTATCTCACTTTTTACTACAAAATCGTCTTCCTTTAATTGAGCAATTTCTAAATTATTTTTGCTTTGACCAGAAGCTAATTTTAATTGACGTTTGAGGTCGTTATAATTAGTTTTTGCTTTTATATATTCTGCTTTAGACCTTTGATAGTTTAACTCTTTTTGTTCGTACTGCAGCTTACTTCCTATATTTTTACTCCAAAGATTTTTTTGTCTTTGAAACTGCAATGAATCATAAGTGAGATTTTTCTTTGCGAGATCAATAGTTTTTTCTGCATCAAGCAACTTGTCTTTATTCCTCGTATAATCGGCGGCAAAGGATACTAGTTTTGCATTTTCGGTTGCGATTTTCAAATTCTTATTATCTATTTGAAAAAGAGGAGTTCCTTTTTTTATATGAGCACCTTCCTGCACAAATATTTTTTCTATAACACCTATTGTTTGGCCAAAAACCTCGTATTGGTTTTTAGCTTTTATAAAACCTGTTGCGTAAACACTTTCAGTAATATTTTTAGTTTCAGGCGTTGTTGACTCCATTTTGTTTGTACAAGAATAGAGTGTTAAGAAAAATATTAAGGAGAAAAATAATTTTTGTTCAAATTTCATTATCAATATGGTAAGAGCTATGTTTTTTATATAAAGTACAAAGACTAGTGTATAGATAGCTATGAGACTTGCTAACAATTATTTTCTGTAGAGAAGTTAGTCGTAAGCGAGTAAAAAAACATTTTGAATAAGAGTTTTCTTCATACTTATTACACACTATTGGTATTTATTTTTCAATTTAGCTTAAAGTTAGCAAAAAATGCTTTAGAAAAGTAAAACAAATAACAATTGAGTAATTTTTTCTAAAATGTTTACTTTTTTGAATAATAGAAAGTTATAAGGTTGTTAAAGGGCAAGTTGAATTATCTTGAAAACAATAAATCAAGCGGTTTTTGTTCAAACAACCAAATGTTCTTTTTCTCTTATCAATTTAATTCTAAAATAAAAATTGGGTAAATAAAAAATAATACTATAACTTTGCGCCGTTCATTAACGTATTGATGTTATCAAGAAAGGTGGAGGGAATAGACCCTTTGAAACCTTAGCAACCCTTTGTGCAAACAAAGAAGGTGCTACATTCTACTGCTTCGGCAGAGAGATAACGAAAAGAATTTTCTTTCCTCTTTTCCTGATAACATTACACTAAATATCAGGAATGTCAAACATTTATCAAGAAATACAAAAACGAATTCTCGTGCTCGATGGCGCTATGGGAACCATGCTTCAGGAATATAAGTTTACTGAAGAAGATTTTCGCGGAGAACGTTTTAAAGACTACCCAACACCGTTACAAGGAAACAACGATTTGTTGTCCATCACACAACCTGAAGCTGTAAAAGAAGTTCATAGAAAATACTTTGCTGCAGGAGCTGACATTGTAGAAACCAACACTTTTTCAGGAACTACTATCGCCATGGCAGATTACCAAATGGAAGATTTGGTATATGAGTTAAATTATGAATCTGCCAAAATAGCCAAAGAAGTAGCTGAGGAGTTCACTGCCAAAGAACCACACAAACCTCGATTTGTGGCAGGTTCTATCGGACCTACTAACCGTACGGCAAGTATGTCACCAGATGTAAATGATCCAGGGTACAGAGCGGTAACTTTCGACGAGTTACGCACTGCTTATAAACAACAAGTAGAAGCTTTAATTGATGGAGGATCAGATATTTTGTTAGTAGAAACTGTGTTTGATACCTTAAATGCTAAAGCCGCTTTATTTGCTATTGAAGAGGTAAAAGCGGAACGAAATATAGAAATTCCTATCATGGTTTCTGGTACGATTACCGATGCTTCTGGAAGAACATTATCAGGACAAACAGCCGAGGCCTTTCTAATTTCTATTTCTCATATTCCGCTACTATCTGTAGGATTCAATTGCGCTTTAGGAGCCAATTTATTACAGCCTCACTTAGAGGCGATAGCCTCTAAAACAGACTTTGCTATTTCTGCTCATCCAAATGCAGGATTACCCAATGCCTTTGGAGAATATGACGAAACTCCAGAAGAAACAGCGGAGCAAATAGAAGAATACTTAAAGAAAAACTTAATCAATATTATAGGAGGGTGCTGTGGTACCACGCCTAAACATATTTCAGCGATTGCAGCAGTAGCCGCGAAGTATAAACCACGAAAAGCTGAATTTGTTGCAGCAGTACAAAATAGTTAGTAGATGAGTGAGGAAAGACGATATATGAAGTTATCTGGTTTAGAACCGTTAATTATTACACCCGAAAGTAATTTTATCAATGTAGGTGAACGTACAAACGTAGCAGGATCGCGTAAATTTCTTCGATTAATTAAAGAAGAAAAGTTCGACGAAGCCTTAGCGATTGCGCGTCATCAAGTAGATGGAGGAGCGCAAATCATCGATATTAATATGGATGATGGTTTAATAGAAGGGAAAGAAGCGATGGTACGTTTCTTAAACTTAATAGCATCAGAACCTGATATTGCCAGAGTTCCTATTATGATTGATAGCTCTAAATGGGAAATAATAGAAGCTGGATTACAGGTAGTACAAGGAAAATCGGTTGTAAATTCTATTTCTTTAAAAGAAGGAGAAGAAAAATTTATTTGGGAAGCTACGCAGATTAAACGATACGGAGCCGCAGTAATTATCATGGCTTTTGATGAAGTAGGACAAGCCGATACCTACGAAAGAAGAATTGAAATTGCAGAACGTTCGTACAACATATTAACTGACATTGTCGGTTTTCCGCCAGAAGATATCATTTTCGATTTAAATATTTTTCCTGTAGCTACGGGAATGGAGGAGCATCGAAAAAATGCATTAGACTTTATTGAAGCTACCCAATGGGTACGTGAAAATTTACCCCATGTAAGTGTAAGTGGAGGGGTGAGCAACGTATCGTTTTCTTTTAGAGGAAACAATGTGGTACGTGAAGCGATGCATTCGGTATTTCTATACTATGCTATTAAAGCAGGAATGAATATGGGAATTGTGAATCCGACGATGTTAGAAGTCTACGATGATATTCCGAAGGATTTATTAGAACATATTGAAGATGTTGTTTTAGATAGGAGAGATGATGCAACTGAACGTTTATTGGAGTTTGCAGAAACGGTAAAAGGAACTAAAAAAGAAAGTAGTGAGCAGGTTTTAGAATGGAGAAGTTTACCGTTACAAGACCGTATAACACACTCTTTAGTAAAAGGAATAGATGCTTTTATTGAAGAAGATGCAGAAGAAGCACGTTTAAGTGTAGCAAAACCACTACATGTAATTGAAGGACATTTAATGACGGGAATGAATGTAGTAGGAGATTTGTTTGGTGCAGGAAAAATGTTTTTACCGCAAGTAGTAAAATCTGCCCGAGTAATGAAAAAAGCAGTCGCTTACTTAAACCCGTTTATTGAAGCTGAAAAAAGCGAGGAACAGCAAGCTATTGGAAAAATATTGATGGCGACCGTAAAAGGAGATGTACACGATATTGGTAAAAACATTGTATCTGTAGTATTAGGCTGTAACAATTATGAGATTGTTGATTTAGGTGTGATGGTTCCACCAGAAAAAATCATAGAAACCGCTAAAAAAGAGAAGGTAGATGCGATTGGTTTAAGCGGATTGATAACTCCTTCGTTAGATGAAATGGTGTATTTAGCCAAAGAAATGGAACGTCAAAATTTAGAAATTCCATTATTGATTGGTGGGGCAACTACCTCAAAAGCACATACGGCTGTAAAAATAGACACACAGTATAAAAATGCAGTAGTACACGTAAATGATGCTTCAAGAGCGGTAACCGTAGTAGGAGATTTGTTGAACCAAGAAACCTCTAATGAATACGTAGTCAAATTGAAGAAAGATTACGAAGAATTTCGTGATAAGTTCTTAAAACGAGGAAAACAAAAGCATTACATACCTATTGCAGAAGCAAGAGAGCGAAAATTTAAAATAGATTGGGATACTACAAATATTACCAAGCCTAGAGAACTAGGAATACAAAAACTAGAACAAGTAAGTTTAAAAGATTTGGTACCGTATTTTGATTGGAGTCCGTTTTTCCGCTCGTGGGATTTACACGGAAAGTTTCCTGATATTTTAGAAGATGAAGTAGTAGGGGTAGAGGCAACCAATTTGTTTGCAGATGCTCAAAAGATGTTGCAACAAATTATAGAGAAACAAGCATTAAAGCCCAAAGCTATTTTTGGTTTGTTTGAGGCAAATTCTATTAACGATGATGATATTTCAGTTCAAAAGAAAGGAAAAGAAGTTGCTGTATTTAGAACGTTACGTCAGCAATTAAAAAAGCGTGAAGGTAAACCAAGTTTTGCCTTGGCAGATTTTATTGCTCCAAAGGAAACAGATAGATCGGATTATATAGGGGCTTTCTGTACCGCCATTTTTGGAGCTGATGAATTAGCGCTACAATACAAAGAAAATTATGACGATTATAATGCAATTATGGCACAAGCTATTGCCGATCGTTTTGCTGAAGCTTTTGCTGAATATTTGCATCACAGAGTAAGAACAAAACATTGGGGTTATGCTTCCGAAGAAAATTTAACGAATGATGAATTAATAAAAGAGGATTATAAAGGAATTCGTCCTGCTCCCGGATACCCTGCATGTCCAGATCATTTAGAAAAAGAAACGATTTGGGAACTTTTACAAGTTGAAGAAAATATAGGGGTTAGCTTAACAGAAAGTTTAGCCATGTGGCCAGCAGCAGCAGTTTCAGGATATTATTTTGCCAATGAAGAAGCTAAATATTTCGGTTTGGGTAAAATAACAGACGACCAAGTAAGAGATTTTGCAGAGCGGAAAAACATTCCCTTAGAAAAAGCCAGAAAATGGTTACACCCAAACATATCAGACAATTAAGAATAATTTAAAAATAAACAAACAAAAGAGCGTATTTAATTAACAATAAGTTTTAAGTTAGGTAAACTAAAAGCTAGAAAACAGTAGTAATATTGCCATATAAAAAATCAATAAAATTAGACAAATGAAAAAGTATAATTTAGAGATTCGATTTGCAATACAGCTACTGGTAATGGCAGCAATATCGTTGATTGCAGCTTCATTGGTATAGTTAAATACGCCTTTATAAGATACACTTATGAAGGTAATAGAACATTTAGAAAAAGCTAACGGGACATCGTTGTTTTCGTTTGAAATACTTCCACCGTTAAAGGGAGATACAATAGAGTCAATATTTAAAAATATTGATCCATTAATGGAGTTTAATCCCCCGTTTATAGACGTAACCTACCATCGTGAAGAATACGTGTATAAAGAGTTAGGAGACGGACTCTTAAAAAAACAAGTAGTAAAAAAACGTCCGGGTACTGTCGGTATTTGTGCGGCTATTCAAAATAAATACCAAGTAGATGCCATTCCGCATATTTTATGTGGAGGTTTTACTAAAGAAGACACTGAAAACTTTTTAATAGACCTCGATTTTTTAGGAATTGATAACGTAGTTGCTTTACGTGGTGATGCAGTAAAAAGCGAAACTTATTTTAAACCTGAAAATGATGGGCACGCGTATGCAAGTGAGTTAGTTACACAAATAGAGAACTTAAATAAAGGAAGGTATTTGGATGATGACTTGCAAAACTCATCAAAAACCGATTTTTGTATTGGTGTAGCAGGGTATCCTGAAAAGCACATGGAAGCACCAAGTTTAGATTCTGATATTCATTTTTTAAAGAAGAAGATAAAAAATGGAGCAAACTATGTGGTAACACAAATGTTTTTCGATAATCAAAAGTATTTTGAGTTTGTAGAAAAATGTAGAGAAGAAGGTATAACTGTTCCAATTATTCCGGGTTTAAAACCTATTTCAACCAAAAAACAGTTGAATTTAATTCCACACCGTTTTAAGGTAGATTTACCTGATGCGTTGGTAAAAGAGGTTGTGAATTGTAAGAGTAATGCGGAAGTGCGACAAGTAGGAGTGGAGTGGTGTATTGCTCAAAGTAAGGAATTACAACAAAAAGGTGTACCTATTTTACATTATTATTCGATGGGAAGATCAACGAATATTCAACAAATTGCAGAGGCTGTTTTTTAATCGCAGGGCGATAGCCAAAGGTTTAATTCTTTGAGGAAGTTGATCACTAACCGTCATTGCGAACAGAGTGAAGCAATCTGTAAGTCGACAAACAGATTACTTCTTGTTATACCAAACGGTAGAGAGGAGTCTCATTCAAAAGAGTAAGAAATTTCTTACTGTTATTATGATGTGGTTATGTCTTTTATGTGACAAAATTGAAAGTAATATATTTACGTATTAAATAATGAAAAAGATGAAATTACCATTATACCAAATAGATGCTTTTACAGATAAAGTATTTGGAGGAAATCCAGCATGTGTTGTTCCGTTACAAAATTGGTTGCCAGATGAAGTTCTTTTAAAAATAGCAAAAGAAAACGCTGTGGCAGAAACAGCATTTTTTGTTGATAAAGGAGAGAAAATACATTTAAGGTGGTTTACTCCAGAAATTGAAATGGATTTATGCGGGCATGCAACACTTGCTACAGCTCATTGTTTACATTCAATTTTAAACTACCCTCATAACGAAATAGTATTTGAAACATTAAGTGGTGATTTAATTATTACGATTGAAAAGAACTTTTATTCGATGAATTTACCATCTCGAATGCCTGTTGCTTCTGAGTTACCTGAAGTCATTCAGAAGTCTTTAAATATACAACCTAAAGAGGTTTTAAAATCTAGAGATTATGTATTAGTATATGATTCTGAAGAGAAAATAAAAAATATAAAAGTAGATAGGCAGACCTTTGATCAAATAAATTTAGATCCAGGAGGGGTAGTAGTTACAGCTATAGGAGATAATTCCGATTTTGTATCAAGATATTTTACACCACAATCCTCTATTTTGGAAGATCCTGTTACTGGTTCTTCTCATTGTTCATTGGTACCATTTTGGAGTTTTCGATTGAATAAAGATAATCTTGATGCAATACAAGTTTCTGAAAGAGTAGGAGTATTAAAGTGCCAAAATAAAAAGGATAGGGTTATAATTAGCGGTAAAGCTAAAACGTATTCAGAAGGAAGCTTATGGATAGAATAACGAGTGTTTAAAGAATTGTCATTTCGAACCGAGTGAAACGAAGAGTGAGAAATCTTATGAAAGCCTGTTATTAGTTTTAATGAGATTTCTCTCTTCGGTCGAAATGACGAACAGTCATTGTGGGGAGAATACGACGAGGTAATCTGTTTATTTAGAATTCAAAATATAAAGATTGCTTCACTCTGTTCGCAATGACTTACTTATCTTCTTATAAGTAATTATTAATTGCTCTTAGCCTTTATAAAATCAGAAATTAAATAGCTAATATATTTTCCTACTTGTCCGTTAGCAATGTCATCTTTAACAACTGCTGGAGCACCCTCACAAATGTGTAAATAAGAAGCATTTTGTAACTTACCAAAATAATGTGTGAATCTACGTGCTTGTTGTGGTGTAAATCCGCTAGGTGTCATGGCACTACTAGGAAAGTGTTGCACACAATCCAAGTCAATCTCAATTCCGAAAGGAGCATTTTCTATAAAGCTTTCAGCGCGTTGTAACTCACCATCAAAAGAAGTAGATTGATAGACTTCTAACTCTTCAAAGGTGTTGTATTCTAAGTTTAAACTATCGTGAATCATTTCAAAAACATACTGAGGCGTGTAGTTTTCATGTAATCCAAACATAAAGTAGTTCTTAATAAAACCCTCTTGTAAAGCATACGAAAATCCGTTACCACTATGGCGTTCCTCCAAACGACGTAAATCGGTATGCGCATCTAGGTTAATTACATTTACAGGTTGTTCCTTTCCTTCAGAAAGTCCTTTAATGTTTCCGTAAGCGTTGTTATGACCTCCACCAATAATAATTGGTGTTTTACCACTTTTAACAATGACTTTGATAAGGTTAGAAAGTTCTTTATCAATTGTTTTTACTAATAAATCGCCTTTCTCTCTGTCGTTAACGTCAAAGCTATATACATCGTCCAAACAATCTAAATATCCTAAAACTAAGATGTTATTTCCGTCGATAAACTGATTCTGCTGTGTATTTAAGAATGCTTTTAAAGCAGGAACAAAAGCAGTATGTGCACCACCATTTCCTCCATTCATACGAACCCCAATATCTTCAGGAACTCCTAAAATAACAAAAGAAGCAGTTGAGTTTTTAAGTTCCTCTTGTAGCTCTTTTTTAGAGTTGATAACTGTAACGCACTCACCTAATTTTGTTTCACCTTCACGTGGGGTTACAAATTCTTGTATGTCTTTTTCGTTGAATATTGTTAGCATATTGTATTGTCTTTTTAGAAAACGTCATTTCGAACTGAAGTGTAACGAAAGGAGAAATCTCAAGAATGTTCGTAACTCACCTTAATGATATTCTTCGTTATCACTCGGAATGACAGCGTGTAATTTAAACCTCTTTTCCGTTGATAAATACTGAATCTATTAAGTTACTTCCGAATGAATACGGTAAAAATCCATAAGAAGGAATTTCTTTAGTTAGGATTAAGTTTGCTTTTTTCCCTTTGGTAATGCTTCCAACCTCATCAGATAAATTCATTGCATACGCTCCGTTAATTGTAGCTGCATTAATAGCTTCTTCTGGTGTCATTTTCATTTTAATACAAGCTGTTGCTACTACAAAGTTCATGTTTCCTGATGGAGTAGATCCTGGATTGTAATCGGTAGCTAAGGCTAAAGGTAACTCTGCATTTATAATATCACGTGCAGGTGTGTACGGAATACTTAAAAAATACGAGCAAGATGGTAAGGCAACAGGCATGGTTTGCGTTCCTTTCAATGCTTCAATATCTTCTGTATTCATAACTTCTAAATGGTCTACAGATAAGGCATTGTGTTTTACACTTACCTGAACACCTCCAATAGTTGTAAACTGATTTACGTGTACTTTCGGTATTAACCCGTATTGTTGAGCGGCGGTTAAAATTCTGTCGGTATCTTCTACCGAGAAATATCCTGTTTCACAGAAAGCATCTACAAAATCAGCAAGGTTTTCTTCTGCAACTTTAGGTAGCATTTCATCAATAATTAAATTGATGTATCCTTCTTTGTTGTTTTTATATTCAGTAGGAAAGGCATGCGCTCCTAAAAATGTAGCTTTTACAGGAATATTATAGTTTTCACGTAGCTTTTTAATAACACGTAACATTTTTAACTCGGCATCAATAGTTAAGCCATATCCTGATTTTATTTCAACTGCTCCAGTACCTAAAGCAATAACTTCTTCTAATCGTTTTGCCGATTGTTGGTATAATTCTTCTTCTGAAGTTTCTTGTAACTTTTTTGCAGAGTTTACGATACCACCACCACGATTGGCAATTTCTTCATAACTCAATCCGTTAATTCTATCCACAAACTCTTGTTCACGATTTCCTGCATATACAATGTGTGTATGCGAATCACACCAAGTAGGTAACATCATTTTACCAGTACAGTCCACAGTTTTATCAGCAGAAGTAGGAGCTTTTTTCATGCTTCCATAGTCAGTAATAATACCGTTTTCAACCAATAAAAAAGCGTTTTTTATGGTAGGTAAAATGTTCATCGAAGCTCCTGATACTTTTTTAGTACTTGTTTCTCTAATTTGGATTAATTCTTTGATGTTTATGAATAAAGTTGTCATGTTGAATGCTTAAATTTGTTAGACAAACTTACGGTAAAAACTACAATTTATGATACATTTTTTAGGAGTGATTTGCGTTTTAATACTCTTTTCTATTTCGTTAATTCACGTTTATTGGGCTTTTGGTGGAACTTTATGGGTAGATGCTGTAATACCTACTAAAACAGCAAATGAAAAAGCAATGAATCCACCCAAAGCACTAACTTTTGTAGTAGCTATAGTAATAGGTGCTTTTGCTGTTGTGTATGCAGAAAAAATACAGCTATTTACGCTGAATTCAATGCCTACATGGTTGCAAGACTATGGACTTTACGTTGTGGCTAGTATTTTTATAATTAGGGCTATTGGTGATTTTAAGTATGTAGGCTTTTTTAAGAAAACCAAGGCAACAGAGTTTGCCGTAAACGATACTAAGTATTTTTCTCCACTATGTTTATTTTTAGGAGTGGTTGGATTACTAATAGCGCTTTAACGTAAATCATTAAGACAATATAATAAACCTGCTTAACAGTTAATTTTTAAGTGTTGAGCAGGTTTCTTTTAGCTGTTCCATTACTATTTTTTCTCTTTCTGATAATTCAATTAATATTTCAGAAGCGTAATTAACATATTTAATTTCTTTTGTTTCTCCTATTTCGTTGAATAAATCGGCAACGTTTGTCCATAATTTAGCAATAGCACTGTATTCTTCGCTCGATTTAATTAAAGTTTTAGAGTTAAGAAGTTCTCCACTTTCTTTAAGAAAATTACTATACATTTTTCTAAATAATGAACCTCCCGTACCTCCATTTTCCATAAGAGATGCAGAAGTTTGAAAATCCCTTTTTATATCCTTACTGGTTTCAAACCACGTTTTAATTTCTTTACTCGTTTTAAATATTCCTTTATAGCCAATATTCTTAATAGGTGGATTTAAAAAATCAGTAGCATTATTGTAAATAGCAGGTCTAATGATGTTTTTTAAATCAGGTGTTTTTTCTTTTTTAGAAATAGTATAAGAAAGGTTTTTGGAAGACATAGGCCCCTTTTCATTTCTTGCTAGTTCTAAGTTTTTTAGTGTAGTTTTAGCATCTCTACCTTGTTGATTTGTATCGTTTAAATATGCTAGTTGGTCATCATACCCATAGATTGAAGCATAATGACCTGCAAAATGAATTTTTGTAGTAAAATAATCTAAATGATAACAATCTAATTTTAAGCCTACTGCTTTTCCTTGCGCTATATATTGCTGAACATTTTTCCATGCTTTTTTTATAGAGGAAGTCTCTTTGACCTCTAAATTTAAGTTTAGATTTCTACAAATATTTTCAGTCAAAACATCTGGTTTAACTCTACCACCTATAAAGGGGAAGTCCATAATCTTCATATTCCAAAAAATATAACCTAAACCTTCTCCGATTCCAAACAACATGGGTTCTGAAAGGTTAATATCAAGTTGATATAATAAACTCCCTGTAGTGGTAGTTTCGCAATGTTGACCGTTAAATGGCTTGAAATCTTTTATTATCATAATCTTTTTATTGTGATAACACAAAGCTATTAGTAATTTGTGACAACCCTATGTCAACTATAAATTAAAAAAGCAGTATAAGTTAAGACTCATACCGCTTTTTTTAGATATTAATGTGCAGTGGTTTTTTTATTTCAAGTTCTCTTTAAAGAATACTTCAAGCTTAGCAAACGGAATTACATCTATTTTATCATATAAATCAGTGTGAACTGCGTTAGGAATAATCATTAACTCCTTGGGTTCTGCAGCAGCCTTAATAGCATCTTCACTAAAATACCTAGAATGTGCATTTTCTCCTGCAATTACTAAAATTGGTCTTGGAGAAATTTCCTCGATGTATGTCATAATTGGCATGTTCATCAATGAAATAGGAGTCGTCATCGTCCATGATCCATTTGAGTTTATAGAACGTGGATGAAAACCTCTTTCAGTCTTGTAATAACTAACATATCCTTGAACAAATTCAGGTTCTTCTCCTGTTAATTGATCTGCTGAAGGAAGTCCTGCTGGACTATATGCAGGTTCACCATTTTCAGCATCAGCCCAACGTTGCTGACTTAGTTGTTCTAACATCTGTGTACGTTGCTCTGGGGTTACACTGTCGAAGTAGCCTTTTGCTGTTACACGAGACATATCGTACATACTTGCCACTGCCACAGCTTTAACACGTTTGTCTACAGCAGCTGCATTCAAAGCAAAACCTCCGAATCCACAAATTCCCATAATTCCAACACGGTTTCGATCAACATAGGATAAAGTCCCAAGAAAATCAATTGCTGCACTTAAGTCTTCTGTAAATATTTCAGGTGATGCAACATTTCTTGGTTTTCCTCCACTTTCACCTGTAAATGAAGGATCGAATGCTACCACAACAAATCCACGTTGGGCAAGTTGATTAGCATATAATCCAGATGATTGTTCTTTTACAGCACCATAAGGTCCGCTGGTAGCTAAAGCAGGTAACTTTTCGTTTCCTTTATTTTTAGGAGAGTATAAATCACCAGTTAATGTTATTCCATATCGGTTTTTAAAAGTAACCTTTTCTCGTGTTACGTTTTCACTTAATTCAAACGTATAATGTTCTGTTTCTTGATACATGTTTTCTGTTTTTTTAATAGTATTATTCTGACCGTTTGAGTAGCTCACACATAAAAGTGTAGCTATTGCTAGTATTAACGTTCTCATTATTTCTCTTTTAAATACTCTTTATCTGTAACAGCTTCTTTCCAGTCTACAATTCCTTTTTCAATATTGGGTACAATGTAGAGCTGTTGTAAGCCAACATCAGGACTAGCACCATGCCAGTGATTTACATTTGGAGGACATTTTACTACATCTCCTTTTTTAATAGTCTCAATCGGTCCTCCTTCAATTTGATGATAGCCAACACCATCAGTAATGATTAGGATTTGTCCAGCAGGGTGACTGTGCCAATTACTTCTAGCTCCAGGTTCAAAGTAGACATTACCCACTGTTGTTGTAAATACAGAGTCGGGAGCCACTAGTCCATAGTTAAAGGCATTTCCTGTAAATAGTTCATTTGATCCTTTCTCGCCTTTAGGAAAGATAGCATCTAGTTTATTTTTGATTTTTTCCATGATTTCTATATTTTTTTGGTTTTTTGATTGACATCCTACAAGAAGAATAAAGCATCCTAATAGGAGTGTCAGTACTTTTATTTTTGTTGTGTTATGCATTTCAATTTTTCTTAATTGGTTAACCATGGTACAAATTTACGATGTTGTTTTGCTCTATTTGTTACATTTAATTCGTAGATTGTGTCATATATTACATATGTAGTAATGAGTGTAGAGAAAAACAGTAAAAATGAAGAAGCATAAAGTCTTATTGTTTGAAGGATCAGGAGGAATTCAGTTTACTGAGAATTTTTTAGAAACCTACCATACGCATATCTATTGTCATAGTGGTGAAATCTCTTTTACATTTAAAGGGAGACAGCTTAAAGCATCAGCAGGTGAATTTGTATTTTGGTATGCCCATAGTGTAGTATCTCATATATCATTTACAAAGAACTTCACGGCAACTGTTCTTTTGGTAGATGAAGAGTTTTTAAATAGTAATTTGCCTGATATCAGCTGGAGTATAGATGTGCTTATTCATACACGCGACCATCCAGTATTGCACTTTAACGAGCAAAAAAACAAACAGAAAGTTTTGAGTAATTTTCAGTTGCTGTATGATAAGCTTCAGGAAAAGGACCATACCTTTTATACTGAGCTAACCAAAACACAAATGCACCTTTTTACGCTGGAAATGTGGCATGTATTTGCTGCGGAATTTGACCGAAATAAACGAACACCGCAAAGCGGAAGCATCTATGACCGTTTTATTCATTTGGTACAGGATTATTGCATGACCGAGCGTGAGGTTAAGTTCTATGCGGATAAGTTATTTATCACTCCCAAACATTTAAATTTTGTTTGTAAACAGAATACAGGTATTACTGCTTCTGAGTGGATACAACGTTTTGTAAAAGAACGATTGATTGTTCTTTTAGAGAATCAAAACCTAAGTATTGCTGAGTTAGCAGATATGATGGAATTCTCAAGTAGATCATTCTTTACTAGGTATGTTAAAAAATTACTTGGACTAACACCTTCGGAATACAGAAGTAGGTTGGAGTAGGAAGCTAGCAATTAATTATACACGTTGTTGAACTGCTTTTTTATTCAATTTAGTTTTATTGATTCGTTTTACAATAAAGAAACCAATTATAGTTAAAGGAATTCCAATTCGGAAATGCTTTCCGCTTTTATTTGTTTTATTCCATACAATAAAACTGAAAATTAGATATCCTAGAATTGCCGAGTTAAGATAGGTGGTTTCCATTGACGTATTCAACGTAATATCAATTATAGCAAAAGTTAAATAACACCATCAGTTTAGTGTGTGTTTAGTTACCTATTAGAGCAACTAATTTAGTAAATGAAGATCGAATAGAAAATATGCGAGTATTTTCTTAATTGGGGGTGGATTAACAATAGATTTTATACGGTATTAATACTTTTTAATTAATTATTGAGTAAAATCAATACCATAATAAATAGCTTCATAAATTATTATTGCAAGAACCCAATTATATTCATTTTCAGAAGGTTCTTTATAAAGCTTCATTAAGTTTGAATATTTAACGTCTTTTTCCCAAATAGTATCTTTTTTAATAGAACTTTCTGAATGATATTCATGAAAAGGATTTCTAACAAATGTTCTTCTATCAGAGTTTTTAACTACATAAGCAATTTTTTTATCATTGATTTGTATAGTATAAAAATCTGAAGTACTTCGATTTCGATTAAAAAAACCAATATTTTGGTTTGTATGATCTATTAAATTAGTATTGTTAAGAATTTTACCTAAATATAAACCATTAAACTCAATTAAAATCTCATTTCCTGATTGATTATAATAAATTTCGGAATCACTTGTTACAGCAAGTATTCTTGAAGTTAAATTCAAAGCACCTCTGTCTATTCTCCTAAATGAAACAATACGTTCATTTTCTAAAGTTTTAATATACCCATTAAATTTTCTTGTAAAACCTTTACTAAAATTGTAATCCAAATTATTTGAAATGTTTTCTATATAGTCTGATTGCCATTTAATTAAATGTTTCTTTTTAGAATGAGTTTTAGAATTTAGTTCTTTTTTTTCTTTAGCAAGAATATGAGTTGGTTGTTCTGAACGAGACTTTTTTATAATATATCTTAATAAAAATACAACCCCAATTACAGGGATAGCAATAAATAGAAGAGATAATATTACAAATATTATTTTTAGTGTTTCCATTTGTTAGTTGATTTTTTTAGAGTAAATATATCCAAAAGTGGCATAAACAATAAGATGAATGATACTAACAAAAGGAGAAGAATCTAGGAAAAAACGTGTATAAATGAATGTTGTAATAAAGTATCCTCCATACATTAATGTCTTATACAATTTTACTCCACTATAAATATCATGATAAATAAATTCTGGAAGTATAATGGGAAGTATCGCCATAGCTATTGGAATGAACAAATATGAGTTGCTAAGTATTGGCCAAGGTATCATTAAGAAAAAGAAATATCCAATTAAAATCCCCATATGTTGTAGACTATTGAATTGTTTTCCAAAAATATTTACTTTATAATCATTATCTATTTTAAGTTTCATAGCTTAATTTTGTTTATTTTAAGATTCTGTCAAGAGAGTTAAATTGTAAAGAGTCTGGTTTCAATATTATTTTCTTGTCAACTTACAATCAATATAATACATAGAAGAGCATTTTTTGTTTGTATGAAGCATATATAGTTTTTTAGCAATTTCACTCTCCCAAATATAAAAAAATAAACACAAGAAAGGATGCGACTTTTATAGGTACAACATCTTATATCTAAGGAGAGTAACTTCAAACAATAAAAAAGCTAAAAACGGGTGCGTGTGTAGAAAAATGTTTGTCAGCATAGCATGCCGTATTCTTTTAAAGGTATTGTACATCAGTTAGTTATTTGTTTTTTCTTTTATACATGTAATACGTGTATTCGTGATTGACTATCAGTCGTTTACTACCTTTTTTGTAAACCGTGCTTATTAATTTCTCAACTTTATAACAGTAAATGATATGAAATAAAAACAATAAGTGCAGTAGGGGACTTTAAAAAGCTGCATTCGTACTCAGGTAAAGCCTATGTTTGTTAGATATATAATGTATTTGATTAGGTTTTTAATCTGCTGTCGAAAATAATTTAGTAAACATTAAATACAATATATTATGAAAAATTCTCAATTCCCCTACGGCATTAACGCTTGGATCTTTTTAAATGAAGATGAACCACCAAAGACAAACTACAAAAGTCCTGACAGCTGTTTTCAATCGCTTATTAAACACAAAGTATACGATAGTGTAACATCACTTGGAATAGCCTTTTTTGAGGTAGTTGCAGCTACCAAAGGTTCAACCATTAAAATGGGAGACTCATCACACCCGGGCGGGCTTACGAATCAAGATTATTTAAACTATGTACTTAAGGATGCTCGACAAGTGAATCCGAATATTAAGTTTTTAGCAACGATGGTCTATTCGGGAGATAACACACTGGCGTCTATTTTTTCTCCTGGTGGAAACGAACAAGAAGAAGCAACTAATTTTGCTAATAATCTGGTAGCTTATTTAAAAGAGAATGGAATGAATGGATTAGACATTGACTGGGAAGGTAATGTGTCTACACGTATGACTCAATCTCAATTTAAAGTCTTGTTTTCTACAATTCGCTCTGTGTTTGATAAGCAGCCAGTAAAATATTACTTGTCGTTTACTCCTGCATGGCCAACAAATTCGATTGATTATCCAACTGTAAATAACGCATTTGATTTTGTATCACCACAGTTTTATGATGGTACACCGTTATCTAGCTTTATAAATGCAGGAATATCACCAAAGAAAATTGGTTATGGAGCGCAATTTGAGCCAGGGAATGCAGCACCAAACTCTAGTGCTCAACAAGTTTGGAATAGAGTTTCTGAAGGATTTACTAATAAGGGTACTACTTATGATTATCAAGATGTTTTTATGTGGCGTTTTAATTCTGGAAACTTCCAGTTTGAGCAAGCCCAATTTATGATTCTTAATCAGTTAGCAAATCCATTATCAAGTAATACATTTGATGATACCCAGATAGTTGGAGCTGCTGGAAATCCAAACATTACGCAAATGACGATTCGTTCGGGTGATGTACTTGATGCTATCCAGACTGTTAATACTGGAACTGGACCTTATAATACGGGTACAGAGAATAGAAATGTTGGAGTGTTTACTTTGCCACAGCATGGTGGAAATAGTGGAGTAGCTAAAACGATAGATATTCCGTTAAATGATCCAATTGTGGCTGTTTCTGGTTACACTGGTGTATGGTATGGTTGGAAATGTGTGTTACAAATAACTTTAATAGGTAAAAGCGGAGCTTCTTATGGTCCTTTTGGAACTATGAATGGTTCAGCTATGCAAACACCTTTTAAACAGTCTGCTGAGGCAGGACAAAGTTTAGTAGCATTTAAAGGTGCTACTGTAAGCGTTCCGTTGGCTAATGGTAGTCATACAGAAATTATTGCCAGTTTAAATGCTGTTTTTGCTAAGCCTTTTGTAGCTCAGAAATTAAACGAAAAGACGCTTTCTCTTTAAGTTTTAGTATAATAGGAAAGAGTATATTCCTATAAGAGTTAAAGGTATTTGAGTAATATGAGAATAACAAATAGAAATTAATAATTAAAAACAAAAGAGCATCCAAATTTTGGATGCTCTTGCTTTTTCATGCACAGCAATTAGCCCCCCGGCTCTTGAAACTGTACATAGGTTGAGTTGATTATAACACAAAGATAATCAAATTATTGCATTATGTTGAATTTACCTATTTAATATAAAAGATTGAGCTATATTTAAATCTCAACATCTCTTGAATTATTTTATAAGTATCTGCCCATTCACTTAAAAGTGTTAATAGCCAACCTACAAAATAATAATTTGATATAAAAAGGAACTTTTAAATTATCAAATAAATAATTAAAAGTATTATCTACTATTAATACAGTTTACTCTCTAAAAAATAAGTAAATATTGTCTTGATTTATAGGCTTCCAGTTTTTTGCATGGAAACTGTTTTCTTTCCAATAAATTAAAAGATTTATATGGTCTATTTTTACAGAATCCTTCCTTTGAGTTAATAGGTTTAAAGTGTCTTTACTTTGAGTAATTCCATTCATTTTAAAATGACCATCTATTTTAGAAATAAAATCACTAAGCTGTTCTATTCTTTTAATTTCAACCTGTTCACTATTAGCACTAGTAAGCTTAACCCATTTACTTTCTAATTGCTTCTTTGAATTACAACTTAATAAACTTAAAGAGAAGAATGTAATTAGTAATGTGTTTTTTAATCTCATTTTATACCTTTTTATTTTATCACAGCTGTCATTAATTCTTTTTTTATAAACTCTATAGATTCCGCGTAATAATCATTTCCGTCCCAGTCTCCAATTTCTATTTGAGTTTGTTGATTATGTAAACAAATAACAGCTGACATAGGCTCTAATTGTATGCCAAAAGATACTTTTCCATCGTCATATATTGCATAACTATTTTCGGTCTCAGCTTCTCTCCAAGTAGTCTTTTCAATGAGTTTAGTTGCTTTATAAAACTTTAAATTATTGAAAATTTCAGGTTCATGTTCTTTTAGAATCTGATAAATATCTTTTCCAAATAGTACATATCTAGTTTTAGCTTCCTCATAAGTTTCTTCAGTATATTCCTGAGAATCATTTAATAAAAAGTGAGTCATTTTAATAGTCTTGTTTATGGCTTTATAAAAAGGTAAAATCAGGCAACACTCTTTATATATTACTGTAAGTTATTTTGTTGTAATTTACAAGTGAAAATAATATCAAAAGAGGGTACTATCTTTTTTATTTCTCCTTTTATATTTTTTTGATAAAAAGGCTCTGTTTTTAAGTATATTTTTCCTTTTATAGTTTCGTTTATCTTATATTCTATAGGTTTTGTTATTGTTAGTTTAATTTCGTCAGTTAAAAGATTAATGTTGTCAAAGAGGTCTTTTTCTTCTTTTGATTTGGAATAAACTTTCTTAGTAGTTAATAAAGATACTTTTCCTGAAATACTATCTTTATATATTTTTAAAAAGAAACCAACACCTCCTGTGTACCCTTGTCCACCAATAATTTTGATAGTATCATTAGATAAATTACAATTACAAACAGATTTTATGAATTTCATATTTAAGTCCCTTTGAGTTTTAAGAAAAGAAAATAAGTCACTAGACTTATCATTATTAAATTCATTAGCGTTTTTAATATCACGTATATTAAAATTTAATTGTCCAATACTATGATTTCCATATTGTTTTATTTCCACAATACTGTCAATTTCTGTTATAATACTTTTATCAACTAGTATAGGGTTTTCAGTTTTTTTATTACAGCTATTAAGTAAGAGTAGACATAATATTAATTTAAGTATTCTCATTTTCTTAAATTGGTGTTAACTAATTTATATATAGTATAAAACCACAATACAACCTTAAATAGTAAAATAATTAGAGGGCGTAGCAATTTTTACTCATCCAAATATAAAAAAAGGAAGATAAAAAAGTGTAACTTTTTTATCGGGTCGCCACCCCAAGCCTAATCGGGTCGCCACCCCAAGCCTAATCGGGTCGCCACCCCAAGCCTAATCGGGTCGCCACCCCAAGCCTAATCGGGTCGCCACCCCAAGCCTAATCGGGTCGCCACCCCAAGCCTAATCGGGTCGCCACCCCAAGCCTAAGGGGAGTGACACTCCCTCGGTAAGGGGAACGATACTCCCCGCCTAAGGGGAGTGTCATTCACTGTCTAAGGGGAGCAACACCAAACAAGTAAAAAGATAAAAATTGATGCGTGTGTAGAAAAATGTTTGTTAGGTGCTGTGTTAAATAAAGAAGGCATTAAAAAACGCTGTTAACATAAGTATTAACAGCATTTTGATGGTGGGTTAAATAGCTTCAATTTCTTGATATATCTTCTTTTTAGAGTTTTCAAAAATAGCCCCTCCAAACTCCTCATTATCTAAAGAAATTATTGAAACATCTTTAATGCCCATAATTCCAAAAACAAACTTTAAATAGGTAGTTTGGAAGTTCATGTGCTCGTTTTTTTCATTTTCACCATAGCCAGTATCACCTCGGCTAGATAGAATAAACATTTTTTTGTTTTTCAGTAAGCCAACATAATCACCATCGGGTGTTCCTGAGCGGAATTTCCATGTTTCATTAATTCTCATAAGCTGATCTATGTAAGCTTTTAATCCGCTAGGTATAGACCAATTGTACATAGGTGTTCCAAGAACATACACATTGTGTTCTTTAAACTCTTTAATTAGCTTATCGCTCAAGTTAACTCCTAATTGATTTTCTGCTGTTCTGTCTTCAGGCTTAATAAACGCACTAGCAATCCATTTTTCATTGATAGGAGGTATTTCTTTTAATCCAACCTCTCGGTATGAAAATGTATCGTTAGGATGCTTTTGTTGCCAATTTTTTACAAAGAGTTGAGTTAATTGCCTACTGTGCGATTTTTCGTTTCTTACACTTGCGTTGATAATAAGTACTTTGTTCATATCTTAATATTGTTTACATGATATGGCAAAGTTCGTTGTATAAGAAATGAAAAAAATTGACCTAGTTTAAGATGGTTTGTGTTTTTTACGAATTCTGCTTAAAAACTCAGGAGTTACACCTAAGTACGAAGCAATTAAGTATTGAGGAACTTTGTCTGTTATTTTGGGGTAGTCTTTTATAAAATCAAGATACCGTTGTTCAGCATCATACACATTGTTGTGAATTATTCTTCTTTGCAAGCTACCAAGATAGTTTTCGAGTATAATTCTAAAAAAACGCTCCAATTTAGGTATTTGTTTAAGCATTTCTTGAAAAGAGTCATAGCGTATCTGTAATAAGTTGGTTTCTTCTATTGCTTGGATATTATAAATAGAAGGTTGTTGCTTTTGAAAGCTATCAATATCTGTAGCCCACCAATTTTCTATAGCAAAATATAAAACTTCTTCTGTTCCTGTAGCAGCGTTTATATAAAAGGCTTTAAGAGTTCCATTAATTACAAAATTATCGGTTCTACACACATCACCATTTCTTAAAAGGTATTCTCCTTTTTCAAGAGTCTTTTCAGTCCAAAAGCTTTTAATGATATTCTTTTCTTCTGAAGTTAACTTGATGTATTTTGAAATTGATGTAATTAAGGTTTCTTTCATTTAAATGGTTTCAAAAAAGTGAATTACTCCTTTTTTAATTTGGCTAGGGTATAGGTTCGTTCTACAAAATCACCTGTTTTACTTGTAACTCGTTCAGTTTTATGGATAAGCTCGTCAATTTTTAAGTGAGAAACACTAACAAGTGTTTCCATTTCTTTTGTGCCAAAAAGCTGAAACGTATCTCCCACAAAAGGTAAGGTTTTCATAAACTCTTTGTTGGCATAGGTTAAAATACAAATACCATTGGGTTTTAAAACGCGTTCAATTTCTGTTATTAGTTTTTGAGGATTAGACCAAAAATAAACTGTATTTACACTCATAACACGATTAAAAGAATTGTTTTTAAACGGAATTGTTTCTCCGTCGTATAAAGAAAACTCTGCTTGTGTAGTTGTATTAATAGCTTTAGCTTCTTCGTGCATTGTTTTAGAAATTTCTAACCCAAAGTAATTTATATTGTTAGCTACAGTTAATAGCTTTTGTAAATGTCCGCAATTACCATGACCTAGTTCTAATACAGAATCATTGTCTTTCAACTCTAAAGAATCAATAGTGCTTAAAGTCATGTTAATATTAGTCTCGTTCATGTTTTTTCCAACTTCAACGCCTAATTTTCCTTCAGGACAACTTAATTGTTTTTCTAATTCCTTAATTTCTTCTTGTGTTAATTGCATAGCTTTTTGGTTGAGATTAATAGTGGGATATTAAAAAACTAAATTATTGAAAATAGAACTTGAAAACAAGATAAACCGGGAGTATAAAAAATAGGTATATAATACATACTTATATCTTTTTATTTGTCGTTTACCCAGTTCAAAAAATCTTTAAAAACAGTGTTCCAATGTTTTTCATATTTTCCATTTTCTAGTTCTTTTCCAAATCCATGGTCTAAACCTGAATAAGCCTTAAATGTTAAATTGTTTTTCTGTTTCCTAATAAACTCTATTGGAATTAGGTAAGCGGATTCAGGAGCTACAGCCTGGTCTTTTGTTCCAATAGCTACAAATAGAGGCTTTGAAATTTTTAATAAATTGTCAATTGGTGGCTCAGAAAAAGAACTCCATCTTTTATAACTATTGTTTTTACCTGCCCAATATTTATCGGTAGCATTAGGGTTTGCCATTATTTTTTTAAAATCTTTTAATATTGAATTAATCTCTCTTTGTGCTTCTTTTTCACTAATTAAACCTTTAGTTAATTTATTTCTAGTAAATGTAATAAAGTCAATAAACTGTGTGTTTCCTCCACCAGACAAATACCCAAAATGAGTTATGCTGTTATTTACAGTTCCTAATTTGGCAACAACATCGCTTCCTTCAGAATGTCCGAGAGCAATAACTTTTTTGAATTTATTTGGGTACTTTTTAGTTATACTGTTAATTACTTGGTTAGCTTGATGAGTTCGATACGCTAATGTTTGGTTTTCATAATATGATTTAGGAACAGGAAACTCTTCATCCATTTTTGTTAAGAAAGGAAAGCCCTTTTTAGATATTACAACAAATAGATAATTATCAGGCAAAAGGTTAAAATCAAGAGGCAATGTAGTTCCAACATACGTTTTTCCGTTTTCTTTCATTGTTTGATATAGAGACATTGCTTTGGAACCTTGAATGTATAAGAGAAGAACATTGGTAGATTCAATATCTTTTTTAGCATATATATGATAGTTAATGGTGTCTTTACTTGTTACTACAGAATAGTGTTTAAAAGTCTTTAAGTCTTTTGTTCTTTGGCTAAAGGATGTTGAACAAATACATAACGATAATAATAGAGCAAGTAGTTTCATATAAATCTTTTTAATTTTACATTAAAGACTGAAAAGAAAAAGACATGTTGCAAAATTTATATTTAAAAGTGTATTTAACTGGCATTCAGCTGTATAATTTCGTAACTTAGTGTTGTTTTAATATAAAAACTAAATAGTTATGCATTATCACGACGGACATTTTTGGGGTATGCACTTTGTATGGTGGATTGTTTGGATAGTAATAGGAGTATTCTTTTTCTTGTTTTACAGTTCTTTATTCCAAGTAACAAAAAAAGAATCTCCGTTAGAAGTCCTTAAAAGACGTTTTGCAAAAGGTGAAATTACCAAAGAAGAATATGAAGAAGCTAAAAAAGTACTAGATTCTTAAGTGTAATAAAAAAGAAACCCTTTGTAAAAATTACAAAGGGAATATTATTCTACAGGTTTATCCTGAGGTTATTTGCTCTAATATTCTATTTTATCTTCTTTTTCAGACCATTTCTGGAAAGGTTCTAGCGCAATATCACGTCCTATTTGCTCAAACGGAATACTTCTCTTTTCGTATGGTAACGGAATTTCTTTGTATATAAACTCATCATCAAAACCAATGTTGGCAGCGTCTTGCTGATTACTTCCGTAAAAAACTTTATCAGGACGCGCCCAGTAAATAGCTCCTAAACACATAGGGCAAGGTTCGCAAGAAGTGTATACAATACAACCATCTAACTGAAAAGAACCAATATTTTTACAAGCATCACGAATAGCAGTTACTTCTGCGTGAGCTGTTGGGTCGTTAGTAGAGGTAACTTTGTTGTTACCACGCCCAATAACTTCTCCATCTTTTACTACAATACAACCAAAAGGACCTCCTTCGTTATTTTGCATTCCTTTTAAAGCTGCTTTTACAGCTTCACTCATATATTCTTCGTGTGTATTCATTGTTTAGTTTTTAATAAAAAAGGGTTACAAAACTAAGCCTTTTCTTTGATTCAATTTACGAAATAAAACACTTTTTAAAGTAAGAACATAAAGGGTATATACACTTGGCATCAAAAAACAGCTTTTTATAACTATAATTTAAGAGTTTATGCCATCTTTTTTAACAAGCTACTAAAATATTCGCTAATTTGTAACTATTATCAAAAACTAATCAATCATGAAATTAACAACCAAACTTATTTTAAATGCAATGCTTGTAATGGGTGTTGTATTTTTTAATTCTTGTAAAAAGAAGAAAAAAGAAAACAATGCTGTAGAGCCAGTAGAAGAAGTAGCTTACAATAAAACAGCAACTCAAAGTTTATGTGAAAGTGATTGGTTCCCTCACACACAAACCCCAGCCCCTTCAGAAGGAAAAGGAAGTCCGTTTGATGTATCGAGCACAACCAATGCAATTTTTCACCAATGGTCTTGGCAAAAGTTTTTATGGCTAACCAAACCAGAATATCAAATAGAAAAACTAGCAGTAAAGCAGGAGGGGAAGGAAGTTCCTTTGTATATAGGAGAAACGTTGCCGCTGTTTTTAAACCCAAAGAAAATGTATCAAGTAACATCTCATATGCAAGATGTAAAACAAAAAGAAGGAGCTGCTTTGGTTTTGGTAGATACTGCTCAAGCAGGATCGGGCGGAACTTTAAAAACAAATCCTGCTTATAACGAAGATGGGGTTTCAGAAACAGTATTCTACTCAATTCACATAAGCCCTACAATGAGAGAAGCATCAAGAAAGTATAGAGATTCTATAGTTAGCGGAACTTTAAGTGGAGATAATCAAGCATCTTTTCCGGTGGGTTCTTTAGAGTTAAAAGTATCATGGACACCAGTAACTGCTATTGCTGAAGAAGAGATAGGTAACTATTATACAACAGTTGCAGCCTTAAGTAGAGACGGAGAAACATATACTAATACTGAAGTAGCTTTATTAGGAATGCACGTTGTAGGTATTGTAGAGAATCACCCAGAGTTTATTTGGGCTACGTTTGAACATGACGATTTAGCACCAAATTATAACTGGAAAGATAATAACGCATCTTCATCTACCAATAAATTATTATTTGCTGAAGGTACTACTACCGGAATTGACGGTATTGTATGGAGTAATGGTAGTGCAAAGTTACCTTACAAAGCATACGATTTATTTAAGTATGGGGTTCCAAGAGATAGTGTTGGAAACTTTATGAACACAAGCCAATCAGAACCTGTAAACTTTAATAATATAGAGAACCTTAATCTTTGTGTAAAAGAGAATTTAACTGATGTATGGAAAAATTACTTCTATAATGGTTCTCTTTGGATTGATACAGATGGATTGACACCTGAAGAGCAAACAGCTACAATAAATAGTTTAGGAGGAAACATAGGAAACGCAACACCAGATAGTACTTCAGTAGCAAGAGGATCTGTAAACTGTGCTAATGTTACTATGGAAACATATACACAAACTTTTAAAAGTAGTTTAAAAGATATTGAAGCAGATAATTTAGCAAACTGTTTTAGCTGTCATAACGCTGTAAACTTTTCAACAAATAATAAATCACCATTGTATATAAGTCATGTATTCAATGCTTACTTATTAAGAGGAAAAGGAAAAACATTTGATGAAGTTGAAGCTCTTAAAGCGAAACAAGAAGTAGAAGACTTTATGAAGAACAGTTTAAAGTAAAGTTTTTAAGATTGACTTTACAAAAAAGCCTCTCCAGTCTATTTTAGTTACTGGGGAGGTTTTATTTTTACTAGTTGTTAGCATGTTTTACTTGAAAGAACAGTCATTCCGAACGGTAGTGAGGAATCTCACTCAAAGGAGTTACTCTTATTCTTTTATTGTAAGTCTTTATTTTTGTTTCTTTTTATCGTCATTACGAGGAAGGTATGACGAAGTAATCTGTCTGTAAAATTATCAGCTAATACTACGCCTTTTCCAAAAAGGAGCTTCTTTCCATCGAGTCTCAGTACTATAAAAGAAGTTTTTATGCTTAAGGTAATGATTCCAAACCTGTTGTATTTGTTGACTATATAATATATTGAATTGTTCCATCTTATCAGGATGTAAATCCTTAATAAAGTCAATATTTATAAGTAATTTTTGTAGTTGCATTGCATTTGCCATGGCGTTAAACATTCCTTGTGAGGAAAGCGGATCAAAACTCATAGCAGCATCACCTAAAGCAAGCCATTGTTTGCCAGCTACCTGATCTAAACGAGTAGAATTGGCACTTACCGTACCATGGAAGTTAATACTTGCTTCGTTACCTTCAACTAAAGGAGCAATAAGTTTATGTTGCTTGGTAAACGCTAAAAAAGCATCTAAATGTTTAAAGGTATTTCTATCTACCAAATCAGCATCTGTTTGAAAAGCAAGGACTCTTTTATTATTAGGAATTATAGCACTATACCACCAACCTAATTCATCAGCAACAATAGTACTCATGGTATTTTCTTGTGTATTGGGTAAGCTCATCCAGCAAGATATTAACTTATCATACGATGTACGTTTAATACCTAAGCTCTTTGTGAAATGAGATTGCCTACCAGTAGCATCAATTACAAAATTTGCATGAATGGTATGTGTAGTTCTGTTTTTTAAATCATCAGACTTTGTTATTACTTTCCAGTAATTATCTTCGTAAGAAGTATTAGAAAGACGTGTTCCCCAAACACAGTCAACACCTCTTTCAATAGCAACCTTTCTTAAATAAATTTCAAACTCTTTTCGATCTAAACTTCTAGAGAACCCATCGGGGTTTCTCATATGATCTACAATCTGAAGTTGATTGCTTCCCCAATAGGATTGCATTCCTAAATTATTACGAAATATGGTCTGTTTTACAGCATCCGATTCGTTTTCTAATAAATTTAGCTCTTTTAAAATTCGTTGTGCTGCAGGAGCTAGCGATTCTCCAATTTTATCAACAGGTTCAAGCTGTTTATCTAGCAAGGTAACATTATAATGATTAACTAAAGAAATGGCGGCAATGCAACCTGCAATGCCACCACCTATAATTAGTATGTCAGTAGTACTATTATATTCTTTCAATTCGTATATTATTTAGGAATATATCTTGAAAAACGAGTCATTTTCTCAGGAATACCAACTTCAACTCTTTTTGGAGCTGCTTCTTGATGCGAATCAGACTGTTTCATGTGGTGTAACTTAGAAGCAATTAAATGTATGGTTTTAATAACATTAGGTGTTGCTTTAAAGTCTTTTTCTAGTTCATCTTCCGTTAAGCTTAACAAACTACGCTGAGCATCTTCCAATACAAATTGCTCGTTTAATAAATTATCGTGTGATAGTTTTTCTACAGCTGTATCTATTGTATTTTGAACTCCTTTTTTTAATGTACGTTTAGCTGTTAAAACACCTTGTAAATCTTGTATCGTAGCTTTTAATAATGCAGCTTCTTGTTCTGGAGTAGGAGTAATACCCACTTGCATTTCTTCAGGGAAATTTGGGTCATGCTGAACTCCCGGACGCTTTTGAACCACCGCTAACTTATCAAAATACTTAATCATACTATTAATTTGATTCGTATAAGTTGGTGCTTCACCATCTAAAGGAAGGTTGTCTAACCAATCGGAACGGAAATTAAAGGCTTGAATCCTTGTTTCTTCTGATAAATTAGAATCCATCGTTTCTTTATAACGCTTTTCGTTTAAGATATTATTTGGTACTCTGGCAGGCCAAAATGTTGGTAAATACGGATCGTACTCACTGGTGTATCCATCTCTACAACTTGCTGTATCGGTTTGCCAAGGAATTGCCATCCAACGCGTAACTCCTCCAGCTACTTGTCCGCCCAAAATAGGCCCTTTTGCCAATGGTAATGTATCATTATTCATCATTGGTCCGTAATACGTGGTATTCACAGGCGGTGTTTTAGGTGCATGTTTAATTCTAAAAGGTGCCATATACATTCCTGACGAGCGCATAGGCCAAGTCATTTCACAACCAGGATGGAAAGCATCTGCTAAACAAAATTCCATGGCAGCTTTGGTTAACATATCAGGTTGTTCAGCAACAGGAAGTTCATCTATCGTTGGTGGTTTAGGTACATGCGGACATCCAGTCATATCTACGTAATCCGCATCAAAATCTCCTTGTACCCATTGGTCTAAAAACTCTAATTGTAAGTCTGATAAAGTAGCGTGCTGACGTACAGATCCTGTAGTAGGAATGCTAATTGCATCGCCATACAACCAAGGCCATAGTTGAGGTGCTTCTGCTCCCGATACATCAAAACGACGGAAGTTGTTAGAAATCGTTCTTCTCATTTCCATATAGGCAGGTGATGGATTCCCTAATCGTTTAATCCATTCGTTTGTGGTATAATCAAACTGACCTCCAAAACCAAAAGCTCCTGCAAAACCTGCATTTACCCATTGTAAATCGGTCATACGTTGGAAAATTGGTAATATATCTTTGGTAAACGATGGTCTAGTAGGTCGTACTAACATTTTAGACTTTACAGCTACATCACGCATTAAATCCCACATAGTACGTACCGATTTTTGCATTGGTGCATAGTCAGGTGGAGCACAAATAACCCAAGCAGGGTCTACTTTTAATTTTACACCTTCATATTCAACTTCCGCAGTAACAGGTCCGTCTGAAATATCATCGTGCCAACCTTCGTTATTTGCAAACGTAATAGCGATATCACCATTGATGTTTTCCGATTTTCCATGTCCGCCTAACATCACTAAACGTCCTTTTTCATCCGTACGCATCTCACCTAAGTACACTTTTTTAGATAGAAATTCTCCTTCAAAGAAAGGACCTTCGGTAACATTGGTTCCAGTAATAGACTTTGCTCCGCCGTCAATTAATAAAGAGTTACGGTCTTTTACATCAATATTACGTAACATAGAAGGTGGCATATCGGCCGCTTCAGGAATATCTAAGGCAATGTTAAACTGATACCAAGACGATTTTTGATTGGCTAAATGGCTATGCCATGTAATTTTGGCATTTTCAGCAGTTAATTCTTTTACAGCTTTTCCTGCAGCATTGAATCCGTAGATTCTAAACTGTGCTGCTTGTCTTTTTAAGGCACCTGTTTTATCTCTATATGCATACGGATCGGTTTGTGGTTCAGGGTTGTCAACCAACGGACCGATAAAGTATTCATTTTCACTATTTCCAACACGCATGACACCAATAGGAGGATAGATACCTGCTTTTACAATACAGTCGCTATTTTCATCGGTGTTACCTTCAAACTGTGGATTGATTTCTTTGGGTTCTTGTAATTGCTGCCCGTTTGCTTGATGACGTGCTTCGGCACTTGCAGCATATACTACTTTTCTTGCTTGTGCAATAGATCCTAATGGTTCGTGTTGAGGTAAAGTTCTCCAAATATTAAAAGCTAAGTTGCTTCCAAATTCAGCTTGACCAATACTTGATACATCTTGTTGAGGTAAATGCAATTTAGCAATACATATATACGGACTCTCTTCTGTGCTCCATACTACCTGTGCATCATCTAAAGGCATGGTAGCATCGTTGGTACGCAATTGTATTTCGAAGCGGAAGGTAGCTTCTTTGGTTAACAAACGTTGTTGCAAATCAATACCTAAGTAATTGTTATCGTTAAAAGGAGTTCCTTTATAGGTGTTTTCAGGAACCAAACGATATTTTACAATTTGAGAATCGCCTAATTTGAAAGGAAGAATTGCCCAGTAGCTAGCACTTAATACACTAGCTTCTTCTTTGGTCATTGCCTTTAAAATACTCGCTAATTCGGGATGTTTTGCTATGTACGAATCGTAATCACGATCAATAACACCAGCAGTTGTAAAACTACACATTTGTTGTGCGTCTCGTGCAAAAAAACGATCGATGTTTTGAAAGATAAAATCGGCATTGGTACCGTCTCCTAATAATTTAGGACCTTCAACACCAAAAAGCTTTAAGCCGACACCTAGGGTAGAATGTAAATCGGGAGAAGTTGGTCCGGTATCACTTGAAAAACGAACAGCACATTCGTAAGCGTCACCAGCAAAAATTCCGATTTTGAATTTTTCTTCGATGTCTTTGTTTACTACAAAACGACCGTATGCGATACCGTGTTGCTTTCTAAATACTGCTCTTTCGGCAGGTTGTTGTCCATTTTCAATGCGTGTTTTTTGTCCCATTTCCACAAACATTTCTTTTAAACGTTGTGTAACTTGGGTAATGTCTCCATCGCAGTTCCAGCATGATGAAGATTTGTCTTGTGAGGGGTTTGTCATTTTTTTGGTTAGTTTAAGTTTGACATTATATACCTTTAAAAATAAGGAATATAAGTTAGAGTTGTTTTTAAGAAATTCTTAAGCGTTTAGTTTTTGGGTATTAATTGTTTGCATTTAGATTTGAGAGGGATATTTATAAAGCTCTTTATTGTTAGATAGAATAGTTATTGAGGGCTTTATGTAACTATAGATTAGAAGTTTTTCTATAGAATTAACGCATATCCTTTTGTAGAGTTATTAGTTATCCGTAACTTCATGCTTTGAAAAAGCAAAAGTAATTCTTACTACATTCCTTTTATTTTTTTGATTGAACAGAGAATACACTATGTATATGCGTAATGGTGTATTACCATAAATTATGGTGTTTTATAACATGAATAATAATTGTAAAAAGAAACTATTAAAAACCTAAATAAATAATTATGACAAAGACAGAAATGAATAAAAAAGGAGTAATAGGTATAACCAAACAAGCAAGTTTAATAGATAAGAACATTGGTTTGTATAAAGAGCATTTTATAAATGAAGATTTTGGGTATACTGTAAGATTATCTAACGGAGCTATTGAAGTACCAAGAAAAATAGCTGAAGATTATGAGGTACAAAAAGGAATTGTTACTCCTGAAAGAATAAAAAAAATAGCAGAAACATATAGACATAAAGAGATATAATTTATTTTAAAGTTCGTTAAACAAAAAACCACAACATTTAGTTGTGGTTTTTTATGTTTATGTGAAGGAAGTGATTATTTTAAACTTCCTGTCATGTCTTCTGGTTTAACCCATTCGTCATATTGCTCTGGAGTTACATATCCTAAACGTACTGCTTCTTCTTTTAAAGTAGTTCCGTTAGCATGTGCAGTGTTTGCAATCTCAGCAGCTTTGTAATATCCTATTTTAGTATTTAATGCTGTAACTAACATTAATGAGTTGTTTAATAACTCAGTAATTCTTGTTTGGTTTGGTTCAATACCAGCAGCACAGTTTACGTCGAATGACACACAAGCATCTCCAATTAATTGAGCTGATTGTAATACGTTAGCCGCCATCATAGGCTTGAATACGTTTAACTCGTAGTGTCCTTGTGTTCCACCAACAGTTACTGCAACATCGTTACCCATAACTTGTGCACATACCATTGTAATAGCTTCTGCTTGTGTAGGGTTTACTTTTCCAGGCATGATAGAAGATCCTGGTTCGTTTGCAGGAATGATAATTTCTCCAATTCCTGAACGCGGTCCTGAAGCCATTAAACGAATATCGTTGGCAATTTTATTTAGTGAAACCGCTAATTGCTTTAAGGCTCCGTGTGTTTCCACTAACGCATCATGTGCAGCCAAAGCTTCAAACTTATTTTCAGCAGTTACAAATGGTAATTCTGTAAACTCAGCGATATATTTAGCAACTAATACATCGTAACCAGCTGGAGTGTTTAGTCCTGTTCCAACAGCAGTTCCTCCTAAAGCTAATTGAGCTAAGTGTGCTAATGAATTTTTTAAGGCATTTAATCCGAAGTTTAATTGCGCAACATATCCAGAAAACTCTTGCCCTAAGGTTAGAGGAGTAGCATCCATTAAGTGTGTACGACCAATTTTAACTACATCTTTAAAAGCTTCTGATTTAGCTTGTAACGTGTCTCGTAATTGCTCTACACCAGGAATGGTTACTTCTACAATCTTTTTATAAGCTGCAATATGCATTCCTGTAGGGAACGTATCGTTAGATGATTGTGATTTGTTTACATCATCGTTTGGTTGAATAGTTTTTTCACCTTCACCAATTACATTTCCTGCAATTTCGTGTGCACGGTTAGCAATAACTTCGTTTACATTCATATTCGACTGTGTACCAGAACCTGTTTGCCAGATTACTAAAGGGAATTGGTCGTCGTGCTTTCCAGCTAAAATTTCATCACATACTTGTGCGATTAAATCACGTTTTTCAGTTGCTAACACACCTAATTCTGCATTAGTGAAAGCTGCTGCTTTTTTTAAGTACGCAAATCCGTATACTACTTCTAATGGCATAGAGGCAGCAGGACCAATTTTAAAGTTATTACGAGAACGCTCAGTTTGTGCTCCCCAATATTTATCAGCTGGAACTTCTACTTGTCCCATTGTATCTTTCTCAATTCTATATTTTGTCATTTGGAATGATTTAAAATGCTTAAAATTAATGATGTCCAAAATTACAAATTCTAATAGTTTTTAATAGTGATTTTTATCAGATTTTATTGGAGGAAAAGAAAAATAGTTATAATTTTGTGGCATAACAATTATTAATAAGAAACAAATGTTAGATTTTTCAGAATTCTCAGGATTGGTATTATTCATGTTTATTTTTACAGCTGGATTTTGGCTGTTAATTTTCTTATTAACATTTGTAGTTCCTTACTGGATTGGTGGAACTATCTGGGAAAACATGAAGTTAAAAAGAGAAGCTAAAAAAGCTGCTGAGGAAGGTAAGTAAGCTTTTTATTACAATATATTCTAAAAACTACGCTAATGGGCGTGGTTTTTTTTATGTTCTTATTTTAATATTGGGAACACTTTAACCTGATTTAATTCTTATTGTAAATAAAAAAAGAGAACTTTTAAAGTTCTCTTTTTTATTAAGTTTTATAATGTTTAAGAATTAGAATCCTTCACCGCCTCCATCAAAGTCACCATTACGACCTGAACGTTCACGTTTTTTCTTTTGATTAAATCTATAAGTAAAGCTTAGTGTAATTTGACGCTCTCTCCATTGAAATTCTTGATAAGACATTACTCTAGCTGTATTCGTGTAGCTTTTTCTTTTACGTTCGTTAAATAGATCACTAACGTTTAAAACTAATGAGGCCTTGTCCTTGAATATATCTTTACTGAATGCTAAGTTGGTAACAAAAATACCTTCTCTACTACCTTGTGCATCATCTTGTGGTCCTCGATACATAATACGTGTTTGCCAATCTATTTTCGCAGGTAAAGTAATTCTAGAGTTAAAACGAGCAAACCAACTGCTACTATTTACTTCAGGTAAAGACTCAGTTTCGGTTACTAGATCACCATTGATAGGATTAGTATAAGAATAAGTGTAGTCGAAAGCATCTGTTCTAAACTTAAAATAGTTAAAAGTTGCTGATAAACGTGCCCATTTTGCTGGATTATAGTTTGTTGTTAGTTCAAGTCCGTAACGATCTTCATCATTTAGGTTTAAGAACTGACGTACGAAAACATTTCCTTTATCTCTTGTTTCAATTCTAGAAACAGGTCTGATTAAATCAGTTGAAAATTGATAGTACAAAGAAGAGTTTAAGGTTACTTTACTAACTCTTGTAGTATACCCTAGATCAAAAGAACTTGTATATGTAGGGTTTAAGTCTGGATTTCCTTTAAATACGTAAGTATCTGAACTACGTGTTTCGAATGGGTTTAAAAACCAGTGACGTGGTCTTCGTAATCTACGAGCATACCCTAAAGTTAAGTTATCTGTTTCACTAAATTCATACCCTAAATTAACGGTCGGGAACCATTCAGTATAGTTTTTATCAGAAAATTCACCAGTATTTAATACTGTTAAATCAACATCAGTGTATTCAGCACGTAATCCTAATAGGTATGAAAATTTATCTATTTTACTACCATATTGGGCGTAATAAGCGTAGATATATTGTTTAAAATCTATAGCGTTCGAAGGATCAAAATCAAAAGGTTGTCCATTTTCATCACGAACTCTAAAATCAGAAGTTAAATCTTGTAAATCCGCTTTATGACCTAATTCTAATTGACTTTTCTCTCCTAATGGAAGTACATAGTCTATTTGTAATAATCTGTTTTTAGATTTAGTAACTTGACTATTTTGTTCAGCTAAAATGTTGTTGTTAGTAATATCAGCAAGTTCATCTTCTTCGTTTTCGCTATACTGTAAGTCAATAATTAATTTTTGACCTTTGTCATCAATATTATTGGTATAGTTTAACGAATATTGAGTGTCAATATCGTCTTCAGTTTCAGTTTCTACTCTCTTTAAACTTCTGATAGGGTCGTTAGCAGGGGAAAAAACATCTGTATTGTTTGTGGCAATATCTTTACCGTCATTATTTCTATAAAAAACTGTTCCTGTAAGAGAGCTTTTATCGTTTAAATAATATTCCAAACCAAAAGAACCGTTAAAACTTTTATTTTTTCGGTCATAGTCTCTTTTTTCAATACTTAAACTATCGATAACACCGTCGGTTAAATATGTAAAATCACTAAAGGCATTTCCTGGACCTTTTCTATAAGAGTAACCAAGATTTGAAAAAATATTGAACTTTTTTGTACGGTAGTTTAAATTACTACTAACCCTGTATAAATCAGGATTACCTACAGAAAAGTTTAGAGAACCATTGAAGCCTCTTACTTTTCCTTTTCTAAGAATAATATTTAAAATACCAGCTGTACCTTCAGCGTCGTAACGAGCCGAAGGAGAAGTAATAACTTCAACTTTTTCAATAGCATCAGCAGGTAAGTTACGTAAGGCATCTGTACCACTTAAACCTACTAGAGCAGAAGGCTTTCCGTCTATTAAAATACGTACGTTTTCATTCCCACGCAAGCTTACAGATCCTTCAGCATCTACATTTACTGATGGGACATTATCTAAAACATCAGAGGCGTTACCTCCTTTTACAGTCATGTCTTTTCCAACGTTATAAATCTTTTTATCTAACCGTATTTCAACAGTAGATTTTTCTGCAATAATTTCAACTTCTTCTAATGTCTCTGCATCTTCTGAAAGTAAAATAGTTCCTAAACTTTTATTTTCAGTTAGAGTATGATTTCCTAAACTTTTAGTTTTAAAGCCTATAAATTCAACTTTTATATCATATGTGCCAGATGAAGCATCGATAGAAAAGCTTCCATTAGCGTCAGTAACTCCTCCAATAATTTGTTGTGTGTTAGTGTTTGTTAATACTAAAGTTGCGTACTCTAAAGGTTGTTTAGAGTTTGTTTCTAATACTTTACCAGTTAGGGTAACTTTAGAAGCGATACCTTTTGTAGCACGCTGTGCAACAGCTGTAAAACTAATTAGTAAAATAAGTAGTGTAATTTTCTTCATTATGTTGATTTATAAAGCTTGTTTGACCGCAAATTTCCCCAAAGGTTTAATGGGGTTTAGTTAAAAGAATGTTAAATAAAAAAAGGATGCTTTTAGCACCCTTTTTTTTTATCAAAAGTATATTGAAATTATTTCTTTTTAGCACGTTGTTGTGCAGCTTGTTGTTCTTGAGCTTGTTTCATGGCAGCATCTAAACGCTCACGGAATTTACTCTTCTTAACAGGCTTCTTTTTGTTCTCTTCAATTTTAGCATGAATCTTAGCTTCATCAATAACATAGTTCTTAATAACAAACATAATTATGATGGTTAGTAAGTTTGAGATAAAGTAGTATAAACTTAATCCACTAGCATAGTTGTTAAAGAAGAATAACATCATAATAGGAGAGAAGTAAATCATCCATTTCATCATCTTACTCATATCAGGCATTCCTTCTTGAGTAGGTGCTTGCATGTTAGCTTGTTGGCTTTGGTTCATTTTCATATAGAAGAAAATGGCTACAGACGCTAAAATTGGAAATAAGCTTACGTGGTCTCCATAAAAAGGAATTTTAAATGGTAATTTAAAAATAGTATCATAAGAAGATAAGTCATTTGCCCATAAAAAACTCTTTTGACGGAAGTCAATATTCGTAGGGAAGAATTTGAATAAAGCAAAGAACACAGGCATTTGCATTAATGCAGGTATACAACCAGACATCATACTTACTCCAGCTTTTCGCTGTACTGCCATAATTTCTTGTTGACGCTTCATAGCGTTTTCTTTCCCTGGATATTTTTTGTTGATTTCTTCCATTTCTGGACGAATCACCTTCATTTTAGCACTTGATAAGTATGATTTGTATAATACTGGAGACATGATTATACGTACTACAATTGTCATTAAAATGATGATTAATCCAAAGTTGCCAATAAATCCTTTTAGCATATTAAATACAGGGTAGAATATGGTACGGTTTAAGAAACCAAAAATACCCCAACCTAAATCAGCAATTTCGTCTAAACTAGTTCCTTCGTAAGACTTTAATAAATTATAATTTGTAGGTCCATAAAACCATTGCATGTTATAGTTTAACTCTCCATTTGTTAAAGCTAACGGAGTTTTTAATCCATAGGTTTTAGTGTATACACTATCTTTATCTTCACCTGCAAAGTCAACAGATTTTAAAGTGGCATTACTAAACGGTGTGTCTGATGTTAAAATAGAAGAGAAGAAGTGTTGTTTATAAGCAACCCAATCAATATCACTCACAACATCATCATCATTCATTTGTAAGTAATCTACTTCATCATCGGCTTTGTAATAGTAGTAAGAGTACATGTTTTCGGTTTTCAAACTCTTTTCGTGTCGAAAACCTTTTAAACTCCAATTTAAATTTATTTCTTGTGAACTATTAATAGTATTACTCAACCCTTGTGAACGAACGGCAAAACCTACACGGTAGTCACCTTCTTTCATTTCATAACGATACTCTAAAAACTTAGCTTCAGAAACCTTTAATTTCATAGAAAGTACTTGAGTATCTCCATTTTTGGTTAGAGTAGGAGTAAATAGTAAATCTTTAGTATTTAAAATTCGGTTATCAGTAGTTCCGAAGTTAATATTAAAAGAAGCATTGTTATCCTTTACTAAATAAAGAGGTAATGAATCGTATGTTTTATAGTTTTTAACTAAAGCTTCTATAATCTGTCCACCTTTATTGTCGATAGTTAACTTTACAAGATCATTTTCAAGTGTAGTATTTCCCTCTTGACTTTTAGAAGCCCCGTATGCAAAAGCACCAAACTTATTTTGTAAAGCAATTTGTTGTAATGAATCGTTTACTATTACATTATCAGTTAAACTGTTTTGAGTGTTGGTTGTTGTAGCATCAGTAGTTTGCTCTGTCTGGGTAGTAGCTTCAGGAGTTTCTTCTGGCTTTTGTGTGTTCATCCACCAAAGCATAATTCCTCCTAATAAAAGCATTCCTATAAAGGAATTTAAATCAAATTTTTTTTGTTCCATTGATATATGTTAAAATGTCAACTTGTCATTTAAAGTTTTTCTTAAAAGCTGAAAAACCCGACAAAGGTAGTAAAACCCTATAGTTTTTTAGAGGTTTTACAGTGAATAATTTTGTTAGTATAGGTAGTTCAAACAGTGTTCCAGTTTTTATATGTCAAAAAAAATCCTGTAATTTTAGTTACAGGATTTTTTAACTTATTTTTTTGATTGTTTTAAAGCTGCTTTGATAAAGCTTACAAACAACGGGTGTGGATTTAACACCGTACTCTTGTATTCTGGATGATATTGAACTCCAACAAACCAAGGGTGTGAATCAATTTCAACAATTTCTACTAACCCTGTTTTAGGGTTAACACCTGCTGTTTTCATACCAGCATTTTCTAATTGTTCTTTATAATCGTTATTGTATTCGTATCTGTGACGGTGACGCTCACTTATTAATTCTTCTTTATATGCTTGAAAAACTTTAGAGTCTTGTGTTAATTGACAGTCCCAAGCACCTAAACGCATTGTTCCTCCTTTGTCAGTAACATTTTTTTGCTCTTCCATTAAGTTAATTACTGGATGTGCTACTTCAGGATTCATTTCAGTAGAGTTAGCTTCTTTAAGTCCTAACACATTTCTTGCAAATTCGATAACAGCCATTTGCATCCCTAAACAAATACCTAAAAAAGGTATGTTATTTTCACGTACATATTGTACTGCTGCAATTTTACCTTCAATTCCTCTATCACCAAATCCAGGGGCTACTAATACTCCATTTAATCCTTCTAGTTGTTTGGCAGCATTCTCTGGAGTTAACTCTTCAGAATGAATCCAACGAACGTTAACTTTTGTTTTATTGGTAGCAGCAGCTCCTGCGTGGATAAATGCTTCAGTAATTGATTTATACGAGTCGTGTAGCTCAACATATTTTCCTACCAAACCAATTTCAACAGAAGAAGTTGGATTTTTATGACGCTCTAAGAACTTATTCCATGTTTTTAAATTAGGTTGTTTACGTGTAGATAAATTTAACTTATCTAATACTACATAATCTAGCCCTTCTTTAAACATTAAGTTAGGAACATCGTAGATAGTCTCAGCATCTAATGACTGAATTACATTTTGCTTTTTAACATTACAAAATAAGGCTAATTTACGTTTAATGTCATCAGAGATTTCATGTTCTGAACGACATACTAAAATGTCTGGTTTTACACCACTTTGCATTAATGTTTTTACAGAGTGTTGTGTAGGTTTCGTTTTTAATTCACCTGCAGCTGCTAAATAAGGAACTAGAGTTAAATGGATAACAATTGCATTATCTTCCCCTAAATCCCACTGTAATTGACGAACAGCTTCTATATATGGTAAAGATTCAATATCACCAACGGTTCCTCCAATTTCAGTAATTACGATATCATAATCACCTGTATTACCTAAAATTTGGATTCTGTTTTTAATTTCATCAGTAATATGAGGAATAACTTGAACGGTTTTTCCTAAAAACTCTCCTTTACGCTCTTTGTTTATTACAGATTGATATATTCTTCCTGTAGTAACATTGTTAGCTTGTGAAGTTGGAATATTTAAATAACGTTCGTAGTGTCCTAAATCTAAATCGGTTTCAGCACCATCATCAGTTACATAACATTCTCCATGTTCATATGGGTTTAATGTTCCAGGATCTATATTAATATATGGATCTAACTTTTGAATGGTTACTGAGTATCCTCTTTCTTGTAATAATTTGGCTAAAGAAGCGGCTATAATTCCCTTCCCTAGTGATGAAGTTACGCCTCCGGTTACAAAAACGTATTTTGTGTTGTTCATGGTACTGTTAGGTTTGCGCAAAAGTAAGAAGTCTGGCAATTAGAACAAATAAAAAAGAGAAAAAACGTACAGAAAAATTATGTATGTTTGCCAAACAAACTTTTTTTTAAAAAAAATAAAATAAGGGTTTGTCAGACTGAAAAACTGTTGTATATTTGCCCACGCTTTTAGCAGACGGAATTTCACAAAAGCAAAACATTTTTAAAGAAGATATTTAAGATATACTGTAATGAGTAAAAGAACGTACCAACCATCGAAGAGAAAAAGAAGAAACAAACACGGTTTCCGCGAAAGAATGGCTTCTGCTAATGGACGTAAAGTATTAGCTAGAAGAAGAGCAAAAGGAAGAAAAAAGTTGTCTGTTTCATCTGAATCAAGACCAAAGAAATAATGATTAACTATTGTTAATATTTTAAAGGCGTTACTATTAAGTATCGCCTTTTTTTATAACCAAACAATTTTTATTTTTACACCACAACACAACACAGACTAAAATGCCTAAAAGACAAGACCTTAAATCGATTTTAATTATTGGATCAGGACCAATTGTTATTGGTCAAGCATGTGAATTTGATTATTCAGGTTCTCAAGCGTTAAGATCTTTGAGAGAAGATGGAATTGAAACCATCTTAATTAATTCGAATCCTGCAACAATTATGACAGATCCTTCGATGGCTGATCATGTATACTTGTTGCCGCTTAACACGAAGTCTATTGTTCAAATTTTAAAAGAACACCCACAAATTGATGCCGTTTTACCTACAATGGGAGGGCAAACTGCATTAAACCTTTGTATTGAAGCCGACGAAAAAGGAATTTGGGAAGACTTTGATGTTGAAATTATAGGAGTAGATATAGACGCCATTAATATTACAGAGGACAGAGATAAGTTCCGTTTATTAATGGAAGAAATTGGCGTGCCAATGGCGCCTCAAGCTACTGCAACATCTTTCTTAAAAGGAAAGGAAATAGCACAAGAATTCGGATTTCCACTATGTATTAGAGCGTCGTTTACCTTAGGAGGAGCAGGAGCGTCTATTGTATATGATGAAAAAGAATTTGAAGAATCATTATCAAGAGGGTTAGAAATTTCTCCAATTCATGAGGTAATGATTGATAAGGCAATGATGGGATGGAAAGAATACGAGTTAGAATTATTACGAGATGATAATGATAATGTTGTAATTATCTGTTCTATTGAAAACATGGACCCAATGGGAATCCATACAGGAGATTCTATTACAGTAGCTCCGGCCATGACATTATCGGACAAAACGTTCCAAAAAATGCGTGACATGGCAATTAAAATGATGCGTTCTATTGGTGAGTTTGCAGGAGGATGTAACGTTCAGTTTGCGGTTTCACCAGACGAGAAAGAGGATATTATTGCGATTGAGATTAACCCACGTGTATCTCGTTCATCAGCATTAGCATCAAAAGCAACTGGATACCCAATTGCAAAGATTGCTGCGAAATTAGCAACAGGTTATACTTTAGATGAGTTAGATAACCAAATTACTAAGTCTACTTCAGCTTTATTTGAGCCAACATTAGACTATGTAATCGTAAAAATACCTCGTTGGAACTTTGACAAGTTTGAAGGTTCTGACAGAACGTTAGGTTTACAGATGAAAGCGGTTGGAGAAGTAATGGGGATTGGACGTTCGTTCCAAGAAGCTTTACATAAAGCAACACAATCGTTAGAAATTAAACGTAACGGAATTGGAGCAGATGGTAAAGGTTATAAAGACTATAACCAGATTATAGATAAATTAAAGTATGCTTCTTGGGATAGAGTATTTGCTATTTATGACGCAATTCAAATGGGGATTCCGTTGAGTAAAATCCACGCAATTACTAAGATTGATATGTGGTATTTACGTCAATACGAAGAGTTATATATGTTAGAGAAAGAGATTTCTACATATACTGTTGATACACTTGATAGAGAACTATTATTAGAGGCTAAGCAAAAAGGGTATGGTGATCGTCAAATTGCTCACATGTTAGGATGCTTAGAAAGTGAAGTGTATAAAAAACGTGAAGAATTAAAAATAAAACGTGTATACAAGTTAGTAGATACTTGTGCTGCTGAGTTTAAAGCACAAACTCCTTACTACTATTCTACTTTTGAAAGTGAAATAGAAACTACTGAAGGTGAAGTTTCTGTGTCAAATGAAAGTGTAGTATCTGATAAGAAAAAAGTAATCGTATTAGGTTCAGGACCAAACAGAATCGGTCAAGGAATTGAATTTGATTACTGTTGTGTTCACGGTGTATATGCAGCGAAAGAATGTGGTTACGAAACTATTATGATTAACTGTAACCCTGAAACAGTTTCTACTGATTTTGATACGGCAGATAAATTATACTTTGAGCCAGTTTTCTGGGAACATATTTACGACATCATTAAACATGAGAAACCAGAAGGAGTTATAGTTCAGTTAGGAGGACAAACAGCTTTAAAATTAGCTGAAAAGTTAGAGCGTTATGGAATTCCGATTTTAGGAACAAGCTACAAAGCATTAGACTTAGCAGAAGATCGTGGAAGTTTCTCTAGCTTATTAAAAGAAAACAATATTCCTTATCCGGAGTTTGGAGTTGCAGAGAATGCTGATGAAGCCTTAGCTTTAGCTGATGAATTAGATTTTCCAATTTTAGTGCGTCCATCATATGTATTAGGAGGACAGGGAATGAAAATTGTGATTAATAAAGAGGAGTTATTAGAGCACGTTGTAGACTTATTACGTAAGATTCCTAATAATAAATTATTATTAGATCACTACTTGGAAGGAGCAATTGAAGCAGAAGCAGATGCAATTTGTGATGGTGAAAATGTATACATCATCGGAATTATGGAGCATATTGAGCCTTGTGGAATTCACTCAGGAGATTCAAATGCTACTTTACCAGCGTTTAATTTAGGAGAGTTAGTATTAGAACAAATTAGAGAGTATACTAAAACAATTGCTTTAGCGCTTGATACAGTTGGATTAATAAACATTCAGTTTGCAATTAAAGATGACAAAGTATATATCATTGAAGCAAATCCACGTGCATCTCGTACGGTTCCGTTTATAGCAAAAGCTTATAAAGAACCTTATGTAAATTATGCTACTAAGGTGATGTTAGGAGAGAAGAAAGTTACTGATTTTGATTTTAACCCTCAGTTAGAAGGTTTTGCAATTAAGCAACCTGTATTCTCTTTTAATAAGTTCCCGAATGTAAATAAGAACTTAGGACCAGAAATGAAATCTACTGGAGAAAGCATCTTATTTATTGAAAGTTTAAGAGACGATGCCTTTTACGATTTGTACGCAAGACGTAAAATGTACTTGAGTAAGTAAAAGCGTTTTAGAATTAAAATAGATAAAATCCGAAGTTTAATAAACTTCGGATTTTTTTATTGGTTTAAAAAGTTAACTAATTGCTTAGCGTCAATGGTATACCTTTTTTCAATAAGTTTTTCTTTTTCTAATTGTTTGATTTTTTCTTTTGAATAAACTTTGGCATCAAAGTTTTCTATATATCCATTTACTTTATAAATATAGATTTCAAGTTGTTTGATATTGCTTTTTTGAGTAAATTTTTTAGGTAAATTGATGTTTTCTGAGCCACTCTCTATAGTTTTTTCTATCTCTCGTTCTCCCACAGGTCTTATGGTCAGTGGATCATTCAATTCACTGTAAAAGAATAATTTTTCATTTTTATACGCTACTAAAAACATATCCGTAGGAATTTGAACATCAAATAACAAATTACCTTCATTTTGAGACTTCGAAATCAGTTGGTAATCCTCTTTTGTAAATTCAAAATTAACAGTGAAATAATAATCTTGTGTTTTAGAAATACTTTGTGATGAGTTAAAATCGCTTTGTGATTTTTTAGACGTATAATTTTTACAGTTTAAAGTGAGAAGTAGGAAAGTTAAAGGTAATAAAGCAAAATGTTTCATAATAAAGACTTTATAGTTTTTAAAATTAAGAATAACACGGATAAAATTAACCGTGTTATTCTTTTTTTTATAAAATTACTTATTAATACCATCCATAATCATGATACTTAAATGCATGTATATAATCTTTATACATTCCTTTTATGTACATGTTAGATGAGCCTGGCCACATGTAAGCAAACCAGTTAGTATTGTGTATAAATAAGTTGTCTTTTCCTGTTTTACGATTGTCTACAATTAATTTATCACTACTTCCAAGATTCCAGCCACCAATCCAGTCGCTTTGATAGTTTACACTTACTGTACTACCATTGGTAATTACACGTCCTAAGTATTGAGTAGACCAATCTTGATTATTGAATACATATAAATCATCTTTTCCATCACCATTAATATCAGCAACATAAAACTTATCACGGTTATTCATATTCCAACCTGGTAAAGCATCATTATATCTTTTAATATACTTGTATTCGTTTCCGTCAGATCTAAGTAATAATAGATATTCAGGTCCCCAGTTTGTACCATTAAAAATATAGACGTCATCTTTTCCGTCTCCATTAATGTCAGCAATATGGTATTTATCACCAGATTTGCTTGTCCAGCCTGGTAAACTAGCAAAATATTCTTTGGTTTTTGTTAGTGAGCTACCTGTAGATTTAAACATTCTGGTAACTTTAGAACTTGTATTGAATAATACCAACTCCTCTTTGTTGTCACCTGTATAATCGGCTACAAAATACTTATCAGTAGAACTCATGTAATGACCAGGTAAATATTTGTCGTACCTTCTTACATAAGAAAAGTTACTACCAGTTGACTTGAACATTCCCATATACCCTTGATTCCAGTTAGTAGCATTAAAAATGTAAAAATCATCTTTTCCATCTCCGTTAAAATCAGCAATAAAAAATTCATCACCATTACGCATCTGCCAACCAGGAAGGTTGTAATATATTTTTTTAACACATTCAAACCCGTCAGGAGTTGATTTTAATATTCCTAATCTTGAATATTGATTATTAGGATAGAATACAAGTAAGTCATCGTAGCCATCACCAGTAAAGTCTCCTACATAAAACTTGTCTTTTGAAGATACATACCATGTGCCACCTGAACCTTTAACCCTTTTTGTGGTTACATAAGAGTTAGCGGGACGCGTTATGTTTGCTCCACTACCTGTAAAACCTTTTGGGTGTTCGGTAGGGTAGGCTGCAATATAGTTTCCATAGTGAAGTACCACATCGTTATAGCTATTTCCTTGAAAATTACCTACTATTGGTTTGTTAAAATTGTAATTACTTTTTGATTTATTTCTCTTCCAGAATTCGTTATAACTTGGTGGATTAAAAAGGTTGGTGTTTCCTCTCATTGTGCTATTGGTTGAAGGACGGTAAATACACGTTGTATTATAGCGTCCACCTTCAAATCCATCTACATTATATTCTGATGGAGATCCAGTAGTTACAGTACTTCTAGCAAATTTATTCCACTTGTTTGGATTATTATTTTTATCAACATTAACTGCAGAAGGATTGGTTCCACTAAAACAACCAGGTCTAGAATATTCGTCGGCTAATTTACCAACGGAGTGCCCTAATTCATGTAATAATACATTGTTACTAGTAGATTTGGTAATAGATAAAACTTTACCATAAGAACAACCTCCAAAACCAGACTCATTTAAGATAACCACTACAAAATCAGCACCAGATAAACCAACTGTGCTTAAAGCGTTATTAATTTTGGTATCGGTGTTTCCAGATTTTGACATCCAACAACAATTCCAACATCCTGAATATCTAAAGTTTAGTGCTGTATTTCTACTACTAGCTGGATTGTTACTACAGTCGTCATTGTCACATGTGTATTGAGTTACTCCTGATTGACTTGAGTTTAAGTTTACTCTGTATACATTAAAAGCATCTTGTAATTCAGATAAAACATTATCTAAATTACCGTTTTCATGTGTAAACATTGCTTTAAAATAATCAGCAACTAAGTTGTTAAATTCAGTTTGGTTGGACGAAGTAAATCCATCCCCCATGAATACAATATCAAATTTTGATGCTGTACTTCCATTATAAAGTAAGATGCTTTTTGTTTGTGAATAAGCCGTAACAGCTAGAAAGGTCATTAATATTATTAGTGTTTTATGTAGGTTTTTCATTTTTTCTGATTATTGGTTAGTAATTTTTTTCAGTTTAGAAAAGTCAGCTTTAGGAGCTGTTCTTACGATTTGAAAAGAGGAGTTTAAATCACTTTTTCTTAATTGCTTCCTATTTACTTTTTGCAAAACATTTTTAGCCTTAGAAACATCTTTAAACTTAACTAATTTTAAATCTAATTTTTCTGAAGCTACTTTAGATTTGTATTTAATAGGCATCTTCACAGAAACATATGCTTCTTTTGCAGTAAACTCTTTATGATCACTTTTTTTAGGATCAAAAATTGTTCTATAACTAAGAGGATTTTCAAAAGTTTCAGCAAGCACAGTATTGTTATCATCTAGGCCTATGATAGCCCAATCTCCAGATTCTTCTGTAGGTAGAGAGTAACTACCTTCTGCTTCGGTTTTTGAGACAGGAGTAATTCCGTTATTAGTAATTTTATAGGTTACTACTAAATGTTTTTTACTTACCCTGTTTTTTTTGTTTTGTAATCTAAGTTCAGGAGATAGGTTGTCAATTTTTCTGATACTCCTAGCAGAAGCAGGTTTAATTCCTCCAGATTTACTCATTGCTGTAGTACCTCTAAACCTTACATTTTTAGGTTTAAAAGGATCTTTAACATTTTTTATGTTCTTAAAAGTGTTAATTCTTTTTACTTGAAGTAAGTTAGTACTGACTCCCAATTTAGGCTTGTTTTTGTCTATATTTTTGTTTTTATCATTTGTTTGTTTTAGTAAGAGTAATTTTGAAGTTTTTAGACTTACTAAATTGTTAGTAGTTTTAGAAATCATGTTTTTTTCTCCCTCTTTAGAGTCTATCTTATAAAAGTATTTGATGTTAGAAGGAATGATTTCTGAAAGGGCACGATCAACAGGTGTGTTTGCTAATTGACCTGTGACATTAAATTTTTTATTATCTCCAACTATAAATAAAAGAAAGTTTTGTTTAGAAAGCTCTTTTATAACTGAAGAAATAGGGGTTCTGTTTAATTTACCTGATAAGGTGTGGTTGTTAACGTTATACTTAATGTTTACTTGTTGTGAAAACAAATAATTAGTCATAAGTAAACAGATTACTACAATAGTTAGTTTTTTCATTACAGTGTTTTTAAGTTAATGAGTTGATTATTAGTTTACAAAGTTACTTTGAGACTTGTTTTTTAGGAGAATGCAAAAGAATGGTTTTAAAGGAGGGGTTTTCCCTCTTTTTCTATAGGTTATATATTGTAGGTATGATATATTTTTCCTTGAAAAGAAGAGTAAAAATATGGTTATAAGGAAGTAGGCCAATAATACATCATCCATATAACTACACAGTTATATGGATAAGTAAAAGTTAAATTAAAAAGTAGAATGTTTTATTCAAAAATAGCGACCGCTCTTACTGGCGATCCTGTTCCTCCTCTAATTTTTAAAGGTAAGGCTATAAAGCGAAATCTGCCTCTACCTATTAATTTATCAAGGTTTATCATGTTTTCATAATGAGTAAACCCCATTTCTCCACAAATATGATGTACTTTTTTGTTGGATACTTTAGGAACACCAGGAGACATAGTTTCTACACCAAAAGCAGCAATTTTTTGTTCTCCAAGCCAAGTGGCACATTCAGCTGTAATACCTGGGCCTTTTCCCCAGTTTTCAGTATTAAAATGTTTAGCGTAGTGGTTTGTACAAATAAGAACAGTATCACCTTTTTTTATGCTGAGTTTTTCTTTTTCTAACTGTTCTTTAACTTCTTCAGAAGTAATTAATTCCTGTAAGTTTTTATGAGAAAAATCTAAACAAATGCCTTCAGTATAAAACATAGAAAGTGGCATAGTATCTATCGATTTTCCTTCATGTTTAGCAGCCATATGGTTTAAAGCGTCAACATGAGTTCCTGTGTGTTCTCCCATTTCTAGTTTATATACAGCAGGAGTTTTAGTAGTAGGATTTTTAATTCCGTCCCATTCTTCATGGGTATTGTGCACAGACATTTTAACTTGTGGAAGACTTTTATAAACAGGCATTCCGTCAAAGATATCTTGACTTAAATCTATAATTTCAGTCATAGTTATAATTCAATCTTTACGTTATAATTTTTAAGCTCTTCGATGTAGTTTTGAGCAGTAAAATTATCATTATCAAACTTCTCTTGTCTATTTTTTTTCATCTTAATTCTATGGATAGCTTCTAGAAAACGACGCATTTCATTATCGTCATTAATAATAATTCCAGGAACTTTGGCATTGTCACCATTATCCTTTTTGGCAACCATAGTAAAATAAGAGGAATTACAGTGCTTGGTCTTTCCTGTTTGTATATTTTGTGCTTCCACACGTATACCAACTACCATTGAAGTTTTTCCAACATAATTAATAGAGGCCTTCATGGTAACTAATTCGCCTACTTCAATAGGATTTATAAAATTAACGGTATCTACAGATGCTGTTACACAATAGGTTCCTGAATGTTTAGAGGCACAAGCAAATGCAATTTGATCCATTAGTTTTAAAACGTATCCTCCGTGAATTTTACCACTAAAATTAGCATGAGAAGGAAGCATTAACTCAGAAATAGTAATGCGGGTATCTTCTATATTTCTATAAATATTATTGTTCATTATCTTTTCTTATTCCTCTAAAGTGAGGAGATTGTTCTTCTTCAACATGAGTTATAAAATATTTAGTGTCACCTAACCAAAAGAAAGTTCCAAAACGCTCTTTGTAAGTAACTTTTACATAGCGACCTTGGTATTCTTGAAGTTTCTCTATAACTTCTTTTTTGTTATCTTCTACAGAAAAGGCAAAAATTTGTGCCCCAGAAATACCTTGGCTAATTTCGCCTTCCCAAGTTTTTACTACTACACCTTTATAGCTAATTTTAATGAGTTCACCTGAGCGAACACCTTCACTATAAGGAACAAAATAAATAAAAGCATAGTATAGCGCTGCTATAAGAGCAATGCCAATTAAAATTAATCCTAAAATTTTTTTCATAGTAACATATTGAAGAATGTATAATAACAAAAGTAAGGTTTATATTTTGACTTGTAAAATGAATTGAAAGTGGTAAGTTTGTGATGCTTCAAAAAATGATTAATATGAATTATATTTTATTTGATGGTGATGTACGCACAGCCTTACTACCATTTACATATACGAGACCAGTAGCCGATATTAGAGTAGGGATTTTAACCATTAGAGAAAAGTGGGAAAAATACTTAGGTTTAACAACTACAACTGTAACGGAAGAGTATTTAGAAGAAAAATACCCTATGGTTGAAATGGAAGAAAATGTATTGTTAAATGCTTCTTTCTTACCAACTAAGCCCTTGGTTGAAATGGTAAAAAACCTGCAAGCTAATCAAGCTATTTTCAAAGGAGAGGATGTAATTGCTTTTTATGCTGCCGATACTCAAGAAGAAGTAGATTTTTCTTCTTATGAGCATATAGAGTTTGAAGATGATATAATTCAAATAAAAAATACTTGGGATATTTTCTCATTAAATGATAAAGCAATTAGAGCTGATTTTGATTTAATAACTGAAGGAAGAAAATCACAACCAATTCCTGAAACTGTTAACTGTGTTAATAGAAATGACATTTTTGTAGAAAAGGGAGCAAAATTAACTTTTGCTACGTTAAATGCTTCTACTGGACCAATTTATATTGGGAAGAAAGCTGAAATAATGGAAGGGGTAGTTGTACGAGGTGCTTTGGCTATGTGTGAAAATTCAGTATTAAAATTAGGAGCAAAAATTTATGGAGCTACCACTTTAGGTCCTTACTGCAAAGTAGGAGGAGAGGTAAACAATTCAGTATTATTTGGATATTCAAATAAGGGACATGACGGGTTTTTAGGAAACTCAGTATTAGGGGAGTGGTGTAATATAGGAGCAGATAGTAATAATTCGAACCTTAAAAATAACTATGCTGAAGTTAAGTTATGGAATTATGAAACTGGTCGTTTTGCTAAAACTGGATTACAATTCTGTGGATTAATGATGGGAGATCATTCAAAATGCGGAATTAATACGATGTTTAATACAGGAACAGTTGTTGGTGTTTCTGCGAACATTTTTGGCAGTGGGTTTCCAAGAAATTTTGTTCCTTCATTTAGTTGGGGAGGAGCTTCAGGGTTTACTGAATATAAAACAAATAAAGTCTTTGAAGTAGCCGATGTAGTAATGAAAAGACGAGGTATTGAGTTCGATGAGAGAGAAAAACAAATTCTAGAACACGTTTTTGAAGAAACAAAACAATATAGAAACTATTAAACTATAAGAAAAAGGCTTTACATTTTGTGAAGTCTTTTTTAGTTAAAAACGAATCCTGAAAACAAAATTAGGAGTTACTCCTAAAGACATTTTATCTACTTCTTTTAGTTTATATTCAATTTCATTATCTGAGTTTCTAATAGGAATAGCGTTATAAGTTCTACTTAAAATATTTTTATTATTGAAGATATTAAGTAAAGAGACCCCTAATTTACCTTTCCATCTTTTAGAAAAGTTAAAAGAATAGGTCATAGAAGCATCTATTCGACTATAATTAGGAAGTCTAAGTGCATTGATATTATCTGAGTCTAAGTTAATGTAAGGAGCCCCATCGTCATCAGTATAAAACTCTTTAACAGCAGTGTAAGGATTACCAGTTCTATAAATCCATCCAAGAGAGAATTCGTAATTATTTAACTTGTAGGCATGAGACCATGAAAAGTAGTTAGTAATATCGTGATTTGCAGGGAAAAACTTGTTTTCTAAATCTAAGAACTTAAATCTATTTTTAGTGTATGAATAATTAACCCAAGTTCTGTAATTATTAATTTTTTTATTAATTAGTAAATCAATACCATATACTTTGCCCTTACCATTAGAAAAGTCATCAGTTTGATCATTATATCCACTTGTTTGCGATGTCATACCGCTAACTTTTTTATAATATGGTTCAATATCTATTTTCCAATTATCTTTATTAAAAAGGATTCCAGTAGAAACCTGCAAACTTTTTTGCAGAGGAATATCGTCGTTATTAACTTGAGCCCATATTTGGTTTTCTAAATCAAAGCCTAAACTAGAGGTTTGAAATTCTATAATTTGACTTAATGTTTGATGTTTTTGCTCAAAAGAAGCTTTAATACTTAAGCTTGAAGCAAGTTTTTTCTCAAAATATAACCTAGGCTCTAAAACAAACTTGTCAATTTTAGAAAAGTAATTAAATCTAATTCCAGAGTTTATATTCCAATCATCATTATCGTATAAATATTCAGCAAAAATAGAATGAGTGTTGTTTGTTCCTTTATCTTTTTGTATTGAAGAGTATCGGTTTTCACCTTCTACGTCAGCTAAATATTTTAATTCATAAGCAGCTTTGGTTGATGTAAATTCATAACCCCAAAATAAATCTTTTCTATCATTAAAAGAGTAGTTCATGTTATATGAAATACCAAAATCAGTTAATGAGTTGTTTTTTGAAGACAATAAAATAAGGTAATCATCTATGTAATTGTAGTTACCAACATAATCTAAGTGAAAACTAGAAAAATAACTTTTTATACTGTGGGTCTTTTTTTCAGATGATTGTTTCTTCCAGTTTGCGCTTATACCAGTATTATCGATGTCTAATTTGTCATTGTACTTATCTTGGTATGTTGGAATTGTAAAATCATTAAACATTTGATTTCTTGTGTGTAAGAAACTGATGCTTAAAGACTCTTCTTCATTAGGTCTGTATATAAACTTGGTAGTATAGTCCGAAAACTTAAATTCGTTATCTCTTTCAAACTTAATACTTTTATCTATAATTTGGTTCTCTTGATTATCATCAAATGTTTGAAAAACACGCATAGACAACTTATCAAAAGTAAATGTCTTTAAAACATCAGAAAAAGACCTTCGAGCTGAAAAAGAAAGTGCAGTTTTTTCTGAAAAAGGAACAGTAATAAGGGCATCAGCATGCGTCATATTCAAACCAAAATTCCCTGTGATTTTTTCTGGTATTTTTTCTGTTGTTTTAATATCTATAACACCGGAAACTCTATTTCCATATCTGGCACCTGTACCACTTTTAGATAAGGTAACTTCTTTGGTTGTATATGGGTTAAAAGCAGAGATCATTCCAAAGAAATGCCCAGAATAATACATTTTTATACCATCCCACAAAACTAAGTTTTGATTAGGGGTACCACCTCTTATATAAATACCTGCTGCTGTTTCGTTAGGACTTTGAACACCAGGGATAATTTTTAAACTCTCTAACACATCTGGTTCTGTTAAACCAGGAAGAACACCTAATTGTTTAGGAAGTATGGATATAGTTCCATTTTTCTTTTTATTAATACCAGAGGTAATATAGTTTGTTACAAGTATCTCTTTTAAAAGATTGTACTCATTAAGTTTAAAATTAGAATTTTTAGTTATGTAATAATAACGCTCATTAATTTGGTTAAAAATTAAAGGAGTTTGGCGTTCAATTTCACCTATAAGGTATACTAGCTCACATTTTTTCTTTTTAAAAGAAAAGTTTTTTCCACGAATTATCTCTGTATTAAAAGAAAACTTTACGCCAAAATTGGTTTCTGTTTCTTTTAATACATCCAACAAAGGTGTATCAATAAAAGAAATGTCTACCTTTTCTTGAGAAAAAATAGACATCGCTAAGCATATAAAAAGTATACTTAATTTTATCTTCATTTACTATATGTCAATACAACTGAACTATTTTCTGCTAATTTATAAGAAATTTTCATAGGAGCAAAAACAGTTTGCAATGCTATATTAACATCTTCATGTGTAAAAGTACCTGTAAAACGTTGAGAGGTATCTATTCTTGAAGCGTCAAATTTTAATTTGAATTGATTTTCTAAAGCTTTTATAACTTGATGTAAAGGGGTGTTGTTAAAAGAACTTTCACCTTTTACCCAAGAAGGAGTAGTATCTACAAACTCCCATTTTTCACTAGAGTTACTATAGTTTCTGAAGGCTTTACCTTTGGTTAAAATAACTTCCTCTTTATTTTTTGAAGTAACTTTTACTTTACCTTCGAAACATTTAACTTCAAAATAGTTTTCAGAAGTATTTACAGTAAACTTAGTTCCTAGTACAGTTACATTACCTTCATTTGATTTTACAGTAAAAGACTTACCTTTTTCTACTTCAAAATAAGCTTTACCTTTTAATGATAATTCTCTTTTATCATCCCAATTTCTTTTTTTGTATGTTATTTCAGATTTTGGTGATAAATGGGCTTTAGAATTATCAGGTAAAGTAATTGTTAGTTGTTCTCCATAATTTGTTGAAAAATCAGTTGTATTATAATTAAAGTATAAAAAACTAATCAACAATGCTATAGAGGCAACTGCACCATACATCCAAGTAGGAATTAACTTTACTACTTTTTTGTTAGTTTTTGCTGGCTCTAAGTTTGTTTTTATTTTATTAAAAGCTTCTTCTTTATTATAAGAAGGAGTTTTTAATAATTGTGAAGCATCATCAATAGCTTTGAATTGATGATAAACTTCGGATTGTTGAAACTCTTTCAATTCATCAGCAGACAGCTCATTGGCTATCCATCTGGCTAAAAAAGTTTCATCTTTATAATTTATTTTCATTTCCTATTATTCGTGCTATTTGTATTAAAAACAAGTAAAAGACTAATTACCCTACTACAAATATTACTTTTTATTAGACTTTACCTATTTGCTCTTTTAAAGTAAGCAGAGCTTTGCTCATTCTTTTTTCTACTGCTTTCACCGAAACTCCAACTATATCTGCAATCTCACTGTACTTTTTCTTGTCTATTCGACTGAGTAAAAAAACTTCTCTTTGTTTTTCTGGTAAGTCGGCAATTGCTTTTTTTAATTTTGTGTGAAATTCTTCTTCTTCTAAAAGAAATTGAGGTGTTTCATTAGTTTTACCAGAAGAAACACTTTGCTTTTGATGTTCTAATACAACCTTTTTATGAGCTACATCATTTAAAAAATGGTTATTAGCTACAGTATATAGATAAGATTTTGCTTTTTCAAAAAAAACTTTAGAGCAATTATTCCATAATTTTATATACGCTTCTTGTACGATATCTTCAGCTTGCTGAGTATCACCGCACTTATAGTATATATAGTTTCTTAATGTTTGTGAGTGCTGATTAAAAATTTCTTTAAAATTATTCTGCTCACAAACAGACTTTAAGGGTTCTTTATTCATTTAGATTAATTTCCTAATCAACAACAAATGTATGAAAATGTAATTAAGAGGTTAAAAAATTATTAATATAACTTGTAAATTGGTAATTTCTTGTGTGCTTTTTCGTAATGTGGAGTTTTTTTGTAAACCCAATACAACTGTGCTTGCGGATTCTTAGCAAAATCGTCTTCAGACTTTAATTTTTCTAAAAACTCTTGTTTTATAATAGGGTTGTTGTTTAAAAACTCCTCAGCAATATCTTCAAAAACATAAGAAGAGTATCCTTCTTTTTGTTGTAAGGTGGTATCAAAAAAGTTCCAGTTAAAGAAAGAATCAGGAGCTTCAGCCTCTAAGGTTTCTATTATATAACGTATTCCTGTTTGATTTGTAGGAATATAAATATCTCCTTTAGAAAATTTAATTTGTTGATTTTTTGTTCTTGCCACTTCAGTATTGTAGTGTAAATAATGACCTTCGTATGCCATTTTTCGAGTTTCAAATTCTTTGATGTGTTGAACTTCGACAGTTAATAAGGTATCTTTATCAAAACGAGTAAATTCAATTTTATTATTTTGTAATCGATCTACAACATTATGCCAACCTTGTTCTAATATATAGGCTTTAGGTATGGTGATTTCTTTGGTAGGAACAAAGTTGTTATAATAAGAAATTTTTTTATTGTAAGGTTTTTTTCTATCATAAAACAAACGTTTTCCTTTGGTAACTTTACTGTCTATAAAAGTTCCTTCATACCCCTTAAAATCAAGAGCTGTAGGATTATTCTTATCAACTGTAAATACAACGGGGTACGTTTTCTTGTTTATGATTACATCAACAGCATTTTTTCGCATACCTTTTATTTTGCCGCTGTTTTCTTCAGAAAAATCTAAAGTAGAAAATAATAGTTCATAAGTTTGTTCTACTCTAATTTTATACGGTTTTAACATATGAGTTTCAACCATTAATCCTAAGGTATTGAAGAGGGTAGTATAGCCAGTAGAATATCTAGGTGAATCGAAAAACTGTGACCAACCACTTTCTGGAGTTGTTCCCCAAACATTTACATAAGGAGTAATAATAATGTCTTTCTCAGCCAAAGACTGTTCTATTTCAGGACGCATTTTAGTTTCAACAAATTCACCAAGTTTTCCTCCCAATTTATTATGCTGTGTGAATAAATGTGTAATAGCATATTGATAATCTGCACCATTACTTACATGATTGTCAATAAAAACATCGGGATTTATAGTGTGAAAAATCTCAGCAAAAGTGGCGGCGTTTTTGGTATCCTGTTTAATAAAGTCACGATTCAAATCGTAATTACGAGCATTTCCTCTAAAACCATATTCTTTTGGGCCATTTTGGTTGGCTCTTGTGTGTGAATTTCTGTTTAGCGCACCACCTATATTGTAGACAGGAATAATACAGATTAAAGAATTTTTATATTTGTTTTTTAAAGAGTCATTTTGAACAATGTTTCTTAATAGTAACATTGATGCATCAATCCCGTCAGATTCTCCAGGATGAATACCGTTATTAATTAAAACTCTATTTTTTGAAGAGCTCTTGAGTGTTTTAATATTGGTTTTTCCATCGGCATTGAAAACAACTAAATGTAAAGGTTTCCCAATATCTGTATTACCCATTTCAAACAAAGAAATTTCAGGATATATTTCAGCTAAACGTTTATAAAAAGAAATTACTTCTTGATATGTAGGAGTTTCTGTTCCGTTAGATGTTTCAAACAGTGTAGTGAAATTGTTATTCTTTTTTGTTGATTCTGGTTTACAAGCAACAGTAATTATTAGGAATAGTACAAATAGCTTTCTCAAAGTAATGTATTTTAAAAGTTTAAATTCTAACTGCGTCAGGTACTAATCCTGTGTAATCACCATTGTTTCTGATTACATCTCTTACAATTGATGAAGAAATATAACTTTTACCCGAAGAGGTTAGTAAAAATACAGTCTCTATTTCAGAAAGTTTTCTATTGGTGTGTGCAATCGCTTTTTCAAACTCAAAATCGGCAGGGTTACGTAAACCTCTTAAAATAAATTGAGCTTCTTGCTCTTTACAAAAGTTAACGGTAAGTCCGCTGTAGGTAAGTACTTTTATTTTTGGTTCGTGTTTAAAAGTCTCTTCTATAAAATGTTGACGTTCTTCTAATGAAAACATGTACTTTTTATCTGCATTTACACCAATTGCAATGATTAGCTCATCAAAAAGGGTAACACCACGTTCAATAATATCTAAGTGTCCTAAAGTTATTGGATCAAAAGACCCAGGGAAAATTGCTCTTTTCATTATATTTTGTCATTTAAAGCCATTTCAATAGCATTTCCGAATAATTCTGTTAAAGAAATGCCTGCATGATTGGCTTGCTGTGGTAAAATACTTGCCTCAGTTAATCCTGGAACAGTATTCATTTCTATAAAATGTGGTTCATCATTAACTAAAATATATTCAGAACGAGAAAAACCACGCATGTTTAAAATTTCATATACACGTTTAGCTACTTCTTTAACTCTTTTTCTATGAGAGTCAGTTAAACGTGCAGGAGTAATTTCTTGTGACTCTCCTTCATATTTAGCTTTGTAATCGAAGAAATCATTTTCAGAAACAATTTCAGTCATAGGAAGAACTTTTGTGGCTCCTTTATATTGAATTACTCCAACAGAAACTTCAGTTCCGTCTAAAAAACTTTCAATTAATATTTCAGTATCTTCTTCGTATGCTTTTTCTATAGCAGGAATTAACTCTTCTTTAGTATATACTTTAGATATACCAAAACTAGAACCCGCACCATTTGGTTTTACAAAGCAAGGAAGTCCCACTTTTTTTATGAAAGCATCACAATCTATTTCATCACCTTTGTTTAAGTATATAGAAATAGCTGTTGCTATTCCGTATTGTTTTACTACGCTTAAGGTATCACGTTTATTAAAAGTTAAGGCCATTTGATAGAATGGGGCAGAGGTGTGTTTTATGCCAATAAGATCAAAATAGGCTAAGATAATTCCGTTTTCTCCTGGTGTACCGTGAATAGCATTAAAAACACAATCGAATGTGATTTTTTTCTCCTCAACTTCAACTGAAAAATCTTTTTTATTTATCGGGTACTCTACGTCATTATCATCAACATATACCCATCTGTTTTCTAAAATATGAACTTTAAAAGCGTTATACTTTTCTTTATCAATATGTTTGTAAACTACATTACCACTTTTTAGAGAAATTCCTACTTCTGAGGAATAACCTCCCATAATAATAGCGATGTTTTTTTTCACTTCAAATGTATTTCAATTACTGTTTTTATCATTGTTTATCTAAAATCCAATCGTTGGATTATACAAACTTACCAAAAAAACTCGTTTAAGACTTATTGAATTTAAAATAGTAATATTTTTACTGTAAATTTGTGCGATCTTACAAAAAAATGATATGAGTAATTTAACAGGAAAGTTTGGAGGTTTATTTGAATTTATTAAAAGTAAATCTTTCTTAAAGAACATAATTATAGCAGTTGTTTCAATACTAGTTTTTGTATTTGTTTTACAATGGTGGTTAGGAGTTACAACAAATCACAGTCAAAAAATACAAGTACCTGACCTACATAAAATGTCGTTAGCTGATGTTGAACAGAAACTAAATGAATTAAATTTAGATTTTGTGGTAATTGATAGTGCAAGCTATAATCCTGAATATCCAAAAAAGTCAATTATTGAACAAGATCCAGAAGCAGGCGATTTTGTAAAAGAAAAACGTAAAATATACTTAACATTAAACCCATCTAAATACAGAGATGTTGAAGTGCCTAATTTAAACGGACGTACAAGACGTCAGGCAACAACACATTTACGTTCAATAGGGTTTAAAGTAGGTACAAAGGTCACTTGGGTTCATGATATAGGAAAAGATGTAGTTCGTGGATTAAAGCATAATGGACAAAAAATTGAGCCAGGGACTAAATTACCAAAACAAACAACCATCGACTTGATTTTAGGTGATGGTAATGGATACTAATTTTTATAACTGATTGATGCAGGAAGATAATACTCCAGAGATAGAGAATGATGATTTATACGAACATCATAGGTTTGTAGCAACAGATGGTCAAGTACCATTACGAGTAGATAAGTTTTTAATGAATTTTATTGAAAATGCTACTCGAAACAAAATACAGCAAGCAGCAAAAGCAGGAAATGTTTTAGTAAATGATGTTGCTGTAAAACCAAACTACAAAGTGAAACCTAAGGATGTTGTTAGAGTGGTATTAACATATCCACCTCACGAAAACTTATTAGTAGCAGAAGATATTCCTATTGATATAGTATATGAGGATGATGAAGTAATAGTGGTGAACAAGCCAGCAGGTATGGTAGTACATCCTGGTCATGGAAATTATTCAGGTACGTTAGTAAATGGACTGATTCATCATATAGAAAACTTACCAAAAAACTCTAATGAGCGCCCCGGTTTAGTACATCGAATTGATAAAGATACTAGTGGGTTACTAGTTGTTGCAAAAACTGAGTTTGCAATGGCTCATTTATCTAAGCAATTTTTTGATCGTACTACAGAACGTTTATACTACGCTTTAGTTTGGGGGAATATAGAAGAGGATGAAGGAACTATTGAAGGAAATATAGGGCGTAGCTTTAAAAATCGCTTACAAATGGATGTTTTCCCAAATGGAGAGCATGGTAAGCATGCAGTAACCCATTATAAAGTGTTAGAAAGACTTACGTATGTAACCTTGGTACAATGTAAATTAGAAACGGGTAGAACACATCAAATTAGAGCCCACTTTAAGCATATCGGTCATACACTTTTTAACGATGAGCGTTATGGAGGTAATGCCATTTTAAAGGGAACTACGTTTACTAAATACAAACAATTTGTAGATAATTGTTTTAAAGTATTACCAAGACAAGCTTTACATGCAAAAACACTAGGTTTTACACATCCAATTACAGGCGAATTTCTAAAGTTTGATTCTGAAGTACCAGAAGATATTACCGCTTGTTTAGAGAAATGGCGTACGTATTCTGAACATTCTAAATTGGAAGAATAAAAACTTACTCAAAAACAAAGGCTATATAAAATTAATTAATTTTATATAGCCTTTGTTTCATTTTTCTTGTAGATCCACTCAATAATAAAACATAGGGTAATAATACCAAGAGAAACAAATACACCTGTAAGATTAGATTCTAGCTGTTGTTTAATTAGAATAACTAATGCTACTAAGCATAAAATACAACCTAATAAAGGAATTGTTTTGTTAGAGTCTGTTTCTTTTGAAAGTTTAAAGCCTACGTAATTTACAATTCCAAAAATAAGGATGAAGCCAACACTACCAGCAGTAGAAATACTTTCTAAATTTAATGTGTTAACTAATATCAAAGTTGCTATAGCTGTAATTAGTAATCCAATAGGTTGATTCCAAAACTTGGCAAGAAAATGGTGTGGTAATTCATCATCTTCAGCAATTTCATAGTTCACTTTACTTCCTCCGTATAGTGAAGCATTAATAGCAGAAAATGTAGATATTAATGCAGCTATGGTTATAATAGTAAATCCTATTTGTCCTAACATTGGTTTAGCAGCTTCTGCTAGTACATAATCCTGCGCTTTGTCAATTTGATTAAATGGTAGAGAACCGACAGTAACAAGAGCAATAATAATGTACAATACAATTACAAATATTACAGAGTAGTAATAAGCCTTTGAAATGTTTTTTTCAGGATTTAAAATATCGGGAGCAGCATTAGCTATTAGCTCAAAACCTTCATAAGCAACAAAAATAACCATACCTCCAGCAAATAATTTGATAGGGTTCTCCCAATTACTAATGGATAGTTGTGCCATATTAGGGTTTCCTATCAGTCCATAAGCTCCAATGGCAATAAAACCAATAAGAATTATAAGTTTAATAACTACTGCGTACGATTCAATTTTTCCCACTACAGCAATACTGTAGTAGTTAATTGCTGTAGCTATAATAATAATAGTACTGGCATATATATGAAAGTTAATTGTTTTGTTTTGAGTAATTTCCCATAGGTTAGGAGCATAAGAGCCAAAAGCAGAAGCATATAAGGAGAGCATTACAATATAACTTATCCATAAAAGATTGTTAATAGTTCCACTAAAAACAGTTCTTCCAAAACCTTGATTAATAAATTTTACGGTTCCACCTCTATCTGGGTATTTCTTGGAAAGATGTACATAGCTATATGAGGTTAATAAAGCTAATATTCCTGCAAGTAAAAAAGCAATTGGAGTTCCTCCTTTGGCAAGTAAGACAGCAAGACCTAAAACGGCAAAAATACCACCGCCTACCATACCACCAATTCCTATTGAAATTGCTTCTCTTAATCCTATTTTTTTAGACATATTTAGTGACTGTTAGTTAGTGTAACAGTCACTAAAATAGTTATTTATTTTTAAAGATTGATTAATGAGAAGTATTAGAAAAAGGAGTGTTTTATTCAAGTTATTTGTGCTTTTTTAATCGTTTACCTGTTTCAAAAACGGATAATCTGTATACCCTCTAGCATCCCCACCACCAAATAACGTATGTGTATCAGTAATTTTGTTTAATGGAGCGTTTAGTTTTACTCTTATCGGATAATTAGGGTTCGTTAAAAAATTGCGTCCAAAACCAATTAGGTCAACTAAATCTTTTTTTAATAAATCTTCTCCTTGTTCAGGTGTTTTGTTACCAGTAGCAATAATAGTTTTACTAAATGTTTTACGAAGGTTATCTCTAAAACTATTAGGGATTTTTGGAGCGTCATCCCAATCAGCTTCACATAGGTGTAAGTAAGTAACTCCGATTTTTTCAAGCTCTTGGGTAGCAATCATTATAGTGTCTAATATTTCGGGATCGTTCATGTCTTTAAAACTAATAAAAGGGGAGAGGCGAACCCCGGTTTTTTCATTACCTATTTCCTGAGCAACTGCTTGAGTGATTTCGGTTAGTAATCGAACTCTATTATCTTTAGCTCCCCCATATTCATCGGTTCGTTGGTTAGAGTTACTTCTTAAAAACTGGTCTATTAGGTACCCATTTGCTCCGTGAATTTCAACACCATCAAAACCTGCTTCAATAGCATTTTTTGCTCCTATCCTGAATTCTTCTATTACTTGATTAATATCAGCTTTAGTCATTACTCTAGGCTCTTCTACAGGTACAAAAGTAGCATCACCATTTGGAGCACCGTCAAAAATATAAACGCTAGTTTCTTTAGCAGCTTTTTTAGAAGGAGCAATAGGTTGTAATCCGTTTACTTTAGCGCTAGATACGCGACCAACATGCCATAGCTGTAAAAATATTTTACTTCCTTTTTTATGGACTTCGTCAGTAATTAATTTCCAACCTTCAATTTGTTCTTGTGTATAAATTCCAGGTGTTTTAGCGTAGCCTTTTCCTTGTAATGAAACTTGAGTAGCTTCAGATATAATTATTCCTGCTGAAGTTCTTTGTCCATAATATTCAGCCATTAATTTATTAGGAATATCACCAGGCTGTGAACTTCTAGAACGTGTCATGGGAGCCATTAAAAATCTGTTTTTTAATGTTAAGCCATTTTTGTTATAGGGTTGATATAATTTTTTAAAAGCCATGATTTACAAAGTTTTAATTATTTAATAGTACAAATTTACTATGGTTTGAAAGTTATGTTTTTGTATAAATTCATGTTTTACTTGTAAAAAAATATTGTGCTACTCTGTAAACTCTACGGTTGTGAAATGTAGCGTAGTGGCACCAATATTTTCCAAGTTATGTATGAAGAAGTTTTTAGTGTTTAAGTTATTTAAATACTTAATATCATTAGGTTCATAATATGTTTCAATTATAGAGCCATTAGAAAAATAAGAACGAGAGCAACCTTTTGTATGGCAAATATAAAAATAGGGTTTGTCGTGTTTATGAAAGGGAATAGCTTGCCCAGGTTCCAGTTCAATATGCCATATTTTAACACGCTTGTTTTCTAATAATAATTGTTGCCCAATTTTATAACTATTAGTTCCTAATTGAATGGCTTTTTTTAAGGATTCTGTCCAATGTACAGACCAATTGCCAGCTGTGTTTATTGTTTCTACTTTCATAAGGAGGGTATTAGTTTATAGCATATAATAACCATTCTTTAAACTCATGTTTAGGAAGAATGATGTCTTTTTTGAAGCTGAAACCTAATTTATTGAGTAATTTTTGAGAGCCAGCATTACTAGGGAGTGTAATAGCCACTAGGTTTTGAATTTTGAACTCATTTACAGCCACTTCTTTCATCTTAAAAGCACTTTCGAAAGCGTATCCTTTACCTTCGAATTGAGGTAAAAAAGCAAAACCAAAATCAATTCCATCAACTCCTTCACGATCATAAAGTCCAACAGTTCCTATTTTTTCATTATCAGATTGTCTAATTATAGTGTAGCTAGAGTATCCTAGTTGGTTGAATTGCTCAAGCATAACTGTTTCAATATATTGCTTTGCATGATGAGTTGATGCTATATTTCTATTTCCAATATTTTCAATCCATTTAGGAGCATTAAATAAGTTGAAAATAAAGTCAGCATCTTCAGTATTTGTTGGTCGTATGATTAATCTCTCTGTTTGATATTGTGAACTCATTTATTTTAATTGTTTGTAGGTGTTTAACTTTTTGATGCAAATAATTTATTGTCGATAGACCATTTATTTTCTGATACTTGACTTATAATAAAGAAATAAAATAAAGCATATAGCATTTGGGCACCAGCCCATTCCCAATGTTCTATTAAACAAGAACCAAGAATAAGTATGGCAATAACAAGAGCACCAGCAATAGCTGTTCTGTAAGTAAATAAGCCAATAATTAATAATGTACCTATGATAAATTCTATGAAAGGTAATACGCTTCCCCATGTGTATAAAAGAAAGTCTGGAAGTATACTTTCTTGAAATTGACTTACCATCCAATCACGAAATGAAGGGATTTTTGGCAATCTTGTTAATCCATGTCCGAAAAAATTGATTCCCATGGTAATACGTAGCAATGCATACGCTGTTTGTTTAGGTGTGGCTTTCATTTATTTACTTTTCTTTAAATATGTTGGTAGCTCATTAGTCAACCAATCTTGTCTTACTGGTACATGTACATCTAAATCAAGTGTGTTTTCCAGCGCAAAGAATTCGTGAGATACATTTTCAGGAAACACGATTACTTGTCCTGCAGAAATAATATATGTCTTTCTGTTCCCTTTGTCAATGGTGTTTATTTTTACCTTTCCTTTAAGTATGTATGTAATTTGCTCATTTGGGTGTTTGTGCATTGGAATATGTGCACCTTTTTTCAAGTGAAAATAGGCCATTTGCCCTTTGGCACCATGAAACCATTGTCGTGTAATTCCTTCGCTAATGGTATCATGTGGCATGGATTCAAAGTTTATAACTTGAATATTTTCTACTTTTTTCCTTAGAGATATCGTATTTTCTTGCGCAGCTATTTGTCCGAAAAAAGTTAAGAAACTACCTAAGAATATTAATTTTATGTTCATAATGTTACTTTTTAAAGTGATATTTCAATAATTTATGATTCAACATTAAAGGGATGTATAACGTTTTGGTAGCTTTGTCAAAGTACGTGTCAGCACTTCCTTGAGGTAAATCTATTACAAGTTTCCCTTTATCATTCCCCTTTTTTAAGTAGAGTAGGCCTCCTGCTAACCAATCAGTAATTAAAAAACCGTGTAAAGTTTCGCTGAGTCCATCTAAGTTTCCAAAAGGCTGACTTATGGGTTTGATTTTTTTTGTTTTTAAATTGATTTTAACCAAATGCCCTGGTGTTTTAGTAGCAAATGCTTTAGCATCTAAATCTATACCCCAACCAGCAGCTATTAGATTATTTTTTGATATAAATAAGCCATTAGGCATGTTTAATTTGTCATCTTTTAGCCATAGTTCAACTTTTCTTGTTCCTTTAATTGGGAGTTTGTAAATAGCACTAAATCCAAAAGTGTTAGAAGCATAGATATTTCCTTTTTTGTCAGCAACAATATCATTGAGGAACGTAGCATCTTTGGCTGTAAACCGTTGGACTTGTTTATTCGCTATATCAACTTCAACAATAGTATTAATATCCGTAACGTATAATTTTCCTTTGTGAATAGTAAGTCCTTTAGGAGCATCCAATCCCTTAAGCCACTCTAGTTCTATTATTTCTCCATCTAAACTTATTTTAGATATAAAACCATTACCATCTTTATCAGTAGGATTACCGTTTACATTAGACACATATAATACTTGATTTGATGTATCAAGAACTACACTTTCAGGATTTTTTAAACCTTCTAGTTCCCAGTCTTTTTCTAATTGAAAAGGTAATTTGTTTTGCGCATTAATAATTGTTACTGTACTAAGTACAAGATATAAATAGATTGCATGTTTCATGTTTGTATTCTTATTGGTTAAATTTTAATTCGGCGTTATCAATTGGGGTATTAGGGTCATTTATTACCATTTTAGCAATGTTATCTTTACGCATAAACACTACACTTTCATGTTGTTTTGCATATTCAATAAATTGATTTACAACATTAACTACTGCTGGAGTACCTCCGATTCTGTCATGTAAACTCACACTCATCATTCTCCTTTTAGAGGCACCTTCTTTATAAAGCTGATTGAATTCTGTTTTAAGTTGAAATAAGAATTGATCTGGCGACCAGTTTTTACCAGCAATATTTACAATGTCGTTATTACGAAGTGTATATGGCATTACAACAAAGTTTTTACCTCTTACTTTAGTAATGAAAGGCTCATCACGACTTACGTCATCAATATGGTATAAAAAGTCAAGTTCTTGTAAAACTTTAAGAGTGTTGGGGCTTCGGCGTAACCAGTTGGCATTGTATCCACGTCCTCTTTTTCCTGTAATTGCTTCTACTGTGTCAATTCCTTTTTTAACAAAGGCAAGTTCATCTTCGTAACTTAAATTCCATTGATCGTCCCATGCAATTCCATGAGCAGCTATTTCATGTCCTTTACTAGCCATAGCCTTAGCTATTTTAGGATATTTTATTGCTGCTTCGCCTACCACATGAGAGGTTACTTTTATATTATGTTTATCCCATAAATCCATCATTCTCCACATTCCTTCTCTAGCTCCATAAAGAAACCAGCTTTCAGCAGGCAAATCAGGATTTCCTTTAGGTAATGGATTTCCTGAAAAAGGACTTTCAGCTCCTTCAGGTTGTCCTCCTGTTTCAAACTGCATTGAAAAAGAAATGACTAATTGTGCTCCGTTAGGCCAATAGCTTTTTTTTGCTACATTTTTTGTCGAAGTAGAATTTGTTTCACTTGTATTCTTTTGCTCCTTTTTACAAGCATTTAATGTTAAACTTACCGCTATGATAACCAATGCTATAATGCTATTATTTTTCATTTTATATTGTTTAATTGACTATTGTGTTTGCAAAATTAGTGGCTATTTTATACTGTTTTGTTGTATGAATACATTGTATATTTGTATAAAAACATTCTGATGACACAACGTTTTTATATTACTAAGAATTTAGATGTATTTGAGTTTGAAGCAGTGGAGGAGTGGGGCTACCCAAGGCATAAGCACCATTTTTTTGAGTTAACTTTTGTTTTAAAAGGAAGTGGAAAACATGTTTTAAATGAAAGTGTTATAGAGTATAAAGAAGGAGATTTATTTTTTTTAACACCAAAAGATGAACATGAATTTGTTATTGGAGAGCCAACAAAATTTGGTGTGGTAAAATTTACAGAACAGATGTTTTTAGAAAAGGCTACATTTTCTACAAGTACTTATTGGAGAAAGAATTTAGAAGCAGTAATTTTTCATCAGAATATTGTTGCTAAAAGTGTAATTAGTTGTGAAACAGATAAAGAGCAACTTTTTAGACTTTATCATTTAATAAAAAGTGAATTACATAGTCCGTTAACCTACAGTCGTAATGTAATATCTGAATTGTTTGGAGCTTTGTTGATTATACTATCGAGAAACTTAAAGTCTGCATTAAAAAATAGCGGACATGTTTACGATAAGAATAAGGTAGATTTAATATTGACATACATACGACAAAATGTACAAAATAAAGAGCTTATTAAGGTTGATGTTATTGCAGAAACTTTTCATTTATCACCAAACTATGTTGGTATTTTTGTAAAGAAGCATACTGGTATATCCTTACAGCGTTATATAATGGAAACCAAAATAAAAATGGCAGAAAGTTTGTTAAAACAAAGTAGTTTAAGCATTGGTGAAATTGCTGAGAAAACAGGTTTCACAGACTCTAGTCATTTTAATAAAACGTTTAAAAAATATACGGGCAAAAATCCGAGCGAATACCAGACTTCAAAATAAATAGAAGTAGCATAAAGTCATTTACTGTACTTAAGTTTTCATGGGCGAACAAATTTCTATTAAGAAACCATTAATGTCTTTTACATAGCCTACTTTTTGCCCCCAGGGTTTTTCTTTGATTGGTTCAAACTCAATAGCTCCCATGTCAATGGCTTTTTTAAAATCGGCTTCTATATTTTCTGATACAAAAGCCATTTCTATTCCAAAAGGTTTATTAGATGTATTTGCTTTTACAGTTTCTTCTTTAAAGTTAGACTTTTCCAGTTCATAGGAAGCAAAAGCAATAGTTGTTTCTCCAGAAATTAATTCTCCATAATCATTTTCGGGTGTAATAAATTTTGAGGTAAAGCCGAAAGCTTTTTCGTAAAAGTCAATAGTTTCTTTTACGTTTTTAACATAAAGTATAGTATATCCGTATTTCATTATAGCCCTTTTTATACAAGTGAAATTACTTATTTTTTAGATACTTTGTATAAAAAAAGCTATTTATAGTAGTACAATCTATGAGGTTTTTAATGCAAGGTTTGTTATTTTATTTATGCTTACTACCAAATGGAGCTCTTTTAATTAAATACTTAATTGTACTGTGGTATTTATCTAAACCAGCCATAAATGGTTTACGAGAAACAGAGTAAATATTAGAGCCTTTATCATTATATATATCCATTGTAATCTTAGAGTCATATGTATCTGAAGTAGATGAGTTTCCAGAACTAATAGCTGTTCCTCTTCTCTTACTTCTGTCTTTTTTTGACTTGTATGTAGTTACTGTAGATCCTGAGGTTCTAGTTCCTGTATTTTCAACATCATAAGAACCAAAAACTACATGCTCAACGCCAAGTGTAATAGCTAACTCATTAGGTAACATTGTTTCAAGTTGATTAACAGAAATATTGTTTTTAGCTAAAGTAGCGTTAACAATTCTAGGGTCAATAACATCAATCATAGGTGACTCCTTTTTTATGGTATTAGTACAATCAGCCTGAATTTGTCTTCCAATAGCTTCCTTATCTACAGAAGCCATATTAGTTATAACCTTAAAAGGCAATACAGCCATTTTACCTTTTCTAATAACAAGGTTTGAGGTACTTTGAGTATTTTGTTTTGTTGCTTTTTCAGAAATTAATTGAGTTCGCCCACTGGCAAAAATAATTTTATTGACTTCAGCTCGTTTGATTTTATATTCTAAGGTTTCACCGGTAAAAATGAATGTAATTTCACTATCATTAATGGATGTTACTTTTCCTTTTCTTTCTTTTCCATCCATCATAATAACAGTATCAGCACTATCTTGTGCAGTTACTGAAAATGATAAAAAGAATATTAAAAAAGATAAAACTGTAAGGGGGGTAGAGTTAAATAAGCTTTTCATGGTTTTGTAATTTTTATTGGAAATGAAAATACAAAAAAATGATTAATTACATTATAAATAATTAATTATGTGTTGTATAGCTGTTTGATAACAAGCTAAATTTTAGTTGTCTCTTACAATTTCATCACCTCTGTAGGAGTGATTTTTATCTTTATATAATAATGAGTGTTTTTTATTTACTGGTCCAAAAGTAGCTACATCAGCACCTTTTAATAGTTTTTCATAAACGAATACATAATTTTTATCTTTTGAATAATAAGATGTTTCAAAAACGCTGAAGGTCTTTGGATCAGCTTTTTCTATAATATTTTCGTGATAAAACACATGATTTTTATCTCTCGAATAAGGAAATTGAATGATTTGAAAAGACGAAGCATCAGCTTTTTCAATTATGATTCCATCATACATAACCTTATTATCAAATAGAAGAAACTTATCTTCTAATATGGTTAAATTATCAATGTTTTGGTAAGGTATAGAAGTGAGAGAATCTACCTTTTTACCATTTATATATTCTTGAAAATCATAAATATTGTTTTTATCTGCAATATATCTACTGTTGATTTTTTTTGTTGTCGTAGGGTTTATTGAAGAAGCTAGCAATTCATAGTTTTTTAAAGAATATACTTGGTTTTTGTCTTTAGCAAAGCTTTTATTTAAAATAGTAAAAGAGTTATAATCCACATCAATAGGCACGTAGTTATAAAAATAATGTTTGTCGTCCTTAGACCAATCGCTATCAATTTTTTGAAATGTTTTCGGATTAGCTTTAGCAACTTTCCATAAATGCTTTTTCTCTTGATTTGTTTGAGTAAAGCCGTGAGGTAAATAATTTAAAGCTCTATATACATGGTCTTTATCAAAACAAATGTAATTGTCATCATCAACATAGAAAGTAGCGATATCTACTTCATTATCTATAATATGAGTTTTAAAGTATAAATGATTCTTGTCTTTCCCAAAATCTCTTCCTAAAACTTTAAAACTCTCAACATCTGCATTTATTTTAGTATTACCAAGTTCAAACCAATTTCCCATAGGGGAATAACAAATATTTCTTTTTGATTTTGAATAGTAATAAGAATCTGAAATGGATTTATCAACCGGTCCTGCAAAAGGACTACAGGCTTGTGAAATTATTGCTATGATAAATAAGAGCACTTTTACTAGTGGAGAGTGTTTAGCTCGTGTAATTTTTTTAATTATAAAATTCAAAATAAGTATAATTATGATTGTTGATATATAAGGATGATTTGTAATTAAGTTCATTAAGTAAACTTAGGTTTTAACTTTTGTTATTTTCTTTTTCATTTTAAGTTAATCTATAGTATAGGTGTAAGAGTTTAGTGATTTAAACTAGTACCTTCTATAATAATGAGGTAGTAATGCTTTAATTTTTTTTATATCATTTTTAGGTATTTTATTTCCAGTTAAATAAAAGCGCTTTAGTTTTTTTAAGTTTTTAATTGATTCTGGTAATGAAGTAATAGGGTTAAAATCTAAATTAAGTGTTTTTAATTTTGTCAATTTTCCAATTAATTTAGGTAAGGTTATTAATCCATTAGCTTTTAATCCTAAGTATTCAAGGTTTGTTAATTTACCAATATTTTTAGTTAAGATCCCTAAGTTATTAGCTCCTATTTCTAACTCTTTTAATTTAGTAAGAGAAAAAATAAAATCTGGTATTTCAGTTAATCTATTATGATGAACTCTTAAAGTTTCTAAGTTTACTAGTTCTTTAATTTCTTTAGGTAATTCGTGTAAACCTTTATCTCTAATTTGCAAAGCTTTTACTTTTTTTGGGGTTTTTAAAGCTTCTTTTAGCGAGTAATAAGTAACTATTTCTTTGGGGTCACTATTTATTTCTTCTTTCTTTTTAGAAGAAGTAATTTCTTCTTTTTTGTATATTACTTCTTCAATTTCTTGAGAGTATATAAATGAAGAAAATAATAATAAGTAAAGTAAAATATTTGTTTTCATAGCTTATGTTTAAATTATTTATAGACTTTGTTTTATTATTTTTTATTGACATTTGGTATCAATAAATTCTTCTTTATCGTCATTATATTCAATACATTTTTGTGAAATTAAAACCATTTCGTTATTAACCACTTTGTAAGTTGCATTCATGTGGATTCTTCCTGCACAGCATTGGTTGTGCTCGTGAATTAACTTTGATTCATTATCGAATATTAAGGAAGTATCGCTGAAACTACTTTTAAAATAGTTATTCGAATTAGGAGTCCTTAAAATATAAATACTGGAAGTATTTGGACCAGCATAACTAGCTTCAAAAACAGAAAAATCTTCAATTCCATCAAAGTTATAATCACCAATACTTACATTATCTATTCCAAAAAGTTGGCAGTCTAATTCAATAGTTTGAATTAGTTTATCTGTTTTCTTTTCAAATATTTTTATACCAGAAACTCTAGCATAAAAATTTCCCTTTTCTTTAGTTATTATGGTTTTAAAGTAGTGTTTTTTTGTAGTGTTAGACTGGATTAGTTCTCTACTTTTCCATTCTATATCGTCTCCATAACTTACATCAAAATCTTTTTGCAATAAAATTTGATAAGTTTTTGTAGAGTCAGCATTAATCCATTTTCCTGTAACTTCTTTATCACTTTCTTTAAAATTTTCAAAAATAAGAGTAGCAGAAGTGTTTCCTTTCTTATCTTTTTCTAAAAGTTTTAATTCTTCATTTTTAAGGTTTCCGTTTATTATTATCGGGTTATCATATTTATTATAAACATAATAAGCTAAAGAAACTCCATCACTATAGTGGTACATAACCAATGTAATGGGGAACTTTCCTAAATGACCAGAATAACTAGATTGACCTTTACTTGTTATTGAAAATAACAGGAATAATATAAATAATGGAAATTTCATTTTTCTCTAAAATTGTTAAGTTATATATAATACTTATTTAAGTAACTAACTCAAAAAATATAAAGATAATCGAGTAGTTAGGGTAGCAATTATTTATAGATAATATTAACAGAAGTTTTGTTTATTTTTCTTCATTCATTACTATGTCATATAAGTTGACTATTTTAAAACCTGTATTTTTACTTTTATCATAGCTGGAAATTACATAATTTAATTTACCTTCTTTATTAGGGTTAATCTTTTCTAATACATGAATAAACTTGAAGTCTGATACAGCTAATTGAAAAATAAAGTCTCTTTCTTTTCTATATATATTTGTTTTGTAAAATTCATCAGATAACCCTAATGAGTTTTTCTTTTTCAAATCTACTGAGTAAGTATATATTCCACCACCACTGTTATTTGTGTTATAAACAACTATACCTTTTCTGTCTGAACTTTGGAATCCCTTATCATTAATATACTCCTCAATTACTAGTAATGTCTCAATTTGGTCAAAGCGTATGTTTTTTAGATTTAAAATTTGCTTATAATAATCAATATTATGTTCTTTTAGTTTATTGATATAAGAAACATTTAAAAACGCTAAAAATACAATTAGGTATTTTTTTTATTCATATAAAGTTTAATTATTGCTAATGTATTTGTTTAGTGTTAATTTTAAGTTGGTTATATTTTACTTGAAGATATGTGTGCTCTTATTTTGAAATTAACCTTAGTTCTAAATTTAGTTTGGTATTTACATTTTTATTATTCTTCTTGCCGGGAATCAGTTGATTTTTAAAAGCTAGTATACTGCTTATAATATTTTTTTCAATCTCAGAAATTTCATTTTTTTTATTTTCTTCGTTATTTTCTTTAGTTCCATAAATTACTTTAGCAGTCATAGTAATTCTGTTACTGGGTTTGTTTTTTTTAGATTTTATATTTATGTTATAAATGTTTCCTGTATTATCTATAATAAATTCTATAAAATAACTTGTATCTTTTTCTACTCTTGAAAAATCTATATAGTACTTCATGTTTGAGTTAAAAGAGTTAAGAAGGCAATCGATTAAACAATTTTCATCAAATTCGACTGTCTTGAATTTAGGAGGTTTATCTAAATCATTAATACTATATACTTCTCCTGAAATTTTCTTTTCTTTCTTGAAACTTTCTTCTAATTCATTATATTTACTAGGAAACTTTTCAATGTTTATTTTTGAATTATTATAGTTCTCTGTTTTTTTAATTTGAAGCATAATATTACTTAGTAAAAAGTAACATGTGTTATTCTTAATAAAGATGGGGTAATATTGGTTGTTTATTACAACTTCGCTAAAATTATTTACAAAGAACTTTTGGTTTTCTAAAAATTCAAAAGCAGATTTGTTACTAGAAAAAGTTTGATTTAATTTAAAATCTAAGACTAAATCACTTACAGTTTTGTCTATTTCTTGTTTTTCTTTCCCATCAAGACCTCTTCCAACGAAGCTCATATAAGTCCAATCAACTACTTTCCATTTTCCTTCAAGAGTAATAGGGGCATTATCTTGAGCTAAACATGAGAAGGTTAAACTTAAGTTAAGAAGTATAACAAGGGAGGTTTTAAAGTTCATTATTATTTCAATTTTTATTAGTACTAAAGTTTATTTTAACAGAGAATAAAAATCAATAAAAGAAATAAAGGGTAGAAGTTTTTAGCAATTTTTGTTCTTTTTTATTAGCGTTAGCCAAGATAAAACAAAATAAAAAACCGCACAAAAATGTACGGTTAAATTAGATGTTTTTGAGCTTTGGAAAGCAAGTTTTTGAATCTATACTATGTAAGTAATACGAAAACTTTCAATTCTTTACACGCAAATTATGTACGTATTACCACCCTGTTGATTTTTTTAGAATTATTTTAGCTACTTTTTTTGTGTTTTCGGTAATTAATTTGTTGTTTTGATCATAAAGTAGGAAGCTTCCTCCGTTGTTATAGACGAGAATACCTTCACCAGCATAACGCTGAATAAAAACATTGGTAAATGTTTTGTCGGATAGTAATAGTTTTTTTTCTGCTGATAATAATTTAAACCCTTCTTTTCCTTTTTCTTTAGCAAGTAATATAGGCAAGCATAAGTACTCTATTTGTGAATAGGGAAGTTTAGAAATAGTTTGTTTATCTTGATCTAGATAATAATAGTCTCTTTCTTGATTTAGATAATAACGGCTTCTTTCTTCTGCTCTTTCTGTGAAAAAATATTTATCGGAGTGATAGCCAGTATGATGTGATAAAAAGTGAATAGAAGAAGGAATTGAAGTAATTACTTTTCCGTCTTTGTTAATAAACTCTGTCTTGTCCTCTAATTTATGTAGGTAAAGTTTTTTTACTGATGCCCCGTTTTTAAGTGTGGTTAAAAAGGTAATTGTATCTCTTTTACTTTCTATATATAAAGTAAAAGAATCAACATTTCCTTCTAAGGTTACTCTACTCTTAGTTTTTTTATGTGGATTATTATGGTTTTTTAAATCTAGGTATTTTAATGTTAGAAAAGCTTCCTCTTTAGTAGTTATTCTATTTACATATTCAGAAGTACTTTTTATATAGTTCAGTGTCTCATTGTACTCTTGTACAGGAGTCTCTGCAGATAGATTACTGATACTGAATTTAGTTTTTAAAGCTTTTCCTTCTTCATTGTAATAGTATGCTTCTATATAAGAAGAATGTGCATTTGGAGTTTCGTATTCTACATAATTATTTTCCATTTTAAGTAGCTTAAATTCTCCTTTTTGTCTTCCTATTTCATTTTTTTTAAAATGAATAGAATCAATTTTGGTTAAGTAATTAATTTTGAACTCTAGCTGTAAACTATCAACATGTTTCATTTTTTTTACAGGAATAGAATTCAAAGGAAATGAATGAGATTCGATAGGGGTTGGGTTGTTTTTTTTAGTACCATCATGGTAATAAATATTCATAATTCTCAAGTTCTGTTCAGAATGAGAGTTTAAAGAATAATAGGGTAGGGTAGTTACTTTACTCTTAAAATTAAAAGTAGTAAAACCACTATTCATTACTAGAGGTTTAATGTAAGATTTATTGTGTTCAAAAAGCTGATTAAAGTAAGTCCCTTTTTGTATAGTATCTCTATATTCTAAATGGTTGTTGTTAACTAATTTTAAAAGTATATTTTCCTTTTTAGTGTATTTTTCTTCGTTAGATAAGTATAATTTTATGTTACTATTAATTCTTTCATTTATATCTTTTTGATGATTGTTAAGTGATTCAATGATACTACTTTCATTTTTTATGTAGTAATTTAAATTCTCATTAACTTGTTTCTTTAAATGATTAATGCTTATCGTATCTAAAAAAGATTTTATTTCTTTTTCTTTTTTTTCGATTATGCTTTTGTCTTCATATAACTTTTCTTGTTCTATAACCATTAGTTCTGTAACAGGTTCTTTGGTAATTGTTTCCTGAGCTTTAGTAGAGCAAGAGTAAAGTAAACATAGTATGATTACCGATTTTACTTTAAAAATAACAATTGTTTTAATTTTAAGATTTTTTAATAGTAAGAAAATAGTATTCATAAAGAGTATCAACTATTGTTTTTATTTTTAATTTGAGTGAATTTTTATTTTAAATATAATTAATCGAGTGCTTGAGTTCAGTATAAATGGTTTGTCTAAAATTTAATAATTATTTTATTTATACCTTTTTTCTTTACCAAGTTCAAACCAATTTCCCATAGGTGAATAACAAATATTACTTTTTGATTTTGAATAGTAATAAGAATCTGAAATGGATTTATCAACCGGTCCTGCAAAAGGACTACAGGCTTGTGAAATTATTGCTATGATAAATAAGAGCACTTTTACTAGTGGAGAGTGTTTAGCTCGTGTAATTTTTTTAATTATAAAATTCAAAATAAGTATAATTATGATTGTTGATATATAAGGATGGTTTGTAATTAAGTTCATTAAGTAATTATAATGGTTTATAATTTAGTTGGGAATACAACTATTAGTTTTTATTCCATTATTTGGTTAAGGTGATGTTCTAAATGCTCTACATAATCAGTCATTAAAAATTTTAAATCTGATATGTTACCTTCTTCAAACTCTATTTTATAGGTTAGAGAGTCTTCCGTTTGTAGTTCCATCACCTTTTTTATTCTGTTATTTATTAAATACCAAAACTCAAGGATTTCTTTAGTGTTTGAATGTTGATAGTTATTCACTTTTACTAACTCATCTTGATTATATTTTCTAATCTTAAAAGGTTTACTATCAAACTGAATTTCCGTAAAGCGTTGTAAATTATTAATTCCAGAATCAATTAAATGTCCCAGTATTTCTTTTTTTGACCATTTTTCAGGAGAAGCTTTTTTAGCTAATTCATACTCAGAAGTTTTAGAAAAGTAGTTTCTTCCAGACTCTAATAGTTGGTTTAATTTATGTATAGTATTTGTCATTTTCTAAAATATATAAATTATTTCATTTTTTTATGAAGTATGAGGGTAAGTAATAGTTTACAGTCATGTTATCACTTACGATAGTCCATATTTTTTTCATCAATATAAATGTAAGCCGTATCTAATTTGTATTGATATTCTTCTTTATCAAACTTAAACTTACTTACGTATATTTTTGATGGATTATATGGTTCTGCTTCTTCATAAGATTTTATAACTGTATACCCGTTTTTATCTTTTTTTAATTCAAAATTGTTTAAATAATCAATATAAGCTAGCCTATAAAAGTTCTTGTACTGATTTAAAAAAACACCATACATACAACCTCCAGTACCACAGGCTCCCAAATAAACCATAATATCTTCTTTACTATCAGCATTAAAATCATGAACCTTAATTAGTTTTATTTTGGAAGCATGATCAGGTAATTCAAAGTCTAATTTTTTTGGAGCTTTAATTCTTACAAAATTTTCTTTAAGCCTAATATCAAGTTCAAATAAACTATCCTTTTTAGCACATTGTTTAGTAATTAAGCTATTTGTATAACCTTTGTTTTTGGGTTTAAAGAAATAAGAAAATAAAATTACAAGTGTTAAGCCAAGTATACTTTTCATCTAATTTCTAGAGTTTTGTTAAAGAATATTATTAGTTAATGCTTTTTTATTCAGTTTTGAATAAGTTAATAGTGTAGTCTAATAACTTCATATCTCCATATTTTCCGTGTCCAGGAACAACAATTTTTATGTTGGGGTATTCTAATTTAATCTTTTCAACAGTATTAGACCATTCTGAAACATTGGAATCTGCTAAATTTCCTTTGCCCGCATTAAGTGTTTTTATTAAACATCCTCCGAACATAATATTTTCATAAGGGAAATAACCAACAACGTTACCTTTCGTATGTCCTTCTCCAAAATATTTTGCAATAATACCTTTATTGCCAACTTTTAATACAAGAGAATCTTTAAAGCTGTTTTTTGGAACTTCAGAATTATTTTCTTTAGCAAGCTCTATAGTTTTATAATATGAGTGAGAAGGAATTTGATGTTGGTGAAATGCCTTTAACCCACCTAAACAATCATCATGAAAATGAGTTGGAATAATTGCGTTAATTTTTGAGTCAAGAGTTTCATTTACCCATTTTATCAACTCTTCTGAGCTAGAGTTATCTGATGGGGTATCAAAAATTATAACTTCATTCTTATAGCTAAAAATTAAACCGTTACAAGGAACATTTCCGAAACTTTCTGTTTGTAAAAAAGAGGTATGTTGAAACGAGTTTTTAGAAATTTGTTTGATAATTAGGTTTTTAGTTTTATAAACCTCTTTAGGTTTAAAAGAATCATTTTTTTTATGGTCACAGCTTGTAACTGTTAATGAAATTAAGATTATCAATAAAGTTTTTATTACGGCTTTCATTTAGGTATGTATATTAATATTTTCTTGATTTAGTTCTTCAAATTGTCATTAGCGCAATTTTATAGCTTCTCTTTTTATCCATTTCATTGCTATGTTAAATGGTTCTTTGGAGGCTGAATACCCAGTATTATGACCTAATGCAGGGAATAGAACATGTTCGAAGTGTTTATTCTGAGCTTTTAAGTTATTAAGGTTTTCTATGCACAATTTTACAGGTATCTGAATATCTTTTTCACCAAAAAGCCAAAGACCAGAAATTGAAAGATTGCTCAATGCATCTAGAGGGTCAGTAGCTTTAAATTGGTATCTGTCAGGATCATTTTTAGTGTGTTGTTTTGCATCTTCTTCGGTATGATTTTTCCAAAAGTCAGAATTTCCATTAGTGTAAAATTGAAACCTGAGCTGTTCAAGAGTTGTGATAGTAGGACAACTAAACAATACCATGAATTCTACACGTGGATTTTTGTTTGCAGCAATTGGGATTATCCAACCTGCTTGACTAAAACCTAATAAACCAATAGGCAGACTTTTATTTTCTTGTTGAATCAAATTTACAGCTGCACTTGCATCTTTTGCTAATAAATCAAGATTATCTGTACTAATATTGTTCGTGCTTACTTCAGGCCCTGCATAAATTCCACCTGACTCTCCAACACCACGCTTATCGTAGGTAAATACTAAAATGTTATTTTTTGCTAATAATTCAGCGAATTTGGTCATTCTCGGAACACTATCAGAACCGTGTACTATAACAACAGAAGCATGAGGTTTTTTTGGAGTGTAAATTGTACCAGCCAAAGTAACCCCTTCACTCTCAAATGTTACATCTTTTGTTTTTATTGAATCTATTGATTCGACTTTTGTTTGAGTAACTGAGATGCTTTTTTGCTTACCTAATTTATTACAACCAATTAAAGTTATACATAAAAATAGTAAAAGGAGACTGATATGTTTCATAAGTGGGGTATTTCTTACCTGAATTTAGAATGTATTGCTACTACTAGTTTATATACAGAATAAATTTACTGTTATATTCCTTTTATGGTATGATAAGCGAAAGTTTTTAGCAATTTTATTCTTCTTATTTCTAGTTACCAAGATAGAACAAAATAAAAAACCGTACAAAAATGTACGGTTAAAAAGGTGTTTCAATTTTGATAGTTAAGTTATGAACTAGCCGTAATTACAGTTGTATATCGTTGTAAAACTTTTTAATTCGGTTATTTTATTTTCAATTTCAGATTTCGATTCATAAGGCGATTCAGCCATAAAGTATGTGTAAGCCAAATCATTTATTAATTCATAGGCTTTTTTATAATACTCTTCAGCGAATTCTTTTGGGAAATTTTGATGTTCAGTCCAATTTTTGATAAAATCAGAGATGTACCAAATTCCAGAAGCAGTATCTCGTGATAAATTCAGATTTTCTTTTGTCCGCTTACATTCCTTATTTAATTCAGTCAGCAGGTTAATAAATGAATCGTGATTCCAATTCAAGTAAGTCCTCAATTCAAGTAAAAAAGAACCATTTTCAGCGTTTAATTCATCTTTTAACGTCATTCCTTAAATGTTTTAAAACAGTCTCGGCTATGAGTAGTTACGCGGGTTAGCACTTAACTTTGCAAGTACAGACCAAACTGAAAATCCTTTTGGATTTTCAGAATTAGACGAGAACAAGCAATTATTTTTATACGGAGTTGTAACTAATTTTTAATTTAAAAATGTTTCTAATAATCCTCCAGCAAGCACCAAAATTCCACCTGCGAACATTATATAACTCCAAGTTTTCATTGGTATATAGAAGAAATGATTATTCATTTCAATTTTTTCTTTTATACCATTAATCATTATATAATCTCCACTTTTTAAATAAGTCCATAAACTTGAAATCAAAAGTCCGATTCCCATCACTATTTGGAAGTCATAGTCATAGGCAAATATTCCGCCAATATTCCTTTTTAACACTCCACTTAGAATTGTAGTTCCGACAAATGGTAGGATTAAAAAAAGTGGAATCAAAATTCCTCTATTTTTATAAATAATAATCATTGTAATGATGTCTTTATTTTAATTGGTTACAACTAGTTTGTATATAGAACAAAACTACCATTATACTTCTTTTATGACAGAGTAAGCAGAAGCTTTCAGCAATTTTATTCTTCTTATTCAATGGTAGCCAAGATAAAACAAAATAAAAAACCGTACAAAAATGTACGGTTTAAAGTAGTTTGTTTTTAATAAGTAAATTTTCATTAGATATTTAAAATATTAACACCACCAAGGACCAAATAAAACTATTAAGGTCATATATATAAGAGTGAATATTCCAACTATGAAATAAATAGCTCTTTTATTTCTCATTAATCTTCCTAATGAACCAATTTGAATCTTTTGATTATAAACTTCTACTTGTTCACCTTTAGCAAAATGCTCACCTTCGTGCTTTAATAGTCTCCACTTTTTAGGTTCATTTCTTTTGGCTTGAAGCATGCGGAAATGATAATAATTTGAATTCCTTAAGAATGTTCCTAACCATGGAACTATTAATATTAACCCTAAGATGCCTGCAAAGAAACATATAGGATAAAATGTCAACACTGCATTTTGTATGTCTTTGTATGCGATTTGAGTAATAAAACCAAGAATTATTGTATTAACAATCATGTAGGAGGATAATATCTTCCATAACATTTCCCCCTCGTAGCGTAATAAGTCAATTGATACCTTATATCTTTCTATTTGTTCAGTCTTTTTATTCATATTTCAATTATTATCATGAGATTTGTATAAGCAATTTCTTAAATTAGATGCAACGCTTACATATTGTGTTGATAATAGTTTTTGTTTTTATCAACACACTTGAAATAACTTAATTCCAGTTTTTTCTTCAATTCCAGATATAAGTTTCCCTTCTTGTTCTAAAGTTTCTATTATTTGTGAAGTAAAACTCTTTGAAATTGAAAATATATGTGCAATCGCTCTTATAGCGAATACTTCAGTTGGGTGCTCTTTAAAATACTTTAGAATATTATCTTTCATACCTCTTTCAAGAGTATTTCTTAACTCAGAAGCTATTTCTATTCCATAAGAAATTCTTGTCAAGTTTATTTCATCTGATAATGAATGAACTTGCTCGTTTCTTATTCTTTTTAGTTCGTTAAATAATGATATTTGATGTTTAGTTATTATGTTTTTTTGTAGTGCTTCTTCCCACTTGAAAGTGTTGCCAAAGTCAATATTATTAGAGTAAAATAATTGCTTTATCAGTTTATCTATTTCTTCCCAAAAGATAATTAAACTTGATAGAGGTTTATCAGTAGTTGAATAATTAAATTCAATTTGAAATAAGTTTTTGAGAAGTAACTCTCCGAGAGTTCTATAAGCTTCAAGATGGTTTTTGTCAACACTTAGTCCTGTTCCTTCATGGTATAATTGGTTTCTTAATCTATGATAAAATTCAATATCAGATAATTCGATTCCAGATATTTTATTACTTGCTTTTTCACTCAAAAGATTTACCATTTTTGGAAAAGAATTTCCTATTTCCTCTTTTTCTTTAAATGAAAATTTAACTTTAGATAGACTAAATGGCATAAATATAAAGGTTCTTATGGCTGTTTCAACGGAGCTGTCTATACTTATAAAAGCAATTCTTTGGTCAAAAGCTTGTCCTTTGTTTATATGTTCATCAGCGTGTTTTAACAATTCTAAAGCTCCAGATGCCCAGGTTTTTTCCATTTTATGATTCTGTATTGAGTTTTTTAATTAAACACAACTAGTTATAAAAGAACTAAAACTACTTTTATCCGGGGTATTACAAGTGATAAACGGAAGTCTATAGCAATTTTTATTCTTTTTTTATTAGCGTTAGCCAAGATAAAACAAAATAAAAAACCGCACAAAAATGTACGGTTAAAAAGATGTTTTTCAATATTGATAAGTAAGCTTATTGTACAAAATTACGTTGACGTTTGGCTTCAAAAGTTAGGATAGCTGCGGCAACCGATACATTCATAGAGTCTATTTCACCTTGCATTGGGATGTTGATATTCTGAGTAGCTTCGTCTCGCCAAACTTGCGTTAATCCTGTAGCTTCAGTACCCACTACCAAAGCAGTGGCCTTTGTATAGTCGTTTTTATGGTATTCGTTTGAGTTTTGTAGGGTAGCACTGTAAATATTAATGTTATGCTCCTGTAAGTATGCTATAATGTCTTCAGAAGTACCTGTAGCTATCTGATTGGTAAATACACAACCCACACTAGAACGTATGATATTAGGATTGAATAAATCCGTTTTTGGGTTGGCAATAAAAACAGCATCTACATTTGCAGCATCGGCAGTACGTAACATAGCACCAATATTCCCTGGTTTTTCAATACCTTCCATAACCAATACGAGTGGAGTAGTGGTGTTGAATTCAATAGCGTTTAAATCGAAATTTTTAGCTTTTACTACAGCAATAATACCCTCGGTAGTATCACGATAGGCTAGCTTTTGGTATACTTCTTTTGTTATTTCTATACAATTAGCAGCCTTATTTAGAATTTTGTTTACACTTTCTTCGGTAAACATATCAGCAACAAACAGCAGGGTATCTATTTCATAACCTCCTTTAACAACTAACGAAATTTCACGTTGTCCTTCTACTAAAAACAATCCTTTCTTCTTACGTTCTCTAGATTTTTCTTGAAGCTTTAAAAGCTCTTTTATATAGGCGTTTTGTGTACTGCTAATCTGTTTCATCTGCTATGATATCTAAATACAAAAGTACTATTCTGTTTTATAATAAAATACCATCTTACTAAAAGAATAATTACTAGCTATAGCTGTTGTTAAGCAAACAACAGTACTGTTGCCCAACACCAAACACCACTGTTGTTTAACACCAGATGCTACTGTTTGAATCTTCAAACAAAATCAAAATATGGGGTGTACTAGTTTGTATTAAGCTTCATACAGTAGTGTATGAAGTCACCCGACACTACTGTATGGTGTTATAATACAGTGGTGTATGAAGTTACCATACAGTAGCGTATGCTTATTGGCACCGCCAAAGGGTTTAATACCCCGAGGCTTGCCTCGAAAATCAAGAACTTTTTTCCTATAAATGCCTCGAGAGTTTGCTTCGAGGTAGTTTACTATTAGTGTATAAAAAAACATCATTCTTTTTACGGAATGATGTTTTTAAGTTCTAGTAATGAGATTTTCTATCTCATTCGTTAAGGATGGTGTTTATTGGTTTTTATACTTATTAGCATAACGCTTCCATAATTTTGTTTGATGCGATTCTAGGCTAATTTTTCTTCCTTGTATAAAAGCAGCTGTTAAAATGTTAGTACGCATATCTAACGCATCACCTTCAGAAATAAATAGGGTAGCGTCTTTACCAACTTCTAAGGTTCCTACGTTGTCAACACCTAAAATTTTAGCATTGTTTTGAGTAATTAATTGTAAGGCTTTTTCTTTACCTAATCCGTAAGCAGCATAAGTTCCTGCATAAAAAGGCAAATTACGTGTACTCATACGTTCCATATCTCCTTCCATACCTAAACCTACTAAAATACCTGCATCGGTTAATATCTTAGCCGCTCTAAAAGGTCTGTCATAATCTGCATCTTCACCATTAGGCAAGCGGTGAGCACGTTCTAAAATAACAGGTACATTGTTTGCTTTTAATAAGTCAGCAACTTTTTCAGCCTCTTGTCCGCGAACAATCACGATATTTTTAACGCCTAACTCTTTACAAATATTTACAGCATCAGTAATTCCTTTTTCACCCGATACGTGTACAAACATTCTTTGCGAACCATTTAAAACTCCCTGTAAAGCTTCGTATGGTAAGTTTTTAGGTGTTTTGTTACCTGCTAGGTAGCTTTTTGTATTGGCGAAAAACTCTTTAAGCTTATCAATGCTTTTTTGATAGTTTTTGTTAGGTTTTAATCCTGGATCTTCACCCATCCACCAACGACCTCTCGAGAATACCTGAGGCCAGTTCATGTGAACACCATCATCGGTTTTAATAGCAGCATCTTCCCAGTTCCAAGCATCTAATTGTACTACCGAAGAGGTACCAGAAATAACTCCACCACGTGGGGTAATTTGTGCCATTAATACTCCGTTAGGACGCATGGTTTCTACCACTTTACTTTCTGCATTATAAGCAATAATACTACGAATGTGTGGTAACATAGAACCTACCTCATCAAAATCTCTCGTTGCACGAACAGCATCAATTTCAGCTAAACCTAAAGAGGTGTTTGCTGCAATGAATCCTGGATATACGTGTTTTCCTTTGGCATTAATAACAGTTCCCATACGGGCAATTCTCATATTAGCACTTCCTACAAATTCAATTTTTCCGTTAGAGAACATAATTAAAGAGTTCTCAATCACTTTTCCGTTTCCTAAGTGTGCTGTAGCACCTTCAATACTATAAGCTTCAGCTTGCTTGGGTGCTGGTGTTTGTTGCGCCATTATGTTTCCTATAAACAAGAAGCATAATATGTTATATATATATTTAATTTTCACGTTTTAAATTTTTGTTACTATTAGTTTATACTTAGTAGTTAATCTTACTAAATTTCTCTGTGAGGATTATTCTGTATCACAGTGAAATAATTTCTGAGTTTTCTTTTTAGGAGCTTGTGTTTTACCTCCTTTAATCTTCTCTTGTAACATCATGTTAATTAACTTAGCACGCTCTGCTTTAATAGCTTTACGCTTTTCTAAGTCTTTTTCAATATCAAAATAAACAGCTCCGTCAATAATTGTTTTCTCTGCTTTAGAATATACTGAAAGTGGATTTCCGCTCCATACAACTACATCGGCATCTTTACCTACTTTAATACTTCCTGTACGGTCGTTTAAGTGTAATAGTTTTGCAGGATTGATAGTTACTGTAGCCCAAGCTTCTTGCTCGCTTAAACCTCCATATTTAATCAATTTAGCAGCTTCTTGATTCAATCTACGAGACATTTCTGCATCATCAGAATTAATAGCAACGGTAACACCTTGGTTGTGCATAATAGCAGCGTTGTATGGTATAGCGTCGTTAACTTCGTATTTATATGCCCACCAGTCAGCAAAAGTAGAACCACCAACTCCGTGTTCTTTCATTTTATCTGCTACTTTATATCCTTCTAAAATGTGGGTAAACGTATTAATGTTAAAGTTGAATTGTTCTGCAACCTTCATCAACATATTAATTTCTGATTGTACGTATGAGTGACAAGAAATAAAACGATCTTTATTAATAATTTCTGCTAAGGTTTCTAACTCAATATCCTTACGATATGGCTGTCCGCTTTTCTTTTTAGCATCGTATTCTTTGGCTCTTTGGAAGTAGTCAATATATACTTGTTCAACTCCCATACGTGTTTGAGGGAAACGAATGGTATTTAAATCTCCCCAGTTAGATTGTTTTACGTTTTCACCTAAGGCAAATTTGATAAACTTAGGAGTGTTGTTGTATAACATTCCGTCAGCATTCTCTCCCCATTTTAGTTTGATAATTGCTGAACGTCCACCAATAGGATTGGCAGAACCGTGTAATACTTGAATAGAAGTAACACCACCTGCAATGTTTCTGTAAATATTTACATCGTTAGGGTTAATAACGTCTTCAATAGTAACCTCAGCTGTTGAGTTATGTCCTGATTCGTTTACTGCGGAAGTAGCAATATGTGAATGCTCATCAATAATACCTGCGGTTACATACTTACCAGTTCCATCTATAACTTTTGCACCTCTTGAAGATAGGTTGGTGCCTATTTTAGTTATTTTACCATCTTTAATTAATATATCGGCATTGTTTAGTACTTCGTTGTTTTCTGAAGTCCATACCGTAGCATTTTTAATTAAAATAGTTTCCTTTTGTGGTACTGTAGAGTTTCCTAATCCGATGTTTGGATATGAAACAGCAACAACTTCAGGAGTATTGTCTTTTTTCTTGTTGTCTTTCTTTTTAGCATCAGCTTTTCCAGTAAAAGTAGCACTCCAAGAACTTTCGTTTCCGTTATTATCGGTAGCAGTACCTGTAATTTGTTGTTTGTTTTTTACAAATGCTGTTAAGCGAGTATAGTTGTCACTATCTTTAAATGATATATGTAACCAGTTGTTACTAAAAGATGATTTACTATTTATTTTTGTTTCACCACTTTTTAAAGCAACTGTTTGTTTAGCACCTTTACCAGTAATCGTCATATCGTACGACTTCCCGTTAACTGTTAATGTGTACTTACCAGTAATATCTTTAATATCCATTGAGTTAATGGTGTTTTTATCACCTTGTACCCAGTTTTCATATAAAGTAGTTTGCTTATCAAAAATATCACCAGAGGTAATTAAAAAGTTAGCATAGCTACCTGCTTTTAAGTTACCAACTTTGTCATTTTTTAAAATTTGAGCAGGTACTGTAGTTAACGCTTTTAAGGCAGTGGTTTTATCTAACCCGTAAGTAATAGCTTTTTGAAGATTGCTATTAAACTCTTTTACTTTCTTTAATTTATAGGTAGTTAAAGCAAAAGGAATATTGTTTTTTGCTAAAATTGAAGGATTTGCTGGTTCTTGATTCCAAGAGCGCATATCACTCAACGCAATTTTATCTGTTAAGAAAGGGTTAGATACATCGTATGCCTTTCTAAAATTAATAGGAAGAATATAAGTAGCATTGGTTGCTTTAATATCATTGATTCTTTCATATTCGTTTCCTCCACCTACAATGGTATATTGAATTCCAAACTCATCACCAACTTTGTCGGCACGTATATTGTCTAGGTATCCACCAGCATTAAATATTTGTGGTAACTCTTTTTTATTATTTAAGGCTTCTAAAGCTAAATCGGTATTTTTTGCATTTCCTTTAGCATACCAATCAGCATCTAAATATGTTTGACGTAATAGTGCCATGGCTCCCATACGTGAAGTAGGGTAGCTTTGACGTGATTTAGCACTTTTAGAAAACGATAAGTAGTTTCCTGATTCTTTGTCTAATATTCTGTAAGCATCAGAACTATTAGGGTTTAAAGCAACTAAAACTCCGTTACCTTGCATGATACCATCTTCTAGATGTGTATTAACAGCACCAAAACCTAAAGACAATAATTCTTTGGCTTTTTTAGCATCAAAGTTAAACTCAGCAGATGCGTCTACATCTGGACGAATATGATCGTTCCAGTAATATCCTTTTCTACCAGCATCGTATTGTGGTCTTTTACCACGACCACTTTCACGTTTAGGTTTTGCAATACCAAAGGTTGAATAAGCATCTACAAAAGAAGGATACATAGATTTCCCATCTAAGTTAATTACTTGTGCTTCGTTAGGTATGTTAACTGATTTACCTACAGAAACAACTTTTCCGTCTTTAATAAGTAGTGTTCCTTTTTTTACTACTTGGGTAGGAGTAACAAAAATGGTAGCATTGGTAAAAGCGTACACATTGTTTTTGGATGACTTTACTCCTGTGTTGGTAGGAAAGTATCCTTGTGCAAAAGAAGTACTAATACACAGGGATAAGAGTAAGAATAGTATTTTTTTCATTTAAAATTGAGTTGATTAGCTCATAAAAATATAGAGTTAAAAAGGAAAATAATTCCTTTTAACAAAACATTAAGAATTAATCACAGGGTGATAGCCAATAATTTAATCCACCAAGGCTTACCTAATAGACTTAAAATGGGTTTTCTTATAGTTCTTTGTTTATTTGCCCTAAGATAGTTTAGTTAAGAACTAGCTTTCCAATCTTTTCATGACCAGATAACCAAGCTGTGTTGCTGTCAATAAACTGTATAGCATAGTAGCTTTCCTTGCTTATTTGTTTCCAAGTATGTCCGCCATCGTTAGAAAATGAAATACCTGTTTTTCCAACAGCAAAAACTTTTTCTCCGTTTGTGTTAGGTACATATTGTACGCAGCTTTTGTAATTAGGATTCATATTATTAGCCACAAGGGTCCATGTTTTACCACCATCGGTAGTAATTGCTTTATTAGCGTTATTATCTTCTGGCTTCGAATAGTTTCCTCCAATAGCAATTCCATGGTTTTCATCATAAAAATCAATAGAGTAAATTCCTTGTGGTCCTTCACCCTGTACAATTGGTGTATCAAAAACCTCCCAAGTGTTTCCAAAGTCGGTAGATTTTAAAATACGTGCTTTGGCTCCTCCAGAACCTATCCAAACAGTATTATTTACAATAGCAATATTGGTATTACTAGCAGCAAAGAAAGCTTCTCCTTCTTTAAAAGCAGGTAGTTGAGAGCAAGGTAGTTTTGTCCAAGTGTTTCCTCCGTCTGAGGTAAGAATAACAGACGGACAATTTTCTGTAGGGTCTCCAACGGCAATACCATGCTTCCCATCAGCAAAGAACTTCATGCAGTCATAAAAAACCTTTTCGTGTTTTTCAGTATATACTAATTCATACTTATTTTCACTTCCTTTATATAATAAGGCTGGGTTTGCTACCGATAAGGCAAATATGTTTTCACCATTTTTGGCAATACTTCTAAAGTGTGGTATAATAGTATCATTATACTTTAAAGTTTGTGTTTGCCACGTTCTACCACCATCTCTTGTTGTTGTAATATCTCCTTTAGAGCCTGCATAAATCAATTCACTGTTACTAATAGCTAGTATGGCTCTAATACTGGTGCTGTCTTGTTTAAATTCAGTAATTTTAATAGTATCAAAAGTTCTAGGAGCTTTCTTTTCTTGTTTACAAGATAGTATTGTAAAAGAGAGTAAAAAAAGGAATGCTAATCGTTTCATGTGTTTGTTTTAGTTGTTTTAAATGGAATAAGTAACCTTTGGTATTTAAAATAATTAGTAAAGCTGAAGAGAAAGTTTACTTTAAATATGTTGGTTCTATTTTTTTGATATTTTTACAGAACTAAAAATAGGAAAACCAAACTTAAATCAATGAAAAAAGCCTTAGTAATTTCAGGAGGGGGAAGTAAAGGAGCCTTTGCAGGCGGTGTTGCACAATACCTAATGAATCATAAAAATAAAGATTACGATATGCTTTTAGGAACATCAACAGGTAGTTTAATGGTTTCTCATTTGGCTTTGGGTATGGTTGATGAACTTAAAGAAGTATATACATCGGTAGATCAAAAAGCTATTTTTAGTAACAGTCCCTTTAAAATAAAATCGGTACATGGAGAAAAAGTGGTTTCTATACGACATAGAAATACTTTTTGGAACTTTTTAAATGGTCGTAAAACTTTTGGCGAGAGTAAGAATTTACGAAAGCTTATAACTAAGAGTGTTACTAAAGAGATGTACGATGAAATTAGAAGGCTGAATAAAGAAGTAGTAGTAACGGTATCTAACTTAACAGCGAATCAAATTGAGTACAAGTCTATCTTAGAATGTGAATATGAAGATTTTTGCGATTGGATTTGGGGCTCGTGTAATTACGTGCCTTTTATGAGTTTGTTAGAAAAAGATCATTGTCAGTATGCTGATGGTGGTTTTGGAAGTTTAATACCTATTCGTGAAGCTATAGCAAGAGGGGCTACAGAGGTTGATGCAATTATTTTAGCTACAGAAGTAACACAAATGAATCGACTACCTGCTAAAAACCCTTTTTCATTAATGATGGATACGTTTGATTTTATGTTGGAAAATGTAGAAAGGCATAATATTACTATTGGAAAGCTATCTGCCAAACAACATAATGTAAAGTTGAATTTATACTATACTCCAACAGTATTAACAACTAATTCGCTAGTTTTTGATAAAGAAAAAATGAAGCAGTGGTGGAAATCGGGACATAAATATGCGAAAAAGCTGAATGATGATAGAATGACTGAGTTTAGACCAGAGATGGTAGATAATCAGGAAATTGAGGAAGGAATAGAAAATAGTGAAGTATGAAGTTTGGAAAAGTAGAACACCCAGAGTTAATAGATTTTACATTACCTGAAACACACCCTAAAACAATAGAGCTATTAAGTTCCTTTGAAAAAAGTGGTACACCTAAGGTGTATGTGGGTTGTGCAAAATGGAATAAAGCTGATTTAAAAGGGTTTTATCCAAGAGGTACTAAAGATGAATTGGAGTATTATTCGAAACAGTTTAACTCAATAGAGCTCAATGCTACTTTTTACCGACAGTTTCCTGCAGAACAGTTTGAAAAGTGGAAAGCTAAAACTCCTAAAAACTTTAAATTCTTTCCTAAACTAGGGCAGGAGATAAGCCACTGGAAGCGTTTACAGGGTGTACAAGATGCGGTAAATGTTTATTTAGATAATGCCTCGCATTTACAAGAAAAGTTAGGCACCATCTTTTTACAGTTACATGCTAATTTTGGAAATAAAAACTTTGACAGATTACAAAATTTTGTAGTGAGCTGGCCTAAAGGTATACCATTAGCTATTGAGGTTCGTCACCCAGATTGGTTTGAAGATACAACGGTGTTTGAAGAGTTTACACAGCTGTTTGAAGAACATAACATAGCCAATGTGTTAGTAGATACAGCAGGTAGAAGAGATATGATGCATATGCGCTTAACGAATAACGAAGCTTTTGTTCGTTATGTTGGAGCAAATCATCCGTCTGATTATGCACGTTTGGATGATTGGGTGGTTCGTTTAAAAGAATGGAATGATTTAGGATTAGAGAATATTCACTTTTTTATCCATCAAAATTTAGAAGTAGAATCGCCATTATTAGCAGCGTATTTTATAAAAAAGCTAAACAAGGAGTTAGGAGTTGACTTAAAGATTCCTAATGAAGATAATAATCAACAAATGAGTTTGTTGTAATAAAGCAAGATGGTTTAGTCATTCCGAATGAGGTACGAGGAGGAATCTTTTCATTGGAGTGACAAGTATTCAAAAGATTTCTCCTTTGGTCGAAATGACGTTTAATTCTTTTTTCTAAAAAAAATCCAGCTATTTAGCTGGATTCTTTATTTATATAGGATAATTATATTATTTCAACTCCACATACATATTGTTATAATCAGGGCGCATCATGTTTGAATTCCATGATGGAGAAAATTGAACTCCTTTTTTCATGGTAGGTACTCCTTTTGCTCCAGTTGTAATGTATTGAATGGTTCTTTGTAATAAAGGCTCGTTAGGATCTCCTAAAATGCCCAAGTTACCTGGATCTTCATCAATGATAACTTCAGGTATAAAGCCTTCAGGAGCATTCTCACCATCAACATTTTGAATTTCTAATACAATAGGTTGCATTGCCCAAGTATGACCCTTTAAGTTGTCACCATTACGGGTATAATCATCAGAATCGTATAAGGTTATTGAACCTACATGTTTTCCGTAAGTTTGTGTTCCTACTAGCTTTACATCAATATAAGGTTTAAGCGAGTTGATAACCAGTTCAGAAGCTGAGGCAGAATCACCAGATACTATAAAATATACAGTGGTTAGGTTTAAGCTATTAATGGCTTCATCTAACACCACATTTCCTTGTTGGTCTTTATTTAAAATTTGATCTGTAAAGTTATTAATTAATAAATCAGGATTTGTTACTTCCATCACTTTATGGTTCCATACTTGTTTAGCAAACAAATCACCAGGAAACTGTCCTGTGATCATACTTCCTAAATAAGTTGCAGTTTGTACAGATCCACCACCATTATAACGTAAATCGATGATTAAGTCGGTAAGACCAGCTGATTGAAACTGAGCAAAGGCAGCATTTAACTCTCCATCAAAATTTCTAGAGAATTGATTATACATTAAATATCCAATGGTATGGCTACCATTAGTAATTACATTGGTAACTTTTACAGGGTTTTCTGTTACTTGAGATTTCGTAACTGTAATAGTTGTTCCGTTACTAACTGGGTTTCCGCCATTATAATCAGCTAAATGAATAGTAAATGTATCATTGTCTAATAAATCATTTACATTATCTCTAGTTATAGTTGTTCCGTTAATCTCAGTAATAATCATACCACGAGTAACCCCTTGTGCATCGGCATCAGAACCAGTTACAACATCGTATACATATATATAATAAGCTCCAGAACCATTTGCATAGTCAGCTCCTTCTAGTTTCATACCACTTGTTAAGCGTGTACCAGCAAAAGCTTCTTCTAAAGCAATATAGTCGTCTACAATCCAAGAATACGTTCTGTTAGGATCTTTAGGGTATTCATTAGGCATGTACAATAAACTGTAAAATAAATTAGCAGGATCGTCATACGCTGATAAATAACTATATAATTCACTGTCGTTACTAAAACGTCTATCTGCTAAATCAGGAACTAAATCTTGCCATAAGTAGTAGGCGTTTAAGCCTTTCCAAACAAAATTTTGAACCTCTATGTTTTTAGGTGCATCGTCTTTTTCACTACATGAAACAAGTATTATTGAAAATAAGACGATAAGGGATGCTTTAAGTAATTTCATAAGAGTATATTAGTTGTAACAACAACGCAATTTACTGAATAATATTATTTTTTTTATTATTGATGTAACAAACTTGAAACTGCGTCGTCGTAGATATGTAAACCTGTTAAATAAGACGCAAATGTTTTAATAGGCTTACAGAACTAATTAACCAAACCATGAACCAATCGGACTTTTTAAAAGTTGTATTACCATTTAAAGACAAAGTCTTTCGTTTAGCGAAAAGATTGTTGGTTTCTACAGAAGAAGCTGAGGATGCTACACAAGAGTTGTACTTTAAATTGTGGAGAAATAGAGAGAAGCTCTCTAATTATAAAAATGTAGAGGCATTTGCAATGACCATGACGAAGAATTACTGTTATGACAGATTAAAGTCTAAACAGGCAAGTAATTTAACATTGGTTCATAGCAATTATAAAGAGAAAGATACTCCTTTAGAGAAGAGAGTAGAACATAACGACAGTGTAAACCGAGTACATGAGCTTATAGAGAAGTTACCAGAGCAGCAAAAAATAATCATACAATTAAGAGATATTGAACAATATGATTTTGATGAAATATGTAAAATGGTTGATATGAAACCAACAGCTGTAAGAGTAGCATTATCAAGAGCTAGAAAAGCAATAAGACAAGAATTAATAAAACAACACAACTATGGAGTTAGCTAACATAGAAAAGTTATTAGATAAATACCTAGACGCAGAAACAACATTGCAAGAAGAGCAAACGTTACAAGAGTATTTTACCTCAAACAACGTGGCACCGCATTTGCAAGAATATAGTATGATGTTTGGCTATTTTAAACAAAGTAAAGACGAAACCTTTACGAAAACCATTCAGTTAAAACCTGAGAAAACTAAGAAGAACTGGAAATGGTTATCAGTAGCAGCGTCAGTAGTCTTACTATTTAGTGTTTTCATGGGTAATGAAGAGTACAAAAAGTATCAACAACGTAAACAGTTTGCACAAATTAAAGAAGCGTTGCAACTAGTTTCGGTCAATCTAAACAAAGGAAACGATGCATTATATGCAGTTTCAAACAACCTAAAAAAAGGAAATGATGCTATTGAACAATTAGGAGCCTACGAAGAAACAGTAAACAAAGTAATAAACACAGTAAATTAATTAAGAAAGTAAAACCAAGTACTTATAAACCAAGAAAATCATGAAAAAAGTAATATTATTATTCGCATTCGTATTTATAGCTAATGTTAGTTTCGGGCAATCAATGTTCGATAAATTAGAAGACCTAGATGAGGTATCATCAGTGGTAGTAAATAAAGATGCTTTTGAAATTTTATCTAAATTCAAAGTAGAATCAGAAGATAATGAAGCGATGGAAGTTTTTAAAATGATTCAAGACTTACAAGAATTAAAGGTGTTTTCAACTGAAAGTGCAAAAGTATCTGCTCAAATGGAAAGTATGGTAAAATCTGCCATTAAAAAGAGTAATTTAATAGAGTTAATGCGTGTAAAAGACAAAGATTCTCGTGTTAAAATCTATGTAAAGTCTACTAAAAACAAAGACTTTGTAAGCGAAGTATTAATGTTTGTAAAAGACAAAAACTCTAATGGTGGTTCACCAGAATCTGTAATAGTTTCGTTAACTGGTAATATAGATATTAATAAAATGTCAAAATTAGCAGAGACGTTTTCTAAAGACGGAAAGAATAACAAATAAAACAAACAAGGCAGCGTTAATTCGTTAACGCTGCTTTTAATCAAAAACTAACAACAATGAAAAAACTATTTATATACTCAATGTTACTAGTAGCGTTTGTAACAGTTTCCTGTAAAACAGAATCGTTACAAAGTTACTTGGTAGAAAGCCAAGAAAAAGAAGGTTTTATAACTTTTGATGTTCCTGCAAGTGTATTACAATTAAGCATGGATAAAGCTTCTGAACAAGATAAAGAAGCGTACAATAGCATTAAAAAAATAAACATAACTGGAGTTCCTTATAAGAATTTAGATGAAGCTAGTTATGAGGCAGAAAAAGAGAAGTTAAAGTCTATCTTTAAAAAGTCGAGTTATAAAGAATTAATGAAATTCAAAAAAGATGGAGCTAATGCAGCAATCTACTATTCTGGAGATGCTGATGCTATTGACGAAATCGTAGCTTTTGGTTATGGTAAAGAAATGGGAGTGGGAGTTGCTCGTGTTCTAGGAGAAAACATGAATGTAGGAAAGATTATGGAAATGATGCAAAAAGCTAAGATGGATGCAGGAAATTTAGATTTAAAGCAATTTAAAATGATTTTTGACGAAAAGCACAGCTCTTCAGAAGAAACAGAATAAAAATTAGTATTGAAAATATAAAGAAGCCATCAGATGATCTGATGGCTTTTTTCTTTTTAACGGCTCATTAACAAGCCTCCCAATAGAATTTCATATTTTTGAACTCTAAACAAAAACATATGAAATTTAACAAACTCCTTGTTTTTATCGCTGTTTTCTTTACAGCAAGCCTATTTTCCCAATCAAAGAAAGTTTATAGAGCTGAAAGAGATAAAGTTCATAACTTAATTCATACGAAGTTAAAAGTAGATTTTAACTTTCAAGAAAAGGAAATGAATGGGGAAGAATGGGTAACCTTAACAACACATTTTTATGAAACAGATAAGGTAACGTTAGATGCTAAAGCAATGGTTATTCATAAAGTAACGATGAATAATCAACCACTAGAGTATAATTATGATGATTATGAGTTAATTATTAACTTACCTCGTACATATAAGCGAAACGAAGAGTTTACACTATATATTAAGTATACAGCTCGACCAGAAAAGGTTAAACAAAAAGGAAGCGCTGCTATTACATCTGCAAAAGGATTATACTTTATTAATCCAACAGGTTTTGATAAAAATAAACCAACCCAAATTTGGACGCAAGGAGAAACCGAAGCAAGTAGTTGTTGGTTTCCAACGATTGATGCTCCAAACCAAAAGACATCACAAGAAATTTATATTACTGTTCCACAAAAGTATGTAACACTTTCTAACGGGAAATTAGAAAAGCAAACTACCAACGCTAATGGTACTCGTACTGATTATTGGAATTTTACTCAAAAACACGCTCCGTATTTATTTTTTATGGGAGTAGGAGAGTATGAAGTAATCAAAGATAAATACAAAGATATTTCTGTAGATTATTATGTAGAGAAGGAGTATGCTCCGTATGCAAAAGATATTTTTGGAAATACTCCCGAAATGTTGGCTTTCTTCTCAAAAATTACAGGAATAGAATATCCGTGGAATAAATATGCACAAATTGTAGGACGTGATTATGTAAGTGGAGCAATGGAGAATACTACTGCTGTAATTCATGGGGAAAGAGCCTACCAAACTCCAGGACAATTAATTGACGAAAATGTACAAGAAAACACAATTGCACACGAAGCTTTTCATCATTGGTTTGGCGATTTAGTAACTACAGAGAGTTGGAGTAATTTAACTGTGAACGAAAGTTTTGCTAATTACAGCGAGTATTTATGGTTAGAGCATAAATATGGAAAAGATGAAGCAGACACACATTTGTTTGAAGATATTGAAGGTTATAAAAACGGACAAAACTATGATAAGCATTTAGTTCGTTTTTATTATGATGATAAAGAAGATATGTTTGATGCGGTTAGCTATAACAAAGGAGGGGCTATTTTACACATGTTACGTAATTATTTAGGTGACGATGCTTTTTATGAAGGATTAAACACCTATTTAACAGATAATAAATACGGAACGGGAGAAGCGCATCAATTACGTTTAGCTTTTGAAAAAGTAAGTGGTAAAGACTTAAACTGGTTTTTTAATCAGTGGTATTTTAATAGTGGGCACCCGAAGTTGTCAATTTCTTATGATTTTAATGAACTAAGAAAAACAGTAACGGTGAATATTATTCAATCTCAAATGAATGAATTTAAATTCCCGTTTGCAATTGATGTTTTTGAAGGAAGTAAGCGTACACGCCATACTGTGTTTGTAGAAGGTAGAGATGCCTCATTTACCTTTCCTTTTACCAAACAACCAGATTTAATCCAAGTAAATGCTGATGGAGTATTACTGTGTGATATCAACGAGAATAAAGTATTGAGTGATTATATTCATCAATTAAAGTATGCTGAAAACTACGTGCATAAGAGGGAAGCTTTGTTAGAAGTAGCAAAACATCAAGATGATAAAAAAGCGTTTAATGCTGTTGCAGATGCTCTGAATAATGACTTTTATAAGATTAGAATTTTAGCCTTAGAAAACATTAATTTAATCAATAAATATTCAAAAAAGAATGTGATTGATCAAATTATGAAAATCGCTCAAAACGATCCAAAAACGTTGGTACAAGCTGCGGCAATTGAAACGTTAGGAAAGTTAACAGATCCAGCATTAAAGCCGGTATTTGAAAAAGGGCTAGAAAGTAAATCATATTCTGTATTAGGAAAGTCGTTGGTAGGAATGTATTATATCGATAAGCAGTTGGCCATTCAAAAATCAAAAACGTTGCCTTTAGCAGTTAAAAAGATTATTGCAACACCTTTAACGCGTATTTATTTAGAAGAAAATGATGATGAAGAGTTAAGTTTTATTGCAAGTAATGTAATGTCTGGAATGTTTTTAAGTCCGAACAAGAAAATTCAATCATTGTATAAAAAAGCATTTGATAAGATTGGAAAAAGTAATAATACAGAGGCAATTCAAAATCTATCTGACGATATTGTAGCTAAAGGACTTCAATACAAACAATATAACTTTGATCAGGTAGGAGTTAACTTATTACGTCAAATGGCACAAATGCAAAAATCTAACAAACCATCCAATAAAGAAAAGCATCTTAAAGTTATTCAAATAGCTATGGCGAAGCTACTTGAATAAATAGTATAATTTCATAAAGTTTAAGTTAAAAAGAATACTTAGTTTTGGCACAATAATTGAATTTTCTTGCGAAACTTAAACTTTATGAGAAAAACTACTTTACTACTTATTTTATCGGTACTAGTATTGGCATCTTGTAGTAGTGTAAAAACTACTGAGAAAGCCCTTAATACTGGTAATTATGACAAGGCAATTTCATTATCTATTGAAAAGTTAGCCAAAAACAAAACAAAAGAAAAGAATCAGCCGCATGTGCTAATGCTTCAGGAAGCTTTTAGAAAAGCAACAGATAGAGATTTAGACAGAATTTCTTTTTTAGAGAAAGAGCAAAATCCTGAAAACTTTGAAACAATTTACACGTTATATCAACGTCTTAATAACAGGCAAGAGCGAATAAAACCATTATTGCCATTACGAATTTTGTCTTCTGGTAGAAATGCCAAGTTTAAACTTGTTAATTATTCTGATAGAATTCTTGCTGCAAAAGAAAACTATGCTGGTTACTTGTACGAAAATGGTGTAGCCTTGCTAAATGAAGGAGATAGAAATAAGATTAACTACAGAAGAGCTTTTGATGAATTAAGACACTTGGATAAAATTAGTCCTAATTACAGAGATACAAGAAGCTTAATAGAAGAGGCACATGCTAAAGGAATTGATTATGTACATGTTTCTGTTAGAAATAGAACAGATCAAATAATTCCTAGAAGACTAGAAAGAGATTTATTGGCTATTGATACCTATGGATTGAATGATTTATGGACACAATATCACGCTAAAAAGGATAGAAATATTCGTTATGACTTTGATTTAGAGTTAGATTTTAGAGATATTATGATTTCTCCTGAACAAGTTCATGAAAAGGAAGTTATTAAAGAAAGACGCATAAAAGATGGGTTTAAGTATTTACGAGATAATAACGGAAACTATGTAAAAGATAGTTTAGGAAATAAAATAAAAGTAGATAAGTTTAAAAGAGTACGTTGTACGTTTTATCAGTTTACACAATTTAAGAGTAGTAAAGTTACGGGAGTTGTGAAGTATATAGACAATAGAACAAACCAGTTATTACAACGATTCCCTATACAAAGCGAATTTGTTTTTGAACACATTTATGCTGATTATGATGGAGACAGAAGAGCGTTGGATAAATCATTTATAGATTTACTTGATGAAACATCGGTAGAATTTCCTTCTAATGAGCAAATGGTGTACGATACAGGGACAGATTTAAAACAGAAACTCAAGCATATTATCACACGAAATAAGTTTAGAAATTAGTTTTGTTGCGGATTAGTTACTTTTTTCTATATTTGAAGGATTAATCCCTAAATTTTATTAAATATGAAAATTACAACATTAATTTTTAGTTTTATTTTAATCCCTTTGTTAGCAAATCAAACTACTTTAAAGAGTAAAGAATCAAAGGGTAAAGACTCAAAAGTTACTATTTGCCACGTACCACCAGGAAATCCTAGTAACGTTCATTCGATAACTATTAGCAGAAAAGCTTTAAAAGCGCATTTAGCTCATGGTGATTATTTTGGTTTTTGTGGTACAGGAAGTCAACCAGGTATGTAAATTAAAATAATAAAGTAATTTTTATTAGATTAAAATCTCCTGTTTTAACAGGAGATTTTTTAGTTTTACAACGATGGATTTATTCTCACAATTTGATAATGCCCCTATAAATTTACTACCGAAAGACGGAACTGTAAACTACTACGGAATAGTTTTTTCAAAAGGGGAAGCAGACTTTTATTACGAAGCTTTATTGAATTCTATTGAGTGGCGCAATGATGAAGCTATTATTTTTGGAAAACGAATGGTAACCAAACGAAAAGTAGCTTGGTATGCCGAACAGCCTTTTGAATATTCGTATTCCAACATTACCAAAACAGCCTTACCGTTTACCAAAGAACTATTAGCGTTAAAAGAATTGGTAGAGAAGGAAACCAACGAAACCTATAACTCTTGTTTATTGAATTTATACCACGATGGTTCTGAAGGAATGGCGTGGCATAGTGACGGTGAAAAAGATTTAAAAAAGAATGGAGCGATTGCCTCGTTGAGTTTTGGAGCAGAAAGACGCTTTGGTTTTAAACACAAACAGACCAAAGAAACGGTGTATAAAGTATTGGAACATGGTTCGTTATTAGTAATGAAAGATGAAACCCAAACCTATTGGTTACACCGATTACCACCTACAAAAAAAGTCCACCGACCACGAGTAAACTTAACGTTTAGAACGATTGTGAGGTAGTCTCACAGAAGGTTAGATAAAACAGTTTATTTTTTGCTTTGTGTTGTTTTTTCTCCTTCAAAGTTTACCGTAGGGATTTTTACAATTTCAAATGTCGTGGAAGCTAGAATAACTTTACCATTAGTTTGTTGAATTTTCTTTCCAATCTCGTCGTTCAGAATATGTTTAGTAAATCTTCTTTTCTTGTAATCAACAATATATCTTAAGTTAAACTGAATCCAATTGTCAGTTAGAGTAATAGCAAGAGTTGGATCAACTTGTGCATCTTCTATATAATATTTGTCAACTACATCTTTCCAATCAGAAATCGAAGCATTAACATATTCCGATAGATATTCTTGAGCAACAGAAATTATAATTTTCTTTGCCATTTCAATATCAGAGCCGTAACGAATAGGTAAATTGAATTCATCCCACACAAAGGGAAAATCTTGAGAATAATTATAAACAGGACCTTTAAATACAAAAGCATTACTTAGTTTGACTATTCGACCACTGTAATTATCACTTGAAACCCATTGACCGATTTCCATCATTGTTGTGTAAATACTATCAATATCAATCACATCGCCTTTAATTCCATTGATTTCAATTCTGTCACCTGGTTTGTATACATGTACAAAGAAAATATAAAATGAACCAGCAATACTAAGAAATAACTCCTGTAAAGTGATTGTTATACCGGCTGTTAGAAGACCAATAGCAAGACCAAAATCTTTAATGTTACCCGTGAAGTATGTGATAGTAATAAGGATAGCGAAAAAGTAGCCGATAATTTCAATTCCTTTCTGCGATTTATATCTCAGAGAATTGTCTGGCAGTCGCTTTTTTAGAATCCTTCTTACCCATGTAATAATTGATAAAATCAATATAATCCATACTAAGTATTTAAAGATACTTATAAGAGTGGGGTGTTCAGTAGACCAATATTTTAACTCTCCTATCAATTTCTTCTTTTTTATTACAGACAGTAATTAAGGATATAAGCTTGTTGTAAATAACTTATATCGCTGATAGCTAAGTTAATAGTTTAAAGATTAAGAACCAATCTAAGTTTACTCAACCTCCTTATAAAAAGTCAATTTATATTCAGGTAACAAATTAGGATGCGTAATTTTTATCAAATCTTTCAAAACTAAATCTGGTCGTACAGGAGATAGCTCAAAGTAAATTAAACCACCAGTTTCTCCTTTGTTATGTCCGATAGAAAATATTTTATTATTGACAAACGCATCAAATTCTTTATAATGAATATTAGCAGTAGTTAACTGCTCTTTGGTAGCATACAATCCACAGTTAAACCAAAAATCAGCGTGTTGCCCTTTTTCCAACACACTTTCAAAACTTAACGGTAAACTACCCGTTCCTTTCGTATCTTTCCATAAGTAGTTTAAGTTTGCATCGTTATAAAACGTCGCAATAAAGCTTTCACCTGCAGGTACATTCCATACATCTTTAAACATACTCCCAGATAAAATAGTAGGCTGTTTAGCGCTGTTTTTAGCAATTTCTTTTGCTTTTAGGTATTCCTTTTCTATGTTGTTGAAAATACTGTCTGCTTCCTTTTCTTTTCCGTATAAAGCCCCGAAAAACTTAATCCATTCTGCTCTTCCTAACGGAGTTTCTTCCAGCCAATCTCCATTAAAAATTACAGGAATTCCTGTTTTTTTGATGTTTTGATATAATTTAGTGTTTGGATGTAGGGCGAAACCAATAACTAATTCAGGTTCAATATCAATCAACTTTTCAGTATTCATGTCTTGTTCCAAGCCTAATTCAACAATAAAACCTTCATTAATTCTATTTCTTGTTCTTTTTGAAGAAACATATTTGGTATGCGGAAAACCAACAATAGTGTTTTCAGTATTCAAAAGTTCCAACATCGGCACATGCGTAGTACTGGTAATTACCATTTTTTCGATAGGAACTTTAATTTCTTTTTTAGTAAGGTTGGTTTTGTCGGAAAGGGTGTAAGAAAAATATTCGTGCGAGCTTTGAAAAGCTTTTTTTATGACTAATTTTTTTGCTCCTTTTTCTGAGATGATATCAAAACCTTTGGCATATTTTACAGTGCTTTTAGCAGGCTTCTCTTCAGTAGTTTTTTTAGTTTCTTGTTTACACTGTGTGAACAGAAATAATAAAGAAAAAATAAGTAAATAACGTTTCATAGTAATAAGTTTTTATAAGTGGAAACTAAGGATATCCCCGTAGTTTAGTTTAAGTTCAAATGATTTTTCCAACGGAATATTGTTTGTATACGCCCAAAGACTTCTCATTACACCAGCATGTGTTACAAGTACTACTTTTTGAAGGTTTTTGGCTTTTAATTCGGTTAAAAAATCAGTGGTTCTGTTATGTAAATCGATATAAGACTCGCCATTTTTAGCAGGAGTTTTTACAAAATCGTTCATCCAAATATCGAGTTCTTTTTTATCAATATCGTTCCATTTTTGTAGCTCCCAATCACCAAAATCAAGCTCTTTCAATCGATTATCAAAAATCACCGTGGACGAAAGTTTTTCAGCTAAAAGTTTACAACGTCGTAAGGGACTGCTATAATACGTTACACCAGAATCGTTAACAGGAGCTTTTTTAAGAATAGTACTAACTTCCTCCTCAAAACTAGAGGTAACGTCAATATCTGCCTGACCATAGCATATACCCTTGGCAATATCTGGTGTGGTATGTCGTACTAAAATAACTTCCATAAAGCGAGCAGACTTAGATAAAAAACAATTTCAGCTACTTGTTGTAAAGCACCCGCGCAATCTCCTGTTTGACCTCCAATCCATTTTTTAAAGAAATGTCCCATATATAAATAGGTAACAAGTAATGGAAATAAGACTAAAAGCACTATTGGTTTTTGAAAGAAAAACAGCGGTACTATTCCAAAAATAGCAGATATAAGTAGCGATTTGCTACTCATTTGTTTGGTAGTTGGTTTTATTTTAGAGCTATCAATATCTCTTACATAATCATGTGTATACAATAAAACCGTGGCGATAAATCGGCTAATACTATGTCCTGAGATAATTACTAAAATTAAATTAACGGATAGGCTTTGTAAATGATATAGAGCTAAAAACTTTATAGCTAGGATGAAGATCAAACCACTAACTCCAAAAGTTCCAAGTCTGGAATCTTTCATAATGGTTAAAATCTTTTCTTTGGTCCACCCGCCACCAAAACCATCGCAAACATCGGCAAATCCATCTTCATGAAAAGCTCCTGTAATCCAAATAGAACTAATCATGCTGATTACAATAGCAATATCCGTAGGAAAAATATAAGAAGAAGTGAAGTAGGCTAGTGCTGCAATGCTTCCAACTACAATTCCTACTAAAGAAAAATAACGACTACTCTTATTGAGTATTTCAGGAGAATGATCTACCCATTTAGGACACGGAATTCGTGTGAAAAATAATATAGCAGTTAAAAAATAATGAATTTGTCTTTTTATCATAACTAGGCTTCGCTAATATTGGCACTTTTAAAAGTAGCCATTTCGTTTAAAAAGTTTACACTCGATTGAATAATAGGAAATGCAACCGCACAACCTGTACCTTCACCTAAACGTAAACCTAAGTTTAAAAGAGGTTCAGCATTTAAAAATGCTAACATTTTTTGATGACCTTGTTCACCTGAATTATGACAGAAAATACAATAGTCTAGAATATTAGAATCCATTGCATGAGCTGCTAATAGGGCAGAAGTAACAATAAAACCATCAATAAGTAAGGTCATTTTTAAAGAAGCGGCTTCTAACATAGCACCACACATCATTACAATTTCAAATCCGCCAAAAGCAGTTAAGGCTTCCATAGGTGTTGAAATAGAATCGGCATGTAACTTATAAACCTCACGTAATGTGTCGATTTTTGTTTGTAGTCCTTTATCATCAACTCCAGTACCTCTACCAACACATTTTTCAATAGGTGTATTGGTAAAATAACTCATTAATAAAGCTCCAGATGAAGTGTTGCTAATTCCCATTTCGCCAAAACCGATAATATTGGAACCTTCACTATATACTTTTCTTACCAATTTTCTTCCTTTTTCCAAAGCTTCTTGACAGTGTTCTAGTGTCATGGCTTTAGTAGTACTATAATCTTGAGTTCCTTTAGCTACTTTAGCATCGGTAAGTTGAGGATGTGCTTCAAAATCAGTATTTACACCAGCATCTACAATGTTTAAAAGAATATTATTTTGTTTACAAAACACATTGATGGCAGCACCTCCTTGCAAAAAGTTAAATACCATCTGCTGTGTAACCTCTTGTGGGTATGGACTCACTTTTCCTGTAGTCGCAATTCCATGATCTCCAGCAAAAACCATAATAGTAGGTTTTGATAGTACAGGTGTAGTTGTATTTTGAATTAACCCAATTTGTAAAGCAATTTTTTCTAAACCTCCTAAAGCACCAACAGGTTTGGTTTTAAAGTTAATTTCTTCTTGAAGTTCGTTTTGTAGTTCTTTTGATAAGGGAGTTATAGTTGTTGTCATGTGTTATTTTAAAGTTAAAGGAAGTCCAGATACCATAAAAGTAGCTTTGTCAGCCAATTTTGCTATGTGTTGATTCGTCCAACCTTGTAGTTGTGTAAATTTTCTTCCAGATTCAGAATTAGCGTGTAATCCCATACCAATTTCATTAGAAATGATGATAATATTGGCGTCAATTTCAACCAATTTGTTTATTTCTTCTTTGGCGATTTCTAGTGCTTTTTCAATATCATATTTTGTGTCTACAAAGAAATTTGTTAGCCACAGTGTTACACAATCGATAACCACAGTTTGTTTTTCAGAAATTACTTTACTTAACCATTTTTCTTCTTCAATAGTGGTCCAACGTTCATCTCTATCAGAAATATGCCTGTCTACTCGTTGTTGAAAATCTTCGTCCCAAATACGAGAAGTTGCTAGGTAAATAGGGGTTTTAGATAAAGATTCTGCTAACTTTTGAGCATAGCTACTTTTACCTGAGCGTTCACCTCCTGAGATATAATATATCATGAAATCGCATTTTATTTTGACACAAAGATTGGAAAGATTTTTAATAAAAAACAAATTAAAATAGAGAACTGTTTATTTTTGCTGAACTAAAACTACGAATTATGACAGTATCTTCTTTTATGCCGGCAGTAACCCAAATGATTTATGATATGGGGTTACAAGATTATTTAAACGGAATTACTTTTGAGTGTCCTGAAGTGGCTTTAAAAGAAAAAGAAGTGGCTGTTCGATATAAGTTGGAAGGAAAAGTACTAACGAGTAAAGAAATAACAGCTATTTTTTCAAAAACAAAGGCAGAAGGAAAAACCTTGTATTATGTAGATGAACCTGTTTTAGAAAGTATAGCACCCGATATTGTTTTTACACAAGATGTGTGTGATGTTTGCCAAATAGATACGGAGTCTGTGGCAAAATCGGCTTATAAACTCCCGAAGGTTCCAGAGTTAATTTCTATTACACCAAACTCTTTAGAAGACGTTTTTGATAATGCATTAACCATTGCAAAAGCAATGAAGCAAGAAGCAATAGGAGAGGCGTATGTGAAGGGATTAAAAAAACGTATTTACGACATTGTAGATGTGCAACGTGAGCATAAAATACAGTCGAAAAGTGTGATGTTATTAGAGTGGATTGATCCGTTGTTTAACTGCGGACATTGGATTCCCCATCAAATAGGATATGCAGGCGGAATCGATTTATTGTCGCATCCATCAGGAGATAGCATCGTTATTTCTTGGGATAAAATTGTAAAGTATGATCCAGAGGTGTTAATTATTGCTCCTTGTGGATATGGAATCGATAGAACACTAGAAGACATGAAGTTTTTAGAAGAAAGAGAAGAATGGAAGTCTTTGAGAGCTGTAAAGAACAAACAAGTATACATTGCTGACTTTGCTATGTTTACGCAATCTTCTGCGGGTACTTTAGTAGAAGGAGTGGAATGTTTAGCAAAAATGATTCATCCAGATTATTATACACTACCAGAGAACTTAAAAACAAAATTCGCAAAATATCATGATTTGATGGTTGCTAATTTGTAAGAATACTATACATTTGCCGTGATTTTTGGTTTTTCTTTAATCATCTATTGAAGAGAATTAAAAGGGAATTCGGTGTAAAACCGAAGCTGTTCCCGCAACTGTAAGCTATTAAGCTTGTAACAATTACTCAAACCACTGTTTTTTAAATGGGAAGGTATGTTGCAAGACGCAAGCCAGGAGACCTGCCAATTATTATAATTTAATTAAAACTTTCGGGATAAAAGTTTAATGTATAATGAAGAAAATAATAACAATATTCATACTGTTTTTTACAATTAATCTTTTTTCTCAAAAGGATACTATAACTGTTAATAAATTAAAAGAAGTAATAGTTAATGGTAAGAGAAATGTAGAGAAAAAACGTATTGCTACGAAAGAATTAAAGATTGGAGTTAAAGAACAAGCTAAAAACCCTATCAATTTAACGAACCTCTTACGATATAATAGTCCAATAGCCTTTAGAGATTATGGTAATGGAGGGGTGAGTACAGCTCGTTTCAGAGGGACATCGGCTTCAAATACGTTGGTGTTATGGAATGGAGTTCCTATAAATGCTGTAGGAAGTGGACAAACAGACTTTAATGCATTGTCTGCGAGTATAAGCGATAATATAGTTGTGCAAAGTGGTGGAAATAGTACAGAGTATGGTTCAGGAGCCATAGGAGGAACGGTACACTTGAAAGATGAGTTGTTGTTTAAAAAACATCAAGACTTTCAATTGTTTACTTCTTACGGAAGTTACAATACAACGTCTAATTTCTTTAAAAGTTCAGCAGGAACAGGTAAGTGGAATATAAAATTAGCATCTACGTTTAATTATTCCGATAATGATTATACATATATTGATGGACGTTATAAAGATAGTGAAGGTAATTTACTAACTAATGAAAATGGTAAGTATAAAAACTATGGAGTTAATTTTGTCATAGGTTATAAGTTTAGTCCTGTAAACTCTTTATCGTTTTATTCGACTGCTTACTACGGAAATCGTTTGTTCTCTGATGGGTTGCCAAACCCGTCTGCAGGGAGTGAACGAAATGAAGATTTTAATCAAAGAAACTTACTACAGTGGAAGTATGCGTTTTCTTCTCAATTTAAACAAGAGTTAAATCTAGCTTACTTAACTCAAAAATATAGGTATTATGGAGATAAAGATGCTGAAAATTATAGTTTTGGAAAATCTAAAACAGCGTTAGTTAATCATTCCTTAACCTATAAACCATCAAATATCTTATCGTTTAACTACAAAACGATGTTTGAAAATATTAATGGTGAAAATTCAGATATAAATACTAAAGAGAGAAACTCTTTAGCGTTTATAGGTAGTATTAAATATCAACCTATTGAAAAATTAATAACAAGTATACAAGCAAGAAAAGAAATAAACTCTGATTTTGATGTGCCTATTTCTTTATTTGCAGGAGGAGAATATAGATTAACTAATCAATTAAACATTCTAGCCAATTTTTCAACAAATTATAGAGTTCCTACTTATAATGAAATGTATTGGCCTGTTGTAGGAAACTTAGGTTTAATACCTGAAAGCTCTAAGCAAGGAGAATTAGGAGCTTCTTTTAAAAATAAAAGCTTAAACATAACATCTACATTGTTTTATATCTATATAAATGATAAAATTTTGTGGTTACCAACAGGAGGTAGTAATTTATGGAGACCAAGAAACGTAAATGATGTAATAAATAAAGGCGTAGAAACTTTTGTAAGTTATAAGAAGGAAATAGGAGAACATACTATTGATTTTTCTTCCAACTATACGTTTACCTTGGCAGAAAATACAGAAACTAAAAAAACACTTCCTTATGCACCCGAGCATCTTTTAAACTTTAATGTAAATTATAATTATAAAAGGTTTAACTTTTTTATACAAAGTTTACATCAAAGTAAGGTATATACTAATGAAACAAACTTAGATTTTTATTCATTAGATCCAGTACATGTTCAAAATGCAGGAGTAGTCTTTAATTTATCTACAAAACAAACAAAACTTCCAACATTAGGATTTACACTAAATAATATATTTAATAAAGTGTATTATTTCTCAAACTTACGTCCTATGCCTGGAACAAATTTTAATATCAATTTAAATTATAAATTTTAAACCAATGAAAATAACAAAACTACTTTTACAGCTTTTTTTAGTAAGTATAGTTCTTACTTCTTGTTCTAGTGACGATAAAATAGTTGAAGTAATAAGAGACAAATACGATGATGGTATAATAATCAGTTCAGAAGGAAATTTCGGAAACAAAGATGGTTCCGTAGCTTATGTGGATAATTCTTTATCAACTGTTGCTACTAATTTTATTTATACAGGTAAAAATAATGCACAATTAGGAGGTTTAATTCAATCTATCACATTTACAGATACAGATGCTTATATCATTTTAAATGATGTTAATACTATTGTAGTGGTTGACAGAATTACCTTTGAGAAAAAGACAGAAATTAATACAGGGCTAGGGAATCCTAGATACATGACTATTGTTAATGGTAAAGGATATGTTACGAATTGGGGGGATGGAGCAAATGAGAACGATGACTATCTGGCTATTATTGATATCGAAACAAATACTATTGAAGAGAATACAATTTCACTAGCTAATGGTGTGGAACAAATTGTAAGTAGAAATAATAAGTTATATATCTCGCATAAAGGAGGGTGGTCATCTAATAATATTGTTTCTGTAGTAGATTTAAACAATAATAATGCTGTTTCAACAGTAACAGTAAAAGATAATCCTGATGAAATAGTATTTGATAATTCAGGGAACTTAATTGTTTTATCAGAAGGAAAGCCTCTTACTTATAATGATGATTATACAGAAGTATTAACATCAACGACTTCTTCAATAAGTTTTATAAACACTTCTACTAATGAAGTTACAAAAGAAATGGTGTTTCCAGAAAACAAAAGAGCAACATACTTAACACAATCAGAAGGTAAACTTTACTACTACCAAGGTGATACAGACAAAGTTTATAGTATTAGTGAAACTGCTACTGAATTAGCTGATGATGGAATAAGTGTAGGTTCTATTTATGGTATGAATGTAAAAGGAAATGAATTATTTACTGTAAAGTATGAATTTACAAAATTGAGTAAGCTTTTAGTTTATGATATAAATACAAAATCAGAAGTTTACTCTTCACCTGTTGGTTTAGGAGCTTCAAAAATTTATTTTAATTAAGTTGTCCCCCAGTAAACAGGGAAATATTGCTATGAATAAGCTCACCAACTTGGTGAGCTTACTTTTTATAAAAACTTTTCTTGTATTTCTTTAGAAGGAGTCATGCACGCTTCTTTTTTACCAAACCATTTATAACGATTTTTAGCAATATAATCGTATACAATATTTCTAAGCCCTTCAGGAAGAATCCAAAAAACTTGAGTTAACTTCCAAATTCCGCCAAAATCATTCATAATTTTTAAAGCCGCTGATGATTTAATATCATAAGCCACATTTGGTTCATATAAAATAATAGAATCAACTTTAGAAGTATCAATACCCAGATATTGTGTGATTTCTTTTCCTATGTCTGATTGAAGGGAAGTAAATAGAAACATATTTTTAGTGTCATACTTTATAACCTTTAACACACTATCGTTGCAAAAATTACACACACCATCAAACAAAATCACTTTTTTATTGCTAGGTAAATTGTTCATATTTAGTTTTTTGTAAAAAATTAAGCGCTAACTTGTAACATTAATCAAAATTAAGCGTCTTGTAAGAAAGTAAATAATGATTTAACAATAATTTATTAGTAGATTAGAGAAATTAGTATTTATTTTTATTTTAAAAATTAACTAACACTATGATTCGAATAGAAAATCTTCACAAATCTTACCCTATAGGAAAAGATTCACTTCATGTTTTAAAAGGGCTAGATTTACACATAAAAGAAGGGGAATTTGTGTCTATTATGGGATCTTCAGGGTCTGGAAAATCTACCTTATTAAATATTGTAGGTTTATTAGATACACATGATGAAGGAAAATATTACTTAAATGGGCAGTTAATAGAAAATTTAAATGAAAAAAAAGCTGCAGTATTACGTAACAAGTTTTTAGGATTCGTTTTCCAATCATTCAATTTAATTTCCTATAAAACAGCTCTAGAAAATGTTGCTTTACCATTGTATTATAAAGGAGTTGGTAGAAAAGAACGGTTAGAAATAGCTTTAGAATATCTTGAAAAAGTAGGGTTAAAAGAATGGGCTAATCACTTGCCAAATGAGCTTTCTGGAGGTCAAAAGCAACGTGTAGCAATTGCAAGAGCTTTAGCTACCAAACCAAAAGTTGTATTAGCAGATGAGCCTACAGGGGCTTTAGATTCTACAACAACAGATTCGGTAATGGATTTATTAAAAGAAATTAACGATGAAGGAATGACTGTTTTTGTAATTACACACGAGGAAGAAGTAGCAGCACAGACTAATAGAGTTGTTCGTTTAAAAGATGGAGTTATAATTAGTGATGAGTTAACAGAAGCGGCAACAAATAAAGCAAAAGCAATTTAATTATGTTTGATTTAGATCGCTGGAGAGAAATATTTCAAAGTATTGGTAAAAATAAGTTGCGTTCTGTTTTATCAGGATTCACCGTAGCTTTCGCTATTTTACTATTTACGCTATTATTCGGAATTGTATCAGGTTTACAAAATCAGTTTAAATCTGCTTTTGTAGATGATGCAACCAATGCTATGTTTGTAAGAGTGTGGAAAACATCAAAACCTTATAAAGGATTACAAACAGGAAGAAGAATTCAATTAAAAAATAAAGACTTTGATTACGTTAAAGACGAATATGAAAACAAAATTCAACATTTAACGGCACGAATATACAAAAGCGTAAATATTACCTACAAGAACAATCAAAATAATTATCAATTACGTGCAGTCCATCCAGATCATCAGTTTTTAGAAAAAACAATTATTGATGAAGGAAGATATATTAACGACTTAGACTTAAAAGACAAGTCTAAAGTAATTGTAATTGGTAGACTTGTAAAGCAAGATTTATTTGGAGAAAAACCAGCTTTAGGAAAAAGGGTAAACGTTGATGGAATTTCATATAAAGTAGTCGGAATATTTTCTGATAAAGGAGGAGATAATGAAGAAAGATTGACTTACATGCCTGTAACAACTGCGCAAAAGTTATATGGAAACAACGATTACATCAGTCAAATTAATATAGGATATGACCCTAAGTTAAATCTTGACCAAGCCATTACATTTGGTAATCGACTAGAGAGAGATTTACGTAAAAAGTTAGACATTCACCCAGATGATCAAAGTGCTTTATCTGTAAGAAACATGGCGGAAGCAAATAAAGGGATCAATCAATTTATGTTTGCATTGTATTTCATTGTCATATTTGTAGGTTCAGGAACTTTAATTGCAGGAATTATTGGTATCAGTAATATTATGATTTTTGTTATTAAAGAGCGTACCAAAGAATTCGGAATTCGTAAAGCATTAGGTGCAAAACCATCTTCAATTATTGGTATGGTAATTCAAGAATCTATTTTAATAACCACAATAGCAGGGTACTTAGGTTTAAGTTTAGGAACTTACATTTTAAGTGCTATTGGAGATAGTTTAGAAAAATACTTTATAAAAGATCCAAGTGTAAGTCCAGGAATTGTAATAGGAGCTACCATTATTTTAATCTTATCAGGATTAATTGCAGGGTATTTACCAGCAAAAAAGGCAGCACAAATTAAACCAATTGTAGCACTAAGAGCAGACTAATTATGAAGTTTTTATTTGATTCAGACACTTGGCAAGAAATTTACGGAAGTATTCGTAAAAATAAATTAAGAACTGGTATTACCATTGTAGGTGTACTATGGGGAATTTTCATATTAGTAGTCTTATTAGGAGCTGCACGTGGTATGGAAAACAATTTTAAAAGAATTTTTGGAGACTTTGCAACCAATAGTGTTTTTATGTGGACGCAGAGGACCGATATGCCTTTTAAAGGATTTCAAAAAGGAAGAAGGTTTAATTTAACCTTTAAAGATATTGAAGTACTTCAAAAAGAATACAATAAAGAAATAAAGCTATTAGCACCAAGAAATCAAACCAACGGTAGTGTTGTTAAAGATTTTAAATCTGGAGATTTTCAAGTAAGTGGAGATTACCCAGTTTTAGATCGTGTACAAAAGAAAGATTTAATCTACGGAAGATTTCTCAATCAAAATGATATAAAGAATAACTCTAAAGTTTGTGTTATTTCTGAAGACATGTACAAACAACTGTTTGATAAAAAAGAAATGCCAATTGGACAGTATGTGAAAATTAGTAATGTAAACTATAAGGTTATAGGGGTTTATAAACCATCGAATACTATAGATATTGACGGAGATACTGCCTACATTCCGTTTACAACTTTTCAAAAAGTATACAACACTTCAAATAAAGTAGATTGGATGATGATTACGGCAAATGAAGGAGTGGACATCAAACAGATGGAAAAAGACATTCTTTTAACCTTAAAGAACCTGCACAAAGTACATCCAGAAGATAACAGAGCATTTGGTAGTGTAAATTTAGGAGACCAAATAGATAAACTAATGGGCTTTTTAACAGGAATGCAATTTTTAACATGGTTTGTTGGGATTGCAACCTTAATAGCAGGAGTTTTTGCTATTGGTAATATCTTACTAATTACCGTAAAAGAGCGTACTAAAGAAATTGGAATTAGAAGAGCTTTAGGGGCAACTCCAATAAGTATTAAAAGACAAATAATATTAGAATCTGTTTTTTTAACTACAATAGCAGGAATGTTAGGAATTATTTTTGGAGGACTTGTTCTATTCCTATTAGACTTTACAGTAGGAAGTGGAGACGATCCAACACTTGTAAATCCAACCGTAAATATACCCATAGTAATGCTAGCCTTTTCAATCCTAGTAATTCTAGGAACCTTAATAGGTTTAATACCAGCATATATGGCAACAATAGTAAAACCAATCGAAGCATTAAGAGAAGAATAAAAAAAGAAATAATCAATTAATCATGAGCAAAAGAGCAAAAATTATCTTAGGAATAGTAGCACTATTATTTGTAGTCATCCTAATTTGGTTAGGAAAGAAAAATCAAAAAAGTGTGGTAACCTATGAAACAGAAAAACCATTTAGAACAACAATTGTAAAAAAGGCAGTGGCTACAGGTAAAGTAGTTCCTCTAGAAGAGGTAGAAATAAAACCTCAAATTGCAGGAATTATAGACAAAATTGTAGTTGAAGAAGGAGCAATTGTAAAAGCAGGAGATTTATTAGCTACAGTAAGAGTTGTACCAAACGAACAATCGCTACAAAGTGCAAGAGGAAGAATAAACTCAGTACAAATTCAATTAAATAATGCTAAAACTCAATACGACAGAAATAAAAGTTTATTTGATAAAGGAGTAATTTCTAGTCAAGAGTTTGAAGCCTCACAATTATCATACAATCAAGCAAAAAATGATTTGACAAATGCTCAAAATGATTATCAAATCATTAAAAAAGGATCAGTAGGTTCTGCCGGAGCAAACACAAATATCAGAGCAACAACATCAGGTATGGTTGTAGAAATTCCTGTAAAAAAAGGATACCAAGTTATTCAATCAAATAACTTTAATGAAGGTACAACTATCGCTACTATTGCTGATATGGAAAAAATGATTTTTGAAGGACAAGTTGATGAATCAGAAGTAGGAAAATTAGTAAAAGGATCAAACATAGAAGTTTCATTAGGAGCTATTGAAAACAAAAAGTTTCCTGCAATATTAAACTTTATTGCACCAAAAGGAACTGAAGAAAACGGAGCAGTACAGTTTAAAATTAAAGCAGATGTAAGTCTTGATGACAACTATTTTGTAAGGGCAGGTTATAGTGCCAATGCAGATATCGTTTTAGAGAAAAAAGACAGTGTTTTATCTATTAAAGAATCGTTATTGCGTTTTGATAAGAAAACTGAAGAGCCTTATGTAGAAGTAAAGAAAGGAGAGGATGAGTTTGAAAAACGTGAGTTAAAACTAGGAGTTTCAGACGGAGTAAACATTGAAGTATTAGAAGGTGTAACTACAGAAGATGAAATTAAAATCTGGAACAAGGCGTCAAAAGATGACGAAAAGAAAGATTAAAAACATCTAAATAGTTGATTAATAGTTGTAAAGCAGTTCTTTTAAGAGCTGCTTTTTACTTTTAAGGTATAATATAACACACTCATATCCAAAAAGGTATCATTCAAGGAAGTAAAGGTGGAAAAGGCTTTTTTGTTGTAGATATTTGGAGTGCTCAAACAAACGAGTACTTAATTTAATTTATTGGGGAAAATTAAATTATTTAAATAAGGGGTAAAAAGCAGCTTTTTAGAAGCTGCTTTTTTTTAGATATATTTTTAACCCTTATAAAAAGGTAACTTCACTACTTTAGCAGGAATTTGTTTCTTACGAACTTGGATAAAAATATCACTATCAACTTTAGAGTTTTCTTTAGTAACATACCCTAATCCAATTCCTTTTCCTAATGACGGACTCATAGTACCAGAGGTAACACGTCCAATGTTGTTTCCATCAGCATCAACAATTTCATAATCATGACGAGGAACACCACGCTCAGTTAATTCAAAAGCAACTAATTTACGAGTAACACCCGCTTCTTTTTGAGCTTTTAAAGCTTCAGCATTTACAAAGTCTTTCGTAAACTTAGTAATCCATCCTAAGCCAGCTTCTAAAGGAGAAGTAGTATCGTCAATATCGTTACCATATAAACAATATCCCATTTCTAAACGTAAGGTATCACGAGCAGCTAACCCAATAGGCTTAATTCCCCAATCTTTACCAGCTTCAAAAACTTTATTCCAAAGTTGCTCAACATCTTCATTCTTTACATATACTTCAAATCCACCAGAACCAGTATATCCAGTAGCAGAAACTACTACATTCGGAATCCCAGCAAAATCAGTAATTTCAAAAGTATAGAATTTAATAGTAGATAAATCTACTGAAGTTAACGATTGCATAGCTTCCGCAGCTTTTGGACCTTGAATAGCTAATAACGACCATTCTTCAGAACGGTTTTCCATTTCAACTTTTAAATCGTTGTGTTGAGAAATCCAGTTCCAATCTTTTTCAATATTAGAAGCATTTACCACTAACATATACTCATTTTCAGCAATCATGTAAATAATTAAATCATCTACAATTCCTCCATCAGCATTAGGCATACAGCTATATTGTGCTTTTCCAGGAACTAATTTAGAAGCATCGTTAGAAGATATTTTTTGAATTAAAGCCAATGCATTTTCTCCTTTTAAAAAGAACTCTCCCATATGACTTACATCAAAAACACCAACTCCTTTTCTAACAGTTTCGTGTTCAGCAGTTACTCCTTCGTATTGTACAGGCATGTTATAACCTGCAAAAGGAACCATTTTAGCTCCTAAAGCTTCATGTACATGTGATAAAGCTGTATTTTTCATGTGTTTGTTTTTTATTGTTTTTATTAACGCATGTAACCTTTTGTGAATAAAATAACCATTATAGGGTATATTTTATTTATGTAGGTTTCATTATTGTGTATTGTTTGTTTTAAAAAAGTGATGCTAAAGTATTGAAAAATTAGCAAACAATACAGGCGAATCTGTGTAATATTATAAGAGTATATTACCTAAATGTTTGTTAATATTTTCCTTATTCTATCATAGAATACTAAATTTGAGAGTAACAAATTTTATCACGATGCTAAAAAAACTATTATTTACTCTTTTCTTACTAAATATATGTGTTGTTGTATCAGCACAAGTTCCAACAGATTATTTACCAGCTGATTTTCATAAAGAGCGAAGAGCAATTTTACGATCAAAAATGCCTAAAAATGCTGTAGCAGTTGTTTTTGCTAACCCAACCCGAAACAGAGCTAATGATGTAGATTATGTATTTCATCAAGATCCTAACTTTTACTATTTAACAGGGTTTAGAGAACCCAATGCGGTTTTGGTACTATTTTCTGAAAATCAAAAAGACGCTAAAGGAAATAGTTATAATGAAATATTATATGTGCCTAAAAAAGATCCTCGATTTGAAATGTGGAATGGAAAACGTTTAGGAGTAGAAGGAGCAAAAAAAGAATTAGGGTTTGCGATGGCAAAAACATCAGAAGAATTTGTTACAGATGCAATTAATTTTAAAAGTTTTGATAAAGTAAATATATTAAAACTTAATGATGATTATAGAAACTCAGAAAGAGATAAAGGAGAAATTTACGATTTAGTAAAAGCATTTAAAAAGCAGTCTGGGTATAAGAATGAGGAGGCTAAAGATCCAAATATAGAGTATATTCATAAAGCTATAGCAAATGTACCAGATGCGAAGTTAGAAGAAGTGGCTAAAGAACTATCTAAAAGCTTAGAGAATTATCCAGAGTATAAAAAAGACCCGATAATAAAAGAGTATATAAGTGCTACAGATGATGGATTACGAAGAGAACTCAAACAAAAAATAAAAATAAAACTTCAAAAAAATAGTGAGTCTAATATAGATGTTAAATTTTTATCAACCGCACTTGCTGAAATGCGTGAAGTAAAAACACCAGAAGAATTAAAACTGTTGACTAAGGCGATACGAATTTCGGCAATAGGACAAGTAGAAGTAATGAAAGCTATGAAACCGCATATGTCTGAAACAGAAATTCAAGGAGTTCATGAGTTTGTGTATAAAAAATATGGAGCAGAGTATGAAGGTTACCCATCTATAGTTGGTGCAGGAAACAATGGTTGCGTTTTACATTACATTGAAAATAACAAAACAAAACTTGGAAATGAGCTAGTTTTAATGGATTTAGGAGCGGAGTATAGAGGATATACAGCAGACGTAACCAGAACAATACCAGCAAACGGTAAGTTTTCTCCAGAACAAAAAGCTATTTACGAATTGGTTTTAAAAGCACAAGACGCAGGAATAAAGGTGTGTAAACCTGGAAATCAATTTTGGAAGCCAGGAGAAGCAACAAAACAGATTATTAATGAAGGATTAGGAGCTTTGGGTATTATTAGTTCTCCTTCAGCAAAACATAGCTATTTTCCACATGGTACTTCTCATCACATAGGCTTAGATGTTCATGATCCAGGAACATATGGTGCTTTTAAAGAAAATATGGTTATTACCGTAGAACCTGGTATTTATATTCCAGAAGGAAGCCCTTGTGATAAGAAATGGTGGGGAATTGCAGTTAGAATTGAAGATGATATTTTAATCACAAAAAACGGACCTGTAAACCTATCAGCAGAAGCTCCAAGAACCGTTGAAAATATTGAGAAAATGATGGCTAAAAAAAGCGTTTTAAATGATTTTTTACTACCTAATTTAGATTGATAAAGAAAACATATACATAATTTGTAATACAATAATATTCATAACGACAGATAACAACCTTTAACCTAAATAAACTAAATGAAATTCAATAGAAAAACAATCTCAAACATTGTATTTGTCGTTATTATAGGCTTATTACTATATCCGCCAACCAAAGTATATTTTATTAGGTTGGTTTCATTTTCACCTTCTACTATTACAGAAGATAAAAGAGAAGTATTAAACGATTACGGCTGGAATTTAAAAGGGTTAAATACTACTAATATAGATTTTAACGACACCAAGAACAAAGTTGTTTTTGTAAACTTTTGGGCAACTTGGTGCCCGCCATGTATAGCAGAAATGCCAAGTATTCAAAAGCTATACAATGATTATAAAGATAAAGTTGAGTTTGTATTTGTAAGTAACGAAGATTGGACGACTATTGAAGCCTTTTATAAAGATAAAGGCTACGATTTACCAACATATAATATTTTATCTAAAGTACCAGAACAGTTAGTAAGCAACTCAATTCCTGCGACGTTTGTTATAGATAAAAAAGGAACTATTGTTGTAGACAAAAAAGGAGCTGCTGATTGGAATAGTGATAAAATTAGAATTTTGTTAGACGAATTACTACAATAGAATATTTACCTTTGTAGCATGAGTCAAGAACAGCCAAATAATCCGCTTCACGGAATAAAATTAGCCACCATGTTAGAAGAATTATACTTAGAGTATGGTTGGGAAGAAATGGGGGACATATTGAATATAAATGTCTTTAAAAAGAACCCAACCTATAAATCTAGTTTAAAGTTTTTAAGAACAACACCTTGGGCAAGAGCTAAAGTAGAAAAACTGTATCTAGAAATGTTAGGCTATTAAACATTAACGTAATACCAAATCACTCCATTCTTTAGCATTCTCTAACATTGGGAAGTGCCCTGTATTTTCAAGCCATCTTAATTCATTATTAGGAATTTCTTTGTGTAATTGCTCTCCAATAGCTTTTACAGCAATAGGGTCGTGGGTAGCCCAAACTATTTTTGTAGGAATCTGTGTTTGTGTCAATCCGCCAATCCAACGATGCCAAAAAAAGTATCGCTCATTAATATAATTGCTCAATAAATGAATAACATTCCGACCATTATTATAATTTAACTGAAACCACATTTCGTTTAACTCTTCCTGAGAAACCTTAGAAGCATCAACATAAATTTTGCGAATATTCCTATTAAAAACAGTTTGATTCGCCAATTTAGCAACCCATTTTCCTGTAATTTTATTCTTTAGTAACTTTTGAATAGTTCGTAGTTTGGCTAATTCAATATGCATGCTACCATTGCACAAAATCAATTCTTTAATAGAAAAAGGAAGCAGATTCATATTGTTTCTAGCAATAATTTCGGAGGCAATACTAGTGCCGTAATCATGCGCTAGCAGCGTAACTTCATGTAAACCTAGTTTTTTCCATAAAAGTAAAGCTATATCAGTCTGCTCAATTAAAGAATACGAATAGTTTAAAGGTTTATCAGAAAAACCAAACCCTAAATGATCGTGAATAATCACTCTGTATTTTTTTGATAAAAAAGGAAGCGCTTTATAATAATCAAAAGAAGAAGTAGGATATCCGTGGAGTATCACAAGAGTTTCATTAGTATTTCCTTCATCAATAACGAAAACTTGTTGATTATTAATGGTGTAAAATTCACCCTTATTTTTCCATTCTAGTGAAGTCATAAATATAGAAGCTTTGGTGTTTACAATGTACTCATTTTTGTGTAGTTTTGATATTAGATGAAGAAAACTACTTTTTACATACTTCCTGTTTTATTTTTGCTAACTATTTCTTGTTCTAAAACAGTAAAGGAACAAGCTTTAACTATGAAAGATGTTTTTCCTACACAGAAAAATACAGACTCAACTTTTGTTTTTGATTTAGATACAATTATTAGTTTCAAAAACTATGTAGAAAAATGCGAGTATTATGAGGAGATTACTCACAAGAAACAGTATGTAAGAACACAAAATAATGACATACCCTTAAATATTAATTTTTTTATAAAGTGTCATTTGCCAACTTTTTGTATTAAAGAAAAAAATACAATTATATTGGAAGGTGACTTTAAAGAAGGAAAAACACTTTTTTTTCATGAAGATGAAAAAGTTCTTAGTGTTAAAAATTTTGAAGAGTACTTAAATAAACAGTTGTTAAACTGGGGAAAAGATTATGAATATTCTGATAGCCCAGATAGAAGTATAATATTACTTAGGTATCGCGATTTAACTAAAAAATCTAAAGAAAGAGTTTCTAAAGCATTGGATACTATGTCAGTATCTTATTTTAATTTTATTAATAGTTTTCAAAAGCAAAATATTGATTCTTTAAAGAGAGTATATCCTCTTCAAATATTATTGGAAAAAGACTTCAGATTGTTTGATAAGAAGGGTAATTTAATAGAATTTCCACCACCCCCTCCGCCAGCTCCATTAGAAATAGTAGAATAATGCCATATTTCATCGACGTCATATTACCCATTCCGTTGCAAAAAACGTTTACCTATACGGTAACCGAAGCAGAAGCCTCTTTTTTAAAAAAAGGAATGCGTGTAGCGGTTTCCTTCGGAAAAAGTAAGATTTATACTGCATTGGTGTTTAACATTCACCAAAATGCACCCGAATTATATGAGGCCAAAGACATTCATCAAATTTTAGATGATACGCCTATTATAACGGAACAGCAACTAAAACACTGGCAATGGATTTCGAGCTATTATATGTGTTCGTTAGGCGATGTATATAGAGCTGCCTTACCATCAGCATTTTTGCTAGAAAGTGAAACCATCATCTATAAAAATGAAAACTTTGAAGAAGAAGCCATACTAACCGATGAAGAATTTTTAATTTTTGAAGCCTTACAACATCATTCACAGTTAACTATTCATCAGGTTGCTGATATTTTAGGAAAGAAAACCGTACTTCCTATCATTAACGGATTGATAGAGAAGAATGCGGTTTACATTAAAGAAGAAATTTACGAAACCTACAAACCTAAACTGGTTAAGTATGTTCGATTACATAACAATTATACCTCAAGTGAAGGCCTACAAACGCTTTTAGAGGAACTTTCAAGAGCTAAAAAGCAACGAGAAGCTGTACTGACGTATTTTCAGTTAGCAGCGGCTAAAAAGCCGATAAAAGCAAAAGATTTAGAAGAACAGTCGGGAGCTTCTTCCGCAGTTTTAAAAGCCTTGGTAGAGAAAGATATTTTTGAATTTTATCATATTCAAACCGATCGAATTAACTATCAAGGAGAAACGAATCAGATTAAAGAGTTGAATGAATTTCAACAGGAAGCTTTCAATCAAATAAAAACTTCTTTTGAAACACAACAAGTAAGTTTATTACACGGGGTTACAGGGTCTGGTAAAACAGAAATTTATGTAAAACTGATTAAAGAAGTGATTGCTGAAGGAAAACAAGTATTGTTTTTACTACCAGAAATTGCTTTAACAACCCAAATCATTACCCGTTTACAAAACTATTTTGGGAACTTTATTTCGGTATTCCATTCAAAATACTCGATGAACGAACGAGTAGAGGTGTGGAATAACGTGTTAGAGAATAAACCTAAAGCACAGGTTGTTTTAGGAGCACGTTCTTCGTTGTTTTTACCGTTTTCAAACTTAGGGTTGATTGTAGTAGATGAAGAGCACGAAACGTCGTACAAGCAATTTGAACCGTCACCACGTTACAATGCACGTGATGCTTCGGTAGTATTAGGTCATTTACACCAAGCAAAAGTATTGTTAGGTTCTGCAACACCATCAATAGAGAGTTATTTTAATGCTGAGCAAAACAAATACGGATTTATAGAATTAACGCGTCGTTTCGGAAACATTCAGTTGCCTAAAATCGAGCTGATAGACATTAAAGAAAAGCATCGAAAAAAGGAAATGAAAGGTCATTTTTCTGATCGCTTATTGAAAATGATTACGGAAGCATTGGAGGAAAAAGAACAGGTTATTTTATTTCAAAACCGACGTGGATTTTCGCCTGTGGTAGAGTGTACTACTTGTGGTGTTTCTCCTCAATGTCCGAATTGTGATGTGAGTTTAACCTATCATAAATTCCGTAAAGAGTTAAAATGTCATTATTGCCATTACCAACGTGCAATGCCGAATAGTTGTGGTGCTTGTGGAAGTGCTACCTTAGACACCAAAGGTTTTGGAACGGAGCAAATAGAACTAGAGTTAAAAGAGCTATTTCCGAATCATAATATTGGACGAATGGACTTGGATACCACGCGCGGTAAATATGGGTATCAAAAGATTATTGGGGCTTTTGAAGCGCAAGAAATTGATATTTTGGTAGGAACGCAAATGCTATCTAAAGGATTGGATTTTGAAAATGTATCGTTGGTAGGAATCTTAAATGCGGATTCTATGCTCAACTTCCCTGATTTTAGAGCACATGAACGAGCTTTTCAGCTCATGGTACAAGTATCGGGTAGGGCAGGACGTACTAAAAAGCAAGGAAATGTAGCGATACAAACCTACAATCCGTATCATCAAATTTTGCAGCAAGTATCTACTAACAATTATACAGAAATGTATAAAGAGCAATTGCAAGATCGTTGGCAGTTTCATTATCCGCCATACTATCGCTTGATAAAAATTACCTTAAAACACAAAGATTACACGCGTGTTGATAATGGTATCAATTGGTTAGCAAAAGCTTTACAAAATGTGTTTCACGAAAATGTATTAGGACCTACAGCGCCTGCGGTTTCTCGTATTCGAAATCAGTATATTAAGAATTTAGTGATTAAAATTCCGCCAAAACAATCTTTAGGAAAAACCAAAGAGCAGTTACAAAAAATTAAAAATACCTTTGAAGCAGTTAAAGATTTTAGACCCATCCGTTTTATTATTGATGTGGATGCTTATTAGGTTTTAATGAATAAATTGTTGTACTTAATTAGCCCAACGAGATATAATAGATGTTTTTTTCCATTTTCCATTCTCTTTCATAAAGACGAAATTTTCGCCAGAATAAGGTCTATGTATACCTAAACACATTCTATTCATTTCTTTGTTAAAAATTGGTTTGTCAATCAAAATAAAACTTTCGTTATATTTTCTATCTGAATATGAAGTTTTCTCATATGCAAGGAATGTTAATGAGTCAATTGAAATACTATTTTTAATAAGTTCAGAGGTGTTGAATATTTGATAGTTGTATTGTGATAATTCTTTTAAATCAAGTGTTTTATTTTGTTTAATTTGCTCTTTTAAAAAGAGAGTATCTTTTTCTTTAAGGTTATGTGATAAATATTCAATATAACTAACGGATATAAATTCTCCTTCTCTATAAATAACTTCTTCTGGTAGCTTGGGCAAAAAATTAAAGTCAGAAATTAGTATTTTCTGATATGGTAATAGTTTTAAATTAATGGTGTCAGATAATATTTTATTTAAAACTTCTAATTTATCTATGTTTCTAATAGTGGCTTTATCTTTTTCTGGTTTTTTGTAATGTGAACAACTCAATACGGTAAGTGCTACAAGTAGATAAATTTTTTTTTTGGAATTATACATAACTATTTTTTAACTGTTTAAAAGTTCCATTTAGAAGTCAATATTAATTATATGTTTCATGGAAAAATACTTTTTCTTTAAGTGTAGTAATTATAGTTTTGGTAAATTGAGCCTCTTCCTCTTTTTTCAAATATAAAAAGTTTCTACCCCAGCCATTCTCTAAATTCAAAACTCCATATTCGGGATTAAAAAATATAGGACCGTTTCCGTCATCAAGAGGTTCAGTCAAAATGTAGATATCAAAATTAAGTTCTGATAGGTTTTTATCTGAAAAAGAATCTTTTTTAATTAATTTAAATTCAGTTCCTGAAAAGAATAATTGGTTAGTCTTGTGAATGAATTTAAAATCCATGTTTTTTTCACTCTCAATAAGATTTTTGTATTTGTATATTGTTAAACTGTCATTATTTTTTATAGTTAATTCATATTTCATTTTAGTTTTTAAAGAGTCAATATTAAAAACGTAAAGAAATCTCTCTTCAACGTGCTTTTTGCTTTCATAATTCTGACAGCTAAAAAGACAAATAGTGCTAAAAAGTATAAGTAAATTCTTTTTCATATTTATTCAATTAAGTATTGAAACTAATCATTATCAAAATTCCGAATATCCACAATATCCCCATTTTGTAGTTTGTTTTGGGTGTCTATGGTAAAAATGGTTTCAGCAACGTACTCAGGAGTGTAAAGCTGGTTGTTTTCTTTTAAATCGATAAAACGTTGTACGTTTTTAAAATCTTTTTCATCGGTACTTCTAATATCAGTTTGCATGTTGGTATCTACCACACCAGGGTAAATAGCATTACACTTTACACCATGTTCAAGCTCGTTTTGTTCCGCAGCAATAGTTTTGGTCATCATGTCAATCGCAGCTTTAGACGTACAGTAAATACTCCAACCTTCATATGGTTTTACGGCTGCTCCAGAAGATATACTAATAATCTGTTTTTTACACATCAACTGTTGTGTGGCTTTGATAAACAAACTCGACAAAATAAGTGGAGTAGTGGTGTTGAGTTGAATACTTTGAGCAATATCTTCCGAAGGAATATTTTCTAAGTTCGCTATGGTACCGAGTCTACCGGCATTATTGACCAAGGTAATCGATGAAACTTCCAATTTCTGAATTTCATCTAACAACATTTTAAATGTGTTGTGTGTGGCCTTGGTATCAGATAAATCTACAGAAAGCTGTACGACATTTTCCAAATCGACAATGCTTCTGGATAGTGAGTATACTCTGTAATTTTCTTGTGCGTATTTTTCGGCTAAGGCTTTACCGATTCCTTTACTTCCTCCGGTGATGATGATTATATCCATAGAGTAAAAATAGGGAAATATTGGTAGTTGTACTCTAAATTGTGAGATTTCTCCCTTCGATCGAAATGACGAGTAACGTCATAGCGAGAAGGTCATTGAGCGTAGTCGAAATGAACGACGTTGCTATCTTTTAATCGATACAAAGATTGTTTCGTTATCACTCGCAATGACGGTTCCGTTGTGTTGAGGAAAGCTCAGCGAAGCTCGCTGATGGTTCCGTTGTGTTGAGGAAAGATCAACGGCGCTCGCTGATGGTTCTGTTGTGTTGAGGAAAGTTCAGCGGTGCTCGCTGATGGTTCTGTTGTGTTGAGGAAAGCTCAGCGGCGCTCGCTGATGGTTTCGTTGTATTGAGGAAAGCTCAGCGGCGCTCGCTGATGGTTTCGTTGTGTTGAGGAAAGTTCAGCGAAGCTCGCTGATGGTTCCGTTGTGTTGAGGAAACTTCAATAGAGCTAAATCTTATGATTTAAGGTCTGTAATTTTAAAGAGTATTTGGAACTTCATAGGATGAGATTCCTCCCTTCGGTCGGAATGACAGGGAACGTCATAGCAGGGAGTAGTAACAATTAAAGGCATTAGTTGTGGATGTTGCTATTCTTTTCATATTAACGCCTTATATTATGACCTACAAGAAAATCTTTAAAAATCAAGACAGCAATGATGGGTGTAAGATAAAAAAGCTGTTTGAGCGATAGCGAAATCGTTAGATTCGTGAGTTCTTTGATAAAAAATAAAGATAACACGAACAATTCTTTTTATCAGTGGAAAGGTGTCGTAGTATTTTCTCAAGATTTTATGGTAAGTCTTGATTTTTGTTTTTTTTTATCAAGAAAAAGAATATCAACAATACTTTTTATGTTATGTAGATTTTGTCTTAACCTTTAGACAGTAGTGTCTAAAGTCATAGGATAGTACTGTCTGGTGTCAACGGACGGTAGTGTCGTGTGTTATGGTACTTATAATGATGTTCGAGAGTTGTCATTTAGAACTAAGTGGTAGCGAAGTGTGAGAAAACTCAGGGTTTTGTAGAGTTACACCTCAAAATTGACTGTTTATATTTCTAAAGAGTAATAGAAACTTCATTGGGTGAGATTCCTCCCTTCGGTCGAAATGACAGGAAATATCATAGCGGGGAGAAGTAGCAATTAAAGGCGTCATTGCGAGTGATAACGAAGCAATCTTTGTATTTATAGTTCGAGATAAACAGATTACTTCAGTCGTACCTCCTTCGTAATGACGGTCGTGAGTTGTCATTTCGAACCAGCGGTAGCGAAGTGTGAGAAACCTTATAATCGAATATTTGTAACTCTAAATGGTATCTGTGACTTTATTGAAAGAGATTCCTCTCTTCGGTCGGAATGACGGTAGTTGATTATTTGAAAAATTCCTTTGAATTTTCCCAATGCACATCCATTTCAGCGAGGGTCATGTCAGAAAGTTGCTTGCCTTCTTTTTTGGCAGCTTCTTCTAAGTACTGAAAGCGATTGATGAATTTTTTATTGGTTTTTTCCAGTGCATTTTCAGGATTTACCCCAATAAAACGAGCGTAGTTAATCATGGAGAACAAAACGTCTCCAAATTCTTTTTCTATTTTCTCCTGATTGTTGTTTTTGATTTCTTCGTTCAACTCAGAAAGCTCTTCTTGAACCTTTTCCCACACTTGATGTGGTTCTTCCCAATCAAAACCAACACCTGCAACTTTATCTTGAATACGGTTGGCTTTTACCACTGCAGGTAAACTTTTAGGAACGCCTTCTAAAACAGATTTATTCCCTTCTTTTAGTTTGAGCTTTTCCCAGTTTTTCTTAACGTCTTCTTCATTTTCAACAACTACATCGCCATAAATATGCGGATGACGGTCAATAAGTTTATCAGAGATTGCATTGGCAACATCAGCAATATCGAAAGCTTGTTTTTCGCTTCCTATTTTAGCATAAAAGACGATGTGCAAAAGCACATCGCCTAATTCTTTTTTTATTTCTTGTAAATCGTTGTCTAAAATAGCATCTGCTAACTCGTAGGTTTCTTCAATAGTTAAATGACGTAGACTTTGTAAGGTTTGTTTTTTATCCCACGGACACTTCTCACGAAGGTCATCCATGATGTCTAACAAACGATTAAAGGCGGCTAACTGTTGCTTACGAGTATTCACGATTTAAGCTTCTTCTGTAGTTGTTTCTTCAGCTTCTGCTAACGTGCTAAAGTCAAATTCAGCTTTCGCTAAGATGTTGTACCACTGAATTACTTTTTTAATGTTTGAAGCATATACACGCTCTTCATCAAACCCAGGTAATACTTCGCCAAAATAAGTAGTTAATTTATTAGCGCTCTCTTTGTGAGAAATAGCTTCTTTACCATCTTCTTTATCAGCAATATTTTTAAGTACTTGTGCTAAAGGCACTTCTTCTTCGTACGTGTAAATAGCGATATTTTCTAATAAGCTTACGTTATGAGTAGCAGTAATAGGAAAACGTTTACCGTCAACAATAGATTTTACGATAACTCCTGTTTTAGTTTGTGATAAGATTTCATACAAACCTGGCTTACCTGTTACAGCTATAATTTTGTTAAATTCCATGTCTTAATGTTTTTTTAGTGTATAACTATTATCTTTTAGCATTAGGAAAACGCATGCGATATCCAGCGTTTACTTTCCCTTTAGAAATATTGTCTAATTTCTTTTTAATTAATCTCTTTTTTAAAGAAGAAAGTTTATCGGTAAACAAAATTCCTTCAATATGGTCATATTCATGTTGAAAAACACGTGCAGGTAATCCGCTTAACGTTTCTGTGTGTTTTTCAAAATTTTCATCTTGGTATTCAATAGTGACTTTTTCTTGACGAAAAACATCTTCGTTAATGGTTGGAATACTTAAACACCCTTCATTAAAAGCCCATTCGTCACCTTCTTCTTCAATAATTTTAGCATTGATAAATACGCGATTAAAGTTTTTGAAAACTTCTTTTTCTTCTTCACTTATATCGTCATCTTCTGCAAAAGGAGAAGCATCAATAACAAATAAACGGATGTCTTTTCCTATTTGAGGAGCTGCTAAACCAAGTCCGTTAGCATTGTACATAGTTTCTCTCATATCGGCAATTAACTTGTCTAACTGCGGATAGTCTTTATCGATTTCTTTTCCTACTTTACGTAAAACGGGATCTCCGTATGCTACAATGGGTAAAATCATTTACTTTTTAATTTTAAGGAATGCAAAAATACAAAGAATGCTTTTGGTAGAAAATTATTTGTTGTATAAATACGATTGTAAGATGATTGTAGCACTTATTTCGTCTACTAAAGCTTTGTTTTGACGTTGTTTTTTCTTTAAACCGCTATCAATCATTGTTTGAAAAGCCATTTTAGAGGTAAAACGCTCATCTACACGTTTTATGGGGATAGAAGGGATAGCTTTTTCAAGCTTTTGTAGAAAAGGAGTTATGAGTATCTCACTTTCACTATCAGAATTATCCATCTGCTTTGGTTTTCCAACTAAAAAAAGTTCAACATTTTCTTTTTGAGTATACTCTTTTAAAAATGTGATAAGTTCAGAGGTATCTACAGTTGTTAAACCCGAAGCAATAATTTGAAGTTCATCGGTTACAGCAATACCTGTTCTTTTTTTTCCAAAATCTATGGCTAATATCCTGCCCATTCTATAAGTTTTTGCAAAGGTAGCTAAATTAAACAAGGAAGAAATATCTGTTTAAAAAATGTATCTTCGCGGTATATTCTTGAAAGCAACTTTATTTTTGCTGAAAAATATTATTAAAAAATGACAGAATTACAATCAATTATAGAAAAAGCGTGGGATAACCGCGATTTATTGAAAGAAGAAACTACGATTAATGCTATTAGAAAAGTAGTAGATTTATTAGACGCAGGAGATTTACGTGTTGCTGAACCAACTGACAAAGGATGGCAAGTAAATGAATGGATAAAAAAGGCAGTAGTGTTATATTTTCCTATTCAAAAAATGGAAACTTTAGAGGCTGGTATTTTTGAATATCACGATAAAATTCCATTAAAGAGAGGTTACGAAGCTAAAGGAATTCGTGTGGTACCTAATGCAGTAGCACGTCATGGAGCCTATATCTCAGCAGGAACTATTTTAATGCCTAGTTATGTGAATATTGGAGCGCATGTTGATGAAGGAACGATGGTAGATACTTGGGCAACTGTAGGTTCTTGTGCGCAAATTGGTAAAAATGTACACTTATCTGGTGGAGTAGGAATTGGAGGAGTTTTAGAGCCTTTACAAGCAGCACCAGTAATTATTGAAGACGGAGCGTTTATCGGTTCTCGTTGTATTGTTGTTGAAGGAGTTAGAGTAGAGAAGGAAGCTGTTTTAGGGGCAAATGTAGTATTAACGATGAGTACAAAAATCATTGATGTAACAGGTGATGAACCAGTTGAAATGAAAGGAGTAGTACCAGCACGTTCTGTAGTAATTCCTGGAAGTTACACGAAGAAGTTTGCAGCAGGGGAGTATCAAGTTCCTTGTGCTTTAATTATAGGTAAGCGTAAAGAAAGTACGAACAAGAAAACTTCGTTGAATGATGCTCTTAGAGAGTATGATGTAGCGGTTTAAGAAGAAATTAAGTACAATAAAAAAGGGAAGATTTTAAATCTTTCCTTTTTTATTGTTTTCATATAGTTTTCTAAGTTTTGCATATTTCATATAAGAGAAAAAGGCTTGCATCATAGAAAATGTAATTCCGTCTAATCCATGGAAAATACCTTTTTTAAGAATATAACAACGTAGGAAAGACCATAATCCGTGCCCTATGGGCGTAAAGAAGTTTACTTTTTTGTTTTGTTCAAAATATTCTTCAGATTGCCAAGTAGTGTACAAGTTGTATTTTCCTATAATCTGATGAAAATCTTTCCAACCAAAGTGTAATAAATGAAGTTTGGTTGTTTTTAAATTGGTGGCTTGTATACTTTGATGAACTTTTGTAGTTGCAGGTTTAGCGGTTTGCTTGTTAAAAAACCTACATGTATAAGAAGGGTACCACCCAGCAAAATTAATAGGCTGGTCTTTTAAAAAGTTTTTACGCCTAAAGTTATAAGCGTCATAAGGTTCATTTAAATATTTTCCACTCTTAATAAATTTAAAACTATCTTCATCTAAACGTTCATCTGCATCTAAGTTTAAAATCCAATCATTTTTACAAAATTGAAGTCCATGTACTCTCTGGGGTCCATCTCCTAAAAACTTTTGAAAATAAACTTTAGCTCCCATAGACTCTGCAATTTCAACAGTCTTGTCAGAACTAAAAGAATCAATTATAATCACTTCATCGCATACCCTATTTAAAGAAATAATACAATCTTTAATGTTAGCTTCTTCATTAAAAGTAATTACTAGGCCACTTATATTCATGTGTAAATATTATTGTAGATTTGTTCGGTCAAAAATACAATTATTAAATGATTCCAAAAATTATACATTTCTGTTGGTATGGTAAAGGTGAGTATAATGAAACAATAAAAAAATGTATTGCTTCTTGGGAAGAAAAATTACCTGACTATACTATAAAGAAGTGGGATGAAACCAATACCCCTTTTGATAAATTACCTTTTTTAAAATTACTTTATAAACAAAAAAAATGGTCATTTATAACTGATTATGTTCGGTTGTACTCTATATATAAAGAAGGAGGAATTTATGTAGATACAGATATTGAAATGGTTACTACTTTTGACCATTTGTTAAAAGAAAAAGCATTTGTTGGTTTTCAAGGAACATTAGAGTCTGAAAAGTATCCATTAAATTCTGCTGTTATTGGAGGAGAAAAAGGCAATGTTTTTATTTTAGATTGTATTAAAGCTACGGAAGAAAAACAACGTTTGTATTTTAATGCAATGGGAGGACCTCCAATAGTATCGAAAGTATTGTTGAATTACGGATTAAACGAGTATAAAAAGCAGCATTTAAATGATGTTTTACTGCTTCCTACAGAATATTTCTTTCCTTTTGCGTGGAATGAAAAATTTACACAAGAATGTATTCAACCAGAAACAGTCTGTATTCACTGGTGGGAAGATTCTTGGGGAAATAAACAAAAAGGCTTTTCATATTTAGTTGATAGCCTTAAAAGAAAAGCAGTTAAATTACCCTTATTAATTAAGAATAGAATTAAATTCCTAATTAATAAGAATAATTTTTATCATATTAATTCTTTGTAAAATCAGTACAACAATCAATTAGGTGTTGAGTATATTGTAGGTGATTGGTAGGATTGGGAATTGGATTTTCCCAATTTATTTCATCAAGTTTAATTAAGTTTAGGTTTTTTAATGAACTTAAATCAAGTCCAGAATCAAGATTAACCATGTTAAAGTGCTGTACAATTCCATCCAATCTTGACAGGTCAGAAGAATTATTTAACCCTCCCATGATAAAAATAACAGGAGTTCCCATTGCTAAACAAGGCAGCGCACAGTGAATTCTAGAGGTTATTACCAGTTTTGCTGAGGCAAATGTTTTTAACAAGCGCTCTGCTTCTTTAAACCTATCTTCAGAAGTAGTTCCTTTTTCTTTATAAAATGCAGTTTCAAACTTAGCATTGTTAACTATTTCTTCAGGAAATATAGATTTTAAATACTCTTTATGATCTTGAAGCTTAGGTAATTTAAACTTAATTAAATCACGGTAATAGTGTCTAGGAATTCTCTCGTAATAGGATTTCTTATCTAAGTTAAAAAGGACATCGAAAAACACAATATCATCTGTTCTAGGAACCTCAATCTTAGGAAGAGTAGTAGTTAAGCAAGAAGAGTAATACGAATCAACTCCATATTTTTTTAAAATATTTACAGTGTAAAAGTCTCTACACCCAATAGGTTCGTACTGTTTTAAATAAGTGATGTTTTCTTGTCTGCTCAATAACGTATCTGCAATATGTGCATTTAAATGAAAAGAAACAAATAAGGGATCAATATTAGGAGATATAGGCCAATTTTTGGTTTTATACATAAACCAGCCATTCATAATTAATTTACAAGGTTCAATATTTTTATCGTTCAAATATTCTCTATTCAGAAGTAAGTCAATATTCGAAAAGTATTGCTTGGCAGCGATACTTTGAACATAATCTCCAATATTAAAATAACCTCCTGTGGCTTTATAATCTAAAAGTGCATTTTTACTCATAAAGCAAAAATATCTTTTTTTATTGATGTAGTGTAATAGTTTAAAGTATAAATTTGTACGATGATTATAGAAATAAAGAACTATTTACTTAACGGAAAAACGATTCTTTATCCAACAGATACGGTATGGGGATTAGGTTGTGACGCTACTAATGAAAGTGCCGTTAAGAAAATTTACCAATTAAAAAATAGAGAAGAGTCTAAAAGCTTAATTATTCTAGTAGATTCTATTGAAATGCTGCAAAATCATGTAGGAAATATCCCTGAAAAAGCTTTAGAAATTTTAAAGACATCAGTAAAACCTACTACTATTATTTATAATAACCCAAAAGGATTAGCATTTAATACCATTGCTGTAGACAATACAATTGCTATTCGTATTCCAAAGGATGAGTTTTGTATTCAGCTAATTAAAGAGTTTGGAAAACCTATTGTTTCTACTTCTGCAAACGTAAGTGGAGAGCCCACACCAAAATCATTTTCAGAAATAAACGAAGCAATTTTAAAGAATGTAGATTATGTGGTAGATTTGCATCAAGAGAAAATAGCAGAGAAGTCTTCAACTATTTTAAAAATTGAAGGTGACGATGTTATTGTGATTAGAGAATAATTGTATGCAAAAACAATATTTTAAAGAAGCAATTTCCGCAGAAATATTTCAATATATATCCCAAGCAGCTAAAGAATTACAACTAGAAAGCTATGTAATTGGCGGTTTTGTACGTGATTTTATTTTACAACGAGGTACAGCCAAAGATGTTGATGTGGTTGCAGTTGGAAGTGGAATAGATTTAGCCCAAAAAGTAGCCGAATTACTACCTAATAAGCCAAAAGTTCAAGTGTTTAAAACTTACGGAACAGCAATGCTGCGTTTTCAAGATGTTGAAATTGAGTTCGTAGGGGCACGTAAAGAATCATATTCAGAAGAGAGTAGAAACCCTAAAGTTTCTGAAGGAACCTTAGAAGACGATCAAAACAGGAGAGATTTTACGATAAATGCATTAGCATTGAGTTTAAATGAAGATGATTTCGGATTGTTACTTGATCCTTTTGGAGGAATGGCTGATTTGGAAGCTAAAATAATTAGAACTCCCTTAGATCCAGATATTACCTATTCTGACGATCCACTACGTATGATGCGTGCTATTCGTTTTGCTACTCAATTGAATTTTGAAATAGAAGAAAATTCGTTAAATGCAATTACAAAAAATGCTTCAAGAATTGATATTATTACTCGTGAGCGTATTGTAGTTGAGTTGAATAAGATTTTAGAATCTTCTGTACCTTCTATAGGTTTTTTATTATTGGAAAAAACAGGGCTGTTAGAGAGAATTTTACCAGAATTAATCGCTTTAAAAGGAGTAGAGGAAGTAGAAGGACAAAAACATAAGGATAATTTTTACCATACCTTAGAAGTAGTAGATAATATTGCTGTAAATACAGATGATGTTTGGCTTCGTTGGGCAGCATTGTTGCACGACATAGGTAAAGCGCCAACGAAACGTTATCACAAAAAAATAGGTTGGACTTTTCATTCACATGAATTTGTAGGATCAAAGATGGTATATAAGTTGTTCAAACGCTTAAAAATGCCATTGAATAACAAGATGAAGTTTGTTCAGAAAATGGTGATGTTAAGTTCTCGTCCGATTGTTTTAGCAAGTGAAGTGACAGACTCTGCAGTACGTCGTTTAATTTTTGATGCTGGAGATGATGTAGAGTCATTGATGACTTTATGTGAAGCAGACATCACGACTAAAAATCCGAAGAAATTTAAGCGTTACCATAAGAATTTTGAGATAGTTCGTCAAAAAATTAAAGAAGTAGAAGAACGCGATAGGGTTCGTAATTTCCAACCACCAATAACAGGAGAAGAAATAATGAAAACCTTTAACTTACAACCATGTAGAGAAATTGGCCAAATAAAAGAAGCGATAAAAGAAGCTATTTTAGATGGTAAGATTCCAAATGAACACGATGCCTCTTATCAGTTTATGTTGGAAAAAGGAGAACAATTAGGATTAAAAGTTAGTCAATAATAGTAGTTAAATAAAAAAGAGAAGCAAAATTGCTTCTCTTTTTTTTATCCTAATGATTGCATGGATACGAGTTTAAAATACTCCCCATTTTTATTGAGTAATTCTTCGTGTTTTCCTTGCTCTACTATTTTTCCTTTTCTAAGAACAACAATATTGTCTGCTTTTTGAATGGTTGATAGTCTATGAGCAATAACTAATGAGGTACGGTGTTCCATCATTTTATCCAAGGCTTGTTGAACTAGCTGTTCGCTTTCAGTATCTAAAGCAGAAGTGGCTTCATCTAAAATCATAATAGGAGGATTTTTTAATACAGCTCTAGCAATACTTAAACGTTGTTTTTGTCCACCAGAAAGCATGTTTCCTCCATCACCTATGTTTGTATTATATTGATTAGGTAAATCTTTTATAAACTCATGGGCATTCGCTACATTGGAAGCATTGATAACTTCTTCTTCAGTAGTGTTTTCTTTGCCTAAAATAATATTATTTTTAACCGAATCATTAAAGAGAATAGAGTCTTGCGTAACCATTCCCATTAGGTTACGAAGAGATTCCTTTTTTATATTTTTTATGTTAATTCCATCAATAAGAATTTCTCCAGAATCAACATCGTAAAAGCGAGTAATTAAATTAGCTAACGTCGATTTTCCGCTTCCTGATTGCCCAACAAGCGCAACCGTTTTTCCTTTAGGTATTGTTAAGGAGAAGTTCTGCAAAACGTAATCATCTTGATATTTAAAAGAAATATTTTTAAATTCTATTTCAGCATCAAAAGATATTTTACCTATAGCACTAGCTGTATCTTCAATAGGGTTTTTGGTTTCTAAAATTTCAAAAATTCTATCAGCAGAAGCACTTCCTTGTTGAATTCCATACATCGCTGTAGAAATAGCTTTTGCAGGGTTTAGAATTAAATAAAATAAACCTATATAACCAAAAAATTCTTGAGGCTGTAATGTACTGTCACTTGTTAGAACAAGTTTTCCTCCAAACCAAAGAATAGCAACAATAGTTACCGTACCTAGAAACTCACTTAAAGGTGAGGCTATCATTTGTCGGTGTTTTAGGCTTGTCATTAAGCCAAAAAGATTACTAATAGATTTTCCTATTTTTGAATTGATGGCTTTTTCTGCAGTAAAACTTTTAATTATTTTCAATCCACCTAAAGCCTCATCAACAATAGATAAAAAATACCCATTCTCTTTCTGAAAATTAGAGGATGATGCTTTTAGTTTTTTACTAGCTGTAGAAATAATAAAACCAGAAATAGGTAATAAGATAAACACAAAAAGTGTAAGCTTAACACTAATAGCAAACATTGAAATTAAAGTAAAAACAATGGTTAATGGTTCCCTAACTATAGTTTCAAAAGAAGAAAGGTAGGTAAATTGTATAGTATGAACATCTGAAGTAATTCTTGCTATAGCATCTCCTTTTCTTTTTTCTGAAAAAAATGAAATAGGTAATGAAATATACTTAGCAAACATAGAAGATTGAATATCTTTAATCGTATTTGTTTGTAAAAAAACCAACGTATAAGAAGCAAGATATCTAAAAAGGTTTTTAAAGAAAAACAGGAATAAAGTTGTTAAACTAACAAAAAGCAATGCCTTTTCAGATCCACCACTCTCAATCATTTGAGATATTTTATAATTAAGGCTACCCTGTACATAATCATATATAGAGGTTATGCCTCTATAACTAGGTTGGGTTGTTACAATTTCTTCTTTACCAAACAAAATACCCAAAACAGGAATGAAAGCTAATACTGATAAGACATTAAATACAGCATACAAAATATTAAAAAATATGTTTAAAAAAGCATATTTTTTATAGGGTTTGGCAAAGTTTACTATTTTATTAAAACTACTCACTAGAAATTTAATTGTTTAATAATACGTTGAATTTTGTTGTCAAGATCTTTTTCTACTTCTTTAGCATTTGAAACATTATTTAATTTACTCTTAACACTAAAGTAAAATTTAATTTTAGGTTCTGTACCGCTTGGGCGAGCCGCAATTTTAGTTCCATCTTGGGTTTGATAGATTAATACATTTGATTTAGGAATGTCAATTGCTGTTTCTTCTCCTGTTAGTAAATTTTTTCTTGTAGAAGATTGGTAATCGTATAAGTATTTAACTTTTGATCCATCTATTTCAGTAAATGGGTTATTACGTAAATCAACCATCATTTGTTTGATTTGCTGTTCTCCATTCATTCCTTTTTTTACTAAAGAAATTAAATGCTCTTTATAAAAATGATGGCGTGTATATAAATTCAATAATTCTTTATAGAAAGAACTATTGTTAGATTTTGCATCTGAAGCGATTTCACAGGCTAGTAGGGCAGAGGTAACAGCATCTTTATCACGTACAAAATCACCTACCATGTAACCAAAACTCTCTTCGCCACCACCAATGAAGTTAAGTTCAGGGTAATCTTCAATCATTTTAGCAATCCATTTAAAACCAGTTAATCCAACTTTGGTTTCCACTCTATATGAATCGGCTATTTCATTCACTAAATTGGTAGAAACAATTGTTGATCCAACAAATTGTTTTCCGTTTAATTTTCCTTGCTTTTTCCAATCATTAATTAAAAAATCAGTCATCATACTCATAGTTTGATTTCCGTTTAGTAATTTCATATTTCCTTCAGTATCGCGAACAGCAATTCCAATTCTGTCTGAATCTGGATCTGTTCCTAATACAATATCAGCACCAATTTTATTGGCTAAGTCAACCGCCATTTTAAGAGCTGCTGGTTCTTCTGGGTTTGGTGATTCAACAGTAGGGAAATCACCATCAGGAATTGCTTGTTCTTCAACAATATGTACTTGAGTATAACCAGCACGTTTTAAAACCTCTGGAATTAATTTGATAGACGTTCCATGTAAAGAAGTAAATACTATTTTTAAATCTTCACGACCTTTAATATCAAAAGTTCCGTTAGCTAAAGAAGATTTCCAAAAAGCTTCATCAATTTCGCTTCCGATAGCAGTTATCAATTCTTCTTTTGAGTTGAAATTGATTTCTGAAAAGGCTAAAGAATTTACTTCATTGATAATTTCTGTGTCTTGTGGAGGAACGATTTGTCCACCATCATTCCAATATACTTTATACCCGTTATATTCTGGTGGATTGTGAGAAGCTGTTAATACGATTCCTGCGTCACATTCTAAATAATTTACCGCAAATGATAATTCTGGAGTAGGACGCATATCTTCAAACAAAAATACTTGAATGTTATTTGCAGATAATACATCAGCAACCACTTTAGCTAGCCACTCACTATCATGACGACAGTCGTAACCAATAGCTACTTTTAATGCTTTATTTGGATATGTTTTATGTAAGTAATTGCTTAATCCTTGGGTTGCTTTACCTAAGGTGTATTTATTAATTCGGTTGGTACCTACGCCAACAATTCCACGCATTCCTCCAGTTCCGAATTCTAAATTTTTATAAAAACGATCTGCTAAATCGTCAGCATTAGTATTAATTAATTGCTGAATTTCTTGTTGGGTTTCTGAATCGAAATTGTCAGAAAGCCACAGTTTTGCGCTGTTTAAAATCTCTTTCATGTATCAAATTAAAAAACGTACAAAGGTACGAGTTTAAAAATTCAGTTGTTCTTTAATTTTATAATGTTTTTGTTGCGGATTACTCTTGATAATTAATTCACCTAAAAATCCTGCTAAAAACATAAGAGTTCCTAAAATCATGGAAGTTAAGGCTATGTAAAACCAAGGATTACTTGTAACAAGTATTGTTTTTACCCCGACAGTAAGGTGGTATATTTTTATCACCCCAATAAAAAAGGCAGATAAGAATCCGAAAATAAACATTAAAGTTCCCCATAAACCAAAAAAGTGCATAGGGCGTTTACCGAATTTAGATAAAAAGGAAATAGTAATTAAGTCTAAAAAACCATTTACAAAACGATCCATACCAAATTTTGTCACTCCATATTTACGAGCTTGGTGTTGTACTACTTTTTCATCAATACGATTAAAACCTTCATTTTTAGCTAAAACAGGAATATAACGGTGCATTTCACCACTAACTTTAACTGCTTTGACAACTTCATTTTTATAAGCTTTTAATCCACAATTAAAATCGTGTAACTTTAATCCTGAAGTTTTTCGAGCTGCCCAGTTAAATAATTTTGAGGGAATATTTTTGGTAACGATATTATCGTATCGTTTCTTTTTCCATCCAGAAATTAAATCAAAATTTTCTTCAGTAATTAAGCGGTATAGTTCAGGTATTTCATCAGGACTATCTTGTAAGTCGGCATCCATTGTAATAACTACATCGCCTTTAGTTAAAGCAAATCCAGCATCTAAGGCTTGGGATTTACCATAATTTCTTTGAAATCGTAAACCTTTTACTTCTTGATGTTTTTGTGATAATTCTTCTATTATTCTCCAAGAATTATCAGTACTTCCATCGTCAATAAAAATAAGTTCATATAAAAATTGATTGGACTGCATAACTTTTGCAATCCAATCGTGTAACTCGTGTAAAGACTCTTCTTCGTTAAGAAGAGGTATTACTACCGATATATCCATATATTTTATTCAATGTTTAAAAAGGTAAAGTTACGAAGTATTACTTTTATGTAAAACTTTAACTTGTTTAAACTATTTTTAATATTGGTCTTCTTCTGTTTTTTTCATGATAGCACCAGTTATTGCTGATACGACAAAACCAAGAAAAACATAAAATAAAAAACCTAATGCGTCTCCAATAAGAGTTCCTTGAAATTTAGATTGCATAGCTAATTGAGTATCAACTTGCTCATCTGTTAAACCAGCATCTAGTAATTTTTGAGTTTGGAATTCGTTTAATTGGTTATAGAAATCTGGTTCAATAAGACCAGTGAAAATATGACTATAGATAATACTTATTAAAGCACCAATAGCAACAACACCTACACCTATTTTTAAAGCTTGTCCCCAAGTTAAAAAAGAATTATTATCTTTTTTGTGTTTTTTTATAGCTAAAATAGGAAGAGCAATAATACATGCAGCTAATACAATCATATTAATTATTCCTCCCACAGTATCGAAGGTCATACCCAAAGCGTAAATTATAAGGTTGGTTAAAACTATAGCTCCTCCGTAAATTAATCCATAGTTTAAAATAATGTTTTTGCTTTTTGCTTGATTTTCCATTGTGTGAATTTAGTTAGTGATACAAATATATTCTTTTTTAATGTTACGTTTATTTTATCCTGTCAAAAGAAAAAAATATAAATAACAAACTATTAGTATTCAAAAACTTAGAAATGTTACAGTTTTTTTATTGAAATTTTGTTGTTTTTTACGAAAAAATGGTTGTAAATTTGCATCGGCAAGTCCTACACAACCAGCTCCCTTTGAATCCCCCAGGGCGGGAACGCAGCAAGGGTATTAGGTCGTAGCGGTGTGATGTAGGTAGCTTGCCTTTTTTTGTACCCGATAGTTTCGTTTATTCTTCCTCGTTTAAATTCAAATTACTTCTAGGGTGATGTAATTCAACAACTTCTTTAAGGTAGCTATTATCTAAATGTACGTAAATCTCTGTAGTAGTAATACTTTCATGTCCTAATAACTGCTGAATAACACGTAAGTCTGCTCCGTTTTTAAGTAAATATGTAGCAAAAGAATGTCTCAATGTATGTGGACCAATACTTTTTTTTAGATTGATTTTTTGAGCTAATTCTTTTAAAATAATAAAAATCATTTGTCGGGTTAAGCGCTTTCCTCTTCTATTTAAGAAAACAATATCTTCATCTTCTTTTTTAGGTGAGATTTTAGATCTAATCTCATTAATATAAAAGTTAAGTCTATGTATTGTTGTTATATGTATAGGCACAAATCGATACTTATTCCCTTTTCCTAGTATACGTATGTAACCATCATCAAAAAATAAATCAGAAAGCTGTAGATTAATTAATTCACTTACACGAAGACCACAACTATAAATAGTTTCAATGATGGTTTTGTTACGTTCTCCTTGTGGATGACTTAAATCAATAGCAGCAATTAAATCATCAACATCTTCTTTTTCTATAGTGTCTGGAAGTTTTCGAGTAATATTTGGACTTTCAATTAAATCTGTAGGGTTATCTTTTCTGTAATCTTCAAAAATTAAAAAATCAAAAAAACTACGTAGTCCTGAAATTAATCTAGCTTGACTACGAGCATTAATTTTTTTACTTACTTCGTAAATAAATTGTTGTATTGTTTCTTGAGTAATGTAAATAGGGGAAAGGTTAGTCTCTAAATTATCTACAAAATAAGCTAATTTTTTCACATCCCTTTGATAACTATCAATAGAGTTTTTTGAAAGCCCTCTTTCGATTTTTAAAAAGTTAGTATAATCAGATATAGCTTGTTTCCAATTCATTAGTAAATACTTTTGTTTTTTTGAAAAAAAAATGTTAAAAAAAGAAAAATAAAATTATTTTCGCGACGAAATTATAATTAATTAAATTAAAAATTATGAAAAAACTATTATTAGTAATTGCTATGGTAGCTACAGCTTTTACAGCTAATGCTCAAAAGAATGTTATTAAGGCGAACCCAATTGGATTAGCTTTTGGAACAGCTGAATTATCTTACGAAAGAGCTATTTCTTCAAAAGGGGCTTTTGAAGTAGGGTTATCTTATGCTGGTGCTGATGTAACTTCTGGTTCAGAAAAAATTAGTACAAGTGCTATTGGAGCCGAAGGTAAATATAAGTTTTATTTTTCTTCTGATAAAGATGCTCCTAGAGGATGGTATGCTGCACCTTTTGTAAGTTACTCTTCTGCTTCAGCAGAAAACAATGCAGGTGAAGATGTAGGTTTTTCTGCTTTTTCTGGTGGTGCTTTAGCTGGGTACCAATGGGTATTTGGTGGAGGAGATTCAGGTTTTGCTTTAGATTTAAATTTTGGAGCACAATATGTTTCTGCTTCTGCAACGGGCGGAACTACTGTTAGTATTGATGGGTTTTTACCAAGATTAGGTGTTTCGTTAGGATACGCTTGGTAATTCTTATTATTAATATAAAAGCATTAAAAAAAAGGGAATTAATCCCTTTTTTTATGATAAAATATTTTTTTCGATTAACTTTTTTGTTCTCAGTGTTTTAAGTGGTATTATCTGTTTTACCCCTTTTTTTATTAAAAAAATGAGCAGTTAAAACCTTATTTAGGTGTATATTTGCCGGCTCAAAATAAAACTTATAAAACAAAAATTATGAAAAAATTTTTAGTAGTTGCTATGATGGCTTTCGGTTTAGCTGTTAATGCACAAGAAGGACAATTAAACGTTGGTGGAACTATTGGATTACCTGTAGGTGATGCTGATGAAGCTAATGTAACAGGAGCAATTGAAGCTAACTATTTATTTGATATTGCTGAAAACTTTAAAGTAGGACCATCTGTATCTTATTTACATTTTCAAGGAGAAGGAGCTGATGTAGCTTTTATTCCTGTAGCTGCTGCAGCTCGTTATAGCTTTGCTGATAAATTTTCAGTTGGAGCTGATTTAGGTTATGGTATTGGTGTAAGACCTTCAGCAGATAAAGAAGGTGGTTTTTACTACCGTGCTTTAGTTGGTTACCAAGTAACTGAAAAAATTACTTTACATGTTGATTATTCAGCAACTAATGTAAGTAGAACTGCAACTTTAGGTCCTATTTCTGTTGATGCTAATGTAAATTACGCAACTTTCGGTATTGGAGGAACTTATTCTTTTTCTTTATAATAAGAAACTCAATAATAAGTAAAAAAGGAAGCAATTTTGCTTCCTTTTTTTATGCTTAAAAGTTAAAAAGAGTATTTTTACTTTAGAAAATATTAGTAATGAAAAAAATAATTATAATTAATGGGCCTAATTTAAATTTATTAGGGAAGCGTGAACCAACTATTTACGGAGCAAGTTCTTTTGATGATTATTTTAAAGAATTAAAAAATAATTATACTACTATAAATTTAGAGTATTTTCAATCGAACATAGAAGGGGAGTTGATAGATAAATTACATGAAGTAGGTTTTGATTATGATGGTATCATTCTAAATGCAGCGGCCTATACTCATACATCTGTAGGTATTGGTGATGCTGTAAAAGGTATAGAAACCCCTGTAGTTGAAGTGCATATTTCAAATATACATGCTAGAGAAGAGTTTCGCCACACTAGTTATATAGCTCCTAATGCTAAAGGAGTTATTTTTGGTTTTGGTTTACAAGGATATGAACTAGCTCTTCAAAGCTTTTTGTAAAAAGAAATAGCGAGTTCCTAATAACAAAAATAGAGGAATCATAGGATACGTGTATAATTGAATACTAAATAGCCATATAAAAGGAATAATTAGTATAAAAATTAATAAAACGATACAATAACCGTATATCCATTTTGGTGGAATTTCCTTCAATAAAAAGATAGCAACAACTAAGTTAGGTGCAAATGCCCATAAAAAGTTAAAATTGTTAGGTGCAGTTGAATGGTTGGTAAAGAACCATAAAAAAACAATTAGCAAACCTAAAACACCAGTTGTAAAAAACAGAATAAAGTCAAACCATTTGGTTCTTTTAGATTTTTTAAAGTCTTTATATGTAATAAATATTCCAAATAAGGAAAATACTAAAATTATTAAAAAGGGATTAATAAGATCACTTTTGGATTCCTTCTCTTCAAAATCGAGTAAAACATTTGTTTTCCTAACTAAATTTTCTTCTTTTTCATCTTTAACAATTTTTGATACACTTAAAGCTTCAAAAACATAATCAGGTAAGTATAAGTATTCTTTTGGAGCTGCTATTTTATCTAACTTACTTCCTAAAGCTATATTAATTCCTAAGCTACCCCAAGTGTTTGGATTAATTTCTTTATTCATCAATTGTCGTAACGATAAATCCTTAGTAACAAAATTATCCTTAAAAACTAATTTATCTCCTGTAACCTTTTGAATTATATCACGAGGTCTGGTAGCACAGTTATCGAAAAAAGGATCGTAAAAATAACTTGCATTTTCAGGGAGAACATTTGTTTCTAAAAACTGAAAAAAAACATTTCTTTGTTGTTGTGTTAAGTTTAAAATTTGTTCTTTCACCCAACGTTTATCTTGTTGAGCACTCTTTAAAGATAAATGGAAAGGATAGCGAGCTAACTTGTATTTCATATAACCTTTGGTAAAGTTTACATAAAAGTTAGGGTCATCAAAATCAAAAATTCCATAATTATAAAGAAGATCTAGTTGTAAAACGGGATCTTTTACTCGAATAGCTGTATGCCCAAACTTCTCATATAAAGCTTCTCCAGGTCCTGAAGTAATGATACTTATTTGAGAAAATTTTGATAAACCTAAAGTATTAACTCTTTGAGAAAAAGCATGATTAATACATAATAAACAAAGAAAAAGATATGCATATTTTTTTATCATCATAAGTATCAGAGAAAATTAATGTCGGTGTTTTACAAATATCATAAATCCGATTAATATAACTAGGTATTTTTAAGGTTATTGTTTAATATTCAATTCCAAGAGTTTCATTTATAAATCTTGAAATACGTTGTTCTAACCATCTGTTTTCTGTGCTAGAAAAAGAAGACATAAAACCTACATGTCCGCCATAATTTGGTGTAGAGAGATAAAAGTTTTTCATTTCCTTAGCTTCTTTTATAGGGTAGCATTCTTTTGATAAAAAACTATCATCTAAAGCATTAATAAGTAATGTTGGAACCTTAATTTCTGTAATAAAAGGCTTAGCACTTGCTTTTAGCCAATAATCCTCGGAACTTTCAAAGCCAAAAACAGGTACGGTATACTGTTTTTCTAAATGTCTAAATTTACTAGCTTTAAATAAGAGTTCTTTATTTAATTTGAAGTCAGGAAACTTTTTTGCTTTCTGTAAGAGCTTTAACTTCATAGTTTTTAAAAACTCATTTAGGTAAATTTTGTTTTTTAATTTATTTAGTTCAGCTTGAGAAGAGGTTAAGTCAACAGGAACAGATACAGCTATTCCTCCTTTAACTTCTGAAGGAATATCACTGTATTCCCCTAAATATTTTAAAGTTAGATTTCCTCCTAAACTAAACCCTGTGATTATAATATTGTCATAATCATAATAGTTTTTTAAGTATTTAATGATGAAACTAACATCGTCTGTTTTTCCGCTATGATAGGTTTCCAAAAGTAAATTATCTTCTCCGCTACAACCTCTTAAATTCATACAGACTGTATCAAAACCTAAACTGTTTAGATGGTTAGATGTTGTAATCATATAATTTGACTGAGAACTACCTTCTAATCCGTGAATTAACAACACAATAGTGTTAGATTCCACGAAAGAAAAGTCTAAATCAATAAAATCAGCATCCCACGTTGTAATTCTTTTTCGTTTATATTCAATGGTGTCTTTCATGAATAACGGACGATAAACAGTGTTAAAATGAGCACTTTTAAATGGGAGGCTAGGAGAGAATGTATCTGAGATAATTGGCATAATACTATGTAATAGCTTTTTAAACAAAGATGACAAAAAATAGCTAAAATGTAAAAGCCATTGAATGATTTCTTATTTTAGCTGTAAATTTATGAATACTATGAACGTCAAAAAATATATTCCAAATTTATTAACCTTAGGAAACTTGTTATGTGGTACTATTGCTACCATTTTTGCAATTAAAGGAGATTTTTTTGCCACGGCAATTTTGGTAATGCTTGGGATATTTTTTGATTTTTTTGATGGGTTTGCAGCCCGTATGCTAAAGGTACAAGGTGAGTTAGGTAAACAGTTAGATAGTTTAGCTGATATGGTAACAAGTGGAGTAGTGCCTGGGATTGTAATGATGCAAATGTTGATAAATGCTTTAGATATAGATGCTGTAGGATATTTTGGAGTTGATGAGTATGGAGCAACAGGAAGTAATTTGCCTTATTTAGGCTTATTGCTAACATTGGGAGCAGGATACCGTTTAGCAAAGTTTAATATTGATGAGCGTCAATCGGATAGTTTTATTGGAGTACCAACACCAGCTATGAGCTTGTTTGTAATTTCTTTACCATTAATAGCTCAGTTTGATAAAGAATCGTTTTTAATAAGTTTTATTGAAAATCAATACTTTTTAATATTACTTACAGTGTTGTTTACGTATTTAATGAATGCTGAAATACCGTTGTTCTCCTTGAAGTTTAAAAATTTTTATTTTAAAGATAATGTGATTAAGTATGTGTTTTTAGCTTTATCAATTATATTAATTATTACTTTAAAAATAGTTGCAATTCCAATGATAATACTATCATATGTAGTATTGTCTATTGTAAATAACTCAGATAAAAAACTCTCTTCAAAATAGAATAAGTTACATCTTAAATAAAACAAAAAAGCACGTTGTGAATCAACGTGCTTTTTTGTTTTGATTTTGAAAATTATTTTTTAGGTGTTTTTTTGAGGTTCAAAAATGTTACTTATGAAATGATAATTTTCTAAAGATATTTTATCTTCAGCAAAGACCTTATTCATAAGTTTATTTTTCGTAAAATCTCCTTTTTTGTAGATATCCCAACTTTCGTTATTTCTATTGGTTAATGTAACTTTATCTGTACCTATTTCAAAGTTACACCAGTCATTATAATTAGCTATTTTTTTATAGCTATGATTAGACACTTTGATATTCCCTTTTACATTTAAACCTTCTATATCAATGCATAAATTACAGAAATCGATGAAACTCATATTATCCGCAGGTATAACAAGAAAAGAATTAGTATTCCCTTTTTTTCTATACAGCTTAAAACCATCTTTTAAGTTTTGGTTATGATAGACTTTAGAAAAAGAGGAGAAAAGATCTTCTTCTTTTGCGTTCTCAATTATGAAATGATTTTGTGTTACAGCTTGATTATCGAATTTCTTCTTCTTAAGCTCAAAATCCTTTCCAAGATATACTCTACGAACAGTTTCGTCTTCAGCAAGCTCTTCGGGAGTTCCTTCTTTTAAAATCCCTCCATTATACATTAGGTAAGTTCTATCAGTAATTGCAAGAGTAGCTTGCACATCATGATCGGTAATTAAAATACCAATATTTTTATTTTTCAATTGTGCTACAATTCCTTGAATATCTTCTACAGCAATTGGGTCAACACCAGCAAAAGGTTCATCTAATAAAATAAATTTAGGGTCAGAAGCTAAACAACGTGCAATTTCTGTTCTACGACGTTCACCACCAGACAATAGATCACCACGGTTTTTACGTACATGTCCTAAACTAAATTCATCTATTAACTCTTCTAGGCGTTGTTTTCTTTCAGCTTTAGTTCTATCAGTAAATTCAAGAACTGACATAATATTATCTTCTACTGAAAGCTTTCTAAAAACAGAAGCTTCTTGTGCTAAATAACCAATTCCTTTTTGAGAACGTTTATACATTGCATCAGTAGTAATCTCTTCATTATCTAGAAAAATATGACCATCGTTAGGTTTAATCATACCTACAATCATATAGAAAGAGGTTGTTTTACCTGCTCCGTTAGGACCAAGTAATCCAATAATTTCACCTTGCTCAACTTCTAAAGAAATTCCTTTTACTACTTTCCTACTACCGTATATCTTTTGTATGTTGTCTGCTCTTAACTTCATTTATTATTGTTGAAAGTGGAATTGATTAAAGTATAAAAGTAACAAAACTGTTTCTTAAAAATTTCTTAAATCAATATATGTATAAATTAAGCTTCGTTTTCTAATGCTTCCCAAAACTCTACAGCTCTTCGTAAATGAGGAATTAAAATAGTTCCACCAACTAATGTGGCAATACTCATAGTTTCCATCATTTCTTCTTTGGTAACACCATTTTGGTGGGCTGTTTTTAAATGATAAGCAATACAGTCATCACAACGTAATACTGCAGACGCTACTAAACCTAATAATTCTTTAGTTTTAACAGGTAAATGCCCTTCTGTAAAAGCATTGGTATCTAAGTTAAAAATACGTTTGATTACTTTATTATCTGATGCTAAAATCTTTTCGTTCATTTTAGCACGATAGTCGTTAAACTCTTGGACTTTTTGTGACATTCTTTTGTTGTTGTTTTAAGACAAATTTTGATACATAAATACTCATTTCATATAAAATCATGATAGGTACTGATACAATTACTTGACTAGCCACATCTGGTGGAGTAATAATAGCAGATAATACCAATACCACGACTAATGCATGTTTACGATATTTTCGTAAAAACTCTGGTGTAATTAATCCTATTTTAGTTAGGAAGAAAATAACTACGGGAAGTTCAAAAAATATAGCAACACCTAATAATGTATTTGTAATAAGGCTAATGTAAGCCTCTAACTTAAAATTGTTTTGTATAGCGTCTGATATTTCAAAGTTGTAAAAGAAGTATACAGACATTGGTAAAATAACGTAATAGCTAAATAAAATCCCTAGAAAGAACAGAAAAGAAGAGGTAAAAATAAAACCTTTTGATTTTTTCTTTTCGCTTTCATGCAACCCAGGAGCTATAAATCGCCAAAACTCCCATAAAATATAAGGAAAAGCAACTACAAACCCTAAAATTAGAGAAGACCAAATTCCTGTCATTAATTGTTGAGTAGGATTTAAAGCTTGAAGTGTTTGTTTAAATTTAATAGTACAAAAACTACTATCAATTCCAATAGAAGAAAATACTTTACAAAAGAATTGATACGTTGCAAAATCAGGTTTTAAATGAGCTAAAAGAATCTCATTAAAAACAAAATTAATATTTGCAAAAATGACGATTGCTACTACAAAAATAGCTGCAAAACTCCTTACTAAATGCCATCTTAGTTCTTCAAGATGGTCTAAAAAAGACATTTCCTTTTCTGCCATCTTAAAATATTCCTTCTTTAATTAAATCATGTAAGTGTACCACACCTACATAATTGTTGTCTGCATCAGTAACTAAAATTTGGGTAATATTGTTGTTTTCTAAAGTATCTAAAGCTTCAACAGCCATAGCATCTACGTCTATTGTCTTTGGGGTAGTACTCATAATATCAGTAGCAGTAAGCTCGTCTATTTTTGTCGTTTTACTTAGCATTCTACGAATATCTCCATCGGTAATAATTCCTGCAATCTTATCATTATTAACAACGGCAGTTACACCTAAGCGTTTTTCTGATATTTCAACAATTACTTGAGTAACTTTATCTGTACTTTTTACTTTTGGTAATTCATTATTTTTAATAAGATCAGAAACTCTTAAATACAGACGTTTTCCTAAAGCTCCTCCAGGGTGATATTTTGCAAAATCACTACTAGTAAAACCTCTCAATTCTAATAAACAAACGGCTAAAGCGTCCCCTAAGACTAATTGAGCTGTAGTACTTGTTGTAGGAGCTAAGTTGTTAGGGCAGGCCTCTTTATCTACAAAAGAATTTAAAAGGAAGTCGGCATTTTTTCCTAAGAAAGAATCAGGGTTTCCTGTTATAGCTATAATTTTATTGTTATAGTTTTTAATTAAAGGTACCAATACTTTTATTTCAGGAGTGTTCCCACTTTTAGAAATACAAATCACCACATCATCATCCTGTACATTACCTAAATCACCATGTATAGCATCAGCAGCATGCATAAAAACAGCAGGTGTACCTGTTGAGTTAAAAGTAGCTACCATTTTAGTAGCAATATTGGCACTTTTTCCAATACCAGTTACAATAACACGCCCTTTTGAATTAAATATAAAATTAACAGCGTCCGTAAACGAGCTATTTAATAAATTTGCTAAATTAGCAATAGCATTACTTTCTAAAAGAATAGTATCTTTTGCGGTTGAGAGAATAGCGTTTGCGTCTTTCAAGTTAAAAAAGTTTTAAGTATATTTTTAAAGTGTAAAAATAGGAATATTTGAGAAGAAAATCTTTTTTAATAAAAAGAAAGTTTACGTTATGTATTGTTGGGAATTTTTGTAAATTAGTTCTCGTTTTTAATTTTTGATATTAGAAGATGAATAAAGAGCAGACGGATTTATATGGATCATTAAAAAAAATCTTCGGATTTAACCAGTTTAAAGGGCTACAAGAAGATGTAGTTAACAGTGTGTTAGCAAATAAAAACACATTTGTTATTATGCCTACTGGTGGTGGTAAGTCGCTATGTTATCAATTACCTGCCTTAATGAAGGAAGGTACAGCAATTGTGGTATCACCATTAATTGCCTTAATGAAAAATCAAGTAGATGCCATTAGAGGAATTTCTGAAAACCATGGAATAGCCCATGTATTAAATTCTTCGTTAAACAAATCAGAGATTGCCCAGGTAAAATCAGATATTGAATCTGGAATTACAAAGTTATTGTATGTAGCTCCTGAATCTTTAATAAAAGAAGAATATGCTGAGTTCCTTAGGAAGCAAAAAATATCGTTTGTAGCGATTGATGAAGCGCACTGTATTTCTGAATGGGGGCACGATTTTAGGCCTGAATACCGAAATCTAAGAAATATTATTAAGCAGATTGATAATGTACCAATTATTGGTTTAACTGCAACCGCAACAGAAAAAGTACAAGAGGATATTCTTAAAACTCTTGGAATGACGGATGCGAATGTATTTAAAGCATCTTTTAACAGATCAAATTTATTCTACGAAGTTAGACCAAAGACTAAAGAGGTAGAAAAAGATATAATTCGCTTTATAAAACAACGAATAGGAAAATCTGGAATTATATACTGTTTAAGTCGTAAAAAAGTAGAAGAAATAGCGCAAATTTTACAAGTGAACGGAATAAATGCAGTTCCTTATCATGCAGGATTAGATGCAAAAACACGTGTTAAGCATCAAGATATGTTTTTGATGGAAGATTGTGATGTTGTAGTAGCTACAATTGCTTTCGGTATGGGGATTGACAAACCTGATGTTCGTTTTGTGATACACCATGACATTCCTAAAAGTTTAGAGAGTTATTATCAAGAAACAGGTAGAGCTGGTCGTGATGGAGGAGAAGGTTATTGTTTAACTTTTTACTCATATAAAGATATTGAAAAGCTTGAAAAATTCATGGCTAACAAGCCAGTAGCAGAACAAGAAGTAGGGCATGCTCTTTTACAAGAAGTTGTTGGGTATGCAGAAACGTCAATGAACAGGCGTAAATACTTACTTCACTATTTTGGAGAAGAATTTGATGAAGTAAATGGAGAAGGTGCTGATATGGATGACAATATGCGAAATCCTAAGAAAAAGCACGAAGCAAAAGATGAAGTAGTAACCTTACTTTCTGTTATTAGAGATACTAGCGAAATGTATAAGCCTAAAGAAATTGTAAATACAATAATAGGTAAAGAAAATGCATTGTTAAAGTCTCACAAAACAAATATTCAACCTTTTTTTGGTGTTGGTAAAGCAAAAGACAATCATTACTGGATGGCTTTAATTCGTCAAGTACTAGTGGCGGATTTAATTAAGAAAGAAATAGAACAGTATGGTGTATTAAAGCTAACTAAAGAAGGTAAAGAGTTTATAAAGAACCCATCATCATTTATGATGACAGAAAATCATGTTTATAAGACAGCGGATGATGGTACTATTATTACTAATGAAAAGTCTGCAGGAGGAGTAGATGATAAGTTGGTAGCGATGTTGAAAGATTTAAGGAAAACTGTAGGAAAACGTTTAGGAGTACCGCCTTTTGCTGTTTTTCAAGATCCATCTTTAGATGATATGGCTTTAAAATACCCTGTAACATTAGATGAATTAGCAAAAGTTCATGGTGTTGGAGAGGGTAAAGCTAAAAAATACGGTAAAGATTTCGTTGCACTCATTTCAAAATATGTGGAAGACAATGAAATTATGCGTCCTGATGATTTAATAGTTAAGAGTACAGGAGTAAATTCTGGATTAAAACTTTATATCATTCAAAATACAGATAGAAAGTTACCTCTAGAAGATATCGCAAAATCTAAAGGTTTAGAAATGTCTGAGTTGATAAAAGAAATGGAGGCTATTGTATTTTCTGGAACTAAGTTAAATATCGATTATGCTGTAGATGACTTACTTGATGAAGATCAACAGGAAGAAATCCATGATTATTTTATGGAAGCTGAAACTGATAAAATTCAAGAAGCCTTAGATGAGTTTGATGGAGATTATGATGATGATGAATTGCGATTAATGCGTATTAAATTTACAAGTGAAATAGCTAACTAAAAATAACTAAGTAATATACTAATAGGTAAGTTTGGTGTAAGCTGGAAGATGTTTTTAGAAGAATAAATAGCAAAATGAATCCTAGAGTATCAGAATATATAGAAGATAAAAGTAATTGGACGCAAGAGTTAAATCTCTTGCGTTCTGTTTTTTTAGATCTCCCTGTAGACGAAACCATTAAGTGGGGAGCTCCTGTTTATGTATATAAAGGTAAAAACATAGTAGGTTTATCTGCCTTTAAAAATTATTGTGGCTTATGGTTTTTTCAAGGTTGTTTTTTAACTGATAAAGAAGAAGTATTGGAAAATGCTCAAGAAGGAAAAACACAAGCAATGCGTCAATGGAGATTTAATCAATTGGAAGATATTAATATAGTATTGATAAAACAATATGTATTAGAGGCAATTAAAAACTCAGAAGAAGGAAAAGAGTTAAAGCCTAAAAAGAATATCAAGCCTATAGTTATTCCAGAAAAATTACAGTTAGAGCTAGATAGAAATAATAGGCTAAAAGAAGCTTTCAGTCAACTTACTTTAAGTAAACAAAGGGAGTTTACCGATTATATTTCTGAAGCTAAGAAAGAAACTACGAAAGAAAAAAGACTTGAGAAAATAATTCCAATGATATTAAACGGAATAGGCTTGTACGATAAGTATAAAAACTGTTAGTTAATAGTAATTTTATCAACTGTAGCAGTTGAATCACAACGTATAATATACAAATCTATATGATTTAAACTGTCTTTACCTGTAATAAAATACTCTGCACAAGGCTTTAAACGAGGTTTACTTTTTCCAAAGTCTACATCTCCGTGATTTAAAATAGTAGAGATAGTAGCAGTGTCAATTTTAGAAGTTGTTAATATTTGCTGAGCATTATCAGAAAACAAACGCTTTTTAATTCTAATTGTTTTTAAAGTACGAGCGTCCATACCATAATCAAAAGAAACATCTTTACCCTTCCAAATAAAAAGAACAACTAAACTACCTAGGGCAATTCCTATTAAATAATAACCAACACGTTTTAACCACTGCATAATTTAAAAATTGAAGTGCAAAAGTAAGTAAAATAGAACTATAAAATCAATAAATTAATATCTCTGTAAGGAAGGTCAAACCAGTCTGCTACAGTTTTATTGGTTAAAATTCCATGATAAAAATACATTCCATTACGTAAACTTTTATCAAAACGAGCAGCATTTTCAAAACCTCCTTCTTCAGCAATTTCTAATAAATAAGGGGTAAATATATTACTGATAGATACAGAAGCGGTTCTTGAATACCTTGAAGGAATATTAGGAACACAATAATGAATCACTCCATGGTTAGCGAATGTAGGCTTACTATGTGTAGTAACTTGAGAGGTTTCAAAACAACCACCTCTATCAATACTTACATCAACAATAACAGCTCCATCTTTCATTTGTTCAATCATTTCCTCGGTGACAACTACAGGAGAGCGATCTTTTCCCCTAATAGCCCCAATAGCAACATCACATCGCATTAAAGCTTTTTGTAAGGTTTTAGGTTGAATCGTTGAAGTGTAAATAGGTGCTTGTACACATGATTGTAAGTTACGAAGCTTAGTTATTGAGTTGTCAAAAACTTTTACTCGCGCTCCTAAACCTATGGCTGTTTTAGCAGCAAATTCCCCAACTGTTCCTGCTCCTAAAATAACAACATCAGTAGGAGGAACACCTCCTATATTACCTAGCAGTAAACCATTTCCTCCATTAGAAGCTGTCATAAGCTCTGCCGCAATGTGCATAGAAGCGATTCCTGCAATTTCACTTAATGATTTTACAATAGGAAATACGCCATGCTCATCTTTAATATAGTCAAAAGCAATTGCTGTTACTCTTTTTTTAGCAAGTGCTTCAAAATATTTTTTGTCTTGTGTTTTTAATTGTAGAGCAGAAATTAAAACCGTTTGTGGGTTTAACATTTTAATTTCTTCTAAAGATGGTGGCTCTACCTTTAATACAATATTACAAGCAAAAGCTTCTTTAACGTCATAGGATATCTTAGCTCCAGCATCAGAATATTCTTGATCACTGTAATTAGCTCCATCACCAGCACCAGTCTCAATCACAATCCTGTGTCCGTGAGCTACTAATGCAGCAACAGCGTCAGGAGACAAGCTAATTCGTTTTTCTTCAAAATGAGTTTCTTTTGGTAACCCTATAAATAAATCTCCCTTTCGCTTTTTAATTTCAAGCATTTCGGTTTGCGGCATTAATTGCTCTTTGGTAAAAGGTGAAATAGAACCCATCTAAATTTTAGTTAGTTTTTAATTGAATGTTTCGTTGCCCGTTTTCTAGCAAACTAATAGATATTGAAACAGTATCTAAAGGTAGTAAATTTTTAACATTTTCAGGCCACTCAACTAAACACCAATTATTACTATATAAATAATCTTCAATCCCCATATCATAGGCTTCTTCTTCATCTTTAATACGGTAAAAATCAAAATGATATACTGTTTCGTTAGAAGAAGTTTTATACTCATTAACTAGTGAAAAAGTAGGAGAGTGGGCAATATCTTCTACACCCAAAACTTTACATATCTCTTTAATTAAAGTTGTTTTACCAACACCCATTTCTCCATAAAAAAGCAGAATTTTATGTTGGGTAGTAGCTATGATTTCTTCAGCTACAGCTGTTAATTCGTCGAGTGAATAATTTTTGTTCATAAGTAGCAAAAATAATGAAGTAATATTTGTTAATAAAATTTACTTTTTTGCTATTTTGGATTATAAACAGCACAAGGAATAATTACTTCTTCCAGTGAAATTCCTCCATGTTGATATGTGTTTTTATAATACTTTACAAAATGGTTGTAATTGTTAGGATAAGCAAAAAATAAATCCTCTTTTGTAAAGATAAAAGGACTATTAATAGCTACTGAGGGTAAGAAAATATCTTTTGGGTTTTTAACCGCATATACATCTTTATCTTCGTAACTCAAACTTCTACCAGTTTTATATCGTAAATTGGAACTAATGTTTTTATCACCAATCACCTTGGTAGGGTGCTTACAATTAATAGTACCATGATCAGTTGTGATTATTAACTTTTGTCCTAACTTTTGTGCTTTTTGAATAATTTCATAAAGAGGAGAGTTTTTAAACCAACTCACTGTCAAAGATCGATAGGCTTTATCGTCACCAGCAAGCTCTTTAATCACTTCCATTTCAGTTTTGGCGTGCGAAAGCATATCAACAAAGTTGTAAACTACAGCAGTAAGGCCATTTTGTCGTGTTCCGTTATAATTATCAGCTAAATCTTTTCCACTTTTTAAAGAAACTATTTTGTAATATTCATGTGTAATATTCAGTCCTAAACGTTTTATTTGCTCTTCTAAAAAATCAGCTTCAAATAAGTTTTTACCACCTTCATCAATATCATTTTTCCAATAATTTGGGTGTCTTTTTTCCATTTCAGAGGGCATTAAGCCAGAGAATATAGCATTACGAGCATATTGAGTAGCTGTAGGTAAAATACTGTAGTATGAATATTCCTCTTCCTTTTTAAAATAATTATTGATGAAAGGTTCTAAAACCCTGTATTGGTCATAACGAAGGTTGTCAATTACTACCCATAAAACACTTTGGTTTTTCGATAAGTTTGGTACTATGTAATCTTTAAAAAGTGTGTGCGAAAATGTAGGTTTATCATCTCCAGTTAACCAGTGTTGGTAATTCTTTTTAATAAACTTAAAAAACTGTGAGTTGGCTTCAGATTTTTGAGACTCTAAAATTTCTAACATTCCAGTGTCATTAATATTTTCTAATTCAAGTTCCCAATGAACTAGTTTTTTATATAGTTCAGCCCATTCCTCATAAGAATTTACCATAGCTAAATCCATAGAAATTTTCCTAAATTCTTGTTGGTAACTTGATGTAGTTTTTTCAGAGATTAAACGAGAGTGGTCTAAATTCTTTTTTAAACTCAATAATATTTGATTAGGATTCACTGGCTTAATTAAGTAGTCAGCAATCTTAGAACCAATAGCTTCCTCCATAAGATACTCTTCCTCACTTTTGGTAATCATAACCACAGGAAGGTTTGTGTTTTTTTGTTTAATATCAGATAGTGTTTCCAAGCCAGTAATACCAGGCATGTTTTCATCTAAAAAAACAATATCAAAATTATTTTCACTAACTAAATCAATAGCATCAGTACCATTGGTACAGGTTGTAACTTTGTAATCTTTTTTTTCTAAAAATAATATATGTGGTTTTAATAAATCTATTTCGTCATCTACCCAAAGAATATGTATGTTTCTCATCATAATTTTCAACTTGTTTTCTACCTAAATAACGGTTAAAAGTAGTTTTGTTGTGTTTATAAAAGCTAAAAATACGTTAATTAAACGCTGGTTAATTTGGTTTTGTAGATAAATTATGATTTTTTTGTTTAAAATTCAAGGATTTATACATTTTGAAGAAATCAAAAACCAACAAATTAAAGATAATTAACGATCCTATTTATGGATTTATCTCGATTCCAAACTCCCTAATTTTTGATATTATTGAGCATCCTTATTTCCAAAGATTACGTAGAGTAACACAGATGGGGCTGTCAAATTTAGTATATCCTGGAGCTAATCATACTCGTTTTCATCATGCAATAGGTTGTATGCATTTAATGCAAAAAGCTGTACATGTGTTACGAATGAAAAATGTTGAAATTTCAGAAGAAGAAGCAAATGCTTTGTATATAGCTATTTTATTACATGACATAGGTCATGGGGCATATTCACATGCATTAGAACATAGTATTGTAAATGAGATTACTCATGAAGAAATTTCATTAAAATTTATGAAAGCCTTGAATGATGAATTTGAAGGAAAGTTAAGTTTAGCCATTCAAGTATTCGAAGGGAAGCATCCACGTAAGTTTTTATACCAACTAATATCAAGTCAGTTAGATATTGATAGGTTAGACTATTTAAAAAGAGATAGTTTTTTTACTGGAGTAGCGGAAGGAAACATTTCATCAGATCGCTTAATAGCAATGATGAATGTAGTGGATAATGAATTAGTAATTGAACAAAAAGGAATTTATTCAGTAGAGAAATTTGTTATTGCGAGACGCCTAATGTATTGGCAAGTTTATTTACATAAAACTGGCTTAGTAGCAGAAAACCTTCTGGTTAGTATATTAAAAAGAGCAAAGGAGCTAGCTACAAAAGGAGTGGAGCTTCCTTCTAGTAGAGCTCTTAAGTATTTTTTATATAATCCGATAAATAAAGAGAATTTTTCAAATAAAACATTAGAAATATTTTCTGAACTAGACGATTATGATGTTTTGTCAGCAATAAAAGAATGGAAGAATCATGAGGATTTTATTTTGTCTACTCTAGCTACAAAAATCATTGATAGAAGTTTGTTAAAGATTGAAATTCAGGAGAAACCATTTACTGAGGAGTATATTGAAAAGAGGCGTAAAAAATTAAGAAAGCTTGTAGATTTAAGTGAAAAAGAACTTGAATATTTTGTTTTTTCAAATGAAATAAAGCACCAAGCATATAATACCAAGAAGCCAATTAAAATTTACACAAAAAAAGGTAAGCTTAAAGACATAGCAAAAGCTTCTGACCAGCTAAACCTTAAAGCATTGACAAAGCCTGTAGTGAAGTATTACCTTTGTTATCCCAAGAAAATAAACTAGACGAATACTTAGAAACAAATTCTAATCGAGAGGTATTTGAACAAAAATAATTACTTTTGCAGATAATGAAATTTACAGCAAAACAAATAGCCGATATTTTAGAAGGAGAGATTGAAGGGAATCCGGAAGCTGAAGTATCTACACTTTCTAAGATAGAAGAAGGCAAAGAAGGTTCATTAACCTTTTTATCAAACCCAAAGTATAACTCGTATATATATACAACTCAAGCATCAGTAGCTATTGTAAATAAGAGTTTTGTTCCTGAAAAGGAAATTGAAACTACTTTAATTAAGGTCGAAGATGCTTATAAAGCATTCTCAAAACTTTTAGAGTTTTACAATGAAGTGAAAAATAATAAGCAAGGAAGAGAAAATCCTCATTTTATAGCTAATTCAGCTACTATTGGAGATAATGAGTATATAGGAGCTTATGCTTATGTTGGTGAAAATGTAGTTTTAGGTAATAATGTTAAAATTTATCCTAATTCTTATATAGGAGATAATGTAACAATTGGTGATAATACAGTTGTTTTTGCAGGAGTAAAAATATATTCTGAAACTGTAGTAGGTAAAAACTGTAAAATTCATTCAGGAACAGTAATTGGAGCAGACGGTTTTGGATTTGCACCAGATGAAAATGGTGAGTATAAAGCAATACCACAAATAGGAAACGTTATTATAGAAGATAACGTAGATGTGGGGTCTAATTCAACTATTGATAGAGCTACTCTTGGATCAACAATAATCCGTAAAGGAGTAAAACTAGACAACCAAATCCAAATAGCTCATAACGTTGAGATAGGTAAAAACACTGTAATAGCTTCTCAAACAGGGATTGCAGGATCTACTAAAATAGGAGAGAACTGTATGATTGGAGGTCAAGTAGGGATTGTTGGTCATATAACTATTGGAAACAATGTAAAAATCCAAGCTCAATCAGGAATAGGAAAAAGCTTAAAAGATGAAGAAGTAGTACAAGGCTCTCCAGCATTTGGATATTCAGACTATAGCAAGTCTTATGTACACTTTAAAAACTTACCAAAATTAGCAACTACAATACATAAAATAGAAAAAGAGTTGAATGCTCAAAAAGTAAAAAATGAGTAAGAAACAAAAAACAATACAAAACGAAGTTACATTATCAGGTGTTGGATTACACACTGGTAATGAAGTTACAATGGTTTTTAAACCAGCTCCAGAAAATCATGGATTTGCTTTTAAACGAGTGGATTTAGAAGGGGAGCCAGTAATAGAAGCAAAAGCTGATTATGTAACAAATACACAAAGAGGAACAAACCTTGAAAAAAACGGAGTTCAAATACAAACATCTGAACACGTTTTAGCTGCAGCAGTTGGATTAGATATTGATAATTTATTGATAGAAATTAATGCTTCTGAACCTCCAATTATGGATGGGTCTTCTAAGTTTTTTATTGAAGCTCTAGAAAAAGCAGGAATTGTTGAACAAGAAGCTGAGATAGAAGAGTATGTAGTAAAAGAAATTATTTCATACAAAGATGAAGTAACTGGAAGTGAAATTATTTTAATGCCTTCAGATGAGTACCAAGTAACTACCATGGTAGATTTTGGAACTAAAATATTAGGAACTCAAAATGCAACATTAAATACGATTTCAGACTTTAAGGAAGAAATTTCAGCAGCAAGAACATTTAGTTTCTTACATGAAATTGAAATGTTGTTAGAACATGACTTAATTAAAGGTGGAGACTTGAATAATGCTATTGTTTATGTCGACAAGGAATTGTCTGATGGCACAATGGAAAAGTTAAAAAAAGCCTTTAATAAAGATAATATTACTGTAAAGCCTAACGGAGTTTTAGATAACTTAACATTACATTGGGCTAATGAAGCTGCGCGTCATAAGTTGTTAGATGTTATTGGTGATTTGGCTTTAACAGGTATTAGAATTAAAGGAAAAGTAATAGCTAATAAGCCAGGACATTCTGTAAATACTACTTTTGCTAAGAAATTAGCTAAAATCATAAAAAAGGAAAAAAGAAATAATGTTCCTTCTTATGATTTAAACCAACCACCATTAATGGATATCCATAAAATAATGGATATTTTACCTCATAGACCTCCATTTTTATTGATTGATAGAATTATTGAATTATCAGATAAACATGTAGTTGGGATGAAGAATGTTACTATGAATGAAGATTTCTTTGTAGGACATTTTCCTGGAGCTCCAGTAATGCCTGGGGTTCTTCAAGTAGAGGCTATGGCACAATGTGGTGGAGTTTTAGTATTAAATACAGTTCCAGATCCTGAAAACTACTTAACATATTTCATGAAAATGGATAATGTTAAGTTCAAACAGAAAGTATTACCAGGAGATACATTAATATTTAAAAGTGAATTAATCACACCTATAAGAAGAGGTATTGCTCATATGCAAGCTTATGCATACGCTAATGGAAAGTTAGTGTGTGAGGCAGAGCTTATGGCACAAATTTCAAAAGTAAAATAATATGAATCAACCACTTGCGTACGTACACCCTCAAGCAAAAATAGCTAGAAATGTAGTTATTGAACCTTTTACTACCATACATGCAAATGTAGAAATAGGTTCAGGAACATGGATAGGTTCCAATGTAACTATTATGGAAGGTGCGCGCATCGGTAAAAACTGTCGAATTTTTCCAGGTGCTGTTATTTCAGCTATTCCTCAAGATTTAAAATATAATGATGAGGATACGACCGTAGAAATAGGAGACAACGTTACTATAAGAGAGTGTGTAACCATTAACAGAGGAACTTCAGACAGAATGAAAACAGTTATTGGAGATAACTGTTTAATTATGGCATATTGTCATATTGCGCACGATTGTAAAGTGGGAGATAACTGTATTTTTTCAAATAATTCAACTTTAGCAGGTCACGTAACAGTGGGTGATAATGTGGTACTTGCAGGTATGGTGGCAGTACATCAATTTGCTTCAGTAGGAAATCATGCTTTTGTAACAGGTGGGTCGTTAGTTCGTAAAGATGTTCCTCCTTATGTAAAGGCAGCAAGAGAGCCTTTATCATATGTAGGAATTAACTCAGTAGGGTTGAGAAGAAGAGGTTTTACAACTGAAAAGATTAGAGAAATTCAGGACGTTTATCGTATTTTATTTCAGAAGAACTATAATAACTCACAAGCGATTGATATTATAGAAGCTGAAATGGAAGCAACCTCAGAAAGAGATGAAATTATTCAGTTTATAAAAGATTCGCATCGCGGAATCATGAAAGGATATTTTAAAGCAAATTAATTAGTAAAATTGCACTTATAAGAGCAACAATAAAGATCAAATAAATGGCATCAACATCAGATATTAAAAAAGGATTATGTATAAAGTATAATCACGACATATTTAAAATTATTGAATTTTTACATGTAAAGCCTGGTAAAGGACCTGCTTTTGTTCGTACAAAACTTAAAAGTGTTACATCAGGGAAAGTGATAGATAATACTTTTTCTGCGGGACATAAGATTGATGACGTTCGTGTAGAAACGCATAAATTTCAGTATTTATATCCTGAAGGAGATTTATACCACTTCATGAATACGGAAGATTATAACCAAATTACACTTCAAAAATCAGTATTAGATGCACCAGACTTAATGAAAGAAGGTGAAGTAGTTACTGTTTTAATAAATACAGAAGATGGAATGCCATTATCAGTAGAAATGCCATCACACGTAATTTTAGAAGTAACACATACTGAGCCAGGAGTGAAAGGAAATACAGCAACAAATGCTACTAAACCAGCAACTGTTGAAACTGGAGCTAGAATTAATGTACCTTTATTTATTAATGAAGGAGACAAAATAAAGATTGATACTGAAAAAGGCGCATATACGGAGCGTATCAAAGAATAAATTTAATATTCCCGCTTTAGCGGGAATTTATTTTTAAAGATGAAATTTAAACAACCTCAAACTCTAGAGCAAATAGCAGGGTTATTAAATGTTGAATTTGTAGGAGAAAGTAATTTTCCTATAGCAGGAATTAATGAAATTCATGTAGTAGAAAAGGGAGATATAGTTTTTGTAGATCATCCAAAATACTACGATAAAGCATTAAAATCAGCTGCTACTACAATACTAATAAACAAAAAAGTAGATTGTCCAGAAGGAAAATCATTATTAATTTCTGATGATCCTTTTAGAGATTTTAATAAAATAACCAAACACTTTAACCCTTTTATAGCATCAAAAAGTAGTATTGCTGAATCTGCTATTATAGGAGAAAATACTATTATACAACCAAATGTTTTCATTGGAGAGAATGTAAGAATTGGTAAAAATTGTTTAATTCATGCTAATGTGTCAATTAACAATAATTGTATAATAGGAGATAATGTAACAATTCACGCCAATACAGTTTTAGGAGCAGATGCTTTCTATTATAAAAATAGACCAGAAGGCTTTGATAAATTAATATCTGGAGGTAGAGTAGTACTTGAAGATAATGTAGATTTAGGAGCTTCATGTACTATTGATAGAGGTGTAACTGGAGATACATTAATAGGAAAAGGAACTAAAATCGATAACCAAGTGCATATAGGTCACGATACTGTGATAGGTAAAAAATGTTTAATAGCTGCACAAACAGGTATTGCAGGGTGTACTGTCATTGAAGATGAAGTTACAATTTGGGGACAAGTAGGTATTATTAGTGGTTTAACAATTGAAAAGGGTACTGTTTTGATGGCACAGACAGGGGTCTCGAAATCTCTTAAAAAAGGAGTGTATTATGGAACTCCACAACGTGAGTACCGTCAAACACTAAGGGAAGTCATCTATTTAAAAAATGCAACAAATAAAGAAAAAAAGTAACCTAAAATTAATTGTGAAAACACAATTAAAAAGTTATTTTTGTCTGTCTTAAAAAAAAATAATAAAAAGCAAACCAATGAGTGTTTTAGTAAATAAAGATTCAAAAATTATAGTTCAAGGTTTTACAGGAAGCGAAGGTACTTTCCACGCTGGCCAAATGATCGATTACGGAACAAACGTAGTTGGAGGTGTAACACCAGGTAAAGGAGGTCAAGAGCATTTAGGTAAACCAGTTTTTAATACAGTTGACGAAGCTGTGCAAAAAGCAGGAGCAGATACTTCAATTATTTTTGTGCCACCAGCATTTGCTGCTGACGCTATTATGGAAGCTGCTGAAGCTGGGATCAAAGTAATCATTTGTATTACTGAAGGAATTCCTACTGCTGATATGGTAAAAGTAAAAGCTTATATTGACCAATTAGATTGTACTTTAGTAGGACCTAACTGTCCAGGTGTGATTACTCCAGAAGAAGCAAAAGTAGGAATTATGCCAGGATTTATCTTCAAGAAAGGTAAAGTAGGTATTGTTTCTAAATCGGGAACTTTAACTTATGAAGCTGCTGATCAAGTTGTAAAACAAGGTTACGGAATTACTACAGCTATTGGTATTGGTGGAGATCCAATTATTGGAACGACTACTAAAGAAGCTGTTGAGTTATTAATGAATGATGATGAAACTGAAGCAATCGTAATGATTGGTGAAATTGGAGGTAACTTAGAAGCTGAAGCTGCTCGTTGGATTAAAGCTGATGGAAATAGAAAACCAGTTGTTGGTTTTATCGCAGGACAAACTGCTCCAGCTGGTAGAACAATGGGACATGCAGGTGCTATCGTCGGTGGTGCTGATGATACAGCCCAAGCAAAAATGAAAATTTTAGCTGAAAATGGAGTACACGTTGTAGAATCTCCTGCTAAAATTGGAGAAATGGTAGCTAAAGTTTTAGCATAAAGAAAAATATTTTAGCATTAACTGTTAAAATTACATATTATTTTATTGTAAAATCCATCGAATTTGTAAATTCGATGGATTTTTATTTTAATCAAAACTAAATTATTTATGAAAACAATTAAATTGCTATGTATTAGCATGTTGCTTATAACTTATATAAGTTGTAAGCAAACAACAACTTCGGAAAAAGAGGTAAAGACAGAACAACACAAAGATGTGAATGGTTTCAGTTATGAAACCGTAACCAATGACCCAACAGGCTTACGCTTATATACATTAGAAAATGGACTTAAAGTGTATTTAAGTAAGAATACTGATGAACCTAAAATTCAAACATATATAGCGGTTAGAGCTGGTTCAAATTATGATCCAAAAGAATCAACAGGTTTGGCTCACTATCTAGAACACATGGTGTTTAAAGGAACTCATAAAATAGGGACAGTTGATTGGGAAAAAGAAAAAGAATACTTAACAAAGATTTCCGATTTATACGAACAACATAGAACAGAGGAAGATCCAGCTAAAAAATTATCTATTTATAAAGAAATAGATAAAGTTTCCTTAGAAGCATCTAACTATTCTGTAGCTAATGAATATGATAAAATGACTGCTTCATTAGGAGCTACTGGTACTAATGCTCACACGTGGTTTGAAGAGACTGTTTATAAAAACAAAATTCCTGAAAATGAGTTAAATAAGTGGTTAGATTTAGAAGCTGAACGTTTTAGTACATTAGTATTGCGTTTATTTCATACTGAGTTAGAAGCTGTTTTTGAAGAATTTAACAGAGGTCAAGATAATGACTTTAGAAAACGTTATGCGGCAATGTTAGATGGATTATTCCCTAATCATCCTTACGGACAACAGACTACTATTGGTACAGGTCAACATTTAAAGAATCCTTCGATGGTAGATATTCATAATTATTTTGATAAATATTATGTACCTAATAATATGGCAGTAGTATTAGTTGGAGATCTAGACTTTGAAGCTACCATTAAAAAAGTGGATGAAACTTTTGGAAAATTTGAAAAGAAAGAATTAGCACACCCAATTTTACCAGAAGAAGAGTCAATTTCGCAACCAATTATTAAAGAAGTTTTTGGTCCAACTTCTGAATCAATTTCTATAGCTTATAGATCTAAAGGTGTAAATACTGAAGAAGAAAAGTTTGTAACACTTTGTGATATGATTATGGCTAATGGTAATGCTGGCTTATTAGATTTAAATTTAAATCAAAAGCAAGCAGTACAAAGAGCTAGTTGTTCTCCGACATTTTTAAATGATTATGGTTACCATTCTTTTACAGGAAACCCTAAATCAGGTCAAACTTTGGATGAAGTTAAAGACTTAATATTAGAGCAAATTGAAAAATTAAAGAAAGGAGAGTTTGAAGATTGGATGATTGACGCTGTTGTAAATGATTTAAAATTAAGTCAAACTCGTCAATATGAAAATAATACAGCTTTAGCTAGCGCTTATTTTAATGCATTTATTCATCATGAAGATTGGTCTGATAAGGTGAAGTTTTTAGATGATTTAAAAAAGATTTCAAAGCAAGAATTAGTAGATTTTGCTAACAAATTTTATCAGAATAACTATGTTGTAACTTATAAACGTAAAGGAGAAGATGAAAATATTGTAAAAGTTCAAAATCCAGGAATTACTCCAGTAAACTTGAACAGGGATAAAAGTTCAGAGTTTTTAAAGGAGTTCAATAAAATTGAATCAGCTCCATTACAACCAAAGTTTATCGATTATAAAACAGCTATAAAAGAAACTAAAATGGCAAATGATATTAAAGTTTCTTATGTTTTAAACGAAAAGAATGACTTATTCGACTTGAACATCATTTTCGATATGGGTAAAGACAATGATAAAAAATTAAGTCTTGCTGCTGGATACCTAGAATATATAGGTACAGATAAATATTCTGCTGAAGAAATTAAAAAAGAGTTTTACAAGTTAGGAGTAGATTATTATGTAAGTGCTCAAGATGATAAAACTTACGTAGGTTTACGTGGATTGAAAGAAAATTTACCTAAAGGTTTAGAATTGTTAGAACATTTGTGGGAAAATGCTAAAGCAGATCAAGAAGCTTATGATAAGTATGTAGAAAAAATCTACAAAGGTCGTCAAGACGGAAAAACTCAAAAAGGTAATATTCTATGGAATGGTTTATATAGCTATGGAAAATATGGAGAAAACTCTCGTTTAAGAGATATTATGCAAATTGATGAGTTAAAAGCCATCAATCCAGAAGAGCTTGTAAACATTGTAAAAGGAATGAAAAATTATAAGCAACGCATTTTCTATTATGGTAAAGATATAGATGCTGTAGTTGTTGCGTTAAACAATCATCATAAAATTTTAGGAGAGTTAAAAGACTACCCCGCTGCAAAAGAATATGCTGAAACTGAAACTGGTGGAAATGTTTTTTATACTGATTATGATATGGTACAAACTGAAATGTTGTTTTTAGCTAAAGGAGAACCATTTAAACCAGAAAACTTAGCAGCTTCAACATTATTTAACACATACTTCGGAAGTGGGTTATCATCAATCGTTTTCCAAGAAATTAGAGAATCTAAATCGTTGGCTTATTCTGCATTTGCAGCTTATAGAAACGCCAGAAAAAAAGAAGATCCTAACTATGTAATGGCTTATGTTGGTACGCAAGCAAATAAGTTAGAACAAGCGGTAGATGCTATGATGGATTTAATGAATAACATGCCAGAAGCAGAAAAGCAATTTAATGCAGCTAAAGAAGCTACATTAAAGAAAATAGCCGCTCAAAGAATTACAAAGTCTAACATCTTTTGGTCGTATGAAAGGTTAAAAAAGTTAGGAATTGATAATGATAATAGAGAGGAAATGTACAATACTATTAAAGGTATGACTATAGAAGATTTAAAAGCATTTTTTGATAAAAATGTAAAAGGAGAGTCTTACAACGTAATGGTGATTGGTAATAAAAAAGATTTAGATGTTAAGTCATTACAAAAATTAGGTAAAATAAAAGAACTAGATGTTGATTATTTATTTAATTATGTAAACGAAAAGAAGATGAAATCTTAATTTATTAAAGTTTATATCAATATAAAATCCTGCTAAAAAATAATCTTTAGCAGGATTTTCTTTTTATATTTGACCCTATTAAAACAACTAATAAATGAAACTTTTAGAAAATAAAACAGCAATTATTACAGGAGCTACTAGAGGAATTGGTAGAGGAATTGCCTTAGAGTTTGCAAACCAAGGATGTAATGTTGCATTTACTTATAACTCCTCTGTTGAGGCAGCAACTGCTTTAGAAAATGAATTGAAAGAATTAGGAGTAAAAGCTAAAGGATATCAATCAAACGCAGCAGAATTTGATGCAGCTCAAGAGTTAGCAAAAAACGTTTTGGAAGAATTCGGAACCATTGATGTATTGGTAAACAATGCAGGTATTACAAAAGATAATTTGTTAATGCGTATCTCAGAAGATGATTTTGATAAAGTAATTGAAGTAAATTTAAAATCAGTTTTCAATTTAACAAAAGCAGTGATTCGTCCGATGATGAAGCAACGTGCAGGATCAATTATTAATATGAGTTCTGTTGTTGGATTAAAAGGAAATGCTGGTCAAGCAAATTATGCAGCTTCAAAAGCAGGAATTTTAGGATTCTCAAAATCAGTAGCATTAGAGTTAGGTTCTCGTAACATTCGTAGTAATGTTGTTGCTCCTGGTTTTATAGAAACTGAGATGACAGCAAAATTAGATGAAAAAGTTGTTGAGGGTTGGAGAAATGAAATTCCTTTAAAAAGAGGAGGAACTCCAGAAGATATTGCAAATGCCTGTGTATTCTTAGCATCTGATATGAGTTCATATATTACTGGTCAAACATTATCAGTTGATGGAGGAATGTTGACATAAAATTAGACTTACTTATAAAAATCAAAAAAGCCTGTATTATTTTTATAATACAGGCTTCTTCTATTTTAAGGGGTTGATTTGCTTGTAAGGGGGCAAGCATGAGGGGGTTGCCTTGGGGGACAATTTCTAAACTCAACTTAAAGGGGACATAAGTTTTAGGGGAATTTAGTTTTTAATGACTCATAAAATTCAAACGGTTTGTAAGGGGAAACAAATACCGAGGGGTTATTTGAATTTTACAACTCATTAAATTCTTAGGGGATTGTTAGGGAAATCATTTATACTATTATCTTTTTTTGTAATCTTCAAAGGTTCCATCATCGTATAGAACTAAAATATTCTTAATTTCTCTAAAAGCGGCTGACTCTTTTGGTTTCATAGTACTCTCTGAGAATTGTGTATTTGATTTTTTTTCGGGTTCTTGGTCAAATACTACATTTTCAGTAAACAGAGAAGGAGCTTCATTTTTCTCTATATTTATCTCTTTCTCTTGATTTTTTGTATTTGGAGGAAAACTACCTTTACCATATACTAACCAATTCAAGTCTACTTCATCAAAAGCCGTTTCAACTTTTATAATAAAATCTAAGCTAGGTTTATTTCTTCCTGATAATAGGTGAGAAATGCTAGATCTTGGAACATCAATCTTATCTGCAAAACTTGACGCTGATAAATTGTAATAATCTAATATCTGTTTTAGTCTTTCTATCATTTGTTTACTTGTGTAAACATTAGGGGTTGTTTACAGTTGTAAATATATGTTATTTTATAATTGTAAACAAGAAAAAGAGTGATTTTTTTAAAATTTATCATAAATGTATTCATGTAAAACTTCAATACAAGGCAAATAAATAGCTAAAAAACAACAAGTTATAGTAACGTCATAAAGAAAAGTTATATTGTAAATAAAAAGATATAATTACAATTGTAATATATAAAATACCAGTATTTCTGTTGTTTACCTATGTTAACACACTAAAAAACTAACAGTTAAAGCTTCATTTTACAGTTATTGATGCCTATTTAATAGGTCGTAAACAACAGAATAGAACCAGAATATCAGGAATAATAGTTTCTTTTTAAAATAAACTTCAGAATCTTAAAAATCAGCATATAAAAATTATAAAGCTTATATAATTACTTTAAACTGCTGATATTTATAAGTACTGATAATCATAAAGAGGTAGCTATGCTTATATAAACGTAGAATACTTTACTTATAAATATAATTGTGGAAGTTAATTACAATTGTAACGATTATTTTTTAGTTTACAGATGTAAATTATTGGTTTTTATGTTTACTTTTGTAAAAAAAAGAAAGCACCCTGTTTACAGAGTGCTTTTTGTAGTTGAGAATGTAGTATTCTACTTATTTTTTATTCTCTATCCATTTTCTTGCATTAACAAAAGCTTCTAACCAAGGAGAAACTTCATCTTGTCTATCTTGTGGATAGTAAGCCCAGTTCCATTGGAAAGTTGAACGCTCAATATGTGGCATAGTTACTAAATGGCGACCAGTTTTGTCACACATCATTGCAGTGTTATAATCTGAACCATTTGGATTGTTAGGATATCCTTCATATCCATACTTAGCAACAATATTATAATTATCTTCAGTTTCAGGTAAATTGAATTTTCCTTCTCCGTGAGAAATCCAAACTCCTAATTCAGTTCCAGCTAAACTAGATAACATTACTGAATTATTCTCTTGAACTTTTACAGATGTAAATGAACTTTCGTGTTTTTTAGATTCATTGTGAAGCATTTTACCATGCTCATTATGTTCAGGATTAATAAGTTCTAATTCCATAAACAACTGACATCCGTTACAAATACCAACTGAAAGCGTATCTTCTCTTTTAAAGAAATTTTTCAAAGCAGTATTTGCTTTTTCATTATATGAGAATGCTCCAGCCCATCCTTTTGCAGAACCTAAAACATCTGAATTAGAAAATCCTCCAACTGCACCAATGAATTGAATATCTTCTAAAGTTTCACGACCAGAAATTAAATCTGTCATGTGAACATCTTTCACATCAAAACCAGCCAAATACATAGCATTTGCCATTTCGCGTTCTGAGTTAGAACCCTTTTCACGAATAATTGCAGCTTTTGGTCTGCTTGTTACAATACCCACTGTATCAGTTAGTTTACCTGTGAAATGAGTTGGGAATGTATATTGTAATGGTTGATTCTTATAATTATCAAAACGATCTTTAGCTAAACCATTAGCTGTTTGTTTTTGATCTAATAAATAGGAAGTCTTATACCAAGTATCTCTTAGCTCAGCAACAGATAAAGCAAAAATATCGGTTCCGTTTTTAATATTTAATCTGTCAGATTCAGTTACCGAACCTATTTTGAAGAATTCAATATTATTTTCAGCTAGAGTTTGCTCTACAGATGAATCTACCGCTTGGAAAACAATTCCTGAGTTTTCAGCAAATAACAACTTAATGCTATCAGTTTCCTTTAAAGTAGATAAATCTAAATTTGCACCTACATTCACATTTGCAAAACACAATTCTAATAAAGTAGTAATTAATCCTCCAGATGCAACATCATGTCCTGCAACGATTTTTCCTTCTTTTATTAAATTTTGTAAAACATTAAATGCTGATTTAAAGAATTCATTATTAGTAATAGTAGGAGCAGAGTTACCTAACTTGTTTACTATTTGCGCAAACGAACTTCCTCCTAATTTAAATTCATCTTGCGATAAATTAATATAATATATGTCTCCCTTGTTTGGTTGTAAAACAGGTTCTATTACTTTATTGATATCGTTACAGTTAGCTGCAGCAGAAATAACCACAGTACCTGGAGAAATTACTTCTTCATTAGGGTATTTCTGTTTCATTGATAAAGAATCTTTTCCTGTAGGGACATTGATTCCTAAATCAATAGAAAAATCAGAAACAGCTTTTACCGCTTTGTATAAACGAGCATCTTCACCTTCATTTTTACAAGGCCACATCCAGTTTGCTGATAATGAAACTGATTGTAAGCCATCTTTTAAAGGAGCCCATACAATATTAGTTAACGCTTCAGCAATTGAGTTTTTACTTCCTGCTTCAGGATCAATTAATCCTGAAATAGGAGAGTGTCCTATTGTAGTAGCAATACCTTCTTTACCTTTATAATCTAACGCCATCACACCTACATTGTTCAATGGAATTTGTAAAGAACCAACACATTGTTGCTTCGCCACTTTTCCTCCAACACAACGGTCAACTTTATTTGTTAACCAATCTTTACAGGCAACAGCTTCTAATTGTAAAACTTGTTCTAAGTAGTTAGTAAAGTTTTCTTTAGAATACTCAACATCAGCATAATTACGATCTACTGTATTATCAGTCATAATCGTTTTAGGAGAGCTACCAAACATATCTTCTAAAGCTAAATCCATTGGTTTATTACCATTGGTTTTAGATTCAAAAGTAAAACGGTGGTCACCAGTAACATCACCAACAGTGTACATTGGTGAACGTTCACGTTCAGCAATCTTATTAAGGGTATCAATATGCTTTTCAGCAATCACTAATCCCATACGCTCTTGAGATTCATTACCAATAATCTCTTTATCAGATAGAGTAGGGTCACCTACTGGTAATTTATCTAAATCGATGTTTCCACCAGTATCTTCCACTAATTCAGATAAACAGTTTAAGTGTCCACCAGCTCCGTGATCGTGAATAGATACAATAAAGTTCTCATCACTTTCTACCATACCACGAACAGCATTGGCAGCACGTTTTTGCATCTCTGGGTTTGAACGCTGAACAGCGTTTAATTCAATTCCTGAAGAAAATTCTCCAGTATCAGCAGAAGAAACTGCAGCTCCCCCCATACCAATACGATAGTTTTCACCTCCAAGAATTACTATTTTATCTCCTTCTTGTGGAGTATCTTTTAATGCTTGCTCTTTTTTACCATATCCAATACCACCCGCTTGCATAATCACTTTATCAAAACCAAGTTTGCGAGCATCTTCTTCATGTTCAAAAGTTAAGACAGACCCACAAATTAATGGTTGTCCGAATTTATTACCAAAATCAGAAGCACCATTAGAAGCTTTGATTAAGATATCCATTGGAGTTTGATATAACCATTTACGTTCATCCATTCCTTTTTCCCAAGGACGATTCTCTTCTAAACGAGAATAAGAAGTCATATACACAGCTGTACCAGCCAACGGTAAAGATCCTTTTCCTCCAGCTAATCTATCGCGAATTTCACCACCTGATCCTGTAGCAGCACCGTTAAAAGGCTCAACAGTGGTAGGGAAGTTGTGTGTTTCAGCTTTTAATGAAATAACAGATTCAAACTCTTTTGTTTCGTAAAAATCTGGTTTATCTGCACTCTTCGGAGCAAATTGTTCCACTTTTGGTCCTTTTACAAAAGCAACATTGTCCTTATAAGCAGATACAATATCGTTTGGATTTTGCTTTGATGTTTCTTTAATTAACTTGAATAAAGAAGTAGGCATTTCTTCTCCATCAATAACAAAAGTTCCATTGAAAATTTTATGACGACAGTGTTCTGAATTTACTTGAGAGAATCCAAATACTTCAGAATCAGTTAATTTTCTACCAATTTTAGTAGCTACTTCTTCTAAATAAGCAATTTCTTCATCACTTAAAGCCAATCCTTCTTGCTCATTATAAGCAGCGATGTCATCAATCTCTAGAATTGGTTCAGGTTGAATATTGATAGTAAAAGTTTCTTGGTTTAATCCACTAAACTTTTGAGAAATCATTGGGTCAAAATCAGAATAATTGTCAGCAACAGCTTCGAATTCTTCAATTCTGATGATTCCAGAAACACCCATATTTTGGGTAATTTCAACAGCATTTGTACTCCAAGGAGTAATCATAGCTGCTCTAGGCCCAACAAAAAAGGCGTCAAGAGACGCCGCATTTATTTTCGGTTGGTTGCCAAATAACCAGATTAACTTCGAAATTGTTTCAGATGTTAATTCTTCTGTTGTTTGAACAGCAAATACTTTACTGTTTACGTTTCCAAAGAAATGAATCATTATGTTATAGTTGTGTTTGTGTGTTGTTTTAAAGGCGTAAATTTAATTCTTTTGGATGAAATAGAAGCATAAAAAAAGCAGCAAAATTTTGCTGCTTTTTCTTACATTATATTACTTGTTAAAATAATGACTATCAACATACATTTCTTGTTCGAACTTATTGGTTGATATATTTGTTTTAATATGTTCAAAACTTTTTATTTCGTACAATGACTTAGCAGAAACTCCTCTTATATCATCTAAAGCTGTTTTTAAGACTATTTCATTTTCGTCTCCAAAAGGTAAAATATTATCCCAGTACTTCCATTCTTCAATTAAAATATTAGGTTCAAATCCATCGCCATAATCGTTTTGCCCAAGTTTATTGTATATTTGAAAAACAATAGGTTGCATAGCCATTTTATGAGTTGAGTTGGCTGCGTTTACATTAGTATAATCACTAGTAGGTGAGTCATATAATGTTATTGACCCTTCATTTTTACCTACTGTTTTAGTTCCTATTAACTTAACTTCAATAAAAGGACGTAATCCATTTATAATCATTTCACTTGCTGATGCAGTACTGCCAGAAGTTAAAACATATAATTTGTTTATACCTGATAACCTGTTTATAGCTTCTTCATTAGTCTTTTTTCCATCAGTTCCATAAACATTTAAAGTATTATTAAAATAATATGGTTCATTGTATTGAGCGTGTTTCTTGTTAAATTTTAATTCAGCAAACTTGTCGCTTCCAGCTTCTGCATGTATCATACTTGCTAAATAAGCAGATGTCTCAACAGATCCTCCACCATTAATTCTTAAATCAAGTATGAGTTCTTGAATGCCTGCAGATTTTAATTCAGCAAAAGCAGCATTTAATTCATCGTTATAAGATGACCTAAAACCATTGTAAAGTAAGTAACCAACCTTTTTACCATTAATATTATCAAAAACTTTAGTCAAATGTACTGGGTTATCAGATACGACAGCTTGTGTTATAGTTTTCTTTTCTTTTAGAGTTGTACCATCTTTTTCTGTAAAAGAAAATTCAGAGGTTTCTTGGTAATATCCGTTAAGTACGGTTTTATAATTACTAACGGTCATTACAGTCCCATTAATAGCATTGATTATATCTCCTCTTTTAAATCCTGCCAAATCTGCAGGAGAACCTTTTGATACATGTTCTATATATATCACAACATAATCAGTAGTACCAACTTTAACAAGACTAGGTCTAAAACCAAAAGTTTTTGAAGTTCCTTGAAATTGTTGTTGTTGTGCAACATAGTCTTCTATAAACCATGAAAAATCATCATCAGCGTGTTTTAAACTTTCAAATAAAGAACTAGGAGTACTATGGGAGTTTAAGTAAGTGTAATAATCATTAATGTTATCATCTTTACTATCTGATAAATTAGGAACTTCCTCTTGCCAATTATACCACGAATTCATTGCTTTCCATACAAAGTTGTTTACTTTGTTGTTTAGTGTGACATTTTCTGCAGGTTCAGCTATTTTATCATCTTTGCTACAATTAAAAAAAAGTGTAAAAGCAAAAGATAGTAATATAATTTTTCTCATTATTTAATGTAATTATTTGTTAATCTATAAACAATATAACAGATAAAATATGAGTTACCCTACTTTTTTAACATAAAAATCAATTTTTATCAGGTATTCTATTCCTCTCTATTTTTCCTTTTTTTGTTGTTTTATAATTTTCATAACAGTTCAAGACAGCTTCTATTAATTGCAAGTCACTAGCTTTTTTTATAAAATATTCAGAGTAGTTGCAATCAGACAGTAGTTTATTTAATTCAGCTCTATCCATTTCTAGGTATTCCATCATAACCTCACGATCAAACTTACCTGCTAGCATTTTTCGTAAATCATCTTCCTTTTTAAGCTTTTTTAGTTTTTTAAGCTGTTTAGGCTTTTTACCAAAGAGGTTATATACTAAATCAACTGGGTTTAATAACTTAGCAATAGGAGAGGAGATTTTTTGAGGTCTTCCAACTTCATAAGTTTGAGGAAGTCCATTAATATGTATTCTTGTAAAACGGTCTTTTGGAACTTGTTTAATATCTACTTCTAGTACTCCGATAAGTTCAGTAGATTTAATAACTACTTCCTTTACTTCTTCTGGTTTTTCTTCTAAAGAGATTACAACTTCATTCCCTTTTAAAAGATCATTTGTAATTTTTAGTTTTATTGAGGAGTACCCTAAATAAGAAACCAATACAGTATCATTTGCTTGTGCAACAAGATTAAAAAGCCCTTTTTCATTTGTTATAGTACCTACAACACTGTTAAGGTTTAAGATATGAGCCGCACTCAAAGGTTTTTTAGACTCGGAGTCTATTATTTGTCCTTTTAGTTTGTCTTGTGCTTGAATAGATATACTAAATACTATTGCTACTAAAAATAATAATTGTTTTTGCATAAGGCGAAAATAAGAATAATAGGCTTTGTACTCGTTAATAATTTGTGAAATTAATTATTGTTTTGTTAGGTGTGTGTTTTTAATGATAATTGATAAATAAAAACATAAATAAGTGGGGATAATTTAAAAAAACAAATAAAAAAGTAGGGGAAACGTATTTGAGATTGTTTAATTACTCCTCGAGGTCTTAATTAGTACAATATTAAATTTAAAAAATAAATAAATGAAAAATCTAAAAATACTTGGATTAACCCTCTTTTCAATTATTTCATGTCAAAACGACGATCTATTACATAATTCTGAAATAAATTCTAGTAAAGAGCAAGTAGCTCAATTTATAACAGCGGATACACCAGATGGTATTCATAATTTAAATATTAATGAACTGTATGATAACACTTTTTCCAGAGCTAAAGGAGTAGCTGTAGAAGAAAATTGTGTAGATAAAGAAGTATCATTTACTCAAACAGATTCAGATTTCTTTATTTTGGATGCAAATAGTTCTTTATTATGGCCTGGTAATTTGGTAGCTGCGAGATCTATACAAGAAGGAGCTCCAGTGTCTATACCTATTTTTGGAGAAGATAGGAATCCTTTAGAGGTAAGAGTAAATGTGTTGTCAGGAACATCTGCTTCTACATCAAGAACAATTGAAGAACCAACACCAGGAAAAGTTCAAGATAATTTAAACTCTATTTTAAATGCTTACTATAAGAGTGAAGCTAATTTTCCTGCTAGTTTTGATATTAGTATTCAAAGAATTCATGATGAAAAACAATTTCAATTATCTTTAAATGCAGGATACTCTGGACCTAGTGTAAATGTGTCAGGTAGTTTTGGGTTAGACTTCTCTACCCAGAAAACTAGATATGCAGTTACTTTGAAACAACGTTTTTTTACAGCTTCAGTATCTCCTAAAGAAGGAATTATAGGAAAGAATGGTTGGTTAAATAATAATGTTTCCCCAGAGAGGTTAAAACCTTATGTTACTGATTATTTAGAGGTAAGTGAAGATCAACAAAACCCATCTTCGTATATAGAATCAGTAACTTATGGTAAATTGTATACGTTAATTTACGAATCTAGTAGTAGTGCTAAAGAAGTTGAAGCAGCTCTGAATTTTGCTTATAAATCAGTAGGAACAGAAGTGAATGCAGAATTAGAAGCTAGGTATAAATCAATTTTTAGTGAATCTACTGTTAAAGTAAAGCAATTGGGAGGAAATGCTACTTCTGGAATAGCATCATCTTTAGCAGCTATGGCTAACAATTTAGATAGGGTTGTTGATTTTCTGAAAGAAGGAGCGGAGGTATCAGTTGATAATCCAGGGTATCCGATTTCTTATAAAGTAAATTATACTTACGATAACAGACCTTTTAAAGTAAGTTCAAATTTAGAGTATATTATCAAAGAATGTGATTTAGTATATTATGATAAGATAAGAGTAGACCCAACTAATGTAGCTTTATATGGAAGTGATCATGGAACTAGTGGAGCTGAGCTTTTCGGTAGATTTTATGTAGAAAAGTATGACCAAGAACTAGGATCTTGGTATTTAACAGGAAAGAAAATTTATTGGGGGTACGGAATTGAAGATCATGTAGGTTTAGACTATTATAGATTTGGCGAAAAAAGAAGTGTAGCTGATGGAAAAGTAGTTGACTTTATGGTAAAGGCTAAAGCAGGTGAACGTTTTAGAATAGTTTCTGTAATAGGAGAATGTGATTCTGGATGTTATGTTTATAGAGATGGAGCAAAGGCTTATAATGAGTATGAATATAATCTTAGTTCAAAGAAATGGGAAGACTATACAAGACACAATCCGTATGTAGATAATTATACGGTAGGAGATGGTTTTCATAATCAAACATGGAACGGTGTAAGAACAATAGTTCAAGGTGATACTTGTTATTTAGACTATAACACATATATATTAAATTAAATAACTTAAACACAAGGAGGCTTTTTTTAGTCTCCTTGTCTTATTTATATAAAATTCATATTATTTGAATTTTACAGAAATAAAAAAGCACAATACATTTTTTGTATTGTGCTTTTTTGTGCACATAGCGGGAGTCGAACCCGCACGTTCTTACGAACACAAGCCCCTCAAGCCTGCGCGTCTACCAATTCCGCCATACGTGCATAAACTAAAAAAGTTAAGCGGAATGCTTAACTTTTTGTGACCGGGCTGGGGCTCGAACCCAGGACCCTCTCCTTAAAAGGGAGATGCTCTACCAACTGAGCTACCCGGTCATTGCTTCTTTGTGAAAGCGGTTGCAAATATACAACTGTTCTTTAAATCAAAAAAGCTTTTTTGTAATATTTTTTACTCATATTTGTAACTGCTTAATTACTAGTTTATGAAAATTGTATTATTAGGGTATATGGCGAGTGGAAAATCGACAATTGGACGAAATTTAGCCGAAAAAATGGAAATTCCGTTTGTTGATTTAGATGAATATATCGAAAAAAAAGAAGAAAGAACAGTTTCTGAGATTTTTGAACAGAAAGGAGAGATTTATTTTAGAAAGCAAGAACATATATATTTAAAAGAACTTTTGGAGCAAGAAAAGAACTTTATATTGTCTTTAGGAGGAGGTACACCTTGTTATGCAGGAAATATGGATGTGTTATTAAGTTTCAACGACGTGAAGTCGGTGTATTTAAAAACGAGTATAGATACCATTGTAGACAGATTGACAAACGAAAAAAGTAAACGCCCACTAGTTGCTCGCTTAAATAAAGAAGAGTTGGCAGAATTCGTCGCAAAACACTTATTTGAACGAAGCTATTTTTATAATCAAGCTAAATATAAGATAGCCGTAGATAATAAAAGTATTGACGAAATTATGGATAGTTTACAATCAATTTTAAGTTAAATAAGCAATTGTTTCATTAGCCTTGAATTCAACAACAACATGTTCCTTAATAGATGTAGATAAAGATAGACCTTTAAAGTCAGCCTTAACAGGATATTTTTTGTGATTTCTATTTACTAATACAGCAGTCTTAAATCGTTTTAAAGGAACCTCTAAAAAATGCTTAACACCATATATAAGGGTAGTACCTGAGTTTAAAACATCATCGACTAAAACTAATGCTTTATTTTGGTACTCTATACTACTTATAGAGGTAGTGATTGGACTGATTGGTTTTTTCTTATCAATAAAAACTTTACATAATGTTACTTTTATAGGAGAAACCTGACTTAAAACAGTTGATATTTTTTCTGCTAAAAAATATCCATTATCAGCAATACCAGCAATAATAATTTCCGTTTCGTTACTATTACTTTCATAGATTTGAAAGGCTATTCGACGAATTTTTTGTTCAACCTGAGTATTGTTTAAGATGATATTATTTACTTCAGTCATTTTATTAGCTAATTTTAACTTAATTTTGGATTACAAATTAACATCATTTTTATTAGAATCGTCATAATAATCGTCAATATCACGACGATCTTTTTTTGTAGGACGTCCTGTTCCTTTTTTACGATAATAGTCCTTTGCGTATTTTAATAACTCAGTTTTTTCAAACTCTTCTTTAGGGGTTAAATCTTTTCTGTATAAATCAACCAATTTAGCCCCAACGCGGTTAGGAGGGATGTCTATAACTTTAATTTTGTAATTTATTTGATTTTTACGGATGGTAATTTCTTCATTACCAAATATTTCTTTTGAAGGTTTAAGGTTAGTACCCTCTATTTTAACATGCCTTTTTTTACAAGCATCTGTGGCAATACTACGGGTTTTAAATAAGCGAATACACCACAAATATTTGTCAATTCTCATATAAAAAGTTAATTTTTATCGTTTCGTTTTTTACAAAGGTATAAAAATGGTAAATTGCGCGTTAAAATTTCAGAATTAAATGATAAAATTTAAACATTTACTTTGTACTGCCATTGTAGGTACTCTTTTATACGCTTGTGGAAGTGATAGTAACTCACCTATTGATAATTTTGACCATGAAGCACAAGCTATAATTGATAATGACTCTTTGGTTGCGTTTTTGAAGAACAACTATTATAATGAGGTTTTAGATTCAGTTAAACCTATTACCAGTAATGAAACATCATTATTTGATGATGATAAGTTGGTGACCAAAGAAATAACTGAAAATGATATTAATTATAAACTTTATTATTATGTAAATAGAGTAGGCACTCCAGATGAGGACAAAGGGTTTCCAACGGTAATGGACTCTGTTTATGCTAAATATAGGGGGCAAAGAATTGTTAGAAAAGACAGTTTAAGTCCAGATTTTGATAAAAACACTGCATGGTTTTCTTTAAACAATGTTATTAGAGGTTGGACTTATAGTTTTATTCATTTTAAAGGAGGAAACAATGTAACAAATGATGGACCTATTAATTATGAGAATGGAGGAAAAGGAATTTTGTTTATACCTTCTGGATTAGCTTATGCAAATAGAGGAACAACTACTATAGCCCCAAATTCTTTACTGATGTTTTATATCGAGTTGTGGGATTTGGTTCCAGATACTGATGACGATCAAGATGGGGTAGCTTCCATCAACGAAGATCCAGATGGAGATGGAAATCCGAGAAATGATGATACAGACGGAGACGGTGTGCCTAATTATTTAGATACTGATGATGATGGTGACGGTGTTTTATCAAAAGATGAGGACAAAAATGGAGACGGAAATCCAGCAAACGATTTTAGTGATCCAAATAAACCTAATGTCCCTGATTATTTAAATAGAGACATTTTTTAGGTATAAAAAGTTATAAAAAAACCGAAGTTTTAACTTCGGTTTTTTTTTGTATTTAACTTTAAAATGTTTTAGAATCTATATGATAAACCAACAATAATTTGATTAACACGAGTGTCAAAATTTACATTTACATTAGAATCAACAAACTCAGCTTCTGTATCTGATAATGCTCTTTCCCAACGTACATCCAATCCTAGTTTACCAAGCTCAACACCAGCACCTAATTGTAGTCCAACAGAAAAACCATCAGAGTCTACTTGTTTAAGGTCTTCAATATCAAAATCAGAATCTAAAATATACTGAAAAGAAGGTCCTGCAAAAACATGCCCTACCTTTAAAAAGTTAAATCCTAATAAAACAGGAACGTCTATTTTTTGAATATCATAAGTTGTTACTGTAGCGGTAGGCTTATATTGAACTTCGTTACTTAATTGCGTATATACCAATTCAGGTCTAATATATAAACCTGTAGTAGGTAATTTTATACGTAACCAAGCACCAGCGTGAAAACCTGTTTTGCTTTTTGCTCCACCAAAGACGTCGTCTTTTACATCAGAAAAAGAATCAGAGTTGTAGTTGATACCACCTTTTATACCTCCTTGTATTTGGCTTTGTGCTAATTGAGAGCCTCCTATTAGAAGGCATAAAATAAAAATTGCTTTTTTCATTGTTATGAATTTACACTGTTAAATTGGGTTAAATATTTACTTTTTTATGTAAAAAATACATCACTTTAAACTTAAAAAGTGATGTATTTATTGTTTGGTTGTTTATATTATTATTTTCTAGAAATAACTTTTTCAACTGCTTTTACTATGGCTTCATCATTTAAACCATATTTTTTCATTAGTTCATCTGGAGTAGCAGATTCTCCAAAACTATCATTTACAGCAACAAACTCTTGTGGAGTAGGTGCATTAGTAGCTAAACAGCGAGCAACACTTTCTCCTAAGCCTCCATATTTATTATGTTCTTCAGCAGTAACTATACATCCTGTTTTGGCAACAGATTTTAAAATAGCTTCTTCATCTAATGGCTTGATTGTATGAATATTTATTACTTCTGCAGAAATACCTTTAGCTTCTAATTGCTCAGCAGCTTGTAAGGCTTCCCAAACTAAATGACCAGTAGCAACAATAGTAACATCGTTACCTTCGGTAAGTTGAATAGCTTTTCCTATTTCAAAAGGTTGTTCGGTCATAAATACTGGTACTTTTGGGCGCCCAAAACGTAAATATACAGGACCTTCATGTTCAGCAATTGCTAAAGTTGCAGCTTTAGTTTGACTATAATCACAAGTGTTTATTACAGTCATTCCTGGCAGCATTTTCATTAATCCGATATCTTCTAAAATTTGGTGCGTTGCTCCGTCTTCACCTAAAGTTAATCCGGCGTGAGAAGCACAAATTTTTACGTTTTTATCAGAATAAGCAACTGATTGACGAATTTGGTCATAAACTCTACCAGTAGAAAAGTTAGCGAATGTACCAGTAAAAGGAATTTTTCCTCCAATTGTTAATCCAGCTGCAATTCCTATCATGTTTGCTTCAGCAATTCCTACTTGATAAAAACGTTCTGGATGATTTTCAGCAAACTCATTCATTTTCAATGAGCCTGTTAAATCTGCACATAAGGCTACAACATTAGGGTTTTTTTGTCCTAATTCAGTTAAACCATCACCAAACCCAGAACGGGTATCTTTTTTTTCAGTATAAGTATATTTTTTCATCAGTTTGTGTTGTGTAAATACGCGTCAAAAATAATCTTTTATATAGATGTAAAGCTACAATTTTGATAATTCTTTGTAAAGTTTATGAATAGGAAATCCCATAACGTTAAAATAGCTTCCTTCAATTTTAGTAATTCCTATTTTACCAATCCATTCTTGAATACCATAAGCTCCAGCTTTATCAAAAGGTTTATAAGTGTTTATATAGTAGTTAATTTCTTCGTCCGATAGCTCCCTGAAATTAACAATAGTGGTATCATTCACCGTTTTTTGAAATGATTTACTAGTAATACATATAGAAGTGATAACTTCATGTTTGTTATTAGATATCTCTTTAAGCATTTGAAATGCTTCTTCATAATTTTTAGGTTTTCCTAAAGCTCTTTTGTTTATCCATACTATAGTGTCAGACGTTATTAATAACTCGTTTTCTTTTAACTCTTTTTTGAAAGGAGTAGCTTTCAAGTCAGCTAAAAAATCAGTTATTTCTGAATGTTTTAGCTCTTTAGGATAGATTTCTTCAACTTCCTTTGTTTTAATAGAAAAAGGAATGTCTAAACTTTTTATTAATTCTTGTCTTCTAGGTGAATTTGAGGCAAGAATAATGGAGTATTTTGATAGTTTAGTTGATAACATATTTTATATAATAACCTATGGTAGGAACACTTAAGAGGGCTAAAAGGAAATTAACGTAACTAATTTTATGCAAAGCATTATAGTCCTTAGCTTCAGAAGCTAGCATTAATCGGTAAATAAAGTATAGCTCAGGAATTGTTCCTAGTAACATAATTGTTGAGAAAATGAACTTGTTTTTAATAAAAGAAATTGCTATTGAAAATACAAATAAGCAACCTATTATAGAGAGCATTAAAGCAATGTTTTTAGCCCTTTTTCGTCCTAATAAAACAGGAAGGGTATTTTGTTTGTTTAAATTATCTTGATTTACGTTAATAATATCAATAATTATTTCAACAACGATATTACTCAAAAAAGAGATGGTTACATAGGCAATAGTTATTAGTTGAAGGTCGTAAAACAATTCCCATTGCTCTATCGATAAATTAAGAGGAAAATCAAACCACCAAAGAGTAAGTAATGCAAAAGGTTTTAGAAAAGACGTAACAATGTTGCTAAAAAAAGTTTTTTGAGTGTTGTTTTTAGAGTAAAGGTATACAATAATAGGGCAGGCTATAAATATAAGTCCATACCAAGCTTTGTTTACTTTTATAGATAAATATAACCCTACAATAATGCCTATTAGCATTAAGTAAATGGATAGATTTTTTACTTTTTGTAAAGGGAGTCTAGTTTTTTTTTGTGTATTTCTAAAGAAAAAACTGGTCAAGTAACCAGAAGCTAGTAAAAAAGCACTAGAGATAGATAACAAACCTAAATCAAGGAAAGAAAGAGTTGTTTTAAAACCATAACCATGTAAAAAAGAAAACTTAAATAAGAATAGGATAAAAATAAAGTATATAATTTTTTTCCATTGTATGATATTTAAAAAAGTATCATTCATTAATTATAAGCCTTTTTAATTCGGGCTAAATCACGCTTATTATCACGATCTTTAATACTTTGTCTTTTATCATGAGTTTTCTTTCCTTTTGCAAGAGCGATATCTAGTTTTGCCCAACCATTTTCATTAATAAATAAACGTAATGGAACAATTGTACTACCTTTAGCTTCAACTTCTTTTTCTAGTTTTTTCAATTCACGTTTATTTAACAATAAACGGCGCTCACTTTTAGGTTTGTGATTATAATGGTTTCCAAAAGCATATTCTTCAATATACATGTTTACCACAAAAAGCTCTCCTTTGTCATTAAATTCACAAAAGCTTTCCGTAATTCGAGCTTTACTTTGTCTTATAGATTTAATTTCAGTACCAGTAAGTTGAATTCCTGCTGTGTATTTATCTATTATCTCGTATTCGAAACGAGCTTTTTTATTCTGTATGTTGATCTTTTTTTGCATAAATAGAACACAAATATAACTATTATTTTAAGTTGTTAAATAAAATTATTAAGCTATGATTTAAGTCATGTTTTATGGGAGGAGCGGAATGTAATTTTGCTTAAAATTTAAACTTATAATCATGAAAAAAATAATATTAAGTATTGTATTAGGAACATTATTTTTTAGTAATGTAAATGCTCAGGAAACTACTAAAACAAATGATTTTAAAAAATGGCAAGCGCGCTTTAGATGGGTAAGTGTTTTACCTAACGAATCAGCAACAATTGGTACTATTGGAGGAGATGTTGAAATAGGTAAAAGTTTTATCCCAGAGCTTGATTTTACGTACCATTTTACTGAAAATATTGCAGCTGAATTAATTTTAGGTACAGCAAACCATGATGTAAAAGCAGTGAATACAGCTTTAGGAAATGTTAATTTAGGAGATGTATGGTTGTTACCTCCAACGCTAACATTACAATATCATTTTAATATAAGTGATTTTAAACCTTATGTAGGAGCGGGTGTAAATTATACTATTTTTTACAATGCTGATCCAGGAGCTGTAGTAGATGTAGATTATGAAAATGGTTTTGGGTATGCACTACAATTAGGTTTTGACTATGATTTAGATGATACTTGGTTTTTAAATGTAGATGCTAAGTATATAGGATTAAGTACAGATGTTTCTGTTAATGCAGGTGTAGCAACAGTACCAGCAGAAGTAGATATTAATCCTTTACTTATTGGTTTTGGCGTGGGCATGAGGTTTTAACCGATAAATTATAATCCCCTTTTTAGAGCTACAATTACGTAGCTCTATTTTTTTGTGTAAAACTTAACAATTAAAATTAATGGATACATGTAAATTTGTTAGCTAATAAACGACGAACACAAACAAAATTATATGCGACATTTATACATTTTTCTATTATTATTAGTGGTTTCGTGTAAACCAAAATTTACCGCCCAAGAAGTAATTGATAAGTCAATAGAGCACTCTAAGTTGAATGAAATAGAGAACGCTACTATATCTTTTAATTTTAGAAAAAACCACTACGAAGCGACTAGAGATAAAGGAACATTTAAACTAGTTAGAGTTATAAAAAATGATTCTGTAACAATAAAGGATATATTGTCAAATGATGGTTTTGAACGATTTGTGAATGATAGTTTAATAGAATTATCTAAAAAAGATGAAAATAGTTATAGTAACTCCGTAAATTCAGTTCATTATTTTTCAGTATTGCCCATTGGGTTAAATGATAAAGCTGTTCAAAAAAAGTTACTTGAAGATGTTACTATTAAAGGAAAACAATATTATAAGGTTAGAGTTACTTTTACTGAAGAGGGTGGAGGAGAAGATTTTGATGATGTATTTATCTATTGGTTTGCTAAAGGTAACTTTCAATTAGATTATTTAGCGTACAAATACCATACAAATGGAGGAGGAGTACGTTTTAGAGATATAAAAGAAGAAAAAATAGTGAAAGGAATTCGTTTTGTTGACTATAATAATTACAAGCCTACAGATAAAGATATTGATTTTTTTACTATTGATAAATTATACGAAGAAGGTAAATTGAAGAAATTATCTGAAATCGTTTTAGAAGATATACAAGTAGATACTTTTTAAAATTTTTAGTAACTAAAAGCTATAGAAAACCGAGTGACTTTTTAAGAACACTCGGTTTTTTAAATTAAAAAAAGATATTACAAAATTAACTTATTCAACTGTAATTAGTTTCGCAGGTTTAGGTTTTGCGGCTTCTAATTTTGGAATATTAATTTTTAGCTCGCCATTTTTATAGGTAGCTTTAATCTTTTCACTATCAACAATACCTTTAGGTAGTGTAAAGCTTCTTTTAAACGACATATAACTATATTCTTTTCGTGTATAGTTGTCGTTCGTGTCTTCTTTATTCTCTTTTCTTTCTGATGAAATAGTTAGAATATCATTTTCAAGGTTTACTTGAAAATCCTCCTTATTCATACCAGGAGCAGCTACATCAACTGTAAACTCATTTTCATTTTCTTTAATGTTTACAGCTGGTAATGTAGTATTTGTATCCGAGAAATTTGAAGTAGACCAGTCTCTAAAAAAATCATTAAAGACATTTGGTAATGCTGGAAAATCAGTGCTCTTTAATAACATAACTTTACATTTTTTAGTTAAACATTAATTTTAATAATTGTAACTCAAAAAAAATACCAATTAAAAAAAGTGACATTTTTTCATTGTTTTAAACGAAAAAATGTCACTTTGTGAATTGATTTATAGATGTTTATATAAGGTTATTTTTCTACTAAATCAGATTGATTTCTAAAGACTAATTTATCATCAAAGGCATCTAGTAAAATAATACTATCTGTAGTTATTCTTCCTGATAATATTTCTTTAGATAATTGATTTAAAACCTCTTTTTGAATTACACGTTTTACAGGACGTGCACCAAATTCTGGTTGATATCCTTTTACGGCTAAGTAAGCAATAGCTTCATCAGTAGCATCAAATGTTATACTTTGTTGTGCAATCATCTTTTTAACACTATTCAATTGTAGTTTTACAATTTCTTTAATGTTATCTTCAGATAAAGGAGTGAACATAATAATATCATCAATTCTATTCAAGAATTCAGGTCTTACAGATTGCTTTAATAAACCTAAAACTTCTGTTTTTGCTAAGTCCATAGTTGTATGGATGTCTCCCTTCATATTATCAAACTTCTCTTGAATAATATGGCTTCCCATATTAGAGGTCATAATAATGATAGTGTTTTTAAAATCAGCAACACGCCCTTTATTGTCAGTCAATCTACCTTCATCTAGTACTTGTAATAAGATGTTAAAGGTGTCTGGGTGCGCTTTTTCAATCTCATCTAACAATACAACCGAATATGGCTTTCTTCTAACAGCTTCAGTTAATTGTCCACCTTCATCATAACCAACATATCCAGGAGGTGCACCAACTAATCTACTTACTGAATGACGTTCTTGATATTCACTCATGTCAATACGAGTCATAGCATTTTCATCATCAAATAAATATTCAGCAAGTGCTTTTGCTAACTCTGTTTTACCAACTCCTGTTGTACCTAGGAATAAAAAAGAGCCGATAGGTTTATTAGGATTCTGTAAACCAGATCTAGAACGGCGTACAGCATCAGAAACGGCTTCGATGGCTTCTTCTTGACCAACTACTCGTTTGTGTAACTCATCTTCTAAAAGTAATAACTTTTCACGTTCAGACTGTAACATTTTAGTTACGGGAACCCCCGTCCATTTAGCTACAACTTCAGCAATGTCATCATAGGTAACTTCTTCTTTAATTAAAGAGTTTTCTTGTTGATTAGCCAAAACTTCTTGTTGTTTATCAAGCTCTTCTTGTGCGTCTTTAATCTTACCATAACGCAATTCAGCTACCTTACCATAATCACCATTACGCTCAGCTTTTTCAGCTTCAAGTTTATAGTTTTCAATATCAGTCTTTAAGTTCTGAATGGTATCTACAACACTTTTTTCTGATTGCCATTTTGCATTAATCTCATTACGTTCTTCTTTTAAATTAGCTAAATCGGCATTTAAAGATTTTAGTTTAGTCTCATCATTTTCACGTTTAATTGCCTCTATTTCGATTTCTAACTGCATTATTTTACGATCTAGCACATCTAACTCCTCTGGTTTAGAATTAATTTCCATACGTAATTTAGAAGCTGCTTCGTCCATTAAATCAATCGCTTTATCTGGTAAAAAACGATTTGTAATATAGCGTTGAGATAATTCTACAGCACCAATAATGGCCTCATCTTTAACACGAACCTTATGATGTGCTTCATATTTATCTTTAATACCACGTAAAATAGAAATAGCACTCTCAGTATCAGGTTCATCTACCATTACTTTCTGAAAACGACGCTCTAAAGCCTTATCCTTTTCAAAATATTTTTGATACTCGTCCAAAGTTGTAGCTCCAATAGCTCTCAATTCTCCACGAGCTAAAGCAGGTTTTAAAATATTAGCAGCATCCATTGCACCTTGACCACCACCTGCACCAACTAAAGTGTGGATTTCGTCAATAAATAACACGATGTCTCCTTCAGACTTTGTAACTTCTTTTACTACAGATTTTAAACGCTCTTCAAATTCACCTTTATACTTAGCTCCAGCAATTAACGCTCCCATATCTAAGGAGAAAATTTGTTTTTCTTTTAGATTTTCAGGAACATCACCTCTAATAATTCTATGTGCTAACCCTTCTGCTATTGCAGTTTTACCTGTACCAGGTTCACCAACCAGAATTGGGTTATTTTTAGTTCTACGCGATAAAATTTGTAGTAATCGTCTAATTTCTTCATCACGACCAATTACAGGATCTAATTTTCCGTCTTGTGCTAACTGGTTTAAGTTTTTAGCATATTTATTTAAAGAGTTGTATGTCTCTTCGGCACTTTGTGATGTTACACGATTTCCTTTACGTAACTCCTCAATAGCTGCTTTTAAACTTTTTTCAGTAACACCTTGGTCTTTTAATACTTGTGCTATTTGACTTTTAGATTTAAAAATAGCTAAGATTAAATGTTCAATAGATACATATTCATCGTTCATTTTTTTAGCGATGATAGATGCTTCATTTAATGTTTTATTAGCTTCACGAGAAAGCATTAAATCAGCACCAGTAACTTTAGAAAAACTTTCTAATTGCTTATCTAATACTTGCTGTATAACATCGACATTTATATTAAGTTTCTTTAAAATGAAAGGAAGTACATTTTCATCGACTAAAAATAAAGCTTTGAAAATGTGTTCATTTTCTATAAGGTTGTTACCATAACTTTGCGCTAATTGTTGCGCTTGCTGTATGGTTTCTTGTGATTTTATTGTATAATTGTTAAAATTCATATCGTTTTATTTTTTTTCTCTGTAAAAGTCAAAATCAGTACCAATTGATTTTTAAAATAAAAAAGAGACATTTTGTCTTTAAAAAATGGGTTTTTGTGACTTTTTGACTGATGTAGTGGTAGCTAAGAATAATTATGTTAATAAAAATAAGAATTTTATGGGAGTATTAAACACTCTTTTTGGAAGAAAAGATAAAAATAAAGAGGGAGAAGAAGCGTTTATCAATTGGATTCCTTTAACCTCCTTAGATCAAATAAAGGAGATAAAAGAACGATCTAAAAATGAACCTGTAGCTATTTTTAAACATTCAACAAGATGTGGCATAAGTAGCATGGTTATTAAACGTTTTGTAAACAGTTTTGATGAGGATTTAAAAGATTTTAAAGTGTATTATCTAGACTTACTTAGTTATAGGGAAATTTCTAATGAAATAGGGTACACTTTTCAGGTTTTACATCAATCACCTCAGTTGTTGGTAGTTAAAAATGAAGAAGTAATTTTACATGCTTCTCATTATGATATTGCTCGTATTGATTTGAAGAAATTTTAAAAAAGATGCCATTTTTAATGGGATTTCCTTAAATACCTCGTATTTTTGCATATTTCAAAATTATAGAGATTTGAGTAACGAAACAGCAACTTCACAACCAAAGAAAGGAAAAAATCTATACGATTATCAAAAAGAAGCATTGCACAAAATTTTCAAAAGTTTTGAGAATGCCCCCGAAAATTACCATTTACTTTATCAACTACCTACAGGAGGAGGAAAAACAGTTATTTTCTCTGAAATTACACGTCAATACTTAAAACATTATCAAAAGAAAGTATTGATAATGACGCACCGAATAGAATTGTGTAAGCAAACAGCAAAAATGCTTAAAGAGTTTGGTGTAGTAAACAAAATTATAGACAGTAAAGCAAGTTTAGATGACCAAGATGAGTTTGATTGCTTTGTAGCTATGGTAGAGACTTTAAACAATCGTTTGAATGACGATATGTTAGATATTTCGGATGTTGGTTTAGTAATTATTGATGAGGCACACTATAACTCATTTACTAAGCTATTCAAGTTTTTTGATAAGTCTTTTATATTAGGTGTAACAGCCACTCCTTTAAGTTCAAATATAAAACTTCCTATGAAGGATAATTATGATGAGCTTATAGACGGAGAAAGTATTGGTGCTTTAATTCAGAATGAATACTTAGCAAAAGCTAACATCTATTCTTATAATGTAGGGTTAACTTCATTAGAAGTAGGGGCTAATGGTGATTATACCGTAAAATCATCTGAAGATTTATATACGAATACAGATATGCTTTCTAAGCTTTTACAAGCTTATGAAGAACGAGCAAAAGGAACAAAAACCTTGATTTTTAACAATGGTATAAATACATCACTGCATGTGTATGATACTTTTAAAAGAGCAGGTTATCCAATTGCACATTTAGATAATACGAATACAAAGAAAGAACGTGATTTTATCCTAAAGTGGTTCCATAAAACTCCTAATGCAATTATTACTTCGGTAAGTATCTTAACAACAGGATTTGATGAACCATCAGTACAATCAATTATTCTGAATAGAGCAACAAAATCGTTAACATTATACTACCAGATGATTGGTCGAGGTTCTCGTATTTTACCAGGAAAATCAGAGTTTAATGTAATTGATTTAGGTAATAACTTCCATCGTTTTGGACCTTGGGGAGCAGATTTAGATTGGCAAAAAATGTTTAGAGCACCAAATTTCTATTTAGATAACTTATTATCTGATGAAGAAATAGAAAGTGACTTTAGATATGAGCTACCTGCAGATGTAAAAGCTGAGTTTGCAAATTCTGAAGATTTATACTTTGATGTTAAAAAAGTATACAGAGATACCATACAAGGAGGAGAGTCTTCAAAACGAGTGTTAGAAAAATCAATAGAACATCATGCAAAAATGTGTGTTGAAAATAGTGAAGATGTTTTTGATGCGTTAATCTTAGCTAAAAAGTTAGGAGGCGATATAGATGATAGAATTTTTAGATACTCTAAATGTATTTCAAAAAGCACACATAATTTTATCGACTGGTTGCAAGATGATTATCGTAAAAAGCTAAATAGTTATTTACGCAGTAATTTTGATGAAGTGTATGAGGAAGTTTATGGATATCCACCACCAGAAGAAGAATAAAAATAAAAGAAAAAAAAATCCAGTTCTTTCGAACTGGATTTTTTTATAATTATACTTAGGTTAAAGTATTATTTGGCTGGTAATACTTTACCAGAACATTCACCAAAACCAATACGTATTTTTTCATTTTTACAGTAACCGCGCATAATAACTGTATCGTTATCATTTATAAATTTACGCTCGCTTCCGTCGTTCATTTTTATTGGATTTTGACCTCTCCAAGTTAACTCTAACATAGATCCAAAGCTATCTTGAGTTGGTCCAGAAATAGTCCCACTTCCCATCATATCACCAGCATTTACAGGACATCCGTTAACAGTATGGTGTGTTAATTGTTGTACCATTGTCCAGTACATGTACTTAAAGTTAGAATTACATACAACTGTTTCTTCTTTACCTTCTGGTTGAATAGCCATTTGTAAGTTAATGTCATAACTGTCTTTTCCTTCTTTCTTTAAATAAGGTAAAGGCTCATAAACTTGCTCTGGGTTATCTACTCTAAAAGGCTCTAAGGCATCTAAAGTAACAATCCAAGGAGAAATAGTTGAAGCAAAACTTTTTCCTAAGAAAGGGCCTAAAGGAACATATTCCCAAGCTTGGATATCACGAGCAGACCAGTCATTAAATAATACTAATCCGAAGATATATTCTTCTGCTTCTTCAATAGGGATTCTTTCTCCTAAATCATTTGCTACTGTAGTAATAAACGCCATTTCTAATTCAAAATCTAATAATTTTGAAGGTCCGAAATTAGGTTTAGTTTCACCTTCACTTGGACGTTGTTGTCCTATAGGACGACGGATAGGAGTTCCTGATGGTACAATTGAAGAACTTCTTCCATGGTAACCAATAGGAATTTGTAACCAGTTTGGTAATAAAGCATTTTCAGGATCTCTAAATAAGCTTCCTACATTGGTAGCATGTTCTTTACTTGCATAAAAATCGGTATAATCTCCTACAGAAACAGGAAGTTGCATTTCAACTTCGTCCATTCTAAAGATTATCTTGTCTTTGTGTTCAGCGTTATCTCGTAGCTTACTATTTTTTACATCAAAAATATCCGCAATTCTATTACGAACTAAACGCCAAGTTTTACGTCCATCAGCAATAAAATCATTTAAGGTATCTTGTAAGAAGATATCGTCTGTTAACGGAATTCCATCAAAATATCCTAATTGGTGTAAGGCACCTAAATCAATTGCATAGTCACCAATTCTTGTACCAATCGTTATAATATCATCTTTTGTAAGAAAAACCCCAAAAGGTATATTTTGAATAGGAAAATCTGAGTCTTCAGCTACAGTTAACCAAGATTTTCTATTCGGGTTATTAGCAGTTATTTCCATTTATCGTTTTGTTATATTTTTCATCAAACCTACATATTTTTTTCAATTTACCCCAAAAAGATGAGTAAAAAAAATACTAAAGTATTTTTGTAGATACTTCTTGTAAAATCCATATAATTTGAATAATAAAATTAGTACTTTTGGCTACTTTATGTAACAACACACAACATGCAAAAAGATCATCAAATATTTGATTTAATTCAAGAAGAAAAAGAACGTCAACTAAACGGTTTAGAGTTGATTGCTTCTGAAAATTTTGTAAGCGACCAAGTAATGGAAGCTCAAGGATCAGTTTTAACAAATAAATATGCTGAAGGATACCCAGGTAAACGTTATTATGGTGGGTGTGAAGTAGTAGATATCGTTGAGCAAATTGCGATTGATAGAGCTAAAGAATTATTTGGAGCTGAGTATGTAAACGTACAACCACACTCTGGAAGTCAGGCAAACACAGCTGTTTTCGCAGCATGTTTACAACCAGGTGACACTATTTTAGGATTCGATTTATCTCATGGAGGTCACTTAACACACGGTTCGCCAGTAAACTTTTCAGGAAAATTATATAATCCAGTATTTTATGGTGTAGATAAAGAAACTGGATATATAGATTATAATCACTTAGAGCAACAAGCTAAGGAGCATAAACCTAAATTAATTATTGCAGGTGCTTCTGCGTATTCTCGTGATATAGACTTTAAGAAGTTTAGAGAAATAGCAGATAGCGTTGATGCTATTTTAATGGCTGATATTTCTCATCCAGCAGGGTTAATAGCTAAAGGGATTTTATCTGATCCATTACCACACTGTCATATTGTTACTACAACAACTCACAAAACGTTACGTGGACCTCGTGGTGGAATGATTATGATTGGAAAAGATTTTGAAAATCCATTCGGATTAAAATTAAAATCAGGAAAATTAAAGAAAATGTCTACATTGATTAACTCTGCGGTATTCCCAGGAAATCAAGGTGGACCATTAGAGCACGTTATTGCTGCAAAAGCGGTTGCTTTTGGTGAGGCTTTAACAGATGAGTTCTTAGAATATCAAATTCAAGTAAAAGAAAATGCACAAGCAATGGCGAAAGCATTTGTGGCGAAAGGATATGAAATAATCTCTGGAGGTACAGATAACCATTGTATGTTAATTGATTTACGTAACAAAAAAATTACAGGTAAAGCTGCTGAGGATGCTTTAGGAAAAGCAGAAATTACAGTAAACAAAAACATGGTTCCTTTTGATACTGAATCACCATTTGTTACTTCTGGTATTCGTGTAGGTACTGCTGCAGTTACTACTCGTGGTTTAAAAGAAGAAGATATGGAAGTTATCGTTGATTTAGTTGATGAAGCATTAATGAATGCTGAGAACGAAGAAGTATTAGAGGCAGTAGGAGAGAAGGTATATGACTTGATGCATAATAGACGTTTGTTTATTATGTAAATTATTTAATAACAACATAGAAAGAATAAACCGAAGAATACTTATTAATTCTTCGGTTTTTTTCTTTTAAAGAAGTTCATAATGTTTTTACCATTCAGAAGTGATTTTTGCTGTTTAGAAAGAAGTTTTTTTTTATCCTATTAAAGAAAATAAGTTTACGTAAAACTTTAAAAATTTAAAAGATGAGAAACAAATTAACTTTATTATTAATGCTTTTACAATTTTATGCTTTTACTCAAAATTGTAATCTATCTGAAAATTATGATAACACAAATGGGTGGGTCATACAGGATCTTGACGTAACTGGAACACCCGTTTCTGTAGCACAAAGAAGAATGACAATAGCTAACGGAACGTTAAACTATATTCAATCTCCAGATGGACTAAACCTCACAAGAGCTTATAAATCATTAGGCTATGTTTTATGTAACTCTTGGCAAACTGAATTTATATTTAATCCTACGGAAGTTAATAGTGATCAGTTAAGTGCAGGTCATATTATATTTGCTGCAACTGCTGGAAGTCAAGCTCCTTTAAGAATAGCATCATCTACTAGCTCAAATGGATTAGATATAACAGATCAAGATGCACTTGGAGTGTTTTTTAGATCAAATGGGTCTCAATACAATTTAGAAATAGTACCCTTTATAAAGAATGGAATAACATGGGAGCTAGGAAATTGTAGTATTCCTCTAGATGGAGAAAGTAGCTTGAATGAAGATGTTAGCTATAGAATTAGATTAGAGAGGATAACAGAACTTAAAGGTAGATTAACTGTATTTAAAGTTGTTGAAGGACTTGAAGATGAGGAGTTAGGAGTATGTTGTATTGATATTCCACAAGGTATTGAGAGATTAAGTGTCGTTCAACATGCTAATGCAACAGGTGGGAATTTAACTAGAAGCATTAGCGGAACTATTGATGACTTATGCATTAAAAACTGCTTTAAAAGAGAGAGTTGCTGTATTGATAACGAGATAATAGGAAAAGATATTATTTGTTCTGGGGAAATGGAGTTTAATGACACCTATTCAGTTATAAATAATGAAGACGCTACTTATACATGGACTTTACCCTCAGGTATTAATTTTAGAGGTCAAGGAACAAGCAGTATTTCTATTACTGATTGGGGAAATTATGTAGGGGAAATAGAAATAAAAGTTATCATAGAGTGTGGTTGTGATAGTACAGAGTTGAGTAAAACAGTAACTATTTTAAATGATTTAAGTATATATGGAAGTTTTGATCTTAATACAAGTACAAGTTCTAGTTCAGTAGCAAGTTGTACAGTTATACCTCGTGTAACATCACCTACGGATGTCACTCACTGGTGGAACGTTTACGAAGCAGAAAACTGTGATCCTAATGATTTTTCTATTTTAAATGAATCAACTACAGGAGCCATAGCATTAAGAAACCCTCAAACTACTCCAACAGCTCAATTCAATTCACCAGAGCAAGGATGGGCTAATCTTGAAACGGGGAAATGTTATGTAATTGTGCATAGAGTTAATTATGAAAATGAAGAATGTAGATGGATTGAAAGAAGGGCATTGATTTCAGTAAGTACTCAGAGGTCTGGTGCTCCACAAATAGTATTGATTTCTGAAGAAACAAAAAAAATAGAAAACCCTAGTTTAGGATTTAAGGTGTATCCAAACCCAAGTGACTCGTTTATAAGACTGGAGCAATTAGGAGATGAAAAAATAGAAAAAGTTCAAGTGTTTGGAATAAATGGGATTCAAAAAAAGGTTGCTATAAAAGGAGAACAAATTAATATTTCAAATTTAAAACAAGGAGTATATTTAATTAAACTACATACTAATAGAGGTATTTATACACAACAGTTTATTAAAAAGTAGAATATTTTAATTAGAAACTCAAGGTTTAAGTCTTGAGTTTCTAATTTATTAATTTAAATAAGTTTTTACTACCTTTCTAAAAAAGATAAATTCATCATAATATTTTGTGTTTAGTAGTAATATAAATCTATGTATAGACTTTTTATAATTATATTTTTATATTCCTTATCAGTATCAAGTCAACATCTTGATTTTTTGTATTATCAGATAACACAGGAAGAAGGGCTACCTGATAGAGAAGTTTATTCAATAATTGAAGATCGTTCAGGATTAATTTGGCTGGCTACTAACTCTGGGTTGTATAGTTATGATGGAAAAGAATTTACGCTTTATAAACACCCTGAACAACGTAAAACAGCTGTTTTTAGCCCGCAGATAGATGCTAAAGGGCGTTTGTGGTTTTGTAACTTAAATGGTCAATTTTTTTATATTGAAAACAAGGAGATAACTTTATTTGGAGACTTTAGAAATCTTACTAAAGATGTAGTAGTAAACTTTTCAATCATAGATGATTTTCTTTTCATTTCAACCAATCAATCAATTGTAAGAGTTCATATAGCTACCAAAGAAAAAAAAGAGTTTTTGTATAAGGAAAGAAGACCCGGTATATCTAAAATAATAAAGATTGAGCAAGATTATTTTATAACAGATGGAGAAAAATTACACTTAATTAATGAATTATCTAACATAACTTTTTCAAAAAAGAAAGGTATAATAGGTTCTACAAAAGCAGAAAAGTGTGGAGATAAAATTATAACCCATTTTTATAGAGGAAATACAAATGAGTTTTTTGTTTTTCAAGAGGAAAAAAAAATTGTATTAAAAGGAGTTGAAAAAGTAAAAGATCTTTCTATTTTAAATATAGAATATAGAGGTAACAGAGTTTGGATATTAACCTCAGATGGAGCATTTGAATATATAATGCAACACAATAAACTTTGTTTTCAAAACAAGTATTTAAGTGGTTACTCAGTATCAAGTCTGTTAATAGACTCAAAAAATAATATTTGGTTTTCTACACTATCTTCTGGAGTTTTTGTAGTTCCGGATACGAGAATAAAAAAAATAAACCGAATTCACACAACTAATTCAATAACTAGTTTTAAAGCGATTAATGACAGCATAATTTTTTATGTCGAGGGACGAAAATTTTTCACAAAGAATAATTTAAACAAAGCAAATTTATATAGTGAAGAGGTTAAAAGGCTACATACTCAAAATATGTTTTACGATGCGTACCTCAATAGGTTTTACTTTTTTAATGGAATTAAGGCATTTATTTATAACAAAAATAAGTTATTACCTTACAGCAAAGCTGATAATTGGGGAAGTAAAAATGTAATAAGAATAAATGAAAATACTGTTTGGGTATCTTTTTATAATAAATTGTTAGCATATAATACTAAAACTTTTGAAAAAGTCAGTTTTATTAAAGGACGTTGTAACAAACTATTACTAAATAAAGAAAGTGAATATGCATATGTAGATTTTTATCAAGGACTAAAAGCAGGGAAAAATATTCAGGATTTAAATTTTGTTCTGTATAATAAACAAAGAATTTTTGGAAGAGCATTAACAGAACAACCAAAATCAGAATTTGTTTGGGTAGCTTTTGAAAATAAAGCTCTTTGTTTGAAAGGAACTACGGTTATTGATACAATTATTATTGATAAAAAATATACAGTGCTTAGTTTGTCATCTGATATTAACAAATTATGGATAGGAACAAATAAAGGCATTCTAAGATATACTTATGCTAATAAAAAACTTTCTGTTTTAAATAGGTTTAATCAGGTTTTTAAACCAAACATAAAACAAATAGAAACTACTGAAAATTATACTTATGCAGTAACAGATAGTGATATTTTTAGATTTTCAAATACATATACGAATTATAATGTTTTACCAGATAAGCCTTATTTTAAGGTAACAAAAGAAAAAGAAAGACCCTATAAAAAAAGTGAGATTTTTGAGATTGAATCTAATGATAAATCTATTGATATAGAGTTTATGATTAACGGATTTAAATCTTTAGAAAATCATCAGTTAGAATACAGAATTGATCAAAATCATTGGAAAAAAATAAAGAATAATAATTTAACCCTTTCCAGTCTTTCATACGGAAATACAGAACTACAAGTTAGAGCCCTTAATTTTAAAGGAGAAGTTTCTGAAGTAAATTCGTTACCTATTTTTGTACACAAACCCTTTTATTTACAGTGGTGGTTTATTACTCTGTTGGTTATAACTATTATAATTGTCATAGTGTTTTTTGTAAAATTCTTATTAAAAAAACAAGAAGAGAAAAAAGATAAAGAAATGTATCAAATTGAGATAAAAAGACAGATAACTGATCTTAAGCTTGAAAATTTGAGATCACAAATGAACCCACATTTTATTTTTAATGCCTTAAATTCTATTCAGGAATATATTTACAGTAATGATAAAAAACAAGCAAGTTCCTATTTAGTGAAATTTTCACGACTTATTCGTATGTATTTAGATCACAGTAGAGTTTCTGAAATAACATTACAAAAAGAAATAGATGCGCTGTTTTTATATTTGGCACTAGAAAATAGTAGAATGGGAGGTAAGTTAACCTACAAAATAGAGGTAGAAAACTCATTAAATACTAATGTTATTTTAGTTCCTTCACTTTTTATTCAACCTTATATAGAAAATGCTATTAAACACGGTTTATTACATAAAAGAGGAGAAAAAAAACTATCAATTAATTTTTATCAGACAAAGACTAATTTATATTGTGAAGTTACAGATAATGGAATAGGTAGAGAATTATCAAAAAATATGAAGAGAGGTAAAATGCATTCATCTTTTTCAACAAAAGCCAATACAGACAGAGTTAAATTAATGAATATTGAAAGGATGATTGAAATGCGTGTAGAAGTTCAGGATTTAAAAAATAAAAATAATGAAGCAATAGGTACTAAAGTACAAATTGTATTACCAATAAAAAAAATATAAGTTATGAAAATATTAGTGATTGATGACGAAATAAGCGCTCGACGTTTATTGATTGGAATGCTACAAGAGATCTATACAAATAAACCAGAACTTATACTCTTTGAAGCTGAAAACTTATTAGAAGGAATAGAAATTATAAAAAAAGAAGCACCTTGTTTAGTTTTATTAGATATAGAAATGCCGGAACACTCGGGATTGGAAATATTAAATTTTTTTCAAAAGGAAACGATTAATTTTCATATTATTTTCACCACAGCTTATAGTCAATATGCTATTGAAGCATTTAAAATGAATGCAATTGATTATTTACTAAAACCCATAGATTATAATGAGCTCGAATTAACAATTAATAAGTTAAATGAAATTATAGATAAGAAAACAATAGAAAAAAAGCTTGAAGATTTACGTAAAACATTTTTAGAATTATCGGGTTCTAAAATAGTATTAGAAGTACCTCATGGATTTATGTTTGTATCACCAGATGAAATAATAACCTTAGAAGCTGACGGAATGTATACAACGGCATATTTAAAAAATCAATCTAAAGTGTTAATAGCAAAACCTTTAAAGTATTTTGAAAATCAATTATCCGCTTACTCATTTTTCTATAGATCACATAGAACATACTTAATAAATCTAAAGTATTTAAGAGAATTCTCTAAAAAAGACGGGTTTAAAATAATACTTGAAAATGGTATGAAAATTCCTTTGTCTAGAGAGCGCAAAGAAGAATTTTTATCTTTACTAAAAGGAATGTATATATAAAAATACTAACATAAAAGTATAGCATGAAATTTTGTTAGTATTCTCATTAAATTATAGTTAACCTATTTATGTTTATTCGTCATTATCTTGAGCTCGTTCGAGAATTTTTTCAGGAAGCGCTTTTTTAGCTTTAGCACCCATTTTCTTTAATTTTTCTACACTCGTAATTAAGTTTCCACGACCTTCCACTAATTTATTCATGGCAGCAGCATAATCGGCTTTAGTACCATCTATTTTCTTACCTATATTAACTAAATCAGCTAATAATCCGTTAAACTTATCATACAAAGCACCTGCTTGTCGTGCAATCTCTAAAGCATTACGTTGCTGTTTTTCGTTATTCCACATGGTATCAATAGTACGTAATGTAGCTAATAAAGTAGTAGGGGTAACGATAACAATGTTTCTTTCAAAAGCTTTGTTGTATAAGGTATTATCCTCATTTAAAGCTATTGCAAAAGCAGGTTCAATTGGTACAAATAATAGTACGAAATCAGGAGATTCTATCTTATAAATATCTTCGTATTTTTTTTCTGAAAGCTGCTCAACATGTCGCTTTAATGAGTTTACATGCTCTTTTGCAAAACGCTCTTTTACAATATCATCTTCACTATTTACATATTGTTCATAAGCAGTTAAAGATACTTTAGAATCGACTACCATTTTTTTATTGTCAGGTAGGTGAATTACTACATCGGGCATGATACGTTTACCCTCATCATTGGTAAAAGATTGTTGAACAAAGTACTCTCTGTCTTTTTCTAAACCAGATTTTTCTAAAACACGTTCTAAGACTAATTCTCCCCAGTTTCCTTGGGTTTTACTATCTCCTTTTAAAGCTTTGGTTAGGTTTAATGTTTCCTTACTCATTTGAGCATTTAACTCTTTTAATCCTAACAATTGCTCCTTTAAAGCAGAATGCATTGAAATGCTTTCTTTTTGAGTATCTTCAACCTTCTTTTCAAAAGTTTGAATTTTTTCTTGAAGCGGACTTAAAATATCCTTTATGTTTTTCTTATTTTGCTCAGTAAACTTATTCGATTTCTCATCTAGAATTTTGTTCGCTAAATTTTCAAACTCTTTGGTAAACTTATCTTGTAGTTTTTCTACTTCTTCTTTATTTTCTTGAAGTTTTAACTGAACGTTTTTTAATTCTTCGTTTTTTCTAGCTAATTCAAGAGCAGTAAACTCTTTTTCACGACGCAATTCACTATTTTCTTTAGTTTTTTCGTCTAATCTATTTATAAAGTCTTCCTTTTGTTGAGAAAATGACTCTTCCTTTTCTTTTTTCTGAATTTCAAAATTAGCTTGATGGTTTTGTAAGGTTACAATCTCTTTTTCTAAATCAGAAGTTTGTTGTTTAAACTTTAGTTTAGAGAGTAAGTTTCCAATAACAAACCCAATTAGCAAGGTACTAATAGCAATTAAAATAAGTAAAAGAGTGGTATTCATTAGAATAAATAAAAGTTAATTAAGTGAACAAATATAGGACAAGATAGGTTAAAATTATTTGATTTTTGTAGGGAAAACCGTATCATTGACCTTTATACCTAGTAAATGATATCTAAATTTATATTTCACAAAGTTTTAGGCTGGAAGGTAGTTGGAGATTTTCCAAGAGACTTAAAAAAATATGTTGTTATTGGAGCTCCACACACGAGCTGGAAAGACTTTCCGATTGCTATTTTAGCAAGAAATACCATTGGTGTGAGAGTCAACTTTATAGGTAAAGCATCGTTATTCAAACCTCCTTTTGGTTTTATTTTTAGAGCTTTAGGGGGCGCTCCTGTTGATAGAAGCAAAAGCACGAATAAGGTTGATGCTATTGTGGCTGTTTTTAATCAGCATGAAGAATTCCGTTTAGCTTTATCTCCAGAAGGAACTCGTGCTAAAGTAACCTCATGGAAAACTGGGTTTTATTATATTGCTAAAGGTGCTAATATTCCTGTGGTTATGTTTGCTTTCGATTTTGAAAACAAACAAATTATTATAGCGCCTCCTTATTACTTAACAGATAATATGAACGCTGATATGAATCATTTTTATGATTTTTATAGAGATATAAAAGGAGCAAAACCAGAGTTGTTTTCAGTACCTGATAAAGAGTAAAACAAACGTTAAATAGTCTTATTTTCTTGAAAGTTTTACGATATTTAAGTACCTTGTAGAAGGTTTAAAAACAGTAAGGTATGAAAAGATTTGTTTTTTTTATTAGTATGATTTTTGTGCTGTTTAGTTGTGCTTCTTCAAAAAATGTAACACAGGCAGAAATAGATAACTTAAATGCTCTTATAGAAAGTAAAACTTTTGAAATAGAAGCAGAATGGGCAGAACCCATGGTTACAAATGCAATGGCACAAATAGCTAATGCAGGTCTGTTACCTATTGGAAGTAACGCAGGAAACATTAACTTAGTAGGGAATAGTAATTTTTTCAGAATGAAAAAAGATACTGTTGCTGCCTATTTACCATATTTTGGTGAGCGACAAGCAGGTGGTTCTTATGGAGGTACAGATATTGGAATTGAGTTTGAAGGAGTTCCTGAAAATTTAGTTGTATCTGAGGATAAAGAGAATAGCTATAAAATTAGTTTTAAGATAAAAGATAAAAATACAACAACTGAAAACTACAATGTTATAGTTAGAGTATATCCTAGCTTATCGAGTACCATTTATGTAAATAGTACGCAGAAAAATTCAATTAGATATAGAGGTAAAGTACTTAAAACTTCAGAAGAAAAGTAGAATATTCTATATAATACTGTATTTTTAGTAGCTCATTATAATAATGTATGGAGCTACCTAACTTTAAAAAGTATCTTATCGAAAAAGGAGGTTTATCAAAAGATGATTACCTTCAAATACAACCGTTTATTTCTCTAAAAAACGTTTCTAAAAGTGATTTTTTATTAAAAGAAGGAGATGTGTGTTCTCATTTCTTTTTTGTAGAAAAAGGTTTGTTACGTTTATATGCCTTAAATGAAGAAGGGAAAGAAAATATTTTACAGTTTGCTACTGAAAATTGGATTGTGAGTGATAGAGGAAGTGTTTATTTTCAACAACCATCAACATATTATATTGACGCTGTAGAAGATACATTAGTCATAATGTTAGACGAGGACTTTATTAATAAAGTGTCAAAAATAAATACTGATTTTAGAAGAAAAAATGAGCATTTGTTACAAAAACATATACGTCAATTATACAAACGTATTAGTCAACTACTAGGAGCATCAGCAAAAAGACGTTATTTAGATTTTGTAAACATGTATCCAGATATCATGTTAAGAGTTCCTCAATGGATGATTGCTTCGTATTTAGGGATTACCCCAGAAAGCCTTAGTCGCGTTCGCAAAGCACTAGCTGAGGAAAACTTCAAACCAAATAATTGAGGTACGAGTTATAATTGTTGATTTACGGTTGTTAGATAATCGTAATTCGTTCTTACCATAGGTCAATGCATACCTTTTTTTGTTGCCGTAATTTTACAGTAAATAAAAAAGGATTTATTATGAGACATTTAAATGCATTAGTTGTAACCCAAAATACAACGATGGCCAAAATTTTGAATTGGCAAGTTTCAACTGTTACAAATGTCGAAACAGCCATTGAAAAATTACATCAACAGACATATAACGTTTTAGCTATTTCAAAAGAAACAAAAGAAGTAGATAAAAATAAATTACAGAAGATTATTACTGTATTATTCCCAAATGCAATTTTAGTTGAGTTTAACAATGAGTCTACACTTTCTGAAAGTGTTAAGAATGGATATTGGTCTAAAAACAAACCTCAATTAAAACGTAGTTATTTAGACAATTCATTTGATATTGAATTAGCCAGTAGTTTATAGTAATTAAAAGAAAGGAATTTAAAATGAAAACAAGAAGTATAGAAAAAATAGTAAAACCAGGAACTCCACACTTTGTAGGAGATGGGTTTAGAGTTCATAATTTTATACCAGGAACTTCAACAATGCAACGAATGGATCCGTTTATTATGTTGGATTATAATTCTAAATATAATTTTCCTCCAACAGATAAACCAAAAGGTGTAGGAGTTCATCCACATAGAGGTTTTGAAACTGTAACAATAGCTTATAAAGGGCGTGTTGAACATGGAGATAGTGCTGGAGGTGGAGGAATTATTGGTGAAGGTGATGTACAGTGGATGACGGCAGCTTCAGGAGTTTTGCATAAAGAGTTTCATGAAACCGAATGGAGTAAAACAGGAGGAGAATTTCAAATGGTACAGTTATGGGTAAATTTACCAGCTAAGGACAAAATGAGTCCGCCAAAATATCAAGCAATAGCTAATGCAGAAATGGCTAAAATACCATTAGCAGATGCAGCAGGAGAAGTGGAAGTGATTGCTGGAGAATTTCAAGCTAACAAAGGACCTGCATCAACATTTTCACCTATTAACATGTTTAATGTAAAGTTGAAAAAAGGAGCAAAAACACAATTAACATTTCCTGCAAATTATACGACAGCAATTTTACCAATTGAAGGTAGTGTAAAAGTAAATGAAGAAATAGATGTGTTAGAAGATCATTTTGCATTATTTAAAAATGATGGGGATACTTTTACTGTTGAAGCTTTGGAAGATACAGTTGTTTTGGTGCTAAGTGGAGAACCATTAAACGAGCCAATAGCAGCCTACGGACCATTTGTAATGAATACCCAAGAGGAGCTTGTGAAGGCTTTTCAGGACTTTAATACAGGAAAATTTGGATATTTAGAAGATTAGAGGAATAAAGTTTGTTTGTTAGGGATAATATTTATTTGATAAGCTTGGTTAAGTTGTGCTTATAGGCTCTACCAATAGGAATGTATGTTTCTTGAATTTTGATTCGATTACCTTCAATAACTTCTATTTTTTTAGTAGGAATAATATACGATTTGTGAACGCGAATAAAGGTATTAGGTAATAGTTTTTCAAAGTTGCCAAGTCTATCTAAAGTAATTATAGTTTCATTTTCAAGGTGTACTTTCACATAACTTCCTATACTTTCTAAATAATTTATAGAGTCTAGAGTTACTTGATGAATTTTTTTATCACCTTTAATAAAAATTTGTTCACCGACTGTTGTATTGGTGTTAGACACTGATGAAGTGTTTACATCCTGTATAATAGTCGGTTTTTTAGCTTCTTCTATAAGCTTTTTTTGAGCTGTAGCTTTGTTTACCGCTTTTAAAAAGCGTTCAAAACTAAAGGGTTTAAGAAGATAATCTAAAATATTTAGTTCATAGCCTTCTAACGCATGTTCTTGATATGCGGTTGTAATAATAATCAAAGGCGGATTGTGTAGCGTACGTAGAAAATCTAGTCCTTTCAGTTTTGGCATATTAATATCTAAAAAAATTAAATCTACTGAATGTTTATTTAGATAATTCATCGCATCTAAAGCAGAATGACATACTTTTACAATATCTAAAACATCGAGGTTCTCACTGTAATTTTTAATTACTATATGAGCTAAAGGCTCATCATCTACAATGATACATTTCATACCAAATTTAGTTTTAATTGTACCTTAAACATACCATTACTATTTGTAATGTACAAGTTGTGATTAGAAGGATAGGTAAGTGCTAATCGTCGTTTTACATTCTCTAACCCAATTCCAATTTGTTTGTTTTCAGTAGTTTCAATAAAATTGTTTTCAATAGTAAAGAGCAAGGTTGTTTTAGTTACTTCAAGTTGTAAATTGATAAAAGCATCTTTTTCCATAAGATCAAATCCGTGCTTATAAGCATTCTCTAAAAATACAATAAGTATCATTGGTGCTATTTGTACATCAAAATCTTTTATATCCTTTTGAAAAGTGACAATACCGCGTTTGTGTTGTCGCATTTTTTGTAATGCTATAAAATTTTCTAAGTAACTCACTTCACTTGTAATAGGAACTTTAGGAGCCTTACATTCGTAAATTGTATAACGCATCATTTCAGAGAGCTTTAAAATAACACTAGGAGTTTGTTTAGATTGCTCAAGTGATAATGCATATAAATTATTTAAGGTATTGAAGAAAAAATGTGGGTTGATTTGATTTTTCAATACCGATAATTCTAATTGAAGACGGTCGTTTTCTATCTGTTTTATTTTTGATGATTGCATATACCATCGATAAGAAAGATGTAGTAAGGTAGAAATTAGTAAAATAAAAATCATACCTGCAATTCCTGTATCTAAACTTGGGTTTTGATTTTTCATTTGAAAGAAATGTTCATCCATCCAAGGTTCACCATACCCCATTACCCAACCCCAAACTAGAATAAGTATGGCAGAAAAGAGCGCGAAAAGTAAATACTTCTTTGGTACTAAAAATTTAGGAATTAACCAGTAGATATTTAGATAAACAGGAGGAGCTATTAGAAAAAAAACTCCTGACATGGTTTGTAGCAACATCAATCCAAACAATTGAAACGTAAAGGAAGTTTCATTTGTTATAGCCATCATAAAAGCAAGTGTAATACATGCGCTAAATAAAAATGATAAATGAAGAAAGAGGCGCTTTTGAAAGGTGTTCATGTAAACAAAAATACTATAAGTAATTAGAATTCACTATTAGAATTAGCAAATCAAATGTTTTTATCAACGAACGACCTGTTTTCATAAACAAACGCCATTTGTAGATGTATGGAAGGTATTGATTTGATTTTGTAAGCTTTTGGTTAAAAAAAGATTTTTTCTAACGAAGGTTATCATTCTTTTGACATTCATTTAAAATATACAATGATGAAACTAACCATAAACAGTTTATGTAAAACGTATGCTAATGGTGTACGAGCATTAGATAACCTCAGCTTAGAAATAAATAACGGAATGTTTGGTTTGTTAGGACCTAATGGTGCAGGAAAATCTTCTTTAATGCGAACTCTAGCCTCTTTACAAGAGGCAGATAGTGGAACTGCTTTTTTAGGAAATATAGATATATTAAATAATCCTTTAGAATTGCGAAAGGTACTAGGTTATTTACCGCAAGAGTTTGGAGTGTATCCCAAAATTACAGCTCAACAGCTCTTAACACATCTCGCCATATTAAAAGGAATTACAGCTAAAAATGAGCGTAAAGATTTGGTAAACTATTTATTACAAAAGGTAAATCTTTATGAAAAGCGAAACAAAGCAGTAAGTGGTTTTTCTGGAGGTATGAAACAACGCGTAGGAATAGCACAAGCTTTAATAGGAACCCCTAAACTAATTATTGTAGATGAGCCTACTGCTGGTCTTGATCCTAGTGAACGAAATAGTTTTCATAACCTTTTAGCTACAGTAGCCAATGATGTGGTTATTATTCTTTCCACTCACATTGTAGAAGATGTTAACGAGCTATGTGAAAAGATGGCAATTATGAATCATGGAAAGATTGTATGTCAAGGTGAACCTAAAAAGGTAATTGAAGAGATACATAATAGAGTTTGGCAGAAAAGAATAGAACATCACGAACTAGAAAACTATAAAACTCATTATGAAGTAATTTCAAATAAAATGGTAGGAGGAAAGCCTTTAATTCATGTACTGAGTAATGAAAAACCAGAGATAGGATTTGAGTCTGTAGCTCCTAGTTTAGAAGATGTGTTCTTTACTAAGATCAATGAGGCGAAAAAGAACATTATAGCTGAGTTAATTTAATAAACCAATAAGACGATGTTTAAAACTTTTTTTTTCAGCGAAATAAAGAATGGAGTTAAAAGCTCTATGCTGTATATATTTTTTGTGATGTTTACTGTAATTGCAGCAGTCGGAGTGGTAAATGAAGGAATAGCGTTTGGTGGAGCAACAGGAAGTGTATACAGAAACGCACCTTATGTAATTACTTTTTATACTGTTAAATTATCAATGATAGCACTTTTGGTTGCCACAGCCTATTTTAATAATGCAGCATTACGCGATTATCAACATCATTTTAATGAGATTCTGTTTGCCTCTCCAATTCGAAAAGTAAGTTATTATTTTGGACGTTTTTTAGGAGCCTTTTTGCTGTCATTATTGCCTTTACTGGGAGTGTTTTTAGGCTTTTATCTAGGAACAGATTTTGCGTTAGAGAGTAATGTTTTACCACAAGACTCTATAGGGGTGTTACAGCAAGGAGTTTTTATGAATAACTTCTTACTTTTTGTGATACCTAATATGTTTGTTTCTGGAGCTATTATTTTCGCTATAGCACACAAATATAAAAGTACTGTAGTTTCTTTTATAGCTACGATTATAATTATTGTAGCTTATTTAATATCAGCAACTTTAATGAACGATATACATACTGAAAGTTGGGCAGCTATGTTAGATGTTTTAGGAGGGAATGCATACCTTGTTGATACTAAATATTTAACACCTTTAGAAAAAAATACTGAAGTAGTGTCACTTTCAGGGTGGTTATTTATGAATAGGCTATTTTGGATTGGAATAGGAGTAATTATTTTGATAAGTTCTTATTATTCTTTTTCATTTGTTTTGAAACAGAAACCTATAAAAAAGAATTCTCGAAAAGCTAAAGAAGTAAAGCAAGAATTCAAACAGCCTTTGGTACATTCTGATTTTAATTTTTCAACTACAATTTACCAGTTTAGAAGTTTTTTAAAGATGGATTTATACGCTATTGTAAAAAGCAATACGTTTAAAATTTTACTCTTTTTTGGAGTTTTAATTTTACTGAATAAACTGTCAAATGGTTTTGAGTATTACGGACTTCAATCATACCATATAACCTCTAAGATGATTGCTTTTAACAGACCTATAAGTATGATAATAGGTATGATTATTTTAGTTTTTTTTAGTGGTGAATTAGTATGGAAAGAACGTAACAGTAATATTGTAGGGGTGCTTGATGGAACACCACACAATTCTTTAATACTACTTTTATCTAAAATCAGTGCATTAGTAGTAATCAATATCGTTTTTGATTTACTATTAATAGGAATTTCGATATTGTATCAGATGTTACACGGAGTTTTTAGTGTACAATTAGACGTATATCTATTGGATATGTTGTATTCAGGGGTACCCTTATACATTACATGGGCATGTATCTTAACAGCTATGCAGATAATTATTAATCACAAATACTTAGCATACTTTATAGCCATTTTATGTATTTTCTTATTTGAGTTTTTGGTAGTTGATGCCTTAGGGATTCAATCATTTATGTTGAATTTAGGGTTTTCTCCAGAATATATTTACTCTGATATGAATAAGTTTGGTCCAGAGTTACTGGCTAAAAATTGGTTTAGTTTGTATTGGGTATCTTTTGGTGTTTTGCTGGTGACCATTACTAGTTTACTATGGATAAGAGGAAGTATTAAAGGAGTTAAGGCTCGTTTTCGATTGGCATTCAAACGAATAACACCAAAATTTGTGCAAACCTTTATAGGCAGTTTGGCTTTCTTTTTATTGGTTTCTGGGTATATATATTACAATACTCAAATACTAAATAATTATTACAGTACTACAGAGATTAAAGACATGCAAGCAGCCTATGAAATGAAATATAAAAAGTACGAACAAATTCCACAACCTACAATTACAGCTATTGACTATAAAATAGATGTATATCCTTATAAGAGAAATGTATCAGCTACCAGTATTATTACAATTAAGAATACCAGTAACAAAGCTATAGACTCATTACATTATTCACTTTCTTATTTTGTTGATGAAGGAAATGAAGGAATAGAATTAAAAAAGTCAAAATGGATTAAAAATATCAAAGTACCTAATGCTAATTTAGTATTGAATGATAAAGAATTAGGGTATCAAATTTTTAAGTTAAATACACCTTTAGAACCAAATGAAACTATAAAGCTAACTGTTGATACTAATTATCAAAGCCAAGGATTTGAAAATAAAGTGTCTAACATTCGCGTAGTTAAAAATGGTACTTTTTTCGACTCAACTGCAATCTTACCTACTTTTGGTTATGAACTATATAATGAGTTAGCTGATGATAAAGACAGGAAAAAATATGGTCTATCATCACGCAAAAATCTTCCCGATTTGGATGACAAGGATAAATCTTACCTTACACGTAATTATATTACAGGAGGAACATCGTCATGGGTAGATATAACCACACAGATAATAACCGCAGAAGATCAAATAGCTGTGGCTTCTGGAAGTTTACAAAAAAAATGGACTATTGGTAATCGTACCTGTTACCAGTATAAAAATGATCATAGTTCATTAAACTTTACCAGTTTTATGTCAGCGAAATACGAAGTAGCTACTAAACAATGGAATTCTGTAGATCTTGAAGTGTATTATGATGCTTCACACGATTATAATATCAATATTATGCTTGAAGCTTTAAAAAAGTCGCTAGAGTATTATACCGAGCAATTTGGTCCTTATATGCATAAACAAGCACGAATAGTGGAAATACTTAAATATTACAGCTTTGCACAAGCTTTTCCTGGAACCATACCATATACAGAAGGAGGCGGGTTTGTTACCAATTTAAGTGATACTAACGATAATAATGTTATTTATGCCTTAGCAGCGCATGAAATGGCGCATCAATACTGGGGACATCAAGTGGTAGGGGCAAAAGTTGCTGGAGCAACTATGCTATCAGAAAGTTTCGCAGAATATTCTTCTCTTATGGTTTTGAAAAAGACCTTAAAAAGTAATGATAAAATGAAACAGTTTTTAGCATATGACTTTGAAAAGTATTTACGTGGTAGAGGGATAGAATCTCAACAAGAACAACCTTTACTTTATGTAAAAGACCAAAACTATATTCATTATGGTAAAGGAAGTTTGATATTGTATGCGTTACAGGAATATATAGGTGAAGATAAAGTTAACACAGCTTTAAGATCATTTTTAAACGCTTATAAATATCAAGAGGCACCTTATCCTACAAGTTTAGATTTTTTAAGGTATTTAAAACCACAAATACCTGAAGAATTACAATACTTGCTTAAAGATTGGTTTGAGGAGGTAACTTTATATGATTATAGCTTAAAAAATGCTACATATACAAAACTAAACAATGGGAGTTATAAAGTGAATTTGGTAATTGATGCTAATAAGATAAAAGTAGATAGTTTAGGCCAAGAAAAAGAAGTAATGCCCTATAATTGGGTAGATATAGCTCTCTATACTAATGACAAAGAATTATTAATAAAACGAGTATTGTTCAACCAAAAAGAAATGCGTTTGTCTTTTGAAATAAATGAACTACCAAGCAAAGCAATTATTGATCCAAAACGATTGTTGATAGAACGAAATATAGAGGATAATGTTAAGATAATGAGTGTTTTATAGCGATAAAATACAGTGAGCAAAACCTTGTAGATAATTAATAATCAAATATTTGAAGTAATAATAGTATCTTTAAAAAGTATATAGAATAGAGGTTATAAAACACTAAAATAGATAGAGTTACTTATGTCTAACACAAAACTAATAATTGAAGAGCGAGCAGCAAATATTGGAAATTTTCTAGTAGGTCGTTTGTTACCATTTCGACAAAAGCGAATGGTAGGTCCTTTTATTTTTATTGATCATATGGGACCAGTAAAGCTTACCGAAAATGATAACTTAGATGTAGCAATGCATCCTCATATAGGATTATCAACACTAACTTTTTTGTTTGAAGGTGCTATTGTACACCGTGATAGTATCGGTACCGAAATAGAAATCACACCAGGAGCTGTGAATTGGATGACAGCAGGAAAAGGAGTAGTACATACTGAAAGAACTCCCGAACGGTTAAGGAATTCAACCAAAAAGCTTCATGGATTACAAATATGGGTGGCTTTACCTTTAAGTGAAGAGCAATGTGAACCTTCTTTTGCACACGTTTCTGCGGATGAGATTCCTAGTTGGGAAGACGATGGAGTACAGTTTAAGCTCATTGCCGGAAAAGCCTTTGGTAAACAATCACCTGTTCCAGTATATAGTCCATTATTTTTTATTGAAATTAAGTCGAGTAAAACACAAACAATCACTATTGGAGATCATTTGTTTGGTGAGAGCGCTTTGTATATTCTAGAAGGAAGTATTACTAGTGATGGAAATATTTATGGAGAAAAGCAGTTATTAGTAGCAAAAGATAGTACCCTATGTGCCTTTGAAATAGCTGCCAATTCTACCGTGTATATTTTTGGAGGAACTCCTTTTCCTGAAGAACGTTTTATTGAGTGGAACTTCGTAGCTTCTAATAAAGAATTGATAGAACAAGCGAAAGAAAATTGGAAGGGTAATAAATTTCCTTCTGTACCAAACGAGACAGAGCGAATCTCCTTACCAGAAAAGCGACGTTTTGGAGGGTAATGAATAATGTAATTAATAACAATTATATGAAAACAGGTAGATTAGAAGCATTTAGCGATGGTGTTTTAGCCATTGTAATTACCATTATGGTATTAGAAATGAAAGCTCCAGAAGATACTACATTTAAAGGACTATTATCTGTAGCTCCCGTATTTATAAGTTACTTACTAAGTTTCATTTATTTAGGAATATATTGGAATAACCATCATCATTTAATGCAGGTAACGCAAAAAGTAAATGGTACAATTTTATGGGCAAACTTACACTTACTCTTTTGGTTGTCTTTAATTCCATTTACTACTAGTTGGGTAGGAGAGCATGGTAATTATAATGAAGCCTTACCTGTAGCTATTTACGGATTTGTTTTGCTCATGAGTGCAATAGCTTATTTCATTTTAGAAAGAGTATTAATTAAATACCATGATGATAATTATGCATTATCTAAACTATGTGCTAATGGATTCAAAGAGTATTCTTCTTTAATTTTATACCTTTTAGCTATACCATTAGCTTATTTATATACATGGATTGCTATACTGTTTTATGTAGTAGTAGCATTTTTTTGGTTAATTCCTGAAAGAAGGTTAGAAAGTTTTGTTGAGGATAATTAAAAGTAAGGTTTTTCCATACTAAAATTATGGTTTTTTAACTGTTGAACATTTTTTTTAAAGTTAATTTAGGAACGTGAAATAAATATTTAACCCCCAAAAAACTTTATAATGAAAAAAGTGATTTTAAACGTAGAAGGATCTCAAGAATTAACAAAAACAACATTAAAAAATATTAAAGGTGGAGGACCTTTTCCTTTCCCTAAAGAATGTGGAGGAGATGGCTCTTATATCTACCAAAACGGAGTAAAAGTATGTTGTTATCAACCTACAACTATGGATTATATTTGTTAATACTTTTTTTAAGAAGTATTTAAAACTGCTTAAGGGAAACCCTTAAGCAGTTTTTTATTTTGTTATAAGCCTAGTTTATCCATTTTTTTCTTTTCATATCTGCTATCTTCAGCAGGATAGCGTAATTTACCTTCGTATTTTTCAGAATCTTTAGCCAATGCGTATATTAAACTTTCTCCTGCATTATTAGGAATTTGATTGTAGATAGGATCGGCATAAGCTTCTTTGGTAGAAACGATAGCCCAACCCTTTTCTTTAAATAACTGTATTAAATCATCTATAAATAATGCAGCAGCAAGGTTATGGTGAAGTAATACATTATGCTTAATATGTCGCCCGGTAAGTTCAAAAGAGATTTTTTCATAAAACTGAGCACGATTCCAGATATGTTCCAAGTAAAATTTTCTAAACTTATTGATGTCAAAAGATGGATTCGTACGTAGTTTTTTGATTAAGCGACTATCGATATACCAATCAGAAGCATCAATGGTTACGTATCCGTTTTTATAATTTTGTTCTTTTAAGAAATTACGAAAAGCTTCAACCTTTTCTTTTGTATTACCTTCCTTAAGATATGGGAATCGAAAGTATTTTTGATAATTAGAATACTGTTTAATGAGGCTGTCGTTTTTCAGTAATTCATTTTTAAGTTGTTCAAAAGTTACTTTTGGGCTATTATAATTAGGATGTGTATAGGTATGATTCGCAATACTGTGTCCGTCATTATTCCAAGACTCTAATAAATGTTTCCCTCGTTTACTATCTTTACCTTTTCCTGTAACAAACAAAGTAGCTTTTACATTGTTATCTCGTAACTTTTTAAGTAACATAGCATTCCATTTTTCAAAAGAATATCCAGGTCTGTCACCTAAAGTACCATCATCAAAAGTAAAACTGATAGATTGTGCATATATAGAACTATATAATATAGAACAAAATGTAATTAATAGGAGGTTAAGTAAGAATATGTTTTTTTTCATGTTTTAATCTTTCTTAATAATGTTATTAAACAGAATTCTCCCACAAATTTTATGGGAGAACTGCTTTTTGTTTTAATAAAAAGATAATTATTCTTTAAAGAAATTTATAGGATTTACTTGTGCTTCTTTATAGTGTACTTCATAATGTAAGTGCGATCCTAATGATGCACCAGTGTTACCTACATACCCAATAACATCTCCTTTTTTAACCGATTGATTTTCTGTAACATTAAACTTTTGTAAGTGTGCATACCATGTTTGGTACCCATCACTATGTTCAATTACAATTAAATTTCCCCATTTGTTTTGGTCAGCAGCTTTGGCAACAACACCATCAGCAGTAGCAATAACAGGTGTTCCTATAGGTGCTTTAATGTCAATACCTTTGTGCATCATTTTTTTGCCTTTTTTTAACGGATTTCTTCGTTTTCCGTAGGAGCTACTGATGTCATTTTTACTTTTTCCTTGCACAGGAAAAAGAGTGGGAGGCTCAAGGACAAACTCCTTAGCTAATTGGGGAGTTGTACTTGGTAAGAGTTTTTCAGTTGTGTTTGGCTTGGTAAACGCCAAACAAAGACTTGCAGCACCCATAATGAATACTGAGTAGGTGAGTTTGTACACCTTAGCCGTAGGCTTCTTTGTGATCATATCTATTCGCTTTTTGATTACTGATTGATTAAAATAACTATACAAGTTATTAGTATGTGCTGTTTCTTTTTCAATGTTTTGTAAAAGAGCCTGTAAGTAATTGGATGTTTTAATGGGTCCGTTCAATACCCAGCTATCTGCTTGATATTCGTGTATTGATTTTAACGATTTTCGATAAGCATATACTAACGGATTGAACCAAAATAAGACAATATAGACTTCAGCAAATAACACATCTATAGAATGTTTTAGCTGCACATGTGCTTTTTCGTGTGCTATTATTAGTGTACTTTCTGTAGGATGCACATGTTTAGAAATGAATATCCAATTAAAAAATGAAAAAGTACTGGTATGATTGGTTTGTATGAGTTGATAATTATTTTCCAATGTAACTCCTGATTGCTTCTTTAATTGAAATAGTAACAAAAGGGAATGTAACAGTCGCAAGAATATTAACGAGCTACCTAACAAATACAAACCAAAAAGAATGGTTTTAAAATTATAGGTTTGTGTACTAGTTTCTTCAATAGTATCAACTAATATCGTTTCGCCGTTAGTAACAAATTCGTTGAACTGTGGAATTTGAATTATGGTTGATGAGGTTTCAAAAGTTAACAAATAAGATAAAGGAGCTAATAAAGCTACTACCGGTATTAAAAGTAATATAAATCGGTTTACTTTATGAAATGTTACTCGACTACCTACAATAATATAAAGTAAGTATAAGCAAGAAAATACCAGACTGCTTTGAATCAGATAAATTAAAAAATTAGTCATTTTTTTCTTTTAACGTTTCTATTTTATTTTCAATAAGACTCTTAATTTCTTCTAATTCGGTTAGGTTAAAGTCTTCATTTTCTGTAAAAAACAAAGCAAACTTACTTTTAGAACCGCTAAAAAAACTTCCAATCACATTTTTAAAATGTTTTTTAAAATATTGTTCTTTAGTAATGGTAGGAGCGTACTGTCGTACTTTACCAAAGGTTTCAAAATTAAGAAAACCCTTTTTTACCAAAACACGTACTACGGTTGATATAGTTGTATACGCAGGTTTAGGTTCTGGGTATTGCTCTACAATATCTTTTAAGAAAGCTTTGTTGAGCTTCCATACATATTGCATTACTTGTTCTTCTGCTTTTGTAAGTTCATTCATGCAGCAAATATAGAACTATTTTGTTACTATAACTATAATTATAGTTATGAAACTATTTTTATAGTCGTTAAAGTTTTGTTAAGTGATTATAAGACTAGTGAACTAAGAGGATGGGTGAAATATAAGAGTAGTAAAGTTTAGTTCAATAATTTATCAATATTCATTTTATACATTTTTCCTATGGGAATACTATGATCTTCTATCAGAATTCTATTACCCTCTATACTACTAATATGCCTCTTGGTTACTGCAAATGATTTATGCACTTGTAAAAAATCATTCTCTGGAAGTAATAGTAATACATCGGATATTTTTTCTCTTATAGTAACAGTAGTATCAGTGGTCACTATTTTTGTGTAGTTTCCAGCAGCTTCTATAAACTGAATCGCATCAAGTGTAACTTGAATGTATTTTTTATTGCTACGAAGAAAAATACTGTTGGTGTTTTCAGTATTATTTTTTGGGATGTTTTGTATTTTAGTTTTTTGTGAAGTACCAATAACTTTGTTTACAGCTTTTAAAAAACGTTCAAAACCAAAGGGTTTAAGTAAATAATCAACTATGTTAAGCTCATAACCTTCAAGGGCAAACTCTTTGTACGCTGTAATAACAATTACTTTAGGAGGAGAGACCAATGTCTTTAAAAATTCAAATCCTTTTAGTTTAGGCATGTTTAAATCAAGGAAAATTAAATCTACCTGATATTTATTTAAATACTCTAAAGCTTCAATAGCATCATAGCAATGCTTTTGAAGTTCCATTGTTGGTAATAAATCGCAATAATCCTTAATAATATCGTGAGCAATATGCTCATCGTCTACAATTATATACTTAATCATAAGTTCTTAATATTTAGGTTAGCGTAATAGACATCTTCTGTTTTAGAAGTAGTTAAAGTATGATTTTTAGGATATACTAACTCTAATCTTCGTTTTAAGTTTTGTAAACCAATACCTTCATCTTGAGTTTCTTCCGAAGCATCAAAATTATTCTCAATTTCAAAATGTATAGCGTTTTGGTGAGCCTTTAAAGTTAAATGTACGTAGGCGTTGTTTCTTAAATTTTCGACGCCATGTTTAAAAGCATTTTCTAAAAGAATAATAAAAAGTAAAGGCATCACTTTATAATCGTTATCTGATATATCAGTGTTGAATTGTATATCAATAGCTTTATGATAACGCATTTTATGAAGTTCGATGTAATTTTGTAGATAGGTTACTTCTTCAGAAAGTAAAACGGTGTCTTTTTCACCATCATAAACACTGTAGCGCATCATATCAGAAAGCTTTAAAATAAGCTCTTGCGCTTTTTTAGCATCTTTACCTACCAGACCATAAAGGTTATTGAGTGTATTAAAAAAGAAATGAGGATTTACCTGACTTTTTAGGTGCATCAATTCAGTTTTTGTTTTTTCATTTTTTAGTCGAATAATCGATTTTATTTGCTTAAACAACCAATAAAAGAAAGTAGAAAATGCCACTAAAAAATAGAGTGTTATAAATTCTACAAAGCCTTCTAGTTTCCCAAAAGTATCATTAAAAACGACAATAATTATACCTATTAAAACAAGAGATATTCTATAAATACGCTTAAAAACAGCCTTCTTTCTATCCGTAATTCTAAAATTCATAAGTCAATATTAGTCAAATAAAATACGCCTCACAAATTAGTTGACAAACATCTCTTTTGTAGGGATAAGCGTATGGTTAACTGTGATAAAAAACTTTTATAGCCTTAGAGTACTGTTTGTATCACACAATACTGTTGGTTTATCACATAACTTTTAATAGTAGAAAGGGTAAGGCTAGGTTTGTTCAATATCAATTAAACACTCAAAAAAAATGAACAGTTTAACCATTAATAATTTAAGTAAAACCTATGCAAATGGTGTAAAAGCACTGCAAAATGTGTCGTTAGAAATTCCTAAAGGAATGTTTGGTTTATTAGGTCCTAACGGAGCAGGAAAATCAACCTTAATGCGAACTATTGCCACTTTACAAGATGCTGATAAAGGTTCTGTAATGCTTGATAATCTGAATGTAGCGAATGATAAGAATGCCGTGAGACAAGTACTCGGTTATTTACCACAACAGTTTGGTGTATATCCAAAAATATCTGCTGAAGCCTTATTAAATCACTTGGCAGTATTAAAAGGAATTACCAATAAAAAGGAACGAGATGAACTGGTAAAAGCATTGTTACATAAAACAAATTTGTATGAAGCTAGAAAACGAAATTTAGATGGTTATTCAGGAGGAATGAAGCAACGTTTTGGTATTGCCCAGGCATTACTAAATAGTCCTAGATTACTTATTGTTGACGAACCTACTGCGGGATTAGATCCTGCCGAACGCAATAGGTTTTACAACTTATTAAGTGAAGTTGGTGAAAACACGATTGTCATTTTATCAACACATATTGTAGATGACATTAAAGAATTGTGCACCAATATGGCCATCATTAATCAAGGGCAAGTAGTATTAAAAGGAAGTCCTTTAAAACTAATAGGAAACCTAGAAGGCAAAGTATATCAAAAAACAATTAAAAAACAAGAATTAGAGCAGTATAAACAAGAGTATAGGGTTATTAATGAAAAGCTATTCCTAGGAAAACCAATCATAAATATTTTGAGCGAATCTGACCCCAAAAATGGGTTTACTTCTGTATCTGCCGGATTAGAAGATGTGTATTTCTCACAAATAAATAATTATTAATACAGGTAAAATTATGTGGTACGAAATATTCAAATTTGAACTAAAATATAGAGCTAAACGTCCAGAAACGTATGTGTTTTTTGTATTTCTCTTTTTGTTTTCAATTGTTGGTGTCGATTTTGTTTTTCAAGGAGTAGAAATAGGGTTGATGAAGAAAAACAGTCCATTAATCATTGCGAAAACCATGGGAGCCATTACAGGGATTTTTATGATTATGGCATCTATGATTATGGGAGTTCCTATACTTCGCGATTATCAGTATAATATAGAGGCATTGCTGTTTACAAATCCCATTAAAAAGCGCGATTATTTAATAGGAAGATTTTTAGGTTCTTTTACGGTATTGCTAATAATCTTTAGCGGAATACTATTTGGAATGATGGTAGGTGAGTATATGCCTTGGCATAAAGATATGTTACCGTTTAACGCTGCTACTTATATACAATCGTTTATAATCATTGTTTTACCCATACTATTCTTCGGAGCTTGTCTATTTTTTGTATCAGGAATGTTGAGTAGAAAATTGTTAGTTGTTTACACACAAGGTATCATTTTATTTGTGGTCTTTTTACTAACTAAAGCGGTAACGAATGAATTTTTACAAGCTATTTTAGATCCTTTTTCATTAACAACATTAACACAGGTAGCTAAGGATTTATCAGCTGTAGAAAGTAGTGTGCTAGAGATACCATTTAGCGGAGTGTTGTTTTACAATAAGTTGTTTTGGAGCTTATTAGGAATAGTTGTCTTACTTGTAGGTTTTCGTAAATTTTCGTTTAGTTTATTAACTAAAACACCAAAACGAAAAAGAATAGAGTTAGAGAAAAAGTCAAAGAATTTTACAAAAACAAATTATCCAATTCCTAGCATAAATATCAATTATAGTTTTAAAACACAGTGTTGTTTACAGTTACTAAAGCTTTCTCAATTTTATGTCAAATCACTATTAAAAGAAACATCATTTTGGGCAATTGCTATTTGTGGAATCATCATTATTCTTATTAATTCTGTGAATTTAGGAACTGTTTACGATGTAGATAGTTACCCTACAACCTATTTTATAGTAGAAGAATTACAAGAAATGTCGATGTATTTCTTTATCATCATTCTTATATTTTATTCAGGGGAACTTATCTGGAAAGAACGTACAGTCAAACTGAGTTTGATATACGATGCTACCTCTATTTCTGATGCAATTGCTTTAACCAGTAAGTTTATTGCTCTTATTGCTATTTACATTGTATTGATGTTGAGTTTGATTGCTACAGGAATCCTGTTTCAGGTAGCTAATGGGTACTATCAATTTGAGTTAGATGTTTATTTTTTCGGATTCTTTATAGAAATTTTACCTTTCTTGATACTATACACTTTTGTAGCCTTTTTCTTCCAAGCAATTAGTAATAACAAGTTTGTTGGTATTTTTTTAGTGCTCCTTTTTTTCATTGCAAATATTGCTTCAGAATATTTAGGGTTTCAGCATAGTTTATACAAGTTTGGAGGAAAAACTTTAGGAACCTATTCTGAAATGAATGGTTATGGTCATTTTTTACAACCTTATTTATGGATTAAAGCCTATTGGTTAGTGTTTGGGGTTATATTGTTAATCATTAGTGCGTTATTAATAACAAGAGGTACTGAAACTCGTCTTATAAAACGCTTAAAATCTTTAAAATACCGAATAACAAAGCCTCTAGCAAAGTATTTAATTGTAGCAAGTATATTCTTTGTGAGTGTTGGAGGTTATATATTTTACAATACCAATATTCTTAATGATTATTGGACAAATGCTGAAGAAACAGCCTTTAGAGTTAACTACGAGAAAACATTAAAACCTTTTGAATACCTTCCACAACCAAAAATTATAGAGGTAAACCTAAAAGTAGAACTGTATCCTAAAACAAGAGGCTATGAAGTTGAAGGCTATTATATGCTGAAAAACACGTTTGATAAACCTATCAATGAAATTCATATTCAAAAACTAATCGCATCACATGTCCAGTTAGATTCTCTAAGCTTTGAAGGTGTTAGGACAGAAAAGACAGAGTACAATCCATTTGAATATAATATTTACACCTTATCTAAAGAGTTACAACCTAACGATTCTATAAAGATGAGCTTCAAACAAACCTATAAACCAAAAGGATTTACCGATGAAAACATAAAAACTCATATTGTACAGAACGGAACGTTTTTTAATAATGAGGAATTTCCCACTATCGGTTACAATAGAAAGTATGAGCTTCGAGATACAGACGAACGAGCAAAATTTCAGCTAAAACCAAGACTGAATAAGGTTAGGAGGGAAGACACTCATGAGCTTGTAAATGCACGTTCTGGGAGTGATTCTGACGGAATACATTTCGAAATGATTATAGGTACTGCTTTAGATCAAACAGCTGTGGTTCCAGGGAATTTAATCAAGCAGTGGAAACAAGAGAATCGTAACTATTTTCACTATAAAATGAATCAACCGATGATTAATTTTTATAGTGTTGTTTCCGCAAGATATGCTACTTTAAAAGATAAGTGGCTGTATAAAGACAACACGATAGATTTAGAAATTTACTATCACAAAAAACACGATTATAATCTAGATAGAATGATACATTCTATGAAAAAGTCGCTCGATTATTTTAGTACTCATTTCAGTCCGTATCAGTATACCCAACTACGTATTATGGAGTTTCCTAGGTATGCAGAGTTTGCACAATCTTTTCCGGGTACGATTCCGTTTTCTGAAGCAATTGGTTTTGTGTTGGATATTGATGACGAGAAAGATGTAGACATGGCTTTTTATGTAACAGCACATGAAGTGGCACATCAATGGTGGGGAATGCAGGTTGAAGCTGCTAATGTACAAGGAAAACACATGATTTTAGAAACCTTAGCACAATATGGAGCTTTAATGGTGTTAAAGAATAATTACCCGAAGGAAAAAGTAACACAGTTTTTAACCTATCAAGAAGAAACCTATAATAGAGAGCGAAAGAAACCTAAAATGCCAGAACCTTCTTTAGCATTGGTAGGAAATCAGGACTATGTATATTACAACAAAGGTGCTTTGGCAATGTATATTTTACAGGATAAAATAGGAGAGTTTAAGGTAAACTTGGCATTACAACGATTTATTGAAGACTGGAATACCTACAGCGGAAAAATAAAAACAACTACAAACAGATATGCTACAACCAAGGATTTATTACACTATTTAAAAGAAGTAACTCCTAGTTCGTTGCAATACCTTCTTCACGATTTATTTGAAACCGTAGATAGCAAAGAGATTGGTTTAAAGAAAAAAGAATTGATAGCGAAAGAACAATAGTATTAGCTGGCTATTTTTTTAAATGTGTTCCATTAAAGTTTTTACAATTTTAGTGGAACATTTTTATGTAAAGTTAATAGATAAGCTTGATTTATAAAATGATATTTAAGGTTTTGTAAATCAATTTGTTAATATATTGTTGATAAAACCTCAAATAATTTTATTGAAGTTAAAAAATCAAATATTAAATTTATGTTTCCTATTTAATTTTCCCCAATATTTTTAGTATTTAAAGAATTTATTAGTATAAAACTTATCTATATATTTTGAAAAATAAAAAGAATCATCTAAAAGTATTATCAACACTTTCTGTAGCTGCGTCTGATGCTAGAGAAGATACACTTTCATCAATTATAATAAGGACTGTTTTTGTTCACGGTGTTATTAAACTTAATGAGCTGGCTATAAAAATTAAAGAGGAGTTTAACTTCATTCCTTACGAAGAAGAAATATTACCTCTGACAAATAAGTTAAGTGAACAAGGAAAAATAAACATTAGTAATGATGTTTTATCACTAGATGAAAAACAAAAAAGTGAAATACAAAAGTTAGAGACATCAATTTCTGATCAGGATCAATCAAGGTTTTTAAATTTTAAGTTCTTTATAACTGATGTATTAGAGGAGGATTTAAAAATAAAACAAATTAAACTCCTATGGTCTATATTTCTGAAGTATTTATATGATAGTTTTTATGAATATGGACATGAGGCTATAAAGACATTACATCCATACATGGATGATGGTAATGACAACAATGGTTCTTACGAAGACATACTTCAAAAGGCTATAATCGAAGTAAAGAGAAAAGATAAATCGTTAATAAAAACATTTAAAAGAATTGTAGAAAGATTCCCTGATTTTGCATCGGAAAAAGATTTAGAATTTTTAAATGACTTGGCTCAAAAAACCTTATCATTTACCTCTTTAGGGTTAAAACCAGAATTGGCAGACGAAACAATAAATCATAATCTTGTCGATTGGATTTTATATTTAGATACAAATATTCTTTACTCTATATTAGGGCTCCATTCTCACCCAGAAAATGAATCATGTAACGCTTTAATAAATCTGATTAAGACAAATAGTGAATATATTAAGATTAAGTTAAGATATACAGAACAAACATATCAAGAATTAGGTTCAAAGAAAGATGATTTTAAGTTATTAGATGATAAAATGTCGGACTCATCAATAAAAGCGTTATTAAAAACTGAAAAGCTTGATGACTTTTCAAGTAAATTTTACCAAGACTTGCTAGAAAAAAGAGAGTCAACAATTCATCCTTCTAAAGTAATTGAATTATCACAAAGAACTTTAAAAACAGATATGGTTGAAATAGGGAGAACAGGGAAAAGGTTAGAAAAAATTGGAAATGATTATATTGATAGTCGAATAGTTGATTATTATAAGTTTATAGAAAATAAAAACAGGGTTAAAGAGGAATTCTGTGTTGAGAAAGGAGTTAAGTTTAATGAAATATATAGAAGTGAGAGACAAGTTAGACATGATGTTTCATTAAGAGAAATAGTACTTGATTCCAGAAAAATAAAAGAAGGTGAAGAATTGACTTTAAATAATGCAAAATATTTTGCATTAACGTTAGATGGCTTATTAATTTCTTATGATAAGTATAATGTAAAAAATTATAGTGATGAAAGAAGCTTTCCTGTTTTTTTTAAACCATCATATTTGCTTAATAAACTAGTTAAGGTATTACCAATTAAAACGGTAGATTATAAGAAAGCATTTATTAAAGCAATTACCACTAAAGGCTTTTATAAAAATACACGAAAGTCTGATGATATATTAAAAATTGTTAATTACTTGAAGTCTAAAGGTATTAATGATGAGAAAGTTATATATAATTTAATTTCTGAGGATATTTTTCTAGAAAAGTTTAGAGAAAAATCTACTGATTCAAGCTTTAACCAAGGAGAGTTTATTGAATCACGATTAAATTTAGAATTTAGGAAAAAAGAACAAGAGTTAGAAACAACTCTAGAGGAATTAGAAATGATAAAATTTGATGCTGTTAAATTTAAGAAAGAAAATGAGCAATTAGGAATAAAAAAAGAAGAACTAAGTAAAGATTTAGAACAATACAAGTCAGCTCTTTCAAAAGTTGCATCCAGAGTAAAAGACTTAGAAAATAAGACGGTAAAAGATGATAGTCAAACTCACCTTAATTTTGAAGCAGCAGAACAAAAAGTAAAATATGAAGAAATATTGGGTAAAAATATTGATTTAAAGCGTCATTTAAAAAGAGAAATAGAAGGAAAGATCGAAGATTATAAACAAGCGGAATTTAAAAAATGGCAAAATAAGATATGGTGGAATTTATTATGGGTTATCCCTCTTCTAATTGTAAGTTTATTATTGATTATTCCAAATGATTTTTTTTATATAGCTGAAGTTGATGAGCAAGGGAATAAAGATAATAGACTTGGTTATTTTGTATCTATTGTAGCTTTTTTAATTAATATATTCTTTTTTAATTTAATAAAAATTAGGTTTTTTAATGAGCGAGATAAAAGTGCTAAACTTTTAAATATAAAAGTTCCAGAAGAATTTAGAAGAAATTTAGAGGATTTAGATTAATTCTTGTTCTGATAAAATAAAGGAACTTAATTCCTATTTAGGATTGTTTTATTTAGTCAGTGATTTTTCCCCAAGGAGGGGAAATATCTAGAGGAAAGTTTAAGGAGTATTATACAACACCTTCACTTTCTCCTTATAGGTTTGTACAATAGGAATTTAATAAAGCTTATTTCAATATCAAGGTTGGTATAGGCGTTTATTTTATTTAGACTTCTTTTTTTTAGTTGGTAATACTTCCTCAGGAAAAGGGAACAGGATTGTTGAGTTTTTCTCTGCTGCTATATTCGATAGTGTTTGATACAAACGTAGTTTGATAGCCGAAGGTGATTGATCTATAAGTTTACCCGCTTCTAAAAGTTTAGAAGCAGCTTGCTCTTCCGCCAACGCAAGAATAATACGTGCCCTTCTAGAGCGTTCTGCTTCAGCTTGGTTAGCCATCATACGACGCATGTTTTCAGGTAGCTGTATGTCTTTTATTTTAACATCGTTTATTTCAATTCCCCATTCTTTAGTTTCTAGTTCTACAATTTCCTTAATATTTTTCCCCATTTCTTCTCGTTTAGAAAGTATGGTGTCTAATTCAACTTTACCGCAAACATCTCTAAGTGCAGCTTGTGCTAATTGGGTAATGGCAAATTTGTATTCTTCCACCTCTAAAACAGCACGTTCTGGATCGTTAATCTTAAAAAAGACAACACCATCAATACTACAGGGTACATTATCTTCGGTCATTACTTCCTGTGAATCTATATTAAAAGTAATCACACGAATATCAACAATCTGAATGGTTTCAATAAATGGAATAATCCATCTAAAACCAGGATTTAAAGTTTTAATGTACTTACCAAATCTAAATTTGATAGCTCTTTTATATTCAAAAATTATACGGATTCCGGCAAGTAAAAATATAGCTAAAATTCCGAAAAGGATTGTAAATCTATTCATGGCTATAGTATTATAAATGTTACGGTATACTTAAAGAAAAAGTCAATAAAACAAAGAGGGCAGAGTTATTACTTTATTATTTCAAATTACACTAACTTAATAAGTGTAATAACATGATCCTTATAAATTTACGAATTTTTAAGAGTAAATAAAAACATAACAACTTTTATGTTTTGTAAATCAACATATTAACTAAGTAGTATTATAAGCTCTATAAATGAAGAATTATGGTTTTACCGTAACTCTATTATGGTTTTTAATTCTTCTTATTATTTGTAGTTATTTAAATTTGAAGAACTTAAAACTTTATATGATGTTAAAAAAGATTACAAACTTAGGTACTTCCCTAAACAAAACAGAACAAAAAGCTATTAACGGAGGTGGTGGAATAAGAGAATGTGAGTTCAGTGCTGATCCTAGTACCGATTGGTGCTGTCATTTACCAGATGGTTGTCCTTCTGATAATTAACAATACAAAATAATATAAGCGGATTAAAAGTCCGTTTTTTTGTTGTGTTAAAGAATAAAGCTACAGTTATGCTTGCTTTTTAATAACGTATCTGTTTAGAGAGTCTTCAAGTTTCTGAATCATTCTTTTTCTAAGTTTTTCAGGTTTCAAAACTTCTATGCTATTACCAAAGCCCAAAATTAAACGTTCCAATTCATAATTAGGAATTACTAAAATATTAAAGATAGCCCCGTCATCAGTATATTTTATTAACCTTTGAGATTTATGAAAAGGCTTCGTGAGTACATAAGGAGTATTTGATTTATCTACCCAAAAAGCAATACGTTGTGGTCTCGTATTTGAAACTGTGACACCAACAACATCTTTATAATAAACATCACCATTAATAGCTTTATCTATATATGTTGTGTTTTCAACTTCTTCTACAGAATTTATACGATCTAAAGCTAAAGTTGTTTCCTTACCCTTTACCAATGCCAATAAAAACCACCTATTATTAAACTCTTTTAATAATTGTGGATGTAAGGTTATTGTACTAGCTTTTTCTGCTTTAAAAGACTGATAATTTATCTTTAATACTTTTTTTTCCTGTATAGCATTGTATAAAGGGTCTATAAAAGACAAGCCTTTTAGCTGCTCGTTTTTATCTAAATGAATAATAGCCCTATTGTTTTTTTGAGAAGAGTATACTGAATCTTCTAAACGTTGTAGCACTCCATCCATTTCTTTGAATAAAGAAAAGTCTTTGAACTGGCGTAATACTTGAATAGCATCATTCATCACTTTCACATCGTTTTCAGTCACAGGAATATTCATAATAGAATATCCTTCTTCAGCATAACGGTAATATTTTCGTTGATAGACTTCAATCGGAGCATTATACCCTAATTTATCACTACGCATCAATTGAATATCTAACTGAACCGTTCTCTTACTCACATAAATATCTTTTCCTTCGTATTCGTATAAGGCATCCGAACAAGCATCAATTAAATCCTCCAAAGTCCATTTACGCATGGTGTTTCGTAGACATTGATCAATTGTTTTATATCGAATTAGGGCGTTTTTGTTAGAAGCCATTTTATAATTTTTAGTAAAAATGATAAATTCTTTTTTAATGCGCAAAAACATTGCGTACCACTGTGAAATATTTGCAGTGTGATTAAGAAAAAGAGGTCGTTTAAGTGGGAAAATTGCTATGAATATAAAAATATTTAAAACGCAGAAAAATGAAAAAACTAAAAAATGAATATAGAAATCAAGATGAAGCTTTACCAAAAGCTATTATTTGTGATTTAGACGGAACTTTATCTTTGATACATAACAGAAGTCCTTTTGATGGAAGTAGGTGTGAACAAGATTTACCTAATGTGCCTATCGTTAATTTAGTAAAGAATTACCAACAATTAGGATATAAAATACTTCTTTTATCAGGTAGAGAAGCTAAATATCAACCAGAAACAGAGTCTTGGTTAAAAAAGCATGAAATAGCTTATGATGCACTATGGATGCGTAAATCAAGAGATAATAGGAAAGATGCGATTATTAAAGAAGAGGTATTTAAAAGAAAAATAGAGCATAAGTACTTTATTGAGTTTATTTTAGATGATAGAAATCAGGTGGTTGATTTATGGAGAAAAGAATTAAAACTACCTTGCCTACAAGTATTTTATGGTGATTTTTAAAAAGATATATTATAATTTAAAATCAATCTAATAGATAAAATCAACTAAAAATATCATATTTGCAGCAGTTCATTGAAATGGCTTAGAAATTTTATGAGATATGTAAGGCAATAGTGTTTTACATAATTTATAAAATACAATACTAATGAATTGGAAAATTCAAAAATTAAATAATGGAGAAACCATTATTTCAAAAGAGCCAGGTAATTCTATGTTACCTATTTTAAAATCTAAACAATCTGTAAAACTAAAACCAATAAACTGGGAAGATTGTAAGGTTGACGATATTGTTTATTGCAAAGTTCGTGGAAACTGTTTTACGCACCTTGTAAAAGGAAAAAACAATAAAAGAGGTTTGCTAATAGGAAATAATCATGGAAGAATAAACGGATGGACTAAGAATGTATATGGAATAGTAGTAGAAATATTACCAATGCCATAGGCATTTTAAGAAAGAAAAAAAGAGAATAAAGGTTCTCACATATTTTATAAATTAATATAACAAAATTTAACCTATGCTAGTGCAATTTATACACATATCGGACGCTCAAAAGCGATTTTTATGGAGTTATCAATAAGGTTATTGTAGTATAAAATCACTAAAAGCGTCCAAATTATATAATTTGGACGCTTTTTTTATAAAAAATTTCAAGCCTTTGAAATCAATATGTAAAATGCTACATAGCTTACAACCAATAGGTTACTAATCTGAAGAAATTCGGACAGGATGCATATATATTTAAAATAGTTTAAGTGTTTGATTTTCAGTAAAATAAATTCAATTTAAACTTGTGTAATTCAAAAAAGGCTCACATCTTTGCACCAGTAATTTTTATACCGAGAGCAATTGAAGTATAAACATAACCAAACAACAAAATAATAATTTTTAAAAACGAAGTAAACATGTTCAAATATCAATTAAACATAAGTACAGTAAAAGAACCAGGTTCTTGTGTACACATGCTTCGCGATTTTCTTCATACATAGAAATAATAACAACTTATATATGAAAAATCCGAAGCCTCAATAACGTTTCGGATTTTTTTATGCTACACATTTCCGTATAGTTTTCAGTTTCCGAAGCAAAGAGAAAGTATTGATACAAAGCACTAATTAGAAAATTGGTGCCCAACCTTATAATGTCTCAACATGGGAAATAAACTAAAAGGAAAAGATCTAATCAAATTAGGCTTTCCAAAAAATAATAGTATAAATATTGCCTTAGGGCAAATTAACCGATATAGAAAAAAAGAAAAGAAAGAACACATTTTAGAAGAAGCAAAACAAGTACTGCTTTATCCAGAAAAATATCAAGGAAATGCTATTTGGGGTAAAGTTGCTGAAGGTTTAACCAAGCCTGTTGAAATTAAAATGCATCAGTTACGAAATACAAGAGCTCCATTTTCAATTTATGGAGAAAATGAAATTGATGAACAAGCTAAGTTTCAGTTATACGATGCTTTAAAATTACCTATAGCAGTACAAGGAGCTTTAATGCCAGATGCACATTCAGGGTACGGATTACCCATAGGTGGCGTGCTTGCTACAGAAAATGCAGTGATTCCGTATGGGGTAGGGGTAGATATTGGCTGTAGAATGGCATTGAGTATTTTTCCGATGAAAGCTTCTTATTTAAAGGGTAAGCAGCATCAATTAGAAAATACCTTGAAAGAGCATACCAAGTTTGGAATGTATGAAACACATGATAAAAAGCAAGATCATGAAATTTTTGAACGTAGTGAGTTCCAAGACATCCCTTTACTAAAACGGTTAAAAGTAAAAGCATATAATCAATTAGGAACCTCAGGAGGTGGAAATCACTTTGTTGAGTTCGGAAAGGTAATGATAACAGACGAACACAATGAATTTAATGTGCCTGTAGGAGAATATGTGGGATTGTTAACGCATAGTGGGTCACGTGGTTTGGGAGCAAACATTGCAAAACACTATACCTATTTAGCGAGTAAACAATGTCCGTTACCTAAAAATGTACAACATTTAGCATGGTTAGATCTAGACACGCACGATGGACAAGAATATTGGTTAGCAATGAATTTAGCGGGTGATTATGCAAAAGCATGCCATGATAATATTCATAAGCGAATTGCCAAATTGTTAGGTGTAAAACCATTAACTATGATTGAAAACCATCACAATTTTGCATGGAAAGAACAGGTAAATGGAGTTGAATGTATTGTGCATAGAAAAGGAGCAACTCCCGCTAATAAAGGAGTATTGGGTATAATTCCAGGTTCTATGACCGCACCAGGATACATTGTTAGAGGTTTAGGAAACCAAGAGAGTTTACAATCGGCATCACACGGAGCAGGAAGAAAACATTCGAGAAGAAAGTGTAAAGAGAAATTTACCAAAAGTGATATTAAGCATCAATTAAAAATGAACGAAGTTACGCTCATTGGAGGTGGAGTAGATGAAGCTCCAATGGCGTATAAAAATATCAAAAAGGTAATGGCTAATCAGCAAGAATTAGTAGAAGTATTAGGAACCTTTACACCTAAAATTGTACGAATGGATAAGTAAAAGAATCGTCATTTCGAAGGAGGTAACGATTGAAGGAATCTGTCTACCGATTAACAGATTGCTTCGTTTCATTCGAAATGATATGAATAGAAAATTAAAATGGACATAAAAATAATACAATTTACAGCGGGTCGCGGACCTTCGGAATGTTGTTGGGTAGTGGCAAAAGTGTTAAAAGCATTTATAAAAGCTGTAGTAGAACATAAGATAACGTATGACATTCTTCATAAAGAAAATGGAATAGAGAATGGAACCATACAATCAATAAGTGTTCAATTAAAAGGATATAACCTGTCTTTATTTTTAAAAGACTGGATGGGTACTATTCAATGGATAGGAAAATCAACCTTTAGAAAATACCATAAACGTAAAAATTGGTTTGTAGGTTGTTTTGAATTGAAATATAACAATGAGTTAATCATACAAGAAAAAGACATCGAGTTTCAGGCGATTAGAAGTTCTGGACCTGGTGGACAACATGTAAATAAAGTAAGTTCTGCTGTACGAGCAAAACATAGCACAACAGGAATTCAAGTATTGGTTTCGGAAAGTCGTTCGCAGCATCAGAATAAAAAAATAGCTGTACAACGTTTAAAAACCTTGATAGCAAATCATAATATAAATCAATTACAAAACACCATAAAACAAGAAAGGGAAAACCATTTAGACTTAGAAAGAGGAAATCCAGTAAAAGTATTTGTAGGAACTGATTTTAAAGTTAAAAACAACAAAAAAAGATTTAAAACAACACGCAATCAATTAAAAAGCGAGTTGCGTAAACAATTATAATAAGATGAAAACATTAGCAAACAATTACATATTTAAAGCATTAGATGCTTTTCCTTATGAATTAGAAGAAACAATGGAGGCATTGACATATGCTTTGGCGTATGAAGAAAAAAATGTAGTAGCGTTGTGCTTAATGGGACGCATTTATGCAGAGCACTTAGGTGATTTTGAAAAAGCAAAACTGTATTATACTGAGGCTTTAGCAGAAAATATGTATGCTTTTAACGTATATCCGCATTACATTAATGTGCTATTATGGAATGAAGACTATGAGGAGGTTGAACGATTCATCGATTTCGCATTAACCATAAAAGGTTCCGATAAAGCAATTTTATATATAGGAAAAGCTCAATTATATGAACAGAAAGAAGCGTATAAAAAATCATTACAAACTTTAAAACTTGCTAAGAAACATACGTATAATGGTGACTATATGCGAACTGTAAGAGAACATATAGAACGTGTAAAGGATAAGCTTCCTAAGAAAAAGAAGAAAAAAAAGTAAGAAAAAGCAAGAATAATTTTTAGTACGCAAAAACATTGCGCAATACTGTATAATATTTGCAGTGTAATTATGAAAAAGATATTTGAAGAGAGATAAAATGCTAAGAAAACCTCATTATAACAAAGAGTATAGTGAGGTAGCCATAAAAGTTCATTTACATATTATAGATAAAAATATCAAGCAAGTCTTGTTGCGTGTTTCTGTATAGCACCATTGTATACATTCTTACAGTATTTGTATTAGAATTGTATGTGCAACTAGCCTTGAAGGTTTTGATTATTTACCAAAAAATAATCTCACTCTATGTACGCAGGTTCGAATCCTGCCATAACGAAAGTTATGTAGCTAAGTCCGGTTAAAGCAATAGAGAAAATTCATGTGGGTTCGAATCCCACTACCCGAAAGGGTATGGCGGAATGGTAGACGCGCTAGATTTAGGCTCTAGTGAATTCAGACCTGTCACGTCTGTTTTTTGCACAGGTTCGAGTCCTGTCAAAACTTCTAAGGGAGTTTTGTAGCTCAGTTGGTAGAGCACTACGCTGTTAACGTAGATTATTTAGGAAAGCTCATCACCTTGTAAAACTGATGAACCAAAAGTGTTGAATGTTTAATGAGTTTTTAAATAAACACTTATAAACGTACTTTGAAATAATAACCATTACATAAACAATGTATTGAACTTTAGTATGTCAGTTATAGTATTAATTAGTATAACCCATGTAGTAAACAACAATACAAAAGCTATGAAATCTTATTATTTCCGTAGGCTTATAAGCATTAATATTCAATACTTTTTACAAAAACAAACAAATTTCTCCATGGTGAGAAAACAACGTATAAACAATTAAAAACAAAAAGATTATGAAAAGAATAACAATTAATCAAGGAAAAGTAGGATTAGTATTTAAAAAAGGAGATTATATAAAAGTAATCAAAGGAGGTACACATTGGTTAGGGTTTAATCAAACAGTGGCAGTATATGATTTAACAAAAGATTTTTATACATCAGTAGCTTTAGAAGTATTGTTAGAAGACACAACTTTAGCAGAAATGTTAGAAGTTATTGAAGTACAAGACAACGAGTTAGTTTTTATGTACGAAAACAACAACTTTAAGAGAGTTTTAAATGCTGGAAGACACGTTTTCTGGAAAGGATTTATTACTAGAACCTTTCAAAAAATAGATATAAGCAAGATTGAGATTACTGAAAAAGTAGATACATCTTTATTCAATAATTATGAAGTGAGCAAATATGTTAGAACTTTTGAAGTTGCTGCCTACGAAAAAGCTGTATTGTTAGTGAATGATACCTATCAAAAAACATTGGTAGGAGGGACGTATAGGTTTTGGAAAAATGAAACAACTATTAAAATAGCGAAAGTAGATACCAGACAACTACAATTAGAAGTTGCAGGTCAGGAATTATTAACCAAAGACAAAGCAAATGTTAGAGTTAACTTTTATACGCAATATAAAGTAACTGATATTGAAAAAGCATTGTTAGCGAATAAAGATTATGAAAAACAATTGTATGTAAACATGCAATTGGCATTGAGAAAATATGTAGGACACTACACATTAGATGAATTATTAGCCAATAAAGAAGATGTTTCTACAGCAGTTTTTGAAGAAACAAAGGAGAATGCTGAAAAATTAGGTGTAATAATTCAAGGTTGCGGAATTAGAGATGTTATTTTACCAGGAGAAATGAAAGAAATCATGAATCAGGTATTGGTAGCACAAAAGAAAGCCCAAGCCAATATTATTACTAGAAGAGAAGAAACAGCATCTACAAGAAGCTTATTAAATACTGCTAAATTAATGGAAGACAACGAAATGTTGTTTAAATTAAAAGAAATGGAGTATGTGGAGAAAATAGCCGATAAAATTGGAGAAATTACAGTTACTGGAAACGGAAATGTAATTAAACAGTTGAGGGAAATATTTGTAAATAAATAAGTCATTAGTTTCTAATGGCTTATTTATTATAAAGAATTTATTAGTTTTTGTGAGAGTCAATCATCCTTTCTGAGCAAAATATTTAAAACCACTTTGCTTTAATGGCCTTATATTTAGTTCTTCCGATGGGAATACGTGTTCCGTTTTTCAACTCAGTTATATATTTACTTCCAGACTCTACAATAATACCTTTTATTTCAGATACCTTAACTAAGTATGATTTATGAACACGTTCAAAGGAAGATGATAACAGTTGTTCTAGCTTTTCGAGTGATTTATCATGTAGCTCTTTTTTACCATTTTTTAAAAAGAGTTCTGTATAAACACCAGCTCCTTTAATATAAAGTACATCTTCAGTTGATATAAGCTGCACTTTGTTTCGTTTTTTTACCGCTAAAAACTTTATCGTATTTGTTGTTGCTTTTTCTTTTGTATTAATCCGGTTTAAAGCTTGTTCTAACCGATCTCTATTAAAGGGTTTGGGTACAAAATCTAAAACTCCATATTCAAAAGCAGTAATTGCCTGATCTTTATAGGCAGAAATAATAATTGTATGAAATGATTCAGAAACTACAGTAGTAAGAAGATCAAAGCCACTGTCACCGTTAAGGTTTAAATCTAGAAGAACAAGATCCAACGGATTATTTTCAATAAATCGCAATGCATCATGAAGTGTGTTAGTACATTTTAACGAGTGTAAAGTATCACCAAAAATATCACGAGTCATTCGTTCGATTCTTTTGGCAATTCGTGATTCATCTTCAACAATTAAAATGTTCATTTTCTTAAGAATATATTTTTATAGTATTTTTCCAACCATGATTTACAGGTTCTGAAGTAAATTTCCATTGTTCTTGATAACTCTCAGTAAGTCGGGCTTTAATATATTTAATCCCAGTACCTTCTTTTTTAGTATTCACTTCTCGTTTCACAGGAGTAGCAAAGGTTAAAAATGTATAGCATTTATAATCACTTCTTGATTCAAAAATGAGTTTAAACTGAATACTGTTATTTTCTAGAGGCAAGCTATGTGTAATACCATTCTCCAATAATGTATGAAAAACCCCAGGCGGTATTTTTTGCTCAATATCAATACCTTCCTCTTGCCAAGTATAGTTTATCTCCTTTCGATATTCCATAATCTCAAGATGTGAACGACAAAGTGCTATTTCTTGGTTGATAGGAATTAATTTCTTGTTTTCTATCTGATTAAAAATATCAAATTCATTAGCTAAAGCTTCTATAAATAAAACACCTTTTTTAGGACTTTCTTCTATCCAATCTATCAATGAGGTCAATGTATTCATTAGAAAATGAGGCTGAATATTTTTTTTCAACAATTCAAGTCGTAAACGTGTAGATTGCACCAAAGAGTTTTCATAAGCCAATCGTTGTTCTTTGATTCTGAGAGAAAGTAAATAAAACATCCCTAGAAGAATAAGGCTGAAACCTGCAAAAAGACTTTTATTAAAAGGAGCAATAAAAGCTATGGGCAGTGATAATAGAAAGGTTAACATTACGAGACGCGCACCTTTCATCTTTTTATAAACTCCAAACATTACTATTCCAAATGAAAAGAACCACATACTAAAAATCATGTTATTGGCTGTCAATTCGTAGACATACCTCGATAGGAAAAAGAATAATAGAATAAGAGTATAAATGGTCAGCAGCAATTTTCGTCTAGGGAAAGGAAACTGCATAGAAAAGTAGAGTGGAATTAAAAAAGAAATACTAAGCATAAGAAAGCTTATAATCCGTAAACGTGTAACATGCATACTGTAATGGATAGGCACATAAGCTTTCATAAACTCTGCTAATATCAAAGTAAAAAAGAGGAAGCAACTAATACTAAAAATTAGTGTTGCATATTCCTTTTTATCGCCCAAAAAAAGAAATAAAAAATATATTGATGCGATAAGAAATGCTCCTGCAAAAATGTACATATAAGAAGTTTCAACGAGTCGATCAGTTAATAAGTCATCATAATAATCAATATTCATTTCCCATATGCCAGCATGATCCCTAAAAGAAAGAAGGCTTGCACGGATAGCTAATAAGTGCTCTCCCTGTTGTGTTAGATGTGTAGGAATGCTATGAGTAGTCCACAAATTTCCTTCAGGCCCTAAAACTGCTTCTTGTCCTGGATTCCCATTTTTACCAATCAAAACTCCATCCCAAAAAACTTCATACTCTCCATATACATGCAATTGAATACCATATGGATGTAATAATTCAGGAGCTTTTAAAATATCGATAGGAGTTCTAAGCCAGAAAACTCGATCATCTTCTATTAAAGGATTTCCTGTCTTCCAATCTTCATCATTCCAATTTTTTGTAGCCCATTCTTGTTGATCTCCTACTTTAAATACTGTTTTATGTTTTTTGAAGGCAGGCTTTTGAGCGCAAGAGTTCGCTAAAAACAACAAGCATATTAAAAGTAAATTATACCAAGGTCTAAAGTTCATTTATATTGAATTACAGACGCAAGATAATCATTATAAGATGTCTTCTTAGAGCTGTTTATTAAACTATAGAGCAGTTCATATAATTTAGATACCATAAGTGAGAAAAAAAAGCATTCTTTGTATGAAACAAAGCCATTTTGATAGTTATAAAAAACATTTGAAGTTAAATATACTTAACGAACAACGTATGAAAACTAAAAATTTAAAATTAGTAAAAGCCTTAACTTTTTTGACTTTATTACTTGGAAGTATTGTTTATTGTCAAGAAAGTAAAACTTCATTATATACAATTGCTTACGGAGCAAAAGGAATTTGCTTAAGCAATACTGAGGGGATCTCAAAAATTAGACTTACTAACGGTAATCACGGTTATCCAGCTTGGTCTCCAGATGGAAAGCATATAGCTTGGTATGCATATCATGATGAAAAAAAAACGTGGTCTATTCACACTATAAATAGTGATGGAACCAATAGCAAGAGGTTAACACATGAAAAAAACAAATGGGATAATATGCCAACATGGTCACCAGACGGAACAAAAATTGCTTTTGCCAGAGAATATAAAGATTCGGCTAAAGTTTGGCATCCAGAAATATGGATTATGAATTCGGATGGTAGCGAACAAACTCAAATAAAATCATTAAGTGGAGGAGGTCCTTGTTTTATACCTGATGGCAGACTCCTTTTTCACTCAGAATTTAAAGATAAAGAAAGTGAGATAAGTATCACTGATATTGATGGCAATAATATTATTCACTTGACAAATAATGAAGCAGAAGACTGGGATCCAAAGATTTCACCAGATGGCAAAAAAATAGCTTATTCATCTAAAAGAGATGGAGACCATGAAATTTATGTGATGAATATAGATGGTTCTAATCAAAAACGATTGACAAATAACGATGTTGATGATAATGGTCCAACTTGGTCCCCTGATGGTTCCCAATTAGTTTTTCATTCAAATAGGGGAGAGCATGCTGCTCTTTACATTATAAATATCGATGGTTCTTCAGAGAGAAAAATTATAAACAAAGGTTCGCAACCAGCCTGGTTTACTACACCTCCACGAGAAAATATTTCTAATTTCCCTCCTATTAAGGATCGTTATTTTGGAGAAAAGCCACCTGGATTAATTCCTAAATTGTTTGCTCCAAACCTTCTTTCACCTGATGGGCTTTTTGAAGGAGGCGGTTTTTCACCAGATATGAAGGAGTATTATTTTACTAGAAAAAATGGAAAGTATAAAAACCGTACATTTTTTGTTATTCGATTTGAAAATAATAAATGGGGGAATGAATCTGAAACGAATATAAAATGGCCAGGGTTCTCTAAGGATGGTACTATAATGTACGTTGGAAAGGAATATAGAAAACGAACCGATACGGGTTGGTCGGAATTCAAAAGCCAAGGAGAATTCTTGAAGAATCAGGCACATGGTCTCTCAAGGTCATCTAAAGGAACCTGTTATTTTGGTTTTTATGCAAAGGAAGACAAGGGAAATGGATCTATTCGTTTTTCACGTCTTATAGACGGCAAACATGAAAACCCAGTAAAAATGGGTGCTGAGATTAATACTGGAAAAGATATTGCTCATCCACACATAGCTCCCGATGAATCCTATCTGATTTGGGATGTAGTGCGAGAAGACGGCTTTGGACAAGCGGATATCTACATTAGTTTTCGAGATAAAGATGGCCACTGGTTACCTGCAAAGAATTTGGGACCACAAATAAATACAGAACATCAAGAAAGTTCCCCAAGTGTGACACCCGATGGGAAATACTTCTTCTTTACAAGGGGTGACTGGGAGATTAAAGAAGACGGAAGTACTAATTATGTTGGAAAAAAGTATTGGGTGGATGCGAAGGTCATTGAAAATCTTAGACCTAAAAAAAAACTGAATAAGAAATGTGTTACAACGAAATAGAAGGAATAGTTCGTAAGCTATTTTAAACAATAAGAAATGAAAATGAAGAAATTGTTAATACTAATATGTGCTATATCGCTAAACATGGTGTTTGCTCAAGAAAAACTTGATATAACTTCCTATTCTCAAACTATCGAGGGGCAATATCTTGGTCAAAAACCACCAGGCTCAGTTCCAGAAGTTTTCGCTTCTGGAATTATTTCAATTGACAGCCTTATAGAAGGTTCAATTACTTTTAATAAGGAAATGAACGAATTGTTCTTCCAACGTAGACAACGAGAGGGAAGTCACAATATTTATACAATGAAATTAATCAAAGGTAAATGGTCAACACCCAAACAAGCATTTTTCTCCACTAACAAGAAGTATTTAGACCTGCATCCTCGGTTTAGTCCGAATGGAGATCGACTCTATTTTGGAAGTACAAGACCGTTGAATGATTCAATTAAATCATCAGGATTTCATCAATGGTATATAGAAAAAAATGAAGAGGGTTGGGGACAGCCTAAGCTTTTATTAGAAAAACTCTTTAAAGACGAGTGGATTATGTGCGTAAACTCTACAGAAAGCGGCAATTTGTATTTCAACTCTAAAGAGAAAGAAGAAAAACTAGAGGATGAGGGAATTTATTATTCGGTGAATCAAGGAGATAAGCATTCAGTATTAAAAAAAATTAGCAACAAAATAAATGCTCCAGGTAAATGGATAGCTCATCCTTACATAGCACCAGATGAAAGTTATATTATTTATGATGCTGAAAGAACAACTAAATATGAAAATGGTGATTTATATATTAGTTTTAACATAAATGGCATCTGGACAAAGTCTTATAGTTTAGGTTCAAAAATAAATACGGAAAAGAGTGAAACTGGAGCAACTGTTTCTCCTGATGGAAAATATTTGTTTTTTTCTAGAGGAGAAATAAAAACGAGAGAAGATGGTAGTACTTATTGGCTATTAGATAGCTATTGGGTAGACTTTATTCAGCTTAAAAAAGAAATTATGGAAGAAAATATACTTAATAACTAAGTATTAGTCTAATTAATTACAATCAAAAGTTAAAACAATGAACAAATTATATTTTATTAAGGTGTTGGTATTTATACTGTTTTTTTATGCTTGTAATACAAAAAAGCAAACTTCAAAAGATAGTAATTCACCAACTATAGAAAGTTCTTACCTAGGTCAAAAACCACCAGGTTTAACACCTAGACCTTTTGCTCCTGATATTGTTACGACAGATGGATGGGAAGTTAGCGGAGTCTTCACACCAGACCTAAAAGAATTTTATTTTATTAGAGAAGGTGAGGAGGGGCAAGAGCAAGAATTTGTTGTGATTCAATATAAAAATAACCAATGGAAAGATTCTGTTATATCACCTAGGGTTGGTACACCATTTATTTCACCAGATGGTAGAACTATGCATTTGGGCAGACGTTATAAAGAACGCACTAAAGATGGTAAATGGTCTACCGTAAAAAGCCTTGGTTTTCCTTTTAAAGACTTGCCAATTATGCGTTTGACAGCTTCTTCTAAAGGAACTTATTTTTTTGATGAGTTCAAAGAAGATTTTACAGGAGATATTAGATATTCACGATTTGTGGATGGAACCCATGAAGAACCAAAGTTACTTAACAGCAAAATTAATAGCGGAAAAAGTTTTCACCCATTCATTGCACCAGATGAATCGTATCTAATATTTGATAGTAAAAGAGAAGGAGGCTATGGCGATTCTGATATTTATATATGCTTCAAACAAGAAGATGGTTCATGGGGCAAGCCTATTAATATGGGAAATAAGATTAATACAGATGCTTGGGAAGCCCTTGCTTGTGTAACACCGGATGGTAAATATCTTTTTTTTAATAGAAATATGGGGTCAAAAGACTATGAAAATGTAGATATATTTTGGGTTAGCGCACAAGTTATTGAGAATCTTAAACCGAAAATTGACTTAGCTTCATATGAGATAGCTTATTCATCAAAAGATTTAGATAACAGAGATATTTTTTTAACTAATATTGAAAGTAAATCAAAAATCAAAATAACAAATCATGTTGGAGCAGATGGATACCCAGCCGTGTCACCAGATGGAAAACGCATTGCTTTTTATGCTAAATATGACCAGAATAAAACATGGTCCATTCATACAATGAATATTAATGGTTCGAATAGACAGCGGTTAACTCATACAGAAAATAAATGGGACAATTCACCTACTTGGTCACCTGATGGAAGTAAGATTGCATTTTCAAGAGAGTATAAAGACATGGAAGGTAATTGGCAAACAGAAATTTGGATTATGAATTCAGACGGTAGCCAATTAAATCAAATAGAGTCATTAAGAGGGGGAGGTCCTCATTTTACACCAGATGGTAGACTCCTTTTTCATTCAGAATTTGATAATAAAAAAAGTGAGATAAGTATAGTAGATATCGATGGAAGGAATATTATACAGTTGACATCAAATGAAACTGAAGACTGGCATCCAGAGATCTCGCCAGATGGAAGTAAAGTTGTTTTTATGTCTAATAGAGATGGAAATTATGAAATCTATGTGATGAAGATAGATGGTTCCAATCAAAAACGATTGACATTTAATAACGTGGATGATTGGAACCCTTCTTGGTCACCTGATGGCTCGAAAATAATTTTTTCATCAAGCAACAAGGATAATTTTTTTGATATTTATATGATGAATAAAGATGGTTCTTCAGTAAGGAAAATTATAGACAATGGGGCACAAGCTTCATGGGTGAAAGTTCATCATTAAAACAACTGCAAATTACACCCATTAAAAATGTAATAACTTCACTAATGACCTTGACGAATGAGTTAATTATAATTTCCAGTTTTCTTCTATTATTTGGTGTGTAATAGCAGCTGCTACTTCACTACCTTCAGCAACCGAAGAAGCAACACCGCTCCAACCTGTTCTGGCATCACCAATAATGTAAAATCCTTTAATTTCTGTTTCTTTATTGTCATCTACTTTATAAAATTCCATTCCAAAATGACCAATTTCTGTTGAAATATTCATTTTTTTAGCAAAGTCGGTACTCTCAGTAGATTTCGTATCTGGTAAAAAACCACCTTCTCTTTCAATAATTGTTTCATCAATAAGTTGAACACCTATAAGTAGACCTTCAGTTGAAATCAGCTTTTTAATTTTTTTATCAACTATCTGTATTCCTTTTTTAGTTAGGCTAGATATTAGTTCTTTGTCCTCAACTTTTTCACCATTTGTAAAAATGATAACATTTTTTGACCAATGCGATATTGTTTTTGAAAACATTGGAGCCATTACAGCATCTCCAAATACGGCCAGTTTTTTATCGGCCATTTCAAAACCATCGCAAAAAGGGCAGGGATAAACAGATTTTCCATATACTTCTGTTAAACCTTCAATGCCAATATGAGCAATGTTATCTTTATGTCCTGTTGCAATAACAACTCTTTTGGCTGAATATGTATTATGCTCTGTTTCAACCGAAAAATTATTTTTTTCACCTTTTACAGATACCGCTTTTTCCTTTTTGTAATCTACAGATGTATATTTTGTTAATTGTTGTTTAGCTATTCTAAATATTTCAGAAGGATGTTTGCCATCTTGAGTTAAAAATCCGTGTGAATGTCTTGTTATACTATTTCTAGGGCTTTCGGTATTTAAAATCAGTGTTTTTATTCTACTTCTTCCTAAAACTAAAGCAGCGCTCATTCCTGCAGGACCACCGCCAATAATTATGACTTCATAATTCATACTTTGTATTTTTTTAATGTATTTTTATTTTTTTAGAATGATTTATAATAGCATTGAAATAAGACTCCCAAGCCATTTCTACAATTTCCTGAGTTCTTGATTCATTTTCAAGAATTAAATTTATAGCGGCATCAATTGTGGAAAAGTAAAGGCTCTCTATCCAATCCATTGTAAGTTGTGAGTTAAATAAACCTTTAGTTTGTAGTTTTTTTAACAAGTCTCTAAAAATCTGCATCATTTCTCTAAAGTCAGAAGACTCGTTTTCCATTCCTTTATAGCTTTCTCTATAGCCATATAAAAAACGAAATTGATAACCGCTTTTAATATCATTTAAAAACGTTGTATAAAGTTGAGTTTTTGGATCAGTAGACGATTTTATTGATTCCTTAGTCTTTTGTAAGCAAAAACTACTTGCGTAGTCAATTATTTCTTCAATAAGTTCTGATTTTCCGTTAAAATGCCGATGAAGTGTTCTTCTACTTAAATTAATGGATTCAGCAATTTCTTCCATTGGAACGTTTGGATCTTTACTAAACGCTTTAATTGCTGCTGCTATAATTTTAGTTTTAGTATCATTCATTATTATTATCTCATTTATGTGACAAATATATGTATGTCTCAGCTGTGTGACAAACTTATTTTTATAATTTAATAAGTTAGTTTAATCAATGGCGATAGTTTATAGGGTAAATGGAAAGGGTAAGTGCCAGTAGTTTATGATGAATCTTATTGAGGTTCGCATTTAATTTCATAAAACTTCATCTAATTCTCTTTCATTATTAAACAGTTAGTTATTTAGTTTTGTTTTTTCTGATGATGTCAATTATCTATTTCATAACTAAAAACTTAACATTCATTACATTTTGAGTTTATGTTTGGGTCGAGTGGGGGAACAACGCTTTGGCCTCATATACAAGTTAATACGTTAAGACGTGAAAAAGACATCCCATTAGAAAAGCGTTTACCAGCAATTCAATTACCATCAGAAAGTATTGAGGAAGTAGCAGATGGTCCTAAGCCAATAACTTGTCCGATGAAACATACTCGAGATTAAATTAGATTTAAACAAACAATACTACGATGTAAAGACTCAATAACATTAGGAATGAAGTGTTATTGAGTCTTTGTTTATAACTGTTTTAATATGGAAGTAAAATAATTATGTTAAATAGACTTTAATTTTAAATGTGGTTTGGTTTTGAAAAAGTAAATTATGAACTGATTTTCAGATATATAAAAGCAATCAAGCGTTTGGTAGCGGCTATTTTATATAACAGCAAATTATAGTTACAAATGACTTTCCTTATAAATCTAAAACCTTAATCCGTGAGAATCGAGTATTTGAATTTTTAATGGCCCAAGAGTAATGAAACTCAGGTCGTAAAATGGCTGTAACATAATTGTTAACGATATAAAACGCTGACGCGTTAGTTATATCTACAATTATGTTAAATACACAGTATTCGCCGTTTTACTAATACAATATATTTGTACTATAATTAATATTATGTTAAATAATGTGTTTTCAATTTCAAAAAACAAAATAAAATTTACTTGTCACTCATGCCTTACCACTACTAAGTTTTGTTATTTAAAAATGGTAGAATTCCACTTATTCGAGAAATTATTTTGGTAGGGTAATTTTTAATATTTCTGTTTAACTAATATATCCGCGGAAAAGAGATTTAACAATTATTAAAAACTAAACAGTATGAGAAATATTAAAAGAATAGTTATCCCTGTTTTGATAATTTTATCAATTTTTGCGGTAAATGTATCATGTAGTAACGATGATGAAATAGTACTAACACCTACTGAAGTTTCTGGAGATTCAGAAGGAGATTCTGGCACAACAGGTGATGTTGAAGGTAGCGAAGGTGAAATTACTTTATATAAAGTTACTGGAAGTGAAATTAGTAAAATTAAGGACTATAAAGTAACAGGTCAAGATTTAGAATATCAAAAAGATGTTGCTAAACACCAAGAAATATGGAGTCTGGTTAAAAAGATTGTTCCAGCCGAACAACTTAAAAAAATGAGTGAGTTTTTAATCTATAATGGTGAAGTTTCAGGTAGTGCTGGTTTTGTTATCGAGATTAAAAGAGATTTATCTGATTGGAAAATGGGAATTGCAATTAACTATGCCTATGAAGGAGGTTTTAATGCTGGTGGTGAATTAGCCTACACTATTATCCATGAATTTGGACATGTATTAACCTTAAACGATACTCAATTAGATGCTGAAGTAACTCAAGAAAACTGCAAAAACTACTTCCCTGGTGAAGGATGTGCCTTTGAAAAGTCGTATATCAATGAGTTACACTCTAAGTACTGGAATGACATTTGGAGTGAGTTTCAAGATGCTAAAAAAGACGAAGCTGCACAAGAAAAGTTCTACGATAAGTACAAAGAAAGGTATGTAACTCAATATGCTTCAACAAATCCAGGCGAAGATATTGCCGAAGTTTTTGCCACATTTACTACACTAAAAGATAAACCTGAAGGTAAAACTATAGCAGAGAAAAAAATACTTTTAATGTATAACAGAGAAGAATTAGTAAACTTTAGAAATCACATACGAAAGAACTTGGCTCTTAGAAAAAAAGGAGATGCTGTAGCCTTTGCCTTACCACAACCTGGAGCATGGAAACAAGCCAACTCTTTTGGAAATCCACATAAAACAAAATGTAGAAGACATTAAGTTTAATAACTCAGCATTCTTAAAACATGATCTTTTTAAGAGTGCTGTTTTTAAAAGAAATTATGAAATATATTTTTTTACTACTAATAGCTATAACATTAGTAAAATGTTCAAGTTCAAAGAATATTAAAAAAGAAGAAGCTTTTTTATACTACGGAAAAACTCAATGCTTAGGAAAATGTCCTGTTTTTGATATGTATGTATTTAAAGATGGAACTGTTTTATACGAAGGAATTAAAAATGTTCCTAAGTTAGGAGTACATGAATTTTCTATAAAATCAGGAGATGTTCAGGAAATAAAAAAAGAACTAGAAAAAATTGATTTTACAAAAAAGGAAAAATTAACAAGAGATTTTCCAAATACAGTCCTTAAGTTTAAAGGAAAAAGGCTCGCTATTCAGAAAAATGACAAAGTGAAAAAATTAATGTTTTTACTTGAAAGAATAAAAATTTAAAATTTTTTAACAAAAAAAGTAGGGTTATTTTAATTATAGCTGTTTTATAAACTGTAAGATGTATATAGTATACGACGCTGTTATAGAATAAAAGGCCCCTTCACTTTTTACAATTTTTTTGTTTCACTACAATTTTATTCTTGACAGCGTCTTTTTATTAGACTTATAAAAGTTATGATATTGTTTGTTTAAGGCTGTTAAAAAAACAGCCTTTTTTTTAACTTTTACTCCCACTTCAAAACAAAATAAAGGCAGTATTTTTGCCTAATGCAAAAAAATAATCAATCAAAGTTAGAATTCATTGCTTTAATGGCTTCCTTAATGTCATTAGTAGCCTTGTCAATAGATGCATTACTCCCAGCTTTAGAACAAATAGGTATTAGTATTCGTGTTCAACAAGGGTCACACGATAGTCAATTATTAATTACCATGATTTTTTTAGGACTAGGTTTTGGTCAATTAATTTCTGGTCCAATTTCAGACAGTTTAGGAAGAAAACCTATTATTTATGGAGGTTTTATACTTTTTGTTATAGCCAGTTTTATTTGTGTTAGCGCTAATAGTATAGAAATGATGGTTGTAGGTAGAATTTTACAAGGAATAGGACTTTCTGCACCTAGAACAATAAGTATAGCCATGGTTCGTGATAGTTTTAGTGGAAATTACATGGCAAAAATCATGTCCTTTATTGTAGTAATTTTCATTTTAGTTCCAGTTGTAGCACCAGCTATAGGTAAATTAATGTTAGATGCTTATGGGTGGAAATCTATATTTTATAGTCAGTTAATTTTTGGTGTTGTAGTAATGTTTTGGTTGTGGAAACGTCAACCAGAAACCCTAAAAGAAGAAAACAGAATTAAATTTGCATTTCGCTTATTTTTAGATGGTTCTAAAGAGTTTATAAAATACAAACAAGCTGTTATTTTTACATTAATATCTGGTTTTATTACAGGATCATTTATGGTGTATTTAAGTGCTTCACAACAAATTTTTCAAGAACAATATTTATTAGTAGACGAATTTCCATACATCTTTGCTGGTTTAGCTATTTCTGTTGGTTTTGCGACCTTTTTAAATGGTTCATTTGTTATGAGATTTGGAATGCATAAGTTGGTATCATTCTTTTTAATTATCTTTTCAATCGTTCCTATTATTTACATAACGTTATTTTATCAAAAAGAAAACCCAAGTATTGTAATACTACTAGTATTCTTTGCTTTACAGTTTTTCTCAATAGGGTTTTTATTTGGTAATCTTCGTGCGTTGGCAATGCAGCCTGTAGGGCATATTGCTGGTATTGGAGCTGCAATTAACGGGTTTGTATCTACTATTATGGCAGTGCCTATTGCTACATTTATAGGTAAGTATGTTGAAACCACTACTCTCCCACTTTTTATAGGTTTTTTTATATGTGGAACACTATCTTTACTCCTTTTAAATTTCACCAAGTTAAAACCAGTTAATGAGTAGTATTATGGAGTTAGATGTTATTTATGAAGATGAATATATATTGTGTGTTTCAAAACCTAACAATGTAGTTGTACATCATGCACATCATTCTAGAAATGTTGCAGATGAAGACTCTTTGTTGCAAATGATTCAGCAGCAATTCAATCAAAAAATGTATCCTATTCATCGACTTGATAGAAAAACATCTGGAATTATATTACTAGCTAAAGAAACTGGTTTTGTAGCCAAATTTCAAGATCTGTTTACCAAAAACGAAATACAGAAAACGTATTATGGAGTTGTTAGAGGTCATGCTCCTGAAACTAAAGTTATTGATTCTCCTGTTAAAGGAAGAGATGCTAATGTATACAAAGATGCAGAAACTCATTTATTTACTGTAAAAACTGTGACAGTAGATATTCCTGTTAAACCTTATGATACTTCTAGATATAGTCTGATTAAACTACAACCTAAAACGGGAAGATTACATCAGTTACGAATTCATATGAATAAAATTAGCCACCCTTTAATTGGTGATCCTAAGTATGGGGATAAAAATCATAATACAATGTTTATTGACAACTTTGATTGTGAGAATCTTTTTTTGCATGCTCATTCTTTAGATTTTATTCATCCTTATTCAAATGAAAAACTATCTATAAAAGCAGACTACCCTAAAGATTGGTACATAGTTTTTGAAAAGTTTAATTGGACTTTATAAAACACACATCCCTCTACTCTACTTATTTTCAGTCTGTTATTTTTCAACCTTGACATTAACGATTTCATCAATTTTATTTTTCTTTAAATAAAAAGCAATAATTCAATCATTTTAACGCTTAGTTTATTGATTGTTTAATTAATTAACTTTTTATATGATATAAATCAAAGAAAAATGAAAAATTTAAAACCCTTCATATTAGCAGCTACAGCAGCCGTATTAATGGTAAGTTGTAGTGATAACGACACTAATCCTGTTGATAATCAAAATGCTAAATTATTAGACGCCCATTCTCATGAAGTATGTAGTTACATTGATGGTAACTGGGGTCAAAACGCTTACATTGGTTCAACCATTGTAAATCAATCTGAAACAAATTTCTTAAATAACCAAAATGTTAAAATAGCTGATGTATTTAGCATTAGTACTATTCCTTTATACTTTGCTAAAGGTTCTGGAACAGCAAACGCTATTTCTTACGGTAGTGGTTATATTATTTATGGTGAAGAGCTTTATAACATGGCTTTAAGTCAAGGAGGAAGAATTTCTTGCGCTATGGTTCAAGCTCATGAGATAGGACACCAATTACAATACCAAAACAACTTACCTTCAAGAAGTGAAAGTACTGCTAGAGCTACTGAATTAGAGGCTGATGGTTTTGCTGGTTACTATATAAAAAAGCCAAATGGATACAATGCTACTTGGACACAAGCTGCTCCAGCATATAACTTCGCTGCATCTATTGGTGATTATAATACAACTAGCCCTGGACACCACGGAACTCCAGCTCAACGTCGTTCTGCTTTCCGTTTAGGATACTTATTGGGAGATTATGACTTAACTGTAAGCAGTTTTGATTATAACTTCTTTTACTACTATGATAACTATGTATTACCAGGTGCTTTACGTCAAGATTTAAAGAAACCAGACGATATTGATGAAGGATTACATAACTTTATCTTATCTAAAATGGAAGAGTTAAGAAAAATTAACTCGGGAGAGATTTCTAAGGAAGAATTTGAAAATTTAAAATAAACTAACAAAAAACTAATATTTTAAAAAGTTATTAGTTGAGCAATTAAAAAAGGGTAGCAAAATTTTGCTACCCTTTTAACTTTTATAAAAAATAATTTTTAAATATCTTTAAAAATAGCGTGCATTAAACGTTTTTTATCATTGATGCTTTCTTCAAGCGCAATCATTGTTTCCGTTCTGTTTACACCATGTACATCATCTATTCTATAGATAATATCTTTTGCATCATTGGTGTTTTTAGCACGTACTTTACAGAAAATATTGTATTTTCCTGCAGTTACATATGCAACAGTTACGTTTGGAATTAAACGTAGGTTATCAAGCACATGTTGTGTCATAGATGTTTTCTCTAAAAAAATTCCAACGTGAGCAATAAAAGAATACCCCATTTTCTCATAATTCAAGGTTAAAGTAGACCCTTGAATAATTCCTTCGTCTTCCATTTTCTTTACACGTACGTGTATAGTACCAGCAGATACTAATAACTTTTTTGCAATGTCTGTAAAAGGTGTACGAGCATTTTCAATTAAAATGTCTAAAATTTGATGATCAATCTCATCTAGTATGAACTTCTTCATTTTTTTGTTTTCTTCAAGTAATATTGCTAAAATATAGTTTTTTTCTAAAAAAAATAAGTTTTATTTAAAGAAAGTAGAATTTTTAACTGTTTTTTATGAATTCTTTATGAGCTGAATACATAGATAAGTTACCTTCTTTCTCTTTTTTTAAAACGAGTGCAAATTTATCATTTTCTATACTTTCTACATACTGATAAGCAACATCTTTTTCATTATTTTTTGATCGATAAATCACATCGTAGAAGTTCTTGATATTGTTAGGAATAGCTAAATATTTTTCAAACTCTTTAAAGTTTTCTGCTAACGAAATATGATATATTCCCTGTAATAGCGCGTAAAAATTGAATTTTCTAACCTCTTCCCTGTCATAATCATTCGGAAAATGTCCAGCTTCAATTAATATTGTATTGTGTCCTAACTTTTGAAAATTATCTCCTGTAGCGGTTGGATAAAATTCATCTGTATAACGACCAGTATGATTAGGTATAATTTCTTGTAACAATTCATTCATGGCTACAATTACATTCATAGTTTCTTTTCTTCCTTCTGTAATTGTTCTTTTTTCTTCTTCTGAAGGTGCTAAAAAAGAAATTGTTGCTGGATTTTTAGTACCTTCAACTCCAAAAATGGTCCTTTGATCATGAAGATTGAAACAAAATTCAGGATTTACTTCTTCTAAAATACTACGTAAAAGTTTACTCTCTTTAGCTTCTAGTTCTACAGCATCTCTATTTAAGTCTACATTATTAGCGTTTACACGTGTATAGGCTTGTGCTCCATCAGGATTTAACATCGGAACAATAGTAATGTTACAATTGTCTAAAATAGATTTTACTATTTTGTGGTTAGAAAAGTGCTGAATAAACTTTAAAAAATCAAATACAGCTTTAGTTCCCGTACTTTCATTTCCATGCATTTGACTCCAAATAAGAATTCTTTTTTTACCTTTTCCTAGCTTTAATTGGTAAATGGCTCTCCCCTCTTCTGATTCTCCAATAATTTTTGGTTGAATTTCAGAGTTTTGTAAGCCTAAATATAAAGGCTCTATATCTGTTAATGTTATCCATCTTCCAGATATAGAGTCTTCTTTAATTTTTGAATAATTTTCTTCTAAAAAAGAGCTATTTAAATGTGTCATATCATATTATAACGAAAACCAATCTGCTACCAATTGTTTTTCAACAGGTTCTACAGTTTTGTGTACATAATCGTTTTTAGCAGTATCATATTTGTAGTCTTTTGACCATTCTTCTATATTATCTGCTAATGTTTGTAATGATTCACAAATAAACTGTACTTCTTCATTTGTTATTGTTGGGTGTACTGATAAACGTACCCAACCTGGTTTTTCTGTATTACAACCTTCTAATATTTGTCCTTTAATTTCGTTAGATCTTATTTGATCTACATTTAATAAGAAATGTCCATAGGTACCTGCACATGAACACCCTCCTCTTGTTTGAATACCAAAACGATCATTTAATAACTTTACCACTAAGTTGAAGTGATATTTTTCAAAATAAAAAGAAAAAATACTCAAACGATCTTTATGATCAGGGGCTAATATTTTAACTCCTTCTAAGTTTTCTAAACAATTAAAGATAACTGGGTTAATTTCATCTTCACGCTCCTTTATTTTGTCTGTTCCCATTTGGTCTTTTACCTGAATGCATAAAGCTATTTTAATAGTTTGCAAAAAAGCTGGTGTACCACCATCTTCACGCGTTTCTACATCATCAAAATAATCATGTTGCCCCCAAGGATTCGTATAGCTAACTGTACCTCCTCCTGGATTATCAGGAACCATATTCTTGTACAGTTTTTTATTAAAAATCAGCACTCCAGAGCTTCCTGGTCCTCCTAAAAATTTATGTGGAGAAAAGAAAATTGCGTCTAAATACTCATCTTCATTTTCTGGGTGCATATCAATATTAACATACGGTGCTGAACAAGCAAAATCAACAAAACATAAGCCACCATAACTATGAATTAAAGAAGCAACTTTATGATAATCTGTTTTTATTCCTGTTACATTAGATCCTGCTACTATTGAAGCTATTTTTATTGGTCTATCTAAATATTTTTTTATGGTTTCTTCAAACTTATCTAAGCATACTAAACCTTCATCATTACAAGGAACAACTTCTACATCTGCTATAGTTTCAATCCAAGAAGTTTGGTTTGAGTGATGCTCCATATGACTTACAAAAACGATAGGTCGTTTTTCATCTGGAACTTGTGTGTTTTCCTTTAAATTTTCATTTATTTTTAATCCTAAAATACGCTGAAATTTATTAACAACTCCCGTCATACCAGATCCTTCAGTAATTAACACATCATTAGAAGATGCGTTTACGTGGCGTTTAATAATATTTCGTGCTTCATGATACGCTAAAGTCATAGCTGCCCCTGAAGTTGAAGTTTCTGTATGAGTATTGGCTACGAATGGTCCAAATTTATTTAAAAGTTGTTCTTCTATAAGTCGATATAACCTTCCACTTGCAGTCCAATCTGTATAAATCATTTTCTTTTCACCATAAGGTGTTTGAAAAGTCTGATCTATACCTACAATATTTTTTCTAAACTTATCAAAATACTGTTCTAAATCCATAATTGAAATCTCTAGTTGTTTGTTATGTTGCGTAAAATTAGCAGTATACTACTAGTTAGCCTAAAATAGTTATAATATTAACGTATTTATAACACTTTGTTATTAAAGCCTAAATTTACCTCCTATTAAAATGGTGTTTTCAAAAAAGTAAAAACTTTGCGATGCTGTATCTACAGGGCTTTTAGTTGTTCTAACATCTGGCATATAAATATAACCACCTTTTAAATCTGCTTGTACAAAAAAGTGCTTTAAGAATGTAATATTTAACCCTCCGGCAACAGAAGCTCCATACCCTGATAAATGGAAATCGTCATGACGTTCCATTCCTAATAAGGTTGTATTAGTTCTTGGATACAAAATCCCCATTCCTACTCCTTCTGTTAAGTTGATTTGTAAGTTTTCTAAGTTTAAACCAAACCAGTGACTTACATCATCAAAACGTTTTACTTCTACATTTACATAGTTTAAACCGTCAGTATGCTCAAAACGTAAAAAATCTGCTGCTAAATTGATTGTTTCATTATTATATGTTCCGTCATACTTAGCATTTCCTATATTGATGTTTCCGTTAATTTTAACATCTTGATCGGCTATCATTACATATTTCATGTGATCTACCCCAATAGAAACAGTGTAGTTTTCTTTAAAGAAATATCCTATTCTATAATTTGTTTGAGGAATAGTTACTCTTCCTGGATTAAAGTAGTCGTTAAAAGAAAATTTTGTTTGTCGATCTTGAGCTTTTACATTTTGTAATGTAAAATCATAATTTTCTCCTTTAAAACGAATGTCTGAATTAGAATAACTAGCCCAGTTCCATCCCCAATAAACAAAGAATTTTCCTTTGTTGGTTACTTTTTTCTTTTGAACGATTTCTTCGTTTTTCTCCTGTGCTATTATTGATGCTGAAACTATCAGCATTAATAAACTTACTATTTTTAATTTCAAAGAACTATTGTATTATTTGTTGTATTTCAGTGATAAATCTTTTGGCCAAAGCATCTGCATTTTCTTGACTTGTGCTTTCTGTGTAAATTCTGATGATTGGTTCAGTATTAGACTTACGTAAATGAACCCATTCTTCAGCAAAATCAATTTTTACACCATCAATTGTATTTACATCTTCATTTTTATACTTGTCAGCCATTGTTTCTAAAATCTTGTCAACATTAATTTGTGGTGTTAACTGGATTTTATTTTTACTCATAAAATAACTAGGATATGAATCTCTTAATTCTTTACAAGACATTTTTTTATGTGCTAAATGTGATAAGAATAAAGCAACTCCTACTAATGAATCACGTCCATAGTGAGATTCTGGATAAATAATTCCTCCGTTACCTTCTCCTCCAATTACCGTGTTGGTATCTTTCATCATTTGAACAACGTTCACTTCTCCTACTGCACTTGCTGTATAAGTTCCTCCATGCTTTTCAGTAACATCACGTAAGGCTCTTGAAGATGATAGATTAGAGACAGTGTTACCTCCTCCTAATTGACCTAAAACATAATCTGCACAAGCTACTAAAGTGTATTCTTCTCCAAACATAGAACCGTCTTCGGATATTAGCGCTAAACGATCTACATCAGGATCAACTACAATACCTAAATCCGCATTTTCTTTTACTACTAATTCAGAAATATCGGTTAAGTGTTCTTTTAAAGGTTCTGGATTGTGTGGGAAGTGTCCGTTAGGTTCACAATATAATTCAACACATTTTACACCTAACTCTTCAAGTAAAGCTGGAATAGCAATTCCTCCTGTAGAGTTAACACCATCAACTACTACTTTAAAGTTAGCTTTTTTAATGGCTTCTACATCTACTAAACGAAGTTTTAAAACTTCTTTAATATGTTTCTTTATATAATCTTTCTTTTTCTTGTATAAGCCTAAATCGTCAACTTCAGCAAACTCAATAGTAGCATCATTTTCGGCAATCTTTAAAATTTCAGCTCCGTCTTCACCATTTAAAAACTCTCCTTTTTCATTTAAAAGCTTAAGTGCATTCCATTGTTTAGGATTATGAGAGGCTGTTAAAATAATACCTCCATCCGCTTTTTCTAATGGAACGGCTACTTCAACAGTTGGTGTAGTTGACAAACCTAAATCGATTACATCAATTCCTAAACCAACCAGTGTATTTGCTACTAAGTTACTTATCATTTTACCCGAAATACGAGCATCTCTACCTACAACAATTGTTATATTTTCTTTCTCTGAATTTTTATTTTTTATGAATGTACCGTAAGCCGCTGCGAATTTTACAGCGTCAATTGGAGTTAAATTATCACCTGTATTTCCGCCTATGGTACCTCTAATACCTGATATAGATTTAATAAGTGTCATATTCATTTTTTATTGATGAGCAAATATAAAGCTATTTAAGAAAGTATCCTTTAAAAAGGGAAAGCTTTAACTGTAACATTTGTTACATAAGGAGCAAAAAAAACCGCTAAGCTTTACAGCTTAACGGTTTATAAATTTTAAGAAGTTGTTAGGATTATTTTCCTTCCATTTTCTTCTTTAATTCAGCTAATCCACCGATATCTCCTAAAGTAGTTTTTTCTACTTCTTGAGCCTTAGCAGCAGCAGCTTTAATGTTCTTTTGTTCTTCTTCTCTAAAGATAGAAGTATGAGAAACAACAATTCTACGGTACTCTTTACTAAACTCAGTTACTTGGAACTTAGTTTCGTCACCTTTAGCTAATTTACCTCCGTCTTCTTTTTCTAAGAAACGAGTTGGAGCGAAAGCTTCAACACCATCAGCAAATACTACAGTTGCACCTTTATCATTTTTCTCTTTAATAGTACCTTCGTGGATAGATCCGATTGTATAAGTAGATTCATGAGCATCCCAAGGGTTATCTTGAGTTTGCTTGTGACCTAAGTTTAATTTACGGTTCTCTACGTCTAATTCTAATACTTGAACTTCTAATTGGTCACCAACAGTTACAAAATCTGATGGGTGCTTAATTTTCTTAGTCCAAGATAAATCAGAGATATATACTAATCCGTCAATACCTTCTTCTAACTCTACGAATACACCAAAGTTAGTGTAGTTACGTACAGTACCAGTGTGTTTAGAACCTACTGGGTATTTAGTAGTAATATCAGTCCATGGATCTGGGTGTAATTGCTTCATACCTAAAGACATTTTACGCTCTTCGCGGTCTAATGTTAAGATTTGAGCTTCTACTTCATCACCAACTTTTACGAAATCTTGTGCAGAACGTAAGTGAGTTGACCATGACATTTCAGATACGTGGATTAATCCTTCTACTCCTTCTTCAACCTCTACAAATGCACCATAATCAGCTAAAACAACTACTTTACCTTTTACTTTATCACCAACTTTTAAATCAGCATTTAAAGCTTCCCATGGATGAGCAGATAATTGTTTTAATCCTAATTGAATTCTTGACTTGTTATCATCAAAGTCTAAGATTACAACATTTAATTTTTGATCTAATTCAACAACTTCGTTCGGGTGGTTGATACGAGACCAAGATAAATCAGTAATGTGAATTAATCCGTCAACACCTCCTAAGTCAACAAATACACCATAAGAAGTAATGTTTTTAACAACACCTTCTAATACTTGTCCTTTTTCTAATTGACCGATAATTTCACGTTTTTGATCTTCTAAATCAGCTTCAATTAACGCTTTGTGAGATACTACTACGTTTTTAAATTCGTGGTTGATTTTCACAACTTTGAATTCCATAGTTTTCTCTACATATTGATCGTAGTCACGGATAGGCTTAACATCAATTTGAGAACCTGGTAAGAATGCTTCAATACCAAATACATCAACGATCATACCTCCACGAGTTCTACACTTAACAAAACCGTTAACGATTTCACCAGTTTCGTGTGCGTTGTTAACACGATCCCAAGCTTTGATTACACGTGCTTTTTTGTGAGATAATACTAATTGACCTGAAGAGTCTTCTCTTTTGTCAACTAATACTTCTACTTTGTCTCCAACAGCTAAATTTGGGTTGTAACGGAATTCGTTTAACGAAATTACACCTTCAGACTTAGAGTTAATGTCGATAATAGCATCACGATCAGTAATACGTACTACTTCACCTTCGATAACATCGCGCTCGTTTACGAACCCTACAGTACCTTCTAAGGCTTTTTCAAATTCTTTTAATTTAGACTCATCAACTTCATCAATACCTTCTTCGTATTTATGCCAGTTAAAGGTTGCTAAAAATTCTGCTGGATTTACAGCTTCTGCTGTTTTTTTTGTTTCTTCAGACATGTCTGAAATAAATATTTGTATCTTTTTGTTAACCAGATTTTTAACGATATTAACGCCAAGAGAAATTAAACTTAATAAATGTTATTTTCTACCCTTTTTAAATCTGTACTCGTAAAAAGGCGTGCAAATTTACGAATAATTCTTGAAGTAACCTAAAATATTTTGGTTTTCAGGATGTTATAAAGAGGTTTAATTACAACGATATGTACAGTATACTTCTTCCTGAACCTTCTTAGATACTTATTTATTGTAGTAATTGTAAAACGAAGCAAACTAATCGGCTAACCATCATTACTTATGCTTCATTATTTAGGTAACTTTTACTTTTTTTTATTTTCAAATTTCTTTTTAATCTTTTTCCTTCTCCACTCATCTCCAAAAAACTCAAAATTATTAAGAGAATAGATGACAATTATTACAAGCCACCCCAGCAAAACCCATAAAGTAATTCCCCAGAAAAAAGCATCATTAAATGCAAGTATTATTGGTATAAAAATACTGAATAAAGCTATGGCTAAAAGTTTATAAAAACCTTGTAACTTTAGAATATAAGCTTCTTCTTTTCTAATCTGATCTAATGCTTCTTTCTTGTTTGAACTTTCAATATTTGTTTCAAAAACAGCTGCTAAAGATTTTAACGATTCTAACCCCGCATTTTCTCCACTTTCTATTCTTTGAATAGTTCGGATACTTAACCCACTCATTTCCGCTAATTGTTCTTGAGACCAATGACGAGCTATTCTCATTTTTTTAATATCTCTTAAATTCATTGTGTTTGAATTCATTACTAATGATTTTTTTAGACAAAAGTAAGGTTCAAAAATATATTAGTGTTGACAGTAACCAGAGAGGAATATGACAAGAACATGACAGCAAAAAGACACACTATATGTTTTTTTTAAAAAATAACTGATTTTAAATACCTTATAGAAAACCACTACAAATGACAGCTGCACTTTTGTTCTTTTTACTGAATATATTAATAGTCATCCTCTTCCTCATCTACATCGGGTTTTAATAAAAATTTTAGTATAACTTTTTCATCCAACTTCATAAAATCGTTGTAAAGTATATCAATTACTTCACTTTTTGATTTTTTAGCTTTTAATAAATCATAAGCTTTAGTAGGTGAATCTTTTATAACATCTTTTACAAGCTCCTTCCCCATTTCTATAATTTCAGATTTAGAAAAGCCATTATCAATAAAAGGTTTCACATTTGCTACAACACTAATTGCTGCTCCCTTACAAATATTTTCTTTTGTTACTTCAGCTTGTGCTTGCGAAAAAAGTTGAAAAGAAATGAATAGGCATACAATGAAGATTAGGTTTTTCATTTTCATGTTTTTTTAATAATTAATACAGGGCTAAAATAAACTATTTCAACTTATTAAAAATAATTTTATTAAGTATTAGCCATAAATTAATGATATATACTGAAAACCTTTCATCTAAAAGCTACTCTACTTCCTTAATCTCCACTTTAAACAGGTTGTCAAAAACTTCAAAAACGCTTTCGGCTTCTTTTTTACGTACAGAAATGGTGTACTCGCAGTCTAATTCTAATTTTTGATTGATGATATCTAAGTTTCGTTCTTTTATAATGCGTTGCACTTTATTCATCATATCGTATCCAAACTTTAACTTGTATTGAATATCTATGGTTTTCTCAACAATTTCAGAAGCTTCTAAAGCTAATTGTGCGGAAGTTCGATAGGCGTTAATCAATCCTCCTACTCCAAGTTTAGTCCCACCAAAATAACGTACCGAAACAATTAAAACATTGGTTACATCAAAAGATTGTATTTGTCCATAAATTGGCTGACCAGCTGAGTTACTTGGTTCACCATCATCATTAGCACGAAAGCGGATTTTCTCAGTTCCTAATTGCCATGCATAGCAATGATGACGTGCTGTATGATGTTGTTTTCGAAGTTCTTCTAATCGTTCTTTAATATCCTTTTCAGAAAAAACAGGAAAAGCATACCCGAAAAACTTACTGTTTCGGTCTTTGAATAAGGTTTCTTCAGAAGGTTTTGTAATCGTTTTGTAAGTGTCTTTTATCTCTTCATTCATTACGCCGAAACTACTAATAAAATACTAATTATGGCAAGCCCAATACCAATCCAATTCTTTTTGATCAATTTTTCTTTAAAAAATGTAAGAGCAAATACGGTGGTTAAAATCACTATAGATACATTATTTATGGTAAAAACTGTAGAGCTTTCAAGTCCTTTTGTTTGCAGTGCTTTTAACAGAAATTCCATGGAATAATAATTTGGAACTCCTAAAGCGATACCTCCAAGTACTGTTTTCCATTCAAAGCCCCCTTTTTTACTTAGTAATTGAGCGACCAGGAAGAAAAAACCAAAAAACAAAGCGCATCCAAAAATAGTAGATAAAAACATTGGTACGGCTTCTTTAGGAACATACGTAGTTTCCGTATATTTTAATAAAGTATCAATACTTCCAGAACCTAAAAAAAGTAACAATGGAAACAACAAGTTTTTAAACTTAACAGGAGAAGTATCGCTTTTTGCTGAAGATAAATATACTGCTATTAATGCTAAAATTATTCCTACAACTTTAACTAAGCCTATACTCTCATTATATAAAAAGATTCCTATTACTACAGGGATTACTACCGACATTTTTCCAGCTACTGAAGCTACTGAGAGTCCGTTTTTTTGAGCAGTAATTCCCATTACATTAAATACAGCTATAAATAAAAAACCTAAAACAAAAGCCCCTAAAAACCAAGGTTGACCTGATATTTCAGTCACCGGTATAGAAACCTCGGTATGAACGAAACCGAAAGATAACGCTACAGCATAGTTTAAAACAATTGCTTGCAATGTATTTACCTTACAAACATCAAAAAGTTTAAAAATAACAAACAGTAAACTAGAAATAAGGATGCTAAAAATTAAGTATATCACACTGTAAACTCTTTTCGTTTTAGTAAATCAACTACATCTTCTGTTTTGGGACAATTATTCCATACCTGAATACCTAATTGTTCTGCTGTATCAGTATTCTCTTTGGTATCATCTATAAAAAAGGTTTCAGAAGCTTGTAACCCGTTTTCTTGAAGCACAAACTCAAAAATGTTTGTATTTGGTTTTCTAAAATTGACTTCATGCGATAAATAAAACTGTTCAAAACAATTTTTAAACTCATTATATAACTCCTCGCCCCAATCATTTTGAATCCAAGAGATATGTAAATCGTTGGTGTTACTTAGTAAAAACAACCTGTACTGATTTCTAGCCGCTAATTCTTTTATAAAACTCAACCGATGCTTAGGAAAATCTAATAAAATAGCATTCCAAGAACGAACCAAATCTTCTTTTGAAATATTAAATTTATCATGAAAAAATGATACAAACTCATCAGTAGAAATCAATCCCATTTCATATTGATAATATTGTTGCATCATATCTTCTGAGATTTCTGTAACTCCTAATTTTGCTAGTTCTTTATATGTTGCTTCTTTGTCTAAATTGATGAATACATCACCAAAATCAAAAATGATGTTTTTAATCATTCCTATATATTCTTAAAATATCGTTATCTATTTTTTCTTCGGAAGAAAGTTTAGCATTGAAAACAGGACCCTCTACTCCTTCTTTTATACTTATGTCACCAGTAAAAATCCTAGCTTCATCCCACAAATTTTCATTAATAAATGTTTGTAGTGTTTGTGCTCCACCTTCAATAATTATCGATTGTATTTGGTGTTTATGTAGTACCTCACAAATTTGTTCTGCTATTCGAGAAGAAAAATCGATTTTTTCGTAAATGAGTACATGAGATTTCTCACCATCGTTTGAAATAACATCTGTCTCCTTCTCTACTTCTGTAATAACTATTGTTTGAATATTTCCATCAAATACAGTTGCTTCTGTAGGTATTCTTAAGCTTTTATCAATAACAATCCTTATTGGGTTATTTCCAGACCAACTTCTAACAGTTAATGACGGGTTATCAGCAATTACAGTATTTGTTCCTACAAGAATAGCATGCTCTTCACTTCTCCATTTATGTACTAATTGTTGAGAGTATTGATTAGAAATCCATACAGGTTTTTGTTCTTCTTTTATTAATGGAGCTATAAAACCATCTTTAGTTTCAGCCCACTTTAAAATAATATAGGGTCTCTTTTTGTTTTGAACAGTAAAAAAGCGCTTATGATGCTCTTTACAAGCCTCTTCACAAACACCTACAATCACATTTCTGCCAGCTTTTTTAAGTCGTTCTATACCTTTTCCTGCGACTAAACTATTAGTATCTACACAACCTATAACTATGTTAGGTATTTCTTTCTCTATAATTAAATCGGCACAGGGTGGGGTTTTTCCATGGTGCGAACATGGTTCTAACGTAACATATATAGTTGCTTCTTTTAATAAATCTTGGTTCTGAACTGAGTTAATAGCATTCACTTCTGCATGTGGCCCACCATAAGGTGATGTAAAACCTTCACCTATTATTTTATTTTCATACACAATTACTGCTCCAACAGAAGGATTAGGCCTTGTAGTTCCTATTCCCTTTTTTGCTAACTCTAAACAACGTTGTATATATTTTTCGTGATTCACAGCGTTAAAATTTAATTTTAATATCTTCTACTTTATCAATTGGGTATACATGTGAAAATCCTAAAACTTTATATTTTAAATCTCCTTTAAAATGCACTTTCAATCGCTGATTTATTAACGAGTTCAATATTCCACCTAAAATTCCGTTTTTATTATTTTCAAATACTCTTTTTGAAGGAATTACAACCTTTAACGGAATATAAAATTCTTTCCGAGCAGGAACTTTAAATTCTTCAGAAGAAACTTGTGCTACTTCTACTTGACCAATTAATACTCTTATTTTATCAGTAGCTATTTTACCACCTATATCGTTTGGGTTTTCAAAATAAGCATTAGCACCAACTCTTATAGTATCAGTAGAAGCTGATAAGAGTTTTATATCATCAACTTTTAAAAAAATTGGTTTTTGTTTTACAGAGCAACTAATTATTAGTAATAAAAAAGGTAAAAAATAAATGAATTTCTTCATGAAAACTCGTGTTTTTTTGGGTACTTTGCTCTTGCAAAAGTACTATATTCCTATGACTCCATCTGATTTTATTATTAGAGAAATAAAACCACAAGATAATGCCGAAATAGCTAAGGTTATTCGTGAAGTATTAATTGAACTTGGTGCTCCCAAAGTAGGCACTGCTTATGAAGATAAAGCAACGGATGAAATGTATGAAACTTACCAAAAAGAAAGGGCTGGATATTTTGTTGTAGAACATAATGGTGTTGTAATAGGAGGAGCTGGTTTTGCTCAATTAGATAATTTTGAAGGAAACATTTGCGAGCTACAAAAAATGTACTTTTTACCTGCGGCCAGAGGAAAAGGTATTGGTAGTAAATTAATAAACTTTTGTTTAAACAAAGCCAAAGAGCAAGGCTTTAAACAGTGTTATTTAGAAACCTTACCATATATGAAAGCAGCTACAACCTTGTATAGAAAAAATGGTTTTATTGATTTAAAAGAGCCATTAGGTAACACAGGACATTATTCTTGTAATGTATGGATGTTAAAAGATTTGTAAAAAATATCATAAATAGGAAACAACATAATGCAACTAAAACAATACAAATCGTATTTTTCTGAGCAATTAAAATCCGTTTATCCTCAAACAGAAATTGATACTTTTTTCTTTTATTTAATAGAAGAGTATTTAGAGCTCAAACGTATAGATCTCACGTTACGACCTGATTTTGAAATTTCTTCTGAAAAGAAAACATTATTAGATGAAGCCCTAGTTCGATTAAAAAAAGAAGAACCTATCCAATATATATTAGCCAAAACAGAGTTTTATGGACTTTCTTTTAAAGTGAATCAAAACACGCTAATTCCGCGCCCTGAAACAGAAGAGCTTGTTGAGTGGATTATTAATGAGATAGATAAAAACCAAGAATCTTTATCTATTTTGGATGTCGGAACAGGAACAGGCTGTATTCCTATAAGTTTGAAAAAGCATTTACCTAAAGCAACTGTAAGTGCTATTGATGTTTCTGAAGAAGCATTAAAAATAGCCAAGCAAAATGCTATCTTAAATAAAGTTGAAATATCCTTTATACATCAAGACATTTTAAAAACTGAAAAATTAAGTGCTAAGTTTGATATTATTATTTCTAATCCACCTTATGTACGTGAATTAGAGAAAGTAGAAATAAAGAATAACGTATTAAAAAATGAACCACATTTAGCTTTGTTTGTTGAAGATAACAATCCATTAATTTTCTATAAAAAAATAGCCGATTTAGCTAAGAATAGCTTAACTAAAACCGGACTACTTTTTTTTGAGATTAACCAGTATCTTGGTATAGAAACTGTTGAAATGTTAAAAAACAAAGGATTTACACATATTGAACTTCGAAAAGATTTATTTGGTAATGACCGAATGATTAAAACTTCTTTGTAACCTCAGTTTCCTCTAGTTATTCTATACCAAAGAACCTTTTAAAAAATGAACCTTTTTTCTTTCCTTCTTCAGTTCCAGAAGCTGTAGCACCAATATTATCTGTTATTAACTTTTCAATATAAACGTCGTAATTAGTATTTTTAGAATCTAAAAAGCCTTTTAAAAACTTTTCCGAAGCTTCTATCCCATTTAAGTCTTCTATTTCACGTAGTCTTTTATATAGGGGTATAATTTCTTGTACAGCATTTTTAGGAGCTGGTTTTCGTAAAGCTTTATAATTTATAACTTCACCTTTGTCATTTTCTTTAACAACAAAATCTGTCATTACCCAGTAGTACCTACCAGTTTTAGCCATATTTTTAACAAAAGCTATAATATTCTCTTTATTTTGAATACGCTTCCACATTAACTTAAAAATTACTCTGGGCATATCTGGATGTCTAACTATGTTATGACCAGATCCTACTAATTCATATTCTTCATAACCGGATGACTCTACAAAATCCTCGTTACAATACTCTATAACACCTCTTGTATCTGTTATACTAAGAAGAACTGAGTTTTCATCGAGGTTTATTTCTCTATCTACCGGGGTTGGGGATACTAACTTTGGTTTTCTTTTTTGATTTTCATTAGAGTGGTTCTCCCACTTTTTCTCTAAGTTGTTTGTCATATATTTAATTTGATTTGTATTTGTAAGGCATCAATCGTTATTCTTCCTTAATTTTAATACTATACAGATCGGGGGATCAGAAAAAATTATATGACTATGAAAAAGTAATCCAGCAATTTTACAGGTTAACCTTAACACAGCTTGACACAAACATAGAAATCTTCTTTTTTTGAAAATATGATAAATATCATGCTTTAAAAGATGTTATTACCTTATTAGGTTAACTGTTTTTTATTAAAAAGTTAAGAAATATCTTTTTGTACTTAAGCCTTGTTTTTTATCCAAAAAAACTAATATAATGTCTAAATATCCAGTTAAATTGAGAGTACATCTTCGATTTCTAATTAAATTATCTTCAAAACACAAGCTTTAAAACAGAAATTAATTCATTTATTTAACAAATAACATATGTTTTATTAATAAAAATAATATTCAAAGTTTTTTTTCAATAATAAAAAAGTTTATATTAGCTGTAAAAGTTATTTAAAATTGGATTTACAAAAATTACTATTAGAAACTAAAACAAGAGCAATTTATTTAATTGACGAAGAAGGTAAAATTATTGACTTTTACCCTCACGATAACGACTTGGTCGAAATAAAAGACAAAATTGCTGCATTCGATGCTGTTATCTTTAATATGTCCAGTAGTTTTTTTAACCTTTTCTTTAAGACAGAATTAAATGAAATGATTTTAAAATCTGACAAAGAAGCACTTCTACTTTTTAAATATAAAGAGTATGTACTTTGCTTTTTAGCCGACAAAAACACTAACATCGGTCTTTTAAACTTAATGTTTAAAAAAGAGACTAATACTATTAACATTTAATTATTACTTAACCTAAAAACCCCCCGGAATTTATGGAAAAAATCCTAAACGACTTAGTTCAAAATGTAAAAGAAAATATACCTGGGTATATTGCAATTAGTGTAGCTGAAATAGCTTCAGGTGAATCTTTAGCTTCTGATTCTGCCGACTCAAATTTTGACCCTGCTTTAGCTTGCGCTTATAATGTAGAAATTATAAATGCCAAGCGAAAAGCTATAGACATCTTAGGTCTAAAAGAAAACATTAATGATATTCATTTTAAACTTGATAATCATATTCATGTTGTAGATATGTCTCCAAGTGGAGAGTACTTTATTTATCTTGCTGTTGATTCTAATAGAGCTAACTTAGCTCTCACAAGAACAATGCTAAAAAAATATAAAACTGAATTAAATGAAGTCTTATAAAGCTATTGATATCAAAAAAATAAGTATCGATAGTGAGTTTCAAAAATATATAAGCTTTTTTCAAAATGAATATAAAACTAAAGTTTTATTAAGTGAATCAGCTATCGATTATAACGGAGCTCCTGACATAAACAATGTTAATGACTTAAAAAATGCTGTTTATGATTTCTTTTTTGAACCTAGATTCGAGAATGTTCTAGATTTAATTAAATTCAAAAAACAAAAACCACAAGACGATTAACCGAGAAAAGACTAGATTGATATCTAGTCTTTTTTTGTTGGTTAGAAATCCCCATGATATAGCTTTACGAATCAACTTTTAATCAGCCATTATTTACGTACGTAAAATTGTTAAAATATTCATAAAGCAGTACTTGTGAAAAAAAACACAAAAATAAGGTAGTATTTTTGTGACCCTTTCTAAAAAAGTAGTGTCTTACTAGAAGGAGGGAAAGCAAAATAATATTATTTAAAGTTTTTAAACTTAATGGGGGAAGTAAGCTTACGAGCATTAATAGAAGAATCTGAAGCTGACAAAGGGCTTGTTTTTAATTCTGAAGGACAAGTAATTGATTCTTACAATATCACCAAAGAAAACAACATTGCAGCAATGGCAAACGTCATTGTAACAATGGCTCATGAATTTTTTCAAGATGCCTTAGAATCCGAAAAGCTTGATCAGTTAGTTCTAACTTCAAATGAAGAAGTAGTAGTTATTAACAAGTTTGATAATAATCATATAGTTTGTTTGTTAGCTAATGACGTCTCAAAAGCGGCTATGATTAAATTAACCCTTAAAAAAGTTACCCTTCAATAAATACAGAGTCTTTTTTTTATTAATTATTATAACTATTTTACAATGAAAGAAATCATCAATGATTTTATCGAAAACTTAAAAAGTAATGTTCCTGGGTTTATTGCTGTTTCAATAACAGATGTTGGATCTGGAGAAGCTTACGATTCTTTTACAGTGAATCCTGATTTTGACCCTAATTTAGCTTCTGCTTACAACTTAGGAGTCGTAAAAGCTAAATTAAAAGCGATTGACGCATTAGGATTAAATGAAGAGATTCAAGATATTACTATTACTTTATCTAGTCAAGTACACATTATTAATATTGCACCTAGCGGTACTTATTTTGTTTACTTAGCTGTAGACTCTAAAGAAGCTAACTTAGGTATAACCAAAGCTTTATTAAACAAATACAAAGTAGACTTAAATAATGCTTTATAAAAAAATATAACTATGAAAAATACAAATCATTTATCTATAGATAAACCTTTAAAAAAACACCTCAATCAAACACTAAAAGAGTTTCGTAAATATAGATTTTCTGAAGGTGAGTTGAAATCAGAAGAAAAGAAGAGTAAAGATTTTTTCGGGTTCTTATTTAAAGAATACGACAGTATGAATGATTTAGTAAAAGATATGTTTTAAAAGTGCTTAATAGGCACTTTTTTTATGCCTTTAAATGTTTGTTTTAATCTTTCAATTAATAGTTTAATCTCGTTATCATTATAACTAGCAAAACCAATTCGTATAGCGTTGTGCTTTTTATTTGCTAAATCATATCGCTGCCACTCTCCTATTTCGAGTTGATGCTTTCTTGCATCTTTTGCAACTTCATTCCAAGAATATTGTTTGTTTAACTGAACCCAAATAGCCATTCCTCCTTTAGGTACTTCAAACTGAAAATAACCACCTAATTCTTTCTTTAACAACCTACAGAATAAGTCTCGGCGCTGTAAGTATATCTTCATTAATTTACGTATGTGCCTATCTAAATCTCCAGATTTAATAAACTCAGCAAAAGTTAGCTCTAGAAGGGCGTCTCCTTGCCTATCAATATACCCTCTTAACTTAGCTGCTTCATTTACAAAATCTTCAGAGGCTACTAAGTATCCTATTCTAAAAACTGGAGCTACAGTTTTACAAACAGAACCTATGTAAATAACATTTCCTGAAGTATCGTGACTTGCCAAAGGTAAAATTGGAGCATGGTTATAATTAAAATCATAATCATAGTCATCTTCAATAATAGCAAAATTGTATTTTTGAGCTAGATTTAATAAATGAATTCTCCTTTCAGCAGATAAAGTAACAGTTGTAGGATGATGATGATGAGAAGTAACATAAACAGCCTTTATAGGTTGTTGTTTACATATTCTCTCTATTTGTTCAACTATAATACCGTTTTCATCTACAGAAATTCTTTTTATTTGCGCCTTTTGATGTTGAAAAGTTATATCTGCGGAAGAATAATTAGTTTCTCCAACAATTATAACATCATTTTCCTTTAAGAGTAATTGTGTAGATAACCACATTCCCATTTGACTACCACGAGTAATTAAAATATTATCCTTGGTTATTTTTAAGCCGCGAGAACTATTTAAATACATAGCCAACACCTCTCTTAATTTTATATTCCCATGTGTTGAATTATAATCTAAAAAAGCATAAATACTCTTTTTGGAAGCTATTTTCCTATATATTCGAGCAATTTCTTCTGTTGGAGTAAGTCTTGTGTCTGATGTACCATCATTTATATATAAAACTCCTTCTCTTTTCTCCGCTTTCTTTTCTAATAAGTGATTGTTTTGGTAAAAATTGAATCCTGAATTTTCATTTTTAGTTGTTTTAATAGTGTCTGCTAATGCTACTTTTTGAACAAGAGGTAAACTATTATTTACAAAAGTCCCCTTTTTAGGAATACTTTCAACCCAGCCCTGTAATAATAATTCCTCATAGCAAGCAACAACTGTTTTTCTATGTACTTGTAATAAATCAGCTAAAGTTCTTGAGCCCACTAACTTTGTTCCTGGTGATAGTTTTCCCTCACGGATTAATAATATAAATTGATTTGCTAACTGCAAGTACAAAGGCTCTTTAAGGCTTTTACTAAGTTTTAACGAAGTTTTATAAGGAAACATCTGGACTATTAATTATTTAAAACCTGGATTAATACAATAGACCATAAATATACTACATTTGAAAAGTAAATAATATAAATAATGAAAAAACAAGAACTACAACCAACTGAATTTAACGAATTTTACGCAAGGTATTTAGCTAAAGTACCAGATAACACAAGCTTAAAAGAAGGCTTTGAAAGCGACAAAGAAACTATTGTAAAGTTTTTTTCATCTATTTCAAAAGACAAGCTAGAATATCGTTATCAACCAGAAAAATGGAGTATAAAAGAAGTGTTACAACACATAATTGATACAGAACGTGTTTTTATGTATCGTATACTACGAATTTCTAGAAAAGATATGACTCCAATTGAAGGTTTTGATCAAGATACCTATATTAAACCTTCAGGAGCTGACAGTAAAACAATAGAAGGTTTATTAGAAGAGTTTAAAACAACCCGCTCATATTCAATCAACTTATTAAACAGTATTTCGAACGAGAACCTATGCAACATTGGAGTAGCAAACAACTCTCCAGCCTCAGCAAGAGCTTGTGCTTTTATTTTATTGGGTCATAGTGTTTGGCATATGGATATTATTAAAGAACGTTACTTATAACCTTAACAAGAAAAATCTAAATAAAACGACTTAAAAATGTTAGAAATTAGACCTAATTGCGAACACTGCGGTAAAGATTTGCCAAACACTTCTACTGAAGCTATGATATGTAGTTTTGAATGCACTTATTGTAAAGAATGTGCTTTGGTAGTTTTTGAAAATGTATGCCCCACATGCTCTGGAAATTTTGTTCCCAGACCAATTAGACCTCAAAAGTTTATTGAAAAACACCCAGCATCTTTGAAAAAAGTTTATAGTCCAAAGGATATAGACAAAGCAAGAGAAAAACGTTTGAGATTTAAAGATGTTTTACCCGAAAATAGATAGAACATGAAAGAATATCAAAAATCAAAAATCAATAGAGTAAAAAGAGGTCAAAATAGAGCCGTTTATGATGTTGAAAAAATCAATACTATTTTAGATGCAGGTTTTATTGGTTTTGTAAGTTACGTGTATGAAGGAAAAGCAATTTCCTTACCTATGGCTTACGGAAGAAAAGAAGATAAAATTTATCTACATAGTTCACAGGCAAACAGAATGTTATTATCGCTTTTAGAAGCTGGAAAAATGAGTATGACAGTAATACATTTAGATGCATTAGTTCTCGCTCGCTCAGGATTGCATCATTCAGTAAACTACCGTTCTGCTACATTATTTGGTTCAGTAAAAACAATAGAGAAACCTAAAGAAAAAGAAGCCGCTTTATACTGTTTTATGGAACATATGATGAAGGGGCGTTGGAATGGAATTAGACCTATGAAACCTGAAGAATTAGATAGAACATTAGTTGTAGAAATGACAATTGAAACTGCTTCTGCAAAAGTGAGAGATGTTGGAGCAAATGATGAACCTGAAGATGAAAATCTACCTATTTGGGCAGGATTGGTACCTTTAAAGCAGATAGCCCTCCCTCCTATTTCTGATGAAAACTTAAAAGAAGATATACAAATACCAAATCACGTAATAGAGTATTATAACATGCATAAATAAGCATTTTATAACTTTAAAAATAACGTTACATTGCATATATGAAAAAATACGATGTTATTATTCTTACAGATAAAAGGTATATAAAACCTCAAAAACTTGATAACTATATTCAAAATGTATTAAACGAAGACAACTATGTAAAAATAGCTCTTGAAAATCAAGGGCTAAAAGTAGCTCGTCTTTCTTGGGATGATACAGAATTTGACTGGTCTACAACAAAATATATTTTATTTAGAACTACTTGGGATTATTTTGATCGATTTACTGAATTTTCAAAATGGTTAAATACAGTAAGTAAACAAACAACACTATTAAATTCAGAAAAAATTATTCGTTGGAATATAGACAAACACTACCTAAAAGACCTACAACAAAACGGAATACATATTTGTAAATCCTATTTCATTGAAAAAGGAATTAAATCTACATTAAAAGAACTTTCACAAAAGTATAATTTAAAAGATTTTGTTTTAAAACCTTGTATTTCTGGTGCTGCGAGACATACCTATAAGGTCAATCTTGAAAAGATAAACGAATATGAAGAGGTTTTCTCTTCATTAATTACAGAAGAGGCTATGATTATTCAACCTTTTCAGTATAACATAATTGAAAAAGGAGAAATCTCGTTAATGGTTATGAATGGTAAGTTTACACATGCTGTTTTAAAAATAGCCAAACCAGGAGACTTTAGAGTACAAGACGATTTTGGAGGTTCAGTGCACAATTATACACCTACTAAAGAAGAAATCACGTTTGCTGAAAATGCAGTTAAAGCTTGTATAGAAACTCCTATTTATGCACGAGTAGATGTTTTTACTGATAATAATGGTAAATTAGCTATCGCAGAACTAGAATTAATAGAACCAGAACTTTGGTTTAGAAATCACCCTGCCGCAGCAGAAGAGTTAGCTAAAGGAATAAAACAATTAATAAATAAAAATGAAGAAGTTATTTAAAATACTAGGAGGATTTTTACTTATTGGAGCTATAGTATTAGCCGTTTTTTATTTTAAAAACAACGAAAGTCTTCCTACAGGTAAACAAGGTCCAAAAGCGGATGCTTTAGCAACAAAAATGCTTAAAGCGTTAAATTATGAAGCTTATAAAACTACTCGTTTTATAGAGTGGAGTTTTAGAGGAAAGCATTTTTATAAGTGGGATAAACAAGAAAATATAGTAGAAGTATCTTGGGACTCTAATAAAGTAAACTTATATACAAAAAGCCCAGAAAAAAGTATTGTTTTAGTTGATGGAAAAGAAGTTGAGAACAAAGAAATACTTCAAAAAGCCATAGACTATTTTAATAATGATAGCTTTTGGCTAGTAGCCCCATATAAAGTTTTTGAAAACGGTATTGAACGTAGAATTGTAGAATATGAAGGTAAAGAAGCTTTATTAGTTACTTATACTACAGGAGGATCAACCCCTGGAGACTCTTATTTATGGATTTTAGATGAAAAAGGTAGACCTACTAGCTATAAAATGTGGGTTTCTATAATTCCTACTGGCGGAATGGAAGCTACTTGGAATGATTGGATTACAACAGAATCTGGTGCAGTATTACCAACAAAGCACGAAATGTCAGTCGGTACACTAAATATGGGAAATGTAAAAGCTTACAATTAGTTTCACTTCCTACATAAACTATAAAAAAGAGCAGCAAAATTGCTGCTCTTTTAATTTTCTTATGCAAGAAATAATTTATTTTCCGAAATAGAAAGTAGCACCAATATTAATCCCAAAAGAAGAATAAGGAACTTTTTGAGATAGTTGTTTCTCTCCAGCAGGATTAGCTCCTAAAGGTAATTCATCAACATACTCAACATTCTTGTTAAATACAGGTGCTAAATTAGAATAAGAAGGGTGGTTTTCAAAAATAGCTCTTACTTGATCAATAGATCTAGCTTGTCCGTTTACATTTGCAGAAAAATCAACAATTTCAGAAGAATCTCTTGTTACACTAACCCCCATATACTCTAATTCTGCAAAAAGAGACACTTTATCACTTAAATCATACTTATACCCTACAGCTCCAATAAAACCTAAAGGAAGTCTTCCTTTATAGTCTTGTGTGTAGTCAACATTTAGCATCTCTGTTTGAGATAATGCTATATTTATTTTACCGTCAGACTCAGTTCTACCACCTACTTTAATTAAGGCTCCAAAACGTCCATAAATATTGTTAGTAAACTTATATACTAAAGAAGCTGAAGCTCCGTATGCTTTTCCTCTAGCCTCAATATTGATATACTGTGCTTGAGCAGGTAAATCTACTAAAACAGAAGTTTGATCTGCTCCATTTAAATAACCCAAACCTACTTCAACTCCAAAGGTGTCATTAAAAAAATACCCTCCTCTTAACTGAGTATGCATACCTTCTCCATAACTACCATAAGTGTTTTCTACTCCTGCAGTTGTTGTTTCAGTTCCAAAACGTACTCCTGCACTAGAAATTGAATAACCTCCTGCTGCAGAAACATAAAATTGAGCACTTGCGCTCGCTGTTGCTAAAATCATAGCAAGCATTAAAAAACTTTTTTTCATAATAAATTATTTGTTAACTTTAAATTGATAATAAGTAAACAAACGTAGTGAAAATCTAGGATTAACAAGACTTTATTACTGTTAAATTATTAGTATTATTGCGGTTAAAAGCTCAATTAAAATTACTTCTTTTTTGAATAAAAACATTTTACATCCTGAGGTTCAGAGTTATATTAATAATAACTTAAAAGTAAGCATAGAACAATTTATTTTTAAAGGAAGCCCCTTTAAAGATGTTTCTGTACAAGAATTAGCCAATCAAGTTATAGCAAAACAAAAATCAGAGAAGAAATTACCTACTTGGTTTCAAACAAAAAACATTTATTATCCACCTAAACTAAGTATTGAACAAACTTCTTCTGAAATAACAGCTGAATACAAATCAAAATTAGTTAATGGGGATTCAATAATTGATATAACAGGAGGATTTGGTGTTGACTGTTATGCTTTTTCTAAACGATTTAAAAAGGTTGTGCATTGTGAGATAAATGAAGAGCTTTCAGAGATCGTTTCATACAATTATCAGCAATTAGAAGTTTCAAATATTAGAACTGTTGCCACAGACGGATTAGAGTACTTAAAAAATACTTCTGAAAAATTTGATTGTATTTATATTGACCCTTCTCGAAGAAATGATACGAAAGGAAAAGTTTTTTTACTAAGCGATTGTTTACCAAACGTACCCGAAAATTTAGATTTTCTATTTGAAATGTCAGATACAATTCTTGTTAAGAATTCTCCCATTTTAGATATTTCATCAACCATAAATGAACTAAAATTTGTAAAAGAAATTCATGTGGTTGCAGTAAATAACGAGGTAAAAGAACTACTTTTTCTATTAACAAAAGGACATAAACAGTTAATTAAAGTAAATACAGTTAACATATTGAAAAACAGTGTTCGGGAATTCAATTTCAATCTAGGGAATGGTTTTAAATCTGAATACTCAACACCACTTAAATACCTTTACGAGCCTAACTCAGCTATTTTAAAGTCTGGTGGATTTAATCAGATAGCAAACCAACAAAAAGTAAACAAACTACATCAACATTCTCACCTGTATACCTCAGAGAAATTAGTAAAAGATTTTCCTGGAAGAATCTTTGAAATCAACAATGTATTTACCTATAACAAAAAAAAGGTCAAAAAACAGATTACAGACACTAAAGCAAATATTACTACACGTAATTTCCCAAAAACAGTAGCGCAGCTTAGAAAAGAAACAAAATTAAAAGACGGAGGAAATACTTATCTGTTTTTCACTACAAACATAAACGACGAATTAATAGTTATTGACTGCAGAAAAATTGATTAGTCTTTATACTATTACTTATAATTTATCGTTTACCTAATTGATAGAAGCCCCTATCGAAAAGTATGTTTTATTGTTTAGGGGTAATAAAACATACTAAAAGCCTTGATATAAGTCAAGGCTTTTCTTTTTTTACATACATTTGTTTTTATCATGAAACAAACACAAAGCTACCAATCAATTAAACTTTCTGATAAATCGATAGAGAAGTTTGATGATACCCTTGTTATAGAAGCTCCATTACAAATAAACATCAATAAAGAACCATATACAGTAGTTATGAGAACTCCTGGCAATGATATAGAGCTGGTAAGAGGTTTATTATACGCTGAAGATATTTATAAAAAGCAAGGTGATGTAAAAGTAGAAATAATTAAAAATGAAAAAGACTTTTCTACAGTATTAAACGTAAATATTCCTGAAGAAAAGTTAGGAAAAGGTTATTTAAATAAACGTACTCTTTTATCTGTTTCTTCTTGTGGAATCTGCGGAAAAAAAGAATTAAAAGATATAAAAACAGAAGGTAACACTCTAAAAAACAGTAGTAAAACAAATATTAAAGAATTAATAGAGGTGACAAATCGTATTTACTTGAAAATGAATAGTAAACAGCTTTTATTTAAAACTACAGGAGGTAGTCATGCTTGTGCTGTTTTTAACAAAAATGAAGAGTTACTAACTATTAAAGAAGATATTGGTCGTCATAATGCTGTAGACAAATGTATTGGTGATTTAATCATTCAAAATATATTAAAAAATGCCAATTATATGTTAGTTAGCGGAAGAGTTTCTTACGAAATAGTTTCTAAAGCTTTCTTAGCCAAAATACCAATTATAATTGCAGTTTCAGCATGTTCTTCTTTAGCTGTAGACTTTGCCAAAGAATTTGGAATTTTCCTTATCGGTTTTAGCAGAGGTAACAAAATGACCATTTATTCTACTCCACATGATTTACAGAAATAATCAACTAAAAGCCCTATTATTCTCTTTAAAACTTACGTATTAAAAAAGATTTGTATTTTAGTGCTTTTAATAACTATTAATTAATCCACAAACTTATGCCTTTTATAGAAGAAGAGAAGTTTAAGTTAATGCAAGAAGACTTAGACAATGCTAAATTAAAAAGAGAAGAAGCAGAAAGCGAATTAAGTAGCACACAAGAAGAATTAGCTGCACTAAAAAAGAGCTCAAAAACCCTGCCTATTTTCTTAGGGCTTCTATTAGGCCTTGCTTTAGGAGCTGCATATTATTTTTATGCAAATGGTGGTAGTAGTGCTATTAATAATATAGATGTAGAAGCTGTAAAAAAGAAAGAAGCTTTTAGAGTGTTAGATAGTATAAACAGAGCTCAAGCAAGAGCTGCTAGAAACTCCGATGAATCTGATAACGATATTTCATCTAGTTCTAATTCTGATATAAATACAGAAACAATGGCTGATGAAGTAGCACAAAACACAAATGGGCAAATAATTTATTCAGTACAAATTGGAGTACTTTCAGAAAACAAATATCCATTATTGTCTTCAGAAGTTATTCCATCAACAGTTACAACTGATGATGGTTACTTTAAATACTCTTTAGGTTTGTATACCACTTTAGGTGAAGCTAAAGACTTACAAAAAGAATTAATAAAAATTGGATTTAGTGATGCATTTGTAGCTTCATATATAAACGGAAAACGCCAGAAAATACATAATTAAATAAAATTTAATGCTTAACATTATTTTTAAGAGAGCACTCATAGTAAGTTTACTTATGAGTGTTCATTTTTTTTACGGACAAATAAGTAGTGTGCCTGAAAGGAAAACACAATTTGGATTTGGTCAAATTGACTTCCTATCGATTAAAATGCCTGAAGGAGAACAAAATATGGACTACACAGGGCTCCACTACAATCTAAAATTAAATGATTGGAGTTACGCAGGAGTTGGTTTATATGGAGCTGTAGGAGGTATTAGAGGAGGTTTTTTTACTTTGGGGGTAAACGCAGGAATTCAACAAAAAATAACTGATAAACTTTTTATAGATACAGGAATTCACTTTGGTGGCGGTGGTGGTGCATCAGCTCCTGATGGCGGTGGCGCTTTTATACTCCCCCACCTTAATTTAGGATATGATTTCAAACATTTTTCTGCCACTGCAGGATATAGTTATGTTGATTTTTTTGACGGAGGCACTATTAACAGTAGCCAATTCAATGTAGCTGTACAAATTCCTTTATCTTTTGAGGCCGCAGGATTTAAAGATAGAGAAAGTACTTTTTCTATTGAAGAACTAAAAAATACCTCTTGGAATACCCTAAGTAACAGAGTTTCACTATTAGTTCATTTAAATAATGCTAAAGTAACCAAAGGTTCTTATGAAGGAAACACAATACGTTTAGCAGGTTTTGAATTAAATTCTTATCTTACAGATGATTTTTTCTTTTTCGTTAAAGCAGATGGTGCTTATCACGGAATTAAGGCAGGTTACATGGATGTTTTCCTTGGTGGAGGGTATCATTTGTCAATGAATAAGAATCGTACAAATATTTTAGCTAAATTTGGAGTAGGCGCTGGTGGCGGTGGCGGAGTAGATACTAAAGGAGGTTTTTTAATCTATCCAGACCTCTCTTTAGAGCAAAAATTATTTGATAATGTGTATGCATCAATCAATAAGGGATACTTGATGAGTCCAGATTCTCACTTTGTGTCTTCAACTTTTGGTCTAGGATTAAAGTATTACATGGATAGAGATGGTATTTTACCAGATGAAAAAGAATTTTCAGAAGGAAAGTTCAAAGGGTTTGACGCAGTTATTAAACAAGATTTATACTTAGATGCTGCAAGAGATGGTGGTTTTGATCAAGATATGCATCAAATATCACTGCAATTAAATTTTTTCTTAAATAAATATTTATATGCGGCAGGTCAAACTTCTTTTGCTAACTTTGGTAATGCAGGAGCTTATGCAGAAGGAATTGTTGGTTTAGGAGTTCAAACAAATGAATTCTTTAACGGAAAAACCTCTCTTTTTGCACAAGTTTTAGGAGGTGCAGCTGGTGGTGGTGGTATTAGTACAGGACAAGGATTAATTGTTAAACCTAGTGTTGGAGTTAATCAAAAACTTACTAATAACTTAAATTTAAGATTAGGAGCGGGTTATGTAAAAGCTAGGGGAGGAAATTTAAGTAGTACTCAAATAAATTTGGGTATTTCGTATCGTTTTTCCTTCTTAAGTGTTAAAAAGTTTTAAAAATTTAACTTTTCGTTAAAGTTTGATGAATTATCTTCGCTTTCTGAAACAAAAAAATTAATATCCTTGCTTTTTTTCAAGTTAAAAAAGCAAGTTACAATCTATATACAAACATGAATAAAAAGAGTATAGCATCTCCATTTAAAAAATTTTTAAAAACTGAAAGTGCTAGTGGTATTTTATTGTTGGTAGCTACTTTATTGGCCCTCATTTGGGCAAACTCTCCTTTTAGAGACAGTTACAGTGCTTTATGGGACTATAAAATAGGTTTTAAGTCTGAACACCTTGAATTATACAAACCTTTAATACTTTGGATTAACGATGGGTTAATGGCTGTATTTTTCTTTTTAATTGGGTTAGAAATTAAAAGAGAATTCTTAATAGGTGAATTAAACTCTACTAAAAAGCTAGCGTTTCCTCTTTTTGGAGCACTAGGTGGAATGTTATTTCCTGTTTTATTTTTTATTCTTTTAAATGAAGATCCGGAAACAGCACATGGTTGGGGGGTTCCAATGGCTACTGATATTGCCTTTTCTTTAGCTGTTTTAAACACTTTAGGTAAAAGAATACCACTAAGTTTAAAAGTCTTTTTAACTGCTTTTGCTATTGTTGATGATATAGGAGCTGTTTTAGTAATCGCTTTATTTTATAGTACTAGTATTGATATTACATTGATATCTATCGCTATAGGTTTATTAGCTTTTCTTTATTTTATTGCTCATAAAGGTTTTTATTCTCACTACGTAACTTTTATGTTTGGTGCGGTTATTTGGGTTTTATTTTTAAAAGCAGGAATACACCCAACGGTTGCAGGTATATTAATGGCTTTTGCTGTACCGATTAGACAAAAAGCACATACCCCTGAGTTTTTAGCTAATTTGTCTCAGATAATGGATAATATTAAAAATGCGAAGGTTTCACCTAAACCAATATTGTCAAAAGAGCAAATTAATGAAATAGATAACTTAGATCATTGGATAGAAGACTACCAGTCACCTCTTCAGCTTTTAGAACATAAACTACACGATATAGTAGCATATGCAATTATCCCTATTTTTGCTTTAGCTAATGCAGGTGTTTTAATAATAGATAGTAATACGCATTTAGACTCTTCCTTAATAATACACATAGCTTTATGTTTAGTTCTAGGGAATAGTATTGGAATCACCACAGTTATTACCACAGTTAAAAAGCTTAAAATAATTGAAGTTCCAAAAGAAATAAATGGTCAGCACATTGTTGGTGTATCATTTTTAGCAGGAATCGGGTTCACTATGGCAATATTCATTGCTAGTTTAGCTTTTGCTAAGAGCCCTGAATTCTTAGGATCCGCTAAAATTGGTGTACTTTTAGGTTCTCTTATTTCTGCAATAATAGGATATATAATACTTAGGCTTAATAAAAGCGACAACGAAGAAGAAGAGTTAAGTACTACTAGCTAGTACTTAATTCTAACTTATATTACTCCAAATTCCACTTGTTTTTCTAAGCTTTTCATAAGCTTTCAGCAAGCTGGAATTTTTTATTTCTGATAAATTCGGATCTTCTTGAAGTAAGTTTATAGCAGTTTTACGGGCTACGTGTAATATTGGACTATCTTTAACAACATCTGCTATTTTAAGGTTTAAAACACCACTTTGTTGTGTTCCCATAATATTTCCTGGACCACGAAGTTTTAAATCTACTTCAGCAATTTTAAATCCATCTGTAGTTTCTACCATTGTTTGTAAACGAGTTTTTCCGTCAGAAGACAATTTATAACTCGATAATAAAATACAATAACTCTGTTCTGCGCCACGTCCTACTCTACCTCGTAATTGATGCAACTGACTTAACCCAAAACGCTCTGCACTCTCTATAACCATTACAGAGGCATTAGGCACATTTACTCCCACTTCAATAACTGTGGTAGCTACCATAATTTGAGTATCTCCTTTGGCAAATCGCTCCATTTCATAATCCTTATCAGCAGGTTTCATTTGTCCATGAACAATACTTATTTGATATTTAGGAGAAGGAAACTCACGAGAAATACTCTCATAACCATCCATTAAATCCTTATAATCCATTGCTTCAGACTCTTGAATTAATGGATATACCACATATGCTTGGCGACCTTTAGCTATTTCATCTTTCAAAAACTTAAAAACCCCTAAACGATTACTATCATAACGATGTACAGTTTTTATTTCTTTACGCCCAGGAGGCAGTTCATCAATTACAGAAATATCTAAATCACCATAAACGGACATTGCCAATGTTCTTGGTATAGGCGTTGCTGTCATAACTAAAATATGTGGAGGAATAGCCCTTCCATCAGAAGGACTTTTTTCCCATAACTTTTTTCTCTGTGCAACTCCAAAACGATGTTGCTCATCAATAATAGCAATACCCAGTTTTTTAAATTGTACTTTATTTTCTAAAATAGCATGTGTTCCTATCAGTATATGTAGTGAACCATCTTCTAAACTTTCATGAATCTCTCTACGCTTTTTTGTTTTAGTAGATCCTGTTAATAATTCAACTTTAATATCTGTTTTCTCTAATAACTCTATTATCCCATTATAATGCTGTGTTGCAAGAATTTCGGTAGGAGCCATAATTGTAGCTTGATAACCATTATCAATGGCTAATAACATAGTTAATAATGCTACAATCGTTTTCCCAGAACCTACATCCCCCTGCAGTAATCGATTCATGTGTGCTCCAGAGCCAACATCTTTACGAATCTCTTTCAATACTCGTTTTTGAGCCCCTGTTAAGTCGAAGGGCAAGTGATTGTTATAAAAATTGGTAAACTCCTCTCCTACCTGTTCAAAAATGAATCCTTTTAGTTTTGATTTTCTGATGAGTTTTTTCTGTAATAATTGTAATTGAATAAAAAATAACTCTTCAAACTTTAATCGATATTGAGCCTTTGCTAGTAATTCTTGATTCTTAGGAAAGTGAATATTCAAAAGTGATTCTTTTTTGCCTAAAAATTGATGTTCTTCAATAAAATAAGCAGGAAAAGTTTCTTCAATATCATTATAAGCTTGCTGAAACAAGTTTTGAATCATTGTACGCATGACCTTGTTACTTATTCCTTTAGTGCTTAATTTTTCAGTAGAAGGATATACTGGTTGCATAGCCATTTGTAGCTTGCTTTTGTATTCTTTTACTGTTTCCATTTCTGGATGTGGCATATTAGGAGTACCATTATACCAATTTAGTTTTCCATAAATAACATATGGAACATTTACTTTTAAACTATCTTTAATCCATTTAGCCCCTTTAAACCAAACCAATTCCATGGTACCTGTAGTGTCAGAAAAAGTAGCCACTAACCTACTACCTCTTTTTTGTTTTACGGTTTTTACGCCTGTAATCTTACCTACTATTTGTACTTCAGCAGAGTTTTGTTGCAACTGATTAATCGTATAAAACTGTGTTTTATCAATATATCTAAACGGAAAAAGGTGCAATAAATCGTTACAAGTTTTAATACCTAACTCGGTAAATAACAACTCTGCTCTGGCAACACTAATTCCTTTTATATATGTTACGGGGTTATTTAAATTCATTAAGAACGAAAATACAAAAAGCCATTAAAATCAACTATCTTTGCACTCTTAAATTCATCAAATGAGATTACATAGAAATTTAGTTTTCGCGGTTATTGATAGCTTACGCGATATTTTTAATGAAGATGTATATGCAGATAAAGCTGTTGAAAAAGCTTTGAAGAGAGATAAACGTTGGGGAGCACGTGATAGAAAGTTTGTTGCTGAAACTATTTATGATGTGGTTCGTTGGAAACGATTATATGCAGAAATAGCAAATGTAAAAGCACCTTATTCTCGTCCTGATTTATGGCGATTATTTGCTGTTTGGTGTGTGTTAAAAGGAATTCAATTACCAGATTGGAACCAGATAGAGCCTACTCCTACAAGAAGAATTAAAGGTAAGTTTGATGAGTTATTAAAAATAAGAAAGTTTAGAGAATCTATTCCTGATTGGATTGATGAAGTTGGGGTTCAAGAGTTAGGAGAAGAAGTTTGGACGAAAGAAATAGCTGCTTTAAATAAACAAGCAGAGGTTATTTTACGTACAAACACCTTAAATACAACCAAAGCTCATTTACAAAAACAATTAGCTTCTGAAGGAATTGATACAGAGTTTATCAAAGAATATGATGATGCTTTAAAATTAGTAGAAAGAGCGAATGTTTTTAAAACAGAAGCCTTTAAAAAAGGTTTTTTTGAAGTTCAAGATGCATCTTCACAATTAGTAGCTGCTTATTTAGATGTTGAACCTGGTATGAAAGTGGTAGATACATGTGCTGGTGCTGGTGGTAAAACATTACACTTAGCTTCATTAATGAAAAACAAAGGGCAAATTATAGCAATGGATATTTACGAAAGTAAATTGAAAAAACTAAAAGTTCGTGCTCGTAGAAACGGAGCTCATAATATTGATACTCGTGTAATTGATTCTACAAAGGTTATTAAGAAGTTACAAGGAAAAGCTGATAGAGTATTAATTGATGCTCCATGTTCTGGTTTAGGAGTTATTAGAAGAAATCCTGATAGTAAATGGAAATTACAACCTGAGTTTTTAGATAAAATTCGTGGTACTCAGCAAGAAGTATTACAACAATACTCTAAAATGGTAAAGCCAGGAGGAAAAATGGTATATGCTACTTGTTCGGTATTACCATCTGAAAATCAACAACAAGTTGAATTCTTTTTAGCTTCTGATGCAGGAAAAGATTTTAAATTTGTAAAAGACGAAAAGGTATTGTCGCATAAATCTGGTTTCGATGGGTTTTACATGGCTCTTTTAGAAAGAAAATAATCTTTTTAAAAATAAAGTATATTAAAAAAGGCTCGGGATAATATCTCGAGCCTTTCCTTTCAATCAACTATTAAAAACTAACTAATCACTAAACATTACTGTTAAGTAATTATATGCTTATATGACGATTATTTTCTATTGTCGTTACAATTACCATATGTCTTTAACATTATTTTAAGAAGGCAAATTCACCATTTTCATTTACCCTCTACCCTACTCGTTGATTTACAGTGGGTTTTGTATTTTGAATTATTTATAACTACATTTATCAGTAACTAACTAAAAAACTATTTTTATGACAGATTCAAACAAACCCACTACACTTTTTTGGATTATTGGTGTTGCAGCCTTAGTTTGGAATGGACTAGGTGTTATGTCTTACATTGGTCAAGCTTATATGACAGATGAAGTTAAAGCTGCTTTGCCTGAAGCAGAAAGAGCTTTATATGAAAATGTTCCTACTTGGGTTACTGCTGCTTTTGCTATTGCTGTTTTTGGCGGATTAATAGGTAGTGCTTTTTTATTAATGAGAAAAAAGTTAGCAAGTCCTATGTTTTTAATTTCGCTAATAGCTATTATTGTTCAAATGTCGTATAACTTATTTATGAGTAGAGCAGCTGAAGTATATGGACCAGGAAGTGTTATAATGCCTATAATGGTAATTGTTATAGGTGTGTTTTTATTAATGTATTCTAAAAAAACAATAGCTAAAGGTTGGTTGTCATAACCGCTAAGACAATATATAATTTAAATGCTGTTCTTTTCAAGACAGCATTTTTTATTCAAATAGAACAAAAATAAATTCGGCAACACAAGCAGGTTTTTCTTGCCCTTTTATTTCTATTGTGCAATCAAAGGTTAGCTTTTTACCATTCTGAAAATCTTCTATTAGTTTAACAGAACTAATTAAGCGTAATTCACTATTTACAGGTACAGGATTTGGAAAACGAACTTTATTCAATCCGTAGTTTAACCCCATAGTTACACTTTTTACTTCAAATTGTTTAGAAATTAGTTCCGACAACATAGAAACAGACATAAATCCGTGTGCTATTGTTGTTTTTGTTGGAGAATATTTAGCTGCTTTTTCTTCATCAATGTGAATCCACTGTTTATCTAATGTGGCATTCGCAAAGTCATTAATCATTTGTTGAGTTACGGTATACCACTCTCCTACTGGTAATTGTTTTCCTTCTATATTGGAAAGTTCGTTTAAATTTTCAAAAACTATTTTTTTCATATCCTTTATTTACCAAAAACATCCTTTTTAATACGAGGAAGCTCTAATTTATACTGTACAGCAATCGTTCTTACAAGAATAATTATTCCAGCTGAAATAACAAAAAGTACATCTTCATTTATGTTTAAAGGATATAAAAGTAAGTATACAATTCCTCCTGCTAAACAGGCTGACGCATATATTTCTCTATGGAAAATTAACGGAATTTCATTTGTTAGCACATCTCTAATTACTCCTCCCATTACTGCAGAAGACATCCCCATAACTAAGGCTACAAACGGATGTAGATTAAAATTTATCCCCTTTTGAACACCTAATAATGTAAATACGCTTATACCAATAGTATCGAACAGAAACATTGTTCTTCTTAACGGTGCTATTTTACTTCGAAATAAAAAAGTTGCCGCAACAGCTATTAATATTGTCCAAATATAGTTAATATCTCCAATCCAGTTTATAGGGTGTGCGTTAATAAGCACATCTCTAGTCATTCCGCCTCCTACGGCAGTAACAAAAGCTATGATAATGACTCCAAAAACATCAAACTTTTTTCTAATAGCAACTAATGCACCACTAATGGCAAAAGCAAAAGTTCCGGCGATGTCTATGGCGTAAATTACATCCATTTATATTGATATTTCAGAAAATTGTATTTGTAATGTTCTTTCTACTTCTGCTAAACGACTTCTTTCATTTTGAAGAATCAATGCTAAAGAAATTCCTCTTTTCCCCGCTCTTGCCGTTCTACCACTTCGGTGTGTGTAGTATTCTAGTTGTTCTGGTAATTGATGATGGATAACAAAAGCTAAGTTTTGAACATCTATTCCCCTTGCAGAAACATCTGTAGATACCAATACTTGAAGATTTCCGTTTTTAAAAGCACGCATTACCTTATCACGCTCTTTTTGCTGCATATCTCCTTCTAAAGCCTCTACAGAAAAGCCTTCCTCTTTTAATTCTTTTGTTAGCTTTTGAGCACCTGCTTTAGTTCTTGAGAAAATGATGCCTCTTTCAGCATGTCTTTTTTCTAAAAACTTAACAATAATATCTGTTTTTTCAGGAATCGTAGTTGTTACGAATTGATGTGTTATATTGGCATTCACCAATACATTTTTGTTTACTTCAACTTGTTTTGCTGAAGCATTCATGTATTTTTTTATAATACTTCGTATTTCATCTGGCATTGTTGCCGAAAACAACCATGTTTTACGAGTACCCGAAGTATATTTTAAAATACGATTCAATTCTAATTTAAACCCCATACTAAGCATCTCATCTGCCTCATCAAGCACCAAGGTTTTAATGTTTTTTAAATCTACATCTCCTCTTTCTATTAAATCAATCAAACGTCCCGGAGTTGCTACGATAACATGTGTAGTTCTCTTTAAATTGCTGATTTGACGTTCAATCTTTTCTCCACCGTAAACAGCTTCTACAAAAATTCTATCATCAACATATTTTGTAAATTTAAATAACTGTTTCTTTATCTGTTGTACCAGTTCTCTTGTAGGCGATAAAATTAATGCTTGTACATTATCTTTTGAAGCATCTATTTTATGCAAAATAGGTAGACCATAAGCAGCTGTTTTACCTGTTCCAGTTTGTGCTAATCCTATAAAATCTGAATTATTTTCAAGTAAATAAGGTATGGTTTCTTTTTGTACTTCAGTAGGAGTTGTTATTCCTAACTCTTTCAATCCCTTAACATATTCTTTTCGTACTCCTAATGCGGTAAATGTTGTCATTCTATAAATTTATAAGTGCAAAGATATTGTTTCTTTTACGGTAACAATAAATTTGTTACTTCTTTCGTAATTCTTTTAGGCTTTTTTGTGTTAGCATCTAACAAACAAAAAGTAGTTTGAGATTTTACTAATAAAGTTTCTCCTCTATACATTTCAAAGTGACGTACCGATCTTATCCCTTCTGTTTTCCCGACCCATGTTCTAAGTGTAACTTCATCTCCTAATACGGCTTGATTTTTATAATCAACTTCATGACGAATAACAAACCAAACATAGTCGATGTTTTTAACATTTTTAGAAAGTTCTTTCCAATGAGCATCTGAAATATTTTGCATCCATTGTACATACACTACATTATTTACATGGTTATATTCATCTATCTCTTCTGGAGTTACGATATGTTTTTGTTCAAATAAATTCATAAAGCAAACTTACAGGATTGATGTTAATTATTACTTAAATCTAATGCTGTTTTTATTTTTGATGGATAATTCACACTAATTTAGTCAACATGAATAAAATCGCCAACGACTTAGGTACTAAAAGTATTAGTCAACTTATTTTAAAACAAGCTATTCCTGCTTCTATTGGAATTCTAGTAATGTCGATTAATATGATTGTTGATACCATTTTTGTTGGTAGATGGATTGGCGTACTTGCTATCGCAGCAATTACAGTAGTTTTGCCCATAGCTTTTTTAATATCTTCAATAGGTATGGGAGTTGGAATTGGAGGTAGCTCTATAATTTCTAGAGCACTAGGAGCTAACAAAGATGATAAAGCATTTGAGGTTTTTGGAAATCAAATTTCATTAACTATTGCATTGTCTATTTTATTTGTATTGTTAGGAACGTTTTTCAGCACTCCTATTTTAAGACTTTTTGGGGCCAATGGAGACATTATAACACCCGCTACTGAGTATTTCGATGTAATTGTTTGGGGTGTTCCGTTTTTGGCTTTTGCTATGATGGGTAATCCTGTTGTTAGAGCAGTTGGGAAACCTAATTATGCTATGCTCACCATGTTATTTCCTGCAATTGCTAATATTTTTTTAGATGTTATTTTCATTAAGTTTATGAACTTGGGAATGTATGGAGCTGGGTTAGCAACCTCTATTTCATATGCTGTAAGTGGATTATTCATTTTATGGTTTTTTATTTCAAAAAGAACTGAATTAAAAATTATTCCAAAGTATTTTAAATTGAATTTTTCTATTGTAAAAGAGATTATTTCTTTAGGTGGTGTAACAGTAGTAAGGCAAGGAACCATAAGTATTTTAACTATTGTACTAAACTATTCTCTTTTTAAATATGGAGGTGAAATTTCAATTGCTATTTATGGTATTATAAACAGAGTTATGTTATTTGCTTTATTTCCTGTTTTAGGAGTTACACAAGGTTTTTTACCTATTGCGGGGTATAACTATGGAGCTAATAATACAGAAAGAGTAAAAGAAACTATAAAAACATCTATACTTTTTGGTACGGGAATAGCTGTTTTAATTTTTATTCTGATAATGTTATTTCCTAATGAATTAGTTGGTGTCTTTACAGAAGACGAAAAGTTATTAAACCTTACTCCTAATGCATTAATTATAGCTTTTTTAGCAACTCCTGTAATTACTACTCAATTAATTGGATCTGCATACTTTCAAGCGGCAGGCAAAGCTTTACCTGCGCTATTGTTAACACTCTTAAAGCAAGGATTTTTTTTAATCCCTTTAGTGTATATACTTCCTAAATTCTATGGTGTAAATGGTGTTTGGATGTCTTTTCCTATAGCTGATGTTTTATCTACTGTACTTACCTATGCTTATTTAAAAAGAGAAGTTAGATTACACCTTAATTAATCTAAAATACTTTCTCCATTTAAGTTCGTGGTTAACACATCACTCATGTAATTAAAAAACGGACGTAAAGCTTTAAAAGCATCATCTACTTTTGTTAAAAAGTCTGGTGCTAAAACTTCTTTATCAGAAAAACGCTGAATAGCTATATAACCTTTTTTACGAATCAAATCGATATCTGGATGCTGTTTATCAAACCCTTTAGGAGCAGTTTTAAGCTCATCTCCTTCAAGTTTACCTCCAAAATGTTGTACATAGTTCTTTTCTTTTAAAATCTCTCTAATTTCAGAAGCATCTACTTCAAATTCTTTACGAATACGTAAAAGATCCTCTTTGTTTGGTTCCCAGAATCCACCAGCTACAAAACTATCTCCTGGAGAAACATGCAAATAATACCCTCCTCTTAATTCTGGCTTTTTTCTATGAAAAGAACCTCCAAAATGTGTTTTATAAGGTGTTTTATCTTTTGAAAAACGTACATCTCTGTAAATCCTAAACAACTTAAATTTATCAATCTCATCATGCTTATTTAAGTTTTCTTCAATGGTTTTATAAACAGCTTTTGCATTATTTTGAGCTTCTATAAATCGAGATTTGTGTTCTGTAAACCATTCACGATTGTTATTTTTTTTTAAGTCCTTTAAAAATTGAAATGTTTGTTTTTCTAGTTGCATTATAAGCGAATTTGAACTTCTAAGGTACAAAAAAACTCCACTAAAAATTAGTGGAGTTTATGCTTTATTCTTTGAATAAGTTACACGTTAAATCTAAAGTGCATAATATCACCATCTTTAACAACATACTCTTTTCCTTCTACTCTCATTTTACCAGCTTCTTTTACTTTAGCTTCACTACCAAACGCAACATAATCATCATAACCAATTGTTTCAGCACGAATAAATCCTTTTTCAAAGTCTGTGTGAATAACTCCTGCTGCTTGTGGTGCAGTTGCTCCTACAGGAATTGTCCAAGCTCTCACTTCTTTTACACCTGCAGTAAAATAAGTTTGTAAATTCAATAATTTATAAGCCGAACGAACTAAACGAGAAACACCCGCTTCTTCTAATCCTATGTCAGCTAAGAACATTTGACGCTCTTCATAATCATCTAACTCTGTAATATCTGCTTCTGTTCCTACAGCTAATACAATAACTTCAGCATTTTCGTGTGCTACAGCTTCTTTTACTTTATCAACATAGGCATTTCCTGAAACTGCCGAACCTTCATCAACATTACAAACATATAAAACAGGCTTTGCAGTAATAAACTGTAATGGTTTTACAAACTCCTCTTCTTTTTCTGTAAACTCAATAGAACGAACAGATTTCCCTTCTAATAAAGTAGCTTCAACTTTCAATAAAATTTCTAATTCTACTTGTGCTTCTTTATTACCCGTTTTAGCTGTTCTTTTTACACGCTCTAAACGTTTTTGAACAGTTTCTAAATCTTTTAATTGAAGTTCAATATCAATAGTTTCCTTATCTCTTATAGGATCAACAGAACCATCAACGTGTACTATATTATCGTTATCAAAACAACGTAACACATGTAAAATAGCATCTGTTTCGCGAATATTAGCCAAGAATTGGTTACCTAAACCTTCTCCTTTACTAGCTCCTTTTACTAAACCAGCAATATCTACAATTTCTACAGTTGCAGGTAAAACTCTTTCAGGATTCACTAGTTCTTCTAGCTTTTCTAAACGAGTATCAGGTACATTTACTACTCCTAAATTAGGCTCAATGGTACAAAACGGAAAGTTTGCACTTTGCGCTTTTGCATTAGATAAACAGTTAAATAAGGTTGATTTCCCTACATTTGGTAATCCTACAATTCCAGCTTTCATTCTATTGTTTTATTGAAATTTTGCGAGTGCAAATATAGTGCTTTGCTTTCTAAATTTTCTATTTATTTATGATTCATTTAAGTTTGTTTTTAGTTAGCAATTTTATGTTTTTAACATTTTTTTAAGATTTAGATTGATTTTTTACTATTTTTAAGAAATTAACTAAAAAATATATTTAAATGAAAAAACAGACCCTTCTTATTACCTACCTGTTTTTTTGGGGACTTCATATGTTGAGTGCTCAAACATTAATTAAAGGTACAGTAAAAGATACAAGCAACGAGCCTTTACCTGGAGCTAACGTTTTAGAAAAAGGAACCTCTAACGGTACGTCTACAGATTTTAATGGTGAATTTTCCCTTAACGCTAATGCTAATGGAACCTTAATAATTAGTTTTTCAGGATTTGAAACACAAGAAATTCCTATTAATGGAAAAACTAACTTTAATATTATTTTAAAAGAAGGATTAGAGTTAGACGAAGTTGTCATTGTAGGGTCAAGAAATCCTAAAAGGACAGCTATAGATACTCCCGTACCAGTTGATATAATTGATGTGGGAGATTTAGCTACTAAAAATGGTAAAGTAGAAGTAAATGATATACTTCAATACGCAGCACCTTCGTTTAACGCAACTAAACAGTCTGGTTCAGATGGAGCAGACCATATCGTACCTGCTTCTTTAAGAGGTTTAGGACCTGATCAAACATTGGTATTAATTAATGGAAAAAGACGTCATCAATCATCATTGGTTAACATTTTTGGGACACGTGGGCGTGGAAATTCTGGAACGGATTTAAACGCAATTCCTTCTGCTGCTATCAAAAGAATTGAAGTTTTAAGAGATGGAGCTTCAGCTCAATATGGTTCTGATGCTATTGCTGGAGTTATTAATATTGTTTTAAAAGATAATACTGATGGTGTTTCAGGAAGTGTTGGCTATGGTGCTTACAGTACAGCCATCGGAAGCGGATGGGCAGAAGCTACAGGAGAAACTTTATACAATGTGGAAGGAAAGAACAGATTGGATGGAGAAGACAAAAGTTTTGACGGAGGAACATTTAAATTAGACTTAAATTACGGGGCAAAACTAAATGATAAAGGAGGTTTTGTAAACTTTACTACCGAACTATTATCTAAGGAAAGAACGTTGAGACCAGGATTTTCTTGGCGTAAAGGATATGGTAGTGCCGCTATTGACGGGTTTAACTTTATGGTAAATGCAAGTTTACCTATAAACGACAACACTGAAGTATATGCTTTTGGAGGCAGAAACTTTAGAGATACTGATGCATATGCTTTTTCTAGAGATAGTTTTGATGAAGGTGATAATAGAAGTGTTCCTAGCATACATCCAAATGGTTTTACACCAAGAATTACCTCTAATATTACTGATATTTCTGTTTCTGCAGGAATTAAACATAAATTAGAAAATGGTTGGGAAATTGATTTTAATAATACTTACGGAGAAAATAAATTCCATTATTTCATCAAAGACTCAAACAACGCTTCTTTAAAAGATGCTTCACCTACCGATTTTAATGCAGGAGGACATAGTTTATCACAAAATACTACTGGATTAGATTTTAATAAGTATTTAGAAGATTTAATGAGTGGAGTTAACCTAGCTTTTGGTTTAGAGTATAGAACAGAAAACTTTATCATTTTTGCTGGAGAAGAAGCTTCTTATGGATTGTATGATGATAACGGGGTATTAATGACAAATCCTGCTGTTCAACCAGTAGCTGTTGACAGTAATGGAGATGAACTACCTGGAGGATCTCAAGGTTTCCCAGGCTATGGACCAGATAATGAAGTTGACCGTTCAAGAAGTAATGTAGGTATCTATTTTGATTCTGAATTTAACTTTACAGAAAAATTCTTAGTAGGAGCAGCCGTTCGTTTTGAAGATTACAGCGATTTTGGTAGTACATTCAATTTTAAATTGGCTTCAAGGTTTAAAGCAAGTAATAATTTAACCTTGAGGGGTTCTATTTCTTCTGGTTTTAGAGCACCATCTTTAGCTCAATTATATTATAATTTAAAATTTACCAATATTGTTAATGGTGAATCACTTCCTTCTTTATTATCTGCTAATAACAGCACCGTAACTAGAGCTTTCGGAATAGAACAGTTAAAAGAAGAAACAGCATTCAATGCTAGTTTAGGATTTACTTATAAAATAGGTGGATTTACCGCTACCATTGATGCATACTCTATTACTGTTGATGATCGTATTATTTTAACAGATAACTTTGATGCCTCAGGGTTAAACTTAGGTGTAGATGCAGCACAATTCTTTGCTAATGGTGTTGATACAAAAACTCAAGGATTAGATATAGTTTTAAACTATAAAAAATCTTTTGAAGATCATAGAATTGATGTAGGATTAGTAGGAAACTTTAACGATACTAAAATTGAAAAAATTAAGAACGGAAATTTAAACAGATTTACTTTCTTTAGCCCTTTTTCTGAAGCTTATTTAAAAGCTGCAGCTCCAGATCACAAATTCGGTTTAAATCTTGGATATGGATATAAAAAACTAGATGTTGCTTTAAACTTTACAAAATTCAGTGAAGTTCAATTACAAGATTTTCAATGGGTAGACTCACCAGCAACTACACAAGCAGAAGCAGATGCTTTATATGCTGTTGCTACAGATGTTTATGATAGTAAAATAACAACTGATTTAAGTTTAAGCTATGCTTTCACTGATAAAATTACGTTTACAATTGGAGGAAATAATATTTTTAACGTGTACCCTACTCCACAATTTGATGGATGGACTGATCAGGGAGGATTAGCTGATTCTGTACAAATGGGATCAGATGGCGCTTATTTCTTTACTAGATTAGGATTTAAACTTTAATACACTTTTTATAAAAGCAAAAATCCTGAGAATACTCTCAGGATTTTTTTATCTCTTAACTCTAGAAATCTAGAGCTTATTAATCATTATGCATAAAACGTTGTTTCGCTAATAACTCTTCTTCTGTTTCTACATTATCTTCATCAGGAACACAACAATCAACAGGACAAACAGCAGCACACTGAGGTTCTTCATGAAAACCTTTACATTCTGTACATTTATCTACAACGATGTAATAAATTTCATCCGAAATTGGCTCTTGATCTTCATCCGCATTAGCAGATTTACCGTTTGGTAAAACAATATTTCCTGTTAAATCAGTTCCATCAGCATATTTCCAGTCATCTGCACCTTCGTAAATTGCTGTATTTGGACATTCAGGTTCGCAAGCCCCACAGTTTATACATTCATCAGTTATTATAATTGCCATAATTAATCTCTTTCAGTTTTGTAACTTTGCATTCGCAAAAATAGTTCCAATTTAATTTAGAACCAAATAAATGGATAGTATAAAAAGTAGAATTAACGCTTTTCATAAACTAGGAGAATTTTTAAACCAGTTTTCTCAAGAGAAAATAGAGAAAAAAGAAGGTATAGAACATAACGAATTGTTTTTTGATGGATTTAAGCATCAACTAAAAATAGCAAGAGAAAATAACACTTGGTTTACTAAAGAAAACCTATTATTTTCTATTAAAAATTGGTCAAAAGCACTCACTTCTGATAATTTAACTCAATGGGTAGCTAACGAAAATTTAGGTAAGAATAAACCTAAAATAGTTGCTGTTATTATGGCTGGAAATATTCCTTTAGTTGGCTTTCATGATTTTTTATCAGTTTTAATTTCAGGACACTCCGTATTAGTTAAACAATCTTCCAACGATAAACACTTACTTCCTTTTTTGGCAAAGTATTTAGAGTATGTTGAGCCTGAACTAAAAGGAAAAATCACATTTACTGAAGAAAAACTAACAGGTTTTGATGCTGTTATTGCCACTGGTAGTAATAATACAGCACGTTATTTTGAATATTATTTTAAAGGTAAACCTAGCATTATAAGAAAAAACAGAAATTCTGTAGCTGTTTTAACAGGAAACGAATCTGAAGAACAATTGCGAAACTTAAGCGAAGATGTTTTTCGTTATTTCGGGTTAGGTTGTCGCTCAGTTTCTAAAGTATTCATCCCAAAAGATTATAATTTTGATGCTTTTTTCAACGGAATGTATCAACAACATGAAATCATTAATAATACTAAATATGCTAATAATTACGATTACAACAAAGCAGTGTATTTAATGAGTGAATTTGACATTCTAGAGAATGGTTTTTTAATGATTAAAGAAGATAATAGCTACGCCTCTCCTATCGCTTCTGTTTTTTATGAGTATTATGACAATGCAGATGATTTAAAAATTAAACTGTGGGAAGACAGAGATCAAATTCAGTGTGTTGTAGCTAATAATTTTATTGAAAATGAAATAGCCTTTGGACAAACACAACATCCAAAGTTATGGGACTATGCTGATGGTGTAAACACACTAGAATTTTTAGCTAAAATTTAAAAGAGTCTCTATATAAATTTGCACCTTTGTGTAGCAAAACACAACAACACAAATGAAAAAACATAACTTTAGTGCAGGACCTTGTATTTTACCTGAAGAAGTGCTGAAAAAAGCATCAGACGCTGTTATTGATTTTAATAATGACAAATTATCTTTAATCGAAATATCACACAGAAGTCAACCTTTTGTTGATGTAATTGAAAAAGCGAGAAGTTTAGCATTAGAATTATTAGGACTAGAAAACAAAGGTTATAAAGCATTATTTTTACAAGGTGGAGCTAGTATGCAATTCTTAATGGTTGCTTATAACCTATTAAACAAGAAAGCAGCTTACTTAAATACAGGAACTTGGAGTGATAAAGCAATTAAAGAAGCTAAACTATTTGGAGAATTAGTAGAAGTAGCTTCTTCAAAAGATAAAAACTTCAGTTATATACCTAAAGCATATGAAATTCCTGCTGATGTAGATTATTTCCACTGTACTAGTAATAACACTATTTATGGAACACAAATGAAGAGTTTTCCTGAAACTTCTGTTCCAATGATATGTGATATGAGTTCTGATATTTTTTCTCGTCAATTAGATTTTTCAAAGTTTGATTTGATTTATGCAGGAGCTCAAAAAAACATGGGACCAGCTGGTACTACGCTTGTTGTAGTAAAAGAAGACATTTTAGGGAAAGTAGAACGTCAAATTCCTTCAATGTTAAATTATCAGGTAATTATTGATAAAGAAAGTATGTTTAATACACCTCCTGTATTTGCAGTATATACTTCCATGTTAACTTTGGAATGGTTAAAAGATTTAGGAGGTATCGAATTCATTGAAAAGGTGAATGAAAAAAAATCAGCACTGTTATATAGTGAAATAGACAGAAACCCTTTATTTAAAGGAGTCGCTACTATAGAAGACCGAAGCCATATGAATGCTACTTTTACCTTAGCTGATAAAAACTTGCAAGCTAAGTTTGATAAAATGTGGCAAGAAGCCAATATCAACGGGTTAAGTGGCCATAGAAGTGTTGGTGGTTACCGTGCAAGTATGTACAATGCTTTACCTCTATACAGCGTTCAGGCCCTAGTAGATGTAATGCAAGAATTAGAAAGAATAAGTTAGATACGACGTCATTTTTACAATGACATTTTAATATAAAGAACGATGAAGATATTAGTGAACGATGGAATTTCCGCTAGCGGAATACAAGCTTTAGAAAACAAAGGCTTTGAAGTAATAAATACTAAAGTTGCACAAGAGCAATTAGAAAACTATATAAACGACCATACTATTGATGCTATTACAGTAGGTAATACTACACAAGTACGACAAGAGTTAATTGATGCTTGCCCAAGCATTAAACTTATTGCTTGTTTAGGAACCGAAATGGATAATATTGATGTTGATTATGCTATTGATAATGGAGTTCACGTTGTGAATAGCGAAGATTCTTCTGCCACTTCAATTGCAGAACTAGTATTTGCGCATTTATTCGGAATGGTTCGTTTTTTACATCAATCGAACCGTGAAATGCCTTTAGAAGGAGACATGCGTTTTAATGCTTTAAAAAAGCAATACTCACAAGGAACTGAATTAAGAGGTAAAACATTAGGAATTATTGGGTTTGATACCGTAGGACAAGAAGTTGCAAAAACTGCACTGGCTCTAGGTATGGAAGTAATAGCTACCGATGCTGAAGTAGATAATACAACTATCACAATTCCTTTTTTCGATGGTCAATCGGTAGATTTCTTTATTGAAACAGAAACTATAGATAACTTGTTATCAAAATCAGACTTTATAACCTTACACCTTCCTGTACAAGAAGGATATGTTATTGAAACATCTTTATTAAATAAAATGAAAGACGGTGTAGGAATTATAAATACTTCTCATGGAGGTGTTTTAAATGAAGTTGATTTAGTAAAAGCTATAGAAAGCGGAAAAGTTAAATATGCAGGATTAGACGTTTTTGAAAGTCAACCGAGGCCAGAAATTCAACTATTAATGAATCCTGAAATATCAATGACACCTCATATTGGTGCTTCAACTGTTGAAGCGCAAGATAGAGCTGGAATTGAACTTGCTAACAAAATCATCGAATTACTAAGCGAATAATCTATGGCAATTGTAAAACCATTTAAAGCTGTTAGAGCCACTCGAGATAAAGTCGCTTTAGTATCTTCTAAATCGTACGAAATTTATACCCCTGCAGAAATTGGAGCTAAACTCGATTTCAATCCATACACTTTTTTACATGTAATTAACCCAGGTTATAAATATCATAAACAAGATGTAACAGGAGAGCAACGCTTTAAATTGGTACACAATCGTTATTTAGAATTTAAAGAAAATGAAGTCTTCAAACAAGATGAAGCTCCAGGGTATTATGTATATCAAAAAATAACTCCAAATGATAATTTCTGTGGAATAATTGCAGCAACCTCTGTTGAAGATTATCATAATGAAGTTATTAAAAAGCATGAAGACACTTTAAAAGAACGCGAATTACTCTTTGAAAACTACCTAAAAAACACAGGTTTTAATGCAGAACCTGTACTACTCACTTACCCTGATAATACTGTGATTAATTCTATTGTAAAAAAATATCAGAAAAAAAGAGCTGAGTATGAGTTTTCTACATCTGACAAGGATTTACATTTTTTATGGGTGATAAATGATGAGAAAGATGTTAAAGAAATAGCTAAAGCGTTTAAAGATGTTAACACCTTATATATTGCAGATGGGCATCATCGTTCAACATCTTCGTGTTTGTTGGCACAAAACTTAGCTGAGAACAATCCTGAGCACACAGGAAAAGAAGACTATAACTTTTTCATGAGCTACTTATTACCTGAAAGTCAGGTGAAAATTTATGAGTTCAATAGATTTATAAGAGATTTAAACGGATTAACTCCTGAAGAACTTTTAATGGAACTTGACACGCATTTTAGAATTGAAAACCGTGGACAAGAACTTTATAGACCTAAAGAAAAGCATCATTTTAGTATGTACTTAAATGGTGAGTTTTATGCATTGTATTTACGCAAATCTGCTTATAATTTTACCGACTGTTTAAGCGAATTAGATGCTTATATTTTATACACAACTGTACTAGAACCTATTTTAGGAATTGAGGATATTAGAAACGCTTCTAAAATTGTATACTCACAAGATAAATCTGACGGATTAGAGCTAAAAACAAAAGTAGATAGTGGTGAGTTTAAAGTTTCTTTTGGAATGTTACCCACTAACATTCAAGAACTAAAAACTATTGTTGATGCTGGTTTAATGATGCCACCAAAAACAACCTATATAGAACCAAAATTAAGAAGTGCTTTAACTATTTACGAGTTTTAGTGTAAAGTCTGATAAACAATTATTATGATTACAGGAATTAAAGAAAATCTTCAAAAAATAAAATCAGCACTACCAGAAAATGTAACGCTAGTTGCTGTTTCTAAAACCAAACCTATTGCTGATTTACAAGAAGCTTATGATGCTGGTCAGCGTATATTTGGTGAAAATAAAATACAAGAAATGGTAGCTAAATACGATGAATTACCTAAAGACATAAAATGGCACATGATTGGCCATTTACAACGTAATAAGGTTAAGTATATGGCACATTTTGTTGATTTAATTCATGGTGTAGATAGCTTTAAAACATTAAAAGAAATAGATAAGCAAGCTAAAAAGCATAATAGAGTTATTAATTGTTTGTTACAAGCTCGAATTGCTAAAGAAGATACCAAATTTGGACTACCATTTACTGATATTGAAGATATTTTAGCTTCAGAAGAACTCAAAGAGTTAAAAAATGTGAAAATAGTAGGCTTAATGGGAATGGCTACTTTTACAGACAACCAAGAACAATTACAAGAGGAGTTTTCATCATTAGCTAATTTCTTCAATAAAAATCAGGAAAAATACCCCGATTTATCAATTCTTTCAATGGGTATGAGTGGTGATTATGAGTTAGCCATACCAAATGGCAGTACTATGGTACGAATAGGAAGCTCTATTTTTGGAGTTAGAAATTATATTGCTTAGATTTACATAAATCAGCTTAAAAAAAGGGAGAGATTTGTACGCTATTTTAGACATTGAAACTACTGGAGGAAAATATAACGAGGAAGGAATTACTGAAATTGCCATCTATAAATATGACGGACATCAAGTTATAGATCAATTCATTAGCCTTGTGAATCCAGAAAGAGAAATTCAAGAGTTTGTTGTAAAACTTACAGGAATTAATAATAAAATGCTACGAAATGCACCTAAGTTTTATGAAATAGCGAAAAGAATTGTTGAAATAACCCAAGACTGTTTCATTGTAGCACACAATGCTAATTTTGATTACCGCATTCTTCGTACTGAATTTGATAGGTTAGGTTATAAATACAAACGTAATACACTTTGTACAGTTACTTTAAGTAAGAAACTTATCCCCGAATCTCCATCACACAGCCTTGGAAAACTGTGTAAGTTTTTAGGAATTCCCATGTCAGATCGTCACAGAGCTACAGGTGACGCTTTAGCCACTGTACAATTATTCAAATTATTAATAGATAAAGATGTTGAAAAGAATATTATTCAACAATCTATAAAATATTTTGATAATAGACACGAAAAGTTTCGCATTCAAAGAATATTAGATAGTTTACCTGAAAAAGAAGGTGTTTTTTACGTTCATAATCATGAAGGAGCTATCATTTTTGTTGGTAGAGGTAAAAACATAAAACAAGAAACTAATAAACTCTTTTTAAAAGAAACTAGAAAAGCTTTAAAAGTAATAAAAAGAGTAGCTAGGGTTTCTTACGAAGAAACAGGTAATATGCTTTTTACGCGTTTAAAATACCATTTAGAACTCGAAAAACTACGACCTAAGTACAATATTATACGAAAAAGAAAGATTACAGATAGAAGTTTTAATCATGATAATATGCTTGTCATAGATAAAGGTAGAACCCCTGAAGAACACGCTGTAATTTTAATTGAAAAAAACGAAGTTGTAGGATATACATATACCAATCTTGCATTTCAAGAAAACCAGTTGTCTATTCTAAAATCAATGCTCACTCCTATTGAGCACAAAGAACTAGCTAAAACAATAATAAAAAACTATTTACTAAAAAATAAAGTGTCTAAAATAGTACGATTACAAGTTGAAAATAATTTGTAATATTGCTATAAAGCATTCAAAAAAACTAATCTTTTGGATAAAAAAACACTTAATTGGAGGGATAAATTACATGAAGTAATCTACGAAGCAGACACACCTGCTGGTAGACTATTTGATATCGTTTTATTATTTGCAATTTTAGCAAGTATTATATTAGTAATGCTTGAAAGTGTAGAAAGCTTTGATAATAAGCACCATGATTTCTTATATATTTCTGAATGGATTATTACTTTCTTTTTTTCAATTGAATATATCCTTCGAATTATTTCAATAAAAAAACCAACAAAATATATTTTTAGCTTTTATGGTATTATAGATTTACTTTCTACCATTCCAATGTACTTAACGTTCTTTTTTGTGGGTACACATAGTAGCTTAATAGCTTTGAGAGCATTGCGTCTATTAAGAGTTTTTAGAATTTTAAAAGTGTCTAGATACATTGGAGAATCAAATCAATTAATCAAAGCCTTGAACGCGAGTAAAGCTAAGATTGGGGTATTCCTTTATTTTGTATTGATTATTTGTATCATTTTAGGATCTGTGATGTATTTTATTGAAGGAGCAGAAAACGGTTTTACAAGCATACCTAGAAGTATTTATTGGTCAATAGTAACACTTACAACTGTTGGTTATGGAGATATTGCTCCTCAAACCGCTTTAGGACAGTTTATTGCGAGTATTACTGTAATTATTGGTTATGCTATTATTGCAATTCCTACAGGGATAGTAAGTTCTGAAATGACTAAAAAGAAGGTGCATCTAAATACACAATCTTGCCCAAATTGTTCTTATGAAGGTCATAAAGATGATGCAGAATTTTGTTATCATTGCGGAACAAAACTGAACTAAATGTCACAAAAAAACACGTTAATTACAATTGTTGGAGCTACGGCTATTGGTAAAACAGCATTAAGTATTAAACTAGCTCAACATTTTAATTGTGATATTATTTCGTGTGATTCTCGTCAATTTTATAAAGAAATGACCATAGGAACAGCGGTTCCTGAACCTGAAGAATTAGCTGCTGCTCCACATCATTTTATCCAAAACAGAAGTGTTTTTGAAGATTATTCAGTAGGTCAGTTTGAAAAAGATACTTTAGCTAAGTTAGATGAGTTATTTTCCCAAAAACCTATTCAAATTATGGTAGGCGGAAGTGGTTTGTATGTAGATGCTGTTTTAAAAGGATTAGACTATTTTCCTGATGTAGATTCACAAATAAGAATAGATTTAACTATCGAATTAGAGAATAGAGGAATAGAATATCTTCAAAAAAAATTAAAAGAACTTGATATTGAAGCTTACAATACGATTGCTATTGACAACCCACATCGATTAATCCGTGCCTTAGAGATTTGTATAGGAACAGGAAAAACATATAGTTCTTTTAAAAACAAACCAAAAACTCCTCGTAATTTTCAATCTATAAAAATTGGATTGACAGCCGATAGAGAAATTATGTACGACCGTATTAATCGTCGCGTTGATATTATGATTGAAAAAGGTTTGATAGAAGAAGCTAAAAAACTATATCCTCATAAAAGCCTAAACGCATTACAAACAGTAGGATATAGAGAGTTATTCGAATATTTTGAAGGTAACTTTACTAAAGAATTTGCTATTGAGGAAATTAAGAAGAATTCAAGAAGGTTTGCTAAACGACAAGGAACATGGTTTCGTAAAGATCCAAACATTTTATGGTTTGATTTTCAAGAAGATGTTCAAAATATTATAAAAACTATTGAAAATAAACTTTAACGCTTTTTAAGAACACTAAAAAAATCACTTTTTTATATTTGTCAAAAACAGAAATACATGAAACTAAAAATCACTTTTATACTAGCCTTATTTTTTATCGGATTTTCAAATGCTCAAACTAAAGTTGGAACGGTAAATAGCGAATTAATTATTAGTAAAATGCCACAAATGAAAGGAGTTTTACAACGAGTAGAAAATTATGGTAAAAAACTAGATTCTAGTTTTCAAATAAAAGCTACTGAATATAAAGCTAAAGTAGATTCTTTTAAGGCTGAAGAAAAAATTATGACGGAAGACGATAAGAAAACAAGATTCCAAGAACTAAGAACGCTTGAACAAGAAATGGGTAAGTTTCGTCAAAATGGATCAGCGATGATGCAAATACAAAAAGAACAAAGTTTACGTCCTTTATATAAAAAGTTAAGTGAAGTAATTGCAGAAGTAGCAAAAGCAAACGGGTATACGCAAGTTTTAACCACTACTGGAAATGAGTTTGGATACATTGATGAGCGTTTTGACATCACACAATTAGTACTAGATAAGTTAGGAATTAAAGAGTAATTCTTTTATGTATCAAAAACAAAAAGACTTACAATTACAATACGAAGGATTTTTAAAAACACCTTTTCTATGGCATGGAAAAGGTGTTTTTAATTTAGAACAATTTCCTATTTCAATAACTCGAACAAGTTCGTTTAACCAAGAGATTACACAAAAATTACGTTTAGGGAAATTGGTAGAACGTTTTGTTTCATTTGAATTAAATCAAGACACTTCTGTATCAATTCTTGCTGAGAATATTCAAATTCAAAAAGAAAAAATTACTGTAGGTGAATTAGATTGTTTATTGTTGAAAAATAAGAAACCAATTCATTTAGAAATTATATATAAGTTTTACTTATATGATGCTTCTGTTGGTAATTCTGAAGTTGAACATTGGATTGGGCCTAACAGACGAGACTCTTTCGTTCAAAAACTTAGTAAATTAAAAGAAAAACAATTACCACTACTCTACTCCAATCATACTAAAACTTATTTAGATGAATTAAAGTTGAATGTAGATAAAATAATACAACAAGTATATTTTAAAGCACAATTGTTTGTTCCTTTAAAAGACTTCGAAAAAAACATTAAACAACTAAATAATGAGTGCATTTACGGGTTTTATATCTATCCGAAGGAGTTACTACAATTTTCCGATTGTAAATTCTATATTCCAACTAAACATAACTGGTTAGTAAATCCACATTCAAATATTAACTGGTTAACTTTTGAAGCCTTTCAAATTAAACTTCAACAATTTTTAAACGAAGAAAATGCTCCTCTTTGTTGGCTAAAGAAACCAAATGGTGAACTTTTTAAGTTTTTTGTGGTTTGGTGGGATAATTAGTGTATTTCTAATTACTTATTAAATTTGCTTACTAAAAATCTATGAAATATTTCAAACTCTCTTTTTTACTTCTATTTACTTTAATCACATTCACATCTTGTTTTGAAGTCGAAGAAAACATACTTTCTTGTATTGATGTCGACATAGCTTTTGAAGGTGATTATTATAAATTAGAAGCTGAAGTTTATTCGAGTAAGTATATAGAAGTTAACCTAATAAATGAATGTGACTTAGGTACAAGAGTTACTGGAATAAAAGTTGAAGGTCAACACCGTGAAGACTTTCAGGTTAAAGGTCTATCAATAGGTACAAATATAACAACAACTACTTACTTTGATGTTGTTTTTACTCCTACACATATAGGTACTAGAAATGTAATTATTGTAATAAAGCACGAGCTAGGAGAGTTGGTAATTAACTTATCAGGTGAAGGAATATAACTTTTAGTAATAAAAAACGCTTAGAAATGATTTTCTAAGCGTTCTATTTATTGTAAATTAAGACTATTCACTATCTTCTTTTTCTTCTATTTTATTTATATACTCTAGATCTCTAGTATTTTTTTGTACAGAAATGGCTGCATAAATACTTAAAGAAAAAGACATTCCATAAAATCCTTTTTCACTTAATAATAAGTTTGCATTCCATAATCCAACTACGAGTAAAACTATAGAAGCAACGGTTGTAAACCAGCTAATACTATAGTAAATCTCTGTTACTTTTATTCCTTCTAACCTATCTCTAACAGATTTTTGAACAGATATTACTGAGAATAACGCGAACAATAAAACCGTAAAATAATAACCTTTTTCATTAAGTTCCATCTCTACATTCCATAAACCAATACAATAAGAAGAAATTCCTATTAGTAATGCTACCCATGACGCACCAATGTAGGCTGAAGTTGGTTTTTGATTGTATACTTTTAATGTTTTCTTTTTTTCTTTCTTTGTTTTCTTGTTTTGATCTAACGACCATTCTGATTGATTATTCATAACTTTTAGTTTTTAATTATGCTCAAAAATGCTTCATTTTGAAAGATTCATAAAAACATTATTAATAAAAACCTAACGATATAATTCACAAATTAAACTTAATAATCGCTATATTTACTAATGAAAATACAATTATATATAACGATTAAATGAATCAACTTCATAGTATAATCTCTTCTTTTTCTATAGAAGAACAGCAACGTTTTATGTTATTTTTAGAAAAGAGGAACAAAAGAGTAGATACCAAAAACATTCAATTGTTTAAAATAGCTCAAAAAGGAGAAACTTCTACAAAACTTATTTGTGAAGAATTATACGGTACTCAAAAAAAAGAAGCTTTTTATACGCTCAAGCAACGTTTGTATGAATCGTTAATTGATTTTATAGCCAATAATAAAATCCAAGGAGAAAACTCTGTAGACATGCTTTTGATAAAGTATATTTTAGCTGCTAGAGATTTTTTACTTCATAAAAACAACAAAGCAGCTTATAAAATTTTAGATAAAGCCGAAGTAATTGCAAAGGAATATCAACTATTTTCTATTTTAAATGAAATATATCATACCAAAATTCAGTATGTACATACCAATCCTAATATAAACTTAAATGAAACTATTACATACTTCAAAGAAAATCAAAGAAACCTTTTTTTAGAAGAAGAACTAAATATTATATATGCAAAAGTTAGAAACACATTAAAAGTAAGTCCACATAAAAAGAACTTAGATTTTTATTCATTAATAAATACACTTTTTGAAGAACATCAAATTAATGTACAACAAGATTTATCTTTTAAATCTCTTTATCAACTGATTTCCATAGTTAATATTTCAGCTTTTATACATAAAGATTATTTAAAAACAGAAATCTTTTTAACCGAGACTTATCGTCTACTGAATGAAAAAAAAGGAAAAGAAAAACAGGTATTCTATCATATTAGGGTTTTGTATTTAATTGCTAATACTCTTTTTAGAAATAAAAAATTCAAAGAATCATTAGAGTATTTAAATAGTATGCACTCTTATATGTTACAGAATAAAAAAAAGTTTTTTAATAGTTTTTATTTGAACTATACCCTATTATTAGCTCTAAATTATAACTACACTAATAATCAAGAAATTGCTACTAGATTATTAGAAACTGTTTTGAAAAAAAAGCATTCTGATATAAAAACTATTTTAGAAATAAAATTAAGCCTAATTACATTTTATTTTCAGAGTAATGAGTTTAGGAAAGCTTTGCAATTATATAATACGTTTTATCATTCAGATCAATGGTATATTGATAAAGCTGGAATTGAATGGACTGTAAAAAAGAATTTAATTGAAATTCTATTACATTTAGAATTACAAAATATAGATTTATTTGAATCTAGATTATTAAGTTTTAAACGAAAACATATTCAGTTTTTACTAGAGATTAATCAAGAAAGAGTAATCACATTTTTAAAATTAGTTGAACAGTATTATAAAAACCCAGATATAGTAACTACTCCTGATTTTTTCAACTTAGTAGAGAATTCATTTGTTTTTGTTGGAGCTAAACAAGAAGATATTTTTGTAATGAGTTTCTATGCTTGGTTAAAAAGTAAAATGACACAACAACCTATTTATGACGTTACTTCAGCTTTAATAAAAGAAGTACAACTTCAAAGTCCACACTAAAAACTTTAATTTTTTAATATTAGAAAACAACTCTTTCTTTAAGAATATAAAGTTAAACTGCTTATACTTTTTGTGGTTTAGAAGTTACTTTCAATTTTGATATTCGTTTTCTTGATGTTATAAAATAAACACCTGATAATAACACTACTGAAGCAACAATAGATTGAGTTGTTAAGGTTTCATCTAGAAAATACCATCCTAAAAATAAGGCTACAACTGGATTTACATACGCTGATGTTGATACCTTTTCTGTTGGAACAATTTTTAATAAATAATTAAAAGATGTAAATGCAACAATACTTCCGAAAACAATTAACAAAAACATAGCTCCTTGTGCTTTAAAAGACCAGTCTAAAGGAGAAGACCAAGTTTCTTTTAATAAAACAGAACCTATAAAGAGAAAAAGTCCTGCAAAAAGCATTTGATAACCTGTACTTACAAAGAAGTTTTTAGGAAGCTTAGCTTTGGCTACAAAAACACTACCGTAACTCCAACTTAATACACATGAAAAAATCATAAAGATTCCTATTAGCATGTCTTTTGATGTCGTAATTTCATTTTGACTTACTAACAAATACATTCCTATAATTCCTAAAACAACTCCAATAATAGATTGTCTTTGCATTTTCTTTCCATCAATTAAACGTAATAGTAACAATACAAATAATGGTTGTGTTGCCGCTAATAAAGCACCAAAACCACTATCTACAAATTTTAATGCCCACACAAACATCCCATTTCCATACACTAAAAAAAGAAAACCAGCTATCGCAGAATTTAAAAGTTGCTTTTTAGTCACTTTTATTTCTCTTTTTAAAAGTTTAGCTATTAGCATGATTAGCGCTCCCGATATAGAAAAACGAATGGCTGCTAATAACAGTGGAGAAACCTCAGTAACAACAATTTTATTTAGCAAATAGGTTGATCCCCAAATAACATAAATAGCTATAAAAGCGGCTATAACGAGCGGTTTAGATTCTTTCATTTTATCTATATTCTAAAGCGCTAAAAGTACGATAAAACCTTTTTGCTTGTTCTTGAAAAATAAAAAATCGTTTGAAAATATTTTCAAACGATTTTTTATTAAACACTTACTATTTAATAGTTATAATTTTGCAAATAATTTTTCTGCTACTAATTCTGATGATGCTGGATTTTGTCCGGTGATTAAGTTTCCATCTTCAATCACATATTCTTGCCAATCTCCTGCTTTACTATAAATACCTCCATTATTTTTTAGTTCATCTTCTACTAAAAACGGTACAATTGAAGTTAATTGCACTGCATCTTCTTCTGTATTAGAAAAACCAGTTACTTTTTTATCTTTAACTAAAGGATCTCCATTTACTTTAGCGTCTTTTAATACAATAGGTGCATGACAAACTGCTCCTACTGGTTTATTGTTTGTATAAAAAGTTTCTATTAAAGCTACAGAATCTTTATTTTCAGCTAAATCCCATAAAGGTCCATGTCCTCCAGGGTAAAAAATTGCATCATAATCACCTTCTTTAACTTCACTCAATTTCATTGTGTTTGCCAATACAGCTTGAAGTTCTTCATCTTTATTAAAACGATGTGTAGCTGGTGTTTGAAAATCTGGTTCGTTACTTTTTGGATCAATTGGAGGTTGTCCTCCTTTTGGAGATGCTAAAGTTACTTCTACTCCTTTATCTTTTAATAAATAATAAGGTGCTGCAAACTCTTCAATCCAAAATCCTGTTTTTTCTCCTGTATCTCCTAGCTCTTCATGACTAGTAAGTACAAATACTACTTTTTTCATATTATTTCTATTTTTAAGTTATCCCAAAATTAGTCTATGAAAATTGTAAAAAAATTGATGTATGGTAATAAAGAGAATTAAGAAGCTTCTTTTCGTATTCTACTTAGACTTTCTGTTGTTATTCCTAGGTAAGATGCTAAATGGTAATTTTTAATTTGCTGCTCTATATTTGGATAAGTTTTCAAAAATAAATAATACCTTTCTTTGGCTGACAATACTAAGTTATTTAAAATTCTTTTTTGAAATCTTACTGTTGAGCGTTCTAACTTTTTTCTAAAAAAATGTTCTATTTTGGGAACTTCTTCATAGATATTATCCAAATCCTTCTTAGCTACTTTTAACACAGTAGCATCTGTAATACACTCAATAGAAAGTACAGATTCTGATTCGGAAAAATAACCTATGTAATCACTAATCCACCAGTCGTTAATAGCAAATTGTATCGTGTGCTCTTTTCCTTTAGCATCCATAAAAAATGTTCGTAAACACCCTTTTACCACATAATATTGGTAGTATACTTTTTCATTCGTTTGTAATATGGTATCGCCTTTTTTATACGTTACCTCCGAAAAAATGCTCTCAACTACTTTTAATTCTTCATTTTCTAGCTGAAGATTTTTAAATACATTACTTACAGATGTACTCATTATAAAAACATTATAGTAATCCTTCTAAATAGTGTTGTTCAATTTGATAAGTTTCTTTTAAATCTGAAATTTTAGCTTCAATACGTTTTTTATCTACTTTTTTAGATGACTTAGCACCAATTAGCATTACATTTTTACGCGTGTGCTCATTGCTTATAAACTCAAAAACCTTGGTGGTATAATTGTTTTTCTCTAAAATTAAAGCACGAATGGTGTCAGTAACCATTTCAAACTGACGTTCCTTAAAAATTCCATATTTTAATAAAGGGCTCTCCTGCTCTTTTCCTTTTACTTGCTGACGGATTTGTTTATGACAGCACGGAGCACAAACAATCAATTCTGCTTTTGAAACCAAACCTTTGTAAATAGCATCATCGGTAGCTGTATCACAAGCATGTAAAGCAATTAAAATATCTATTTTATTGTTATCGTACTCCTGAATTGGTTGTGCTACAAAAAGTAATCCTTTAAAATCACACTTTTTGGCAATATCATTACAATAATCAACTAAACTCTGGCGTAACTCAATACCTGTTACACTGGCAGTATATCCTTTTTGGTTTACTAAATAATCATATAAAGCGAAAGTTAAATACCCTTTTCCAGAGCCCATATCTACAATATTGATATGCTTAGGTAATTTAACTGATTGTATTTGAGCTTCAATAATCTCTAAATACTTATTAATTTGACGGTATTTATCCGCCATTTTAGGAATTACTTTTCCTTCTTTATCCGTTACACCTAAATGATATAAATATTCGCTGTTTTCAGCTCTTTTTTCTTTGGGCTTATCGTGAGTTTCTGGTAACTTATTCTTAAAACTTGGTTGCGTAGTTTTATAGCTTACCTTCTTCTTCTTAGAAATAAACACCAACAAATCATTTTCTAATGTAAATAATGTCGTCGCTCTAAACTTTTCTGAAAGTAAATGAGTTAATTCTTCAATACTTTCTTCAAACGAATAGTTTTTTGTTTGATCATTTGTTTTATAACGATATAAAAACTGAAAACAAACGTCTCCTTTCAACGTTATCTGGCGAACGTATACATTCGATAATTCATCACTTTTACGAATTGGTTTACTTAAAGTTAATTTTACAAAATCATTTTTTTGTATGCTGTTTTGAAACTCAGTAAACAGTTGATGTAGGGCTTCTTTCATATTACAAAAATAGACAATCAAATTTGTTTAGTAACAAATAAAAAGTGTGATCATTTCCATTAAAACTGCAACGCTAAATAAAAATTATCGTTTCTATTAAAACAAATAATGAAATACTATGAAGAAATTAATCACACTTTTTACCCTTTTACTATTGTTTTTTAGTTTTTCTTGTTCTAACCAAAAGAAAGAGAAGAATACAGCTACCATTAAAAATGAAATTGACTCTTATTTAACTAAAGCTATGGAGCTACATAATATTCCTGGATTAGCTTTAGCAGTAATTAAAAATGATGAAATAGCTTATAAAAATTATTTAGGCAAATCATCATTAGAGAATAATAAACCAGTTGATGAAAATACATTATTCAGAGTTTTTTCAGCGACAAAACTTATAACTTCCACAGGAATATTTCAGCTTATACAAAACAAACAGCTAAGTTTAGAAGACAAAATTTCAAAATACATAAGTGATTTACCACAACAATGGCAAGAGATAAAAGTTAAAAATTTACTAAGTCATTCTTCTGGTTTACCTGATATTATAAGATATAAAAGTACGTTAACTGACGAGGAATTAATGGAAAAACTATTTAATGATAGAATGAATTTTGCTATTGGAAATCAGTTTCAATACAATCAAACAAATTATTGGTTACTCGCTCAAATTATAGAGAAAATTACAGGAATGTCTTTTGATGATTATATTCTTAAAAATCAGTTTGATAATTCTACAAATGGAGTTTTATTTTCTTCTAACTCACAAGAAACTATTCCAAATCGTGCTACAAGATATTTTTATAATGAAAAGACAAAAGAATTTGAAAAAGATACAAATAATAGTGGTGTAAGAGGACATTCAGGAAACGGACTAAACATCACTCTTGAAAAATTTATTGAATGGAACAAAAAATTGGACGACGATATCTTGTTAAGTGATAAGGTGAAAACAGAAATGTGGGAACCTTTCAGTTTCACGAATAAAAAAGACCATTTTTTACATGGTTGGAATAGTATTCAAGTAAACGGAATGGATTCTTATGGATTTTCGGGTGGAAATTTAGCTGCATTTAGGAAATTTATAGATAATAAAACAACAATTATTTTATTGTCAAATGGTTATAAAATACCTGCTTACGACATTATTATTAATGATATAGCTAGAATTTCAATCCCTGAACTTAAAGCAAAAAAATTAGCAAAGGAGGAAGATGTTATGAATTTTGTTATTCGTCATCAATTTAACGAAGCTATTCAATCATTCAAAAAGTTAAAAGAAGAAAATCCAAATTCAGACTTTGATAACTTAAAATGGAATATTAACAGTATAGGTAATTCTTATATTTATAGTAAAAATAACATTGAAAATGCTATTGATGTATTTAAATTTAACGCCGAAGTTAATCCTAATTGGTGGGTATCAAAAGCTAGTTTAGCTGAAGCTTATGAAATGAAAAATGATAGTCTTAAGGCAATTAAAAACTATAAAAAAGCAATTCTACTCAATGAAAACAATGAATGGAATTATAATGAGCAAATGAAAAACAAAATAGCTGAACTAAAAAATAAATAACATAATAAGCACATAAGTAAATCTATGACTGAATTTAGTATTTAAAAGTTCAGTCATTTTTTTTAATACTGGTTTCTTGTAACATTTTTTATTCTAAAACGTCTACAAGAAAACTAAACTGCATGAAATATCTAAAAATTAGTAATTTATTATTACTCACAGTATCATTTTTATTACTTAACTGTACAAAAAACAACAAACCAAAAACTAAAGAAGGCAGTAATACATACGTTATAAAAAACGTCAATGTAATACCGATGACAGAAGATAATAATGTTATTGAAAATGCTACAGTGGTAATTCACAATAACAAAATAAAGTCTATAAATGATTCTATTCCTTCTGAAGCAACAATTATTAATGGAAATGATAAATGGCTTATTCCAGGACTAATTGATATGCACGTACATACGCTGAGTAATGGTAGTTTTTCTCAAGGATATGCAACTAGAGGTTCTACAGTAAACTTTAACACACAGAACTTAATGACACCATACATAGCAAACGGAGTTACTACAGTATTTGAATTAAGTGGAAGGCTTGGACACTTTTCGCAAAGAGATAAAATAATGGAAAAAAGTGTTATTGGCCCTCGTATGGCAATAGCTGCTGTAATTGATGGTAAAGGCAATGAAATAAAAGCTACGACTCCTATAGAAGGAAGACAATCGGTTAGAAATGCTAAAGGTTTAGGTTATAGGTTTATAAAAGTTTATACCTGGTTAAACGAAGAAACTTTTAAAGCTGTTATTGATGAAGCTGAAAAACAAAACATGAAAGTTGTTGGACACATTCCTACAACTTTTGAAGGAAAACCCGCTGAAGATTTATTTGTACCACATTTCGGACTCATTGCACATGCTGAAGAATTATCTAAACAAACGAATGATTTTAGTTATGAAAAAGCACAAGAGTTTGCTCATTTAGCTAAAGAAAATAATACTTGGTTAATTCCGAATTTATCTAACATGGTTTGGATTTTAAATCAGGCTAAATCACCAAAAAATATTCAAAACCTACCAAGTTTAAAGTATGTACACCCATTAATGCAGAGTAAATGGTTAAACTCGAATCGTTTTTCTGGATCCTCTCCTAAATTAATTGAATTCTTTAACAAACAAAAAGACTTTCATATACAGATTGTGAAAGCTTTTAAAGAAGAAGGTGTGCCTATGCTCGCAGGAACAGATGCCGGTATTTCTGGAATCGTTTGGGGCTTTTCTCTTCATGATGAATTAGAATTATTAGTAGAAGCTGGATTAACAACTGAAGAAGCCTTAGCTTCTACAACTAGGTTACCTGCTGAATGGCTAGAAATCAGCGATAAAATTGGTACTATTGAAACAGGAAAGTTTGCTGATTTAATTTTACTAGATAAAAATCCATTAGAAAACATTAATAACACACGTACAATATCAGGTGTATTTGTCGATGGAAAATGGCTTGATAAAACTAAAATTGATACTATGCTCTTAAAAGTAGCTAATTGGAATGATGCTAATAAAGAAAAATTTCAATGGAAAAATAGAAGGAGTTTATAGCTCTATGATCAACAATATACAATATTACAATCCAAATAGAAAGCTTATAAAACCTTCTATTTGGATTGTTACATAATTAACTACTTGTTAATTTCTATTTTTTAAAACTTCTTCTATATCTGTAATCGTAAAACCTTTGGCTTTTAGTAAAATTAAATAGTGATATAGTAAATCAGCAGCTTCGTTTTTAAATAAATCATCATTGTTATCTTTTGCTTCGATGACCACTTCTACAGCTTCCTCTCCTACTTTTTGAGCTACTTTGTTAATTCCTCTTTTATAAAGTTTATTAGTATAAGACGTTTCAACATTATTATCTATTCTGTCAGAAATGATACTTTCTAATGAATACAAAAAACCTTTAGGTGTTTCCTCACCAAAGCAAGAAGTTATTCCTTTATGACAAGTAGGTCCTTCAGGAGTAGCTTTAATCAACAAAGTATCACTATCACAATCTATTAGAATATCTTTTACCCATAAAAAGTTTCCTGATTCCTCACCTTTTGTCCAAAGTCTATTTTTACTTCGGCTATAAAAAGTAACTTTTCCTTCTTTTTGCGTTTTAGTAAAGGCTTCTTTATTCATATACCCTAACATTAGTACTTGTAAGGTGGTGTTATTTTGTATTACTACTGGAACCAATCCATTTCCTTTTGAAAAATCTATATTCATCGTATAGCTATGTTTTGTTTTTTTAATTTGTTTTTTAGTACGGGTACCGGTATTTCACCAAAGTGAAAGATACTAGCAGCCAATCCTGCACTGACTTCTGTTTTTGTAAAAACCTCTATAAAATGCTCTACCTTTCCTGCGCCACCAGAAGCAATCACAGGAATATTTACAGTTTTGCTTACCGCGTTAGTTACTTCAATATCAAATCCGTTTTTGGTACCATCACTATTCATAGAAGTTAATAATATTTCACCAGCACCTAATTTTTCTACCTCTTTTGCCCAACTCACTGTTTCTAATTCGGTTTCAAAAGTGCCTCCTTTAGTAAACACTTTCCAATTACCATTTACATTTTTAGTATCAATGGCAACCACAACAAACTGACTTCCGAATCGATTTTTTAAATCAGTAATTAATTGCGGGTTTTTTACTGCGGAAGAATTGATACTTACTTTATCGGCTCCTGCTTGAATTAAAGCGACAGCATCTTCTACAGTGCTGATTCCTCCACCAACAGTAAATGGAATATTAATCTCTCGTGCAATTGTTTTTACCAATTCAACCAAGGTTTTTCTGTTTTCTAAGGTGGCTGTAATATCTAAAAACACCAATTCGTCTGCTCCTTGTTTTACATATTGTTTTGCTAATTCTACTGGATCTCCAGCATCCTTAATATCAATAAAATTAACTCCCTTTACAGTTCGTCCGTTTTTTATATCCAAACATGGGATAATTCTTTTCTTTAACATCTCTTAGCTTATAAATTCTTGTAATTCTTTTAAACTTATATTTCCTTCATAAATAGCTTTACCTACAATGGCTCCTTCACAACCAATTTCTTTTAATCGATGTAAATCATTGATATTGGCTACTCCTCCACTCGCTATTAAGTTAACTGAGGTTTTACTCAAAATTTCTAAATATAAATCTAAAGAAGCGCCTTGTAACATTCCATCTTTAGCTACATCTGTACAAATAGTATTTACAATACCTATTTCTTGATATTCACTTATAAATTCAACAACATCAACTTCTGAGGTTTGCAACCAACCATTGGTCGCAATTTTTCTGTCTTTACAATCTGCTCCCAAGATTATTTTATCCGCACCATATTTAGTTAACCATCCAATAAAAACATCTGGATCCTTTACCGCTATACTTCCTCCTGTTATTTGATTTGCGCCACTTTCAAATGCGATTCGAGCATCTTCATCTGACTTTAAACCTCCTCCAAAATCAATTTTTAAATTGGTTTTCGTTGCTATTTGTTCTAATACCTTGTGGTTTATAATTCGACTAGATTTTGCGCCATCTAAATCAACAACATGTAAGTATTCTATTCCGTTTGTCTCAAACTCTTTCGCTACTTCTAACGGGTTCTCGTTATATATTTTTTTGGTATTGTAGTCGCCTTTAGTCAAGCGGACACATTTTCCATCTATAATATCTATTGCGGGTATAATTCTCATTTTTAATCTCTTTTATAACTCTAAAAAATTCTTCAATAATTGCTTCCCTACATCGGCTGATTTTTCAGGGTGAAATTGCATCGCGTAAAAATTATCTTGCTGCATGACGGTACTGAACGGAAGAATATAATCACAGGTAGCCAGTGTATTTTTAGATACTTCTGCATAATACCCATGAACGTAGTATACATCATCTTCTAGAGCTATGTTTGTAAACAGTTTAGATGATTTTAATTCAGAAAAATTATTCCACCCCATATGTGGTACTTTTTCTTTTGGTGGAAACTGTTTTGTACGCGCATCAAAAATGCCCAAACATTTGGTATCTCCTTCTTCTGAATATGTACACATTAGTTGTAGTCCTAGACAAATTCCTAGTACAGGCTGTTTTAAGGAAACAATTAATTCATCAAGATTTCTTTCTTTTAAGTATTGCATTGCTGAACTAGCTTCTCCAACCCCTGGAAATATTACTTTATCTGCCGATTGTATTTCTTCTGGATTATCGGTAATAATACTTTCGTACCCCAAGCGAGTTAACGCATTTTGTACCGATCGTATATTACCTGCATTATATTTTATAATAGCTATCATATTTTAATTATGAATGATGAATTTTTAATTCGTAATTGATTACAGAACTCCTTTTGTTGATGGTAAAATCATCTTCTCTACATCTCTTTTTACAGCTACTTTTATCGCTTTTGCAAAAGCTTTGAAAATAGCTTCTATTTTGTGATGTTCGTTAGTACCTTCTGCTTTGATATTTAAATTACATTTAGCACCATCTGTAAACGACTTAAAGAAGTGATTAAACATTTCCGTAGGCATTTTACCTATCATTTCTCGTTTAAAATCAGCTTCCCAAACCATCCAGTTTCTTCCACCAAAATCAATAGCTACTTGCGCTAAACAATCATCCATTGGTAAACAGAATCCGTAACGTTCAATCCCTAGTTTATTTCCCAATGCTTTATAAAACACTTCTCCTAATGCTATCGCTGTGTCTTCAATAGTATGGTGTTCATCTACTTCTAAGTCACCTGTTACTTGAATGTTCAAATCAATTTGACCATGACGCGCTATTTGATCTAACATATGATCGAAAAAAGCAATACCTGTATCAATCGTACTTTTCCCTGTTCCATCTAAATTTACTTCTATTTTTATTTGAGTTTCATTGGTGTTTCTTTCAATAGAGGCAGAACGTTCTTCCAATTTTAAAAACTCATAAATCGTATTCCAATCGTTACTCTCTAAAGCTATAAAATCGTCTAATTCCTCTCTTTTTACAGTAATTTCATCAGTTCCTAAATTCGTTTCATCATTGATGTAAATTCCTTGAGCACCCAAATTTTTAGCGAGTTCTACATCGGTTAAACGGTCACCAATCACAAAAGAGTTTTTCAAGTCATACTCTTTAGAGAAGTATTTTGTTAATAAGCCTGTGCTTGGTTTTCTTGTAGGTTGATTGTCTTTAGCAAAAGTTCTGTCAATGATTTCCTCTGCGAACTCAATACCTTCTTCTTTTAAAGTATTCATTACAAAGTTGTGTACTGGCCAAAACGTGTTTTCTGGATATGCTTCCGTTCCTAATCCATCTTGATTCGTGACTAACACTAATTCAAAGTCAAGTTCTTTGGCTATTTTACTCAATCCTTGAAAAACTTTCGGATAGAATTGTAATTTCTCAAATGAATCTGTTTGTTCATCTGCTGGTTCTTTGATTAAGGTACCATCTCTATCTATAAATAATATTTTTTTCATCGTCTTTTTAAAATTTAAAGTGAATTTTCAACTTTATCAGATGTAACACTTAATTCTTTTAATGCTGTCATTAATTTTTTGTTTTCTTTCTCACTTCCTATTGTAATTCGTATGCAATTACGTACCAAGCTATTCCTGTTTCTAGTTATAATTTTTTGAGCTACTAATTGAGTATATAACTCATTCGCATTTGTGACCTCTATTAGTATAAAATTAGCTTCTGAAGGGTATACTTTTTTAACCAGTTCAATTTCCTCTAGCTGCTTTTCTAATTTTTCCTTTTCATTTAGAATTATATTTTTCTCAATTTCAAACTGAGCTAAATTATCTAACTTGTTAAGCACAGCTTCTTGATTTAAAGCACTAATATTATAAGGAGGTTTTACCTTATTATAGAGGTTTATAATATCAGAATTAGCATACGCTACTCCAACTCTAACACCTGCTAACCCCCATGCTTTACTAAAGGTTTGGCTAATAATTAGATTTTGGTAACTTTTTAATTGATTTATAAAAGATTCTTTAGTGCTAAAATCAATATATGCTTCATCAATAATTACAATTCCTTTGAATTTACTAAGAATAAACTCAATTGTTTCATCTTCAAAGCAATTTCCTGTTGGGTTATTTGGTGAGCAAATGAATATTAATTTTAAATTTTCATCTTCTAAATAACGTTCTAAAACATCTGTATTAATCTGAAAATCTTGATTTAAAGCTAATTCAATCAATTCAACATCATTAATGGCTGCGGAAACATTATACATTCCATAAGAGGGTGTAAAAGTTAGTGCTTTGTCTTTCCCTGGATTACAAAATATTCTAAATGCTAAATCAATTACTTCATCACTTCCATTTCCTATAAAGATTTGATTCTCATTTACACCTTTAATTTCAGACAATCGTTTTTTAATTGCCATTTGTTGTGGATCTGGATAGCGATTCAAGGTACCAAATGGGTTCTCATTGGCATCTAAATATACTTCAGCAATTCCTTTGAATTCATCTCTAGCAGAAGAATAGGCTTTTAGCTGTTGAATATTAGGTCGTACTATTTTTTCTAAATTAAACATTATTAAGCTCTTTTAATCTAACTGTTATTGCATTTTTGTGTGCTTGTAAACCTTCAGCTTCTGCCATCAATTCTATAGCTTTACCTAGGTTATCTATACCTTCTTTAGTTACTTCTTGAAAGGTTATTTTCTTTACAAAACTATCCAATGAAACACCACTGTAGTTTTTTGCATAACCATTTGTAGGCAATGTGTGATTGGTTCCGCTAGCATAATCTCCAGCACTTTCACAACTGTAATTTCCTAAAAATACTGAACCCGCATTCATAACTCCATCAATATATTCAGAAGCTTTTTCTGATGCTATAATTAAGTGTTCTGGTGCATACTCATTACTAAAGTTTATACATTCTTCTTTAGAGTTAAAAACCACTGTAAAACTATTTTCTATTGCTTTTTTTGCAAGTTCTTTTCTAGGTAAATCTTCTAACTGTTTCTTTAACTCTACTTCCACATTTTTAGCAACTTCTTCGTTAGTAGTTACCAATACTGATTGACTGTCTGCTCCGTGTTCTGCTTGCGACAACAAATCAGCTGCTACAAACACAGGATTGCTAGTTTCATCAGCAATAACAAGTACTTCACTAGGACCCGCTGGCATATCAATAGCTACTCCTTGTTGTTGTACCAACTCTTTTGCCTTAGTTACAAATTGATTTCCTGGTCCTAAAATTTTATATACTTGAGGAATTGTTTCTGTTCCGTATGCCATGGCTCCAATAGCCTGTGCGCCACCTACTTTAAAAATTTTAGTTACTCCTACTAAAGATGCCGTATATAAAATAGCCGCATTCACTTTACCTTCTTTATTGGTTGGTGTGCATAATATTATTTCTTTACAACCTGCTATTTTAGCAGGAACTCCCAGCATTAAAATTGAAGAAAATAAAGGGGCTGACCCTCCTGGAATGTATAAACCTACTTTTTCGATAGCAACATTCTTCCTCCAACATGTAACTCCTTTTGTTGTTATTACTTTTTTAGTTTCTTCTTTTTGAGAAGTGTGAAATTTTTCAATATTAGATTTTGCTAATTGTATAGCAGATTTTAACTCGTCTGAAACTAGTTTTTCTGCTTCTTCCAGCTCTTTTTCAGATACTTTTAAAGAGTTTAGAGAGACTCCATCAAATAATTGAGTATACTTTTTTAAGGCTTTATCTTTATTTAGTTTTACATCATTAAGTATGGTTTTCACAGTTTCTTGTAAGCTGTTTTCATTTATCGTAGCCCTTTTACAAAGTGAACTCCATGTTTGTGCTATTGGATTTTTTATAATTTTCATCTGTTTATTTTTATTGTTTTTAACTGTCATACCTCGACTGTAGTCCGTATAAGTACGAGGAAATAAATCCTTGGCTATTTTCCCTGCGATTAAACAACCATTTTTTCTATTGGACACACCAAAATACCTTCTGCTCCATTGGCTTTTAGTTCGTCTATGATCTCCCAAAACTCATTTTTATTAAGTACAGAGTGTACAGAACTCCAACCTTCTTCTGCTAAAGGAAGTACTGTTGGGCTACGCATTCCTGGTAAGATATCAATGATTTTGTTTAGTTTTTCATTCGGAGCATTTAGCAACACATATCTTGATTGTCTTGCTTTTAATACTGATTGAAGCCTAAATTGTAACTTGTTAAGTATTGCTTGTTGTTTTTCTTGAATCTTAGGTGAAACTGCCAATACAGCTTCCGATTTTAATAGAACTTCTACTTCTTTTAAGTTGTTTTTAAATAAAGTTGAACCACTAGATACAATATCACAAATTCCGTCTGCTAAACCTATATTTGGAGCTATTTCTACAGAACCGTTAATAATATGTAATTGTGATTTTATGTTTTTTTCTTCTAGAAATTTTAAAACGGTGTTTGGATATGAGGTGGCTATTTTTTTATTCTGAAAGTAATTTATCCCCGTATATTCTTCATTTTTAGGAATTGCCAAGGATACTTTACATTTCGAAAAACCTAGTTTTTCTATAAATTGAATTCCTTCTCCTTTTTCTATTAACAAGTTTTCTCCGATAATAGCTATGTCAACTACTCCATCTTTTAAATACTGTGGAATATCTCCATTTCTTAAATAAAATATCTCTAACGAGAAATTACTTGCTGAAGCTTTTAATTGATCTTTACCGTTATCAATAGAAACTCCACAATCTTTTAAAATTTGTAGGGAGTCTTGATTAAGTCTTCCTGATTTTTGTATGGCTATTTTTAATTTACTCATTTCTGGTTTTGAATAGGTTTGAGTAAATCGTTTTGAGAAGCTTGTTTCCTGGCGCCTTGGAAATAAAAAAACCCGTTTGATTTACTCAAACGGGTTTAAAATATATCTTGATTTTATTCAATACATTTTCAGCTCGCTTGAGTGCAAGTATGAAAATGATGATGATGTAATTGAATAAAATTCATTTCTTTGTTTTTGTTGTTACAAATATTTTAAATAAAAATTTAATTGTGCAAGTTTTTTTTACAAAAAAATTAATATTCAGAACTTGGACAAGAGATTACATGAGGAGGAATTTTAATAAAAATTGCACCTCCAGTATCATATAATTTAGGAAAATCCCATCCTTTTTCAGGAGTCCAAAAACTTCTTCTAGCATCTATTCTATATACTCTTTTTTTTGCCTCAATAGACCAATAAGAGTCAGGGAATCTTTTTATAAAATGATTGTATTTAGAAATTATTGAATCTGGGGAATTATTAACTTCATTCAGAATTATTTTTTCTAAATCTTTGAAAGGGTGTATAAAGGTATTAACACTATCAAGTTTAGATTTTAATTCTAAATTCTCCTTTTCAAGTTGTCCTAATCTTGTTTCTAATTCGGTGTTTTTACAAGAAAAGAGAAACGCCAAGGAAAGTAATAAGGTAATTTTTTTCATTTTTTTATGACAATATACAAAAAAACCACCCAAATTGAGTGGTTTTTTGTATTGTTATGCGGTATTGAACCCACTAAGTTTCGGGGCGGTACAACTTATTTTACGAAATTAATTTTACGCATACGTAAACTTTCTGGAGTAACTTCTAAGTACTCATCTGGTCTAATATACTCCATACATTCTTCTAAAGAAAAATCAATTTTTGGAGCAATTTTCACACCGTCATCAGAACCTGAAGCACGTACATTTGTTAACTTTTTCCCTTTAATTAAGTTAACTGCCATATCATCTGCTTTAGCATTTTCACCAACAACCTGACCTTTGTAAATCTCTTGGTTAGGGTCAATAAAGAAACGTCCTCTATCTTGTAAACGGTCAATTGCATAAGCAGTAGCTTTTCCTGTTTCAGAAGAAACAATAGCTCCTTTTAATTCTTCTGTAAAATCTCCTTTATAAGGTCCATATTCACTGAATCTATGGTTTATAATTGCTTGACCAGCTGTAGCTGTTAATATTTTATTACGTAAACCAATTAATCCTCTTGAAGGAATAGTAAATTCTAAGTGTTGTAAATCTCCTTTTGGCTCCATTACTAATAAATCTCCCTTACGTAAAGAAACTAGGTTAATTGCTTTAGAAGCTACATCTTCTGGAACATCAATTGATAATGTTTCGTATGGTTCACTCTTAACTCCATCAATATCTTTTAAAATTACTTGAGGACGACCTACTTGTAATTCATAGCCTTCACGACGCATAGTTTCAATTAATACTGATAAGTGTAATACACCACGTCCAAAAACGTTGAATTTATCTTCAGTATCAGTTTCATCAACACGTAAAGCTAAGTTTTTCTCCATCTCTTTAAATAAGCGATCACGTAAGTGACGAGAAGTTACAAACTTACCTTCTTTACCAAAGAATGGAGAGTTATTAATAGTAAATAACATACTCATAGTAGGTTGATCTACTTCAATTCTTGGTAAAGCTTCTGGATTATCTACATCGGCAATGGTATCACCAATTTCAAAATCATCTAAACCTGTTACTGCACAAATATCTCCACTACGAACTTTGTCTGCTTCAGCTTTACCCATTCCTTCAAAAACGTGTAATTCTTTAATACGGACTTTTTTAGTAGTTCCGTCTGCTTTACAAAGCATGTAGTCTTTATTCTTTTCTAAATCTCCACGATATACACGTCCAATAGCTATTCTTCCTTTAAATGAAGAATAATCTAATGATGTAATTTGCATTTGTGGTGATCCTTCACGATATGGTGCTTCTGGAATTGTTTCTAAAACAGCATCTAATAAAGGAATAATGTCTTCAGTTGGTTTTTGCCAATCTGTACTCATCCAACCATTTTTAGCTGAACCGTAAATAGTTGTAAAATCTAATTGATCTTCATTTGCTTCTAAAGCAAACATTAAATCAAATACTTTTTCGTGTACTAAATCTGGTGTACAGTTTTCTTTATCTACTTTATTTACTACTACGATAGGAGTTAACCCTAATTCAATAGCTTTTCCTAATACAAAACGTGTTTGAGGCATTGGTCCTTCAAAAGCATCAACCAATAATAAAACTCCATCTGCCATCTTTAATACACGCTCTACTTCTCCACCAAAGTCGGCGTGACCAGGAGTATCAATTACATTAATTTTTACTCCTTTATAGTTTACTGATACATTTTTAGATAAAATAGTAATACCGCGTTCACGCTCTAGGTCGTTGTTATCTAATAATAAATCAGTACGCTCTTTACGTTCATCTAAAATTTTAGCTTGATCTATAATTTTGTCTACCAAGGTTGTCTTTCCGTGGTCAACGTGTGCTATAATAGCAATGTTTCTTATTGATTGCATTCGTGCTTATTTTGAAGCTGCAAAAGTAGTGTTTTATTGTTTACGATTTACGAAATTTTATTTATGAATTCGTAATGTTTCATTTAATGTGCTATAAAAACATCATTTTATATGCTTTTCTCTTATTTTAAAGAGTATTGAGATTTTTTTATTTTTTATCTTATTCAAATAAAAAATAATTTATAGTGAAGTTATTCTAGTTTAGGGTCTTCTAATTCCTCATCATCTTCTTTAAAAGCACTTGGCAGAATATCTGGAATTAATTTTATAAGTAAAGGCAAAAGTAATGCTCCACCTGGCAGCATAAACACTGTAAATGCAGGAATTGCTTTACAAATATCAAGTGTTTGTTCTTTTACTTTTGCCTTTTCTTCGTCTGTTAATGAAGTTGTTAGTGATTTTCTAACAAGAAAGATAAGCTCCTTACTTTCTTGGAGCTCTTTAGCTAATCTTTTTTTGTTTTTATTGATAGCTACTTTTATTTCATCAACTGTATTCATTAAAGCTTTCTACGTACTTTTTCTGTTTTAAGTAAATTCAATTCTCTTGAAGTTTGTCCAGCTACAGAAGTATTTTCCTCTGCCCTACGTATTAAATACGGCATAACGTCACGAACAGGCCCAAAAGGAACATACTTCGCCACATTATATCCTTCTTTAGCTAAATTAAAACTAATATGGTCACTCATTCCATATAATTGACCAAACCACATACGTTTATCATTAGCCTCAATATTATGCTCTTTTGCTAAATCCATCAATAAATATGAACTATCTTCATTATGGGTTCCTGCAAAAATTGCCATATTCTTATGATCCATCATATAACGAACTGCTTCGTTATAATTATCATCAGTTGCTTGTTTATCAACACAAATAGGAGATTCATAACCATTTTCTTTGGCTCTTTCACGTTCTTTCTCCATATAAGCTCCACGAACCACTTTCATACCAATATGATATCCTTTTTGGTGAGCTCTTTGATGTAAGTTTCGTAAATACTCCATACGATCGTGACGATACATTTGTAGCGTGTTGAAAACAATAGCCTTTTCTTTATTGTAAATTTCCATTAACTCTTCAATTAAATCATCAGCAGCATCTTGCATCCAACTTTCTTCAGCATCTATCAATAACGGAACATCTTTAGCTTTTGCTGCTTTACATACAGTATAAAAACGCTCTACAACTCTATCCCACTCTACTTTTTCTTCTGAAGTTAACTCTTCTCCTTCAGTTAATTTTTGATATAAAGCGAAACGCCCAAAACCTGTTGGCTTAAAAACTGCATAAGGTATAGATTGTTTTTCTTCAGCAAAATCAATTGTTTTCAAAGTCATTTTTAAAGCATCATCAAACTGAGCTTCATCTTCCTTTCCTTCTACTGAATAATCTAAAATACTATGTACATTACCTTGTTCGTACATTTTTTCTATATTCGGTAAGCAATCATCTTCACTTACTCCTCCACAAAAATGATCGAAAACTGTTGAACGGATTAACCCTTCAACTGGTAAATGTGCTTTTAAAGCAAAGTTTGTTACCGCAGTACCTATTCTAACCATTGGCTGGCTCTGAATCATTTTAAACAAAAAATATGCACGTTCTAACTCTGAGTCAGATTTTAATTTAAAAGCAGTTTCTGTATTGTCAAAAAGTCTCATTATCGAGGTAATATTATATCTTAATTTATAGAGACAAATATAATTGAGTAGACTGATATATTTTAATTTTTTCTATTTAATTTCGCCTTATATTTTTTTGTTATTATGACTACAATTAACGCGGCAACATACCCTATTCATTTTGAAGAAAAAGGCTATAATGAATTAACTTCTTTAGTTTCTGAAAGAGATTATTCTTCAGTTTTTATTTTGGTGGATGACAACACTTTAGATTGTTGTTACCCTCGATTTATGCAATTATTTGCTACAGATAAGCCGATTGAAGTTATTCAAATTGATGCTGGTGAAGTTCATAAGAATATAGAAACTTGTATGGGCGTTTGGAATGTAATGACTGAATTAGGTGCTGACAGAAAAAGCTTGCTAATAACTTTAGGTGGAGGTGTTATTACTGATTTAGGTGGTTTTGTTGCTTCTACTTTTAAGCGTGGAATTGATTTTGTAAACATTCCTACTACCTTGTTAAGCATGGTAGACGCTTCTGTTGGTGGTAAAACAGGTGTTGATTTAGGTGTATTAAAAAATCAAATTGGTGTATTTGCTAATCCTGAGTTAATTATTATTGACCCTGAATACTTGCATACAGTAACTCCTAGAGAAATTCGTTCTGGCACTGCAGAAATCATTAAGTATGGAATGACTCATGATATTAAATTATTCAATGAAATTAAAGATAACGACAAACTAAATATTGTTGATTTAATTCATCGCTCGATAGAAATTAAGAATGAAGTTGTTTTGGAAGATCCTAAAGAACAAGGAGTTCGTAAAGTTTTAAATTGGGGACATACTATTGGACATGGTGTAGAGTCTTATTTTTTAGAGAACCCGAAAAAAGAAGCCTTAACACATGGTGAAGCTATTGCTATTGGAATGGTTTGCGAGGCTTATTTATCATCAAAAGTTTTAGGTTTTTCTGAAGATAAAGTCTCTGAAATTAAAGATGCTATTATTAAAATATATGGTAAAGTAGCGTTATCAGAAGAAGATTTTCAACCTATTCTTGAGTTAATGAAACACGATAAAAAGAATATAGGAGGAGAAATTAACTTTGTACTCCTTAACGATTATGAAGATTTTAAAATAAATAGTAAAGCTTCTGATGAATTAATCAAAGAAAGTTTACAGTTTTATAACTCATAAAGAGTTTTTTTACATCTTTATTTTAGTTTTCCATTTATATACTCCTTGGCTGTTTTATAAATAGCATCTACTTCTTTAGTACTGAATCCACTAAATTCACCTAAAGGAAAACAAATGGTAGCATATGTTTTAAAAAACTTATGTTCTTCTGAAGACAACATCAAAAGCTTAGATGTGTGTGCTAAAACTTTTAAAGTTGTATTTAATTCTTCGCTTGTTTTTTCAGAAGGATATACTACATAACTTCCTACAATAGGATATTCAGAATCTTTGAATGGATTGGTTGGAAAATTATCTATTATTCCTCCATCAGAATAAAGCATATCGTTTATTTTCACAGGATTGAATAAACCAGGCAATGCACATGAAGCTAAAACTGGTTTTAATAATTCACCATCATGAAAATACTCAGTTGTCCCTTTATTTAAATTAGTTGTAGAGACTGTTAAAGGTATCTCTAACTCTTCAAAAGTTGGTTTAATTTTATCTTTAATTAATCTTGCATAATTCGAGGAATTAAAAATTCCTGGTTTAGCAATCGTTATCCATGTAAACTGAAATATTTCTGTCGTTTTAAAGAAATTTAATATTTCTTTTGGTCTCATTCCTGAAGCATACATAGATCCTACTAGAGAGCCTGAACTACAAGCTGAAATAGCATTAATTTTGATATTTAACTCTTCTAACTTTTCTAGTAAAGCAATATGAGCTACTCCTTTTTCTGCTCCTCCGCTCAACACTAAATTAATTGGCACATTAGTATCAAGGTTTTTTATTTTTTCAAGAGAACATTGATATTTTTCTTTAATCATCTTTTTCTGTTTATTAGCTTTTTTAAATATAACACAATAATTCTGTTATTAACTCACATAACATTTTTTATAGAGTTTTTCATAAGCTGGCAGAATATTATCCAATGAAAATAACTTAATATGTTCTTTAGAATTTTCTTTAAACTCACTTAAAACTGTATCATCTTTTAGGATATTAATTGCATTATTGGCCATACCTTCAACATCACCTAACTCACTTAAAAAACCTGTTATTCCATTAATATTTACTTCTGGTAAACCTCCTGTATTTGTAGAAATAACTGGTGTACTTGCAGCCATAGCTTCCAAAGCTGCTAATCCAAAACTTTCTGTTTCAGACGGTAGCAAAAACACATCTGTATAACATAATATTTTTGCAACCTCTGTACTATTTCCCATAAAAAGAACCTTGTCTTCAATTCCTAACTCTTTAGCTAAATTTTCCGCTTTTAAGCGTTCTGGTCCATCACCAACCATCAATAATTTTGAAGGGATTTCTTTTTGAACTTTATTAAAAATTCGAATTACATCATCAGTACGTTTTACAGGTCTAAAATTACTTATATGTGTTAATATTCTCTCTTCTGGTTTAGCCAATGCTTCTCTTTTACACTCTCCTTCATGTGCCTTATCATACTTCTCTCCATCAATAAAGTTATATACTACTTTAATATCTTTTTCAATATTAAATAATCGAAGTGTATCTTCTTTTAAACTGTTGGATACGGCAGTAACTTCATCCGATTTGTTTATACTAAATTCTACTGCTGTTTTGTATGTTGGGTGGCTTCCTACCAAGGTTATATCTGTACCATGTAGTGTTGTTACAACCTTTACATCAATCCCTTTATCTTCAAGCATCTTTTTTGCCATATAGGCAGCATATGCATGTGGAATCGCGTAATGTACATGTAATACTTCAAGATCATATTTTTGTACTACTTCCACCATCTTACTAGATAAAGCTAACTCGTAAGGTTGATATTGAAATAGTGGATATTCTTCTAAAACAACTTCATGAAAATGTAAACGGTGAGAAAAGAAATCTAATCGAACAGGTTGATTGTAAGTTATAAAATGTACTTCGTGTCCCTTATCTGCTAATGCCATTCCTAATTCGGTTGCTACTACTCCACTTCCTCCAAAGGTAGGATAACATACAATTCCTATTTTCATGTGTATCTGTTGATTATTTTTTGAATATGATTACTGACGTAAATTTACGGTATTACTTACTTTTTTTTGTAAAGATTTTCATAAAATAAAACGCCATTACGTAGTTTGTAATGGCGTTTTTAATATTGATTATAAAGTTTTTCTTAGTAATCTCCTAAAGTTTCAGGGTTTTGAGTTAAAGCAACCTCTAATTGTTCATCATTAGGTGCTTTACCATGCCATGCATGTGTATGCATCATAAAATCAACTCCATTCCCCATTTCTGTGCGTAATAATACACAAACAGGCTTTCCGCTACCTGTACGTGATTTTGCTTCTGCCATTCCTGCTAAAACAGCCTCAACGTTATTGCCTTCTGCAATCTCTACAACATCCCAACCAAAAGCTTCAAATTTAGCTTTTAGGCTTCCCATAGCTAAAACTTCATCAGTAGATCCGTCTATTTGTTTTTCATTTACATCTACCGTAGAAATTAAATTGTCAACTTTTTTAGCCGCTGCATACATAACAGCCTCCCAAATTTGACCTTCTTGTAACTCTCCATCACCATGTAATGAATATACAGTTTTGTTATCACCATCTAACTTTTTTGCCTGAGCAGCACCAATAGCAACACTCATACCTTGACCTAACGACCCAGAAGCAATACGGATCCCTGGTAAATGCTCGTGTGTAGTTGGGTGTCCTTGTAAACGAGAGTCTAATTTTCTAAATGTATCTAACTCGGCTACAGGAAAAAACCCGCTACGAGCTAAAACACTATAATAAACTGGCGAAATATGTCCGTTTGATAAAAAGAATAAATCTTCGTTTTTACCATCCATAGAAAAATCAGTAGAATAATCCATGATTTCTTGGTATAAACACGTAAAAAATTCTGCACATCCTAAAGATCCTCCTGGATGTCCTGAATTTACAGCATGTACCATGCGTACTATGTCTCTACGAACTTGTTGTGTAAACTCTTGTAATTGTTGTGTTGTTGGCATTATTGTTTTGTTTTATGCCCACAAATGTAATTGATTATGGAAAAATGAGCAATTACTTTTTTATTTAAGTAAAAGAAAAAGGGCTCATATGAGTTAAGTTTTCTTTTTCGTTAAATTTTCCCTTTCTAATTGAATAATTACTGAACCCTTTATTTACGTGGTTCAAAGAACTTGTTTGTTTGTTTGATTTACAAATAGTTATACACGTATTTTATAAAAAACGCCTTTTATAAACAGATAAAAAACTCATTTACAACATGTTAATTAAAATCAAAAAATCATGATTTTTTGGTACTTTTGGCCTCTATTTGATTATTTTTTATGAAAAAGATATTTGTTTTACTCCTAGTTATTGGATTAAGTTTAAAAGTTTATTCTCAAAATCATATAAAACAAGACACACTATTACAAAAAAGTTTTGAAGAACTATCTGAACTTTTTTATACAAGTAAACCTGATACTTTAAAAGCAACTATATATGCTAAAAAGTATTTTTCAAAAGCTTTAAAAGAAAAAGATACTATAGAAATGATGTCAGGAAAGTATTATTTAGCTGATATTTTAAATGATGATAATGTTTATTTAGATTTTTGTGATTCTCTAATTGATATAACCAAAAAAAAACCTACTAAAAAATTCCCTGCAATTATTTACTTAGAAAAAGGGAAATTATTATTTCAAAAAAATGAAGTAGTTAAATCATTAAATGAGTATTTAAATGCTATTAGTAGCTTAAAAAAAAGTAAAAATGATAGTTTATTATACTTATCAAAAATGTATTTAGGCATGCTAAAGGCTAAAATTAAAAAAGATGATGAAGCTCTAAAATTATTTAAAGAAGTATACAGCTTTGCGTTAAAAAAGAATTATTTTAAGAAAAAATCAGGTTTTTATTCTTTACTTGTAAATATCCCTATTACATATAATAAACTTAATTTAATTGATTCCGCTATGATATATTGTAAAAAAGCTGAGTCTATCTTTTCTATAAATAACGATTCTTTGTATACAGGTAGTTTACTTTATGTCTATGGGATGATAAATAAAAAGAAAGGCAATTATCAAAAAGCTATAAACCTTTTTAATAGAGCTGTTCCTTATCATATTTCAGATGAGAATAGTTTAGTTCTACTCTCTAATTATAATTTTACAGCTGATTGCTTCGTTAAGTTAAAAAGGAAAAAAAGCGCTTTTAAGTATTATTCTAAAGTTGACTCTATACAACAAGTTGAAAAATTCTTTTCACAGAAGTTGATTTCTTGCTACTTTTTTTTAAAAGATTTTTATAAATCTAAAGGAGACTTCAAAAATCAATTAAGTTATCTCAATAAAATAATAGAAGTTAATAATATATCTAATAAAAAAGTCACCGACGTAAATAATACTTTCATTAACGAATACGACATCCCAAACCTAATATTAGAAAAGAAACAAGTTATTGAAAAGTTAGAGAATGAAGTACAGGAGTCTAGAAGAAACAAAATTATTTATATTTCTTTGTTAGTTTTTTCATTGGTTTTAATAAGCTATCAAATCAATAAAAAAAGAGTTTATAAAAAGCGATTTGCCGCTCTTATGAAGCAAAATGAAGCTACGAAAACAAAAGAAATAGAGAAAAATATAACACAAGCTACTAGTAAACACGAGCTTTCTGATGATACTGTCACTACTCTTATGGAAGGGCTTGAGATGTTTGAAACACATGAAGATTTTTTAAACTCTAAAATCAACTTACAATTATTGGCTGATCGGTTAGATACCAATACAAGCTACTTGTCAAAAGTAATCAATCAATATAAAAACACTTCTTTTTCTAATTATGTCAATCAACTTAGGATAGAATATGCGGTTGAAAAACTTAAAAATGATACTTTATGGAGAAAGTATACTGTAAAAGCTATTGCACAAGAAGTAGGGTTTAAAAATGCAGAGTCTTTTTCAAAAGCTTTCTATAAATTCACTGGTATAAAACCTTCTTATTTTATTAAAGAGTTAGAAAAAACAGAAACTAATTAAAAAGGTTACTGCATACTATTGATGTCTATGTAAGTAAGTGTTTAACACTTATATATTGCATTCCAAATACATAATTTTGATTTTTCGGTACCACTAATCGTATAGTGATACTTTTATCTTCTTCCAATCTATAACTAATACTAGAGTTATTAATTTTTTGATAAAAAGGAAAAATAACTTGCTCAGGTACTGATTCTAACATAGTAATAGTTTCTCTATTATAATTACCAGAGATATGTATTTCTATGGTCATGTCAGAAACCGCTGTTATATATGAATTAATATACTTTAAAATTCCTGTTTCTTCATTAAAAACAGTTTCCCATGAAATTACCGAATCATCCCAATTACTCGGAGTTTGATATGCATACAAAAAAGCTGCTGATGAAAACCAATTACCAAATAAAACCCTTTGACTTGAAGCCTGATTAAAGGTTATAGTGGTTGTAATAATCGCTTTTTCCACTTCTTTATTAAACTCCATCAAAGGATTAGATACTACTAAAACTGGAAATTCCGGATAAACAGGGATTCTTATTGGATGTTGATTTGATTTAACCATCAAATGTGGTTTACTTGAGTTTTCTATGGCTTCTTTAACTGTATTAAGAGTTGGCGTATATTTTGGAACGGTATAGGGAACTATCCAATTTTCAGTATTATTATAATTATTCAAACCTATTTCAATAGATAAAGGTTGATTTATCTGCGCCTTCAGAATTTCTCCATAAACCTCACTAAAATAGTTTAAGGGAACTGTACTATCAAAAAACTCGTTTCCTATAGGAACTGAATCAAGAAGTTTTACAAAATCAGTTTCTGTTTTGGGTAAATCTGGTAAAGTTGCATAAAATGTAAAATCACATAGTTGCGCGTTAAACAATCCTGCTAGTTCATTTAGCACTAAATAATTGAGGCTCTCGGGGGACTTCATACCTTTAGTTTTAAGTTAATTATTCAATTTAAAAAAGATAAAGTAGAGCACATGTTTCCATGTGCTCTTTTACCAATAAAGATTAAATTAATCTTGAAGGTGCTTTTAAAATGTGATTGTCACTACCACCTGTTACTGCTCTATCTGTTGGAATTACTCCCATACCAAAAATTTGTAAATTTCCTTTTTCAGATGTAATTCTTACAGAAATTGATTTATCATCATTAAATTTATAGCTTGAAGTAGCTTTTGATGAAGATCCAGACGTATAGAATGGCCATACATTAGTTTCTGTACTTTTTTGAATTTCTTCGTAGTCAGATTGACTATAAGTTGCCCATGATTTTACCTCTATTGTATAACCTGATACAAGTAAAGCTTGGTTGTTTACTCTTTGTAAGGTACCAGATGGTCCAAATAAATTATTCCAGTCTTCTTTTGATTGAAATTGATCTGGGTTTTTATACATATCTGTAAAATAGCCTGAGAAAAACCATCCACCAGCTCTAACAGGTAAGAAAGCATATTTATGAAAATGCATGTCAACAGTTATTCTGCTTGCTGAAGCTTTTTCATTCAACGATTTTGATACACTATTAGATTTCTTTCCCCAGAAACCTACTCCTGAAGAACCATTACTCTGTGCCCAAGAATTTTCAATATTATCATTTGATGTTGATGAATCAAAATGAATATCTGCAGTAGATCCTTTTACATCAACTAATGTCATTAACTCCTCTAAGCTAGGTGTGTAAATAGGGTTTGTCCCCATATTACCTCCAATCCAATTGTTAGAGTTTGTATAATTACTCATAGCTATTTTGTACAAGAACGTATTAGTATCTTCTGTTTTACTTAGCATAGTAGCGTAGTTACCACTTAAGTTATTTAAGGGGTTTCCTTCATACAACACGCCTACAGATTTAGGGGGAATGCCATCAAAGTAATTATATAGTTCTTGAGCTAAATTTTGTACTGGTAATACCCCTTGTATCATTTGAAAACTTTTATCACTTAAGTTTAATGATTGACAAAGCGTGTTGTACATTCCGTTAGTTGGAGATATCATATTTGCTTCTCCTACCTCTTTAGTCAAGGCACCATTAGATGGCTTTGCTAGATTTGTTGCCATAATAATTTAGTTTTAAGTTAGTGTTACCTACTCTTTTTAGGCTTTTCGGTGTACGCCTAAAAACCAAAACTATTCAACAGATGATCAAACCATTAAACTAAAGAATGAAATATGAAATTGCGCGCTAATCATAAAACATTCAACACATTACAAAATGAATTTTGGTTTTACTCTTACTAAGTTATATAAATAAAAAGCTAGTTTCTTTACAAAAACCTTAAACGTAGGTTATTAATATATTAAGGATTATTAAAAAGGTATAGGAGTTAACAAAAAAAAAACATAAATAACTAATTTACAGTTATTTATGTTTTTTGTTTTTTCTTTTTAGCTGCAGGAAACAGTACATTATTCAATATTAAACGATACCCTGGTGAGGTTGGATGCAAGTCTAATTCTGTTTTAGGGTCTCCTACTCTATGCTGATAATCTTCAGGGTCATGGCCACCATAAAAGGTAAACATTCCTTTTCCTTTAGTTCCATGAATATAACGTCCTTCTTTATTAGTTTTGTTTTCACCTAAAACAATGATGGTAGATTTTATGGTATTAGGATCAAAAGATGTTGTTTGCCCCATAAAACCTTTTACCAGCATAGTGTGGTTCTGGGTAAGCATTGTTGGAACTTGATCCCATTTTGCAGAAAATTCTTTTAATACAAAGTAGTCTACTTCTTTTCTTATTCTTCGTTTACGAGTCATATCTATTGAAGAAAACTCATAAGTAGTAGGGTTCCGAATCAATTCAAAATCTTTAAACGCAAATGTTTTATTAAAGTTTATTTTCGATTGATAATTAGGTTCTGAAGCATCACCATCAAACATACCTTCACAAATGTCTACGCCATCAGCAGCCAGCGCTATATCAAAACTATCAGTTGCAGAGCACATCGCAAACATAAATCCACCACCTACAACATAATCACGGATTTTTTTTGCTACAGCGCCTTTTTCTTCTGATACTTTACTATATCCTAGTTTTGTAGCCAAAGCTTCAGCGTCTTTTTTCTGCTGAATGTACCAAGGAGCTGTTCTAAAAGCTCCATAAAAGCGTCCGTACTGACCTGTAAAGTCCTCATGATGCAAGTGTAGCCATTCATATAACAATAGTTTATCATTCAATACTTCTTCATCATAGATTACATCAAACGGAATTTCAGCATATGTTAATACCATGGTTACTGCATCATCCCAAGGCATTTTATCTTTTGGAGAATATACCGCTATTTTTGGGGCTTTCTCAAGAGTTACCGCCTCTTGATTTTTTGAAGGCGATGAAATTTCTTCTAAGATTAAGGCTGATTTAGCATCTGAAATGATTTGATAGGATACACCTCGTATTTTGCATTCTTTTTCTACTGCTTCATTATTTTCAATTAAGAAAGCACCTCCATCATAATTTAACAACCATTTTGCCTTTAACCCATTTTCTAAAGCATAGTACACAATACCATAGGCTTTTAAATGATTTTTTTGATTTTCGTTACTCATAGGTACATAAATAAATGATGCCCATAGCGAGTTAGAAAAAAGTAAAAATGTTAGTATGTAAAGAAATTGTTTCATTTATAAATTAAATATAGTATAAAAACTTTTATTATTTTTTTCTTTAGGATAATGATAAATATCTAAAAAATAAGTGTAATTATTTTTTAGTTTTATTGAATCTCTATCTCTAAGAAGCTCCCATTTAACATTTTTAAAAATCCTTTTTATTTTTTCATCTATATTCTTATCTGTGAAACCATCAACAACTTTTATTCTTTTTAACCTTAATTTTTTGGAAAAAATCAACTTATAAATTCCATATTTCTTTTTTGAATCAGAACCTTTTAAATCATCCAATAAACTACCTATTTTGGAGGGATATAATTTTACTTTATTTACATCTTTATCATTTAGCTTAGATAAAGACTTAAGCATCTTTAATTCTCTTATTTCCTTTTCTTTTTCTCTTGAAGGTTTCTTATTTAAATAAAGTAGCCCAGAACACATTCCAATTATAAGTCTACCGGATTTATCTTTATGAGCATAAAAAATTAACTCTGTTTCCACAGGTATGAAAATATCACATGAGGTTCCCATCTTCTCATCACTTCTACCATAAACAAAAACTGACTCAACCTTCTCCCCTTTATACAGTTTATCTATTTTAATATCTGCTTTATAAACATTTTCTCCTCTTGAATTTTTATAATTCTTAATTATTTTTCCCTTTGCGACAAAAGCAGAATAAGCAAATTTATTCACCACTGTTTCAATACCACAATCACAAGAGTATAAATAACTTGACAATAACACTAACACTAAAAACAAAATCTTTCTCATAACCTACTATTTTTAAACTAAAATACACAATTACTTCTAAGCAATTGTGTATTCTATAATATTTTAAGTTTTATTTAAAGATTAAAACGGAACATCATCGTCACTCGGTCCAAAAGCATCTTCTGGTGAAGCAAAATTACTAGACGCTACTTCATCGTTAAATCCTGAGTTCATACTCGATTGGAATTCACTGCTAAATCCTTCTTCCAAATCTGAGAATTTTGCCAAGTGTCCTGTAAACTTCAAACGGATATTATCTAATCCACCATTACGGTGTTTTGCTACAATAAACTCTCCTTGTCCTTCACATGGTGAGTGATCATCATCATCCCATTCTGTCATACCATAATATTCAGGACGATAAATAAACGATACAATATCGGCATCCTGCTCAATTGCTCCAGATTCACGAAGATCGGATAGTAACGGACGTTTACTTCCTCCACGAGTTTCAACCGCACGCGATAACTGAGAAAGTGCAATTACGGGTACATTTAATTCTTTACCTAATGCTTTTAAGTTACGCGAAATCGTAGAAATTTCTTGTTCACGGTTACCTCCTGCTCCTCCAGCTGTCATTAACTGTAAGTAATCAATAATTAAGATTTTAACTCCATGCTGTGACACCAAACGACGTGCTTTTGCACGTAAATCAAAGATTGATAGTGCAGGTGTATCATCAATAAAAATAGGTGCATCAGAAAGTTTTTTCACCTTCACGTTTAATTGCTCCCATTCGTGTGGTTCCAAGTTTCCTTTACGTAATTTTTCAGAAGTCAGCCCTGTTTCCGAAGAAATCATACGGGTAATTAACTGTACCGATGACATCTCTAGCGAGAATAATGCTACTGGATGTCCAAAATCAATCGCCATATTTTTTGCCATCGATATTACGAAAGCGGTTTTACCCATACCGGGACGTGCTGCAATAATGATTAAATCGGTAGGTTGCCAACCAGAGGTTAATGCATCTAGTTTGGTAAATCCTGTTGCCAAACCACTCATCCCTTCTTTGGTTGATATTTCTTGAATTTTATTAATCGATTGTTGTACTAACGAATCGGCTCTTTCTGCTCCCTTTTTAAGGTTTCCTTGTGTTACTTCAAATAATTTTCCTTCGGCATCATCTAACAAATCAAAAACATCAACAGTTTCATCGTATGCGTTCTCTATAATTTCAGAAGAAATAGTAATTAGTTTGCGTTGAATGAATTTTTCTAGGATAATTCTAGAGTGAAATTCAATATGTGCAGATGAGGCTACTTTTTGAGTTAACCCAATTAAGTAAAAGTCTCCTCCTGCTAAATCTAGTTTTCCGTTTTTCTTTAATTGATTTGATACAGAAAGTAAATCAATTGGCTCTGAGTTTTGGAAAAGCTCATAAATAGCTGCATAAATCTCTTGATGTCTTTTATCATAAAAAGCATCTGGATGTAAGATATCAATTACTTCATCAATCCCTTTTTTATCAATCATCATAGCACCCAAAACAGCCTCTTCTAACTCTAAAGCCTGCGGTGGTAACTTTCCTTTTTCTAAGCTTATAATTCTAGCTTTATCTATTTTTGTTCCTTTGAGAGATTGGGTTCTTTCCATAACAGCAAAAGTAAATTTTTAAGATGATATTTGTAGAGACTATGCTCAATTTTCTTTATGCACATTTTTTGTAAATAAACTGTTATTAACTTGTTGATAACGTTACAACTTTCTTATTTTTGGAGGCATGCATAACCTAAAAAAATATTTTTTTGTTGCTTTATTTTTACCTGTTCAAGTAATTTTTGTGCTTTTTATTAGCCAAAAACCACAGTGGATTGAGTTTTATTATAGTAATGGAATTTACCCATATATTTCACAATTCTTTCGAACTATTTTAGGATGGATTCCTTTTTCTGTTGGGGATATAATTGGTTTTGGTTTGCTTTATCTTTTATTAAAATCTATCTATTATTTAATTAAAAAAAGGTTTCAAAACGTCCTTCCTAAGTTAGTAAAATTTATTGCAATTCTATCTATTATTTATTTTTGTTTTTATGCTTTTTGGGGATTGAATTATTTTAGACAACCTTTAGCTGAGAATCTTGGACTAAAACAATCTACCTATACAACTGATGAGTTAATTTCAACTACTAAACATATTATAACAGAACTAAACAAAATCCATTTACAAATAACAAAAAATGATTCAGTTTCTGTAATAGTTCCATATTCTCAAAAAGAGATTTATAACTTAGCTCCAAACGGATTCCAAGAACTCTCAAAAATATACCCACAACTGGCTTATCAAACTTCCTCGGTTAAAAGTTCATTAGTTAGTTTATTTCAGTCTTATAATGGAACTTCAGGATATTTAAATCCAATAACAGGAGAAGCGCAAGTAAACAACATGATTCCTAAAACTGGTTATCCAGCAACGACCTGCCATGAAATGGCACATCAAATTGGTTGGGCAGCTGAGAATGATGCGAATTTTGTGAGTTTTTTAGCTTCAATAGCCAATAAAGACTTATATTTTAAGTATTCTGGCTACCGTATGGCTTATAACTATTGTATAGGTCAAGTTTATAAAAGAGATAAAGAATTGGGTAAAGAAATAGCTAAAACAGTAAACAAAGGTATTTATAAAGATTACAAGGCTACCTACTTACACTGGAAACAGTTTAAAAACCCTATAGAACCTTATTTAAAGAAAGGGTATAACTCTTATCTTAAAGCCAATAATCAATCTAAAGGGATTCAATCGTATAGTTACGTTGTTGATTTGTTAATTGCTTATTTTAAAAAGAATGTTTCCTAAAAATTTCATCTTCTTTCAATTGACAAAATACATTTGAAATGGCTATTTTTGATGCTTTAAAAATACTACGATGAACAAACAACATATAATTGACCGATTTATAAAGTATGTAACTATTGATACTGAAAGTGATCCTAATAACCCAGCATTTCCTAGTACTGAAAAACAATGGAATTTAGCTAAGATTCTTGAAAAAGAACTTAAGGAAATAGGAATGGAAGATGTTGAATTAGATGAGAATTGCTATTTAATGGCAACGTTACCTAGTAATTTAGATTATGAAGTACCAACTATTGGTTTTGTTGCTCATATTGATACTAGTCCAGACTTTACTGGAGCTAATGTAAAGCCTCAAATTCATGAAAATTACAACGGAAAAGACATCTTATTAAACAAAGAAAAGAACATCGTTTTATCTCCTGATTATTTTGAAGATTTATTACAATATAAAGGTCAAACTATTATTACTACCGATGGTACTACTTTATTAGGTGCTGATGATAAAGCTGGTGTTACTGAGATTGTTTCTGCAATGGAATATTTAATCCAAAACCCAGAAATTAAGCATGGTAAAATCCGTATTTGCTTTACTCCTGATGAAGAAGTTGGTAAAGGAGCTCACATGTTTGATGTAGAAAAGTTTGGAGCTGAGTGGGCTTATACTATGGACGGAAGTCAAATTGGTGAGTTAGAATACGAAAACTTTAATGCTGCTGGTGCTACAGTTACTATTCAAGGTAAAATTGTACACCCTGGGTATGCTAAAGGTAAAATGATTAATTCAATGCTTATTGCTAGTGAGTTTATCAATGCTTTACCTGAAGATGAAGTTCCTGAAAGAACAACTGGTTATGAAGGTTTCTTCCACTTACATCATATGGAAGGTAAAGTTGAACAAACTACGTTGAGTTACATTATTAGAGATCATGATATGGATCAATTCAACAACCGTAAAAAAGCAATGTTAGATTTAGCTGAAGTTTTGAATGCTAAACGTGGACAAAAACTAGTTTCTGTTGAGATTAAAGATCAATATTTTAACATGAAGGAAAAAGTTACCCCTGTAATGCACATTGTTGATATTGCTGAAGAGGTAATGAAAGACATGGGAATTACTCCGTTAATTAAACCTATCCGTGGTGGTACTGACGGTTCTCAATTATCATACAAAGGCTTACCATGCCCTAACATTTTTGCTGGTGGACACAACTTTCATGGACGTTACGAATATGTTCCTGCTGAAAGTATTGTTAAAGCTAGTGAAGTAATTGTTGGAATTGCTCAAAAAGTAGCTGTAAAGTTTAATTAATTTTACATACAACATATATAAAATCAAAAACTCTAGCTTTCGCTAGAGTTTTTTTATGATATTTTTACCCCTTAAAAAAATATCATTCTGTTTGAAATAAATCCCCTTAATTTTATTTCATGGCAAATATGATTCTTTTTAAAGGATTATATTATAGGAAAATTCCCTTTTGCCTAGACGTAAAACCCCTAATTTTACAAAAAAACACAAATTTGTAAATTTCTTTCATTTTATTTTTTGTAATCAGTCACCTCTATACTTTTGCCGATAAATATTAAAGTAAATGAATAGACAAGACCTTTTAAAGCTAGCTGATAAGTATCAGTCACCTTTGTATGTTTACGACACTGAAAAAATTATTTCTCAGTATAAAAAGATAACATCTGCTTTTTCAAAAGTTAAAAATGTAAAGATTAATTATGCAGTTAAGGCATTATCAAACATTAATATCTTAAAGGTTTTCAATAAGCTTAACAGTGGTTTGGATACAGTTTCTATTCAAGAAGTTAAACTTGGTTTATTAGCAGGTTTTGAACCTCATGAAATTATATATACACCTAATGGAGTTTCTCTACAAGAAATAGAAGAAGTAGCTAAATTAGGGGTTCAAATTAATATTGATAATTTATCTATTTTAGAGTTATTCGGACAAAAACACCCAAGAATTCCTGTTTGTATTCGTATTAACCCGCATGTAATGGCTGGTGGAAACAGTAAAATATCTGTAGGTCATATCGATTCTAAGTTTGGAATTTCAATTCATCAAGTACCTCATATAAAAAGAGTTGTTGAAAATACAGGAATGCATATTAATGGAATACATATGCATACTGGTTCTGATATTTTAGATATTGATACTTTTTTAAGAGCTACAGAAATTTTATTTGATACAGCAAGACAATTCAAAGATATTGACTTTATTGATTTTGGTAGTGGGTTTAAAGTTCCTTACAAAAAAGATGATATTTCAACTGATATAAATGAATTAGGTAAAAAATTATCTACACGATTTAATGAATTTTGCAAAAACTACGGCAAGGAAGTTACGCTAATGTTTGAGCCTGGAAAATTTTTAGTGAGTGAGGCTGGATATTTTTTAGCTAAAGTGAATGTTATTAAACAAACAACTTCTACAGTTTTTGCTGGTATTGATAGTGGCTTAAATCACTTAATCCGCCCTATGTTTTACAATTCTTATCATTACATAGAAAACCTATCTAACCCAAAAGGAAGAGAACGTTTTTATAGTATCGTTGGATATATTTGTGAAAATGATACCTTTGGTTCTAATAGAAGAATCAACGAAATATCTGAAGACGATATATTATGTTTCCATAATGCAGGTGCTTATTGTTTTTCTATGGCTTCAAATTATAATTCAAGGTTTAGACCCGCTGAAGTTATGATTTACAAAGGAAAAGATTATTTGATTAGGAAAAGGGAAACTATGGAAGATATTCTTAAGAATCAAGAAAGCGTTACACTATAATAAAACACTTAAAAACTCTGACCTTAGTAAGGCCAGAGTTTTTTTAAAATATAATCAACCCCTCAAAGACTATATTTTAAAACGTTGTAATTAAAGTCCCCTATCTTTATTTACATCTACAAATATCACTTATTTATTTCAAAATTTTCACAGGAAAAGCACCCTTTATTATAAAAACTTTAACTAAAAAACAAAAAAACCACTCAGAAAATGAGTGGTTTTATAAATTTTAATTCGTCTTTTTTTAAAATATATAACGCAGACCTATTTGCATTTGCCAACGAGAAAGCAAACTAGAATCGAATCCAAATGTCTGTTCTTGATTGGTACTAAATGTATAAGTAGGTGCTTCAGAATAATCTGGTACATAATTAGCAGGATCTGTGTTCATAGGATCTACATCAGGGAATCTTACACCTAAAGGTTGTACGTTATTAGGTTGTTGTACTACTCCCCAATCTGAGTTAATTAAATTACCTACATTTAAAATATCAAGACTTAATTGTATTGTATTTTGCTTTTCAGCAGATACGTTAAAATTAAAATCTTGTAATATTTTTAAATCCCATTTACCTCTCCATGGTGCCAAAGCTCCATAACGTTCAACGTACTGCCCTCTTCTTTCACTTAGATAATCATCTTGCTGTATATAGCTTTCAAAAGCTGCTGCGTGAGCAGGATTACTAAATTGCATTTGATTAAGTTCTGAACTAGTTGGAACGTATAATAAATCATTTACAGCCGACCCATCATTATTAATGTCTCCGCCATAAGTGTAATTAAACCTTCCTCCTTGAGCATATTCAAAAAATGTAGAAATAGTTGTAGCAAACTTATCTCCTCCATAAGTGAACTTCTTAGACGCTACACCAATAATTCTATGAGTGTCACCATATTTAGAATATGATAAAACATCATTATTAGCATTTCCTACTACTGGATTAAAAGCAAAAGCATCTCCTGTAATTTCTGCTTCAATAGAGTTTACATCTTTAGCATTTAAGTAATTATAGGCAACACTTGTATACACCCCATTATCAAAAGTTTTTTGAAGTTTTAGAGAAGCATTCCAAACACGACCTTTATCTGAATTTGTAAATACATAAGCATTATTTCCTTTATCGCTTCCATCATATATTTCTCTACTATCAAAAGGTGTATTTAAAGTAGCACTAGGTTCTCTTAATCCCCAGTTTTGTACATGAGCACCATTAATGTCTTTTGTATATGAAATATCTGTAGTTGCTATAATTCCATTTTCAAATTTCCAATCTAAACCTAAGTTTGTTCTCCATACTTGAGGAAACTTAAAATCTGGATCAACTAATTGGAAGAAACCATCGTCTGCTCCACTTACTTGATTTCCAATCCACACGAAAGGTAAGCGTCCTGTAAACACACCTGAACCTCCACGAAGTTGCATTGTATTATTTCCTTTTACATCCCAGTTAAAACCTACTCTTGGTGAAATCAACCATTGGTTTGTAGGCATTTTGGTTGAAAGTAACTGTTGCTCTTCTCCTGTATTTGGGTTGTAATATAATACAGAGTTATCTCTAGTCGCTCCATTATCGGTATCAATAAATTTCTGAATTAAACTAGAAGTATTAAAATACAATGGTTTATCAAAACGAACTCCGTAAATTAACTTAAACTTATCATTCATTTCCCATTCATCTTGTACATAAAATGCTAACTGACCTACATTTAGTTCAGATAATTTCCAACCTCCATCATTTCCATCTCCATTTGCATTAAATGAATCGTAAGCATTTTGAGTAGCTGCTAAATATTGCTCTACTACCCCTCCTGGTTGTGCAGCTGATAAAAAAGTTGCTACATCTGGGTAAGGACTAAACAACCCGTAGTATGGGAAAATTCCAAAATTAAAGGACTCGTAATTTGTTAAATTGAATGAGTTTTCAAATTCAAATTGTTCAAATGAAAAACCAACAGTGTACGTATGATCTCCCTTATAAAAGTTCATGTTGTTTGTCAACTGAAAAACTCGCTGATCTAACTTGTTATTGATAGAAAATGGTTCATGACCAGCTATAATATAATTACTACCATTACCATCTTGTATAGTAATTACTGGCGCTGGTGCAGATAACGGATTTCTAAAATCATCAAAATGTGTATAACCTATTTGCAGTTTATTAGTTGTTGTTTCTGATAAGTTAGAGTTTAATTCTAATTGGAAAGAATTTAAGTTGTTATTAATTTCATATCCTGAATTTTCAAACTGTAATGTAGAAAAACTTGGACCTCTAATTCCCAAAGCTGTTGGGTGTGCAGGAGTTTCTTTTGAAGCTCTTAAGAAATTATAAATTAATGCTAATCTATTTTTATCATTGATATTCCAATCTAATTTAAAAATTCCTTTAGTAGATTCAGAACCATAAGTAAAACCTTCATAAGCTCCCGTATCATATCCTAAAGCAGACAAAGCATCACGAACAGCTATCATATCTGATTCTAATACTCTAGATTCATTAACTGCTCCACTACCTGTATTTGGTATCCAACCTGCTGTACCTAAATCTTCTCTATCATCTTTTTCAAAATTTGCAAAAAAGAACAATTTATCCTTAATAATTGGTCCTCCTAAGCTTACTCCATATTGGCTTTGACTTAATTTTGGTTTTACAACTTCTTGACCTTTAATTTTACCTCCTGTCATATCTTGGTTTCTGTAAAAACCATAAACAGTACCTTTAAATTCGTTAGTACCACTTTTTGTTACTGCATCTACCGAAGCCCCAGTAAACCCAGATAAAGTAACATCGTATGGTGCAGTAGAAACCGAAATTTGTTCAATTGCGTCTAACGATATTGGTTGTGATCCTGTTTGTCCTCCTGGTGTTGGTGAATCTAAACCAAAAGGGTTATTAAAAATAGATCCGTCTAACGAAAAATTATTAAACTGATCGTTTCTACCTCCAAATGAATTTCCACTCGCAGTTGGTTCTAAACGTGTAAAATCTGCAGCCGAACGTGAAATAGTTGGTAATGTTTTTAATTGAACAGCACTTACACTAGTTTGTGCCCCTGTTCTATCATTATTAAAAACTTTACTTCTTGTTGTTGATATAACAACTTCTTCTAATTGCTCTCCATCCTCAGACAAAACACCATCAATATTAGTTGTTTTACCTAAAGTTAAATATACATTGGTTACTTCTTGTGATTCAAACCCAATATAGCTAAACGTTACTTTATAAGGGCCTCCAACTCTTAAGTTAGGTATGGTGTATCTTCCATTATCTTGAGCTACGGCTCCAGATATGGTACCTGTTGGCTCATGCAAAACAACAATGTTAGCACCAAACAAAGGTTCTCCCTGATTGTCTGTTACAGTTCCTTTTATTTTTGATGTGGTTACCTGGGAATAAATGGATAAACTCAAAAAAACAAAAGAAAAAATTATTAATTTCTTCATAATAGTTCTGATTTTGTTTATGTTATACTTCAAATTTAAGCATAAAAAAAATCCGCTCGACCGAGCGGATTTATACTTTATTAACATGTATTTAACAATTTAGTTACTATTCAGCAACTACTTCAAATACGATGTCAGCTACAACAGTTCTGTGTAAACGTACAGCAGCGTTGTATTTTCCTAATCTTTTTACGTTACCTCCAGTAACTTTGATAAATTTCTTATCTACTTCAGTACCTGCCTTAGCTAAAGCTGCAGCAACATCAATGTTGTTTACTGAACCAAATAATTTATCTCCTGAACCTACTTTAGAAGCTATCTTGATTTCATAACCTTTAATAGTTTCAGCTACTTTGTTAGCGTCTTCTATTAATTTAGCTTCTTTAAAAGCACGTTGCTTTAAGTTTTCTGCTAATACTTTTTTAGCTGAAGAAGTAGCTAAAATTGCATATCCTTGAGGTATTAGGTAATTACGTCCGTAACCATTCTTAACAGTTACAACATCGTCTTTAAAACCTAAGTTTTCTACGTCTTGTTTTAATATCAATTCCATGTTTCTACTTCTTTATTATTTTAACATATCTCCAACGTAAGGCATTAAAGCTAAGTGACGAGCTCTTTTAATAGCTTGAGCCACTTTACGTTGATATTTTAATGATGTTCCTGTTAAACGTCTTGGTAAAATTTTACCTTGTTCGTTTACTAAATACATTAAGAAGTCTGCATCTTTGTAATCGATGTATTTAATACCGTTTTTCTTGAAACGACAGTATTTAGCTTCCTTTTTAGTTTCGATATCAAGCGGAGTTAAGTAACGTACTTCTCCTTGCTTGTTTCCTTTTGCTTGTTGTTCTATAGATGCCATTTCTTACTTTTTTGCAGATTTAACACGGTTTCTTCTCTTTTCAGCCCAAGCTGCAGCATGCTTATCTAACTTTACAGTTAAATAACGCATAACGCTATCGTCACGTCTAAACTCTAATTCAAACGGAGCAATTGCATCACCTGCTACTTTGTACTCAAATAAGTGGTAAAATCCACTTTTTTTCTTTTCGATTGGATAAGCTAATTTTTTTAAGCCCCAATCTTCTTTAGAAATCATTTCTGCACCTTTAGAAAGTAAATAGTCCTCAAACTTTTTTACTGCTTCCTTTATCTGAGTTTCAGATAAAACGGGATTCAAAATGAAAACAGTTTCGTAATGATTCATAATTAAATTATTTAAAATTTATTTTTAAGCCTGCAAATATACTGCTTTTTAATCCATAAACAAACTCTATTACTTAAATAATTTAATGATTTTGTGTAAGTTTGTGACTAAACACTCTTTTTATGCAAATCCCTGAAATTCCTAATTTAGTTCATTATGCTATTCCTTTTTTTATTTTAACGGTTATTATTGAAGTAATATTAACCGTTAAAGTAAAACTAGAAGATTATGAGTTTAAAGATGCTGCTACATCCATAACTATGGGGTTAGGGAATGTTTTTATAGGGTTATTTACCAAAGGATTAATATTTGGAGTGTTTTTATTTCTTTATCAATATCGCCTATTTACTATTCCGTTTACTTGGTGGTCTTGGTTTATTTTATTGTTTGCTGAAGACTTTGCGTACTACTGGAACCATAGAATTGCACATGAAAGTAGACTCTTTTGGGCTAGCCACGTGGTTCATCATTCTTCAACAAAATACAATTTAAGTACTGCTTTGCGTCAAACTTGGTCAGGAAGTTTTTACACGTTCATATTTTGGGCACCATTGGCCATCATAGGATTTCATCCATTAATGATTGTAACTCAAATGAGCATTAGTTTGTTATATCAATACTGGATTCATACTGAGCTTATTGATAAAATGCCTAAATGGTTTGAAGCTATTTTTAATACTCCAAGTCATCATAGAGTTCATCATGCTACGAATCCTCAGTATCTGGATAGAAATCATGCAGGAATCTTTATTATTTGGGATAAACTTTTTGGAACTTTTGAACCTGAAATAGAAAAACCAGTGTACGGTTTAGTTAAAAATATAAATACGTATAACCCAATTAAAGTGGCTTTTATTGAATGGTATAATATGTTCAATGATGTTTTTACTAGTAAAACTACGTTAGGAAAAAGGTTATTGTACTTTTTTAAACCTCCTGGTTGGAAACATGATGGTACCGGAAAACTTTCAATGCATTTGCGTAAAGAGTGGGAGAAAAATAAAAAAGGAGAAGTTTAAACTTCTCCTTTTTTATTGGTACCTCCAAAAGGAAATACCCCTCAAAAGCTAGCCTCAATGTAGTTTACTAATTAATATCAAATCGAAGACCTAATGAAATATTTCTTGTATCAGTATTTTTAAACAATGGATTTAAATCATATTTAGCATATAATCCAATACCTTGGTAAGCAACATAAGCACTTAATCCGTAGTTATATTTGTTCATATTAAAATTATTCTTCTGAACTTCTTCAACTGTGACTCCTTGAGTATTTTTATATTCTAAGTACTGACGAGTTCCTAATTTAAAACCGAAGAAACCACCTACTCCAACCTGAAAACTTTGATGTGTTCTATCTACAATTTCTCCATCAGAATATTTTTTGTTTTTTGAAAAATCAAACTCTAAATGCATTGGAAAAGTCATTTGTACATGTCGTAATCTACTTTCAGAAAGTTGTTCTGGGTGAATACTTAAATTTGTTTCATTTCCATTTACAGTATGATATTGATTGTTTTTAGCTCTTAAATTATTCCACAGAAAAGAAAAACCGTATTTAAAATATGTTTTTGATGGTTCTTTTGCTAACCGTGTTTTCCATGTAAAACCTAACTCATAAAAGTGCGATTGCCAAAATTTGTAGTCTGAATCGTCTAAAGAACTTAGTTTATTATCTGTTAATGTATTATTTGCTCCTAAAGCAAAAACAAATTGTGTTGTAGTTCTCTTTCTTCTTCTTTTCTTTTCTCTTTCAACTTCATCTTCTTCATCGTCAGAAAAGTTTAGTCTAAACTTAAATTTTGCTATTTCAAAAGTTTGCTCTCGTGATTCTTCTTCATTGCTAAATATTTTACCATCAATTTTGTCTTGTACAAGTTGTTGTAGTTTTTGTTCCTGAAAACTAACTTTTTTCTCTATTTGAGCTGCATGGTAGGCTGCTGCTTCTTTTTTTAATGTTGTTGCTTCATCAAATGTTATTTTATTCTTTTCCAATTTTGTATTAATCTCTTTTACTTTAATCTTTAAAGAGTCTTTTTGCTGTTTAGTAATACTATCAATACTCATTGATATTTTCTTTACTTCTTTTTCAAATACTTTTTCTTGAGATTGGGCAATAGTTGTTATAAACAACACTAATAATAGTATTCTTTTCATTTTAATAATTTTAAATTAAATTGATAATAATTTGGAATGGTTAATTATCGATAATTAATAAGCGCTTTATTTATTTCTATCAACAATTGCTACTGCAATGTCTGATATTTTTGATTTTAATTTTTGCATAAAGTCTCCTTTAAACTCTTCATCATCAATCGTTCTTTCAACTTCAGCTAAAATGATATTTGGATCTATTTTTAAGTTTGACTTTTTCAGTTCATCTTCAATAGTTTTTAACACATCTTCTCGCTTTACTTTATTTCTCGCATAGTATTCTTTAACCTCTTCAGGACTATGTGTTACTGCAAATAGTAAGTCATCACTATTTACTCTAACTCTTAAATTTAGTTCTTTCTTTTTTGTTACTATTGGATTATCCAACTTTGCTACTATCTCCTCTTCTTTTGGTTGTTCTTCATCTTGAATATTTTTAAAGACTATATCTTTTTCTTTTAAGGTAGAATTCTTAGTTGTAGTAATCTTTTTCTTCTTTTTAAGCGATTTCTTTTCTTGTTGATTTTCTTCTATCTTCACTACAGCTTCGTCTGTATTTCTAAGGAACTTCTCTATGCCTTTATTATTAATTTTTAGTGTATCAATTGGAGTATCAACTATAACTTCTTCTATCGTTTCTTTTGAATTTGAACCTGTAAAATAGAAAGCTACAAAGCTTATTAACAAAGCCAAACTAGCTGCATAACCTACATATAAAAACCAATTTCTTTTCTTTGTTTCTTCCTGATTATCTAAACGAGTCTCTAATCTTTCCCATGCTGAATTAGATGGTTTTAGTTCTCTGTTTTTTAGCTTTTCTGCTATATGTTTGTCTATATTATTGCTTGACATTTCTTACTTGATTAATTTTCTCGTAGCTTGCTTGTAAACATTTACGAGCTTTAAATAATTGTGACTTAGAGGTACTTTCAGAAATTTGTAATTTTTCTGCAATTTCTGAATGTTTATATCCTTCAATAGCATATAAATTAAAAACTAACTTATATCCTTCAGGTAACTCATCTATTAACTTTTGTATATCTTCTACCGATGTGTTTTCAAGGCTTTCTGTTGCAGCATCATTAAAAACAAAGTCTTCATCCGATACTTGAACAGGATTCTTTTTTCGTAAATAACTTATACAGGTATTTACCATAATTCTACGAATCCAACCTTCAAAACTTCCTTCTCCTTTAAATTTTTCAATATTGGTAAAAACTTTAAAAAAACCTTGTAACATTAAATCTTCTGCATGATGTAAATCTTTAACATACTGCCTACAAACTCCTAACATTTTTGGAGAGTGTTGCTCAAATATTAATTGTTGAGCTTCTCTACTCTGTTTCTTTGCTTGTTTTATGAGCGAAGTTTCTTTATTATGTAGTGAAATAATTTTCAAATCAATAGGTACGTTTTTATAGCCTTACAAATATAAAGACTACAAGATTTGAAAAAAGGTTGCCTGAGGAATAAAAAAACCTCCGAACTTGTTAAAAGACCGGAGGTTCAAATACCATAATTAAATGATATTTCAGGGGGGACTAGCTCTTTTTGTGTCTCCTCTGAATTATGATGCAAAGTTATACCATATTAACAAATATATTTACAGGAAAAAGCCTAGATATGAATTAAAAAACATTTTCTCACAAAACTTGCCCAATATAATTCTTTGTACTACTTTTATTATAAACCTAATGAGTAAAAGAGTTTTATTATATGAGTTATAATGCAACGATAGAAGAAGAAAACAAAGAGATAGCAAATAGGTATAAAAATTTATTAAAAGGTACATATCAAACATTATCAGAAGATGATAAAAAACTGATACGTAAAGCTTTCGATATAGCTGTAGAAGCACATTCTGAACAACGTAGAAAATCAGGAGAGCCTTATATTTATCATCCCATAGCTGTAGCTAAAATAGTTGCAGACGAAATTGGTTTGGGGGCAACTTCTATTGCTGCTGCCTTACTACACGATGTTGTTGAAGATACGCACTATACCTTAGATGATATGGAGCGTTTGTTTGGAGAAAACATAGCTCGTATTGTAAGTGGGTTGACTAAAATTTCAAACCTAAAGCAAGAACAAGATTACTCTATACAAGCAGAGAATTTTAGAAAAATGTTACTCACATTACATGATGATGTTCGAGTAATACTTATTAAAATTGCTGATAGATTGCACAATATGCAAACTATGGATTCTATGCCACCTCATAAACAGGTAAAAATAGCATCTGAAACCTTGTATATTTATGCTCCTCTTGCACACCGTTTAGGTCTTTATAATATTAAAACTGAACTTGAAGATCTTGGTTTAAAATACACCGAACCTGATGTTTATAGAGATATTGCTAATAAAATAAAAGAAAGCAAAGAAGACCAACAAAAGTATATTGATAGCTTTACTAGTGTTTTAAAGGAAGCATTAAACAAAGAAGGTTTTGCTTATGAAATAAAAGGACGTTTTAAGTCTATTTTCTCTATTCGTAGAAAAATGCGTAAACAAAACGTAACTTTTGATGAAGTGTACGATAAGTTTGCTATTCGAATTATATATAAGCCTACTTCTGAAGATGAAAAGTTTGATGCTTGGAAAATTTATTCTATCGTTACAGACTTCTTTAAGCCAAACCCTGCTAGGTTAAGAGATTGGATTTCTCAACCAAAATCAACAGGATATGAGGCATTACACATTACAGTAATTGGACCTCAGGCAAAATGGGTAGAAGTTCAAATCCGCTCAGAAAGAATGGATGAAATAGCTGAAAAAGGTTATGCTGCTCATTTTAAATACAAACAAGGTTCTGTTAAGGAAAATGGCTTAGAAGGATGGTTAAATCGTTTAAAAGAGAGTTTAGAAAACCAGAGTTTAGATGCTGTAGATTTTGTTGAAGACTTTAAACTAAACCTTTATGCCAAAGAAATCTATGTATTTACTCCAAAAGGAGATTTAAAATCACTTCCTAAAGGTGCATCTGCATTAGATTTTGCCTTTTCTGTACATACCGATGTTGGATTAAAATGTCGTGGAGCAAAAGTAAACGGAAAATTAGTTCCGTTAAGTCACGAATTAAAAAGTGGAGATCAAGTAGAGGTACTTACCGCCTCTAACAACAAACCTAATGTGCGTTGGTTAGACTTTGTTATTACAGCTAGAGCCCGTGCTAAAATTAAATCGGCCTTAAAAGCAGAAGAAAAGAAAATAGCAGAAGAAGGAAAAGCTATTTTACAACGAAAGTTACGTCATTTAAAAATCAACTCAAATGAAAAAGTTATTCATGAGTTAGCTAGTTATTTTGGATTAAAAACTAGTTTCGACTTGTTTTATCGAGTTGGTAATGGTGCTATAGATAATACACAACTTAAAGACTTTGTTGCTCAGAGAAGTAATCGCTTTATGGGCTTCATCAAAAGTACTTTTAGGCGTTCTCCATCAAAAGAAATATCAGAAAAAGAAGAAGTTACAAATAAATACGATGCTTTAGTTTTTGGTAAAGAAGAGCAAACATTAGATTATACTTTAGCTAAATGCTGTTCTCCTATTCCTGGTGATAAAGTTTTTGGCTTTGTAACTATTAATGAAGGAATTAAGGTACATAAAAATGATTGCCCTAATGCTATTTCATTACAGTCTAACTATGCTTATAGAATTATGCCTGCCAAATGGATTGATTCTACCAAGCAAGAGTTTACAGCTATTTTACACCTTTCTGGTATGGATAATAAAGGTATCGTAAACAACATTACTAGAATAATTTCTAATAGTATGGATGTGTTTATTCATAGTATTAATATTTCTGGAGACAATGGTGTTTTTGACGGAAAACTATCGTTAAGTGTAAAAAACAAGACTCAACTAGATAAATTAATTAATAACATGAAACAAGTGGAAGGCGTTCAAAAAGTTGAGCGTGTTAATACTTTGTAAATTTCGTTTTTAACATCCTTGTATTTTATCAAGAAATAAACGTAAATTTGTCCTTTCGTAAAATTTAAAAATAAATGAGTAATTCAGCCGAAAATCAAGAAATTGTAAAAAAAGTATTCACTTCTTTTTTAGAAGAGAATAAACACCGTAAAACACCTGAACGTTACGCTATTTTACAAGAGATTTACGATGCTGATGAGCATTTTGATATCGAATCTTTATACATTAAGATGAAAAACAAAAACTATCGTGTAAGTAGAGCTACGCTTTACAATACGATGGATTTATTGTTAGACTGTGGTTTGGTTCGTAAACATCAATTTGAAGGACAATCAATGGCGCGTTACGAAAAAAGTTATTTCGATAAAAATCACGATCATGTTATACTTACTGATAGTGGTGAAGTAAAAGAGTTTTGCGACCCAAGAATTCAAATTATCAAAAAAACAATTGAAGATGTTTTTGATATTGATATTCACAACCATTCACTTTATTTCTACGGAACAAAAAGAAACAACAAATAAAACACACACTTAACAACACACTAAATGGCAGTAGATTTATTACTTGGTTTACAATGGGGAGACGAAGGAAAAGGTAAAATTGTAGACGTTTTAACAAAAAACTACGATATAATTGCACGTTTTCAAGGAGGTCCAAATGCTGGTCACACACTAATCTTTGACGGAAACAAGCACGTATTACATACTATTCCTTCAGGAATTTTCCATAAAACAGCTTTAAACGTAGTAGGTAACGGAGTGGTTATTGACCCTGTTATCTTTAAAAAAGAATTAGAAAATTTAGACAAACATAACATTGATTATACTTCTAAATTATTAATCTCTCGTAAAGCACATTTAATTTTACCAACACATCGATTATTAGATGCTGCTTCTGAAACTTCAAAAGGAAAAGCAAAAATCGGATCTACTTTAAAAGGAATTGGGCCTACTTATATGGACAAGACTGGTAGAAACGGAATGCGTGTTGGTGATTTAGAATTAGACAACTGGAAAGAAAAATATAGAGCTTTAACTGAAAAACATTTAAGTATGTTAGCATACTTTGATGTTCAAATCGATTATGATTTAGACGAGTTAGAAGCTGAGTTTTCTAGAGGTATTGAGAAATTAAAAACATTACAATTTATCGATTCTGAAGAGTTTTTAAACAAAGCTATCAAAGAAGGTAAAACTATTTTAGCTGAAGGAGCTCAAGGATCATTATTAGATATCGATTTTGGAACATATCCATTTGTTACTTCTTCAAACACAACTGCTGCCGGCGCTTGTACTGGTTTAGGAGTTGCTCCTAACAGAATTGGTGAAGTTTTCGGTATTTTTAAGGCTTATACTACTCGTGTAGGTTCTGGACCTTTCCCTACTGAATTATTTGACGAAGACGGGGCTACTATGGCTAAAGTTGGTCATGAATTTGGAGCTACAACTGGACGTGCTCGTCGTTGTGGATGGTTAGATTTAGTTGCGTTAAAATATGCGGTTGATGTAAACGGTGTTACACAATTAATGATGATGAAAGGTGATGTATTATCTGGTTTTGACACTTTAAAAGTTTGTACTTCTTACAACTATAAAGGAGAAGAAATTTCTCACTTGCCTTATAATATTGAGCCAGAAAATGTAAGTGTAAACTATACTGAATTCAAAGGTTGGGAAGATGATTTAACAAAAATGACTTCTGCTGATGAATTACCTCAAAACTTATTAGACTACATCGCGTTTATTGAAAAAGAAACTGGTGTACCTGTAAAAATAGTTTCTGTAGGTCCTGATAGAAAACAAACAATTAATAGATAAAATTTAAAGGAGCTCAATTGAGCTCCTTTTTTATGATGGTAAAAGAATATTTAGAGAATATCACTACCCAATTTAAATCGTATAAAGAGGTAGCTGATAAAACGATTGCACAACTAGAAGAAAAGGACTTACACTGGAAATACAATGAGGAAAGTAATAGCATTGCTGCTATTATTGTACATGTATCTGAAAACATGTTATCTCGTTGGACAGACTTTTTTACTTCTGATGGAGAAAAAGATTGGAGAGATAGAGATGCTGAATTTGAAACTCATGATTTATCTAAAAATGAATTAATTGCTCAATGGGAAAAGGGTTGGAATTGTCTTTTTTCTGCTTTAGACTCATTAAATGAAGAAAATTTCAATCAACCTATTCTTATCAGGAATAAACAAGTTAAACTAATTGAAAGTATTACCAGACAAATAGCTCATTTTCCTTATCATATAGGTCAAATAGCTTATGTAGGTAAGATGATTTTAAACGACAAATGGCAAACTGCATCCATGGCAAAAGGAAAATCAAAAGAGTTTATACAAGCTCAATTTGAAAAGAACAACTCATAAAAAAACGTCTTTTAGAAATTTCTAAAAGACGTTTTTAATAGGAAACATATGGCAGCTTATTTTTTTACTGTTTCCAAAATACTTGCTACAGTTTCTTTATTATCTACACCTAAACCTTCTTGTTGATGTACTAACTCCCCTTCTGGATTAAATACACTTATTATATTTGAGTGTGAAAAATCTAACGGAGAAATTTGTTTGTATTTCACAGCTAGTACATTGGCAAACTCTCTAACAGATTCTTCTGTACCTTGTAAAAAAGTCCAATGCTCATCATCCATAAAGTTTTCTTTCGCAAAAGCCTTTAATCGTTCAGGAGTATCATTTTTAGGGTCAATACTGATTAAAACGTATTGTAAATCTTCGTTATATACTTTAGGTATTTTAGCTTCAATATTACGCATATCAGCAACCAATCTTGGGCAAGCAGCTTTACAAGTGGTATAAATCATAACCATTACCAACGTTTTTCCTCTTAAATCTTCTAAATGAATACTTTTATTTTCTTCAGTTTTCCATTCTGATGTTAAATTGAATATAGAACTTTCAGAAATATCAGTAGCTAAAGCTATTTTTTTAACCTCTTTTTGATCTTTTTGCGTTAAATCCATTTTACAAACTGGACAAACTCCTTCTTCAGTATACGTTTTATCTCCCTCACATAACATTGGGCATTCATATACAATTGCCGAACTCGTATTATTCTTTTCTTTTTTACATGAACTCAATAAAGTAATTGAGAAAAGAAGTATCATTATATATTTTACTACTTTCATTGTGCTGTATTTTTATCTTTTACACATCTAAAACCTAAGTTTCGCATTGTGTATTTAGCTTTTAAGCTTCCACGGGTAGCATAACGCATAAAAGCTGCATAATTCATTAAATCTGTCGACCCTATTGCTGCACTTCCGCAAAACAAATTACTATCGTTATCAACGTCTTTACGAGACTCTCCCGATACCAATACTGAGTTAAAATCAGAGGTCCATTCCCAAACCAATCCATGCATATCATACACTCCCCAATAGTTTTTAAACGTAGAACCTATAACATTATCAAAAGTTCTAGGTTTTTCATACCATCCTAAAATATATTCATTATACATTTTTAAAGTTCTTGCATCTGGTAATTTCTGATTAGCCATTCCTACATACTCCCATTCATCTACAGTAGGTAATCGTTTTCCTTGCTTTTCACAATAACACTTAGCTGCAAACCATGAAACATTCGTAACTGGTGATTTTAAACTAAGCTTCTCTCCTATTTCCGTATCACTTTTCCAATTAATAAGATAACTTTTATCAGCAAACAGCTTAATTACTTTAGATTTTCTCCACTTTGGATTTTCTTTTACAAACTGTAAAAAATCTTCATTAGTTACAGGGTATACATCCATTAAAAAATCTTGAATCGTAACTGTTGCTGAATCTCTACCGTACAAAGGAATATAACTTCCTCCTTTAATAGGAACCATTTTAGATTGACAATTCATATGGGAAATGCCTAAGAAAAATATACAAATTGTCAATCTTAAAATAGTTTTCATTTCTTTTAATTTTAAAGTTTAACTACGTTTTTAGTGGGCACTTTTTACTTCCATTACAGTATTTACACTAACATTGGTTTTATTATTGCCCCATGAGTTGTAAACATAAGTCAGTACATCTGCCACTTCTTGATCATTCAACGCTTGTTTAGTCATTACACTATTATATTTTTGACCATTTACAGTTATTTCTCCTGTTTTACCATGTAAAACAATATCGATAGCCCTCTTAACATCATCATTTAAGTAATCTGATTTTGCTAAAGGAGGAAATGCATTTGGAATTCCTTCTCCATTCGCTTGGTGACAAGCAAAACATGTTTTTGTATAAATTTGTTTACCATCAGCTATTTTTTGTGCTAATGATTTTTCTTGCTTAGAAGCAACAGCCTTTTCTTCTTTACCATTTGGCATTTCTTGAATTGTACCTCCTTCTGGGTTATAAATACCTTCTTGTTTTACTCCTGAATAAATCTTTTTACTCTCTTCTCCTTTTACCTTTAACATTCCTAAAGCACCTTTGTTAAAAGCTCTAAAAATAGCGTGATCTACTAAAATAAAAGTACCAGGAACGTCTACTTTAAAATCAACAATTGCTGCCCCACCTGCTGGTATTGAAGTTGTTTGAACATTTTTATTAATTACACCTCCTCCTTCTATATGCACATTGTCAAAAATTTCACCAATAACATGGAAAGATGATGTTAAATTAGGACCTCCATTACCTACAAATAAGCGTACTGTTTCTCCAACATTAGCAGTAATTGCATTATCTCCCGTTAAGGCTCCTACACTTCCATTAAACACTACATAATCCGCATCTTCGTCTACTGCTTTTCTCATGTCAAAAGCTTGTAAACCCGGTTCTCCATTTTCTCCTTTTGTATAGAAGTCTCCTTGCATAATGTAATATTCCTTATCAACCTTTGGTAAACCTCCTTCTGGCTCTACTAAAATTAGTCCATACATTCCGTTAGCAATATGCATTCCCACAGGCGCAGTAGCACAGTGATATACATATAATCCAGGGTTTAATGTTTTAAATGAAAATGTTTTTTCATGACCTGGAGCTACAAATGATGACGTTGCTCCCCCACCTGGTCCAGTAACTGCATGTAAATCGATATTATGAGGTAACCTATTATCTGGATGATTTGATAGCGTAAACTCTACTTCATCTCCTACTCTAGTTCTTATAAAGCTTCCTGGAACAGAACCTCCAAACGTCCAATAAACATATTCTACACCATCTGTCATCGTTCCTTCTTTTTCAAGGATTTCCATATTAACCAGTAACTTTTTTGCTGATCTATTACCAACAGGTGCTGGAACATGAGGAGGAGCTGTTAATTCTGCTTCTATCGTTCCTTTAACTGCTATATCTGAAGCGCTCTTCATAGCTATACTTTCAGACTTTTCATTTTTACAACTAGCCATTAAAAACATAGCTGCTAAAATCATTGAAATTGTTTTCACTTGTTTCATCTCTCTTCTATTGATGTAGTTATTAATAATTTTACATAAAAGACTTTTTTATCTTTTATGTAAGCAAAACTACTAAGAGAAAGGCTTTTGAAATATGACTTTTGTCATAAAAACAAAAAAAGGAGCTTAAAGCTCCTTTTAATTTATTTTTCTTTTAAAATTTCTTCTCCAAACTGATGACACAACTCTAGAGTTTCTTTAATATCGTCCATCGTTGTTTTTGGATTTATTAAACACATTCTCAATACTACTTGCTTATTTAAAATAGTAGTTACTAAAAATGCTTCTCTAGATTCCATTATCTTTTGAGAAATTTTCTGATTTAATTCATCAATTTCTTTTTCTGATAAGTTTAACCCGATAGGATTATATCTAAAATTAATTACTGCCAACGTAGCTGGTGAAATAATTTCCCAATTTCTACTTTTTCGTAACATTTTCTCTACATCATCTGCCAATTGGATATTGTAAGTAACAGCTTCTTTGAAAGCATCTAATCCATAGGTTTTGATGGACATATAAAATTTCAATGCTCTAAAACGTCTTGTTAATTGAATTCCATAATCGTAAAAGTTAATTTCAGATTCATTCCCTTCTATATCTCTTAAATATTCAGGTTTTTCACTAAAAGTACCACTTAACCAAGAAGCATCTTTTACTAATAAGCATCCTATTTCATAAGGTTGATAAAACCATTTATGCGGATCTACAGTAAGAGAGTCAGCTCTTTCAATTCCTCGTAAAGCTTTTGCTCCTTTTTCAGCTAAAATAGCCGCTCCACCATAAGCTCCGTCAATATGGAACCATAAATCTTCTTCTTCACATATATCTGCTATTTCGTCTAAAGGATCTACAGTACCTGTATTTGTTGTTCCTGCTGAAGCGATGTAACAAAATGGTTGTAACCCTTCTAGTCTATCTTTTGCTATAGCGTTCTTTAGTTTGTTAATACTAATTCTAAACTCTAAATCTGTAGGTAAAATTCGAATTTGTTCCTTTTTAAACCCTAAAACACGAATTGCTTTAATATTTGAAGAGTGTGCTTGATCAGACAAATAAATCACTGCTTTAGAAAAATCATCACCACACTTTAAACGTCTCGCAGTAACCAAAGCTGTTAAGTTTGCCATAGAACCACCACTGGTAAAAATTCCTCCTCCTTTTTCAACAGGAAAATTATACATTTTTAGTAACCAATTCATCGTTACAATTTCTAACTCAGCTGCTGCTGGAGAAACCATCCATCCACCAGAAAAAATATTGAATCCAGTAGCCAAACTATCTGCCATAGTACTAATAAAGTTACTAGGTCCAGGTACAAATGAATAAGCTTTAGGGTGAGAAATAACCGTACTGTTTGGTATCACATTGTCCATCACAAAGTCTAGCACCTTTTCAGCAGACATTCCTTCATTTGGAGCTTCTTGTAAGAAAATACTATCCATTTCTTTTCTAGAAGCACTAGCCACAGGCTTTTTTTGCTCTAAAGTAGCCCAATGTTCTGCAATTATATCTACAATTTTATATCCGTAAGACTTCATCTCTTCTTTTGATAAATCAAAATGAGCGCTCATATCTTTATAATTTTTTAATTTGTTACAAAATTAACCATTTACTAAATGACAGCCTTTTATTTATCTTGATAATTTTATTTCTTTATTAAGATTTTGGCATATTCTTTTCATTATTTTTGTACATTAAATCGTATTATTTTGAAAAAACTATTTCTACTAATTTTTATATTATTCTCTGTTGTAAGTTTTTCTCAAACAAAAAAAATCAAGATACTTTCTACTGAACAAGCAACCGCAGATGAAAGCAAGTACCCTGGAGCTACTATACTGATAGGAAAAGTTAAAATGTCGCATGAAGGAGCTACTCTAGATTGTAAAAGAGCACTACTTTACAAAGACAAAAACTTATTTAAAGCTATTGGTGAAGTTATTATTGAACAAGGAGATAGTATTATTCAATATAGTGATTTTGCCACTTATAATGGGAATACAAAAAAGGCCAAATCTTGGGGAAATGTAGAAATAAACGATAAAGAAATGACGCTTAAAACAGATACGCTTCATTTTGATAGAATCAATCAAGTATTATATTACCCTAACGGAGGAACTATTCGCGATACAAAAAACACTCTGAAAAGTGTAAAAGGAACTTATCTTTTAAGAGACAAAAAGTTTACAGCAAAATCTAAAGTAACTGTTGTAAATCCTGATAATCATTTAGAATCTGACCATTTAGATTATTATACCAATACAAACTTGGCTTATTTATACGGACCAAGTACCATTACCAACTTAAAGGATAGTACTAAAGTGTATTCCGAAAGAGGTTTTTACGATACTAACACGGATGTTTCATACTTCGTAAAACGAGCAAAATTGTTTTTAAAAGAGCGAACTGTTTCTGCCGATAGTTTGTACTATGACAAGCGTAACGGTTTTGCTTCTGCAACCAACAATATAAAAGTGGTAGATACTGTGCAAAATATGGTAGCTAAAGGAAATTATGCTGAACTATACGAGCACAAAGACTCCTTGTTTATTATTGATAGAGCTGTTGCTATTTCAGTATTAGAAAAGGACTCTATGTATGTAGCTGGAGATAAAATTTTACTAACAGGAAAACCTGAAAAACGTATTGCTCGTATTTTTAATAATGTAAAAATATTTAAGTCTGACTTACAAGGTAAATGCGACTCTATTCATACCAGTCAAGAAACAGGATTGACAAGGATGTTTAACAGACCTATTTTATGGTCTAATAACAGTCAAATAACAGGTGATAGTATTCAATTACTCACTCATAAAGAAAGTAATAAGCTAGATTCATTAAAGGTGTTACAAAATGCATTTATGATTCAACAGGACTCCATTCATAAAGATAATTTTAATCAAATTAAAGGAAGAAACATTTATGGTAAGTTTGAAGATGATGACTTACGAACTATGATGGTTAAAGGAAATGCTGAGTCATTATATTATAACAATAATGAAGATACTCATAAATTAGAAACTATTACCAAGGAAATTGCGAGTGATATTGAGTTTATTTTAGAAGACGGAGAGATTGTTCAGACAACATATTTTAAAAAGTCGGAAGGAAAAACATACCCTCCTTCCGAATTTCCTTCAGAAGAGAAAAAATTCAAAGGTTTCTTATGGCGTGGTGACGAGCAACCAAAAACAGTAGAAGATATCTTTATAAAAGACTCTACTTCTACTATTCCTCCAAAAAGAAAAAAACAACCTGATGTTGTTAAAGAAGCTAGAAAGCAGTTTATTAATGAAACTACAAAAAAGAAAGGGAAACAAAAAAAGCCAAATCTCAAAGAATTAAAATAATTTCTGTGAAAGACGATTTTTTAAAATATCAAGGACAAACGAGCCCACATCCTTTAGCTATTGAAATTTCACATGCTAAAGGAAGTTATATTTATGATAGCAACGGAAAAGCTATGTTAGACTTTGTTGCTGGAGTTTCTGCGAATAGTTTAGGGCACAACCACCCAAAGGTAAATGAAGCAATAAAAAATCAATTAGAGCAGTATACACACGTAATGGTATATGGAGAATTCATCCAAAAACCACAGTTAGAATTGTGTAAAGCTTTAGCTGCTACCTTACCTCCTAACCTATCTTCTGTTTATCTGGTAAATTCTGGTACCGAAGCGACTGAAGGAGCTCTAAAATTAGCCAAACGTTTTACTGGTAGAAGTGAAATTGTTGCTGCTAAAAATGCGTATCATGGAAATACCCAAGGAGCAATGAGTGTTTGTGGTGCAGAACAACAAAATAGAGCTTTTCGCCCGTTAATTCCAGGAAGTAAATTTATTGAGTATAACAACGAATTAGATTTAGAAAAAATCACTTCAAAAACTGCCGGAGTCATTTTAGAGACCATTCAAGGTGGTGCTGGTTTTATTGAACCTAAAAACGATTACCTAACAAAAGTTAAGAAACGATGTGAAGAAGTTGGTGCATTATTGATTTTAGATGAAATCCAGTCAGGAATTGGACGTACAGGAACATTTTGGGGATTCGAGAATTATAACGTTACTCCTGATATTATTATCACTGGTAAAGGTTTAGGTGGCGGAATGCCAATCGGAGCTTTTATTGCTTCTTTTGAAGTGATGGATTGCTTAAAAGAACACCCGAAATTAGGACATATTACTACGTTTGGTGGACATCCAGTAATTGCAAGTGCTGGTTTAGCTACGGTACAAGAGATTACTTCCTCTAACTTAATGGAAGAAAGTTTACGAAAAGAAACGTTAATCCGTAATAAATTTAAAAATCACCCAAAAGTTAAAGAAATTAGAGGTAAAGGGTTGATGCTTGCTGTATTAGTAGATACTCCTGAAGAAGCTTCGCAAGTTATTTTAAATTGTTTAGATAAAGGATTGATTTTATTCTGGCTACTTTTTGAAGGAAGAGCCATTCGTATTACGCCTCCACTAACTATTTCTGACGAAGAAATAGAAAAAGGATGTGATCTTATTTTAAATGAGTTAGATAAGCTGTAGTCTATAGAATATTATTTCTTATAAACACCACTTTCTAAAATTAAAGAACCATTTTTAAAATGCTCTAATAAATTCAATAACTTGGGTTTAGTGGTTTCTCCCATAAGAACATTAAGTCCAATTTTAGGTGGTCCGAATTCTTTTATTTTACTGAGCATTCCCTCAAAAAATTCTATTCCTGCTTGCGTTTGATCTTTAGAAGATACTTTCGTAAGGCCTAGTTTTGTTACTATATCATCCATTTCACTATTTTTGAATAAAAAGCTATGATCTTCGGAAGTTGCCCATGGCATTGGATACTTAACTCTTTCATCGTTATTTTTTAGAATGTCATAGTATAGAAAAAAGCCATTAGTTTTCAACACACGATTTATTTCCGAGTAAAATTTCTGCTTATTAGGTACGTTCATTTGAACATGCTGTGTCCAAACCACGTCAAATGATTCATTTTCGAACGGAAGTGCTGTTGCGTCTCCTTGGAAGAAACTTGTTTTAGACTCAAGTTTTACAAGCTGAGATAGCTTTTCAGCCGTCCTAATGTATTCCTTACTAAGATCTATGCCTGAGGTAGTACAATTATATCTCTCAGCTAACATTCTACAAGGACCTCCTAGCCCACATCCAATATCTAAAACTGATTTATTGTTAAGGTCTATAGATTCTGCCAACTCTTTTGAAACAGCTGCACCACGCACGTGAAATTCATCAACTCCAGCTATATCTTCTCGTGTAATATTTTTAAGGTCTTTTCCCATTTCTGATAGACGCTGTAAAATATCTTCATACAAGCTTTCTTTAAGATAATGCTGTTCAATTGTTTTGTTTAAGTGATTCATCATTATGAGTTTTAATTATTATTACTAACGTTTCTACCATTTTGTTACAGGGAAAAATTAGATTTTTTCGAAGTAAGGTTGTTATAATATAAATGTAGGGATAATTCATATAATCAACTAATTAAGTTACATACTATCTTCAACTTGTTACTTTTTGAAGAAAGAATAATTCACATTCCTCTACATTCAATATTTCTGACAAAGAAATCGAAAAAACTAGCACCTTTATCTTCTATAAATTAAATAAACTTTTAAATTAAAATTTTTACCTTTTTATTATCCCAACAAATAGTCTCACCCAAAAACGAGTCGTAAAACACTGGTAATTAATACTTTTTTATTATTTTAGTTTGCAAAAAAAAATAAAAAGCTATGTCTAAAAAACCAGTTGCAACTCTAGGTAGTAATCATCAATGCCCAATGTATAGTGGGTCTACACCTCATGTTGGAGGGCCTGTTACTAAAGGAGAACAAAATATTTTAATTAACGGTAAACCTGTGGCAACCATTGGCAGCATGTGCACATGTAATGCAGGTATAGATACTATAGTCACAGGAAACCCTAGCATTCTTGCCAATGGTAAACCTATAGTGTGTATAGGTGATATGACTGCACATGGAGGAACTATTACTGCTGGAGAGAGTAATGTTCTTGTTAGTAGTAGCTCACCGCAATCAACTGTAGTAATGCCTATTGATCAAATTCCATTTCCTGATATTAGTTTTAAAGACAGAATTGGTGCTGCTTTTACTGGTAATACAAAAATGCTCAAACAAGCTGAAGCCAATCAACAAAAAATAAAAGAACTTGCTGAGCAACAAGAAACAGAAGAAAAAAAGCTTCCAAAACTACAAGGTGAAATTATTTTTATAAATGGTTATTTAAGTGACTTTAAAACAAACAGCGAATCACACTGGAATGCTATAATGGATTTAAATCCTGATAAACCAGGTTGGTTTACCTCAAGAGGTGAAAATACTAATGAATACAAACGTACTGACCATGATGATTATTATACTGCCGAACAACGTGAAAAAGACCTACACAAAAGTAAATTTAGAAAAATAGTTGAAGAAAAGTTTAGAAATCCTAATACGTTAATTTTTAAAACTCCCGAAAGTAAGTATTATGGTTACTGGAACGATATCGCTAATGACTACAAAGCTACAGAAACCTATGCTAAATATTTTAATGCAGAAGGTAGAGTACATTACATAAACGGCTCTCATGGGTTAGGTAGTAGCGGAGCGCATAGAGTTGATCACGGTATTGCATTAGGTTATGAATGGGCTCGCCATAATTGGTTGCTTATAAAAAAAGAAAAAGTTGATGCGAAAAAAGGGGAATCTCCACAAATAGAAAGCTATTCTCCGCATTATAAACCCGTAACTATTGTTGGTCATAGTCAAGGTGCGTGTATGGCAGCAGGTGTAAAACTGGGTATTATTAAATATGCTAACGAAATGGGATGGAAAAAAGTAGCCATAAATACCATTTTTTTAGGAGTGCATCAACCTAAGGGGTTATATGGAAAAAACTATGATAGTCTTATTAAGAAAAAAACACAAGAGTACATGGTTTACAAAAATGCTGTACTTAGAGGAAAAAATGAAGATAGCGGACATAAATTTTTAAGTGCTATTTCTGAATTATATAGTCCTAAATATAAAAAGGTTTTTAACAAACGAGGTTTATTTGAACATGTAAAAGCTATTTGTTACGATTGGAACACTTATAAAAGTAGAGCTATACAATTTACTTTTCCAAACGACAGAGGTGACTTAGTAACTATAGATGGAGATATACCAGAAATAAAAAGTGCCTGTCACCCTAAAAGGGATAAAACGTTATTTAGTGCTGAATATTTTCATAAACAAGATAGTATTCCTTCGTATTACCAAACACAACAAAATAAAAAAATCATTGACTTGTCTATGTATGGAGCCGAAAGCGGATATGTAGTTGTTCCTCCTTATGTAGCTGAAGAACGTTACGATTACGATGCTTTAGAAAAATTAGACTCCCCCACTGTAAATCAACAAATGCATGGTGTGCATTGGAAGGGCTATAGTAGAGTAGCCATACGTTGGGGAGTAGCTATGAATGCCTTTAAACTAGCTAAATCAAACTACCAAAAGTATACTAACCATAAGTTTGTCGCAGATGCTGTTGGTGATCTTTTAATTGGAACCTATACATTTATAGAAAACAATCATAAAAAAATAGCGTTATATAAAAAACTAATTACTAGTTATAAAAATAAAACGATCAAAACTAACCTTATAAATTTATTTGAAGGACATTTTAAAACTTCTATTAAGATACCTAAACACCTAACTCGTAAATGGAGCTATTCTAGCGACGAAAAGTATGCTATCATTCTATACAATTTAGCCTATGTAACTTATCAAAATATGCTACTACAATACGCTCCCTTACAAAGTGCTGATTTATATGCTCACTTTGCTCCTGTAGGACATGTTTTACATACAAAATTATTACAAGATAAAAGTGGTAGTTTTAATGACCAGTACGGTAATACTTCTATATTTGAACGTATAAAGAATGCTGGAAAAGATAAATTCTATAGAATGGACTACGATGGAAAAGATGGAGAAGTAAAAGATTTAACAGAAGAACAAAAAAGGGAACAAGAAAAAACAGAAGTGGAAACAAAGCTAATTAAAAAGCTTATTGATTCTTCTATTGCTGACACAGAGTATATAAATAATGTTATTAAGGCATATGTACACAAAAAGAAAAGTTATGAATCTAAATTATATGATGAAAGTAAAAATAAAAATTAGTGCTATTTGTTTGCTTTTGTTAACCAGCTGTAATTATTTAAAAAAGAAAAAAGCTATACAAAAAATGGAAAAAGAGTATACGGAATACCAAGATTTACATAAACATCAAGGAACAGAAAATTACAATGTAATCACATTATTTAATGAAAATTCTATAATAAAAGAGAAATTAGTTGAACAAAAACAGCAATTTTTATCTATAATAGGAAGAGATGAAAAGCTAGACAAGCCTTATAGAAAAAAAATAGATTTTTTGGGAAATATTATCGGTGAATATTTAATCTATAGAACTCTCAAAGATGGAACAATGTGGACAAGTGATTATTATAACAATTGGTTGATAAATGGAAATGATGAAGAACAAAACTACATTGACCCTTTAACCTATAGTGAAAAAAGAGATTTAAAAAGTTGGTTAATAAAATTCGATGAATTGTATAACAAAGCTTCTTATGTTTACGAATCTTCTTGGAGTTACTATATGAAAGTAGAAAATAATTGGTATAAATTTTCATATGATAAAAAACTATTTACCCCAGAAACTTTTGATACCAAGGTATATGAAAAATACCCTTCCAAAATAACCCCCGAAGAAGTACGTATGGTAAAAATTCCTGAAGTCTTTGATAACTTATTAGAAAACAAAACCCTACAATTAGCAGAATATGTAGAAATGGACAAACAAAAAAGTAGTGGTTTAAACCCTATTAGTTTTTCATCTGGTTATTACATGTTCGAATTACATTTACCACAAGGTGACATCTTAAAATTTAGACGTTATGGTGCCATGGGGTTTAATGCTGATATGAATATATATCAAATACCTAAAGAATTAGGTGGTAGCGACGAAGTTTTTTTTATAGAACAATTACCAAGACAAACTTATCCTGATAAATCCTTTGCTGGTTTTTATGCCATACGACCTAAAAATTACAAAGAATTACCTGAGTATAAATCATATTCCGAAAAAGAGAAAAAAAATTAACATGAATAAAAAAAGTGATAATTTTGGTTGTACACATGTGATATATGGTATTGTCTTCTTTGATATAGTTGCTATAATTATATGGCATGAAAAATATATCTCTGGTAAATGTAGTTTTTGTACAGGCTTAGGTGAGTTTATTATTTTGTTATTGTATTTAGGAGTAGCTTCGACTATCGGAGCTTTTCTATCACTGCCTTTTCATTACATCTATCACTACATTAAAAAGAAAAAACAAAATAATTAATGTTGACTTCATAAATTCTACTAAAAAACTCAAAGTTTTGTTGTTGACATTAAGTCTGAAATTTATTCAATACTTTTTTATCATATGTCCATTACATTTTAAATTTACTTTGTTTTTCAAATTGGTTACATGATTGTATAAGGAAAGTTGTGTGTTTGCGTGCGAGGATTTTCCGAAGGAAAATCAGAAGCTAGCAAACGAGCAACTAACTTTGGTTTAGCTAAAACTAGCAATTTTTTTTATACGGTGTTGCCATTAGTTTTTTTATTCCGCTTTTGTTTTTACTGGAACTAAAAATTTATGAGTAAAATTTTCTCCGTTTTCAATTCGTTCAGTTACTTGTATTTCCAATTTTCCATTTACAAGAGTTTTTTCTATCGGCGTAATTGTAAATCGAAAACCATCTTTGTTGGTTTGATTTACCATAATTCCAGGTCCGAAAATCATTAGTTTTTGGTTGTTTATATTTTCCGTTTCAAAATTTGCTTTAGTAGGTTTTCCAACAACTAAAAATTCTGCATCGTTTTCTAAAACCATTTCTATTTTTTTGTCCGCTTTTGAGTAAACAAAATCCGATTGAGTTTTATTTCCGCAACTTGCTAAAGTCAGAGTTATTATTCCGAAAAATATGTAATTCAAAACCTTGATTTTCATTTAATTTCTGCGTTTTTTAAATTAATGGCAACGGTCCAGTATAAGAATAGTAGCCGACTGCGTGGCACTTTCCTGTCAAATTACAAGAAAGTTGAAGCGGGCTACAACCCTTTAATTTACTAATGTATCGGCTATTATTTTTATACAATGTTGTGTGCAGTTTTCAATTCATTGTTGTTCTAAATTGAGTTGGTGTAATCCCCATTTTCTTCTTGAACAAACGACTAAAATACGGTGGGTGCTCAAAACCCAATTGATAAGCTACTTCAGCAACGGTTGCATTACTATTTAACAATAGAAACTTTGCCTTTCTTATTAGTTGAAAATGAATGTGTTCTTGTGCATTTTTTCCTGTCTCTTTTTTCAGCAAGTCACTTAGGTAGCTTGCAGATAAATTCAGATGATTCGAGAAATACTGCACAGATGGAAGTCCTTTTTTCTGGATATCATGATTGTTAAAATAGTCTTTTAATAACTTTTCAAATTTTCCGAGTAAGTCATTATTTGCTGAGTTACGAGTTAAGAACTGTCTATTGTAATACCTTTTAATATAACTCAGTAGAAGGTCGATATTCGATAAGATGACTTCCCTACTAAATTGATCAATATTATTATCGTACTCTTCTTCGATTTTATCTAAAATTTCTATTAGGCTATTTTGTTCTTTTTCAGAAAGGTGTAAAGCCTCATTCGTCTGATAGTCAAAAAATCCATAAGAAGTAATCTTATCTGCCAATGGATGATTTTCTAAAAAATCAGAATGAAAATATATTGCCCAACCCGCTAAACCTCCTTTTTTATTTTCCTGTTCAATTTCGAATGCCTGTCCCGGAGCAATGCCAAGTAAACATCCTTCATCAAAGTCTAAAACACTTCTTCCATATTTGACTTTGCTTATTGATTTGGTTTTTATAGTGATACCATATAGTTCATTAACTATTTTTACCTTAGACATCGCTTCTTGAGTTGATACTTCTGACAGGTTTACAACTCCTACCAAAGGATGCTTAGGCTTGCTCAAACCCATTGCATGCATCAACTGAGAAATTGATTTGATATATATGATTGAATCCATATTGCTTTAAATTCCTTGAATTAATTCCTCACTCAATTGCCAGAGTTTTTTATTGTTTTTTTCATCTAATGCTTTTTCATATATTTTGTCAAGAACTGGATATCCTCTCAAATTTCTCCATCCTCCAGGACCATAAAATTCCCCTCCTTTCACATCTAAATCTGTGGCGGCTCTTAATTGAGGAAGAATGCCCATTTCTAATTTTTGAGCTACCAGAAAATTAAGAATAACTCCTTGTAATCCCATTTCATCTTGTAAGTTAGTTTTTGTATACCCTGGATGTGCTAATACTGCGATGGTTGAGCTTCCTTTTTCTTCCAATCTTTTTTGCAATTCAAGTCCAAACATCATATTTGCTAATTTGCTTTGACCGTAGGATGCCGACTTTTTATATGAGTTTTTCCATTGTAAATCATCATAATAAATATCCGCTTCTTTCAGATCTGCTGCTTGGCTGGTTGTAATAACAATCCTAGAATTGGGCGTTTGTTCCAAAATAGGAAGTAGTTCATTTGTAAGAAAGAAGTGTCCGAGGTGGTTAGTGCCAAATTGTAATTCAAAACCTTGTTTAGTTTCCTGACGTTTGGGAGGCATCATCACACCTGCATTATTCATCAGAACATCGAGTTTTTTAAATTTATTTTTGAATTCGGCAACAAACTTTCTAATGTTTGGAATATCTGCCAAATCCAAATTCATCAATTCCAAATCAGCATTTGGAATTTCTCTTTTGACTTCATTTAATGCTTGCTGACCTTTTGTTTGATTGCGTGCAGTCATAATGACTTTTGCTCCTTTTCGAGCAAGTTCTTTTGCCGAACCCAATCCCAAACCACTATTGGCCCCAGTTATTAAGATTGTTTTGCCTGCTTGAGAAGGTATGTTTTCTGTGTTCCAATGTGTACTCATTTTAAATTATTTTAAGTTTAACAATGGAACAAAGGTATTTATAGATAGAGCCTTCTATCTTATACTTTTTAGTGGTTCTCTTATACTTTTCCCGTTTAATTGCTCACAACTTGTTTATATAGATGTAAAATACATCGTTATACACCTGTTTTGGTAGGTTTATAGTTGTATTTTATGTTTGTTTATACTTTTACGAACTTACTAATAATAATTTAATTTTCTTACGGAATACCATGAGCTCAACTATTTAGACACTAAAAGTAGTTTTAGTTGTTATTAACGATCTCTGATACCTTATTTAGAAAATCAAAAACCAATTTGACACACTTTATTGAATACTCCCGTTATTGAGTCGCTGATATCACGGCATGCTTCGAAGACACCACGGCATGGGTCGCTGATACTACGGCATGCTTCGAAGACACCATGGCACGGGTCGCTAATATCACGGCATGCTCCGAAAACACCACGGCATGGGTCGCTGATATCACGGCACGCTCCGAAGACACCACGGCATGGGTCGCTGATATCACGGCATGCTCCGAAGACACTACGGCATGGGTCGCTGATATCACGGCATGCTCCGAAGACACCACGGCATGGGTCGCTGATATCACGGCATGCTCCGAAGACACCACGGCACGGGTCGCTGATACTACGGCACGCTCCGAAGACACCACGGCATGGGTCGTTGATCTTACTCTTATTTTTTAGCAAAAAGATTGTGTTATGTGTACTATCCAAATATTTTTTTTTACAAAAAACAACAACTTTTCTTGTTTTTTAGAACATAATTTATACATTTGGCTTAATGTTTAACAACAAAAGACATATTATCTCTATTCCAGCTGTAAGTATTACGGCTTCTTTTGTTGGCACAACAACTACAATTACTACTACAACCCTTTAGGGGTTATTTCTATACATATCATCATTCCGTATATATTTATTTTTTCAAAAGACTTGAAAACAGATAAATAGCTTAAAAAATCTTATTTTTAATTTATTATTCATTTTAAAATGAACGTTTTAAAATTTGGTGGTTCCTCAGTAGCCAACCCTCAAAACATAGAAAAAGTAGTAGAAATTATTGCCAATGCCTCTATAAACAGTCCACTTATTGTAGTGGTTTCTGCTTTTGGTAAAACAACAAATAAACTCATTGCATCGGCAGAACAAGCTGCTCAAAACAATGCTAATTATCTTGAAAACTTCAAAGAAGTAGAACAGTTACACTTTGAGGTAATTCATGAGTTAGTACCTAAAAAACAGCAAGAAAAAGTTAAAATCCATATCAATTCACTTTTTAATCAGCTAAAAACCTTACTAGAAGGTTGCTTTTTATTAAATGAAATCACGCCTAAAACATTGGCTACTATTAGTGGTTTTGGTGAGTTATTATCTTCTTATATCATTGCTAACATAGCTAGTAAAGAGTTAAATGCTGTATACAAAGACAGTAGAGAGTTAATTATAACTTCAAATGCCTTTGATAAAGCGCAGGTAGATTTTCAATTAACTAACGCTAATTGTAAAGCCTATTTTGCAACTAATAAACACCAAGTAACGCTATTACCAGGATTTATTGCTCGTACTAAAGAAGGGAAACCAACTACCTTAGGACGTGGAGGATCCGATTATTCTGCGGCTATTTATGCTGCTGCTGTAAGTGCAGATGAATTACAAATATGGACAGATGTTAGTGGTATGTACACGGCAAATCCGCATATGGTAAGGCAGGCATTTCCTATTCCACATATCTCGTATCAAGAAGCCATGGAATTATCTCATTTTGGAGCCAAAGTTATCTACCCTCCTACTATTCAACCCGTGTTGGAAAAAGAAATTCCGATTCGAATAAAAAATACTTTTGATCCTGAAAATGTAGGAACTCTCATTTCTAAAATTACAGAAAATGGAAAACCTGTAAAAGGAATTTCTCATATTGAGAATATCACATTGTTAACTTTAGAAGGTAGTGGCATGGTAGGCGTTTCTGGCATTTCTAAGCGTTTGTTTGAAACACTATCTGCACACAATATAAATGTGGTGCTCATTACGCAAGCTTCTTCTGAACACTCTATTTGTGTGGGGATTTATGATGAAGATGCTGAAAAAGCAGCTTTAAAAATTAATGAAGCTTTCGCTATAGAAATAGAGCGTCATAAAATAGATCCGATTATCGTAGAACAAGGATTAGCGATTATCGCTTTGGTAGGTGATAAAATGAGAAATCATCAAGGGTTGAGTGGTCAAATGTTTAGTTCCTTAGGCAAAAACAACGTAAATATTCGTGCGATTGCCCAAGGTGCTTCGGAGAAGAATATTTCTGCAGTCATTAACAGTTCGGATGCTAAAAAAGCATTAAACACCCTGCACGAACAGTTTTTTGAGGAAAAAGTAAAACAGCTGAATCTATTTGTTACAGGTGTAGGAAATGTGGGTGAACGCTTTTTAGCACAAATCCACCAACAAAAAAAATACTTAAAAGAACAGTTGAAATTAAATGTACGTGTTGTGGGAATTTCCAATTCTAAAAAAATGGTTTTTGATGAAAGCGGCATCAGTTTAAAATCTTGGAAAGAACAATTACAAAACGGAGAAGCAAGTTCTTTAGACCTTTTTTTCCAGAGAATAAAAGCATTAAACCTTCGTAATTCAGTTTTTATTGATAATACTGCCAATCAACAAGTTTCAGAAGTATATGAGCGTTATTTAGCCAATAATATAGGGGTGGTTACTTGTAATAAAATTGCTTGTGCTTCTGAATTGAACAATTACAAAAAACTAAAGCACATCTCTCATAAGTTCAATGCACCATTTTTATTTGAAACCAATGTAGGTGCTGGTTTACCTATTATTGATACGCTTAAAAACTTAATTGCTTCAGGTGACCGAGTACATAAAATACAAGCAGTGTTATCAGGATCTTTAAACTTTGTGTTCAACAACTTTAATGAGAATATTTCTTTTCACGATGTTGTACAACAGGCACAAGAACAAGGATATACTGAACCAGATCCGAAAATTGATTTAAGTGGTGTAGATGTGGCCAGAAAAATATTAATTCTTGCACGTGAAAGTGGTTATGAATTAGAACTTTCAGACATCGAAAACAATGCTTTTTTACCTGAAAAGAGTTTAAAAACTACGAATAATGAAGATTTTTATGCTTCATTAATTGAATTTGAGAGCCATTTTCAACAAATATATAAAGAAGCAGCTGATAAAGATTGCCGCTTAAAATATGTAGCTGAATTCAACAATGGAAAAGCGAGTGTAGGCTTGCAACACATTCCGTTTGATCATTCTTTTTATAATTTAGAAGGTAGCGACAATATTGTGTTGTTTTTTACAGATAGATATCCTGTAAACCCGTTACAAATAAAAGGGGCTGGTGCAGGTGCTGAAGTAACTGCTTCTGGAATATTTGCTGATGTGATACGAATTGGAAATCAATAGTCTATGGAAAAACGTTATCAAAATATCATACAGATCTACAATGCCGTAGCTCAAGAGTATCAAGATAAGTTTGCTAATGATGTAGTGTATAATCACAGCTATGACTTGCTTCTAAAACATATGGAGCCAACTCATAAAAATGTGTTGGATGTAGCTTGTGGTTTTGGAAAGATTACCAATTATCTTTTAAAACACAATCCTAAACTTTCCGTGTTAGGAGTTGATGCTGCTGAAAACATGGTGGCTTTGGCAAAACAAAACAATCCAAATGCTTCCTTTAAAGTGATGGATTGTAGAGAAATTAACAGTTTACAACAAGGTTTTGATGTCATCATCTTCGGATTTTGTTTTCCATATTTAACGAAAGAGGATGTTCTAAAACTTATAAAAGATGCTGCTACTATGTTACCTCCAAACGGATTACTATACATCAGTACCATGATTGGAAATTACGAAAAAGACTCTCGTGTAACATCAAGTTCAGATGGAAAAAATTCGATGTTTATCCATTATCATGAGCCAGTATATTTGATTGAAGCTTTAGAAGCACAAGAATTCAAAATTTTAGAAAATTACACCAAACTATATCAAGAAGGTGGTGATACCGACTTGTTTTTAATTGCAAAAAAATGAACTATATAAAAATATTTTCACCTGCAACCGTTGCCAATGTTTCCTGCGGATTTGATGCTTTAGGTTTAGCACTCGAAACGGTTGGAGATACTATGACTTTTTCCAAAACGGATACAAAAGGTGTCAAAATAACCAAAATAACGGGGGCTGATTTACCTCTTGACACCCAAACAAATGCTGCGGGAGTGGTTGCACTAGCTATGCTAGAAAAACATCCTGTTGATTTTGGTATCAATATTACCATTCACAAAGGATATACTCCAGGAAGTGGTTTAGGAAGTAGTGCTGCCAGTGCTGCGGGAGCAGCGTTTGGTGTAAATCAGCTGTTAGGAGGCATCTTCTCCCCTCTTGAATTGACGCAATTTGCTATGTTAGGAGAAGAAGCAACTTGCGGAACGCCTATTGCAGATAATGTTTCTGCAGCTATTTACGGAGGATTCACATTGGTACGCAGTTACGAACCATTGAGTATTGTAAAAATCCCTGTTCCTGCAGGTTTAAGAGTAGTTGCTATTCACCCACAGGTTGAAGTAAAAACAAAAGATGCGAGAGAGGTATTGCCTAAGGAAGTTCCTTTAAAAGATGCAGTTACGCAATGGGCGAATGTTGGTGGTTTAATTAGTGGATTGCACACCAATGATTATCAATTAATTTCAGATTCACTAACCGATATCATCGTTGAACCTGCTAGAAAAAAACTAATTCCTCATTTTGATTTAGTGAAAAAAGAGGCTTTAAAAGCTGGTGCTTTAGGAGCAGGAATTTCAGGTTCAGGTCCAACTATTTTTGCTTTGTGTAAAGGCGATGCAACTGCTGAGAATGTTTACAAAACCATTCAAAATGCATATCAAGACAAACAAATTGATTTTAACATGATTCTTTCAAAAATCAATACAGAAGGAATCAAAATTTTAGAACAACACTAAATACGAAATTATGAACTATTATAGTCTCAATCATACATCACCCAAAGTTAGCTTTGAAGAAGCTGTAGTAAACGGATTAGCTCAAGATAGAGGGCTCTATTTTCCAGAAAACATCACTCCATTACCTAAAGAGTTTATTAATAATATTGGAGAATATTCTAATGAAGAAATTGCTTACGAAGCCATTCAGCAATTTGTAGGAAATGAAATTCCAAAGGAAATCATACAAGAAATCATCAAAGAAACCATCAATTTTGAGTTTCCTGTAATACCGATAGAAGAAAACATTGGTACACTAGAATTATTTCACGGACCAACCATGGCTTTTAAAGATGTAGGTGCTCGTTTTATGGCTCGTTGTTTAGGTTATTTTAACCGTGATAAAGACCAACAGGTTACAGTTTTGGTGGCTACTTCTGGTGATACTGGAGGAGCTGTTGCTAATGGTTTCTTAGGGGTTAAAGGTGTAGATGTGGTCATCCTCTACCCTAGCGGAAAAGTAAGTGATATTCAAGAAAAGCAATTAACAACCTTAGGACAAAATATTACTGCTTTAGAAGTAAATGGTGTTTTTGACGATTGTCAAGACATGGTGAAAACTGCTTTTTTAGATGCAGAAATTAATCGTACGCTAACCTCAGCAAATTCCATAAATGTTGCTCGTTGGTTACCTCAAATGTTTTATTTCTTCTTTGCCTATAAGCAAGTTTATAAAAAACATAAAGAAGTAGTTTTTTCAGTTCCAAGTGGAAACTTTGGAAACATTTGTGCAGGTATTATGGCACAAAAATTAGGATTGCCTATTAAACATTTTGTAGCTGCTACCAATGTAAACGATACCGTTCCTAATTACTTACAAAGTGGAGATTATCAACCAAAGCCTTCTAAAGCAACTATATCGAATGCGATGGATGTTGGAAATCCAAGTAATTTTATTAGAATCCAAGAGTTATTCAACAATGATTTAGAGGTTTTAAAAAACGCTTTTTCATCTTTTTCTTTTTCTGATGATGAAACTCGTACAGCCATGAAAAACATCTATCAAACCTCAACCTATATTGCCGATCCGCATGGAGCTGTTGGGTATTTAGGATTGAAAAAGTATGATTTACAAAACGCTTATGGAATTTTCTTAGAAACTGCACATCCTGTTAAGTTTTTAGATGTCGTTGAAGATGTTTTAAATGTAGACATTGAAATTCCTCCACAAATAGCTTCTGTAATAGATCGACAAAAGAGAGCTACAAAAATTAGTTCCTATCAAGAATTGAAAGATTTTTTAAATGTTTAACGCCAAAAAATGCCTCAAATTTGAGGCATTTTAAATTTTATAAGGTTCATTTACAATTTACTCTCAGCTTTTGTTAAACCTTCTTTCATAACTTCTTCAAATTGAGAGTTTGGATAGTCATTTATACCTCTTTCAAAATACTTACTAGCATTTTTATAGTCTTTATATTTTAAATAAAACTGCCCTAGTCTGTTTTGCCAATACGCACTTTTATATCTATTGGTTTCTAAAACATCTTTAAACTCTTCCATAAAAAAACTAAAGTATTTAAAATTATCACGTTTCCACGCTAACCAAATCAATGCGTTTTTCGTGCTATTATCTATTTTTCCGTCACCTCCAAAACGTTTAGCTCTTTCTTTGAAATAAGATTTTAGGTAAGGGATTCCTCCTGCTTTTTCATAGGCTTCAATACTTTCAAACACCAATGAGTCGTAATTATGATAATAGTACATGATTCCCTTGTACATAGCTAGATGAGGCATTGTTTCATGTACCTCATCATTAAATAACTCATACTTCCAAAGTAAATTTTTAGGGTTGTGCTTTTTTAATACTCTATTAAACTCTTCCGTAGATTCTATATAATATATATCTCTTTTAGAATTAGCCATGTATAAATACACATCACTATCCGATTTAAAATTTTTAACTAGCTTTTCAGAAGCATAGCCTCCATCCGTTATAATTGCTCCTTGAAATACATTATTTTCTTCTAAAATTAGTTTGCTTATATAATATGCTGCAGCTTCCCAACCATAAATAACACGTTCGTTTGTAGTTCTAAATTTATCATCTATAAATTTGATTACTTCGTCTTTTAAAAAAGAGGTAAATTTTTTATTTTCACTACTGAAAAGAGTTCTTCTTAAGGGGTTTTCATTTTTTATTCCTACAACAATCATTTCAGGAATTGCTCCTGGAGTTCTCAATGATTTCTGAATAGCTACACCATTGGTAAAAAACCACTGACCATCTAAAATATACAAAACAGGATATGCTTCTTTTGAAGTAGTATAACTATCGGGTAAATAAACCTGAATATCTCTATCCTGATTTAAAATAGTTGATTTAATAGTATAATTAATTCCTATGGTTACCTTGCTTTCTGGTATTTGAGAAAATGAATAAAAGGTGCAAACTAGAGTGAATAATAGCGTAATATGTTTAGTCATTTGGTTAAAGTTTAAACTCAAATGTAAAAATATGATTGTCATATAATTAACATTTGAGTTTTTTTATAAATACTTTAACTAAAATTAAAGTTCTACTATATTGTCTCTTAAATTTTCATCATTTCTAGTTCCATAAGGATCTATAGCTATATAATTAGGCTTTTCTTTTACTATAAACCTAACTTCAGTAAGCTCTTTATTTAATTGTTTAGATTTATAGTACAATACAGAGTTATTATCTTTTACAAGAGATGGATGCTCTGTAAAAGCTCCTATTTTTATTGGTTCATTAATCCCTATTTCTTTTATACCTCCATCTTCCATCGTTTCAACTCGTTTCGCCTTTATAGTTGCAGTAACCTCATAAGTACCATTGGGTAGTTTTTTGTACGTACTTTTTTCTACAGCCAAATCATAGGTTATTACCTTTTTAAACCAATCATCTATCAAATGATGATTTTCTTTAGGGGTTTCCTTATATAATTCATCTAATAACTCAATAGTATGTGCTTTGGGAGAATTTTCAAATCGATATCGATCTGTGATAGTTTTTAACACTCTATTTACTTGCTGTTCCCCTATTAAGTCTCTCAATGCCATGAACACTGTGTATGCTTTTCCATATGATATATAACCTTCATCCTGTACTTTATAAATTGGTGGTTCTTGAGTTCCGCCAAAAGCTCTTCCGAAAAAATAACGTCTTCTTGCTGCTTCTGCTAATTCATATAAAGCACTTTTTCCATACATTTTTTCCATTACTACAGCTTCTGTATACTTTGCTAAGCCTTCTACAAATAAAGATCCTCCTGCAACTGGTTTCGCTGTTAATGTATGTCCCCACCATTGATGTGCTACTTCATGAATTGTTCTTTTTGAAACTAAGTTAAATGTATTTTCTTCACGAACATCTGATAAATACAAACGGTCTTCAACCATGCTAATAACTCCCGGGTGCGCATACCCTCCGAATGACCAATGTGAAGGTATTTCTGCTATACGAACATGATTAAAGTTATAAGAACCGAAGTTTTCTTGACAATACGCTAAGGTTTCTTTAGTACTCTCTTCTATTTCATCAATATTAAAATGATGGTCAGCATTATAATACTGCTCTATTGTTATTCCGTTATATTCAGTCTTCTGAATTTGGTATTTCCCCGAAAAATAAGCTACCATAGGCAATATTTTCCCTTGAGATTTATAATGGTAGTAATTTCTATTATTTTCTGACCAAGTCTTTATCAAATCTCCTGAACTTATAGCTGTTTGGTCTTTACTTGTAGATACTATAGTTTCAAATTGTACTTTTTCAATTTTAATATCTTCAAGAGCTATATGAGCATCTGAATTATCTTCTTCTTCTCTTTCAGGTAATCCTCTTTTTTTACGCTCAATTCTGTCTGCTATTTCATATCCAGAAGTATATCCAATAATAGGTTCAAAATTTCTGTATGTTATATACGTTCCGTCATAAACAATACTTTTATCTTCCTCATACCCTTTTAGCTCTTTTTCAATAGTAAAGGTATATGTTACTGAATCATTTGGTTGGAGTTTTCCTTTAAATTCAAATACATACGCTCCGTGTACTGTATCTTTCGTAGTCAAAAGAGCATTTTCTATACGAATGCGCTTTACAGGGATTCGTTCTGTTATTAACAGTTTAGATATAGCTTCGTTACTTGTATTTTTTAAAATGTAATTTGCTTTGACAGCATATTTTCTTTCCTCTGGAAAAATAGCTACTTCCGTTTTTTGTGAGGTTGGATAAGGCTTTCCTAATACTTGATATTGTTTATACTTACGTTCATAATTCTCGCTAAAACGTAAATAATCCTTTTCAGTTTGATAATCACCAACAAAATTTGTATTGTAAAAGACCAAGCTTGCCATACCAATAGTTAGGGAAAGGAAAGTTAAAAACAATACCTTTTCGCCTAAGTTGCATCCTTGTTTCAGTTGCTCTACTTTATAAGAAAATCCTTTTACCATTCCCCTATTCCATATCTTAAACGCTAATAAAATTAATAGCGCTCCTATACTTAGCCAATACAAACCTAAATGATTAAATAACTTAGCATCATTGGCATAGGTATTCATACCATTAAAAGTTACTCTAGGCATAAACCCTATACTTGTTAAAGGGTGTTCTAATCCTAAAAGGTTAGCTTTCATACTTACAATAACAAACAAACCAAAAGCTCCCATTCCTATATATTTACTCTTCATAATACTGTTTATAAATATGGCAAGCATAGCATATATAACCAATTGTAAGCCATAATAATAAAACACAGATGTGTACATACTGAAATCAATATCAGTAAAACCTAAGCTTACTTGAAAAGCTATACATATAAGCACTCCTGATGCTATTAGTAAGATTGGTAGTAATGATAGACTGATAAACTTAGCAGCAAAATACACCCAGTTTTTTACAGGGGTAGCGCCCATTATTAGATTAAAATTTACACTATGCTCTCTCCATACAATCTCTGAGCCGTAAAAGATTAGTAGTATCAATCCAAAAAGAGTTAGCGGACTTGTTATGAGTTCGATTAATTGATTTGTAACTGGATAAATACTCACTCCGTATTCACCTCCTTCTACAACAGTTGCATACAACTCTGAAAAAACAATAATCAACCACATACCTAGTATTACTAAAAAGGGTAAGCTTTTAAATACACTCTTTAATTCTAATCGTATGAGAGATAGTAATGATTTTATTTGTGCTGTTAATCCATATGTTCCGTTTATAGGTTTATATGAAATGAGCTGTTTTTTCTCATTCCTAATTCCTTTTTCTTTTTTAACTTTTTTTGTAGTCATTCTAAAAGAAAAAACTTTATACGTTAGTAACAATACTCCTGTAGAAAATGCTATCCAAAGTATTCTATTCAATAAAAATAATCCTGAAAAAGAAAGCAATTGTGTGTTTTTTTGGTAAGCGGTCCAGTATTGAGTCTGTTCAAAAAAAGCAGCTATACCAAAAGAATCTGCTATTGCGGCTACCGACATCATTTCTGGTGATGCTGGAACAGATTGTGCTAATAATGGTGAGTTTAAGAAAATAGAACTCACAAAATACAGCATATAAATAAATACTGCACTTGCATAAGTGGCAATACTATTTTTAGTAAGGGTACTAACTGAAAATATTAAAGAAGTACATATAAAAATATTAGGCAATACTAAATACAACCAAGGTTGTAGGTAGTTCAACGCATTAAAGCTTCCTAGTCTTTCAGCATCTAAATTAGAAAAATGATTCCCGAAAATATAGCCAATAACAAAAGGTGTAAAAGCAACAACACTAAAAATAAAAGTGCCTAAAAAACGGCTCCAAAAATAATTGCTCTTTTTTATGGATGAACTGTAAATTAAACTTTCCATGTTATGCTGTTTATCCCTTATAATAGCTGTTACGGCAAAAAACATGGTTATAAAAACACTACCTAAAGTAAAAAGACCTGTATGAAAGTAAACTTGATAGACAGCATTAAAATTAACTCCTGTAGGAGCATGCCCTTGACTTCCTGTAAAATATCCTAAACCTAAAAATAAGACTGCAAATATGGGGAAAGCTCGTTGTTTTAACTGATAGTAAATTTCAAATTGTAATAATTTCTTAAACATAGATTAGGCTTTTTTATGGTGAAACAATGTAGCGAAGTAGTAGTCTTCTAAATTCGGAGTGATTCTTTCAAACCCATTAGACAGTGAAGCTTCAGAGAAGACTCTTATTTGTGTTTCCCCTGACACTAATTTGGTTGAAATAACCTCGTACATCTTTTTGTAGTGCTCGAGGTCATTTTTAGCTATAATTTTAGTCCAAATATTATGTTGAATACTTGCTACTAATTGTTTTGGGTTTCCTTGAGAAATGATTTGACCTTCCGATAAAATTGCCATTTGTGTACATAAATTTCTAACATCCTCAACTATGTGAGTAGATAAAATAACTATTACGTTCTCTCCTATTTCACTTAGAAGATTTAAAAACCGGTTACTCTCTTCAGGATCTAGTCCCGCTGTTGGTTCATCTACAATAATTAGTTTTGGGTTTGCTAGTAAGGCTTGAGCAATTCCAAAACGTTGTCGCATTCCTCCAGAAAATGTATGTACTGCTTTTTTTCTGTGTTGGTAAAGATTTACTTGCTGTAGTAAAGATGTTACTTGCTTTTTTCGTGCTGAGTTATTAGTAATTCCTTTCAGAATAGCTAAATGATCTAACAATTTTTCTGCTGATATTTTAGGATATACTCCAAACTCTTGAGGAAGATATCCTAAGTGTTTTCTTATCTCCTCTGGTTTATTAATAATATCATGATTATTAAACACAATTTCTCCAGATGAAGGTTCTTGTAAAGAAGCGATAGTGCGCATTAAAGAAGATTTACCAGCTCCGTTAGCGCCTAATAAACCAAACATTCCGTTCGATATTTTTAAGTTTATTCCATTTAATGCTTTAACTCCGTTAGGATATGTTTTGGTAAGGTTGGTTATAGTTAATGTATTCATATAAGATTCGTTTTTGTTTGCAACAAATCTCTAGCATCTTACCTTTCTTCTAAATTAAAAATGACGTACTCTATTCTTTTCAGCACACATCATATTCTTTTAATAGCTAACTTATGTTTGACTAAAAAAGCTCTTCATCCATCTAAAAAACAATAGTGTTTGTCAATATAATTGTGAGAACAGTTTTACATGAGTAATTTTGGAGTATGATTGATTTTTTAAAGAAATACAAAGCTTTTTTTATTGGGCTTCTAATTATAATTCCATTATTCACTCTATTAGATTATCTCAATTATCTGAATATACCAGATGATCAACCTGTTGAGGTTATTGTAATTACTTTTTTTTGGGCACTGGTTATTGCCTTACCCATACATAATTATCAATACTTAAAAAGGAAAAAGAAAGCTGTAATTGGTATTGCCGCTCTTTTTGTACTGCTTTTTTTTACTGTACTTATTGATTCTTTTATGAAACTTCCAGATAATCCTATCACTTTCTTTTTACTAATCATCTTTTGGTGTGGACTAGCCTATTTTTTAATACCTGATTTTATAAAAAAATACTGGAAATTTATAACACTTCTATATACACCGTTACTTTTATACTTTTTATACCTACGATTATTTTCTGGTGACTTAGAAGCTTATTTAAAAGTAAAGCAAGAAACTCCTTTCTATATTTTCTTCGTTCCCATTCCTATCTTCTTTTTTCTTTGGGTTTTTGAGCAATGGAAATGGGTACAGGAACTAAAAAAAGAAAAATCTAAAACAGAACTATCACTCTTAAAAACACAAGTAAACCCGCATTTTTTCTTCAACACTCTAAACAACCTGTATGCCTTAACCGTAAAAAGTTCACCGCAAGCGCCAGAAGTTATTTTAAAACTATCTGATATGATGCGCTACACAATTTATGATGGAGAAAAAGAAACTGTAAAAGTTTCAGAAGAAATAGCATACTTAAATAATTACATTGAGCTACATAAAATCCGTTACAAAAAGTCTGTTGAAATTACCTTTAATCACAGCATAGATCCTAATTTAAATATTCCACCATTATTATACATTATCTTACTAGAAAATGCTTTTAAACACGGTATAGAAACACTAGCAGAAAACGCTTTTATTCATATCAACTTATATGATAATGATAATGCTATTTACTTTGAAATAGAAAACAATTTTGATTCTAATGAAATAACTAATTCTAAAGGAATAGGGCTGCAAAACTTAAAGCGAAGATTATCTTTGTTATACAATCAAGAACACGAATTAATCATTAATTCTACAAACAACATTTACAAAACACTTTTAAAAATACCGAAGCATGCTTAAATATATAATTATTGATGATGAGCCTTTAGCACATGAAATTATAACGGAGTTTTGTAGCATGCTACCTCATGTTCAATTAGAAAAAAGTTGCTATAATGCTATGGAAGCTATGCAGTTTTTAAATGGACATACGGTTGATTTTATGTTTTTAGACATCAACATGCCTAAATTAAAAGGATTGGATTTTTTAAAGACGCTGTCCAATCCACCAAAAACCATTATTACTACTGCCTATAAAGAGTATGCTCTTGAAGGATTTGAACTAAATGTTGTAGATTATCTTTTAAAACCTTTTAGTTTTGATCGTTTGGTAAAAGCTGTAAATAAAGTATCAGATACACTACCTACCAAAACAATCCACAAAGAAAGCATAGAGCCAAGTCAAGTCAATACACGACTTTTTATCAAAGGAGATAAAAAACACCATCAAATTGATTTAAGTGATTTGTTGTTTATAGAAGCTTATGGAAATTATACTAAACTATTTTTAGCAGATGAAATGATTGTAAGCCATGAAAAAATTTCTCATTACGAATCTCTGTTAAACCCTATTCAATTTTTAAGAGTACATAAATCATTCATTGTTGCTGTAGATAAAATAAAGTTTATAGAAGGTAACCGTATTATAATTCATGAGCATAAGGTTCCTATTGGTCAAACCTATAAAAGCAGTGTTAGCAAACTTTACAACTAACATCAATTTTATTTTTCGTTTATCTCTTTTATTTTCATAGATTTATGCATCAACCAAAACCATTTAAATGCATATATCTTCAAAAGTTACACGTCTTTTTGATTTCCCTTATCACCAACTAGAAAACTATCCACAACAACATTGTTTAGTTTCAAAAGAAAACAATGAATGGAAAAGTATCTCTACTCAAAAATATATTGAAGACGCCAATACCATAAGTAAAGCTTTACTAAACCTTGGTGTTAGACCTGGAGATAAAATAGCTGTGATTACTTCTGTAAATCAACCAAAGTGGCATTTGTTAGATATAGGAGTTATGCAAATAGGAGCTGTAAATGTGCCTTTATATCCCACTTTTTCTGAAAAAGATTATGCCTATATCTTAAATCATTCTGATAGTATTTATTGTTTTGTTTCAGATAATGAGTTATACCAAAAAGTAATAAAAGTTCAAGAACAAACTCAACTTAAAAAGGTGTTTACTTTTGAAGAACTAGAGACAGACTATGGATGGAATTCTTTCCTAAGCCTTGGTAAAGATGAAGCCCTTCAAACAACAGTGAATGAATTAAAAAAAGCTGTAGAACCATACGATTTAGCTACTATTATCTATACCTCAGGTACTACTGGAACTCCAAAAGGAGTTATGCTTTCACATAATAACATTGTTAGTAACGTTTTTGCTGTAGGGAAAAGGCTCGATTTACAAGGAAATAAAAAAAGAGTAATTAGCTACTTACCTATTTGTCACATTTTTGAGCGAGCAGCATCTTATTATTGTCAATATATGGGCTTTGAAATTCATTTTGCTGAAAGCATTGATAAAGTTGGAGAAAATTTACGAGAGATTCGACCTCATTTTATGGCAGTTGTTCCTAGATTATTAGAAAAAGTTTTTGATAAGATAGTTGATAAAGGAAGTAATTTAAAAGGTATCAAAAAACGGCTGTTTTTCTGGGCATTGCAACTAGGAGAACAGTACAAACCATACAAAGAAAATGGTTGGTGGTATGAGTTTAAACTCTCTATAGCCCGTAAACTTATTTTCTCAAAATGGAAAGAAGCTTTAGGCGGACAATTAGAATTTATGTTAGCGGGAAGCGCTCCTACACAAGCTAGACTTGTTAGAGTATTTACAGCTGCAGGAATTCCTGTTTTTGAAGGCTACGGACTTACCGAAACTTCTCCTGCTATCTCTGTAACCGATATGCGAAATAATGGCTTTAAAACAGGAACGGTTGGGAAAATCATTGAAAACGTAAGTGTAAAAGTAGCTGACGATGGAGAGATCTTAGTTAAAGGTCCTAACGTAATGATGGGCTATTATAAAGATTTAGAAAAAACTGACGAATCAATTATAAATGACTATTTCCATACAGGAGATATTGGAGAACTAGATAATGAAGGTTTTTTAAAAATTACTGATAGAAAAAAAGAAATCTTCAAAACTTCTGGAGGTAAATATATTGCTCCTGCTATACTAGAAGGTGAATTAAAAAAATCACGTTTTATAGAACAAGTAATGGTTATTGGTGAAGGAGAAAAAATGCCTGCAGCATTAATCCAAGTTGCTTCTGAATTTGTTCAAGAATGGGCTAAAAGACATGATTATACTATTACAAACATTACTACAGACGAAAAACTCATCAAACGAATTCAAAAAGAAATTGACTTTTGTAACCAAAAATTTGGAAAATGGGAACAAATAAAACGCTTTGAAATAACCGCTGATGAATGGACGACAAATTCGGGACATTTAACTCCGACATTAAAAATGAGACGAAAAATTATCTTAGAAAAATACAATAATCTCTACCTAAAAATATATAATCCTCAATAAATCAACCAGTAAACTACAACTTGTGCAATCGGGGTATTTTTCATACTTTGCAAAGCCCAAAAATTTGAACATATGTCGATTGAAATTACGCGTCTTTTTGACTTTCCTTATTATCAACAAGAAAAGTATAATTTAAAAAAAGCATTTATCACTAAATACAATGGTGAATGGCAATCTATATCAACAAACGAATATATAGACAAAGCCAATGCTATAAGTAGAGGTTTATTACGACTAGGAGTACAACCTAACGATAAAATTGCTGTAATTTCTACCAACAATAGAACTGAATGGAATATTTGTGATATTGGAATATTACAAACTGGAGCTCAAAATGTTCCTATTTATCCTACTATTTCTAAAGAAGACTACGAATATATTTTAAACCACTCTGAAGCTACTTACTGTTTTGTTTCTGATGATACAATTTTAGAAAAACTAAATCAAATAAAAGCTAATACAAAGCTTAAAGAAGTTTTTACTTTTGATGATATCCAAGGAGAAAAAAACTGGCAAGAAGTTTTAGCCTTAGGTGAAGATAATAGCAATCAAAATGAAGTTGAAGAACGTAAAGATGCTATTAAAACAGATGATTTAGCAACTTTAATTTATACTTCAGGAACAACAGGTCGTCCTAAAGGGGTTATGCTAAGCCATAAAAATGTAGTTTCAAATGTACTAAGTAGTGAAAAACGTGTTCCTTTAGAATATGGCCAAGGTAGAGCTTTAAGTTTCTTACCTGTTTGCCACATCTTTGAACGTATGATTTTGTATTTATATCAATACTGTGGTATTTCTATCTACTTTGCAGAGGCTATTGATAAATTGAGTGAAAATGCTCAAGAAATCAAACCAAATGTTATGACTGCTGTTCCTAGATTGTATGAAAAAATCTACGATAAGATTTATGCCAAGGGAGCTGACTTAACTGGAATTAAAAAGAAATTGTTCTTTTGGGCTATAGAATTAGGTTTACAATATGAACCTTATGGAGCTAACGGATGGTGGTATGAAAAGAAACTAAGCATTGCTAAAAAACTTATTTTTTCTAAATGGCAAGCTGCCTTAGGTGGAGAGTTAAAAATAATGGTTTCTGGTTCTGCTGCATTGCAACCACGTTTAACTAGAGTATTTACTGCTGCTGGAATGCCAGTAATGGAAGGTTACGGTCTTACTGAAACTTCTCCTGTAATTGCTGTAAACGATATGCGTGATGGAGGTTTTAGATTAGGAACTGTAGGTAGATTAATTGATGGTGTTGAGGTTAAAATAGCCGATAATGGAGAAATCCTAGTAAAAGGACCAAACGTAATGCAAGGATATTACAAAGATCCAGAAAAAACTGCTGAAGCATTACAAAACGGATATTTCCATACAGGTGATAAAGGTGAATTAAGTGAAGATGGTTTCTTAAAAATAACTGGACGTACTAAAGAAATGTTTAAAACCTCAGGTGGTAAGTATATTATTCCACCATTGTTAGAAGGTCAATTAAAACAATCTCGTTTTATTGAGCAAGTAATGGTTATTGGTGAAGGTGAAAAAATGGCTGCTGCTTTTATTCAACCAAACTTTGAGTTTGTGCGTGAATGGGCGCAAAGACATAACGTTACCGTAGGAGATAACAAAGACTTGGTAAACAACCCTAAAGTAATAGAACGTATTCAAGAAGAAGTTGACTATGCCAATACTAAGTTTGGTAAATGGGAAACTATTAAAAAGTTTGAATTAACCGAAGAAGAATGGTCTATTGACGGAGGGCAGCTTACCCCTACCATGAAAATGAAACGAAATATTATCAAAGAAATGTATAAGGACTTATACGACAAGATTTATAGAGATTAATTGTTTAAAGTGTTGTGAGAGCAACACTTTTTCTTTTTTAATATGAGTAAAATTATTTCTTTTTCTTCGGATGTTTCAACTATTGAATTACCTAAAAAGTTCGATTACCCTTATAATTATTCACCTCACACCTTAGCTCAAATAGCTACTAAAGAATTACAAGAGTATTTAGTAAACCAAACCGATTTTTCTCACAACTTCGGAATCAAAAAACCTGAGGATGCAAAAGCTCTTGGAAAAATGTTTGGAGTCTTAGTTGTACAACAACAAGATGGAAATTTAGGATATTTAGCTGCTTTTTCTGGTAAACTTGCTGAAAGCACACAACACAAACATTTTGTACCTCCAATATTTGATGTGTTAGATGCAAATGAATTTTATATTGAAACAGAAGAACAGCTTAATGAATTAACTCATAAAATAGTAAACTTAGAAAACGCTTCTGATTTTATTGAAATAAAAAAAGCTTATCAAGAAACACAACAACTACACGAAAAGCTTTTAGCTAAAGAACAGTCTAAAATTAAACAACGTAGAAAACTTAGAAAAGAATTAAGAAAACAAAACAACCAGTTAAATATTAACGAAGAGTTTTACTTACGTGAATATGAAGTTTATTTATTTGATAAAATAGCTCCTTTAAAAAAAGCGTACGATACAAAACAATATCAAATAGAACAATTAAAAAAGCAACGAGCAAACCTTTCAGCCTGGGCTCAACAAAAGATATTTAAAAAGTATACTTTTCTTAGCTATCAAGGAGAAACCAAAAACTTATTAGATATTTTTACTGACTCTACACAAAATATTCCTGCTGGTGCTGGTGATTGTTGCGCTCCTAAATTACTTCAATATGCATACAAATATCAACTTAAACCTATTTGTATGGCCGAGTTTTGGTGGGGTAAACCTTTGCAAACCTCTATAAGAAAACATCAAAACTACTACCCTGCTTGTACTGGCAAATGTAAACCTATTTTAACACACATGTTACAAGGAGTAACTGTAGAAGAAAATCCATTAGTTGCCCAACTAAAAGAAGAAAAAGAAATTACAATTATTCATGAGGATTCAGATTTGTTAGTAATTAACAAACCACATGAGTTATTATCAGTTGTAGGTAAAGAAATTAAAGACTCTGTATTTAGCCGTATTCAAAAATTATATCCAAAAGCTACAGGTCCGTTAGTTGTACATCGGTTAGATATGTCAACCTCTGGAATACTATTAATAGCAAAAAATGAAGACACCTATAAAGCTTTACAGGCACAATTCATTAATAAAACTGTACAGAAACGCTACGTAGCTTTATTAGAAGGTGTTTTAAAAGATAAAAAAGGGATTATTGAGTTACCACTTAGAGTAGACCTAAATGATCGTCCTAAACAGCTTGTTTGTTATAAACATGGAAAAAAAGCACTCACTAAATGGGAAACTATAGAAAATTTAGACAATAAAACCAAAGTTTACTTTTATCCTGTAACAGGACGTACACATCAATTACGAGTTCATGCAGCTCATCATTTAGGTTTAAACACAGCTATTGTTGGAGATGATTTATACGGAAAGAAAGCAGATAGGTTGTATTTACATGCTGAAAAAATTACGTTTGTACACCCTACTTCAAAAGAACAAGTAAGCTTTATTGCTCCTGCACCTTTTTAATCGCAGTGCGATAGCCCAAAAAACCCTTAAACTTATTTTAAAATAGTTTTAAGTATTATTTGTGTAGCTAATATTGCACAATTTTATACTACATATTTTGTCTTTTTAAGTGTGCTTAAAATAATAAACGAAGCTAAAAAGAAAATAGCTAAACACAACACACTCCACTGCATAGAACCTGTAATTGCATTTAATGCTCCATATACAGCTGTTCCTAAAACAATTGCTATTTTTTCGGTAACATCATAAAAACTAAAATACGTGGCATGATCTTCTGTTTCTGGTAATAATTTTGAATACGTAGAACGTGTTAAGGTTTGAATAGCTCCTTGTACCAACCCTAATAAACCTCCTAACCCATAAAAATAGATATCAACATACTCTTGAGATTTATCTAAAGAAAAAGCACAAAAACAAACTAACATCCACACTGCAATCGTTACTTTTAAAGCAGTTATATTTCCCCATTTTTCTGAAAACCTTGAAAATAAAACAGCTCCTAAAATTGCAACAATTTGTACCAATAAAATGGTAATAATTAAACTCGTAGAAGACAGCCCTAATTCTGATGAACCAAAAATAGCTGCCATTAAAATAATAGTTTGTACACTAATACTCAATAAGAAGAAAGAAATTAAAAAGCGTTTTAAGGTTGGGTAATTTAATAGCTCTTTAATTACTATTTGTAACTCTCTGTACCCTTTCCATATATAGTCTTTTTCAGGTTTTTTGTTGTATACATTACCTGGTAAACGTTTAAAGGTAACTTGAGCAAATCCTAACCACCATAAACCTACCATAACAAAGGAAATTCTAGACGCCATTCCTGCACTAATACCTATAGTTTCAGGAAACATAATCATAGCTAAATTTATTAGTAGTAAAATAACAGAACCAATATATCCATATACAAAACCTTTGGCACTGGCTCTATCTTGTTGTTCTGGATGAGCTACCTCTGGTAAATAAGCATTATAAAACACCAAACTTGCCCAAAAGCCTATACTTGCTAAAACAGTAAATAAAATTCCAATCCACACAGTGTCTATTCCATCAAAAAAGTACAAACTCATTACCGATAATGATCCTAGTGTACAGAAAAACTTCATAAACTTTTTCTTACTTCCTGTATAATCTGCAATACCTGATAAAATTGGAGAAATAAAAGCTACTACTAAAAAAGAAAACGATAAAGCATAGCTATATAAACTATCTGGATGCTCCCAATCCATACCCAAAAAGCTTACTATTTTACCTTCCGTTACTCCGCTGTAATACAACGGAAAAACAGCTGTACTAATTACTAATGAATATACTGAATTGGCCCAATCATAAAATGCCCACCCATTAATTAACTTCTTGTCTCCTATTTTGTACATATAAATTCTAATAAAAAAAACCGCTCATTTAACATGAACGGTTTGCAATATACTATAATTTATCAATCTTATTTACTCGTAGGCACGTTGTATTTTGCCGCTAACTTTTTAGCTTCAGGTAAAAAATTTCTTAATGTCTGAATACGCGTTTGGTTAGATGGGTGTGTACTCATAAACTCTGGTGGTGCTCCACCTCCAGACCTTTCACTCATTCGTACCCATACTTCAGCAGCTTCTTCTCCTTTATACCCTGCCATGATCATAAAAACTAAACCTAATTTATCTGCTTCGGTTTCATGTTCTCTACTAAATGGCAACATAACTCCTACTTGCGTTCCTAATCCGTAAGCCATATTCCACATTTCAGCATTTTTACTATTTTGAGTACTTAATGCTAAAGCTACTCCTCCTAATTGTTGTAATTGTCCTGTAGACATACGTTCTTGTCCGTGTTTCGCAAATGCGTGAGCTACTTCATGTCCCATTACCGCAGCTACTCCATCTTCATTAGCACAAATAGGCATAATACCTGTATAAAAAACTACTTTACCTCCAGGTAAACACCAAGCATTAACTGTTTTATCTTCTACTAAATTAAATTCCCATTTATAGGCATCAGCTTCAGCTGACTTACCATTAGCCCTTAAAAAACGATCAACCGCTTCAGAAATATTTTTCCCTACACGTTTTATTTGATTCGTTTGTTTAGTATTAGTAGATAGTTTATTCTCTTCTAAAAACCCCTTGTATTGTGCAAAACTTGCTGGTAATATTTGAGCATCATTCACAAAATTTAATCTTTTTCTTCCCGTAATTGGCACAGTGCTACACTCTACTAAAAAAGCGGCTAAAAATGTTAGAGCTATAATTTTTTTCATTGTTTAATAGTTTAAAGTTCTATGTTCTTGGTTGTATCTTTTATGACACGAAATTAACTTATTTGTCACAAACTTGATAATATATTATGTCTTTAAAGCTACAAATTCTATCTTTATCTTAAAAACCAATTCATGAATTTTACGCATTCAAAAACAGCTATACCTAGTATTAAAATTCCTAAATCTGTAATATTTTCAGCTAAAGCTTTGCAGTTTATATCTGTAAGTAAAGCTGCTAAATTTGGGGCTAGGCTTTTTACGACTCCTGTTAACTTCCCTATTCCTAAAAGGGAAAAAGTAATGTTAGAGAGTGCACAAAAGAAAACAATAAATGTGCCATCTATTTCAAGAGATGTTCAAGTACTATCGTATGGTTACTCTACTAAAAAAGTATTATGGGTACATGGTTGGGCAGGAAGAAGTACTCAATTATATATGATTGCTGATAAGTTACTAGAAAAAGGCTACATGGTTATTTCATTTGACGGACCAGCTCATGGAAAGTCTACAGGAAAAACTACTGAAATGCCTGAATTTTTAGAAACCATTACTGAAATCAATAAACAATTTGGACCATTTGAAGCTGCTATAGGACACTCTTTCGGTGGTGTATGCTTGTATAATGCCTTTTCAGAAGGTTTTACTGTAAACAAATTGGTTACTGTAGGAGCGGCTGATAAAATATCAGATGTTATTTTAAACTTTACTAAAAACTTACAAGTAAAACCTATCATAGCCCGTAAAATGAAACGCTTATTTGATAAAAAATGGCAAAGAGATATTGATACTCATTCTTCAAGTGTAAAAGCTAAAAGTGTAAAAATACCTACTCTAGTAGTCCATGACTCATTTGATGGTGATGTTGATGTAAGTTGTGCTATAGCAATACGTCAAAACTTACAGAATGGAAAACTTTTAATTACTGAAGGCTTAGGACACACCAGAATTCTTCGTAACCCGAAAGTAGCTTCCAAAATTGTTGATTTTATAATTAAAGAACCATGAAAAAATTAGTTGTTTTATTCCTTTTAGCAATAACAGTTAGTACTACTGTAAATTCTCAAAACAAAAAAAAATACCCTGTAAATAAAACCAATAGTGAGTGGAAACAGTTGTTAACGCCAAAACAATATTATGTGCTTAGAGAAGCAGGTACAGAACGTCCAAACTCAAGTCCTTTAAATTTTAACAAAAAAGAAGGAACCTATGTATGTGCAGCTTGTAAAACCCCGCTATATAAATCTGAAAACAAATATGATTCAGGTAGTGGATGGCCTTCTTTTGATAGAGCTATTAAGGGAAATGTGGAACTTGACACAGATTATAAACTAGGCTATGCTAGAACAGAGTTAAAATGTAATAAGTGTGGCGGACATTTAGGACATTCTTTTAATGATGGACCTAAAAAAACTACTGGTAAACGCCACTGTATTAATGGAGTTGCTTTAGAGTTTATTCCTAAAAAATAATATTGTAAATTAAGGCTGGTTTTAATCAGTCTTTTTTATTAAAAAATTATGCCATGCAAAACTCCTATTTAGAAAGTATCAAAAAACAAATAACCTACTATAAAAGTTTAGGCGATAAAACTTTTAATCAACTTACTCAAGAAGAACTATTTTACCAATATAACCAAGAAAGTAACTCTATTGCTGTAATAGCTAAACATATTGCGGGTAATATGCTATCACGTTGGACCAACTTTTTTACTGAAGATGGAGAAAAATCGTGGAGAAATAGAGATGATGAATTTGTAAATACCTTTTCAACCAAAGAAGAAATGATAACCTATTGGGAAAAAGGATGGAATTGTTTTTTAAGCACTATTAATTCTTTAAAAGAAACCGATTTAGAAAAAATCATCTACATAAGAAACCAAGGACATACTGTAATCGAAGCAATTAATCGTCAAATTTGTCACTACCCATACCATATTGGTCAAATTGTATTTTTAGGAAAAATGTTACAAAACGAAAAATGGGAATCCTTATCCATTCCTAAAAATGCTTCAAAAAACTTCAATCAAGAAAAATTTAGTCAAGAAAAAAGTCGCAAACATTTTACGGATGATTTATAATATTTACTCCTATTCTTACCAAGAAAAGTAACTAAAAAAAGAGCTGCTGTGCTTCGCAATTATAAAAAAATGGACACTTTTATACAATAATGCAGAAAAAATCTACTAACAAATTGCTAAAAACTAACAACTAATAACTAAATTTGTGCCTCTAAAAAATGAAGCCGATACATGTTTAATAATTTAAGCGAAAAGTTAGATAAGGCGTTACATACGCTGAAAGGACACGGAAAAATTACCGAAGTTAACGTTGCGGAAACTCTAAAAGAAGTTCGTAGAGCTTTATTAGATGCCGATGTTAACTTTAAAATAGCAAAGAATTTTACCAAAACAGTAAAAGAAAAAGCCTTAGGTCAAGACGTATTAACAACGTTAAACCCTGGGCAATTAATGGTAAAATTGGTTAAGGATGAATTAACCGAGTTAATGGGGGGTGATACTGTTGGTATAAACCTAGGAGGTTCACCTACTGTAATTTTAATGTCTGGTTTACAAGGTTCAGGTAAAACAACCTTTTCTGGTAAATTAGCTAACTATCTTAAAACTAAGAAAACTAAACAAGTTTTATTAGTAGGATGTGATGTATACCGTCCTGCCGCAATTAATCAGTTACGTGTTGTTGGAGAGCAAATTGGAGTTGAGGTATATGCAGAAGAAGGAAATCAAAATCCAGTAGAAATTTCTCAAAATGCTATTAAGCATGCAAAAGCAAACGGTAAAAACGTGGTAATTATCGATACCGCGGGTCGTTTAGCTGTTGATGAAGAAATGATGACCGAAATTTCTAACATCCATAAAGCAGTAAAGCCACAAGAAACTTTATTTGTGGTAGACTCTATGACAGGGCAAGATGCTGTAAACACAGCTAAAGCCTTTAACGATGTATTAAATTTTGACGGAGTTATTTTAACCAAGTTAGATGGTGATACACGTGGGGGTGCTGCAATATCAATTAAATCGGTAGTAAATAAGCCAATTAAGTTTATAGGTACGGGTGAAAAAATGGATGCTATTGATGTATTCCACCCAAGTCGTATGGCTGATCGTATTTTAGGAATGGGAGACGTTGTTTCGTTAGTAGAACGTGCCCAAGAACAATACGATGAAGAAGAAGCTAGAAAATTACAAAAGAAGATTGCTAAAAATCAGTTTGGTTTTGATGATTTCTTAAATCAAATCAATCAAATCAAAAAGATGGGTAGCATGAAAGACTTAGTAGGTATGATTCCTGGTGCAGGTAAAGCCTTAAAAGATGTTGATATTGACGACGATGCTTTTAAAGGAATTGAAGCCATTATACACTCTATGACTCCTGAAGAAAGAAGTACTCCTTCTGTTATTAATGCGAGTCGTAAAAAACGAATTGCTAAAGGTTCCGGAACTTCGGTGCAAGAAGTTAACCAGTTAATGAAGCAATTTAATCAAATGAGTAAAATGATGAAGATGATGCAAGGTGGTGGCGGAAGAAAAATGATGCAAATGATGAAAGGCATGAGATAATATTAAATAAAAGAGAAGTTTTGTCGACTTCTCTTTTTTCTTTTTAAATTAACAACAACACACTGAATAACACACAACAACACACACAAATGATTTTACTAGACGGTAAAAAAACATCAGCAGACATTAAAGAAGAAATTGCTTTAGAAGTAGCAGCGTTAAAAGCTAACGATAAAAAAACACCACATTTAGCAGCTGTTATCGTTGGTAACGATGGCGCAAGTTTAACCTATGTAAATGCAAAAGTAAAAGCGTGCGAACGCGTAGGGTTTGAATCTACTTTGATTCGTCTTCCTGAAGAAACTACTGAAGAAGAATTATTAAACGAAATTGCTATTTTAAATATAGATAATGATATTGATGGTTTTATAGTACAATTACCCCTACCCGATCATATTGACGAACAAAAGGTATTAATGGCTGTAAATCCTGATAAAGATGTAGACGGTTTCCACCCTATGAATGTAGGAAAAATGGCGTTAAATTTACCAACATACATTTCTGCAACTCCTTTTGGAATTTTAGAATTGTTAGATCGTTATAATATTGAAACCTCTGGTAAAGATGTAGTAGTTATTGGTCGTAGCCATATTGTAGGAAGCCCAATGAGCATTTTACTATCACAAAAAAGAAAAATAGGAAACGCAACAGTTACTCTAACACATAGTAGAACCAAAAACTTAAAAGAGGTTACTAAAAGAGCAGATATTATTATAGCTGCTATTGGTATTCCTGAATTCTTAAAAGGTGATATGGTAAAAGACGATGTAGTAATTATAGATGTAGGTATTACACGAGTTGCCGACCCTTCTAAGAAAAGAGGTTTTAGATTGGTAGGTGATGTTGCTTTTAATGAGGTAAAAGAAAAAGCGTCTCACATTACACCTGTACCAGGCGGTGTAGGACCTATGACAATTGCAATGCTACTAAAAAACACCTTATTAGCTTGCGAACGTAGACAAGAAGAAGATTAAAAAAACACTTTATATATAATACAAAAGACTGCCTTTAAAAGCAGTCTTTTTTTTGTAGTAAAATTATATTAACCTCTATTAAAAATACTTATAAACCTTATTTAACTATCTTTTTGTTATATTGTTTAGTGTCAAGTTGTAAAAGTCTTGAGAAACAGAATAAAATAGATTTTAATGGCAGATAACAAAAGACTATATAAAATAGCATTTGGACTTGCAATATTTACAATAATCTATAACATTGCAGAAGGAATTATCTCAACTTACTTAGGATTTGAAGATGAAAGTCTTGCCCTTTTTGGTTTTGGATCAGATAGTTTTATAGAGGTTATTTCAGGACTTGGAATTGCCCATATGATAGTAAGAATTCAAAAAAATCCTAATAGTAAACGTGATGATTTTGAACGAACAGCATTAAGAATTACTGGAGTTGCTTTTTATATATTGGTTTTTGGACTTGTAGTAACTAGTATTTATAATATCTGGACAGGACATAAACCACTTACAACTTTTTGGGGAGTTGTTATTTCTATAATTTCTATCCTAATAATGTGGATATTGGTTGTTTGGAAAAGAAAGGTTGGTAATCAACTTAATTCAGCACCAATTTTAGCCGATGCAAATTGCACAATGGTATGTGTTTATATGTCTATAATTTTACTTGTGAGTAGCGGAGTTTATGAATTGTTTAGTATTCCTTATATAGACAGTATTGGAACACTTGGGCTTTCATACTTTGCCTTTAAAGAAGGAAGAGAATGCTTTGAAAAAGCTAAAAGCGATAAAAACTGCTGTTGCGATTAAATAAAAAGTCAACGTGTAATAAATATAAAACTACTACTCTCCTCCTTTATAACCCTCTACTTCTTAAACACCTGTTTAATTACCTTTTTTGTTATATTAGCCACCTTTGGCTACGATTACAAATAAATATAAATATTGCTTTTTGTAGCGTACAGAGAGATTACTCATAAAAACACAAGGCTATTGGAAAGTAAAATAGAACTTATTGAAAGTACTGGAAAGATTATTGTATTTATGATGATACTTCTTTCTGTTTTTCTTTTTACTGTTAAAACAAAAAATAAAGTGCCAAATACAATTTTTGGTATTTACTTACTGGTTGTTACATTTGATTTAATAGGATTATTTACAAACAAAACTCTAGAATATCCTGCTATTCAAAATTTAAAAGTAGCCTCTAGCCTACTACAATTACCTTTGTTCTATCTCTATGTATTATCAGCTTGTTATTCAAATTTTAAGATTACAAAAAAGCATGCTATTCATTTCTTCTTATTTATCCTTTTTTTAGTCATTTTTTATATTACGGATGCATCTAATCAGAGCTTATTACTTTATGAAATAGTCAGTGAAATACAATTTATTAGTTACATCATTGCCATATTTATAGTTTTGAAAAAATACAAAACAATCTATCTTGAAAACTATTCAAACGCCAATTATGCCGTTTATAAATGGCTTTTTCAAATTACATTATTTTCTTGCATAGCTCACTCATTTGTACTGCTAAGATGGTTTTTATCCAACTCTATCTATCAAGAATACGTTTTGAATATTAATCTATTAATAAGTTTTTCGGTTTTATCTATTACTATCTTTTTTGTGTTAAAAGCGTTGTACTATCCACAACTTTTTACGGGTATAAACATCAACTTAGAGCCACTTAGTACTACTTCAAAAAAGAAGACTAAGGCATTAAGTGCGAAAGAAAGCGAGGTTGAAAGCCAGTACTTAGAAACACTCATTACGTTTATGAATGATAAAAAACCGTATTTAGATTTTGAATTAACCTTGCAAAAACTGTCTATTAAAACCAAGATTCCAGAAAAAGAATTATCGCTATTAATTAATCATCATTTAGGAAAACACTTTTTTGATTTTATAAACGAATACCGTATAAATGATGCAAAAACACTACTACAAGCCCCTTCTAAAAAAGACCTTACGGTATTAGAAATCTTATACGAAGTAGGTTTTAATTCTAAGTCTTCATTTTATAGTGCTTTTAAAAAAGCAACAAATCAAACCCCTACGCAATACAGAAAATCAAGGGTTTAAACTTGGTATTACTTTTAATTGTACTCTTTTTAATCATAAAAAAGAGTCCGACTTTCTTTACTCGGACGTTTATAGACGTGTAATAATTCATATTTGCCTCAAATTAAAATTGTACAAACATGAAGTTTATTAACACGCTGATATTAATAATATCTATTCAATTCTGCTTTAGCCAACAAACACCAAAAGAACTAAAAGGTATTGAAAGTGAGATTAATCAATTGATGAAAAAATATAAAGCAGTCGGGGTATCTGTAGCTGTAGTTAAGAATGATAAAGTGATATACTCAAAAGGATTTGGTTATAGAGATTTAGAAAATAAACTACCTGTTACTACCAATACTATTTTTCCTATTGGGTCTGTTACTAAATCATTTACAGGATCTGTTTTAGGCATATTAGCATCTAAAAATCAAGTATCTCTAAAAAACAAACCGGCATTTTATCTTCCAAATTTTGAGTTTTATAACCATACCATGAACAATTTAATAACCATTGAAGACCTTTTAAGCCATAAGAGCGGAATAGGAAATCAAGGAACTACACAAATATTCTTTCCAGAAAAAGACAGATTAAAGATGGTACAACGTCTCAAATATTTAAAACCTGAAGCTGAAGTAAAAAATAGTTTTGCCTATAGTAATATGGCATACACCCTTGCAGGAACAATTATTGAGCAAGTTACAGGAGATAGTTGGGAAACCAATATTAAAGAAAAGATATTTACTCCACTAGAAATGACTAACTCATATACCATATTAGATAAAATGAAAAAAAAGTCTAATTACTCTTTACCTTATGGTATATATAAAGGAGAAATTGAGAAAGTAACCTTCGAAGAATTTAACACCATTAGCGCCGCAGGTGCTATTAAGAGTACTGTAAATGATATGGCTAATTGGATATTGACTTGGTTAAACAACGGCGTATATAAAAACTCTCAAATCATTCCTAAAGAGTACATAAAGAAAGCAACGACTCTTCAAAATAGTAACGAAGGAAATTATGAAAAAGACGCTTTTTTGTTCGGAGAAGGCTTTGGATGGCGTCTACGATCTAGCTACGGACGTTTTAGAGTTGAACACGGAGGTAATACCTATGGGTTTAGTTCAGATCTGGCACTATTTCCTTTTGAAAACATAGGAATTGTGGTTTTAACTAACCAAGATAACTCTCTCTTACCTTATATGATAGTGGACACTATTACAAGAAGATTATTTAATATTACCCCAGAACCTAACTATCCAGTTAATGTAAAAGAAATATATAAGCCTCTCCCTTATAAGCAATTTAATAAGGATAAAATGCCAACCCATTCTTTAAATTCATTTTGTGGCGCTTATGAGGCTAAAGGGTTTGGAAGAATAGATATTGTAAAAGAAAATGGTAAACTATATGCTATTTTACCTACCTATAAATTTCACTTGGAGCATTTAAACTATAATTCTTTTTTCTTAAAACCCACTAAAGAGTTTAAAGATGTATTTAACCCTCAATTTGACATTCAATTTATGAATAATATTAAAGGAAAAATTACATCATTAAAAATGTATTCTCAAAAAGAACCTATAGAGTTTAATAAGGTACAGTAAACTTGTGTGAGTAGATTTCCTCCAAAAAAAACACCTTATTAGCCTGTGAGCATAGACAAGAAAAGGTCTAATAAAACAACTTTATATATAACACAAAAGACTGCTTTTAAAAGCAGTCTTCTTTTATAGAAAACAGTTTATACATTTCTCTTGCTCGACTATTTAATTACCTTTTTTGCTATATTAGCTAGCTCAAATTAAAAATTGCAATAATCACGTTTATACTTCCTTTTTAGGATATATAAAGGCACTAAAAGTGTTTATATAAACCCAGATTAAAAAAATACTATGAGTTCTACTATAGGAATAATACCTACTAAAAATACCGAAGTTACTTTTGGAGAGATAATAAACCTGTCTGAAAAATACATTAACTCCTCTCTAAATACAATTCAATTAAAAGAAAAAATTAAACTTCAAATACATATTCTAAACTATGATAAAGTTGAAAATAAAGAATCTTATCATGAAGTTGATTTAACAGATATATTTGAATGGAAAAAAAATCAATTACTCATCTTTTCTATTAAAGGTGTTTCTGGTGTTATAAAAACTGATTATGATGTAATATTTGACCCCGAAACCTCCCCTGATGACCCTTGGTGGAAATTAAATACGTATAAGAATGAAACCAAGACTATTCTTAACTTAGAAGATAAACTTGAAAAAGCAAAAAAAACAAACAAATCATGGTTTTTACATCGTTCAGATGAAAAGGACAAAGTTATAAATATTTGTGGTGCTATTATTAGTGCTTCTATTGCTGAATTAACCTCTGCCCTTATATCTTCTACTGACCAAACATGGGGATTTGGACAGTATTTTGTAGAAAAAGAAGAGTTTTTAAACTTTTATCTTCATCCAGAAAAGAATATTACTGCCCCTTTAAAGCCAGAAAAAGTTATAAATAACTCAAGTTTTTGGGACAAACTAAAAAAACTATGGAGTTAGCTTAAACTTATATTTATAATGAGTAGTAAAAGAAAATTTTACATATTAAGTTCAGTTATAAACTTTCTGTTAATATTCTTTGCTTTCATTGTCTACCAAACAACACATATTCAATAACTAAAAAAACTCCAAACAGCAGTTTGGAGTTCTCTTTTATAAGTTATTCTCTGTAAAATCGTATTAAAAATACTGGCTAACCTCAGTATCAGTAGGCAACTCTACTGGTTCTTTTCCTTGTTTAAATAAACGTGCGGTATAACTTCCTCTTAACGTAATAGTTGCTCCGTTAACCTCTAACCAACTACCTTCACGTAGTCCTAACACAGGAGTTTCGTTAAATATATGATACTCTTTAATACGCGTTTCTCGTGTTTCGCCCATGTGGGTAGAGTCTGGATTAGGATCTAAATAATGCGCATTGATATTAAACGGAATAAACCCTAAGGTTTTAAAACTCGGTGGATATACAATAGGCATATCGTTCGTATTCATCATAGTTACCCCACAAATATTACTTCCTGCACTGGTACCTAAATACGGAGTTCCGTTTTCAACTGCCGTTGTTAAATCTGGTAGTATATCATTTTTATATAATTGGTTTACCAGTTCAAACGTATTACCTCCACCTGTAAAAATTGCTTCAGCTTTTAAAACAGCATCCTTTGGGTTATCAAACTCATGTATTCCAACCACTTCTTTACCAATTGTAGCAAAAGCTTTGCGAGCTACAGAAGTGTATTCATCATATGTTTTACCACTTGCGCGTGCATACGGAATAAATAGTATGGTAGTTGCTTCTTTAAAAAAATTAGTTAAGGTGGGTAAAATATATTCTAGGTATCCACTACCATGAACGGTAGATGTACTTGCTACAATTAGTTTTTTCATTTTTTATTTTTATTAAATGTTTAATAATTTACTTTTTGTTTGTGCTAAACGTATGTTTTACAACCTACTATAAACACTACGTTCTACAAGTATTTATGGCGAAAATATACAGTTAAAAATAAACCGTAAAATTATTTGATAAATAAAGTAGGGTTATTCAAGTCCTAGTTGTTTTTGTAGGTGTTATTTTATAAATCAAAAGCATATAAAACTATGAAAAAATTATTTTTCCTTTTTACAATTACATTATTATTCTCTTGTTCAGATTCTGTTGAAATACCTATAAACGAAAATGCTTCAATAAAGCCTGAAGGTACTTGGAATTTAACTAGCTTAACTTCTGAGTATACAACTAAAGTTACTTCGCGTGTTTTATCTTATGAGAGTAAATCTAATATACATGGAGAGGACTATAACTTTTCGTTTAACTTTTTACAAAACTCTAATAAGTATACAACCAAAGGAGCTGTGAAAATAGTAACTAAAACAAAGATTAATGACAAGGTAGAAACTACAAACCATAATGCAACTGCTATACAAGGTTTAAGTGCTGGTAAATGGGAAGTGAAAGGAAATGAACTAATATTTAAAAACGGTAATAGTAATATAATACAATCAAAATTTACTATTGAGTCGTTTTCTAAAAACAGAATGGTTTTAAAACAAGATTTATCTGAAAACAAGGTAGAAAACAATGATGTTATTGCAATAACAGGAACTGCTACTATTGTGTTAGAAAGATAACATTTTATACTTTTTATTAAATGCCGTAAGACCGTTTGAAAGTTATTGTTCAAACGGTCTTTTTTCTTTGTTTAACAAAAATTTACCATGTTCTTAAAACATTTTTAAGACTGCTTGGTGGTTTATTTGTGATATGAGAAAATTGTTACTTGTTCTTTTTATTTGTTTTTCTTGTGTTGCCATCGCGCAAAACACCCCTAAAATTATTACTGGTACTGTGTTTATAGATAGTATTGCTACACAAGATGTACATCTTATTAATAAAAAAATGGCCATTGGTGCGGTATCTAATGAAAATGGACGTTTTGAAATTTTAGCTGCAGAAAATAATACCTTATTAATTTCTCACCTTAACCTAGAGTATAAAGAGGTTACCATTACTAAAGAGCATATAAAAGCTAAAAACATTGTAATTTTTGTTGATAGTAAAACACACATGTTAGATGAGGTAGTGCTAGAAAGACAAAAAAGTATTTTAGAAATTGATAGCGATATTCTTACCAATGCTCCTATTGTTAATGCAAAAACCCTAAAACTCCCCTATGCTAATGTTATACAACCAAAAGATGAAAAAACAGTAAAAATTCAATCGGGAGTAGCAATTAGTTTAACTGGCCTTATTAATGCTTTAAATGGAAAAAACAAGCTAAAAAAACAATTAAAAAAGGCAACTATTGAAGATAAAAATATTGAAAAAATTAGAAAGCACTTTACCGATGGCTTTTTTGTACAACAACTAAAAATTAAGAAAGAAAGCATTAATCAGTTTTTGCAAGCATGCATTTCAAAAGGAATTATAAACCTATATAATAAAGATAAAGTTTTAGAGCTTACAGCTGTTTTAATTGAAAATAGTAAAACCTCTCCTTACCTATTAGAAAATGAAAATATAAGAGTTACCAAAAAATAATTGCATGATTAAACAACTACCCATCACACTTTTACTTCTTATCACATTAGGTGCTACTGCCCAGAAAAAAAGAAAGTTCTTATACGGAGTTTTAAATGATGAACTTGGTGTTATACCCAATGCTCATATTATCAACCTAAATACCCAACAAGGTACATTTAGTAATGATTTAGGTAAGTTTAGAATATTGGCAAAGTCTAATGATACCTTACAGGTTTCGTTTGTAGGATACAAAACTAAAAAAGTAAAGGTTACGAGTCTTCATTTCGGAATGGAAGAAAACAAAATTAAACTGATTAAAGTTCCTTTTGAATTAGATGAAGTGGAAGTTAAAAAACACAACTTAATAGGTTCACTTGCTATTGATGCTAAACAAACTCCTAAAGATATTGGCATGGAAAAAGCTAAAAAGGCTTTGGATTTTTCTATGATTAATTTTCAAAACCCTATTATTATACCTATTGATGAGATTGATAAAATGGGGGTTCCTAATATGAGAAAAGTAACTGACCCTACTGCTAAATTTGCTGGTGTTGGAGGCGCAATTAGTTTAGGGAAAGATAATTATTCTGAACAGCTAAAAAGAACCCGAAAAACAATAAAATTTAAAGAAAGTTTTCCTAAAATGCTGCTCTCAGAATTTGGAGAATCCTTCTTTTTTAAAGAGCTTAACATACCTAAAGACAAGTATCTTCATTTTTTAGAATATTGTAATCCGTTAGGAATAGAAAAATTATATAAACAAAAACAACTCTTAAAAGTGATTGCTATCTTACAACAAGAAAGTAAGAGCTATTTAAAAGTAATTAGTAACTAAACACATGAAGAATATACTCCCTTCAATTATTTGTCTGTTTTTTATAGTAAAAGCCTACACGCAAGACAACCGAAAATTTTTATATGCCACTGTACAAGATGAAGTAAGTGCCGTTTCTAACGCACATGTTATTAACCTAAACACTAAACAAGGAACCTTTACTAGTAATAATGGTGAGTTTAGGATTTTAGCCAAGACAAATGATACTTTACAAATTTCGTTTGTGGGCTATGAAACTAAAAACTTTGTAGTAAACATAAATAACTTCGGAATACAAGAAAGTTACATACAACTAAAAAAAGTACCTATTGAACTGGATGAAGTAGTGATAAAAAAACATAATTTACTCGGGCATATTTCCTCAGACACAAAACATATAAAGTCTGAAAAAGAAATTAATGCCGAAACATTAAACCTGCCCTTTGCCGGTTCTAGAATACTTACTCCTGCTGAAAGGAGGTTACACACTGCTACTTCAAGCTATGGAGGTATAGCAATTGACCCTTTACTAAATTGGATTTCAGGTAGAATTAAAAAGCTAAAGAAATTTAAAGCTATAGAAGACAGAGAAAAAAGAATAGAAAATATACGTAACAACTACCATATAGTTATTGAGCATGAAATAAAAATACTAAAAGAGGATATTGACAGGTTCATCTACTTTGCCGAATCTGCCAATGACTTCAATACTCTTTATTTAAATAATGAAGTAGCAATGATTACATTTTTACAGCAAAAATCAGAAGAATTTAAAAAGCTAAATCCTAAAAAATACAATTAAAACACCTCTTCCCTATTTGGTTATTTAAGTTACGCTTTCTTAAAATATTTTGTACCTTTAGGTGTATACTAATCTAACCTTATAAAGTACCATGAAAAAAGTTCTAATAACCTTATTGTTTTTATCTCAATTAGTATTCTCTCAAGAAGAACGAAAAACACTTTTTGGAATTGTTTATGATGAAAACGGTGTGTTAGAAAATGCTCATATTGTTAACTTTTCAACAAACCAAGCAACATTTTCTAATGATAAAGGAGAATACAGACTTTTTGCCAGACCTACCGACTCTATAAGGTATAGTAGTATAGGTTATAAAACTATTTATGAAAAACTTACCAAAGCAGATTTTAACACCTACAGAAAAAGAACTACTCTTGAAAAACAAGATTATGAACTAGATGAAGTTTTACTAAGAAACAACGAACTTTCAGGAGAGTTAGCCAAAGATCTTAAAAAAGTAAAACGTGATAAAAACTTAGAAATAGCAAGTAAAGCTACCGACTTTTCTAATGTTAACTATACTAATTATCACTCAGACGATTATATAAGCAAACATGTAAAGCCTAATGAGGTTAGAGTAGATCCTACTAAAGCTTTTGAAGGTATGGGTACTACCAATACATTTCCAGTAAAAGACTCCGAAAAACTATGGAAACTTCGTAAAGAATTAGCTTTTAAAGAAAGTATGCCTACAAAACTACTTAATGAATTAGGTGAAGACTTCTTTTTTGGTGAGCTTAAAATTCCTGTAGATAAATATTATCACTTTTTAGAATATTGTAATCCGTTAGGCATAGAAAAACTCTACCAAAACCGTGAAGTGTTAAAAGTGATTAAAATTTTTAGAAAAGAGCATACAGAATACCTTAAAATTATTGGAAAACACTAATTTGGCGCAATAATTGATTTTTAATCAACCATGAAGAAAGTTATCATCCTTTTATTAGTACTTCCATTACTACTATCATTTACCTTACATAAATACTATGTTGCCTTAACTGAAATTGAATACAGAGAAGATACTCAAAGTGTTCAAATGATTATGAATGTTTTTATGGATGATATTGAACTTGCCATAAACAAAGATTATGACACCAATCTTAAAATTGCTACTAAAAATGAATTATCGTCTATTAATGAATATTACTATAAATACTTAAAAGCTCACTTTAAAATATTTATTAATAATGAAGAAAAAGCCTATAATTTTATAGGTAAAGAATATGATGGTAACATTGTTTACTTTTATTTAGAAATTGAAAATGTTTCACTCCCAAAAACAATAAAAGTAGAAAACAATATTTTAGTAGATCACTTCCCTGATCAACAAAACCTTATTAAAGCAACTGTTAAAAAAGAACGTAAAAGTTTGTTTTTATCGAGTGATAATTATAAAGGTTTGTTAAATTTTTAATAAACCTTCTTTTTTAGTAATAAGATTTCATTAACTTTCCGCTTATTTATTCAAAAACTAATAAGCATATAATGAGAAAATATTCTACGCTATTATTCTCGGCACTCTTTGTATCCGCTTCCTTATTTGCCCAAGAAGCTCCTAAAAAAGAACGCCAGCAAGGTCATACCGACCAAAACAAATTTCGACAATTAAAAGATGTATTAGCAACTCCTAACGATCAACGTACAGCATCAGGAGCGCCAGGTCATGCATACACGCAACAAAAAGTTGACTATGTAATGAGCTTACGTTTAGATGAAGCTACAGACAGGTTATACGGAGACGAAGATATTACTTACCACAATAACTCTAAAGACCATTTAGAGTATTTATGGTTACAGCTAGATCAAAATATGAGAGCTCCAGATTCTAAATCGCCTTTAGCAGAATCTAAAGGAGCTAATGGTTTTCAAACTCCTGATAAGTTTGTGAGTGAAAACATGGACAAGCCAAAAGCTTTCGGTTTTAATATTGAAGCTGTAAAATATGCTGATGGTAGAGATTTACCTCACACTATTAATCGTACCATGATGCGAATTAATTTGCCAAAGCCTTTGGCTCCAGGTGAAATTTTCAAATTTAAAATCAAGTGGAACTACTTAATCAACAATTCTGTTGAAGACGGTGGTCGTTCTGGTTTTGAGTCTTTCCCTGACGGAAATAAAAACTACACAATTGCTCAGTTCTTCCCAAGATTATGTGTTTATAATAATGTTGAAGGATGGCAAAACATGCAATTCTGGGGTCGTAGTGAATGGGCTTTAGAGTTTGGTGATTACGATGTAAAAATTACAGTTCCTGCTGACCATATTTTAGAGGCTACTGGTGAGTTACAAAACGAAAAAGAAGTCTTAACAAAAGAACAACGCAAGCGTTTTGAAAAAGCTAGAAAATCGTATAAAAATCCTGTATTTATTGTAACGCAGGCTGAAGCTGAAGCAAACGAGAAAAAAGGAACTACAAAAACTAAGACTTGGCATTTTAAAGCTAACCAAGTACGTGACTTCGCTTTTGCTTCGTCAAGAAAATATATTTGGGATGCAATGGCAGTAAACATCAACGGAAAAGATGTAATGGCTATTTCATTATATCCAAAAGAAGGAAATCCTTTATGGGAAGAGCACTCAACTCGTGTTGTTGCTAACACTTTAGAAGAGTATTCTAAAATGACTTTTGATTACCCATATTCTAAAGCTATTTCTGTACACGCAAAACGTCAAGGAATGGAATATCCAATGATTTGTTTTAACTATGGACGTCCAAATCCTGATGGAACGTATTCTGATAGAGTTAAAAACGGAATGATTGGAGTAATTACTCATGAGGTTGGTCATAACTTCTTCCCTATGATTGTAAATTCTGATGAGCGTCAGTGGACTTGGATGGATGAAGGGTTAAACTCTTTTGTAGAAATTTTAGCTGAATTAGATTACGATCCAAACTTTAATACTGGTAATTTACCTAAAGATATTGTTCGTTACATGAGTTTAGATCAGAATAAGTTAAGTCCAATTATGTCTCAAGGTGATTATGTGCATAATTTTGGACCTAATGCTTATACTAAACCAGCAGCAGGTTTATATATGTTACGTCAAACAATTATGGGACCTGAATTATTCGACTATGCTTTTAGAACTTACTCTAAAAGATGGATGTTTAAGCACCCTACTCCTGCTGATTTCTTTAGAACAATGGAAGATGCTTCTGGTATGGACTTAGATTGGTTCTGGAGAGGTTGGTTCTATACAACTGATTATACTGATATTGGAATTAAAGAGGTTAAGCCTTTATATTTAACCAATAAACCAAATGAAAAAACTAAGAAGTTACAACAACAATATCCTTCTTACTTTGCTCAATTAGGTAAATTAGTATACTTAACTACTGACAAGGAAAACGCTGATAAATCTGAAGTAGAAGCATATATTAAAGGGTTACCTTCTGATAAAAAAGCTAGCTTAAAAGATATTCCTAACTATATGTATCAAGTAGAGTTTGAAAAGCCAGGAGGTTTAGTAATGCCTATTATTGTGGAGTTAACATATGCTGATGGTACTAAAAAACGTGAAACCTTCCCTGCTCAAATATGGAAGAAAGATGAACGTAAAGTATTCAGAGTATTTACTTCTTCTCAAGAAATTAAAAGCATTGTTGTAGATCCTGATTTAGAAACTGCTGATATTGATACTTCAAACAACAGCTGGCCTAAACAAACAACAAACAAATTTGATGCTTTTAAAAACAAAGCAAAAAATTAATAAGGTTACAAAAACCTAGTCATAAAAAAAAGCAGCCTTTAAGGCTGCTTTTTTAACTTATCATCTTAATTATTATTTACTAAATAACTTATTTACTTCTTCATAAGTAAGTAATTTAGAAACTGTCATAATATCTGGATCTCTACTTACATATTGTTGAATTTGTAACATAACAACTCCATCAACCTTTGTATATTTTAACCAAATTACATCCCCGTTTGCTTTAATTTTATAAGGATCTCTTGGGTTTTCTTCAAAACCTTTTACGATTATTTGATGTAGTTTTTCCACATCATTATCTAAGTTTTTAAAAGAAAAATGAACATACTCGTGAATAGGATCATTAATATTCTTATAATAAAAGTTATAAGCTTCGTTTCCTATTTTCTCTAAATAAACATACTCTATCTTTCCTACTATTTCAGTTTTAGTAGTTTCAATAAATTCAATTTGAGAATACGAAGCTACAGAGAATAAAAGACCTGTTAATAAAAGTAGTTTTTTCATAAAATTTAAGGGTTTAAATTTGATATTGTTTTTAAGTTTTTAAATATAACTAAAACAACAACGTTTTTTACCTATAAAAAGTATTTTATCTTTTTAATTATCGTCTAAGTTCTTTTCTTTTATCCGAACATTATTTACTATGGTAGCCTGTTTATAGACTAATAACACTCTATAAATCATTAAAAAAGAACAAAACAAGCAGCTTATTAATAGCTCAAAATATTTAAATATTTTTTATTTTGCAGTTCCTATTAATTCTTTAACTCCTCTGAAAAATCATGTTAAAACAAATTTCGTTTCTCTTCTTAGTATTTTTTACTTGTTTTGTTTCCTTCTCTCAAACAACAAAGAAGTATAGCGAGAGTGATTTAAAAGATTTTAAAAAAAAGTTTTACTTGAATAGAGAAATTGGCGTTGATAGCTCTCTATATTATATGAATAAGCTTTTACAAAGTAATAATGTTGCTTACAAGACTTTTGGATATGCTGCTACAGAATATTTAAAAGTAAGAGAAAAACAGCCTATAAACATTCCTTTTAAAGATAGTATAAATAAATATCTACCCAAGATAGCCAAAACTAATGAAAACCTCTCTCTACTCTTTGATATCCATATATTATTAGGTAATTCTGATAAAAGAAAAAAGTTAATTAAATCTGCTTTACAAAATTATATAGCAGCTGAAAACTACGCTTTTTTAGCTAAAGATATTGAGCGAACTATTAAAATTAAAGGTAATATAGCGCTCATTTACCAAGATATGGGAGAGTTGGACAAAGCTCTTAATAAAGCAAAAGAAACTCTTGAACTTATAGAAATAAATAAAGACGCTCTTTCTAATAAATACTATAGTAGTAAGTATAAAAGAATGTTTAATGTTGCCGCTATTTATGCCACCTTATATAAAAATAACAAAAAGCAACATCAATACGCAGATTCTTCATTACATTACTATAACTCCATACTAAAAACAAAAGAGTTTAATCTTAATAGCTATTACACTGGCAAAGTTTATTATGGTAAAGGGACTATCTATACTTTAAAAGAAGAATACTCTAAAGCCAGTTCTTTCCTTGAAAAAAGCTTAGAATTATTTGAAAAAAGTAAATCACAATCGTACTTGTATAAAGGTTATTATAATAATGCCTATAATTATTATATGTCTAATAATCTAAACAAAGCAAAAGAGAACTTTCTAAAGGTTTTAAAAATAAAAAAAGACACAATTCTAGATTACAATTATTTACACACACATTATTATCTTTCTAAAATTCACTCTAAGCAAAATAAAATAGATTCTGCTAAATATCATTTAAACACTTTTATTATTGATTATGAAAAACTTACTTCAAGAAAAAAACAGCAAATCAATGGAGCCTACAAGATAGATCTTGATAAAAAAATAAAAGAGTTAAAAGAGTTAAAAGAATACATTGCTAACAAAAGTTTTTATTACAGAACAATTTTTATAATACTAATCCTTACTCTACTAATTATTAGTTTTCTAGTTTTTAAAAATTCTAAAGAAAAAAGAAAAGCTAATGAAAAATTAGATGAATTATTAGCTAAAATCTCAAAAAAAGAAGACTTAAATGAAAAATCTTTTTCATCATCTAATACCGTAAAAATAAAAGATGAACAACATCAACAAATTATTAACGGTTTATTAAAAATAGAGGAGAAAAAATACTTTTTAAAAGAAGAGTTTAACCTGTATAATGCGGCAAAAAAAATAGGCACTAATACTACCTACCTATCAAAAATCATTAAAGATTATAAAAAAATGAGTTTTAATGATTATACAAATGAGTTACGAATTAATTATATTATTGGAGTATTAAGTAATGACAAGAAAGTGAGATCTTATACAACTCAAGCTATTGGAGAAATAGCTGGATACAAGAACTCTAAGTCGTTTACTCGAATTTTTAAAAAACATATAGGTATAACTCCTTATCAATTTATAGAAAAAATTAATAAAGAGTTATAGTGTTGTAATTATTTTAAATACTAAAAACTTTGTACTCATAGCATTTATCTTTACTATCATCTCCAGGAGGTGGAGGTAAACAATCTTCTTCTCCATCTGTATCAGGTCCACCAAATACTTCTGTGTTTGGTTTTGCAATTGGGTCTCCTGCAAATATTTTAAATTTTTCTTCTGATGTTAATTCATACTTCATTAACGACTCAATAGATAAGCATTTCATAAGTTTTAATTTTTCTGTTTAGGTAAAGTTAATTTTTTTATCAGTTTATTTTGCATTTATAAATGCACCTCTCTAAACAAAACCACAAAATACTGATAAACAAAAGTTTAAACAACAAATAAGGATGTCATTTTTTTAAAATAGTACCTACTTTTTTCTTAAATAGTCACTTAATATGCTTCTTTTCCTCTCCTAATCTCCCAATATTTGTGATACATAATTCTTAAATGCGGAACCTGAAAAGCATATAATAGAGTAAGGAAAATTAAATTAATTAACCATGTTAAAATCAATTTCAAGCTTAGGAAATGTTTTGAATAAGTCAGAACAAAGAGAAGTTAATGGAGGTCAAATTGTATGTCCTAGAGGAACTTATTTAAAATGTGACTGGATAAGATGCTGGTGTGAGCCAGAATATACTGAAAAACCTTTTGAAGATTTTGATCATTAAAAACAAATAACTAAAACTAATCAATCATGTTAAAATCAATTGCAAACTTAGGAAACGTTTTGAACAAATCAGAACAAAGAGAAATCAATGGAGGCCAAATAACTTGCCCTAGAGGTCAAGTATTAAGGTGTAACTGGTTAGGTTGCTGGTGTGAGTTTGAGTATGCTGAAGAACCTCTTGAAGACTTTGATCATTAAAAAGTTAATATCTAAAATCTATTAATTATGTTAAACTCAATTTCTAAATTAGGAAACGTTTTGAATAAATCAGAACAAAGAGAAATCAATGGAGGAGCTATAAAATGCCCGCCACATACAAGATATGTATGTTTAGGTGTAGCTCCATTAGTGTCTTGTTGGTGTCAGCCATTTGCACTTCCAGGTGACGAAATAGCTACTATGTAATCAAGTAACTTGTTAAAATTAAAAAGCCACTTATATCTTAATAAGTGGCTTTTTTTATAAACTATACAAGTTTCTTAGCATTCTTAACTTTTTGTTTGGTAAGTGCAATATCAATTACCTCACTCATATCGGTTACATAATGGAATGTTAATCCTTTTAAGTAACTTTCTTTTATCTCTTCTATATCTTTTTTATTATCAGCACACAAAATAATTTCTTTGATGTTAGCTCGTTTTGCAGCCAATATTTTTTCTTTAATACCTCCAACTGGAAGTACTTTTCCACGTAACGTAATTTCACCTGTCATAGCTAATTTATTTTTCACTTTACGTTGCGTAAATAAAGATACTAAAGAAGTTAGCATAGTAATACCAGCACTCGGTCCATCTTTTGGAGTTGCTCCTTCTGGTACGTGAATGTGTACATCATACTTATCTAATACTTCAGGGTTTATTCCAAACTCCTCCGCGTTAGATTTAATATACTTCATTGCAATTGTTGAAGATTCTTTCATTACCGTACCTAAGTTACCTGTAATTGAAAGGTTACCTTTTCCTTTAGAAAGAATAGATTCAATAAATAAAATATCTCCTCCAACACTTGTCCAAGCCAATCCAGTAACTACTCCTGCCACATCATTACTTTCATATTTATCACGTTCTAAACGTGCAGGTCCTAAAATAGTTTCTATATCTTCATTTGTTAAAGCAACATTATACTCCTCCTCCATTGCTATAGATTTTGCAGCGAAACGAACTACTTTTGCTACTTGTTTTTCTAAACCACGAACTCCAGATTCTCTTGTATATCCTTCTACTATTTTCTCAATTTGCTTTTTACCTACTGTTAAATGCTCTTTAGATAATCCGTGCTCTTTTAATTGCTTAGGAAATAAGTATTTTTTTGCTATTTCTACTTTTTCTTCAATAGTATAGCCTGTAACATTAATAATTTCCATACGATCTCTCAATGCCCACGGAATTTGATTAATGTTATTAGCTGTAGCAATAAATAATACCTTAGAAAGGTCGTACCCTACTTCTAAATAATTATCATAAAACGATGTATTTTGCTCTGGATCTAAAACTTCTAACATAGCAGAAGAAGGATCTCCTTGATGACTTTGACTTAACTTATCAATTTCATCTAATACAAACACTGGGTTTGAAGTCCCTGCCTTTTTAATATTTTGAATTAAACGACCTGGCATCGCTCCTATATAAGTTTTACGGTGTCCACGAATTTCAGCTTCATCACGTAAACCACCTAAAGACATACGTACGTATTTACGTCCTAGTGCTTCAGCAACCGATTTACCAAGCGATGTTTTACCAACTCCTGGAGGTCCATATAAACAGATAATAGGCGATTTCATATCACCTCGTAACTTAAGAACAGCCAAATGTTCTATAATACGTTCTTTTACTTTCTCTAATCCGAAATGATCTCTATCTAAGATTTTTTCAGCTCTTTTTAAGTCAAATTTATCTTTTGAATACTCTCCCCAAGGTAACTCCAACATTAACTCTAAATAGTTACGTTGAACACCATATTCGGCCATTTGAGGATTCATACGTCTTAAACGGTTTAACTCTTTTTCAAAAGTTTCTCCAACCTCTTTATTCCATTTCTTTGACTTTGCCTTAGCACGCATTTCATCTAGCTCTTGCTCATGAGAAACACCACCTAACTCATCTTGAATGGTTTTTAATTGTTGGTTTAAGTAATATTCACGTTGTTGCTTATCTAAATCAGAACGTGTTTTAGACTGAATATCATTACGCAACTGTAGTTTTTGAAGCTCTTTATCTAAGTTTTTTAACGTTAGTAGCGCACGCTCTTTTAAATTATCTTTTTCTAACAATACTTGTTTTTGCGATACGCTTAACTCCATATTTGATGAAATAAAATTCACCAAAAATGAACTTGATTGAATATTTTTTATCGCAAACGACGCCTCTGAAGGTAACATAGGGTTTTCTTTAATAACCTCTAATGCTAAATCTTTAATTGATTCAATAATAGCATCAAACTCTTTTTGATCATCAATTTCTCGTTCATCAACTGCTTCTTTTACTTTAGCCTTTAAATAAGGTTCTTCTTGTATAACTTCTTCAATCTCGAAACGTTTTTTACCTTGAATGATTACAGTTGTATTACCATCAGGCATTTTTAACACACGTAATATTTGTGCAACCACACCTGTTTGATAAATATCATCTATTCCTGGATCTTCTACTTCACTATCTTTTTGCGCTACTACTCCTACAACCTTATCTCCCTTGTTAGCATCTTTAATTAACTGAATAGACTTATCTCTACCTGCAGTAATTGGAATTACAACTCCTGGAAATAAAACTGTATTACGCAATGGAAGAATTGGTAACTCTTCTGGAATACTTTCTCTATTTATTAACTCTTCATCTTCTGGTGTTAGTAATGGAATTAACTCCGAATCTTCATTAAAAACATCTTGAAGCGACAAATTGTCTAAATGTAATATTTTTGATTTACTCATATCTTATTTATTCTGTCATAGTGGCACTTTTCATCTTTTTATTGAAAGAAAACCATTTTTTAAAAACCTTAATCAACTGATAAACAAAAGAATACAAAACAACTTATGTTTATCGCACCAAGTATAATTCAATTCTTATGCCAACGAAAGTTATAAATAACTTAATTTGTAACTTATTTTATTTTGAGTCGTCTCATTAGTGTAATATTTCAACAAAAACTAACCAAAAAATGAAATTTAAATTTTTAATTCTTTCACTTACCTTACTATTAATCAGCTGTAGTTCTAAAACAAATTCTCCAGAGTTTATAGAAAAAGTAACCGGGCGCTATTATTTTAATGCTGATGAAATTATAGAAGTTACTTTTAATGAAGATAATAATTTACTTATAAAATGGCGTAATCAAGATTTAGAACCTTTAAAAGTAAACGATTCTTCTTTTTACGTTAGAGAGTTAAATGAAAAGTTAATTTTTAACACCTCTGAGAACAAAATAGAGTTAGCAGAAAAAAGAGAACATGATGGTGAAAAATATGTTTTTAAAAAGCTAAAAAAAGGAGAAAAAACACCTAGTGAGTATTTAACAGAAGGTAACTTTGAAGCTGCTCTAAAAGGTTATAAAGCTATTAAAGAAAAAGATAGTTTAAATCCTGTAATTAGAGAGAGAAACTTAAACAGATTGGGATATCAATATCTTAGAAAAGATGAGTTTAAAAATGCTATTAATGTTTTTAAAATCAACATTGAATTATACCCTAATAGCTCTAATACCTATGATAGTACTGCTGATGCTTATACTAAAATGAAAGATACTATAAAAGCTATAGAATACTATAAAAAAGCACTAGCTATCAATCCTGAGAACAGTAGTTCTAAACGAAATTTAGAAAAACTAACTTCAAAAAAAGAAGAGTAATGGAAAAGTTAAAATATCCTATTGGTAAACCTGAAATTCCAAATAACATTTCTTCTAAAAATATTACTAAATGGATTGAAACTATAAAAGACTTTCCAAAAAGACTGAATAAGTTAGTTTCTGATTTATCCGAAGAACAATTAGATACTCCGTACAGAGAAGAAGGTTGGACAATTAGGCAAGTGATACATCACTGTGCTGATAGTCATCATAATTCTTATACTCGCTTTAAATGGGCTTTAACAGAAGATAAACCAGTTATTAAAACTTATTTTGAAGATCGTTGGGCTGAATTACTTGATTCTAAAACTGCTCCTATTCAACTTTCGTTAGATACTCTAAAGGCATTACATGCCAAATGGGTTTACTTCATGAAAGGTTTAACTGAAGAAGACTTAAACAAATCGTTTATCCATCCTGACGGAAATGAAGAAGTTGGCTTAAAAGAAAATATTGGAATTTATGCTTGGCATTGTAACCATCACTATGCGCATATTGAACAATTATTAATCAGGAAGGGTTGGCTACAAATAAAGAATGTTTAAAGAGAAACTTTTACATACTATCACTTCTTTTATTGAAGAAATAGGTATTGGTATCATTTATCAAAAAATTGATGAGCCTTGCTTTTTACCTGGATTAAAATTATATAAAGGGAATATTTTAGTGGATAAAAACAAGTTACAATATCCTGGTGATTTATTACATGAAGCTGGTCATATAGCTACCACTTTACCTGAACAAAGACTCCTTATTGGCACTCCTGAAATGCCTGAAAATTGGCCCAGTGATGGCGACGAAATAGCCACTGTTATATGGTCATATGCTGCTTTGCATAAACTGAATTTAGCTCCAGAAATTGTTTTTCATGAAAACGGCTATAAAAACCAATCCAAATGGCTTATAGAAAAATTTGAAAACAAAAATTACATAGGTTTACCTTTACTAGAATGGATGGGACTTTGTCATCAAAATAGCAAAGAAGATTCTTCTCACTTGACTTTTCCGAACATGATAAAATGGCTTCGTTAATCTTACAGTAAAATCAACAGAGCAATACCTACAAACACTACAATTTGTGCCCACTTTAAGTATATTCCTACTTTATTATGCTGTTTAATATAATCAGAAATTTTTCCTGCCAAAATAGCAATGGAAGAAAATATTAAAAAAGATGTTAAAATGAATAATCCTCCTAATACATAAAATTGAATAACGTTAGACAAACTGTCAGAAAACAAAAACTGAGGAAAAAACGCCAAAAAGAAGATTGTAACCTTGGGGTTTAGCACATTCATCCAAAAACCTGTTTTGAATAATTGTAGTGTTGATTTTTTCTGTACATTTTCTGTTGAAAAAGCAATATTAGCATCACTTTTATACACTTGAAAAGCTAAGTACACTAAATATCCTGCTCCAAATAACTTGATAATGAAAAACAAATTCGGATTTTGTTTGATGATTTCCGATACTCCAAAGGCCACCAAAGTTGTATGAATAATACATCCTGTCATTAAACCTGCAACTGTAGCCAATCCATACTTTTTACCATTAACAATACTTTGAGTTAAAACAAAAATATTATCAGGTCCTGGTGAAATCGCCAAAGTAGCCGTGGCGAACACAAAAGATATGAGGGTTTCTAGCATAAATTAACTTTCTGCTAAAATAGCCTTATTGATTCTTTTTACCAAGCTTGGTCCTTCGTAAATGAATCCTGTATAAATTTGTACTAGGTCTGCACCTGCATTTAGCTTATCTAAAGCATCTTTTTCAGAATGGATACCTCCTACTCCAATAATAGGAAATGCTTTATTAGAATTATCCGTTAAGTATTGAATCACTCTTGTGCTTCTATCTTTAACCGGTTGTCCACTTACCCCTCCATTACCTATTTCTTGTAAGCGTTCTTTAGATGCTTTTAAATTATCTCTATTTACTGAAGTATTCGACGCTATCACTCCATCAATCTTTGTTTCAGCGACTAATTCAATAATTTCGTCTAACTGTTGATTATTTAAGTCTGGGGCAATCTTTAATAGAATTGGTTTTTGTACTGCTTCAGCGTTGTTTAACTTTTGGACTTCTGTAATTAATTCCTTTAAATAATCAGCATCTTCAAGTTTTGCATGACTAGATACATTTGGACAACTTACATTTAGTACAAAATAATCTACATACGGATGCAACCCTTTAAAACAGGCTACATAGTCTTCTGTATAATTTTCAGGGGCAGTATTCGTGTTCTTACCAATGTTTCCTCCTATAAGAATCTTTCCTTTATTCTTTTTTAATTGTTCAATCGCTGCTTCTAATCCTTCATTATTAAAACCCATTCGATTTATGATTCCTTTATCATCTTTTAAACGGAATAAGCGTTTTTTCGGATTTCCTGCTTGACCTTTTGGTGTTACGGTACCTATTTCAACAAAACCAAATCCAAAATTAGCCAGCTCATTGTACAACACTGCATTTTTGTCAAACCCAGCCGCTAACCCTACAGGGTTTTTAAAAGTTAAACCAAATAAGTTACGCTCTAATTTTTTATCATTTACTTGATATATTCCTCTGAAAATAGATGGCACTCCTGGTATCTTCGATAAAAACTTTACCAATGAAAATGTAAAATGATGAATTTTTTCAGGATCAAAAAGAAAAAAAATTGGGCGAATCAGTAATTTGTACATCAGTTTATTTTAGTTTGTCTTGTTTGTTAAATATAAAAAAAGCTCCAAAAATGGAGCTTCTGAATTATCGTAATACAGCATCTAAACTCTTTTCGAATGTTTGCTGTAGTTTCTGCATTATTTTATCTATTTGCTTATCTGCCAATGTTTTGTTTTCATCTTGTAAAACAAAACTTACTGCATACGATTTTTTACCCTCTGGTAATTTATCTCCTTCGTATACATCAAATAAATCTACTTCTTTTAAAAGCTTTCTTTCTGATTGAAATGCTAAATTATAAATTTCTTTGAATTCAACTTTATTATCCAATAACAAAGCTAAATCACGCTTTACAGCGGGGAATTTAGGTAAATCAGCTACTTTTATGTTTTTCTTCCCAACTAAACCTAAAATATTTTGCCAGTTAAAATCAGCAAATAATACTTCTTGTTTAATTGAAAACTCTTTTAAAATTGCTCTTTTAACAACTCCTAACTCTACTAATTTAGTTTTTCCTAAGCTTAATGTGATTCCTTCAGAAAACACATCTGATTTTGTTGGAGTAGTTTTTAGTTTATCAATTCCTAAACGACTTAATAAAGCTGTTACAACTCCTTTAACATAGAAAAAGTCTGATGCTTGTGAAGCAACTTTCCAACTATCTTGTGTTCTATTTCCTGTAACAAACAATGTTAAATGCTTGTCTTCTTGGTATCCACTTTCGTATTTATGATACGTCTTACCGAACTCATAAAATTTTAATGAATTATTCTTTCTATTGATATTGTAAGCAACTGACTCTAAACCACTAAATAATAACGATTGACGCATTACTTTTAAATCATTACTCAACGGATTAAGCATTTCAACATTAAAATCAGCGTTCAAGTTATCAGATAACTCAATATAATCAGCTTTCGTTAACGAATTAGCCATAGTTTCATTAAAACCTATCGACGTTAACTGGTCAGCTACAATGTTTTCAATCTTAACATTTTTATCACTATCAAAAGAAATTGATGTGTTTAGTTTATGAGAAAACTCAATGTTATTATATCCATAAACACGTAAAATCTCTTCTATAATATCCGACTCACGTTGTACATCTACTCTATAAGAAGGTACAACTAACCCTAAACCTGCCTCAGTAACACTATTTATTTTAATATCTAGTGAAGCTAAAATCTTTTTAATGGTTTCTTTCGGTATTTCCTGACCTATTAATTTGTATGCATTATCAAACGATAAGAATACCTCAAAATCTTCCACCTTTACTGGGTAAAAATCTAAAATATCAGAAGACATTTTTCCTCCTGCATATTCTTCAATTAATAAAGCAGCACGCTTTAAAGCATACTTTGTGGTATTAATATCAATTCCTCTTTCGAAACGGAAAGAAGCATCCGTATTTAATCCGTGACGTTTTGCTGTTTTTCTAACCGATACTGGATTAAAGTAAGCGCTTTCTAAGAAAATAGAAGTTGTATGCTCTGTTACACCTGATTTTGCTCCTCCAAACACTCCTCCAATACATAACGGATTATCATCCGCATCACAAATCATAATATCTTCAGAAGATAACTCTCTTTCTACATCATCTAAAGTAGTAAATTTTGTTCCTTCCTCTAAAGTTTTTACTACTACTTTGCCTCCTCTAATTTTAGAAGCATCAAAAGCATGTAATGGCTGTCCTAATTCGTGTAATACGTAATTTGTAATATCTACGATATTATTCTTAGGAGTCAATCCAATTGCTTTTAACCTGTTTTGAATCCACTCTGGTGATTCTTTTACTTCTACATCAGTAATGGTTATACCACAATAACGAGGAGCTAAATCTTTATCTTCAATTTCGATATCGATTTTGTGAGTACGCTCATCAACATGAAAATCTGATACTGATGGAGAAATTAATTCAATATTAGTTCCTTGTTGAATTAATCCAGCTCTTAAATCACGAGCAACACCATAATGGCTCATTGCATCCGCACGGTTTGGTGTTAAACCAATTTCAAAAACGTGGTCCGTTTCAATATTAAAAACTTCTGAACAAGGAGTACCTGGAACCAAACTTTCGTCTAGAACCATAATTCCGTCATGACTTTGTCCTAAACCTAATTCATCTTCAGCACAAATCATTCCGTGACTCTCTTCTCCTCTAATCTTTCCTTTTTTGATTTTAAAGCCTTCTCCTTTTTCATCATACAACATGGTACCAACAGTAGCTACAGGTACTTTTTGACCTGCTGCAACATTTGGTGCACCACATACAATTTGCACAGGGTTACCATCTCCTAAATCAACAGTAGTAACTTTTAACTTGTCCGCATTTGAATGCTTTTCACAAGTTTTAACTTCACCTACGACAACTCCTTTAAGGCTTCCTTTAATACTCTCTACAGTTTCTATTCCTTCAACTTCAAGACCTAAATCAGTCAATAACTCACCTGTTTTCTCAGCCTCCCAGTCTGTTTGTAAAAATTGTTGTAACCAATTGTATGATATCTTCATAATCAATCTCTAATTTTAGCGTGCAAATTTACGCAAAATAAAGGAAAAACTATAAACTAGTTATCTACAAAAGATATACGATTGATTATTAACCTTTTGGTAACATTGGAAAATTATATTTTTTATTGATTTGTAACGAGTTAACAAAATTTTAACATTTCAAGAAAATATTATGAAACATAAACTACTCTTCTTTTTTTTGATAGTATCTCTATCAGTTTTTTCACAGATTCCATCATACTATAACGATGTAAATCTAAATTTATCAGGTTCTGCTCTAAAAAATGAACTAGCAACAAAAATTATTAATACACATACCACTAACTTATCATATACTCCTGGTGTGTGGAACGCTTTAAAACAAACCGATTTAGATCCTAACGATCCTAGTAAAGTTTTATTAATTTACGGATATAGTGACACTGACGGTAATTATGTTACTGACAGAACTAGGGACAAGGATGCTAACGGTGGTACAGCTGGTACACAATGGAACAGAGAACACGTATATGCTAAATCATTAGGAAACCCTAATTTAGGAACTTCTGGTCCTGGAGCGGATGCGCATCATTTAAGAGCTGCTGATATTTCTTTCAACTCTCAAAGAAGTAGCAAAAAATTTGCAGATGGTTCTGGTAATGCTGGTAGTGTTTCTGGTGGCTGGTACCCTGGTGATGAATGGAAAGGTGATGTTGCCCGCATGATGATGTATATGTATTTACGTTACGGTAATCAATGTTTACCTACTGGTGTTGGTACAGGAGCTACTATGGCTTCAGACTCTAACATGCTTGCTTTATTTATTCAATGGAATGTAGATGACCCCGTATCTGACTTTGAAAAACAACGTAATCCTATTTTAGAAGGTATTCAAGGAAATCGTAATCCTTTTATTGACAACCCTGCTTTTGCTACTGAAATTTGGGGAGGCCCTCAAGCTGAAGATTTATTTGGAGGAGGTAGTGGATCTGATACCCAAGCTCCTACTGCTCCTACTAACTTATCTGCTTCTAACATTACTGAAACTACAGTTGATTTAACTTGGTCAGCTTCTACAGATAATATTGGTGTTTCAGGATATGATGTATATAATGGAGCTACTAAAATAACCACAACCTCTTCAACTTCTTATACTGTTACAAATTTAACAGCAGCTACTAATTATACTTTTTCTGTAAAGGCCAAAGATGCAGCAGGTAATGAATCTACCTCTAGTAATTCAGTTTCTGTAACAACTAATACTAGTTCAGGTGGAGGAAACGGAACAGCTACAGATTTATTAATTTCTGAATATGTAGAAGGTTCTTCAAATAATAAAGCTATTGAAATTGCTAATTTTACTGGAGCTACTGTAAACTTATCTGGATATTCATTAAAAAAAGCCGCTAATGGTGGCGGGTGGACTAATACTTTAACTTTAAGTGGTCAATTAACAAATGGAAATGTTTATGTTATTGCTAATAGTAGTGCTTCTAGCACAATACTTAACAAAGCAGACAGAACAGACACAGGTGTAATTTCTTTTAACGGAAACGACGCTGTTGGTTTATTTAAAGGAAGTACCCTTATCGATTTAATTGGAGATCCTAATAGCTCTTCTACATTTGCGCAAGACAAAACAATGCAAAGAAAATCTTCTGTTACATCTCCTAACAGTTCTTATACAACTTCTGAATGGGATATCTTAGCTAAAGATACATTTAGCGGCTTGGGAAACCACAACATTAATGGCGGGTCTACTACTCCAGATACTACTGCTCCATCAACCCCTACTAACGTTGCTGCTTCTAACATAACACAAACTTCTGTTAACCTAAGTTGGACAGCATCAACTGATGATACTGGTGTTACAGGATATGAAGTGTATCAAGGAAACACAAAAATAACAACTGTTACTGCTACGAGCTATTCTGTAAGTGGGTTAACAGCTTCAACAAGCTATACATTTTCTGTAAAAGCAAAAGATGCTGCTAATAATATTTCTTCAGCTAGTAATACAGTAAATGTAACAACTTTAGCAAACACAGTTTCTTACTGTAGCACTAAAGGGAATAACGTAAATTATGAATGGATTGACAATGTTGCTATCGGAGGAATTTCAAATACTACTGGCGCTAATAGTGGATATGCAGACTTTACGTCTTTAACTGGCAATTTACCTTACGGAAGTAACACTATAGTTGTGAGTGCAGGGTTTTCTAGCTCTTCTTATACTGAATATTGGAAAGTTTGGATTGATTTTAACCAAAACGGAACTTTTGAATCTTCTGAAGAAGTTGTTAGTGGCTCTTCATCTAGCTCTGGTAATTTATCTTACAACTTTTCTGTGCCTACCTCTGCTTTAGCAGGTACTACAAGAATGCGTGTATCAATGAAATGGAATGCAGCTCCTTCACCTTGTGAAACTTTTTCTTATGGTGAAGTTGAAGATTATGCGGTAAACATAGGTGCTAGCGCAAAAGGATTAGGAGATAGTAATATTACTATTGATGGAAAGTTAGGAAATGAAGTTTCTATCTTTGATGCTAGTGTTTTACCAAACCCTAGTGTAGATTTTGTAAAAATTAAATTAGCAGATGACAGAAATGCTACTTTTAAAGTTACAACCTTAACAGGTCAACAAGTTTTAATAGGAAAAGTTACTCATAACAATCTTAACATTTCAAGCTTAAATAACGGAATTTATATTCTTGAAGTAAACGACGGTCAAAAATCGTTTACTAAAAAGATTATAAAAAAATAGTTTATAGCTATAGAATACAAAAAGAGCTTCCAAAATTGGAAGCTCTTTGTTTTTTATACGATTTAAAAGACTAAACTTCAATTGTAGTTTTTGATTCTTTTGAAGAAAACACATAAGTATATAACCACATAAGAGTAAATGTTGGTACAACATCTAACCCTAGCATGGCTTCTTCAATAAAAGCAATGGCTCCTGCTACTTTACCTTTATTTCCTTTATACATTTTTGTCATTATATACGCAGATGCTGGTGCCCAAACAATATCAGACAACTCTCCAAGCCCAGGTATTAAATAAGATACATACCCAATAGCGTCAAACAATAAACTTAATGCTAGTTTTTGGTACTTTTTTTCTTTATTCATTTAGTATTAAATTAATTCCACACTTAACAAATCAAAATTCAAGCCAAAATTTATAACTTTTATCTTGTAAATTGATAAGTTTGTCCTAAAGTACAAAAAACTAAGTAAACACGCTAAAATCGCCAATGAATCAAAAAATGAAAAAATTAGTATGGGCAAAAGCGATATTAATTTTTATACAATTTGGCTCTATAGCAGGCTTTTTTCTATTAGCTCTAGTATTCAGAGGAGGGTATGGAATGATCGAAAAGTCACATTTGTTCAAAAAAGAGATTGTGGTAATTGACTCTATGAAATCAATTCAAACTGCACATGGGGGACAGTTAGTATGTGTATATTTCAAAACGAATAAAAATATATCAAAAGATTTAATTCTACCAGAAGGTAAAGAAAGAATAAAAGGAATAAAAGATTCAATAAAAATATGGAATATACCAGGAGATAATAATTTCACAGATTATAGATATGACGGTGAACATGAGTTCCCAAAGGATAAATATATAAAACAGGTTATTTATGCCGTTCTTGGATACATGTTCTTTATTGCGGGCTGGATAGCAGCTTATTATGTAAATAAAAAAGATTAAAAACGAATGACTTTTTCTGACTTCATCAATCAAATAGAACGATTGCAGCAAAAGCAACTGGGTGGTTTAACATCTCAATTTAAATTAGCTCCAAAGTTAAGAACACGCTTTTCAGAAGAATTAATACAAAGTAAAAACCCAAGAAAAGCAGCTGTTTTAGCGTTATTTTATCCTGACAATAATAACCAAACACGTTTTTTACTTACAGAAAGAGCCAGCTATAATGGTGCACATTCATCACAAATAAGTTTTCCTGGAGGTAAGTTTGACAAAGAGGATAATAACCTAAAAACAACAGCTTTACGTGAAACTTTTGAAGAAGTTGGTGTACACTATAAATCTATTGAAATAATACGACAAACTTCAGACGCCTATATTCCTCCTAGTAACTTTTTAGTAGCTCCATTTATAGGTGTTTCAGAAAAAACACCTCATTTTACTCCAAATGAAGAAGTTGCAGAAATTATTGAAGTTTTATTAGCTGATTTATTAGACGATTCAAACTTAACTTCAGTAGAAATGGAAACCTCATACATGAAAAATATTGAGGTACCATGCTTTAAATTAAACGATTACATTGTGTGGGGTGCAACTGCCATGATGCTTTCAGAAATTAAAGATTTATTTAAATAGTTTTTTTTATGGTTTTCTTTTGTAATTTAGCATTTACACTAATAAAACCTGATTATAAAAATGCCTTTATTTAAAAGGAATCCTTTTGGACATATATTGTTCATTAAAAGATTTTTAATACAAGTTCTCGGAGTTATTTCTCACGGACGTTACCGTAAGTTTAATGACCTACAAATAGAGGGAATGGATGTTTTAAGAAGTCTCCCCGACCAAAAAGTACTATTTATTTCTAACCATCAAACTTACTTTGCCGATGTAGCAGCCATGTTTCATGTATTTAACGCTGCTCTAAAAGGTAGAGACGACAATATTAGAAACGTAGCATATTTATGGAAACCTAAACTAAACATTTATTATGTTGCTGCAGGTGAAACCATGCGTTCTGGTTTACTTCCCAAAATTTTTGCTTATGTAGGTTCTGTTTCTGTTGAAAGAACTTGGAGAAGCGCTGGTAAAGATGTAAACAGACAGGTAAAAATGTCTGACATTTCTAATATAGGTAAAGCATTAGACGATGGTTGGGTAATTACCTTCCCACAAGGTACAACTACCCCTTTTAAGCCTATTCGTCGTGGTACAGCTCATATTATTAAAACCTATAAGCCTATTGTAGTTCCTATAGTAATTGACGGGTTTAGACGTTCTTTTGACAAAAAAGGATTGATGATAAAGAAACGTAATGTACTACAATCTATGGTTATTAAAGAGCCTTTAGAAATTGATTACGAAAATGAAGATGTGGCTAGCATTGTTGAGAAAATTGAATATGCTATAGAGCAACACCCATCTTTTTTAAAGGTATTAACACCTAAACAACTTCAAGAACAAGAAGAGTTCATTGAAAAAAGACGTTTTTGGGGAGCTGATAAACCTAAAGAAAAAGAAAAGAAAGATTAATAACATTAAAATTAACGTTTAAGTTATGGCTGATAAATCTATTTTAAATAAAAAGTCGATAGACTTCTTAGAAAAATATTTAAATAATGCTGCTCCTACTGGATACGAATGGGAAGGGCAAAAAATATGGATGGACTATTTAAAACCTTATGTTGACGAGTTCATTACAGATACTTATGGCTCTGCTGTAGGAGTTATAAATCCTGATGCTAAATATAAAGTAGTTATTGAAGGACATGCTGATGAAATTTCTTGGTATGTAAATTATATTTCTGATGACGGGTTAATTTATGTAATCCGTAACGGAGGTAGCGACCACCAAATTGCTCCTAGTAAAATTGTGAACATTCACACTAAAAACGGAATTGTAAAAGGTGTTTTCGGATGGCCAGCAATTCATACACGTAATAAAGCTAAAGAAGAAGCTCCTAAACCTGATAATATTTTTATTGATTTAGGATGCGCTACAAAAGAAGAAGTAGAAAAACTAGGTGTGCATGTTGGTTGTGTTATTACCTACCCAGATGAATTCCATATTTTGAACGGAAATAAGTTTGTTTGTCGTGCTTTAGATAACCGTATGGGAGGGTTTATGATTGCTGAAGTAGCTCGTTTACTACACGAAAACAAGAAAAAATTACCTTTCGGACTGTATATTACAAACTCTGTGCAAGAGGAAATTGGTTTACGTGGTGCACAAATGATTACTGAAACAATTAAGCCTAATGTTGCTATTGTTACCGATGTAACTCATGACACTACTACACCTATGATCGACAAGAAAAAAGAAGGTCATTTAGAGTTAGGTAAAGGTCCTGTAGTAGCGTATGCTCCTGCTGTGCAACAAAAATTAAGAGATTTAATTATTGATACTGCCGAAGCTAACAAAATTCCTTTCCAACGCTCTGCCCTATCAAGAGCTACAGGAACTGATACTGATGCATTTGCATATAGCAATGGCGGTGTTGCTTCTGCTTTAATCTCATTACCATTACGTTACATGCACACTACCGTTGAAATGGTACACCGTGAAGATGTTGAAAACGTAATTAAAATGATTTACGAAAGTTTATTAAAAATTGAAGACGGAGAAAATTTCTCTTATTTCAAATAATAAAAATAATTAAACGTCATTACAGGGAAGTAATGACGTTTTTTTACCAACCTCTTATGGATGAATTAATAGATATTGTTGACGAAAACGGAAACTACACAGGAAAAACTTGCCTAAAATCCGAAGCTCACAAAAATGGCTACTTCCACCCTACTATTCATATTTGGTTATATACTCCAGATCAACAAATACTACTTCAAAAAAGAGCATTAACAAAAAAAGTGTTTCCTGGTTTATGGGATATTTCTGTAGCAGGACATATAGCCGCTGGTGAAGACATTAAAATTGCTGCTATCAGAGAAATTAAAGAAGAAATAGGTTTTGATATTCTTTCTGAAAACTTACATAAAATAGGTACACGAAAACACATGGTAAATCATCCGAATGGAATTATCGATAATGAGTTTCATCATGTATTTATTGCAGAATTAACAGTTTCTGTTAAAGATTTAACTCTTCAAGAAGAAGAAGTTGCCGAACTTAAATTATTTCCTTTAGAAACAATTCTACACACCAAAAACTACAAAAACGTACTACTTCCTCAATATCAAGACTATTATTCGTTTGTACATAACCAAATTGTAAAAAAACTTAGTATATTATAGTATCTAATTTCATTTAAAATGAAACAGTTACTATTCTTTTTATTTGTTTGTATACTTCAATCCTGTGCCTTTAAACAATATTTAAAAAAACATGGTTTTTCAAGTGATATTAAGAGCTTGATAGAAGAGACATATGTAATAGAAAACGATCAAAAAAAGTTAATTCAAACAAAAAAACTATATTTTACTAAAAACGGACGTGTAAAATCATCAAAAACCACTGATAACCTAGGCAATATTATCGAACAAACAGAAAAACGTCTTTGGTTTGAAAAACGCTCTTATCCAAATAAACTTCCTTATTACTGTAAAACACGCTGGAAACCAAAACAACGAGAACGTATTAGTTGTTACACCCAAAAACAGCATAAGCAAAATGAAATCATTGCTCATTATACTCAAAAAGGATTAATTGATAAGATAGTAGATAATTTCTCTACGTTTTACACACATGAATACCAATACACAAATGGTCAGCTTTCAAAAATTTTAGTTACTGATAAAGACAACAATCTTGTAAATACAATCAAGTTTGAATGTCTCTCTAAAGACTACAAAGGAAATTGCCTTGAGCAAAAGAAAGAGTCTACAAGTTCAGATATTATAAATATTATATCTTTTACATTCACCTATCAATAGTCTTACTTAAAATTAGATAGAGTACGTTTAAACTTAAATAGCTATATTTAAGACAAATAATCTCTCTATATGTTAACAAAACAAGAAAAATCTGCATTAAGAAGTAGATTGTTTCGTCACTTAGACGGAATTGTAACTTGTCCTGCAGCCTACACTTTACATGAAAAAGGAATTACAGAATATTTGTTAGATAAAAAATCAATTAGTTTAACTGAAATCACCAATCATTTCAAAGCTAATGATGGCTACTTAAATGTTGCCTTAAGAACACTCTGCTCACAAGGTTGGCTAACACAACATGTAGACAACACTCAAAATAAAGTTCAGTTTGAAGTAAATAAAGCTTCTACTATTGCTTTTTCTTATTTTCACTTATATAAAGAAGCTTTTTCATTGTTGAAGTTTTCTGAAAATTATAGCGCACGAAAATTTGAAATTGAACCTTTTATAAAGCTAGAAAACCTATATAAAAACTTTACAAACAATTTCGGAATTGAACCTCTATCAACTTCCGAAGAAAAAGAAATCATAGCGCAAATTCTTACACATATTGAAGGAATTATCGTTGGTCCAACAATAGTTTTATTAGGAATGAGCGGTATGTTTCATAAATACTTTATGCAAACTAAGTTTAGTGCCGATGAATTTCATAAAGACGCTGATAATTTTAGTCGACTACTTGATTTATTAACCAATTTAGGTTGGTTTTCCAAAACAAATGACTCATATGAATTTACTGATGAAGGCTTATTTTTTGCAAGAAGAGCAAGTGCTTACGGAGTTACAGTATCGTACATACCCACACTTAGAAAACTAGACAAACTTATATTTGGAAACCCTGATATTTTCAGAACTTCAGAAGTTGGAAATGACGAAATTCATGTAAATAGAGAAATGAACGTTTGGGGAAGTGGTGGCGCACACTCAACCTATTTTAAAGTTATTGATGAAATAATCATCAATCTATTTAACAAACCTATTAATGAGCAACCTAAAGGAATTTTAGATGTTGGTTGTGGTAATGGTGCTTTTTTAAAACATTTATTTAACGTAATTGAACATCAAACCAAAAGAGGTACTATGTTGGAGGATTATCCACTTTTACTTATTGGTGTCGATTATAACGAAGCTGCATTAAAAATTACTCGTAAAAATCTGGTACAAGCCGATATTTGGGCGAAAGTGATTTGGGGAGATATTGGGAACCCTAAAGCGTTATCAGAAGATTTACATGATAAATATGGCATTAATCTTTCTGATTTATTGAATGTCCGCACCTTTTTAGATCACAACAGAATTTGGCAAAAGCCTACTCCCAACGATAATTTAACTATTACCAATTCAACTGGAGCTTATGCTTACAGAGGAAAACGTTTAAACAATAACCTTGTGGTAGAATCATTAAAACAACATTTCAATAAATGGAAACCCTATATCTGTAAATTTGGATTGTTATTAATTGAATTACATACCTCAAAACCAGAATCGGTTGCTAAAAACTTAGGAAAAACAGCTGCAACTGCCTACGACGCAACACATGGCTATTCCGACCAATATATTATTGAACTTGATGAGTATATGAACGCTATGGAAGCTATTGGGTTGACTTACGATACAAATACGTTTAGAAAATTTCCAAATTCAGAATTGGCAACGGTTTCTATTAATCTTTTTAAGTAAAAAAGCTAGAGTAGTTAAACTACTCTAGCTTTTTTAAAAGATAAGTTCAATTTATCTAAATGTTAAACTGGAATTCCTTATAAATAGACGATGAGTTTCCATTTTTGTCTAAGACCACAACCATTAAAAAATAAGTCGTGTTATAATCAATACTTTGTTTTTCAATAAAAGTACTTTCTGTTTCTTTTATCAATTCAACTGAATCTTTTGACTCCCCTAAATATACTTTGTATTTTAAAATGTCATTGTCAAGATCAGATGCTTCCCAACTGATATTAATCGTACCATCTTTATTATCTTCTAATGTTATACTCGCAGGAAATGGAGCATGATTAGAAACAGAAACTCCTTCTGTATAAAAATTCCAAGCACTATTACTCTGTTTTCCTTTATTTTGTAAAATAGCAGTTACATTCCAAGAAAATTTTGTTGCTTTTGGCAAAATAACACTCATAGAATTAGTGTTAGTCATCTTTTCAATTCTATTTCCACTTTCAGTGTTAGTAAGTACCACTTCATAAGATATAGCATTTGTAGAATTACTCCATTTTAAAGGAATAGAAACTTCGGTATCAGATACTTCAGTTCCTTCTGTACAAAGCGTATTATTTACAGGAAAAACTAACTCAAAAGCTCCTAATTCTGGTTCTGATGGTACTGGATCTTCACTTCCTCCTCCTCCTCCACAAGAAGTTAAAATTAATTGTATAAATAGTATAAATATTAGTTTTCTCATTTTTTGAATATTTTGGTATTAACAGTTTGTGTTGAAGTAGTAACTGTTACAAGATACATTCCTGTAGCAATAGTATTCATTGGCAATTTAGCTACTCCGTTATAAACATCAAGTTTAGTTGATAATACAGTAGCTCCCTCAAGGCTTCTTACGATTACTATAGCCGAATTATCTGTAACACCAGAAATGTTTAGGTAATTTGTAACTGGAATAGGATACAATGTAATACCTTTAATTGTAACGCTCTTGTTATAAATACCTTGACATGGTTTATTTGTTGTTATTTCTACAGAGTTGTTTCCATTATCTAGATTAACTATTATTTCTTGTTTACCAGCATCTTTAAAAGTATACAAATACTCTTTGTTATTTACGGTTACTTTATAATTTTCACTTCCTGAAACTTGATACGTAAGTGAAGTACCTTTTAAACTAGTTTGAGAAACTTTTAAGGCTGCTGGAGCGCTAACCATTACATTGTAACATTGGCTAAAACTAGGTAACTCTGACGCAGTAACACATATTTCATAACTTCCTACAGGTAACTCTGTAATTTCTAATCCAGAAGTATGATTTACATTATCAAAAGTTTTATTTATTACACCTTGTCCTACCAAAATTACTTTATAGGTATAATCTTTATTAAATGAAAGGTTTACAACACCGTTACTTTTATCAGGACAAGTGGTACTGCTTACCATGACCTGAATATCACTAGGAGCTATATCAATTAATTGGTATTGAGCACAACCATTAGCATCAACGACACTACCTTCAACTGTATTCGGGCATTGATCAATATCATCATTAACTCCATCATTGTCTACATCTATTATTTCTACATTTAAGGTGATTGGTTTTTTAAATAATCCTAAATTCGTAACCACACTATTTGTTATAAGACAATCATATACTCCATTATCATCAATGTCAGCTTTACTTATAGTAAACGTTTTATCTTTAGTATTTAGAATGTTTTTTCCATTTAAACGCCAAGTATAAATATTATTTGGACTTGAAGTTCCTTCAACACTAAAAGTTATACTTTCATTTTGTTTAACTGTTATTTCTTTTGATACATCTAAGTGTGCTTGTGAATCATATACATAGTGCTTTAATTTATTCATAATTAGCGAGAATTCATCTTCCAAATCTTCAAAAACAAAATTATTGTTCTCTATAACTAAAATATCAAGACTATCCATATCTTTAATGGTAGAAGGTATTTTTCCTGATAATTGATTTTCTCTCAAATATGCACTTTCCAACTTATTAAGATTTCCAAACTCAGAAGGTATTGGTCCTGATAAGTTATTTTTATCTAATTTCAAATATTCTAAATTAATTAGATTACCTATTTCAATTGGTATTATTCCTGTTAATTCGTTTTCAGCTAAACTAAGCCATCTTAACTTCACTAAATTTTCTATCCCAGAAGGTATAGATCCAAACAATTTATTTTTTTCCAATATCAGAAATTTTAAATTAATAAGGTTACCTAACTCTGCTGGTATTATTCCTGTTAAATTGTTACTTTTCAACGATATGTAATCTAAGCTAACAAGGTTACCTATTTCTGATGGTATTTCTCCTGTTAATTGATTATTGAATAAATATAAAAATCTTAAATTAGTGAGGTTACCTATTTCTTGTGGAATCTCTCCTGTAAGTTGATTTGTTCCTATAGAAATGTTTTGTATTTTTATTAAATTTCCTATACTTTTTGGAATAGCTCCTGTCAATTTATTATTAGCTATATTTAAGTATGTTAAGTTCGTAAGATTACCTATTTCTAGTGGAATCTCTCCTATAAGCTGATTTGTATATAAACTTAATTTCTCTAAAAAGGTTAATTTTCCTATTTCTTTAGGTATCTCTCCTGACAATTGATTTTGTGATAAATGGAGATCTCTTAATTTAGTTAAATTAGTTACTTCAATTGGTATAGCACCTGTAAGTTGATTACTACCTAAACTTAACCTCTCTAAAAGGGTTAATTTTCCAATCTCTTTAGGTATTACTCCAGATAGTTGATTATTTGAAATACTTAATTCTTTTAATTTAATAAGATTTCCTATTTGTGTTGGAATTTCTCCCGTTAACTTATTCGAAGAAATATTTAAAAAAGTTAAATTAGTTAAATTCCCTATTTCTGGTGGTAAGGTTCCTACTAAATTGTTAAAATATAAATCCAATTTTGTAACGTTACCATAAGTATCTAAGACAACACCTTTCCATGTACTCATTTGAGCATTAAGATCCCATGTTTCTGTCCAATTTACTCCATCAGTAGCATTATAAAGCGCTATAAGTGCTTCTTTATCACTATTATTTTCTGAACATCCTTTTTCATTTACAATCGCTCCTATTGGAGTATTTAGACATAAATCTATAGCATTATTTACTCCATCGTTATCATCATCTAATTGACTATCCGAACATCCGTCTACATTTACTGATTCTCCTGTTGGTGTATTTGGACATAAATCTTTATCATTATTTACTCCATCCTTATCATCATCTAATTGACTTTCCGAACACCCGTCTGCATTTACTAATTTTCCTGTTGGTGTATTTGGACATAGATCTTTATCATTATTTACTCCATCCTTATCATCATCTAATTGACTTTCCGAACATCCGTCTGCATTTACTGATTCTCCTGTTGGTGTATTTGGACATAAATCTTTATCATTATTTACTCCATCGTTATCATTATCTAATTGACTTTCCGAACATCCGTCTGCATTTACTAATTCTCCTGTTGGTGTATTTGGACATAAATCTTTATCATTATTTACTCCATCATTATCATCATCTAATTGACTTTCCGAACATCCGTCTGCATTTACTAATTCTCCTGTTGGTGTATTTGGACATAAATCTTTATCATTATTTACTCCATCATTATCATCATCTAATTGACTATCCGAACATCCGTCTGCATTTACCGACTCCCCTGTTGGTGTATTTGGACATAAATCTTTGTCATTATCTACTCCATCATTATCAGAGTCTTTGGGTTCTACATTTAATATTATTGTATTTTTATACAATGTTAAATCGGTAATAATAGTATTGTTTATGACACAATCATATACTCCACCGTCTGTTAAAGCTGTACTATTTATTACATAAGAACGACTAGTAGCATCTGCTATATTAACCCCATCTTTACGCCATTGATATGTATTATTAACACTGTTGGTTGATTCGGCTGTTAAAGTAATTGATTCTTCTTCTACAACAGTAATATTTTGTTTTATATCTATTTTAAATTGTGGTTTATATGTAAACCTTGTAGGTATAGATATTTTGTAGGTTGTAAACTCATTTTCAAAATCATTAAAAACAAAGTTATTATTTTGTATTTCTAAAGTTTGCAAACCTTTTAAAACTGTAAAATCTGGAATTAGTCCAGAAAAATTATTCTCTCTAAGGCTTAGAAAACTTAAAGCACTAAAAGTGTTGATAAATGAAGGAACCTGTTCTGTTAATTTATTTCTAGAAAGATTTAATGTCGTAAGAGAGGTCAGATTTGAAAAAGAAGCTGGTATTCCTCCTTCAATAGCTGTTCCAACTATTGTTAAGCCTTGTAAATTGGTTAAATTCCCTATTGAGGTAGGCAACAATCCTGTAAGTGGTGTATTTCGAATACTAAGAGTTTTTAAGTTAGTAAGCTCCCCTATTTCATCTGGAATATTTCCTGTTATATTCCCACTAATATCTAAATACCTTAATTTAGTTAGGCTACTTAACCCTACAGGAAAACTTCCTTTTATACTAACAGTATCAAGAGATAACCTCTCTAAATTAGTTAATTGAAAAAAGCTTGTTGGAAAATCACCTTCAGAAGAAAGGTCTACATATTTTAAAGATAGATTTGTAAGATTTGTAAGACTCGACAAGTCATCAGGAATATCTAGTGTAGGCGAATTACCTGCTTTACCACTTATGCTTATAATTTTTAAGGATGGTATGGTAAAAAGACAACTTGGTATAATACCATTGCCTACTTTGGAAATGATTATATGTTCTAGCTTAAGAAGATTACATATAGTAGAAGGTATATTTCCTGTTAATGTATCCGATAAGCCTCCTTGAATCCAAAACCTCTTTAATTCTGATAAATTACCAATCTCTACAGGCAATGTTCCATTAAGTCCTCTATTACTTAGATTTAATTCTGTTACCCTACCAGCAGTATTTACAGTTACACCTTTCCAAGTACTTATGTCTTCATTTAAATCCCAAGAATCTGTCCAATTAACCCCATTAGTAGCATTGTACAATGCTATAAGAGCATTTTTATCATTAATAGACTCTACAGTTCTGTAAACAATGTTATTCCTTTTTAAAGTTAAGTTTGGTACACTTGAATTTTGTATTTCACAATAATACGTACCTGCATCTGCTAAACTAGCACTAGTTATTTGGTAAGTAGCACTAGTAGCTCCAGTAATTGAAGCTCCATTCTTAAACCACTGATAGGTGTTATTAGTACTTGACAAGCCTGTTACCGAAAAACTAACATTTGTTCCTTCCTCAAAAACAATGTTTTCTTCCTCGTTGATTTTGTTCTGTGGACTATAAGTAAGCGTTGCTACATTATCTTCTAATACTTTAGCTATGTTGTCAAAAGAAGAAGCTCTTTCAAACACAGCGAAAGGAATATTATTATTACTTATATCTAATGTATTTATTCTAAATAAAGTACTCGCTGTATAATCTGGTAAATCTGTAAGCAAATTGTTTGATACATAAACATCACCCACGTTTGCAATTGCATTCCCTATTTCCACCGGTAATTTCCCCGTTAACAAGTTTGAACTTAGATTTATTTCTACAAAATGCCTTTCAGTAAGCGTAAAAAGTTCAACAGGTATATCTCCTGATAATTGGTTGTTTTGAAGATATAAATAATTAAGATCTTTTGCAGAACCTAAGCCTCCTGGTATAGCTCCAGAAATTGAATTATTTGAAAGATTTAACAAATTCAAACTCTTCAAACTTCCTAATTCTGATGGTAAAGTCCCAACTAGGTTGTTATTAGGTAGGTTAATTTCATCAACATGTCTTTCGGCACCCGATGCACCAAAAACCACATTCGTTTTTACTCCATACCAATTCTGTGGAGAGTCATTCAAATCCCATTTGTTTGTCCAATTTGCTCCATCTGTAGCATTATAAAACGCTATTAAAGCATCTTTATCACTTTGAGAAATTTCTTGAGCATTTACATATACGCCAAAAAGGACTAGCGTAAAAAGTAGTAGTCTTTTCATATATTTTTTTTAATATTTGGCGTCAAAAGTAATTAAAGTTATCTCAATCACAAAAGATTACTTTTCGTTTAGTTTGTACTTACTTAGAAATCTATTTTTATTAATATTTTAAATAAAAAAAGCAAGGTTTAAAACCTTGCTTTTCTTTAATTTTTACTGAATTAAAAACTATTCTAATTCTCATCAGTTTTATTTTCTTTAACTGACAATAAATTAGCAAACAGTTTGTATGCTCCAGAAACACCTGCTGGTAACTCTCTAAAAAAACTTAACCCTGTATAAATATAGTTTCCTTTTCCATATTTCGCTACAAGTAAACTTCCATCTTTAGCTGACTCTCCTTTATCATGCATTGATAAAATAGGCGTGTATTCTTTACTCCATTTGTTTGGAAAGTATAGTCCACGTTCTTGTACCCAACCATCAAAATCAGCTTCAGTGATTTTGTTTGGGTAATTTAAAATAGAATGTTCTTTAGCTAAGAATGTTACGTTTGCATTTTCATCAGTAACTCTATCACGAGATAACTGTAAATTGTACGGAGCTTGTACATCTACTCTTCTGTTTGTATTGTATTGAACGATCACATTTCCTCCATTTTTCACATATTCTAACAAGTATTTTTGCTTAAACTGTAACTCTTTTGTCGTATTGTACGCTCTAATACCAACAACAACTGCATCAAATTGCCCTAAATTGCCATTAATCTCATTTACATTCAATTCTGTTACTTCATATCCTATTTGTTGTAAGCTTTCTGGAATTGCATCGCCAGAACCTTGAATATATCCTATTTTTGTACCGTTCTTTTTGATATTCATACGTACAACTTTAGCTTGTGATGGTAATAATACTGACTGCTTAGGGATATGATTGTAATTGATTTCTATCAATTCTTTATCATAATTTTTTCCTTCAACTTTTGCTATAGCTTTTAATACTCCTTCTGATTCTTTTTGTGTTGGGGCAACCATGAAATCAATCAATTGAATATCTCCTTTTTGAGCTATGGAGAACTTTACTTCTTTTGGTGTAACTTCCCATCCTTTAGGTGCATTCAGCTCTACAATTCCGCTAGTATTTTTTGCTCCTGAACGAACTTCTACAGTTACTTTTTGAGATTTTTCTGAAGAAAAAACTAATACTTTATTCAATAATTTTGTTGTTACTTTAGGTAACACCTCAAATGGCTCATAAATTTCTCCTTTATCTCTTTTTGAGTAACGATATACTACTGGCTTCATAAAGGAAACAGACTCATTTTCTATCATTAAATTGAATTGTACTTGAATTGGTCTAGGAGTTTCAGGTTTCCCCCTTAGTTGTTGATTTTCTACTGTGTACATTCCTAAACTCCATGGTTTTTGCAGCCAATACGGTGATGAATACGTCATCTCAGGTATTGAAATAGTTTCTGTAAACGTTTTCTTTTCGTTATTCGCTAAATCTAAGTCTTTCGTTATTTTTTTATTCTCTGGAAGTATTTTTACGGAAGATAACTCCATTGAAACTCCACTCCTATTTAACACTTCAAAATCAACATTTACTGAACTACTTTGTGTTGCACTAGAACTTTCTGCTGAAGCTTCCAAGTACAAACCTGCACAGGCTTCAATGATTTCCTTTAGTTCTTTGGTTTTAATTGTTTTCCAGTGTTCGTCTTTTAGTTTTTGAACTTTTTGATATGCTTTTAACAAATCTGGAAGGTGTTTTGACGGATTTACAAAATCAAAATTTTGTTCAACATCATATAAAATATCTCCTATTTCTCCTCCACCTTCTACTCTATTCCATGTGGTATTGATTCCTGAAAAAATATCTTTTTTGTCTTTAGGAAAATCTCCTTTTAAGAACTCTACATATTCTGTTTGAGTTCCTCTAGTAGTTAATCTACCAAAGCCTTGGCATAAATGTTGACTACTTGCAATAGATGCTAATTCATTGTTTGACAACCCTTTTAAAGGATAATACGTTCCAATATCAAAACTTAACATTTTACTTTTGTCTGCTTTTGCAAACTTCTCTTGACTACCGTAAAACCACCAAGAAGTATTAAAAAACAACCTGTTTGGTTTCCATGTATTGGTATATTCTAATTGCTCAGGATATTTTGTTTTGTCATTAGCCAAATCAAAAGCTTCCACACTTAACATTGCCGATGAAGTATGATGACCATGTGTAGTTCCTGGTGTTCTGTGATTAAAACGATTAATGATTACATCCGGCTTGAAAGTACGTATTGCCCAAACTACATCGGCTAATACTTTATCTTTATCCCAAATTTTTAACGTTTCATCAGGGTGTTTTGAATATCCAAAATCATTAGCTCTAGAAAAACGTTGTTCTCCTCCATCTACTCCTCTTGCAGCTAGTAACTCCTGTGTACGAATAACTCCTAATAGTTCTCGCATTTCAGAACCTATTAAATTTTGACCACCATCACCACGCGTTAATGACAAATATCCTGTTCTTGCCTTTTCATGATTAGATAAATAAGCAATTAAACGTGTATTTTCATCATCTGGATGTGCAGCAATATACAATGCAGAGCCTAAAAAGTTTAGTTTTTGAACTTTCTCGTAAATTTGGTTTGAAGTAAGTTTTTGTGGTTTTTGTGCATTTATTGTTAGTGAAATCAATAAAAAAGACAGTAATAAAAGTACTTTTTTGTGCATTTTTAATAGTTTGAGTAATACACAAATGTAACTTTTTTAACTAAAGTATGAAGTACATTAACAAAATGCTAACATTTCTACAAAGAAAAAATTATACCACCCTCATTTACTAACAGAGAAGAGTACAAAAACTATTCTTAATCTAAAAAATATTCATCTTTAAACCCTATTAAGTACAATTTTTCTTGGGCACGAGTAACAGCTGTGTATAACCAACGTAAATATTCTACTGATGCACCGTCTGGTAAGTATGGTTGCTCTATGAAAACAGTTTTCCATTGTCCCCCTTGTGATTTATGACAAGTCATTGCGTATGAAAACTTCACTTGAAGTGCGTTAAAATACTTATTTTTCTTCACTCCCATAAATTGCTTGTATTTAGATTTTTCATGCGCAAAATCCTCCTTTACAGCTTCATACAAACGATTAGATTCCTCATAAGTTAATGACGGGCTTTCACTTGTAAGTGTATCTAGGAGTAAAACCGTTTCAAAAGGTTTCATATCAGGATAATCAATCATGCGAACTTCCACTTCGGCAAACTTGAATCCGTATAATTCTTTAATTGCATTAATACGCATCACCTCACAAATATCACCATTAGCAATAAATCCTGCTGAAGAAGAGTCTTTTAACCAGTAGTAGTTATTTTTCACCACCATTACATAATCTCCCGTAGAAATTTCGTTTTCTTGTCCGCGAATTTTAGTTCTTATCTGTTGATTGTACTGATTTGCTCGTTTATTTGAGCGCACAATTATTGCTGTATCCTCTACACCTATTTCACCATCATAAGCAGTAGTTATTGCGTCTTGAATATCATATCCGTCTTGTAATCGAATAATATCTGGGTAATTTACATCAAACTGAAAATGTGTTGAATCGTTCTGAATTAATAAGCGTAAATCGGTTGCATTAGCCAAAATTCCAGAACCTTCTTCTTGTCGAACCACTTCATCTAACTCAATTTCTGTAACTTCTTTGTTAAATTCGAAAGAGAGCTTATCCGCTTCCAAAGCTGGACTCATCGTTAATTTTACGGGTGGTAGCTGCGCAGTATCACCAATAAAAATAATTTTACAATTTTTTCCTGAGTATACATACGAAATTAAATCATCCAATAAAGAACCGTTTTCAAATAATTTAGCGTTCTGTTTTTCATCAGAAATCATAGAAGCTTCATCAACAATGAAAAGGGTATCTGTATGCTTATTGGGTTGCATTACAAAGTTTACTGCACCACTACTTTGTTTTTTAGGAAAGTATATTTTTTTATGAATAGTAAATGCTTGTCGATTAGAATATCCTGAAATCACCTTCGCTGCACGTCCTGTAGGTGCTAGTAAAACTGCTTTTTGTCCTATCTTCCATAAATTATGAACAACAGTACTTATTATGGTTGTTTTTCCTGTTCCTGCATACCCTTTTAACAAAAATAAAGCACAATTATCATCCGAAAAAATAAAGTCTGTTAATACATCTAATAACTCATTTTGCTTTTCTGTAGGTGTGTATGGGAACTTTTGTAGTATTTCTTTATAAAATTTCGAAGCAGTTTGTATCATATATCAAATAATATTCAAAGATAAGTCTATTTATAAATTAATTATTTTCATCATTGAAAAAAAATTGTAGATTTGCGAATATCATACATTAAAAATTAAAAAAATGAGTTTATTATTAATGATTTTAGCAGCTGTTGTAGTTGCAGTTCTTTTAGCATTACTTGTTGTTAAGTTTGTTCCTCTAAAAATGAGATGGTTAGTCTCAATATTATTATTAGGAGCAACTGTCTTTTTAGTATATAAAATTTATAATGGTGTTATGGAGCCTATCAATTTTAACAAAGACAAAAGAGTACGTTATGCTAAGGTTATTAAGAATTTAAAGTTGATTCGAGACGCTGAAGTAAAATATAAAGAAGTTTACGGAACATATACTAACAATAAAGACACTTTACTTACCTTTATTAAGAACGGTCAATTAGCTATTACCGAAACTAAAAACGTTGAGAAAACAATTGAATTAGGTGGTGGTATTACTAAAGACATATCTGTTAAAGTTATTGATACTGTAGGATACGAACCTGTTTTAAAATATTTTGAAGGTAAAGAGTATGCTACTATGTTTGATGTTCCTGGTACAACAGAGCAATTTGAATTAGCTACTGGTAGAGTTGAAAAAGTTGCTGGTTTAGAAGTTCCTGTTTTTGAAGCTAAAGTTTCTAAGAAGCCTATCTTAACAGGAATGAATCCTTCTTTGATAAAACAAGAATTAGAAGCTATTGAGACAGACCAAATTAAAGGTGAATTTGTTTCTGTTGGTTCTTTAACTGAAGTAACTGTAGGTGGTAACTGGCCTCCTTATTACGATAAAGGTGAAGCAATTGCAAAAAAAGAGTAAAAAAAATAGCGCTTTTGCGCAGCATAAAAGTCTATCCATCCAATTTAGTTTGGATGGATTTTCTTTTTGTATTTCAAACTCAGATACTAAAGAACCTCTTCTTTTTACTGAGTATACCTTTTCTAGTACTACTCCTTCTCCTGAACTTTTACTAGAAAGAATTATTCATGTTTTTGACACTGACAAAGATTTACAACAAGATTTTACATCCGTTTTTGCTATTCATCAAAATAATTTGGCGACGTTAGTTCCCAATAAGCTTTTTGATAGAAATAACTTAGCTCCTTATTTAAAATATGATGTAAAAACACTAAAAACAGATTTTATTACTTATGATTTACATAATGGAATAGCTGCTAATACAGTTTACATACCTTATGTGAACATTAACAACTATCTTTTTCAAAACTTTGGAGAATTTGAATACAAGCATCATTCAACAGTTTTAATTGATAAACTACTCAATTACTCTGAAAATGATTCTGAGGAGCAATTTTTTGTACATGTTTCTCCTTCTCATTTAGATATTGTTGTTTGTAAGGAAGGGAAACTATTATTTTACAACTCGTTTTCATATAACACAAAAGAGGACTTTATCTATTATATTCTTTTTACTGCTGAACAGTTACAAATGGATCCAAATTCCTTTCAGTTAACTTTTATTGGTAATATTGAAAAAGAATCAGATACATACTCTATTACTTACACATACGTTCGAAATATTCATTTTATGAATCCTGTAAATAGCTTTTTTGCAGATAGTGAAGACTTTTCGAACCATTCTAATTTTATACTTATAGCCTAATGCGAATTATTTCTGGAAAATATAAAAGTAAAAGAATTACAGCTCCTAAAAACTTACCTGTACGTCCTACAACTGATATGGCAAAGGAGTCTTTATTTAATATTTTAAATAACTTCTATTACTTTGAAAATATTTCAGTATTAGATTTATTTGCAGGAACTGGAAATATTAGTTACGAATTTGCTTCTAGAGGTACAGAAACTATATATGCTGTTGATGCTCATTTTGCTTGTATAAAGTTTATTAATCAAACTTCAAAGGAGTTAGATATGAATATTACTAGCTACAAAAGTGACGTATATAAGTTTTTAGAAAAAACACCTCTTAAAACAGATGTTATTTTTGCTGATCCTCCTTATGACTTTGAAGAAAGTCAGTTTTTAAAAATTGCTGATATTATTTTTGATCGCGGTTTATTAAATGAAGATGGTCTTTTAATTATTGAACACTCTAAACATACAGACTTATCTCAACACCCTTTTTATAGCTATGAAAAACGTTACGGGGGTAATGTTTTTAGCTTTTTTGAAATCGTTGAGAATGACGAAGAAGAATAAAAGAGTAATAAAAAAGGGAGCTAATTAGCTCCCTTTTTTATTACTCTTTTATTTAAATACATACCGCATTATTATAAAACGGTATTAAGTTTTAATTGCTCTTCATACATTTTTCGTGTTTTATCATCCATTTGAGATACATTATCGTATGCTACTGGTTCTGTTAATTTACTTTCAGAAGAATCAAGAATTTTATAGCTTGTTTTTTCATTAAAGTATTCTATTACTCCTGTTGCATACTTAATATTCCAAACACTGGTTAGTGCATAAATCTTTCCTGGCTTTAGAGTGTATTCATCTTCTATAGACTGGCTCCAAATTCTAGTTATTGAATTTTCATACTTCTGAGTAAATGAGTCCTCTATTTTTGACTTAAATCCTGCAGAAACTTCAGCACTTCCTCCTGCTGGATCATCTTTTCCTCCAATCCAGCCTCCAATTTTTCCATTTATGCTAAACTCAGAGCTTTCGCTATGTGATTTTGAAAAAGAAGACGATTGTGAAAAAGCTGTTTGAAATGTTGTTTTAATAGTCCTTTTTACAGTTTCATTAAAATTTCTTAAATCAAAAAAGTAATATACTCTCACATTCTCTTCTTCTATTTTTTCTCTTGTTGGTTTTAATTCAACCTTTTGTAAAAAGTGTCCTTTATCACTGCTCCAATTCACATAAAAATCATCTGTCATATTGTAAATAGTACCTGGTTCTATAATTACAGGAAGCCCTATTCCTTCTTTTTTCCAAACTCTAACTTTAACCGTTGGATAAGAATCATCTCTAAGCTCTCCTATATTTCCCTCATTTATATCAATCTCCATTCCTGGGATTGTACCTAAATATGGTTTTCCATCTGTAGTTTTATAGAACCCTACTCTAATGTTTGCTCCTGTTAATACATTTTTAAATCTCATTTTTTCTCTTTTTAAGTTATGTGTTAATTGATTAAATTTTATACTAGGTGTTACCAAAAAGAAATTGATAAAACCTCATTTTACAAATATTAACAATATCATCATCAATATTGTGTCAACCATACTCACCATTATATCAAATAGATTATATAACTAAAAAACACCTTATTTAAATAAGGTGTTTTTTGTTTCACTAGTTATTTTCTAACTACTTTATGATAATTAATAGATAATATAAACCCAACCTTTTAAGTTTCTTGAATTTTCTTCTATTGTAAGCATATAAAAATAGACTCCTGCAGGTAATTTTTTTCCTTGGTTTTTACTTATACCATTCCAATCATTTTGATAATTATAAGAATGGTAAACTCTGTTTCCCCATCTATTATAGATTTCTAATTTATTGTTTGGGTAGTTATGTAAACCTTCTACCACAAATACATCATTTACTCCATCACCATTAGGAGAAAATCCATTATATACTGACAATTCTGATGAGTCACATACATCACCTATTCCATTATTATCCAAATCCTTTTGATCAGGGTTTGACATTCTTGGACAATTATCATTTATATTTAATACTTCATCACCATCTATATCATTATCACATACATCTGCTATCGAGTCATTATCTAAATCATCTGATATAAAAGTTACAACAGCTTCTTCAGAACTCGACAAACCATTGGAGTCAATAACTGTTAGAGCAACCGTATAGTCTGTTAAGTTAGGACAGTTAAAATTTGTTTGACTTAAGCTCATACTTGCTATTCCAGATGCATCATAAGATCCATCATCTATATCTTCAGGATTAATAATTGCATTTCCATTACTGTCTAGGCTAACTACAATATCTTTTGTTATAGCCATTGGCGGGGTAACATCTTCTACGGTTATATTGGCTGTACATGTATTAGTATTTCCATTGGTATCTTCAACAGTTAAGGCTACCGTATTAATTCCCACATTAGTAGAATCAAAAGTTGTTTTGTCTATACTTATTGAAGCTATTCCACAAGTATCATTACTACCATTATCAATATCAGCAGCTGTAATAGTTACAGTTCCTGAAGCATCTAACGATACAGTGATATCTTGACAAATTGCCTCGGGTGGTGTTACATCTTCTACGGTTACTGTTGCTACGCAACTATTGGTGTTTCCGTTGGTATCTTCAACAGTTAATGTTACTGTATTTATGCCTACACTACTACAATCAAAAGTTGTTTTATCTAAACTCATTGAAGCTATTCCGCAAGAATCAATACTACCATTATCAATATCAGCAGCTGTAATAGTTACAATTCCTGAAGCATCTAACGGTACTGTGATATCTTGGCACATTACCGTAGGTGGAGTAATATCTTCTACTGTTACTGTTGCTCCACAACTATTAGTATTTCCATTGATATCTTCAACGGTTAAGGTTACTGTATTTATGCCTACACTACTACAATCAAAAGTTGTTTTGTCTAAACTCATTGAAGCTATTCCGCAAGAATCAATACTACCATTATCAATATCAGCAGCTGTAATAGTTACAATTCCTGAAGCATCTAACGGTACTGTGATATCTTGGCACATTACCGTAGGTGCTATAATATCTTCTACGGTTACTATAGCTGTAGCTGTGTTGCTATTACCACTTGTGTCTGTTACTGTTAAAGTTACTGTATTAGCTCCAACATCCAAGCAATCAAAAGAAGTTTTATCTAAACTCATAGAGGCTACCTCACAATTATCATAAGAGCCTTTATCTATATCAGCAGCAGTTATCGTTGCAACCCCTGAAGCATCTAACGATACTGTTATATTCTGGATTAAGACCGTAGGTGCTATAGCTTCTGTAGTGTTTATATATGCTTTTTTAATAATTGTTTTACTACATCCGTCAATATCAGTAACTGTTAAACTCACATCAAAAACACCTGCTGTTGTATATGTATGTTTAGGGCTTGTTGCATTACTCGTATTACCATCTCCAAAATCCCAAAACCAATCGGATGATGGACCATAAAAAACAGTATTATCAGTAAAATTAACTGTTAAAGGTGTACAGCCAGTTGTTATATCTGAAGAAAAATCAGGAGTGAGACCTATAACTTGTATAAAATTTGCTTTAGTTTCTGTTCTTGTAAATCCTGTTATAGTAGTTTTTATAGTTAAACTTACATTATATACTCCTACTGATTCGTAGGTATGAGTAGGGTTTTGTTCGGTAGAAGTATTACCATCTCCAAAATTCCATAGCCATTCTCCCACTGTATCATTTCCTTCTATTGTAGATTTATCTGTAAAGTTTACCGAAAAGGGCCCACAACCCAAAGTATCATCTACACTAAATTGTGCTTTGGGAATTACTATTTTTATTAAGCTTGTTACTTTGTCAACACACCCATTGATGGTATCTTTTACTGTAAGGTTTACCGTGTAATCTCCTGCAGCAGTATATGTATGTATTGGGTTTTGCGCTGTGGAAGTATATCCATTACCAAACTCCCAAAACCATCTATCTGGCAACGTTGATTGATCTGTAAAGAATACAGTATGTGGTGTTGCTTGCCCTCTTGTAGGATTAGCAGTAAACCTAGCTTTTGGTCGTTGTACATTAAAGGATTTTGTTATTGAATTTGTTTCTCCAATGACATCAGTTACTTTTAATAATATTGTAAAATTACCTAAGTCAGCGTAACTATGAGTTGGGTTTTGTTTGGTAGAAGTTGTACCATCGCCAAAATCCCATTCCCAACTTACAATAGCTCCATTAGGAGACGAAGAATTGTCTGTAAAAGTAACTGCGTTACCAATACAATACCCTCCTGAAATTGTAAAATCTGCCAATATTCCATCATACTCGTAAGCACCAATATCTATGGTGTTACCAAACAAACGCGGGTTGCCGGTTAAATCTGTATCGTTATTTAGGTCTCCCCCGGCATCGGTATATAATGTATTGCTACCGGCGTTAATCGCAGGACTACTCAGTTTTAAAGTATAATCTCCGTTAGCAGGGTCTGTAAAAATGTCTTCGGCTGTAAGCCCTGTAGCATCGATATTGCCGTTAGCGGTATTAGTGTTGTCTTGTATTAAAGAATAATTTGGTGTGTAAAGAAGACTTATGTTAGATATCGTCCCCCAAACAATACTGTTATTTATCGTTAGCGAAGACTCATATTGATTATGTATCCCATCGCCAGAATTCGCTGTGTTTCCTACGATGGTTACATTGGTTAAGCTGGAAGAGGAATAAAAATAATTATATATTCCGCCGCCATGATTTGCTGTATTTCCAACAATCGCCACATTGGTTAAGCTCAGAGAGGAATATTGACTATTATATATCCCGCCGCCATGATTTGCTGTATTTCCGGTGATGGTTATATTGGTTAAATTTGGTGAAGAAGAAGCATTATACATCCCGCCACCATAACCTGCTGCTGTGTTTCCGGTGATGGTTACATTGGTTAAACTTGAAGAAGAAGAAAAAGCATTATACATCCCGCCACCATAATCTCTTCTGATACTATTTGCGTTGACAGCTATACTACTAACATTATCATTAGCATTTCCGCCGGTGATGGTAAAACCGTCTAGCAGGGCTGCACCCACATTACCGGCATCCACTACCACGTGATATACATTATCACTAAGATCATTAAGCCCCCCTATATCACCACTTAAAACTGTAGCGTTGCCGGCAAGACTAAGATCACGATCGCTAAGATTGACTTCACTCCCAGCAAAACCTCCGTACAATTGTACGTTATTCACCATTACAAAAGCGTTATCGCGGTTGCCGTTGGTGGTATAGTTCCCGTCGGCCGCATTATATAAAGGCTTGTAAACTCCTTTGGCAACAAAAACCTGTAAGCTATCATTTTGTAACCAATTATTATCTGCATCATGCTGGGTTCTTGCCCATAGCAAAGCATCGGCAAGCTCGGGTACGGCATTCGTCCAAGAGTCACCCGAACCATCGCCACCACTTACGTTTTTATTGACATACAAAATGTTGTTGGTATCTGGGGTAATTGGAGTTAGCTCACTTTCATAATAAAGTCCGACATTAATTCTGTAAGCATTCAAATAATTATATTTTGAAAGTGCTTTTTTATTATTCGTTTTTGTAAAGCTAGTTAATTCAAAATTTGAACCCTTTTTTTCTTCTTTTATAGACTTTGCTAAACCTAAATAACTAAATAATAAAAATATGTATAGTAATTTTAATTTCATATTCTACTTTCTTTCTGTTGAAGCTCTAAAAATAAATTGATAATAAAAGTTTCGATTACGGCTCAAAAAAGAATCGACCTAACAAGGCTCACTAACCGAATTGCAAACATAAATTTTCTCTAAGTCAATATTACTTCAATTACACTCACTATTGTGTCAAACATCCTAAAACACTGGTAACAAATCATAAAAAAGATGTTGTTTATGGATAGATTAATATATTTGACCTTTTAATTATTCTAATGGGGGAAATAGCTAAACTTTATAATAACATAACTAATATTGGTGTAACAGATAAACTTTCTAAATTAGAAATGAAGAGGGTTCGTTTACTTAATATCTTTATTTCTAATTGGTTTTTAATTGAACTTATTTTAATCACAGAAGACACTCTGAAAAAAGGAATTTATTCGCTTCCTGTTTTAATACATATGGGTAGTATAACAGGGTTGTTGGTTACCTTATTTTTACAATACAAACGTAAATTTATGGTAGCACGTATTTTATTTTTCTCGTTAATTCTGTACAGTAATTTTATGTTCTGTAATTTTGCTGAAAGAGGTGGTTATATTGAATACTTTTATATTGTTGTACCTGTATTTCTATTACTTTTTACCAATAACAAATACTTACTTTATAGTGTTTTTATTATTTCTTACTTACTTTTTGTTATTCCAATACATATTTTTCCTATTTATCCAGAAGGTACATTTGGTTCTCCTGTACTTATTTTAATTCAATTCATTATTTTCTTTTTTTTAGTACAGTACTTTAAAAATGCCAATATTAAAAGTGAGGAAACTCTAGAGAACCAACGAAAACAGCTGGAAGAACTAAATGAATTTCAATCTCAATTTTTCATCAATGTTTCTCATGAAATCAGAACTCCTCTTACCTTAATTAAAGGTGAAATAGACCAATTAGAACTTTTAAAAGGATCCGCATACGAAAAAGAAGGTTTTGAGATTAAAAACCGCCTAAACAAACAGGTTAATAAAATTAAAAACATAGTTGACGATGTGCTTGATTTAGCTAAAATGAAAGAAGCTAATTTTAAAATATCACCTACTCCCTACTTAATAAATAAGTTAATTGATAAACTCTATACCTCTTTTGAACCTTTATGCAACCAAAAAGAAATTGTTTTCACTGTTAAAAAAGAAAAAAATGAGTGCTGGGTATCATCTGACATTATTTTTTTAGAAAGAGCGTTAAATAACATTATTCTTAATGCTATTAAATACACTCCTAAAAAGGGAAACATTACAGTTTCTTTAAACAAGCTAAACGAACAAATTATTATCTCTATCAAAGACTCTGGTATAGGAATTTCTGAAAAAAATATTAAACTCATTTACAACCGTTTTTATCAAGTAAAAAATGATATTAATAAAGCTGGAGGTAGCGGTATAGGCTTAGCTTTTAGCAAAGAAATTATTGAGCTACACCAAGGAAGCTTAACTGTAAAAAGTGAATTGGGTAAAGGCAGCACATTTATAATCTCTTTACCAGAAACAACTAAAATTTACAAAGAAATACAACATGTACAACATGAAAAAACCTCAAAAAAGAATGCACATAAAAGTACTTTAATTTCTAAAGACATAATTAAACAACCTAAATCAGGTCACTATAGAATTCTTATTGTTGATGATAATTTTGAAATGCGAGCTTATTTAAAGAGGATTCTAAGCAATTACACTTGTTTTGAAGCTGAAAACGGAAAAGAAGCGTTAGATTTTCTTTCTAAAGAAAAAATTGACTTTGTTATTACCGATTATATGATGCCTTTAATGAATGGTTTAGCTTTGATAGAAAAAATTAAGGCAAAGAAAATAAATGTTCCTATTTTAATGCTTACAGCCCGTACTGACACTAAAAGTAAATTAGAAGTTCTACGATTAGGTATTGATGATTATTTAAATAAACCTTTTGAAAAAGAAGAGTTACTTATTCGAATACAAAATGCCTTAAACAATAGCATAAACCGAACAATCTTTATTAAAGAAAATACTATTAAAAAGGAAGAATTGAGCGATGGTGATTTGTGGATAAAAAAAGTAGAAGAGTTTATTAACAAGCAATGCTCTGATCCAAACATGACACAAGAAGATATTGCTCAACATTTCAGCACTTCAAGAAGTTCTTTAAATAGAAAAATAAAAGCAGCTACTGGGTTAACCCCTAATCAATTTATTACAGAAATTAAATTACAAAAAGCTCGAAGTATTGTAGAACAAAACCCTTCTGTATTATTAAAAACATTAGCCTTGGAAGTAGGCTACCTACATTCAACACATTTTTCTAAAATATATAAACAACGTTTTGGAGTACTTCCTTTAAATAAAAGCACAATAAAAAAGGGAGCTAATTAGCTCCCTTTTTTTATATCTTATAATTTTAAGAGTACATTTTCTCTCTTAACTCTTTTACTTTAGGATCATCTAAATACTCATCAAAAGTAGCGTATTTATCAATAATACCTTTAGGTGTAATTTCTATAACTCTATTCGCTACTGTTTGTGCAAACTCGTGGTCATGTGTAGTAAACAACACAGTTCCTTTAAAGTTAATTAAAGAGTTATTCAATGCTTGAATAGACTCTAGGTCTAAGTGGTTTGTTGGCTCATCTAACATTAAAATGTTAGCCCTAGTCATCATCATACGAGATAACATACAACGTACTTTCTCTCCTCCTGATAATACATTACTTTTCTTTAGAGCTTCTTCTCCAGAAAAAATCATTTTCCCTAAGAAACCTCTTAAAAACACTTCCTCTCTTTCCTCTTCAGTTTGCGCGTATTGACGTAACCAATCTACTAAATTCAATTCTCCATTTTGAAAGTAAGCAGAGTTATCTGCTGGCAAGTATGACTGTGTAGTAGTTACACCCCAGCTGTATTTACCTGAATCAGCTTCTTCATTGCCTGAAATTACTTGATAAAAAGCTGTAGTTGCTTTAGAATTTTTAGAAATAACAGCAACTTTATCTCCTCTATTTAAGTTAAGATCTACTTTAGAGAATAATAATTCGCCTTCTGCGTCTTTTTTAGAAAGACCTTCTACATTTAAAATTTGATCTCCTGCCTCTCTATCTCTTTCAAAAATAATTGCTGGATAACGACGTGAAGATGGTTTAATTTCATCTACGTTTAATTTCTCTATCATTTTCTTACGAGAAGTCGCTTGTTTAGATTTTGCAACGTTTGCAGAGAAACGACGAATAAACTCCTCTAGTTCTTTCTTTTTATCTTCTGCCTTTTTATTTTGTTGCGCTCTTTGTTTAGCTGCTAATTGAGATGATTCATACCAAAATGTATAGTTTCCTGAGTAATGATTAATCTTCCCAAAATCAATATCAGAAATATGTGTACAAACAGCATCTAAAAAGTGACGGTCGTGAGATACTACAATTACTGTATTATCATAGTTTGCTAAGAAATTCTCTAACCAAGCAATAGTTTCGAAGTCCAAATCGTTGGTAGGCTCATCCATAATTAATACATCAGGATTACCAAATAACGCTTGAGCTAATAATACACGTACTTTTTTCTTCGAGTCTAACTCTGATAGTAATGTATAATGATCTTCTTCTTTAATACCTAAATTAGATAATAAACTTGCAGCAGAAGCATCGGCGTTCCAACCGTCCATTTCTTCAAAACGAACTTGTAATTCTCCTATTTTCTCTGCATTTTCATCAGAATAATCCGCATACAAAGCATCTATTTCTGACTTTATTTTATGTAGTTCTTTATTTCCCATTAACACAGCTTCTAAGGCAGTATACTCGTCAAAAGCATAGTGGTCCTGTGTTAATACAGACATTCTTTTTCCTGGTTCTAAATGAACTTGACCAGAAGTAGGTTCTTGTTTTCCTGATAAAATCTTTAAAAATGTAGACTTCCCTGCTCCATTTGCTCCGATAATTCCGTAGCAATTTCCTTGCGTAAACTTAGTGTTTACTTCATCAAACAAAACACGTTTTCCAAACTGAACTGATAAATTAGAAACTGATAACATGTATATTTTTTTTAATTCCGTGCAAAAGTATAAAAACTAAAGACTATAAAAGAATTTGCATGAAAGTTTTTAACATCTTACTTTTGGCTCGTTTTAATTCTTTTTAACAACGAATTAACAGCCTAATATTAAAGAGTTATCTATTTTTGGACTCTAATATTTAGGGTAATTTAAATCATGATTAAGTATTTTATACCTCTCATATTAATTGTATTTATTGGATGTAATGAGTCTAATAAGAATAAGCCTACCTATTTTGGGGGTAAAATCATCAATCCTAAATGTGACTTCGTTGTTTTATCTGATAATTACGACTTTAACGATACTATTCCTCTTAGTAAGAATAATACATTCTTAGGAAGCTACGATAAATTTAAAGAAGGACTATACATTTTTCATCATGGTAATGAACTTCAGTATGTGTACATGCAACCTTCTGATAGTTTGTTAATTAGATTAAATACTTGGGATTTTGATGAATCACTTGTTTTTAGTGGTGTTAATGCTGAACGAAATAACTTATTAATTGAAGCTTTCTTGCAGTACGAGCAAGATTATAAAAATACTTCAAAATACCTTTCTTTACCCAAAGAAGAATTTTTAGCTAAAATAGATTCAATGAAATCTATTAAAAAAGCCATTTTTGAAAACTATAAAGCTCGTAGTAATGATGCTTCTGGTTTTATGGATATTTTTAATATTTCTTTAAACTTTCCTTTATATGCGAAACTCGAAGAGTATGCTGTCCTAAAATTAAAGGAAAAAACATCTGAAAAAATTAATAGTTCTTATTTTGAGTATCGTAAGAATGCACCAACAAACAAAGACTCTTTAATGTTTTATGGTCCATATTACAGATTTATTATTGAGAAAATACAAAATGATGCTTATCTTAAGAGTAATGGTGTAAAATCAGAAAATTTCACTCAAGATTTACTACACTCTATTGATGAAAATATAGCGCTTGAAACAGTAAAAAACAAAATGTTATACAATGCTGTTATTCGTAACTTTTATGAAGAACCTAGTAGCGAAATGAAAAGCAAAGCTTTTTTTACTTTCTTCAAGCTAAACACTAATAACGAGCATAAAAAGAATGTTCAACGTTTAATTAATGACTTAAAAATATTAACTAAAGGAGAACGATTACCTTCTTTCAAATTAATTGCAGCTGATGGTGAACTGAAAGACTTCAAGAGTATTTCTAAAGATAAAAACACCGTTGTTTTGTTAAAAAATTACCAATACGCTTCAGACGATTGGGTATCTTCCCGTTTCAATTACTTAGTTAAAAAAAATCCAGACGTTAATTTTATACTAGTTAACTTATGTGACTCCTCTAAAAGGTTTACTAAGAATGTTGATGTTAAGTATCAATACACTATACCTAGTGAGAGTGCTGTATGTGACTTTACTACCAGTAAGTTTCCTCGTATGATTTTAGTTGATAAAAACGGAATTATTCAAAATGGTTATACTAGTTTATCTGCTAAAGATATAAATCTAGAAATCAGTAATTTACAAAAAATTAAATAGTTAACCTCTATTCATTTTATTTAGTGTACTTTTGCACCGTCCAAAAAAAATCGTACTAAACGATTTAATTAATATTAATTATAGAATTCGCGGAGGGGCATCTGTGGGTTCTCTAAAAACACAGTATGTCAACATTTTTAGATTTAGGTTTGCAAGAACCTATCAATAAGGCGTTAACCGATCTAGGTTATGAAAAGCCAACAGTAATTCAAGAAAAAGCAATTCCACAAATAATTTCTTCTACCGAAGATTTAAAAGCATTTGCACAAACTGGTACAGGTAAAACTGCTGCCTTTAGTTTGCCTATTATTGAACTTGCTGATCAAACAAGCACACACACACAAGCAATCATTTTATCTCCTACTCGTGAACTAGCAGTACAAATAGGAAAAAACATTGAAGATTTTTCTAAGTATTTACCAAACTTAAAAGTAGCTACTGTTTATGGTGGAGCCAACATTGAAGAGCAGATAAGAAAACTTAAAAAAGGTGTTCAAATAGTTGTAGGTACTCCTGGTAGAACTGTAGACTTAATTAAAAGAAGAGCTTTAAAACTAAGTAATGTACAATGGTTAGTTCTTGATGAGGCTGATGAAATGCTTAACATGGGCTTTAAAGATGAATTAGACCAAGTTTTAGAAGCTACTCCAAACACTAAGCAAACATTATTGTTTTCTGCTACTTTTCCTAGAGAAGTAGAAGATATTGCAAAAAACTATATGACAAACCCTGTAGAAGTTACTTCAGGGCAAAAGAATCAAGGTTCTGATAATGTTAGTCATGAGTATTATTTAGTAAACGAAAAAACTCGTTACCCTGCTTTAAAAAGAGTTGCTGATTTAAATCCTGATATTTACGGAATTGTTTTCTGTAGAACACGTAGAGAAACACAAGAAGTAGCCAACAATCTTATTAGAGATGGCTATAATGCTGATTCTTTACACGGTGATTTATCGCAAGCTCAACGTGACTCTGTAATGGAGAAATTTCGTAAAAAGAATATTCAAATATTAGTAGCTACTGATGTTGCTGCTCGTGGTTTAGATGTTAATAACTTAACACACGTTATCAATCACAAATTACCAGATCAAATTGAAAACTATAACCACCGTAGTGGTAGAACTGGTAGGGCTGGTAATAAAGGAATTTCTATTGCTTTAGTAAGCAAAAAAGAACAAGGTAGATTACGTCCTATTGAGCGAATTATAAAAAAGAAATTCGAACAAACACCTATTCCTTCAGGCAAAGAAATATGTCAAAATCAATTATTTCATTTAATTGATAAGGTTCATAATACTGAAGTAAATACAGATCAAATTGAAGGTTTTTTACCTAGTATTTATGAAAAACTAGAAGATTTAAGTAGAGAAGAGTTAATTCAAAAGTTTGTTTCTTTAGAATTCAATACATTTTTATCATACTATGAAAATGCTCCTGATTTAAATAATTTATCTTCAAGAGAAAACTCTAGAGGACGTTCTTCTAGTGAAAACATGACTCGTTTCTTTATTAACTTAGGTAGAAAAGATCGTTTAAATCCAGCAAAACTAATTGGTTTAATCAATGACCAAAATATTGGTGATAAAATCGAGATTGGCGCTATAGACATCTTAGATACTTTTTCTTTCTTTGAAATAGATAAAAACTTCGAAAAAGAAACTTTAGATGCTTTTGCTGCTAACGACCCTGATTTTAATGGAAGATCAGTAAATATAGAAATTACTAAAAACGACCGTAGCGGTGGTGGAAGAAAACCACGCAGAAATGGTGGTGGTGGATTCAATGGTAAAAGACGTAGAAACGATAAGCCTTCTGACAACAAAAAAGGTTTTGGTAGAAGACGTAGTGAAAATAGTTCTTCTAGAAGAGGAGACAACAAACCTGCTGCTGGTTTTGGTAGAAAACGTAGAAGAGGTTAAACCAGCCTTAGTCATAATAAAAAAAGCAGCTCAATTGAGCTGCTTTTTTATATAATACAAATTATAATTAGTCATTCTTTAATTTACTGTATACTTCTAAGTCTGTAAAAAGATTCCCTGTTAGTAGCTCCCCTTCTCTTTCAACTCCTTCTAACTTAAAACCTAATCTTTTAGGTATATTTTTACTTGGTATATTTCCTACTGCACATTTAATTTGAATTCTATTCATTTGTAATTCGGTAAAAGCTAAGTTACATATCTCTTTTACTGATTTCGTCATTATACCTTTACCTTGTTCCTCCTCAGAAAGCCAATACCCTACTTCTGTTTTCTTATTTAAAACATCAGTATCTTTTAAACCTATCAATCCTATAAACTTATCTTGCCTTCTTATCGTAAACGTATATTCTAACTTATCCTCAGAAACACCTACAACTGAATTTACAAAACCTTCAGTATCTTTTAACTCTTTTGTATATTCTACAAAAGGCAACCATTTACCTAAATATTCTCTTTCTTTATTAATTGTTTTGAAAATATCAGTAGCATCCTTTAGCTCTAGTTTTCTTAACTCTATATCAGAGCCCACTTTTAAAACCATTACTTTCTTCTAGACTATTTATTGATTTCCTAAAATAATTGGCATTCCGCTTTTTCCAGAACCTATAATAACCACTTTACTATTGTTAGAGTTTGCTAATCTATTGGTAGCTTCGATACCTTTATCTTGCAAAATTTTATCTGTTAATGAAGCACTTAATATTCTATTTGCATCAGCTTTACCTTTTGCTTCAATAATTTGTTTTTCTGCTTCTTTTTGAGCCGTAACTAATCTAAACTCATATTCTAACGACTCTTGCTCTTGCTTTAACTTACGTTCAATTGCTTCTTTAATAGTTGATGGTAGCGTTACATCTCTAACTAAAATTTCATTTAACTGAACATATTGCTTTTCTAATATCTTCTTTGTCTCTATAAATATTTCATCTTGAATAGCATCCCTTTTACTTGAATACAATTGTTCAGGTGTATAACGACCTACTACACTACGCGCTGCTGAACGAATTGCTGGCTGAATTACACGTTGTAAATAGTTTTCACCTAGTGTTTGATGTAAGTTTCCTAAATCTTTATAAACTGGTTGATACCAAGCAGATGCATCTATTTGAATTTCTAATCCGTTAGATGACAATACTTTCATTTTTTCAAAAAGCTCTTGCTGTCTTACCTCATATACATGTACTTTATTCCAAGGAGCAACCACATGAAAACCTTCTCCTAATGGTGGTTCGTCTGTAACAACTCCTCCTCCAAACGTTTTATACAACACACCTGCTTCTCCTGAATTAATTGTTACAGTTGATTTTGCTATAAAAATTATTAAAACTACAACTACTGGAATTAACAATCCGAACTTTGGAAACTTTAACTCTACTTGATTTCTTGTCATTTTTTTTATGTTTTATACTCAAATGTACAATTAAATTTATGAACCGCAGTTTTCATAATCGCATTCTTGTGATGCAAACTCAAGCTCAAGAGTAATATGTTCTAAGTGAAATTCATCATGCAAAACTCGCTTAACTTCTTGTTTTATTTGATGATTTTTTCCCCAAGATAATTCGCTGTTTTTTATTACTAAATGGGCTGTAAACACGTTATACTGCCCGTCCATAGTCCATAAGTGACAATCGTGAATATTCTCTATCTCTTCCATAGAAACTATTCTTTGTTGAACCTCTTCTACAGAAACATTTTCAGGAGTTCCTTGTAATATAACTCTAAGACTCTCTTTAATGTTTTTATATACATTATACAGCACAAAACCAGCAATAGCAATAGATAAAACTGGATCTAAAACTGGAACATCCCAAAACTGCATTACAATACTTGCTAGTAATACTACTACCCAACCTAATACATCTTCTAATAAATGTAATGAAACTACTCGCTCGTTAATTGAGGTTCCTTTTTTTAATTTTAATACGGCAGCACCATTTACTATAATTCCTAAAACAGCCAACCACATCATTCCTTTAGCATCTGCATTTTCTGGATTAACAATTCTAGGAATCGCCTCTTTTATTATAAATACCGAACCAATAACTAATACTATTGAATTAATTACAGCTCCTAAAAGAGAGAACCTTTTATACCCGTATGAATATTTCTTATTTGCTTTTTTTGTCGATTTTTTTTGAAAATACCAAGACAAACCTAAGCTTAAACTATCGCCTAAATCATGCAAGGCATCAGACATAATAGCCAAACTATTCGTATAAAAACCTCCTATAAATTCAATAATTGTAAATGCGAGATTAAGAAAAAAAGCTACAGCTATATTTCCTGTAGAACTTCCATGTGAATGATGATGATGGTTGTGTCCCATGTTTTTATTAATTGACTTTAAATGTATAAAAAAGATGCATTAAAACTAAACAAGCGATTATCTAATCTATAATCGCTTGTTTTTTTTATTAATGAGCATGACCTTCCATTCCGCCTGCCATTTGTAATAACTTTCCTTTTAAAAAGTGTGCTCCTTTAGTTACAATAGTTACATTGTAATTATTCTCTTGAATTGTTTTGATTTCGACAAATCCATTATCAGAACCTCCAACAGTTACCTCAACAGGTATAAATTCATCTGCTGACTTTTTAATAAAAATAAAATGCTCTCCTTCATTTTCTATTACTGCTTCTTCAGGTACTGCATACACTTCCTCTCCTCCTAACAAAATCTGAGCATTGATAAACATTCCTGCTTTTAATCGGTTTTGCTCATCCTCAAAGTGTCCATGTACATTTACTGTTTTCGTTTGATCGTCTACTTTCTGACTAATCAATTTTATATATCCTCTGTAGGCTACATCTATTCCAGATGGTTGAAACTCGAACTCATCTCCCTTTTTTATTTTTGTTATATCCGTTCCAAAAACATTTAACTCCGCATGCATATGATCATTATCTATTATTTCCATCATCTCCGAGTTAGCTGCTAAAAACATTCCTTTATTCAAGTTATTCTCTACAACATAACCAGAAATCGGAGCCTTTACATATACATATTGCTGAATTCCTTTAGTTGCAACTGTAGTAGGTGATAATCCTGCCATCTTTAATTGTGCTGCATAGCTATTCGCTAAACTTTTTGCAGATCGATAACTTCCTTCAGCTATTTGAAACGATTTTTTTGAGGTAATATCATTTTCTAACAACATTTTCTTTCTTTCATAATCTGCCTTAGTTACTTTTAGCTTATTCACTGCTTCAAGATAAGCATATTGTAACTCTATAAAGTTAGGATGCTGTAATACCGCTACTATTTGTCCTTTTTTCACCTTATCACCAGGTAACAAATCTGTTTTATAAACAAACGCTTCTAAAGGTGCATATATAGTGGCTTTACTTTGTGGTGGTACCTCTATTGTTCCTGTTACTGCTACTTTTTCTCTAATCTTTCTCTTTTCGATTACAGATGTCTCTATTTTAGCTGTTACAACCTGTTGTTGAGTTAAATGAATTCCATTTTCATCATGCTCTTCTCCTTCCTTTAAATTCTGAGTTATTTTTTCTTCTGTTGCATGATCATGATCTGAATGATCTTCTTTTTTTTCCTTACAACTAACAACAAAGATGATAGTTACTACTATTATTACTAATTTTTTCATGTGTATATTTTTATTCTTTTATATAAAATTCGTAGGCAATTACAGTTTGATTAAAATTATTAACCAAGGATAAATAGTTTTGCATTACCTGAAAATAAGCGGTAAAACTCTGATTATATTGATATGCATCAATCTCTCCTACCTTATAAGCTAGTGCTAGCTTTTTTATAAACTTTTGCGCTTGTGTAACTGTTGAATGAATACTTACCAACTCTTCATTTAAATAAATAAGCTGTTCTTGCAAGCTTTTATAATTATTCTGAATTACCATAGCCCTGTTATTATTTTCATAAGCTATTTCTTCTTGTATAATTTTTTGCTCTTTTATTTTTGCATTATTAGACCAAAAAGAAAGCGGAATATTTACCCCTACATTAAAACCTGTATAGCTGTTCTCATTTCCTGTTTTTCTATTAATTACACCAGCTGTTAATGCAGGAAAATATGTTGATTTTGCTACAGACACACCTTTAGCAGCTACCTTATTTTGTTGCTCTAAACTTTTGATAAAGTCTTTTGACAACGAATCTTTTTGAATTAAAAAGCCCTTTTTTTGAGGTAGTTTTTCAAGCGGTTGTATCAAATAATCAATTTGTAATAATTGCTTTAGTTCATTTTCTACCTGAATAAAATCCTTATATGTTTTGTTCTTTTGTGACTGTACTCCTAAGGATTGTAAAGAGGTTAAATCGTTTTCTAATCCTCCTATTTCTCCAGAGGCATGTAACTTATTAGCTATATCTTTTATTTGATTTGTACTAAGCTGTTGTTCTTCCATTAACGATAACAATCCATACAAATAATTCCATTGCTGGTACAAGCTTCTTGCCTTTCTTATTGTTTCTTTCTTAGATATGTTATTGTTAATAGTTGCTAAGTTATTTTTCTCTTTAGCTAACTTCTTTTTTTGAATATGTGTTAAAATAGAACCGAAGTTCTGATTAACAGACCATTCTTTTTCTGAAATACCATTAGCAACACTAACATCTTGATATTGAACCGTTGTCGGATTCAATTCAATCGCTTTATCTATTCCTGCTTTCGATTTTTCAATAGCTAAGGTTGATTTTTTCATCAACACCGATTTATTCAAAGCCAATTCAATAACTTGTTGTTCCGTTAACTTTTGAGGCACTTCTTGTGCTTGAACTCCAAAAACACCAACAGTAAATACCACCATAGTTACTATGCCTTTTTTCACTTTTAAGTTCACTTTCTTTTCAAAAAGCATATATAGCACGGGTAAAATAAGTAAGGTTAATAGAGTGGCAGACATCAGTCCTCCAATTACTACGGTAGCTAAAGGTTTTTGTACTTCTGCTCCTGCTGATGATGATAATGCCATTGGTAAAAAGCCTAACGAAGCCACTGCTGCTGTCATAATTACAGGACGTAAACGTACAGATGTTCCTTTTTTTACAATCTCTGTAAGGTCTGATATTCCATTAGCCTTTAAACGATTAAACTCAGCAATTAAAACGATTCCGTTTAACACCGCTACACCAAATAAGGCTATAAAACCTACTCCTGCTGAAATTGAAAAAGGCATCCCTCTTAACCATAAGGCAAAAATTCCACCAATAGCAGACATAGGTATGGCAGTAAATATCAATACACTTTGTTTAATCGATTTAAAAGTAAAATACAGTAACAAAAAGATGAGTAATAAAGCTACTGGTACAGCAATACCCAACCTTACACGAGCCTCTTCTAAGTTTTTAAAAGTTCCTCCATAAGTAATATAGTATCCTGGGTCGAATGCTATTTTATCTGAGACTTTACCTTTTAGTTCTTTAACAATACTAGCTACATCACGTTCTCTTACATTAAAACCAACTGTTATTCTACGTTTAGCATCATCTCTTTGAATTTGATTTGGTCCCGTTTTAAAATCTACAGATGCTACTGCTGTTAACGGAATTTGTGCCCCCGTTGCAGTTGTAATGTATAGTTTACGAATATCTTCAATGCTAGCTCTTCTATTTTTTGCTAAACGTACTACCAAATCGTAACGTTTCTCACCTTCATATACTGATCCTGCACTTTGACCTGCAAAAGCTGCATTAACAGTAGTATTTACATCAGCAATATTGAGTCCATAATACGCTAACTGACTTCTGTTATAATCAATTACAATTTGTTGCAATCCAGTCATTTTTTCAACATACACATCCTCTGCCCCTTCTACACTTGGAATTATTCTACTTAATTGATTGGCATATTTTACCAATTTATTCAGGTCTTCTCCATAAATTTTAAGTACTACATCTTGCCTAGCACCTGTCATCAACTCATTAAATCGCATTTGAATAGGCTGTTGAAATCCAAAAGAAACACCTAGCATGTTTTCATCTAACAATTGTTGCATTTTTTCTGTTAGTTCATTCTTTGTGCTAGCTTTTGTCCATTCATCTTTTTCTTTTAAAATAATAATGATGTCTGAAGCCTCTATTGGCATTGGATCTGTTGGAATTTCCGAAGAACCTATTCTACTTACAATTTGCTCTATTTCGTCTGGAAACTCTTTCATTAACAGTGCTGATGCTTGATTTGAAACATCTATGGTGTACGACAGTGAACTTCCTGTTGATACAATAGCTTGCACTGCTAAATCTCCTTCGTCTAAAGAAGGAATAAACTCTGATCCCATTTTAGAAAAAGTTACTAAACTGAGTATAAAAATAGCTACTGAACCTATTACTACTTTTACTTTATGAGTTAGCACAAAGTTGAGTATTGGAGTATATATATTTTGTAATGCTGTGATGATTTTATCTGAAATATTCTTCTTATTATTGATTGTTTTCTTTAAAAACAACGAGCTCATCATAGGCACATAGGTAAGTGATAATAAAAAGGCTCCTAAAATTGCAAAACTTACGGTTAATGCCATTGGTTTAAACATTTTTCCTTCAATACCAACCAAAGCAAGAATTGGTAAGTACACAATGAGAATGATAATTTCTCCAAAAGCAGCACTTGTTCTTATTTTTGAAGCCGATTCATACACTTCATCATCCATTTGGTCTTGGGTTAACTGCGTTCCTGATTTTTTTAACCCCAGATGATGTAGCGTTGCCTCTACTATAATTACCGAACCATCTACGATAATACCAAAATCGATAGCTCCTAAACTCATTAAGTTTCCAGAAACACCAAACACCTTCATTAAACTAATAGCAAACAGCATTGCTAACGGGATAACCGACGCTACAATTAAACCTGCTCGTAAATTTCCTAACAGCAACACCAAAATAAAGATGACAATTAAAGCCCCTTCAACAAGGTTGGTTGATACCGTTTTTATGGCTTTATCTACTAATTTAGTTCTATCTAAAAAAGGTTTTATGGCAACTCCTTCAGGCAAACTTTTTTCTATTTGTGCTATTCTTTCTTTTACATTCTCAATCACTTTTGAAGAATTGGCTCCTTTTAACATCATAACAATAGCTCCTACCACTTCTCCATCGGTATTTCTTGTCATTGCACCATATCGTACCGCATGCCCTAGTTGAACTTCCCCTATATCTTTCATTAAGATAGGTGTTCCATTTACATTGTTTTTTATGACAATATTCTGGATGTCTTCTGGAGTTTTTATCAATCCTTCACTTCTAATAAAGTACGCTTTAGGGTTTTTATCTATATATGCCCCTCCTGTATTCTGATTGTTTTTAGATAGTGCCTCAAAAACCTCATTTATACTAACATTTAACGATTGCAAGCGTTCTGGTTCAATAGCTACTTCATATTGCTTTAAAAAGCCTCCAAAACTACTTACATCTGCCACCCCTTCAATTCCTAATAGTTGACGACGTACAATCCAGTCTTGAATAGAGCGTAACTCCATTGCATCGTACTGCTTTTCATATCCTTTTTTAGCGTATAGTGTGTATTGATAAATTTCACCCAATCCTGTGGTTACAGGTGCCATTTCAGGTGTTCCTACTCCTTCAGGAATTTGGTTTTTGGCTTCTATCAATCGTTCACTAATTTGTTGACGTGCCCAATAAATATCGGTACTCTCTTTAAAAACGATTGTAACGACGCTCAATCCAAATCGAGAGAAAGAACGAATCTCTTCGATATCTGGAATGTTTGACATGGTAATTTCTATAGGAAACGTAACTAAACGTTCAATATCTTGAGCTGATTGTGAGGGTGCAGATGTTATTATTTGCACCTGATTATTGGTAATATCTGGTACTGCATCAATAGGTAACTGTTTTAGAGAATAGATTCCCCAGCCTATTAATGCGACAACCAATGCTCCAATAATCAATTTATTTTTAATTGAAAATTTTATAATGTTATCTAACATTTTGTATTGATTTAATTCTATTGTAACATAATTTCTACCGGTTATTATTAAATAATCGGTACAACAGTTTGTAGTTCTTGTTTATACAAAAGCTACTGCTGTTTTTAATAATAAAATAGAATTAAAACTTGGGTGGCTGGAAAATAGCCGATAAGTATGAGTTATAGTAGGTGTTTTGATAGAAATTAATCCTGTTTCTTATTTCAAAAAAGACAGGAATATCAAAACTATAATCAGTTGGAATAAAATCTGCTGTAACTGTAATTATGTTACAATGATGATGATGTTCTTTGTTTTTTTCTTCTTCAGTATCATGTTGATGATGCTCATCTTGATGCTCTTCATTTAACTCATCGTGATGTACTTCTGATTCAGCAACAAAAACCACAGCATCAGTATGTGCCTGTAAAGGAGGCACTATTAACAGTAAGGTTAATAATATGATGATGCTTTTTTTCACTAATCTAATTTAGAGTTACAAAATTATAAAATTTTATGAATCTTCATTATCTAATCTATCTTTAACATACTCAATTTTTGTTTTACCATGTGCAAAAGGTTTTCCTTCTTCGTCTAAACTCACCATGATAATTTTATCAATTGCAATAATTGTTTTTCGGGTTATTTTGTTACGAACCTCACAACTTAAGGTGATAGACGTTGTTCCAAACTTTACTACATCAATTCCTATTTCTACAATATCTCCTTGTTTTGCTGAACTAACAAAATTTATTTCAGACATAAACTTGGTTACTGTTTTAGGGATTTCTAACTGAATAATAGCGTATAACGCTACTTCTTCATCAATCCATTGTAATAATCGTCCTCCGAAAAGTGTTCCATTAGGATTTAAATCTTCTGGTTTTACCCATTTACGTGTGTGAAATCTCATCGTACTTATTGTTCTATATTTTTAGCTTCAAAAGCTACTAAATCGTTATTTACAAAGGTAAAAGTTATTTGTATAGGATTACAACATACCTCACAATCTTCTACATAGGTTTCAGATGTACTAGCATCCAACAACATGGAAATTTCTTCCCAACAATGCGGACATTGAAAAAAGTGTTCATACATCATATTTTACCATAATATTTTCTAACAAACCACTCTATTGATAACAAAACTATAATCAATAATAACAACCATTTCCAATCAACTAAGCTTTGTTTTTTGGTAATAGACTTTTGTGTGGTATAAAAAGATGCATCTTCTTGTATCTTTTTTAGTAAATCGTCAACTTTATCTGCATAAACTATAGCTCCGTCTGTTTTTAACGCTAGCTGTTCTAATTTCTTAAAATTGGCATTGGTAAACTGCTCTTCTATCTGATAATCTTCAATTTTAAACCTACCTGAGCTACTTATATTTTGATTTTTTACAGTTACGGTATATGAATATTCTCCTGAGTCTAACCCTTCAACAGCAACCTGATACGAGTTATTAAATAAAGAAAACGGAATACTTTTTTTAGCCTTTGTTTCTAAATTAGTTATTGTTAACTCTAAAGATGCTCTGCTATCAAATTGGTAGTTTTTATCAACATAAAAAGCGCTTATGGTTATAGGTTCATTGGCTGCATACAAACGTTGCGCCTTTACATCTAAACGTTTTCTCTTTTTAGTGGATGCTAAATACTGAACTAAGTTTCCTACAAACGTGTCAAAACTTTCAAAGTTTTTCTCTTTTAAATAACTGGCAGCTCTCCATTTCCAAATACCTTCACCAAATAGTACTGCATACTTTTTATCATTCTCTTCAAAAGTTGATAATAATGGTTGCGTGGTTTCTACCCCTGCATACTTCTGATACAACAAGCTTTGAGATTCTTTTTTAAGCTGTACTTCTCCAAACTTGTCTTTTAGTGGTGGAAATTGACCAAAACCTATATCCTCTTGATAAAAAGTTAAAAAGTCTGGATTGTAAATAGCAGTGTATTCCTCTTTTTGATTGATAACTCTTTTTTGAACTCCTAAACCTTGACTATTCAAAAAGTTCCAATCTGTTTTTGTACCTGAAACCAGTAAAAAGTTAGATTGTATTTTTTCTAAAGTTGATTTAAAGTAGCTATTAGGTTGATACAAAACAAAAAACTGATACGCATCTAAATTTATATTCTTATCCTGTATCAAAGCAATATCTACTTTACGTTGTTTATTGCTCTCTATCGCTTTTTTTAGTGCTCCTAAATCTGGATGTAAAAAAGAACTGAGTAATAAAACTTTGGTTTGCTCATCTAAAACTTCAACTGAAAAGCTTTTATAATTGTTCTTCGTGTTTTTTTCATTCGCTATACTACTTATCGACGCTGTATAATAGTGTACTCCTTTCGTATTAGACACTAAGTTAGCTGTAACAGTTTGCACAGGATTTTCTGGCGAGAAACGCACTCTTTTTGAGAAAACTCTGCTCCCGTTTTTTACGATTGAAAAAGTAGTATTCACCGTTTCTTTTCCCTCATAATACAACAATGCTTCAACTGGAAACTTGTTCTTTACATAGCTGTACTTATTCACATTTAACTGCGAAATTTGAATGTCTTGATACTTAATAGTATCCCCTATAACTACAGGGAATATTTTATGCTTTGTTGATGAAAACTCGTAATCATTTCCTTGGGTTTGATTTCCATCGGTTATTAAAATAGTAGCTGTATTTTTATCTTTATTCAACTCATTAATAGCTTCAATTGCTTTTGAAATATCTGTTTGTGCTTCTGCAAACGATAAGCTATCCAACACCTTAATATCATCCCCAAATGAAAAATACTGTACGTCAAATTTATCTTGAAGTTCTTCGTTGTTTTCTACTTTTGATATTACTTCTTGAACTTTTTTTTCTTCTTTAAAAAATTGAGTGGATAACGAATTGTCTGCCAATACAGATAATACAGGTTTTATGTTTTCTGTTTCAAGAGTTGTTATCTTAGGATTAATCAATAGCAACCCAATTAAAAAGAGACTTAGTGCCTTTAAGCTAAAAAGTAAGATATGTACTTTTGGAGTTTTATTTACCTTATATAAATATTGAAAAAAAGCAATGGCTACGCTTATTAATACGGCTAATACAATGTAAATTATAGTTATTGACTCCACTCAGCTTATTTTAGTATGTGAAGATAAAAATATCTAACAAATAAAAAGACCTTTTCTTCTTTTTCATTTATGACTTCAATCATAAAAAACTAGTTATCAGTTACATAATTTTACTAAAAACTAGTATGTATGGTAACTACTGAAAAAACAATTCAAAAAACAAATAGTATGGGAATTACGGCTTACATCAATAAAAAAATTGCTGAAGGTGAACGAAATAGCATTGGTGTATCTATTATATTAATTACCGTAGGCTCAATGATAGCCTCTATAACAGCTGCTTTAGCCGTAAATGGTGAGGTTAATTTATTTGCGCTAATTTTTGCTTGTGTAACCGCTATGGGAGCTAATGCTGCAGCCATAAGTCAACGTCCTTTTAAAATAATTGCATGGGCATTTATTATTAATATACTCGGTAATATTTCGCTGATTTTTTACCTACTTATGTCGTAGTTGTAGGCTTCGGCTTTGCTTCAAACATTCTAAAAAAGAGCATAGAGGCTATGTTTCGTGCTCTTTCTTTAGCTTCATGCGCTTTTGTTCCGTCAAAAAGTTCATCAACCGTTTCAAACCACAATTGTAGCCAGCGTCCAAAGTGCTCTTGGTAAATAGAATACTCAAAATCTCTATCTACATCTTTGTGTGCTTTCATTGGGTTTCCTTTAAACTTTCTAATAAAAAACAAATTGGTTTCCCAAAAATCGGTGAGTTTTTGTAAATGAGGTTCCCAAGTTTCTTCTGGTATTGTTTTTAAAAATATAGGGCCTATAAAATCATCCTTTCTAATTTTATCATTATAAAAGGTTGATACTAACTTATACACATCTTCCCTATTTTCTATGTCTCTTTTATCCATTTACAAATCGTTGTTGAAATACGCTACAAAAGTATATCTTTATGCTATTGCAATTTATGACTTAAATCATAATGATTCCAGAAGAACTCTTATTAAAATACCACGCTGAAACCAAAAGTTTTCAAAAAGACGAAATTATTTTCTCTGAAAAACAAACCGCACACTACTACTACCAAATAATAAGTGGTGCTGTAAAAATGAATAATTTTAATGATGATGGTAAAGAGTTTATTCAAGGTATTTTTTATAAAAACCAAAGTTTTGGTGAACCGCCTTTGTTTATAGATGTAAAATATCCTGCTAATGCGGTGGCTATTTCTGATAGTACAATTCTAGCTTTAGCTAAAAGTGATTTGTTTAAATTACTACAAGACAATCCTGAAATTCACCTAAAAATCACCCAAAGTTTAGCAAAACGTTTGTACTATAAAGCTATTATTGCTTCCGAAATATCGAGCCAAGAGCCTGCTCACAGAGTACTCCGCTTTATTGATTATTTAAAAGACGATGTATATAAAGTTGAAGGAAAGTACTCGTTTAAAGTAGCCTATACTCGACAACAAATAGCCGATATTTTAGGTTTGCGAGTAGAAACGGTTATTCGAGTAATAAAGTCCTTAGAAAAAAAGGGAGACGTAAAAATTAGCAAACGAAAGGTATATCGTTAAAGCTTTCCTAAAGAGACCACTCAATAAAGCCTGTTACAAAACATAAAAATTAATTGATTTATGGAATTCCGTAAGAATTTGTATATCTCTTGTAGTAAGTTCGCTATAATAGTATAACTAATTAACAAATACCAATAACTCGTTAATAACTTTACCTTTAGATAAAGTATCAGTTTTATTATATTTGAAAACGTATAAAAATTGCTAAACTTTACGATATCCCATATTATTCTCCGGATAAAACAACTAAAGTTTAACATATAATGAGTTGTGCGTAATGTCCGAAACCAAGCTAAAAAGAAAAATTACTCTTAATCATTTAAATGAAAAAAATATTCAAATTAAATCCTGAAAATACTTTAACACAGCAATGGCTGTTTTGGCTTATTAATGGAGCATTATTTCTATTTGCAACAGTCTTAATTGGAATTATTTTATACAAGAAAAATTATTCTCTCAATTGGAGCCCCGAAGGATTCAAATTTTTCCTGTCTGAATTTGCATTTCCAATCTCGTTTTTAGCCCTAGTTATTCCAGCAACTGCATTAATAGCTACAATGCACCGTTCTACTCAATTAAGTACTCAAATAAATCTGTTAATGAAACAGAATAATTTTGCTAATTATTACAAACATTATGAAATGTTCAAATCTTATTATGAAGAGCTTTGCAATGATAATGACATTCTTAATGAAAAAAAATGCGATAAGATTTACAGAAGATTATTCCCTAATTCAAAAAAAGGAGACTATTACGTTGATAAAACACTTCTTAAGACTATTAATAAACTTTCAAAGGAATATTTAGAAGTTTTAGAGAAATTAAATAATAATGAAAAAATAACTTATTTTGAATTCATACTTTTTTCATCAGATATAATTTTTAAAATAAGTGAAGTTTGGGGAGGCTATTGGTTATCACCAATGGATTTTGGAAATACTATTCTTAAAACAATACCCAATATTGACGAAAGCAAAGTGGAATCCATTACGATTAGAAATATGTCTGCAAAGTTTATAGAAGCTGACGAGGAGGAAATAATATTTAAAAAAACATTAAACTATTTTCAATTAATTGCAAAACTATTAGAGTTTGAAATTTCACTTGAAGATGATAATCTATCCAAAGAATTATATGCATTGATAAATAAAGAGCTAGTTATGGTTGAAAGAGATGGTGAAAAAAGAATTGCAAGTAGAAATATACGGTTTGTGACAGCAACGAAATTAGAAAAACTTTAAAAAAACACTACCCACAACAATGGCTATAAGTAATTGCTTGTTCTCGGATTTTCAATTTGCTGTGTATTTGCAAAGTTAACCGCTAACCTACGCAACTAATCTTATACAAACCCATTGTAATACATTAAAAAAACAGAAGTCAATAAAAAAATATTAACAAGAAATGAAAAAATACGGATGTTTAATATTAATCATGTTTCTATTTGGTTCTTGCGGATTGAAAAACAAAAAATCAAATCTTGAACAAATATCTACGACAGAAAGTCAAATGAAAAAATTGATAAAAATATTAAACACGGACTCTAAGCAACATCAAGAAATTGGAGCAAAGTTAACCGACCCTGAAATTCAAAAGGTAGAAAATGAACTTAGTTTAAAGCTTCCTCCTTCGTATAAATTATTTTTAAAGGATTTTGGCAATGGAGCTTATTCGCTTTATATGAATTCCATAGATGATATTAAACAAAAAAACTTTTTGAACACATATCGCAAAGATTTAGGCGCAACTATCGAATTATTGAATGAAAAAGAATACAAAGTTCATTCTCTTCTTTGTTTAATGACAGAGAATTCAAATGGTGGAGCTTGGGTCTGGTTGACATCCGAAAGTGATGAAAACGGTGAATGGCCTTTAGCTTATTACAGTTTGAACGATAAAAAACTTCATTACAAGGTTGAAAATTTTATAGAATGGTTAAGGTTACTCACCAAGGGAAAATATGAAGTGATTAGGGAGTTAGATGTGGAAAACAAATTAGGATTAGGCTAAAAAACAATGATAAAAACGTATTACAAAAATGACTATAAGTAACTGCTTGTCCTTACCTACTTCCTCTCGGGCTTTCTATTTGCGTTTTATTTGCTAAATTTAGTGCTTAAACACGCAACAAACCATATACAAATCCGTTAGGATTAATTAGAAACGAAAAAATTGACAAGAATATTTATATATATATCACTGCCTTTATTTTTAATTTCTTGCTCAACAAATGATAAAAAATTAGAAAAAGGTTGGTGGAAATATGGAGAAGGTTACTACATTGGTGATGTCTTAGATTTTAAAAGGCATAAACTGAGTAACGATACTATTTTCATAAATGATAAACCTATAGCTTTATTAACTAAATATGAAAATTTTATCAGTAAAAGAATAGTTATTAAATCTTTAGAATCTGATGAAACTGGAACTTATCATAATAAATAAAATCTAAGCATGTGTAGATATGGAATGACAACATATAAACCTCATTATGCTTGTTTTAAGTGTAGAAAAACATTTAAAAGGAAATTAGAAAAAGATATTTATGGTGGATTTAATAACTCTAAAGAACAGAATCCTGCTAAATGTCCTGAATGTGGTGAACTAATGGCTAATATGGGACTAGATTTTGAGTCGCCTAAGAAAAAAGACATAAAATCTTGGGAACACATTGCAACTCTATATGAAGTAGGAATTACATTCCATTCATGTGGTTGTAGTGGACCTGGGTATATACCATCAAATTCTGATGAATTGATTAGTCACTTTTCTAAAATAAAAGCTGATTATATTGAACACCAAAACTTTTGGTCTAGACGAAAGTCTGACCCAGAAAATCAAAACGAAATAGCTAGGGATATAGATCATAATTGGGAGTATCTAAGTCAAATACCTCCAGAAATGAAAACTGGTTCTAAAAAGAAACCCCAATTTAATGCTAAAGAAGCGCAAAAATATTGGAATCAAAAAGTATTAGAAATTCAATCAAAAATTGATAAAATAACTAATGCTAACAATATATAAGAAAATATAGAGCTTCATGGGTAATTAAAAGGTCTGTATTTATTTGCAAATCCGCCAAATATAAAATTTGGGGTTTATGAGAAAAAAGATAAAAGCAAAATATTTATATTTAGCTTATCACCTGCCCTACGTTTCTTATACTGAACGTTAGCTACAATTCTTTTATACAATTCTCTACACACTTTATTGAATACTCACGGCATGGGTCGCTGATACTACGGCACACTCCGTTAACATCACGGCATGGGTTGCTGATACCACGGCATGCTCCGTTGACACCACAGCACGGGTCACTGATATCACGGCATGGGGCTTCTATAATTAGATCTTAAAATAAATCTGTAATACTATTTTATTTTTTGGGTAGGGTAAATTATTATCTACTTGTTTCATTAGCGAAAAAATTGTTCTCTTTAAAAAAATTGTAACCCAAAAATTAAACAAATATGAAAACAAAATTCAACTATTTATTAGTTGTTCTTTGCTTTGCATGTATTCATGTACAAGCACAAGAACAAAAAAATGAAGACCACAGAAAAAAGCTAAAAGAAGCTCTCAAAGATGTAGGTTCTGATGGAAAAGTGAAAGACTTTGCTAAAGTCTTAAAATACTATGAATTATATAAAGAACAAAGACTTAGAAAAACTCAAGAAACACCCCTCCCTTCTAATAGCGTAGTTTTTACTGATTCAAGTAAAGAAGAAGCTATAAATACTAAACCTAATGTTACTAATGCCATTGATAATAGTCTCTTAAATTGTGACCATAACATTCAAAAAACTTTAAATCTCTTAAAAACTAATAATTATAAAGACGTTATAAAAGAAGCTACAGAATATATTATGCCATGTGTAAGAGAAGGTAATGCAGAAGCTCAATTATACATGGGGAGATTATATGCTTTACAAGAAACTGAAGAAAGTTATAAAAAAGCTTTTAAGTTACTTAAAAAGTCAGCCGAACAAAATAATGTACTAGCCATGACTGATTTAGGAGTTTTGTTTAAATATGGTAGAGGCTGTAAACTAAACTATAACAAGGCTAGAAAATGGTTTAAAAAAGCAGCTGAGCTAGGAGATGACAAAGCTTCATATAGCTTAGGATATTTATATTTAAAAGGTTATGGTAATATTGACCAAGACTATTCAAAAGCTATAAAATGGTTTAAAAAAAGTAATCACCCAATGGCTAAGTATTGGTTAGGTGTATGTTATAAGAATGGATATGGAATAGAAAAAAATATTCATAAAGCCAGTGAATTGCTAGGTGTAGAGTTTTCTGATATAAAAGCTACTACAACTTCTGAAGTAACAAAAACAAATAAAGAAAATCATTTTGATGAAATATTCAATAAAGAACAAATAGGTTCTTACATACAAGAAGAAAAACTTACTGAGAGTAAATTGATAGGAAAATGGACAGGACAATTGTTACAATTAGACTGGTCAGAAACAGATATAATTAATAAGATTAAGTTCTCTTTAGAAATACAAAAGGAAGAAGATTCAGGTAACTTATATTCCACTATCACAATAGGAGAAAAAACAATAAAAGATGAAATTATTAGACTAGATAATACTATTTATTTTAATAATACGGAATGTACTTTACCACATATTACTTTTAAAGAAGAAATTCCATCATCATTAACTTATCAATTATTATCAAGTAATTTAACTATTAAAAGTTTTGATAATAACTTTCACTTAATTGGTAATGTAGAAAATTACATAAACAAATGGAAAGAGTCAGGTACACCGCTACGTTTTGTCTTAAAAAAAGAAGAAAACTTTGAAAATAGTGAAGAAGAATTGTCAGAAGATATATTAAAAGCCTTGTCTGAACAAGAAAACAACTTTATTCAATTATATCCTAATCCAGTTCAAAACGATTTAATCATAGCGTATGAACTAGCTCAACCAGCTACAGTTAAAGTTCAAATTAATGATACATACGGTAATTTAATATCTGTTATAAAGACTAGTAAAACTCAGGAAAAAGGGAAATATAGATACTTTTTTGATGCTTCAAACCTACAAATAGGAGTATATGTTGTTTCTGTATTTGTTAATAATGAAAGAAAAACAAGAATTACCATAAAAAAATAGCCTAAAATGAAAAAGATTATACTACAATTAGCATTCATATTTTTTGCTTTTTATACAACCGCGATTTTTGCTCAAGTTAGAGAAATTGAAAGAGCAAGAGTACCTATTAAAATAGAAGAGGGTGATGAATATTTAGGAAGAAAACCAATAATAGGGTACCCAACAGCAGGAAAAGGTGGTGTTACTAATTGCCATTGCGAATTTGAAGATATTAGCTTTAACTTCGGACATAACTTTGGAACAGCTATCGATAATTATTTTCTAGTAGAAAGAGTAAGGAAAAAGAAAATTGAAAGATGGTACAGAAGACAAAATGATTTAATAAAAAAACATTTAGAATCTAGGTTTAATAAATCCTTTTCTAGCTTCAACGATGCTAGAAACCACCTTTTTAAAACTGTAGAAAACAAAAGCTACTCTCCTGCTTATAAAAAATTAACTGATAAATATGGTGGAAGGGTAAAAGCTAGCAAAGCAAAAACAAAAAAAAACATAAGTAATTTTAAACTTCTTAAACTTAGAGAGAATGAAATTAAAAATGGAAAAATAAATACTTCAGCTTATCCAAATCTTATCGTTAATGGAAAAAAACTTACAAGCTATAAATCTTTAAACTCTATAAAAAGTTCATGGAACACTGAATATAATACTTTTTCAAAAAATCACATTGGATTACAATCAAACGTTGGTATTACTCAAAGTCCTTACTATAAAAAAACTACTGCTGAGAACTATATATTAAACCAGTATGTAAAATATTATAATAAATATAACCCTTGGGATAGATTAAATTTAATGATTTTTCTAGTTAATGTAGAGAATGACAATATTCGTTTAAATCCTCCTCATGGTTTTCCTTCACAATTTTCAAAATATCAAGATATAAGTATAGGAAATTTAGCTCCATTAGAAGCTCAAGTTTTAAGAACAAAAAAAAAGGTACATTCTGTTTTTGATAGAAATTATTGGAAAGTAATATTAAAAAAGAAATACGGCTTTAATTATAGCAGTGCTACCGAACGATATGAAAAAGCTGCTTGTAATGATTCTAGAAGAATTCATGCTCAAGAAAAAGAAAAGGTATTATCTACTTTAATGAATAGTACCCCTATTAATGCAACTTTTTATGTAGATAAACTAGTTTCAAAATTAAATATAACAAATGTAAATGAACTAGAATGGCTAAATAACAATACACTTAAGGCTAATAAAATTGAAAGGTTTTTGGAAGCTGAACGAATTCGATTCTTACAAAACTTACCAAACATTTATCAAAGTTCTTTAGAAATTGAAAAATCTAGAATTAAGAATGGAGGTATGGTTCAAGAAATGATTAAAAAAGTAAAACCAGACTATTATACAAAAAAATGGTTATATGACAATGAAAGTTTTGCTACATCGCTTGTAAAAGAATGGCAATCATTAAATAAGCCTTTAGATTTAAAGGCTTATAACTATGTTAAAGGACAGGCTGAACTTGAAAAAGGAATAACAGGGATACCTTGGAAAGCTAGTACAGGAATGATTGAAAACAATTCTAATTTAAAATTCACACATGTATATCATGACTTTGGTAAAAAAATTTCTTACTATAAATTAACTGATGGCTCTATAATAGCTTCCTCTAGTTATGAAAAAGTATTAACCAGTGCAGGTGACTTAATAGATAAAGACAGAAGTAATATAGGAGGCTGTCAAAATTGCAGATTTTATTACATAAAACTTTCAGAAAATGATGTATGGGCTGAAATGCTTTTTAACCCTAATAATTTAGGTGATGAGCTTAAAACGTTATTTGCTCTTGCAGGAAAAGATCTAGGAAAAAATTTAGGGCGTTATGTATTACCTGTAGAGGATATTAAAATACTAATTGATGGAAAAGATTTCGATGGACAACAAGTAGCTCGTTGGAAAGCAGCAGGAGGAATTCTTCTTACTGTAGTACCTGGTGGTAAAATTGTAGGTACTGGGGCAAAAGTGTTAAGACCCGTTTTAAAAATAGCTGATGATGTTGCTGAGTGGGTAATTGTAGTAGCAAAAGCCAATGGAAAAACTACAAAATTAACTTTTAAAGTTGTTCGAGGAGTAGTTACCTTTGGTAGTAGAAGCAATCTGGCAAAGATTATTGGTACTAAAGCAGGAGAAGAGGCTCATCATATTATACCTTGGGCAGATAAAATTATAAACAACCCTATAATTCAAAAAGCAGCCAGAGCTGGATTTCATATGAATGCCAAAATTAATGGTATTGCATTAAAAAAGTATAGTAAACTAATTGGTGAAGGATTACACGGAAATCATCCTGCTTATAATACATTTGTAGATAAAAAATTAAAAGCCTTCATTGATAGTACTAGTGATTTGACCCCTGAAATAGCTAATGATTTTTTAGAAAATAAATTGATACCAGAACTATTAAATAAAATTGGAAAAGCTAAAAAATCTGGGTTAAATTTAAACGATTATTTTAAAACATTACTCTAGATGAAATATTATAAAATAGATTGGGATTATGATAACTTAGACGTTATAGGAAATTACCCGCAAGTAACTTTAAAAAAGGGATACAACCCTAGTTTACCAAGTGGTTATTGGCAAGTAAAACCTCATGAGTTTCCAAACTTTGTTCCGAGTCTAGAATTGGAATTACATAAGAAAGCTAAACCGACTGATTATCTAGAACAATATGTAAACTTTGGTATGATAGTTAGTACTAGACTCAAAAGTTCTTTAGAAAAATTCGATTTACCTTCACATGCCTTTTACCCTATAAAAGTATACCATAAAGAAGAGTTATTAGAGTATTATTGGTTTCATTATATAGTTGATGATTTTTGGAGTTGGATAAATAAGAGTGAGTCTAAAGCAATTATTTATGATGACAAAGACGAATATAGTGTTGTTTCAGAAGTAGATTTGAGCCTTACATCTGATGAAATTCAAAAAATCAAAAAGTCATTATCTTGGCATCAACACATGCAATGGGAAAAAATAGTTTTAAATTCTAATTATCCTAAGTATGATGTCTTAAAAATATCAAATATTGAATATTTTGGAGCATTGATAAGCGAACGTTTATTAAATGCTTTGCAAGAAGCAGGTATGACAGGTTTTAGAGTTAGACTATTTGATAAAATTATTTGTGAATAACAGTTTTATAGAAATGTTAAAAAGAGTTGCCTTCTGGCAGCTCTTTTTAACCTTAACTTAGATGAAGTATTATACTATAAACTGGGATTATGATAATATAGATGTTATAGGGGATTATCCCCAAGTAACTTTAAGAAAAGGGTTTAATCCAGGACCTCCTCATGGTTTTTGGGAAGTACAACATTATGAATTCCCAAAGTTTATCCCAGAATTAGAGCTAGATTTGAATCAAAAAGCAAAACCAACAAATTATCTGGAAGACTATACCTCTTTTGGAATGATTATAAACGAAAATTTTAAAGAAATTTTAAAACAGTTTAACTTACCAAAATATGCTTTTTACCCCATAAAAGTATATCATAAAGGAGAGTTATTAGATTATTATTGGTTTCATTATATAGCTGATATTTGGGAGTATATTAATATTGAAGTTTGAAATTGATAAGGTAATTCCTATGCCCTCTAAATTAAGTGAGTTTAAAGTTATTAAAAAATCGTTACCAAGGCAAAAGGAATTGATGATTCATAGGATAGTTTTTAAAGATAACTTCCCTAAATATGATGTTTTTAATTTATCCCAATTAGTATACCCTCCTAATTTAATCAGCGAACGTTTATTAAATACTTTGCAGGAAGCAGGTATGACAGGTTTCGTAACAATTCCTTTTGATAAAATAGTTTGTGAATAATTCTAAAAAGGGGTTGTTGATTTTGGGACATATCAAAGTAAAAAGTTTAGAAAAGTTTTAGGTATTGCTGATGATCTTACCAAACAAGCTCTATGTGTTCTTTCAAGAAATTTAAGAACACATAGAGCAATACAAAAAGCGGCTAAAAGTAAAACAAGTCCGTTTCATATTGATGAGTTTTTAAATGGCATACCAGTTGATAAATGGCGAAATCAACCAAATCATCATCTATATGATAGAAGAATAAGAGAGTTATTGGATGCAATACCTAGTGGGTTAAGCCCTGAAGATACATTTAGTAGATTAGAATTGATTATTAAAAACGTTAAAGAAGTAATTAAGAATAATCCCAATACTCATTTGAATGATTTAATTTTTTAAAGATGAAATATTATAGAATATCTGACTCCGTAGATTTGAACGTTATAGGAAAGTATCCTCAAATAGAAGATGTAAAATGTGATTGCGATCCTATAGAAGCCCCCTTATTTATTGATAATATAGGATATAAAAAAATAAATTTCACTCCTAAAACACCTATAGGTATTTTAAATAAAGGAGCTAAATTAACAGACGTTTTAACATCACCTTCAATAGGGTATACAAAAAAAATAATAGTAAGTGATGAGTTTAAAAATGTTTTATGTCAATTTGGAGATGAAAATTTTCAATTTTTTAAATCTGAAATAGAAATAACAAAAAATAAAAAAGTATATTATTGGATATTAAACCCAACAAATTTTAATTATAATGATATAGATTTTAAAAATTCTGAATTTTTTCTTATAAGAGACTTATTCATAAAAGAAGAAAAACTAAATATTAATTCACTAGAGGATTTTTTGACTGAAAAAAATAGAATTGAAAAATTAGGGTTTTTGTACCAATTTCATATTGAAAAATTATTTATAGAACCAAAGTCTAAAAGAGATTTTATAATAGTAGATAATGTTAAAGGAGGTATAGGTTATTATGTGTCTGAAAACATAAAAAAAGAAATAACTAAAAGAAATTTAACTGGACTGGAATTCATCGAATTAAATTGATACCAATTTTGACAGGGAAAGGTATAATATTTCAGATTATGCCTATTTAGAGGAATTAGAAGGTATTTTAAAATAAATATTTTCATTTATGAAGACTTTAAAGAATTTATAAAAACTGTATAAATAGAAGAAATAAATAGCCTATGTAAAAGTAGGCTATTCAAATTAGGAAGAGAAAAACAAATGGATTTATTTAATAATCAGATTGGAAGAGATAGAAAAAATTGGCTTTTTGATGGCTATTCATCATTAACAAAGAGTATTTTAGATGCTCTAAAAACAGGTCAATTAAGGTATTTATCAAATTTAAAAGGAGGGGCAGCCAGTGGGAGAGCTACAAACTTATCAAAATTAACACCAATAAATAAATTATGAAAAGAACAACAATAATTATTTTTGCTTTCATTCTTCAATCTTGTTTTAATTACTCTGGAAACAGTTTAAGTTTTATTGTTAAAAATAAATCAAACTCTAAATTAGATAGTATAACTGTAGGTATTTCTAAAGAAAATCAAACCTATATAAGAAATTTAGCCATAGGTCAAAAAGTAAACAAAGAAATTATTTTTAATAATGTTAAAGGAGATGGGGACTACTTTTTAGAAATTTATCATAAAGATAAAATAATACAATCTAAAAGGTTTGGTTATTTCACTAATGGAAAACCCTTAAATAGTTCATTTGAAATAAGTATTTTTAAAGATACCACATTAATAACTCCTCATTAAAGCATTGAGTTTTTTTGATTATAAAAAGACAAACATAAAGTACGTTTCTGATTAAATAAGAAACTAAGATAAAAATCATTTATTAATTACTAACCTTTTCGTTTTCTTCTGCGAAAGCGGAAAGGTTTTTCTAAAAATATTTTGAGTTCGATTATCACAAACAAAATTCTATACACTTATTTGTCCCTAAATAAGATTGCTTTTATTTAGTACTAAAATTCCTGTAGTTTATCTCTAAAAAAAGGGAAGTATTTTCTATTTTTGTGCCTTTCAACACAACAACAAAACATGAACTTAACAGAATTAAACGCCATCTCTCCTATTGATGGTAGATACCGTAACAAAGTAGCAAGCTTAGCGAACTATTTTTCAGAAGAAGCTTTAATAAAATATCGTGTAAAGGTAGAAATTGAATATTTCATTTCTTTATGTGAAATTCCATTACCTCAATTAGCCGATTTCAACAAAGAGTTATACGCTGATTTACGTAAGATCTATGAAGATTTTTCTGCTGAAGATGCGCAAAAAATCAAAGAAATTGAAAGCGTTACCAATCACGATGTAAAAGCTGTTGAGTACTTTATTAAAGAGAAGTTTGACGCTTTAAGCTTACAGAAATATAAAGAATTTATCCACTTCGGATTAACGTCTCAAGATATTAACAACACTGCTATTCCATTATCTATTAAAGATGCTATCGAAGAAGTATATTATCCTACTTTAGATACCTTAGTTTGCAAATTAGCTGATTTATCTGAAGAATGGGAAAACGTACCAATGTTAGCAAGAACTCACGGGCAACCAGCCTCTCCTACCCGTTTAGGAAAAGAGTTTTTTGTATTTGTAGAACGTATTAACAATCAAGTTATTCACATACAACATACACCACACGCTGCGAAATTTGGTGGAGCTACAGGTAATTACAATGCACACAAAGTAGCGTATCCAGATATCGACTGGAAAAACTTCGGTACTCATTTCGTTGAAGAAGTGTTAGGTTTACACCACTCCTTCCCTACTACGCAGATTGAGCACTACGACCACATGGCAGCTTTATACGACGGATTAAAACGTGTAAATACGATTTTAATTGATTTAGATCGCGATGTTTGGACGTATGTTTCTAACGACTACTTTAAACAAAAAATTAAAAAAGGTGAAGTTGGTTCATCTGCAATGCCACATAAAGTAAATCCTATTGATTTTGAAAACTCTGAAGGAAACTTAGGTATAGCAAATGCTATTTTTGAGCATTTATCTGCTAAGTTACCAGTTTCAAGATTACAACGTGATTTAACTGATAGTACGGTATTACGTAACGTTGGAGTTCCTTTTGGACATACGTTAATTGGTTTTGCTTCTACCTTAAAAGGATTGAACAAGTTATTATTAAACGAAGCTAAATTTGCTGAAGATTTAGAAAATAACTGGGCAGTAGTTGCTGAGGCTATTCAAACAATTTTACGTCGTGAAGCGTATCCTAATCCATACGAAGCATTAAAAGGATTAACGCGTACCAACGAAAAAATAAACAAAGATTCTATCGCTAATTTTATTGATACTTTAGAGGTTTCTGAGGCGATTAAGAATGAATTAAAACAAATTACACCATCTAATTACACAGGTATATAATGAGATATTTACTTACTTTTTTAGTTTTATTTTTAGCTATTTCGTGCACTCCAGAAAGAAATGGAGATCCTACACGTTTTGTTCACGGAACGTTTGAAATTCCTGCTGGTGATAACTACGGAAAAACAACAATTGTAAGAAAAGATAGCTTACAAATAGAAGAATATACTAAAAAAGTAAGTATTTCAACTGACAGTTTAGTTACTGAAAAAGAAATAAAACATATAGATACACTCTACATCAAATGGAAAAATAACTTCGCATATACCTTGCGAATGAAAAATCCGAAAACTGATTTAGATAAAGATCCTATATTTGTTCAAATAACTAAAGTAACTGACAGTTCTTATAGTTTTACCGCAAAAATTGGCTATTCTAACTTTAAGCAAAAAGGAACTGTATATAAAGTAAAATAAACTATGGAAATTTTCTTACAACCTGATACGTGGGGTGCACTTGTAACCTTAACGTTTTTAGAAATTGTATTAGGTATTGACAACATTATTTTTATTTCAATAGCTGCAAATAAGCTACCTGAAAATCAACAAAAAAAAGCGACTAATATTGGGCTATTCTTAGCCATGATACTTCGTATTGCTTTACTTTTTGGTATTTCATTGCTTATTGCTATGAATTCTCCTTTTTTTAATATCGATTTATCTTGGTTTAATGCAGGAGTTACCGGTCAAGCATTAATTTTATTTGCTGGTGGTATATTCCTTTTATATAAGAGTACTAAAGAAATTCACCATAAAGTAGAAGGACATCTTGAAGACGAAACTGACGGTAAACCTAAAAAAGGCTATACATTAACACAAGCTATTATACAAATTACGTTAATTAACATCGTTTTCTCTTTTGATTCTATTTTAACGGCCGTAGGAATGACCAATGGTATTGAAGGAGCTATGATAATTATGATTACCTCTGTAGTATTATCTATGGTTATTATGATGTTATTTGCAAACCCTGTAGGGAAGTTTGTTAGTAAGCACCCAACTATTCAAATGTTAGGCTTGTCTTTCTTAATCTTAATTGGATTTATGTTGATTGCTGAAGGTGCTCACTTATCGCACGCTACTCTTTTTGGAGAAGAAATAGGTAGTATACCTAAAGCCTATTTATACTTTGCTATTACTTTTTCTTTAGTAGTAGAAATGTTAAACATGAAAATGCGAGGGAACTCAAAAAAGCATTAAGAAATATTAAAACTATAAAAAAATAAAACCTAATAGTAAATTTCTATTAGGTTTTATTTTTTTACTTTTGTCTACCGTGATTAAGCTCAAAAAACATATTGCGCTATTAAGTATCTTAATTCTACTATTACCTACAGTAGTTTTAACTATACACTTATTTGAAAACCATGAGCATACTGTTTGTACATCTACTAGCGAGCATCACTTTCATGCGGAAGAACTAGATTGTTCTTTAGCACATTATCATTTAAACACATTTACGTATCAAACAGCTGAGAACTTTTCAGTTGTACCACAACACTTTTACAAATTAGATTACGAGACGCAACCTCAGTTAATCTCTTATGTATATACTGATAAAAAATCTTCAAGAGCACCACCATATTTTACTGTATCATAACATTGTTATAAAAACTAACAAAACACATCGTTAACAGTAAAATTCATTTTAATGAAGAAATTAATAAACTTCCTATTATTTATAGGAGTATCTGCTATATATGCACAAAACAGTTTATCAGGAAAAATTACAGACACTGATAATCAACCACTTTTAGGAGTAGAAGTATACTCTGAACAATTACATAAAGGAACCGTAACCAATGAAAATGGTACCTATAACATACAAAACATTCCTAACGGAAAAGTAACCTTTAACTTTACATTCTTAGGCTTTAAAACTGTTTCAAAAGAGTTTGATTTTAATAATGAGAACATCTCTTTTGACCTTAACTTAGAAGAGTCTATTTTTAAAATAGATGAAGTAATCATCTCAACTCCTTTTAATAAATTACAATCAGAAAATGTAATGAAAGTTGAACGTCTTTCTGCTAGAGCTCTTCAAAAAACAGGAGCTACAACATTGGCTGAAGGAATTACAAACATTGCAGGGGTATCTCAAGTTTCTACAGGAACATCTATCGGTAAACCTGTTATTAGAGGTTTAAGCGGAAACAGAGTTTTAGTATACACACAAGGTATACGACTAGAAAACCAACAATTTGGTGGAGAACACGGTTTGGGTATTAACGATGCTGGTGTTGCTGGTGTAGAAGTTATTAAAGGTCCTGCTTCTCTTTTATACGGTTCTGATGCTTTAGGTGGTGTTTTATATATTCAACCAGAAAAATTTGCCCCAGAGAATACTACTAAACTTAATGTGAATCAGCGTTACTTTAGTAATACTTTAGGTACTAATACTTCGGTTGGCTTAACATCTTCTTTAAAAAACTGGCAATTCTTAGCTAGAGGAACCTATGCGCAACACGCAGATTACAAAACACCTGATTATAGAGTAACCAATACACGTTTTAAGGAAAAAGATTTAAAATTAGGTGTAGGATTTCATGAGAAAAACTTTTCTTCTGAGTTACGCTATAACTTCAACAATTCTAAGTTAGGACTAACAGAAGGGATTGGAGAACAAACGAAAGAAACACATTTTGAAACTCCTTATCAGGATATTGACAATCATATTATAAGTTTACACAATCATATTTTCTTTAAAAACTCAAAATTAGACATCGATTTAGGGTATACTATTAATAACCGTAAAGAGTTTGAAGAACATGAGGAGCATGAAGAAGAAGAAACTGAAGAAGAACACGAAGAGCATGAAGAAGGTGAAGCTGCTTTAGATATGAAGTTAAAAACGTTTAGTTATAACACTAAATATCACCTTCCTAAGTTTGGTAAATTTGAAGTTTTAATAGGTGCTCAAGGTTTACACCAAACCAATACTAACTTTGGTGAAGAATTATTAATTCCTAATGCTACTGTAAACGATTTTGGTGTATTTACTACAGCCAACTTTGAAGTAAATGATAATACTTCTTTTCAAGCGGGTATTCGTTATGATAACAGAGCTATAACTACAGAAAGACACGAAGTAGCTCATGAAGATGAAATACATATTTTTGAAGCTATAGATAAATCTTTTAACAGTTTTACAGCCTCTTTTGGTGCAAAAACCAAACTTTTTAATGCTCTTACAACTCGTTTAAATATTGCTAGCGGATTTAGAGCTCCAAACCTTGCTGAATTAACTTCTAACGGAGTACATCACGGTACAAATCGTTTTGAAGTTGGTAACAACAACCTAGTTAACGAGAAGAATTTACAATTTGATCTTTCTTTAGATTATAACACTGAACACTTTGAGTTATTTGCCAATGGTTTTTATAATAAATTAAACGATTACATCTACTTATCTCCTACTGGTGAAATTGAAGATGATGCTCCTGTGTATTCTTACTCTCAAGAAGATGCAAAATTGTATGGAGGTGAGTTTGGTTTCCACCTACACCCTCACCCTCTTGATTGGCTACATTTAGAAAGTAGTTTTGAAACGGTAATTGGTAAACAAGATAATGGAAACTATTTACCACTAATTCCAGCAAATACCTTAAAAAACACACTAAGAACTGAGTTTTCTAATGAAAAATGGTTACCAAACGGATATGCTTCTGTAAGCTTACATTCATTTTTTAAGCAAGATAATGTTAGTGAGTTTGAAACAGCAACACCTGCTTATAACTTAGTAAACTTGGGTATTGGAGGTGATATTATCATTAGTAAATACACTTTTACTACATCTTTAACCATAAATAATCTTCTTGATAAGAAGTACATAAATCACTTATCTAGATTAAAGCCTGATAATATTTTTAACCCTGGTAGAAATATTGTTTTAGGAATAAACTTTACCTTATAAATAAATAACTCCCCAGTAACGCTGTTGCTGGGGAGCTTTTTATATAAACAAACTTTAACTTAATAAAGTTACCCGTCTTTTCTTTTTTTAAGCAATTCCGGAAACTTGCGTTTAAACCGATTTAATCGAGGAATTGATACTTTTTGCACATATGGATTCTCTGGGTGCAAACGTTCATAGTTTTGATGATACTCTTCCGCAGGATAAAACTTCTCCATCTTTTTAACCTCCGTAACTATTTTCCCTTGATAAACATCTTCATTTAATCTTTTAATAGTACTTTCTATGAGCTGCTTTTCTTCTTGTGTTTTATAAAACGCTATTGACCTATATTGTGAACCATAATCTGGATGTTGTCCGTTTTTAGTAGTTGGATTATGCGAACCAAAAAATACAGTAACTAATGTTTGAAAACTAACTTTTTTCGGGTTGTAATATACTGCTACTGATTCTGCATGTCCTGTACGACCTGTTCCAATTGTTTTATAGGTTGGATTTTTAGTGTGCCCTCCTGCATATCCTGATACTGCTTCCTCTACTCCATTCACACTTTCAAAAATTGCTTCTACACACCAAAAACAACCACTTGCAAAGTAAGCTACTTTTGTTTCTGAGGTTGTTTGTACTGATACCTCTTTTAGTTTTTCTTCCTTTTTTTGTGAGAAACTTAATAACGTTACCGCTAAAACAACAGCCGTAAATACTGTTACTCCCTTGAATATCTTCATATAATTAGTATTATTTATATGTTAGTTGGTCGTACAAAGAATACATTTTTTACAATTGTTTACAACTTTAATATTTCCTTAAGAATTTTGTTTGCGTGTTGCCACTGTGTTTTCTATTTTTGTTCAAGTAAACAGTAGATTTTAATGGAACATTTTATAGTATCGGCACGTAAATATCGTCCTCAAAATTTTGAGGATGTTGTAGGGCAACAAGCCATTACTAATACGTTAGAAAATGCTATACAAAACAACCATTTAGCTCAGGCTTTATTGTTTACAGGACCTCGTGGTGTTGGTAAAACATCTTGTGCTCGTATCTTGGCTAAACGTATTAACCAAGAAGATGCAACTACAGATGATGAAGATTTTGCTTTTAATATTTTTGAATTAGATGCGGCTTCTAACAACTCGGTTGATGATATTCGTAATTTAACTGATCAAGTTCGTATTCCGCCTCAAACAGGAAAGTACAAAGTGTATATTATTGATGAGGTTCACATGCTTTCACAAGCGGCTTTTAACGCTTTTTTAAAGACGTTAGAAGAACCACCTGCACACGCTATTTTTATTTTAGCAACTACTGAAAAACATAAAATTATACCAACGATATTATCTCGTTGTCAAATTTTTGATTTTAAACGTATTGGCGTTTTAGATGCTAAAGAGTATTTAAAAACAATTTGTGCTAAAGAAAATATTACTGCGGAAGATGATGCACTGCATGTAATTGCCCAAAAAGCTGATGGTGCAATGCGTGATGCTCTTTCTATTTTTGATAGGGTTGTAAGTTTTTCTGGAAACAATTTAACACGTGAGGCTGTTACTCAGAACTTAAATGTGTTAGACTACGATGTGTATTTTAACATTACTGATTTATTGCTTCAGAATAAAATTCCAGAAGTGTTAATGGCCTTTAACGATGTGTTAGGAAAAGGTTTTGAGGGACATCATTTTATAAACGGTTTGGCTTCTCACTTTAGAGATTTGTTAGTTGCAAAAGATCAAGCTACTATTACTTTGTTAGAGGTTGGTGATAACACTAAGAAAAAATACTTAGAGCAGGCTTCTAAAGCTAGTATGCAGTTTTTACTCCCAGCTATAGATAAGGCGAATGATTGTGATTTAAAATATCGAGGAAGTAAAAACCAACGCTTATTGGTAGAACTTACTTTAATGCAAATTGCCTCTATCACTTTTGATGGAGCAAAAAAAAAATCTAGCAACTACATAATTCCTGCTACTTTTTTTACCTCTTTATCTCCTTCTGTTAAAAAGACTGAGGTAAAACCTGTTGTTACAAAAACTCCCAAAAAAGTTGAACCTGTCCCAGTAACTACTACAGCTATAAAAGAAGAGGTTCCTGCTAAACCAGTTTTAAAGAACATTAAACGACGTACTTCTGCCCTGTCTTTAAAGAGTTTACAACAAAAGAAAGAAGTAAAAAGTACTATTGATACAGAGGAAAACTACGATAATCATCCAAGAACTCCTTTTACTCAAGATGAGTTAAAAGATGCTTGGAAAAAATATTATTTCCAATTACAAGGTTTTGGAGAGCGAAGTATCGCTGCCATTTTAGCTTCTGATGAACCTAAGTTACAAGAGGATTTTACTATTATTTTTTCGTTGCCTAATGACTTAATGAAGTCGCAACTCGAAAAGGGAAAACCTAAATTATTACGCTTTTTACGTGAAAAATTAAATAACTATGGTATTCAGATTAATGTTATTGTAAATGAAACTGTAGAAAAAAAGTTTGCCTATACTCCTCAAGAGAAGTACGACAAACTGAAAGAAAAAAATCCGTTAATTGAAAAGTTAAAGAATACTTTTGGGTTAGATGTTTAAATTCTTCCCTACATAAACTAACTTCCAATCTTCTATTTTCTTGACGTTTTTCTCAAATTCTGAAATTAATAAAATTTCATTCTTTTGACTCTTAACAAAAATTGGAATCGATTTTTGATCTCTATTAATTTCTTCAATCTTTTTCTTATAATCATCAATGGAATTGACTACTGTTTCGTGAATTTCAGGGAACTCTCTTACAGCTTCCATCAAGTTAATATAATCGTCTTCTATTGTAAACAAGTGATCTTCATCTTCATAATCTTTTGTAATAACTTCTTGTGACGTTGCTAAACGATAAGCTCCTTGCTCTCCAAAAATAGAGGAGAAATTTGATATTACAAACTTGTTTATTGAATCACTTCCTGTCATTGCAATTAAGTACCCAACATCATTTAATTCAATATTATCTGTTAGCTCATCATCGTAAATATTAACTTCAATAGATTCCAACCCTTCTTCTTTGGCTTTTTCTACATTTTCAATATTAGAATCAATTAATACTACTCTTCTTTGATTTTCTTTTAGGTATTTTGCAATCATTCTTGCCAAATCTGAAGCTCCTACAATCATAATTGCGTTAGAACGCTTTAAAAACACTCCTACTAATTTCGCAAACAATCTTGCTGTAGTGGCGTTTAATAAAACAGTTCCTAGTACTACCATAAATACCAAAGGGGTAATATATTCTGCTCCCTCAATTCCTTGCTTTAACAGCTTACTTCCAAATAACGAAGCAATACCTGCTGCAACAATACCTCTTGGTCCTACCCAACTAATAAACAGTTTTTCATTTGTTTTTAAGTTTGATTTTGATGTACTTAAGAATACTGCTAATGGACGTATCACAAACACAATTAAAGCAAATAAAAGCAGTGTTTTCCATTCATATAACAGCGTTAATTCTTTATAATCAATATTTGCTGATAATAAAATAAATAGAATAGAGATTAATAAAACACTTAATGACTCTTTAAAATATAGAATTTCTTTTAAGTTCTTCAGTTTACTATTTCCCAGTACCATTCCCATAACCACAACAGCTAACAGACCAGATTCATGAGCAAACAACTCAGACTCCACAAACACTAATAAAACAGTAGATAAAGAAACTACATTTAATAAGTAGTGTGGTACCCATTTTTTATTGATTACAAATATTAAAGCATGCGCGAAAGTGAATCCGAAAGTGGTTCCAAAAAGGATTATTTTTAAGAATTCTAACAAAGCGGTTCCTGTAAACCCAGCACCTCCACCTACACTTATAAATTCAAAAACAAGTACAGCTACTAAAGCTCCTATAGGATCTATTAATATTCCCTCCCATTTTAAAACTGCTGAGACATCTTTTTTAAGCGGTATGTTTCTAAGAATTGGTGTTATTACTGTAGGTCCTGTAACGATTATTAATCCAGAAAACAAGAATGATAACTCCCATCCTAATCCAAACACATAATGAGCAATTATAGCTCCTCCAAAAAAGGTAACTGCTGATCCTAAAGTTATTAATTTGGTAATAACAGGACCTATATTCTTTATTTCTCCGCGTCGTAAGGTTAATCCTCCTTCAAAAAGAATAATACTAATAGATAATGACACAAAATAGTACAGCCCATCTCCAGGAAATAGTCCTTTTTCCCCATCCCAAATAGGTTCTATCCATTTACTTCCATCATCATTAAAAAATTCTGCTGCAATAGGCCCTACAAGTAATCCTATTAAGATTAAAGGTAAAATTGCTGGAATTTTAAACCTCCAAGCTACCCATTGTGCTAATATTCCTAGTATAATTATCCCTGCTAGTTCTAACATAGTATATTTTTAAAAAAACTAAAAATACAGCTTTTAATTAAACCGTATTTATATTTATTTAATTTTTTACCTCAATAACTCTCTTCAGTTCATTACCATAATTATCTATTGCTGTTATTGTATAAATTCCACTTTTTGGTTTAATAGCTTGCTCATGATATTGCTCTGTTATCCCTATAAATTCTTTGTTTAAATACCAGTATACTTTTGCTTCTGCATTAGCATGTGTAAGCTTTAAAATTATAGGGTTTAACTTATTATTTTCTCCTCTTGTTAAAGATATTTTTGATGTGTATTTAGCAGGAAAAACAAAATCCATTGTATTACTTTCCAACTGGTTACAATCTGACCTGTACTTAGGAAGCGACCTGTAATCTGCATTATTCTGTTGATAATAGTATGCCATTAGTGGAGGTAACACAAACCATGATTTTGTTACCATATTTGAAATAGATTCACAGTTTGAATTCACTCTGAATTTTTCAGATATATCTACAGTTATTTCTTGATGGTATGAACATGATTTTGCTTTCATCGCACTTCTTTGAACTCTTTTTGTTACAGACGGACAAATTGACTTCGCTAAAAAACCACTTTTTTCACAAATAGCTACTTCTATTAAATCTTCATAAGGTTCTAAAAACCAATTAGATTTTGGTAACACGTCAAAAACATTAAACATTAACGGAGCTGCACTACCAACTCCTGTAAGATCTGGACGCCCTTCTCCATCTGAGTTTCCTATCCATACTCCTACTACATATTTTGGGGTTACGCCAACTGCCCAAGCATCTTTATTTCCAAAACTTGTTCCTGTTTTCCACGCTATTTTTTGAGACGAATCGTAATACTTCCAAGCTTGATCTGTATAAGGTCTGTTTACCTCTATTAAAGTATTTAATGTTAAAAATGTAGATCCAGCATCTAAAGTTGTATAGTCTTTTTGAACTTTACCAAAATCTGGAGTTCCTTCAAACAAAAAACTTGGTTCTAAAAATTCATTTTGATAATAATTATGTTTTAATTCTTCATAGTGATTTACAATACCTGCATATCCTGCAAAGGTTTTACATAAATCCCATAAGCTAGCTTCCGCTCCTCCTAAAATTAATGAAAGCCCATAATAATCTGCTGATTTATTAATATCGTTGATATGGTATGCTTTTATATCTTCTCTAAATTTTTCCAATCCGTATCGCTGTAACATACGTACTGAAGGTATGTTTAACGAACGTGTTAATGCTTCATTTGCTGGAACTGCTCCATCAAAAGTTAAGTTAAAATTTTTAGGAGAATACCCTGCTATTTCGGTTGGTACATCTGCTACTAATTGACTGGGTAATAAGTCTCCTGACTGAAGCATTTGTGCATATAAAAATGGTTTTAAAGTACTTCCAGTACTTCTTGGAGCAATAATATTGTTTACATCTTTTTGATGTGCCTTATCTGTTGGAGAATTCCCTACATAAGATACTACCTTTCTTGTTTTAACATCTAACACCAACACAGCCATATTATATACTTCATTTTGTTTTTGACGGAAATAATGCTGCTTAACTAAATTATTTACTTGTTTTTGTAGATGAATATCTATAGAGCTTTTTACTCGTTGTCCTCTATACTGTTGAGTTACTTCTTGTACAAAATGAGGTGCTACTGTGGGTAACGGATATGGTTTTTGCGGTAATTCTTCTTCAATAGCTAAATCATACGTAATTTGATCAATAATTCCCTCCTCATGTAATTTTTGCAATAACCTATTTCTTTTGATTTTTAATTTTTGTTGATTTTTTCCTGGATAAATCAATGATGGAGCATTTGGCAACACTGCTAAAGTGGCTGTTTCTGCCCATGATAATTGATATGGTTTTAATCCAAAATAACGCCACGATGCCATTTCCAATCCAACAACATTACCTCCATATGGTGCGTGCGAAGCATACAATTTTAAAATTTCTTTTTTGGAATGACGAAATTCTAATCGAGTAGCTAATACTAACTCTTGCAACTTTTCAAAATACGAACGCTCTTTATTTTTTCTTGATAATCGAATTACTTGCTGTGTTAGCGTACTTCCTCCTCTTACAACTCTTTTTGCTTTGATATTTTCTACCATTGCTTTTCCTATGGAAACAGGATTAAAACCAAAGTGCTTATAAAAATAAGCATCTTCAAATTGTAATATACAATGTTCAAACTTTTTAGGAACGGAATCTAACTCAGGAAATCGCCACTGACCATCACTGGCAATAACAGCTCCTAACAATTCATTATTTTTTGCTGTTACGACTGTTGATGTTGGGTTATCGAATAGGTTTTTAGGTAGACAGAAATAATAAACAACCATCACAAAAACTGTGATGATTGTTTTAATTTTATTCTTCTTTATAAATTGTAACATTCTCTTTTAAGAAACACAATCAGCATGAACATCACTACAAGCCTGATATTCGGGTGGTAAAGCCCAAAATTCTTCACACTGTGTTTCATCAAAAACTAATCCACATTCATAATTTCCTCCTCCACCTAAAATAGATTTTTGTTCTTTGTTTGTTAAAGCTTTTCCTGTTTTTAAAAACTCTTTTTTCATGATAATAATAAGATTTAAAAATATAATTAAACCCTTGAACTTTTAAAGACACTCAAGACTTGTGTCTATTCTTCGCGAAAGAATATTGTTATTAAGTTATTTATTTCACCACTTTAATCCATTCACCTTTCGTACGAGCTATGTAGTCATTATCATACATTGCTTCTACTTGTACACCTGGCAAATAATATTCACCTAAATACGACGCATTTAACAATACTCGGAATGTTTTTGTCTCATATTTTTTCAACGTAAAGTAGTTACTAATACTTGCATCTCGTATATCTGTATAATCTACTTTTGAAGATGTTGTATTGTTACCAAAATCTGTGAAACGAGTATTTATAATTTCCCATCCTGAAGGAATATATTGTGTTAATGCTACATTTTTAATGGTTTCACTCGTTGGATTCTTTACTGTAACTTCAGCTACAAAATTGGTTCCTTGTGACAAGTTATCTGGAGTAACACGAACTCCATCTTTTGTTTTGTATGTAATAGAGGTTTCTAAATTCTTTTGGAATACTTTTTCTTCACCAACTGGCAAAATTCCTTTGTTTAGTATACGCACATATAAAACACCATTGTTTTTGTTTGTTATTTTTAATGAGTTCTCTTTTTGAATAACTATTAAATCTTTTGCTAACAACGATTTTGAAGTACTTGCTTCTCCTGAAGCCTTATTTAAAATATAGTTAGCACTAATTCCATTACTACCTCCATTTTTCAGAGCATATTGGCTCATTGCTAATAAACTGTAAGCTGTTGTTTGCGTACTCATCCAGCGTTCACTCGATAGGTTTTCGGCAATTTCTTTTGCTAATTTTATTGACTTCGTTTCATCATCCAGTAACATATAGGTTTCTAACGACATTGCTTTGTTTCTGGTTTCTGAACCATAGTTTGAATAATATCGTTTTGTATAGGTATAACCGGTTATTCCTTTTAAAATGGATTTTGCTATAGCCTTTTTACCTATTAAAGCATATGCACTAGCTAATCTCATTTTTGCTTCATCTGAAACTCCCATTGATTCACGTAAACGGTTCATTGAAGCTAAATCAGGACTATTCGCTAAACTTAACGTGTATAATCTATATGCTTGTGAAAGTGAATTATTGTAATAACGTGAGCTATTTCTCCAATTACGTGCTTGTTGTTTTTGATACCCTATCCATTTTGATTTGAAACCTATAGGTAACACATATCCTTTCTTTTCTGCTTCTATCATAAAATGACCTGCATACGATGTTCCCCAGCTATCTGCTGTACTATTTCCTTGCCAGTATGAAAGTCCTCCATTAGACAATTGAAAGTCTGATAATCGTTGAATTGTTGCTTTAATATTTCTTTCTGTAGAAGCTATTTTTTCTTTCGGTAATTCAAATATTTCTGGTAGAAATAATTGTGGAAAGGCACTTGATGTGGTTTGCTCTACACAACCATGTGGATAACGAATTAAATACCCCAAACGTTTAGTAAAGTTCATTGGAGGCAATGTCGATAATTCTATTGTAGCCGCGTTAGTTCCTTTCGTACCAAAACTTGTAAAGTTGATTTCCCCTTCTTCATTCGATTTTAATACTATGTCTTTTACCTCAGTAGTTACTGGATTTGGATTTAACACATCTATTTCCACTTCATAAGACGCTTTTTCTCTTCCTGAACTTGCATCTATTTTTACTTTACCTATTCCTTTGAAATCGTTTACTTTTAACGTGAAATACGCCATTTTTTCATCTGGCTGACTAAATGAAACGGTTTGTGTTTTATCTCCTACAATTGTGTATGCCTCATTTGGTTGTACAGTTACTTTTACATTTTTGATATTTGGTTTCATTGCAAAAACAGTAACTGGTAAAGTAACAGTTTCTTGCGGTGTTATTTTACGAGGCAATGATGCTAAAATCATTACTGGCTTACGTACAAAAGCTGTTTTCTCGTCACTACCATATGCATCTTTTTTAGTATCAGTAGCTACTACCATTGCACGAACAGATCCTACATACTTTGGAATTTTAACCTTGTGTTCCTTAATATCTCCCATTTCTAAATCGAAAGGACCTAAATAGGTAACCATTGGTTTAAATCGGTTGGCTTTTCTATTTTTACTTCCTGCTTCTGCTTCATCACCTCCAATGCTTAATATTTGATTTACTTTTCCGCCATAAGCCCCTATAACATCGTCAAATATATCCCAAGTTTTTACACCTAAAGACTGGCGTGCATAGAATACTCCCCAAGGGTTTGGCGTTTTAAAACGTGTTAGGTCTAATAAACCTTCATCTACTAATGCAATCGTGTAGGTCATTGGTCTACCTTTCTCTTCTTTTACTCGAATGGTAGCTGTAGATTCTGGTCGTAACTCATCTGCTAACTGAATTTTTGGTTCTAATTTAGTTGCAGGATTATTTACCAACATTGGTATTGAACCATACATACGAATTGGTAAATCATTTACTGTTTGACTATGCTTTTGTAGTAACGAAATATTTACAAATACATTTGGTGTATAACTCGCTTTTACTGGAAAACTAAACGTTGTTTGTTGTGCTTGTGTTGGCACCCAAAAATGATCTAATACTTCTGTTCCGTTTTCTATCGTAATAAACGCTTTTCCTCCTTCTGAAGATGGAAATTTAACTGTTGCTTTTTCATCTACTTCATACGATTCTTTATCGGTTGTAAATATCAACATCGTAGCATTGCTCTTATCTTGGTTTCCTTTTTTCTTAGCATACCAAGAAGGCCAATCAAAATACACTACATTTGAGGTAACATGCTTACTTTTTGAATCTTTTACTTTTATTAAATAACGTCCCCAATCGTTTTCATCAACCTTTAATTTAAAGGTTCCTTTACCGTTTGCGTTTGTTGTTACTTTTAGTTTTTTATAAGGTTCATGATAACGTGTACCGTCATAACTAGACAAACCGTTATCAGAAGTACTCCACCACCAACGCCATGATAATTTATATACGTTTACTTCTAAACTATTTGTTACTCCTGCCCCATCTTCATATACTGAAGCTACATTAAATGTATATTCTTCATCTGTAAATAAATAGTTTTTAGATTGTGGCTCTTCAGCATCTTCCAATCCTGCATATGAAGTATACGGTGACACTTTGTTAGAAAACACATCAGTACTAAAGTCTCCTCCATTTTCATACACTTTGGTTATAAAGCTCGCTCTTAACATTCCTGGAGCTTTGCTATCCAATTTAGGTTTTACTGAAAACTTTGTAGTTCCATCGCTACTTAAATTTCCTTTTAATACTTTAAACTCTTCTGTTCCAAATCGACGAGTTACATCATCAAAATTATAGTTTTTAAATTTTGGGAATTCTGTGTTAGTTTGTGAGAATTTTCCGTTGATATCTAACTTTAAACCTCTTGCTATTGCTCCATGTAACCATTTTACCTCTACATTTCCTGTAATAGTTGAGTTTGCTTTAATAAATTCAGAATCTGTAGCTAGTTTAATTTTTAATCGATTGGGTTTTATGGTTTCAACTTTTAATGTTTTGTTGAAAACAGCTCCTCCAACACTTACGCGTAGTTTCCAATTACCAGTAATAGCTTCTGGATTTGTTACTGGAGCGTATGCATATACATTATTTGATTTTTTTTGAAGTACTTTTCTATCGATTATCTTTCCTCTTGGGTTAATTAATTCGAATTTTATTGGGTGTTCCTCTGGAATTGGATTCGCATTATCATTTAAAACAAAAGTTAAGAATATTTGATCTCCTGGTCGCCAAACTCCTCGTTCTCCATAGATATATCCTTTAATTCCTTCTTGCAATTTTACCCCAGAAACATCAAACTTACTCATTGAAAGTGCTTCACCATCTTTCAATTTTACATAAGTTGTATTGTTGTTTTTGGTAACTACTGCAAAAAAGGCATTTGTAACATCAGAAAAAGAAACAACTCCTTCTTTATTAGTTGTAGCTGAAGCTACTTCTTGTTTTTGTAAGTTGTGTAAACTTACTTTAGCTCCTTCAATAACATTTGTAGTAAGTATATCTGTAACTGCTACTACTATTTTATTATTATTCCCCTTTTTTACTATAACTCCAATATTGGTAGCTAAAATGTTTGTGCTAATATTTTTGTTATAATAATATGAAGTTGTACAAGGGTTTTCTCTATCTCTCCAACTATAATCATAATAGTAATCATCATAATAATTAGGACTATCATAACTTTTAGTGTCTATTTCTTTTTTTCCGAAAACTATAGTTTTGGTTGAAGCACCTTCAGCACATTTATAATTTGAATAGTCTTTGTTAAAAGAAAACTCAACTCTATACATTGCTCCATTCTCCACTTTTACTATTTCAGCTAAATCAATAGCAAAAGCATTTTCTTTACTTAAATCTAACCCTTGATTACCTAGGTTTACCGTGTATTTTGCTACTGGACGTCCTACATAACGTAAATTTCCTTGATTACTTAAATCATTATATTGTAAAAATTGTAGTACATTTTCTTTATAAACTTTATAAACAGTTGCATCAACTGCTTTTAGGTTTACTGCACTAAAGTTAATTTTTAAGTTATTAGAATTTGGAAGTATAGATCCGCTTTTTATAAACTTTACAGCAGGCTTTAATTCTTCAAAATACACTGTTTTAATCGTATTTTCTTTCAAAGTATAACCATCAGCACTCTTAATTCCTTTGAATATTTCTATATCAACTTTTTGCGTAAATGATGATTTAGGATATACAGTTACTTTATTACTATTTACTTTATAAGTGAAAGCTCTTTTTTGGGTATTTAAAAACTGAATTAATCCTTTTAAGTTTTGTGATTTTTGTAATGGGTCTGAAAAGTTTATTTCAATATGTTGCTTATCTGTATCAACAACTTCTACACTTAATACTTTAAAGTTATTTTTTCCTGTTATAGTTACTTCTCTGCTTCCTTTAGATTCTGATTGAACCAGAGCTCCTGTCCATTCTACCTTTAACTGCTTATCATCGTCAAAACGTTGTATACTATCTATTTTAAAATAAACCTTTGAACTTACTTTTCCTACGGTACTGAACTTTATAGGCTTAGCTTTTCCATTATAAGTAGCTTTTACTAAAGATGATACTTTATCAGTTTCAATAATATCACTAGCTGTCAATTCTCCCTCAACTGCATATAAATTTTTGTTGTATACACTTGGAGACTGTAGGGAAACATTAAATAATAATTCTTTCGTTTTTACATTAACGGTAAAACTCTCTAAATTCTCATCAATATCTTCATATAACTTTGATAAATGAAGTGTTATTGAGTATTCTTGATTACTTTTTAATTTTTCAGCAGGTACAAAAACCAACTCATTATCGTTTAAAACTACTTCTCCTTTTATAGCTGGTTTGGTAGTAATAACTTCTGTAGGCTCGAAATTTGTGGTTACCTTCTTTTTTAATACAAATTTTAAGTTTGGTGTTACCGATATTAGTTTATCTGGGAAAACACTAATATACTCTCCAAACTCATTAACATTACTTTCTGCAGTAACTGTTTTTTTACACGAATTGACACTAATCATTAAAAATATTAGTGCAAAAACGCCAATAATTTTTTTCATTTTTTTTAGTAGCTGTAATTTCATTTTCTTAGAAGTTTTATCTTTCTCTATTTTATCTAAAACTACTGAAAAATATTTTTAAAAGATTGTCCTATTTAGAATTTGTAGTAATTCATTTAGTATTCGTAATTCGAATTAATATTTTTAAGCAATTTTCTTAAGAGATTTTTTGGTGGCAAATTTACCATTTTTAAGCTATTTATTATGCAATTAGCGCTTATATTTTTTACTTTTACAACCTCAATTACATATTATGCTTGGATTACAATTTGACACAGAAACTTCATGGGTTGAAGTCGCTAAGAATGGATTAGAACAGTTATTAACCGATCATGCTTTTGCTGAACAAAAAGCTGCTTCGAATGCTGTGTCAATTATTATTAATTACTCTGAAGAAACTGAACTTGTTAAGGACATGAGTGATATTGCCATTGAAGAAATGGAGCATTTTAGAATGGTACATAACATAATGATAGATCGAGGTATGGTTTTAGGACAAGCTACTAAAAATGACTATGCTTTAAAATTGCAAAAATTCTTCCCACATACCAAAAATAGAAACGAAGCTTTAATTCATCGACTTTTGGTTGCTGCCTTAATAGAAGCACGTAGCTGTGAGCGTTTTAAAGTTTTTGCTGATAATATGGAAGATGAACAATTATCTAAATTTTATTTAGATTTAATGGTTTCTGAAGCAAATCACTACACTTTATTTTTAGGGTATGCTCGTAAGTATATGGATCGTGAAATAGTTGATAAAAAATGGGAAGATTTATTAGCTTTCGAAGCCGAAATGATGAGAGAAAGAGGTAAAACTGCAAAAGTTCACGGATAGTGTTTAGTAAAGAAGAATCTGCTCGGTTACGCAAAGAGTTTTGGACCAGTTTTGGGAAGTCTTTTCCAAGAAAATGGTTGTTATACAACACCAAAATAAAAGGATTTGCCTTTAAATTTCAGGCGGACAGAAAAAAAGCTTCTGTTTGTTTAGATTTTGAACATCCTGAAGAAATAGCCAATGAATTACTTTATGATCAACTCCTTTCTTTAAAAAAAATATTGGAAAGTGAATATTTACCTGAAGTTATATTTGATGATAATTTTGAGCTAGATAATCGTAAGATTATTCGTAGAATTTATGTTCCTTTTGATAAGAAATTTAGTATTCACAATAAGAATACATGGCGAGATTGTTATGAGTTTTATGTTGAAACTATGACACAGTTTGAACTGTTTTTTTATGAGTATGAAGACTTTATAAAACAGGCTATCTAGTCACAGGAAAAAACCCCTTTTTACCTCAAAAACATACAATTAACTTGTTTTGCATTAAGTTTTCGTTATATCTTTACAACGTTTTTGATTAACCCCTTAACCCCTATAATCATGAATAACTACCCCCTCAGGTTATTGGTGCTATTTTTTGCACTAATAATAACATCTTGTTCTTCTAATGAAGCCGAGATAATTGACAGTACCCCAGAAATGTCAGCTAACGTCAGTGAAAAACCGATTGAAGCAGACATCTTGGACCTAATTAACACTTATAGAGTTAATAATGGCTTTTCTTCACTAAGCAAGTTACAAACTATTAAGTCTCAAACAAGCAATCATACTAATTACATGATTGAGAAAGACGAGGTTTCACACGACTTTTTTTACCAACGTAAAGAGTATTTAGCTGAAAATGCTGATGCTATTAAGGTAGGTGAAAATGTAGCTTATGGTTACTCTACTGCAGAAGCTGTAGTTAATGCTTGGATTAAAAGCGACGGGCATAAAGAAAATATTGAAGGTGATTATACTCACTTTGATGTTACTGCTGAAAAAAGCGCTAACGGCAAGTGGTATTACACCAATATTTTTGTTAAAAAATAATGATGTAAAATAAAACCCCAATCCAATATGCGCATTGAATCGGGGCTAAAGAAAACTACTCTACGGGAGACTAATTACTTATTTTACTATTTATAATCGTTGGTGATTATAAATTTTGATCGTCGGTTTTCTTGATGTTCCTCTTCTGTACAAGGAACTCCATTAGAACATTTATTTACTAATTGCTTTTCTCCATAACCAATAGCACTTTCTATTCTATTGGTAGCTATATCTCTTGAGAAAATATAATCTCTAGTAGATTTGGCTCTCTTATCTGATAAAATTTCATTATACCTATCACTTCCCCTACTATCAGTATGGGCTTCAATTTTAATAATCATTTTTGGATGATTTTTTAATACACGTACAATATGTTCTAACTCATAGGCTGCATCTGGTCGAATATTCCACTTATCAAAATCAAAAAATATTGGGTCTATTACTATTTCATTACCTATAATTAACGGTGTTAAATACAAATCGTGCTCTATTTCTCTTCCTCTTACATCTGTAGTTTCAATATTATTTACAAAATCATCTTTATGATCTAACTTGGTTCCTCTTAATGAAAATTTCTTCTCACATTCAACTTCAAAAACATAAGTTGCATCTTCTTGTGTTACAAATCTTTTTATAACTTTTCCTTCTGAATCTATAAGTTCTACTAAAGTATTAGGTAAAATTTCTTTTGTTCTTTTATCAAAAGTTCTTCCCTTAATGAATTGTTTACATTTTAGTGTTTTAAACTTATAAATATCATCTTCTCCTTTTCCTCCTGGTCTGTTTGAAGATAAATATCCTGATTTTCCATCTTCATTATAAAAGAAAGCAAAATCATCATACCCACTATTAAATGGAGCCCCTATATTTATTACTTCAGATGAATTATTTTTTAATAAATCTGTTTTATAAATATCTAACAACCCCAAATTTGCATAACCATCTGAAGAGAAATAAAGAGTATAATCTTTAGCTACAAAAGGAAACATCTCTCTTCCACTTGTATTTACTTTATCTCCCAAATTTATTGGCTTTCCATACTTTCCGTTGGGTAGAATAGCTACTTTATAAATATCAGTTAAGCCATAACTATCTGGTCTATCAGATGTAAAATACAACGTCTTTTCATCTGGGCTTAATGCTGGGTGTCCGCTAGAATATATTTTATCATTAAATGGTAAATCTTCAATATTATCCCATTGACCATTAACTAAAGTCGCTTTAAATATTTTTAAATGTGAAGTACCTTTTTTATCATACTCTAATTCATCTTTATCGTTTAAATTATTTCTTGTAAAATATAGTGTTTTTCCATCTTTGGTTAAAGCAACACTAGACTCATGAAAACCTGTATTTATTTTAGAAGAAACTATAGGTATAATGCTTTCTATAACATCTTCTCCCTCTTTTTTAGTGATTTTGGCTTGATATAAATCTAAATACGGTTGATTATTCCATTCATAAATTTCACCTTTTTCATGTCTCGCTGAAGCAAAGTATAATTTTTGATCTCGAGCGTACATACCAAATTCTGAATTTTTAGTATTAATATCTAAGTTTGCCACTACAACAGAATCTTTATTTAGTGTTTTTAACTTATCATAATCTACATTTCCTATTTTTGATACTGCATCTGGAATTTTTTTCAACCATTCATCTGCTTTATCATATTTACCAATACTTCTAAGCGATTGTACATATTTGTATATAGCCTCATCGCTTAAACCTTCTTTTCTATTAGAAGCCACACCATACCAATAAGCTGCTTGTTCTGAATTCGAATTGTTATAATAACAATCTGCTAACCTTGTTACCATATCTACTCCATCATCACCATTATCTATTGCTTTTTTATAAAACTCGGCAGCTTTCATATATGAATATTCTTTATAGAATTTATCTGCTACTTTTCTTTGAGAAAATGCAAAACATGATAAAAAAAGTAATATAAGTGTTAGTTTTGTTTTCATAATTCTGCTTTTTAAAAATATCTAGGAGATTTCGTTCTATGTAATCTAGGAAATAATTCAAACATTAATAATATTTCATGGGTTCCATTTGAATACTGATTAATATCTGATAACGGATGTTCATACGCGTAACCTACTCGGAACTGACGAGATACTTGAAAATCTACTAAAGCCCCTAAAGCTCCAGTATCTTCATTTATTCTATAAGATCCTCCTAACCAAAACTTTTCATTGAATAAAAAGTTTGCTGTGATATCATATGATACTGGAGCTCCATTCGTTGCTTTTATTAATGTAGCAGGCTTAAACTTTACATTTTCGTTTAAATCAAAAACATATCCTCCTGTCAAATAATAACTTACCCTGTCTACAACTCCGTAATTAATTCCATTAACTTCTAAATCATTATGGTCAATATTTAATAGCCTTGGGGCAGAAAGCCCTACATACCATTTATTGGTATGTAGTAGCAATCCACTACCTATGTTTGGTTCCCATCTATTTTGAATTCCTGAAATTCCTGGATCAGACCCTTCTGTGGCTATTAAAGCATCATCAATATTATATTGAGTAAAACCTGCTTTTAGTCCGAAGGCTAATTTAACATCGTCATTAAGTTGAATAGTATATGAAAAATCTCCATATAAATAGGTGAAGTTTTCATATCCTAATTGATCATTTATAAATGATAATCCTAATCCTATTTTATCATTTCTAAGAGGCGTGTGAACAGATAGCGTTTGTGTTTCTGGTGCTCTATCTAGTCCCGCCCACTGGCTCCTGTGCAGTCCAACAATACTCAATACTTGTCTACTTCCTGCATAAGCAGGGTTAATAGAAATTGTATTGTACATATACTGAGTAAATTGTGGTAGCTGTTGTGATTGAACTGTTAAAACTGTTGTAAAAAACAGTACAATAACTGCCTGTAATAGTTTGTAATTATGGTTCATAGCTATAATATTATTTGGTTCCTAAGTAAATTGCTCCTGTAAATGGTTTTAAACCACTATTTTCTAATATTACAATGTAGTAATATGTACCTGCTGGTAGTCTTTCAGCTCCTCCAAACGTAGCTCCATCTGAAGTTCCGTTCCAATTATTTGCATAATTGTTAGATTCAAATACTTTTGCTCCCCAACGGTTAAATATTTTTACATTGGCTATGAATCCACAGGATTCTACTCCTGTAATTTCAAAAAATTCATTCCATGAATCTCCATTAGGGGTTACTGCTTTAGATATTACCACATCTTCTTGTCCACATGGTAATACTATACAATCGTCGTTTATATTAATTGTAACTTTTGTTGATGTTAAACATCCATTATTTGGTGATGTATATGTAAATATGTAATCTCCTAAGTTTAATCCTGATGGATCAAAACTTCCATCATCAGATAATGTTACACTTCCTTGAGTTACTTCCCAAGTTCCATCTTCACTTTGATTTGCTAAATAGTCATTCAAATCAATCGTTCCATCATCAATACATCTTGAATCTGCTATTTCTGTTACTGATGTTTTTACAGTTACTGTTATATATTGTGTAAAGTCTGCTACATTTCCACAGTCATCTGCAACTGTCCATGTTCTAGTTATTGTATAGTCACTATCGCTTCCATCAAATGTGCTTGTTTCTTCAAAATTTGTTTGTGTTACATTTGAAGAACAATTATCTGTGAACTCTAAAGTTGGAATCTCAGGAACATTATCACATTCTACTGTTATATCTTCTAATGTTGATACCAAAGTTGGTGCTTCATTATCTTCTATTGTTATAACTTGAGTATGTGATGTGCTATTACCTGCACAATCTTGTACTAACCATGTTCTTGTAATTGTATACTCTGAAGCACATCCTTCTTCTTGTCCAGAAAGCTCTTCTGAATATACGACTATTACTTCAGAATCACAATTATCTGTTGCTGTTAATGTTACAGCTTCAGGAATAGCATCACAACTTACCGTTACATCTGTTGGTAATGCTTCTACAAATTCTGGCGCTGTAATATCTTCTACGGTCACTACTTGAGTATGTAATGTAGTATTACCCGCACAATCTTGTACTGTCCATGTTCTTGTGATTGCATATACTGATGCACATTCGTCATCTTGTCCTGCAAATTCTTCTGAGTAATTTACTGCAACTGAAGCATCACAGTTATCAGTTGCTGTTAAAACTACTGCTGCTGGAACTGCATCACAACTTACTGTTACATCTACTGGTAATTCCTCTACAAATACTGGCGCTGTAGTATCTTCTACGGTCACTACCTGAGTATGTGATGTAGTATTACCCGCGCAATCTTGTACTGTCCATGTTCTTGTGATTGCATATACTGATGCACATTCGTCATCTTGTCCTGCAAATTCTTCTGAGTAATTTACTGCAACTGAAGCATCACAGTTATCTGTTGCTGTTAAAACTACTGCTGCTGGAACTGCATCACAACTTACCGTCGCATCTATTGGTAATGCTTCTACAAATTCTGGCGCTGTAATATCTTCTACGGTCACTACTTGAGTATGTGATGTAGTATTACCCGCACAATCTTGTACTGTCCATGTTCTTGTGATTGCATATACTGATGCACATTCGTCATCTTGTCCTGCAAATTCTTCTGAATAATTTACTGCTACTGAAGCATCACAGTTATCAGTTGCTGTTAAAACTGCTGCTGCTGGAACTGCATCACAACTTACCGTCGCATCTGCTGGTAATTCCTCTACAAACTCTGGTGCTGTAGTATCTTCTACGGTTACTACCTGAGTATGTGAAGTGCTATTACCCGCACAATCTTGTACTGTCCATGTTCTTGTAATCGTATACTCTGATGTACATTCGTCATCTTGTCCTGCAAACTCTTCTGAGTAATTTACTGCTACTGAAGCATCACAGTTATCAGTTGCTGTTAAAACTGCGGCTGCTGGAACTGCATCACAACTTACCGTCGCATCTGCTGGTAATTCTTCTACAAACTCTGGTGCTGTAGTATCTTCTACTGTTATTACCTGAATATGTGTTGTAGTGTTTCCTGAACAATCTGATACGGTCCATTTTCTAGTGATTAAGTATTCTGAGCCACATGCGTCATCATCACCACTAGTTACTTCACTCGGGATTACTGTTACAGATGCATCACAATTATCGGTTGCTGTTAAGGTTTCCATTACTGGAATGTTATCACAACTTACTGTAATTTCTGCTGCTGGTAAAGTCTCTACAAATTCTGGTGCTACTGTGTCTTCTACTGTAATTACCTGAATATGTGTTGTAGTGTTTCCTGAACAATCTGATACGGTCCATTTTCTAGTGATTAAGTATTCTGAGCCACAAGCATCATCATCACCACTGGTTACTTCACTTGGAATTACCGTTACAGATGCATCACAATTATCAGTTGCTGTTAAGGTTTCCATTACTGGAATGTTATCACAACTTACTGTAATTTCTGCTTCTGGTAAAGTCTCCACAAATTCTGGTGCTACTGTGTCTTCTACTGTAATTACCTGAATATGTGTTGTCGTGTTTCCTGAACAATCTGATACCGTCCATTTTCTAGTAATTAAGTATTCTGAGCCACAAGCATCATCATCGCCACTGGTTACTTCACTTGGAATTACCGTTACAGATGCATCACAATTATCAGTTGCTGTTAAGGTTTCCATTACTGGAATGTTATCACAACTTACTGTAATTTCTGCTGCTGGTAAAGTCTCTACAAATTCTGGTGCTACTGTATCTTCTACTGTAATTACCTGAATATGAGTAGTCGTGTTTCCTGAACAATCTGATACGGTCCATTTTCTAGTAATTAAGTATTCTGAGCCACATGCGTCGTCATCACCACTAGTTACTTCACTTGGAATTACCGTTACAGATGCATCACAATTATCAGTTGCTGTTAAGGTTTCCATTACTGGAATGTTATCACAACTTACTGTAATTTCTGCTGCTGGTAAAGTCTCCACAAATTCTGGTGCTACTGTGTCTTCTACTGTAATTACCTGAATATGTGTTGTCGTGTTTCCTGAACAATCTGATACCGTCCATTTTCTAGTAATTAAGTATTCTGAGCCACAAGCATCATCATCGCCACTGGTTACTTCACTTGGAATTACCGTTACAGATGCATCACAATTATCAGTTGCTGTTAAGGTTTCCATTACTGGAATGTTATCACAACTTACTGTAATTTCTGCTGCTGGTAAAGTCTCCACAAATTCTGGTGCTACTGTGTCTTCTACTGTAATTACCTGAATATGTGTTGTCGTGTTTCCTGAACAATCTGATACCGTCCATTTTCTAGTAATTAAGTATTCTGAGCCACAAGCATCATCATCGCCACTAGTTACTTCACTCGGAATTACTGTTACAGATGCATCACAATTATCGGTTGCTGTTAAGGTTTCCATTACTGGAATGTTATCACAACTTACTGTGATTTCTGCTGCTGGTAAAGTCTCTACAAATTCTGGTGCTACTGTGTCTTCTACTGTAAATTTAGCAGCAGTAGTATTAATAGTATTTCCACAAGCATCTTTAGCTGTAAAAATTACCTCTACCTCTCCTGTAAAACTACATGTATATGTTAAATCTGTATAATTATTACTCCATGTTACAATACTACAATCATCTGTCGCTGTTGCTCCTCCATTACTAGCTAACCAATTATTTAATTCTGTTGTATTTCCTGAACCATCACATTCAACAATTTTATCAGATGGTTGCTGAGTTATTGTTGGAGGTGTTTCATCTTTAATTAAATATCCAGCTGTTGTAGTACTAAAGTTTCCACAATCATCTGTAGCTGTAAATGTTACTGTGATATAACTTCCGTCACATTTCACAGAAGTATCATCTCCATAATTATTAGTCCATGTTACACTACTACAGTTGTCTGTTGCTGTTGCTCCTGCATTACTATCTAACCAATCTTGTAAAACAGTTTCTGTATCTCCTACTCCACATTCTATGTCTATATTATTTTTATTTGTTTCGTCTATAATTGGAGCAGTATTATCTTTAACTGTTATAGTTTGAACTTTTTCAGTTGTATTTCCACAGTTATCTGTTAAAGACCATGTTCTTGTTACAATAACCTCTCCTATACATGAACCTGGTGATTCAACATCACTATAACTAGCATTTAAACTTGTATCACAATTATCTGACTCATCTGTTACATCTCCTGTGATTCCAATATTAGCATCATAGGCACATGTATCATCTTTATATATAGTAATATCAGCTGGTACAGTAAATTCTGGTTTAGTTATATCAGTTACTTTAATGGTTTGGGTATGACTTACCGTATTTCCACAGTTATCTGTTGATTCCCACTTGCGTACAATCTCTCCACAGCCGTCTACTACGGTATTGCTTACTTCGGTAAAAATTACATCAACTACAGTATCGCAGTTATCGGTTGCAGTGATGGTTGGTACCGCTGGTATTGCTTCACAGTCTACGCTTACATCAGCTGGTTCTGATGATAATACTGGTGCAGTCGTATCGGTTACTGTAATGGTTTGCGTGTGACTTACTGTGTTTCCACAATTATCGGTTGATTCCCATTTACGTACAATCTCTCCACAGCCGTCTACTACGGTATTGCTTACTTCTGTAAAAATTACATCAACTACAGTATCGCAGTTATCGGTTGCTGTGATGGTTGGTACTGTTGGTATTGCTTCACAGTCTACACTTACATCGGCTGGTGTTGCTGATAATACGGGTGCTGTAGTATCGGTTACTGTGATGGTTTGGGTATGACTTACGGTATTGCCACAGTTGTCGGTTGATTCCCACTTACGTACAATCTCTCCACAGCCGTCTACTACCGTATTGCTTACTTCGGTAAATACTACATCTACTACAGTATCGCAATTATCGGTTGCAGTGATGGTTGGTACTGATGGGATTGCTTCACAGTCTACGCTTACATCGACTGGTGTTGCTGATAATACGGGTGCTGTAGTATCGGTTACCGTAATGGTTTGGGTATGACTTACCGTGTTGCCACAGTTGTCGGTTGATTCCCATTTACGTACGATCTCTCCACAGCCGTCTACTACGGTATTGCTTACTTCGGTGAATACTACGTCTACTACAGTATCACAATTATCGGTTGCAGTGATGGTTGGTACTGTTGGGATGGCTTCACAGTCGACACTTACATCAGCTGGTGTTGCTGATAATACGGGTGCTGTAATATCGGTTACTGTGATGGTTTGGGTATGACTTACCGTGTTACCACAGTTGTCGGTTGATTCCCACTTACGTACAATCTCTCCACAGCCATCTACTACCGTATTGCTTACTTCGGTAAATACTACATCTACTACAGTATCACAATTATCGGTTGCGGTGATGGTTGGTACTGATGGTATTGCTTCACAGTCGACACTTACATCGACTGGTGTTGCTGATAATACGGGTGCTGTAGTATCGGTTACCGTAATGGTTTGGGTATGACTTACCGTGTTGCCACAGTTGTCGGTTGATTCCCACTTACGTACAATCTCTCCACAGCCGTCTACTACCGTATTGCTTACTTCGGTGAATACTACATCTACTACAGTATCGCAATTATCGGTTGCGGTGATGGTTGGTACTGATGGTATTGCTTCACAGTCGACACTTACATCGACTGGTGTTGCTGATAAGACGGGTGCTGTAGTATCGGTTACCGTAATGGTTTGGGTATGACTTACCGTGTTGCCACAGTTGTCGGTTGATTCCCACTGACGTACAATCTCTCCACAGCCGTCTACTACGGTATTGCTTACTTCGGTAAACACTACGTCTACTACTGTATCACAATTATCGGTTGCGGTGATGGTTGGTACTGCTGGGATTGCTTCACAGTCTACGCTTACATCAGCTGGTTCTGATGATAGCACTGGTGCTGTAGTATCAGTTACAGTGATAGTTTGGGTATGACTTACTGTGTTTCCACAATTGTCTGTTGATTCCCATTGGCGTACAATCTCTCCACAGCCGTCTACTACGGTATTGCTTACTTCAGTGAAAATTACATCAACTACGCTATCACAGTTATCGGTTGCAGTGATGGTTGGTACTGTTGGTATTGCTTCACAGTCTACACTTACATCCGCTGGTTCTGATGATAATACTGGTGCAGTAGTATCGGTTACTGTAATATTTTGGGTATGACTTACCGTGTTTCCACAATTATCGGTTGATTCCCATTTACGTACAATCTCTCCACAGCCGTCTACTACGGTATTGCTTACTTCAGTGAAAATTACATCAACTACAGTATCGCAATTATCGGTTGCAGTGATGGTTGGTACTGTTGGTATTGCTTCACAGTCTACACTTACATCCGCTGGTTCTGATGATAATACTGGTGCAGTAGTATCGGTTACTGTAATAGTTTGGGTATGACTTACCGTGTTTCCACAATTATCTGTTGATTCCCATTGACGTACGATCTCTCCACAACCATCTACTACTGTATTGCTTACTTCAGTGAAAATTACATCAACTACTGTATCACAGTTATCTGTTGCGGTGATGGTTGGTACTGCTGGTATTGCTTCACAATCTACACTTACATCAGCTGGTTCCTCTGATAATACTGGTGCTGTAGTATCGGTTACTGTAATGGTTTGCGTGTGACTTACTGTGTTTCCACAGTTGTCGGTTGATTCCCACTTGCGTACGATCTCTCCACATCCATCTACTACTGTATTGCTTACTTCGGTAAACACTACGTCTACCACAGTATCACAATTATCGGTTGCGGTAATTGTTGGTACGGCTGGAATTGCTTCACAATCTACACTTACATCTGCTGGTTCTCCTGATAATACTGGTGCTGTAGTATCGGTTACAGTAATGGTTTGGGTATGACTTACTGTGTTTCCACAATTATCTGTTGATTCCCATTGGCGTACAATCTCTCCACAGCCGTCTACTACCGTGTTACTTACTTCGGTAAACACTACGTCTACTACTGTATCACAATTATCGGTTGCGGTAATTGTTGGTACTGCTGGTATTGCTTCACAGTCTACACTTACATCGGCTGGTTCCTCTGATAAGACTGGTGCAGTAGTATCGGTTACAGTGATGGTTTGGGTATGACTTACTGTGTTTCCACAATTATCTGTTGATTCCCATTGGCGTACAATCTCTCCACAGCCGTCTACTACCGTGTTACTTACTTCGGTAAACACTACGTCTACTACTGTATCACAATTATCGGTTGCGGTAATTGTTGGTACTGCTGGTATTGCTTCACAGTCTACACTTACATCGGCTGGTTCCTCTGATAAGACTGGTGCAGTAGTATCGGTTACAGTGATGGTTTGGGTATGACTTACTGTGTTTCCACACTGATCTGTAGCATCCCATTTACGTACAATCTCTCCACAGCCATCTACTACCGTATTACTTACTTCAGTGAACACCACTATAGCATTATTACAATTATCTGTTGCAGTGATGGTTGGTACTACTGGAATTGCTTCACAGTCTACACTTACATCTGCTGGTTCTGATGATAATACAGGATTTTCTGTGTCTTGAATAGTAATTATAATTGAGTCTGTTCCTGTTTTACCACAAGTATCTGTTACAGTAAACGTTCTTGTAACTGTAGTAATACATCCATCATCAGAACTAATTGCATCTATATAAGTTATATTTGCTATTGTTCCATCATCTGAAGCCGTATAACCAGTGGTAAAAAAGCTATCTTTTATATCTGAAGATTCTACTAAACTGAAAGAGTATCTAGCATTAGTATTTGTAATATCGTTTTCATCACAACCTTCTAAGTCTAAAGTTTCAGGAACACTTATTACAGGATCTTCATCATCATTTGATACTAAGGTAATAGAATCTACTTCTTGACAACCATTGGCATCAGTAACGGTAACTGTATAAGTCCCCTCTGTTAACCCACTAAGGTCTTCTGTAGTTGCTCCTGTATTCCATAAGTAAGTATAATCTGCTGTTCCTCCTGATACTGTCAAGTCAATAGCCCCATCACTTCCTCCACAACTTAAATCACTTCCTAAAAGAGAAAGAGATAATATTGGTGGTTCTGTTATAGTAACATCCGCTAGTGCTATACAACCATTGGCATCCGTAACGGTAACATTATACGTTCCCTGTGTTAAACCACTTATATCTTCGGTTGTAGCTCCCGTATTCCATAAATACGTATAAGGAGCTTTACCTCCTGTTACTGTTAAATCTGCTTCACCGTCACTTCCTCCATTACACAATACATTTGTTCCTACAATTCCTGCTGATGGAGTACTATCAATAGTAACATTTTTCATTATTGAATTAGTGTCTCCGTCTTCATCAGTTACTATTAAAGTTACTGTTTTAGTTCCAGTACTGGTATAACTGACAAGATGAGGCCCTTCAGTTGTTGCTATGCTTGGAGAAGAATCTGTTCCAAAACTCCATTCATAAGTCAATATTCCGTCTCCTCCTGTAGAAGTATTCGTAAATGTTGTTCTTTGAAATCCATTAACACCACAATCATACTCGAATGTAAAATCTGGTGCTATTGGTGTTTGTACATCAATTGGTGGTAAGTTCTCACCGGAACACTTAGAAGTTTGTGTAGCACATCCTGGTCCTACAACACTTCCAGGTGTTTGCCAAGATAGATAAACGTCTGTTAAAGTTAATTCTTCACCACAAGTGTAATTTATTAATTCAAACATTTGATAAGTACCTGGACTAATTGAACCTGAGATTCCAATACTAATCTTATCAGTACCTACATAAACATTTCCGTCTTTATCAATTTTATCTGTACCATTCATCAAGTAAAACTGCATGTATAGGTCAATTTTACTTGCTGCTTTTGAAATATCTACATATAAATAAACGTTAGAGAGCTGTTGCCCTACTGTACACGTGCTTATTGGATTTCCATTTATGTCTCCTATATAAACACTCCCTATTTCAACATCCTGAGCTCCACACCCAGAAAGGCTACAGGGACTCTGCATAGATACTGTTGTTTGTGAAAAAATATAGTTAGCACTAAACAACAAAAGTATCAGCATTAATTTTCTTAAATGAGTAGTTTTCATTCCCATACCTTAACTTTTAAAATTTAACTTTTAAATACTCTAAACTTCTTTAGGTATTACTCTTATCAAGTCTTAGTGTTAGCTAAAACCATTTTACGGGGATAGGGTAAAATGGGGGTGGTTGGGGTAATTAAGGGTTACGCATTTCTGAGTATTACAAGAATGTAATACATCAATAATACACAATGGGTATACAATAAAATTTTTTGAGGAAACTAAAATAATACTGAGTGGGAATAGTATTATTTTGAGGGATTAACGTTTTTTAAGTTCTAAAAACTGTTATACCAAAAGTAACACTTATTTTTAGGTTTAAAAAATGAAATGTTAAAAAAGGGGGTTTTCCCCTATGGCCATACAGGTAAAAAATATGTTCTATATATTTTATAATACTTCTTTTTTAATTAGGTAATTTTGCAGTATGATACAAAACGATACAATTATTGCTTTAGCAACACCAGCAGGGGTTGGTGCTATTGCTGTTATTAGACTTTCTGGGGAAAAATCGATAAAAATTGTAGATTCATTTTTCTCTTCTATAAAGAAAAATAAATCATTATTAAATCAAAAATCTCATACCCTACACTTAGGTCATATTGTAAATAATGGAGTTGTTATTGATCAAGTTTTAGTATCTATTTTTAAAAACCCGCACTCTTATACTGGTGAAGATGTAGTAGAAATTTCGTGTCATGGTTCTAGTTTTATTCAACAAGAAATCATTCAACTTTTCTTACAAAATGGTTGTAGAATGGCTGATAATGGCGAGTTTACTATGCGTGCTTTTTTAAATGGTAAAATGGATTTATCGCAAGCTGAGGCTGTGGCCGATGTTATTGCTTCTAATTCTGCTGCTTCTCATCAAATGGCAATTCAGCAGATGCGTGGAGGTATCACCAATGAATTAAAAGAGTTAAGAGCTCAACTATTAGATTTCGCTGCATTAATTGAGCTTGAACTAGATTTTTCTGGTGAGGATGTTGAGTTTGCTGATAGAACCAAATTTAAAGAATTGGTTGCTAAGATATCAGCTGTTTTAAAGCGTTTAATTGATTCTTTTGCTTTTGGAAATGCTATGAAAAATGGAATTCCTGTTGCTATTATTGGAGAACCTAACGTTGGTAAATCTACGTTGTTAAATGCCTTACTAAACGAAGAAAAAGCTATTGTATCTGATATTGCTGGTACTACTCGTGATGCTATTGAAGATGAACTAATTATTGATGGTGTTGTTTTCCGTTTTATAGATACTGCTGGTATTAGAGAAACTGAAGATGTTGTTGAGAGTATCGGAATTAAAAAAGCTTATGAAAAAGCAGAAAATGCACAACTAATTATCTTTTTAATTGATTCTAATAAATACATACACTCAAAAGAATTATTTTTAGAAGAAATAGCAACTATTAAACAGCGTTTTCCTAATAAACGTCTGTTAGTTATTGCTAATAAAATAGATACATTATCTTGCCATGACTCTTCTATTTTACAATCAGAAATTGAAAACTTAATTCTACTTTCTGCTAAACAAAATATTGGTGTTGATGAGTTAAAACAAGAACTTATTTCTTTAGTGAATACAGGTGCTTTAAGTAACAATGAAACAATTGTTACTAACTCACGCCACTTCGAAGCATTAAACCATGCTCTAGAAAGTATTAATTCGGTAAAAAATGGAATTGATTTAGATATTTCTTCTGATTTATTTGCTATTGATATTCGAGAATGTCTACGACACTTAGGAAATATCACTGGTGAATATGATGTTGACAAGGATATTTTAGGTCATATTTTTGGGAATTTCTGTATCGGAAAGTAAGTTTATTTTCTCAAATTTATAACGGTTTACTACGCTTATAAAACAAATTTCTATCTACTTACATGGGTTTATAATTTTACTATAAAATTTTAAACTTAAAAAATGGGATTATACATTACTAGCGGAGCACTAGCTAGCTTTAAAGAAATGGATGAAGAAGCTTTTCAGCATTACTCTTCGATATTTAAAAATATCAACAAATTATTAGAATTAAATGGACTTACACCTTACGAAGAACCAACTGAATTAGAAGATGGTCCTTTAGATCTTGGTGGATTTTCTTACGATTTTATTCATCACTTAAGACGTTTTTACGCTTATTGTGCCGAATATGAAGATTGGACTCCTACTCCATTTAGCCCTAACAGTGAGCCTAATGAAGATTCTATTATAGATGACCATGCATCATTATTAACTTGTCATCTTATATGTCATTCAGATTGTACAGGTTTTTATGTTCCTGTGGATTTTATCGATATTGTTTTTGATAATGATGAGACTCCTATTGATGGTGCAATGATTGGTTCGTCATACACACTTTTTAAGGAATTAAAATTTATAGCAAATAAGCTTAATATTCAACTAGATGAAGAAGATACTATTGTAAATATTGATGCTGTAAATAAATCAATAAACACAGAAGAAAACTTTTGGAGAGAGAAACTAGTTTGGTGTGAATTATTTAAAGCTGCAAAGCATAGTATTCGCAACAAAGCAGCAATCATTTTTCATTAAAAAATTCAATAATTAATAAAACACATCTCATAAATGGAAAGAGAGATAATAATACAGTCACAAGAAAAAAAATATCAAACTATAGGAAAGCTTACTACAAGTAAAATTATTGATTTTTTTATCGAAAGTGAAAACGAAGCTTTACTCCATAAGTTTCAAGGTCAATTTTACCCGTATCGTCATTATGATATTAATGCAACACTAACAAAAGCTTTAAAAGGAATAGACAAGCAAAAAATTGTTGATGCTTATTTTCACGCCTCTAGATTAGGTATTATTACAAAAGTAAAAGAAAACAATTATCCCCTTTTACAAAAAGGTATTGAAAGAGCACTATCCTCAATTGGAAAAGGATATAATATTAATGTTTTAAGACCTAGTACGGTATATTTACTCTTTGGAGTGAACTCACTAAATGACATAGAAAACCTATACAATACAAAGTATAATAAGTTTTTAGAGAATTTAAAGTTTGTTACCAAGGTTAACTCTTATACAAGTTATCCTAGTCTAAGAAGAAAACTAAAAGCATCACTTTTCTTAGAGAATCCTATACTTTTAAAAAGGGCTCAAAAAATGACTCCTTTCTGTAATCAATTTAATTTTGAAACAGCTGGAGCATTGGTTCTACTACTGGTTGACTCTTCTAAAACTTCAAAGCAAGTTCTTTTTGAGTATCATAAAACAGACTTACCTAGAGAAACAGTTTGGGTTCTTGGTAGTTTTTATAAAGACTTTAAAACTTCCGAAGCAAATAAACTACTACTTAACGACTTATATAATAAATATCCTGCGGAATGGGTTGACGAATATTATAACTCTATTTACTAGTAGTTTTATAAGTATTTTTGCTTTATGGATTCACTTACACAAATTGTTCTTGGAGCAGCAGTTGGAGAAGCTGTATTAGGAAAAAAAGTTGGTAATAAAGCAATGCTTTACGGTGCTATTGCTGGTACAATTCCCGATTTAGATGTATATGTTGGAAAACTTTTCGATACTGTTACTGCTCTAGAAATACACAGAGGTTTTACACACTCTGTTTTTTTTGCAATTACTTTTGGGTGGATTTTCGGTTGGCTCATTTCCTTGTATGAGAAAAAAGCCTCCACAAAAGAATGGGCGTTACTCATGTTTTGGGAATTTATAACACATCCTATTCTAGATGCCCATACTACTTGGGGAACTCAACTTTTTTGGCCTTTAGACATACGGTTAGCTTTCAAAAATATTTTTGTTATAGATCCACTATATACACTACCTTTTTTGGTGTTTCTTTTAATGGCTATGTTTCAATCAAAAACATCTAAAAAAAGAAGAAAATATAACAACTTAGGTCTTATAGTAAGTAGTTCTTATATGGCAATTACCATTATTGTCAAGGGAATTACTTATACTAAATTTGCGAATGCTTTAAAAGAACAAGGAATAACTTATAAAGAAATAGGAACCAAACCAACACCCTTTAATACTATTTTATGGTCAGCAAATGTTGAAACTGAAGATGCTTACCTTATTGGTTATTATTCATTTTTTGACACTAAACCTATTGAGTTCTACTCTTATCCTAAAAATCATAACTTATTGGGTGATTACAAAGATGATACTTCTGTAAAACGACTCATTAAAATCACCAAAGGTTGGTATACTGTTTCTGAAAAAAACAATATGTTATACTTAAACGATCTTCGTTTCGGGCTTTTAAGCGTAGCTCCTAATTTTCAACAGTTTGCTTTTAGCTTTGAAATAGCTGAAAAACAAGGTGAAATTATTATAAATGAAGTTCCTAGGAATCGTGAAAAAGCAAAACAATTATTAACAGATTTATGGGAAAGAATTAAAGGAAATTAATTGAGTAATTCCTAGTATATATCTTAAAATTACTGCTCTATTATAAAGCAAAATTACTCAGATTTCAGACAAAATACTTTTGCTTTTTTCAACTGATTTTACTACTAAAAAATTAACTTAAATTAATTTTTTTTAAACAGTTTATTCGCGAATTTTGTTGTCTCAAAAAAAAAATCTTACCTATGAAACGTTACCTAAAACAATTAAGCTTTCTTCTTATATCATGTTCCCTATTTATTTCATGTTCAAGTGATGACAATATTGAAGAGCAAAAATATTTAAACATTCCAGATGCTCAATTTGAGACTAAACTAATCAATCTGGGTATAGATTCTGATGGCATTATCAACCAACAACTATTAAAAAGTGACGCATTAGGAGTTATCAGCCTCGATTTAAACTCATCTAATGATGATATAATTACAGACCTAACAGGTATTGAAGGGTTTACTAATCTAAAAAAATTACATGCAACAGGAAACAATTTAACCACAATAAACTTGAGGTTTAATAAACAGTTAGATACTTTGGTACTTGCCGGTAATTACCTTAAAAATATTGATTTGAGTAACAATACAGAATTAATCAAGTTAGACCTTGATGTAAATGAATTAAGTGTTATTACTGGGTTAAAAAATGCTACTAATCTAAAATCGTTAAGTCTATATTATAATTCATTAGAAACGTTAAGTATTGACAACCCTAATTTAGAAACCTTAAATGTTAGAGATAATTTCCTGGTGTCTTTAGATGTTAAAAAGGCAGTAAACTTAAAAACCATTTTAGCACAAAATAATAAGATTTTAGAAGTAGATTTTTCCGCTAATAAAGCTTTAGAAGTTTTAGCTTTATCTGATAACAAGCTTAAAAATATCGACTTGAAATCTAACAGTAATATTGAAGTATTATATTGTTCCAGTAATTTACTTACATCACTCGATATAAGTGGGTTGGTTAATTTGAGTCGCTTAACTGTTAATGCAAATCCTAGCTTATTCTGTATTAAGATACATAATGGCCAAAATATCCCCACGTTTTCTAAATCTGATTACCAAGAATTTAACACAAACTGTGATTAATAAAATCTTACTATGATGATATCTCCTTATTATTTAATTTAACTTAAATTACTTTTACTAAAACAATAATTCTAAGATAATATCACTTCGTTTTTTTTCTTAATTTTATATCTCTTAAAGATTATAGAAAAACAATGGATAACAAACCTAATAAACAAGCCGATAAACAACCTTCTGCTGAACCTCCATACAAATTATTAAGCTTAAGAACTGGTAAACCTAAAGATTGGGCTGCAGGAATTCCTGGAGTCACAAACGCTATAAAGAGTTTAATAAACGATAAAGCTTTAGTTAGAGGAGGAAAAGCTTTGTTTAAAATGAATCAGTTTGATGGTTTTGATTGTCCTAGTTGTGGTTGGCCCGATCCTGATGATGAGCGATCGCCTATTGCTGAATATTGTGAAAATGGTGCAAAAGCTATAGCTGAAGAAGCTACTAGTAAAAGAATTACTACAGAATTTTTTTTAAAAAATTCTATTTATGAGCTTTCTCAATTAACTGATTATGAAATTGGACATCTAGGTAGACTTTCTGAGCCTATGTACCTTCCTAAAAATGGTACACATTATGAACCTATTAGCTGGGACAATGCTTTTGCAAAAATTGCCGAACACTTAAATAGGTTAGAGTCTCCAGATAATGCTGCTTTTTACACTTCTGGAAGAACAAGTAACGAAGCTTCTTTTGCATATCAACTTTTTGTGCGTGAATTTGGAACTAACAATTTCCCTGATTGTTCTAATATGTGTCACGAAACCTCTGGTTTTACCTTAGCCTCAGTTACGGGTATAGGAAAAGGAACTGCTACTTTAAAAGACTTCTACGATACCGATGTCATCATGATTATTGGTCAAAATCCAGGAACTAACTCTCCACGAATGTTAAGTGCTTTAGAAAAAGGGAAAAAGAACGGAGCTAAAATTATTGCTGTTAACCCTCTTCCCGAAGCTGGTTTAATGGGATTCCGAGATCCCCAAAAAATAAGTGGTATTTTAGGAAAAGGTATCCAACTTGCCGATTTACATCTTCCTGTTAAAATTAATGGAGATTTAGCATTGCTAAAAGCTATCGAACTCTTACTATTACATTTTGAGAAAGAAACTCCTGGTAAAGTTTTTGACCAAGAATTCATCAATAATAAAACAGTTGGCTACGAGGATTTAATAAAACAAATTGAAAGTTATAATTTAGATGAATTAGCAATAGCATCGGGTATTTTAAAAGAAGATATTCAAAAAGCTGCAGAAATGTTAGCTTATAAAAACCGAATTATCATTTGTTGGGGAATGGGACTTACGCAACAACCTAACGGAGTTGATATTATAAAAGAAGTTCTAAACCTGTTATTCTTAAAAGGAAGTATTGGTAAGCCCGGAGCAGGTTCTTGCCCTGTACGTGGACATAGTAATGTACAAGGAAATAGAACGATGCTTATTAACCACAGTCCTTCTAGAGAGCAACTTGATAAATTGCAAGAAGTTTTTGACTTTAATCCGCCAAGAAATAATGGCTATGATGTTGTGAATACCATAAAGGCTATGAATGAAGGAAAAATTAAAGTACATTTTAGCATGGGAGGAAATTTCTTATCAGCAACTCCTGACACCACTTATACTGCAAATGGAATGAGACAGCTTAATTTGTCTGTTTCTGTTTCAACTAAGTTAAACCGAACTCATTTGATTCATGGAAAAGAGGCTTTAATTTTACCTACTATTTCTAAAAGTGAAATTGATATGATTAACGGTGAGCATCAGTATACAAGTGCTGAAAATGCTATGGGAATTGTTGAATGGTCTAAAGGAGTATTAAAACCTATTTCTGACAAACTTATCAACGAGACTCATATTGTGTGTCGTATGGCAAAAGCTACTTTAGGAAATAAAAGTGTGGTTGATTGGGATAGATATATGAATAGTTATGATGCTGTAAGAGATGATATAGAAAAATGTATTCCTGGTTTTGACAACTACAATGTTCGTGTAAAACAAAAAGGCGGATTTTACTTACCTAATGCAGCTCGTGAAGGGAACTTTAAAACAAAAGAGTTTGGAGATCGTGCTCCATTTTCTATAACCACATTGCCTCAAAACACTCTAGCTGATGATGAGTATTTAATGGCTACAGTAAGAACACACGACCAATTCAATACTACTATTTATGGATTAAATGATCGTTACCGTGGAATTCATAATGAACGTCGTGTAATTTTCATGAATAAAAAAGATATAGAAAAAGCTGGTTTTACATCTGGTGATAAGGTAGATTTATACAATTATGACAACAATACAGAGCGTATTGCTCCACTATTTATTATTGTTGAATATCCTATCCCTGAAAAAAATACAGTTACTTACTTCCCTGAAACCAATGTATTAGTTTCAATTCATAATACTGTAAAAGGAAGTAACATGCCCGCTTCAAAACATATTAAAATTAAAATTAAAAAGCACAATCCTGACATCAATGATAAAATAGACGGAACTCTTTATAAGAAATCTAACTCATAAATTAGTTTACTCGTATAGTTTTAATTTATTTTCTAGTTGTTGAATCGTTTTATGCATGGAATCCATTCTATCAAGCATATTATTAATCACGTCTATACCTTGCATATTTACCTCTAAATCGTAATGCAATCTGATTATTTTCTCTAAAATCGGCAACTGTTCTGTGTGTAAATACTTGTTCGAATCTTTTACTACAAACTCTATGAGTTGAAAAGACTCAATACTTTCTATAAATTGTTCATCTAAATTGTGATGAACAATAACTTTCTGTACACTTATTAACTCTTTATCGCTCATATCTATTTCAATTTAGAAAGTTTTGTAAATAACTCTCGTTGTTCTTCTGTTAAATTGGTAGGGGTATTTACTTTATAAGTAACATACAAATCACCATACTGACCTTCTTTTTTATATTTTGGAAACCCTTTTCCTTTTAATCTGATTTTAGTTCCATTTTTAGTTCCTGATTTTACTTTTAATTTAACCTTATCAACAAAGGTATTAATCACTACCTCTCCACCCAATACTGCGGTGTATAAATCAATAGCCTGTTCCGTGTATAAATTAGCGCCATCACGTTTAAAATTAATATCAGGTTTAATATCAAAAGTGATGTATAAATCTCCTTTAGGACCGCCATTAATTCCCTCGCCTCCATGACCTTTTATTTTAATTGTCTGACCATTTTCTACACCAGCAGGAATCTTTATTCGTATCTTTTTATCATTTACTATCAGTACTTGCTTTTGTGAAGTATATACATCTCTTAAATTCAATTGTAAAGTTGCATTAAAATCTTGTCCTCTAAATTGAGCTGTTCGTCTATCTGATCTTCCTCCTCCACCAAAGGCAGCATTAAAAAAGTCAGAAAAATCAGTTCCATCAAAACCTGAAGATGAATATTGCTGATAAGACCCTCCTCTTCCAAATCCACTTTGACTAGCACGTTGTTTTTTAGCCTCCTCATATGCTTCTGCATGTTGCCAGTTTTCTCCGTATTCATCGTACTTTTTACGATTTTCAGGGTTACTTAATACTTCATTTGCTTCATTTATTTGCTGAAACTTCTTTTTAGCTTCTTCATCATTTGGGTTTGTATCTGGATGATATTTTCTTGCTAACTTCCGATAGGCTTTTTTTATATCGGCAGCAGTTGCTTTTTTATTTATTCCTAAAACTTTGTAATAATCTATAAATTCCATATCAATTCGATTGACCTAACACACTAAATTTACAAAATATAATTACACTAAACCAATACTTTAGCTCTACACTATTTTTAATGTATTTTTGCATTCTTATTTTGATAATTGAATGACGGTAGAAGATTTAGTAGGAACATATAATATTATTGGTAGTAATCAGGATGAAAGTGAAAACACTTATAAAGGAACTCTTTCTTTAACGCTTGATGAAAATAATAGAATTCTTGCCAAATGGCTTATTAATAATGAACAAGAACAGCATGGAACTGGTTTCTTTAAAAACAACATCCTTGTAATTAATTTTAACTACACTGATGATGACAATACTATTTATAAAGGTGTTGTAGTTTATTCTTGTCTTTCTAAAAATATTTTAGACGGATTTTGGTCTGAAAAACACGGAAACCCTTTATTTCTTGGTGAAGAACGTTGTTTTAGAGTACAGGAATCACACGAATTACTTAACTAAGCTTTTATTGCTTCTTTTACAAACCAGCTCTTTTAGCTTGTATTGAAGATTTATATGGATTCCAAGGGTCTTCGAATGATCGTTTGAAAAAGAACTCTTTATAATAAGCTATAGTTCTTACTATTCTTAAGTAAGTTCCTGTATATATCGTCATTAAAATAACATAAGGCCACAAGTATTTTTCTTCTTCTCTTCTTTCTGAAAAAATGTAAATACTTAGCATTTGCACATACGACATTACAAAGTATAATGTGAAGTTCATTGGGATAATAAACTGTAAAGAACTGTTATAATTTACAATAATATCTATGATATAAACCCACCACATGATATCTAAAATAACATTGTAAAATACGTTTTCTGCAAGTGAAAAAAAAGTTGACCAATTAAAATTTGCCGTAGGAAAATACACATCTTTATGTTTACGAACTCTAAAACGGATAATAGATTTATCCCATCGCAAACGTTGTTTTGTCAATACTTTAAATTTCGAAGGCGCATTGGTTAAACAAATCGCTTTTTCTTGAAAATATACTTTATAGCCAGACTTTCTAATCTTTACTGTGATATCTCCATCCAAACCTGGACCTATATCCCATCCGCCAATACTATCTATTACATCTTTTCTAAAAGCTCCGAATGCTCCTGAAATAATTTTATAGATTCCCAAATAAGACGTAATTATTCTCCCTACTGATACTGTTTTTAAATACTCTATTGCTTGTAGTTTTGCGCATAAACTTTCTTTGTAGTTTCTCACTTTTACATTTCCTCCTACTGCAGCAATTTTATCGTTTATAAAAAAAGGTAAAAGTACTTGTTCAATTGCATCGCTATCAAAAGAACAATCGGCATCCAAATGCACGATGTATTTACCTTTGCTAAAACGCAGCGCTAAATTTGCTGCTGATGCTTTTCCTCCTCTCATCTCATTTCTTATAAACATATCTATCAACCCTAAACGTTCTAGGTTTTTACCTATGATAGGAGTATCATCATCAGAACCATCATCAACAATAATTAGTTCAAAATTTTTAAACGTTTGTTCTGCCAATGATTTAGTTAACTTATACAAATGCTTTCCTTCATTTTTCCCTGGAATGATTACAGATACAAAAGGGTTTTCTTGAAAGAGTTTTCTTTTAGCTTCTTCAAATTTTTTAGCTCTTTTTTTTCCTGTAATGAGAAAAATAAATGCGATTACATAGTCTATGATTATATAACGTGTAAACTCAAAGATTACGAAATACCAAAACACTCTTATAAATTTTGATAAGCCAACCACAAACCAGTAATTTACATATTCTGGAACTAAATTATGTAGACTTAAAAATATCATTCGAAATACGTATTTGAGTTATCGGTTCCTAAAATTTTATGAATCTCTATTTTGATTTCTTGTTGGGTATCACTCAAGTTATCTGACAATAGCTTTGATAAATTATATTGTATGTTCTCTAGTCTTTCTAACTGATTTTCTTTAGTTTCTGGGAGTAAAATATAGTAGCTATTAAACTTTTCTGCAGATAAGATGTCTGAAGCTTTTAAATACGATTGTATTATTGAACTTATTTCTTTGGTTAGGTTTAATTTTAAATCGGTGTTTAACAATTCTAACTGCTTATTTTCAAATGTTATTTTTGTCAAATAACTATCTCCTTGTGTTACTTCTATTCTCTTTATTTCCTGATTTACTATAATTTTGAAAAGATTAGTATTCATACTATCTACAGAAATAGTTTCCAACTGAGGTTGATTTGTACTTTCTTGATTGAACAACATTTGTTCTCCTATTTCGGTTATTTTATAACTTCCAATTGTTTTTTCTAAAAGCTCATCTAATTTGTTTTCTGTTTCACAATCTAAACACAAGGCTTTCATGTTGGCATTTTGAAATTCGTGATTACAAGTATTACACGAATAGATTGATGAAGGTTTATCATAATCTATTCCGATATGTCTGAGATTTTTATCACATTTCGGACAAGCCAAACCATCGTCAACTTTAAAATCTTTTTCTGGTGCTACATGAGCACAAACAAAATGATGAACCATATCATTTGCTACTATATCAATAGAATCACATTTCGGACAGCATTCTCTAAAATTTAGATAATTCCCAGAACAACTTTTGCAAAGGTGTACATAGTCTTTTAAACTTACAGATAAACTATTTTCTTTTACTGCTTTTTCTAAATTTCTTAATAATGATATTGCTTCATTTTTTTTGTAGAACAATGAGATAAATGGAAATTCATATCCTATATAACTTTCTCTAGTTGCAATTGGTGTTAAAACTTTATTTCTCGAATAAGAAAATGCCATTGTTTTTAACTGAATAAGCTTTTCATGAGAAATTGCTTTAGGTGCTGTTAGGTTCTTTATTCTCTTTTTTATAGTTATTACTCTTTGTATATAAGAAGAGAATATGTTTAGCTCTACGTCACCATCGGTATGAATGGCTACTTCTTTAGGTAATTTGTAAATGCTATTCACAAACAATGGCGACAGACTAACTTGAATGTTTTTGTGTGTTCTTATACTATAAATAATGTCATTTGCATTGGTTACTGTATCTGTATCAATAATAAAACCATCTAAATATGCTAGCTCTTCGTTTTGTAGCTCGCTAGTATGTGAAACCAACAAGAACGAATAACCATCTTGTATGATTCTTCTCGAATTTGATTTCTTTAAAACATTTAGCATGATTTCTACTTTTAATAGTTAACTTTATACTTTACAATGACATATATACTTCTGCTGGAAATTTGTCTTTTTTATCTCCTTTAACATCAAAAATTAATGTTTCTTTCGTTCCATTCTTTAAATAATCGTAGTATGCTAGATGCTTATAATCTTCATGATCCACAGCTAAAATGATTGCATCAAACGCTTCCGAGGTGGTATTTTTAATGGTAAGTCCATAACGTTGCTTTACTTCTTTTGGATCAACCATATAGTCTTGCACTACTACATTATATCCTCTTTTTTGAAGTTCTAAACACATTTCTGCTGTTTTAGAATTTCTAATATCATTTACATTTTCTTTAAAAGCTACTCCTTTTACTAAAATTGAAATATTATTTTTTAAAAACCTTTTAGCATATAACTTTCTTTCTATTTGTAAAACAATGTGATTTATCATGCTTTCATTTACTTCTCTAACTTGCTCAAGTAGCTTTGGGGTATACCTCATTTCCTTTGCCTTGTGTATTAAATAATACGGATCAACTCCTATACAGTGCCCTCCCACTAATCCTGGAAAATAATTATGAAAATTCCATTTAGTTCCTGCAGCTTGCAGTACATCTTTTGTGTTAATTTCTAGCGCATTGAAAATTTGTGATAATTCATTCATTAAACCAATATTTACATCTCTTTGAATATTTTCTACCACTTTTGCAGCTTCAGCTACCTTAATTGCTGGTGCTCTGTGTACACCTGCTGTTACTACTTCTTCGTACACTTTTGCCACTGTTTCAAGAGATTCATCTGTACTTGCCGAAACAATTTTTTTAATTTTTGTAAACGTGTGTTGTGTATCTCCTGGATTAATTCTTTCTGGTGAATATCCTACAGTAAAATCCTTATTTAGTTTTAATCTTGAAATTCTTTCTAAAATAGGTACACAAACCTCTTCGGTACATCCTGGAAATACTGTTGATTCAAAAACCACACAGTCTCCTTTTTTTAAGTATTTAGCAATCGTAGCTGTAGCTGATTTTAACGGTGTTAAATTTGGCTTTTTTAAATCATCTATAGGAGTTGGTACCGCTACGATGTAAAATTTAGCTTCTTTTAAAATTTCATCATTCGACGTAAAGCTTATATCCTTTCCTTTAAACTCTTCTGAAGGTAATTCTTTACATGGATCTTTATGTTGCATTAACTGTAGTACTTTACCATCATTAACATCAAACCCAATTACTTTAAATTTTGATGCCATATGTACAGCCAATGGAAGCCCCACATATCCTAAACCAACAACTGCCATGTTTTCTTTTTTCTCTAAAAGGTTAGTGAATAATTGGTTTTTCTTGTAAGCTAATTTTGGAAATTGATTTTCAACCTGTAACCTGTTTGTTTTTAACGCTGTGCTCATCTTGTTTGTTTTTTTGTTAATTAATATACTGCTAAATTACACTGGCTTTTAAGCTATTTGAGTGGTTATTGGTTTACTAAAAACTTTCTGTAGATGAAAAAACAATAACTATAGATTAATGGTTTTAATCGTTTTTATATGAGTAGAAATATTATCGATTAATGACAGCAGAAACAACACCATTTCCTCTAGTAGCAGCTTGTCTATAGCTTTCATCCAAGTATATCTACAATAAAAAACCTGTGAAGTAAACTTCACAGGTTCATTTTTTTATTTTAAAGTCTTATTAAAACTTTCCTACTTTAATTTTTAAGTTCAATTTATAAAACTTAGCCCAATCAGAAATTTGTTCTTTATGTAAAGGTATAATCTCTGTTAAAATATTTCTTTCTGTTGGCTCATATTTCTTTTGAAATTCAGTTGGTGCCTTATAAGTTGCTATATAAAGTTTATTAATAATTCCTTTAGAAATTGTTTTATCAGGAAACTCTACCTCTACAATAGCTCCTTTATTTATTTTAGACAGATCTTTTAAGTTAAAATATGCTTTTATAAAAACTTTTTCTACATTATGTATTGTTAATACATTTTCTGTTTTGTAACAAGCTTCTTCGCTACTTTTTAAAATTTGCCCAACGACCCCTTTTATTGGAGAGATATATGTATTTTGATAATCTTCATTACTTGTTGTTATTAATTGTGTATCTGGTTTAATTAACTTCTTTTCTGTTTGTAAAAAGTATAATTCGCTCTGTTCCATTTTTATTTGACTTTCAAGTAATATTTTTTGAGTCAGTAAATCGTCTAACTTTGTTTTTGTATATACATCTAGTAAAATAAGTTTTGTTATCTTTTTCTCTTGAATATTCAAAAACGAAAGCCTTTCTTTCAATCCTTTTAACCTTACTTGCTTACTATTAATTTGTCTTTCTATTTCTAATAGGCTGCTATTTTGTTTTTCTTTTCTATCAAAGTTTTTTAATACTATAGATGCGTCACTATCAAAATCGTTTTGAAAGTAATTAAACAACTTACTTCCTTTACTAACTGTATCTCCTTCATTAATATAAATTTCTTTGAGTCTCACATCGTTTGTAAAATTAACATCTACTTTTTCCATTAACATCTGCCCATTACCTTCTAACCATAGAGTTTTATTATACACAAAGCTTGTTAACCAAACAGCAAGCCCAAGAATAATTATAAAATACAAAGCCCTGTCAAAGCTTAGCTTTTTCTTTTTAATTACAGGTTCTTTTAGCGTTCTAATTACTGCCTTTCCTTTTTTATAATTAAATGCTTTCATCTGTTTTTCTTTTAATTTTTTCTAATTCTTCTTTTATAAACTGCTCTACTGTTTTAGTACTCTTATTTACCAAAACATAACTAATTGATGCTTTTTTTAGTTTTTCTTGAATTACTAAATCATTTTTCAATACTGCTACGCTTAATTGTTTAGCCTTTAAAAAATTAAGTTGAAAACTTAGGCTGTAACTTTTACTATTTACAAGTACTAACCTTTCTAAACTTGTTGTTTTTTTAAATGTGTAAGGAACAAACAAAGCATCAATTTTACTAGTTCTATTTAGCTCAAAAAGTCTTGTTATTACTTTATATAACTGTCTTTTTAACTGTAAAATATTCTCTAATATTCTAAATTGTTCTTCTAAAAAATCTAACAATAAAGTCCCTGTATTTTGAGTTTTAAATTCTTCTTTTATTAATTTTAGTATTCTTATTCTTTCTTCTAAAACTTGCCAGTTTTTGTATTCATTTTGCAAGTCTTTTAGTTTTTCATTATACTCACTTATATAAGTGAGTGTGTTATTAAATTGACCTAATGATTTATCTGTTTCTTGTGCTTTTAAAATTTTTATTTTCGTTTCAATAATTTTCTTTCTGTTATTAAAACGTAACGGTGCTTTAAAACGAATACCTACGGAAGGAAAATACCGTTGTATTGCTTCTGAATAACGGTAGTTTTGATTTACATACAACGATAAGTTAATATCATTTAATCGATGCTGTTGTAAGTAGATATTCTCTTCTTTAACGTTTATTGGTGCAGAGGTTTCTTTAAGTGAAAAACTGTCTAACCGTACTTTTAACAGTGGTAGTTTTTTTACTTTTAAATAAGCTGTAGAAACACTATCTCTTAGTAGAACGTTTTCTTTTTCTAACGTTTTTATTTGTTCTTCTAAAACATGTATTTGACTGCTTACTTGTATTAACTTTTCTCTTTTTATTAGTTTTTGGTAATACAGTTTATTCAGTAAATCAAAGTAATCATTTTCAAATGATAAAAATGTTTTTTGTAAGCTAATTACTTCATTGTTTAAAACATAGTTGTAATCTATTTTAAACTGCCTTCTCCATAACTCCTTTTGTACTTTATCACTTTCCTCTTTTAATACGACTATTTGATTCTCAACTCTTTTAGCCTTTGTTTGGTTTTCAAAGTATCCTGACTTTAATACGTTCCATTCTACTTCTGCTTTTACACTAGTAATTATTGAAGTGTTTGTTTCTTCATCTAAAGCATCACTAAAATTATGATTTGCATTTACTTTAAACACTAATCCTATATCGTTTTTATACTGATTAGATTCAAGTGTTTTTAAATCTATCTCTAATAGATTTAAATTTTTGTTTTTTTCTAGTTTGAATTGTTGAAAGGGGAGAAATATCTTAGTCTCATTCTCTGGAAATTTTAATGTGACTTCTGCTTTTTTAACCAAACTTTCTGCATCTTTAATTAAACTCTCTAAAGATTGTCCGAATAAAAAAAATGGCGTAAAAATTAATATAATGATATGTAAACTCCTCTTGTTCATTACTCAAAACTAGCAATAACAAGGACGTTGGAGTATTATAATCGATTAACTGACTATTTACTAAAGATTAATGGCTTTTTTATACAGATGAGACGATTACAGCAAGTTTAATCGCCTTTTTAGTTCATTTCTATTAGATCTGCTCACAGGAACTATATCTTGATTTATAAGTACACTATTATCTTCTATGTCAATAATCTTATTAATATTAATTATATATGATCTGTGTACTTTTAAGAATGATGCTGCAGGCAACTTTTCTTCTATTTTTTTTAAAGGGCTATGAACTATGTAATTTTTTTCTTCTGTTTTAACTTTTATATAATCCCCTTTAGCTTCCACTACATAAATACTTGGTATTTCTATTTTTACCAATCTTCTATCAATGTTTACATATAGTGTATCTGTATCAGTAGATTGAGTGTGGGCTACTGGTTTTAGATTATTTTCTTTTTCTTTTGCCGCTATAATTTTTTCTACCGATTTTTTAAAACGACTTAGTTCTATGGGTTTTACTATATAGTCTACAACAAAATCATATTCAAAAGCTTCCACAGCAAAATTTCTATCAGAGGTAGTCAAAACAATCTTAGGTGGCTTTTTTAAAGTTTGAATCAGATCAAAACCAGTAAAATCAGGCATATGAATATCTAAAAAGATAGCATCTACTTCATTACTATTTAAAAACTTTATTGCTTGTATAGCATTAGAAAACTCACCAACAAGCTTTAACTCTTTTACTTGTTCGCATACTTTTTTAAGAATCATTCTCGACATTAATTCGTCATCTATAACAATGCAGTTCATAGGTAATCTTTTAAATTATCTTCAAAAAATCAAGCATTATAGGTAGTATATTTTCAAAATATTCTTTATTCTCTAAACTATTATCTGCAAGATTGTTTTCAAAGTCGTTGGTTATTTTATAGCTTTTTTCTAAGCCTAAAATACTCATTTTATGTTTAATTCTATGAACAACTTCTTTAGTTTTTTTTAAATCTTCATTTTTTATATGTAAAAAATAACGTTCTATTTCTCCAGAAAGTTCTTCTTTTAAAACTCCAATAACTTGTTTTTTAAACTCTTCATCTCCCTTAGAAAGTTCGTTTATATATAATAGATTTGGTTGCTCCATAATTACTTTTTTATTGTAAAAAAGAAAGTTGTTCCTTTATTTATTTCAGACTCTAACCATATTTCTCCTTTATAAAAATTCACAATTTTTTTCACGATTGATAAACCAATACCTGAGGAGTCTTTAGACTTTTTTAAAGATTGGAAAATTTTAAAAATTTTATCAAAGTGTTCTTTTTCAATACCAATTCCATTATCCTTTATTGAAAACTTATAAAAAGAGTTTTGGTCTTTTACATCAATTTCAATAATCCCTTTTTCTTTATCGTTAAACTTAATTGCATTATTTATCAGGTTTTGAAATAATTGTAGAAACTTTGTTTTGTCTCCTTTTATAATGGGTAATTTCTGTAAAACTTTTATTGAAATGTTTTTTGGCACATATATTACTTTCTTAACTTCTTCAATTAGCAAATTTAAATCTACATCATCGTCTTCTTTAACTCCATTAACTACACTAGAGTATTCTAGCACATCAGTAATGAGTTGTTCCATTTTTTCAAGAGTATTTTCAATATGCTCAAAATTTTGGAGACTAGCTTCATCAAAAACTCCTTCATTATCAGTTTTAATCCAACTGGTCAAGGCATGAATACTTCTGATAGGAGATTTTAAATCGTGGGATACTATGTGTGCATATTCTTCTAGTTCTTGATTACTTTTTGCTACCTTTTTTAATAAGTCAGTATTTTTCTTTTCTACTTTTTTACGTTTTTTAATGTTTATTGCACTTTTTAACTGAAGCGATACTAAACCTGCAATACCTTCTATCGTTTTTAAGTGCTCTTCTGTAAAATAGTTTTTCTCTTGATGCTCTGCATTTATAACTCCTATTACCTTATCTTCATTCTTTATAGGTACTGTTAATTCTGACAGTTTTGGGGTAATATAAACCACGTATCTATCATCTAAACTTGTATTATCTATAATTTCTGAAACACCTGATTTTGCTACGCTTCCAACCACACCTTTTTCAAAAGGTAATCGCATTTTTTCGTAAATTTCTTTGCTCTCTCTTTCTCTTTTATCAAATGATGCTATTAATTCTAATTGTTTTCTCTTCTCATTTACTAAGTAAACAACACAATCGTCAGTATTTAAATAATTAGCAACGCTGTTTGATACTTCCCATGCTATTTCATAGATATCTTCTTTACCTAAAATTGATTTGGCTGTGTTATTTATAACTTCAATTACTTGTCGTTCTTTTCTTTGGTTAGTTATATCTCTAATAATTCCTTGTGCAGCTATTGGAGTATTATTTTTATCAAAAACTACGCTTGAGTTAATATTTACCCATTTTACTTCTTCTTTTTTAGTAATAACTCTAGCTACATAATTGGTGAAGTATCCATTTTTTAATAATTGTGCGTAAGAATTCATCGCATAATCATAATCTTCTTGTTCAGGATAAATAAGGCTTACAACATTTACATCTTCTTCATTTACATCAAAACCAAATAACTCTACGGCAACATCGTTCATTTTTAACACATTACCATTAATATCCATTACTAGATAAGCATCATTAATATTTTCAAAAATTCCTTTTAATTGCGAATCTTTCTCATCTAAAAGGTCTTCTAATTGTTCATTAACTACCTTTAGCTCTTGAGAAATATTAAATAATTCTAACGATTTTTCTTCTAGTATTTTCTCTGCTTGTTTTCTAGCCTTTTTTTGTCTTTCTAGCGCTCTTTGTAGTATTTCAATTTCCTTTATACTCACTAATTTTTATTGATAATAAACCTTACTTCAGTTCCGTCATTTTTAATTTTTTCTAAAATAATTTCTGCTGAACTATTAAAATGTTCAAACGTTTTATTCATTAAACCTAATCCAAAATGATGCATTGCTCTACTTGATTTATATAGCATTACAAGTGAATTTTCGCTTTTCTCTTCTACAAGAAATGTTGGTAATTCTGCATCTGGATAAATCTTTTTTACTTCTACATGAATATGATCTTCAATAGATGACAGCATCTCTATAGGATCATTATATGTAGCTAAAAGTCCAGGATAACTATCTTCTATCACTGAAAAGAAATGTTCTGCGTATACTAACAACAAATCATCTGTTGAAACTCCTGTATTATTACTCAAATTCTCTAATAATTGTAGCATTTCAGAAAATTTGTATGTACCAATAGCAGTGTATACTCCACCAGAATCTAACTCAGATTGTTCTATAATTTTATCTACCATTTCGATACCAAATTTATCTTCAACTAAATCCAAGAACTCTGTAAAAACAATCCCTTTCATATTTTATTTTTTAAATTCATTAAGGCTCCAATACTCAATTATTGTTCCTATTTTTTTTTCATAATCTTGATACTTTAAAGGCTTTAAAACATACCCTGCTATTCCCAATCTATAACATTCTGTAATGTCTTTATCATTATCTGATGTTGTTAGTACTATGGTAGGAATATGTTTTAACTTTTCATCGTTTTTTAGAATAGATAAAAACTCAATCCCGTTAGTATCAGGCATATTCAAATCTAATAAAATTATATTTGGTAAATCTTTTTCCAATAAAGATAAGGCTTCTTTTCCATTATTAGCTTGTGTGATTATATGATTTTCTAAAACAGGAGTAATAGCTCTATTAAACTTAAGCACCTCTATCTTATCATCTTCTATTAAAAGTATTTTTATTTTTTTATTCAAAACCTTAGATTAAAAACTAACTTGATAAAAATAAATCAAATCTAAAGTTATAATTTTTTTCTTTGATAAAGAACTATTTATCTATAGATGAAATGCGCTTTACTATAGACGAATTGATTTTTTACTTTTTTCACCTACTTTTGAAACAAATATTTTAAGCTATGCAATGTCCTTGCAACCCAAATAAAAAATACAGTGATTGCTGCCAAAAAACACATCAAAACATTCATTCAGTTACCTCAGCTGAAGCTTTAATGCGTTCAAGATACAGTGCTTTTGTACTAGCTAACATCGATTATCTACAAAAAAGTCACCATAGTAGCACCAGACCTTCTAAAAGAGAAAAGAAAGAAATTTTAGCATGGACAAAATCTGTTAACTGGATAAAACTAGAGGTGCTACACACAACAGAAACTACAGTTGAATTCAAGGCTTTCTTTATGGAGAATGGCAATATCGATGTGATTCACGAAAACTCTCTTTTTTGTAAAGAGAATGATCATTGGGTATATCTTGGTCAAAAATAAGACTGTCAAAAACGTCATTTCGACCAAAGGGAGAAATCTTTTGTTTATTACTCGTTTTTGAGAGATTCCTCCTCGTCCCTCGTTCGGAATGACATTTTATCTTAGACAATCTCATTAATACTACACCAAGAATTCAAATAAATTAGGTTTATCGTTTAGATATTCACCATAAAAACTACGCTCTTTCATTCTACGAATTAAAGGTTGTAAATCTTCTTTCTTTTCTAATTCTATACCTACTACAGCTGGTCCGTTTTCTCTATTGGTTTTTTTAGAATATTCAAAAAAAGTGATGTCATCATTCTCTCCCAATACCTCAGCTACAAACTCTCTTAAAGCTCCAGCACGTTGTGGAAAACGAACAATGAAATAATGCTTCAATTTGCCATATAACAATGCACGTTCTTTTATTTCGGCAGTACGAGTAATATCGTTGTTACTTCCGCTAATAACACAAACTACATTTTTACCTTTTAATTCTTCTTGATAAAAATCAAGTGCACTTATAGTCAAAGCTCCTGCAGGCTCTACTACAATGGCTTCTTTATTATACATTTCTAATATCGTTTGACACACTTTTCCTTCAGGAACAGTTATCATATCCGATAAGTTTTCTTGACAAATTTTATAGGTCAACTCACCTACTTGCTGTACTGCTGCACCATCTACAAACTTATCAATACTATCAAGCTTAATATTGTTATTTTCCTCTAACGATTTTTTCATAGAAGGTGCTCCTGCTGGCTCTACTCCTATAATCTTTGTTTTTGGGGACAGTAACTTAAAAACACTTGATAAACCAGAGGCCAATCCACCACCACCAACAGGTACAAAAACATAGTCAATAGGTTGTTGTGATTGCTCTAAAATTTCTAAACCAACGGTTGCTTGTCCTTCTATAATTTTTTCATCATCAAACGGATGCACAAATGTTTTTTGCAAACTATCGCATAAAAGTTTTGCTGCCTTGTAAGCATCATCAAATGTATCTCCTATTAATTGAATATCTACAAAATCGCCCCCAAACATTTTTACTTGTTCTACCTTTTGTTTTGGTGTTGGTGCAGGCATGTATATAGTACCGTAGATTTCTTTTTTTCTACACGCCAAAGCAACACCTTGTGCATGATTTCCTGCACTAGCACATACAATTCCGTTTTCCAGCTCCTCTTCGGTTAAAGAACTAATTTTATTATAAGCCCCTCTAATTTTATACGAACGAACTTGCTGCAAATCTTCTCTCTTTAAAAAGATATTAGCATTGAATTGTTGTGATAAGTTAAAATTTTCTTGCAACGGAGTAACTGCTACGACTTCTTGTAAAGTCGCAGCAGCTTGTTGTATTGCTTCTAATTTTGGAAAATAAGTTTCTTTTTGAACTTCCATAGTGTTATGCTAAAACGGGTTCTTCTTGATTGACGCTTGTTTTGATTACTTTCATTGCAGTCATAGCCTCACGCAACTCTGCACCTACTTTTTCAATAGGATGATTACGAATTGCTTTGTTTACTTTAATTAATTCAAGATTATCTACTTCATTGGAAGTGCTGTACTCTTTTCCAATAACATCAGTACTTACCGACTTCATAAAATCGGTTAATAACGGTTTTGCTGCATGATCGAATAAATAACATCCGTATTCAGCAGTATCAGAAATAATTCTGTTCATTTCAAATAACTTTTTACGTGCTACCGTATTTGCTATTAGTGGTAATTCATGTAGTGATTCGTAATAAGCCGACGCTGAAATAATTCCTGATTTCACCATCGTTTCAAACGCCAACTCAACTCCAGCTTTTACAAAAGCTACTAACAATGTTCCTTTATCAAAATACTCTTGTTCTGAAATTTCTTCGGAAGTTGCCGCTGTTTTTTCAAACTGAGTTTTTCCTGTCGCTGCACGCCATGTTAATAAATTCAAATCGTCATTTGCCCAATCTTCCATCATTGTTTTTGAAAAATGTCCTGACATAATATCATCCATGTGTTTATTAAACAAAGGCTCTAATACCTCTTTTAATTCTTCAGAAAGTTGGTAGGCTTTAATTTTTGCTGGATTCGATAAACGATCCATCATATTGGTAATTCCTCCATGTTTTAATGCTTCAGTGATAGTTTCCCATCCATATTGAATTAATTTAGAAGCGTACGATGGCTCTACTCCTTCTTCAACCATTTTATTGAATGATAAGATAGATCCTGTTTGTAATACCCCACATAAAATAGTTTGCTCTCCCATTAAGTCTGATTTTACCTCAGCAACAAATGACGACTCCAAAACACCTGCTTTATGACCTCCTGTAGCAAATGCATAGGCTTTTGCTTGTGCTAACCCTTTATTTTCTGGGTCATTTTCAGGATGTACAGCAATTAACGTTGGTACTCCAAATCCACGTTTGTATTCTTCTCTTACCTCTGTTCCAGGACACTTAGGGGCTACCATAATTACTGTTAAATCCTTACGTACTTGCATACCTTCTTCGACAATATTAAATCCGTGAGAGTATGATAAAGTTGCTCCTGATTTCATTAATGGCATTACAGCATTTACTACCTGCGTATGTTGTTTGTCTGGTGTTAAATTACATACCAAATCAGCAGTTGGAATTAGCTCTTCATACGTTCCTACTGTAAAACCATGTTCAGTTGCATTTTTATACGATTGACGTTGTTCTTTAATTGCTGCTTCACGTAATGCGTATGAAATATCTAAACCAGAATCGCGCATATTTAATCCTTGATTCAATCCTTGTGCTCCACATCCCACAATTACCACTTTTTTACCTTCTAATGCTGCTGTTCCGTCTGAAAACTCATCAGCATTCATAAATCTACATTTTCCTAATTGTTCTAATTGCTCTCTTAATGATAATTGGTTGAAATAATTTTTCATTTTTATTTGTGTTGTTTGTTTATGCTGTTATTAATTGTAATAGTTTTGATACTGGCATTTCTTCTTTCGTAATGGCAATTCTTCCTGAACGAACAAATTGCTTAATACCATGTTTGTCTAAAATGTGATAGAGTTCTTCTACCTCTTCTTTACTTCCTGATTTTTCAAGGACAAAAAAGTTTTTGTTCACATTAATGACTCTTGATTTACTTTGATTGATAATTGTTTGGATATCGTCGTTATCGGTCAATAAGTCTGTACTCAGTTTAAACAAACACGATTCTTGATACACCGTTTCTTCATCTGTATGGTAAAAAGCTTTAATTACTTCCACTTGCTTTTCTATCTGCCCGATAATTTTTTTCATTTGTTCTTCAGTAATCTTTACTAAAAGTGTAATTCTAGAAACACTTTTTATTTCTGAGGAAGAACTATTAATACTTTCTATGTTAATGTGTCTTCGTTGAAATATTGCTGATATTCTATTCAATAATCCAATATTATTTTCTGTATAAATAGAAACCGTATAGGTGTTTTTTGTACTCATATTTTATTATTTTAATCGAACATCAGATACTGATGCTCCAGTTGGAATCATTGGAAATACATTATCTTCTTTCTCTACGCAAACCTCTAAGAAATAAGCTTCTTTAGATTGTATCATTTCTTGAACAGCTGTTGCTAAATCTTCTCTTTTAGTTACTTTATTCGCTGCCATATGATACCCTTTAGCAATTGATACAAAGTCAGGGTTTGTCATTACTGTTGAAGCATATCGTTTGTCAAAAAACAACTGTTGCCACTGACGTACCATACCCAAGAATTCATTATTCAGTACTACAATTTTAACAGCTGCTTTCGTTTGTAAAATTGTTCCAAGCTCTTGAATCGTCATTTGATAACCACCATCACCAATCACAGCTACAACTTCACGTTCTGAAGCTCCCATTTTTGCACCAATTGCTGCAGGCAGGGCAAATCCCATTGTCCCTAATCCTCCAGAAGTAATGCTACTTTTAGTTTGGTTGAATTCCGCATAACGACTTGCTATCATTTGATGCTGTCCTACATCAGTTACTACAATAGCTTTGCCTTCAGAAGCTTCATTGATTTGTTTGATAACCTCTCCCATCGTTAAACCTTCTTTCGTTGGAAACAAGTCACTTTTTATAACATTATCAAACTCTATTGCATCCAAATTTCTAAACTCTTGTAACCATTCTTTGTGTGAATTTTCTTCCAAAAGAAGAAGTGCTGATGCTAAAGTTTCTTTTACATTTCCTAAAACAGCTACATCTGTTTTTACATTTTTATCAACTTCCGCAGGGTCTATTTCAAAATGTATCACTTTTGCTTGCTTCGCATAACGGTTTAAATCCCCTGTTACACGATCGTCAAAACGCATTCCGACAGCAATTAATACATCGCACTCGTTGGTGAGTTTATTTGGACTATAATTACCATGCATTCCTACCATACCAACATGTAACGGATGTTTAGTTGGTAAAGCTGACAATCCTAACAAAGTACTCGCCGATGGAATTCCTGCTTTTTCTATAAACGCTTTGAATTCTTCTTCTGCTTCTCCTAAAATCACTCCTTGTCCCCAAACTACAAATGGTCTTTCTGCATTATTAATTAACTCAACTGCTGATTCAACACTTTGCACATCCATATTCGGAACAGGTTGATAACTACGAACTGAAGTGCATTTTTTATATTCAAAATCAAATTCTTCAAACTGAGCATTTTTAGTAATGTCTACCAACACAGGTCCTGGTCTTCCTGAGCGAGCAATGTAAAATGCTTTCGCCATTACTTCTGGTATCTCACTTGCTTTGGTTATCTGATAATTCCATTTGGTTACAGGAGTTGAAATTCCTACGATATCGGTTTCTTGAAAAGCATCAGAACCTAATAAATGTGCCCCAACCTGCCCTGTTATGCATACCATTGGTGTAGAATCTATCTGTGCATCAGCAATACCTGTAATTAAATTCGTAGCTCCTGGACCTGAAGTTGCCATCGCTACTCCAACCTTACCTGTAGCTCTCGCATACCCTTGTGCTGCATGAGTTGCTCCTTGCTCGTGACGTGTTAATACATGATGTAGTTTATCTTGATATTTATACAGCTCGTCATAAACAGGCATGATTGCACCACCAGGATATCCGTATAACAAATCGACTCCTTCAGCTAGTAAACATTTGATTACAGCTTCTGCACCTGTAATAGTTACTTTTTGTATTGTTTCTTGTTCTGTTTGTTGTTTCGTTTTTGTTTCCATAGTACAAGTGTTAAAATTCGTCGGTTACACATCCATTAGATGCTGATGCTACTGTTCTTGCATATTTATATAGTACTCCTCTTTTTACCTTTAAAGGTGGAGCAATCCATTCTTGTTTTCTCTTTGCTAATTCTTCTTCAGAAACAGCTAGGTTTATTGTATTGGTTTCTGCATTGATGGTTATGGTGTCTCCATCTTTTACCAAAGCGATTACCCCACCTTCTTGTGCTTCTGGTGTGATATGCCCTACTACAAATCCGTGAGTTCCTCCTGAAAAACGACCATCAGTAATTAGAGCAACCTCTTTACCTAGTCCTGCTCCCATAATAGCGGCTGTTGGTTTTAACATTTCTGGCATTCCAGGACCTCCTTTAGGGCCTTCGTAACGAATTACAACCACATCGCCTTTTTTTACTTTTCCGTCTCGTATGCCGTCATTCGCTTCATACTCTCCTTCAAAGACTTTTGCCTTTCCAGAGAAGTACAATCCTTCCTTCCCTGTTATTTTTGCTACAGAACCTTCTTTCGCTAAATTTCCGTAGAGCATTCGTAAATGACCAGTAGCTTTAATAGGCTGTTCTGTCGGTTTAATTACATCTTGCCCGTCTGTTAAACTCGGAACCGTAGCTAAATTTTCGGCTAATGTTTTACCTGTTACGGTTAAGCACTCTCCATGCAACAAACCTTTTTCTAGTAGATATTTTAAAACTGCAGGTGTACCTCCTACTTTATGTACATCTTCCATTAAATATTTTCCACTAGGTTTTAAGTCGGCTAAGAATGGCGTTTCATCAGAAATACGTTGAAAATCTTCTAAGGTAAACTTCACTCCTGCAGCTTTTGCTATCGCTAAAAAGTGTAGTACTGCATTAGTTGAACCTCCCATTACTGTTACCAATCGTACCGCATTTTCCAACGACTTTTTAGTAACGATATCTGATGGTTTGATATCTTTTTCTAGTAATACACGTAGAGCTTCACCTGCTTTTACGCATTCTTGTTCTTTGTTATCACTAATTGCAGGATTGGAAGAATTGTAAGGCAAACTCATACCTAGCGCTTCAATAGCTGATGCCATAGTATTTGCGGTATACATTCCTCCACAAGCACCTGCTCCTGGACATGCTTTTTCAATTACACTTTGATATTCTTTTTTAGTAATCGTTCCTGCAACTTTCTCTCCCCATGCCTCAAAAGCAGATACCACATCTAATTTTTTCCCTTCATGACACCCTGAAGCAATGGTTCCTCCATATACTAAAACTGAAGGACGATTTAAGCGCAACATCGCCATAAGAGCTCCTGGCATGTTTTTATCACAACCTACAACGGTTACTAACCCGTCATACGACATCGCTTGCACTACGGTTTCCATAGAATCAGCAATTACATCACGTGATGGTAGTGAATAACGCATCCCTGGAGTTCCCATAGAAATTCCATCAGAAACACCAATGGTATTAAATATCAATCCAACTAAATCGGCATTTTCGGTTCCTTCTTTTACCAATTTTGCCAAATCGTTTAAGTGCATATTACACGGATTTCCTTCATACCCTGTACTTGCTATTCCTACCAACGGTTTTTCTAAATCTGCTTTTGATAACCCTATCGCATGCAACATTGCTTGTGCTGCAGGCTGTGTATCATCTTGTGTTACTTGTTTACTAAATTTGTTTAGTTCCATGTTAACTTGCTTTTCTTTTTTGACGTAAGCCTAACACTTCGTCTTTATATAATTTCATTAGTTTGTGTCCGTGTGATTTTTCCCACGCTAGTGGAAATTGATAATCGTCTAACGATTGTAACCCTACTACTTCAGCTGCTGTTCCTGTAAAAAAGCAAGCATCTGCCTGTTTTAACTCTTCTAGCGTAAAATGTTTTTCTTCAACAGGTATTCCTTCTTCCTTACACAAATCGATAACCGTAGCACGTGTAATTCCTGCCATGATATGACCTCTTGGTGGAGTGTATAATTCCCCATCTTTTTGCATAAAAACATTGGCTCCTGAACATTCTGCTACATTACCGTTCATGTCTAATAATAGAGCTTCATCATATCCGTTATTTTTTGCTTCGTTAGTTGATAATATTGAATTTGTGTAGTGTCCTGTTACTTTAGCTTCTACAAAACATGATTTCGGATTCGGGCGTTGAAATGAAGACGTTTTTACACGTAGTAATTTATCTCCCATGTATTTTCCCCATTCCCAACATTGGATAACTAGGTTTGTTTCTTTAGAAGTCAACAAACTCATATCGGCTCCAGTAGTGACTAACGGACGGATGTATGCATCTTTCAAACCATTACGTTCTAATAATTCATACGTAATTTGTGTTAGTTCTTCTTCTGAATAATCTAATTGAATATTCATTACTTCTGCGCCAAACTTTAGCCTTTTGTAATGCTCATACGACTTAAAGACTCTAGCCCCTTCCGTTGTGTTGTAAGCTCTCATTCCTTCGAAAACTCCGTTTCCGTAGTGTAAACTCTGGCTATACAAATTAGCACTAGCATCTTTCGCTTTGATAAACTCTCCGTTGAAAAAAATTACTGTTTCCTCGTTATAGTACATTTTTAGTTGTTTTTACTGTTCAAAATTATTTTTCGCTTTTTACTTTACTTTCTTGTTTTTTAAGGCTTTGATGATTTTCATTGACTCTCAAAAACACACAAAAACCTTAAAACCAAACACTTAAAACCAAATCGTTATGATATTCATAGTATAAAAAAAGCCTGTATCTAGAGTTAGATACAGGCTTTCTTATAGGTAATAACCATCTGTATCAACTCGGTGGAAAGCTAATAATGACAATAATAATTACCACGATGTTAAAAAATTGATTCATGCTTTTTACAACAAAAAAAGCTTCCTAAATTTAGGAAGCCTTCTTAATTAATTTATATGTTAAATATTAAATACCGCTTCCCTATCCTTGTGAAATAATCACAATGACAATAATAATAGAAATGATATTTAAAACTTGTTTTTTCATCTGTTGCCACAAATATTTGAAATTATTTTTTAGTTATCCTAATATTTTTTTGACTTTTTTATTTTCCTCCTAGAAAAAACACTCACTAACCTTCTGTATCACTTACACTTATAAAATTTTTTGTTTTTTATATAGCATTAATCAAAATTTATTTTATAGATTTGCGCCATTATGCAAACAAATAAAATATACAACAATATACCCAGTTTTTTAGTGCGGTCTTATAACCGACGCTAGTCTTTCCTTGCACAAAACTGAGTATTGTATAATTTTATTTTCATCCTTTTGATTTCTATAATCTACATTTTTATATCGTTACTAACTCTTGTTATTGTTTTCAATAACGCAGTTGTTGTACGACCTATTTTTATCCGACGTCGCCCGTAAGGGTGCTACTTCATTTTGGGAACCTAGGTGCGTCCGGTTCTTCTTTTCAAACCACCGATTTATAACAAAATGTTTATCTAAAATCAATTTCAATGAGAGTTGTTATTGCTGATCAATCGCATAGTAAGTATGCCGAAATTATTTGTCAAACTATTGACGAAGCTGCTCTGGTTAGAGGTACAGGAATTGCCAAAAGAAAACCAGAATATATTATTACAAAACTAGAAAATGGCAACGCAGTTATAGCCCTAGACGGAGATAATTTCGCTGGCTTTTGCTATATCGAAGCTTGGAGTCATGGTAAGTTTGTCGCAAACTCTGGATTAATAGTGCATCCAGATTACAGAGGTATTGGTTTAGCCAAGCAAATAAAAAAAGTAGTTTTTGAACATTCCAGAGCAAAATTTCCTAATGCTAAAATATTTAGTATCACTACAGGCTTAGCGGTTATGAAGCTCAATAGCGAATTGGGTTATAAGCCTGTAACCTTTTCTGAACTTACCGAAGATCAATCTTTTTGGAATGGTTGTCAAACCTGCAAAAACTACGATGTGCTACAACGTACACAGCAAAAAATGTGCTTGTGTACTGGTATGTTATACGATCCTAACAAAAAATCTCAAAACATAAAAATAAAAGGAAAAGTCTTTCAAAGACTTAAAAGAATTAAGGAGAGCATCTTCCTAAAAAAAGACAAAAAATGAAAAAATTAGTAATTGCATACAGTGGAGGTTTAGATACTTCATACTGTGCGGTAAGTTTATCAAAACAAGGATATGAAGTTCATGCTGTTAGTGTGAATACTGGTGGATTTTCTTCCGAAGAAATTAAGAAAATTGAAGAAAATGCCTATACAATGGGAGTAGCTACCTATAAAAACATTAATGCTGTTGATGATTTTTACAAGAAGGTAGTAAAGTATTTAATCTTTGGAAATGTATTAAAAAACAATACCTATCCCCTTTCTGTAAGTGCTGAAAGAATTGTACAAGCTATTGAAATTGTAAACTATGCCCAAAGTATAGGTGCTAACTGTATTGCTCATGGTAGTACAGGTGCAGGAAACGATCAGGTTAGATTTGATATGATTTTTCAAACGATAGCTCCTGAAATTGAAATCATCACTCCTATTAGAGATTTACAACTTTCAAGACAGGAAGAAATCGAATATTTAAAGAATAATGGAATCGATTTGTCTTGGGAAAAGGCTAAATACTCTGTAAATAAAGGTTTATGGGGAACTAGTGTTGGTGGTGAGGAAACTTTAACTTCTGAGCAACCATTACCTGAACATGCCTATCCTTCACAAGTGACCAAAACAACACCAGAACAGGTAAAACTTTCTTTTGTAAAAGGCGAACTCGTTGCTATTAATGACGACGAAAAAACTCCTGTACAAAATATAGAAGAACTAAATACTATAGCCTCAAAGTTCGGAATTGGTAGAGATATTCATGTTGGTGATACTATTGTTGGAATTAAAGGAAGAGTTGGTTTTGAAGCCGCTGCTGCCTTAATTACCATTAAAGCACATCACTTACTTGAGAAACACACCTTAACCAAATGGCAATTACAACACAAAGAGTATTTAGCTAGTTTTTATGGGATGCATTTACATGAAGGTCAGTATTTAGACCCAGTGATGAGAGACATGGAAGCTTTTTTAGAAAGTAGTCAATCAAAAGTTACGGGTGATGTATTTGTAACCCTTAAACCGTATCACTTTACACTAGATGGAATTGATTCTCCTCATGATTTAATGAATGCCAAATTTGGTAGTTATGGTGAAATGAACAAAGGATGGACCGCCGAAGATGCTAAAGGTTTTATTAAAATCTTAGGAAATCAGAATAAGATATATCAACAGGTTAATCAATAGACAGTAAACAATTAACAGATTGCCACGCTTGAGCCTGTCTTGAGCGACAGTCGAAAGGCTCGCAATAACAAAACCGTCATCATGAGGAGTGATAACGACGTGATGATCTTATAAATGAAAACTGATTCTACTATTTAAAACAACAAACAATATGATACAAGTAGGAATTATAGGTGGTGCAGGATATACAGCTGGTGAGTTAGTAAGACTATTACTACAACACCCTGAAACTACTATCAATTTTGTGTATAGTACCTCAAATGCAGGAAATAAAATAGCAAACACACATCAAGATTTAGTGGGTAGCACTGAGCTAACATTTACAAATACAATCAATGAGAACATAGATGTACTATTCTTATGCTTAGGACATGGAAACTCTAAAAAGTTTTTAGAAGCTCATACCTTTTCAGACCACACAAAGATTATTGATTTAGGAAATGATTTCAGATTAAAAGCTGATAACACTTTTCAAAGAAAAGAGTTTGTATACGGTTTACCTGAACTTCAAAAAACAGCGATACAAGGTGCAAATTATATTGCAAACCCAGGGTGTTTTGCTACAGCTATTCAATTAGGATTGCTTCCACTAGCAGAAGCTAATTTGTTACAAAGTGATGTTCATATCAACGCAGTTACAGGGGCTACGGGTGCAGGAACTTCATTATCCGCTACCACACATTTTACGTGGAGAGATAATAATTTTTCCTATTACAAACCTTTTACCCATCAGCATTTGGGAGAGATAAATCAGACATTAGATACTCTTCAATCTAGTTTTGACTCAGAAGTATTATTTCTTCCTAATAGAGGAGATTTTTCTAGAGGTATTTATGCAACATTGTATACACATTTTGAAGGAAGTTTAGAAGAGGCACAGCAACTGTATGCAGACTATTACAAAAATGCTGTTTTTACACATGTTACTGATAATGACCTCCATTTAAAACAAGTAGTAAATACCAATAAGTGTTTAATTCACTTACATAAGCATGGAGATAAATTATTGATAACAAGCATCATTGATAATTTATTAAAAGGAGCTTCTGGTCAAGCTATTCAAAATATGAACCTAATGTTTGGCTTTAAAGAAGATACAGGACTACAATTAAAAGCTAATTATTTTTAAAATAGAAGACATGAAAATAGCAATCATAGGCACAGGAAATTTAGGAAAATCAATCGCTAAAGGATTGATACAAAACAATTCGTACTCACAACTTTTCTTAACCAAAAGAAATATTGAAGAACTAAACGAATTTAAAGATGTACCTAACGTTTTTATTAGTTCTAATAACGAGAAAGCAATCACAGCATCTGATGTGTTAATTTTTGCAGTACAACCAACACATTTAGAAACTATTTTAAAAGAAGCTGCTCCTCTATTATCAAACAATCATATTGTAATTTCTACAGTTGCTGGTTTTTCCATTGAAAAAATGGAAACTCTCATTGGTTCAGATACTACTATTATCAGAGCCATGCCTAATACTGCTATTGCCGTTGGAAAATCTATGACTTGTCTTAGTGGTAATACTCAAAAGAAGGAAGATTTAGAAATAGCTACAACTATTTTCAATCAGCTAGGAACTTCTATGATTATTCCTGAAGATCAAATGCAAGCAGCTACCGTAATATGTGCTAGTGGAATTGCTTTTTGGATGCGCTTAATACGGGCAACTACGCAAGCCGCTATTCAGTTAGGTTTCGATGCAAAAGAAGCACAAGAACTCGCTATGCATACTAGTGAAGGTGCCGCCAACCTACTCATAGCTACAGGAAATCATCCTGAAGAAGAAATCGATAAAGTTACCACACCTAAAGGCTGTACTATTGAAGGTTTGAATGAAATGGAACACAAAGGATTAAGTGCAGCTTTAATACAAGGAATGGTAGCCTCTTTTAATAAAATTAACACCATAAAAAAAACACCATAATGAGTTTATTTAACGTATATCCTCTATTTGATATCACCCCAGTAACCGCCAACGATGTATATGTATACGATGATAAAGGCACAGAGTATTTAGATTTATATGGCGGACATGCCGTAATTTCTATTGGGCACTCACACCCTACCTATGTAAAAAACATTAGTGAGCAAGTAAGCAAACTAGGCTTTTATAGCAATGCTATTCAAAATCCGTTGCAAGTGGAATTAGCTTCACAATTAGAAAATATATCTGGCTGTAAAGACTACCAACTATTTTTATGCAATTCGGGTGCTGAAGCCAATGAAAATGCTTTAAAACTAGCCTCTTTTCATACAGGTAAGCAGAAAGTAATTGCTTTTAAAAATTCCTTTCACGGGCGTACTTCTGCTGCGGTAGCTGTAACCGACAATCCTAAGATTGTAGCGCCTATCAATGCGCAGCAAGAAGTTATCTTTTTAGAATTTGAAGATTTAGTAGGTGTTGAAAAAGCTTTACAAGACAACAATGTTTGCGCTATTATCATAGAAACCATTCAAGGTATTGGTGGATTGGACGAAGCATCAACTACTTTTTACCTAAGGTTAGAAAAACTATGCCAGCAATACAACACCTTACTTATTACTGATGAAATTCAGTGTGGATTTGGTAGAACGGGTGATTTTTTTGCTTTTCAAAAACACGGCATTACTCCGCATATCATTTCCATGGCAAAAGGAATGGGGAATGGATTCCCTGTTGGGGGAATCTTAATTCATCCAAGTATTGAGGCTTCTTACGGTTTACTAGGAACTACGTTTGGTGGAAATCACTTAGCCTGTGCTGCTTCCTTAGCAGTTATTGAAACCATTAAAAAAGAGCATTTGATGGAAAATGCACAGCAAATTGCTGCGTATTTTATGGAACAAGCAGCTTCTATTCCGCAGATAAACACTGTAAAAGGAAGAGGTTTAATGTTAGGATTAGAATTCGATTTTCCTATTGCTGAATTAAGAAAGAATCTAATATTCAAGCATCACATTTTTATAGGAAGTGCTAAGAATCCTAACTTATTAAGAATTCTTCCCCCATTAACCATTCAAAAGCAACATATCGATGTGTTTTTTGAAGCTTTAAAAAAGGAACTGTCATGAAGAAATACACCAGCCTAAACGACATTGAAAACCTTTCAAACACCATTCAAAAGGCAATTCAATTAAAGGAAAATCCCTATCAGTTTGCTGATTTAGGAAAACACAAAACCTTAGTCATGCTGTTCTTTAATGCTAGTTTACGTACAAGATTAAGCACCGAAAAAGCGGCTAAAAACTTAGGTATGGAGGTAAGCGTGTTAAACATTACCAATGCTTGGAATATGGAGTTTGAAGACGGTACTATGATGAACTTAAGTACTTCAGAACATATTAAAGAAGCTGCCATGGTAATTTCTCAGTATGCAGATATGATTGCAGTAAGAGCTTTTCCGACGTTAAAGGACAAAGAAAAAGATACCTCTGAAATTGTACTCAACAGTTTTATAAAATACGCTACGGTACCTGTTATCAATATGGAAAGCGCTACTGACCATCCACTGCAAGCCTTGGCAGATGCGATTACTATTACAGAAACTAAAAAAGTTGACAAACCTAAAGTTGTGTTGTCTTGGGCTCCACATCCGAAAGCATTACCACATTCGGTTGCCAATGCTTTTGTTCACTTGATGCACAAAATGGATGTAGAATTTGTTATAACGCATCCAAAAGGGTACGAGTTAGATTCTGAAATTACGAAAGAGTTTCCTATCAAATACGATCAAGAGAAAGCTTTTGAAAATGCCGACTTTATCTATGTTAAAAACTGGAGTTCTTTTAATGAATATGGTGAAGTATTAAACGAAGATCCTAACTGGATGATTACTCAGGAAAAAATAGGTGCTGCTAAATTTATGCACTGCTTACCTATCAGAAGAAATGTGGTAGCGGAAGATGCTGTTTTAGATGGCGACAATTCTCTTGTGATTGAACAAGCCAACAACAGAACTTTTGCAGCACAGATAGTATTAAAAGAGATTTTGAATCATTTAAGTTGAATTTAAATTTTGACTTGTCAGTTCGAGTGTCGACCGCAGGGAGATGTATCGAGAACTACTTGAAAACGTCTCGTTACAATTTTTCTTCCTTTCAGTACGAAAAATCACTCGACGTGACATTAAATTAAAAGATAATTGACAAATGAAAACCATAAAGATTGTTAAAATAGGCGGAAACATTATTAATGATGAGACAGCCCTACATAGCTTCTTAGCTGATTTCGCTCAGTTAAAAGGACCTAAAGTATTGATACACGGTGGTGGAAAACTAGCTTCTGAATTGGCTAAACAATTGAATATTCCTGTAACTATGATTGAGGGCAGACGTGTAACCGATACGCAAACTTTAGATTTGATTACTATGGTATATGCAGGTAAAATTAACAAGCAAATTGTTGCGAGGTTACAAGCAAACAATGCAAATGCTGTAGGATTTACAGGGGCTGACGGAAACACAATTATATCAACCAAACGTCCTGCTGAACCTATAGATTACGGATTTGCAGGTGACGTTGTTACCGTGAATCCGCAAGTACTAACGGTATTAATTAATAACGAAGTAACTCCAGTATTTTGTGCAATTACGCATGATGCTAACGGACAATTACTCAATACCAACGCCGATACTATTGCTGCTGAATTGGCTATAGGATTATCTGCTGATTTCTATACAGAACTGTACTACTGTTTTGAAAAACCAGGAGTATTAAGTGATGTTTCTGATGATACTTCTGTTATCGAGCAAATCACGTTAGAAACCTATACTCAACTAAAAACTAACGGAGTCATTTTTGAAGGAATGCTTCCTAAGTTAGACAATTGCTTTCATGCCCTAAAAAACAACGTTCAAAAAGTACACATAGGCAATACAGCTATGGTATTTAACTCAAAAAACAAACACACCTCATTACAACTATCATGATACAAAGACTCACTACAAAAGCTATCAGCCTATTAAAAAAATTGATAGAAACTCCTTCTTTTTCTTCGGAAGAAGATGCTACTGCCCTACTATTAGAAAACTGGTTTCAAGAATTTGATATTCCGTATACCAGAACACAAAACAATGTATGGTCAGTAAACAAACATTTTGATGATAACAAACCTACGCTATTACTAAACTCTCACCACGATACCGTAAAACCTAATAATGGCTATACCAAAAATCCTTTTAAAGCTATTGTAGAAGATGGCAAACTCTATGGTTTGGGAAGTAACGATGCAGGAGGCTGTTTGGTTTCATTATTGGCAACTTATACCTATTTCTACCAAAAAGAAAACTTAGCGTATAATTTGGTATTTGCAGGAACTGCCGAAGAAGAAAGCAGCGGCCCTAACGGATTAAACGGATTACTCAAAACCTTACCAAACATTGATGTAGCCATTGTGGGAGAACCTACCTTAATGCAACTAGCTATTGCCGAAAAAGGCTTGGTCGTTTTTGATGCTGAGGTTGCAGGTACACCAAGTCATGCAGCACATCCGAACCACGATAATGCTATTTATAACACCATTGAAGTATTACAGTGGTTTAAAGAAGTATCGTTTGAGAAAACTTCGGAAACCTTGGGTGAGGTTAAGTTAACAGTAACGCAAATTAATGCAGGGAAACAACACAACGCTGTTCCTTCCGAAGTAAAATTAGTGGTAGATGTTCGCGTAAACGATAAATACACCAATCAAGAAGTTAGCGATTATTTACAGCAAAACGCACCTTGTAACATACAACCAAGAAGTTTGAATTTAAATTCATCGTCAATACTAAAAGAGCATCCATTGGTACAAGCAGGATTGGCTTTAGGAAGAAAAACCTATGGTTCTCCTACCCTATCTGACCAAGCAGTATTGAGTTGTCCGTCGTTAAAATTAGGACCTGGTGATAGTACCCGCTCACACACCGCTGATGAGTTTATTTATCTTCAAGAAATTGAGGAAGGGATTGAGTTATATATTCAATTATTAGAGAAAGTATTAAAAGGAGTTAAGAATTAGCTACTGTACACATGTCAGTTCGAGTGATTTTTATTGAGTGATAGCGAAGTAAAAATTGTATCGAGAACTATTCGAAAACTTCTCGATACAAAATTATTTTTATTTCATTTCAATAATTTTACTCGAAGTGACACTCGATGATAAAAAGAATATAGAACAAAGACTTATAACCAAATCTTTGCTCTAACAGCAAAGCGATCTATTCTCTTGGCTCTAAAAAACAACCGTCATTCTGAACGATAGAGAGAAACCGTAAGGTTCAGCGTAGCTAAATCTCATTAAAAAGAGTAACTCATAAGTTTGAGACCTCTCACATACGTTCGAGGTGACAAACAAACAATGAGAATTTTGTTAGATAAAGTATTTAGCACTCAATACTAAAATAAAAACGTCATAACGAGGAGTGAAACGACGTGGTTATCTCTTAATTTGAAACACAAACAATAAGAAGATTGCCACACTTGAGCTTGTCTTGAGCGACAGTCGAAAGGCTCGCAATGACACATTAAACACTAAGATTATGAAACTTTGGGACAAAGGATTATCCATAGATAAAAAAATAGAGCATTTCACTGTTGGACACGATAGAGAAATAGATATACATATTGCACCGTATGATTTACAAGCATCACTAGCGCATGCTAAAATGTTAGTATCCATCGGTATTATTACTTCGGAAGAATTAGCGCAAGTAACTACTGGAATCACTACACTACAACAACAACTAGCAGACGGCACTTTTGCTATTGACGCTCAGTTTGAAGATGTACATTCTAAAATTGAGTTTGAATTAACCAACATGTATGGTGAAGTTGGTAAAAAGATACACACAGCACGTTCCAGAAACGATCAAGTTTTAGTGGCGTTGCAGTTGTATTATAAAGACAATTTACAGTTGATTTCTGATAAAACTAAAACACTTTTCAATACGTTATTAGAGTTGGCAGAAGAACATAAAACCAAGTTATTACCTGGGTACACCCACTTACAAGTGGCAATGCCTTCTTCTTTCGGGTTATGGTTTTCTGCGTATGCTGAATTGCTAATTGACGATTTGTACATGGTAGATGCTACACTAAAAACGGTAGATCAAAATCCGTTGGGTTCTGCGGCTGGTTATGGTAGTTCCTTCCCTATTGATAGAGAGTTTACCACTAAAGAACTAGGTTTTGAAACCTTAAAATACAATGTAGTGGCTGCACAAATGAGCAGAGGAAAAAGTGAGCGTACGCTTACCATGGCATTAGGAAGTGTAAGTAATACCTTAGCTCGTTTATCGATGGATATTTGTTTATATATGAGTCAGAATTTTGATTTTATTTCTTTTCCTGATGAATTAACTACAGGTAGTAGTATTATGCCGCATAAAAAAAATCCTGATGTATTTGAACTCATTAGAGGAAAGTGTAATAAAATTCAAGCCTTATATACCGAGACCTTGTTAATTACTAACAATTTACCGAGTGGATATCATAGAGATTATCAGTTATTAAAAGAAAATATCATCAATGCTTTTGAGGAGCTAAAAGATGTGCTAGATATTTTTGATTATGCTATTCAGCAAGTTATTGTAAAAGATATTAACCTACAGGATGAAAAGTATAAATACTTATTTACGGTAGATAATATGAATACTTTGGTTGAAAATGGAATGAGTTTTAGAGAGGCTTACCAAAAAATTGGTGGCGAAGTTGTAAACGGTACGTATACTCCTGATACTTCTAAAAAACATACGCATGTGGGTAGTATTGATAATTTGTGTTTGAATAAAATACGCGAGAAGCTTGGTTAGTGGTAGATACTAAAAAAAGTCGTCATTCCGAACGATAGAGAAGAATCTGCTTAATTTAAGTCTAGAACATTCTTAACAGTTCCTAACATACAATTATAAGATTTAGCTACGCTGAACCTTACGGTTTCTCCCTTCGTTCGGAATGACATTTATTTTAGATGAGTCCAAAATCTTTGGTGATGGCAATCAATTGTGTAGGGTTATTGGCGTTAAAGTTTTCTTTTAATAGTTTTAAGCGCTTTTCTACCGAACTAACACTACTGGGCTTTATGTCTTTGTTTTTTAATGCTTCGCTAATTTCTTTTTGATCTAAGCCTTCTGCTAAATGTTTTAATAAAAACACGTCGTAGTCTGTAACTTCAAAAGCTTCTTTATCTCGTAAGGCATGTGCTAATTGTGGTGTGATAAAAAACTCACCGTTAAACACACTTTGTACTGCTTTTTTTAACTCTCTTTGTCCATGGTTAGATTTCCATACATACGCATTTACCTCTAACTCATTACATAATTGCTGAATTCGGTAGGGTTTATCTTCTACAGAAAATACGACTGTTTTTAAAGTTGGTTGTAGTTTTTTTGCTTCGGCTATAAGTGCTTCACCTGATTCTAATCGTTGCTCATGTATGTTATCTTTAAATGATAAATCGCTTACTAATAAATCAAATGGTTCTTTCTCTAACCATGCTTTTTTTAGTTTTAAAAAAGCCTCATCGCAATATTGTGCATATTCAACATTAGGAATTTGCATGTTTTCTAAGGCTACTTTAATTCCGCTTGACATAAAATCAGCATCTTCTGCTATCAATACTTTTTTGAACATAACTACTTTTTAAAGTGAAACTTTGCTTGAAATCCTTTTTCTTGCTTTGATTCAAAAGTAATAAACCCTCCTACTGATTTAATACGGATTTCCATATTTAGCAAACCATTTTTTACAGAGAGTTTTTCTACACCTATTCCATTGTCTTGATACGTTATCGATAATTTGTTTTTTTCTACTGAAAAAGTGATAAGCACCAACGTTGCTTCGCTGTATTTTTTCATGTTTACCAAGAGCTCTTGTAAGGCTCTATACACTACTATTTGTTTTTCTTTAGCTAACTGGTTTATGTTTGCTTCTTGTAATCCTTTATGGATTACTTTACAACGATCGTTCGTAAAATCTAAAAACAGTTGCTTTAAGAAATTCTCAAAGTGCTCTCCTGTGAGTACAGGACTGTTCTCGTGAGAAATATCTCTGGTTTGTGCGTATATTTTCTCTACTCTTGTGAGTAACCTTTCATCTGTTATTGAAGTATTTTGTAGTGTATTCATTACCGCGTATACATCGTTTGCCAATTCATCGTGTATTTTTTTAGCTAAGCGGGTTTCTGTGTTGTAGACTTCTATGGCTTTTTCTTTTTTATTTTTTTCTCTTTTATAAAAGAAATAGACTATTGAGGATAGAATGGTAAGAATAACTGTAAAAATCCAGAGTTGTTTTTGTGATTTTTGTTGTTCTGCTAATAATTTATTCTCAATTGCTTTCTTCTCCAGTTTTTGTGCTTCGATAGTTATCTCATTTACTCTATATATAATAGCTATTTGTTTATTTTGAGTTATCGCTCTTTCCCTTTCTAAGTCTTCCGTTAAGGTAATAAATTCTTTATAATAGGTTTGCTTTTTTTCTGTCTTAAACAATAATAACTTTGCTAATGCATCTCTTATTTCTTTTTTATTTTTTGTTTTTCTTGCTACTTTTAGCATTTTTAAAACATAACTTTTAGCTTCATTTTTTTTATTCTGCTTATTATAATAGTCTGATAAGTGAGAGTAACTAGCACACATTCCTTTATAATCTTTTTCTTCTTTCCTTATCTTCAATGCCATTAAGAAGTCTAAATCAGAAACCTTATCCCCTTTTAACCATTTCGTGTAGGTATAATTATCTATTAACCTAGCTCTAGTAATATTAGGTAGTTCTTTAAAGTAATTACTTACTATTATTATTTTATATATACTAATAGACTTATCATATTGCTTCAGTTCTCGATAACAGTTAGCTATATTATTTTTATACCTGTACCTTCTTTCTTCATCTTCTGTACTTTCTAATGCTTTTTTATACCAATTAATGGCTTCTTTGTAATCATATCTTTTTTTATGGTTTATTCCCAAACAATTATATATACTTGATAATGATCTATTACCTTTAATACTAACATAACCTAATGCCGTCAACGCTGTAGAATCACTCTTATAAAATAATCCAAAGTCTGACTCTAATTTTGCTAATGAGGTTAATCTCCTTATGATTTTTAGGGTATCTTTCATCAAAAAGGATATATTATAAGACTTTCTATAATATATATATGTACTATCTCTAATACCTTTTTTTTTATAATAAAATCCTTTCTTAAAATAAACACTCGATAAGAGTGTGGAATCACTATTTAGTAAGGCTATTTTTAATAATTTGTCAGAATAAAATAAAGCACTATCAAACTCCCTTTTTCGGAACAACTTTTTTGCCAAAGAATCTATCTTTAAATACTCACTAATATAATTTTTATTTAGCTGTGCTTTATATTCATAGTGTTTTTTTTTGTCAATATTACATGAGAAAAAAATAAAAATTGACACATAAATGTATTTATTTAATTTCATATAACTAAAATAATTCTTTCTAATAAAAAATAAGCCTTCATAGAAGGCTTATTTTAATAATCATTTTATTTTTTTCCTTGTGTAACTGGAATATCATCTTCTTCATCTGGGTCTTGTTCATCTTCCCCACCAGTACTTTGAAGTCCTTGTTCTATTTTGTTTGGCACAATATCTTCAGATAAGTCTGTACAAGATGTGAATATACTGTTTACTGCTATAAATGCGAATACTATAAATAATCGTTTCATAATAAAATTCTCTTTAAAATTTTTGAGCATTAGAATTCCTTTCCAAGCTTGATTGCTCAGGTCTATAGTGCTTTGGAAAGCCTAAAAATTTAAAAGAGTCGCGCGCCTCTTTCGCGGGAAGTAGAGATGAACATCGGTATTATTAAGTAGCTTCCCCCCTAAGAAATTCTACCGATATTTCATCTTTTAATTAGAACCAATCAATTTGTTTTCTTTTTTATTTCTCGATTAATTCTGGTACAAACATATAACTGACTTCAAATGAGATTGTGGAAAATGGATGGAAAAGAAGTTGGAAAAGATTTTCTCATTTTACGGATTTCCTTTTCCATACTTTTTCCAACCTTTATAACTTTGTATAAACCAATCAACTACCATGGAAAACGACTTAAAGACTACACTAAACGACGTTGACTTTATTTTTTGTTTTAAACATTTCTTCAAATGTTTTTCTACTAAAAAAAACAAAAAAGAACCTCTAAAAGTGTTATTTACTGAATTATTAGAAGGATTAATGAAAGACGAAGCTGTTGAAAATAAAACTACTAATGGCTGTTTTACTTATTTTGTAAATATATACTTAGGAAATGATGCTCCAAGACCTAAATTTCAAACAACAAAAAAAACTCTTTCCAATTATTACAAAAAGTATGTAGATAATGTTGAAAATGGTGCTGGAGAACCAAAAATTGAATTAAAGGATTTAATAGCTAAATATTTAGGATATAAAAACTATGCAGATTTTTTAGGCTCTACTAAAAAGAAAAAGATTTGCCTTATTTGTATTGCTAAATATAAAAAATCTATTGTTTTTACACTAATTCCTATGTTAGCTATTCCTTTATTTTTATATATTAATTACGAAACTAATAATTGTATTGTATGGAAAGAAGATCATTATGAAAAGACATCATGTACAAATGAAGAAGCTATTAAAAACACTTTATACCATATAGATATTGACCGCTTTAAAAAAGTAACACTTACCAAGGGTATGGAGTTTTTCGCTAACGGAAAACCTAATTTTTGGTATGGAAGTAATACAGAAGGGAAGCGAGAATTCTTTACGGCTAGAGGTGTACATCCTGAAACGTTGAAAGAATTAGATCCTATTACACCTTATATTTTAGAAGTAGAAGGTTTTAAACCATAAAAAAGCCGTTAATTTAATAATTAACGGCTTTTGTTTTTAGTAGCATTCTACCCAAAGCAGGATAGTAATAACTTTATATTTTATCGTCTACTATAGTTTGGTGCTTCTTTAGTAATAGCAACATCGTGTGGGTGACTTTCGTTAATTCCACTTGCTGTAATACGGATAAATTTTCCTGTATTTTTTAGTGTTTCAATATCTTTTGCTCCACAGTATCCCATTCCTGCACGTAATCCACCTACAAACTGATGAATACTTTCTTGTAATTCACCTTTGTAAGCAACACGGCCTACAATTCCTTCTGGAACTAACTTTTTAATATCGTCTTCTACATCTTGGAAATAACGATCTTTTGAACCTTGTTTCATTGCTTCAACAGATCCCATTCCACGGTACGATTTGAATTTTCTTCCTTCGTAAATAATAGTTTCTCCTGGTGATTCTTTAGTTCCTGCTAATAAAGATCCTAACATCACACAATCTGCTCCTGCAGCAACCGCTTTAGGAATATCTCCTGTATAACGAATACCACCATCAGCAATTACTGGAACCCCACTTCCTTTAATTGCAGCTGCTACTTCTAATACTGCTGAAAATTGTGGAAATCCTACACCAGCAACTACACGTGTTGTACAAATAGATCCTGGTCCTATTCCTACTTTTACTGCGTCAGCTCCTGCTTCTACTAGATATTTAGCTGCTTCAGGTGTTGCTATGTTTCCTACAACTACATCTAATTCAGGAAATTTTGCTTTTACTTCTTTTAATACAGAAACTACTCCTTTGGTATGTCCATGAGCCGTATCAATAATCACAGCATCCACCCCTGCATTAACCAATGCTTCTGCTCTATCAACCGCATCATGTGTTACACCTAATGCAGCTGCTACACGTAAACGACCAAAAGTATCTTTGTTTGCTGTTGGTTTCTGTGTAAGTTTTGTTATATCTCTAAAGGTAATTAACCCCACAAGCTTATCATCGTCATTAACAACTGGTAACTTTTCAATCTTATTTTCTTGTAAAATAACTTCAGCATCTTTTAAAGAAGTTCCTTCTGCAACTGTTACTAAGTTTTCAGAGGTCATAACTTCGACTATAGGACGCTCGTTATTTTTTTCGAAACGTAAGTCACGATTAGTTACAATTCCTACTAATTTCCCTGCTTCATCAACAATTGGAATACCTCCAATTTTATGCTCACGCATTGCTTGTTTTGCATCTAAAACGATTGCACTTAACGATAAGGTAATCGGGTCGATTATCATTCCGCTTTCTGCACGCTTTACCTTACGAACTTCTTGAGCTTGTTGCTCAATTGTCATGTTTTTATGTAACACTCCTATTCCTCCTTCTCTTGCAATAGCAATTGCCATAGCAGACTCAGTTACCGTATCCATTGCTGCAGATACAATAGGAACATTGATTGTTATATTTCTTGTAAATTTTGTTTGAATTGAAACTTCTCTTGGAAGTACTTCTGAATAAGCTGGAACTAATAAAACGTCATCATACGTTAATCCTTCGCCTAGTATTTTAGATTGATGAGCTTGCATATGCAATCAATTTAGTGTGTTGTTAATTAATTGCATGCAAATATACTACAAATAATGCAAAAACAACCTTTAAATTTAAGTTAAGAAAATCATTTTTTAAATGTTTATTTTTTTAGTAGCATTTTATTTTAACCTTTTTTCTATTACGTTAATAATCAAGTTTTATACGTTGAAGGTTTTTCTTCTATTTTCTTTTTCACCTTTTTTTTAAATTTATATTGCTTTTGCATATATTAGAACTCATAAAACAAAGCAATGGAAAATAACACCCTTCAAAAAGACAGTAAAAAAATTGTTAGCACTAATAGTAATGGTGTTTACCCTAAAGTATCTATAGAATTAATTACTGAGATCAACAACATGCTATCATACGCTATTTATAATGGTATTGTTATTAATACTGAAGTGAACTCTTTAATTGAAAGTAAGGATTTAAATGATTTAATAAACGCTCATAACATTCTTGTTAAAAATATTGCTCCTGCAACACCAAAATCTATAGAATACACGAAAGCTCTTCGTGATGAAGGTCAAAATAAGTCTATTTTCAGTAAGCTTCCTATAGTTAGGAATCTTATTTTCTTAGCGCTTTTCTTTTTGGTTTTATTCATTGTTACTGCACTTTCTCCTGATGTAAATAATAACTCATTAGATAAAGGCTTAATGAATAACTCTGGATTGCCACTCCTTTTAAACCTCTCTTATTTAGCTTCTGTTGCTGGTTTGGGGGTTATTTTTTATTTATTGAAAAGAGTTAGCGATTCTATTAGAGAATCTACCATGGTTTCAGAAGAATCTATTTCTTATTTAGCCCAAATAGTACTTGGTATTATTGCCGGACTTATCATGTCTGAAATTATTTCATTTTACACCAAAAGTCCTGAAGATATTAACTTGTTTAACAAAGGAGTTTTAGCTCTTATTGGAGGTTTTTCTTCAGAAGCTATTTTTAGTATCCTACAGGGTATTATAGATAGAGTTAAGTCCATTTTTATCATACCAAAAACCAATACAAATTAACTATACTTAAAAACAAAGAGGTTGTTACGTTAAGTGATTATTTATAATAGAGCTTACAGCATACTAACCGAACTTAGCTCAATACTGTAGCAACCTCTTTTTAATTATAAACTAACTACACTTATGAAATACTTTTACGTATCTGTTTTTTCTTTTTTTCTTTTTTCTTGCGCCAGTATTCCAAGCTCTACTGTAACATTAACGAAAGAGGTTATTAAAGAAGCAGATAATATGCATCAGCTAAATGTTTCTTTAGTCAACAGACTTTTTGATGAACGAAAAGAAAAAATCAATTTATTTATTGAGAACAAATACACCCCTACGCTACTAAAAAAGTTTGAGGGTTTATTACCTGATTCTTTAGATTACAAAAAGGAATTGCCTAATATTCTAAATAGTATTGTTCCTATTATTAATCGTAAAAAAGACTCTCTTCAAAGTGTATTGGATATACAAAGGCAAGATATTTTAAACCAACTAAATTCTAATTATAGCGATTATAATAAAGCTACTACTTCACTTCAAAACTTAATTAATTCTGTTGTAAAGGTAAAAACTACAGAAAGTGATGCTTTATCTGCTATAGATCAACTTACAGGTGACAGAATTAACATAAAAAAGGTTGAAAACACCATTAATCAGAGTATTGATAAAACTGGGAATACTCTAAATAAATTGATAAATATTGAAAAAGTAATTACTGAAAAATAACTATTATGAATTCTATAGATTGGAACAATATAGCTAAAGAAGCTGCTTCACAAACTGATGCTGAGTTTAACAAACAATTGGCTAGCTTAACTAACTTAAAACTTAGTGAAGTGGATACTTTTATTAAGGAAAGTAAAATCACCAATGCTAACGCCATAAAAACACTTAAACTTATTGATGATGCTACTATTAGTAATAATGAAAAAGCCAAAGCTATTTCTAATATCGAAAATGGCCTTGGCTTTGTAATAAGTTTAGTTTCTAAAGTGGTATAACTACCTAAAAATTGTATTGTCTTTTATAAATGCTGTTTTATAACGCTCACTAAAGAGTATTTTTTCATCATTATCTAAGACAATAAGATTATCTTCAAAGTAAATCTCTTTGATTTTCTTTACGTTAACTAGGTAATTCCTATGTACTTGTCTAAAATCTGGATTAGACAGCATGTCTTTTAACTTAGTTAATGATAATTTTATTAAGTAGTTTCCTGAGTCGCAAATTATACTACAGTATTTTTCCTTTACCTCTACATAATTAATAGCAGCTACATCAACTTTTACTACGCTTCTTTTTTTCTTTATGAATAAAAAAGATGGGCTTATTACACCATTGTCTGATGCTAAACTAATACTGTTGTTTTGCTGATAACACGACTCAATTGCCAATTCTAAAGAGAATAACAATTCTAGTTTGTTATATGGCTTTAGAAGATATACTAACGGATTGGTTAATTTTGCTTCATCAAATATTTCTCTTCCTTGCATACTTGTTAAGAATAAAAAAGGCACATTAATCCCTTCTTTATTCAAACGGTGTGCTAACGAAATCCCGTCTGGTCTTCCGTTTATCATGATGTCTAAAATAATAACATCAAAAAAGCGGTTTCTAATCAGTTTTTCTGCTTCTACCGCATTTTTTGCTAATGATACTTCATAATCATTATCTTCTAAAAAAGAAGAAAGTTCTAAAGCTTCCTCTCCTGAATCTTCTAGCAATAGTAATTGTAGTCTTTTCATAATTTATGCGCTTGCGTTGGGTAACAAAATTCGTATAGTTGTCCCCACTTCCAACTCACTATCTATGAGTAATTTTCCATTATTCTTTTTAATAAGTGTTTGACATAGTAACATACCTAGCCCTACGCCCTCAGATCTGTTAATTTTGTCAATACTTAAATCTTCTAATCCTTTAATTTTTGCTAGTTTTTCTTCTGAAATTCCAAAACCTGTGTCTTTAATTTCAATTGTACTAAATTCTTCAGAGTCATTATAGGTTTTTACTTCAATTTTACCGTTTTCTCCTGTATATTTTAGTGCATTATCTAACAAATTTCTCAATACTATTTTTAAGGACTCTTTGTCTGCTTTCACTAAAATAGTAGCTTCTAACATGGTCGTTAGTGCAATGTTTTTAGCTTCTGCAATCTCTTCAAAATTATAAACAGCTTGTTCTACCAACGGTTTTAAAGGATATTCCTCTGCTTTAAACGATAACTGATTGTTTTGCTCTAACGACCAATGCAATACATTATTTAATAAGTGACTCGTGCTTTCTGTTAATGCAATAGCATTATTGGTAGTTTCACTTACTGCGTCGTATTCTTTGTTTTTTAACTGTCGTTTTAGCTTTTCGTGTTGTCGCTTAATTGTATTAATTGGCGAACGTAAATCATGAGACACTACAGAAAACAAATAATCTTTGGTTTTGTTAGCTACGTTTAACTCCTCTTTTTGTTGGGTAATAAACCTATTTTTACTTTTTAACTCTCTATAAAAATAACCTAAAAACCCGAGAAAAACTAATAAACCAGAAGCTCCTATGACCAAACTCTTTTGCACCACTGCTTGACGCTTTAACTCTTCTTCTTGTAAAACAATTTCTTGTTGCTTTTGAGCTACGGCTAATTGTTTGTCTTTTTCTGTAAGCTCCCAAATTTTATCACGGTTCCAAATAGAGTCTTTCCAACGACCGTATTCTATATAGTAGTCTACACTTTTTTGGTAGTTTTTTCTATTCTTCTCTACAACCGCCATGTTTTTGGCTGTATATTGTTTAAGTTCTAAATCAGAAAATAATTTTGCTAAATCATACGCCTCTATAAATAATGGAATTGCTTCATCATCTAAATATTGATTATAATATACATTTGCTAAGTCCATTTTAGTTCTTATAATAGCAGCTGTATCTCTAACCTGAACTAAATTCAATTCTTTTTGAAAATATTCCTTTGCTTTAGTATATTCTTTTTTATGAAGATAACTTAATCCTAAGTTATGATAAGCATCTCTACCAAGTTTAATATTTTTTTTTATTCCACCTGACTCCCATTTCTCATAATAATATATGGAACTATCATAATTTTTTAAAATTAAATTTATAGAACCTAGCTTAAGATATTTTAATTGTTGGAAATTATTATTATTTGAAATTGTTTTAAAATTGCTCTTAGCCTTTTTATGCAATCCTTTCATTATAGCACTAACACCTTGTATATAGTTTAGTACATCTTTTTTTCTCTGCTCTTTTACTTTAGACAAAGATTTACCGCTATATACATAACATGAATCATAGGATGCTTTTCTGTATAAAGAATATGCCTTACAAAAATAATCTAAATCATTATCACTCTCTTTACATAAAAAATTTGCTTCTTCATAAAAATAATCTAAATCTGTTTTATCATTTTGGGAAAATAAATACCCTGTAAATAAAACAAAAAAAAGTAGTGAAACTTTTATCATGATTTTTACTGTCCACTTTTTGCTGGCGCAGTTACAGTTCCTCTATCTGTTTCTGGATCATCATTTTCACTACGTACTAAAATCATATCTACAGAAGGAGTTCCTTCGTCTAATTGATAAGCGAACTGTACATAATATAAATCGTATTGACTAGCTACTTCATCACAATTAAATTCTACTCTAAAGTCTCTGCAACTTACCGTATCATACCCACCATCTTTGTTTAAGATTTGTGTTGGTGTTACTCCGTAGTAATTTAAATAGATTTCATTTCCTTGTAGTTGTAATCCGTTTGTGTTATCAACTGAGTTTAATGTATTGTCTGGTAAGTAAGCTAAAACCGTTACGGTGTTAGGAGTTGTACTGTTTCCTGACTCATCTCTAGACATGTTTACTAAAGGGCCTGTAGGTACATTATCAACACTAATATTGGTGTCAAATTTTCTAAAATCTTTTAATGTTAATGTAACTCCGTTAACGTTTACTGGGTTTCCCATGTTTTTATAATTTTAATTTGGTTATTGGCTAAATTTACAATTATAAAAAGAAAAGAAAAAATAGTTTGTTAATAATTTATAGAGGAGTATCTAGATAAATACTCCTCTATAAAACTCCTAGTTCTTCCGCAAGCAAAACAAATATTATTAATAGTTTTCGAAAGCCTTTATTAACACGATAAAGCTGTTATATTAATACCCTGTAAATAATAAAGGGAGAAACCGAAGCTTCTCCCTTTATTTTAAATTTTGAACTGTAATGTTACATACCAGTTTCTCGGAGCGGATGGTATAATACCTGGTCCAGGGTATCCTGTTGCCCTACGGGTAAAATATTTTTCGTCTAACAGGTTATTTACCCCTGCTTCTAACTTGAAAATTTTGTATTTGTAAGAAGCTGAGAAGTCTAATACTCCATAAGCAGGAATTTCACCTACTACTCCACTTATTTTAGCGATACTGGAATTTGAATCTGCTATAACAGCATTCGATGCATCAGAAAATTGTTGTGTTAGGTAAGTATATTGTAAGCTTGATAATAAGTTTTTATAACCGAACTTAACACCGGTTTTAAAGTTAAATTCTGGTACAAATTCTACTTTATTACCTACGATTCCATTTGCTATTGAAGAGGTATACTCTGAGTTTGTATAGGAAGTATTTACAAAGTAATTAAAGTTATAATCGCTATTTATATCAAATATCTTTTTTAGATTCAAATCAAAAAGACTCTCTACACCAAGAATTCTTGCATCTCCAATATTATCTCTTTCTGGTTTACCATCTGGTCTTGTATAAATACCTATTCTATCATTATAAAAAAGTCCGAAAACACTTACATCATATGATACTACTTTGTTAAAATCTCCTCTTACTCCTATATCGGCTGTAAATCCTTTTTCATCTGTAATATCTTCTGCTATTGCAAAAGCAGGATTTGCAGTACTGATATCTGCAAAGGTTACTGAACGATAGTTTTGTGAAACATTTCCATAAAATTCTATTGAGTTATTAGGCTTGTAACTAGTTCCTACTCCTAATAGTAAAAAAGTACGTTCTTTTGTTTCTTCCTCGTCTCTTTCATTTCTATTTATCACATTTCCTGCTGCATCAGTAGTAATATCAGTTATGAATTCTTCTCTTTCGGTTTTTATATGTTCTAAACGAAAACCTGGAGTTACTGACCATTGATCATTTAAATAGAAAATATTCTCTCCAAACAATGCAATATTTAAATTAGGAAATGTACTGTTTGATTGTCTTGGATAGTTTGGATACTCTTCTGAGTAAATTTTAAAGTCAGCATCTGACAATTCAGATCCCGGGCCTTGCGCTGATGTGTTATTTGCTTTATAAAACTTACTCCCTATTAAAAAAGTAGCTTTTTTATTGAATAACTCATATTCTGATAATAACCTAGCTTCAAATCCGAAGTTATTAAAATCTCCCTTTATAACTTGTCTTTCTCTACCAGGATCTTCATCACTAACTCTATTAGTTCTATACCCTACAGCATCTCTCGAAGCATTTAAACCAAAGAAATTAAATGTGAAATTTGTTTTATCTGAAAAACGATGTGCTAACTTAAGATTGTACAAAAACCAATCTACTTGAAACCAATTACGTTCTCTATTACTCTGAAAAGGGTTTTCTACAAACATTGCATCAGTTAATCCACCTGCTTGTTGAGCTACATATTTCAAATATGTAATTTCTGCTTCTAGCTTTGTTTTGTCTGAGATCTCATATCCTAAATGTGCAAAGGCATTTTTTGAATCGAATTCTGAATTCGAACGGAAACCATCTCCTTGCTTGTAATTGTAATATCCGTAGTAGCTAAATTTACCTTTGGTTCCTCCAACACTTGTAAAGTTGGTAAATAAGTTATTACTTCCTAAAGTATTTCTTGTAATGATTTCTAATGGTTTGTTAGGGTTCGGTTTCTTCATTATAAAGTTTACTAGTCCTCCAAACTGAGTTCCATATTGTAACGAAGCTGCTCCTCTTACAATTTGAATTTCATTCAATGCTTCTGCCGGTGGTGTATAATAACTTTCTGGGTACCCTAACACATCTGCACTAATATCGTATCCGTTTTGACGTGTGTTAAAATTAGAGGTTCTGTTTGGATCTAATCCTCTACCACCAATATTTAACTGTAAACCTGCATCATCATTCTGAAAAATATTTAATCCTGCTACTTGACTGTATAACTGACGTGCGTTATTAGAAGCTAATGCTGCTGTAGATTGATTTACTAAAACAACTTCAGTCTTTTTTCCGGCAAAAATGGCTGTTTCTTCAACATCTTTTAAGCGTTTTAACTCAAATACTTTTCTTCGTTGTGTTTTGATTTGTATTTCTGATAACTCCTCTGAAAAAGAGTTTAATTGAACGTTTAATACAACGTCTTTTACAACTGTAATTTTAAGCTCTTTTAATTGGTACTCTTCAACATAAAATAACAATTCTAATTGTTCTTTTTCAGTTGAAAATTGATAAAACCCTTTACCGTTAGTCTCTGCTAACAATCTACCTGTTTTATTATATACTTTTACATTTTGCAACTTCGTATTCATTTCAGAAGTTACCACACCTGAAACTTTGTTTTGAGCAAAAGTTGAGGCAGTAAAAAATAATACACATATTAACCTTACTATATTCTGAGCTAATTGTGTGTGTTTGAACATATGTTTATAGTCCATAAATTTTAATTTTATCATTAAAAGGTAATATCCAATCTTTATGTTTAAAGCTTTCTTTTTGTTTATATAAATCTATGTTAGGTTTTATATATGGTTGACTTAATCGTCCGTTTAATGCTACAAAACTCTCCACGTAGACTTCTATATTTTTATGACCGTCTTTTTTAAAGTGATCTCCTAAATAATGAGCATATTCCAAAATAAAATCAGGCTGAAAGCTCATTTGCTTTTCTTGAAAAGAGGTTAAAAAATCAGCATTGTTTACATAAAAAAACTTCCCTGTTTCACCATCAACAATCTTAAAGTTTGCATAACCTGCTTTCTCCATTAACATAACTCGCCACGAAAAACGAAAACCTTCTTCTGTCCAAAATAATTCTCCTGGATACAATAAGTAACGCCATGGTAATAGAATTTGAAGTATAAAAAGAGTTCCTAAGATTGATAGGATAACTTTCTTTTTAAGTTTTGGATATGTATATTCTTTAACTTGTTGAACTGTTTCTGATGAAATTGAGAACACTCGTTTTATATATTGAATAATTTTTTCATGTAAAGAGGCATCGAAAAAAATGAGTGTCGCAACAATCATTATAAAAGGAAACATACCTATAGGAAATAAAACCCTAGTAAATACATGAAAAAACACAACCAACCCGAAAGCTAACAAACGTGTTCTTTTATACAATAATAAAAAAGGAATTGATAAATCATACAAAGCTCCACACCAACTCATTGTGTAGTGAAACCATTCTTGTTGCATTAAATTATTACCAATAAAAGGTAAATCGTATTTTGATGGTAACCATATTTTTAGTGGTTGTGCTCTGAATAACCAATCGGAATTTAATTTTGCTAAACCTGCATAAAAGTATACAATTCCTAAAAGCAATTTTACACTATCTATTGTCCATTTTGGCACATTTATATATTCTCTTTTTCTTAGGTAAGCATCTAGAGAAAAGCGAGCATTTGCTGGTAAAAAGATTAGTACAAAACTTAGGATGCTTATAAAGTAGTAATGATTTAAATAGGTTGTTTTATCCATTAACTCTATATAGGTAAAGCTTAGAAAGAATGTTATAATAGCCAATCTATATTTAAATCCTAAAGCCACCAATGCTGCTGATAAACCACTAATTATAAATAGTAAATATGTATAATTCCCAATAGGTTTTATCCATTCAAAACCGTAATATGAAAAGTGAAATGTAGGTTGTAAATATAGTTTTTCTATCCAGCCATGATACCAAAATCGTAGGATACCAAAAAGCATCATAACTCCAAAAAAAACACGAAAAACAGCCAAAGGGGCTGAATTTATTTGCTTTGAAAGGTAATTTTTAGAAATCATTTTTATGATATGCTTCACCTACAAAAAGTATGACTAAATAGTTATTTTAATAAAAGCTGCCTATTTTCATAGACAGCTTTGTTATTTTGTTTTCAATGATTAATCTCCATCATTATCTACATATCCAGCATCAATACTAATATTAAATGCTTGCATCATATCTGTTTTTAGTAATATAACGTTTTTCTGTAGCTCATCATATGTCTTAGTCATTGCAGTATTATCGTTTGTTATTTGATCTGAAAAACTATTATTCAACGTATTGATTTGAGTTCTAACACTATTGAATTGATTGATTATAGCTACTGATAAATCATTTCTATCTAAATACTCTAAATAACTTTTAAATGAAACTCCTGTTATATTACTTGTGAAATGTTTTCCATTAAAGAAATTTTGTGAAGCATTCAATGCTTCTAAAGCTAACTCTTTTGAAACTGTTTTACTGTAATATGCTTCTACTTTTTCAGGAAAGGTAGTTCCACTTGAAAAAGTTCCTGTTGGTATTCCGACCTTATTAGTCCTAATTGATTTTTCATAGTGTTGAACATAATCATTTACCATTTTATTTACAGAAGAAGTCACTGTATTTCCTGTTGCACCTACAAACTCATTCTTATAACTTCCTTTCCAATCGTTAAGAATTGCAGTTGTTAATCCGCTCATTTGAGCAATCACATCAGTTATATATTTTTTGTAATTAGCTGCATTTGCATCCGTTGTGTATTTTTCTAAAATAGCAGTATCATTTGCTGCTACGCCATACAATAAATAATCTAACGCTGGAAAACCTTGTGCGTCATGGTTGTTAGAACTATTTAAATCGTATGTTCCGTTACTTACATTACTTTCTACATCTATAACCGTAAGCGGATAAATATTAAAAAAGTTTACGAAACCTAATTCTTCTGCCTTACCTATATTAAACATTTCCACGTGTTGCCATGCTTTGTAAGCATTTAACCAAGCTGTACGTACTTCTGCTAAAGTTGTTGCATTAGGAGCATCTGTAAAAGAAGTTGCTTTTGTTTCTAACGTAGTTAACTGGTTATCAAACGATTCAAAAGAAGGTATAATTATATTATCTGCTAAATGTGTTAGCATTGCTCCTCTATCAAAGCCATCTGATGGTGTTGGGTTATCTGAACTATCTGAACTACAAGCATAAACTACAACTGCAAGTAATAGGAAAGGTAAAAACTTTTTAATCATTTTTATTTCTATTTATTCTAAATAAAACTTTTGCAAATATAAAAAGTAGCTATGAAATCATAACTACTTTTTATAAGAATTCTTAAATTATTTGCTTGTTAGCTCCCTGCTTCTGTTACAGTGAAGTTAAATTTAGCAGCGATAGTTTCAGAAACAGTATCTAATGTTGCTGGTGTAGTATCTTCCCATAAACCATTTCCTGTTCCTAATAAGTCTTCTAATAAACCTTCTACTTCTGTTTTGGTAAAGTATGCTTCTGTAGCATTATTTTTACGAGTAAATTGTAAACTGTAAATAAATCCTAAACCTTCTGAAATAGCATGAAATGCTGCTGCCCTATCGGTCACCCATAAATTTTTACCTTGTTGTAAGTAATATACCCCTCTAATTGCAATTACATTTGAAATTTTTTCACGAATAATTTCTGCTTGCTCATTACGAACATCATAATTTTTAGCTACAATAGCTGCTCTTCCCAACTTGAATGCATTGTAAATATCATCTGCTATACCAGCAAAATCATCATCTCCATTTACTTTTGCTAAATATTCGTTTAAGAACTTATCAGCTTCTAATACTGGTTCAGCTGGGTTAGCTTCGTTACCATATAAGTAACCGTAAGCCTCATCCCACTTATGCTCCATTGTTGTATAACTTTTTCCTTCCTCAACAACATCATTATCGTTGTTAGTAATATTACTTCCTGCATCTAATACAGCTGTACCTAAGTAGTTATTTAACATTTGATCAACCATTAAACCTCCGATTAATGATTTTGCAAAAATTTGATTCAGCTCAACTCCTTTTCCGTTTATGTATCTAATAGAACCTCCTCCATTTTGTTGAAGTTTACCTGCTGTTCCTGCTACTGCGTCAACATCCCAGTTTGGAAATACATCATCTACTTGCTCTTTTATCCAAGCATCAAATTGAGCTTTAATTGCATTAGCTTCTGTTGTATTTGCAGAAAAGAAATCGGTTGAAGCTGCTGTTTTACTACGTACATTTTTACCTGAAGCGTTTAATGTTGCATCGGTAAAGTCTGCATCTCCTTCAGCATGTGCAAACATCTTATCTAAATCAGCTTCAGTTTTTGCCGTATTTTTTAATGCTGTAATTAATTCAGTAGCCATTTTAATTCGAGTCGTTTGACCTGAAAAACTTACTGAGGATTCATTATTTCTTTCAAATTTATAAGTAGCTGGTGCTTTTACTGAGTTTACTGGCTCGTCATCACTCGAACAAGAAGTAAACACTAAAGCTGATATAGCTATCATAGAAAGGATTACTCTTTTCATTTTATTTAGATTAAGTTTTAATTAATTTTGTTTGGCAAATTTATATAAGAAATCCAACCTTACAAATCTTATTAAGACTTATTTTAAATAAATTTTAACACTTATAATTATATCACTAATAAACAAGACTTTAAAACTATTTGAGCTTAAGAAAATTAACAACTGCTTTACGTATATCATATGCTACTTCTTCTTTTTTTGGCGTATAAATACTTAAAACCCCTTCACTTTTACTTGAAAGCATCGGAATATCAAGTCCTCTTAATAAATAATCTGAAAAAGCAACTGTATAAGTTTGGTCTTCTTGAAGTTTACCATTCTTAAGTATCCATTCTCCTTTTTCTTTATTAGCATTAAATCTTTGTAAATAGGCTCCTGTTCCTGAAGATTCTACACCAAAATTTAACACCTTCTTTAATAAGCTTCCTTTAATTTCAACTTTTAAAATCTCTCCTCCATATGGTAATACTCTAAAAATATCAACAGCATTTATATCTCCTGATAATTTATCATCTATTCGTACAGATCCTCCATTTACCAAAGCACAATCTACTTCATTATTATAAGCTAAGCTCATTGATTCTGCAATAATTTTACCCATATTGGTTTGTACAACTCTGATTGTACTTTCTCTTGCATCTAAAGGTTCAGCTGCCTTGTATATTACTTCATAAGGATTCGATACTACTTCTTGAATTTTATCTTCTAAGACTGCTTGCCATTTATCTACAACTTCTTTTACACTCGCATCAAAAGGGATTGATTTATTAATTTCTTTTAACTCAGATTTAAAGTTAACTTTTTTGGTTTTTGGGTTATATTCAAACCTATGAATATAGGCCGTTTTTGCGTTAGCATCTGCTTTTGCAATTGTAACCTCTCCTACTCTTGTGTAACTATTAGTGTGTTCGTGACCACCCATAATTAATGGTACGCTTGGTAAAAGTTTTGCTATTTCTTTATCCTGTGTAAGTGATGCATGAGTTAACCCTAATACGATGTCAACTTTATCTTTTATTTCATTATAAGAGCGTTGTATTTCTTTATACATATCTCCATAATGCACGTAACTTTTGGGGTTTGAAGGAATACAAACACTTATAAACCCTACTTTTAAAGTAGTCCCATCTGAATTCTTAAATTCTTTAATGAAAGAATCTTTTAACGTTTCTTTTTTTCCATCAACGATTTTATGAAAATAAGAGTGTTTACCATCAACATTATGCAATACATTGCCTGATATCCAATCAAACTTACTCTCATTCAAACGATCTTGTAAATGTGTAAAACTTAAATCAAATTCATGATTTCCAAACGCAACAAGGTCAAAGTTCATAGTATTCATAACCTCTACCATTTGTTTCCCTCTTACTCGCTCACCATTATACTTCATTGTTCCTAGTAAAGAAGGTGATAAAAAATCTCCTGCTAATACTAGCATGGTGTTTTTATCTTCATTTAAAAGTTGTTTGTGAACTGTTTCTACTCTTGCCATTCCTCCATACATTCCTCCTTGAATTGGGGCAATTTCATACACATCGTTTAATTGCAGTAATGTAAAATAGCTTTTATCATTATCTTTTTTAAACTGATACGTTGTCTCTAATGTAGTTGTATCAATTTTCTTTTTTGGAGAACCACAACTAACTATAGTGCAAGTTATTAAAAGTAGTAATAGGGTTTTAAATTGCTTCATTTGGTTTTTTTTATAAGAAAACCAAATTTACGAATTCTAATGAAGATATTGACGAGTGTTTTGTCTTATCATTTTTCTATACTCTACCAATTCTGGAAATTGATAAAAAAAGTTTATTTTTTTATGTGCTATAGTTCTAGGTTTTTTAATCTTAGGCCTTAACACAAAGGCTGTCCAGCTTTCAACAATATCTTCTTCTGGGCTTTCAGCAGCATAATCAGTAAGAAATTCTGTTCTATTGTTTAAATATAAATCATACAATTTTTCTACACAATTAGCCTCTGTATAACAGTATTTTCGTTGAATAACATCCCAACGATTTAATAATGCTCCTTTCCAAAATATGTTAACAAACCTATTTATATAACTGTTTTTATAGGCTTCTCCTTCAAGAGTTAAATATAACTCTCCTTCTTCTTGTTCCCTTTTATCTGTTGGTCTTATTTGGGTTCTATTTAGTGTTAATAAGTGCCCAAACTCATGTACTAAAGTATATACTGACTCGTGTAACCTTCTTTTATCTTTAGTTTCAAAATTAACATCTCTAATATCTATTTCTAACTGCCATTTATCATTTTTTGAACTCAATGCAACTAAAGCTCCTGTTTTTTCATCTACCCCATCCGTCATTAAAACAATACGCTTTATATATTTCTGGGTAAGCTCTTTCGGGAAAATCCTATTAAATTCACCCCAATAATAAGCAGCTAATTCATCACTTACCGATTGATTTTTAATTATTTTACTACCATTCACATTCCACACCCCTATCCTTTCACTATTTGTGGATTGAGAAAAGGCTGAAAAAAAGAAAAAAAGAAAAATAATATTTAGTTTCATAATCTTTTAAAAAACTTCTAATGCTTTATTATAAGCACTTTCAAAACTCATTGGTTTAATATTGGTTGCTACTTTATTTGCTGTAAAATAAGACAATAACTTTTCAGTTGGCATATTACCTGTTAACTCATCTTTAGCCATTGGACAACCTCCATAACCTTTAATAGCTCCATCAAAACGTCGGCAACCTGCTTTAAAAGCACTGTCAACTTTTTCATGCCATTTAGTTGGTGTTGTATGTAAATGAGCTCCAAATTCTATTTGAGGATAACTAGGTATTAAGTTTGAAAACAAGTAGTCTATATCTTCAGGTGTTGAGCTCCCAATTGTGTCTGACAAAGATAAGATTTTAACACCAAACGACGAAAGTTTTTCTGTCCATTCTCCTACTATTTCAACACTCCAAGGGTCTCCATAAGGATTTCCAAACCCCATTGATAAATAAGCTACTACCTCTTTATTTGTTCGGTTTGCTATTGCTAATACCTCTCTTAAGGTATCTATAGATTGATCTATTGTTTTGTGCGTATTACGCATTTGAAAATTTTCTGATATCGAAAAAGGATATCCTAAATAATCAATTTCTTCAAACTGTGAAGCATCATTTGCTCCTCGCACATTTGCCACAATTGCTAAAAGTTTACTTGTAGTAGTAGATAAATCTAACTTAGATAAAACTTCAGCTGTATCTCTCATTTGCGGAATTGCCTTTGGCGACACAAAACTTCCAAAATCAATCGTATCAAATCCCACTTTTAACAGTGAATTGATGTATTTAGCCTTCGTCTCTGTGGGAATAAAATGGCTTTTAATTCCTTGCATTGCATCCCTTGGACATTCAATAATTTTAACACTGTTAACCATTGTGTCAAATATACATATTTTGATTCATTTTTTTTACTTAGCATTGCTTACTCAACTTTAATAAAAAAACAAACACACAACCATTTAATTATCAATAAAATACAATAAATAAAAGATTGAATTATGAAAAATATTTATTTTTATTGATGTAAACTGTCACAATTTAAAAGTTAAATTGTCTCTAGTATAGAATGATTTCATTGGAGTCGCAACAAACACATATCAACCAACTAATCGAACGCTGTAAAAAGAACGATAACTCTGCTCAAATGCAGGTTTATCAGGGCTATTACAAAGCTATGTATAACACATCGTATCGTATATTAAAAGACGAGTTCGAAGCAGAAGATTTAATTCAAGAAGCATTTTTAACTGCTTTTACGAAATTAGATACTTTTAAAGGTGAAGTTACTTTTGGTGCATGGTTAAAAAGAATTGTAATTAATAAAAGTTTAACCCAGTTAAAAAAAGTTACTCGATATGATGAAGTAAGGATGGATGTGATTCCTAGCTATGAAGTTGAAGATATTGAAATAGATTATAGCTCACTAGAAGTTAAAAGAGTTATAAACTGTTTACAAAGCTTAAAGGATAATTACAGAATTGTATTGACTTTAAACCTAATTGAAGGCTATGATTATGAAGAAATCGCTCAAATACTAAATTATACTAATGAAAATGTACGTACAACGGTATCTAGAGCAAAAAAGAAGTTAAAACAGGTATTAGCAAGTAATACTAATAAAACAGAAGTATATGGAGGATAAACTGCATCAATTTTTTAAAGAAAATGACTTTGATGTTTTTGAGCCTCATCAAGGGCATTTAAATCGCTTTCAACGAAAACTAGAAACACCGAAAAGAGCTAAAAGACCGTCTTACTTTTGGATGAGTATTGCAGCATCTGTGGTATTAGTTTTAGGTTTTTATCTAGGTAGTTATCAGCAAAAGAACACTTACGATTTAGCTGATATTTCACCTAAAATGGCTGAAGCTCAAAACTTTTTTGTAACAACTATAAATCAAGAGTTAAAAGAGGTTGAACAATATAGAAATTTAGAAACTGAAACGGTTATTGAAGATTCTTTAAACGAAATTGAAGAACTAGAAGACCAATATAAAACCCTTGTAAAAGAATTATCTAAAAGAGAAAACAAGCATCAAATTATCAGAGAAATGATACAAAATTATCAACAAAGATTAGATGTGTTAGAAAAACTTCTTTTACGATTAGAATTACAACAAAATCCCGCTAAAATAGAAATATTAGAAGATGAAATTATATAAATTATTTTTCCTACTACTATTCATTCCTACTCTTTTAGTAGCGAATGATAAAAAACACGAAAAAAGCAAAAACATACGTAAAACTTTTGCTGTTAACAAAAACGCTACCTTATATATTAACAATAAATATGGTAATGTAAACGTGACTACTTGGAACGAAAACAGGATAGAGATTAATGTAAAAATAACTGTAAAAGGTAATGATTTGTCTAACGTTGAACGTAAATTAAAAGCGATTGATGTTCGATTTGAGTCTACTCCCAGTTTAGTAGAAGCTAGAACTATTATTGAAAAAACAAAATCTAGCTGGTCTTGGTGGGGCAGTAATAACACAAACTACAAGATTAATTACTTTGTTAAAATGCCTGTTACCAATAATGCCGATTTAAACAATAAGTACGGAAATATTGAATTAGATAAACTAGAAGGTAAATCCAATATTAACTGTGATTATGGTAAAATACAAATTGACCAATTACTAAATGAAACTAATAACATTAACTTAGATTATTGTGGTACTTCTGAAATTAATTTTATGAAATCAGGAAACCTAAGTGTTGATTACTCTAAGTTAGCTATTATAAAGTCAGAAAACTTAAAAGTAAATGCCGACTATTCAACTATGAAAATTGGTACAGCAAACAATGTTGACTTTAATAGTGACTACGGAAGTATTTCGGTGGATGACGCCTCAAATATTACTGGTAATTCTGATTATGCTAGTATAAAAATAGGAACTCTTAGAAAAAACTTAAAAATTGATACCGACTATGGTGGTGTAAGAGTTAGAAATATTAAAAAAGGATTTGAAAGTATTGTTATAGATGGTAGTTATGCAGGTATTAAACTTGGTACTAGTAGTAATAACAACTTTAATTTTACTATTGATCTAGGTTATGCCGGGTTTGGATATCCTGATAACCATGTAAAAATGTTTAAAAGCATTAGTAAATCTTCTAAAAAATATTACGAAGGAACTTTTGGTAAAGACAACTCTAACTCTACTATTACTATAAAGTCTAGATACGGAGGCGTTTCTTTAAAATTAAATGATTAATTCCTCTTTTTTTCTCGATCATAGAAATACAAATTAAGTAACGAGCAATATAATATACTATAGTGTACGTTATAACATAGTAAAGCTTATAATCTATATATTTATTATACGCTATTAAAAAATCAGCTGTAATAATTAGAAAGATTCCTAAGAAGAAAAACAAATTTTCTTTACTCATTTTATTTAAAAAATTAAAAAAGGTTATTCCAACTATAGTAGCATTTAAAAAGCAAATTATAAAAATTGAATACGAGAGTTCTTTTAAATAAGGTCTTAATAAAACCGAAATAATTAAAAAAAGTATTAACCCTGGTACAAGGTAGGTAAGCAACGTTTTAAGTTTTGTTTTATACATAGCTTTTCTGGCTATTATTAAATATAAAACTCTATTTAGTAACAATAAAAAAACTCCTCCTTTTAAAAAATCATCCTCAAAAATTAAAAGAGCATCTGATACAACAGAACTCATTAATATAAGTAAGTACCAATAATTTATTTTTTGAGAAGAACTTAAGTACAAAAAAGATAAAAACTGTAAAGAAAATATTTTTAGAATTAGCTCTGTAATAGGTTTATCAACATCAATAAAAAATAATGATAAAACACTTACTACAATATAAGCAACACTAAAAATTTTAAAACTAAATGACATCATACTAACGCTAAATATAACTAAAAATGAAAAAACAATTTATTACTACCGTTTTAATTCTCTTATCATTCACCGTTAACTCTCAAAGCTGGTGGGGTTCTAAAAAAGTTAAAGGTAATGGAAAAGTTATCACAGAAACTAGAAAGATTAGTTCTTTTGACAAAGTGAATGTTGGAGGTTCCTTTGATGTTTATTTAATTGACGGAACTGAAGGTAAAATAACCTTAGAAGGTGAAGAAAACATTTTAAAATATATAGAAACTGAGGTAAAAAAAGGGAAGTTAAATATTAACTTTAAAGAAAACACCAATATTAAAACCACTAAAAAATTAATAGTTACTGTTCCTTTTGAAAATATTAAATCGGTTGCTTTAGGAGGGTCAGGAAATGTAATTGCCAAAAAACGCATAAAAGCTGATGAGGCTTCTTTTGCTTTAGGTGGTTCAGGAAATATCGTTGCTAGTGTTGACGCTAATACTGTTAAAGCATCTATAGGTGGTTCTGGAAATATTAAGCTTAAAGGAAAAACTGATAACTTAAAATGTGCTATTGGTGGCTCTGGAAATGTAAAAGGTTACGATTTAAAAACCAATTCTTTAAAAGCTAGCATTGCTGGTTCTGGCGATGTGTTAGCTACTGTTAGTAATAAAATAAAAGCTACAGTAGTGGGTTCTGGAAGTGTATATTACAAAGGAAAACCTTCACAAATAGATAGTAACTCTTTAGGTTCTGGAGATGTTATTGACAGAAATTAAAATTAAATAACCGCAATAAAAAAATCCGCTGTAAGTTTACAGCGGATTTTTTATTTATCTAGATTTACTTTCATTATTGCAACGAAGCTAAACTAGCTTTAATCGTTTCAATTTTTGCTAATGTATCTGATTCTTTTTTACGTTCTAAAGTAATTACTTTTTCTGGTGCATTACTTACAAAACGCTCGTTAGATAACTTCTTTTGGATTCCTGTTAAGAAACCTTCCGCTCTTTTTAACTCCGCATTTAGTTTAGTTATTTCTGCTTCTACATCAATGGTATCTAATGAAATTGGAACAAAATATTCATTCGATTTTACACGGAAAGATGCTGCTCCATCAACTTTATCAGAAACATAATTAATTTCTGAAGCATTCGTTAACTTTTGAATTACTACATCAAACTCTTTAGTAAAGTTTTCGTTATTCACTACTGATAACTCCACCGCATCTTTAAACGAAATATTTTTGTTTTTTCTAATAGTTCTAATTCCTGAAACGACTCCGGTAGCAAACTCAAAATTCGTAATCAACTCTTCGTTTGTTTCTCCTACAGTCGGATATTTAGCTATAATTAATGCATCTTCTGGGGTTCTTTCAGTAATGTGTTGCCATATCTCTTCTGTTAAGAAAGGCATAAATGGATGCAATACTTTTAAGTTATTCTCTAATACTTCTATTACAGCCTTGTAGGTTTTTGCATCAATTGGCTGTTGGTATCCTGGCTTTACAATTTCTAATAACCACGATGAAAAATCATCTGTAATTAATTTATAAATTGCCATTAACGCATCTGATAAACGGTACTTACTAAAGTGATCTTCTATTTCTAACAACACTTTATTGAACTTAGCCTCATACCAAGCTAACCCTATTTTAGCCGTTTCTGGTTGTACCAAACTTTCATCAACCTCCCAACCTTTAATTAAACGGAAGGTATTCCAAATTTTATTTGCAAATCCTTTTCCTTGTTGGCATAAATCTTCATCAAACAATAAATCGTTTCCTGCCGCTGCACTTAATAATAATCCTACACGAACTCCATCTGCCCCAAAATCTTCAATTAACTTTAAAGCATCTGGTGAATTCCCTAAGGATTTACTCATTTTTCTACGTTGCTTATCACGTACTAACCCTGTTAAGTATACATTTTCAAAAGGACGTTCATCTTTATACTCATATCCAGCAATAATCATACGTGCTACCCAGAAGAATAAAATATCTGGTCCGGTAACTAAATCGTTTGTTGGATAATAATATTTGATTTCTTCATTCTCAGGATTTCGGATTCCGTCAAAAACACTCATTGGCCATAACCAAGAAGAAAACCATGTATCTAATGCATCTGGATCTTGTTTTAAGTCAGAAGTAGTTAATGATGCATTTCCTGTTTTTTCTTGAGCTAGTTTTACAGCATCTTCCATATTTTCAGCTACTACAAAGTCTTCTTTTCCGTCTCCAAAATAGAAAGCAGGGATTTGTTGTCCCCACCATAACTGACGAGAAATATTCCAATCACGAATATTTTCCATCCAATGACGATACGTATTTTCAAACTTTTTTGGGAATAACTTCACCTCTCTATTTTCACCTAAAACAGCTTCAATAGCTGGCTTAACTAGCTCTTCCATTTTTAAGAACCATTGATCTGATAATCTTGGTTCAATTACTGCTTTAGTTCTTTCAGATGTACCAACTTTGTTAGTATGAACTTCAGTTTTTACTAAAAATCCTTTTTCTTCTAATTCTTTGGTAATTTCTTTACGAACCACAAAACGATCTTTTCCTTCATAATGTAAACCAAAAGAATTTAAACTAGCATCTTCATTAAAGATATCTATTACCTCTAAGTTGTGCTTATCTCCTAAAGCTTTATCATTTTCATCGTGTGCAGGAGTTACTTTTAAACACCCTGTACCAAATTCAACATCTACATATTCATCTTCAATAATTGGGATTTCCCTATTACATAGAGGAACAATAGCTTTCTTACCTTTTAAATGTGTAAAACGTTCATCATTTGGGTTGATACAGATAGCAGTATCTCCTAAAATAGTTTCAGGGCGTGTTGTTGCTATAATTACTTTTTCATCAGAGTCAACAATATCATATTGTAAGTAATATAAGTTCCCTTGACGCTCTTCATAAATAACCTCTTCATCAGAAAGTGTAGTTTTAGCCTCAGGATCCCAGTTTACCATACGATATCCACGATAAATGTAACCTTTGTTATACAGGTCAACAAATACTTTTATTACTGATTCTGACAAGGCAGGATCCATAGTAAAAGCTGTACGTTCCCAATCACAAGAGGCTCCTAACTTTTTTAATTGATCTAAAATAATACCACCGTATTCATTTTTCCATTCCCAAGCATGTGCCAAGAATTCTTCACGTGTTAAATCATTTTTATCAATACCTTGTTCTTTTAACTTCGCTACTACTTTCGCTTCTGTAGCAATTGAAGCATGATCGGTACCTGGAACCCAACATGCATTTTTTCCTTGCAAACGGGCACGACGAATTAACACATCTTGAATAGTATTATTTAACATATGTCCCATATGCAATACTCCTGTAACGTTTGGCGGCGGTATAACAATTGTATAGGGTTCGCGTTCATCTACTTCTGAATGAAAGTAATTGTGCTTCATCCAGTAATCGTACCATTTTCCTTCTACTTCTTTAGAATTATATTTTGATGGAATATTCATATGTTATGTGTATCTTTATGGTTAATAATTTAACATTTTTTAACCTTTGGCATTGTTTTTGAAATTCGATTAGCAAAAATACAACTATCTATGAGGTACAGAAAATTAGAGGTTGTTTTTTTAGAACTTAAAGAAATAATACTAAATTTGTAGCGGTTAATACCCTAAAAAATTAATTTTTAACATTATGAGAACAATTTTATCATTTATCGCTGTTTGCTTTATCACCTTAACAGTAAGCGCTCAAGAATTTAAATTTGAAACTGAAACTATTGACTATGGAAAGATAGCTTATGGGTCTGAAGGAAAACGCGTATTTGAATTTACAAACGTAGGTGAAGCTCCTATTATAATTAAGGATATCGTATCTCCTTGTGGATGTACAGTACCTACTAAACCTGAAGAACCAATTATGCCAGGTAAAAAAGGACAAATTGAAGTTTCTTATGACACTAAAAGATTAGGTGGTTTCTCTAAAACTTTAACTGTTATTTCAAATGCTAAAAACAAAAGAAAAAGAGTTAAAATTAAAGGATTCATTGTTAAGGATGCTACTCCTGCTAAAGAGAAAAGTACAGTAAGCGATAGCTAAAAACTTACTTTATATATATAAAAAAAGCTCAACTTAAGTTGAGCTTTTTTTTATATCCTTTGTTCAAGTTTAAACATAAATTTAAGCCTAACTCCTACCCTCTCAACTTCTATTCTTATTTTTTTTCCTGGTTTTGTATGAAACATGTCTATAATTTCATTTAAATGATATTCATGTGCCGCCTTTCCATTAATTCTCTTTATTACATCTCCAACTTGAAGACCAGCTTTAAAAGCAGGTGATTTTTCTACTACTTTATCTATTTTGTACTTAGGTTTAAAACGATAAAAGAAAGTACTAACTAAAGAAATTACATTGTTTTTAGGAGTTTGATTATTCACGTTATAACTGTCTTCAAACTTAGTCGCTCCTTTTTCTTTTATTAACTCTTGTCCGTCGTACACTATATGTAAGCCACTCATATTGTAATAAAATCCTTTATTTAATGAAGCGTTCTTTTTTAGCACGACTCTTTTATTAGGATAATCAAGCCATACCTTAAAACGTTTTAAAATTCCTCCTCCAATACTACCATTTCTTTCTTTAAATTGTCTAGCATTAAAAGTTGATGAAGAATCTAAAAAAGATACTGTTGGCTCCCCTATTTTAAACTTCCCTATAGAAACTTTAGGAACTCTACTCCTGTTCCCATAAATAGTACCACTGAAACCTTCTCCAATTATATCTTTAAAAAATTTTTTAGGCGTTTTTAATTCTTCTTTTGTTCCTTCAAACAGCCAAACTGCATCACTACCACCAGTATCAATCAATAATTTTACTGGTAACATTGTATTAGCTACTGTATCAACTTGTACCTTAACATCTATATAAGGTTTATTTCTGTAAAACTGCAAAGGAAAACTTTCACATTTATTACATACATTCAAGTTATATGTTTTAGGATTATAAAAATCTATTCGTTTATTTACATAATTAATTTTAACTATTACGTCTTTCAATAAATCATACCCTATAATTCCATGAATGGTTGTACCCATTTTAGCAGAAATATCAAAAGCATCTTTTAAAACGACATATAATCCTTGATTAGAGCTAGCAATGTTTTTAATTCTAAAATTATTACCTCTAGAAAACAAGGCTTCTACTGGTTCTCCACTACCCAAACCTCTTATGAACACCTTTTTTACATTATTTAAACCTACACTATCTTTAGATGTTAAATTGAATAAGATTGTTTTATTTACACCGGTATCTAAAATAAATGATAACTGATGTCCATTAATTTCTAAGGGAATGACTACTAAATTATTAATTAATTGAAATCTTAAAGACTGTTTATCAGTTTCCTTGCCTAAAAACTGAAAATTTTGTTGAGTAAAGGCAGACACGCTAAAAAAAAGCGCAAAAAAGTATAGTAATAATCTATTCAAAAGAACTTATTTTATGGTTATATACTTAAAGATACAATCTTCATTTTAGATTTTCTGGTTTTTATGATTTTTTTAACCGTTTTTTTTCCAATAAACATTCTGATACTCTCAAATATATTTCGCAATTTTGCTTTTCAAACAACTAATTTATTTTAAAAATGCCATCAATTTCTAGTAAAGGAAATGCTATGCCTCAATCACCAATTCGTAAATTGGTTCCTTTTGCTGAGGCTGCTAAAAAAAATGGAACAAAAGTTTATCATTTAAACATTGGTCAACCTGATATTAAAACACCACAAGTTGCTTTAGATGCTGTAAAAAACAATACTATTGAAGTATTATCATACGCTAGATCTGAAGGTTCAGAAGAGTACAGAACTAAACTTGCTAATTACTATGCTAAAAATGATATTCATGTAACTGCAAATAATATTATTGCTACTACTGGGGGATCTGAAGCTTTGCTATTTAGTATTGGTAGTATTACTGATCCAGGAGATGAAATAATTATACCTGAGCCTTTTTATGCTAACTATAATGGTTTTTCTACTGCTTCGGGTGTGAAAGTAGTTCCTGTTATTTCTAAAATTGAAAATAATTTTGCCTTACCTGCAATTGAAGATTTTGAGAAGTTAATTACTCCTAAAACTAAGGCTATCTTAATTTGTAACCCTGGAAATCCAACTGGATACTTATACAGTAAAGAGGAAATTGAAAAGCTAAAACAAATTGTGTTAAAACACGATTTATTTTTAATTGCTGATGAAGTATACCGTGAGTTTACGTACGATGGTGAAAAACATAACTCAGTTATGGCTTTTGAAGGATTAGAACAAAATGCTATTATGATTGATTCTGTATCGAAACGTTATAGTATGTGTGGTGCAAGAATTGGTTGTATAGTTTCTAAAAACGAAGAGTTTATAAATACAGCTCTTAAGTTTGCACAAGCCCGTTTAAGCCCACCAACGTATGCTTTAATAGCCAGTGAAGCTGCTTTAGATACGCCTCAAAGTTATTTTGATGAAGTTATAGAGGAGTATGAAGATCGTAGAAATACGTTAATCACTGAATTACAAAAAATAGACGGTGTAAAAGTTGCTAATCCTAAAGGTGCTTTTTACTGTGTTGTTGAATTTCCAGTTAAAGATACTGATGATTTTGCGCAATGGATTTTAGAGAAATTCAATGATAATAACGAAACAGTAATGGTAGCTCCTGCAAGTGGATTCTACTCTACCGAAGGGGAAGGAAAAAACCAAGTGCGTATAGCCTATGTTTTAAACAAAGCGGACTTAAAACGTTCAGTTGAGATATTAAAAATCGCTTTAGAAAAATACAATAGTTAATTGAATATTCAAGAAAACATATCTTTAAAAGAATACAACACGTTTGGTATTGATGTAAATGCCAAACGTTTTGTTTCTATTACTTCAGTATACCAATTACAACAACTTTTAAAAGAGGAAAAAGACATTTTTTTAATTTCTGGCGGTAGTAACATGTTACTTACCAAAGATATTGAAACCTTAGTTGTACATATTAATTTTAAAGGAATTTCAATAGATCAACAAAACCATAACGATGTCTACATAACTGTAAATGCTGGCGAGAATTGGCACGAGTTCGTATTATGGTGTGTTTCTCTAAATTATGGCGGTTTAGAAAACTTATCGCTTATTCCTGGAAATGTAGGTACTTGCCCTATTCAAAATATTGGAGCTTACGGAGTTGAAGTAAAGGATACTATAACTAAAGTAGAAGCTATTGAAATAAAAACAGGAAAACTCGTTTCTTTTTCTGCTGAAGAATGCCAATTTGGATATCGAAATTCCATTTTTAAAAATAAAGCTAAGGGAAAGTATATATTAACTTCTGTTAGTTTTAAATTAACTAAAAACAATCATAAGCTTAATACTTCTTACGGAGCAATAGAATCTGAATTATCTTCAAAAAGAATAACAAATCCAACCATTAAAGATATTTCTGATGCTGTTATTGCTATTCGTCAATCTAAATTACCCGACCCAAAAGAGATTGGTAATAGCGGAAGTTTCTTTAAAAACCCAGTAATTTCTAAAGAACATTTTGAAAAACTTCAAAAAAAATATCCAAACATTCCTAGTTATGTGATTTCAGATACCGAAATTAAAGTCCCTGCTGGTTGGCTAATTGAACAAAGTGGCTTTAAAGGAAAGAGTTTCGGTAACTTCGGTGTTCATGAAAAACAAGCCCTAGTTTTAGTAAATTATGGAGATGCCTCAGGAAAAGAAATTTATGAATTAGCGCAAAAAATTCAACATACTATTAAAGATACATTTGATATTAATCTTGAAATAGAAGTTAATATTATTCAATAAAAAAAGGAGCGCAGTAGTTACGCTCCTTTATATTTCTACACCTATTTTTTCTATTCTTTTTCAAACAAAGCTTTATAAATTAAACCTCCTACAATTGCTCCTGCAATAGGCGCTACCCAAAACAACCATACCTGCGACAAATAACCTCCGCCAGCAAATAATGCTTGACTCATAGAACGTGCTGGATTAACAGATGTATTGGTTATAGGAATGCTAATTAAATGAATTAAAGTTAGCCCTAAACCAATTGCAATTGGTGCAAAACCTTTCGGAGCATTTTTATGAATACTTCCTAAAATAATTAGTAAAAAAAACATAGTTAACAAAAACTCAGCTATAAAAGCGGCTGTTAAATTATAACCACCAGGAGATAACTCTCCATAACCATTAGCTGCAAAGCTCCCAAGTGTTTCAAATCCGTCGTTATCTGTTACTATTAAATATAAAAAAATAGCTGCTAATACAGCACCTACTAATTGTGACACAATATATGGTACTACTTCTTTAGCAGTATGATTTCCACCAACCCAAAGCCCAATAGTAACTGCGGGGTTAAAGTGACCTCCTGAAATATGCCCTACAGCATACGCCATTGTTAATACTGTTAAGCCAAATGCTAAGGCGACTCCCGCAAAACCTATTCCTAGCTCAGGGAAACCAGCTGCAAAAATTGCACTACCACAACCTCCAAAAACTAACCAAAATGTTCCGAAGAATTCAGCAAAATATTTTTTCATATCCATATTTTTAAATTAATTGATTATATAACATAAGACACTCTAACAGATAAAAGTCACAACTTTATAAATCTCTCTTTATTCTATATAGAAAAACTGGAAGTTTGTATCTTTGCAGTACAAAACAATACATCATGAAATTAATTTTTGTTACCATAGGATTATTAGCTTTAGCATTTGCTGGAATTGCCATTAAAATTTGGGCAAAAAAAGACGGAGAGTTTGCTGGTACTTGTGCTAGTCAAAACCCAATGTTAAACGAAAGCGGTGAAGCTTGCGGATTTTGTGGTAAAACCCCAGACCAGTTTGATACTTGTAATGAGCCTCAACATAACTAAGTAAACATCACTCAACCAACCCCTTTACTTTCTTTACAACACATACTCCTACTCTACGCTACTTATGTAGCTATGGCTATGCAGATAGTGTATTAACTTATCTCTCTTGGAAAATCAACATAAGAAAGTTTTGTTTTCTTATTACCATTTCTTGATATTTGTTTAGTATTGCTGCAAATTAGTATCTTTATATCAAATCAAATTTCGAACCTAAGCATTGGAAATAAATCAAGAAAAAGTACTTCATCACATTCAACAAGCAAAAAAAGGAAATCAGATATCTTTTAATTATTTATTAGATACTTTTTGGGGAACTGTATACGCTTTTCAACTAAAAAAAACTAAGAATGATAACGATGCTGAAGATATTACCATTCAAACTTTTTCTAAAGCTTTTGATAGAATAGATACTTTTGATGAAAGTTACCAATTTAAAACTTGGTTGATTACAATTTCTAAAAATGTATATATTGACTCTCTTCGAAAGAAAAAGTCTAGTATATACACTCAAACAACAGAAGAACAAGAAAAAGAAGTTTATGCTGTTGTTGATGATGCCCCTTCTCCTGAAGACAAAATTATTACTGAACAAAATTTAGCAAAGCTTCTAAAAGACATTAAAAAGCTAAAACCAAAGTATCAAGAAGTTATTAATCTTCGATATTTTCAAGAGTTGAGTTATAAGGAAATTTCTGAGCAAATAGGAGAACCTATGAACAATGTTAAGGTAAAGTTATTACGTGCAAAAAAATTATTAGCTGAAATAATAAAGAAATCATAAATTGCAAAACCTTTAAAATTCAGGTTTTTATGATTTTTAAATTATTTACTAACAGCTTCGAAGAACCTAAGCAGGTTTTATAGCAAACTAAACTCCTATCCCCTCAATGAAAAAATCTCTTTTAAACTTATTGGGTCCTGGAATATTATTTGCTGGTGCTGCTATAGGTGTTTCTCATTTAGTACAATCTACCAGAGCTGGTGCCGATTTTGGTTTTGGTTTACTTTGGGCACTTCTTCTAGTACATATTATTAAGTATCCTTTTTTTCAATTTGGTCCTCGATATGCTACAGCAACCGGTGAAACACTGTTAGACGGCTATAAAAAACTAGGTAAAGGAGTCTTAGTAAGTTATTTTATCTTAAACCTTGCTACCATGTTTACCATTCAAGCAGCAGTTACCATTGTTACAGCTAGTTTAGCTTCTAACCTTTTTGGTATTTCTCTTGATTTAGTTACATGGTCAGTATTAATTATGCTCGTTAGCATTGTTTTTTTGGGTATTGGTAAGTACAAGTTTTTAGATAACTTAATGAAGTATATTATTGCTATTTTAACCATTAGCACCATAGTAGCTGTAAACATTGCTTTATTTAAAACTGATAAAGGTTTTAGTTTTCAACAAATAGTACCAAGCGGAACTGCCCAAGTTACTTTTTTAATTGCCTTTTTAGGATGGATGCCAGCTCCGTTAGATATTTCTATTTGGCACTCATTATGGTCGGTAGAAAAAGATAAAACTACTTTTGTAAAAATTAAACCCAAGCAAGCTATTTTTGATTTTAATATTGGATATATTGGAGCTTTATTTTTAGGGGTTTGTTTCGTTATGCTAGGAGCATTGGTAATGTATCAATCTGGGGAATCATTCTCTAGTAAAGGAACTGTTTTTGCTTCTCAATTAATTAATTTATACACTAAAAACTTAGGAGAGTTTTCTTCTGTGTTTATTGGAGTAGCAGCTTTTACTACTATGTTTAGCACTACCATTACAACGTTAGATGCTTCACCTAGAGCCATGGAAAAATCTTCTTTTTTACTTTTTTCAAAAAAAATAAAACTAGGGTATTGGTTTTGGTTGATATTGTTAACACTTGGAACTTCTGTTATTCTATATTACTTTTTAAGTGATATGGTTTTTCTTGTAAGAATAGCTACAGTTTTATCTTTTTTAACAGCTCCTTTTTATGCTATTCTCAACTATATATTAATTACTGGTAAACACACTCCTAAAAAATACAGACCAAGTATAGGGTTACGTATTTTGAGTCTTATAGGTATTGTTTTTTTGTTCGGATTTAGTATTTGGTTTTTACTTAGTTTATAAATCTTTTCTTCGTAAATTTGCCATTCAATTTTTATGGAATGGCAAACGAAACTTTAGCAACACCAGAAAGAACGAAAAAACCAAAATGGTTACGTGTAAAATTACCTGTAGGAAAAAAATACACGGAACTAAGAGGACTAGTTGATAAATATAAACTGAACACCATTTGTACTAGCGGAAGTTGTCCTAATATGGGAGAATGCTGGGGAGAAGGTACTGCTACCTTTATGATTTTAGGTAACACCTGTACACGCTCTTGTGGATTTTGTGGTGTTAAAACAGGACGTCCAGATACTGTTGAATGGGATGAACCTGAAAAAGTAGCTCGTTCTATTAAATTAATGAATATTAAGCATGCTGTAATCACTTCGGTTGACCGTGATGACTTGAAAGATGGAGGTTCTATTATTTGGTCTGAAACAGTACAAGCTATTCGTAGAGCAAATCCTAATACCACTTTAGAAACTCTAATCCCTGACTTTCAAGGAAACGAAAAATTAATAGATCGAATCATTGAAGTAGCACCTGAAGTAGTTTCTCATAATATGGAAACAGTACGCCGTTTAACTCGTGAAGTTCGTATTCAAGCAAAATATGATCGTAGTTTAGGTGTTTTAAAATACCTAAAAGAAAACGGAATGCGTACTAAATCTGGAATTATGCTTGGTTTAGGAGAAACAGAAGATGAAGTAATACAAACTATGAAAGATTTACGTGGTGTTGGATTAGATGTTATTACTATCGGACAATATTTACAACCTAGTAAAAAACACTTACCTGTTAAGGAATTCATAACTCCTGAACAGTTCAAAAAATACGAAACATTAGGATTAGAAATGGGCTTTATGTATGTAGAAAGCGGTGCTTTAGTACGTTCTTCATACAAAGCACATAAACACGCTAGCTAACCTTAAATTAAAATATCCTTAACTTTTTAACGGTTTAACGTTAAAAAAATGTCAAATAATTAAAAATTAAATAAAGTACGCCTTTTTATTTATAATTTTGGCACAGATATTGAAAACAACAATACCGTAAGCAAGTAACATTGTTTTCATTGTGTAAATTATTTGAATTAGTTGATTAACAAAGAAGCCCGCTCAATTGAGCGGGCTTCCTGTTTTTATATTTATAATAAAGCTACTTAAATAGCTCTAATAATATCATATTTAGTTATGATATGATGTTTACCGTTTTCTAAATCAACTAATACAGCTTGGTTCTCTTTATTAATTAACTTTGAAACCTCATCAATAGAAGCTGATTTTTTAACTGTAGGGTATGCTTTACCCATTACATCTTTAATAGGCTTTTCTGCTATGTTTTTATCTTCTAAATAACTATGTAATAATGCTGATTCATCTACAGAACCTACAAATCCATTTGCGTCTCTTACAGGAATTTGTGATATTTTAAATGCACGCATTCTTTCGATAGCATGAGACACTAATTCTTCTGTTTGAACAGTTACTAATGGTTTATCTATATGATCTTTAATTAAATCTTCCGCAGTAGTAATTTCTTCTTCTAAAAAGCCTCTATCACGCATCCAATCATCATTAAACATTTTTCCTACATAACGACTTCCATGATCGTGAAATAACACTACTACTACATCATCTGGTTTAAACTCATCTTTTAATTGTAACAATCCTTTAATTGCTGATCCAGCAGAATTACCTACAAAAATACCCTCTTCCTTAGCTATTCTACGGGTGTAAATAGCAGCATCTTTATCGGTTACCTTTGTAAATCCATCAATTAAAGAAAAATCAACATTCTTAGGTAAAATATCTTCACCAATACCTTCAGTAATATATGGGTAGATTTCATTCTCATCAAAAATACCTGTTTCGTGGTATTTTTTAAATACAGATCCGTACGTATCTACTCCCCAAATTTTAATATTCGGATTCTTTTCTTTTAAAAACTTAGCTGTACCTGAAACAGTCCCTCCTGTTCCTACTCCAACTACAAAATGTGTTATTTTACCATCTGTTTGTTCCCAAATTTCTGGTCCTGTTTGCTCGTAATGTGCTTGTGCATTTGACGGATTGTCATATTGATTTACATACCAAGAGTTTGGTGTTTCTTCACCTAAACGTTTAGAAACAGAATAATATGAACGAGGATCATCTGGTTCTACATTCGTAGGACAAACAACTACCTCTGCCCCTACTGCACGTAGAATATCCATTTTCTCTTTAGATTGCTTATCTGAGATTACAAAAATACATTTGTACCCTTTTACAATAGCTGCTAATGCTAATCCCATCCCTGTATTTCCTGAAGTACCTTCAATAATAGTACCTCCTGGTTTTAAACGACCATCTGCTTCGGCATCTTCAATCATTTTAAGTGCCATACGATCTTTTACAGAGTTTCCTGGATTAAACGTTTCTACCTTAGCTAATACTAAAGCATCTACTTCTTTTGTTACTGAGTTTAACTGAACTAAAGGTGTGTTACCAATAGTTTCTAATATATTTTTTGCGTACTTCATATCTAATTAATGTTATGCAAAACTAAGCAAATCGAATGGATTTTGAAGGGCGGATTTTTGTGATGATGTATGAAGGAACAATCAGCATTAAAAAACACAATGCTAACGTACCTATATTCAACAATAAAATAGCTAAGAAATTAATATCTACAGGCATTGTTGACACATAATAGGTTTCAGGATCTAGACTTATTAGCTTCGTATATTTCTGAATTAAAAGAATACTAAGCCCAATAAGGTTTCCCCAGAACAACCCTTTTAAAATTAAGTAAGAAGCATTGTATAAAAATATTTTTCGGATACTCCAATTTACACTTCCTAATGCTTTTAAAATACCGACCATTTGTACACGCTCTAAAATAAGCACTAACAATGCTGTTACCATATTTATTCCTGCAACTAATACCATGATCCCGATAATAAACCACACGTTATTATCTAGTAGCTTTAACCATTCAAAAATAGCAGGATAATTACTTACAATTGTAATACTATTTAGGGTTGCACCAATACTTGTATATACTTCATCTCCTTTTTCTTTAAGCTTATCATAATCATCAATCAATACTTCAAAACCTCCTATCTCATTATCTTTCCAACGATTAATTTTTTGAACTTCTCTTAAATCGCCCAGCAACATAATCTTATCAAACTGTTCAAAACCTGTATTGTATACTCCTACAATAACTGGCTTTCTAGACTTAAACTTCAAACTACTATTTTCTGCTCCAAACCAAGTTTGAATTGTATCGTTAACTTTAAAATGTAATCGGTTTGCTATGGATTCTGAAATTAGAATTTCTCTATTTCTATCTTGCGAAAAATCTGGTAAACGACCTTCTACTAAACATTCATTAAAAAAAGTAAAATCATAATCAGCAGTAACACCTTTAAAAATAATTCCTTCAAAATCAGTTGGGGTTCTTATAATTCCTCCTACATTGGCAAAAGGTTGCACTTTTTTTATTCCGTCAATATTTTTAAATTCTGGATAAAACTCTTGGTTAATATCAATAGGAACTGTGGAAACATCTGAATTATTATTATCATAATTTACAATTTGAATATGCCCTTTAAAACCTGTCATTTTATCGCGCACCTTATTCTGGAATCCTGAGGTAATTGACACTGCTATTAACATAATAGCTACACCAAGAGCAATGGCAATAGTGGCAATGGTAATAATTGGTGATGAAATACTGCTTTTATACTGTTTTCCAGCAATGATTCGTTTTGCTATGAATAGTTCGAAGTTCAAATGTTTTCTTTTTTACAAAACCAAAAGTAACTAATTCTTATGTAAAGAAAGAGAAGAATACCTAGGTTTTAATTCTTTAACTTTTATTATTCTTAAAAAATAGAAATCTGTACCTTTATGCTTTAATTTTTTATAGATGAAGCTTTCTTTTAATTACGTTTTTTTACTTTTTTTAGTATTCAGTTTTCAATTTTCTTCTTGTGCACAACAACAAAAAAAATCTACTGCTAAAGAAGCTATAAAACAAGAAGAACCAAAAACAATTAAAACAGGTGCTGATAGAACAGACCAATACCTTCCTCTTTTAAAAAATAAAAATATAGCCATTGTTGCAAATCAAACTTCCGTTTTACAAGTATTACAACGAGCTGAAGTTTCACCCAATATTATGGGATCTAAACAAGTAACACATCATTTGGTAGATTATTTACATAACTACGAAGGAATTAACGTACAAAAAGTATTTGCTCCCGAGCATGGTTTTCGTGGAAAAGCTGATGCTGGTGAAGCGATAGCTGATGGAAAAGATGTAAAAACAGGGATTCCAATTATTTCGTTGTACGGAAAAAACAAAAAACCTTCACCAGAACAATTGAATGGAATTGATGTTGTTGTTTTTGACATTCAAGATGTGGGGGCTCGCTTTTACACTTATATTTCTACGCTACATTATGTAATGGAAGCTTGTTCCGAGGCAAATATCCCTGTGATTTTATTAGATAGGCCCAATCCTAACGGACATTATATTGACGGACCTGTTTTAGAACCTGAACACAAAAGTTTTGTAGGTATGCATCCTGTTCCTGTTGTATATGGAATGACGATTGGGGAATACGGACAAATGATTAACGGAGAAAAATGGTTAGCCAATGATATTCAGTGTGATTTAACCGTAATTCCTCTAGAAAATTATACGCATCAATCAACATATAGCTTACCTGTAAAACCATCTCCTAACTTACCAAACGATGTTTCGATAAACTTATACCCTAGTTTGTGTTTTTTTGAAGGAACTAATGTATCTGCAGGAAGAGGAACAGACAAACAGTTTCAAATTTATGGTTCACCACATTTAAAAAAAACTAGCTTTAGTTTTACTCCACAACCCAATGAAGGTGCAAAACATCCAAAACATAAAGAAAAGATGTGTTTTGGGGAAGATTTAAGCGCTTCTGAACATTTAGCTAACTTAGACCTTAATTGGTTGTTAAAAGCGTATCAACAATCTCCTAAAAAGGATTTTTTTAATGATTTTTTCACCAAATTAGCAGGTACTAAAAAGCTACAACAACAAATTGAACAAGGGCTTTCAGAAAAAGAAATTAAAGCTAGTTGGCAACAAGATTTAGATAATTTTAAAAAAGTACGTGAGCAGTATTTGTTGTATGAGTAATTTAATTTGGCTCATAACTCTCTTTTATTTAAAAAACTTAGCTACTAGGCTATATTTTTTTTACAAAGACAAAGAATATCTTAACCATTCTAAACTAATAAAAACTAAAAATTCGACAAATATCTCATATCATAAGTGGAAATAATTAAAAACATCATTATTCCTTTAATATCTGCCTTAATTGGAGGATTATTTTCAGTTTGGGTCTTTAACAAAGGTCTTAACAAAAAAAAGCAAGAAGAAAGGAAAAACAGAATTCAAAATAATTTTGAAACAGAAGAGTATTTCTTTTATAACTTAAAATCAATATTATTTTTCATAGATAAACAGGTTGATGCTATTTCAAGAACTTCTCAAAACACCAAAAATTGGTTCCATAAAAACTTGACTTTAGCTACATTTTCAGAATTAAAAATGACTGAATTAAGAGAGTTGAACTTTAAAACGTTGTTTCAAATATTGGTAATTGACAGACAAGGTAGCAATAAAGATAAGATGCAAGATTTTATAAATATAAAAAACTGCTTACACAATATAGAAGACTTTCTTCAAAAGCATAAAGACGAAAATAAAAAACTTCACACAGACTTAAATAAATACTTAGACACTTGGAATCACTGTTTAAAAAGATTAATTCAATTATATAATCATTACATTTTTTTAAAACCTAATGAAGATGATTCTCTTATGCCTATACTAAATAAATATATTGTAGTAAAACAGAGAGAAATAATAAAAAATGGAAGTGACCAGAATATGGAAATCTTTTATAATACAATAATAATCCCTTTCATGGATGAAATGATTGCTTATAAAAACTCTGACGACCAAAGAATTTTACCTGTCATTGAAAACTTAATGGAATGTAGGAAAAGCTATGAGCAGACTAAAGGTTTAAGGTATCAACGGAGAAAAAATATATTGAGTTCAGGTAGAAGATTGATTCAAATAAAACAGCTTCTGAACGAAAGTATGAGTTCAATTGAAAAAAGGGAAAAGCGGATTGAATAAAGTCAGTGTACAATAACGTATAACTACAATTATGGCGGATTCAGCTACTTCCAATCTCGCTCGAAATAACTAACACCTATTATTAACCGAAAATAATTAAATTTAAAACTGTTACTCAAGCTATACAAGATTAATAGCAAAATATTATAAAATTAACTGATATATTTCACTCCTTTTCTACCTTATGTCATTTATCCTTACACACCAATTGCCTATAGTTAATTCCCCAGTTTGCTAAATTATCAATTAAAGGAGCTAGCGTTTTACCATATTCTGTAATGGTATATTCAACAGTGATGGGTTTGGTATTTTTAACCGTTCTGTTAACCAAACGATTCATTTCTAAATCTTGTAATTCTTTTGATAGCATTTTCGATCCAATTCCATCTATTTCTCGCAATAAATCCATAAACCCTAGTTTATTACCTTCTATCAAAGTTCCTAAAATATGGAATTTCCATTTTCCGGATAATATACTCATGGCATCACTAATAGCCTGCATTCTAACCTGACAAATAGGTGTATTATTTATTAATGATTTTTTCACTGATATAACTCTTTCAATTTATTCTTTAATCACTAAGGTAGTTTCCTAGAGGAAAGTACTTTCCTTTAGGAAACTCATGCCAAATATACTAGTTATCTACCATAGTTTTGCTTTATGAATCAATTGTAAAACAAATAAGAACATGGTTAAAAATATTAATGTATTAATAGTATTTATTGCCTTGTTGAATCTTGCAGCTTGTAAAGGACAGTCAAAAACAAACAACATGAACAAACAAACATCGAACGCAAATCCGCTTTTATGCGATCCGCAAACAGGAATGTGTGAAGTAGCAAATGATAGTACCGAAAACTCTATTGTAAAAAAAGACCAACCTAACGAAAACAAGATAAAGGTGGTTTACTTTACCGACCCTATCTGTTCTTCTTGTTGGGCTATAGAGCCTCAATTAAGAAAATTAAAACTTGAATATGGGCAACACATTGAAATTGATTACAGAATGGGTGGTTTATTACCTGATTGGAGTTATAACAGTGGAGGAATAAGCAAACCTTCAGACGTTGCTCATCATTGGGATGAAATTAGCGTTTACTACGATATGCCTATAGATGGTGATGTATGGTTAGAAGATCCTTTAGATTCTTCTTATCCTCCTTCAATCGCTTTTAAAGCTGCTCAGTTACAAGATAAAAACAAAGCTATTTTGTTTTTAAGGGAACTGCGAGAAATGGTATTCTTAAAAAAGAAAAACATTGCTAAATGGGAGCACATGGCTACTGCTGCAAAAAATGTGGGGCTTGATGTTGATGTATTAAAAACTGACTATGAAGGAAAAGCTAGATTATTATTTGAAGAAGATTTAAAATTAGCAAGAGCTTATAGAGTAAGAGGTTTTCCTACAATGTATTTTGAAGACAATTCTGGTAACCAAGAAATCGTATACGGCTCTAAAGCTTATGCTTTCTACGAAATGGCTATTTTAAAAATTCAATCTACAATTTCTAAAAGTGAATATGCTAAGGACTGGAAAACTTTATTCGACAAATATAATTCACTAACTGTTAGAGAGTATTCAGAATTATCTGGGATTCCTAGAATACAAAGTGAACAATTATTAAATGACCTCATGAAAAAGGGATATTTAGAAAAAATTGCTACTAAAAATGGTGCTATGTGGGAGGTTAAAAAAATATAACTCCTAGCACTGAACATAAGCAATAGCAACCGCCCCCCAGATGAATGGTGTTTTATTTTAAACTACATCATTAATTCCGCTATTGCTTATGTATAAAAACAAAAGCGAAATTTTATAGTTTTATCGTACAAGGCTTATAAAAAACCTTGCTCTTTCATCCAGTTATTAGAATAAATCTTATTCATATAACGAGAACCATGATCTGGTAAAATTACTACTACTACACTATTTTCATCAAAAAAGTCATTGTTAGCATATTGTTGCGTAGCTTGTAAAGCTGCTCCTGAAGTATATCCTGCGAAAATTCCTTCTGCTTTTACTAACTCTCTGGCCTTTAAAGCAGCTTCTTTATCTGATACTTTTTCGTAAACGTCTACCACATCAAAATCTGTAGAAGTAGGTATTAAGTTCTTTCCTAAACCTTCTATTTTATAAGGACTGATTTCATTTGCATCAAACTCACCAGTTTCATGATACTTTTTAATTACAGATCCCATAGCATCTACTCCAAGAATCTGTATATCTGGATTTTGCTCTTTTAAATATCTTGCAGTTCCAGAAATTGTACCTCCTGTTCCGCTAGCAGCCACTACATGTGTTACTTTTCCATCGGTTTGTTCCCAAATTTCTGGTCCTGTACTCTTGTAATGTGCTTCAATATTCAACTCATTAAAATACTGGTTGATATAAATAGACCCTGGATTTTCTCTATGCAATCGTTTTGCTACTTCGTAATAAGAACGAGGATCGTCTGGTGTAACATTTGCAGGACATACATGCACTTCTGCCCCCATCGATTTTAGCATATCTATTTTATCTTGAGAAGACTTATCGCTTACTGCTAAAATACAACGATAACCTTTTACGATACTTATCATTGCCAATGAAAAACCTGTGTTACCAGAGGTTGTTTCTACAATAATATCTCCTTCTTTTACTATTCCTTTTTGTTCTGCCGTTTCTATGATATGCAACGCAATTCTATCTTTAGCAGAGTGTCCCGGGTTAAAAGCTTCAACTTTTGCATAATATGTACCCGGTAAATCTTGGGTAATTCTATGCAGTTGAATCATGGGGGTTTGACCTACTAAATCTATTATTGAATTGGTTATACCTTGATGTCTCTTCATTATAGTCTTTAAATAAGAAAAAGTGTCATTACGAAAATTAGACACGAAAAATCTGTTGAGATTGTTCGTTGCTTTCGCAATGACACTTACACTCAATCGAGCGCAAAAATATAATTATTTTTTTAACTTACCTTCTAACATTAAAAAGAACGTATATTCTTCTGCAGTTTCTTTTAATGCATCGAACCTTCCTGAAGCTCCTCCATGGCCTGTTTCCATATTCGTGTGTAAGAATAACATATTGTTATCAGTTTTTAGCTCACGTAACTTCGCAACCCATTTCGCTGGTTCCCAGTATTGTACTTGACTATCATGTAAACCTGTAGTTACCAACATATTTGGATATGCTTTAGCTTCAACTTGATCGTATGGAGAATACGACTTGATATAATCGTAATATTCTTTATTATTAGGATTACCCCACTCATCATACTCACCTGTTGTTAATGGAATACTGTCATCTAACATCGTAGAAATTACATCTACAAATGGTACCGCAGCAATTATTCCATTATATAACTCTGGATTCATATTAATGATAGCTCCCATTAGTAGTCCTCCAGCAGAACCTCCCATTGCATACAAATGTTCTGGAGATGTATATCCTTGATCAATTAAATACTTAGAACAGTCAATGAAATCGGTAAATGTATTTTTCTTATTCAACATTTTACCATCTTCGTACCATTCACGTCCTAAATACTGACTTCCTCTAATATGCGCTAATGCATATACAAATCCACGATCTAATAAACTTAAACGTGTTGTTGAAAATCCGTCATTAATAGTATATCCGTAAGAACCATATGCATATTGTAAAATTGGTGTGCCTTTATCAAGCTTAGTATCTTTATGATGTACAATTGACAACGCTACTTTTTTACCATCACGTGCAGGTACCCAAATACGCTTACTTACATAATTGTTTTTATCAAACTTTCCTCCTAAAACTTCTTGTTCTTTTTTAATCTCTTTTGATCTGTCTCTCATATTGAAATCAATCACAGAGCTTGGAGTTGTCATTGAGTTATACGAGTAACGGATTACCTCAGTATCAAATTCTGGATTTCCATATACTCCTGCTGAGTAAGTTTCTTCATCAAAAGGCAAATAATAGTCTTCTCCTCCATCCCATCGCTTGATACGGATTTTATTTAATCCTTCATTTCTTTCTTCTAAAACTAAGTAATCTTTAAAAATTGAGAAGTCTTCAAATAACGTATCTTCTCTATGTGGAATTACATCTACCCAATTCTCTTTTCCTGGCTTATCTACAGGAGTTTTCATCAACTTAAAATTGGTTGCTCCGTCCTTATTGGTTTTAATGTAAAAATGATCTCCGTAGTGTGCTACTTCATATTCTAAATCACGCTCTCGAGGTTGAATTATTTGTAATTCTCCATCAGGATTATTAGCATCTAATACGTGGTACTCAGTTGAAACCGTACTATACGAACCTATTATGATATAATCTTTAGATTTTGATTTGGTAACAAAAGCTCCAAAAGTATCATCTTTTTCCTCATATACTAATTCATCTAAAGATGCGTCTGAACCTAAAGTATGTTTGTAAATCTTTGAAGAACGTAAGGTTACAGGATCTTTTTTAGCATAAAACAATGTTTTATTATCATTAGTCCAAACCGAACCTCCAGTGGTATTCTCAATAATATCTTTGTAAACTTTACCAGTTTCTAAATTTTTAATTCTGATAAAATATTGTCTACGACTTACGGTATCTGTAGCAAAAGCAACCATCTTATTGTCAGTAGACACATTTAGCCCTCCTAACTGAAAATAATCATACCCTTTTGCTTCTTTATTCACATTAAACATGATCTCTTCTTCAGCTTCTAAAGTTTCTTTTTTACGGCTATAAATTGGGTATTGCTGTCCTTTTTCATAACGTGTAATGTAAAAGTATCCATCCTTTTTATATGGTACTGACTCATCATCTTCTTTTATACGACCTTTCATTTCTTGAAATAACTCTTCTTGAAACTCTTTAGTCTCTTTTGTTATTTCTTCATAATAAGCATTTTCTGCATTTAAATAATCGTATACTTTCTGGGTTTGCTCGTCTTTAACTTTAGCATTCTTTTGCTCATCGGTTAAACGCATCCAAAAGTAATCATCGGTACGAACATCTCCATGTTTCTCTAACTTAGTCGGTTGCTTTTCAGCAACTGGGGCTTTGATATCTTTATTCATTTCTTGTTTTTTGCAAGAACCAAAAATAAGACTAAAAAACAAAGCCGATAGCATTATTTTTTTCATTTTTTAAGTTGGTTTATATTTCCTGTGAAAATACTATTTTTGTTGTTAAGTAAATCATAAAAAACTGTACAACAATGTTTGGAGATATTTCTGGAATGATGGGTAAATTACAAGAAGCCCAACAAAAAGTAGAAGAAACAAAAAAGCGATTAGATACTGTTTTAATTGATGAAACAATTGCTGGAGGAAACGTAAAAGTTACAGTAACTGCTAATCGTGAAGTTAAAGCTATTACAGTAGATGAATCTTTGTTAGAAGACAAAGAAGAATTAGAAGACTATTTAATCTTAGCACTAAACAAAGCATTAAAACGTGCTGGTGAAATTAACGAACAAGAATTGGCTGTTGCTGCTAAAAGCGGAATGCCTAATATTCCTGGAATGGATATGTTCAAATAATAACCTATGCCTTTACAATTAGAAGATTACATGTTACCTTGCTTAAACAAAAAATTCTTTGGAGTTGATTGTTTAGGTTGTGGTATCCAACGTGCTTTAAGTTTAGTTTTCCATGGAGAGTTTATAGCTGCTTTTAAAATGTATCCTGCTATATATACTTTACTGCTGTTAGCTATTGCTGTTAGTATTAACTTCTTCTATAAAGTAAAATATGCTCAAAAAATAATCAGTATATTGGCTATTATTAACATAATTATCATTGTAAGTAGTTATGTTATAAAAATGAATCAATTAATTTAAATTTTAGAAAAACTATGGAAAAACAAAAACTACCAAATTCAACTACTGCATTAGTTTTAGGTATATGCTCTATTGTAACTTGCTGTTGTTATGGAGTTATTGGGCTACCTTTAGGAATTATTGCTTTAGTTTTAGGTAACAAAGCTATTAAATTGAATAACGAAAACCCTGATATGTATGAGGGAGTAAAAAATGCTAATACAGGGAAAATACTTGGTATTGTTGGTATTATATTAAACGTTATTTTTATAGCTTACATTATTTGGATTATTTCAATGATAGGAATGGATGCATTAGGAAATCCAGAATTATTACAAGAAAGATTACAAGAACTACAATAATTCTACATCAATAAAAAATAAAAGAGCGACCAAAACGGTCGCTTTTTTTTATATCATTCCTTTTGCTTTAAACTCAAGGTATTTATTAATTACATTTACGGATAAATGTTGCGGCTTGGTTAAAATAGCATGCACAGCATTTTTCTCTAGTTCTTTTATCATCAAACGTTTTTCGTAAGCATATTTCTCTGCAATGGTTTTGTGATATACACTTTGTAAGTCTTCTGCATTTTCAGTGATTAAAGTGTCTAACTCAGTATTTTCGAAGAAAACGGTTACTAACAAATGTTTTTTAGCTATTACTTTTAAATACGGTAATTGTCTTTTTAAGGCAGATATATGTTCAAAATTAGTATATAAAATCAACAAACTACGTTGATTTATTTTTCGTTTGATGTTTGCATACAATAATGCAAAATTAGCATCTGAAAAGTCGGTAGTTATGTTATACAACTCTTCGTTTATTACCGATAAATTTGTTTTCTTATTACTTGCAGCTACTATTTTTTCTACTTTTTTAGAAAATGTAAGCATACCTGCTTTATCATTTTTTAATAAGGCTATGTTTGAAAAAGCTAAAGTTGAGTTAATGGCATAGTCTAGTAACTTTAATCCTTCAAAAGGCATTTTCATTACACGTCCTAAGTCTATTATAGAGTAAATAGGTTGCGATTTTTCATCTTGATATTGATTCACCATTAACTCCGCTCTTTTAGCCGTAGCTTTCCAGTTTATGGTACGTACATCATCACCAGGAATGTAGTTTTTTATTTGCTCAAACTCCATTGTATGCCCTATTCGTCGTATCTTCTTCATTCCAAATTCCGTTAAGTTATTGTGCATTGCCAAAAACTCGTATTTTTTCATTTGTATGTACGACGGGTATACTTTCACACTTTCTTCCGCAGAAAAGGAATATCGTTTAGAAAACATCTGCAAAAAAGAAGACACAAATACGTTTACTCTTCCAAATTTGTACTCTCCTCTTTCAACTGGTCTAACATTGTAGGTATAAGTTGATTTCTCCCCAGGCTTCAAAGACATTGCATGTTCAAAATCTCTTTTTTGGAATTGAGCAGGTAATTCATCTATCAACGAAATAAAAACTTGAAACGGATAGTTATTTTCAAGCGTAATTGCTATTTCATTATCATCAGAGTTCGACAGTTTTTCTGATGCAATTCTTTTTGCTGAAAACCCGTTTTTAAATCGATATAAAATGAGCACATCAACACACATCGCTATCACAAATAACCATACTAACATCCATGTTGCTGAATACAACGCAGGAAGCCAAAACGACATTAAAAACAATGCCGAAATAGCGCTTATGTAGATAAAAAAGCGATTGTGTACGTATAACGATTTAAAGAATTGAATCACTACCTTGGAACTTCTACAGATTGTACAATCATTTCAATCACCTTATCGGCTGTCATCCCTTCCATTTCGCGTTCAGGAGTTAACATAATTCTATGACGTAATACTGGATAAATACTCTTCTTTACATCTTCAGGAATCACAAAATCTCGTCCATTAATTGCCGCAAACGCTTTAGATGCCATCAATACTGCAATACTTGCTCTTGGTGAACCTCCTAAATACAAATGTGCATTGTTACGCGTGTTAGAAATTAATTGCGCTATATATTTAATAATCTTTTCTTCTACCAACACCTCAAAAACCTTGCTTCTGTATTCTAATAGCTCAGATTCAGTTAATACTGCTTCCACTTTAGTTTGCGGTAGTGCTCCTTTACGATCGTTATGAGCTGTGATAATTTGTATTTCTTCTTCTAAGTTAGGATATCCTACATTTATTTTAAACAAGAAACGGTCTAATTGGGCCTCTGGTAAAGCATAAGTACCTTCCTGTTCTATTGGGTTTTGGGTTGCCAATACCATAAATGGTGGATTCATAACATAACGCTCACCATCCATTGTAATTTGTTTTTCTTCCATCACCTCAAACAAGGCTGCTTGTGTTTTTGCAGGCGCTCTGTTAATTTCATCAATCAACACTATGTTAGAGAAAATTGGACCTTTTTTAAACTCGAAATCAGATGTTTTCATGTTGAGTACAGAAGTACCTAATACATCTGAAGGCATTAAATCTGGTGTAAATTGAATTCGACTGAAATCGGTTGCAATGGTTTTTGCTAATAGTTTTGCTGTTACTGTTTTAGCAACTCCTGGCACACCTTCAATCAGCACATGCCCGTCTGCTAGTAAAGAAACCAACAGTAATTCCATAAACTCTTCTTGTCCTACAATTACTTTTCCTAACTGTTCTTTTATTTTAATAACAGCTTCTTTTAATTTCGACAAGTCTACTCTGCTTGAAAATAGTTCGTTTGTTACTTCTGCTGGATTATTTTCTGTATTCATCCTACTCTTTTTTATATGCTTTAAAATCTTCAATAGCCTCATTCAACGCTACCAAATCCTCTTCGGTTATACTTGATTTTGATTGTATTTGCAGTATTTTTTTGAATAAAGCAACTACTTTTTCTTCTGAATTACCACTTCTGTTGGCAAGGTTTTTATAAAAACGCTCATCTATTTTTAAGGTTGATAATCTATATTTGATTCTGATATACTCTAAAAAATAGTTGATTTTATGTTCAGCTATATTTTTATGATCTGATTTTTCGTAATACATATTGGCTATGGTACGTGTAAAAGCCAATGTTTGATTTTTTAATGGAGTAATTACAGGAATTAAACGCTGATTACGTTTCCCTTTAAAAATAATAAAGAACAATACCCCTATCAATCCTATATAATATGCCCATTTTAACGATTCGGTTGACAGAATATAATGCATAGGTGAGGTTATTCTACTTTTTCCTGTTTTATAATAGGTATCCCATAAAATGGCACTTCTACTATTAGAGCCTCCCCCAGCTCCCACTTCATTTTTTTGCTGATTATTTAAGTACGATAACACATTAGCTACATATTCATAATTGCTATCTAACAACATATTGTAATTGGTAAATGCTAGTGGAAATGTATGTAAATAGAAGTTTCCTTGACCGTGTTTTACTTTTATAAAGTTTGGTTTTTTACTGATAATAGAATCATTTTCATTCCTTACTACCAACTCACCTAAAACAGTTGTATTTACAGTATCTACTTCAGAAAAATATAGCTTTGAAAAATCTCTATCAAAATGATATTCTTTTCCACCAAAAATAGGGTTACTCATTTTTTGATAGGCTTTTTCTTCAAACGCTGAAGTTGTTAAATAACTTGTTTGAACCTGCAATGTGTCTAAATGAATTCCGTTTGTTGCTATAAATACATCATTCCCTCTATCTGTAAACTCTAAAAGCTGATTCAACTCATCTTTGTCAAAATTTACTTTATTATCAACAAAAAAGTACGTTCCATTATTCTTATCGTCTTTTAAATATATGTACGGATTTTGATAGACATCTTTTACTTCACTTTTTGGAAATAAACTTGACATTTCTTTATGCAGTACATATGTACCATACGGAATTTTATGTTTTGCTGCATAACTTGGATACCAATTGATTTCTTTAGGCTTTACAGACTCGACATAAAAAATACCGAGTACTATAAGCACCAACAAACCAATGTATATTTTTAGTTTCTTATCCAAATTAGTATATTTTAGCTAGCGTGTTTTTAAAATTACTTTCCGCTTGTAAGAATTTTTCTTTATCTATTGAAAACTCACCATACCACACATAATCATACAAGTAAGTTAACTTTTTAAAATCGCTATGCAATTGCTTTTTTGACGATAGTTCTTTTATATAATCTTCATTCGTTTTTTCTTGTTGCCAAGAGATAAAATCTTTGTCAGACAGGTTTTTTAGCAATAGTAAATAGTAATAACGTATTGCTAACTGATAGTTCCCTTCTGAAATTGCTTTCTGAATTAACTTTGGTAAATCTTTATCTTTAATCAACTCCTCCTCTTCTGATAAGTGTACAATAGGTTTGTTTTTTTTACCATCAATAATATTACGTGCATTTACTTTTAAAAAGAATTTAATAATAAAGTACAACACTAATCCTGCAATTACATATGGTAACGCTTTTAAAACAACGCGTAAAAATCCTACTGCTGGAGTAATATCATCAAAAATATAAGAGAGTATTTTTATGATGGTTCGTTTTAACCAATCCCATATTTTTTCTAAAATAGTAGGTTCTCTTTTTTCTACGATGTATATAAATTCATCTTTTTGCTTGTACTCTTCTATTTTTTGAGCATCAAACTTTTTTTGTTCAATAATAGTATCATCATACCTAACTTCTCTTTTTTCTTCTTGAGAGAAAAGAGTTATTGAACAAATAAAAAACGTTATGTAAAAAAGAAACTGCTTCAAAAGATTACTGTCCTATACTATCAATTCTTTCAATTGTTCCAGTAAGGTTTTTTCTTTCATTAATATCAAAATATAAAAGTACGTTGGTTATTAAAGTGATTGAATAAAACATTAGCTGACCTGCTATTGAAATAACATTTAAAATCAAGTAAATAGGATCTCCAAAAAATCCAAAAACTTGTGCTGGATCATCACTTCCTGAACCTATTCCCATACTTATTAATTGATATATCGTTGCTGGTATTTGAAACACATATCCTAGAATACTTACTAAAATAGATACAACGAAAACAACCCCAAAAGCCTCCCAAAAATACCCGCTTATAAAGTTGAAACACTTTCCTACTGCTCCAGAGGCTGTTTCATTTTCAAACACTAAAATTGAAGCTCCTAAAGATAATGCTGGCCATGTATAAAACACTGGTAACACACATAGCATTGCACTAGCAAATAATATTAACCCTGCTAAAATACCAAAGCCTGTAAACGACCAAAACTTAGCTTTCGTGTTGGTTACAACGTCTTCTTGTCTGACTACTCCCTTGTTATCTATATACGATTTAATATAATACATACCTGCTAAGTTTATGTAAACGATAGCTACTAAATAAGCTATCATCATAATAAACACCGCTCCCATCATTCCTGCAACTCCACTTGCATCGTCACTCACTATTGATGAAATAGACATCATGTAATAAATCATAGCTGCTACAGCTATTATAATTGGAATAGTAGCTACTTTTAAAATGGTTAAAAAGAATTGTTTTCCTTCTAATCGTATAAATTTAAAAGCATCTGAAATAATACTACCTAAATCTCTCTCTTTTTTAAACTCTACGTATTCTTTATGCATGGGTTTGTTGATTTTTATAAACTTTAACAGGGTAAATGACGTAATAAAATATGATTAATGCTAATGAGGTAGCAATAATTAAAATAGCTAACCAATCTGGCATTTCTGTATGACGGGTTACAAAACCTTCTAAAAATCCTGCAACAATAAAAAACGGAATGGTACTTACCATTATTTTTAATCCGTCTTTCATGCTTCTTTTAAACGATTCTAATCTTGAATAGGTTTTAGGAAACAACAAGCCATTCCCCAATACCAAACCTGCACAGCCTGCAATAACAATTACTGATATTTCTATAGTTCCATGAATCCAAATGGTTCTTGACGATTCCCAAAACAATCCTTTATCGTAAAAGAAATACAAAAACGAACCTAACATTATTCCGTTTTGCATCATAATATATAATGTTCCAACCGAAAAAAGCATTCCTAAAACAAAAGCATACATGGCTACTTTTATATTATTTACAGTAATTCCTATAAACATATCAACTTCATTGGCTTTTTTATAAACAGCCATTGGGTCACCGTTTTCAATATTTTCTAAGGTCATGTTTACATAACCGTCTCCTAAAATAAGGCGGACAAAATCAATATCAGTTGCAGCTGAAAAAGCACCACAAATTGAGAAAAAAGCAAATACTAAAAACGCAATCAATAATTGTTTTTGGTAGCTATAAAACATTAAAGGAAATTCCGTTTTAAAAAAACTAACAAACCTGTTTTTGCTTTCTTTTTTAGTTTTATAAATTTTTTGATGCGCAGCAGAAGCTATAGAATTTAAGTATATCACCGTATTTCCGTTCGGATAAAAGGTTTTAGCGTAACTTAAATCATCAGTCAACTCCACATATAAATCAGATAATTTATCTGGTGAAATAACTTTTTTGTTATACAGCACATCTTCAAAAAGTTGCCACTTTTCTTTATTTTTATTTACAAAAGCAGCTTCTCTCATGTATTTAAAAAATTAAAGCATGTTTGTTGAGAAGTTTCTCTAATCATAGAATATTTTTATCTTCGCTAAACTAAAAAAAGTTGCATAAATATCAACAAAAAAAAGTGAAAAACTAGTTCATGGATAATTTTCAAATAGAAACAGCTCAAAACATTGCTATTAGTCAAAATGTAGCTCATGTTACCACTCGTATCGGTTCTTATTTAATCGATGCCTTATTTATTGTTGGGTACTACATTATCATTGCTATTATAATAGGTATGTTAGATATCCCTATGAGTATGGAATATATGAGTCTGTTTGTTTTATTAGGGCTGCCTGTATTCTTCTACAGCTTGCTTTTTGAAATTTTAATGAATGGGCAAACACCTGGTAAATACTTCAACCAAATAAGAGTGGTTAAATTAGATGGTTCTAAACCTACTTTTGGAAGTTATTTAATTAGATGGTTGCTACGTTTTGTTGATTTTACTTTAGCTAGTGGCTCTGTTGCAGTTCTTACAATTTTATTGAACGGAAAAGGGCAACGTTTAGGAGATATTGCTGCAGGAACTACTGTAATATCTGAAAAGAAAAGGATTACTTTAAAAGATACTATTGCAAGCGATGTAGTCGATAACTACACACCTACCTATTCACAGGTAACGCTATTGAGTGATAATGATATTCATACTATCACAAGAGTATACAGAGATGCCATGAAGAAAAGAAATCATAAAGTAATTTTAAAACTACATACAAAAGTTATTGAGTTAACAGGAATTACTACCGAGCAAAAACCTGCTCAATTTATAGATACTGTGATTAAGGACTATCATTATTACGCGCAACAATAAACTATCCTATTAAATCCCTTTATTTAAAGAATAGAAAGTTTAAAACATTTTGATTTTTTTAAATTAAAATGGTTTTTTAGTAAGTCATCTCCAGAAGCGGAAATTGGTATTTGGGCTGCTGAAACTGGAAATGCCTTTAAAAGACAATACATAGGTCTAAAAGGGAGGTCAAAAACTTTTAGATATAATCAAACTAGAAAGAAACTAAGGTAATTACTATGAAAAAAGAAAACTATATTCAAATAATATTATTAATAGTTATATTTTTAATTTACCATCAAGAAGCTTTTCTTAATCAAGTATTAAAGTTTATAATAGTAATAGCATATTCGTTATTCGCTATTTACTTTTCTATGCTTAATTTTTTAAATAAAAAGAATGGAAAGAAAATAAAGGTAATAAGTTACTATATAACTGGAGCTTTCGAATTTTTATGGTTTTTAACAGGTTTTTTTGTATTGTATAGAAATATAAATAAATTTAGTATAGCTATCATTGTTATGTTCATATCCTTATTACTGTATTTTTTAAGCTTTCTAAAAATTAGAGTAGAAAGAAGGAATTAGTGAAATGTATTCAAGTAAAGATGCTATGAAAAATGATATAGCTTCTGTAAAAAAATAAATATGAACCCAGAAAACAAAAAAGCTTTTAAGGAAATTCTTATACTACTTATTAGTACAGTTTTGATTGTATATTTTTTATTTAAATTTTTTGTTTGGAAATAAAATCTATCTCTGGAGTTAAAATGTGTTTTTAACATATCACACCCTTTAATTTACTGAAAACAAACCCACTATCCTCTCTCCTCTTTTTTCGTTAATAAAAAGCTAACAAAAACTATTTTTTCACCCGTTGAATATAGTATTTTCGCACCCTTTCTTACAGAAAAAATCACATTTCAAGGGTACGAGAACAACTATGAACGACGAAAAAAACTGGTTACAATATTATAAAAACAGCTTATCTGATAGTGAAAACTTAGCTATCGATATTAGTAAAATAAAAAACCTTTTTCATCAAAAATCATCCGATTTAAGCAATGCACTCATCAACTCTAAACAAGCAAGTCAACTATTAGATGTTGAAGAACGTAGAATTAATCGGTTAAAAGGAATTGCTAAAAAAGACAATCCTAAGTGGCATAAGGTAGAAGAAACTAAAATATTAATAGCGCCTTTTCATTTAATATATCAAACAGATAACACAAAATTTAAACAACGTACTATTCATCCTTTTTGGATTAGTGCTATTGTAAATCGTTCAGGGCAATTATCAGCTCCAAAAGATGGTTTTCCTTTAATTGTTCGCAACTATCTAACTCCTATGGCAGATATTAAGAACGATTTTATATTCTCTTCTATCGACACCGTTTTAGATGCTAAAGACCTAAATGCTCCCGATTTTGAAAATAGCGAAGAACCTATACCTTGGGATGAATACTGGAACTATATTAACGAAGTATTCTCTGCGATAACTTTTAGCAACCTATATCGTTATCAAGTAGAACGCCATACCACACAATATGAGCTTACTTATTTCGCATTAAGTTCTAAAATCTCAACAGCAAAAAGTATTTTATTTCTGTACGAAAACTTACTTAAAAATACGGATGAGTTACCTGTACTCTCTAAAATCATCAATCCATATACTAGAGAGAGACAAGAAGCCATTACCGATAACGGATTTTTAGTCTATAATCATTTGCATTTAGGACAAATGTCGAATAAATTCCCACTTTCCGTTAGTCAACGTAAAACATTGTTATCCTATTTAGTAGCCGAAGAAAATGCGGTTACCGCTGTAAACGGACCTCCAGGAACTGGAAAAACTACGCTATTGCAAAGTTTAGTTGCTACCGAATTTGTAAAAGCTGCTATTAACGGAGAAGAAGCTCCTATAATTTTAGCATGCTCTAACAACAACCAAGCCGTAACGAATATTATTGATAGTTTTATCAACTCTGAAAGTACGATGGGAGAATTAGCCAATCGTTGGATTCCTGATTTTAACGGATATGCTACCTATCTTCCTTCCAGTTCAAAAAGTGAGAAAAAACTAGCTAATATCAATTATTTAAAAGGAAATTTATTTGGCCATGAAGGAACACTTTGCAATCTAGAAAATGAAAAATATATCTCTGAAGCAGAATACTATTTTTTAACAAACTACTGTCAGTATTTCAATACCCAAACAAATTCACTTGACGATGTTTGCAACCATTTACAGGAAGAAATTATTGGTATTCAAAATATTTTAGCTGATGGTGTTGATTTCTCAAGAAACTATATAAATGCTGTAAACTATATTAACAGCATACTTGTACACGAAGAAGATTTTGTTCAAAAAAGTACGTTTAAAATCTCCAAGCTACAAGAATGGAGAACTGTTTTAAACGATTTAAAAACATCGACAAAAGACACTGATTTTATTGATAAAGTAAAACACTATTTTATTGATGAAACTCAGTTTGAATCAAGAAATGCTGAACACATTTTTAAGGCTGACGCTGAAACACTGTTGGATACTAAAAGAGCAGCAGCATACATAAAAGAATGTACAAACAATGTAAATCTGTTATTGCAATCGCATTTAAGCCTAAAAAATTGGAAGTACGAAAATAACATCAAAGGATTTCCTTTTGTTTCAGAAGAACAAATGTGGGCGTATGAATATGAAAAGATAAACTCTAACGATGCAACACAGCGTTTCTTTTATGATGAATTAGATATTGATTTACGCCATAAAGCATTCTTATTAACAACCCATTATTGGGAAGCTCGCTGGTTACTAGAAACCAGAGAAATGTTAGAGGAAAACACCGAAAAAGGAACAGGAGAATATGCTATTAAAGCAAAATGGAAACGAAGAGCTATGCTCACCCCCTGTTTTGTAGCTACTTTCTATACAGCACCAAGTCACTTTTTATACAGTCAATTTCAAGGAGAAAACGAAAACGGAAAACCTATTTTTGAATATTTACCTCTATACAACTTTTTAGATTTGTTAATTATTGATGAAGCAGGTCAGGTTACTCCAGAAGTAAGTATCCCTGTATTTTCATTAACTCAAAAAGCCTTTGTAATAGGTGATTTAAAACAAATAGAACCTATTTGGTCTATTCCTAAAAAAATTGACCAAGGAAACTTAACAAGTCTTGATATTATTGAAAATCAGAATGACGCACATTTAGATGAGTTAGGTTTTTTAGCTTCTAGCGGAAGCATTATGAAAATGGCTCAAAATGCCTGCGAATTTGAAACTCCCCTACCTGCAAAAAAAGAACAAGGATTGGTTTTGTTAGAGCACAGACGATGTAATGATGAAATTATTAGTTTTTGTAACGAATTGGCGTACGATGGAATTTTAAAACCCATGAAAGGGAAAGCGAAAGAAAACCAAGCATTTCCATCCATGATGGCATATCATATAGAAGGAGTTAGTGAACGCAAATACAACAGTCGTCAAAACATTAGTGAAGTAAAAGCCATAATTTCTTGGTTACAGCAAAACAAAGAAACCATTCAAGAAGCATACGATGTAGACTCTATTGAAAGTGTTTTAGGAATTATTACCCCTTTTGCTAGTCAAAAAGGAGAATTATCTAAAGCTTTAACCGATGCAGGTTATAAAGTAAGCGATATAAAACTAGGTACGGTACATGCATTACAGGGTGCAGAACGAAATATTATTTTGTTCAGTTCTGTATATTCTAATGATGATGAAGGAACCTTGTTTTTTGAAAAAGATAACAAACCTAACATGTTAAATGTAGCGGTTTCTAGAGCTAAAGAAAGCTTTATTCTTTTTGGAGACACTCGAATTTTTGATGAAACCAAAAACACCCCTTCAGGAATTTTAAAAAGACATTTAAACATTTATGAAATGGCTAACTAATTATGTTTTTGTACACCAAAAAAAATCATAACTAAAAAAGTGTACAACACTTGTACACTAAAAAATTTGATAAAAAAAATAGTGTACAGCACTTGTACACCAAAAAAATTACCAACTTAAAAAGTGTACAGGAAAGTACCTAACTTGCTATTAAACATTTTTAATAACATTTAGAAAAATGTTAGTTTCATATTTTAGTAATTAAAAACTAATAAATAACAACAAAAAAAGGAACGATATAATCGTTCCTTTTTTTATATACAATGCTGCAAACTTATTTTTTAAACTCAGCAATAGTCTTCTTAATAATATTAATACAGTCTCTTAATTGTTCTTCGTTCATTACTAATGGTGGTGCAAAACGAATAATGTTTCCGTGTGTTGGTTTTGCTAATAATCCGTTATCACGTAACTTCATACAAATATCCCAAGCAGTTGAGCTATCTTCGGTATCGTTAATTACGACAGCATTTAACAATCCTTTACCACGTACTAACGTTACTAATTCGTTTTCTTTAGCAAACTCAGCTAACTCTTCTCTAAATATTTTACCTAAACGCTCAGCATTTTCAGCTAATTTTTCATCTTTAACCACCTCTAAAGCTGCAATAGCTACCGCTGCGGCAACAGGGTTTCCTCCGAAAGTAGAACCGTGATTACCAGGTTTAATAACATTCATAATGTTATCGTTTGCTAAAACTGCAGATACTGGATATGCACCTCCACTTAAAGCTTTACCTAAAATTAAAATATCTGGTTGTACATCTTCGTGGTTTACTGCTAATAATTGACCTGTACGTGCAATACCTGTTTGTACTTCATCAGCAATAAATAATACATTATGCTTTTCACATAACGCTTTAGCTGCTGCTAAATATCCTTCAGAAGGCACATATACCCCAGCTTCACCCTGAATAGGTTCAGCCATGAAACCAGCAATATTATCGTTATTTTCTAATGCTTCTTCTAAAGCTTGTAAATTATCGTATTCAATTTTAATAAACCCTTCAGTAAACGGACCAAAGTTTTTACGTGCTACAGGATCGTTTGAAAAAGAAATAATTGTAGTTGTTCTTCCATGGAAGTTATTTTTACAAACAATAATTTGTGCTTCGTTTTCATTAATTCCTTTTACTTCATACGCCCATTTTCTACAGATTTTTAAAGCAGTTTCTACAGCTTCAGCACCCGTATTCATTGGTAATAATTTATCAAAACCAAAGTATTCTGTTGCAAACTTTTCATACTTTCCTAACATATCGTTATAAAAAGCACGAGAAGTTAACGTTAATGTTTGTGCTTGGTTTACCATTGCACCAACAATTTTTGGATGACAGTGCCCTTGGTTTACTGCAGAGTAAGCTGATAAAAAATCATAATATTTTTTTCCTTCAACATCCCATACATATACTCCTTCTCCTTTACTCAATACTACTGGTAATGGATGGTAGTTATGTGCTCCGTATTTGTTTTCTAAGTCAATCGCTTGTTGCGAAGTTAATTGGTCTAAAACAGCCATTTTTCTTAATTTTTTAAAATTTATAAAATAACCATTCCTTATCTACCTTTATCCTTTCGAAAAAGAAGTTTCGAAAATTCAGCGTGGGAAAGAAATCATCCCTAACTACAAAATTATTAAATTAAAGTGACTTTCATAAGTTTTGAAGGGTCTAAAAATATAAACAACATAACTTTTTTTATGGTTTACAATAAAACCATAGTTAATCAGTTTTTTTTATCTTTAAAGAAATTAACTAAATATCATTTTATGAAAAGAATTTTATTTTTATTACTGCTTTCAATAGCTGTAATTGGGTGTAAATCTACATCTGTAACTAACACGAAACTTGACAACAAAACTGAACGATTGCTAAAAGGTAACTGGACTATTACAGCTGTAAATTTTCCTGGTTCAAACTACCTAAAAGTAAACTCATTTAATTTAGAAGACTCTAACTGCTTTATTGGTAGTAACTGGAGTTTTGTTTCTAACAACAATAAAGGAGAAATGAGCTTAAACAATCCAAGTACAGATTGTAAAGACTTTAGCTCTCCTATTACATGGTATGTTAATAAAGATGGAAACTTTGTCTTAAAAATTATTAATAACCACAAAGCTAAAGACGTTAATACTGGATATATTTTAAGATTACGTAACGTTACTGAAACTAGCTTTGACTTAATTGACAAAGTTAACGTTGCAGGACAAGTAAAAGACATTACATACTCATTTCAAAGACAATAATTAATAAAAGCATTATGAAAAAATCAATCATTTATAGTTTATCAATTTTATTTTTAGCTGGTACTATTTTTACCTCTTGTAAATCTATACAAAACGCTAACAACACTCAAAAAGGTGCCGCTATTGGTACTGCTGCTGGTGCTGTAATAGGTGCTGTAATAGGTAACAACGTAGGTAGTAAAAACAACTCTGAGCTAGGAGCCATTTTAGGTGGTGTTGTAGGTGGTGTTGCTGGTGGTGTTATTGGTAACCAAATGGATAAACAGGCTCGTGAAATTGAAGAAGCTTTACCAGGTGCAGAAGTTGAAAGAGTTGGTGAAGGTATTAAACTTACTTTAGGAGAAAATGCTGTTCGTTTTGCTACTAATAAAGCTACTTTAACAGCTACAGCGCAGGCTAACTTAGATAAATTAGTACCTGTATTTAAAGATTATGAAAACACAAATATTGTAATTTACGGTTATACAGATAGTACTGGTGCTGTTGATTATAACCAAAAACTTTCAGAAAAAAGAGCTAATTCAGTAAGAAACTACTTAGCTGGCAAAGGATTAAACAACAGTCGTTTTGAAACTAAAGGACTAGGTGTTAAAGATCCTATTGCTACTAACGATACTGCTGAAGGAAGAAGTAAAAACAGACGTGTTGAATTTGCTATTGTTGCAAACGAACAAATGATAAAAGAAGCTAAAAAAGAAGCAGGTCAATAAAAAAGCCTTCACAACAAAGATTAAAGACTACTCTAAATGAGTAGTCTTTTTTTTATCTTCAAACCATATCTTTTCCTAATTTTGCACACCATAAATCATAGTATAGAATGCCAAGAAGAGAGCGAAATAAGTTTGTAAAAAGAGGACAAGTCATTGAAATTTTAATTGAAGACTATGCCTTCGGCGGAAAAGGAATTGGAAGAATACGTTCAGAAGAAGGTGTTTTTGTAGTTTTTGTTCCTAACACTTTACCAGGACAATTAGTAAAAGCACGTGTAGATAAATCAAAAAAGAAGTATGCAGAGTGTAAGTTAATTGATGTTTTAAAACATTCTGATGATGAAGTAACTGTTCCTTATCAAGATATTCCTGGAGCACCATACATTCAATTACCTATAGATTTACAACACAAATACAAGCAAGAAAGTACTTTATCTTTATTTAAACGCATTGGTAAAGTTGAAAATATTGAAGACCTGTTTGATGAGTTTATTGCTTCTCCAAATGTATTTCACTACCGCAATAAAATGGAATATGGCTTTTCTGCCATTGGTTACGACCGTGAAAATAAAACCGATATAGATGAGTTTACATTAGGTTTTAAACGTCGTGGTGTTTGGTGGATGGGTGATAACCTTGAAAAAGATTCTGGTTTATTTGACAAACAAGTTGAAGATAACATCAAAAACATCAGAGAATACTGTGAAAAAACTGGTTTAGCGCCTTGGCATGGACCTAAAAAAGAAGGTTTCTTTAGGTATTTTGTGGTAAGAAAATCATACAAAACCAACGAATTGTTATTCAACTTAGTAACCACTTCTCACGATTTATCAAAATTTGATTTAAAAGAGTTTGCTAACTATTTAGTAGAGTTATTTGGCGATAGAGTTGCTGGTTTATTACACACTATTAACGACGAAACTGGCGACAGAACCATAGCTACCTCAGGAAGTGTAAAATTAGTATACGGAAAAGATAAAATTGTAGAAGAATTATTAGGGTTGAATTTTGAAATTAGCATGAAAAGCTTCTTCCAAACCAACCCTAAATCTGCCGAAAAACTATATACCAAAGTTGTTGATTATGCGTTAGAAAACAAAGATGCAATTGACAATACCGTAGTGATGGATTTATTCTGTGGTACTGGAACCATTGGGCAAATTATTGCTTCAAAGTCGAATAACACTAAAATTGTTGGTGTAGATATTGTAGCCTCTGCTATTGAAGATGCTAAGAAGAATGCAGAACGAAACAATATTGAAGGTTTACAATTTTATGCAGCTGATGTAGGAAAGTTTTTAAATGAACACCCACAATATAAAAACAAAATAAGAACCATTATTTTAGATCCAGCTCGTGCGGGTATTGCACCAAAAACGCTTAAGAAAATCATAAACTTAAACGCTGATAGAATGGTTTATGTATCTTGTAACCCAGCAACACAAGCTCGTGATACCGAAGAGTTGATTAAAAACGGATATCAATTAAAAAAGATTAGTTTAGTAGATCAATTTCCACATACATCACACATAGAAACTGTGGTTTTATTTGAAAAATAAAAATTAATGAAAAAATACATTGCTCTATTCATACTTATAGCAGGTTTAACGGCCTGTGAAAAAGATGATTTCTGTACACAAAATCCTGTAACACCCAATTTAGTGCTTCGTTTTTATGACAAAGACAATACAAACGATTTAAAAAAATTTGAACGTCTTTCTGTCATTGCTCAAGGAAAAACTGATAGCCTTTTTACAAATGTAACTAATGATAGTATTGCTATTCCATTAGACGGTACATCACAAAAAACAGTCTATACATTAAAAATGAATGATGTAGATGGCAATATAGCTAATAACCAAACGGCTACACTTACTATTGAGTACAATCCTGAAGAAGATTTTGTTTCTCGCTCATGTGGTTTCAGAATTATTTATGAAAATGTAACTTTAAGTAATACAGGTTGGATAAACAGTTTATCAACTACAGAAATTCCTTTAATCGATAATCAAGCTAGCGCCCATGTACAAGTATTTCATTAGTCTATGTTTCGTTTTTGTATTTGTCAACGGATACTCACAAATAAATACACCTAAAGAAGAAACCAAAGAAAAAATAGATACCGTTACATATAAAACAGGGTATGGCTTACGTATCGGATTAGATATTAGTAAACCTGGTCTTGCTATTATTGACAAAAGTTATAGTGGTCTCGAATTAGTGGGTGATTATAGAGTATCTAAAAAATGGTATATCGCTACAGAGCTAGGTTTTGAAGATGAAACTACCTATGAAGATTTTTCGTCTTCTAGTTCAAAAGGAAGTTATATTAGACTTGGAGCAAATTACAACGCCTACGAGAATTGGTTAGACATGAATAACGAAATTTATGTTGGTATGCGTTACGGTTTTGCCATATTTGATCATACCTTAAATAGCTACCAACCTAATGTATCTTCAGGTACCGAAAATCTACCTCCTTATTTTCCATCAAACCCCGTTACAACACCTATGTCTGACAATGGACTCACCGCTCATTGGACTGAATTACAGCTAGGTATAAAAGCAGAAACTTTTAAAAACTTGTTTATAGGTTTTAGCTTTTCGTATAAAATTATGTTAAGTGTTGACGATCAAAAAGGCTTTAAAACGCTATACACACCAGGTTTTAATCGCGTTTTTGAAAGCAGTACAGGCTTCGGGTTCAACTATACAATATCGTACTTAATTCCTTTTGTTAATAAATAAATTGTCAGCATACGCTTGATTTCACTAACTTTACTGCCTGAATAATAAAACTTATTAACAATGAATAAAATTCCAAGCGTAAACTTAGCAGATTTTTTATCGGACGATGCTGAAAGAAAACAAAAATTCATCAATGAAATTGGTGACGCTTACGAGAATATAGGATTTGTAGCATTAAAAGGACACTTTTTAGACGATGAATTAGTAGATAACTTATATGCTGAAATCAAGAAGTTTTTTGATTTACCTACAGATGTAAAAGAAAAATATGAAATTCCAGGTATTGGTGGTCAAAGAGGATATGTTTCTTTTGGTAAAGAGAGTGCTAAAGGAAAAAAAGAAGGAGATTTAAAAGAGTTTTGGCACTTTGGTCAGTATGTTGATGCAGATTCAAAATACGCCAATGAATACCCAGAAAATGTAAAGGTTGAAGAATTACCTGAATTTAACAAAGTAGGTAAAGAAGCCTACCAAATGTTAGAAAAAACAGCTAAATACGTGTTACGTTCGTTAGCATTACACTTAGGCTTGGAAGAAACGTATTTTGACAATTATATTAAAAACGGAAATAGTATTTTACGTCCAATTCACTACCCTCCTATTACTACTGAACCTAAAGGTGCTGTAAGAGCTGCTGCCCATGGAGACATTAACTTAATTACTTTGTTAATGGGAGCTCAAGGAAAAGGATTACAAGTACAAAACCATAAAGGAGAATGGATTGATGCTATAGCGGAAGATGATGAATTAATGATTAATGTAGGTGATATGTTATCACGTCATAGTAACAACAAGTTAAAATCAACAATTCACCGTGTAACCAACCCTCCTAAAGAATTATGGGGAACATCTCGTTATTCAATTCCATTTTTTATGCACCCTGTTTCTGATATGAAACTAGATGTTTTAGAAAACTGTATTGATGAAAACAACCCTAAGCAGTTTGAAGATATTACTGCGGGTGAGTTTTTAGATGAGCGTTTACGCGAATTAGGATTGAAAAAATAAATCTAATGGATTTACAAGATCAATTAAAAAATTTATTTCCAGATCATCAGTTTGAAGAAAAACCTGAAGAAAAAAAACCTGATATCTGGTTACAAGAAGAACCTATTCTTTGCAAGTACGAAAAACGAAAAGGTAAACCAGTTACTATTATAGACGGCTATAATGGAGCTACTAAAGATTTTAAAAAGCTTGCTAAAGAAATTAAAACTAAGCTAAGTGTTGGTGGTAGTTTTAAAGACGATAAAATCATAATTCAAGGAGATTATAGAGATACTATAATGCAACTTCTTAAAGACAAAGGATTCAACGTAAAACGCGTTGGTGGATAAGTAAAAAATGTCGAAGAATTGAATCTTCGACATTTTTTTTATATTTACAACTTTTGTAAAGTGTTAAATACCAACCAATAAATAATAACGTATAAAATAAATCGTTTATTTTATATAAATAAAGAAATCAACAAATTCCCTAGAAATCATGAAACATTCTTTATTGCACATAACCAATGGAGACGTCACAACTCAGAGACTTCAAAATTTAAATATTGAAGGAGATATTATTACATGGCGTGAAATGTTATGTGAAGGAAAAACTTCTGTAGACGTAGGTAGTGAAGACTTTTGGAAAACTCGCTTCGACTTTTTAAAAACTACGTATAAAGTTACCAAGAAGAAGTTTATAGATTATACTCTTAAAGAGTACCGTAACCTTTGTAATCAAAAACAACAAGACGAGATTGTTTTATGGTTTGAATACGATTTATTTTGTCAAGTAAACATGCTAGCTGTAATAAGCTGGTTAAAAAGATATCGTAAAAACCACAAAATATCTTTAGTTACTAGTGGAAAAATAGACAATTCAAAAAAACTATATGGTTTAGGAGAATTATCTGACGACCAGTTAATAGAGCACTTTAATAATAAAATAGAGCTCTCTCAAGACGATATTGAGTACGCAGACTACATTTGGCAATTGTATTGTTCAGATAGTCCGTTACCTCTTGAAAATGCGCATAAATTCAATCCAGAATCACCATTTGTATATTTAGAAAACGCTATAAAAGCACATTTACTTCGTTTTCCATCTATTGAAAATGGTTTGAATCATATAGAAAATAACATTTTAAGAACAGCTAACGAGCATACGTTTGCAAACCAAAATGAACTTCTTACCAACCTTTTAACCCATCAAGAAAACTACGGGTTTGGTGATATTCAATACATTAACAAGCTTGAAAGTCTTAAAAAGTTATTCACCTCATTTGACCCTGTAAAACTTAGTAAAGCAGGTAAAAAGGTATTGCAAAACCAAACAAACTATTATGCTAAAATTCGTTCCGATTTTTCGTATCTTGGTGGCGCAAAAAAATACAGCTATCTCTATGTAAACTCTACTGATAAGCTGTTAAAAATAACATCATAAATGAGTATACAACATTCTGAGCTCATCTTAAATCCAGATGGTAGTATTTACCATTTGAATTTAAGACCTGAACATATTGCTACCGATATCATTTTTGTTGGAGACCAATATCGTGTTGATAAAGTTACCAAACACTTTGATAACATAGAATTTAGCACCCAAAAAAGAGAATTTAAAACCACTACTGGTACTTATAAAGGAAAAAGAATTTCTGTAATTTCTACAGGAATAGGTCCTGATAATATTGATATTGTTTTAAACGAGTTAGATGCCTTAGTTAATATCGACTTAAACACACGTCAAGCTAAAGAAAAGCATACACAGTTAAATATTACCAGAATTGGAACTTCGGGTTCTTTGCACGCAGACATTCCTGTTGATAGCTTTTTATTAAGCTCTCACGGATTGGACTTAAACGGAATGCTTCAATCATATCAAGTAGATAAAATTTCACATCCTGATATTGAAGAAGCTTTTATAAAACATACTAGCTGGAGTACAAAAAAATCGTACCCTTTAATTGTTTCTAACGGAAAAACTTTAGAAGACAAGTTATTATCTGACAAAGTATATAAAGGAATTACAGCCACTGCTGGTGGATTTTATGGTCCTCAAGGACGTGTTTTACGTTTACCTTTACAAGACCCTGATTTAAATAAAAAGATTGATAGTTTTAACTACAACAACAATCGAATTACCAACCTAGAAATGGAAACTTCTGCTATTTACGGATTAGCTAAATTACTAGGACACAATGCTGCTTCAATGAACGCTATTATTGCTAATAGAGCTAACGGAACGTTTAGTGAAGATCCGTACAAAGTAGTAAATGATTTGATTGTATACACTCTTGAGAAATTAGTTGAATAAATGCTGAAATTAAAAATAGGTGGTGTTCCAGAACACTTTAATTATCCATGGTACATCACTTTAAAAAATAAAGAATACACCAAAGAAGGGATAAACTTACGCTGGAAAGATTATCCTGGAGGTACAGGAGCCATGGCAAAAGCTTTACGCTCTGGTGAAGTTGATATTGCCTTAGTACTTACTGAAGGAATTATAAAGGATATTATTAACGGAAATCCGTCAAAAATTACACAAACCTTTGTAAAAAGCCCGCTTGTTTGGGGAATCCATGTAGCTGCCAATTCTAAATTTAAAACTATTGACGATTTAGAACACGCAACTGTAGCTATTAGTCGCTTTGGTTCAGGTTCTCAACTTATGGCAATTGTAAATGCTCATAACAATGGTTGGGACATTAATAAATTACAATTTAAAGTAGTTGGAGATTTGCAAGGAGGAATTGATGCTTTAACAAATGGAGAAGCAGACTATTTTATGTGGGAACACTTTACCACCAAACCATTGGTAGACAATGGTACTTTTAGAAGAGTTGGTAACTGCCCTACTCCATGGCCTTGTTTTGTTATTGCTGTTCGTGATGAAGTACTAGAAAATCATTTTGAAGAAGTAAAAAAAGTACACGATATAATTAATAATTGTACTAAAGACTTTAAGGATTTTGATAATATTGATGAAGTTCTTTCCAACAGGTATGAACAACAAATAGACGATATTCAAGAATGGTTATCTATTACTGAGTGGAATGACGGTGAAGCTATTTCTGAAAATTTAATTTCGGACATACAAAATAAAATGGTAGAGTTCAACGTTATTGAAAAGAAGGAAAATTCTGGTGACTTAATCAGAAATATGTATATTTGATTTTTATAAAACGGAATAATGATGAAAAAAGTAGTATTTATTGCAATTTGTACTGTTAGTTTATTAGGTTTTTCTTCTTGCGGAAGTACTAGTCCTTGTGGATTAGCAAAAACTAATCAAAACAAACAAAAACAACATCAACAACAAGAGATAGTAGTTGCAGATGCAACTGAAGTAGCAATCGCTGAATAAGTTGATGTTTCTTTATTCAAATTCAATAAATCCGCTTTTTTAGGCGGATTTTTTTACCTTATAGTTTCTCTTTACAACAAAAAAAGCCTTTTCTGAACAGAAAAGGACTTTAAGTTGTTTTGTTATATATTTTTTACTTCGCCATAATTTCTCCTAATAATGCACCTTTTTCAAAAGCAAATACTATTACTAACAATAGTAAGATTGCTGCACCTGTAATAACATAATACTTAGTTTTATTTTCTTTTTTCATTATATATAATTCAGTTTAATTAATTCTTCTTTTTTAACATAGGTACAAACCTGAAACCTCCTAGTTCGTGCTTTTCAAATTCTTTTGGCGACTTTCTTATAAACAAGGTCATAACCTGTTCTTTATCTCCCACAGGAATCAGCAACCTACCTCCTACTTTAATCTGTCCTAATAATGCTTTAGGAACATATGGTGCTCCAGCGGTAACAATAATTTTATCAAAAGGAGCTTCTTCTGGTAATCCTTTATAACCATCACCAAAAATAAATCGTTTAGGTTTATAACCTAACTTTGGTAAAAACATCGAAGTTTTTTTAAACAACTCATGTTGTCGTTCTATTGAATACACCTCTGCACCTAACTCTAACAGTACTGCTGTTTGATAACCAGATCCTGTTCCAATCTCTAATACTTTATCGCCTGGTTTTACTTCTAATACTTGTGATTGAAATGCCACAGTATAAGGCTGAGAGATTGTTTGTTCAGCGGCAATAGGAAATGCTTTATCTTGATAAGCATGCGCTTCAAAACTACTATCCATAAACAAATGTCTTGGAATTTTTCTAATAGCCTTTAACACTTTTTCATCATTAATTCCTTTTGCTTCTAAAACGTTTGCTAATTGATTTCTAAGTCCTTGATGTTTGGTTGTATCCTTCATTCTTACATTAATCTACCAATGGGTTTTACTAGCTAAATTACTATAAAATTTATAATTTCTTATTTAAAACACCCATTATAGGGCTTACTAATTATAAAATTTCGGGAGGATAAAAGTAGTAATAAATCTGTATAAAAGTGTATCTTTGTTTGCGTTGATTTTTTGTAGAAATCATTTCTTTTTCAACAAACCAATCAAATAACTAATAATCTTTCACTTATGTTAAAAGCTGGAGTTTTAGGCGCAGGTCACTTAGGAAAAATCCATTTGCGTTTGTTACAACAATCAGATAAATATGAATTAGTAGGGTTTTATGACCCTTTTACAGAAAATGCACAAAAAGTAGCTGATGAGTTTGGCTATAAATTATTCGATTCAGTAGAAGCATTAATTGATGCTGTTGAAGTAGTTGATATTGTTACTCCTACTCTTTCTCACTTTGATTGTGCTAAACAAGCTATAGAAAAAGGAAAACATATTTTTATTGAAAAGCCTATTACGAATACAGTGTTAGAAGCTGAAGCAATAAGAACTTTAGCTAGCCAGCATCATGTTCGTGGTCAAGTTGGACATGTAGAGCGTTTTAACCCTGCTTTTGTGGCTGTAAAAGACTTGATTGACACACCAATGTTTATTGAAACACATCGTTTAGCTGAATTTAATCCTAGAGGAACAGATGTTCCTGTTGTTTTAGATTTAATGATTCATGATATTGACATTATTTTATCTGTGGTAAATTCAAAAGTAAAGAGTGTTCATGCAAGTGGAGTATCAGTTATTTCAGAAACTCCTGATATTGCCAATGCACGTATTGAATTTGAAAACGGTTGTGTAGCAAACCTAACAGCAAGTAGAATTTCAATGAAAAATATGCGCAAAAGTCGTTTTTTCCAAAGAGACGCTTATATCTCTGTAAACTTTTTAGAAAAGCAATCGGAAGTTGTTAGAATGAAAGATGTGCCAGAAAAACCTGATGAGTTTGCCATGATTTTGCAGAATGCTGAGGGAGTTAAAAAGCAAATTTATTACGATAATCCTGAAGTAGTTGCCAACAATGCTATTTTAGATGAATTAGAGTCGTTTGCTGATGCTATTAAGAATAACACTACTCCTATTGTTTCGTTACGTCAAGGTACTGAAGCTTTACGTGTAGCGCATCAGATTATAGACTGTTTTTAACGTATAAAGTAAACAATTAATAACCGCGTTAGGGATTGCAGTGAAAATACTTTTTTGTTATTCTGAGTGATTCGAAGAATACAACAAAAAAGATTGTAGCGGAAAGCCCGACCCGCAGGGGAACGCCCATATAAATATCAAAACACAACAACATGAAAAATATCGCCGTAATTGGAGCAGGAACAATGGGAAATGGAATTGCGCATACTTTTGCTCAATTTGGATACAATGTTCAACTTATCGACATTTCGCAAGCTGCCTTAGATAGAGGACTAGCAACCATTACTAAAAACTTAGACAGAATGGTAGCGAAAGAAAAAATTACTGAAGACGATAAAAATAATACCTTAAAGAACATTACTACACATACTTCTATTAAAGAAGGGGTGCAAAACACTAGTTTAGTTGTTGAGGCAGCTACTGAAAATGTAGATTTAAAACTTAAGATTTTTAAAGATTTAGATGAGGCTTGTGCTGAAGATACTATTTTAGCTACCAACACTTCATCAATCTCTATTACACAAATTGCAGCAGCTACCAATAGACCTGAAAAAGTGATTGGAATGCACTTTATGAATCCTGTACCAATTATGAAATTGGTTGAAATTATTAGAGGATACAACACTTCTGACGAAGTAATGAACTTTACAGTTGATTTAACTAAGAAAATTAATAAGGTTCCTGTTGAAGTAAACGATTACCCAGGTTTTGTTGCCAACCGTATTTTAATGCCAATGATTAACGAAAGTATTGAAACTTTATACAACGGTGTTGCTGGTGTTGCTGAAATTGATACTGTAATGAAATTAGGAATGGCACACCCAATGGGACCATTACAATTAGCTGATTTTATTGGATTAGATGTTTGTTTATCTATCTTAAACGTAATGTACGACGGATTTAAAAACCCTAAGTATGCTCCATGTCCGTTATTAGTAAACATGGTTGCAGCAGGAAAATTAGGAGTAAAATCTGGTGAAGGTTTTTACGATTACTCAGAAAGTAGAAAAGCAGAGAAAGTAGCGAAGATGTTTTCTTAAAAAACTACTATAGCTATATAAAAAAGAAGCCTATTTTAGGCTTCTTTTTTTATTTTTATAACTTTAATACTTCACCTTCATTAGGTACCAAAATTTTATCTTGAATAGTTTTTCCTTGCTCTTTTAGAAACAAACGAAATTGATCTTTTGTTAATCCACAATGGTTTATTGCATCCATGTGAATTGCGACTATAATAGCTTCATTATTGGCAGCTATACTCAATAGCTCTTCTTTAGTTAAAGTCATAAACTTCCCCGGTTCTAAAACAGTGTTTGGCTTGCTAAAACTACACTCCCCTGTATTTGCAACAATATAAGTAGGTTTTTCACTTTTTAAAGCATTCTTTAAAAGACCATCTAAAACGGCGTCTCCTGTAATAAATATTCTATTTTCTTTAAATGTTAAAGAGAATGAAGATGATTCACCAAAAGGCATTGCTCCCGTTGCTCCCTCATGATGATGAGCTTCGTAGCGTTTTATCGATATTCCAGACCAATTTACAACCTCTTCTATACTTTTTAAATTTGTAAAACCTTTTGATTTTAATTTTTCTACATCGAAAGGCTGGCAAAAAATAAGTATGTTTTTAGGAAGTAATTTTTCCGCATCGGCATCAAGGTGATCTGGATGATAATGTGTTATCAAAACAGCATCGGCTTGTTCTATAATTTTATTTTTAGGTATCGGTAAATCATTCATTGGAATCCGTTTATCATTAGAAAAAGGAATCGGATCCTGTGTTCCTTTATCTGACAAAACAGGGTCTATTAATATGTTTTTTGAATTCACTTTTAAAAGCACCGTAGCCTGTCGTATGTATTCCAGTTTTATTCTATTGTGTTTTCTAGTTTTATTAGTTGTTTGACACGCACTAATCACGGTTAAAATTACGAGTAGTAATTGATACCTTTTCTTCATTTTTATATGTTTTTTTTCTTATACAGCTACGAAACTAAAGTACTTTTAAACAAGAAACAATACGTTACATTTTTGTACCTTACGCACATTTTGGTTAGTTTTTTTAGTGCCAAAAAGATAGAATTGAAAAAAAATGAAAAATTTTTTACCTGATTATTGCCCTTTAACATTTGCTACAAAAGTTATAAGTGGAAAATGGAAGTTATTTATCATTTCTAGACTTGTTGAAAAACCACTTAGGTATGGACAAATCAAGACTTCATGTGAAACAATTTCAGAAAAGATGTTAACTAGCCAATTAAGAGAGTTAGAAACTGATGGAATTATTGTTAGAAAAATATATGCTGAAGTACCACCAAGAGTTGAGTATTCTCTCACTCCATTTGGCAATGATTTAGTCAATGCTTTAGCTCCATTACATGCTTGGGGAATTGACTACATGGAGCATAAAAAAATTCCTTTTCCTAAACATAACTAAAAAGATGATTACACCGTATCATCAAAGTAAACAAAGAACTAGTTTCCTAAATTATAAGTTTAGCTAAAAGCCTTTTGGGCTTAACACGAAGTATCTGCGATGATTTTCCATTCGCCTTGTATCTTCTTAAAGATGATCATAAAAACACCGTTAGCGTCTCCTACGGTTCTTTTTAAATGATATTCTCCCATTACAGAATAAGCCCCATTGGTAATTTTCGAAATATCATTAACCTTAAATGTTAATGTTCCCGAATACTCTTTTGTTGGATACCCTTTTTTATAATTATCTAAGGTTTTTTGCCAACCAAAAGTTATTCCGTTACGTCCATAAAACTTTAATGAATCACTTTTCCAATATCCTTGCATAAAGCCTTCTAAATCGTGATTAGACCAAGCTTCTTCTTGTGCTTTCATTACTGATAAGATTTCTTGCTTTTCTGTTTCTTCTAAGACAGTTTGAGTTGCTTCTTGTTTACAAGAAACAAATAGTGTTAGTAAAAAGATTACAGTTAATAACTTCTTCATCTTAAAATAATGAATTTATAATTTCTTTTATAGTAATACCTTCAGCTTCTGCTTTGTAGTTTTTTACAATTCTGTGTGATAAAATAGGAATGGCTACTGCTTGCACATCTTCAATATCAGGTGAGTATTTTCCGTGTACTGCTGCGTGTGCTTTAGCTGCTAAAATTAAGTTTTGAGAAGCTCTAGGACCTGCTCCCCAATCGATATATTTTTTGATTAATTCTGTTGCTTTATCTGAATTAGGACGTGTTTTACCTACCAATCTAACTGCATATTCAACTACATTATCTGCCACAGGTATTTTACGGATTAACTTTTGGACTTCAATAATCTCATCTGAAGAAAAAATTGCATTCACTTTTTGTTCAGCTATTGAGGTAGTATTTTTTACGACTTGTACTTCTTCTTCAAAACTTGGATATTCCAAGTTAATTGAAAACATAAAACGGTCTAATTGTGCTTCTGGTAATGGATATGTTCCTTCTTGCTCAATTGGGTTTTGCGTAGCTAGTACAAAAAATGGCAATTCTAACTTATAATGATGCCCTGCAATAGTTACCGATTTTTCTTGCATTGCTTCTAACAATGCTGCTTGCGTTTTAGGTGGTGTACGGTTAATTTCATCTGCTAAAATAATATTTGAGAAAATTGGTCCTTTTATAAATTTAAAATGACGTGTTTCATCAAGTATCTCACTTCCTAAAATATCTGAAGGCATTAAATCTGGAGTAAACTGAATTCTATTAAAGTTTAGTCCTAATGCGCTAGAAATTGTATTTACTAACAAGGTTTTTGCTAATCCTGGTACTCCAATTAACAACGAATGACCACCACAAAAAATTGACAATAATGTATAATTTACAGCTTCTTGCTGTCCTATTATAACCTTACCTATTTCTTGTTGTAGTTGACTATATTTTTCTACAAGTGTGTTTACTGCTGTTACGTCAGACATAAATCAAAGTTTTTCTTTGTTCAATAAATTTAATTACAAACTTTTATAAAATGAAATTCCCGCTTTCGCGGGAATGACAATATACTAAATTTATTACTTCTTATTTGTTTTCTTTTTTCCAATCTTTCTTAAAAGTACACTTCTTATAATCGTTACTTAATTTTAAGTAAGTTTCTTGGATTTTTTCTTTAGTCCACTTTGTAATCTCTTCTTCTTTTTTCTTAGCTAAAGCAAACTGTTGCATTCTTACATAGTCTTCTACTAAATCTGCCTTATGTGTGTCTGTTTTCTCTTTTAATAAGATTACTTTATACATCTTTTCACCTTCACGAGTTTCATCGTAGTAAATATCAGATAAATTACCTTTTTTTAATTCACTTATTCTTGCGAATAAATCTGGAGGCATTCTTGTTAACTCAAAAGTAGGCTCTTGTGTATAAGGATTCATTATAATACCCGCACTATTTTTTGTTTCTTCATCTTCAGAATACTTTTTTACAGCTTCTTCAAAAGTTATTTTTCCTTCTTTAATATCAGCTACTATCTTTTCTATTTGCTCTTTAGTTTCATTTAATTTTTCGTCAGAAACCTCAGGCTGCATTAAAATATGTGATACTTCACGTTGATTTCCTTTTATTTTATGCAACTGAAGTATATGATATCCAAAAGCAGATTTAATAGGCTCAGAAATTTGATTTACATCTAATGAAAAAGCAGTTTCTTTAAACTCTTTAATAAACGGACTATCTTTTGTAATTACATATTTACCTCCGTTTTGAGCAACTCCAGGATCTTCTGAATTGATAATTGCTTTTAACTTAAAGCTAGCACCATTTTCTATCTCTTTTTTAATCTCTTTTAGCTTGTTAATTACACGCTCTTTCTCTTCTTCTGTTGGCTCTGCTTTTATTACTAATTGTTGTAATTGAACTTCTGCAGGTATTTCAGGAAGCTCTCCTTTATCTTCTAATCCTTTGAAATAAATACGAATTTCTTCAGGAGTTACATCAATATTTTCAGTAATTTTTTGTTGTTCTTTTTCAATTAATAGATTTTCTCTTTGAACTCTTCCTAATTCTTTCTTTAAATCCTCAACATCATTAAAACCATAAGCTTCAACTACTTTTTCTTCACTTCCGTATTCTTGTGTAAAGAAAGCAATACTTCTATCTACTCTACTATCTATTTCTGATTGAGATACTGTAACACTATCAATAACCGCGTGGTGAGCTAATAACTTTTGCTGCATTAATTCTTCTAACATTTCACAGTCAGAAATCTTTACTTTTCCTTCACTTCTTAACTCTACCTCTTGCTTAAACTTATCTATATCAGAATCTAGAACAATGTTTTTACCTACTACAACAGCAACACCATCTATTTTAGTTCCTTGTGCGTTTAATGTTGTTAAGCTTGCTAAAAACAACGTAAATGCTATACTAATATTCTTTAAAGTTCTTGTTTTCAATTGCATCATTTATCAGCGTTTTTTCAATATCTCGTATTAATTCTAATTTTCTTTTATGTAAAATAATTTGCTTTATTCTAGGGCTTACATAGCTTAATGGAGCCGTAGCATTTTTTGGTAACATATTTTTTACAGCGACCAAATATACTCCTAAACTATCTTCTTTTTGTATGAATTTTGATATTTTTAACAAGTTTTCTTTCGTTTCGTTACGAAAAGGTGGAATTTTTTTCTTTAAATAGTCAAAAGTTACCCAAGTTGAATCTTGCAAGCGATATGATTTAAAATTTAATAAGTGTCGTTCTAAATCTTCTTTGTCTTCTTCTTTTTCTGACTTAAACTGCTTTATTGTTTCTTTTTTATCTAAATAATTTTTACCAAAATGTACATATTCAAATTGGACAAGCTCTTCACTTACTTTAAAGTTATCTTTGTTTTCCTGATAATACAATGCTATTTCTTCCTCAGTAACAACAGTATCTAGTTGTTGTTTTATTAAACGTTCTTTATATCCATTAATGTATAAGCTCTTTTTATAATCATTAACTAAGTTTTGTATTTCTTCGCTGTTTACTTCTGAGATATTCTCCTCTGCTTTTATATACAGTAACTCTTGTTTAGCCCATGAGTTAACCAACCCCTTTACAATAACTAAACTATCTTTAGGCGAAAGGTTTTTGGGTAATAAACCTACAATATCTTTCTTGTATAAATGTTTATTATAAACAGTAGCTATTGGTCTTTCATTGGTAACCTTTTTTGTCTTTAAACTTACAAGATCACATGAAACTATTATTAATGATGTAATTAAAAAAATATATTTTCTCACTATATTATTGGTTATACGTATTCTTTAATTTTCTTAATGCCCCTTTTCTTACTCTAACCATATTATTTTTTCGTAGCTCTTTAATCCATTTTTTTTCTAGCTCGTCTTGATAATCACTTATTACTTGCCCCCTTATATCATCAAGTTCTTTGCCATATTTTACTTTATTTGCAATATAAAAAGATTTTAACCCTAAGGTGTCTTTTGAAGCTTTATTCCATATTTTTTTTTGCATTAAGTCAAATAGTAGTAAACCTTCTTTATATTCTAACAGTGTATTTCTATACTCTGAATTTGTTTGAAACAAACTTTCTTTAAAAGAACTTAATAATGCTTTTCGTTTAAAATCTCTAAAACTTTCTGTTATTGTCTTATTTTTTAATTTTATAAACTCTAAAAAATCTTTTTGAGTAAACTTTTTCTTATTAACAGAAAGTAACACTGAATTTAGCTCTTTTATCTTTAACTCCTCTTTTTTATTTTTTTGAAAAACTGTCAATGCTTCAGGATATTCTTTAACTTGGTATTTATCCATTAGTTTTCTGAACAATGCCTGATCGGATACCTTTATTCTTTTAGATTGTTTTACTTTTCTAGTCAACTCATTTTCCATTTCTGAAAAAGATGGTACTGGATAGTTTTTTATGAGTTTAGCTATATGCCAACCATATTTTGTTTTAAATGGTTTACTATAATCTCCAGGTTCTTTTAAGTTTCTTACATTATTCTCAAATTCATCAACCATTTTTCCTGTTCCAAACCTTGGTAGCTTACCTCCAATCTTAGCTGTATTAGTATCTTCTGAATGTTCCTTTGCTACTTCTTCAAATAGTTTTCCAGACTCCAGTAGTTTATATAATGAGTGAATCTTTGACTCGCCCTTAGATGAATGTCTAACTAAAATATGAGCTGCTTCAAACTCTCCTTTAGAGTTTCTTATATCTGTTACTTTTACAATATGCCATCCAAATTTTGTTTTAAAAGGCTCTGAAACTTCTCCAACCCTTGTTTTGTATACTGCCGTCTCAAAAGGATATACCATTTGAAAAGCTTTAAAATAACCTAAATTTCCTCCATTAATTTTTGCTGATGGATCTTCTGAAACCTCTCTTGCTACTTTTTCAAAACCTTCTCCTTGTAAAATACGATTTCTGTAACCTACAATCTTATTTCTTAAAAACAGTGTATCTACAGCTAACCCTTCACTTGGATATCTTACTAAAATATGACTCGCTTTAACTTCATTTTTAGTACGATAATACGCTTCATTTACTAGTTTACTTAGTGTTTCTGTATCATACAAATAAGGTGCTAATAATTCCTTTTTGTAGCTTTCTAGCTCTTTTTGGTAGGATTTTACTGTATCTAGTTTTAACTTATAAGCTTCTTTTACTTTTAGCTTATAATTAATAAATAGGTCTAAATAACTTTCAATATCATTAGCCTCTTTATCCTCGGCAATCATTAAATTCTTTTCATACATCTGCCTAAACTCCGAAACCATTATTGGAGCATCATTAATACGAAACAATTCCATATCCTTTTGACCAAAAGAAGGAAATGTAGCGTAAAAGACAGCAGTTATGAAAAGTACTTTTTTCATGCTATAAATTTACAAAGAAATAATTCCTTTTATAGCTTCTGCCTTCTTATAGTATGAAATAACCTCGTCTGAACTTTTAACAGTTAAATGTATCGATACACTTACATACTTTCCTGTTTTAGATTTTTTTGTATCAATAACTGCTCCTCCATTATCAAATAAATCTTGTACTTCTTGTACTTGATTACCATCAGTAGGAACTATAAACTTGTATAAATATTTAGCAGGAAACGTTGTAGTATCTTCTAACTGTGATTTTAACTTTGCGTAAAAAGCTTCTCTATCTTGCATAACTCAAAAAATTACTGTTTTATTAAAAATCATCAAAAAATATAGAAATTGTAATGATGAAGCACAAAATTACACTATTTATTATATTTATAACTTGAAACTTTTATTTTTGCCCCATGCAACAAAAAATAGTTTTAATAGGTGGTCCTGGTACGGGTAAATCCTCTATTTTAAGAGAATTTATTAGACGTGGATATGAATGTATGCCAGAGATTTCAAGAGAGGTTACACTAAAAGCTCAAAAAGATGGGATTGACCAACTTTTTTTAGAGCAACCTTTATTATTTAGCCAACTATTATTAGAAGGAAGGGAACAACAGTACATAGATGCTCATCAAAGCGATGCTGAGATTATCTTTTTTGATAGAGGAATTCCTGATGTACATGCTTATATGAATTATTTAGGATCTGACTACCCAGATATTTTTATTGAAAAAAGTAATAAGTATTTATATAGTAAAGTTTTTATGTGTGCCCCTTGGGAAGCCATATATAGATCTGATAATGAACGTTACGAGACTTTCGAACAGTCAGTAAAAATAGATACCTTTTTAAAAGAGGCTTACGAGGAAGTAGGCTATAATATTATTGACGTTCCTTTTGGGTCGATACATGAGCGCTGTGACTTTATTTTACATTCGTTAAAACACGATGTATGATGAATCTCTACAAATATTAAAACATTATTGGGGTTATACTTCTTTTAGAAAACCGCAACAAGAAATAATTACTGAAGTATTAGCAGGAAACAATGTTGTTTCTTTACTTCCTACAGGAGGCGGAAAATCTATCTGCTTTCAAGTACCTACATTGGTTAAAGAAGGAGTTTGTATAGTAGTTTCTCCTTTAATTGCCTTAATGCAAGATCAAGTTTCTAACCTTATTGATAAAGGTATAAAAGCAACTTTAATACCTTCAGGAAGCACACAAGATGAGATTATTACATTATTTGATAATATTCGATTTGGAAACACTAAGTTTTTATACATTTCTCCTGAACGATTACAATCTCGTTTTATTCAAGAAAAAATAAAACAACTAAATGTAAATTTAATTGCTATTGATGAAGCACATTGTATTTCTGAATGGGGGCATGATTTTCGTCCATCTTATCAAAACATTACCATTTTAAAGGAACTACAACCTACTTCTCCAATAATTGCTTTAACTGCTACAGCAACTCAAAAAGTAATTTCAGATATTATTTCTTCTCTTGAATTAGAAAACCCTACTGTATTTAAAAAATCTTTTTTTAGAGAAAATTTAGCCTACCAAATTTTTAAAACTGAAGATAAACTTGGTAAACTCAATCAGATTTTCACCAAAACAAAAGCTCCTGCAATTGTATATGTAAATACTCGTAGTAAGACAAAAGAAATTAGTAGTTATTTAAATGCACAAGGCTTTAAGAGTTCTTTTTACCATGGTGGTTTATCTTCTGTAGAGAAAAAAATAGCTTTTGATAATTGGATGTCTGAAAAAACTCCAATTATTGTTGCCACGAATGCCTTTGGAATGGGAATAGACAAACCCAATGTTAGAGTGGTTGTACATATTAACTTACCTTCTTCTATAGAAAATTATATCCAAGAAGCAGGTCGTGGAGGTCGTGATGGAATAAAATCTTTCTCTGTAGTATTAACAAACAATAGTGATATTTCTTTAAGTAATGAATTACTTGAAAAATCATTACCAACTATTGAAGAAATAAAAATTATTCATCAAAAACTATATCAGCATTTTCAGATTACAAAAGGAGAATTAATAGAAACTGCTTTTGATTTTAATTTTTTAGGCTTTTGTAGTAAATACAATTTCATACCTAACAAAACATTTAATGCACTTCAAATACTTAATAATAATGGAGTCATAGAATTAAACCATAGTTTTCAACAAAAATCTACTGTTCAATTTTTAGCTTCAAGTAAACAAGTTATATCACATACAAATCAAAACACCCAGATTAAAAATTTTATTCAACAAATGTTACGTATGTATGGTGGTATTTTTGAAACTCCTGTAAAAATTGATGAGTTTTATATTGCTAAAAAGTTAGAAACTACTTCATGGTTTGTAATTGATACATTGGAAAGGTTAGCTCAAAAAGAACTAATCTCCTATACTAAAGCTACTAATAATGCTGAACTTTTCTTTTTACAACCCAGAGAAGATGATAAAACCATCAACCGAATTTCGGTAAATATCAAACAATATATTAAACAGAAAAAAAAGAAAAATAGAGATTTACTTCAGTTCATAGAAAATAATTCAGTTTGTAGAAGTGTACAACTACTCTCCTACTTTGATGAACATCACTCTCAAAACTGTGGAATTTGTGATGTTTGTTTACAGAAAAAAAATAAAACTAGTATCAATCAAAAAGATATTCTTTCTAACTTACAAAAAGGAAAAACCTATACAGTTACTGAAATCTGCTCGCTATTAAATGAAAAAGAAGCGAACATTTTAATACTTTTGCGAGAGCTTCTTTCCGAAGAAAAAATACACACAAAAAACAATAAATACTTTTTAAAATAATGAGAGATTTACGCATCGTTTTTATGGGAACTCCTGATTTTGCTGCTACTATTTTACAGCATTTAGTAGAGAATGATTATAATGTAGTTGGTGTTATCACAGCAGCCGATAAACCTGCTGGTAGAGGTCGTAAGCTTAATCAATCAGCTGTAAAAAAATATGCTTTATCTCAAAACTTGCCTATCCTTCAACCTAAAAACTTAAAGAGTGAAGAATTTCAAGAAGATTTAAAAAAGTGGAATGCTAATTTACAAGTAGTTGTAGCTTTTAGAATGTTGCCAAAGTCAGTTTGGGCAATGCCAGAATTTGGCACCTTTAATTTACATGCTTCATTGCTACCAGAATATCGTGGTGCTGCTCCTATTAATTGGGCTATTATAAATGGTGAAACAAAAACGGGTGTTACTACTTTCTTTATCGATGATAAAATTGATACTGGTGAAATTATTCTGCAAAGTGAAATAACAATTAAAGAAGATGAAATTGTTGGTGAATTACACGACAGATTAATGCATTTAGGGGCTAAACTCGTTGCTGAAACTTTAGACTTAATAGCTAAAGGTGATGTAACAACTACTAAACAACCTGAATTAGAAGAAAAATCTGCACCAAAATTATATCCACATAATTGTAAAGTAGATTGGTCTAAATCTTTAAATGATATTTACAATCATATTCGCGGATTAAATCCATATCCTGCTGCTTGGACTACTATAGTTAACGGAGAGGATGAACTTTCAGCTAAAATATATGGAGTTAGCAAAGAGCTTTCTTCACATAATCTTGATATTGGTACCATTGTTACTTCTAAAAAAGAACTAAAAGTAGCTGTAACAGATGGTTACTTAAATATTCATCAAATTAAAATTTCTGGTAAAAAATTAATGGATGCTCAAAGTTTATTAAACGGTTATCAGTTTAACAAAGAGGCAAAAGTGCTGTAGCCCTTTATTTATAGGGTTTTAACGTTTTTAACAAAAAACGGCCAGTGGTTATTAACAATTAAGGGCAACTTATTAACAAAACAGTATTTTTTTTAAGTCAAATCTTGCACAATCCCGCATTCCGTCTATATTTGTTGAGCTATTGAAGCAAAAAAACATTAATTAATTTTAAAATCTATTTAAATTATGAACAAATCAGATTTAATCGATGCGATGGCTGCTGATGCAGGAATTTCAAAAGCTGCTGCTAAAGCTGCATTAGACTCTTTAACTGATAACGTAACAAAAACTTTAAAGAAAGGTGATAAAGTTGCTTTAGTTGGATGGGGAACTTGGTCTGTTTCTAAGAGAGCTGCTAGAACTGGTAGAAACCCTCAAACAGGAAAAGAAATTAAGATTGCTGCTAAAAATGTAGTTAAGTTTAAAGCTGGTGCTGGTTTAAGCAATTCAGTAAACTAATATTTTCCACGAAACATATTACAAACAGCATTTAGGCAACTAAATGCTGTTTTTTTTATCAAAGTGTCACAAAAAATAAATACTGGTTGTCTATTATATAGAACTTAAAACCTTTTAAAATGAAAAATATAGTTACTGTCATCGGACTTTTATTTTGCTTTTCTACAACTTTTGCCCAAAGAACCTTCAATGCATCAGATATTATGAAAGATGTTAAAAACGGGAAAGCGGTAGAAATTTCTAATGCCACTATTAAAGGTACATTAGACTTTACTTTTATGGATGAAGCCTTACCTAAATTACCTAAAAGAAAAAGTTGGTGGAACAATGGTGGATCTAATACCATTGAAAAACAAATTACCAATAAAGTTTCTTTTGTTAATTGTGTTTTTGATGATGATGTATTAGCTTACATTCCTCATGAAAAAAGCGGATATACCTTTGTAGCTAACTTTGAAGATGTGGTTGTATTTAAAGACTGTACTTTTGAACAAAAAGCTATGTTTAAATACTCTGATTTTGAAAGAAACACTAATTTTTCTAATACTAAGTTTAAAGGAGACTCTACCTTTAAATATGCAAAATTTGATAGAGATATTACTTTTGAAAATACTTCTTTTGAAGAACCAGCTACTTTTAAATATGCAGATTTTAAACGTTTTGTAAGCTTTAAAAACTCTATTTTTAATGAGAGTGCTATTTTTAAATATACTGAGTTTAAAGACGGGGTATCATTTAGAAATGTAAAATTTGAAGAAGACTTAAATATTAAATATACCAAAGTATCTGGTGAATTTGATATTACAGGAATGGAAGTAGCTTTTGATATAGACTCAAAATACACTAAAATAAATGGAAAAAGTTTTAATAAGTATTTAATGAAAAGATAAACTTTATTCTATCCTCCTATATATAAGGAGTTTAAAAAATATACTTAAACTAAAGAGCAAAAAACTCGTAATAGATATTACGAGTTTTTTGCTCTTTAAAATTTAGGTTGACTCTTATTATTAATTGCACTAACTTAGTATACAACTTCTTACCCTCAAACCTACAACTACTAATGGAGTCCAGAAACCATTCAAAAACGGGGTAAATCCGAAAAACCAAACGAGTAGGAATTAAATTTAATGTCATGCCTAAATATGTTATTGAACGAGAGCTCGCAGGAGCTAGCGAACTAACCCCTGAGCAACTAAAAGAAATTTCACAGAATTCTTGTGGGGTTTTAGATGAGTTAGGACCTAAAATACAATGGGTTCATAGTTATGTAGCAGAAGACAAAATATATTGTATCTACAATGCTCCTGATAAGGAGATGATTCTTAAACATGCAGAAAAAGGAGGCTTTCCTGCAAACAAAATCAATCAAATTTCAACTATTATTGACCCTATTACTGCCGAGTAATCATTATTAAAACACTAAAAACAAACCTCGTAAGAATTCTTGTGAGGTTTGTTTTTAAAGTTTAGTTTTACTCAAAAAACTAAACCCAATAACTTCATTTAGAGTTTTTCATAAACAACCAACTACTCTAACAGTATTTAAATAAATGGACTACAATCTATTACTAAAAAACATTCAACAGCTTATTGAATTAAAAGAAGAAGAGATAAATTACTTCATTTCCTTATTATATTTAAAAAAAGTTAGCCGAAAAGAGCTTATTCAACATTCTGGTAGAATTTGTAATAACTATTATTATATAAGAAAAGGATGTCTAAAAAAATACTATATCAACTCAGAAGGCAAAGAACGTATTTTTGAATTTGCTGTAGAAAATCAATGGATTACTGACCAGAAAAGTTTTTGGTCACAAACTTCTGCTATTTTTAATATTGAAGCAATAGAAGACTCGGAAATAATTCAAATACAAAGAACAAACATCGAATCTCTTTTTACAGAGATACCAAAATTTGAACGTTACTTCCGTTTAATTGCTAATGACTTCTTGTTTAAACAAGAAAGAAGGATTAAACAAAATTTAGCTTGTTCGGCAAAAGAAAGGTATAACGATTTTTTACAAGATTACCCTAATATTGAACCACGGTTAACACAACGACAAATAGCTTCTTATTTAGCAGTAAGTCCAGAGTTTTTGAGCTCACTTCGTAAGGATAAATAATATTATTTTAAAGACCTTAATCTACATTAAGGTTTATATATCAGGTACAGCATACTTTTGATATATATATTCTATGATATAATCATAGAAATTAACTTTAATAAAATATGATAACCTTACCAGATATTACCAGCATCTTTCTATTTAGCCTAAGTTCTATAATACTTGTAATTACGCCTGGACCTGCTTTTCTTTACATCTTTACCAAAACAACTGAAAAAGGCTATAAAGCTGGTATACTTTCGGTTTTAGGCATTGAAGTAGGTACATTATTACATATTGTTACAGTAGCTTTTAGTTTCTCAACTGTCCTATTAAGTTCTAGTATAGCTTTTACCATCATAACATATGGAGGGGCTTTATATTTAATTTTCTTAGGAGTTAAAACTTTCTATTCTACTTATAATAGTAATTCTAAAAACACATTGATAATAAAAAGTGCTATTTCTAATGATTTTTGGAGTGGAGTAATAGTAAGTGCTTTAAACCCTAAATCTATTTTATTTTTTGTTGTCTTTTTACCGCAATTTGTAAATATCTCCAAAAGAAATGAGGCCTCTCAAATACTATTTTTGGGTTTGTTGTTTATTGTAATTGCAGTTACTTGGGGATTTATTTTTGTTTTTCTTTCTAATAAACTAGGTAACTATTTAAAAACAAAATTTACAAATTTTAAAATTCTTAATTACATTGTAGGTATTATTTATATTGGAATAGGACTTTTTTCTCTTTTCTTTTTTACCAAGTAATACATTTATCCTCTTATTTATTGATAGTATTAAATCATAAACTTTTTTTACCTTTAAAACCTAATTTGAATTGTAACCTGTTTTTATATAAGCAACAACTACTTTAATCATTATAGCAAAGAATAATGACATTCAACAAAGTTTGGGATACTCATAAAGATCATTTACTAAATTTTATTAATACTAAAGTTAATGACAAACATATTGCAGATGATATTCTACAGGAAGTTAGTTTAAAACTATATAAGAGTTTGGCTAAAGAAATAGAAATAAAAAATTATAAGAATTGGCTTTTTCAAGTTACCAGAAACACAATTGCTGATTACTACAGAAAGCAAGTAAAACAAGATAAAATTGTAATGAATCAGCCTGAAACAAATATAAATTTTGATCCTTGTGTTTGTGACTTATCTTCTTTTATTATTCAACAATACCTTCCTAAAAAATATAGTGAACCTCTTTATTTAAGTGATATCGAACAAAAACCTCAACAAGAAATTGCTGACACTCTAAACCTAAGCTTAACAGCAACAAAGTCTAGAATACAAAGAGGGCGTAAAAAGCTAAAAGAATTAGCTATTGAATGTGTTGATTTTTCTTATAATAATAAAGGTCAAATAACTGATTTTACACTAAAGAAAAACTGTGAACTCCCACAAGAATTAAAAAATGAAATGAAAAGAATAAACTTTATGCCATAATCTTGCATCTTTTTACTTCCTGTTGACGACTACAAGGGAAAGTAAAAACATATGATACATAAAAAAACATCTTTACTAGCTGTCCCTTTCTTATTATTATCAACTGCTATATTTAGTTATTTAACTCTAATAAATAAATGGAACTTTGAAATTTCCTCTTATGCTATTTTCTGCTTTACACTCTTATATATTTTAGTTTTAGAACGTGTTATTCCGTTAAAAAGAAAATGGACACCTCAAAAAAACTCACTTTGGGCAGATATTAAGCATTTAATTTTCTCTACAGCTTTATTTGATGCTTTTGGAAAAACACTCGCCCTATCAATAACCATTTATGCTCGAGAAAATAGTTTTACTCTATTCAACTTCTGGGATACACTCCCTTTTTGGTTCTGTTATATTATCGCTAATTTAATTGGTGAACTTCTTCCGTATTTATACCATCGCATTAGTCATAAAGGTAACTCTAAATCATATTTAAGTCTCTTACTCTGGAAAATTCATTCAATCCATCATTTACCAACAAGTTTAAATTGGTTTAAAACAAATTGGATTCATCCTCTTAATATGTTTTTAAACACATTTTTAAAGATGGCTCCTATTCTACTTTTAGGATTCAGTAAAGAGATTATTTTTTTAGTAGGAATTACACATACTGTTATTGCCTATATTTCTCATGCCAACATTCAAACAAGAAAAAGTTTTTGGGATTATCTTATTGTTACACCACAGATCCACCATTTTCATCACAGTACTGATATGGAAGAGGCTAAAAACTTTAGCAATGTTTTTCCTTTCTGGGACTTGCTATTTGGTACCTATTACAACCGAAAGGGAGCAGTTAAAGAAGTAGGAGTTATGAAAAGTTCTAAAATTAATTACCCAGAACCTTTTGCATATTATAAGCAATTAGTATTTCCCATAACAACTTTAAAAGAATGTTGTAAATAAAAAATCACAACACAATATATTTGATATATCAAATATATTTTTATTTTTGCTTGATATATCAAATAAAATGAATTTTAATACACCTACAACTACTGTTTTATATTCTATCGAAGAAACTATAAAGGCATATCGTAAGCTCAGTCAACATAATATTGCCCAAATTGTTCCTGATATAACTGTAGATCAGGCTCTAATTTTATTAATGCTTGAAAATAATAATAAAACTCAAACAGAAATTGCCGATTTAGTTTTTAAAGACTATGCCTCTATGACACGTATAGTGAAACTAATGATATCTAAAAACTATTTAATTAAAACAACGGATAGAAAAGACAAGCGAAAAGCTAAGTTAGAAATTACAGATAATGGAAAAGAAATTATAAAAAAACTAAAGCCAGTAATACAAAAAAACAGACAAACTGCCTTAAATAATGTATCTAATAAAGAATTAGAACAGTTATACAAAACTTTAAAAAAAATAACTAAAAATTGCAATTCTTAAAATGAAGAGATTAATCTATTTACTTGTACTTACAATTACTTTTTCTTGCACAAAGAAGAAATCCACTCTTATTAAAAATCAAAAAATAAATCAAATTGCTAATTACTTAGACTCTTTAGATGGATTTAGTGGTGCTGTTTTAATTGCTAAAAATGACAGCATATTATTCAAGAAAGCATATGGGTTTGCTCATCTGGGACACAAAATAAAAAACAATACAGAAACTAAATTTTCGTACGCATCTATAGGCAAATCTTTTACTGCTGTTGCTATACTAAAACTAGTACAAGAAGGAAGATTATCACTAAAAGATCCTATCGGGAAATTTCTTCCTAACTATAAGAACAAAGAAACAAGAGATTCTGTTACTATAGAATTATTACTAAAACACAGAAGCGGTCTCCCAAATTACTTTCATTCAAAAGAGTTCTTGAATGCCTCTAAAGATCAGTATAGAACTATGGAGCAACTTACACACCTGTATGAGAATGAACCTTTAGAATTCAAACCTAACAAACAATTTGCATATAGAAACACCAACTACATTGTGCTGGGCAGAATTATAGAAGCTATCACAAAAGTGCCTTATAATGAATACATACAAAAGCATATATTTTCTGTAGCAAATATGCTGAATACGGGTAATTTTGATATTGATCATACTATTGAAAATACTTCAGAAAACTATACCCTATCAAATATTTATCCGAACCAATTACAAAAAACAATTTATATGGGTGGTGTAAAAGGTACTCCAGCTGGAGGTGGATACACAAACGTAGATGACTTATATAATTTTACAGTAGCTTTTAAAAACAATAAGCTTTTAAACAAAACCTATACCGACCTTATGAAAAAAGAACCAAAAAATGATTGGTATGGGTACGGAATGCAGTTTGCAGGAGCTAAAGGTTCAGGAATTTATGGTCATAGCGGAGGACATTTCGGTACTGGTGCTGAATGGCGAGTTTTTGAAAAACAAAATTACATCGTAATACTTTTAACTAATAAAGATCTAGATCAAGGCTTTTTTGACGCTCGTTTTTTTATAGAAAAAACAATCTCAGGCACAACTCCAAAGCTAGACAACTACTTTTTTACTAAAAAGATAATTAAAACTTGTTTGAATAACAGTATTGAAGAAGCTAAAACAGAAATTAAAAACTCAAAATTCAAACTTTCTGAAATAAACTTAAACGCTAAAGGCTATGAAATGATAAAAAGAGGCTTTTATAAAAATGCTATTGATTTATTTATGCTTGAAGTATTCTCTTTCCCTGAGTCTTATGATGCATACGATTCTTTAGGAGAAGCCTACATGAAAGACGGACAGATAAAAAAAGCTATCAAAAATTATCAAAAAAGCCTCGAGTTTAATCCTGATAATACAAATGCTGTAGAGAAACTAAAAGAATTAAAATCTATTTAATTGTAATTAAATGAAATACTACACTATTCTACTCATATTCATTACATCGTTAGCTTTTGCTCAACAAGAGACAACATTAGAAAGTTACATGGATGCCCAAGCAAGTATTAATCATTTTTCAGGAACAGTATTAGTAACTAAAAATGACTCCATCTTATTAAAAAAAGCGTATGGAACTGCTGATTATGAATGGAAAGTTCCTAATACAATTGATACAAAGTTTAGTTTAGCTTCAGTATCAAAACAATTTACAGCTGTTGCTATCATGCAGTTAATAGAAAAAGAAAAGGTCTCATTAGATGATAAACTTACTAAGTATTATCCAAACTTTCCTAAAGGAGACCAAATAACAATTAAAATGATGTTGACACATAATGCTGGACTCCAAATGGATTATGATGAGTTATATCTTACAAAAACATCATTAGATAAAGATTCTGTAGCAAATTATATTATGCAAAAACCTTTGTTGTTTAAACCAGGTTCAAATACAGCATACAGTAATATTGGGTATTATTTACTTGCACGTATTATTGAAAAAATTTCTAATCAATCCTATGTAGCATATCTTAAAGTAAATCTATTTGATAAAGCTAAAATGTATAATACAGGAATTAGTAACAACGATTCTATAGTTCCTAAATATGCAAAAACCTATTACCAAAAAGAAGGTACGCTTATAAAAAAACCTTATATAAACTGGAATTTTAATATTGGTCATGATGGAATTTATTCCACTGTAGAAGATTTATATCTCTGGAATAAGGCTCTATTTGACAGTACTATTTTACTAAACGAAACCTCTAAAAAGAAAATGTTTACATCGTACAATGACCAAAAGTTTGGGTTTGGTCTAATGATAAATCCCTTCTATAATCAAAACCATGAATTAATAGCTCATGATGGAGGATTTTATGGAGCCATGACTTCGTTTAATAAATTTACCAATGATAACATTTTTATTACCATTTTATCCAATAATCAATCTCCTTCATATCTAATTGCTTACGGACTTGCTGCTATTATTTTCAATAAGCCTGTTGAGCTTCCATATAAACATCTACAAATCAAAATAAATCCTGCATTATATAACGAGTATGTTGGTAGCTATGAAAATGTTACAATTCTTAAAAGGAATAAAAAACTATACTACTCTAATTACGATACTGAATTATTACCTGAATCTGATGTCAAGTTTTTTATTACTAAAAAAAATAAGACTATTGAATTTATTAAAAACAAAAAAGGTAAAGTCACCAAAATTATAGTTAGAAAAGCTGGAGTCGCTGAAATTAAAAAGAAAACTAGTTAATTAAATAGTACTCTACCCAAGTCTTAAATATTATTTTAAAGAGTTGTTTTAGCTCTTTAAGAATATGGATAAAAAACGTAAGCCCTAAAAATGAAAAAAACAACTTATTCCCTTTTACTTATAATCATACTTTCTTGTACAAATAAGAAACTTACATCTATTAGAGATTCTTATGTAGATAAAATTGCTAATTACTTAGACTCTTTAGATGGATTCAGTGGAGCAGTTTTAATTGCTAAAAATGACAACATCTTATTCAAGAAAGCTTATGGATTTGCTCATTTAGGCCATAAAGTTAAAAATAGAACAGATACAAAATTCAATCAAGGTTCAATTGGTAAATCATTTACTGCTGTAGCTATATTACAGTTAATACAAAAAGGAAAACTATCACTTCAAGACAATATAGGAAAGTTTCTTCCTAATTACCCTAATAAAACTGTTAGAGACTCTGTAACAATAGCTCATCTTTTAACACATACTAGTGGACTACCTCATTTTTTCGCTAGAGAACCTTTTATAAAAGGATCTAAAGATTTATTTAGATATACAAATGACTTTAGTTCTCTTTATGAGAATGAACCAATGGAATCAAAACCAGGTAAAATATTTTCATACCGTAATACCAATTACTTAATACTAGGTAAAATAATTGAAGCTGTATCTGATACAGAATATAATAATTATTTAGAAAGTAATATTTACTCGATTGCTTCGATGAAAAATACAGGAAACTATGACTTAGATCATCCTATTGACAATGCCGCAGAGGGTTATACAACTTCTGAAGTCCACCCGAATAAGCTTAAAATAAATATTCATACGTATCCTGTAAGAGGCGGTGCTCACGGAGGTGGGTATACTACTTTAGACGATCTTTATAAATTCTCCCAAGCTATACAGAACTATAAACTACTTAACAAAGAATATACTAAACTATTCACTACTCCTTTAAAAAAAGACAGTTATTATGGTTATGGCATGCAATTCTCTAATCCAGAAAAAGGCACTATATATGGACATACTGGAGGGCATTATGGTGTAGGTAACGAATGGCGTGTTTATAAGCAAAAAGGATACTCAATAATAATTCTAACAAACAAAGACGCTGATAAAGGTTTTTTAGATGCTCGTTATTTTATTCAAAAAACTATTTCTGGAAATAGCCCTAAACTAAACAATTACTTTTTTACCAAAGAAGTCATAAAAACCTGTTTAAATGAAGACATTGAACAAGCAAAAGCTTTAATCCGAAAATCAAAGTTTAAAATTTCAGAAATTGACTTAAATACGAAAGGTTACGAAATGATAAAAAAAGGTTTTTATAAAAAAGCAATCAATTTATTTACTCTTGAAATACTATCCCACCCTGAATCATACAATGCTTACGATTCTTTAGGGGAAGCCTACATGAAAGATGGACAGATAAAAAAAGCTATAAAAAATTATCAAAAGAGTTTAGAAATAAACCCTGAAAACTTAAATGGAAAGGAGAAGTTACGCGAATTATTGGCTATGAATAATTAGCACTAACAAAAACTCCGCTAAAAAAGCGGAGTTTTTATTTTTATTCTTCTTCATCGTTAAATGAAGTATTCTTCTTTGCTTTTTTACTTCCTTCGTAGAGTTCGTATTTTACAAAACGACAATCTAAATCAGCATTTTTAAGCGGAATCCTTTTCGACGTTCGTAAACCTACATGCTTTAAAGCTTGAATATCCGATGTGATTAACCACGCTGTTGAGTTTGGATAATTATTCTTTAAAGTATCTCCTATTTTTGTATAAAACTCTTCTACATCAATATTTAAACGTTCACCATAAGGCGGATTGAACAAGATTGTAGTTTTACCAAATACTTCTTTCTTAGAGTTAAAGAAATTTACGTGATGTACTCCTATAAACTCTTCCAAATTTGCATTGATAATATTCTGTTGTGCTTTTCTAACTGCAGATGGAGCCTTATCAAATCCCATAATTTTAAAATGAGAACTTCGTATTTTCTTTAATAACGAATCTTGAATAACAAAATATAAATCTTCATCATAATCCTTCCAGTTTTCAAAAGCAAAATGCTTTCGGTTAATGTTTGCAGGAATTTGATTCGCTATCATTGCTGCTTCAATCAAAATAGTTCCTGAACCACACATCGGGTCTATAAAGTTCTCTTCACCTTTATACCCTGAAAGCAAAATTAATCCTGCTGCCAATACCTCATTAATCGGCGCAATGTTTGTTGCACTTCTATAACCACGCTTGTGTAACGATTCACCAGAAGAATCTAACGATATAGTTAGCCATTCTTTATGAATATGTACATGAACTTTTACATCTGGATATTTTAAATCTACATTCGGACGCTTTTTATACTTGTGCATAAAATAATCTGCAATAGCATCCTTCGATTTCAAACTAATATAGTGCGAGTTTGAAGTAAAGTTTTTTGAGTTTACTACCGAGCCAATAGCAAATGTTCCATCAACATCTAAAAATCGTTCCCATTTTACACGTTGAATTGCTTCGTATAAATCTTCTTCATCAAAAATTTTACTACGTTTAATCGGTTTTAAAATACGAATAGCAGTACGTAAAGCTATATTAGCTTTATACATAAAACCTTTATCTCCTCTAAAAGTAACACTACGTACTCCCTCCTTCACTTCCATTGCTCCTAGCAGTCGTAATTCATCTGCTAAAACTCCTTCTAAACCTGCCATGGTTATGGCAGTCATTTTAAAATCTTTTTCCATGTAACTGTAAAATTTCATTGCAAAAGTACAGCTAATTTTGGGTTGTTGTGAATCTTTTCTACTTTGAATATAAAAAACGTAAGTTTTGCGTATTTTTGCAGACCTTTATAGTTATGAATACAACAACAGATTGGTTTACTTCGTGGTTTAATACACCATACTATCATATTTTATACAAGCATAGAAACGATGCCGATGCTCAGTTTTTTATGCGAAACATTACTTCTTTTTTACAGTTACCTAAATTGAGTCGTATTGCTGATTTACCTTGCGGTAAAGGACGTCATGCAGTGTATTTAAACTCGTTGGGTTATGATGTTGTGGGAGGTGATTTAAGTGAAAACAGTATTGAACATGCCAAACAATTTGAGAATGACACGCTTCATTTTGAAGTTTGGGACATGCGAAAGCCTATTGAAAGTAAATACGATGCTGTATTTAATCTTTTTACCAGTTTTGGTTACTTTGAAGATGATAACGAAGACATTGCTGTTTTAAGAAGTATTAAAAACGGACTAAAAGAAAACGGTGTTTTTGTGTTAGATTTTTTAAATGTTGAAAAAGTAAAAAACACACTAGTAAAAGAAGAAGTAAAGACTATTGATGGCATTGAATTCAATATTCAAAAAGAAATCAAAGACGGATTTATCTTAAAACATATTTCTTTTACTGCTGAAGGTAAATCACATTCATATACTGAACGTGTAAAATTTTTAACTTTAGAAAAACTACAATCATATTTTGATAGTGTCGGCTTACAAGTAACACATGTTTTTGGCGATTACAATCTTAATGAGTTTAATTCACAATCTTCTGACCGCTTAATTATTGTTGCTAAATGAGTTACTTATTGCTAATTATTTCTGTTTTAGTAGGTGTTTTATTCGTTTTTACACTAAAACCTAGTAACACCTTCGTTCGCTTATTATTAGCCTTTAGTGGCGCTTATTTACTTTCGGTTACTATTTTACATTTATTACCCGAAGTATATCATCATACCGATGATACTAAATTAATAGGTATTCTAATTTTAATAGGAATTATTATTCAATCGGTATTAGAATCATTTTCAAAAGGAGCTGAACACGGGCACATACACTTACATTCTGACTCGTCTAAATTTCCTTGGTTACTTTTTGTAAGTTTATGTATTCATGCTTTTTCAGAAGGATTACCAATTCATCATGCAGATGATAACTTATTATGGGCAATTATTGTACATAAAATTCCAATTGCAGTAGTTTTAACCACCTTTTTGCTACAAACAAAGTATTCAAAGAAAACAATCTTTTTCTTTTTAACTGTATTTGCATTAATGAGTCCTTTAGGTATTTTAGTATCTAACAAAGTTCCTTTAATAGAACAATATCATACAGAAATTACAGCTTTAATAGTTGGAGTATTTTTACACATTTCAACCATTATTCTTTTTGAAAGTACTGAAAATCATAAATTCAACTACAAAAAGTTTGCTGCTATTATTTTAGGAATATTACTAACTATCTTCTCTATGCACCAACCCCATTGAGAAAGCAGGTAAACAAACTGCTAAATACTCACAAGGTTCTGTAAATGGATTGGAATATTGAATACGTGTATTTTTTTCAATTTTGATAGATTGTCCTGCTTCTAACACTACAATTTCACCATCAATATTAAATTGCTTTTTTCCTTTAATTATATAAGTATATTCTTCAAATTCTGGTTTTTGAAAAGGTTCACTCCAACCTGGAGGAGCTATCATATGTGCAATACTTACTTTTGAATTTCCATCAGTAGCATTTCCAAAATGTTCTTCGATTAATTTTCCGTCGGTAGTTGGTACTACAAACGGACTTTTTTGAATGGTATATTTTTTACTCATATCGTTTTACTTATTTCTTTCGAATTTTTAATATTTAAGTCTAAAACTTCTTTATAACTTTATGTAACAGTAGCACACTATTAACCATTAAATCAGCAATAAAATTAAAATTATTTCTTTTCAGTTATAACCTAAACAGTACTTAAAATTGATATAAATAGGCTAAATAATAAGTAGTCTTTAAGTACACAAGATTACTGATACACGCACAAGTTTCGTACAAAAATAATTGATTGTTCTTAAAAGACAGCACTTTACAGTAAGTATATTAAAAATCAAGGCACTACCTATTTATTTTTAGATATATTTTTTATCTTTAAACTCAAAAATTGTTGTACCCCCAAAAAATATCTATGAACATAAAAGCTAAACTTTTTGTGTGTGGAGAAGAACGAGAATTAATCTCTACCAGTTTAAATTATATCCGACTCACTGATTGGAATGGTAAACCAACCTCAGCTTTAATGGGAGGAACTTTTACAGTTACTTACGAATCTCAAATGTATGATGATACCTTTATCGAATGGGGGATTGCCGACAGAGCAGAAAACAAAAAAATAGATTACCCTGCTAACTTATATTTATTAAGAGATGGGAAAGTGGTTTTTTACGAAGACGATTTTGATGGAGTAGAATTATTCCAATATAATTTTCAAGATGGTACACTTATAAACTATCATGAGGTCTTTAATAATCAAGAAGGCATGTATGTTACGTTAACCATATCACCTACGATGCAAGATTATCGTTTTTTTAAAAACAGTACCGATTGGAGAAGAAAAAGCCGTACTCGTTATATAAAACCTTGGCAAGAGAGTTTTATACCTCCTATAAAAGAAACTCCTTATAAGGCACAGGATAATACTAGGAGTAAAAAAGTTTTAAATCTTTATTTTGAGGATGTAGAAACAAAAGAAAAGGTTAAGAAAGTAAAACCCGACCAACTTGTAGAGTTAGTAATTGTTTCTAAAGAAATGAAAAACAAAAAAGTAGATATAGACCTAAATAAATATCCCTTTAATTTTGAGTACAATAAAAAACCTTTAGAAAAGAATATTTTAAAAGATATTCTAATAACAAATGATACTCAGAAACTAACTGTAAAACCCCTAAAAAAAGGATAATATGGCTACTGTAACCGAATGCGGAAACCCTAGTAATACTTTTTCTATAGAGCCTTTAGAAATGTGGGAGTTTACTCCCATAGTAAGCTTGGATGCTGAACCAACAGACTATGAAGATAAAAAAGAAACATCTTTAGTGTACAAAAAGGACGAAAAAGTAACATTATCTGATAAAATTAGTAAATCAATTAGAGATAAATATACTTTGATGGAGTTTACTACCGAAAGTAAAAAGCTTTCGTTAAAATTCACTGTTAAAAATGGTACAACAGACCAGTTTTATGATGATGATGGGTATATTAAACCTAAAATAGCATTGACTAAAGGAGAGAAAGAGCTTACTGAAAAGGAAAGTATAAAAATAACAGACGATAAGAGTTTTTTAGTAGACTACACCAAGAAAAAAAGTACACTTATAGAGTTAGATATTGAAATAAACACAGAAACAGAAAGAACTTTTTTCATCAATTTTTATGCTAACGACAACAAGAAATATTTTGATATAGAAGGAAAGTATAAGAATGTGTTTTGTGGGCAAGTTAAGATAATACATAGTGCTGCGAATGAATGGGAGTTTTCTTTAGAGAAAATACAAGAAATTCGTGACTATGCTAAACAAAACCTTGAAAAAAGAGAGGGTCCAGGAGATGCAAATAAGTATCACCATTGTACCGATACTCATAAGCATATTGTGTACAGATTATTAAACCATCCTACTGATTTGTATTTAGGAAAAGATCAAAATCATTTGCCCTCAGCAAATAGAGTTACACCTAATGATTTTAAAAAGGCAGGGGAGGCAACGACAGATGGTGTACGAGATAAATTAACTTCATTAACTTATGCAGAACCATCAAAAACTTTTACCGTAATTGATATTAAAGATAGAGAAGTGCTTAATAATGATGGTACAGCAGGAAATACAGATGTAGAACTAAGCAGGTTTAAAGAAAGCCCTGTGGAATACATGAAAAGTAAATGCCCCAAAGATGGTTATTATGTGTTTATAGGGGCTTATAATGCAGACTATCATTCGTTTACTATTGTAGCGAATAAAAGAGGTAATAATATTAGTTTTGAATTTATTGACCAATTAAGTGGAGTTGTATTATTCCAAAGTAGAAATACATTTGAACAATGGCTAAGAGAAAGTATTGTTATTTATAAAGAGAATTATCCAATGAAACTTGAACTATATCAATTAAGAAACAAAAAAAAATAATTATAATTATGAAATATTTGATGTTATTATTTTGTGTTACATTATTAACTATTAACTGCAAAACAAAACTAAATAATAACCCTGTCCAAAAGAATAAAGAAGAAGGTGTAATTAAACAGAAAAAAGATACAGTTTACTCACTTTTAGATACTATTAATTTTGAAAGAGTAGTAAAATCTATCAGTAATGTAGAGTTATCACAACCACAAAAGTCAGATTGGTTAACTAATAATGATAGGTTCCTCTCACTAACCTCTATTAACCTTGAAATGTATACTTATAAGGTAAAAACAAAAAGTTATAAGTATCGTGATAGTGTCACTTTTTATATTCATAATTTAAAACATAAAGATAATACTCTTTCAATGAAACCATATTTAGAAAATCTTAGAGGAGAAAAGACAAGAGGTTATTTAGGGGATAGAATACTAATTTTTGCTATGAGAAATAACAAAGAAGTCAACTTTATTGATATACCTGAAAAAATGAACCCTTATAAATTGAGGTTGGAACTAGTGGATACTTTATATAAAAGAATAAAAAGTGATGTCATTATCTGTGATAGATGGAATAAGTGTGTATACAAAGATTTTCGAGAAAAGAAATAGTTATGAAAAAAAACATAATAGTTTTTACAATAATACTATTTCTCTCTTGTAAAGTAGCACAAAACCAAACAAAAAAAGGAGATAAATTACCATTTAGAGCTATAGATTATTCAGTAAAATGGGAGGGAAAAGTACGGTTAGTTACAACATATAAGGAAGCACTACGAATAAGATTAACAAGTAAGAGTAAGAAAAACGAAAGGTTTTATTCGAAAAATGCAGTTTATTTATTTGAAGTTGGGGGCGGTTGCTTTGGGGCAAGTCCGAGTGAAATATCGGTTACACTAAAAAACAATATAATAAATATAAATTGGGAAGAACCTAATGAACTTTGTCCTGAAGTAGGAGAAATGTCAGCTTTTTGGGGCGAAATTATTATAAATAAAAAAGACTACCCTAACTATGAGCGTTTAAAAGTAAAATACTACTGGGAAGAATGAATTTGAAGAAGGCTCGTAAAGTTAAAAACTATTAAGAACTTATTTTATTAAATGATAAAACCAAGCAGTTCTTGATAAAAATGGAATAAAACAAACATAACAGTAAAAAAGGGGTAGTTATCGTTAATAATATTTGTTTTATTGCGTGTTTCAGCAATTAAGTTAGTTAATAAAATAACACTAGCAATAAATTATACAGTATTGTAGTACGTTTTATTATTTACTCTTTTCTTTAAATATAAAATTCTCTATTTTATTATTACTATATTTTTTATTTCCAATCACTTTGCCATTTTCTATTTTCAAAACTAAGCCCTCTAAGAATTTATATTCTATTTCTTCTGGTTTACTATAAATTTTAATAATAGAATCCTGTGTCAGCTCCCATTTATATTTTAGTTTTGAAGTAATATACTCTGAACCGCAACTAGAAATATCTTTTTCGGTTATTAGTATTTGTTCCTTGGAGAAGTTTAATATTAAATACTTTTGTACTCCAGCACAAGGGTTTGGTTCGGGAGTTTCCTCACATCCGTAACCAATATTTGATACATATTCTTTGTTAGTTAATATGTCAGTTTTATTTTGAGCCTCTAAATTCAAAAATATGTTTGTAAATAGTAAAAATAGTATAAATCTTTTCATTATAATTTCCCATTTAGTTGGGTTAAATGTACTACAACTTGTTTGTGTAAACACTCTCAGTATTTTTATACAACAATAAAAATAGTATAAACGTACTTTTTGCAATTTTTTAGTATTAGCTAATATAACAAAAAAAGGAAATTAACAACGAATTTTAAGCGTTTGTGTGTTAAAACATAAGCTATTACAAACCTAAAACAGATGAGTATATAGAAGTTACACTTGATGGACAAACAGGAAAAGAAATTAAACGAAGAGATTTAGAGTTTATAGGTAATTAAGTAATTATTATTAACAACTTTTACTTCAAAAATATAGAAAGTTCTATTCCTTCAGCTAAAAAATATAATGTACTTGTTTAAATAAACAAAAAAGAGCACCCTAAAAGAGTGCTCAATCTTTTCCATGTACAGTTACTAGCCCCCCAGCTGTATTACTGTACATTTCGGTTAGTGATTATTAACACAAAATTAACAATTTTATCTTATTACAAAACTAGAATTAATATAAATAAAGAATCCTTCATTTAGGAATTGTAATTCTTAGAAAAAAACTTCCAAAAAACTATAAAATAGAACCATACTCTGTAAACTTCTCCTTTGTATATCAAAGTATATATAAGTTGCTAACATTATGGCGTACTCCGTTGATACTACGCTATGGGTAGTTGAGATCACGGCATGGGTTGCTAATACTACGGCATACTCCGAAGACACCGCGGCATGGGTCGTTGATATCACGGCGTGGGTCGCTAATACTACGGCATGCTCCGAAGACACCAAGGCATGGGTCGCTGATATCACGGCATGGGTCGCTAATACTACGGCATGCTCCGAAGACACCACGGCATGGGTCGCTGATATCACGGCGTGGGTCGCTAATACTACGGCATACTCCGAAGACACCACGGCATGGGTCGCTGATATCACGGCGTGGGTCGCTAATACTACGGCATACTCCGAAGACACCACGGCATGGGTAGTTGATATCACGGCATGCTCCGAAGACACCACGGCACACCCCTTTAGCATCAAGGCATTAGTTAAATAAAAAAATGAGTGGTATCTCTTTTAGTTCTTTTTTTCAGACTCCCAAATTGGTAGAGGACTTCTTTTAACACTTTTAAACCTATCTGGCATGTTTTTAAAAGGAGTAAGAACAAAGGTAAAACTGTTATCGGCATTAAACCTCCAATAATTTCCCTTTAACACTCCATCTTCTGTTTTAACATTCCAATCAGGGATATTAATTAAAGAGAATTCTTTGGCTTCTTCATTAAAATCTAACGCAAAATCTCTTAATACATGTTCAGAAGGATACTTCAGTGTAATTTTTGCGTTTAAACTACCTTCATCAGTAACATATAAAGTACATGATTTTGATGGGTAGGCTTCTATTTCTTTCCTCCAGTTTCTTGCTACCACTTTTTTTAGTTCTGAACTAACATGCATACTATCTGCTTCATTTGCTATAAGTGCAAATATGTTTTCTTGAACTATAGTTATTGTTTGCTCTTTTGGGTTTATAGTAACAGTTGTTTTCTCCGCTCCTATTCTACTGTTTTCTCCAAAAAAAACTCCCAATACAAAAAATGCTATTTTTATTACTTCCATCTTTTAAAAATTACATAGCTATTATTAATTAAAAAGCCGAAACATCTGTTTCGGCTTCGAATATTTTAGTTAAACCAAATGGTAAATGATTTAATTTTGGCTAAATCTGGAATTTGTTCTTTGGTTACTTTTTGAGTACTAAATTCTTTTAAACCTAAATCTTCATTATCAATCGTTATTGTTGCGTTTAAATCATCAATAAATAAGGTTGCTGATGAAAATGATGATTCTACTTTACTCACTTTAGTATTTGCATTAATTTCTTGAAAAGTAGATTTTATATTTACTCCTGATTTTGTTTTAAAACGATCATCAAAAATTTCAATACTCTTAATTGTTGATGTAGAGTCCAATTGTTCTTTTGGAGTAATTGTTAGTAAATGCTTTCCTCCTTTTTCATATACTAAGTACTTATCATCTTCTTGAAAAAGATTATTTCCTTTAGCCCCTTCACTTAATACTTTAACTACTGAATCTTGCTTAAATACGTTTTCTATTTCGTTAACAGTTGTTTTAGTAGTTAACTTTCCTACTTTTCCTTTAGCAATATCAAATTTACTATTACCACACTGGATGAATAGTACTGATATTACTGCGATAACTAAAGGTTTCATTAATGTTCTCATTTGTCTTCTTTTATATTTAAAACGTCTATTTCTTGTATTTCTTATTTTATTACTTTTTTCAAAATTCCAAAGGCTGCTCTTATAAAAGTAGCACTTGTTAATACCTTCACTATTGGATTCATACGTGTACTTCTACTACGTGTTGATGAACTTCTTCTTGTCTTTTCTTCTTCCTCTTTGCGTGCTTCTTCGGTTTTCTTCTCGTTAATTTTTTCTATCTTCTCGTTTAGCATTTCGTAAGCACTCTCCCTATCAATAGTATCGTTGTATTTCGGAATTAATCTTGAATTATCTAAAACTTGTTTAATTTCCTTTTCTGTTAACACATCCATTCTACTCATAGGTGCACGCAACATGGTTCGTGCCAATGGTGATGGAATTCCTTTTTCATTTAATACAGAAATCAACGCCTCTCCTATTCCTAACTGTGTTAATACTTCTTTAGTATCGTAATATTCAGAATCAGGATAATTTTCTGCGGCTAATTTGATTGCTTTTCTATCTTTTGCTGTAAATGCACGTAAGGCATGTTGAATCTTCATTCCTAACTGTGCTAATACATCTTCTGGAACATCTTTTGGATTTTGTGTAACAAAATACAATCCTATTCCTTTAGATCGAATTAATTTTACGATGCTTTCTATTTGACTTAACAACGCTTTTGAAGCTTCATCAAACACTAAATGGGCTTCATCTATAAAAATCACCAATTCTGGTCGCCCACTATCTCCTTGCTCTGGAAAAGTTTCATATACCTCAGCTAGTAACTGTAGCATAAAGGTTGAAAACAGTTTTGGCCTATCTTGAATATCTGTTAAACGTAATACAGAAATAACACCACGTCCGTTTTCATCAATACGGGTTAAATCGTCAACTTCAAATGATTTTTCTCCAAAGAATAAATCACCTCCTTGTTGTTCTATTTCTATAATTTTTCTAAGAATTGCTCCAGTACTTGCGGTAGAAATTCGTCCATATTCTTTTTTAATCTCTTCTTTCCCTTCATTGGTTATATATTGAAGGATTTTCTTGAAATCTTTTAAGTCTAATAACGGTAATTGGTTATCATCACAATATTTAAAAATAATCGCTACAATACCTGATTGTGTTTCAGTCAAATCTAAAATACGTGATAATAAAACAGGTCCGAATTCAGAAACTGTAGCACGTAAACGAACTCCGTTTTGTTCTGAAATTGATAAAATTTCTATTGGAAATTTTGTTGGAGTAAATGGTATTCCAATTTTTTCGTGGCGTTCATCAATCTTAGCATGCCCAGGGCTTGGTTGCGCTAGTCCACTTAAGTCTCCTTTTACATCCATTAACAATACAGGAATTCCTTTTTCTGACATGTTTTCTGCCAGCACTTGCAAAGTTTTTGTTTTTCCTGTTCCTGTTGCTCCAGCTATTAATCCGTGACGGTTTAATGTTTTTAAAGGAATATTTACATGAGCATTTGTTACAGTTTCTTCTCCTAACATTCCTGCTCCTAGCGTAATAAACTCTCCTTTTGTTGTATAGCCTTCTTTGATGTAATTGAAAAACTCTTGGGTTTTACTCATTATTTATGACCTTTTTTGTGATAAAAACACGTAAAAGTAACAAAAATCATTCATTAAATTTTAATGTTGCCTATCTTTGCACCCTTATGTTGAAAAAAGAAGTACAAGAGTTAATTAATACAGGAGAAATGCTTCCGTTAATGGAAGAGTTTTATACGATTCAGGGAGAAGGAGCACACACTGGTACTGCTGCTTATTTTATTCGTATTGGTGGTTGCGATGTAGGTTGCCACTGGTGTGATGTAAAAGAAAGCTGGGATGCTAATTTACATCCACCTACAAAAACGGATATTATCGTTGAAAACGCAAAGAAATATGCCGAAACTGTGGTTATTACAGGTGGTGAGCCTTTAATGTGGAGTTTGGACTATATTACACAACAACTTCAAGAAAAAGGTATTAAAACACATATTGAAACTTCTGGAGCTTACGATTTTTCTGGTGTTTGGGATTGGTTTTGTTTATCGCCTAAAAAAACCAAATTACCTTTGGAACGTGCTTACCAAGAAGCGGATGAATTGAAAATGATTATTCATAATAAAAATGATTTTCAGTTTGCTGAGGAACAGGCTGCTAAAGTTGGTAAAAAATGTAAGTTGTTTTTACAACCTGAATGGAGTAAAAAGGAAAAAATGACTCCGCAAATTATTGATTATGTGATGGAGTATCCACAGTGGAAAATTTCCTTACAAACTCATAAATACTTAAATATACCATAAATAAAAAAGCAACCTAATTGGGTTGCTTTTTTAGTATTCACTTGGCTCTATATGAATTAAAACATGTCCTAAATCTGGGAGTTTTTCTCTTAAATAGTCTTTTAATTTATGAGCAATATCGTGTCCTTCTTTTACTGTAATTGTACTATCTACAATGGCATGTAAATCTACATGATATTTCATTCCTGCTTTACGAACAAAGCATTTTTCTGTTCCTAAAACACCTGCTACTTCCATAGACTTTTCTCTTATTTCATCTATCAAATCATCATATACATGTTCATCCATTATTTCACCCAGCGCTGGTCTGAAAATCAGGTAACTATTGTATAGAATAAAAAACGAAGCTAATAAAGCTGCCCAATCATCAGCTGTTTCATAGCCTTCTTTAAAAATAAGTGCTATAGAAATTCCTATAAATGCCATTACAGAAGTAATTGCATCACTTCGATGGTGCCACGCATCTGCTTTTAAGGAAGAACTATTAGTTTCTTTACTTTTTCTGATAACCACTTGAAAAGATATTTCTTTCCAAATAATAATTGCTCCTAAAACAAGTAACGTCCATGGTTTAGGAGTTTTGTGTGGTGTTTGGATATTCTGTATACTTTCATAAGCTATAACTGTAGCTGAAGTTACCAAAAAGGCTACTACCACAAAGGTGATTAAAGGTTCTATTTTTCCATGTCCGTACGGATGGTTTTTATCTGCGGGTCTTTTCGCGTATTTCAATCCTAATAGCACTAAAAGCGAAGAAAAAATATCGGTAGTAGATTCAATTGCATCTGCTATTAATGCGTATGAGTTTCCGAAAACACCTGCTAATCCTTTAATAATTGCTAAACTAGTATTGCTAAGAATACTAAAATATGTGGTTTTGATGGCTAACTCTTCTTTACTCATTGAATTATGATATTACAATCTCTTTTTATGAGGTATTACGAAGGTACTTGAAAACTATCGAAAAACCCTAGATTGTACAATAGAAAATCTATTACTAAAAAAAGACTCGCCAGTTGGCGAGCCTTTTGGATAGTTAATAAAACTACCACTTTAACAACAATTAATATTTAATAACGAATGAAAAAATTAGTTCCAGCCTCCTCCTAAGGCTTTATATACTTTTACGTTTGCTAATAATTGATCTCTTTTAGTTTCTATAATTTCAATTTTAGATTCTAATGCTTCTCTTTGCGTTAACAACACTTCTGTATATTCAGCCCTTGCCGATTTAAACAGACGGATTGAAAGGTCTATAGATTCGTTTAACGCTTCTACTTGTTGCTTTTTTAAATCGTAACTGTTTTTTAAGTTATCAATTTTCGAAAGCTCGTTCGCTACTTCTAAATACGCATTTAAAATAGCTCTTTCGTATTCGTAAACAGCTTGTAATTGTTTATTGTTGGCTGTTTTATAAGCTGCTTTTATAGCATTTCTATTGATTAAAGGCCCTACAATATCACCTGCTAAAGAATACACTAACGATTCTGGTGTTGATGTTAAAAACTTAGGTTTAAATGCTTGTAACCCTACTCCTGCTTTTATACCGATTGATGGATAAAAATTAGCTCGTGCTATTTTAGTATTTAATTTGGCTGCTGCTAATTCGTATTCAGCTCTTCTTAAATCGGGTCTGTTTTGTAACAGTTGTGATGGGATTCCTGCTTTTACTCCTTCAATAGGTTTGTCTATAAAATTATCTGAGTTTCTTTCTATAGGTTGTGGGTATCTTCCTACTAAAAAGTTAATTTTATTTTCAGTTTCTACTATCTTTTGTTGAAGTTCATATAGGTGACTTTGGTTTTTAAGTACACTCGCTTCAAACCTACGTACTGCCAATTCAGTTGTTCTTGCAGCTTGTTTTTGAAGCTTCACCATTCGCAATGCATTTTTTTGAATTTCTAAGTTTTGTGAGACCATAGATAATTCATTATCTAATGCTACTAATTCGTAATATGAATTTGCAATTTCTGAAACCAAATTAGTTACCATAAAGTTTTTTCCTTCAACACTAGCTAAGTATTCTAGTACTGCTGCTTTCTTCTCATTTCGTAACTTCTTCCAAACATCTAACTCCCATGAAGCAGAAAGTCCTATTGAAAAATCAGTTAATGGCTCTGGAAATTTTTCATCTTCTCGAATATTTAAATTTTCTTCTACGGCTCCATTTCTAGTATACTTCCCTACCTTTTCTACTTCTGCCCCAGCATACATATTTACAAATGGTAAATACTCACCTTTTTTTGCCTTAATATTATTTTTTGAAATAGCTACTTGTTGTAACATTATGTTCAACTCTTGGTTGTTTGATAAAGCTGTATCTATCAGAGAAATTAAATGTGAATCTGAAAAAAAGTCACGCCATTTAATAGTAGCTGTATTTAATGAATCTACAGGTTGGTTCTTAAAATTCTCTGGTACCGCCTTATTTTCTTCTCTTACTACTTGATTTGATACACAAGAGCACAAAACTAAGAGGGTAAGCACACTTAAAAAGTGTGCTTTTTTTATTACAAATAAACTTCCTTGTTTAGTTTTCATTGTTTTCTCTTTTAATTATTTTCTTTAGAAGCTTTTTAAGCTCTGCTATTTTAGCTTTTGTTTTACTTCCTTCAACTTCATTTATTCTTATAAATTCTTCAGAAACTGGTTCATTAGATTCGTCTTTAATTAAGCTTCTTCCATCACTCATTTTAGCAAATATGTAATAGAGACCTGGTATAATTAAAACTCCGAAAATTGTACCTATTAACATTCCTCCTAAAGCCGAACCACCAATAGTTCTGTTACCAATAGCCCCAGCTCCATGAGCTATAACTAACGGTATTAATCCTGCGATAAACGCAAATGAAGTCATTAAAATTGGTCTGAATCGTTCTTTAGCTCCTTCAATAGCTGCTTCAAAAATTGTAGCTCCCTGACTTCTTTTTAATACAGCAAACTCTACAATTAAAACCGCATTTTTACCTAACAGACCAACTAACATAATAATCCCAATCTGTGCGTATACATCATTCGCTAAGCCCATTAATTTTAATAGTGTAAATGACCCGTACACTCCTACTGGAAGCGAGAATATCACAGCTAATGGCAGTATAAAACTTTCATATTGTGCTGCTAATACAAAATATACAAAGGCCAATACAATGATGAAAATATACACTGATTCATTACCTCTTCTTGCTTCATCGTAGGTAAGTCCTTCCCAAGCTACATCATAACCTCTTGGTAATTCTTTTGCTGCTACTTCTTTAATTGCGTTAATAGCATCTCCACTTGTGTATCCTGGTGCTGGTAACCCTCTAATAGCTGCTGAATTATATAAATTGTATCGTGTTATCTCATTAGGTCCTAGTTTTTTTTCTAAACTCATGAACGCTGAATAAGGCACCATTTCTCCCTCTTCATTTTTAACATATAGTTTTTCTAAGTCTGAAGGAATTCTTCTGTATTCTGGCGCTGCTTGTGTATATACTTTAAAGAATCTACCAAAACGAATAAAACCTTGTTCATAGGTACTACCTATTAAAATGTTTAGGTTTTCCATGGCTTTACCAATGGTCACTCCTTTTTGCATCGCTTTTTTATTGTCGATTTTTAATTCGTACTGCGGATAGTTTGCAGAATAAAAAGTAAATAACCCTGTAAGCTCTTTTCGTTTTGATAACGATTCCATGAATTTGTTATTGATACTTTCAAACTCGTGGTAGTCTGTTGAGTTTGTTTTGTCTAATAAACGCATTGAGAATCCTCCTGAAGAACCGAAACCTGGTACTGCTGGTGGTTCAAAATATTCTATAACTGCTCCTAAGTCTTTAGTTTCTTCTTCTAGTTCTTCCATGATTTCATGAACTGAATGATGACGTTCTGACCATGGTTTCAAGTTAATTAAACAGGTACCTGCGTTTGACCCTCTACCTTCGGTCATAATTTCATATCCTGCTAAAGATGAAACTGACTCTACTCCCTCTGTTTCTTCACAAATTTGTTGTAGTTTTCTTGCTACTTCGTTTGTACGTTCTAAGGTAGCACCTGGTGGTGTTTGAATGATTGCGTAAATCATTCCTTGGTCTTCACTAGGAATAAAACCTGCTGGTAATGTTTTATTGGTAATAAATATTCCTGCACAGAAAGCTAGTAATACTCCAAAGGTTAACATTCTTCGTGCTACGATTCTGTTTAACACTTTTACATATCTTCCCGTAAGCTTTTCAAATCCTTTGTTAAACCAATCAATAAATTTATCTACTATTGATTTTTTTCTTTCTTTTCCGTGGTTGTTCTTCAACATCATTGCACACAATACTGGTGTTAATGTTAATGCTACCACTGCTGAAATAATGATAGATCCCGCCATTGTTATAGAGAACTGTCTGTAGAAAACTCCTACTGGCCCTGTCATAAATGAAATTGGCACAAATACAGAAACCATCACCAATGTAATTGCTAAAATAGCACCACCTATTTCTCCTAATGCTGCTTTAGATGCTTGATAAGGTGTTAGATGTTCTTTCTCCATTTTTAAATGGACTGCTTCTACAACTACAATAGCATCATCTACTACAATACCAATGGCTAGTACTAATGCAAACAGGGTAATTAAGTTGATTGATAGCCCGAAAAGTTGCATTATAAAGAATGCTCCGATTAAGGACACTGGTACTGCTATAATTGGAATTAAGGTTGATCGTAAATCTCCCAAGAATAGGAATACCACAATGGCTACTAAAATAAAGGCATCTCTAAGTGTATGTATTACTTGTTCTATAGAGGCGTCTAAGAAGTTAGAAACGTCATAACTAATTTGAAAATCAATCCCTGGTGGTAGATCTTCTTTTAATTCTTTTAGTTTTTCTTTTACCGATTCTATTACATCACTACCATTACTTCCAAAGGTTTGTTTTAAAACTATAGATGCTGATGGATGCCCATCTAAGTTTGAGTAAATATCGAAGAATTCACTTCCTAATTTTACTTCGGCAACATCTTTTAGCTTTAAAATTTCTCCTTCTTCATTTGCTCGAATAATAATGTCTTTGTACTGATCTGGTTCGTTATACCTGTTTTGATAGGTAAGTACGTATTCTAGTGATTGTGATTTGATTCCTGAACTTCTTCCCAATCTTCCGGGTCTTGCCAAAATACTTTGGTCTTCCATCGCTTCTAAAATTTCTTCCGCAGAAATATTATAGGCTCTCATTCGGTCTGGTTTTAACCAAACTCTCATCGCATATTTTCTACTTCCTAAAATTTTAGCACTGGCAATACCGTTAATACGTTGAATCTCGGGTATCATTTTGGTGTACGCATAGTTGTATAGGAACTTTTCGTCATTATGTTTTTCTTTACTAAAAAGGTTCACATACATTAACATACTTGGTTGTACTGGAGTTATAATTACTCCTTCTCGTTGTACTAATTCAGGTAATAAAGGCATTACTTGATCTACCCTTGTTTTTACCCTAACTACCGCTTGGTTGGGATCTGTACCTGGTTCAAAAATTACACGTAAGGTTCCTTCTCCTGCACTTGTAGCATCAGAAGCGATATAACGCATTCCTTGAACTCCATTGATGGCTGTTTCTAGAGGAATTAGTGTTGAGTTTACCAATACATCTGCACTTGAACCTGGGTAGGCTATAAATATGTTTACCGTGGTTGGTGCAATTTGTGGAAACTGTGATATTGGGAGTTGTTTTATTGATAACAACCCCGTAAAAACAACTATTATCGAAATAACAATTGCTAGTACTGGTCTTTTTATAAATTGACTAAACATGTTTTGTTGAATTTTAGTTTTTGATTACTCTGCATATAAGTCTAAACTAGACATTACTGCATTTGGCTCTTTAAACTCAACATGTATCTTTTGTTGGTCTTTTACCATACGGATTCCTTCTAACAATATTTTATCGTTTTCTGTAAGTCCTTTTTCTACTATAAATAAGTGTGGTAATTCTGCTTCTACAGTAATTTCTCGTTGTTTTACTGTATTATTTTTATCTACTACAAAAACATATTTTTTATCTAATACTTCAAAAGTGGCTTTTTGTGGAATTATTAAGGCTCCTTCGTATGGAACTTCCATTAAAATACTTCCCGTTTCTCCGTGTCTTAAAATTCCATCTGGATTTGGGAAAGTTGCTCTAAAGGCAATATTTCCTGTTTCATTGTTAAACTCTCCCTCAATCGTTTCTACTATTCCTTTTTGATTGAATGGTTTGTTATTTGCCATTAAAAGTGTTACTTCTTTTTTCTTGTCTTTATCTTGACTCATTATGTAGTCTAGATATTCTGTTTCTGGTACATTAAAATATACCCACATTTTACTGTTGTCTGATAGTGTTGTTAGGAGTTCTCCTTCATCTAACAAACTTCCTTTTCTAACATGTAAGTGGTCCATTATACCGTTAAATGGTGCCTTAATGCTTGTAAAACCTAGGTGTGTTTGTGCCAACATTACTTCAGCTTTTGCTTTTTCGTAGTTTGCTTTCGCTAAGGCTAATTCATTTTTAGAAACTACGTTTCCATCTGCTAATAATTCCGTGTTTTTATATTCAATTTCAGCAGCTTTTGCTTCTGCTTTTGCTTTTTGTAAATCTGCTTTATAAACGTTTGCTGATATTTGAAACATGTTTTGTCCTTTTTTTACATGCTGTCCTTCATCAACAAATACTTTCTTTAAATATCCTTTTTCTAGTGCCCTCAATTCTATATGCTGAATGGCATGTATTTGACTTACATAATCTTTAGTTATTGATGTATCTTTTTTAATGGGATTGGTTACAAGGAACTTTGTTTCTGGATGTTTAGATTCCTTTTTTGATTCGCAGCTAATATTAATTAATAGCGCAAATAGGCTCATGAAAATGAAGCTTTTTTTCATTTTTTTGTATGTATTTGTAAAGTTAGAGTAAGTGTGTAACCATTGAAAACCAATGGTTATTCTAAAAATTTAATTAAATTCTTATGCGTGAATAAATAAAATAAGCTAAATGATAGGTTTAGGCATACTTTACCGAAGAGGGTATCAAATTATAAAAACTTGAAATTTTACATGGAGTTTTACTATAGCGCTAAAAGTGTACTCTTTAAAGCGTTGTGCTTTTTCTTTTACTACACAAAACTGGCACTCAAAAAACTGCGCATGTAAGATTGCTGATAAGTAACTTCCGAATTTTGATAAATTTTCATCTACTTCATTTTCGTCTTGGGTTTTGTCTTCAATCTCGCTGATTTCAAAATAATTCTCCCTTTCAGAGTCTTGATGCTGTTTATCAAAAGCTAAGTTAATGGTGTTTTGAGTAATTGATTGTGGCTCTGTTTTTGCGTTTACAGATTTATAAGTAACCACTGAGGTTGTTGTATCAAAAGCCTTTTGGTCTGCATATGATGTAGACCATCCTTTTAATAAAAGTATTAATAAAAATAGATATTTATTAAATGTATTACTCATTTCGACCGGCAAAATTATAGATATATATTCATTTAACAAACAAATCGTATCGTAAAATATTTATAAAACAAAAAAACTCGCCAAATGGCGAGTTTTAATAGTATGTTTTTTTGGGGTATAAAGCTATTCTTTATATACTCCCATATTTTCATATTTCTCCATACGTTGAACTATTAATTCTTTCTCCTTAAGCTTTTTAAGCTCTCCGTATGCTTTTATAATCTGTTCTTTAACAGCTTTAAAAGTTCCTTCACGGTCAGAGTGTGCACCTCCTAATGGTTCTTTGATGATATCATCTACTATTTTTAGTTTCATACCATCTTCTGCTGTTAACTTTAATGCTTCGGCTGCTTTTTCTTTCTCTGACCAGCTACGCCATAATATTGAAGAACAGTTTTCTGGTGAGATAACCGAATACCAAGAGTTTTCTAGCATATATACTCTGTCTCCTACTCCTATTCCTAAAGCTCCTCCTGAAGCTCCTTCTCCTATAATTATGGTAATAATAGGTGTTTTTAAACGCGTCATTTCAAAGATATTACGAGCAATTGCTTCTCCTTGTCCACGTTCTTCAGCTTCTAATCCTGGGTATGCACCTGGAGTATCTACTAAAGTTACTACTGGTAATCCAAATTTTTCAGCCATACGCATTAAACGTAATGCTTTACGATATCCCTCTGGATTCGCCATACCAAAGTTACGGTATTGACGTGTTTTGGTATTATATCCTTTTTGCTGACCTATGAACATAAAAGATTGGTCTCCAATCTTACCTAGTCCACCAATCATTGCTTTATCATCTTTCACACTACGGTCACCGTGTAATTCCATAAAAGAGTCTCCGCAAAGTGCTTTTATATAATCTAAAGTATAAGGACGATTAGGATGACGAGACAACTGTACACGTTGCCATGCCGTTAAATTCTTATATATATCTTTTTTAGCTTTCTCTAATTTTTTTTCAATCTTCTCACATGTAGCTGTTACGTCTACATCACTTTCTTTTCCTATATCAAAACATTTTGCCAACTGATCTTCTAGCTCTTTTATTGGCATTTCAAAATCTAAATATTCCATTGTATTCTTGTATATAGTTTGATTTTCTAATTTACTAGTTAGTTGTTTGTAAAGGCAAACATACTAAAAAATTGTACAGTTTACCTTCATCCTTTTTCTTAAAATACTATTTTTTTATAATTTTCTTTTTTATAGAAGAGGCATTTTTAAGTACTCCGTTCAGTAACACCACTATTAAAACAATACAGGCACCATAATAAAACTCTGGATTCATTTGTTCTTTTTCTCCAAATATTAATAGTGCCAAAATAATGGCATAAATAGGTTCTAAATTAATAGTAAGCATTACTGTATAAGGTGTTAAATACTTCATTACTTGTACTGAAGCAATAAAAGCATATGCTGTACAAATACTACTTAAAATTAATAAATATATCCAATCACTTGCTTGTAATTGGAAAAAATCTACTGAAAATTTTTGCGTAAATAATAAGTAAATAGTTACTCCTAAAACTCCGAATAATAGTTGATAAAATGAAATAGTATTGGCTTCATATTTTTTTATAAACACACCATTTAACACTGAAAATAATGCGGATAGAAAGGCTGAAATTAACGCATAAATAATTCCAAGTGTATACTGACTTTCAAAATTAAATATAATATACAAGCCTACTATTACTAACAGTCCTAAAACTATTTCGATTAATTTTATTCTTCTTTTAAAGAAAAAAGGCTCTATAAATGAAGCGAAAAAGGCTCCAGTACTCATCATAACCAAAGCTACTGATACATTTGATACTTTTATTGCTTTAAAGAATGTTATCCAGTGTACCGCTATAATTATTCCTGAAATAGCAAACTTGGCTAATGCTTTTTTTTCTACTTTAAATGATTTCTTTCTTATTACAAAATAAATAGCAATAAAGCCTACTGCTAATAACATTCTGTACCAAACTAAAGGAACTGCATCAATTGATATTAATGCTCCTAATATTGCTGTAAACCCCCAAATAAAAACGATTAAATGTAAGTGTAGGTAGTTTTTTAATTTATCTCCTTGCATTGAAATATAAATAAATAGCGTATAAACCAAATACTATATTAGGTATCCAAACATTTAACAGGGCATTTGCTCCTGCTACAGCTCCTAATACTTCTGCTACTTTTAAAAAGAAAACATAAATAAACATAACGCTAATACCTATGGCTAAATTAACTCCTATACCTCCTCTACTTTTCCTGTGTGCTAGCCCCACTGCAATTAATGTTAGTATGTAGCTAGCAACTGGTAAACTTGTTCTTTTGTAGAGTTCAACCAAGTATGCGTTTAAGTTTTTTATTCCTCTTTTTCTAGACACTTCAATAAACTTGACCAACTCTGGAGAGTTCATTTCTTGTGCCATAATATTCTTGTAATTAAAATCTTCTGGTGTAAATGTAAATGTGGTATCTAAGCTTCTTCCAGAAAAGATACTATCTCTTTCTTTAAAAATTTTTCGTTCTTTCCAGTTATATAGTTTAAATGTACTATCCTTTTCCTTCCAATTAATATTATCAGCAGTAAGCTTTCTTTTTAGCTTAATACCATCATATAGGTCGATTGAAAAATTAAACCCTGAGTTTCGCTTTAAATCAAAGTTTTGGATATATACATAAGTGCTATCATTAAGCTGTAAGCTAAATTCACGAATAGTAGTGTCTGAATACTTCTTTTTCTTTAGATATTTTTTTTCAAAAGCTTTTCGTGTTTTACTACTTGATGGTACAAAAAAGTGGTTCATTGATAACGCTACTGCACAAACAATAGTTGCTCCTATAAAATATGGATATAAGAATCGTGTAAATGATACTTGAGAACTGTTAATTGCTACAATTTCTGTGTTACTTGCTAGCTTTGAAGTAAATAAAATAACTGCTATAAACAATGCTAATGGCATAAACGTATTAGCATAGTAAATAATGAAGTTTTTATAGTAATCATTAACTATTTCAAACAACGTAAGATTTTCTTCTCGTAAAAATTTATCAACCTTTTCTGCAATATCAATAGCTACTGCAATAGGTATTAAAATAAGTAACGTAAACAAAAAAGTTGTTAAGTAACGTTTTAATATGTACCAATCTAGTATTTTCAAATTACAAACGTTTATCCATTTGTTTTACCATCTTGTCTTTCCATGAAGCAAAATCTCCTGCTATAATGTGTTTACGTGCTTCACGAACTAACCATAAATAAAATCCTAAATTATGAATAGACGCTATTTGTTTACCTAACATCTCTCTTGAAGCAAATAAGTGGCGTAAATAGGCTTTAGAATACATAGTGTCTACCCAAGTAATACCCATTTCATCAATTGGAGAAAAATCTTTTTCCCACTTTTTATTTTTAATATTTATACTACCGTGTGCTGTAAATAACATTCCGTTACGTGCATTACGGGTTGGCATTACGCAATCAAACATATCGACACCTAATGCAATATTTTCCAAAATATTAATAGGTGTACCTACTCCCATTAAATATCTAGGCTTGTCTTCCGGTAATATTGCTGTTACCACTTCAGTCATCGCATACATTTCCTCTGCTGGTTCTCCTACTGACAATCCTCCAATAGCATTTCCTTCAGCTCCTGAATTTGCTATATATTCTGCTGATTGTTTACGTAAGTCTTTGTAAGTACTACCTTGCACAATTGGAAATAAAGATTGGCTATATCCGTATTTTGGAGGGGTATTCTCAAAGTGTTTTATACAACGATCTAACCAGCGATGTGTCATATGCATAGATCGTTTTGCATAATTATAATCACAAGGATATGGTGTACATTCATCAAAAGCCATGATTATATCTGCTCCGATAGTACGCTGTGTTTCCATTACATTTTCTGGTGTAAAGAAATGCGTTGATCCATCTATATGACTTTTAAATTTTACACCTTCTTCATTTATCTTTCTTCTTCCTGATAAAGAGTATACTTGGTAACCTCCACTATCCGTTAAAATATTTCGATCCCAATTCATAAACTTATGCAAACCTCCTGCTGCTTCTAAAGTTTCTAATTTTGGACGTAAGTATAAGTGATATGTGTTTCCTAAGATTATATCAGGATTAATTTCGTCTTTTAATTCTGATTGATGTACTCCTTTAACTGTAGCTACTGTACCTACAGGCATGAATATTGGAGTTTCTATAGTTCCGTGATCGGTTGTAATAACACCTGCTCGTGCTTTACTTTTAGGATCGGTTATTTTTAAGTCAAATTGCATAAGTGGCAAAGATACACATGTAAGTTGAATGTTTAAAAGTAGAAAGTTAAAAGTTTCTTATTACTGTTTTTAATTCTTTCTTCTTCTTCCAAACTTGGATTTAAAATCTGCTTTTTTCTTTGGTTGAGTACTTTTTTGAGGAGAAGTTTTTTGGGTCTTTTTTTCTGCTCCTTCATATGTTTTTGATGAGCTTGCTACTAGTTTATTAATTTCATCCATTTCTTTAGATGATAATTCACGCCACTCTCCTACTTTTAAGTTTCCTAAAGTTACATTCATAATACGTGTGCGCTTTAGTTTTTTTACTTCGTACCCTAAGTATTCACACATACGTCTTATTTGACGATTTAAGCCTTGTACTAAAGTTATTTTAAATACAGTATCATTTACACGTTCTACTTTACATTTCTTTGTTACGGTTCCTAAAATTGGTATTCCGTTACTCATTCTCTTTATAAAGCGTTCATTGATTGGCTTATTAACCGTTACTATGTATTCTTTCTCATGGTTATTTCCTGCGCGTAGAATTTTGTTTACGATATCTCCGTCATTTGTTAAGAATATTAATCCTTCTGAGGGTTTATCTAATCGACCAATAGGAAATAATCGTTGTGGATGCCCTACAAACTTTACTATATTTTTACGCTCTTTACTATCTGTAGTACAAACAATACCTACTGGTTTGTTTAACGCTATATATATGGTTTTTGGTTTTGCTTTTAACGGTTTTCCATCAATTTTAACGACATCGCCTTCATGTACTCTATTGCCTAGTTGTGTGGGTTTTCCGTTTATGGTTACTCTTCCTTCAGTAATAAAGCGTTCTGCTTCACGACGTGAACAAATACCTGTACTACTTATGTACTTATTAAGATTTATTGATGTGTCGTTATTATTTTCCATTACATAGAATCTATGTTATAGCTACACAAACAAATGTAACACATAACTGAGTTTATTTATACTGTATTACTTTTAGATATTAAAAGCTAATCACCTACAAAGAAAAAGAAAATCCTCAAGCTAACACTTGAGGATTTCATAATTTATATGTTTTTCTTCTTAAAACATGATCATTTTTTGTGTACAACGTGCTAAACTTGGTCTTCTTTCATAATCAAACCCTAGTGTTATCATGTGTGTACCATAGTTATATTCTTGTGTCTTATTCATGTTAATACTAAATCCGTACGACAAGTATAGGTTGTTCTTTTTTAAACCAAATAATGGTGCAATAGCGTTTGGTTGAAAAAACTGGTCGTTTAAGAATGTGTAACTTACCCCAGCCCAAACATATCCGTCTCTAATTCCTTTTCTGGCTTTAACGTTCATATCTGTTCTAGATCGTTTATCTGCTTCTCTATACTCTACCAACATTGAAGGTTCTAATTCAAAATTTCTACTTAACCTTGTAAAAGTATAAGAAGTAAAAACTGTATACTTTCTTAATACTTCTGGTTCACCAGTTTGAAAGTCTTCAATTTCTTTATTTAAAATATTTATCGCGTTAAGACTTATACTAAATCGTTCGTAACGATATAATAGACCTACATCAAAATTTGAATTGTTTAATGTTCTATTTGGTACTACTTGTCCTGAATTATTTTCAGAAGTATCAATACCAAACTGAATAAAACTATAGCTTAATGCGAATGATAAAAAGCTATCGTGAAAGTCACTTAATGTTAAGTGACTTGCAAACGATAATTTTGCTCCTTTATGAGTTGTATATCCATTTTTATCATTAAATAAAGTAATACCACCACCAAAAGTGTCTGCTATACGAGCTTCAACTGTTAACGATTGTGTGTCTGGTGCATCTTTAACTCCAATCCACTGGCTTACTCCATTTAACCTAACCTGTAATCCAGTACCAATACCTGCATACGTTGGAGATATTAAAAACGGGTTATCGGCTAAATGACTCACATATTGTGGTAATTCTACTTCTTGTGCAGTAACTTTTACACTACTTAATACTACACATAAAATTAATATTATTTTTTTCATTTTTGTTATTATCTATATAGTGTAAAGTGTCCCATTATTTTCTTCTCTTGACCTGATAACTCTTTAAAGTAAATTGTATACCAATAATCTCCTGATGGTAATGGTGTACCTTCATAAGTACCATCCCATCCTTCTACAGTACCTTTAAAGTCTGCAAGATTACGTGCATATCTATCATAAATAAACACTTTGATATCATGATAATCTTCTACTTCACGAGGATACCAGTAATCATTTATTCCATCTCCATCTGGTGTAAATAAGTTTGGAACAAAAATAGAAATATACTCTCCTCTAACAGTTAATGTAACCTCACAACCTCTAGCATCTCTTACCGTAATGGTATAATCTTTTGTTTGTAAGATTAAGAACTCGTTATCTGGACCAAAATCACCTCCATCTACACTAAACTCGTACGGAGCTAACCCGCCATCAGGATTTGCAATTAATGTATTCTTAACTGAATCATCAATTTCTAAGGTTAATGGTTGATAATCCACTATATCAATTGGACTACTAGTAGAACTTTGAGAACAAGAACTTATTGTGTGTGTAGCTGTAACATAATAACCTGATCCTGCTGGTACATCAATAAACTCTCCTGTAGTATTTGTAGCTATTAGTGTATTTGCACCATCATATAATGTATATGACATGTTATTTCTGTAAACTTCGTCTACTATTGCTAAGATAATATTGCCTGTTGGACAAGTATATTCAAAATCTACTGTTAACTGTAAATCTACTGGTTCTCCTGTAGTTACTCTTATAGGATCAACTACGTTACAACCTGCTTCATCTCTAACTGTGATAAAGTACGATGTACCTCCTTGAATGTTTTCATTTGCTCCTAATACTATTGAGTTGGTAGTGTACTGAGTTGGTAACTCAACATTATTAATACTTACATAATAAGGTTGTGTACCTCCTTGTACATCTAACTCAATTGTTGGTGTAGGATCATCAATACATACTTGTTCTGTTACTCCTACTAGTGTTGCTGTAAACTCATCTGGTTGTGTTACTTCAACTCTTATAGGATCTAAATAACATCCTACAACATCTTTTACAGTAATCCAATACACTCCTGCGCTTAAATTTTCAAATACATTGTTTTTTACAAACTTAGTTTCAGGAAAATCAGGACTACTTGGATCTGAAGCAATATTGAACTCGTAATCTTCATTACCTCCATCTGCATTAACTATTATAGTACCATCGTTACCTCCAAAACACGTAACTGGTGTTGGTGTTACAATTGCTTCTAATACATCTGGTTCAGTTATTGCATACTCTCCTGTTATAGCATAACACTCTACGCCAAACCTATTTGTACTTCTTACATTTATTTTATAAGTACCAACATCTAAACCACTAAATGTGTTTGATGGTTGCCAATTACTTAAAGGCGTGTTGTTTTCATCTAATAATTGATAAGCATTATTAGCAAACCCACCATCTACATTAGCTGATAACACTGCATTACTATCTCCATTACAAGTGATAAATGCAGAGTCTACATTTAAGGTAGCCACTAATGCTTCATAAGCTCCTATTGTTAATGTTGTTGGATCAGAAATACATAATTCACTATCTCTCACAAAGAATTGGTGTGTTCCGGCATCAACATTAAATGTATGGTTAGAACCTGAATTAGCTGGTACAAAAGTAATTCCGTCCATACTATACATATATGGTCCTGTACCTCCTGCTCCTGTAACTTCTACCACTGCTTGAGGGTCGTTACATGTAATATCTACTGTAATTTCTGCTGAAGCAACTACTTCGATAGGGTCAATTATATCAATTGGACCTATTGGACCATCACAAGAATACCCATCTGCTACTTTTACTATATATCCATTACCTGCTGGTAAATTCGTAAAGATTGGTGATGATTGACTTGCACTTTCTGTTCCGTCAGGATATACTAATATATAACTGTATGTTAAATTAGGATCTTGTGTTTGACCTCCAGCTATATTAGTTACTTCAATAGTTGCGGTGTACTCTCCTTCACATAAGTTTGGTGTAACATTAAAGTCTCCTGTAATGGTTGTTCCAGGTTCTAATGTAAAGTTTGTAAATGTTGTACATCCATTAATATCTCTAACCGTAGCAGTATAATCACCTGCTGTTAAACCTGTAATTATTGCATTGCTATTAAATGGCTGAACTACTGTTGAGCCACCTCCAGTGGTGTTTACCAATTCATATTGATAAGCTCCCCAACCTCCACTAGCAGCTAAATTAACAGCTCCTGAGTTTGCTGGTGTACATTTTAAATAGGTTAACTCATGCGCTAATGTTAAATCTGCTGTTGGTTGAGCAATCTCAAAATCAACTGACCTAGGTGTACAGTATGGAGAATATGTCATTCTTATTTGTACATAATACTCTCCTGGAGCAATACCTGAAATAGTAATTGGTGATGCTGCTCCTGCCGCTACATTTCCTGAAACTACAGCTGTACCTCCTCCTACAGGAATTACTTCGTAATTAAAGGCATCTGTATATGATGTAGAAGGGCTAAAATAGAAATCTACACTTCCTGTACCATTGAAACATGCTCTTTGAATATTTGTTAAGAACACATCATACGATGGTACTGGTCCTACTACATAGTATTCTGTTTCAATACAGTTGGTATCTAAGTTCTCTAACTCTACTCTATAGGTACCTGGTGCTAAGAATTGTGTAAAGTCACCATCCGTATTTGTTCTTGTTTCTATAGGTGTAGCTGTTGGTCCTGCTGCATTGTCATACAACCTATACTCAAAATTAGTTAACGAACCTCCTACTACAGTATGAGTAGCAATAATGTCTTCACCGTTGTTACAATCAATTTTTCTTTGAGGATCAACTGTTAGACCAGTTATTTTTACAAACGGATTGATAGTTACATCTTCTGTAGCAAAACAACCTTCGTTTTCGTCATATACGTTAACCGTATATGTTCCTCCTGCTTCATCTGTAGAAGTATAAGTGAAGTTATTTCCGTTATATAAAACATCTCCTGTAGCTGTATCTATAAACTCTACACGTACATAATTTCCTGTACCACCTATAATAGCTGATTTATCTACCACTATGGTTGCACTATTTGTTTCATTACCCACTGTACAATTAAACTGAGTAAATGTAACTGCATTAGTAATATCAATTGCCAAATTTTCATTAATTGTTACATCAGTAGAAGTAATACAACCGTTTGTTCCTTCAGCTGTAATTGTATATGTACCTGCTGGTAAACCAGAGAATACGTTGTTATTAAACGACCATCCTGTTGGCTGAGGATTAATTATATATGTTAACGGTGAAATACCATTATCAGTTGAAGAAACCGTAATTTCTCCTGTTGAACTTCCAGAACAGATATTATTAACCGTAGCTTGTGCTGTAAACACAGGTTCTATTCTAGGGTTGATTATGATTTCTTTCGAAACCTCACATTCTGGTTTTGGCTGAGAATCCATATCACGTACCGTTACCGTATAGGTTTCAGGTGTTGGATTTCCGTTAGGAATTGAAATTGTAAACGGATTACTCGTTACAGGACTACTTAATACCAATGAACCTCCAGAAGAATCAACTACCTCATATTCGTAATTACTTACTCCAGACGTCCAGTTTGTTAAATCAACTGTTACAATACCATTTGGTGTTGGTGTACAGTCTATTTTCTTTGTTTCAACTAACGAGAAGTTAACTTTTGGGTTAATTGTTACATCTATAGGAGCTGTTAAAGCAGTACATCCTTTAGAATCTACAACGTTTACAGTATACGTATCTGCTGGTAAATTGCTAAATGTAAATGACGGTGCATTTATCGTTTGTGTAGCACTATACGAGGCACTAGTAATACTATATACATAGGTATTTGTACCACCCGTAGCGTTTATTGTTATACTACCTCCAACAGAGGTATCACATACATTATCATTTTTATCTACAGAGAATCTTATTGGGTCTGGGTTTATAATAGTAACTGTATCTGACATAGTACAACCGTTACCATCTCTTATTCTAACTCTGTATTGACCTGATGCTAAGTTTGTAAATATATTATTACCTCCATTAGAAGCAAAATCATACCCTCCAATAATAGCACCTGTATTTGTATCTTCTAATTGATATATGTAATTGCCCCAACCTCCACTAGGTGTTGCTGTTATTCTTGCATCCGAACCATTTGTACAGCTTACAACAGGATCTACATTAGCCGTAACATCTAACTGAGTTGGCTCATAAATAGTAAATATTTCAGTAGTAGCCTTACAATTAGGACTAGCGGTCATTGTAATGGTTATGTAATAATTACCTGCTGGTAAATTATGAACAGGTGTAGGCGCATTTACTCCTTGATGTGGAATATTAAGACCTCCTGGATTAGAGCTTAAATCTATAGAGTCTCCTGTATTAGCATCAAATAATTCAAAGTCGTATTGATCTACATAAGCTCCTGTTGGTCTGAAATCTATAAGTACACTTCCATCGTTAGCTTCTTTACATGATTCATTTTGAACATCAGATACTACAATATCATATACAGGTTCTGGTCCAACTTTATAGAATGTTTCTACCATACAGTTTGTTGTTGGGTGTGTAGCAGTAACTGTATAGTCTCCTGTTGCTAATCCTGTAAAGGTAACAGGACTTCCTGCTCCTGTTATTGTTTGATCATATCCTGGACCTACCACTCTATATTCAATACCTACAACATTTGGATTCGCTTCTACAATAATACTTTCTAATGTAGTACAAGTAATAGCATCATCTTGATTGGCAGTTACACCTATCATTGGCTCAAATGGAGGTATAATTACGTCATCAATAGTAGCAAAACATCCTTTATCATCATATACTATAATATCTACAGTTCCACCAGAAGTGTTTGTTGTTGTAAACTCAAAACTGCTTCCTATTTTTGATTCCTGTATTCCTGTATTAGGCGTATAGGTAAATGATACACTCGTATAGTTTCCTGAACCTCCTGAAATATCTCCTGCTCCATTTGGTACGGTAACCGTAGCTACATTTACAGTATTTGTACCTGCGTTACACTTAAATCCATCAACTACAGGGTCTGTTAATGTAATATCTAAATACTCAGTAATTACAATACCTGTTTTAGTTGTTGTACATCCATTAATTGTACTTTCAGCTGTTACTGTGTAAGTACCTGGAGCTAATCCTGTGAATACTGAATCTCCCGTAAATGTATCAGTATAACCACTTGGTCCATTAATTGTATATATTAATGGTATAATACCATTATCAACCGCAGTTACTCTGATACTTCCTGAATTATCACCCGCACACACACTATTTTCTACTTCATATGAGAAGTCTGGCTGAACAGCTGCTGCTACAGGAATTTGTTTTGTTTCCGAACATCCTGATGTTACATCTGTTACCGTTACTTCGTAAGTATCGACTGTTGTTACTGTAATATTCTGAGAATCATCTGCTCCAGTTATTGATCCATTATTAGGTGACGCTGTACCTGCTGGTGTAACAGTGTATGTAAAGTTTCCTGATGTACCTAAGTTAGCTCCTGAAGTTATTTCTATACCTAGAATAGCTTCCCCTGGTGCACAATTTAAATTTTGAACTGTGGTTAAGTCAAACTCTAATGCTGGATACGTAACTGCTGTACCTCCTGTTATGGTATTTTCACAACCATTCGCATCTCTTACCACTACAGTATGGCTTCCGTCAGCTAAACCAGTAAAGGTATGAGAACCTGAAGTTTGTGCTGTAAAAGCACCGCTGTTAATACTATATTGGTATGGAGCTAAACCTCCTGTTGCTGAAACTGTGATAGATTTTAAAGGATCACAGTTTGCTGTGCTATCTACAGTTAGCGTTGGTAATTGAGCTACATTTAATGTTACTGTACCTAAACTAGCTGTACAAGCATTAGGATTGTTACTATCAGCTACCGTTACCGTTACATCAACAGTAGTTAATGTTGTTGGTGCTGTTACTGATATTTCATTTCCTACTACAGTTGTTACTGCAGATCCATCTGATGTTGTAGCTGTATATGTATAAGGACCAAAACCACCTACTACATTTTCTACCCTTATTTTTCCTGGAACACTACAAGTAATGTCGTTTAACTTTGTTAAATCTCCTGTAATTTCTGTACCTTCAATAATCTCAACATCTTGAGCACCAAATTCACAAACCACACCTCCTGTGTTTGATAAAATAATATAATAGGTTCCTGGTGCTAGATTAGTTACCGTGATAGGATCAAAACCTGTTTGTGCCACATCTGTATATGCAGGTACAGCTGTACCTGTATTAGTTGCTGGGTCTCTTTCATACAGCGTCCAAGTAAAATCATTTGTTAAATCTCCACTTTTATTATCTATTAAAAATGTTATTTGTCCTGAATTTGCTCCAAAACACGCTTGACTGTTAACAGTTGATGTAATTGGTACTGAAGGAGTAAAATCAATATAAAGATCGTCACTATTTTGTTCAATACAGTCATCTGATGGATCAGCTGTCCCTTTTGTATCTCTAACAAAAAATTCATACGTTAATCCTGGTGTTAAACCTGTAAAAGTATATGTTCTGTCTGGATCACCAAGTGTTCCATTATTAAGTGCATCAGGTCCAACCCAACCTGAAGGAGAGTTAATAGCAAATTCAAATTCACTAGTTGGGCTACCTCCTAATGCTTCTACAGTTACTGAAAAACCAACTGAACAGTTACTTGGGTTTGCTATAGGGTCTACAATTAAACCTGTAACATTATATGGTATTTCATATGGTCCGTAAGACTCTAAACATAATTGATTACCAGAACTGTCAACTGTTTGTAATACAGGGTGTACTATATCTCCTGAATTTAAACCTCTTATTTGACCATCTGTAAAATTAGTCCATGTGACACCATTATCTGTACTATATTGTAAAATATTAGGTAAATAAGTTGCAGGATCTATATTAATAAAATTAAATCCTGTCTGAGATGCATCAACAATACAACCTGGTGGTAAAACATCTTCAATATCCATTACAATTGCAGGAGGATTTGTTAACGTAAAGTCAAACGTATCTTCACAACCTAAAGCATCTGTAATTTTGATTTCATAAGTATCTACAGGTAAGTTATTAAAGCTAAAACTAGTACCTGTAAAATTATCTAATCTACCTACTTCAGCATTTGAATTATCTTCAATAATAATGGTGTAAGGTGCTTGTCCTGTACTGGCTACTATTTGTCCATCAACACTACCTGTATCACCGTTACAAGTTGGTTGGTTAGGTGTTGCAGTAATATCTACAGGTGTAGTTGTACCAATTATAACATCTTCAATAATATAAGAACAACCTGAGCCATCTCGTACATATACATCATAAGTACCTGGAGCTAACCCTGTAATAAGATTTGTTCCACTATAATCTCCTGTTGCTGGTGCATTTGCAGGATCGGCAGGTGTAGCTGTACTTGTTACTGCTGCAAATTCATGCGCCCCATCACCTCCTGTTGCAGTTACTGAAATTTCTCCTGTAGGATTTGTTGGAGGATTACAACTAGCATTGGTAGGTGTTGCTGTTGCGTAAAGTAGGTTGTTGATTACAACCGTAGCATCTTCAGAACATCCTTTTCCATCTTTCACTGTAACAGTATAACTTTCTGAAGATAAACCTGAAATTGTAAACGGATCTGAAGTTATAGGAATAAAGTTGCTACTTCCATTTAAACTATACGAATAGTCACCATTACCGGTAATATTACTGATTTCTATCTGTCCGTTAGTTCCATCAAAACATAATGCTGCTGCATCAAAAGTTACAGATTCTGCTGGTGCTACAGTAACTGTTTCAGATATTGTACAACCATTAGTTTGGTCTGTAGCTACTACAACATAGTCACCTGATGCTACATCTGTAAATTCTGTAGTTGTGGTAGTTCCTGTTGGTGTCATTGGCGCTATAAATAACTCATAACTATATGTTACACCTCCATAACCTCCTGTTACACTAGGAGTAATAGTAGCTCCCGTAGGTATACTACAGGTAACTTCTTTTGTTATTGGTAATGCTAATACCATTGGCGCTGGATCTACCAATGTTTCTTGTAATGTAACCGTACAAGTTGCTGGTGATGCACTATTAGGGCGAACTTCAATCGTATTTACTCCTACTGGTAAACCAGTTATTGTATGCGGATTATTTCCTGATGTACTTACCCAACCTGCACCATTTGCATTGTATTCAAAGTCAGCTGTTGGTGTACCTGATGGGAAATATGCTTCAACAGTAATTGTACCATCATCACTTCCAATACATGTTTTAGAGCTACCTGTAATAGCAGCTGTAAACTCTTGGTTGGCTTCTACATTTACTATAACATCTGTCGTACAATTACTTCCATAATCAACAGTAATAGTATAAGCTCCTGCAGATAAGTTTGGAAATACTCCTGTTAAGTTTGAAGTCCCTCCTAATGTATATGTATAACTACCCGCAGGTGTACCTGTTACAGTTATATTTCCTGTTCCATCACAGTTATAATCTACTGTACTATTCAATGTTGGTTCAGTAGGTAAATCTGCAATAGTTACATTATTTAATACTAATTCACAACCATTAGCATCTACTACTTTTGTATTATACACACCTGCGTCTAAATTAGTTACTGTAGTACTACCTGCTTGTGTATAATCGGTATCTGTTGTTAATTTATAGAAATACAAATAATCTGTTGTACCTCCTGTTGGTACTTGAAACGTAATTGTTCCTAAAATTGTTCCTGAAGGACTACACATTAAATCAGTTGCTGTTGTAGGTCCTCCGCTAACTAATGCATCTGGAGCTTGTATTGTTCTTGTTTCTGATGCAGTTGGACAATTATTACCATCTATAACTTGAATTTCATAACTTCCTGCTGTTAGACCAGAAAAAGAATAATTTAATCCACTTCCTGTTTGAACTGGTGTAGAAGTTGGTCCTCCTGTTACTGCTACAGTGTATGGTGCTGTACCATTTTCAACTACGACATTAATTGTTCCTGTTCCTCCATTACAATCAGGTTGTACAAGTGTTGTTGTATGTGTAGGATTCACTATTTGATTTACTGTTACTGTATCTGTAAATTCACAATAGTCTGTTCCTCCATTTTTATCTCTTACATATACAATATAAGTTCCTGCTGGTACATTTATAGCACTAGATGTGTATGTAGTTTGAGTACCTCCTGCATCTTCAACAACAAATTGATAATTTCCATCTCCTCCATTTGGAGTTATCTGTATTTGACCTGGATTACAAGTTGCACTCACTGGTACTATCGTTGCTCTAACTTGTGGAAGAATTGTTGCAGATTCTGTTACCTGACAACCTTTTCCATCTCTTACAATAACATCGTATGTTCCATCTGTTAAATTATTAAACACATTAGAGTTTTGCCAACCTGTAACACCATCAATCATATATGAATAGTCTCCATTTCCTGTACCTATATTTACAGTTAATGTTCCGTTACTTCCATCATAACATTGCACTGGTGTAACAGTAAAATCCAAATCTTCTTTTGGGTTAACTACAATAGGGAAAGGTGTAGATGTACAACCATCTTTGTCTGTTGCAATCACGTTATAAGAACCTTCTGGTACATTTGCAAATGCAACAGGGGTTCCAGAGCTATTTAATAATTCGTATGTATATGGTGCTCCATTACCTCCATCTGTATTAGTAACTGTAATAGTAGCTCCTGTATTTGGCACACAAGTTATTTCTTTTGTTACCTGAGCAGCAACTGTAACTACACTTGGTTGAGTTAAAACTACATTATCTGGTATATCTACTTGACAATCTCCTTCAGAGTTTACATTTGAACGTACACTAATTGAATATGTTCCACTTGTTAAACCTGTTATTGTATGTGGACTTGTTGTTAATGCTGTACTCCATGCCCCTCCGTTTAACGAATATTGGTAAGAAGTTCCGTAGTTTTCAGCATTAATAGTAATTGTACCATCACTTCCACCGTTACATGTTATATTTTCCCAAGAGTCTATATTAGCTGTAAATGCTTGGTTCTGCTCTATAACAAAATTAACTAATGTACTACAGTCTTGTCCTTTATAATACACTAAAATATTATGAGGTCCTGGATCTAAATTAGGAAAGTTATTAATATTCGTTGTTGCTCCTCCATCTAATGAATATTCAAAATTATTTTTTATTTCTGAAGGTGGTCCTAATACTACATTTCCTGTACCATCACAGTTATAAGTTATATCTGGTACTAATTGTGGTGCGTTTGGAGAATCAAAAATTTCAATATCTCCTGGTATTACATATACACATCCATTTTCATCTCTTATATAAAAACGATAGGTCCCTGGAGTTAAACTATTAAATACTGCTTCTGCCGACCCGTTATCATCAAAAGAATAATAATTAATAGAAGTTACATTTCCTGTACTAGTATCTACAACACCTATACCATATTCATATGATCCAGTACCTCCTTGTTCATTAAAGAATCTTACTTTACCTCCTGCTCCACAGTTGTAATCTCTTTCTTTAACTACTTCTGCACTAAGTGCTGGTGGTTCTGTAATTGTAGCACTTACTTGATAAGTACATTGATACGTATTTTTTGAAGCTCTAATATCAATAGTATAAGAACCTACTGATAAACCTGAGAATACACCTGTATTATTCGTTGTAGAAAAACCATCTCTACTATACTCTAAAGTATAACCTGTAGCATCTCCTCCTGTTAAGTTTACTTGTATCGTACCATCATTACCTCCATTACATGCAATATTTGTTGGTGTTGCTGTAAACTGTAACGCTGGTTCAACCACAACAGTAGCCTCCGCTGTTGCGCTACAATTGTTATTGTCTCTTACTTCAAACACATATGTACCTTCACTTCCCATTGGAACTTCGTACGTTGTATCAGTAAAATACACTTTATCAGCATCTGCTACTGGAGTTCCATTTACAGAAATTACAGCATATTCGTATGGTGAAGTCCCCTCACTTGGCGTTAATGTTATAATTCCTGGAGAGCTTCCATTTTCACAAGTAATATTTTTTGTGGTAATTGCTGACATTGTAATTGGCTCAGGTAAGGTTATTACTCTTGTTTCATTAGCCGAACAACCACCTTCTGTAGTTACGAAAACCTGATATGTACCACTCTCAGTTATAGTATATCTTTGGTCATTACTATCAATAAAGCCATTAGACCCTGCCATATATACATTATCTTTTCTTATCTCATAAGAATATCTACCTGGTACATTTCCTATTTGTACTGTAAGCTCTGATGCTCCTCCACATGTATCAATATTTGTAAGTACATTTAAATCAATATCTAGACTTTGTATATTTACACTATCTGTAACATAGTTACAAGATCCGTTAGAACCAATTTGACGAATTGTTACAGTATAATCTCCTGGATTAGTTATAGAGAAAGTATTACTTATTTGAAAAGCAGTCGTTGTACCATTGCCAGATAAACTATACTCATACCCATCAGGTACTCCATTAACTACAATACTTCCGTTTGTACCACATAAAATATCTGTTGGTACAAGAGTAGGTGTTAGTGAATTTCTAAATACATTAAAATAATATGTTCTCGGACATGTACCATCGTATAAAACTTCTAATTTATAAGCTCCTGTTTCACCAAAAGATTGAGTTAAATCTGTACCTAGCGGAGTCCAAGAGCATCCAGTAGATGTGGGTGCACAATCTTCTGTTTCAAAGTTATATCCACAACCACCATCTCCATTTAGTTTAAACCATTCTACAATTGTATTAGACCCTGCAAAAGGTAAAGTAATGTCTCTGGTTTCTGTTGTGTTTCCACATAAATAAATTTCAGCTAACTCTGTAGTGTTACTAGTACAAGAAGTATTGAATCTATCTGCAAAAGGTGGTGCCAATGGATTAGATACATCTGCAAAACTTATTACTTCAACAATTTCAGGTTTTGTAATACAACCTAAGGTTGTTGTTTTTGTAACAGTATATACTCCTGCACTACTTACTGTAATACTCTGAGTATCATCTATAAACTGACCATTTTCATCTTCCCAACTATAGGTATCAAAACCGTCACCCGCAGTTAACTCAATACTTCCACCACAAAGCACCTCTTTTCTCCTAAACTTACAATCATCTATATTAACTAAGAAATTTGAAGAACCTACAATACCAAAGTCACAACTATCAAAACCAGAATAACTAGGCTCGTTATCTACTACAACTCCACCATTCACTCCTTCATACCTTGCAAAAGCCTGATTTTGAATCTCGTTAGAACAAACATCTCTTAACTCATTACAATCATTAACTACTTGTACATGTAAACGAATATTATACTCTGCTCCATTCTCTCTTACCATATCATCCGGTACAGAAAACTCAACCTGCGCTCTAAAACCGTTATCTGCAGAGGGAGCTTCATAGCCTACTATTGTTACTCCAGCTGGTAAATCAATATCAAAACGCACACCATTATACACAGTTCCTCCTGTAGACGTTTCTAATAAATCTACATTTTTAGGTAACCTATCCGTTATAATTGTATTTGTAGCATCATCTGTACCTACATTTTGAAAACTTATATTATAAAATAATTCGCTTCCTAAACTTACTGCTTCTCCCTGCACATCTTTTCCTGTGCCATCTAAAACAGATTTTACCATTTGTAGCTCTGGCTCAATAATTTCAACCGTCATTGCATTTAAGAAAGGGAAATATGCATCTTGTGCTGTAGTGAACTTTACATCAATAGATGTTTGTCCATTTTCTATTACAGAGTTTCCGGGATTACTAAGGTTAAATAAGTCTATATCAAAACCTAACGTATTGGTACTTCTAGGAGCTCTATCATTAACAAAATTATTAAACTTCGTTATAGAACTATTAAAAAAGTTATTGGCTTGGTTATTATTCCCTGTCGTTATGCTCTGATAGTTATTTGACTGATTTAATATTTGAAAACTATCTCCTTCATAAGGTTTATCTCCTTCTAAAGCTGCTGTAAGTAATTGAACTCTAACAGGACCTGAAGGAATTGTTTTAAAGCCAGAGAATGTTACATCTGTATCCACATCTCCATTAATAGTAGAAAAACCATCAAATAATGAAATGTTTTTACTTGATTCGGTTTCATTTTCATAAATAACTACCATCACCCAGCCTGCTGAAGACCCAAGTCTCTGTCCCTCAGAATCTCTACCTATAGTTGCTTTTATATTGGCTCCAAAATAATCTCCATTAGGGTCTCCTAAAGTCTGTATTAGCGATGTTACATCACTATAACATACATACGGTAATTGAGTAGCCTCACCATCATCGTAAATTACAGTTCCTGTAATATCTTGATATGCTTGTCCAGGTATTTTAAACTTCATGGTATTGAAGTCATTATCTCTAGTATTTATCCCTTTTTTTTCATCTTTCCAATTCTCATATGGATAAATCGAAGCCCAGTATAAACCTGCATATACAACTCTTGAACAACTTGGTAAATTAAGAGTTGACATACTTGATGAAAAAGTAGTATTATTACCAGGTATCCCCAGAACATCATCAATATCTATATAGCCTAACTCAAAATCAGTATTAGCACTTGTTCCATAGTTAAAATCATCATCAGGTCCTATAAAACTATAATCATCATCATCTATACTTAAAATATTATTACCAACATATGTTATGTTACCTTTAACATTAATACCACCAGGGCCTAATCTATTATTAAAAGGGGTATCTAATAACTTATTAGCTGTAGATTTCTCCTGATTTTTTGATAGTTTTTGTGCTGCTTGCTTTAGTTCTTTAGACACTCTTGAATCTTCAAACAAACTAGATTTTTCCTGCGAAAAACTAAAAAAGGTTTGTAATACAAGTATTAGTAAAGTAATTATTCTTTTCATAATTTCAATTGGGGGAATTAATTAATCAAGTTCTTAAGTTATGTATTTTATTTTATCTGTACGATTGCTTTACGATCGTAAAAGGCTCCATTTAAATTTGTATTGTACATTTTTATTGCTTCCGCTCTATCTGTTGTTTTAAAAATGTAAACATGCATAAACCCTGTTTTTGGGTCAACAAAATAATCTGCATCTATATCATCATTTCGTAACTCATCTACATTTCTATCTGCTAATGCTTTTTGTGAGTTAACATATACTCTTAAATAATATCCTGGCTCTACTCCTTCAGCCTCCATTGGATAAACTCTAGCTGGTGGTTGTGTTTTAGGTTCTTCATAACTACTCAATGAGCCTCCTAAAGTAATTTTAACCACATACACAGGATCTTTAGTTGTTTTTTGAACTTTTATCGTTGAGTTATCTTTCTTCTCATCGTTCTTTTCAAATAAACGAGTTTTATCGTTAAAATTGTCAACCTCTTCTTCTGCATCTTCTTCTTTTGCAAACCTATCAAGGTAAACGTAATATAACTTTTTCTTAGGCTCAAATACATATTTTGCTTCAATATCTAATCTAGACCACTTATCTATTAGTGCTTCAGCATTTTCTTTACTTCTAAACTGGTCTGAAACTACATAATACATGGTACCTCCTCCACCTGAACGCGTTATTGTACTCTTACGCCATGGTTTATTTGATCTTCTTTTTAATGAAGTATCTTTTGATTGAACTGTATCTCTTATTATTACTGTATTAGTTGTTGTTTTCGGCGCTGGTTGATTTTTCAATAAACGTAATACCTCGTCAACTTTTTTATTTAAAATATCAATAGAGTCTTGCGCTTGTTGAATTTCATCAGATAAATCGTTGTGTTCTGGGTTTTTATATTCAATTTCTTTCTTTGGGGCTCGTTCTGGAAGACTAACTTTTACGTTACCAGTTCTTCTTTTAGGACGCTCTCTTGTAAACGATCTTTTTCCAAAATTATAAATCAATCCTATTTCATTAGTTGCAGCAAAACTGCTCTTTTCATAGGTAAAACCAATTGCTAACTTATCAGACAAGTTTACTCCAACACCTGCTGAGATACCGTATGTTTTATCATAACCTGCTTTTACCCAACCTGCTTTAGGTAAATCTACAATAGCATTTGCTCCATAGGTAAACCCTTCATCTCCTGGTTTTCTTGCGGTTGCTAACATTCGTATATCTGCTCCTTCAAAAAGACCTTTAGCATAAGTTAACTCGTGTGAATACATTAAATGTCCTGAAAATGTTTTTTCTCCAAAAGAAGTAGCCATTTCACTCTTTTTTAGGTTAAAGTCTACTAAATTCTCAAAAAACACTCCTACATCAAACTTTCCAATAGATAAAGTTATCGCTGGTTGAAAGTTTACAACGGGATCGTCTTGATAATTACTTAAAAAAGTATCCCCATCGTCTGTTACTAAAACTCTTCCCCAGTCTAAACTTCTTCTACTATACAAAAAGTTAAACCCAAAGGTTAAATCCATGGTTTCATTTAATCGTAAACGATGAGCGTAATTAGCCAAAGCTCCAAAATCTTTTACAGAACCTACTTCTTGTTGATAAATAGCTAACCCTGCACCTACATTTTCTCGCATCTTACCAGAGTATGTAAGCATATATAAACGAGGATTGTCTTCAAAATCTATATTACTATTTCTTACAATAGCCGAAAGTGATGTTTTATTTTCTCGTAAAGCAGAGAAGGTTGGTACAGTTAAAAAACGATTGAATTTCATAAAGCTACGTGAACTAAAACTATTATATTGTTGTTCGCCACCGGAAAACTGCGCTTGTACCACAAACACATTTAATACCAGTAAAATAAGTAACGTAATTTTTCTAATCATTCTAACTTTTTAGTGTAAAACAGATATAGTTCCAGCTTTAATCAACTTATCTTCTTTTACTATTTTATAATAAAAGACTTTTTGATTTCCTAAATCCTCTGTAGGCCAATCATTTCTATATTCAGTTGTTTTTAAAATTTCTTTACCGTTAGCGTTGTACAACATTATTGTTACCAATGGTTGAAACGCATATTTATTTGATATTTTCCATGTGTCATTTTTCCCATCTCCATTAGGAGTTAATGTGTTAGGCACTACAACTTGATCATCAGGTTCTACTACTTCTATTGTCTTATACAGTGTACAGTTACCTACTTTTACTTGCACTGTATAAAAACCTAATTCAGTCACTTCTAACTGCTCTGTTGTAGACAACAAAGTTCCTGAAGTACTTTCTCCTTGGTACCATTCATAATTTTCTCCACCAGCTGCCACAACTATAGCTGAACCGCCCTCTTCCAGCACAACAATTTCTGATGGAGTAACAGTTACTGCTGAATCATCAAAAGGAATTACATTTATAGGTGCTAATTCATTGCTACAGCTTGAATCAGAATATTGTAACACATACTCACCTACTTCATTCACTACTAGTGTTTGAGGATCTGAAGGGGTTACATCTTCATCACCGTCTTTTACCCATTGATAAGTATAACTCGTATTAAAGTTATCTATTGTGTAAACAATAGAAGAACCTGCACATAAAGAATTTGAAGTTGATGTAGAAGATATCTGAGGTACCTCTACTAACTTTGCATCAATAGCATTAGAATCACCACTCTTTCCTGTATTTGTACTTACTGTTAATGTGTAAGAACCATTATCTACATATGAATTGACAGTGTACTGATCACTTGTTCCTCCTGTAGAAACTCCATCTTTTTTCCAATCAAAATTTAACATCGCTATTTGATCGGAGGTTAAATCATACTCGTTTCCATCTTCTGCTACGGCCTTTACCCCTACCATACTTAACTTAGTAGTAGCTGAATTACACTCTTCATAATCTGTAGCAGTTCTAATTACTACATTAAACGAATCTACAGCCAGTAGTACAAATTCTTCTGAATCAACAACAGCGTCACAAGCAGATCCTGTACTCTGAGTTACTCGTGCATAATACACTTCTGGCTCAATGGCATTCATACATAGTTGGGTCTTTGCTGCTAAAGGAGTCGTATCAGTACCCTTAAACCATTCAATTGTACCTGAAGGCGCGTCATGATTAATACACAGTTCTATTGTTTCCCCTGGTAAAATTACTCTGACCAAGGCTCCTTCTGTTCCCACATTAAAACTAGCTTCTGTTTGTTGTTGTAACACTACATCATTTGAAACTGTTGTACATGTCCCTGCTTCTATTTCTAAACGGTATGTACCAAATTGTCCTACAGTTGGTGTGGTATATGTTGGATCGTTTGAAGATTTTTTTAATTCATCATCTAAATACCAATTATATATATAAGTAGTATTGGTCGCATTTGCTTCAAATGTATGAGATTGGTCTCCACATATTTCAATAGTTGAAGCCCCTTTAATTTGCGTATCTGTTCCACTAAGACCATCAACATTTAAAAACCTTGACTTCGGCCCTCCACATAAACCATAATCAATTACTACATAATATTGTCCTGTTTCTGTTATTGTATATTTAGGCTCTTGCGTAGTTGCTACCAACTCATCCGTACCACCAACTCTTCTATACCATAAATACTCTCTATTTACATCAGTATCTAAAAAAACTTCTCTTGATTCACCATTACATAATGTAAAAGCATTACCATTATTTATAGATAACTCACCTTCTGTAAACATATCATAATAAGCCTCAAAAGGAGCTGTCTGTACTGTTTGGACAGGTTCCTGACTTGTAGTTACACGTATTACATAATTCTTACCATAAGTTCCTTCTGGCAACTGAAAACTGATATTTTCTATATTAAATTGTTGATTATAATTATCTGCAGCTGTACTGACTAGAGTTCTTAATGTTTTTACCTTGCTGGGATCTGAGAAAGATCCATTTTCATCAGAAATCTCTATTTTAAAAGTATTTTCATCCTCAAAAGCAGCTCCACTAAAAGTTATATCTAGAGAATAATCTGTCCCTCCTACTTGATCACAAAGAGATCTATTACTCACCCCCACTAAATCGTTAATAACTACGCTTTCAAGCACTTGAGCGCTTGAATTTATACACAGTAGAAATGATGCTAAAAGTAATAATATGCTTTTAGTGCTTCTTTTCATTTAAGGGATTCTTTTAAGGGTGTCAAATTTATAGTTTTTCTTAACAAAACTATAATAAAACTAATAAAATTAATAGGGAAATATATAAAATCTATTTTTAACAGGCAACTAAAGTTTTACAGCTCTTTGTTTTTTACCTTTTTTATTTTTTTTTTTTGTAAAAAAAACTTTCCTTTGTTAGCGAAAAAATATGCTATACTTTCTATACTACTAGAATTGCAGTAATTAAAAATTGTATTATCAAATTTAACCCCAAAACCACGCTCTTAAAAAATATTTTGCGTGTAAAAATTTATGTATTATGAAAAAAAACTCCTTTTACTTTTTAGGTGTATTACTATGCCTATTTACAAACTCTTATGGACAAATTAATTTTCCAGACACTAATTTTAAACAAGCACTATTAACTCATGATCCTATCATAGATACTTCTGGAAACGGTGAAATTGAAGAAGCTGAAGCCTTAAGTATAGACAGGTTAAATTTAGATAATAAAAATATATCAAGTTTAGACGGAATTCAATTTTTTAAAAACCTAGAAGTTCTAAACTGTAGTGATAATAGCATTAAGAAGATTGATTATTCACAAACTTCCACCCTAACCAAATTACGTTTTTTAACCGCTAGAAGAAACCAAATATCTTCTGTTGATGTTAGAAACTGTGCATTATGGGGACTAAGACTCGAAGACAACCCTATTAAACATGCATATTTAACAGGCCCAAGTACCTTTCAAATGGAAGCCCAATGGGGTATATACTTTGATCTAGACGTTATAGAGTATGTTTGCATTAGCAATGCACAATACATGCCTCAATCAAATGGTGTAGATCATAGAGGGTTCTGGGACAGAATTGGAAGCGCTCTCCATATAGGCGAATGTACAATTGTTACCTGCCCAATAATAAACTTCCCTGACCCTAATTTTAAACAAGCATTAGTAGAAGATTATGATACTGATGGTGACGGAGAAATTTGCATTGATGAAGCAGAGAAAATAACACTTATTGGTAATTATAACAATAAAAATATTTCCGACCTTACAGGAATTGAATACCTAACAAACCTTACAGTATTATATTTAAATTCAAATAAACTAACATCCGTTGACTTTAGCAATAACCTTAAACTAAGAAACCTATCACTAAGCTACAATCAAATAAGCAGTATTAATATAGAAAACAACTTGGCACTTGAGTCTTTAGATCTATCAAATAACCTTTTAACTAATATCAACATTAACAATAACAAAAACCTTAGAAGTATATTTATTAATGATAACAAAATATCTAAATTAGATGCCAGTAACTTAACAAAGTTATTCTATATTAACACAACACACAATCCTTTTCTAACTACCTTGAATACTACAAACTGTAGTGCTCTTAAAGATATGCAAATCTGGAACTGTCAAATAACACAATTAGATATTAACACTAATCCCAACATAGAAAGTATACAGGCACACAACAACAAGATAACAGGGTTAAATATTACTTCAAACAATACCAAAATAAAACGTTTAATTTTAAACAACAATCTTATTAGTAAAATAGACATAAGAAATTGTACTTCTTTGAAGACATTAAACTTAAACAATAACCCAAACTTAGAAACTGCTTATTTAACAGGAGGGCATGAATTTTACCTTAGTTTTAGTTACTTTACTCGTTTTGGTAGCTCAGACCCTTATGTTGACTTGAGGTCTTGCCCAAAGCTAAATTTTGTTTGTGTAAACAATGTATCGTTTTTCAATGATATTAAAAACTACATAAAAGGTATGTACCCATTATGTACGGTTAACACAGATTGTACTTTACCAAGAAACGATTTTGGTAGTTACTTTATCCTATCTCCTAATCCTACCACTGGAAGTATGATCTTATCTAAAAAAGACACTGGCACAACAGCCTCTACAGCTGATATTTTCAATGCTCAAACGGGTAGTTTTGTAAAAAGTGTTAATCTTCTTTTTGGAGGAGGTTTTGGTAGTTTATCATTCAAAAAATCAACAACTTCAACAACAACTCAAAGGTTGGGTGCCCCTATTGATTTAGAAGATGGGGCTCCTATTAATGTTAACGACCTAGCTACTGGTAGCTATATATTTAGAGTTAACAGTAATAGAGGTACACACACTACTAATTTTATTAAAATGTAACAATACAGTTAATAGCATATTTTCAAAGAGAGAGGTTAATACCTCTCTCTTTTTTGTCTATATCTTTCAAAAGTATTAGAATTCTACCCTATATTTGCTATCTATTTTTTGAATCATGACAAAGAAAATAACTATAGCCATTGACGGTTTTTCATCTACAGGGAAAAGTACTATTGCTAAGCAATTAGCCAAAGAATTGACCTATATATATGTTGATACCGGAGCAATGTATAGAGCTGTTACTTTGTATGCTATGCAGCAAAACTATATTTCTGAAAGTCATTTTAACTCTGAAGATTTAATTGCTGATTTACCTAACATTTCTTTGTCTTTTGCTTTTAATGAAGAACTTGGTTTTGCTGAAATGTTTTTAAACGGAATCAATGTTGAAAGAGAAATTAGAACCATTGAAGTTTCTAAATTCGTAAGTAAAGTTGCTGAAGTTTCTGAAATTAGAAAAAAGTTAGTTCGTGAGCAGCAGGAAATGGGTAAAAACAAGGGGATTGTTATGGATGGTCGCGATATTGGAACTGTAGTTTTTCCTGATGCTGAATTAAAATTATTTATGACTGCTTCTGCCGACAAACGCGCTACGCGTCGCTACAAAGAATTATTAGATCGTGGTGATAATATAAATTATGAAGAAATTTTACAAAATGTACAAGAGCGCGACAAAATAGATTCTACCCGAGAAGACTCTCCTTTGGTTATGGCAGACGATGCTATTGAGTTTGATAATTCTGATATGGGGCTTAAAGAACAATTTGAACGTATTATGAGTTTAGTTAACGCTAGAATTCAATAAAAACTACTTTTAATTATTAGTACAATAAACCCACAAAATTCTTTGTGGGTTTCTTTTTGCTTTTTTTATGTAAAGTTGTAAATTTCTTACATGGAAAATCTTCAAAAAATAATCAACGTTGCTCAAATACGAAAAGCTGACGAACACACTATTACTAAAAAAGGAATTACCTCATTTGCTCTGATGGGGCAAGCATCTTTAGCCTTTGTAAAAGCTATTGAACCTTTATTAAATCGTTCTCTAAAAATTGCTATTGTTAGTGGTGTTGGTAATAATGGAGGTGACGGATTTGCTATTGCTAGAATTTTAAAAAGTAAAAAATACACTATACAACCTTTTTTAGTTCAGTTTAAAGATACACTTAGCTCTGATTGTGATATTAATTTTCAAAAACTTGATGATACTATTATTATAAAGTCAACTGATGAAACTCCTGATTTTTCTGAGTACGATGTAATTATTGATGCTATTTTTGGTTTTGGACTTTCCAAGCCTATTACTGGTTTTATAAAAAAAGTGATTCAAAATATAAATAAGGCTAAGAAAACTGTATATGCTGTTGATGTTCCTTCTGGATTGTATTGCGACAAGCTTCCTGATTCTGAAACTGTTGTACAGACAGACCTTGCTGTAAGTTTTCAGCGACCAAAATTTTCATTTTTTTTTCCTGAAAATGGAACCTTTGTAAGAAATTGGAAAACAGTTGATATTGGCTTAGATGAAGATTTTATTCAGCAACAAGAAAGCAACTATTTCATTCTGAACGATAAAATTGCTGATATTTTAACTTCTAGACCGCGTCAATCACACAAAGGAAGTTACGGACATGCGTTATTAATTGCTGGTTCTTACGGAAAAATGGGGGCTGCTGTACTTTCTTCAAAAGCTTGCTTACGAAGTGGTACTGGTCTACTGACTAGTTACGTACCAAAATGTGGTTACCAAATTATACAATCTTCCGTCCCAGAAGCAATGTGCCTAACCGATGAGAATGAAGAATTCGTGACCGAACTCCCAGAAATTTTCAAATACGACATTCTCGGGATAGGTCCTGGAATAGGTGTTAACGAAAAAACGACACAACTTGTAAAAAAATTAGTATCGGAAAGTAGTAGTCCGTTAGTAATAGATGCCGATGCTATTAATATTATTGCTCAAAACGAAGAATTAAAATCATTACTTCCTAAAAACTCTGTCCTAACTCCACATATTAAAGAATTTGATAGATTGGTTGGAAAATCTGACACCTCAACTGAACGTTTTCAGAAGCAACTTGAATTTTCTGCAAAATATCAATGCATCGTGGTTTTAAAAAATGCATATACTGTGATTTCTTCTCCTGGAGGAAATTTATATTTCAACACTTCTGGAAACCAAGGAATGGCAACAGGTGGTAGCGGTGATGTACTCACAGGAATAATCACTGGATTATTAGCTCAAAACTATTCGTCTTTACACGCTGCTTTATTAGGTGTATATTTTCATGGAAAAGCAGGTGACGAAGCTGCTAGTAAAAAAGGATACAATGCTTTAATAGCTTCTGATATTATTGATGCTTTACGAATAGAAAAAAGTTAGTTTTCTTTAGAAAATGTTTGGATTATTGTTGCTAATAACATTACTAATCCACACCCTAAAGCATTTAACCACAAATACGGCAACCAATCAATATACCAAACTGCTATGATTATTAGTTGTGTGATTATTGCTGCAACAAATACCGCATTTCCTTTTACATATTTTATAAAAAAGGCTAATAAGAATATCCCCAGCACGTTTCCGTAGAAAATGGAACCTATAATATTTACGAGCTGAATTAAATTATCAAATAAATTAGCTACACAGGCGACTAAAATTGCTAAAATCCCCCAACCTAAAGTGAACCATTTTGACATTTTTACATAATGCTCATCGCTATATTCTATTTTGGTATTTCGTTTGTACAAGTCAATCGCTGTCGTACCTCCTAAAGCGTTTAATTCAGATGCTGTAGAAGACATGGCTGCTGATAAAATTACCGCTAATAATAGACCTATTAATCCTTTGGGTAAATTATTTAGAATAAAATGAATAAACACATAATCTTTATCGTTTGTTTCTACTAACGGATCTACTTCTGAAATAATAGTTTTCGCCTCTTCCTTTAGTATCTTATCTTGTTCATTAAACTCTTGAATCTGTGCTACATTATCAGGAGTTAACCCTTCAAAAATCAGCGCTTTTTTTCTTCCTTCAATAAAACGATGCTGCTCTTCTAATTTTACATATTGTTCTATTGTTTCAAGGTTGGAATTTGCTATTGCTTCTCCTGATTTTGGGTTAAAATTTAACGGTGACGGATTAAACTGATAAAATACAAACACCATTACTCCAACTAACAGAATAAAAAACTGCATCGGTACTTTTAACAGCCCATTAAAAATCAATCCTAATTGACTTTCTCTTAATGATTTCCCTGATAAATAGCGCTGTACTTGGCTTTGATCAGTTCCGAAATAAGATAGCATTAAAAATGTTCCTCCTAAAATACCTGTCCAAACAGTATAACGGTTATTTAAATCCCAAGAAAAGTCTAGTACTTTCATTTTATCAGAAGCACCTGCAATTTCTAATGCTTTGGTAAATGTAATATCTTCTGGTAAATATTGTAATATCAAGTAAAAAGCAACAAACATTCCTGCGAAAATTACAGCCATTTGTTGTTTTTGAGTAACACTTACTGCTTTAGTTCCTCCAGAAACAGTATAAATAATTACCAAAACACCTATTATAATATTTAGCGTAACTAAATCCCACCCCAAAACAGCTGACAAAATAATAGCTGGGGCAAAAATGGTAATTCCTGCAGCTAATCCACGTTGAATTAAAAACAGAATTGCAGTTAAGGTTCGAGTTTTTTGATCGAACCTTCCCTCTAAATATTCGTAAGCTGTGTAAACTTTTAATCGGTGATAAATAGGAATAAACACCAAACAGATAATTACCATTGCTATTGGTAACCCGAAGTAAAACTGTACAAAGCCCATTCCGCTATGGAACGCTTGTCCTGGAGTAGATAAAAAAGTAATGGCACTGGCTTGTGTTGCCATAACCGACAAACCAATCGTCCACCATTTACTTTCGTTTCCTCCTTTTATATAATCTTCTACATTTTTACTTCCTCTGGTTTTCCAAGCTCCATATAAAACAATAAACAATAAGGTTATTGAAAGAACAATCCAATCTACTATTTGCATGGTTTACTTTGTATATATGTTAGTGATTATATAAAATAACACGATGTATACTAAGTTAGCCACTAAGACTAACGTGTATTCTTTTTTCCATACATACTTTTTATCCATACTTTGTTTGTTTATTAGTTGATTATTGTTTTGGTTTCTCGTAAAAACTATTGGCTAAAGATGCTTCATTTAATAAAGGCATTTTAAACTGAATTGGTTCTCTTGCTGGTTCTGTTGGTTGCCCGTTTTCATCTTTAGCATACCAAGTTATGAATTTTGGCAACAACAAACCGTTAACATTTTCCCAATCGTTGTATCTTATAATTTTATACGCATCGGTTGGTTCTTTACTAAAAAAGGTAACCGTATACCCTAACCAAGCCATTTGTTTTGTTTCTGGGTGGTAAAATATAAAATAATTATCATCTGGTGAAGTTCCAACGTTTGCTTTGTATGAAATTTTTATTCCTGGGTAAGTTACTCCTTCATAAATTAGTGGATTTGTTTCTGAATATACAATACCATCATCTGCTAACACAAAAGGCATTGCATAAAAATAAAAATATAAGTTATAATAAAACTCAGGATTCCCTTTAAAAGCGGTTGAGTCTTGTTGTTGTAACCACACTTCTGTTCCGTCAAAGCCTAAAGAATATTCTGGTGAATTCACTACTGTTTTTCGTGAATGTAAATCTGTAGTATGCTCTTCATTTTTTAATGTGAATGACAATGTTTTCATTTTCTTCCATTGTTCAATTCCCCCATGTTCTTTTAAAACTTCTTCTAAAGCTTTTGGGTATTTTGATACTGCTACCTCTTCTTTGTTACTTGTTTCCTTTTTAATTTCTTTTTTACACGCTATTGAAACAAAAGCTATAGTTATTAGTAGTACTATTTTTTTCATGATAATTGATTTATTCTGATTGGTCGAAACTGCCGCTAAAAATTACAGTAAAAATAAAAAACTCTCTAAAATACATTTAGAGAGTTTTATGTTAACTATAAAAATTGAATGAATTATTCATCCGTTAAGGCTTCCATAAAAGCTATTAGGTCTTTAATTTCTTTTTCTGACAAATTTAATTTATCTGATGGTAACGTTTGATTTGGAACTTTATACCCTAATCCTTGTCCACCACCTTTATTATAAAAATCAACTACTTGTTCTAAGGTTTCATATACCCCATTATGCATATAGGGAGCCGTTTTGGATACATTACGAACGGTAGAAGTTTTGAAAAAGTATTTTCGTTCTTCAGTTTTAAATATATTATAAGCACCTAGGTCATCATCTAACCCTGTTTCTTCTAAATTTGGAACTCCTATAGACTCTACTTCTGTTTCTGTAAAATTAGGAGGAACTGTTCCATTAAACACAGGTGGAAAGTGGCAGGTCGCACATTTTGCTTTTCCCATAAAAAGATTAAATCCATTGATTTCAGAAGTTCTTAAAGTGTTTTCTTTATTATTGATGTTTTTATCAAACTTTGAACTAAAGTCTCCTAAACTTCTAATGTAATTTGCCATCGCGTTTCTAATATTAAAATCAGTTACTTTTCCATATAAATCAGTAAATGATTTCGTATACACACTATCACTTTTTACAGTTTTTGTCAAATTTTCTAAATTGGTATGAAACTCATTTTTATTTTCAACAACTCCAACAATTTGTCCTTCTAAACTTCCTGCTCTTCCATCATGAAAAAAAGTTTGTTGATAAGCAGCATACGGTAGTGTTGGTGTATTTCTTTTTTGCTTCGGAAAAGTTGCTAATCCATCTGTAAAAGCTTTATCCTTAATATGACAAGTAGCACAACTCATAACACCGTCTTTTGATAAGCTTTTATCGTTGAATAATTTTTTTCCTAAAGCTATTTTTTCACCAGACATAGCTTTCTCTAACTGATGATAGTCATTAAAGAAATTAATATTAAATGTTTCTTTAGAAAATAACGAAGTGATATTGTTATTAAATGCCATAGTTAATGGAAACTCCACTTTCCAATCTTCTGAAGTTTTTGCCAACAACTCTAATTGCTTATGCGTATGGCTTTTAATAAAATCGAAACGATTGAATGTAGTAAACTCTCCATCTTCTAATACTTCTTGAGTTGTCTGTATTTCATTCAACCAATCAGTATATAAGCTTTCATTTGAAAATTCACTCTTATACGTTTTTATAATAAAAAATAAGGTTTCATAATTTGTCTTAGCCTCAGTCAACGATTGCTCTAACACAGGTGAATCAAAACCTGTTATTCCTACCAAAGCTATACGAGCAATTTGATCGCGTAACAACCATAAAACATGGTGCTTTTTTAAATACAATGTATTGTTTGCCGCTATTAGTTTAAGTCTATTTTTGGTAATATTTACAGCATCTTTTAAAGCAATAACATCAACCTCATCTTCATGTAATAACTCTTCAATAACCTGAAAACCAAAAGGATTTCTTATTTTTATATTGGTAGCATCTTCTTCGTCAATTCGTAAAAGATTAGGGCTATTTAAACTCTTATAATTTTCTTTATCAACAAATGATAAAATAGGCTCAATTAACTTAAACTCTTTTCTCGCTAATTTGTACTTATTAAGTTTCTCTGAAACCTCATCAACAATATTAATTTCTTCTAAAAGAGTAATACAATTATCTAAATGAAGTGAGTAATATTCTTCAACTTTTACTACTAAAGCTTTACTATCAACTTTTGTGTAACTCGCTGTTTTTTCTTGTTTACAACTAATTATAGATACCAGAAAAAGACACATGATAACATGTGCCTTTTGTATTTTTTGAAAATTGTTTGTCATTATCTATCTAATCCTTGAATCACATATAATTGACTTCCTTCTTTTGATGTTTCAGCTGCATCATTTGCTAAAGGATCTGTAAACGCTCCCCCATCTGCTGGAACCCAACCATGATTTTGAGTAATTAATAAAAATGTATTGCTTACTCCTATAGTTTTAGAAATATCAATCATTCCTGTAATCTCCCATGCTTTTTCTTGGTAAGTTAACCCATAACCTGCTGCCGCAGCTGCCACTTGGTCACATTCTAATACTTTTTTCAGTTCTCCTGTTTTTAGGTTATATTGGTATAAACTTGCAGCATGTTGTTTTTCTGCACTATCAAAATACCCGTTAGGATCTTCTTGAATATAAGCATAGTTTTCAGTTACTACGATATTATCAGGACTATGAAAAACACCTGCTTTACCGTCTAACTTATCACCATCTAACACACATGTAATTTTAGCAGCTCCTGTAGGATCATTTTCATTTAATTCTACTTTATACACACGTCCGTAAATAGTTCCTTTCCCTATTAAACCATCTTTTTTACGACCTGTAACACAAAAATAAATTTCACGATTGTTTTTAGCAGAACCTCTTCTCCAATCAATATCTTCTAAACGAGAGAATCCCATCACTCCTTTTTCTTTAGCTTCAGCATCTAACAAATCGATATTCTTCTCAGTTAACTCAACAAAAGAAGCACTGTAAGTTGTACCTTCTTTCATGTCTACTTCATAAGTAACACCTTCATCCGTTACTTTTAAACCATATAACTTTCCTCCTTCTACATCTCCTCTACTACCTACATACATTCCTAATTGTCCTGAAGGAACCATATTATCTCCGTGATCATCTCCTATAAACACAACCGTCTTATCAGTATAAGCATCTTTACTTAACGGTACTGCATTTTCAGTCACCCACTGCCCCATAGCAGTTAACATTCTTGGACTACTTGCCCCAGATGCATCTTTAAAAGGGTCTGTAGCAAAAACACCTTGAGGTCCATCTCCCCATTCACCTCCAGATAAGTATAGAGGACCAAAGCCATGCTCTTCTTGTGTTATTAACGTCCCTGAACATTGAGCAGAGCCTCCTGTTGCTATAGCGTTTAAAATATACTCACCATGAACTGGTTTAAAAGTTTTATCTAATTTAATACGAGCAATAGAGTAATCTGCCTCAATATTATTTATTAAAGTATAAGTACCATCTGAGTTTCTCATTAATCCAGCCCCATCAGACATAGAACCATACACAAAGTTTGGAGTATCTTCTAATTTATCTTCAGATGATAATAAAGGAAAAATGTTTACTCCAGAAAACTCTGATTCTAATTTTAAGAAGTTGGGAGTTTTAGAATGTGCTTTTAATTCTATTGAATCTCCATGGTTAAGTGTACTATCAGAGTCACACGATGTTAAAGCTATTACACTACAAACACCTAAGAACCCTAATTTAAGTAAGTTTTTCATTATTCTGTTAATTTTTGTTTTATACCCGCAAATCAACAACACTAACTTTAAGAAGTTCTTAGCTATAGTTTAAATCTATCTCATCAAAAGGTTATTAACTTTAACTAAACTTAAACAACTCTAAACAACAATTTTCGTAAAATCCTGTAAACACTAGTTATTACCGTTACAGTCCTTAACCATCTCTTAACTTACTTAACTCATATTACTTCTTGGTACACCTCTTTTTCTAACAAAAAAAAGAGCACCTTTAAAAGGTACTCTTAGTTTGCATCAAATTTTTACTTTGGTTAGAGTAAAAAAGTCATTTTGTTTTTCTTTTTCTTCATAGAACTTTCCCTACGACGTGATATAATTCCCCATTTTATATCTTAACCTTATTGAAGGTTTAAATTTTAACCGAGACAAAAATAAACCGTCTAATTTTCTTTTTGGTAAGTCAGTGACTTACTTTTAGTAAGTCACTGACTTACTTTTTCAACAAAATGGAGTAAAAAAGGTCCTAAAAGCTAAAAATATTGTTAAAACAATAATTATTTAAAATTTTATATATTTGCTTTTCATGAAAAAAATGAAGTTACATATAGCACAAGAGCTTGTAAGCTTAACATGTGGTTTTCGCGGGAATCCTGATGAAGGAATCTTTCGAAACAGGACGTTGTATGTTAATTATAATGAAAACTCAAATATGATTTGATTATAAAAACTAATAATATATAAAGCGTCCAATTAATTTTGGACGCTTTTTTTTTATATTTTTTTTGAAAAATGGAATTTTAATTTAAAACATACTAAAAACTCTTAATTGAACTCTAAGACACTAACGTACAAAACGTTACAAAAACACTACTTATCTGGATATTATCCGGACAGCCTCCCTTTACCTTAAAACTAAAATAATCACTTGATTATCAATATATTAAGTAATAAAAACACTTGTTTTATTGTAAAAATTTCGTATATTTGTACCATACTTATTAAGATATACTTAATTAGTATTATTAATAAATAATAATTTAAAACTATGGTATTAACTAACATAAACAAAAGTATCAGCTTAGCTTACAGAAAAGAGGCTGATTACATAACAAAAAAAGACAAGGATGTTTATTGTGGAGCAAAATATTTAATGAGGAATTAGCAATTATTCTACACTTATATATAACACAAAAGCGTCTTTTTAAAAAAGACGCTTTTTTTTATTAAAAAACACATTTTTAACAAGTTAAAACTTGTATAATTCGTTTTTTTTCACTATATTAAGAAGACAAAATAAATGCTATGAAAACATTAAAATTGCACATACTATATGAAAAAGGACGTTTACTCATTAAACAAGAACGCTTACTAAAATCATCTTCATTATCAATAATGTTGTCACTATTTTAGAATCAGAAATCAACTAGCGTTCATTCAAAAAAATTGCAAACGCTTCCTTTATGACAAAGTAGAATTCCCTGAAGTCTGTTGTACTCAATAGGCCTTAGTAGTAACACATCTTCATGAATTGATGTTTCTATCAATTTAATTCTACCTACTACCCAAACACTTGGGTTAGATGACTATTGCCTCATTTAAAAAATGATGTAATACACACGAAAATTTATTTCGATGCTATATGAGCTGCACATGCGGCTAGGAAAACTATTGTCAAAATTTAAAAATTGAAATTATGAGAACTTTAAAATTTACACTACTAATAAGCACGTTATTTTTGTTAACCACAAGTTGTACAGACTTAACAGAAGATATTGTACCAAACGACAACGATAATCATATAGAACTAGTTTCAGTAACAAGTCCACCTCCTTACTTAGGTGGAGATACAGGTGGTGGTAACGATGGAGGTGATGGTACAAAAGGAAATTAAACTTATATTTACAAGCTTTTAACAAAATGTTAGAAGCTTTTTTTAGTTATCTCAAAAAACAATACTCTTGAAACCTCTAAAAGCAAATTTATTCTTTTTATTTTTTATTCTAACAAGCTCTGTTTATAGCTTTTTCTTACCGTACTCTAAATTACAACAAGTAGACAGCATTAAAATATGGCTAAATTCAATTAATAATGAAAAGTTAGACACTGTTAGTAGGAGAAAAATATTATTCAAAGCGTATAACTATATCCAAAAGAATCAAAAGAGTCAAAATCACTTAAGCACCATATCTTACGAATACTACAAGCTAAAAGACTCAATATCTTTTCTCAAGATTAATCAAAAGGCTGTAGAGTCAGCAAACAAAACAAAGGACTATTACTCACTGGGTGACGCTCATTGGAATTATGCTACTTATTATGTAAAGCTGAGTAAATACAGTAAGGGCTATGCTCATTTTAATCTAGCCTATGAAGCTTTCGAAAAAGGTAACTTTGAATATGAAAAAGCTAAAATGTTATTTGGAATGGCACATATTAAAGGCCGCTACAGAGATTATTTAGGTAGTGAAATCTTAATTATTAAAGCTTTAAAAATTTATAAAAGCTTAAAAAAACATCAGGATTTATACTTATCATACAACCATCTTGGTCTTCTGCAATTTGATATTAAAGAATATGACAAAGCTATATTCTATTACAAAACAGCTCTAAAACATTATTCCAACCTAAGTAAAAAAAATAGAAGTAGAAAATACATAACTATTTTCAATAATATAGGAAATGCTTACCTTAAAAAGAAGAACTACAAAAAAGCTATAGAAAATTTCAAAAAAGAACTTGGTAATCTATTAAAAAAAGAGCAATACGCAAGAGTATTAGACAATATTTCTTACTGTAAACTTCTAGCAAGAGACACCCTAGGTATAAAACAAAATTTTCACAAAGCTTTAAATATTAGAGATAGTTTAGGTAATAACGAAGGGATTCTAACTTCAAAAATCCATATTTCAGATTATTATAAATATATCAAAGATACTACTAAGGCTATGCAATATGCTAAAGAAGCCAATTTGCTTGCCAAAGAGTTAAAAAATGGGGGAGATTATTTAACTACTTTAAAACAACTTGCCAATTTAGACAAACAAAATTCTAAAAAATACTTAGATCGTTATATCGTGTTTAACGATAGTTTAATTAGTGCTGAGCGAAGAATACAAAATAAGTTTACTCGTATTGAGTTTGAAACAGATGAATATATTGAGGAAACCGAGCGTTTAAGTCAACAACGTGTATGGATTATTGTTACTAGTTTCGCTGGTCTGTTAGTTCTTAGCCTACTTTATTTTTTACGTGTACAAAAAGTAAGAAATGAGAAATTAAAACTAGAGGCGGAACAACAAAAAGCTAATGAAGAAGTGTATGTATTAACACTACAACAACAGGCTAAATTAGAAGAAGAGCGTGTTAACGAACGTAACCGTATTTCGGCAGAACTTCATGATGGTGTTTTAGGGAAACTTTTTGGTACTCGTGTTAATCTAGGCTTCTTGGCAATGCAAATGAAACCTGAAACTCAAGAAAAACATCAGGCTTTTTTAGATGAGTTACAAGAAATAGAAAAGGAAATTAGAGATGTTTCCCACAGGTTAAGCGATAATTTTGATAGTGCTAATATTAATTTTACAACTATTTTAACCCAGCTTTTAAAAGACAGAAGTACCATTGGTAACTTTAGCTATCAATTTGATTTTGACAAAACTATTCCTTGGAGTGAAATTAGTGAGGTTACAAAAGCCAATGTTTATCGTATAATACAAGAAGCTTTACAAAACATAATTAAGCATGCTAAGGCAAAAAACGTTACCTTAGACGTCTCTTTTAATAAAAAAGAGCTTATTATTTCGTTAAAAGATGACGGAATTGGTTTTAATACCGAGAAAAAGAAAAAGGGAATTGGTATAAAAAATATTACAGCAAGAGTAAAAAAACTAGGTGGTAATTTAGAGTTTATTTCTAAAGAAAACCAAGGAACTACGCTTGTTATTATAACCCCTTTTAATGCAACAAATGGAAAACAAAAAGTATAACGCTTTAATAATTGACGATCACCCCTTAATATCAGAAGCTTATAAAAGTGCTTTTACTTATATTGAAAGCCAAGGTGAAAACATCTCTTTTCAGGTACAAATAGCAAATAATTGTGGTGCTGCCGATGAAATTATAGAGGCATACTCCTCTTCTAATCGACCAATTGAAATTATCTTTTTAGATATTAGCCTCCCTCCTATGGAAGAAAAAGGCATTTTATCTGGTGAAGATTTAGGTTTGATTATTAATGAAAAGCTACCTGAATCTAAAATTATCATTTCTACTACTTTTAACGACAATTACCGTGTACACAGTATTTTAAAAAATGTAAATCCTGATGGTTTTTTAGTTAAAAACGACATTACTCCTGTAGAATTGGTTCACGCCATTAAAGAAGTTCTTAGCGACCCTCCATATTATAGTAAAACTGTAATGAAAATGCTGAGAAGTCAAGTTTCTAATGAGTACTTTTTAGATGATTTAGATAGAAAAATATTGTATGAATTATCTATTGGTAATCGTGTGAATAAATTACCTAATATTCTTCCATTATCATTAGCTGCTGTTCAAAAAAGAAAACGACAAATGGCTAAAGTGTTTGGGGTTGACAACTCTGATGATCGTGATTTAATTTTAATAGCAAAAGAAAAAGGATTCTTATAAGAACCCTTTTTCACTATTTTACAATCTATTATCAATTATACTTTGTACAACTTCAGGATTTAGAAGTGTAGAGACATCTCCTAAATTATCTAATTCGTTGTGTGCAATTTTTCTAAGAATACGACGCATAATCTTTCCTGAACGTGTTTTAGGCAATCCTTCTGTAAACTGAATTTTATCCAACTTCGCTATCGGACCAATATGTTCTGTAATAATTTGATTTATCTCTTTGTATAAATTGTCTTGGTTTCTTGTTTCTCCAGTTTCTTTTAAAATAACATAACCATATAAGGCATTTCCTTTTACATCATGAGGAAAACCTACAATAGCACTTTCAGCTACGGCTGGATGTTCATTCACTGCATCTTCAATAGGTGCGGTTCCTAAGTTATGACCTGAAACTATAATTACATCATCTACCCTACCTGTAATTCGGTAATATCCCACCTCATCACGAAGCGCTCCATCACCTGTAAAATACATATTATCGAATGCTGAGAAATACGTCTCTTTATAACGCTGATGGTTTCCCCATATAGTTCTTGCCATAGATGGCCAAGGATATTTTATGCACAATCTTCCATCAACTTGATTTCCTTTTACTTCTTTTCCGTTTTCATCCATTAACGCTATTTGAATTCCTGGTAAAGGTAATGTTGCATAAGTTGGTTTTGTTGGAGTGATATATGGCAATGGTGAAATCATGATCCCTCCCGTTTCAGTTTGCCACCAAGTATCTACTATTGGGCTTTTCTTTTTACCTACATTATCGTTATACCAGTGCCACGCTTCTTCGTTAATAGGCTCTCCAACCGTTCCTAAAACTTTTATTGAGGATAAATCGTGACTATCTACAAAATCCAAATTTTCTTTTGCTAATGCTCTAATTGCTGTTGGCGCTGTATAAAATTGATTTATGTTGTGTTTTTCAACAATTTCCCAAAAACGACCAAAGTCTGGATAACTAGGAACACCTTCAAACATTACAGTTGTAGCTCCGTTTGCTAAGGGACCGTATACAATGTAGCTGTGCCCCGTAATCCAGCCAATATCTGCTGTACACCAATACACATCATTTTCTTTATAATTGAAAACATTTTTAAATGTATAAGCTGTGTACACCATATAACCAGCTGTAGTATGTAACATTCCTTTTGGGCTTCCTGTTGAACCTGAAGTATATAAAATGAATAATGGATCTTCAGCATCCATAATCTCAGGAACACAGTCTTGATAAGCTTCTTCTAGCAGAGGTTCTAACCACTTATCACGTCCTTCTTTTAACTGAATATCTGAATTAATTCTTTTGGCTACTAATACATTTTCTATAGTAGGACAATTTTCTAATGCCTCATCAACAATACTTTTTAAATCAATTGTTTTAGCTCCTCTATAAGAACCATCTGAGGTAATTACCATTTTTGCTTCGCAATCATTTATTCTCGTAGCTAATGCTGTTGATGAAAACCCTGCAAAAACAACTGAATGCACTGCTCCAATTCGAGCACAAGCTAAAACTGAAATAGCCAATTCTGGAATCATTGGTAAGTAGACACAAACTCTATCTCCTTTCTTAATTCCATGGTCTTTTAACACATTAGCGAATTTACAAACACGCTTGTGTAATTCTTTATAAGATATATGTTCGGCTTCTTCATTTGGATTATTTGGTTCAAATAAAATGGCAGTTTTATCTCCTCTAATATGCAAATGACGATCTATACAGTTTTCTGTAATATTTAATTTTGCTCCTTCAAACCATTTAAACTCAGTTTTCTCAAAATCATAGTCTAAAACTGTATCCCATTTTTTTCTCCAAACAAAGTGTTCTTCTGCTATTTCTTCCCAAAATAACTCTGGATTTCTTACGGACTTTCTATATACTTGAAAATATTCTTCTAGGTTTTTTACGTGGTAATTACTCATTCTTATACTTCTTTTATTTTAGCTTAAGCTACTAAAATAAATCATTTTTAATTGTTTATCAACTTATTAGTTCTTCTTCTTAAAACACATACTAATCTTCATCTTCTTGTTGCAATAATCGTGAATGTACGATAAAGCGAACTCCTAAAGGAATCTCTAATGAAAAACTTGATCCTCTTCCTTCAGTTATATCAATCGTTAAGTGCGTATGCTTCCAATATTCATATTGATCTTTATTCATATAAAAAGGAACTTCATCTAACACACCTAACAGAATATCACTTTCATCTAAATACATTTCATCTTTAGGAAAAATCATTGGAGACGAACCATCACAACACCCTCCACTTTGATGAAAAATCAATGCTCCATGCTGTTTTTTTAGTTTTTCAACTATTTCTTTTGCCGCTTCTGTTATTGCTACTCTTTGCATATTCTATTTTTAAATTATAAAATACTGGACCTATATCAGCCCAGTATTTACAAACAACTAAAAGAACCCTAACTTGTTTTTATCATACGATATCAACATGTTCTTAGTTTGACGATAGTGGTCCATCATCATTAAGTGGGTTTCTCTACCAAATCCTGATTTTTTATATCCTCCAAATGGTGCATGTGCTGGGTATGAGTGGTAACAGTTCACCCAAACTCTACCTGCTTTAATAGCTCTTGGAATTTGATATAACTGATGTGCATCACGCGTCCAAACTCCTGCTCCTAATCCATACATCGTATCGTTTGCTATTTCTAATGCTTCAGCTTCATCTTTGAATTTTGTTACACATACTACTGGACCAAAAATTTCTTCTTGGAATACACGCATTTTGTTATGTCCTTCTAAAATAGTTGGTTTAATATAGAATCCATTCGCTAACTCTCCTTCTAATTTATTAGCTTCTCCCCCACATAACACTTTCGCTCCTTCTTCTTTTCCTATATTAATATAGGCTTGTATTTTTTCATATTGATCGTTTGATGCTTGCGCACCTACCATCGTATTTACATCGTATGGACTATCTTGAACAATAGCTTTTGTTCTTGCTACTACTCGCTCCATAAACTTATCATAAATATCCTCTTGTACTAAGATACGCGAAGGGCAGGTACATACTTCTCCTTGATTAAAAGCAAACAACACTGCACCTTCAACTGCTTTGTCTAAAAATGCATCGTCTTCATCCATTACGCTATTAAAGAAGATATTTGGAGACTTACCTCCTAACTCCATCGTTACTGGATTTAAGTTTTTAGAGGCATATTGCATAATTAACTGTCCTGTAGTAGTTTCTCCTGTAAATGCTACTTTATCTATTCTAGGGCTTGATGCTAATGGTTTACCAGCTTCTGGTCCAAAACCATGTATCACATTAATAACCCCTGGAGGAAAAACACCTGCTATTTTTTCCATTAAAAGTGTTGCTGATGATGGAGTTTGTTCTGCTGGTTTTAATATTACACAGTTACCTGTTGCTAGTGCTGGAGGTAGCTTCCATGACAACATTAAAAGAGGAAAATTCCAAGGAATAATTTGTCCAACAACCCCTAAAGGCTCTTTAATGTTCATTGATAAGGTATTTTGGTCAAGCTCGGTAGCACTACCCTCTTCTGCTCTAATTGCTGCAGCAAAATAACGCCAATGATCTGCTGCTAAAGGAACATCTGCATTTAATGTTTCTCGTATTGGTTTTCCATTATCACACGTTTCTACTAATGCAAACTCTTCTAAATTTGCCTCAATAATATCTGCTACTTTATTTAATAAAGATGCTCTCTCTGCAGCTGAAGTCTTCCCCCAGCTTTCTTTGGCTGCGTTTGCTGCATCCAATGCTAATTCAACATCTTCTTTTTGTGATCTAGGATATTTTGCTATAATGCTATTATCAATTGGAGATGTATTTTCAAAATATTCTCCTCCTAATGGAGACACAAACTTTCCATTGATAAAATTTGCATAAGTGTCTTTAAATTTTGGTTTCGTGTAACTCATAAAACTTTGTATTTTTGTTTTTTACTTAAATCAACTATCGAAATAACACTTCCTTAATTAATACATGTTGAAAATGAATATTTCGTAATTTTTGTAAAATTAAAATATCATATAGTCAATATATTGAACGTATTTATTAAATTGTAACACATATCTATTATCTTAAAAAATACATAGATAGAATTTTGTACTATTGATTATGAACCATTTATTAAGTCGACATAAAGAAAGTAGAAAACTCACTACTTTAATTGAGAACAGAACTACGTATAATGCTGAATATGCGGAGTTGAATATTTTTGAGACTCATAAAAGTGCGGAGCAGATATCTTTAACTTTTGATTTTCCTGTTATTGCAAGTATGCTTACTGGAAAAAAAGTAATGCATTTAGAAGGTATGGAACCTTTTGATTTCTTTCCTGGTGAATCTGTAGTAATGCCGACTAACAAAGAAATGATTATCGATTTTCCTTTAGCTGAAAAGAATAATCCTACTCAGTGTTTGGCTTTAGGCATTGATTCTAATAAGATTGATGAGATAGTAGAAAAGTTTAATCATAACGTAGCTATTGAACGTGAAAACAATAATTGGAAGCTAAATGAAACTTCTTCTCACCTAGTACACAATACAGATATTAATCATTTAGTAGGACGTTTGGTACACACTTTTACTGACCAAAATAAGTCTAAAGACATTCTTCTTGATTTAATGATTCAAGAACTTATTGTGAGATTATTACAAACTAAGGCTAAAGCTTTTATTTTAAATGATCCTTCTGGCACGCTTACAGATACACGTATAGGCATGGTTATTAAGTTTATAAAAAACAATCTTACTAATAAAGATATTACTGTTGAATTGTTAGCTAAGAAAGCTTGTATGAGTACGTCTCATTTTCATAAAAAGTTTAAAAATACCTTAGGGATTTCTCCTATTGACTATATAAATTCTGAAAAGATTAAATTTTCTAAAAAACTTATAAAACAATCTAAAAACCTGCGAATCTCTGAAATAGCCTACAAATCTGGTTTTAATAACATTAGCTATTTCAACAGACAGTTTAAAAAAATGGAGATGATTACTCCTCAGCAGTTTAAAAAGTCTTTTCTAAAAGAGTAAATCATCAACTTTTTTCAAAAAACTTTTATAGTTACATTTGTTTAATATGATGATATCTCTTTTTTTAGATGTTTTAAGCACTAATTGGTACATAATTTTACTTTTCTTTATCGTAGCTGTTCTATACTCCTCTGTCGGATTTGGCGGTGGTTCTAGTTACTTAGCTGTTTTAGCACTTACTGGTTTACTTTTCACACAAATTAGAGCTACAGCTTTACTATGTAATGTAATGGTTGTTACAGGAAATGTTTTACTGTATATGCAACAAAAACAATATAACTGGAAAAAGGTTATTCCACTTACTTTATTTAGCATTCCTATGGCTTTTTTAGGTGGCTATTTACGAATAAGTCAAACTTTTTTCTTTATTCTCTTAGGTTTCACACTACTCTTTGCTGCTATTACCATGTGGATTTCTAACAAAGTGGTTACCAATAACAGCAAAACTAAAGATTTAAACCTAACAAAAAATGCAGGTTATGGTGGAGTAATTGGTTTTATTTCTGGAATGGTAGGTATTGGTGGCGGTATTTTCTTAGCTCCGTTACTTCATTTAACCAATTGGGACACTCCAAAGAAAATAGCAGCTACAGCAAGCTTTTTTATTTTGGTAAACTCTATATCTGGGTTGATAGGTCAGTATACAAATCCTGAGTTTTCTATTGATTGGACACTAACTTCTAGTTTATTAATTACCGTTTTTATTGGCGGTCAAATTGGTAGTAGAATGAGTAATCAATTCTTTACTCCCACTCAACTAAAAAAGGCAACCGCTATTTTGATTGCCTTTGTAAGTATTCGGATTTTAATTAAGTATTTATTCTAATTTCGCTTTTTTGCCCCTTTTTATTGCCTTTAGCTTTGGTTAGCTGTAAACATACCTTTTTCTTTTTTTATTCTGTTTTGAAAGATTGCTATTTTCTTTCCTTTTTTTTCTAAAAACTTATACGTGTAAAATCCATCTTCAAAAGAAAATTCATTAGATGAAGTTGGATAAATCTTAAATTTACTTGAACTTCCTTCTCTCTGACTGTATAATTGACCATTTTCCATCGTGATAATACGAATTCCTCCATCTTCAAACTTATAAGCACCTACCCACTTTTGCAACTCTTCTTTTGATAAAGAAACAGCATTATTACTTGAAGAAAAAGGTTTATTAATAGCCAAAGCTGCTATTTTTATAGTCAAAGCTGTTGGTGATTTACAACCACAATTAGAAAATACAATTACATACACATCTTCACTAGGTACATATACTCCCATAGATTTATATCCAGGAATTGAGCCACCGTGTTCCAAAGTTGGCACTCCATTTATTTCGTTTAGACTCCAACCATATCCATAGTTTATTTTCTTACCATTATTCAGTGTGTAATTGGTAAACGCTTTATCAATTGTTTCTTTTTTTACTAATGTATTATTACGAATGGCTGTTTGCCACTTTAACATATCATCTACATTAGACATGATTGAACCTGCTGCATAAGGTAATGTCATACTTATATATTGAGCATTTGAATATTCTCCATTTCTCTTTCGATAACCTGCTGCTCTGTTTTTAATTAATTTTGTATAGCTTCCGTAATAAGAAGAATTCATATTTAGCTTCTTAAAAATTTGTTCTTCAACAAATTTCGGATAACTAATTCCACTTACTTTTTCAACAATATATCCTAAAATAAAATATCCAGAATTATTGTATTTATACTTTTCTCCGGGTTCAAAATCCATTGGCTCATTCTTAAAAAAATCAATAAATTTTAAAGGTTCTACATCTTTAGTTGTCACCTCTCCAAACTTTTGCATTGATGTATAACTTTTAATTCCCGATGTATGTGTTAATAAGTGATGAACAGTAATTTGTTTTCCATTCGTTGGATAATCAGGTATAAACTTAGTTATATCATCTTCTAAACTTAGCTTACCTTCTTCTAACAACATTAATATTGAAACTGATGTAAACTGTTTGGTAATTGAACCAACTTCGAAAACATTTTCTGGCTTCATGTTTACATCTAACTCTAGATTAGCTTTTCCATAAGCTTTTCTGTAAATAACATTTCCTTTTTTAGCAACCAAAGCTACTACTCCGGTTTCATTACTTTTGAATTGTGTTTGTAAAATTTCATCAACCTTTGATGTCAAATTTTGAGCAGACACTAAATTTGTTAATAAAAAGCAAAAAGAGAAGAATAATATTTGTTTTAGTTGAATTCGGTTTTTCATTTGATTTGTTTTCATGATTATTACACTTAGGACGACCCAAAAACAAATAGGTTACATCATTTTTTACTAAAAACAAAAAAAGCAACGTAAATACGTTGCTCTTTCATCCCCAAAACATAGATAACTATTTCTTAGCCTAACCAAGCATTCATCATCCACAATGTTTTTTCTTGTTCTGCTATAAAGTCACTCATCATTGAATTTGTACCCTCATCTTCAGCTTTATCAGACAAATCAAGAATTGTACGTTCTATTTTTAATAGTTCTGATAGTGAGTCAATAATTAACTTTACCGCTTCAACATCATTTGAAATATTTTTTCCTACTGGCACTCTTGATACACTAGTGTAATCTTCAAAAGTATGTAATGGCGTTCCTTGTAATGTTAAAATACGTTCTGCAATTAAGTCTACTTTTTCTTGTGCATCTGTATAAAATTCTTCAAACTTCATATGCAACTCAAAGAAGTTTTTCCCTTTAATATTCCAGTGTAACCCTCTTGCATTTTGGTAATACACTTGAAAATTTGCTAGTAATGTATTTAACTCATTTACTAAGTTTTCGGTTTTTTGTTTATCTAATCCTAAAATTGTGGTTGACATATTGTTTTGATTTTAAGTTTTTTACTTTTTCTACTACAAATTTAGGGCAAGTTTTAACAGTTTTACTATAAAGGTAATCGATTGTTTTAATATCTTTATCGAAAATTATTATTGAAATGACTATAACACAATTAAAATATACACTAGCTGTTGCTGAATATAAAAATTTCACCATAGCGGCAGAACATTGCTTTGTTACACAACCAACGTTGAGTATGCAAATTCAGAAATTAGAAGAAGAATTAGATGCTAAGATTTTTAATCGCTCTAAAAAACCCATTGAATTAACTGAAGTTGGTAAGCGTATTGTAGAGCAAGCCAAAGTTATTGTTGATGAGAGTAATCGTATTATAGATATTGTACACCAACAAAAAGGGTATGTTGGTGGTGAGTTCAGACTAGGTATTATTCCTACAATTATGCCTACGTTGCTTCCTATGTTTTTAAAAACTTTTAGTAAGAACTATCCAAAAGTTCAATTAGTTATTGAAGAGTTAACTACAGAGGAAATTGTTAGAAAATTAATGGATGGTTATATCGACGCTGCTATTGCTGCAACTCCATTAGAAAATGAAGCTATAAAAGAGCGCGTTCTATATTATGAACCTTTTGTTGGCTTGGTTCCTAGCGAACATCGTTTGTTTAAACAAAAGAAATTAAAAGTTGATGATTTAGAGGTTGATGACATTTTATTGTTAGAAGACGGGCATTGTTTTAAAGACAGTGTAATTAATCTTTGTAGAACAAACAAAAGAAATTCAACACACCACTTTCAATTAGAAAGTGGAAGTTTTGATACATTAATAAAGTTATCTAAAGACGGTTTAGGAATGACATTACTTCCTTACTTAAATACTTTAGACTTAAATGAGCGAGACAAAACTCATTTAAGAGAGTTTGAAACTCCTTCTCCTGCACGTGAGGTTAGCTTGATTTATCATAAATCTCAATTAAAAATGCAATTGATAGAAGCTTTAAAAACTACAATTGATAGTGTTATTAGAGGCGCTATTGCTTTTAGTGATGTAGAAATCATAAGTCCACTTCAAAAAAAATAAGAGTAATAAAAAATCCCGCTAATAGCGGGATTTTTTATTTTTTATCGCTCAACGATTTAAAAACTATATTCTGATAATGGCTTAGGAAAATCTTCTGGATTAGCCGCTAAATGATAACGAGGATCATCTACCGCTTCTTCAATAACATCTGCAAAAATCGGGCTTGCTTTATAAAGTAATACCTTACAATCTTCACTTAAATGTTTTAAGGTTACCTTTTTCCCTTCCTTTTGATATTTTTCTACTAATATAAAAATAGCTTCAATAGCTGAGTGATCAGAAATACGTGATTCTACAAAGTCAATCTCCACATTATCTGGGTCATTCTTAATATCAAACTTTTCGTTAAAAGCAGTAATACTTCCGAAGAATAAAGGCCCCCAAATTTCATAAACCTTAGTTCCATCTTGTTTAAAACGTTTTCTCGCTCTAATTTTCTTGGCATTTTCCCAAGCAAAAACTAATGCTGAAATAATTACTCCAACAAATACAGCAATTGCTAAATCAAAAATCACGGTTACCGCTGATACTATAATTAACACAATCGCATCTGATTTTGGTATCTTGTTCATAATTCTGAAGCTCGACCATGCAAATGTGTCAATTACCATCATAAACATTACTCCTACTAAAGCTGCAATAGGTACTTGTTCAATATATTTATCTGCAAATAGGATAAAAATTAATAAAGTAACCGCCATCATAACTCCTGATAAACGTCCTCTACCACCTGCGTTAATGTTAATTACTGTTTGACCAATCATACCACAACCACCAGTTCCTCCAAACAAACCACTTAACATATTTCCTGCTCCTTGTGCTACACATTCTTTATTACCATCACCTCTTGAATCTGTTAACTCATCCACTAAATTCATCGTCATTAATGTTTCAATCAATCCAACTGAAGCAGCTAAAAAGGCATACGGGGCTATAAACTTTAAAGTATCTAAATTGAATGGTAAATTGCTCCAAAGTTCTGCTAAATTCATTTTTTTAGAAATTTCATCAAAACCATTTAAACCTGCTCCTCCACCATCTCTAATAAAATCTCCAACATTGATAGACTCTAATCCTCCAAAAATAGACACAAACGTAACAATTAAAATAGCTGTTAACGCTGCTGGTACTTTTGTTGTTAGTTTAGGAAGTAACCATATAATTAGCATTGTTAACAATACTAACCCAATCATAGTATATAGTTTTGTTCCTTGTAAAGTAGACTTTACTACTCCACTATCTTTTACTGAATAGAATCCGTCATTTTCTATATTAAAAACAACCTTTTTTGTTTTTGCTTCAAAAACTTGTGTATCTGATTTTACAAAAACTTCTTGATTTGTTTGATTGTTAATTACTGAATTTCCTTTGATTGAAAATAATGCCGCATTTGATACTAGGTCTTGTACTTCATTATCTGCTATTTTATAAACCAGTTCTTTCGATTCAGTTTTACGCATGTTTTGTCCGAAAATATCTTTCTTATTTTCTTTAAACATTCCTAGTTGTGCAATAAAAATAACTACAGCTAAACCGTTTACAAATCCCATCATTACTGGATGTGGAATTAGTCTAACTAATTTTCCAAGTTTAAATACTCCTGCTAACACTTGAATTATTCCCATTAAAACTACAGCTGCTAGTAAATAAAAGTACCCCATGTTTTCTACAGGTGTGTCAAACAACAATCCTTTTGCGTGTCCTTCTTGTATCATGTTTACAAAAATTACAGCCACAGCTCCTGCTGCTCCTGAAATTAAACCTGGTCTTCCTCCAAAAATTGCTGAAACAATTCCCACAACGAAAGCTCCAAACAGTGCTACAATAGGACTAATTTGAGCCACAAAAGCAAAAGCTACCACTTCTGGTATCATCGCTAACGATACTGTAATACCTGCTAAAGAATCGTCTTTTATGTTAATCTTCTTACTTTTAATGTATTTCATCATAATTTCTAAGAGTCTTTTGTAAAAGTGCGCAAATGTAAAGATAATTTTATAGACCTAGTTTTACGTTTCATTAAGTTTAATTTTGTCAGCGTAAATTTTTGCCTTAATTTTGAACGTTGAACTATCAAACCAATTTGGTAGCAACAAATGAGCAGAAAAACACTACTTACTTCGAAAGAAATTGAAATCATTCTGCATCGATTAGCGTGCCAGTTAATCGAGAATCACAACGATTTTTCTAACACCGTTTTAATAGGGTTACAACCTAGAGGTTCTTATTTAGCAAATCGATTGGCTAAATTATTAAGAGAGGAATATCATATTAAAGACTTAAAATTAGGTTTGTTAGATATTACTTTTTATCGTGATGATTTTCGCAGAAGAGAAGAACCATTAGAAGCCACTTCTACACAAATTGACTTTTTAATTGAAGGAAAACAGGTGGTTATTATTGATGATGTATTATTTTCAGGAAGAAGCGTTAGAAGTGCTTTAACAGCACTACAATCATACGGAAGACCTGATAATATTGAATTATTAGTATTAATTGATCGTCGTTTTAGCCGTCATTTACCAATTCAACCTAATTATAGAGGAAGACAAGTAGATGCCATTAATGAAGAAAAAGTAGTTGTTAATTGGCAAGAAACTCATAAAGAAGATACAATTTACCTTGAACCCAAGCCCTCAAAGCTTGATTAGTTATGATTAAAAAAACAAACTAAAATGAAGCAGTTAAGTGTTGAACATTTATTAGGAATCAAATACCTTAACAAAAATGACCTTGAGCTTATTTTTGAAACTGCTGCTCATTTTAAAGAAGTCATTAACCGACCTATAAAAAAGGTTCCTTCATTACGTGATATTACAATTGCTAATTTATTTTTTGAAAATAGCACACGTACAAAACTTTCTTTTGAATTAGCAGAAAAGCGTTTATCTGCAGATGTTATTAATTTTTCTGCTGGGCAATCTTCAGTAAAAAAAGGAGAAACTTTAATTGATACTGTAAACAACATTTTATCAATGAAAGTTGATATTGTTGTAATGCGTCATTCAAATGTAGGAGCAGGAATTTTCTTATCGAACCATGTAGATGCTAAAATTATTAATGCTGGTGATGGTACACATGAACATCCAACCCAAGCATTATTAGATAGTTTTTCTATGAGAGAAGCTTTAAATAGCGACTTAAAAGGAAAGAAAATTGTAATTGTTGGTGATGTCTTACATTCACGTGTAGCTTTATCAAACATATTTGCTTTACAACTACAAGGCGCTAAGGTAAAAGTTTGTGGACCAAGCACTTTAATTCCTAGATACATTTCTAGTTTAGGTGTTGAAGTAGAAACAAACCTTAAAAAAGCTTTAGAGTGGTGTGATGTTGCTAATGTATTACGTGTACAACACGAACGTATGGATATTAAATATTTTCCATCAACTAGAGAATACACACAACTTTTTGGTATTAACAAAGAAATATTAGACAATCTTGGTAAAAAAATTGTCATTATGCACCCTGGACCTATTAATAGAGGTGTAGAACTAACAAGTGATGTTGCCGACAGTGATCAATCAATTATTCTAAATCAAGTAGAAAATGGAGTTGCTGTTCGTATGGCAGTTATTTATTTGTTAGCACAACAAATAAAAAGATAGTCATGAACATAGTAGATAAAACTGATTACACTTTAATTACTTCTGATGAGAAAACATTTTCTAGTTTCTTAGAAAACTTTGATAATGAATACGTAAACCTTACAGGAAAAAACCTGATTATTGTAATTTCAGAAGAATTTAATGCCTCTAACAAAAATATTTTGCTATTTTTGAGATACGCGGAACAACATCAGAACAATGGCACATCTTTTGTAGTTGTGTCTAAAGATGTTACTATTGATGATTTTCCTGAAACCTTTAACATTGTTCCTACATTAGTAGAGGCAGAAGATGTTATAGAAATGGAAAACATTCAACGTGATTTAGGTTTTTAACCTTATATTTTTAAATAATTATCCATCCCCTAAATGATAATTTATGGTAAAAAAAATACTATTTATAACTTTTTTCTTAGCTATTTCCGTTGGTTTTTCTCAAGAAAAATCAATTGAGAAGTTAGTAGCATCCCCTAACCCTTTTACGAATAATACTACTATTTATTTTAATGCAAAACACGATCAAACAGTTATCTTAACTGTTAGAAATGTATTAGGTAAAACTGTTTATAATAAAGAGCTTAAAGTGGTTAAGGGACGTAACTCTTTTCCGTTTCAACGTAACGACTTAAAGTCTGGAATGTACATTTATGCAATACAAAGTAATAAAGAGATTATTTCAAAACGCTTTGTAATTAAATAAATGAGTTTACACTTAACTGTTTTAGGTTGTCACTCTGCTACACCAAGAGCAAATGCCTACCCAACCTCTCAATACTTAGAAATTAACAATCGTCATTTTTTAATTGATTGCGGTGAGGGTACACAACGTCAAATGAGAAAGTATAAAGTTGGTTTTTCAAAAATCAACCATATTTTCATTTCTCATTTACATGGTGATCACTTTTTTGGTTTGGTTGGACTTATTGCCACTTTTGGCATTCTAAACAGAGAAAAAGAGCTACATATTTACGGACCAAAAGGTATTAAAGAAGTTACTACTCTTCAATTAAAGGTTTCTAAATCGTGGACTAAATATCCTATTATTTTTCACGAATTAGAATCTAAAGAAAGTGAACTCATTTTTGAAGATGATAAGGTTTCTGTTAGAACTATCCCTTTAAATCATAGAGTGTATACTAATGGTTTTTTATTTACCGAAAAACCAAAACTTAGAAAATTACATATTGAAAATATTCAGCAATACAATGAAATAGAGACTTGTGATTTTCATAATATTAAAGCTGGTAAAGACTTTATACTCTCTACAGGAGAAGTGATTCCTAATAAAGAATTAACTATTGATCCGCCTAAGCCTTTAAGTTTTGCCTTTTGTAGTGATACTGCCTATAAGCCAGATATTATTCCTATAATTAAAGAGGTAGACTTATTATATCATGAAGCTACATTTTTAAAAGATAGAGAAGATTTGTGCGATAAAACAAAACACTCTACTGCAGAACAAGCTGCTTCTATTGCCAACCAAGCAAATGTAAATAAGTTAATTATTGGACATTATTCTAGCAGATATAAAAACATTAATGATTTTAAAACTGAAGCTCAAACAGTTTTCAAAAACACTGAATTAGCAGAGGCAGGAAAAAGATATAGCACTAATTCTTTTCCTGTTGAAGTTCTAAATTAATACTGCTTTGTTGATAGGAGTACTAAAGTACAGGCTATTTCGCTCTCAATCCCATTTTCTTTTAACAACTCTATAAACTCAATATTTTCAGTTCCTGGATTAAAAATTACTCTGCGAGGTTGTAAATTAATTATATATTCATAATACAATTTCTGGCGCTCTGGATTTAAGTATAAGGTTACAGTATCAATATTTTCAAAAAAAATATTTTCTGTTTCAATGGCTACATCTACTACGTTTCCTTTTTGTAATCCAATCGCTACAGTTTCTATATCATTGTCTCTTAACTTTTTAATAGCAATATTAGAGTATCTAGAAGGCTTTAAAGAGGCTCCTAGTACCAAAGTACGTTTTTTCATTTTCTGTTAATAATACGTTAAACTCTCTTAAACTGAGTAACAAAGTTAGACAATTAAGAGTCTATTAAGCACCAAAACAATTCAAAAACAACAAAAATGAAAAACATATTACTAATACTTTTAGCTGTATTTACTACAAGTATTTATGCACAAATGCCTAAAAGTAGCCTACCTAAACCAGGAGTTATTACTGGTAAAGTAGTCGACCAAGCGACCAAGCAACCTCTTCCCTATGTTAATATAATAATCAAAGATGCTGCCAAAAAAATTATTACTGGTGGAATTACTGATGACAACGGATTATTTTCTATAAAAAATATACCTGAAGGAAACAGTATTGTTGAGGTTCAGTTTATAGGATATAAAACTTTTTCAAAGCCAGTTACTGTAAGCCGCAAATCAAATAAAGTTAATTTAGGTACTATTCCTCTTGAAGAAGACAGTACTACTTTAGATGAAGTAGAAATTCGTGCAGAAACCTCTTCAGTTACTCAAAAAGTAGACAGAAAAGTAATTAACGTTGGTAAAGATTTAACCTCAGCAGGTGCTACTGCTTCTGAGTTATTAAATAATGTACAATCTGTAAGTGTTGATAGCCAATCAGGAAATATTAGCTTACGTGGTAATGAAAACGTACGTGTACTAGTAGACGGAAAACCTACGAACATACCTGCTTCTGAATTATTAAAACAAATTCCTTCTTCATCTATTAAAAGTGTTGAGTTAATTACGAATCCTTCTGCTAAATACAATCCTGAAGGAATGAGTGGTATTATCAATATAATTCTTAATAAAAATGCCAACATGGGCTTTAATGGCTCTATAAACACTGGTGTTGAAGCTGGACATTATGTTCGTTACAACGCTTCAACAAATATGAACTATAAAACAGGAAAAGTTAACTTCTTTGGAAACTATGGATTCAATGGTGGAGACCGCTATAACTTTGGTTATGTAAATAGACCCGGAGTTAACAATCAAGACTTCATTTTTATAAATGATAACGAATCTCATTTATTTAAAATTGGAGCAGACATTTATTTAGATGATAAAAACACCTTATCTCTTTATACTACTCAAAACTGGTTTGACAGTAATGCTAGCGGACGTGCTATAATTACAGACAACAATGGTGATTTAATATCTCACTCTCCTAATACACAAACAAATGAAAGTCATAACCAAGCTTACAATGTAAATTATAAACATGATTTTGAAAAAGAAGGGCATAATATAGAACTTGAAGCCAATTTCTCTAAAAATGATTCTCCAAAATTTTTAGAAAATATTTTCTTAGAAAATTCGCAACCAGATTATTTTAACGATATAAATAATAACAGAAAAAGTACACTGTTAAATTTAGATTACACTAACCCTATTTCTAAAAATGGAAAATTAGAGTTAGGTTTAGAATATAGAGTTAATAGAGCTGATAATACTAATGTAACAAACCAACAAATTTTAGTAGAAGAACCTGATACTTATAGAGATGTAGGTAACTCTTCCTTCACCTACGATAGAGATATTTATTCTGCTTATGTAAACTATGGACATAAGTTTGGTAAACTTAACATGCAATTAGGTGCTCGTTTTGAACAATATAAAATTGAAGGAGACTTTACAGGATTGGATGAAAATGGAGATCTAAAGAACGAGAAAGTAACTGATGATATTTTTACTGTATACCCATCTGCTTTCTTTACCTTCAACCCAAATGACAATGATCAATTTCAATTAAGTTACAGTAAAAGAGTTGACAGACCAGGAATACAACAAGTAAACCCTATTAGAGAATGGAGTACGCCTTTAATTACGTCAATAGGTAATCCTGACCTTGTTCCTCAGTTCACTAATTCAGTTGAATTTAACTATACACGAAAAATAAAAGGCGGGTCGATAACTTTAGGTAGTTTTTATAGAAATATTAATGATGTAATTAATAGAGCTACTTATAAAGATCCTGCTGACGCTGATAATGTAAAGCAAATATTAACCTTTGCTAATTTTGATGACACAGATGCTTATGGTTTAGAGTTTTCTGTAAACTATAAAATTGCAAAATGGTGGAGAGCAAATGCTAGTATGGACTATTATTCTCAAAAGCAATTTGGAACCACAGATTTAAGTGACCCTAATGCTCCTACTACTGAAGTTAAAACAGATATTTTTAACGCACGTATAAGTAATAGTTTTACAGTATCAAAAAAATTACGTTTACAATTATTTGCAATGTACAGAGGTCCAAGAGAAGACATTCAATGGAACGTAGACCCTATGAAAATGGTTAACATCGGTGCTAACTATAGTATTCTTAAAGGGAAAGGAAATATTAACCTTAGAGTAAATGATATCTTTAACGATATGAGATTTAAATTTAACTCTGAAAGACCTTTTGTTCAAAATGGACGTTTTAAATGGGAAAGCAGAACAGCTTATATTGGATTTAACTATAGGTTTGGTGGAGGAAAAAACAAAGCCCGCTCTCGTAAACAACGTGATAACAATGAAAGACAAGGAGGCGGAGGTTTCCTATAAAATTAATTTTTAATTAATTATTTAAAAAAAACGAAGTTAAATACTTCGTTTTTTTTATTTTTAGCGCAATTTCATTCCCTTCAATTTATGAAAAGATTGCTAATATTATTTTTATTTCTAGGCACTTATTTTTGTCAAGCACAAAATTTACGGCTTACTGGAATCGTTTTAGATAAAAAAAATAATCAACCATTACCTTTTGTCACAATTACTTGTAAAAACACTTCTAACCAAATACTAACAGGTAGCATTTCTGATGAAAAAGGTAATTTTAAAATTGAAAAACTTCCTAAAGAAAGTTTGCTCTTAACTTTTCAATTTATTGGTTATAAAACCTTCGAAAAGAAGGTTGACTTAAAAGAGCATAGTAAAATAGAAACAGTTTTCCTTGAAGAAAATACTACTCAATTAGATGAAGTTGAAATACAAGGAGAAACTTCAACTATTATTCAAAAAATTGATAGAAAAGTTATTAATGTAGGTAATGACTTAACTGCTGCTGGAGCTACCTCCCTAGAAATGCTTGAAAACATTCCTTCTGTAGATATTAATCAACTCTCTGGAACCATAAGTTTGCGAGGAAATGAAAATGTTAGGGTTTTGGTAAACGGAAAACCTTCCAATATAAATACAGCTCAATTATTAAAACAAATACCTTCTAACTCAGTTAAAAGCGTTGAAATAATTACTAACCCTTCAGCTAAACACACACCTGAAGGCATGAGTGGTATTATCAATTTAATTCTTAAAAAGAATACAAAAATTGGTTTTAATGGAAGCTTAATAACGGGGATTAAACAAAGTAGAAACACAAGACCTGATATTACTTTAACTACAAACTATAAAACAGGTATAACTAATTTTTACCTAAACTACAATACAAGTTGGGGAGATTATGAAACCTTTAATGATTTAGAAAGAAACGACATCAACTTAACTCAAGATTTTGACTTTCTTAACAATTCAAAGAATCATAATATCAAGTTTGGTGTAGACATAGATGTTACTTCGAAAAGTATATTGTCTATGTACACCTCTCTAAATTTTGATAATAATAGTTTAGCTACCAATACTCTTATCCATGAAAACAATTCTTTAGTTTTTAATAACAAAAGTTTTTCTGACTATAACCAAAAGGACAAAACTTACAACATTGATTATGTTTATAACTTTGATGATAAAGGTCAAAACTTAGAAGTTGAGTTTAATCACTCTATCACAAAAAACCCTGAGGAAACTATTAATAAAGAATTAGTTAATCCAAATTCAAAAGAATATAATTACACAAACGATATTAAAGACACACGAAAGTTATGGTTATTAAATATTGATTATATAAAACCTATAAAATCTGGAAAACTAGAATTTGGTGTTGAATTCAGAAAACAAGATTTTTACAATTTAATACTTACTGATAGAGAACACATAAATGATTCGGCTTCTCTTGAACTCGTTGGAAATACAACCTTAAATTATGACAAAGGTATTTATTCTGGATATCTAAATTTTAACAAGGAGTTCAAAAAAATTTCAATTCAAGCAGGTATAAGGTTAGAGCAATTTAATTTAGATGCTCTTTTTTCGAATACTCAACAAGGAAACACCTCTTTAAAAAATAATCTTTTTAGTTGGTACCCTTCAGCCTCAGTTCTATACAGCTTTACTGAAAAAGACAAGTTACAATTTGCTTATAGTAGAAGAATTGACAGACCTTCAGCTTACCAAGTAACTCCTATTCAAGAATGGTTTTCACCTCTAACTATATCAAAAGGAAACCTTAACTTACAGCCGCAATTTACAAATTCTCTAGAGCTTAATTATACTAAAACAATTACCAAGGGCTATGTATCTTTCGGTACATTTTACCGAAGAACAAATAATAAAATTGGTCGATTATTACAGCAAGATGAACAAAATCCAGACAGAATCATTACTTCATTTACCAATTACGATTATGCTGATAGTTATGGGGTTGAGTTATCTGCAAGCCTCAAACCAATCAAATGGTGGACGTTAAATCCTTCTTTCGAAACCTACATTCAAGACTCTCAAGGTGTTTTGAACGGCAACTTTGAAACGGTAAAAAACACCTTAGTAAAAGGACGTATAAGTAACTCCTTTAAAGCTTCTAAAAAACTGAGTTTTCAATTATCATGTATTTTTAGAGGTAAAAGTGAAAACATTCAATATACTGTACAACCATATACTATGATTAATGCCGCTGCTAGATTAAAGATAATAAATGGTAAAGGAAGTATCACCTTAAGAGGTACTGATATTTTTAATAATGTAAACTTTGATTACAGGTCAAATAATCCATTTATGCAAAAAGGAAAGTATACTTTGGAAAACAATTCAGTTTATCTAGGTTTTTCTTACAATTTTGGAAGTGGAAAAAATAAGAGTAAAAGTAGAAAATACAGAGACAGTAATGAATCTCAAGGAGGTATGTTTTAATAAACATCTAGAATAGAACATTAATTATATATCTAAAACACTTATCATTGGTACTTCTAACAAATATTAAATCTACCTCATAAATTTTCTATTATTAACATAACATTTGGTTTTAGTAAACAAAATTACTATTTTGGGCATTAAAAAAATAAAAATTAAAAATAATGAAAAAAAAAGTAACAACTTTAGGGAGGCAACTAAGTATTAATGAAAAAAAACAGGTTAGAGGAGCATACACCGATGATATTTGTTGCAAAAAACCAAGACTTGTTGTTTGTGAATGCAAAGATGACAATGATTTTGATAGAATTCAATAAGGGTTAATCATTAATTAAATACCAAAAAATGGTTCTTATAAAATCAAAAACTATTTTTAATAAAAATACCTAAACCCGAAGTCATAAAACTTCGGGTTTTTTGTTTTATATGTATAATAAAACTACCAACGAATCACTACTGATCCCCAAGTAAATCCACTACCAAAAGCAGCCAATACTACTAAATCACCTTCATTGATTTTTCCTTTTTCCCAAGCCTCTGTCAATGCTATGATAACTGAAGCAGCAGTAGTATTGCCATACTTCATAATATTATTATATACTTTATCATCCGATAATTGGAACTTCTTCTGAATAAACTGTGCAATACGTAAGTTTGCTTGATGAGGAATTAACATATCAATGTCTTCTTTTTGCAAACCGTTAGCTTCTAAACCTTCCATAATAGCTTCTGAAAAACGAACTACTGCATGTTTAAATACAAATTGTCCATTCATATATGGATAATATGAAGTATCATCAGGGTCGCTTTCTTCAATAATAGTATCAACCCATCTTCCTGTTGATGGTCCTATTAATGCCAATTCTTTAGCATGCTTTCCTTCCGAATGTAAATGAGAAGATAAAATCCCTTTACCCTCTTCTTCACTACGAGATAAAACTGCTGCACCTGCACCATCACCAAAAATTACAGTCACTCCCCTACCTCTAGTAGATTTTTCTAAACCTCCAGAGTGATTTTCAGATCCAATTACCAAGATATTCTTATACATTCCAGTCTTAATAAACTGATCAGCAACAGACATTGCATAAATAAACCCAGAACATTGATTACGTACATCTAATGCTCCAATAGTAGGCATATCTAACAAATCTTGAATTTGTACTCCTCCTCCAGGGAAATATAATTCAGGACTCAACGTAGCAAAAACAATAAAATCTATATCATCTTTTGTTAAACCAGCACGCTCTATAGCTATTTTAGCTGCTTTTGCCCCCATAACTGATGTAGAATCATCAGATGTTTTTGGATCAATCCAACGACGTTCTTTAATACCAGTTCTTTCTTGAATCCATTCATCACTCGTCTCCATGAACTGAGTCAAGTCATCGTTAGTCACTACGTTCTCAGGAACATAATAACCTAATCCTGTAATTTTTGAGTTATACATATTTTTTTATGTTGATTATTCTGTTGTTAACAAATTAAAAGCCTGTAAAAGTATGAATTTTATATAATTCGTACAAAAAGTGTCATCTTGTCACTATTTTTTATTTGGTATTTTTTTTGACTATTCATTCAACAGAAAATAATATCAATTAAAAATATATACTTATGAGTAAAGGAAACATTAATGTATCGGTAGAAAATATATTTCCACTGATTAAAAAATTCTTGTATTCTGATCACGAAATCTTCTTACGTGAGTTAATTTCTAACGGAACAGATGCTACTACTAAATTAAAACACCTTATTTCAATTGGTGAAGCAAAAACTGAATTAGGTGATGCTAAAATTGAAATTAGTATTGATAAAGAAGCAAAAACCTTAACTATAAAAGACCAAGGTATTGGTATGACAATGGATGAGGTTGAAAAATATATTAATCAAATTGCCTTTTCTGGAGCTGAAGAGTTCTTAGAAAAGTATAAAGATGATAAAAACGAAACGGGCGTTATTGGTCATTTCGGATTAGGTTTCTACTCTGCATTTATGGTTGCTGATAAAGTAGAAATCTTTACCAAATCGTTCAAAAATGAACCTGCTGCTCACTGGATTTGTGATGGTTCTCCTGAATATACTTTAGTTGAACATGACAAAGCTGACAGAGGTACAGAAATTGTATTACATATTGCTGAAGATTCTACAGAGTTTTTAGAAGAAGGTAAAATTCGTGGATTACTAACTAAGTACAATCGTTTTAACCAAGTACCAATTAAGTTTGGAACCAAGAAAATAAACGATCCTGACTTCACTCCTCAAACTACCAAAGACGAAGATGGTAAAGAAGTAACAGAACCTCACAAACAAATTGAAGTAGATGATATCATCAATAATACAGAACCTGCATGGACTAAAAAGCCAGCAGATTTAGAAGATGAGGATTATAAAAACTTCTACCGTGAGTTATATCCAATGCAATTTGAAGAGTCTTTATTCCATATTCATTTAAATGTAGATTATCCATTCAACTTAACAGGAATTTTATACTTCCCTAAGTTGACACAGAATTTGGATATGCAAAAAGACAAAATTCAATTATACCAAAACCAAGTATTTGTAACGGATAATGTAGAAGGAATTGTTCCTGATTTCTTACAAATGTTAAAAGGTGTAATTGACTCACCGGATATTCCTTTAAATGTTTCTCGTTCATATTTACAAGCAGACGGAGCTGTTAAAAAGATTTCTGGATATATTACCAAAAAAGTAGCAGATAAACTTTCTTCTTTATTCAAAAACAACCGTGAAGACTTTGAACAAAAATGGAACGATATCAAAGTTATTATTGAATACGGAATGTTATCAGAAGAAAAATTCTTTGATAAAGCAAAGAAGTTTGCCTTATATCCAACTGTTGATGGTAAATTCTTTACGTTTGATGAATTAGTTGAAAAAACTAAAGATACTCAAACAGATAAAGACGGAAATCACGTTGTTTTATATGCTGCACACAAAGATGCTCAACACAGTTATATTGAAGAAGCTAAAGCTAAAGGGTATGAAGTATTATTATTAGATTCTCCTATTGTTCCGCATTTAATGCAGAAGTTAGAAACTGAATCTGGTGATGCCAAAGTACAGTTTAAACGTGTAGACGCTGACCATGTTGATAATTTAATTAAGAAAGACGACACTGTAATTTCTAAACTTTCTGACGAAGAAAAAGAGAAATTAAAACCAGTTATCGAAGGCGCTGTAAACAACTCTAGCTACACAGTACAATTAGAAGCTATGGATTCTAGTGCTTCTCCTTTCTTAATTACCGTACCAGAATTTATGCGTCGTATGAAAGAAATGAGTGCTACTGGTGGTGGAATGATGGGAATGGGTAACATGCCAGAAATGTATAATTTGGTAGTTAATACCAACCACGAGTTAGTATCAGAAATTTTAAATGCTGATGAAGACAAGCAAAAACAATTAGTTTCGCAAGCTTTTGATTTAGCTAAATTATCTCAAAACCTATTACATGGTGAAGAGTTAACCAACTTTATCAAACGTTCTTACGAATTAATTAAATAATGACGAATCGTCATAGATAAATTAAAAAAACCTCTTTGTGAAAACAGAGAGGTTTTTCTTTTTCGTTTATCTACAAAATTATTAGCTTCGTTTCACTTAGAAAATAACATCAATTTAAAACTATGGAACATATTATTTGTTTTGGAGACAGTATCACCAGAGGTGAAAACGATAATGAAAAAGGTGGTTGGGCAGATCGTTTGAAAGCTTACTGTATGGAACTTTTTCTAAAAAATAGAAAAGATGAAATTTGTGTTTTTAACATGGGAATTGGCGGAGAAACAACAGAAGGTCTGATTAAACGATTTGCAAATGAATTCAACACAAGACTTTTAAAAGACGGAAACAATATTGTTACTTTAGCTTATGGTGCCAATGATATAGCTTCTTTAAATGGTAAAAACGCTGTTTCGATAGAAAAGTTTCGTGATAATCTCAACTTGTGTATTGACCATGCCTTAAAACACAATGCTACGGTATATTTAATCAATATACTTCCAGTCATAGAAAACGATTACAATACTAAAAAAAGGTCACCAAAAGACATTTTAAGATACAACGATATATTGTTATCAATAGCACAAAAACAAAACATTAATCTTGTTGATGTACATAGCAAATTTGACTTTGATAAAGAGGAACTACTTACCTACGATGGTGTTCATCCTAATGCAAAAGGACATGAAAAAATATTTAACATAGTTAAAGAGGTTATTTTACCTAATCACGATTAACAATCTAATTCTCTCTTTTTCTTTTTGGTATATTTGTTCACATTCAAAAATATAACCATGAAGAAAATCCTCTTAACTGTAGTGGCCACAGCTACTTTCCTAGTTTCTTGTAAGCAAGAAAAAAAGGAAGCAGTAAGCACTCCTACTCCAGAAAATACTGAATTCAATCAGTTATTAAAAGATTACAACGAAGGTAAGCTACAATTGAATCCTGTAAATGCAACTTTTGCAGGTGATAATCGTTTTAACGACCAATTCCCAAATACCTTATCTGATGAATATCAAGCAAAAAGCAATGAGTTTTTCAAAAATTATAAAGAAAAACTTAACAGCTTTAAAGACGCTGACTTAACCGAAAGTCAACAAATGAGTAAAGCTGTATTAGCTTGGGACTGTGATATGGCATTGGCGCAAGCTAGTTATAAAAATGACTTATTAATGCCAATCAACCAAATGTGGACAATTAACCTTACCATGGGGCAATTGGCAAGTGGTAGTAGTGCACAACCTTTTAAAACAGTTGAAGATTACGACAATTGGTTAAGCAGATTAGACAAATACAATACTTGGTTACAATCGGCTAAAGAACGTATGCAGCAAGGAATCAAAAAAGGATATGTATTGCCTAAATCATTAATCCAAAAAGTAATTCCACAGTTTGAAAGCTTAACAATTGTAAAAACTTCTCCTGAAGGAATTACAGATTTTTCAGAGCATTTATTTTATTCTCCAATAAACACTTTACCAGCTGATTTTTCTGATGCTGATAAAACACGTTTAACTGAAGCTTATACCAACATGTTGAATGATAAATTAATACCATCATTCAAAGCAATGCATGAATTTTTAAAGAATGACTATTTAGCAGCTGGTAGAGAAAGTAGTGGTATTTCTGATATTCCAAACGGAACAGCATATTATCAACACGCTATCAAAAACTACACAACCACCAACATGACTGCTGATGAAATTCATGAGTTAGGACTAAAAGAAGTCGCTCGAATTTTATCAGAAATGGAAGAAGTAAAAAAACAAGTTGGTTTTGAAGGAGACTTAAAAGAATTCTTTGATTTTGTTCGTAATAATAAGGAGTTAATGCCGTACACCGAACCGCAACAAATCATTGATAATTTTAATGCGATTCACGAAAAAATGAAGCCACAATTAGAAAAGCTATTTGGTAACAAACCAAAAACTCCTTTTGTGGTTAAACAAACTGAAAAATTCAGAGAAGCTTCTGCTAGTGCTGAATACAACCCTGGTTCATTAGACGGGACACGTCCTGGAGTTTTCTACACCCCAATTCCTGATGCTACTAAATACAATGTATTTTCTGATGAAGCTTTATTTTTACACGAAGCTATTCCTGGTCACCATTATCAAATTTCTTTAACACAAGAAAACGAAGAGTTACCAGACTTTAGAAAAACCTTATGGTACAGTGCCTACGGTGAAGGTTGGGCATTATATACTGAGAATTTAGGTAAAGAGTTAGGTTTATACACAGACCCTTATCAATACTTTGGAATGTTAGGGATGGAAATGCACCGAGCAATTCGTTTAGTAGTTGACACAGGAATACATGCTAAAGGATGGAGCCGTGAGAAAGCGATTCAATATTCATTAGATAATGAAGCTGAAGGTGAAGCTAGTATTATTTCTGAAATTGAGCGTTATATGGCAAACCCTGGGCAAGCGTTATCATATAAAATAGGGCAATTAAAAATCCGTGAATTACGTGCTAAGGCTAAAAAGGAGTTAGGTGATAAATTCGACATTAAAGAATTCCACAATCAGGTTTTAGAAACAGGATGTATTCCTTTAGCGTTATTAGAAAACAAAATTGACAAGTGGATTGCTTCTCAAAAATAATATCATCACTTTATTAAAAGTAAAATCCGCTTTGAAAATTCAAAGCGGATTTTTTTATCAGTTCAGGTTTCTAGTAAAATGGTTTTTCAAATAATAGATTTGTACAAATACCATTACGGTAAAAAAGAAGCAAGCACTTAGCATTAAATTTGATACTGTGATATTTTCAAATAAATTTGGCAATTGAATATTCGATAAATAATCCATTTTTATCTCGGGTATTTGAAGCCAACTTGATGAAGCTCCTTTCGATACAAACAAAATACTAACAGCTAATATACCCGCTAATACAAACCATACTCTTTTGGATATTAATGGTGTTGCTTTATAAATAGAAGATTGCTCTTCTTTTAAAATCGCATCCATAATATTTGCTATAAAATCAATAGATGGTGTCTCTGCTTCTATTTCGTTGATATACTTTTTTGTAAAAGCGTCCAACTCTTTAATATCTTTATTTTCTCCCATAATGATTAATCAATTCAGGTTCTACTTTTTTCTCTACTATACTCAGTAAACTCTTTCTAGCTCTATGTAATTTTACTTTAACATTCGCTTCAGAAAAATCGGTTACTTCTACTATTTCCTTCAAACTTAATTCTTCAAAATAAAACATCCATAAAATTGTACGTTCTTCTTCAGGTAAACTTAACAAACACTTATTAATTACTTGTGCTCGTTCTTTTCGTTCAATTCCTTCTAAAATACTATCAGCAGATTTAATTCTATTAATTGTAATCTCGTCAATTATATCGGTATTATACCTTTCTTTATTCTTCTTTAAGCTATCTAAGCAAGTTCTATATGTTATTTTATACAACCAAGTAGAAAACTTCGACTCTCCTTTAAACTTGCTCAAATTCTTATAAGCTTTTATAAAAGTATCTTGTGATATTTCTTCAGCCTCTTCTCTACTCTTTACCATTTTTAACGCCAACGAAAACACCATTACCTTATACTTTTCAACTAAAAAAGCATAAGCATTAGCATCTCCCTTAAGGGTTTTATCTATATAAATTTGATCGTTAATAATAGTCGTTTTATACTATGACTGTACTTAGTTAAAAAAGGTTACAACTATTCATTAAAAAAATTAAAAATATTCTGTAACCTTTTTTTAAATGTAGCTGTCATACTTGTAAACACATTAAAAATAATCATTTTAAACTCAAAAATATGGAAGTAGCAATTGTATTTATGTTCTTATTCGCAGTAATCTTCGGAATCTTTTACTTGTTTTATTCAACAAGAAATAAGGAACGTTTAGCTTTAATTGAAAAAGGTGTAGATGCCAAAATTTTTATGCAGGGAGAAAAAAAGCGTTCAACTTTAACAGGTAGAGTAATTATCTTAAATTTAGCTTTATTAGCTATGGGAATTGGCGTTGGTGTTTTATTAGGTGCTATTTTGAGCTCTTTCTTTGGTTATAATGGTCCATGGGAAACACGTCCAGCAGATGCCATTGATTCTGAAGTTTTCTTTATTGCATCTATCTTTTTATGCGCCGGAGGAGCCTTATTAATTGGATTTAATCAAACTAAAAAATTAGACAACAAATAACGTTTGTTTAAATAATAAATTATTTTACTAAATATGTTAAAAGAGAATAATGCTAATTTTATTCTCTTTTTTGTTTTGTAATTTAGTAAGCTAAATTCCTTAACATGAGAAAATTTACAGTACTATTCTTACTAATTTCTACAACAATATCAGCGCAAACCGACACTAAAATATACGATATTATTAATGCTGTTTCAGCAGATAGGATCAAAACTGATATTACTACTCTAACAAATTTCGGAACACGTCATACACTAAGCGATACTATTTCAAATACTCGTGGAATTGGAGCGGCACGTCGTTGGATTAAATCTGAGTTTGATAAAATATCTTCTGATTGCAACAACTGTTTAGAGGTATTTTACCAAAAAGACTTTGTAAAAAAAGGAACCAATAGTAGAATCACCAAAGATGTTTGGGTCGTTAATGTTGTTGCTATTCAAAAAGGAACAAAATATCCTAACAATTACATTGTAATGAGTGGTGATATTGACTCAAGAATTTCTGACCCTAATAATTATACCGATGATGCTCCTGGAGCTAATGATAATGCTTCCGGAATGGCAGGAACAATTGAAGCTGCTCGTGTTTTAAGTAATTACAACTTTGAAAACAGTATTATTTATGTTGGATTGTCTGGTGAAGAACAAGGTCTATTTGGCGGAAAAGGACTAGCTACATATGCTAAAGAAAAAAACTGGAACATTATTGGTGTAATGAATAATGACATGATAGGAAATATTAAAGGTGTTGACGGCGTAATTGATAATCGTACGTTTAGAATCTTTTCTGAGCCTGTTCCTCCAACAGAAACAGAACGCCAACGAAAAGCACGTCGTTTTTATGGTGGTGAAGTCGATGGAATTTCACGTCAGCTAGCACGTTATATATACAAAACTACCAAAACGTATATACCAGAAATGAATCCGAAAATGATTTATCGTTTAGACAGGTTTGGTCGTGGCGGACATCATAGACCTTTTAACGATGCTGGTTTTGCTGGTATTCGAATTATGGAAGCTCATGAGAATTATACGCAACAACACCAAGATATTAGAACAGAAAACGGTATTGAATATGGTGATAGACTTAAATTTGTAAACTTCGATTACGCTAAAAAATTAACCGCTGTGAACGCTATTAACTTAGCGAGTATTGCTGCTGCACCACCTTCTCCTAAAAATGTAGGAATTGGTGGTATTGTTGAAGCTTCTGCCAAACTTCAATGGGATAAAGTTGATGGTGCTAAAGGATATAAAATCTACTGGAGAGAAACTACTTCTCCTACTTGGGATAACTTTAAATATGTGGAAAATACTACTGAGTTTACTTTAGACGGAATTGTTTTAGATAATTACTTCTTCGGAGTAAGTACTGTTGGTAAAAATGGACATGAAAGTATAGTTTCATTCCCTTCAAAAATTATACGTTAATTAATGGATAATAAGCCTCATCTATATTTTAAAACTCATATTGAATGGCGAGCTTGGTTATTAGACAACCATAATGAAAGTGATGGTGTTCATTTAATTTTATACAAAATTGATGTTGACATGCCTAGTATGCGATGGGAAGAAGCCGTAAAAGTTGCTTTATGCTTTGGTTGGATTGATAGCACTGTAAAAAGTTTAGGAGATGGAAAAAGGAGGCAATATTTCTGTCCTAGAAAACCTAAAAGTGTTTGGAGTGCACTCAATAAAAAATATATTGAAGAACTAACTGCTTCCGAATTAATGCATCCATCCGGAATTGCTTCTGTTGAAATTGCTAAAAAAAATGGTTCTTGGAATGCTTTAGACCCTGTAGAAAAATTAATTGTTCCTGAAGACCTACAAATTGAGTTTGATAAAAATCCAACTGCTTTTAACAACTTTCAAAACTTTGCTCCATCTTATCGTAAAAGTTATTTGTATTGGATACACCAGGCTAAAAGAGAAGCCACAAGAACAAAACGAATTAATGAAATTATTCGTTTGTGTGAGGCCAACATAAAGTCTAAATAAACTGTTAAATTTTATAATATAATTAACAATAATAAACAATAATAAAAGTAATTTGGGAACCTTATTTATCAACTCAAACAATTTATTATGTTTACAAAACAATTAAAATTAGTTTGTTTACTTTTTTTAACAATTTCAATAATGGGCATTCAAGACATAAATGCTCAAAAAAAGAAAAAGAGAAAGAACAAAGCTAAAACAGAAGTTTCTTCCAAACCTAAAAAAAAGAAACCTAAGAAAACAATTAAGAGCTTAACTAAAAGCAGTAAAAAATTAGACGGTTTATTTACCATCTTCCAAGATACTGTTACTGGAGACGTTAAGTTATTATTGAAAAAAGATCAACTAGACAAAGATTTTATCTATTTCTCGCAAATAGCTGATGGTGTTACAGAAGCTCGTGCATTTAGAGGTTCTTATAGAGGTTCTAGTATTTTCAATATAAAAAAGCACTTTAATAATATTGAATTTGTAGCTCCAAACACTTCTTTTTATTTCGATAAAAATAATGCGATCTCTAAATCAGCAAAAGCAAATATTAGTGATGCTATAATGGCAAGTACTAAAATTTTAGCTTCTGATGAAAAAAAAGGAGAGTATTTAATAGATGCTAATCCTTTATTTATTTCTGAAGCTTTTACTAGAATTAAAGCTCCAAACTTTCCTAAAAGCTCACCTTTTACTTTCAAGCTAGGTAGGTTTGACAAGAAAAAGTCAAAAATAAATACCATAAAGAACTATCCGGAAAACACTAATATTAAAACTGAATATGTATATAACAATCCTTCAGTTTTAAACCAAGGATCTAATGCTATTAAAGATGGTAGATATGTTTCTATAAAGGTTTTCCATACGTTTATGAATCTTCCTGAAGATAACTATCAAGCTAGGATGGATGACCCTAGAGTAGGTTATTTCCTAACCAATACTAACGACATGACCTCTACAAGTACAGTAAATTATAGAGATTTTATACATCGTTGGAAACTTGTAAAGAAAAATCCTGAGTTAGCCATTTCAGAACCTGTAAAACCAATTACTTGGTGGATTGAAAACTCAACACCTAAAGAGTTTATTGAAACTATAAAAGAAGGTGTTTTAGCTTGGAACGAAGCTTTCGAGAAAGCAGGGTTTAAAAATGCTATGGTTGTAAAAGTTCAACCAGATGATGCTACATGGGATGCTGGTGATGTTCGTTACAACGTATTACGATGGACTTCTTCTCCTAACCCTCCTTTTGGTGGTTACGGACCAAGTTTTGTTAACCCGAAAACAGGAGAAATCTTAGGAGCAGATATCATGCTTGAATATGTTCACTTTACCAATCGTGTGATATATAATAAAATTTTTGGTGATGTTTCAAAAGCATCTTCAGAAGAAGAGACTCGTGCTATTTTAAACAATGAAAATAACCATATGTATTGTTCAGCTGGTCACTTGATGCATGAAAACACAATGTTTGGTAAAACAGTATTAGCAGCGACAGGTGCATCTGATTTAGAAATGGAAGGCATGAAAAGAGAAGCTATGAAATCATTAATCATGCACGAAGTTGGTCATACATTAGGTTTAAATCACAATATGAAAGCAAGTCAGTTATTTTCACCTGAACAATTAGCTGATGCTGATTTTATAAAAGGAAAATGTTTAACTGGTTCTGTAATGGATTATGCTGCTATTAACCTAACTCTTGATAGAAGTAAACAAGGTCAATATTACGATACTGCTGTAGGACCTTATGATATTTGGGCTATTCAATTTGGTTATACTCCTTTTAAAAATAGAGCTGAAATAGATGCTTTATTATCACAATCAACAAAACCAGAATTAATTTTTGGTAACGATGCTGATGATATGCGTTCTCCTGGTAAAGCAATTGACCCTCGTGTTATGACAGGTGACTTATCAAACGATCAAATAAAGTATTCTGTTGACAGAATTAAGTTAGCTAACAATATGATGAAAAACATTAAACAACGTTTTTCAAAAGATGGAGAAACCTATGAAGAACTTAGAAATGCTTATTATATCTTAAATGGTCAAGCTGCTAGAGCTGGTGATGTAATTTCTAGGTTTATAGGTGGTGTTTATGTAGACAGAGCTGTATCTGGTCAAGAAGGAGCTACAAAACCTTACACTCCAGTTAGTTTAGCTGATCAAAAAAGAGCTATGGAAGCTTTAAAAACTTATGTTTTTGCTCCTAATGCTTTTAAAGCACCTAAAGATTTGTATAATTATCTAGCCAGACAAAGACGTGGCTATAACTTTTTCTCAGGTCCAGAAGATCCAAAAATCCACGCGCAAGTTTTAAGTTACCAAAAAAGGGTCTTAAACCATATTTTACATAGAAATACTTTACAAAGAATTTCTGATTCTGAATTATATGGAAACCAATATAAACTGTCTACTTTTATGACAGATCTTAATAACGCAATTTTTAGAGCTGATGTAAATACCAATATAAATTCTTTCCGTCAGAACTTACAAACTGAGTATACTAAGATGTTATTAAAAATGGTTAATGGTAAAAGTAAATATACAAATGCCTCTAAAGCTATGGCTTTATACAACTTAAACAGAATTAAATCATGGGTAAGTAATGGTGTTGGAAATATTGCCACTAAAGCTCATAAAAATCAATTAAAACTGTTAATTAATAATAATCTTAAAGACGTAAAGTAATAAATAGTATTAATAATTTAACACAACCCCATCATTTTGTAATGATGGGGTTTCTTTTTCATTATAAGTCTATAACTTTTAATTCCAAAGCTATAAACCTAATAGAAAAGATATATCATTAGATTCTAAATGATTTTTAGTATTTTGTACTCCAATCAATTAACTATATGCAACTAGAATCCCTCGTTAAAAATTTTAAAAACAAAGATGTAAAGGCTTTTGAAAGCCTCTACGAAATGTACAAACAAAGCGTTACTGGAGTAGTTTACAATATTGTTAGAGACCAAACAATAGCCGAAGAAATAACACAAGATGTTTTTATAAAAGCTTGGAATAATGCAAGCACATATTCTGAAAAAAAAGGACGTTTTTTCACATGGATTATCAATATTGCTAGAAATGCTGCTATTGATAAAACAAGATCTAAAAATTTTAAGAACAGTTCTAAAAACCTTGATGCCGAAATTTTCGTAGATATATTAGAGAACCACGACAGTTTAGACTCTAAAACTGATGCAATTGGTATAAAAAACTTTGTAAACAAGTTAAAAGATACTTGTATTAAGGTTATAGAGCTTCTTTACTTTAAAGGCTTTACACAAAAAGAAGTTTCTGAAAGTTTAAAAATGCCTCTTGGTACTGTAAAAACTAGAAGCCGAAATTGTATTAACGAATTAAGACTTATGCTAAAATAATGGCTACAAATAAACACATAGAATCTGGAATATTAGAACTATACATAGCTGGCGCTCTTTCTGATAAAGAAAACGAGCAAGTATATGGTTTGATGATGGAACATCCTGAGATTTTAGAAGAAGTAAAAGAGATTGAAAAGTCTATTTCTATTCTTACTTCTCACGTTGCTCCTAAAGATGCTAAAAATTCTTTTAAAGACGTTTTAATAAAAATGTTACAAGAAAAAGAAGATTCAGCAAAGACAATTCCTTTACGAACATCAAAAAATAATTGGGTAACTTATACTGGATGGGCTGCTGCCTTAGTTGTTGGTAGTTCCTTAATTTTATCTTTAAATAAGAGTGCTAATTTACAAGGTCAAATAGACACTATTAACGAGGCTAAAGAGCAATATGAAATTCAGTTAGACAAAACAAATACCGATTTAGCCGAAAACAAAAAACTTTTAGCAGTAATAAGAAGTAAAGAGATAGTTACTGTTCCACTGCAGGGGCAAAAAGTATCTCCTGAGGCATATGCAAAAGTATACTGGAATAAAAACTCTAAAAATATTTACTTAGATGTTCAAGGTTTACCTGATCCACCAGAAGGAAAGGTATACCAAGTATGGTCTTTAAAACTTGATCCATTATCTCCAACTAGTTTAGGAACTATAGATAACTTTACAGCTAGTGATAGTAAAATATTTACTATTAATAATCCTAATGATTCACAAGCTTTCGGTATTACTTTAGAACCTGCAGGTGGAAGCGAAACACCTACTTTAGAACAATTATATACTCTAGGTGCAGTATAAATAATAATTACTTATAAATTAATATAGCCGCTTTAAGCGGCTATATTTTTGTTGCCATTAATCCTTCTAAAAAAATGACAACTTATCAAGTCCCCCCGGACTATCGTTATTTTAAAAAGAATATCGTATTGTAGCTTTTGCAGAAAACGGAGTTCCTGGTGTAAAGTGAATTTCCTCTACTGGGTTTGGCTCATTTTGCAACCTTGATTCTGTAGCAAACTGTGTTTCATTCCAAGCTACGTCAAAAATATTTTCTAACGATACGCCTAGTGTTATGTTATTTATTTTATAACTAATATTTGCATCAGTAACAAAATAACCTTTTGCTACTATTGAATTATCTTCATTTGCAGGTCTATCACCTATATATCTGTAATTTACCCCTCCTGAAAAGTTCTTATAATTATTTACAGATAATCCTCCTGTTACAGTCACTTTAGGAGCTAACGGAATATTGTTTTCTCCAGACGGACCGTCAACACTTTCCGCTTTTGTAAAAGTAGCGTCACTATCAAAGTATAACCAATCTGTTAATTGATATCTAAGACCTAAATCGATACCATAACGTTGTGCTTCTCCTGAAGGTTCTACAATACCTGCATCTCCAACATATACTAATTCATCTTCTGAAAGTAAATACCATAATGCTGTATTTATAGCTATTTTTGAAGTAGGCTTCCAAACAGTTCCTAAATCAACACCATAAGCTCTTGGTAATGTTTTCCTATTAGGTTGTGTAGCCACTACCCTAGTATCGTTTGAATGAAAACCTATTCCTGATTTTAAAAACCATTGAATTTTAGCATTTGGAGTATAGGTTACATTTATTTTAGGATTTACTACTACTTGTGATTTAGAAAATGTTTTGTACTCATCTAATAAGTAATCATTGTAGTTAAATTTTAAATAATCTAAACGTAATGCTGGAGCTACCATAAACTTTCCAAACTCAAATTCACTATTTGCAAAAGCGTAATAATTCGTTTGATTTACCTTTCCTAATTGAATTCGATCTAAAACTTCTTTTCTTTGAAGTGTATGCGATAACTCTAAGTTATCTACAATATCGGCACGTAAACCTGTTCCAATAGTTAACTCTACAGGTGTATTTGATAATTGTGTTTTCTTTTTAAACTGTGTGTTAAACCCGAAAACATCTCTGTTTTCAGTTTGCTTTATTTGATCTCCGTTTACAGGGTCTTCTAAGTAGAAAGTAAAGTTTGAAAATAAATTGAAATTATAATTTGAATAGAAAACGTTTGAAGTTACACTAACATCATTCTTTAAAACTTTTGAGTGTTCTAAATTTATATTTGTTCGTGAAGTTGTTCCTCCTTCAGTATCATCAATTGAACCGAAACGAGTAATATTTCCATTGTCTACTTCTCTTTGTGGTATTTGCCCTGAAGCATCCCATTTACTCGTAAAATGCGAAGCTGATACTGATAAACTACTATTATCTTTTAAAAAGGTTCTATACTTCGTAAAAATATTAATTCGACTAAAATTTTGTGGAGATTCTACAAAACCATCTGTTTCTAAATACTCGATAGCAACATAAGCATTATCTGTACTGTTTTTATCTAACAAATTAAACATACCTAATGTTCTAAAAGTATTGAATTGACCAATACCTACTTCTACTCTACTGTTTTCTAAATATGTTTTTGTTTTAAAATCTACATACCCAGCTGTATTAAAGTCTCCCTTACTAGCATAATAAGGACCTTTTCCGAAGTTAATTTTTTCAATGGTTTCAGGAATTATAAAGTGTAAATCACTATATCCTTGCCCATGAGCATGAGAAACCATATTTACAGGTGTTCCGTCAACCGACAACGCTATATCAGTACCATGATCAATATCAAAACCTCTTAAAAATATTTGTTCAGATTTTCCTCCTCCAGCATGTTGACCTATAAAAAGCCCCGGTACTCGTTGTAAAATTTGTTGAGATGAGTTTACTGGTTTTTTATCTAAATCAACTCTAACAATTGTTTGTAATGGATCTCTTTTATTAGACAATACCATTTCATCTAACAAAAAACTTTTCATTTCTAAAATAATTGTTTTTGGAGAGTTTAGATCGTCACTACCTAATTCTAAGTTGATTTTTTTATATCCTAAAATTCCGAATTCAATAATATCTCCTACTTTTGAATTATCTAAGATAAATTCTCCATTAACTTTCGTATGTGTGTGGCTATTACTGGTAGTATTATATACATATACATTCTCTAAAGGCTTTTTATTGGTATTAAATACCTTTCCTTTAAATTCTTGTGAAAATACATGGTAACTACCTAGCAGTAATGCTAAAAATAAAATCTTTGCTTTCAAAATACTGGGGTTTAATTATATACTTAAAATTTTTTCTGTCATCAACGGACCTAATTCAAAAGAGCTTTCTAACAACTCATCTTTTAAAGCCATAGCTTTATCATTAATTCCATTTGCTTTGTAAATTTCAGCTATATGATACTGTATTTCGGGCTCGAAAGTTTTATCTACTACATGTGTGTTAATTACTTCTAAAGCTTTTTTAAACTCTTTATTTTTGTAATAATACCAAGCTAGTAAATCGTAAGACTGTGGTGTAGGCCTACTCTCAATTTCTTTTTCGATGTATGATAATGCACTAGATGTGTCATTAAGTTCTTCTAAATATAATTTAGCTAGATGCTGATTATACATTACACCATATGAGCTATTTTTTACAGCCGATAAATATACCTCTATATTACTTTCTTTCATTGTTAAATTATTCTTAAACTCGGCTATTTCTGCCTTTAACAAATAGTAATCTGGAGAAGAGTGTTCGTTACTTATAATATCTAAAATTCGTAATGCTTCATCTGCATTTTTATCATGAGAATATACAATCCAAGCAATACCTTTTTTTGCATACGCATTACTATTATCTAGTTCTAATGCTTTCAAGTATAAATTATAAGAATCCTTTATTTGACCATTATGTCCATAAAAGTCAGCTAAATTGGTATAACTCCATGCTTTTAAATCTTTATTACTAGCTTCTTCTGCTTTTTTCATGGCCTTTTCCATAAATCGAATTGCTGAAGACAAATCTCCTTTATAATCATGCCATTTAGATACTCTTATTAAATAATCAAAGTCAGCATAGTTTTCAATTTCAGCTAAGTACTCTGAAGCTTTATGAGGTTCTCCTAACTCTAAATAAACATCAAACAGCATTTTTTGAGTAGCATTTAGGTTTTCTCCATTTACCTCAGCTTTTTTTAGTAATTCTAATGATTCTTTAAATCGATGTTGAGAGATATAGTTTCTTGCTAATGATCGTAAATGTGAAGCTTTGTTATAATTTGTTTTTTGATTGATTTTTAACAGCTTTTTTTCCGCTTCTATCAAATAAGAAATATTTCCTTTTTCTGAGAAAAGTAATGTATTAGCCTTTGCTATTTTAGTTAAATATGGATATTGCGTTGGCTGATTGTTTAGTTTTTTCTGCCAAAAGTCTAGTTCTTTTTGTGCTAACGATTCTGAAGTAGTTATTGTATTTTTTATATACTTATTATACTCTTCTTGATTAGCTACTTTTGTTGTTTTTGAAGTTGTACAACTCAATATACTACTACTTAAAATAGCACATATAATTATTTTAACAGTTTTCATTTTAGAAGGATTTTTAGTTAATAGTTTATTTAAAAATTGGTTGCTAAAAAGCAACCAATTTTAACCCCAGGAGGTTTAGTCATCCCGTTCTACCAAGGACTTGCCAAATATGGAAAAGAACTTGAAAATTCTTTATCATTTGCATCTACGTTATCATTTGACAATGTTGGGTTCTCAGAAAAATCTTCTCCTCCAAAAATCAATAATAGTTCAACGGTAATAACATCATCTGCTAATGCTCTACCTGTTAATACATTAGTTCCATCGTAAAAAGTTGTTGTACCATCTAATGAAACGGTTAATACATCGGTAGCTAAAACACTTGCAAAAGTTGCAGCGTCTAAACCTAATGCATTCGTATCACCATCATTTGCATATGCAGGGCTTAACGCTTTTAAATTCATTTCAAACATTGCTGCAAAATTTGCTCCTTGCTCAGACGGTATTGTTACATTAAACGCATCTTTCATATCACTATTTACAAAAACAGTATTCACTGCTGGTCTACCCATTTGGTCTTTTTGCATGTAACTTCCCGAGAAGTCAATAGAAGCCATTGGTGGTATGTTATTATCATCATCACTACAACTTGCTAAGGCAAAAATTGATAGGATTGAAATTGCTAAGATTTTTATATTGTTAAGTTTCATGTCTTTGAATTTTAAAGTTGATTGTTTTTTACTGCTTCGTTTTAGTTTCTACCCAAGTATTAATAGTACCTGAGCCTCCAATCATAGATTTTGGTACCTCTACTACTACTGATAATACATTAGTACCTGCAAAAGTATCTGCTCCTGGATCATTAAAACCACCTGCATTTCCTGCAATAATTTCACCGTATTGAGCAAAATCCATAAAGAAAGGATCATCTCTAGGTCCTGCAAAAAATTGCATTCCTCCTTTACTACCAACTATGGCACTAGATCCATAAGGAGTTATAGAAACCCCATACTCTGATCCATCTTGTGGTAACGTACTAGTTAAACCTGTAGTTGATGGATTGTATGGACCAAAAAAGTACATTTTTCCATCTCTTGGAATTGCTTGAATTACTAAATCTTCAACTTTGTCATCATTGTTATCGATATTAAATTCAATCAATACATTTTCATCAAAACTTGCTGATGCTGTTGCTGAAGGACTTAATAATCCTTGAATATTTGCTACAAAAACAAGATTGCTTGTATTTTCTCCTTGGAAAGCATAAAAGTCTGTAATATCACTTGAGCCTCCTGTTACGTCTGGAGCATCAATGTGATCGGCTGCTAATAAGACTAAACCTATTAATGCTAAAGCACCGGCTCCAATAATTAATTTCATTTTTTTCATGGTTGTAAATTTTAAAGTTAATTACTCATTCAACCATACTTACGAGAAAATAGCAATGACGGTTTTTATTTTTTAACTTTTTTTTATAAAAACATGAAACCCTCCTATTTTAAAGGGATTACAGATGATTTTTTTTATACTCTTCTTTTATCTATTCATTTCTTTAAAAATGAATGTTTATTTTTGAGTACTATGGCTACAATATTAATTACAGGCGGAACAGGATTGATTGGAAAAGAGTTAACCAAAAAATTAACTAGTAAAGGGCATGTGGTAAACATTCTTACCCGAACACCTAAAAAGAACAATGAGTTTCGCTGGAATGTAAAAGAAAGTTTTATTGATAAGGATGCTTTTAACAATGTTAGCCATATTATTCACTTAGCTGGAGCAGGTATAGCAGATAAACGATGGACTAATGAAAGAAAGAAAGAATTGATAGATAGCCGTGTAAAAACAGCTAATTTACTGTTCAATAAAGTACAAGAATACCAAGTACCTCTTGAAAAATTTATTTCTGCTTCTGGTATAGGATATTATGGAGCTGTTACTTCTGACAAAATATTTACAGAAAAAGATAGACCTGAAAATGATTTTATCTCTAAAATTTGTGTGAAATGGGAGAATGCTGCTCTTCAATTTGAACAAATAGATATTCCTGTAACCATTTTACGAACTGGTGTCGTTCTTTCAAAAAATGGAGGGGCTTTACAAAAAATGAATACTCCTTTATTTTTATCTGCCTTAGGAAAAGGTAAACAATATATGCCTTGGATTCATATTGATGATTTATGTGAACTCTATTCAAAAGCAATAGAAGACAAAGACTTTAATGGTATTTTTAACGCTGTTGCTCCTGAACATCAAACCAACGAAAGTTTTACAAAATTACTTGGAAAAAGCATTAATAAACCAGTGCTTCCAATGAACGCTCCTTCGTTTATTTTAAAAACTGCTTTAGGAGAAATGGCTTATATCTTATTAAAAGGAAGTAGAGTTTCTTCAAAAAAAACAAATAGTAATTATACTTTTATTTTTCCAACCTTAAAAACTGCTTTAACTAATATTTATAATGAATAATAAGCTTGAAAATCCTGTTTGGCATTCGTTGTGTGAAACACATGAAAAATTTGCTGTTAATTATGATGGTGTGAAATTTTATAATCCTACAGTTTGTCCTTTCGGTGCTTTTACTGATGCTTCAAAAACTACAGATGCGCTGAATGAATATTCAAAACTTACAGATCAATTCTTTTTGGTTTCTGAAAATAAAACTCCTACTTACGACAAAGACAAAATTCTTCTGTACAAAAAGATTGATGGCTGTCAAATGGTTTTAGAAAACATAACAGATGTTGACATTACCGAAGAGATTATACCATTAACTGAAAAACATGTTGATGAAATTTATAACCTAGTATGGTTAGTAATGCCTGGTTATTACAGAAAAAGAACATTTGATATGGGAAAGTATTTTGGAATTTTTAAGAATAATAAACTTGTTGCTGTAACTGGACAACGCATGCAAACTGACAATTTTATTGAACTTAGTGCTGTAGTCACTCACCCTGAGCATACCAGAAAAGGATTAGCTAAACAACTTTCTCAACATGTTACTAAAGAAATTTTAAAAGATGAGAAACATCCTATTTTGCATACCAACAAAGGAAACCCTGCAATACAGCTTTATGAAAAACTGGGGTATAAACTAACAAGAGATATGAATTGGTGGTTTTTTCATAAAAAATAAGAGCTCAGAAATTCCTGAGCTCTTTTCTTTTTATTTGGTTAGTTCTGGTACTGATGTATAAATATAATCACCATGTTTACCTGTAAAATACTTACTCATTTTCTTTCCAAACTCTTTTCTTTTTGCTTCGTCAGACCAATGTTCTCTATAAAGCTCATTACTTCTTTTTCCCATTTTATCTAAATCTCCCATTGACTCTATTACATAAGCCCTGGTATACTCTGTTCTGTCAGACCCCCATGCGTGTCCGTGTTGATAAAATCCTTTTATAAATTCATTTTTTTGAATAACATTATCTAAATATTGTTTTGATAATTCATCAAATTCTTTCATTGAGCCATCTTCTGGAAATGCAAAATGCCCTTTTACCACTAACCAAATCATTTCTTTGTTTGAAGGTTGTAACATCTTTGCTCCTCCAATTGGTGCATAAATTTCATCTGAATGATGATGTGTGTAATAAGCATCCTTTTTCTTAAAATATGCAGCTCTTTCATCTTTGTCTGGCCAAGCCTCTTTTGCTAACTCACCACTTCTTTTATAAGCTTTATCTATATTATCCCAAGAAGAATACGTGGTTACAAAAATTATCTCTGTATTATCTGGTGTAAAGCGATGTAAAAACACAAACGACCTTAAGATAAACTCATTCTTTTTTACAACTTTATCTAAAAACTCTTTTTCTACAGCAATCCATTCTCCTTTATCAAAATTTTCATAGTTTAAGTTCCAGTGCCCCGTTGTGACAGTTATATACTCAGGACGTTGATTCTCTTCTTGCGAAAAGATGGTTGATGGAATAACCATAAGTAATAGAAATCCCATTAATAGCTTAAGTTTAACTGTTTTCATAATAGTTAAGTTTTAGTTATGATTGAAAAATGTAATTATGGGTTTGCTTAAGAAATAAATTATAAACTAGCCCCTTTGTGAGAAGTATAATGAGAGTTTTACAAAATTAACAAATTATAACACATTATGAATAAGTGTTTTAACTGTATTTATCATAAAAAAAGCTCAGAATAAATTCTGAGCTTTCAAGTAAGTATATGATTAATATGTTTTTAACCTTTAGTAAACTTAGCTGTCATATTAGTTGTTGCATCTTGCCCTTGAATCTTCATTGTCATATTTATGTTTGACTCTAAAGGCATACCAGAACCTCTATCTATATCCATCGCTCCTGTAATATCTCCATCAGCTGCTCCCGTAACTTTTCCTGAAATATCTATTAAAACATTTTTAGAAGATATTGATTTTACTTTATAGGTAAAGCTGAAGTTCATTGCTCCGTCATTCTTAGTTTTTGTCCAAGTATCTCCTACAGCAACTGCCTCTTTAGGGTAAATTACACTACTAGATTGTTTTGTAATATCTTTTGCCCCTTGAATATTACTAGGCTCAACCTTTGTTTCTAAGATATTTCCTAGGTTATCACCTTTAGTCATAATTGTAGCTGATAACATAGGCTGCATTTTAGACTTCATCATTTTTCCTGTCTCATCTAATTCTTCATCCTTTTTAGATGAGTCATATGATATATTCACTGCTCCTTGCTTCATATCCATTACCATTTTGGTAATTTTAGAACTACTTTCATATGTATCGCCTGAAACACCTGTTATATTATATTTCATTTGAATATGCATATTATTTGTCATTATTCCAGTACCTATAACTTGAGCCATTTTCATATCCATAGTGTACTTTTGTCCTTTCTCATAGTTTAAACGAAGTAACACTTTTTCTTGTGCAGTACTCACCATTGTTACACCTAACAAAAGTGCTATTAAAATTTTTTTCATCCTTTTTTGATTTCTATTAGTAGTTAAAGTAGCTAATATAGTTAAAAATAAAAAAGGCTTAGGTGAATACCTAAGCCTTTTAAAATGTTATATCGCTTTTTAAAAATCTTGATTTACATCCCAAGATTCTAAAATTTCTTTTAATGTTTTAATAAACATACCTCCTAAAGCTCCATTTACCACTCTATGATCATAAGAATGTGATACAATCATTTTATGACGTATTCCTATAAAATCTCCTTCTGGAGTTTCAATAACAGCTGGTTTTTTAACAATCGCTCCTAAAGCTAAAATTGCAACTTGAGGTTGGTTAATTATTGGTGTACCTGTAATACTTCCAAAACTACCAACATTCGTTACTGTATAAGTTCCTCCTTGAATTTCGTCTGGTTTTAATTTATTAGCACGAGCTCTACCTGCTAAATCGTTTACTTGCTTAGTCATACCAACTAAATTTAACATATCAGCATTTTTGATTACTGGTACAATTAAATTTCCGTCAGGCAAAGCTGCTGCCATTCCTAAGTTTACATTTCCTCTTTTAATGATTTTATCACCATCAACAGAAATGTTTATCATTGGGTGCTTCTTAATTGTAGAAGCTACAGCTTGCATAAATATTGGTGTAAATGTTAACTTCTCTCCTTCTCTTTGTTGGAAAGCATTTTTAACCTTATTTCTCCAATTAACAATATTTGTTACATCAATTTCAATAAATGACTGTACGTGAGCTGATGTTTGAATAGAATCGACCATGTGTTTAGAGATTAATTTCCCCATACGACTCATTTCTATAATTTCATCTTTACCACTTAATGAAACTGGAGTTGGTGCTGGTGCTGATTGAGGTGCCGATTTTTTCTCTGTTGAAGCTGGCGCTGCAACTGTTGGTTGATTTCCTCTATTATCTAAATATGATAAAATATCATTTTTAGTAACTCTTCCTTCTTTACCAGTTCCTTTTATAGTTTCTAACTCTTCAACTGATATTCCTTCTGTTTGTGCAATACTTTTTACTAATGGTGAGTAAAAACGATCACTTGATGAAGTATCAATCGTAGTAGCTACTGTCTCTTTAGCTACTTCAACTGTTTTTTCTACTGCTGCAACAGTTTCTGGTTTAACCTCTTCTTTCTTAGGTGCATCTACTGTAGCTCCCTCTTCTCCTTCTGTTTCTATAATTGCAATAGTTTCACCTACTTGCACAACAGCATCTTTTTCAAATAAGATTTCAACTAAGGTTCCTTCTACTTCACTAGGTACTTCACTATCTACTTTATCTGTAGCTACTTCAACAACGGTATCATCTATATCAATAGTTTCTCCAACTTCTTTTACCCAAGAAGTTATTGTTGCTTCTGCAACGCTTTCGCCCATTTTAGGCAACTTCAATTCGTATCTAGCCATAGTGTATAATTTTAAACGCTTGCGAAGTTACTAAAAAGCAACGATTTTTTCATGATTTTATCCGTTAAATATTTTTGTTTTCCTCTTTACTGATTAAATTATCCTCAATTCAACTATAAAAAACAACAAATAGATTATTGTTATCTTTATAAAAAACAAATATCATTACGAATAATTTAATATCTAATTAAACTTTTGTTTGTTCGCTCAAAATTCTATTTTTGAACTCCTTAACCTAATTAAAAATTGTTGAACGAAGCTATTACCAAACTTAACTTCTTATTTGACTGGAGACCTTATCAAGCAAAAGTGCTTCAAAATTTTTCAGCTCATATACAGGACGATCATTTTCATATAGTTGCGCCCCCTGGTTCTGGAAAAACAATTTTAGGAATAGAAATTGTTAAAAGAATAGGTAAAAAAACATTGATTCTAGCTCCCACTTTAACCATTAGAAACCAGTGGGAAGATCGTTTACAAAACTTTTTTACTACCGATTGTAATTTTTCCCAGATTTCATTTGATATTAAACAACCTTCTGATATTACTTTTTCTACATATCAGGCTTTACACAGTTTCTATAAGTCTTTTGATACTAAGGAAGCATATTATAATTTCTTTAAAAAACATCAAATAGAAGTTTTACTATTAGATGAAGCTCATCACTTAAAAAACGCTTGGTGGAAATGTTTGTATGATTTGAAAGAGCAACACATGCAAACCGTAGTGGCTTTAACCGCCACTCCACCTTACGATAGTGATAATGCTGAAATTCAAAAGTATTTTAAGCTGTGTGGAGAGATTGATGATGAAATTGTAGTTCCTGATTTAGTGAAAGAGCAAAATCTTTGTCCGCATCAAGATTTAGTTTTTCTTTCCAAACCTGAAGACAAAGAAATTAATTTTATTACTGATTTTAGACTGAAAATTTCTCAATTTGTTACTGACATTTTAAAAGATAAAGAGTTTACTTCTTTTCTAAAACAGCATAGGTTTTATGCTAAAACAGAGGAAAACTTAGAAGAACTCTACAAGTATTCTGATTTCTTTTCTTCTATATTAATCTTCTTACACGAAGCAGAAGAAAGGATTCCTTTTGAAAAACTGCGTGTATTAGGTTTTGATAAAGATGAAGAGATTGATTTTCCTTCAATTACAAATGAATGGATTCAAATTTTGTTTCAACACTTATTGGTAACTGATCGTGAAAATCTTATTGAAAATGAAGTTTATTTAGATTTTTTAGAAAAAAAACTTCGAAAATTGGCAGTTTTTAGTAAAAACAAAGTCAATTTAGTAGGAAATGAACTTTTGTATAAATCACTCAGTAATAGTCCTAGTAAATTAAAAAGTATTACAACTATTGTTCAACAAGAACAACAAAATTTACAAGACGATTTACGTTGTGTTATTTTATCAGATTATATTAGAAAAGAATACATAAACTGTTCTTTACCTGAAATAAAAGAAATTAAAAAACTAGGAGTTATTCCTATTTTTCATCATATTAGAACAACTACTAAAAACAAAAATAGTTTAGCTGTTCTTACAGGTAGTTTAGTAATTATTCATAGTAGTAATATTGCTAAACTTGGTTTGGTTGATGCTATTGATAACTACAATTACACTCCTTTAAAATCGGATACCGAGTTTGTAATTCTTACAACTAAAAATTCATCTAAACATAGTATTGTTGAAGCCATTACTCAGCTTTTTGAATTCGGACATGTCAAAATTTTAGTGGGTACAAAATCGTTATTAGGTGAAGGTTGGGACGCCCCATCCATCAATAGCTTAATTTTGGCTTCTGTTGTAGGCTCATTTGTTACTTCAAATCAAATGCGTGGTCGTGCAATTCGAGTAGATAGTAAAAACCCAGATAAAGTTGGTTTAATTTGGCATTTGGCTTGTATTGATACTTCGGATGAGTTTGGAGGACGAGACTTTGAAATTCTTACTCGTCGTTTTAATGCTTTCTTAGGTATTTCCAATGGTAAAAAAGCTGTTATAACTAGCGGAATTGAACGTCTGCAGCTTCCTGCTAATTTTATTGATGAAGATATTCAACAACAAAATGAAAAGACTTTAGAGCTTTCTAAAAACAGAAATTTAATTTCTCAACGATGGACAAATGCCATTAGCAATGGAAAAGGAATTATTAAAGAACTTACCTTTTTTAATGAAAAGAATAAACAATATCCTAAACAGAAAAAGTTGTATTATCAAGATATTGTAAAATACACGATTGGTGAAATTATTATTGGTTTATCCTTTTTTCTTCCTGAATTTATCATCAAAAACTTTAATATTTTATTACAAAAGGGAATTATTTACTTCCTATTTGCTTTGTCTTCTGCCTTAGGACTAACTTTTGGTTATAAAATTTATAAGTCTGTTCAATTGTATGTATACTTCGGATTGATTCATAAAAAAACAGATAAAATCGCATTGGCTATTTTGGAATCTCTTTATGAGCTAAACCTTTTAACAACACCATTAAACGATATACAAGTTCAAACTCAATTATTAGCTAAAGGAAATGTTTCTTGTACTATTCACGGAGCAAACAGGTATGAAAGTACACTATTCATAAAGGCTTTGGATGAGTTGTTACAACCTATCGATAACCCCAAATATTTACTGATAAAAACGAGTTGGTTCCGCAGAAAATTAAAATTAAATAATTTCTTTCCTGTTCCTGAAATTTTTGGTGTTCGCAAAAAAGAATGTCAAGTTTTTCAATCTCACTGGAACAAACATCTTGGTAAATCTAAGTTAGTATACACACGAACTTTGGATGGAAGAAAACTGTTACTAAAGGCACGTCTTTTCCATATTCATAATGTGAATAGTGAACTTACTAAGAAAAATGTTGTTTGGAAATAGGTTTTAAATTATACCCAGTTTTTAGGTTTAGCCAATACCTTTAATAATTTTGCTTCTTCAGAACCTTTTGCTGGATGGTGATTGTATTTCCACTGTACCGTTGGTGGTAAACTCATTAAAATACTTTCTATACGTCCGTTCGTTTTTAAACCAAATAAGGTTCCTCTATCGTGTACTAAATTAAATTCTACATAACGACCACGACGTACTTCTTGCCAATCTTTGTGCTCTTGAGTGTACGCTATATCTCTTCTTCTCTCAACAATTGGTACATATGAGTTTAAAAAGCTATTTCCTACTTCGGTAACAAAATCATATCGATCTTGCATAGAGAACTCTTCTGTTTCTTTTAAATAGTCAAAGAACAAACCTCCTAAACCACGTGCTTCATTTCTGTGTGCATTCCAGAAATAGTTATCACAGGTTTCTTTAAATTTTGGATAAAAGTCTGGGTTGTGCTTATCACAAGCTTCTTTACAAACAGTGTGAAAATGTTTTGCATCTTCTTCAAATAAGTAATACGGAGTTAAATCTTGTCCACCACCAAACCATTGTGTAACAATGTTTCCATCACTATCATACATTTCAAAATAACGCCAGTTAGCGTGTACTGTAGGTACAAATGGATTCTTTGGATGGATTACTAAACTTAATCCACAAGCGAAAAAGTCGCCACTTTCCACTCCAAATTGCTTTCTTAATGCTTCAGGTAACTCGCCAAAAACTTTAGATATATTTACACCTCCTTTTTCAAAAATATTTCCATTTTCAATCACACGAGTTCTACCTCCTCCACCTTCAGCACGCTTCCATAAATCTTCTTGAAACTTAGCTTTACCATCTATAGCTTCTAATTTAGATGTTATGATATCTTGTAATTCTTGAATGTAGGCGTAAAATTGTTCTTTCATGTGTTTCTTTCTGTTGAAGTGCAAAAGTACTTATTCTGGTAATTTTTTAAGCTGTATTTTTTTAATAGTTTCTGTAGTAGCTGCGGTTACTGATAATGGTAATACCAGAATTACTCCAATAACTGGAATTAATAAAAATAACATAAATACAACTCCATTTCCTATAGCTAACCCCTTGTTTTCTTTTACAAAGTTGATACTTTCTCTGTATTTAAAATGACGTTCAAGCGTATAGTCCATATTACCAAAACCTGCATAATATGCTTGCATTAAAAATAGTAACACAGTTGAAACAATACCAATCACAGGAATCAACCCTAATAATAAGATAGGAATTGTCAATAAGAGTTCTCTAGTTAAATTCCTAAGGTTTATTCGTATACCTCTAATTAATTGTTCTTGAAAAGAAGTTATTCTATGCGTATGATCTTCTCCTCTAAGATAATCTTCAATTTTTTCTGAAACGGGACTCATAAAAGGTGCAGATAAAGCCATTACAATATGTTTGTATAATACCAAACCTATTACCACAATAAGTAATCCACTTAAAAAAGTACTAATTACTTCAAAGGTTTCTTTACCAAATTCCCATTTCCAAAAATTTGCTACATAATGACCTATGTTATCTGAAAATGTATATGCCATAAAGCCAACAAATGTTGCTGTTAATAGGCTTATAAACATTGGAATGATAAAATACTTCCATAGTTTTAGTTTTGAAATCATTCCAAAAGCTCCAAAATAAGCTTGAATTCCTTTTACTATATTTTGTATCATATTTTTTTATGTGAAAATAAAAAACCTCTTTCAATAAAGAAAGAGGTCTGTAAAATATTGTTGAATCTATTTACTTTAAAATTGGTGCTAAAAAGTCTTCAAAATTCTTTGTATTAATTTCGTTTACTTTATCCCAACCTACTTCTTTTGTTGGTGTTGCTGCTCCTCTTTTAACGTTTACAAATTGTTTGTCTTTGTTAATTAAATAAGCTGTAGGGTAATCTAGCTTGTGAACAAATCCACTAATATCTAAATAACCTTTTTTAACTTTATCTATTTCTCTTGCAGGTACTAGTTTGATTCTTTTATCTAGTTTTTCAGCCATTCTTTTAACTTTAGCTTCTTTGTCCCAAAAAATCATAACAAACTCTAATTGGTCATTATATTTTTCAACCATTTTGTTTAAAGCTGGTACATCTCCCCAACATGGAGCTGACCAAGTTGCATTGGCTATAAGCACAATTGGCTTGTTAATTTTGTCAGTACTTACCGTTTTACTATCCATCGTAGTAAAATTATAATTTAACAAATAAGAGCCTTTAATGCACTTATCAATCAAACCTTCAGCACTTTCTTCTACACAATTGTTTACTGCAAAATTGTAATACGTTTTATTTTGTGCGAAAATAACGGTTGTTAAAAAACACATCAAAACAAAATATAAATTCTTCATTTTTAATTATTTAAAGGGGGTTATCTGTCGGCTTTATACTCTTTAACCGCGTCAATAAATGCCTTTGCATTATCTAGCGGGATGTTCGGTAAAATTCCGTGCCCCAAGTTAACAATATATTTGTCTTTACCAAACTCATTTATCATTTGGTGTACCATCTTTTTTATTTCAGCTGGTGGAGACAACAATCTTGAAGGATCAAAGTTACCTTGTAAGGTAATATTTCCTCCTGTTAAATAACGAGCATTTCTTGCTGAACATGTCCAATCTACTCCTAAAGCTGAGGCGTTTGATTGTGCCATTTCATGTAAGGCAAACCAACACCCTTTACCAAAAGCAATAACTGGAGCATCATCTTTCAATGCTTCTATTATTTGATTGATGTACTGCCATGAAAATTCTTGATAATCTGTTGGAGATAACATTCCTCCCCAAGAATCAAAAACTTGTACAGCGTTTACACCTGCTTTTACCTTTTCTTTTAAATATGCAATTGTGGTATCTGTAATCTTCTGAAGCAATTCGTGTGCCAAAATTGGTTGAGTGAAACAAAATTCTTTTGCTTTGTCGAAATTTTTAGACCCTTGTCCTTGTACAACATAACATAAAATTGTCCATGGAGACCCCGCAAAACCTATTAATGGTATTTCATCGTTTAGCTTTTCTTTGGTTGCTTTAATAGCATCCATCACATATCCTAATTCTTCATGAATATCAGGTATAATTACGTTGTCTAACCCTTTTTTATCTCTTACAGGATTTGGCAAATAAGGTCCAAAGTTAGGTTTCATTTCCACTTCAATATTCATTGCTTGTGGAATTACTAAAATATCTGAGAATAATATCGCAGCATCCATTCCGTATCTACGAATTGGTTGTACTGTAATTTCTGAAGCTAATTCTGGAGTTCTACAACGTGTAAAGAAATCGTACTTTTCTCGAATTTCCATAAACTCTGGCAAATACCTTCCTGCTTGACGCATCATCCATACTGGTGGACGGTCAACTGTTTCTCCTTTTAAAGCTCTTAAAAATAAATCGTTTTTTATCATGTCTATCTGTATGTCATTCTTCCTCGTAATGACAATTATTTATTCTACATTTTTGATACTGCTTCCATCGACTTATCAATGGCGTTCGCTATCTCTTGAATATCTTTTTCTGTTAAAGCTGATGATAAGAACCAAGCTTCAAACTGACTTGGAGGTAAAAACACACCATTTCTAGTCATCTCCCAAAAGAAAGTAGCATATTTCTTTGTATCTGAAGTTTGTGCTTCTTCAAAGTTGGTTACTTTTTTATTGGTAAAGAATGGATTTATCATCGAACCAAATCGGTTAACTGTAATTTCAACTCCATGCTTTTTTGCTGATTCTAATAAGAATACTTCAATGATCTGAGCAATCTCGTTAAACTTTTCGTACGGATTTTGTTTCTTTAATTCTGTTAAAGTTGAAATTCCCGCTGCCATCGCAATTGGATTTCCTGATAAAGTTCCTGCTTGGTACATTCCTCCTAATGGAGCTACTGTTTCCATGATTTCATTACGTGCTCCATACGCTCCTACTGGAAAACCTCCTCCAATTACTTTTCCTAAACAAGTAATGTCAGCTTCAACACCTAATACTTCTTGTGCTCCTCCGAACTTAGAACGGAAACCTGTCATTACCTCATCAATAATCAACAAGGCTCCTTTTGAGTTTACATACTCTTTTAATTCTTTTAAGAAATCATTTTGTGGAGTTACTACTCCCATATTTCCTGCAATAGGTTCTAAAATAACTCCTGCAATATCATCATGAGCTTCAAAATGTGCTTTTACACTTTCTAAATCATTGTAGTTTGCAATCAACGTATTTTTCACAGCTCCTTCTGGCACTCCTTTACTTCCTGGTAAACTCAACGTAGCTAAACCTGAACCTGCTGCCACTAATAAGGCATCTTGGTGTCCGTGGTAGCAACCAGCAAACTTTATAATTTTGTCTTTTCCAGTAAACGCTCTCGCTAAACGAATTCCGCTTAATACCGCCTCAGTACCAGAATTTACAAAACGAACTTTGTCCATTCCTGGGAAAGCATCACAAACAATTTTTGCTAATTTAATTTCACCTTTTGTTGATGCTCCAAAAGAATATCCTTTTTTCAAAGCTTTTCTAATGGCTTTTTCTACTTTTTTATGACGGTGTCCTAAAATCATTGGACCATAAGACAATACTAAATCGATGTATGAATTATTATCTACATCAGTAATCTTGCTTCCTTTCGCTTTTTTTATGAATAAAGGGTTTCCTCCTACAGAAGCAAACGCACGTACTGGTGAATTTACTGCTCCTACTAAGTTTTCTAATCCTTTGTTATATAATTCTTGTGATTTCTTAAAGCTCATTCTTCGCTAATTATTAGTTGTTAATTATGAGTTTTTAGTTGATAAACCCATTTTTAAATTATCTCGTTAAAACTCTAGCAGCTTCTTTGGCAAAATAAGTTATGATAATATCTGCTCCCGCTCTTTTCATAGAAAGTAAGCTCTCCATCATTACTTTTTCACCATCAATCCATCCTTTTTCAGCGGCTGCTTTTACCATTGAATATTCTCCACTTACATTATAGCAAGCGATTGGTCTATCAAAATTATTTTTTAAATCTCTAATGATGTCCAAATATGATAGGGCTGGTTTTACCATTAAAATATCTGCTCCTTCTTCATCATCAAAAGTTGCTTCACGTAATCCTTCATCTCTATTAGAAGGATCCATTTGATAAGTTCTTCTATCTCCAAATGATGGTGCTGAATCTACCGCTTCTCTAAAAGGACCGTAAAATCCTGATGCGTATTTTACAGAATATCCCATGATTGGTAAGTTCGCAAAACCAGTATTATCTAATGATTCACGCAACATAGCGATTGCTCCGTCCATCATTCCTGATGGTGCTACCATATCTGCCCCTGCTTTTGCATGCGAAACTGTTTGTTTTGCTAAGTTTACTAAGGTAGCATCATTGTCTACATCGTTATCGTGTATAACTCCACAGTGACCATGTGAGGTGTATTCACAGAAACATACATCTGTAATTACATACAAACTTGGATAGTTCTTTTTAATGAATCGGATTGCTTGTTGCATAATTCCGTTGTCATTCCAAGTTTCGGTGCCTTCATCATCTTTTTTAGATGGGATTCCAAATAATAAAACTGCTGGAATTTTTAAGGCTACAACTTCATCTAATTCTTTAGAAATGGTATCTAACGAATAACGATTGATTCCTGGCATAGAAGGAATTTCTGTTTCAATACCTGTTCCTTCTTCAATAAATAATGGGTATATAAAATCATCTACCGATAGTTTGTTTTCTCGAACTAAACGACGGATATTTTCTGTTTTTCTTAGTCTGCGTGTTCTAAACATAGTTTATTCTTTTACAAAGTGAAGGTTTACCAACTCTAGTACACTTTCTACGGTTGGCATCTTTGCTATTTGTACTTCTTTAAAATGTTTTTTTGCTTCATTAGCAGTACTATCTCCAATACAAAAAGCTATTTTATCAGCAGTGTTTTTTTCCATGTAGCTTTCAACTGTTGATGGACTGTAAAATAATACTCCGTTTACTTTTTCATCAACTTTTGCTGGACTGTACATTGTTTTATAAGCTTCGACTTCGTTTACAACAATATCGTTCGCCTTAAGAATAAGTGGTAACGTATCTAATCGTAAATTACTACAGAAGTAAGTTACCTCTTGTCCTTTTAATTCTTTTGATAAATACTCAGATAGTTTTTTAGCATTTCTTTCTGAGTGTGTTACTTTACCAATGCGTTGTTCAATTAACTTTTTAGTTCTTCTTCCAACACAATAAATATTTTTAAATTGCAATTCATCTGAAGTAAAAGAGTTTAAAAGTGCTTCTACCCCATTTTTACTTGTAATAATTACATTTTCTATTTCTTCTTTTACTACTTTAGGAGCAATTCTGTTAAAACGAATTTTGATAAAATCACTATCCTGAACACTCATGTGTGTTGGTAATAATTTCTTTTGCGCTTCAGATAGTTTTTTTGTCGAATAGATTGAAAACTCTTTTTCAATTCCTTCGTCTTCCATCATAATTAACTTCCCTCCTTTATCAATCACATAATTAGCGCAATCTTTTGCTACATATTTATGCTTTCCTACTTTTACTTTTTTACTAACTTCAATTTTCTTTTTACCATCTCTACTTAGTAAAACTCCTTTAAAGTTAATTTCTTCTTCTTTTTCATTTATAAAAGCTAATGCCCCAATAGGTGCTGTACACCCACCTTCTAAACGATTTAAGAACTCACGTTCTATGCCTGTACAAATCTCAGTGTCTTTGTCATTTAATTCTGTACAAATCTCTTTAATTTCTTCATTCTCATCTAAAGCAGTAATCATAATAGCTCCTTGAGCTGGTGCTGGTATCATCCATGTTAAATTAACTGCTCCTTTAGGTCGTAAACCAACTCTTTCTAGTCCTGCCGCTGCAAAAATGGCTCCGTTCCAATCGTTATCTTCTAACTTTTGTAAACGTGTATTTACGTTTCCACGTAAGCCTTCTACGGTATGTGTTGGGTAACGATTTAACCACTGAGCTTTTCTACGTAAACTCCCTGTAGCAATTACTCCATTAGGTTGTGCCATGAACTCTTCATTGTCTTTTAACAACAAAATATCGTTATAATTTGCACGTTTTAAAACAGCTGCTTGTATAATACCTTCTGGCAATACTGTAGGAACATCTTTCATAGAATGTACTGCAATATCAATATCGTCATTCAACATGGCGATATCTAAATTTTTAGTAAAAATTCCTGTGATTCCTAATTCGTAAAGGGGTTTATCTAAAACTAAATCACCCGTTGCTTTAACGGGGATTAATTGAGTTTGATGACCTAATTCTTCTAAAAGTTTTTGAACTTTTTTTGCTTGCCACATAGCCAATTGGCTATCGCGTGTACCTATTCTAATTATCTTCTGCATGGATGGATTCTAAATTTGCTCCGAACACTTTAGCCATTACTTCAATACTTGTGTTTACTGAAGTTTCTTCGTCTTTTAAGTGTTTAACAAACTGTGTGGTTATTTTTTGAATAAATCTTGATGTTAATATTTCTGCTTGTTCTTCATCAAAATTTTTAATTTTCTTCTTATGGAAGGCTATTTCTCCTTGTTGAATGTTTTGTAACGATTCTTTTAAAGCGGTAATTGCTGGGGTAAATCTTCTGTGATTTAACCATTCTTGAAATTCTTGGTTATGAGTTTCAATAATCGCTTCGGCTACTGGTACTTCTTGTTGACGTATAGCTAATGTTTCATCAGTAATTTTTGAAAGATCATCTACATTCACCATCGTTACATTATCTAAATCAGCAACTTCTTTTGATACATTCGCTGGCATTGATAAATCTAAAATCAACAATTCTTTATCTGCAGGAACATGTTCTTTTGTTATTGTTGGAAAACTAGCTCCAGTAGAAACGATTAGTACATCACTTTTATGAACTTCTTCTGCTAAATTTGCATATGATGCTTTTATTATTGAGCTATGCTCTTTTACAAACGCTGAAGTTTTTTCTTCAGTTCTATTAATTAAACTTACTGATTTATTTTGAGTATACTCTGCTAAGTTTTTACAGGTATGTTTTCCCATTTTACCTAAACCGAATACTAAAATGTTTTTTGAATTATAATCTGGTAAATTATTAATTAAATACTGAACAGCTGCATACGATACAGAAGTTGTACCTGAACTTAATTTAGTTTCATTTTTAACTCGCTTACTTGCTTGCATTACATGATTCAATAAACGCTCAAAATATGCATTTGTAGTTCCTACTTCTTTAGCTTGCTTAAATGCCTGACGTAACTGCCCAACTATTTCGTAGTCTCCTAAAATTTGGCTATCCAACCCTGTTCCCATTCTAAACAAATGGTTAATGGCTTCTTTATTTTTATATACGTTTGATACGTTGGCAAATTCTTCTACAGAACCATTTGAGTATTTACACAACATACTTATTAACTGAAAAGGGTGTTCTGCAAAACCACAAATCTCTGTTCTATTACAAGTAGACAATACAAAAATTCCGTCTACCCCTTTTTGTTTTGCTTCCTCTAAAAGTTGAATTTGATTTTCTTTAGAAATACTAAATTTCCCCCTAATCGCAGCATCAGCTTTTTTATAACTAACGCCTATGTTGTATAAATTACTATGATGTTTGTTTTCTACTGTCATTGAGTCTTCTTCAAAAAAGTCGGTCAAAAATATAAATATTGAACAAAAAAAAGTATCGCTAAAAGAACTTTTAATGTCGCTATTCGTTTTTTCACTCAAAAACACCTTAAAAACTTACACAAAAGTGTATTTTTGCAGTAAAATAGACTAGGAGAAACATTTTATTTTAGAATCATTCTAAATAATAAGATTTATAAAAACCACTGAATCCATGTCAAAAAACATCGCAGAAAGTACATTTAGAGAAGTTCCTATAGAACAAGGTTTTTTTGTACTAAAATTTCAGAATAACTCTGAAGAAATAGAGTTTTTCAAAAGAGATATAGACAACTCTTATATACAACTACACTACTGTGTTAAAGGTAATTGTAAATTTCATTTTAACAATAACAGCTACACTTTTAATGTTTTAGACAAGCATTCAATTTTCTTATATAATCCACAACAAGATCTACCAATTAACTTAGAAATATTACCAAAAACCTCTTTGGTATCCGTGCTAATTTCTATTGAAAAATTCCATACATTTTTTTCAAAAGAAGCTAGCTATATCCCTTTTTTAAGTGAAAACAATAAAAACAAGAAATATTACGACAATGCAGAAATAAATGCTAATGTTCTATTGGTGCTTCAACAAATTTTAACTGCAAAAAACCAAAGCTCAATGCGAGACCTTTATATAAAAGGTAAAACATATGAATTATTGAGTTTACATTTTGACAGTGGCGAAAACACCAATGAAGAATACTGTCCTTTCTTAGTTGATGATCGTGAGGTTTTAAAAATTAGAAAAGCAAAAGATATTATTATTGCTAGAATGAGTGAACCACCAAGTTTACAAGATTTAGCAAATGAAGTAGGCTTGAACTTAAAAAAGCTAAAAGAAGGTTTTAAGCAAATTTATGGTGATACGGTGTACAGCTTTTTATTTGATTATAAAATGGAACATGCTCGTAAACTATTAGAAAGCAATCAGTACAATGTAAATGAAGTTGGGTTACAAGTTGGTTATAGTACTTCTAGCCACTTTATTTCAGCCTTTAAAAAGAAATTTGGCACTACACCTAAACAATATGTAATGAGTTTGCAGTAGACAGTAGACAGTAGACAGTAGACAGTAGACAGTAGACAGTAGACAGTAGACAGTAGACAAAATTAAAAGCTTACAAAATGAAACAACTAACTCATTATGATATAGAAAATAATCAGCAAGATTTTCCAGTAACTATTGTATGTGATGCTATCCGTACTCCTGAAAATATAGGAATGTGCTTTCGTATCTCTGAAAGTTTTGGAGTGTCTAAAATCTATTTACATGAAAGTTCTCCTTCTATAGATAATAGAATTGTCAAGAAAACTGCTCGAAATACTATTCAACAAATACCATATGATACCTATGGGAATTTTAAACAACTTATCCATGAATTAAAAGAAGAAGGAAACACCATTATTGGTATTGAAATTACCGATGAAAGCATAAACATTAGCGATTACGATTTTACTTCACATTCTAAAATTGTATTACTTTTGGGTAGCGAAAGAAATGGTATAGAAAACGTTAACTTAGTAGATGCAACTGTAGCTATACCAATGTATGGACGTAACTCTAGCATGAATGTAATTCATAGCTTAGCTATTGCTCTATACGAAACAACAAACCAATTAAATAAAAAGATTCTGAAATAAATTCAGCCAAAATATGAAAGGAGTTTTATTAGTAAACCTTGGATCACCAGAAAGTACAAACCCAAAAGACGTAAAAAAATACTTAGGGGAATTTTTAATGGATGAACGTGTTATTGACGTTCCTTATTGGTTAAGAACGTTTATTGTTAAAGGTATTATTTTAAATACTCGTCCTAAAAAATCGGCAGAAGCCTATCAAAAAATTTGGTGGAAAGAAGGTTCTCCTTTAATTGTACTATCAGAACGTTTACAAAACAAAGTACAAGCAAAAACAAAACTCCCTGTTGCTTTAGCAATGCGTTATGGGAATCCATCAATTAAAAGTGGATTACAAGAGTTACATGATAAGGGGGTTACTGAAGTTTTATTAGTTCCGTTATATCCTCAGTTTGCCATGGCAACTACTGAAACTATTTTGGTATTAGCTGAAGAGTTAAGAAAAGAATTCTTTCCTAACATGAAAATTACCGATGTACCTGCTTTTTATAACAAACCAGAATACATCAAAGCATTATCTAATAGCATAAAAGATTATTTATCTGATAAAGATTACGACCATATTTTATTCTCTTATCATGGAGTACCTGAGCGACACATCAGAAAATCTGACATTACAAAATCGCACTGTAACCCTGAGGCAGGAAATTTAAGTTGTTGTAATACTTCTTCTGAAGCTCATAAATTTTGCTACCGTCACCAATGTTATCAAACTACCAAAAATGTAATTTCTGAATTAGGCCTAGACGAAAGTAAAGTTTCTACCTCATTCCAATCTCGTTTAGGTGTTGACCCTTGGTTACAGCCTTACACCGATAGAACAATTGTTAACAAAGCTGAAAAAGAAGGGATTAAAAAACTAGCGATAGTAACTCCCGCTTTTGTTTCTGATTGTTTAGAAACTTTAGAAGAAATAGCAATGGAGGGTAAACATGAATTTTTGGAAGCTGGTGGTGAAGAGTTTTACACTGTTCCTTGTATTAATGATAATGATGAATGGGTAGATGTTTTAGCAGGATGGATTAACGATTTCAATAAGAATTAATTATGGATTTTTTATACGTAAAAGCATTACATATCATATTTGTAGTAACTTGGTTTGCCGGATTATTTTACATAGGTCGTCTGTTTATTTACCATATAGAGGCAGAAAAAAAAGACGAGCCAGCCAAGTCTATATTACAAACCCAATACAAGTTAATGTCTAAACGTTTATGGTACATTATTACTTGGCCTTCTTTATTTTTAGCAAGTTTTTTTGCTTTTTGGATGCTATATAAAAATCCTTATTATTTAAAAATGCCGTGGATGCATGTGAAATTAGCTTTTGTATTAGCGCTGTATTTTTACCACGGTTTTTGTCATAAAATCTACCAAAAACTACAACGTGACGAGATTAAATACACACCTAATAAACTTCGCATGTTTAATGAAATTCCAACTGTAATTTTATTTGCTGTTGTATTTTTAGTGGTTTTAAAAAGTGCTATTAACTGGATTTGGGGAGTTGTAGGAATTATCTTATTTGGAGTATTATTGATGATTGGTATTCGTTATTATAAAAAAGTAAGAGCTAAAAAATCTTGGGATAAATACGAACAAGAGTTGATTGATAAGGATAATAAAGATTAAAAAAATTACCTTTAAAAAGCTTAGTTACACCTCCTTCTTTTAATCACTCTTCATCAGATTCTGAATTAGACTTGTATGAAAGCATTTTGCCTGTAATAAACAAACTCACAACACCTATAAGCCCCCAAGTAGCTATGCTTCTAGCTTGATCCGCAAACCCTTTGTAAAAAGCAAAAAAACATACTAAAACTATCAAAATCGCTATTCCTAAAGCAGAAAACAAACCTACTTTTTTTATTTGAAACTCTTGCTGGGTAATTTTTTTATCCTCTTCTAATAAAGCTTTTTTAACATAATGCCTATGTTCTTGTTCCTTTTCTGCCATCAACATAAAACGTTCAGCTCCATTAGGAATAATTTGCTCATATTTCATCAAATCTTCAGGACTAGGCACTGGGCCTGAAAAGTATTTCTTAGCAATAGATAATTTTTGATCGTTTTGGCTTAAATGACCTAATTGTTCACTTGAATTATGCATTTTTCTACAATTTCTCTTTAGCTGATATCAAATCTGATTTTATATTTTCAAAATCGTTTGACATTTTTTTTCTATCAGAATCAAAACCATCATTTTCAAGTAACTTCTTTCTTCTCTTCTTTCTATCATCATCAGAAAAAATTTTATAGATAGCTACAATCGCAAGAGCTCCTCCCAATAAATTCAATAACAGTTTTTTGTCAGATTTACTCATAAAATGATAATATCCAATAATTGGCTAATTTAGTTTTTTGCTAAGTTAACTACAAATAATAATCTTTTGAATATTTTTTCTGCAGTTTTAAATACAATCGCTTAAAATACATTTTCTATGCACAACCTAAACATAAAAATACATCTATAAACTTTAATGCTTTAAACTATTTTCAAAAGGTATTCTGTTTACTATACTTCGTCCAAGCGTCACCTCATCTGCATACTCTAACTCATCCCCTACCGAGATTCCTCTAGCAATAGTTGATGTTTTTACTCCGTATTGTTCTATTTGCTTATAAATATAAAAATTGGTGGTATCACCTTCCATCGTAGAACTCAAAGCAAAAATCAACTCTTTAATTTCGCCTTCTTTTACTTTTTCTACTAATGATTCAATTTGTAGATTCTGAGGACCAATTCCTTCTATAGGAGAAATCTTCCCTCCTAACACATGGTACAAACCTCTGTATTGCGCTGTATTTTCAATCGCCATTACATCACGAATATCTTCTACCACACATACAATCTCTGCATTTCGCTTCGGATTACTACAAATATCACATAACACTGTATCAGAAATATTATGACATTTTTTACACGATTTTACATCGTTACGTAAATGCGTTAAAGCCTCTGTTAAATACTTCGTATTCTCTTTCGGTTGTTTTAATAAATGTAACACCAAACGAAGTGCTGTACGCTTACCAATTCCTGGTAACCGACTCACTTCATTTACTGCATTTTCTAATAATTTTGACGAAAAATCCATGTTGCGAATTTACAATTTTTCGATAAGGATTAAGTATCTTCGTAGCTTTAAAATTAAAACTTCAATTCACATGAATTCAGAGATAAGAAACCTAGAACCAAAAGCTGTTTGGAAAAATTTTGCCGACTTAAACGCTGTACCTCGCCCTTCTAAAAAAGAAGAAAGAGTAATTCAGTTTATGGTAGATTTCGGTAAGAAATTAAATCTTGAAACCATGGTTGATAAAGTTGGGAATGTAATTATTCGCAAGCCTGCTTCAACTGGAATGGAAGACAGAAAAACAGTGGTTATGCAAAGCCATTTAGATATGGTGCACCAAAAAAATGCTGATACTGTTTTTGATTTTGATACCGAAGGAATCAAAATGTTCGTAGATGGTGATTGGGTAAAAGCTGACGGAACTACGTTAGGAGCTGACAACGGTTTAGGTGTTGCTGCTATTATGGGAGTTTTAGAATCTACTGATATTGCTCACCCAGCTATCGAAGCTTTATTCACAATTGATGAGGAAACAGGTATGACTGGTGCCATGGGGCTTGAAGGTGGATTATTAGAAGGTGAAATTTTATTGAACCTTGACACTGAGGAAGATGATGAAATAGGAATGGGATGCGCTGGTGGTGTAGATGTTACTGCTACTAGAAGTTATAATGAAGAGACTACTCCTGAAAATACAATCGCCTATGAAATTTCTGTTACAGGATTAAATGGTGGTCACTCAGGAATGGATATTATTAAAGGTTTAGGAAACGCGAATAAAATTATGAACCGTTTATTATTTGACGGTTTTACTAACTTCGGATTACGTGTTGCAGAAATTAATGGAGGTAGTTTACGTAATGCTATCCCTCGTGAAAGCTTTTCTACTGTAGTTATTGATGCTGTTTCTAAAGAACCTTTCTTATTTGAAATACATGAGCTTATTAACAATATTAAAGCTGAGTTTTCAACATTAGAACCCAACCTTACTATTGAATTAAAAGAGATTAATACTCCAGAAAACGTAATGGACTTAGGTGTTCAGGAAGGATTGATTAAAGCTGTTTACGCTGCTTTAAATGGTGTATACCGTATGAGTCCTGATATTGAAGGATTAGTAGAAACTTCAAATAATATTGCTCGTATTATTGTAAAAGACGGAGCTATTAAAATTGGATGTTTAACACGTTCTTCTTCTGAAACTAATAAATGGGATTTAGCCAACTCGTTACGTTCATCTTTTGAATTAGCTGGTTTTGATGTAGAATTTTCAGGTTCTTACCCAGGGTGGTTACCAAACGTAAATTCTGAAATATTAAAAACTGTAACTGACTTATATGAAGAATTACACAACGATAAACCTATTGTAGCTGCATGTCACGCAGGTTTAGAATGTGGTATTTTAGGTCAAAACTACCCAGAAATGGATATGGTTTCTTTCGGACCAAATATTAAAGGTGCTCATTCACCTGATGAGCGCGCACAAATATCATCAACACAAAAATTCTGGAAGTTTTTATTAGAAATTTTAAAGAACACTCCTGTAAAGAATTAAAGACTTACACATAAACTTTAAAACCACAGCTTTTCAGTTGTGGTTTTTTGTTTACATTTATAAAATGAATTTTTTAGCGCATTTATACCTTTCTGAAAGCAACACCAATATTATGATTGGTAACTTCATAGCTGACCATATAAAAGGTAATAAGTTTTCTCACTTTCATGAAGACATTCAAAAAGGTATATTACTACATCGAGAAATTGACACCTATACAGATGCGCACAAAATTGTTAGAATTAGCAAACGAAGATTACACGAACGTTACCGACACTATGATGGTGTAATTATTGATATTTTTTACGATCATTATTTAGCAAAAAACTGGAGAAATTACTCAGAAATCCCATTAAACATTTATGTAAACTCAGTTTATAAATTGCTTCAAGAAAACATTGATATTCTTCCTGAGAAAACTCAGAAAATACTTCCTTATATGGTACAATACAATTGGTTATATAACTACCAATTTGCTAAAGGAATTCAAGAAGTCTTAAACGGAATGAATAAGCGCACTAATGGTAAATCAAAAATGAATTTGGCTACTGGAGATTTATTAGAGCATTATCAAATTTTTGAAAATGATTTTACTACTTTTTTTGAAGATTTACGCGAATTTTCTCATCAAAAACTAAAAGAATTAAGCTAAAAACATATGAAAAAAACATTCTTATTTCTTTCAGCATTAATATTACTATGCAACTGTAAAAAAGAAAAAGCAATAGGTCTAATTACTGAAAAAGCTATGGTAGTTTCTGCTCGTAAAGAAGCTTCAAAAATTGGATCCGATATTCTACAAAAAGGAGGAAATGCTTTCGATGCCATGGTTGCCACTGAATTAGCGTTAGCTGTAGCATATCCATACGCTGGAAATCTTGGTGGTGGTGGGTTTATGGTATACCGAAAAAACACAGGAGAAATTGGCGCATTAGATTATCGTGAAAAAGCGCCTCTTGCTTCTCATAAAGACATGTATTTAGATAACTTAGGAAATGTAATTAAAAACAAAAGTACATTAGGGGCTATGGCAGTAGGAATCCCAGGAACAGTTGCTGGTGTTTTTGCTACACATAAAAAATTTGGTTCATTACCTATTCAAGAAATCTTAAAACCAGTCATTGCTCTAGCTAAAAAAGGAGTTATCGTTACTCAAAAACAAGAAGATCGTATAAAAAAATACCAACATTATTTTTTAGAAGTAAACAAAAACCCTATTCTTTTTGATAAACCTTGGAAAAAGGGTGACACTATTAAATATCCTGCTTTAGCCAAAACTTTAGAGCGTATTTCACAAAATGGTAGGGACGAATTTTATAAAGGTGAAACAGCAAAACGTCTCGTTACTTTTATACAAGCCAATGGAGGAATTATAACTGAAGAAGATTTGGCTAAATACGAAGCTAAATGGAGAACCCCAATTACCTTTACCTACGACAATTTACGTATCATTTCTATGTCCCCACCTGCCAGTGGCGGAATTTGTTTAGCACAAATTATGAATGGAATTGAACCTTTTGACTTAAACAAATTCGGACATAATTCTACAAAAGCCATACAGGTTATTACAGAAGCAGAGCGAAGAGCCTATGCTGATAGAAGTTTTTATTTGGGTGATCCTGATTTTGTAAAAATCCCAATTGAAGCTCTCACAAGTAAAGAATACACAAAAGATCGAATGAATGATTTTTCTTTTGAAAAGGCAACTTCTTCTACTGATGTCTCTCACGGAAGTATTACTATGATTGAAAGTGATGAAACCACTCACTACTCTATTATTGATCAATTTGGAAATGCGGTTTCTGCTACCACAACAATTAACGGTGCTTATGGTTCTAAGCTATATTGCGCTGACTTAGGATTCTTCTTAAACAACGAAATGGATGATTTTTCAAGCAAACCAGGTGTACCCAACATGTTCGGTTTAGTTGGAGCTGAAGCTAATAAAATAGAACCTGAAAAGCGTATGTTGAGCTCTATGACTCCTACTATTGTAGAGAAAAATGGTCAACTACATATGGTTGTAGGAACTCCTGGAGGCTCAACAATTATTACTTCCGTATTACAAACCATTTTAAATGTTCATGAATTTGACATGGGAATGCAAGAAGCCGTGAATCAACCACGTTTCCATCACCAATGGCTACCTGATGTTATTAAAATGGAGCCTAAAGGTTTTAACAAACAAGTAAAAAAAGACTTACAACAATTAGGATACAAATTAGACGAAACAAACTCACCTGTTATCGGAAAAGTAGATGCTATTTTAGTACTTCCTAACGGAAAATTAGAAGGTGGTGCAGATCATAGAGGAGACGACACCGCAGTAGGGTTTTAACAATAATCTTATTGATATTGAAACTTTTTAATCACGACTTCTTGATTTTTAGAAGGTGTATAACTTTGTGGTTCTCTCCATAAATTTAAATGTACAGTTTGACATCCTTCATTAGGAATATACTGATTTTGACTCACTGCTGTTGTCCATGTTATATCAGGTGTAGCAGGTAAACTATTTAAATCGTATATACCGTAATAAATCGAATAAACTACTGGTGTATTTTCGTCTTTCCAATCCATTACAATCGTTATTTTTCCATTATCTTTCAATGTAATTCTATGTACATTACCAGAAGGTTCCCAAGGCTGTAATGTAAACTGTGCATTTGTTGGATCACTAGGCTTATTCCATCTACTACATTCCAACATATCCAATTCTCTATGACTATTAGTTATCGATGAGTCTTTTTCAAATTGATATGTAAACACTCCAAAACAACAATTATTAGCTATATCATTAAAATTACCTACTGGTGTTTCTGCTGCAACTAAGTATTTTCCATATCCAGGATACATACGTTGCGGTGGGTTTCCAGTAGTATTAGGATTATTAGCTACCTTTCCCCACAACACTAACTCCACTGAAGACCATTGTTTGGGACCGTTAGGTAGTTGTGTTTCTTTCATTTTTAAATGTAATCCATTACTATCTACGGTTGCACAACGTGGATCCCATTGTTGGTTATTGAACCAATAGCCAGAATTTGAAATTCCAAATGGATAGTTCGTCCACCAATAATACCCATCAAACTCCAACATACCATTTATAGATTTTGAATTAGGTTCGATAGCTCCACTAGGCATTGGATTTCTTAATATACAATTATCTGATTTATACATAATACATTTATTTTACACATTGTTATATAAGTTGTTAATAAGATGAAGTACACAATCTAATTTATCACTCGTTTAAAAGAATTAAGAAATAAAATTTCGTTCTATACATGCTTGTACAAAATCAGATTGCTCAACAAAATCTACCCACATAAAATTAATAGGGGAGTTCCACCATTCTTCTCTAATCCATTGAGGAATCCGAATAGTAGGTCCAAAATATAAACTATCAACCATTGCTGGGTCATACTGAGAACTATAAGAGCCATATGATAAATATGGATTATAGATGTCTTCGGATTTATTTAATTGTTTCTCGTTACCTGATCCAACATTGATATGGTTAGGTGTGTATGGACCATTTGGTGTTCCTTGAGCTTGACTAATGAAAAATTTATCATTATTTTTATGCTTTAATCCATTATATGTTTTAAAAAAAATTGCTTCAGTTGTCATTGAAGCCCCTTCATGAGATGCGCTTGGAAGAGGGTGTAAAAAATTGTACTTTTCTTGTTTCTTGTTATAATTGTTATAGAAAATGAGAACATTCTTTCTCTTATTCAAGAACTCTTCAAAAGTGTTATTAACTTCGTTCTCTATAATGAGTTTTTTTTCAAATTCATTCTTTATTATTTTAATAGTCTCTTCATCGTGCTCTGCTGACCAATATTCCCCGTTTTTATTTGATGGTCTTTGCCAAAACATAAGAAATATAATTTCCTTAGTATGTTTTTTAAGAAAATTACTAAAAGCTTTTATCGCTTCTTTGAATGGTATAGTGTAGTAATCGTTACTTGTGTAATCACCATGATGCAAATAAATTTGATCATTATACCAAATTAATCGAAGATCAAATAACCTAACCCCTAATTCAAGTTGCTTTTCAATATTTTCTGACTGACATTTAGCTATACCAAATTGAGGTGGTGACCATCCAATTCTACCTAATGTGTAAGTTGTTGAATCATGACTACCTGGAATACATATCTCATAAAGTTTTTTAGACTTTAATATCTCTTTATTTGACTCCATCCAATTGGGGAACTTTTTGGGGTGATGTTTCTCATTCCTACGAACTAAAGGGTAAGTTGATCCATTATACCAAAAAGCAGTGTTTTGAGAAAATATCTGATACTTAATTTCTACCTGATTATGCTTCGTTTGTGTCTTGTAAGCTCTTAACCCTGTCATCTGTGAACCTTCTCCATAAAAGTATTGTTTACCACTTTTATCTGATGGATGATAAAAAGCCATAACCATATCTACTTGCTTTCCTGTTTTAGAAAATAGATTAGCTGTTTTGTAATGCAGTCCTGCAGTGTTTTTAGTATTTAAATAGAAAGTCTTTGTTTCTTTCGGAAGAATATTGGTTGGTATTTCTGACCAGTTTTTATCTATTGGTTTACCATTTCTATTCCATATCTTTTGAAGATACATAGGGTGATGATTAAGTGAATTGTCTATCACTATTTTAACACGAGCATTTTTAATTGATACTTTACTGTTTTTGGGAAGTTTTTTAGGTTTTATATGACTGAAGTGGCAAACTCTTTTAGGTGTATACACTTCATTATTTTCCCACCCTGCTAAATTTGGTGTTCCTATTTTATATCTTATCTTCAAAGGGTGACCTGAAGTTGAATATTTTTGTAAGCCTGTAAATTGGGATCCCTCGGCATTATTACGTGAGCATTTTGGATTAGTGAATGCCATGTTCATATAAAACCGTCTTCCATTTCCGTAAGGCAAACAGTAAAAACTAAGCCCCCCTCTATCACTGTTTAATAGGTATAACGTTCTATTTATTCCAGATTTAATTACAGAAAAATCATTTCCGTCATACTTCCAATGTGCGGTCCTTTCCCCCCATTTACGATCCAGAAATAAATCATAAGGACAATCCGTATTGTCAATTTTCACTTCAACATAAAAACTATTAGTTGGTCCTGGTCCATGACTATCATCCTGTGGTGTATCCCATACATTTTCTCCATCCCTATCGTAAATCACTACCCTTCCTTTATCTTCTCCCTTGTCTTTACAAACTACAATTTCTCCTTCGCCATCGGTACCACTATCCCATAAATCGTTGTGGTGTTTATCATAAACAACAAAATTGCCATCACCTTGCATTATTGCTTTTACACCGTCTGGATTAGTTCCTGCATTCCAATTAGTATGGTCTCCATCCTCCCATCTTGATTTATGAACCAAGTTACCATCATGTTGAAGGGTCAATGTATAATCCCCATTAGTTGAAGTAATACATTCACCTCTCTTCAAAAATTCTCCTCGTTTAAGACTGTACCTAATTTTCATACTAGTTTCTTTATATTATTACTATCGTTAGACCATTTCTTGTAACATACAGTAAAAAAGTAACTACTTAATCTAACTTTCTTTTAAAACTAAAATAGTTCTAGATAACTCTTAGTCTAGTTCCTTAAAATTAGTTTATTCTCTACATTTCTTTCCTTTTCTTTTCTTTTAACGTCTAAAGATCTGGTATGAACGTGACTTAATTGACAACAAAAATTATTTGCTTAATTTTGAACAAAACAAAGTCCTTCTTTTTTGAAAATTTCTGAAACTCACAACGTAAAAAATATAGCAACTCCTATTCGACTACAAGAATATGCTGTTGGAATTTTCAAAACTATTCCTACAAAATCTGGCATCAAAAAAGCCATTAAAAAAGGATTAGTAAAGGTTAATGGTAAAACAGCTACAACAGCTATATATATTAAAGAAGGAGACATTATTGAGCTATTTCAAATAGAAGAAATATTTAAGAAAAAACAATTTAACTTTCCTTTAGAAGTTCTTTACGAAGATGACTATTTAGCTATTATTTATAAACCTTCAGGAATCTTAGTTAATGGGAATTCTTTTGCTACAATTGACAATACTCTTACACAAAACCTGCAAAAAAGTACATTAGCTGATGCTACTCGTCCCCGACCAGTTCATCGATTGGACTATCCAACAAGTGGATTGTTACTCATTGGAAAAACAACCGCCAGTATTATTAAGTTAAACCAACTATTTGAAAAGAAACAAATTCAAAAAACATACTTTGCAATTAGTATTGGAGAAATGCAAAAAAACGGAGAAATTAACCTTCCTATTGAAGACAAAAATGCTTTTACTTCGTTTAAAGTTATTGAAACTGTTGAATCACCTAGATTTGATTACTTGAACCTTGTAAAATTAACTCCTAAAACTGGAAGGAAACATCAATTACGCAAACATTTGTTTACGATTGGTAATCCGATTTTAGGTGATAAAGAATACTTTTTAGAAGATTTGATTTTAAACGGAAAAGGATTGTTTTTACATGCATCTACCCTATCCTTTATACATCCATTTACTAAAGAAACAATCAACATCACGAAAGAACTCCCTAAGAAATTCAAAAAAATATTCCCACAATAAATCTCTTTAAATCATCTATCTTTGCCGCATGCGAATAGATATTATTACGGTTGAACCCGACTTAATAAAAAGCCCATTTGAAAATTCGATGATGAAAAGGGCTATAGATAAAGGACTCGCTGAAGTTCATTTTCATAACCTACGAGAATATGGTTTTGGTAACTATCGTCAAATAGACGATTACCAATTTGGTGGGGGTGCTGGAATGGTTTTAATGATTGAGCCCATTGCAAAATGTATTGAAAAACTTCAATCAGAAAGAGCATATGATGAAATCATATATATGACTCCTGATGCTAAAACCCTAAATCAGACTACAGCAAACACTCTTTCATTAAAGGAAAATATTATCATTTTAACAGGTCACTACAAAGGTGTAGATCAACGCGTACGTGATAAGTTTGTAACCAAAGAAATTTCTATTGGAGATTATGTATTAACTGGAGGAGAATTGGCAGCAGCAGTTTTATGTGATGCTATTATCCGTTTAATTCCTGGGGTTTTAGGTGATGAAACTTCAGCTTTAACAGATAGTTTTCAAGATAACTTGCTATCACCTCCTGTATATACAAGACCTTCTGAGTATGAAGGGATGAAAGTACCTGAAGTATTATTATCGGGTAATTTTCCTAAAATTGAAGAGTGGCGCTCGGAACAAGCATACAAAAGAACTAAAGAAATACGTCCAGATTTGTTAGATTAACTAATAATCAACGATTTATTTATTTTTTTTATCAAAAGAAAAGTTCTAAATTTGCACCCACAAAAATCAACCTCTGACGAAAATCGTGAATGTTGCTTTTATACAACCATAAATAACAAAGAAATGGATTTAGTAAAATTTGTTCAAGACGAATTTGTAACAAAAAACGAATTACCAGAATTCGCAGCTGGAGATACTATTACAGTATACTACGAAATTAAAGAAGGAAACAAAACTCGTACTCAGTTTTTTAGAGGAGTTGTTATCCAAAAAAGAGGAAGCGGAGCTTCTGAAACATTTACTATTAGAAAAATGTCTGGTACTGTAGGTGTTGAGCGTATCTTCCCTATTAACTTACCATCTATCCAAAAGATTGAAATAAACAAAAGAGGTAAAGTACGTAGAGCTCGTATTTACTACTTTAGAGGTCTTACTGGTAAGAAAGCAAGAATTAAAGAAAGAAGACACTAAAAACTTCTTCTCAAAAGAAATTAAAAACACCATGATTTTCATGGTGTTTTTTTATTCACATTTGTTAATAAAGCACCACTCCTAACTTGTTAACAACAAAACACTTAAAACACTAAAAAAGAGATATTTATTTCTTATATTTGGAAAAGAGTTTACAAAGTAAGTGACGTCAGAATTATAGTTGACTATATTAATCACCAAAAAGTAAACCTTTTAAAGTAACGTTCTTTATATATTTTGTTTTTAAACATAATTAAGGCTAAATTCAATCATCATAATTTTTGATTAATTGTAAGTTATTAAATAATTTATAGTTTTCTAGTTATAAGTTTATAAGTATTATTGGTTTATATTTAGCTTAACTAACCTGTTTAAAAACACCGAAGCTTTTGTTTTATAGATGATATAATTTATGGAGCGAAGTTTCTTTTGAGGTAGTAACGTAGTTTTTTCTAAGGAAAAAACATAAACACAGTTTTATTTGATAATGTAGCAATACAATTCAGTACCTCTTACTATTTCAAGAAAGCCATGTCAATTACAAGAAATTGTTTGACATGGCTTTTATTTTTAATAACAAAATCTCCATTCCCGCTCTCTAAATTATCATATTCACAATAAAACACCCTAATTAATAATAATTTACCATCAAAAAACTCACCCGTAATTCTTAAATTTGCATCACTTCAAAATATAATTTAATTTATTACTTATAAATATGAATAAGACTGCTAAAATTATGTACACAAAAACGGATGAAGCCCCAGCGTTAGCTACTCGTTCGTTTTTACCAATCGTAAAAGCTTTTACAAAATCATCTAACATAGAAGTAGAAACCAAAGATATTTCTCTTGCTGGTCGTATTCTTGCTAATTTTTCAGACTTTTTACCTAAAGAGCAACAAGTTGAAGACGCTTTAGCTTTTTTAGGAGATTTAGCAAAAAAACCAGAAGCTAATATTATTAAACTTCCTAACATTTCAGCTTCTGTTCCTCAATTAAAAGCAGCTATAAAAGAACTGCAAGCTTTAGGATATGCTTTACCTGATTATCCAGAAGAAGCTACAACTGATGAAGAAAAAGCAATTTTAGCACGTTATAATAAAGTAAAGGGATCTGCTGTAAACCCTGTTTTACGTGAAGGTAACTCTGACCGTAGAGCTCCAAAAGCTGTAAAAAACTACGCAAAAAAGAATCCTCATTCAATGGGAGCTTGGAGTGCTGACTCTAAAACTCATGTTTCAACAATGACAGAGGGTGATTTTGCTCATAGCGAAAAATCAGTTACTGTACCAAATGCAACTAATGTACAAATTGTACATACAGATGCTAACGGAAACAAAACTATATTAAAAGACAACTTATCATTATTAGCGAAAGAAGTTATTGATGCTTCTGTGATGAGTAAAAAAGCATTATTAACTTTCTTAGAAGAACAAGTTAAAGACGCTAACGATAAAGGAATATTATTCTCTTTACATATGAAAGCAACCATGATGAAGGTTTCAGACCCTATTATTTTTGGTCATGCTGTTCGTGTTTTCTTTAAAGATTTATTTGCTAAACATGGTGATACTTTTAAAGAAATTGGTGTAGATGTAAACAATGGTTTTGGTAACTTACTAAGTAATCTTGAAGAGTTATCAGCTGATAAAAAGGCAGAAATTCTAGCAGATATTGAAGCTATTTACACTAGTAACCCTGATGTTGCAATGGTAAATTCTGATAAAGGAATTACCAATTTACATGTTCCTTCTGACGTAATTATTGATGCTTCTATGCCGGCAATGATTCGTACTTCAGGTCAAATGTGGAATAAAGAAGGAAAGCCTCAAGATGCTAAAGCTGTAATTCCTGATAGTTCGTATGCTGGTTTATACCAAGAAACTATTGATTTCTGTAAAAAGAATGGTGCTTTTGATCCTACTACAATGGGTACAGTTCCTAACGTAGGTTTAATGGCTCAAAAAGCAGAAGAATATGGTTCTCACGATAAAACATTTGAAATTACTTCTAACGGAAAAGTTGAGGTGATTGATGCCAACGGAACTACTTTATTAGAGCATACTGTTGAAGCTGGTGATATTTGGAGAATGTGTCAAACAAAAGACGCACCTATTCAAGATTGGGTAAAATTAGCTGTTACTCGTGCAAGAGCTACAGGAGCACCTGCAGTTTTTTGGTTAGGTGAAGAAAGAGCTCATGATAGAGAGATTATTAAAAAAGTAGAAAAGTACTTACAAGATCACGATACTACAGGATTAGAAATTAAAATCTTATCTCCAGTAGAAGCTACTAAATATACTCTAGAAAGAGTTAAGGCAGGTAAAGAAACTATTTCTGTAACAGGAAATGTATTACGTGACTACTTAACAGACTTGTTCCCTATTTTAGAATTAGGAACTTCAGCTAAAATGTTATCTATCGTACCATTAATGAATGGTGGTGGATTATTTGAAACTGGTGCTGGGGGATCTGCTCCAAAACACGTTGAACAATTAGTTGAAGAAAACCACTTACGCTGGGATTCTTTAGGTGAATTTTTAGCTTTAGCTGTTTCTCTAGAACACCTAGGAGAAACAAATAACAACAACAAAGCTAAAATATTAGCAGAAACTTTAGATGATGCCACGGACAAGTTATTAGATAACAAAAAAGGACCTTCAAGAAAAACTGGAGAGTTGGACAATAGAGGTTCTCATTTTTATTTAGCTATGTATTGGGCACAAGCTTTAGCTTCTCAAGATAAAGATGCTGATTTAAAAGCTCAGTTCGCTCCTATCGCAGAAAAAATGGTTGCGAATGAAGCTACGATTATTGAAGAATTAAATTCTGTACAAGGTAAAGCTGTAAACATTGGTGGATATTATGAACCTAATGATACTTTAGCTAATGAGGTAATGCAACCAAGCAACACTCTTAATAATATATTACAAAGCATATAATTAAGTAATTATATAAAATTTAAAAGCAGGTGATTTTATCACCTGCTTTTTTGTTTAAACAATTAAACCAAACAAATTATTAAACAATAATGTCCCCCGAATTACTATTTAATTCCCCATAACATTGTTTGGCACATAATTATGACACGACAAAATTATAATTGTCACATTCTAATTTCTTGAAACTTTTAATTAGTAAATTTGAAGCATGAAGTTTACAAAAACAACTGAACAAGACTCTAACTACAATAATTTAGAGAAAATGAGTATTTCTGAATTATTATTTAACATAAATAAAGAAGACAAAACAGTTCCTTTAGCTGTAGAAAAAGCACTTCCCAAAATTGAAAAGCTTACAGAACAAATTGTTCTGAGACTAAAAAAAGGTGGAAGATTATTTTACATTGGTGCTGGTACCAGTGGGCGATTAGGTATTGTTGATGCTAGTGAATGCCCCCCTACTTTTGGTGTTCCACACGAATTAGTTGTTGGACTTATTGCAGGTGGCGATTATGCTATTAGAAAAGCTGTTGAATTTGCTGAAGATTCAACAAATCAAGGATGGAATGATTTACAAGAGCATAAAATATCATCAAAAGATGTTGTTGTAGGAATTGCTGCGTCTGGTACTACTCCTTATGTTATTTCTGCCTTAGAAAAATGCAATGATAATAATATTGTAACAGGCTGTATAACTTGTAATCAAGGAAGCCCCTTAGCATTAACAGCTCAGTTTCCTATTGAAGTAGTTGTAGGTCCTGAATTTGTAACAGGAAGTTCCAGAATGAAAGCAGGAACAGCTCAAAAGCTAGTATTAAATATGCTTTCTACAGCTAGTATGATTCAATTAGGAAGAGTTAAAGGAAATAAAATGGTTGACATGCAACTATCTAACAACAAGTTAGTAGATAGAGGAGAAAAAATGTTAGCTTCTGAATTAAATATCGACCAAAAAACCGCTAGCGATTTATTAAAAAAATACGGAAGTGTTCGTGAAGCTATAAAAAACTTTACTAATGAATAAACCTACTACTTTTGAAACTGGTATAAAAAAGCTTTTAGTTTTTCTAGGCCTACTTATTATTTCTCCATTAGTATTAAGCGTTGCCTTTAAGGCAATGCGAGCTTTTAAAGAAGCTCCTAAAGTTTTTATTGCTTATGGCTTACTAGTAATTGGTATTTTGTTAATACTTTTTACTGTATATTATGGCTTCAAAACATTTAAAACCATATTGGATCACCTTTTCAGCAAATAACTTTTGATTAGAAGCAATTCCATAAAAAAAATAACAGATTGGGAACACTGGCCATCCGCTATGTTTTATCTTCCTAATATTCCATATGCTTTTTATTTAGCTTATAAAGCAAAACATTTGGCTTTTTTTAGTGCTGCTAACCCATGTATAAAAAGCTCAGGAAATGGTACTGAAAGCAAATACGAAACCATATTATTAGTTCCTGAAAAACACCGCCCAAAATCAGTTTTAATTAAACCAAATACTGATTTTGAAATCGTTTGTAAAAATATTCAAGAACAAAAAATCAACTTTCCTTTAATTGCGAAACCTGATATAGGCTTTCGTGGGTTGCTAGTTGAAAAAATAGCATCTAAAGACGCCTTAAAAAACTATCTTGAAAAATATGCTATTGATATCATTATTCAAGAGTTTTTAGATTACGAAAATGAATGTGGTATATTTTATCATAGAAATCCCAAAAATGATTCTGGTAAAATTACTTCATTAACTTTAAAACGTTTTTTATCTGTTACAGGAGATGGAACCTCCACATTAAAAGAACTTATTCTAGCTGATGAAAGAGCTAAACTATACATAGAGTTATTTTCTAAAATTCATCAAGATAAACTTACAGAAATCCCTGTTAAAAATAAAGTTATTAAACTTACAGCCATAGGTAACCACTCAAAAGGAACACAGTTTATTAACGGTAATCATTTAATAAGTGATAAATTAACTACAACCTTTGACAAACTAAGTAAATCAATACCTGGCTGGTACTATGGTCGAATTGACTTAAAATACAATACTTTTGAAGAATTAGAAGAAGGAATCAATTTTAAGATACTAGAAATAAATGGAATAATAGCAGAGCCTACTCACATTTACGATTCGCAAAATTACACCTATTTAAAAGCCTTAAAAGCTATAAGAACACATTGGAAGTCACTCTTTACTATTGCTATTACAAACCACAGAAACTTTAACACCCCATATAAAGACTCTATGAGCTTTCTTAATGAGATTATATTATTAAAAAAGTATACAAAAAAAATTAAACGTCTATCTAAATAGAAAATCTTTTCTATCTTTGTCAGCGAATACATGTTCATGTATTATAAGAATCCCCCCGAGTCTTAAAACCAATTAACTACTCAACTGAATGGAAAGAAGATTACTTTTTTCATTGGTTCTTTTCTGTGCAATAATTCCAACTTTTTCTCAAGTTAAAGTTGGAGAGAATCCCTCTTCTATACATTCAAGCTCTATTTTAGAACTGGAAAGTTCAGACAAGGTACTAGTTATTAGTAGAATGACAGATACTCAAATGAACGCTATCCAACCTTTACGAGGTGCCTTAGTTTTCAATACTGATCAAAACTGTGTTTTCATGTATGATGGAACTTCGTGGATAAGCTTATGTAATGGTGACTCTGGAAACACACGAGAATCAATTAAAGTTACAACCTCTTCTACTGCTCCAACTGACAATAACGTAGGTGATTTTTGGATTAACAATACTCTAAACAATACCACTAGTATTTGGGATGGAACCAATTGGATCTCTATAGATAACAACCCAAGAAAAGGTAACGGAGCTCCTAATGCTAGTACAGCCCCTAACCCAATACCTGGAGATGTTTATGTAGATACAACTACAGGTATAATTTATGCCTACGACGGTACAACATGGGTAACATCAAACTCAACAGCATCTGCTAATAATGGGCTTTTGATAAATGCAAGTAATACTATTCAATTAGGTGGTGTATTAATTCAACCTACTACTATTGAAACCAATACTACAAACACGCTAGCTATTACAGGTTTAGAAAATGGAAATACCACAAATGATGACATCGTAACTATAGACAGAACAACAGGTGTTTTAAAGAAAACTTCAGCTAGTAACTTATTAAGAGAAGAGGTTATTAAAATTACAGCTACCGATGGGCAAGTAACATTTACTGGGTTAACACTATATACCACTGATAAAATTAATGTATATAGAAATGGAGTACGTATTGACTTTACAATAGACAACTCCACCACCATAACCATAGAACCTGATGCTACATGCTATGCAGGTGATGAAATACGAATCGTTCAATTATATTAAAATAACCAATAAAAAAGTTTAATAACGCAATCAATTCTTTAAATTATGAAAACAATTACAAACAAATTTAAAATCACGCTAGCTGCCGTTGGTTTGTTAGCAGTAGGTACTGTTAGTGCGCAAACAACAGGTGGTGACATTGCTGTTCAAGCAGCTACTACTTTGGGTAATGCTGGAGGTGTAGTAAAATTAATAGATAACAAAGGTACTATCAAATATTTACAAGCTGTTAACGGTTTAACTTCTTTTACTAACACTACGCCTTCAGGTGGGGTTGTTACCACTTGGCAATTAGGAGGTACTTTAACCAACAACACGTACATTACGGCTAGTGCTACAGGCGGTCCTAGTAATGGTCCTGCCGAGTTTGCTCTAAATGGCTTAGAATTAGTAACTGCAGGTACTGCTTCTACAAATGCAGTTGATCGTGGTGCTCATGATGATGGTGCAGGTGCAACTGGTTTTACCGTATTAATTAGAGATGAAGCTACTGGTGCTATCCAAAAAATCGAATTAGCTGATTTATTTCAAGTTACTGCAATAAGAAGAGAGGCTACTCCTCCAACTAACACTAATAATGGTACTACTGAAACTATAGCTGTTGCTGGTTTACCTCTTATTGATGCTTCTAATGAAGCTAAAATTTTTGTATTCAGAAATGGTGTAAAATTACGTTGGAGCACTGATTTCACTTCAACTGCAGCTGACGCTATTCAAATCAATATCTCTGCTGACTTACCTATTTATAATGGTGATGTTATTGAAGTTCACTATATTAATTAATTATATTAATGTATAAAAACATTAAACATATAAATTTATTTATACTAACTTTTGCATTGGTGCTACTAAGCTTTGGCGCCAATGCACAAGAGGTTAGGGTTATTGATAATAAAGGAACTATACAAACAGTTAACAATAATACTGTAACCACCTCTACAACAGCGCCAACTAACCCTGTTGAGAATGATGTTTGGTTCGATACAACCAATAGTCAAATAAAAATATATGATACTGTAAACGGTTGGAAATTAATTACTTCCACGCTTGCATCTCAAAATATTTATACTGCTGATGGAACGTTAACTGGAAACCGAACCCTAGACGGAGATGCGCACAACTTAGTTTTTGGCAACATTAATTTCTTTCAGTTATTTAGTAATTTTGATCTTCAAATAGCTACAATTGGTGGCAACATGCAATTATCAGCAGCCAGAACTATGCAAATTACTGCGCACGAAAATATTATCTTACAAAGCCCTACTGAGTTTAACAGTACTTTATTAGATGTAAATAATTTAGCTGGAACCTCTGGTCAAGTATTAACCTCTACAGTAACTGGAGTTCAATGGGCAAACAGCCAACAAAATACGGTTACAGTGTCGACCGATACAGACACTATTCAAAATGAACCAGACGGAACTTTTCCTGCTTCACCGATAGAAAACGATACATTTATCTATAGACCTACTAATGGTGAAAAGGTATACTATGTTTTTGATGGTACTGAGTGGAATATGATAGCTCCAACAAAAGCTGCTAGAGTATTTTATCCACCATCCATAGCTATTGATGCTTCAACTACAGGTACTAATTTTACAAAAAACCTATACCAAGAATATTCGGATCAATTTTCTTTAGCCGTACCTACTACTTCAGCATCAAGTACTGGAGCTCCTTCATCAATACCAACTTATGCTAGCAATCAATTATACTACTATGTTACTTATTATGATCCAACAATATTTAATAATGTAAGTATAGATGCTAACGGTAATATGACTTATGACATTATTAATACACCTACTGACGACAACACCATTATCAACGTGGTATTTGTAGTTAAATAACTCAAAAAAGACACCATATGAAGTGGTTACCAACAATATTATTTTTCTTTTTTGTAGGGTTAGCAAGTACTTCCTTTTCTCAATTATTAGGTGATTTTAGATCTTTTCAGGGAGGAAACTGGTCTGATCCAAATAGCTGGGAATATTATAATGGAACTTCATGGATTAGCCCTCCAGCCAATACCTATTACCCTGGGGATGGTAATGTAACTACAAATAATGTTTATATTATAGATAATCACACTATACGACTTAACACCAATATTAACAATTTAATTAACTCTATAACAATAGGTGATCAAAATGGTACAGCTACTAGTATTAGTACGCTTTTAGTAGGTGTAAATGGTAATAATACTTATTCCTTAAATACAAATCAAATTTCAATTTTATATGATGGACTAATGAAGTGGGACGGTAATAATACTCTTATCCTCCCTTCAGGTGCTTCAATTGGTATTGAAAAGACAAGTCCCTATAACCCAACAACGGTACTAGGTACTGATTATGGATTATATGAAGATGGTAATTGCTCTACCCCTATGGAAATAGTAATTGGCGGGGTATTATATTCTAATTGTAATGGTAAAGGGGGTAGCAAGCCACCATCTTTTGAAGACATAAACGACGGAGGAGGAAACTTATCAGTTTCACCAACATCTAACACACCTGTTTGTTTAGGAGGTACTGTAAATTTATCAGCAAATCCAGGAGGTACAGAGTCTGATTCTATTAGCAATTATACTTGGACTGTAACACCTCCTTCCAACACAACCTACACTCTTCCTTTAACTACAGATACCGCTTCAGATAACCCTACAGAAACAGGAACATACTTATACGAAGTAACAGCTACAGCTAACGGTACTACTGCTAGCAATACTGTTAGCGTAGAAGTTGTTTCTTGTAACAAGACTGTAATTACCAACCGTCGTATAACCTACAGAGTAAAAAAATAATGAAGTATAAGAAACACATATCGTTTATTTTTCTCTTGAGTAATGTTATTGTTTTTGCTCAAAACGCATTTTTCAACACAGGAAATGTACAACTACACGATGGTGCTCAAATAGGTTTTCATACCGACGTAGTAAACGAAGGTACTTTAGACAATTATACTGGTTTTGCTGGTTTTTATGCTGATACCGAAATTAGAACCATTTCAGGAACTAACAAAGTTACTTTTTTTAATGTTGAAGTTGATGCGCTACAAAATCTAGAATTATATAACTCTCTTGGTGTACGTAATCAACTAGACTTTATTAATGGACAAATAATTACGCCTAGAAATAATACTAATATCACACTCGATTTTATCGATTATGATTTCTACGCAGGAGAAGACGATGAGCGACATGTAAATGGATACACCTCTTTAAAACAAGGAAATAAAAACACCGCAGATTTTACCTTTCCTGTTGGAGATGGCGCTATGTTACGTCCGATGACTATTCCAAATGCCAACAGATATTACACATTTAAAGGAGCTTACTTTTATGAAGATCCAAACTTTCCATCAACATTTACAGCTAATTTTTTAACTGATCAAAAACAAGCGATCATTGAAAATATTAATCAAACAGAGTTTTGGGACTTAGACGGTAGAAATGAGACTAAAATTACTTTAACCTGGAATTCTCGTAGTGATATTTCAGCCTTAGCTAATACTATTTCGCAACTTATTGTTGTCGCTTGGAGTAAGACCGAAAACCAATGGGTTAACTTAGATGTACTGAATGTTACAGGGAATTTATCAGAAGGTACAATTACCTCTGCTGCCTTTGTTCCTGATAAGTATGAGGCAATTACTATTGGTTCTTTGATGAGTGACGAAATAAAAGACAACAACAATAATATTCTAATATCTCCTAATGGCGATAATCTAAACGATTTCTTAGTTTTTGATGAAGTTGAAGAATACGCTCACAATAAATTAGTTATTTACAATCGTTGGGGAACTATTGTTTACCAAACTGAAGACTATAAAAACAACTGGGACGGTACTTCTAACGGAAGATCAACTATTAACAGAGACGATAAACTTCCTGCTGCTACTTACTTTTACTACCTAGAATTAGGTGACGAACCAAACGCGTATCAGAAACTAAAAAAAGGTTGGGTATACATTAACCGATAATTATTTTACTAGCTCTTTTTTTGGGGTAGTAGGATTGTAACCAAAATCTGCATCTGGTAATTCTATCCCTAACTGATTTATGATAAAACCTATACTAGCAAAATGATGTATTGCATGACTATGTGCTTGTATTAAGGCACTACCCAAAGTATAATTTGCTGTTACTTTTCCTGTACCTAAATCATCTGTAACAGAAATAATTGTATCAAAATCTTCTGCTTCTAAACAATATAATTGCTCAATAACTTCATTAAAATATGCTATTCCAGACTCAGTTTTTTGCTCTGCTAATTGATTACGCTCTCTATCAGAAAAGTCAACACACTTTTTATTCAATCCATTAAAAATACAGGCAAAAACATCTAGAATATGCCTCATATTTGCTCCTATACTCGAATAATAAGGTGGAATTGATGTGTCACTGTATTCTTCATCACTAATCGCTTTTAATAGTTTAATTCCTCTTTGTAAGTTTTTATCAATAGCTGCTATCATTCGTAAGTATAAGTTTTCAAGTAAGTCGTATAAATATAGAACTTTTTACTTGGAGAAATAAATTATTTTTTCAACCCAAAATAAAACACTGAAAACCAAAAACATAAACTAAATCAAAGAATTAAAGTTCAACTTAAAATTAATCTTAAAGTATTTTTTGGCACGCTCTTTGAAAATTATACATCAACTGCGGAAGCCGAAAAGCATATAGAGTAAGCATAACCCTAAAATTAGCAATTATGAGAACAGGGATACTATTATTATTAGCAATGATGTCATTAACAACTGTAAATGCCGACAACATTGAAAAATCAACTAGCAAAATTGGGGTTACAAACCGTTATAATGACGCTGTTGCCTTTGTAGAAAGAGGAATTCAATTTCACGTATTTTTAAACGGAGATTTCGACTTCAATACCCACTACGATAGATACTCAGATTATGGCGTTCGTATTAAACGTGATAGAAGAGGTCGTGTTAGAAGTGTAGGAAACGTTTATATAAACTACGATGCCAGAGGAAATGTAAAAAGAATTGGTAGTGTATTTATGAGGTATAAGTTTGGAAACTTATTTAAAGTAGGAAACTTACATATTCAATACGATAGATGGGGTAATCCTAGGTTCAGAGGATTTGTAAAACCAGGACATCGCCATCACCATGATGATGATCACTACTATTACGATGATGGATTTGATGTAAATATCGATATAAACATAGGTGATATTTTTGATTATGATGACGTTTATTTTTACAGAAAAGATTTTGGAAGAAACTATCGTCAATTTAGAGAAGATAATAACTTTTACTACTACAGAGCGTTACCAAATGCTAAAATTGGAAAGCGTAGTAAAATTATAAAAAGACGTAAACACAAAGCTTTCAAAAACAAAAAATATAAAAACAAATACAGAAAAGGGAAACCTGAACAAAAAGGTAAATCAAGAAGAAACCATGATTAAACAAAAAATCCCTCATCAAATTTGATGAGGGATTTTTTTATTCTATAATTAAATAATTATTTCGCTACGTTTACTGCTCTTGTCTCTCTAATTACAGTAACTTTTACCTGTCCTGGATAGGTCATATCATTCTGAATTTTTTGAGAAATATTAAATGATAATTCAGCTGCTTTAGTATCGTTTACTTTAGCACTCTCTACCATAACTCTTAATTCACGTCCTGCTTGAATAGCATAAGCCTTTTGTACTCCATTAAATCCAAAAGCAATATCTTCTAAATCTTTTAAACGTTGAATATAAGAATCTAATACTTGACGACGTGCTCCTGGTCTTGCTCCTGAAATCGCATCACAAACTTGAACAATAGGAGCTATTAAACTCTTCATTTCAATTTCATCGTGGTGAGCTCCAATTGCATTACATACATCTGGTTTTTCACCATACTTTTCAGCCCATTGCATTCCTAATAATGCGTGTGGTAATTCACTTTCTGTTTCAGGTACTTTACCTATATCATGTAATAAACCTGCACGTTTAGCAGCTTTTGCATTTAGCCCCATTTCAGCAGCCATAATACCACAAAGGTTTGCTACTTCACGTGAGTGTTGTAATAAATTTTGACCGTAAGAAGAACGATACTTCATACGTCCAACTGTTTTAATCAGTTCAGGGTGTAAACCGTGAATTCCTAAATCAATTACAGTACGTTTACCTACTTCAATAATTTCTTGAGTAATTTGCTTTTCGGTCTTTTTTACAATCTCTTCAATTCTTGCTGGGTGAATTCTTCCGTCTGTTACTAATTTATGCATTGATAAACGAGCAATTTCACGACGAACAGGGTCGAAACACGATAAGATAATTGCTTCAGGTGTATCATCTACAATAATTTCAACTCCAGTTGCTGATTCTAAAGCACGTATGTTTCTTCCTTCTCTACCAATAATCCTACCTTTAACGTCATCCGACTCTAAGTTAAATACAGATACACAATTTTCTACAGCTTGCTCTACTCCTACCCTTTGAATAGTATTTAAAACTACCTTACGAGCTTCTTGTTGCGCTGTCATTTTTGCTTCTTCAATAGTATCTTGAATGAAAGACATAGCGTCAGATTTTGCTTCGTCTTTTAATGATGCTACTAATTCGGTTTTAGCCTCATCTGCAGATAGTCCAGAAATTTGCTCAAGCATATCTACATGGCGCTTGTGCATCTTTTCTAATTCTGATTCTTTCTTTTCTAAGAACTCTAATTTATAATCAAAATCAGCTTCTTTTTTTTCTAACTGTTTATTAAGTTTTTTGCTTTTATCTAACTCTGATGATACTTGACTTTCTTTATCTCTTACTCTTTTTTCTACATCAGAAACTTTCTTTTCTCTTGATAGGATTACTTTTTCATGCTCAGACTTAAGTTCTATAAACTTTTCTTTTGCTTGTAAAATCTTATCCTTCTTTATTGCTTCGGCTTCTACTTTAGCTTCTTTAAGTATGCTATTTGCCTCTTTCTTTGTTTCTTGTATTAATTTATTTGCATTAGATTTTTCTAACATTTTAGCAATAAAAAAACCTACTGCTACACCTATAATTCCTGCTAAAACAGGAAATAATATTCCCTCCATAATTTTGATTTGATTGTATAAAAAAAGCCTACATCAATAGGGTTTTAAAAACTCCAAAATAACAAGTTTAGGATTAACTGATTGATCAAGGATCCGAGGTAAAATCGGCTTGCTTTACTAACCACGACTCATCCTTTATAATTGAATAACGTTGAGTTTAACAAACAATGTACTAATGTAGGCAGTATATTAAATAATATATTTTAAAGAACGTTTTATAAATGATCTTCTAGCAAGTTAGTCAATTCATTTATCTTTTGCAATACTTCGGCTTTTTCTTTAGTATTTTTTAACGATACTATTTCTGCTTTTGACGCAAACTGTAAAGCACTCATTGCTAAAACATCTTGCTTATCAGCTACCGCATAACTTTGTTCAAAATTGGCTATCAATTCATTAATACTTTTTGCTGCCTTTCGTAACCCTTCCTCTTCATCGGTACTATTTACACTTAACGGATACGTTCTACCAGCAATTACTACATTAACTTTTATTTTTGCCATGCAAAGAACTTTGTATTATGTGTTCAAAAGAGTAATACATTTATCAATCTCTCGAACTAAAGCATTTATTTTGAGTTTTGTTTCTCTTGTATTTTCGTTACTGCCCTCAATAGTTTTTGCAACTTTAAGCAAATTAAATTGTTTTTGCTGTTCTTCTAATTGCCTCTCTTTTTCTTGTAATAAAACTTGTAACTCAGCGTTATTTTGAAGTAAAACTTTATTTTCTTCTTTCAAAAACTCATAGTTAGAAAGTAAGTTCTTTAACCTATCTTCCAGTAAATGAATTGCTTTTAAAGGGTTACTCATTTATTTTAGAGAATAAAACTATATTCACAAAGTTATTAATATAACTTATAATTAGCAACTCTTTTAGTGTTTTTTACCAAAACACTGATTCTAAGCCTTTAAGGTTTTTGTTAGAATTTTACTAGTTTTGCTTTAAAACTGTTGCATTTTGAAATTTTATTTTTCTGTTATTTTATTAGTCTTTTTTATTAGTAGTAATGCTCAAAATAAGTATCCACGAAATTACTTCTCAAACCCTTTAAAAATACCTGTAGTACTATCTGGTACCTTTGGAGAACTAAGAAGTAATCATTTTCATTCTGGTATAGACATTAAAACCCAAGGAAAAGAAGGTATTCCTATTTATGCTCCTGCAAATGGATATGTTTCTCGTATAAAAGTACAGCAATATGGCTTTGGGAAAGCGTTGTATATAACACACCCTAATGGTTACACTACCGTATATGCTCACTTAAAACGATTTGAACCAAGCATTCAACAATATGTAAAAAGCATCCAGTATAAGAAAGAAAAATATAGCACAGGAAACCTTTTTTTAAAACCCGATAAATTCCCAGTAAAAAAAGGGCAACTTGTTGGTTATACTGGGGATACTGGTAGCTCTGGAGGTCCTCATTTACATTACGAAATTAGAAACACGCAAACTGAACATATTATCAACCCTATGCATTTTGGTTTAACAGCTAAAGATGATAAAACACCTACTGTTCAAAAATTAATAGCATATCCATTAAGTGACGATGCAAGAATTAATAATTCTGCATTAGAATCTGTTATTTCTTTTAAAAATAACGGTAATGGTAATTATCTAGCTGAAAAAATTACTGCTAGTGGTACTATTGGTTTTGGTATTAGTGTATTTGATCGATTGAATGGAGCATTGAATAAAAATGGAATTTATAGTTTAGAAATGAAGGTTAATGGCAAGCGTATGTATTATCATGATGTTGAAACCTTTTCCTTTGCTGAAAGTAAATATATTAATCTATTAATAGACTATAAACACTACAAGAAATACAGAAATAGAGTACAAAGAACACATAAAGTAAAAGCAAACAGGCTCAGCTTGTATGAAGATTTAGTAAACAACGGAAAGATTCATATAGAAAACGGAGCTAATTACAATATTGAAATCATAGCTAAAGACTTTAAGCACAATACATCAAAAGTAAGAATACCAGTTAGAGGGACTTCTAGTAATTTAGTGTTTAGACAAAAAGACACTACTAATTACAAAATTACAGCAACTGATTTTAATAAGTTCCATCAAAAAAATGTAACTGTTGCTTTTCCTAAAAACACCTTTTATGAAGATTGTTTTATTGATTTTAAGGTTGAAAATGGTACTGCTAAGGTTCACGACCCTACAATTCCTTTAGATAAACGTTATACACTAACTTTTGAAACTTCTTTCTTAACAGAAGATCAAAAACAACATGTATATATCGCTAATGTTACTAATCCTAGGTATTCAAGATATACATCTACTAAAAAGAAAATTGACAAAGTATATACTACTACTAAACTTTTAGGTAGTTATGCCTTACGTTTTGACACTGAAAAACCAACAATTCAATTGTATAATTTTAGTAATAACCAATGGATTTCTAAAAACAAAACTCTTAAAGTTAAAATTGGTGATAAAGAAACTGGCATTAAAAATTACCGTGCTACTATTGATGGTGAATGGATTTTAATGGAATATAACCATAAAAAAAGAATACTTACGTACGATTTTAATGATAAAAAGTTGGTAGGTAGCAAACATATTTTTAAACTTGTAGTCTCTGATAATGTGGGTAATACTGAAACAGTTTCAGCAACATTTTTCAGAAAAGTAAACTAAACAAGCTTGAAAAAATTTATTCTTTTATTACTGTTCCCTTCACTAGTTTTTGCACAAAAAACAGCTACAGTAAAAGGAATCATTACCAATAAATTCAATACACCAATTGAAGGAGTTGCGATTTCTTATTTATCAAAAGGAACTACTACCGATGCTAACGGAATGTATCAATTTACCATTCCTATACGAAAAACAGTTACCGTTACATTTACACATGTTTCTTATAAAACTTTAGTGAAAAAATTCACCTCTAGAGGAAAAAGAAATTTTAACTTCTCTCCTACTTTACAAATTAAGAGTGAAGAATTAGAAGAAGTTATCGTTAAAAACCAACAAAAAGAAGCCCAAGGAATTACCAAAATAAAAACAAAAAAAGTAAAAAACATACTTGGTGCCAATGCTGGTGTTGAAAATATATTGATGACACTACCTGGAGTTAGTAATAACAATGAGTTGAGTACTCAGTATAATGTTCGTGGTGGTAACTTTGATGAAAATTTGGTATATGTTAATGGAATTGAAGTATATCGTCCATTCTTAATTCGTTCTGGTCAACAAGAAGGATTGAGTTTTACCAATCCTCATATGATTCAGAATATTAATTTTTCTGCGGGTGGATTTCAAGCTAAATACGGTGATAAGTTATCTTCTGTACTAGATATTACCTATAGAAAACCGACCAACTTTGGTGTTCAACTAGATTTAAGTTTGTTAGGAGGTAGTTTTACTATTGAAGACACTTTTGCTAATAATAAGCTAAGTGCAATTGTTGGTGTTCGTTATCGTGATAATAGCTTATTTGTAAACAGTAAACAAACTGAAATAAACTTTAGACCTCAATTTACAGATGTCCAATCATTTTTAAGCTACCAAGCAACTAGTAAACTTACATTAAATTTCTTAGGGAATTTTTCTCTTAACAACTATAATTACAAACCATTAACTCGCAAAACCCGATTTGGAACTTTAACGAATCCGCTAGAGTTAATTATTTTTTATCAAGGACAAGAAAAAGATCGTTTTCAAACCTTATTTGGAGCTTTTTCTGCTGACTATCAAGTTAACGACAATCTGGAACTTACTGGTACTGTTTCATCTTTTAACACACAAGAAGAAGAGTACTTTGATATTGCTGCTGCCTATGCAATAGGAGAAGTAAATAGTAATATTGGTTCTGAAGATTTTGGTGAAGTTGAATTTTCTCAAGGCATTGGTTCACAAATTAATCATGCACGTAACGACTTGGATGCTTTAATTAGCAATATTCAACTAAAAGCTACTTTAAAAGACGGTAACAATGAATGGAAAGCCGGTATTAAATACCAAAAAGAAAATATTAAAGATCGTATTCGTGAATGGGAAGTAATAGACTCTTTAGGTTTTTCTGTTCGTCCACCACACCACACCACAAATAATCAACCATACGAACCTTTTACAGGTCCTATTGAGCCTTACAGAAATGTGAGAGCAGAAAATGAAACAGACATTAACCGTATTACTAGTTTTTTACAATTTAGTAAAAAAGCAATGTGGAACGATCACCAAGTTTGGATGAATATTGGAGTTCGTTCTCATTATTGGTCTATAAAAACAGCTTCTACCAATAATTATTCTCAAACAATCTTTAGCCCTAGAGCGCAATTTGCTATAAAACCTGATTGGGAGAGCGATATGCTATTTAGAATATCTGGTGGATGGTATTCACAACCTCCTTTTTATAAAGAATTACGTGATTATGATGGTCAAGTACACCCCGAAGTAAAAGCACAAAAATCAATTCATTTAGTTGCTGGGAATGAATATAGTTTCAACTTATGGGAACGTCCATTTAAATTAGTTACTGAACTTTACTATAAAGACTTATCTAATGTAAATGCTTACTCTGTAGATAATGTCCGTATTCGTTATCGCGCAGATAATGTTACCGATGCCTATGCTTATGGTTTAGACATTCGCTTAAATGGTGAGTTTGTTCCGGGTAACGATAGTTGGGTGAGCTTTGGATATTTAAAAACTGAAGAAAATATTAACAATAGAGGTTACATTGCTAGACCAACCGATCAACGTTTAAAGTTTGGTGTGCTATTTCAAGATTATGTACCCAACTTACCCGATTTAAAAGCTTATTTAAACTTAGTTTACAATACAGGTTTACCAGGTGGAGCTCCTGCTTATTCAGATGTATATGAATTTCAAAACCGTTTAAACGATTATAAACGTGCTGATGTAGGAATTTCTTATGTTTTTTCAGATGCAAACAAACAACATAAAACAGGCTTCCTAAGAAGTTTTAAAGAGCTTACTGCTGGTTTAGAACTTTTTAACATTTTTGATATTCGTAACTCCAATACCAACACATGGGTACGTGATGCTTACAGTAAAAACCAATACGGTATCCCTAACTACATGACTGGAAGGGTGTTAAACTTTAAACTAGGAATGCAGTTTTAGTCTCCTCTACTCTTTTTAACGAAAAATTAGCGAAAAAACTTCCTTTAGCATTTTCTACACATAGTACTTTAGCTTGAAAATTTCAAAGGTGCTATGAAAAAACCTATCTGTTTTTTACACAAAGAGTTTAGCTGGCATCAATATTACGCAACAAAAAAATAATTAAAATGAAAAACCAAAAAATTGAAATTGAAAACTTATGGAACAGATTTAAAAACTGGATCACTTCAAAAGCTCCTCATTTATCAAAAGAACTTCAACCTTCAGTTCAACCAGAAGAAATAAAACAATTACAACAAACTATACAAACAGAATTACCTGAAGACTTTATAGCCTTTTTAAGTATACACAATGGTCAAAATAGAAATGCTGACGGTTTTATAGATGCTGAAGAGTTGCTTTCTTCTGACCGAATAATGGACGAATGGAAAATTTGGTATGATTTATATCAAAGTGGAGACTTTGATGATAGTGAAGCTGAACCTGATGAAGAAATTAAAAACTTTTGGTGGAACCCTAAATGGATACCAATTACCTATGATGGATCAGGAAATCATCTTTGTATAGACATGGACCCTACTGAAAATGGAACCAAAGGCCAAATAATAAGAATGTGGCATGACGACAGTGTAAGAGAGTTCATAGCTCCGTCTTTTAAGGTTTTTTTCGAAAATTACTGTATTAACCTTGAAAATGACATATATGCTTATTCAGACGAATGGGGAGGGATAATTAACAAAGAAGATATTTAAATCATTTTTTAATACGCTGTAAAAACTATAAATAATACACAACATTATGAATTACGAACAACACTTTAAACGTTCAACAGAAATTAGAAATGAGTATTGGCAACAAACAGGAACTCCTTTTTCTGATGTTATAGGAAGCATGATTAATCCTACTTTTTTAGGAGGACCTAAATGGCCATCTTTACGACAAGCCCACATAGGAATTAAAACGGAAGATGGTACCATTATAGCTACAGACGGTTTGAGTGACCCGTATGACGATTATGATACAAATACAGAAAATCAAGCTTATAATGGTATAGGTATAGAGCTTTATACCATTTGTGATAACAAATACGAAGATATTCAGCACATAATAGACTCTTGGGAGTTTAAAATTACTCGAAGAGCAAGCAACATTGCTGCTGCTAACCCTAATATTTCATATACTTTAAATGATTACACCTACATTTCAACAACTATTGATGGTAGTGGTTTACCAGAATGCTTTGTAAACGAAGATGAAGAAGCTGGTATATTATTAGGTTTAAAAAACAATAATATCAACAACTCATTAAAATTAAGCATTGAAGAAATAGTATTAGTTAACGTAACCCTTTTAACCCCAAAAGAGTTAACCTATATATTAGAAAATGGTGCTGAAGGAAGAAATAAAATAGCCGAGTTATTAACTAAGAAAAATTTTCATAAATTAACATCTCAAAGAGAATCTGTTATATAAACTAACTAAGTTAGTAGTAAATTTTAATAAAATGAATTGAGTTTTATTAATTATAGCTTTTAAAAGAAGTTGCTACATTTTGGCGATTCATTTTTATCACCATCTTAATTGTTTCAATCTTAGAACTCAAAATAGTTTCTCATAAACTTAAAATATGAAAACAACACCAAAACACGACGAAAGAATTGCAAACATGACTTTTGCTTCTGTTTATCCACACTATATTACGAAAGTTGAGAAAAAAGGTAGAACTAAAGAGGAATTACATCAAGTAATTGAATGGTTAACTGGTTTTGATAACGAAATGTTAAACAAATTAATTGATCAAAAAGTAACTTTTGAAACCTTCTTCAAAGAAGCCAACTTAAATTCAAACGCTCATTTAATTACAGGAGTTATTTGTGGTTATCGAATAGAAGAAATCGAGACTCCCTTAACAAAGCAAGTTCGTTATTTAGACAAGCTTGTAGATGAATTAGCTAAAGGTCGTAAAATGGAAAAAATTTTACGCTAATCACACTTAACTCTCATCTAGAAATTATATTCTATAAGTTTTAGAGACTTAAAAAGTCTCTAAAACTATTTAACCTCACTTATTTCCTGGCTATCTTATAAATTACTATAATTTCAATTATTATAGTAGGTATTAACAAGAACAAGCCTAAACTAGCCAAGACTACAGTAGACAATAAAACTCCTGTTATTATTTCTAAAACACCACATACTTGTACTAAAGTTCCTAACCTACTCTTTAGCTGTAATAAGCCAATACCAAAAATTATTTGAACGACTCCAAAAACAAGTAACTCTAGTATAAGAGACACTCCAACAGTCTCTTCACTAAAGTTTATTAAAAATATATCATAGAACTCAAATAGTACATATGCTATCATAAAGACATAAACTATTATCTCTAATAATTTATGAGCATAAATTTTAGCTACTCTTAAAAATCCCATAAAGAATAATACAAAAGCCACAGAAGAAATTACTTTAATACTAGTATATAGCAATCCATTAAAAATTGATTGATCCTTTGTAAACTGATATACATCAGCAATAGTTTCAACAAAACCAAAAACAAAATATATAACTCCAAAAATCCAAGCTAAGTTTAATTTCTTTTTATCTTGATTTGTAAGTACAACCTCGTTTGTAAATTCTTCTAAATTAATTGTTGCATCCAATGCTTCTAATATAGTTTTAATCGTAAAACTTCTTGGCATAGTTTCCCCTGCCTCTATACGTTGTATTGTACGAACATTAATATTACATTTTTCAACAAGCTCTTCTTGAGTTAATCCCTTTTGTTTTCTTAATTCAAGAATCTTTTTTCCTAAATCTGGTTGTTTCATGGTAAGTAAATTTTTATTTCTCATACAATATTACTTTTGATTCTAAATTTGATAAAACTATTTAATGGTTTTTAACCCGACTTTTACACGACATCTCTTTATTTACAATACTTTCAAGACGAATTCATTTTTTATAAAAAATAAAAACACCAGCAAAGATGATAAAAATTGAATACATTTGCTTTTGTTAATTTTCAACACATGAAACTAGTTTTTGCTACCAATAATCTAAATAAACTTGCTGAAGTACAAAAAATGCTACCTACCTCTATTGAGCTACTTTCTTTAAAAGATATCAACTGTTTTGATGATATTGAAGAGACTGCAACAACTTTAGAGGGAAACGCTATAATTAAAGCAAATTACATTACCGAAAAGTTTGGATACAATTGTTTTGCTGATGATACAGGTTTAGAAGTTGAAGCTTTAAATGGAGATCCAGGTGTATATTCAGCTCGCTATGCAGGTGAACCTGCTAATACAGAAAACAACATGCAAAAACTATTAACAGAATTAAATCATAAAATCAATAGAACTGCTCAGTTTAGGACTTCTATTTGTTTAAATTTAGACGAAAAACAATTTTTATTTGATGGAGTTTGTAAAGGAACCATTTTAACATCTAAACAAGGAGAAAAAGGTTTTGGATATGATCCTATTTTTCAGCCTGAAGGATACAATAAATCATTTGCAGAAATGACTTCGGAAGAAAAAAACAAAATAAGTCATAGAGGATTAGCGATTCAACAATTAGTAGCATTTTTAAAATCAATTAGCTAGTTGAATTTATCAAAAACATACACAGTTCACTTTTTACTTTTATCGGTTTTACTGATAGTTTTTTTACTACTAAACATTAGTTTTGGCTCCGTATCAATTCCTCTAAAAGAAATTTTCAACTCCTTATTTGGTAATCCTGTAGCAAAAGATAGTTGGGAAACTATTATTATAAATTACCGATTACCAAAAGCTATTACTGCTATTTTAGTAGGATCAGGTTTAGCTATAAGTGGATTGTTAATGCAAACATTATTTAGAAATCCGCTTGCTGGTCCTTTTGTGTTAGGAATATCTTCTGGTGCAAGCCTTGGTGTAGCATTGCTCATTTTAGGCTCTAGTGTTTTTGGAGGATTCTTTCTTGTAGCTATTTACTCTAACTGGGCATTAGCCATTGCTGCAAGTGCAGGATCTTTCTTAGTATTATCAGCGGTTATTATAGCTGCAAATAGAGTTCGTAATACGATGTCTATTTTAATTATTGGATTAATGTTTGGCTCGTTAACATCAGCAGTTATTAGTGTTTTAGCTTTTTTTAGTGAAGCTGAACAAATACAACAGTATTTATTTTGGAGTTTTGGAAGTTTAGGTAATCTAACTTGGGCTGAACTTTCTGTTTTTGGAATTATTTACCTAGTAGGAATTCTTGGAACATTTTCTGTTATTAAACCTCTAAACAGCTTTTTATTGGGAGAAAACTATGCAAAAAGTTTAGGAATCAATATCAAAAAAAGTAGAAATATCATTTTACTAATCACAAGTATTCTTACAGGGGTAATTACTGCTTTTTCAGGCCCTATTGCTTTTGTTGGACTAGCTGTTCCACATATTGCTAAAATGATTTTTTCTACATCAAACCATAAAGTTTTATTGCCTGCAGTTGCTTTAATTGGAGCAATTATTCTGTTAATTTGTGACAGTATAGCGCAATTACCTACAAGCGAATTCACCTTACCTATTAACGCAATAACATCATTATTTGGAGCACCTGTAGTTATTTGGCTATTAATTAGGAAGAAGAAAATATATGTATAAGAATATAAACAGTTAAACATCAAGCAACAACAAAAACATATCGTCTTACAAACAGAAAACCTTTCAATAGGTTACAAATCAAAAAAACAAGAAACTCTCATAGCTTCAAATATTGATTTAACTATTGAAAAAGGGAAATTTGTTGCTTTGTTAGGTAAAAATGGAATAGGAAAATCAACCTTGCTTCGTACTATTTCTAAAGTTCAAAAACCTTTAAAAGGTATTGTAAAAATCAAACAAAAAGAACTTTCATCTTACACTAATCAAGAATTATCTACCACACTAAGTTTAGTGTTAACAGAACGTTTACCTTTAAGTCAGTTAACTGTTTTTGAACTGGTTGCTTTAGGACGTCAACCCTACACCAACTGGATTGACAAACTCACACAAGATCACTTAAAAAAGATTCTCTGGGCAATTGAGCAAACAGAAATTACACATTTAAAAGACAAGCGGTTTTATGAATTAAGCGATGGTCAATTACAACGTGTACTTATTGCCCGTGCTTTAGCCCAAGATACAGAAATCATTATTTTAGATGAACCTACAGCACACCTAGATATACATCACACATTTAAAGTATTTTCTTTATTAAAAAAACTTGTAGAAAATACAGGTAAAACTATTATTATTTCTACTCACGAAGTAAATATAGCAATTCAACTAGCTGATGAATTCATATTACTTTCTGAAAAACAATTTTATACTGGCACCTCACAAGAATTAATTGCTAAAAATGCTTTTGATGAACTTTTTCCTAAAGAATTAATAAGTTTTAACAAAACATTAGAACAATTCGTTATCAAGAAAAATTAAATTTGAACGATTGTAACATTTTGTTACTTTTGAGACTAATCAAACTAAACAAACCTTAATTATTGATGAGAAAATTACTTTATATGGCTAGTGCAGTTGCACTGGTAGCTTGTGGTTCAAGCAAAGAAACTACAAATACAGATAATGATGTAACAACAGACCTATCTGCAAAATATGCTAAAACCATTACTGCAAAAGATTTAGGAAAACATCTATTTATCTATGCTTCTGATGAATTTGAAGGAAGAAATACAGGTGAACCTGGACAAAAGAAAGCAGTAAAGTATTTAAAAGATTTTTATGTTAGTCAAGGAATAGCGTCTCCTTTAGGAGGAAATGATTACTTTCAAGAAGTACCTTCAGAATACTTAAGTAACAATCGTAGAGGAATGACTTTAAAAGATTCTGAAAACGTTGTTGCTTTTATCAAGGGAACAGAAAAACCAGATGAAATAGTGGTTATTTCTGCTCACTTAGATCATGAAGGTGTTAAAAATGGGGAGATTTATAACGGTGCAGATGATGACGGATCAGGAACTGTAGCTATTTTAGAAATTGCTGAAGCTTTTAAACAAGCTGCTGATGCTGGCAAAGGTCCTAAGCGTTCTATTTTATTCTTACACGTTACTGGTGAAGAAAAAGGTTTATTAGGATCTAAGTATTATACAGAAAACCCTATTTTCCCATTAGCTAATACTGTTGCTGATTTGAATATTGATATGATTGGTAGAGTTGACGACCGTCATAAAGGAAACCCAAATTACGTATACTTAATTGGCTCTGATAAATTAAGTACTGAATTACACAATATCTCTGAAGCGATGAATAAAAAATATACAAACATCGATTTAGACTATAAATACAACGATGATAACGACCCTAACCGTTTTTATTATCGTTCTGACCATTATAATTTTGCTAAGCACAACATTCCTATTATTTTTTATTTTAATGGAACACATGCCGACTATCACCGACCAACTGATACTCCTGACAAAATCAATTACGAAATGTTAGAAAATAGAGCTCGTTTGGTTTTCCATACTGCTTGGGAAGTTGCAAATCGTGAGAATCGTATTGTGGTTGATAAAGCCGCAGAATAAGGTCTAATCAAATTTAAATTATAAAGTTTAAAAGCTCATCTAAATTAGATGGGCTTTTTATTTGCTTTTAACTTAAATACCATTCCTAAAATATATCCTCTTTTCTTACCATAACGAACCTTAAATAGATTATTTATCTACCAAAATAATTAAATAAGAAAAATAATCTAAAAACTAAACTAATACCTGATAAATAACATTGCTTCGTTTACATTTGCCCGCTTAAATTTTAATACTATGGTTAACGAAGGGAAATTATCATTAGAAAATCAACAAAAACTAGATAAGTTACAGGAAGAATTGGCTTCTGCTCGCGATACTTTTTTAGGGTACCCTGTATCAAAAGATTTTGATTATTCAGAATTAAATAAGTTTTTTCAATATCCAATTAACAACCTTGGTGATCCTTTTGAACAAGGCACTTATCGTGTACGAACCCATGAAATGGAACGTGAGGTTATTGCCTTTTTTGCAAAACTATTTAGAGCTAACCCAAAAGATTTTTGGGGATATGTAACCAATGGTGGCTCAGAAAGCAACCTATATGGTTTATATATAGCTCGTGAGTTGTTTCCTAAAGCTATGGTATATTATTCTGAATCTACTCATTACAGTGTACGTAAAAACATCCATTTATTAAATATTCCAAGTATTGTAATTAAATCGCAAGAAAATGGTGAAATGGATTATGAAGATTTTGAAAATACTGTTCGTATGAATCGTCATAAACCTGTAATTGTATTAGCTACTTTTGGTACAACTATGAAAGAAGCTAAAGACGACATAGGTAAAATTAAAGGCATCTTACACAACCTAGCTATTCAAGATCATTATATTCACTGCGATGCTGCTTTAGCAGGATCATTTGGACCATTTATGCAACCTCGTCTTCCTTTCGATTTTATGGATGGTGCTGATAGTATTTCTATAAGTGGACATAAATTTATTGGTTCACCAATACCGACAGGAGTATTAATGGCTAAAAGATCGAACAGAGACAGAATTGCTAAAGGAATTTCGTACATCGGTTCTTTTGATACTACTATTACAGGCTCTCGTAACGGACATTCTCCTTTATTCTTGTGGTACGCCTTAAAACAATTAGGTGCTGAGGGTTTACAACAACGTTACCTACATAGCTTAGCTGTGGCTGAATATTGCGAAGCTGAATTACAAAAAATTGGAGTAAATGCTTGGAGAAACCCAAATGCAATTACTGTTGTATTACCAAAAACTCCACAAAGTATTAAAGATAAATGGCAGTTAGCTACTGAAGGGAACATTTCTCATGTTATTTGTATGCCTAACGTAACAAAAACTCAAATTGATGAATTTGTAAATGATTTAAAAAATTGTACAGAACAAATTATTGAAGAGGAATTTTCCTATGATTTTTCATTAAGCTAACCTTATATTAATCTAAGACAAGTACTTTTGATTGCTATAAAAGAAAATTTAATTATGAAGAAATTATTATTAAGTACAATGCTACTTGCATTGTCATTTGCTTATGGGCAAGAAAAAAAAGAAAATGAAAAATTAACTATTGAAAAAGATACGTGGTATGTTGGCGGAAATGTTTCTTTAGGACACACCAATTCCGAATTTGAAGATTCACCTGATACTTCTAAGTATTTTAATTTTAACTTCTCCCCTAAGATAGGTTATACTGTCAACGACAACTTAATTCTAGGGTTAGGCTTAGGGTATGGATATACGGAAAGCGAGTTAGGAAACACAACAAATAATCAAGTTAATACAACTAATCATTTTAGAATTTTCCCTTACATCAAAAAATATTTTCCTGTTGGAAAGAAATTGACTATTTCGTTACAAGGAGAATTTAGATATAGCTATTCAGAATATGAAAATAATAATGCTTTAAATTCTAATGGAGGGCATACAAACGAATATTTTATCGGTGTTCGACCAGGAATAACTTATTTCTTAAACAAAAATTTAGCTTTAGAGGCTAACATAGGAGCTTTAGGCTACAACAATGCCACACAAGAGCCTGAAAATTCATCAAAAAGAACTTGGAGTTCTTTCGACTTTAATATAAACTCAACTGATTTAATGTTCGGTTTATCATATTATTGGTAGTATTAAAGTTTACAAATCAAACAAAAAACGCTAAGAAAATTCTTAGCGTTTTTTTATACATTCTATTATTTGAAACTTTTTATTTTGTTGTAATACACTTACCGAAGTAAAAAGCTTTGTTAGGTGCGTACTATAATTCAAATGTGAATTAGCGACTAACAAAAACCTCCCTTCGTTTTTCAAACAATTTTCTACTCCTTTAAAAAGGTTGAGTGTTACTTCAATATTATTCTCATGTTCAAAATGAAAAGGTGGATTCGATACTACTATGTCAAAAGAATTTTCTTTTAACTCCTCTAGAGTATCATCGCATAAAAATTCTGCTTTTTTTCCTTCTAAGTTAATTTTAGATGACTCAATAGCTAAATTAAAATCATCTAGCAAAGTTACTTCTGCTAGTGGATTTTGCTCAGTAACTTCATAAGCTATAACTCCGTTACCAGAAGCTACATCTAACACCTTTAACTCTTCTGTTTTAACTTCTAAATTTTCTAAAAAAAATTGCGTTCCTATATCTACACTTCCAGAAGAGAACACACCATAATATTGCTGTAAAGCTTTACCTTCCCACTGAATAGTATTAATTAGATTTTTCTTTTGAAATTCTTTTTTAGGTGTTTTTAAAATTAACAAACGTGCCTTTTTCCAAGCTTTTGACTGCGTAACTTCTTCAAAATATTGTTCAGCAACCTTTATGTAAGAAGGAGAAAAATACTTAGTCATAAACCCACAAATAACCTCAGTTTTTTCTTGTGAAGCTTTATGGATTTGTTGTAAGAATAACTCAAATAACTCTAAAGACTTTGGAATTTTAATCAAGGCCACTTCTACATGCTGCAAATCATCAATTGGAGTTTTAAAATCAACTTCCGTAGAAAAGTTATTCAATTTTAAATTTTGACGAATTGCTTTTTGCTGACTAGCATACGTCCAAACAGTAGTATTTTTTTTATGCTGTAAAGCACAATTCCACACTCCAAAACGGTCATTAAAAAGGTGTAAACTCTCTACATTCTTATCAGTTATATAATCTAACACTAAGAGTTCAGCGTTACTCCAAGCTCGTAAACTTTTATCAAAAGTCTTAGGGTAACGCTGTAATTGATACGCTTTTAAGTTTATTTTTACTGTAGTATCCAATTAATATTCTACGTTTAATTTACTAAAGTCTTTTCTTTAGCGTAGTAGATTTCATCTAACGAAGTTATTTCCCCTGCTCTATTTCTTCTAAAAATATGTTTTGGCTCCACATCTTCTATTGACTCTTTACCCATAGCTGCAACCATTTCTTTAATTGCACTAATTGTTTTGTTATGGTAATTCTTTACACGCATATTTTTATACTTAACCACCAACGCCTTAACCAAATCTTTTTCTTGTGTTGCAACACCTACAGGACAGGTATCTAAGTTACATTCACGTGCCTGAATACATCCTAAACTTAACATAAAACTACGAGCCATTCCAATTGCATCAGCTCCTAAGGCTAAGTATTTAATCACATCAAAAGCATCAATAGCTTTTCCACTTGCAATAATTTTTATTTGGTCTTTTAATCCGTATTTTTTCAACATTTTATTCACAAAAGACAATCCTTCTAGCAACGGTGTACCAATGTAGTTTGAAAACTCTAAAGGTGCTGAACCTGTACCTCCTTCTCCTCCATCAACAGCTATATAATCAGGATAATTATTAGCATCAGCAAAAGCTTTAATCATCGCTTCAATTTCATCATTGTCTCCAACACAAAACTTAATTCCTATTGGCTTCCCTCCAGATAAATCTCTTACTTGTTGAATAAACGCAACCATTTCATCAAAATTAGAAAAAGCATCATGTGCCGGTGGTGAATCTACTCTTGTAAAAGGCTCTACAGAACGAATTTCAGCAATTTCTTTTGTATTCTTTTTTGCAGGAAGAATTCCACCGTGACCTGGTTTAGCTCCTTGTGAAAGCTTTATTTCAACCATCTTCACCTCTTCTCTGTTTGCATTCTTCTTAAAAACCTCAGCATCAAAAGTACGTTTTCCGTTTACGCTTTTTCCCGCTCCAAAATACCCTGTACCAACCTGAAAAATTAAATCTCCACCTTGCAAATGATAAGGAGAAATACCTCCTTCACCTGTATTATGTGCGAAGCCTCCCATTTTTGCCCCTTGATTCAATGCCATTATTGCATTTTTACTCAACGAACCGAAAGACATAGCTGAAATATTGATTATAGAAGAATTATATTTTTGTGTACACTTATCTGAACCTATAAGTACTCTTTCACCATTAATATGATGATGATCTTTAGGAAATAACGAATGCTTTACAAACTCATATCCTTTTGCATATACATTGTGTTGTGTACCGAAAGGAACTGTTTCTATTTCTTTTTTCGATCGCTGATAAACAATACTTCTTTTCTCACGGTTAATAGGTTTTCCGCTTAAATCATCTTCAATAAAATATTGCTGAATTTTTTCTCGCTCTTCTTCAAATACCCAACGCAAACGAGCAATTACAGGAAAAGCACGCATTAGTGAGTGCTTTTTTTGAATAAAGGCATCATATATTGCTAATAATGTTACCGCTGAAGCAACAGTTAACAAAATATAATTTCCCATATCTGGCATGAAATAAACCAACACACCACATAATATATTAATTACAATAATAACAGATAAAATGGTATCTCTCATCTCTTTTGTTTTTCTGGCAAAAATACAATTTTAACATAAAAAAAGCTCTGACATATAGCCAGAGCTTTCTTTTATATTTAAAATACTTAAAATTACTTTTTGAATTTCGCGTATTTGTTTTTGAACTTATCAATACGCCCTGCAGTATCTACTAACTTAGACTTACCAGTGTAGAAAGGATGTGAAGTTCTTGAAATTTCTAATTTGATTAATGGATACTCAACTCCTTCTACTTCTAAAGTTTCTTTTGTGTTAGCAGTTGAACGTGTTAAAAAAACATCTCCGTTAGACATGTCTTTAAACGCTACCATTCTATAATTTTCTGGATGTATACCTTTTTTCATCTCTTGTAAATTTAAAATCTTTTATTTTTGTTGAAAAAATTATAAAGTTGGTAAAGCTTTATAGTTGTTTCATATATCAAAAACCTGCAATGGCTATTTGAGGGTGCAAATTTAACCCTTTTTTTTAATTTGCAAACAAATAATTTGCTTTAATTTGTACAACATCTTTATAAACTACAGAAAATAACATTTTATATATGCGTTTTTATAAACTTTTAACTTTAGGATTAACTACTTTACTTATAACTTCTTGTAGCGAAACTAATTACAAATTTAAATTAGACACTACTAAAAAAACTACCCTAGGTAAAAAAGCTGCTATTAAGTTTGAACAATTAAAGGGTGAACAGATAGATTCTGTACAACTTTATGTAAACAACAAACGTGTAAATACTAACGAAACAAGTGTTACTATTAACACTGCTGATTTTGGTGTAGGAAAACATGCTGTTACTGCTTTAGCTTTTTATCCTAACAAATCAAAAAAAATAAACAACTCTATTGAGGTATTGGCTAAAGAAGCTCCTGCTGTATATTCTTATAAAATTGTAAATATTTATCCGCACGATAAAGGAGCATACACTCAAGGGTTAGAATACAAAAACGGTTATTTATACGAAAGTACAGGTCGTAATGGTGAATCTACTTTAAGAAAAGTTGAATTAGAAACTGGAAAAGTTTTACAAAAAACCGATTTAGATGAAAAGTACTTTGGTGAAGGAATGACCATTTTTAACAATAAAATTTATTGGTTAACATGGCATGCTCGAAAAGGGTTTATCTACGATTTTGAAACATTTAAACAACTTGGTAGCTTTAATTATACAAATAGTAATCAAGGATGGGGTTTAACGCACAACGGTTCTGAACTTATCAAAACAGATGGTAGTAACAAGGTTTGGTTTTTAGATGCAAACACCCAACAAGAAAAAAGAAGTGTACAAGTATACACTAATAAATACCCTGTTGATAATTTAAATGAAATCGAACTTATCAACGGAAAAATTTACGCAAACAAATGGCAACAAAACTCAATAGTTATTATCAATCCAGAAACAGGTGTTGTTGAAGGTGTAGCTAACTTAAATGGGTTAAGAGATATTGTTGCTAAAGATCAAACTTTAGAACCTCAAGATGATGTATTAAACGGAATTGCATATGATTCTGAAAACAACCGTTTATTTGTTACAGGAAAACATTGGGGAAAATTATTTGAAATAGAATTAATCAAACAATAATCTACTACCTAAAATCATGAAAAATACCCTTCCCATACTAGCCCTTATTTTATCTATTGTTGTAATGTCTTGTAGAAAAGATTTCACTACAGTGCCTAGTTATGGGAAGCTACAATTTTCAAAAGACACAGTATTTCTAGATACTATTTTTAGCAATATAGGCTCAGCAACCTATAACTTAAAAGTATATAATAAGAGTAACAAAACCATTACTATTCCAGAAATTAAACTAGAGAATGGAGGTACTTCAAATTACCGATTAAACGTAGATGGTTTAGCTGGTGATAACTTTAATAACATCGATGTTTTAGCAAATGATAGTATCTATGTATTTATAGAAACTACTATTGATGCTAATACTGTTGCCGACCCTTTATATACTGATAAAATATTATTTGATAATGGAGAAAATCAACAAGATGTAGATTTAGTTACTTTAGTACAAGACGCACATTTTATTTTTCCTTCTAAAAACAGTTCGGGTATTGAGACATTAACTATTGATGGTAAAGAAACTGAGATTCAAGGTCGCTTTTTAACTGATGAAGAACTCACTTTTAGCAATGAAAAGCCCTATGTTATTTACGGTTATGCAGCAGTACCTTCTAGTAAAACACTAACAATTGAAGCGGGAGCTAAAATTTACTTTCACAACAATTCTGGATTAATTATTGATAAAGACGCTAGCTTAAAAACCAATGGAACTTTAGATGAAAAAATTATTTTTGAAGGTGACCGATTAGAACATCAGTTTAGTGAAATTCCAGGACAATGGGGAGCTATTTGGATACGCGAAGGTAGTTATAACAACGAACTAAATCATACTCAAATTAAAAATGGAACTGTTGGAGTTCTTGTTGACGGACAAAATACTTCCTCTCCTACGCTAACTATAAAAAACACTGAGATATATAACAGTTCAAATTATGGTGTTTTAGGTAGAAATACTCATATCGAAGGAGAGAACTTAGTAATAGGTAGTACAGGACAATCTGCATTAGCTTGTACTTTTGGAGGAAAGTATAATTTTACCCATGCCACTTTTGCTAATTTTTGGAATAATAGTGTCCGTCAATTACCTTCAGTATTAGTAAATAATCATATCACTTATATCAACGATAGCAACCAAGAAGTTACTGAAGTTAATGATTTAGTTAGCGCTAATTTTACAAACTGTATTATTGAAGGAAATAACAATATAGAGTTTATACTTGATAGAATTGATGGAACAACTTTTAACTACATGGTTGAAAATTGCCTAATCAAATTTGATGATTTTAATAATTCATTTGTAGATAATAATGAATTAAATTTTGATGACACTTCACATTATCTAAACAACATTTTAAACGGAGAACCTAACTTTAAAGATGTTACTGAAAATGGATTTGTCATTGATAAAAACAGTGATGCTATTAATAAAGCAAAACCTTCCGCTGTTTCTGAAGATATTTTAGGTACTCCTCGAAACTCTATGCCAGATATTGGCGCTTATCAACATACTGAATTTTAAGCCAATAAGGTTTATCTACAAAAACACTTCCATTTAACGATTAAAACAATCCATTCATCGAATTATAACTAATTATACTACTAAGTAAATATATATTTGTAGTGTATTTGTTTCATTCATAGTAATAAAATAAATAGATTAATTAGTTTGGTTAGTTGAGAGCTATTCTTCTTAACCGTAATGAATAGCTCTTTTTTTAGAGGAAAATTAATAGTAATATATATAAAAATATTTGTCGGGGGGCAATACTAATAGATTGAGGAATCTATACAGGGTAAAAGAAGGAATACGTAGGTATTCCTTTTTTACTTATTATTATAAGCTGTAAGCTTTAAAACACTACTTAACTTTTTTAAATACTTTTCCGTTTTTCATCACAAATACTACATTTTCCATCGTATGTATATTTTGGATAGGGTCTTCATCTACTGCGACGATGTCTGCTAAAAAACCTTTTTTAACCTGACCTAGCTCATTTTTCATATCTAACAATGCTGCATTAGTTACTGTAGCAGATTGAATGGTTTCCATAGCTGGCATTCCTGCCTCTACCATATAGCCAAATTCTTTTCCATTCTTACCGTGTTCAAATACTCCAGCATCAGTACCAAAAGCTATTTTTACTCCTCTTTTGTAGGCTCTACTAAAAGTTCCTTGTATTTGCGGACCAACAGCTAAAGCTTTAGGTACTACAATTTCTGGATAAAATCCTTTTACTTTTGCTTTCTCTTCAACCTCTTTTCCTGCTGTAATAGTAGGCACTAAGTACGCATCATGCTTTTTCATCAACTCCATGGTAACATCACTCATATAGGTTCCATGCTCTATAGTTTTTACCCCTCCAATAATAGCTCGCTGCATTCCTTCATCTCCATGAGCATGAGCTGCCACATGCATTCCGTAGTCTTTTGCAGTTTCACAAATCGCTTTTATTTCATCAATATTAAATTGTGGATTATCGCCACTTTTAGCCACACTTAGCACACCTCCTGTTGCTGTAATTTTTATACAGTCAGCTCCATTTTTATAACGTTGACGTACTGCTTTTTTAGCATCTTCAACCGAATTCACAACCCCTTCTTTCGGACCTGGATTACCTATTAATTCTCTACTACTACCGTTTGTTGGATCTGCATGCCCACCTGTAGTAGCTAAAGATTTCCCTGCTGTAAACACTCGTGGACCAGTTATTTTTCCAGCTTTTATTGCCTTTGCTAATGAAATATTCACTCCTGTTCCTCCTAAGTCTCTTACTGTCGTAAAACCATTCAATAAAGTTGTTTCTGCAAACTTTACAGAGTTATACGCTCTATCAGCTTCATTTAAAATATATTTTTCCAACCTTGATTTCGGACTATGTTCACTTTCAATATGCACGTGCATATCAATTAGTCCTGGCATTACTACCTTATCTTTTAAGTCTATAACAACATCTTCTGAATTTTCAGGACTCACATATCCTTTTAAAACATCAATAATTTTATTTCCATTTACTACAATGGTTTGCTCTTTATTTATTTTACCTTTTTCCGTATCAATTAACTTTCCGCAGAATATATAGGTATTCTGAGCAAATGAAACAATCGACATCGTTAAAAACAGTGCTAAAAAAAATCTTTTTTTCATGATAATTTAAGAATGATTAAGCAATAAATGTAGTGATTTTTATGTAGCTTGCCTTTTTAAATTTTAACAGTTACATGAAGAACGTTGTTATTACAGGAACCAGTAGAGGTATTGGTTTTGAATTAGCACAGCAGTTTGCTAATCAAGGACATCAGGTATTAGCATTATCTAGAAACACAAAACCTTTAGAGCAAATAAATCATTCAAACATCACAACTATTTCTGTTGATTTATCTAACGAAATAGATATAGAAAAAGCGGTTAGTTTTGTTACTACTGAATGGAAAAAGGTAGATATTCTTATCAATAACGCAGGAAAACTGATTAATAAACCTTTTGAACAATTAACTACACAAGATTTTGAAGAGGTATATAGAGTAAATGTTTTTGCAGTTGCTGAATTAACTAGAAACCTTTTACCGTTTATGCAAAAAGGAAGTCATGTAGTAACTGTGAGTAGCATGGGTGGAATACAAGGAAGTATGAAGTTCCCTGGATTAGCTGCCTACAGCTCTGCCAAAGGAGCAGTAATTACTTTATCTGAATTACTAGCTGAAGAATATAAAGAGCAACAAATAGCTTTTAACGTCTTAGCCTTAGGTGCTGTACAAACAGAAATGTTAGAAGAAGCTTTCCCTGGTTATGAAGCTCCTTTATCGGCTAAAGAAATGGCTAACTACATTTTTGATTTTGCTTTAACAGGTAATAAGTATTACAACGGTAAAGTTTTACAAGTTTCTAGTTCTACTCCTTAGAGAAATAACGATTGTCACTTCGAGTGATTTTCGTTCAACATAATTGAAAAGAAAATTGTATCGAGAAGTATTAGCTAGTTCTCGATGCAATTTTTATTTTTCCATTTTATTTCAAAATAAAAACCACTCGAACTGACATTTGAAAAAGACATTGATTAAATACATCCCTGAAGAAGCTATTCCATTAGTTGAATATTTAATTATTGAGCATAAAATCAATTTAAAAATAGTGAGTGAACGTCAGACCAAACACGGTGATTTTCGTCGCTTACCAAATGGACACATGCAGATTACGGTCAACAATAATTTGAATCCTTATCAGTTTTTACTAACTCTAATTCATGAAATTGCGCATCATGTAACGTATCAAAAATTTGGAAGAGTACAACCGCATGGTAAAGAATGGAAAACAGTATTTCAGCATTTAATGCTCCCTTTTTTACAACCAGAAATTTATCCAAAAAACATTCTACCATATTTAGCCAACTACCTAAAAAACCCAAAAGCTAGTACCGATGCTGATGTAAATTTATCACTGGCATTACGAGGTGGAAAATCAGAAGACGGAAAGAACTTTATCTTTGAAATACCTAATGGAAGCGTTTTTCAATTCAAGGAAAAACTATACAAAAGAGGTGATAAACGAAGAACACGCTATGAATGTTTAAATTTAGAAAACAAGCGTGTATATTTATTCAACCAAAATGCAGAAGTGAAACTAGTAGCTTTAAACAAATAACACTTGTATGAATACTAATTATTACGCAGTAATTATGGCAGGCGGTGTAGGTTCTCGCCTTTGGCCTGTAAGTACTGAAAAGTACCCTAAGCAATTTCATGATTTATTAGGAACTGGAGAGTCTTTGTTACAAAAAACCTTCAACAGAATTAATCAATTAATTCCAGCAGAAAATATTTTAATTGCCACGAATGAACGCTACGAAGAGTTAGTATTAGAACAACTTCCTGAAATTAACAACAAACAGCTACTACTCGAACCTACAATGCGCAACACTGCTCCTTGTATTTTGTATGCTGCGTTAAAAATTCATCAGCAAAATAAAAATGCAGTGATGTTAGTTGCTCCATCGGATCATTGGATAGAAAACGAAACTGAATTTATTAAGAATATTGAGACTTCTTTTAACGCTTGTGCTAAAGAAGACATATTAATGACTTTAGGAATTCAACCAAATCATCCTAATACAGGGTATGGTTATATTCAGTTTGAAGAAAATTCTTCTGAAATAAAAAAAGTAAAAACCTTTACTGAAAAACCTAACCTAGAAAAAGCTACGCAATTTTTAGTAAATGGTGATTATCTGTGGAATGCCGGTATTTTTGTTTGGTCAGTCTCAAGTATTTTAGACGCTTTTAAAAAGCATCTTCCAAAAATGGTTGACATTTTAGATAATGGAAACAATGTATACAACACCGATCTTGAAGGCGATTTTATAAAGAATAACTATGAAAAGTGTGAAAACATTTCTATTGACTTCGGAATTATGGAACGCTCAGAAAAAGTACATGTACTCCCTGTAAATTTTGGTTGGGACGATTTAGGTACTTGGGGTTCTTTATACAACAAACTAGGTAAAGACAAGTATCAAAATGCAACTGTTGGAGCTAATACTATTTTTAAAAACGCTAATGGAAATATGATTAGCACTCAAAATGGCAAGAAAGTAGTGGTTCAAGGTTTACAAGATTTTATTATCGTAGAAAAAGACGATGTCTTGGTTATTTGTCCACGCAAAGACGAGCAAGATATAAAGCAATTACAAGCAAAAGCTAAAAATCAATTTTAACAAACACTTTTTTTTTACACCTTATATTGATTTATGGAATATTCTAACATTCTTAACATAGGTATTTTAGCTCATGTTGATGCTGGTAAAACTACCTTGACAGAACATTTATTATACCATACAGGAGCCATAAGAAATATAGGAAGTGTAGATAAAGGCTCAACTGTTACTGACAGTCTAGCATTAGAAAAAGAACGTGGAATTTCCATAAAAGCAGCCACTACCTCTTTTATTTGGAATAACACCAAAGTTAACTTAATTGATACTCCTGGGCACGTAGATTTTTCGAGTGAAGTTGCAAGAACATTATGTGTGGTAGATGCGGTTGTTTTGGTAATTTCAGCAGTTGAAGGTGTTCAAGCACATACTTTAACTATTACGGATGCTTTACAAAAGCTAGAAATTCCTACGATAATCTTCATTAATAAAATTGACCGACAAGGAGCCGATACTGAGAATGTTTTAGATCAAATAAAAAATGAGCTTAAATTTAAAATTGCTCCCATTTACACTGCTCATGATGAAGGATTAGATACTACATCCATCAGTCCTGTTTTTAATAACAGTTCAGTAACCAAAGAACAAAAAGAAACCTTTTTAGAAGAGTTAATTGAAACCAATGAAAGTTTGTTAGAACATTACTTAAACGGCGATACTATTACTGATGAAACTTACATAAATACTATTATAAGAAACACTTCTAAAGCTTCAATATCTCCTGTGTTTACAGGAATTGCAAAAAACAATATTGGTGTAAAAGAACTACTAGATGGACTGACCAATTTTATCAAATCTGGCAAAAAAAACACTTCTCAAGAAGCCTCTGCTTATGTTTATAAAATAGAGCACCATAAAGTTCATGGCGTTATGGCACATGTAAAAGTGTTTTCTGGTGAATTATCTTCTAAATCGGTTATTTACAACCACACCCAAGTCTTAGAAACTAAAATAAACCAATCAAAAGTTTTCCATCATACAAAACATATTGACGCTACCATTAAAACTGGTGATATTGGAATTATTACAGGGGTCGTTGACACAAAAACTGGAGATATTTTAGGTAATCCCGAAGGAATTCCAAAATTACCCGAATTAAACACACCTGTTTTAAGTGTTCAAGTACTACCTGATAATGATAAAGATTATAATGCCTTAGCACAAGCATTACAGATCATTGACAAAGAAGACCCTACCCTTCAATTCAAATGGCATAAACCTGAAAAGGAACTCTTATTATTGTTAATGGGAGACATGCAAATTGAAGTACTAACCCATATATTACTAGAACGGTTTTCAATCCCTGTTCGTTTTACCGAACCTCAAATTGTATACAAAGAAACCATAAGCAAAGCTGCAGAAGGTTATGTTCGCTATTGGATGCCTAAACCTTGTTGGGCTATTATGACTTTTTTAATTGAACCTGCTCCCTTAAACTCTGGTGTTAGTTATCAATCTATTGTATCTAAAAATGATATTCATAACAAATATCAAAACGAAATAGCTAGAACGATTCCAAGAGCCTTAGAGCAAGGGTTATTAGGTTGGGAAGTTACCGATGTAAAGATAACGTTGATTAAAGGTGAAGACCATAATGTACACTCAAGACCTGGTGATTTTAATTTAGCTACCCCAATGGGAATCATGAAAGGTTTACAAGCTGGCGGAACTCATTTGTTAGAACCCTTAGTTCGCTTTGAAATAAAAACCAATGAAGAGTTTTTAAGTAAAATTATTTCTGAACTTACAACTAGAAGAGCAACAATCAACTCTCCTACTTTTCAAAATGAAATGATGCATCTTACAGGAACAATTCCTGTAGCCACTTCTTTAGATTTAAGTATTAAGTTAAATACTATTTGTAGTGGTCGTATACGTTTACGAATGGTTTTTCATGGCTATGATGTATGTCCTGAAGGAGAAGGCAAATCGAGAGATTTTAAAGGAGTGAATCCATTAGACGAAGCGCAATGGATACTACACCGTCGTGGTGCTTATAAAGCTGACGAACGAGTAATTTAGCTCCTCTTTTTTATTTCTTCTAATACCAAAGAATTAAAAACTTTCTCTTCACTTAAAAACTTACTTTTTATAGAAATATAGTTTAGTTGATCAATCTTCCCCTCCAATCGCATATAATCCTTTTCAGTAGTTAAAATGATTTTTTGTTGAGATGGTAATCCTTCAAAAGATTTCTTAATATTCTCAATATCTTGATGAGTAAAATTGTGGTGGTCTGGAAAATTTAAATGCTTAAAACCTACTTTCTTTTCCTTTAAAAAGTTCAATAATGGTGTCGGATTTGCAATTCCAGTTATTAACAATATCTCTTTATGCTGCAAATCAGCAATTGCTAATTCATCATCTGTACCTTTTATATTTTCATCGTAAGCAATCGTAGTAAAGAACACTTTTTGATAAGCCTTCGGATTAATCTTGCGCACTATCTTTCCTTGCTCCGATTTCGATAAATTCTCAGGACATTTAGTAACCACAACTACACTTGCTCTTTTAGCTCCTCTCCTACTTTCTCTTAAATTTCCTGTAGGCAATAAAAAATCATCCACATACAAATCGTTGTATTTTGTTAGTAAAATATAACTACTTGCAGTTACTTTTCTGTGTTGATAAGCATCATCTAACAATACTACTTGTGGTGGATTATCATTCTGTAACAACTGCTGAATTCCGTTTGTTCTATCAGCATCCACAGCCACTATAATATCTTTTTTAAATTTCTTATAAAACTGTAAAGGTTCATCACCAACATCTTCTGCGGTATGGGTATCGTTCACCAACTGAAAACCTTCTGTTTTACGTTTGTACCCACGACTTAACACCGCTATTTTATAATCATCCTTTAATAAACGTATCAAGTATTCAATCTGCGGAGATTTTCCTGTTCCACCAACACTTAAATTTCCAACAGCAATCACAGGAATATCAAAAGAAGTAGATTTTAAAATGCCTACATTAAAAAACCAATTGCGAATTCTCGTAATAGCATCGTACAAAACAGCAAACGGAAATAATAAAAATCGAAGTAGCTTCATTACACCAAAAGTAATAATTTAAGCATTAATGTACAGGATACTTTTATTTTCATTTTTCTACTTTGTAACTTTGCTATAGTAATATTTTGAAAACGTACCCAAATGCAAATAAAAGACGTCACCAACTATATTGAACAATTAGCACCGCTTTCGTATGCTGAAGATTTTGACAATGTTGGTTTATTAATAGGTAATTACAGTACTGAAGTTACAGGAGTTTTAGTTACGCTAGACACCCTTGAAGAAACTGTAGATGAAGCAATTGCTAAAAACTGTAATCTTATTGTAAGTTTTCATCCTATTGTATTTAGCGGATTGAAAAAGATTAACGGCAACAATTATGTAGAACGCGTTGTATTAAAAGCTATTCAAAATAACATTGCTATTTATGCTACTCATACTGCATTAGATAATGTAAATAATGGTGTCTCAGCAAAAATGGGAGAAGTTTTAGGTTTAGAAAACATGAAAACCTTAATTCCTAAAAAAGGAATCATTAAAAAACTAACAACGTATGTTCCTTCTCAAAATGCTAACAACCTTCGTAACAAATTATTTGAAGCAGGTGCAGGAAACATTGGTAATTACGACAACTGTTCTTTTAATACAGAAGGAAAAGGAAGCTACAAAGGAAACGAGAACTCTAACCCTACTATAGGTAAAAAAGGAGAACTCATGTTTGAAGAAGAAACCTGTATTACGGTAACTTTCGACTCTTTTTTAGAAGTAAAAATACTTTCTACTCTCTTTAAAAACCATCCGTATGAAGAGGTTGCCTATGAAGTTATAACCTTAGACAATCAAAATCAACATGTGGGTATGGGTATGATTGGAGAACTTCCATCAGCTATGAAGGAAAAAGATTTTTTATTATTTGTAAAAAAAACATTTAAAACTGGCTGTGTTAGACATTCTGAATTACTCGACAAACCTATTAAAAAGGTAGCTGTATTAGGAGGTTCAGGAAGTTTCGCTATTAAAAATGCGATGCGAGCTGGAGCAGATGCTTACATTAGTGCTGATTTTAAATATCATGAGTTTTTTAAAGCAGAAAAAAGAATATTACTTGCAGATGTAGGACATTATGAAAGCGAGCAATTTACAAAAAACATTTTAGTTGATTATCTTAGCAAAAAATTTAGTATTTTTGCAATTATTTTAAGCGAAAAAAGTACAAATCCAATACACTATATTTAACAGATGGCAAAAAAAGAAGTAACGGTAGAAGAAAAATTAAGAGCGTTATACGATTTACAGTTAATCGATTCTAGAATTGACGAGATTAGAAACGTTCGCGGTGAATTACCTTTAGAAGTTGAAGATTTAGAAGATGAAGTTGCCGGATTAAACAAAAGACTTTCTAATTTAGCTGAGGATGTTAAAAATTTAGAAACTGATATTAGTAACAAAAAGTTAGCTATTGAAGAATCTAAAAACTTAATTACTAAGTACGAAGAACAACAAAAAAATGTTCGTAATAACCGTGAATTCGACTCTTTATCTAAAGAAATTGAGTATCAAGAATTAGAAATTCAATTATCTGAAAAGAGAATTAAAGAATACAAAGCTAAGATTTCTCAAAAGAAAGAGGTTATTGATAATACCAAAGAAAAATTAGCTCAACAAGAAGCACATTTAGCTCACAAAAAAGGTGAATTAGATGCTATCTTAAAGGAAACTGAAAAAGAAGAGCAATTATTAAAAGAAAAGTCTGAAGAATTTTCTCAATCTATTGACAAACACTTGTTAACAGCATACAAAAGAATTAGAACTAAAGTAAGAAACGGATTAGCAGTTGTTGCTATTGAGCGTGGAGCTGCTGGAGGTTCTTTCTTTACTATTCCACCACAGGTGCAATTAGAAATTGCAAACCGTAAGAAAATTACAATTGATGAGCACAGTGGTCGTATTTTAGTAGATCCAGCCTTAGCACAAGAAGAAAAAGAAAAAATTGACAGCTTATTTGCTTAATATTTTTCTTAAAACATATACAAAGCCTCCAAATTGGAGGCTTTTTTGTTGCTATAAATTTTTAATTATAAAATTGGTGACTGTTAAAAATCAAAGCCTCTCGCTTTTCACCTAACGTTACATTTTCGTATCTTGCATTCTGCTTATGATACAATTTATATTAAATAATCAGGTAATAAAAACTACAGCAAACGCTGGTATTACCTTACTCGACTTTATTCGAGAACATCAACAATTAAAAGGTACAAAAATAGGATGTCGTGAAGGCGATTGTGGAGCTTGTACTGTCTTAATTGGTGAATTAAAAGATAATAAACTTAGCTACCAAAGTATAACTTCTTGTATTTCTCCCTTAGGAAATGCTAACGGAAAGCATATTGTTACGGTAGAAGGAATAAATTTATCCAAAGAACTAAACACTGTTCAAAAAGCGATGACTGACAATTATGCTACTCAGTGTGGGTTTTGTACCCCTGGTTTTGTAGTTTCTATGACTGGTTATGCTCTTGACGACAAGCAAACAACCTCATGTAACGATGCTATTAGTGGAAATATTTGTCGTTGTACAGGCTATAAATCAATTGAAAAAGCAGGTTTTGAAATAGAACAAAAACTGCAACAAAAAGATAACAACCAGCAAATCGACTGGTTAATCAAGGAAGGTTTTATTCCTAATTATTTTGTAACTATTCCAGAAAAATTAGCTCAATTACAACCAAAAACCTTTGAAAAAACAGGTGTAAAAGTAGCCAACGGAACCGATATATATGTACAGCATGCAGATAAAATGGCTGAAGAAGATGTACATTTATTAACCGATAAAAATGCTTTAAAAGAAATATCTTTTACTGAAGGATTTTGTACACTGGGTGCTAATACAACCGTTACCGAAATTGCAGAAAGTAAACAACTGCAAACCCTTTTCCCTAAACTCAAGCAATTTTTAAAACTTGTTTCTTCTGAGCAAATCAGAAATATGGGAACTATTGGAGGTAACTTTGTAAATGCCTCACCTATTGGTGATATGTCTATTTTCTTTTTAGCATTAAACTCAACGTTAACCATTCAGAAAGAAGATGGAAACACGCGACAAATTCCGTTTCAAGAGTTTCATCAAGACTACAAAACATACGACTTACAAGAAGGCGAAATCTTACAGTCTATAACATTTAAAGTTCCGCAGGCAGAAGACAATTTTAATTTCGAAAAAGTAAGCAAGCGAACGCATTTAGACATTGCAAGTGTAAATTCCGCAGGAAGAATTACACTAAAAAATAATATAATTACAGATGCACATTTTTCTTTAGGAGGTGTAGCTGCAATTCCGAAGTATTTATACCAAACCAATACCTTTTTAGTAGGAAAAGTAATCAGTTCTGAAATCATCAAAGAAGCAGAAGCTATTTTACAATCAGAAATTTCTCCTATCAGCGATGTTCGTGGAACTACTGACTATAAACGTTTATTGGCAAGACAATTATTTTTTGCTCACTTTTTAGAGCTATTCCCTAATCAAGTTGAACTTAAAAAACTAATTGCCTAATGAAAACGATGAAGAACATAGACAGTTTCACCCATGTTAGAGGAGAATCATTATTTGTTGACGATTTAATGCTGCGTCAAGATACCTTATTCGGTCTGGTTTTTGATTCACCAAAAGCACACGGAAAAATAAAGTCGGTAGACTATTCCAAAGCTGAAGCGCTAGACGGCGTTGTAAAAATATTTACCTATAAAGATGTTTTAGGCGAAAATCAAATTGGTGGTATTATTCCCGATGAACCTTTATGGGCAGAAGATGAAGTACATTTTTGGGGACAACCTATTGCTTTTATCGTAGCTAAAAGTGAAGCGATTGCTAAAAAAGCGAGAACTTTAATTACCATAGATATTGAAGAACTTCCTGTGATTACAACAGCCAAAGAAGCCAAAGAAAAAGGTAGTTTTATCAATGCTCCTCGCTCATTTAACTTAGGGAATACTCAAAACGCATTTAGCGAATGTGAATATGTGTTTGAGGGCGAAACTTTTTCTAACGGACAAGAACATTTATACCTAGAAACACAAGGTTGTTATGCAGTACCACAAGAAAACGGAAATATAAAAATTACTTCCTCTACGCAAGGACCTACTGCTGTACAAAAAACAGCTGCCAAAGTGTTGGGTATCCCAATGCATAAAATTGAGGTAGATGTAATTCGTTTAGGTGGTGGTTTTGGAGGAAAAGAAGACCAAGCTACTCCATGGGCGGTAATGGCTGCTGTTGCAGTACAACATTTGAATCGTCCAGTAAAATATATGTTAAATCGACATGACGATTTACGTATGACAGGAAAACGTCATCCGTATTCATCTTTTTATAAAATAGGGTTAACAAAAGACCTAAAAATAAAAGCTTTTGAAGCAGAGTTCTTGCAAAACTCTGGTGCTGCAGCTGATTTATCTCCTGCAATTGCCGAGAGAACTTTGTTTCATGCTACCAATAGTTACTTTGTTCCCAACGTGCATACCACCGTGTATAGCTGTAAAACCAACTTACCACCTAACACGGCTTTTCGTGGATTTGGTGGTCCGCAAGGTATGTTTGTCATTGAAAGTGCTATTGCCGATGCCGCTGATAAAATGGGCATTAACAAAAGAGAAATACAAGAAGCAAATTTATTGGCTGAAAATGATGAGTTTTCTTACGGACAAATTGCTACTGAAGTACAAGCACAAAACTCATGGTTTAGTGCAAAAGAACAATATCAACTTGAAAAATTAGAGCAAGAAGTTGCAGGTTTTAATAGTAAAAATGACCATTACAAAAAAGGTATTTCATTAATGCCCATCGCTTTTGGTATTTCGTTTACCAATACCCCAATGAATCATGCACGTGCATTGATACATATTTATCAAGATGGAAGTGTTGGCGTCTCTACAGCTGCCGTGGAAATGGGACAAAGTGTAAATACTAAAATGTTGCAAGTAGCACAAAGTGTTTTAGGAATTTCGGCAAATAAGGTTAAACTGGAAACAACTAACACTACGCGTGTTGCCAACACCTCACCTTCTGCTGCGAGTTCTACTGCCGACCTCAACGGAAAAGCAGTTGAAATGGCTTGTAATTCGTTAGTTGAACGACTAACAAAAGTTGCCGCTGACATGCTTTCTTCCGAAGAAAAAAACATTTCCTTCAAAGAGAATTTTGTTTTTGTAAACGATAAAAAATCAGACTTAACATGGGAAGCTTTAATTACTGAAGCGATGCTTCGTCGTGTGGCATTGTCTGAAAATGCCCATTATGCTACTCCTGTAATTCATTTTGACAAGACCAAAGAAAAAGGACATCCGTTTGCCTACCATGTATACGGTACTGCCATCACAACAGTTACTGTAGATTGTATCCGCGGTAATTATGAAATTGACAGCGTAAAAATTGTACACGACTTTGGTAAAAGTATGAATATGGGTATTGATTTAGGGCAAGTTGAAGGTGCTTTAGCACAAGGAATCGGCTGGATGACCTTAGAGGAAATTGCCTATAATAATGATGGACGCTTGCTTTCGAATGCGTTATCTACTTACAAGGTTCCTGATATTTTCTCAGCTCCCAAAACAGTAGAAACCATTCCGTTAAAAACGGAAGGAAATCAAATGGCTATTAAAAAATCGAAAGCAGTTGGTGAGCCTCCATTAATGTATGGTATTGGAACGTATTTTGCCATCCAGCAAGCAGTAAAAGCCTTTAACCCTAATTATAAATTAAAATTCCACGCTCCTTTTACACCTGAAAAAGTATTAATGGGATTATATGAAAAATAAAAGCTTATCAAACTACAATACACCAAACAGAATATATTTAGGGGGGCGTTAATTTATAGCATTGGAGATACCGTTGCATCCCTGTTACTAAACGAGTTTTCAATATACAGACTTCTCGGAATGGTACTTATTGGTGCTACCGTTTATGCTTTTGAAATCCCTAATTATTTTAATTGGATAGAAAAAAAGACAGCCAACAATAGCGGACTCAAAAGAACTATAGCGAAAACAATATTAGCCATTGCTTACTTTAATCCGCTTTGGATTTTTAGACATTTACTGTTTATCAAGCTATTTTCTGGGAATTTTGAACAAATAACCAGTAACTTATTCATTGTTGCTTGTTGGTCATTTTTGGTAAACATCCCTATTTCGTTTATCGCTAATTTTATCATTCAAAATAAAGTAAAACTCGATTGGCGTTTTTTAGCAAGTGCTATATTCTCAGCTCTTATGGCTATTTATTATGCACTAAGCGAAACCATTTTTAATTAGACGTTTATGGAATTTTGGCAACAGTTACACACAAAACTTCAAAATAGGCAAAAGGTATACCTACTAACGGTAATTGAAAACCTTGGTAGTTCTCCTGGTCGAAAAGGTTTTAAAATGTTAATTGCTGAAGATGGTTTTATTTTTGGCTCTGTAGGTGGTGGTGTGATGGAGTTTGCGCTCGTTGAAGAAGCCAAACAACTAGTACAACAAGAGAATCCGCCAACCTTTAGTAAAAAACAAATTCATAAAGGAACTATCAAAGATGGTTCGGGTATGATTTGTTCTGGTGAACAAACGGTGGCCTTTCATTGCTTAGATGCTAAGCATATTTCAATAATCTCAACCATTATTTCTTCTTTACAACACGGTAAAAAAGGAACTTTACATTTATCTCCTATCCTATTTGATTTTACTACTGATATTCTAGAAAATCAGTTTGAGTATGACATCAACTCAAAAGAAGATTGGTATTTTAAAGAACATATCGGTTTTAAAGAAACCTTGTACATTGTTGGTGGTGGACATGTAGGTGTTGCTGTTTCTGAACTCTTTGTAAAGCTAGGTTTTTATGTGGTAGTTTTTGACAATAGAGAAAACCTCAACACCTTAGAAAACAACCAAACTGCTCATAAAAAACAGGTTATTGATTATAATGATATTGAAAACTACATAGAAGAATCTTCTTCAAGCTATGTAGCTATTATGACCAATAAATATACTGATGACAAGTTGGTATTGAGTAAGCTCCTTAAAAATAACTATCAATTTTTAGGTGTTTTGGGTAGCAAAGCAAAGTTGCAAACGATGTGGGAAGTTCTGCAAAACGAAGGATTCACTCAAAAAGAATTGAGCAAAGTATATGCACCTATTGGACTTTCTATAAAAAGTGAAACGCCTGAGGAAATAGCAGTAAGTATTGCGGCACAAATCATACAAATAAAAAACACTTAAACCGTATAAAGAGTAATGGATCAACCTAATGAATATAAAGCCTTTTTAGCAAGTGTTTTTAATCGTTATGCTACGGTGAGTGACGAGGTGATTTCTTCTTTGTTTTCAGCTGCAAAAGTGCACGATTTAAAAAAGGGAGCTACTTTATTACCCTTCGGAAAGGTGTCAAAACACATACACGTGCTATACAAAGGCGCAGTAGTTTCTTGTTTTTTACATAAAAACGGTACGGTATATCATAAAAACATCTTTTTATCAGGTAGTTTTATAGGTTCTGTAGTATCATCACTTACCAACACACCTTCTCAGTTTTCTCTAGAAGTTATAGAGGATTCTACAGTTATTAGCTTTCCGTATGATGTATACAGGCAACTTATTAAAGAAAACCAAGATTTGCAAAACTTCTATATTGCTTATCTTGAAAAGAACTGGGTAATTGATAAAGAAAAACGAGAAATTGACATTGTTTTAAAAGAAGCTAAAGAACGGTATCTTGATTTTGTAAACGCTAACCCAAACATAGAAAATAGAATACCATTACACTATATTGCCTCTCACTTAGGCATCACTCCCACTCAGTTAAGCCGAATTCGTAAAAGCATTAAAAAAAATGTGTAGCAATCAACATATGTAAAGAAAAAGGTTTTATTTCCTTTCCATCTTTGCAGTATGAAAATATTCTTTATATACTTTTTAGCCTTTATTGGAGGAGTATCACTAGCTGTTCAAGCAGGATTTAACACGCAACTAGGTACTATTGTAAAACAACCTGTTATTGCTGTTATAGCCACTTCTATAGCCAGCGCTATTTTTGGATGCTTATTCATATATCTATTCAAAGAAGAAAGTATTCAACTAACTATAGCGCAACAAGTACCTTGGTATTTATGGTTCATTGGCGGACTTTTTAGCATGATTGGTATTTCTCTTTATTTTTACACCATACCAAAGCTAGGTATTTCAAAAATGATTGCTTTTGGTCTATGTGGTCAATTGATTTTTTCGTTATTCGCAGGAAAATTTGGTTGGTTAAACTTGCCTGTTGAACCCATAACTACCCAAAAGTGTATTGGAATTGTTTTCATGGCAATTAGTATTATTTTAATCAACTCAAAATGAAAAAAGTAGTATCAAACATTAACAATTTAACCTCTTTATGGAAGTCTGCTGCGGTTCCATACCAAGGTTACCATAAAGAAACATTTTTTGAAAGCGCTTATATACAAAACACTCAATGGCCTAATAGAATTTGGACCAACCTCTCTCCTTCTGAGAATCAGCTAAAGGAGATACAAAAGCAAATGATTAGTAAAAACAACCGTTTTACATTTTCTTTATTTACACTTCCCTATCAAGAAAACAATATGGAGCTTGACGCTAAAATTCAGTTAAAGTCAACTCAATACGGAATGAGTTTAGAACTAAAAGAAAAGTTTGAAACTCAAAGACAGATCGATTTTAAAAGAGTAGAAAACACAGAAGAAGCTGACATTTGGAGCAACGCTTTTTTTAAAGCCTTTAATTACGAAATAAGCACAGCAACTATTTTAAAAACTAAAGAAACCATACCCTACTATCTTGTTTATTTTGAACAAGAACTTGTTGGAACCGTAATTTTATACACTACTAATACTGTTGCCGGCTTACATAGTTTGGGTATTATACCTGAAAAAAGAAAACAAGGTTTTGCTACCGAAATTATGCGTCACACATTGAACAAAGCCATTGACCAGAATTTATCGTTAGCTACATTACAAGCCTCAGAAATGGCTAAAGAAATGTATTTAAAACTAGGGTTTTCTTTAGACTTTTTAATGAAAAATTATGGTATTGTCAATCCTTCTTAAAAGTACAACATATTAACACACATAACTTTTGAACTTGGTAAAAAAATAGTAGGTTTGAAGCTACTAATGAGAAAGGATGAATTATAAAGAAGTCTTTAAAACAATTGAGGAAACTTACACTCCGCTATCTACTGAGTGTCAACAAGAATTAACTGCCAGTTCAAAAGTTTGTGTATATAAAAAAGGAGACATTGTTGTACGAGAAGGGCAATTCTCTAAAAAAGTCTTTTTCATTGTACAAGGATGTTCAAGAGCATATTACTTAAAAGATGGTAAAGACATTTCTGATTGGTTTACTTTCGAAAATCAGTTTATGGCTTCCATCGTTAGCTTTTTTAGCAATGAACCAAGTCCGCATTATGTTGAATTTATTGAAGATTCAACTGTTTTGGAATTTTCAAAAGATACTGTTGATAAGCTTTCTCAAAAGCATCACGACTTTGAACGCTTAATTAGTAAAATAGTCACTGAGACCATGTTGGGGCTATGCGAGCGATTATACACCATTCAATTCAACAAAGCAGAAGAAAGATATAAACACCTGCTTAGTATTTATCCTTTTATAACCAACAGAATTCCTCTTACACATATTGCCTCTTATTTAGGAATAACTCTAGAAACGTTGAGCAGGATAAGAAACCCCAAAAAACGAATTTGATTTATATCAAATGATAAGCCTTCCATTTACAGCAATTTTGCTAACAAATACAATAACAATGGAAGATAACAATAAACAACAACTAAAGTCAATCTGGGGAAAATGGTGGGAACCTATTAGAAAGTGGTTTTACCCCGCTTGGTTAATCTACGAAACTTCAGTTCGGTTTTATGAGTATGCCTTATCGGTTCATATGTACTTTAAGAATCCGCAAAACAATATCGCTTCCTATATAGGAGAAGCTAGCACCCAAATTTTAGGCATATTTTGTAGCCTTAGCACTTTTATAATCTGCATAGTCTTTTTAACAATACCTACCTGTTTTATACTGTATAAGTTTTTTAAAACAAAAAACTTAACAGGCTCTCAATTTGAAGCAACATTAAAACCTATATTTTAAGATATATGAAGAAAATACTCATTATAAACGGACACCCAGACAAGGAAAGTTTTAATTATGCCCTTTCTGAAGCTTATAAAACAGGCGCTAAGAAATCGACTGCTGAAGTACAAGAAATCAACATCCGAGAATTAAACTTTAACCCTAACCTTCAATTTGGCTATCGAAAACGAACAGAACTTGAACCTGACTTATTAGAAGCACAAGAAAAACTAAAGTGGGCAGACCACTTAGTATTGGTATACCCTATTTGGTGGGGCTCAGTACCTGCAATTATGAAAGGTTTTTTAGATCGGGTTTTACTCCCTGGCTTTGCTTTTAATAAAAAAGAAAACTCTTTATGGTGGGATAAATGTTTTACAGGAAAAACAGCCAGAATAATTTGTACGTTAGATCAACCTGCTTGGTACTATAAGTGGATATATAGAAGCCCGAGTCATAATGCGATTAAAAAACTAACATTAAACTATATAGGAATAAAAAAAGTGCGAATTACTACTATTGGTCCTATAAGACTCTCAAAAGAAAAGTTTAGAAGTAAATGGTTGAAAAAAGTAGCAACTCTTGGAACAATGAACAAATAAAAAATAACAGTTATTTTTTATAAACTGTAACAATTTCGAATCTCATCTGTCATTGAAAAAAACAGAACTAATGAAACTAATTTTACAATTATTACTAATTACTTGTTTAATAGGTAAATCTTATGCTCAAAAAAATGACAAAAGTGTTTATAGTAAAACTGATGCCTATTTAGAAAGCACCATAGATAGCCTAAATATTATTGGGTTAAACTATGTAATACTTATTGATAATAAAGTAGTACACAAAAAATCATTTGGTTTAGCACATGCGCAACTTAAAGTACCTATGACTATAGATAAGTCTTTCCCTGTTGCTTCAATATCTAAATTATTCAGTTCAATTGCACTTCATAAATTATTAAGCACTCATAAACGAGATGTAAGTGAAACTTTAGAAGATTTTCTTCCAAACAGAAACGACTTCCCTGAGTCTTGGAAAAAATTAACTCTCAAACAACTACTATCTCATACTTCTGGTATTCCAGACCAAATAGATTATCAAATTTATTTAGCTCCTGATAGTGAAAAAAGTGTTATTGACACTCTAAGAGATAAACCATTTAGTTCTGAGCCAGGAACGGAGTCAAAATATAATGCAACAGGTTTTTTACTAGTTCGTGCTATAATTGAAAAATTAGCAAATCAGGATTTTGAATCCTATATGCTAACTGAATATTTCGACAAGTTCAATTTAAGTACAGCTAAGTACGGTGGGTTTAAAAAAGTTATTCCTAATAGGGTTACTTGTTACCAAAAAAGAAATGGGAGTTTAGAAATGTTTCCTCTAAATTATTCTTCTCCTATGTATGCTGGTGCTGGTTTAAATATCTCAATAGATGATTTAGTTAAATGGTTTCAAGCTATTCAGGAAGAAAAAATCATCACAAAAGAACAACTCGAAAAAGCTTGGACACCTGTAAAGTTAAAAAATGGAAAAGATGGCTATTTTGGATTAGGTTGGGAGTCTTACAGACTTCAAGATGGTTATAGAATGGTTGGACATGGAGGAGCTGGTATTTCCTCTTTCAGACATTACTGGAACGAAAAAACCAATCAAAATATTACAGTTATTTTATTAACTAACGGTGCTTTAAACTGGACTATTAGACCAAATCAAATTAACTCACAAATTGCAACTATAATACTTGAAAGTGAGTAAAATACTTTGTGTAGTACTATACATACTCTTGCTTCTTAAAACCAAAATTATACATTTAATATACTAACTAACATTTTTCTACACAATACGATATTTTATCTTTTTATTGTTTGGTAACACTCCTCTTAGGCGGGGAGCATCGTTCCCCTTAGGTGTATGGTATCACTTTCCTTAGGCTTCGTGTGTTGACCCGATTAGGCTTCGTGTGTTGACCCGATTAGGCTTCGTGTGTTGACCCGATTAGGCTTCGTGTGTTGACCCGATTAGGCTTCGTGTGTTGACCCGATTAGGCTTCGTGTGTTGACCCGATTAGGCTTCGTGTGTTGACCCGATTAGGCTTCGTGTGTTGACCCGATTAGGCTTCGTGTGTTGACCCGATTAGGCTTCGTGTGTTGACCCGATTAGGCTTCGTGTGTTGACCCGATTAGGCTTCGTGTGTTGACCCGATTAGGCTTCGTGTGTTGACCCGATAAAAAAGTTACACTTTTTTATCTTACTTTTTTTATATTTGAGAGTGTTAATAAAATTGCTAAAAGTTCCACATACCCTACCGTAAAAGGAATATAATAGTAGTTTCATTATGTATATAAACTAGTTGCCAACAAGCTGAAAAATGCCCAGAAACTTCATCAAAAATATTATATTTTCCAGAACACCACTAAATTCCTGTTATAGATTTGGAGACAAATTTCAGATTTATCCAGTTAATTTAGAAAATGCACCAAGTTCTACTCACGCAATACATTTTCCGATGATTATTGAATTTTATGTGGATGATTCCGAAATAAAAGAAGTAAAGGAATTCGATTCAAAATCTGTGAATCAAACAGTCGCTGAATTAACAGCTCAAACCAATAAATTAATTCAATTAACAAATCTTATTTCGACAATTTCGAATTATCGTATATTCTTTTATAGACACATAGAAATGATGTGGACAGTTCCAGTACCAGAAGAAATAACAGAAGAAGTCAAAAAGGAATTCAATAAAATTTCAAGTTCTACTTCAATGCCTTCATTTACATATGAAAACATTAGTAAGGATATGTTCATTACTGAATTCTCTAATCCAGATTTTCCGAAAATTGAATTGCTAAATCAAAGATCATACTATTTCTACGAACCTTTAGAAAGCAAGAAAAAGAGCATTAATTTTCCAAATACAATAGACATAATTTTTGAGAATTACTTCAATTTAGATAATAAGGAACTCAAAATAATTAATTCTGCTATGCATCAGTTTTGTAATGGATTAGATTTATTCAAAACTATGAAAAGTCTATCATTTTTCTCTATTGTTTCTAGTATTGAAACATTAGTTAATTTGGAATTTAAGAATGAGAAAATAGAATTTGAATGTAATGATTGTAAAACAATAAAAACATCGAAAAGACATTGTCAAAAATGCGGAAGACCGATTTGGGGAATAGCTGCAAAATTTAGAGAATTTCTTTTTAAATATGTTTCTGACAAAAAAGAAGCCAAAAAATTATACAATCAAATTTATACAATTAGGTCAAGAATTACACACACGGAATATTTATTAAACGGAGATAATTTCTCAGATTGGGAATTTAATAACAAGACAGAAGAAATTAGTATGCTACATTTAAAAGCAATGCAAATCGCTAGAAGAAGTTTTGCTAATTGGTTATTTAGTAAATCCGAATAAAACCAGTTGGCAACAACGTATATAATCCATTGCTAGTACTCGCCCACTTACGAAAATCCTCGCGGATTTTCTATTCGGTTTTTATTTGCTAAATTACGTGCTATACCACGCAACGTATCATATACAAACCCGTTAGATTTCATTAGAAAAAAATTATGAAAGGACAAGATTTAGTTAAAAAGTATCAAGAAGTTTGGAATGAATACATTGAAACCTCCATAAATAATTCTACATCTACAAGTGAAGACAATCTTTTAGATAGAGGTTTTGTTTTCCAATTTGATGAAAACCAAAAAGATATAGATATTTTATTTGTAGGTATCAACCCTTCTTATGGAGGTGATAAATCCGAAGGACTATTCTATAGTAAAAAAGATATTGGAAATTTAAACTACTTTAAACCTTTTAACAATATAATAAAAGAGCTTGATGATAAAAGAACAGGTTTTAGGAGCCTTACCTGGTCTCATTTAGATATGTTGGTTTTTCGAGAAACACAACAATCCTTTATTAAAAACCAATTATTAAAAACAGAAGAAGGAAATAAATTCATTGATAAACAATTAACTATATCTAAACAAATTCTTGAATATTTAAACCCTAAAATTATGGTTGTATCAAATACTGCTGCAAGACACTTTTTAGGTAGAGATAAATACGAGAAAAAGGGTGAAAATTTTGCAGTTTGGATGGGATATGATTTTGAATTTGATTATAGTTTAGGTACAGATAAAATTATAAATAACTCCAAAATAAACTCTTATGTCTTTTTCTCTTCAATGTTGTCGGGACAAAGAGCTTTAGATAATGGTAGTAAACAACGATTGATTTGGCATATAGATAATGTTTTGAATAAAATAACGAAAACCTAACAATATATAACTACAATTACGGCAGATTCAACTACGTCCAAATCTACTCTATACAATTAACAAAACAGCAACTCAATCAAAACAAATGAAAATAGACACCGATACACTACCTAAATGCTCATTAGAAGAGAAGAAATTTTCTTGGGGAGAGCCATACTTAGTTGTAACCCCAATATTTGACATGGTAATACCACAAGAATTATCTAATCTTGAATTTTCTATTGAAATATTTATAAAAAATAACTTCCGAAATCAACTATTAGAGTTTTACAATGTTTTGATTAATTATGAAGAAAACAATCGGATTGAAAATTTCGAGGATACCATACCAGAACAACTTCGTAAAGAAGTGTTAGCAAAAATTAAAAGCTTTCTTGACTCTGAAAAAAAATTAACACCTTGGGAGAAATACAATGAATATAGAAAAGAACTAGATTTTTTGTATGAGTTTGAAGAAGAGTTTAACCGAAAAATATTATTTATCAACCCAAAATAGAGCCACTTACTGTAATTATTATAAGTAATTCACTAACTCTCGCCTACTTTTTATCCTTTTGAACAATAATATACTGAAAAACTCTTCTCTAAATGGAAACACCTCAAATGACACAAGAACTCTATCAAAAAGCAATAAAATTTGCTGGAGAAAAGCACAAAGATCAAAAAGTTCCTGGAACGAACTCTAACTATTTGCTACACATCTCTAACGTTGCTATGGAAATAATCATAGCATATAATGCAAATAACAACTTCGATTTGAATTATGCTGTTCAATTAGCGCTACTCCACGATACATTAGAAGATACTGATACTGACTTTTCGGAGTTATTGAACATGTTTGGAGAAAAAGTTACTATTGGAGTTCAAGCATTGACTAAAAATAAAAATCTGGATTCTAAAAAAGAGAAAATGACAGACAGCTTGAACCGAATAAACAAACTTAAAAAAGAAGTTGGAATGGTAAAATTAGCAGACAGAATTACAAACCTTCAAGAACCACCAAAACATTGGAAAAAAGATAAAATTCAAAACTATTTATCTGAAGCTATCGTAATTAATGAAGCACTAAATAACAAGAATGAATATTTAAATAAAAGATTAGACAATAAAATTACTGAATACAAAAAGTATATTAAATAAAAACATTCCACGCTACCAACCCTTAGTATAAGTAGCCAATTCCCCCCTATTCTGAAAAATTGCTACCATATCTTTAAACTACATTTCTTTACTAACATTTTTCTACACGGTAGCATATACCACTGTTTAAAATAGCTCCCCTTACTATGGGAGAGTCACTCCCCTTAGGCAGGGAGTATCGCTCCCCTTACCATTGGGGTGTCATCCCGATAAAAACCACACCCTATTTCCACCCCATAAAAACAACCAACAAAGCTAGCCTTTTTAACAAAAAACACTCTAAAAGAGCATATTACAAACACTTTCTTAATCTAACCACGCTTAAAAAGTGTAATTTTTTTCATATCTTCTCATGGTCTAACCACTTAATAATAAGCCTTAAACGCAAAAGTCATGAGGAACAAACTAAAAAAAGACTTAGGATTATTTGATGTTTTTGCCATAAGTACTGGAGCTATGTTTAGTTCTGGTTTCTTTTTACTACCAGGAATCGCCTCACATTACACAGGACCTTCTGTATTTTTAGCCTACTTACTTGCAGGTGTATTAATACTGCCCACCATGTTTAGTATTGCTGAAATATCAACAGCCTTACCACGATCAGGTGGAGCATACTTTTTTTTAGATAGAAGTTTAGGACCACTCATGGGAACCATTGGCGGACTGGGTACCTATTTTGCTTTAATGCTTAAAACAGCCTTTGCTATTATTGGTATTGGTGCTTATGCCGCTATATTTTGGGAAGTACCTACCAAAATAGTTGCCATTGTGGCTACTCTCTTTTTTATGGCGTTAAACTTAGTAGGTGCTAAAAAAACCTCCGCCTTTCAAAAAGTATTTGTCATATTTCTATTAGTCATTTTGGTTGGTTTTATTGCAGATGGTCTTTTCTCCATCTTTACCTCAGATACTATTACCAACGAATCTATCAACAAACAATTTACTCCCTTCTTTTCAAACGGATTTGGAGGAATGTTTACCACTATAGGTTTTGTTTTTGTTTCCTACCTAGGGCTCACTCAAATAGTAAGTGTTGCAGAAGAAATTAAAAACCCTGAAAGAAATATTCCTTTAGGTATGATACTTTCTTTAGTCGTTACAGGATTAATTTATGGTTTGGGTGTTTTTATTATGGTAACTCTTATTGAGCCTACTGCCTTTGCTAACGAACTAGCACCAGCAGCTACAGCCGCAGAACAACTTTTTAAATGGTTACCCGATAATGTAGGAGTTTTATTAATGTCGGTAGCAGCACTTGCCGCTTTTGCCTCAACAGGAAATGCAGGATTATTATCTGCATCGCGATATCCGTTTGCCATGGGACGCGATAAACTGTTTCCTGCTATTTTAGCTAGAATTGGTAAAAAGGGAAGTCCTATAGTCGCTATATTTTTAACCACAGCATTAATTATAGTATTCATTCTAGTACTATCAGAAGAAGGTATTGTAAAGCTTGCTAGTACCTTCCAACTGTTAATTTTTATCTTTATCAATTTCTCTGTTATCGTTTTTAGAAAAAGTAAAATAGAATCGTACGACCCTGGCTATTTATCTCCATTATATCCTTTTATGCAAGTTATCGGAATTGTTATTTCATTCATCCTTATTATTTATTTAGGATGGATGCCTATACTTTTTACCTCAGGTATTATTGTAATAGGCCTACTTTGGTATCACTTCTATTCCAAAGGAAAAGTAAAACGAGAAGGCGCTATTTTTCATTGGTTTGCGCTTTTAGGGAGGCATCAGTACGACGAGTTGGAAAATGAATTAATGACTATTTTAAAAGAAAAAGGACTTCGTGAAGGCGATCCTTTTGATGAAACCGTAATTAAGTCGAAAATAAAAATAATTAAGGATACTACTAACTTTGACAAGGTCTTAAATATCGCTTCCGATTACTTTTGTAGAGAGTTAGACCTCAACAAAGAAGGAGTACTACACAAATTTTTCCAATCTATACCCGATGAATCTGTAATAGCGTTACCTGGTATTTTAGTTTTTCATGCCAAGTTTAAGAGTGTTACGCATCCTTCCATGAAAATTGTTATTTCTAAAAACCCAATTAAAGGCGCATTTCCATCTGAAGATTATGAGTTTAAAAAGCCCATACAAATCTGTGCTTTTCTAATTAATTCTGATGAAAACCCAAAACAGCAATTGCGCATGCTATCGAGACTTCTTGATATTTTAGAACGAGAGCACATCGTAAAAACCTTGCTTAAAATGAATAGTCACAGAGAAATTAAGGAGTTTTTACTACAAAACGAACGATTTGTAAGCATCAAACTACTCGAAGGAACTCCGCAAGACACCATGATTGGAAAACAGCTAAAGGAAATTCAGTTACCAAAAGATGTTTTAGTAGCTTTGGTTGAAAGAAACGACAAAACGTTTACCCCTAACGGTTCAACTGTTTTTCTAAAAGATGATGTACTTACTATACTTGGGGAAACCAAATCTATCGCAAAACTGTATAAGGAATACATGAGTTATGAAATAGATAAGCTGGATACGGAGGAGACTACTTAATTTTTGGTTTGATTTCTAAGGTTTAAAATAGCTATATTCGCTACCAGACTATATCGGTTTATTAAAACGGCAGATACTTTAAACCCTTTTTAAATAATAAAAACAGCTGAGCTCAGAAAGTGAACTTAACAGAAAAAAATATAGATGATATCATCCAAAAAAGTAATTTTTCATCATTTATGAATAATTCAAAATGGGAAAAACTATTTGATAATTTAGTTAAGGAATTTGACTCCGTATTTATCAAGTATAAACTTATTGGACGGGAAAAAGTTCTGGAAACTGAATTTGATTTTGTTGATTTCTATCCTTTTTTCATAGAACCTATTTTATATAAAGAAATTGAATGGGTTGAATTTCCTGAAAAAATGCAAATGATTAATAATAAACGGATTTCAAAACAAACAATTTCTGAACATAGCCAAGACATTACTAAAATTAAAAATTTGATTAATAAAATTGGAGATTTTGATATAGAGAAATATAATGGAATTTTAAGATTATATGGGTATAAATAATGCTATACTATAATCCACAATTATAATTCCTTTGAATTCAACTATACCCAAATCTACTCGGAATCACTAATACAAATTCTTAAACAAAAACCATTCTTTTTAACCCAATAATTAAACAGTAAAAACTCCCTCTCCCAACTTTCCAAAAAAATCTAATTAACGTATCTAATAGTATTATTCTATACTTCTTAAGTTATATCTTTGGTAAATCGTATCTCATGCTGAAAAAGATTAAACTACAAAATGGACTACCAAACATACGAACCACATACAGATTTAAGCTCCATTATTAGTTGTTATTGGACTTTGGAAGTACCTATACTTTCCGAACCACAAAAACAACGAATTGTACCAGATGGTTGTATAGAGATGGCATTTATTCTTGGAGACGATATCAAACGGTACACTTCCGAAAATGACTTTATACTTCAACCACGGGCAATGATATTGGGACAAACAATTGAGCCATTTTATATTGAACCAACAGGTTATGTCAATACTTTTGCCATTAGATTTTATCCTTATGGGTTTGCCAATTTTATTTCTGGACCAATCAACAACTTGGCAAATAAAGAAACGTCACTAGACCTACTTTTTGACAAGAAAACCGCAGATGGTTTACAACAAAAAATAATCAACGCTGAAAATACGATACAACGTATAGACATAATCGAAAAGTTTCTTTTGGATACGTTTAACGACCAAAAAACAATTCATAATATTGTAAAAAATACTGTTGATGCCCTTCTAACTACAAACGGAAGTGTTTCTATAAACTCAATCCTCCAATACGACCTATCTAAAAGAAGACAGCTTGAAAGAAACTTTAAAAAACAAATTGGAGTAAGCCCCAAACAATTAGGGAAAGTAATTCGATTGCAAACAGCTTTAAAATTGATGCTTAACCAAAAGTCTAAAAACCTAACCGATGTTGCCTATAAAAGCGACTATTTCGATCAAGCTCACTTCATCAAAGACTTTAGAGAATTTACAGGAATAAACCCCAAAGAGTTTCTTACTGACGAAAGCTTGAAGCTTTCTACTCTTTTTTACAAATAAGCTAAGGTGTCGCATTTTTACAATTTCAACTAATTTTCTGCTCTTAGTTTTGCATCAATAATACTAAGCTGAAAATGAAAAACAACACACTTATTGCCATTATTACCCTACTTTTTTGCTTTGTGTCTTGCAAAAACAAAGACACTACAGTCGCTAAAACAACGCAATCTCAAGAATCAATCACTAAAAGCATACAACAGATGAAAAGTTATGTCTCAATTTTCGAAATTCCAGCAACCAACATTACACGAGCCGTTAATTTTTACAAAGAAATTTTAGGAATAGAAATTGAAAGATTCCATTTTCCAGAAATGGAAATGGGGGTATTTCCTTACCAAAATCAAATGGTTACAGGAGTAATTATACAAGGCGAAGGTTATGAACCTTCTGCTAGCGGAGTTACCATTTACCTCAATGGTGGAGACAACCTGCAAACTATTATTGATAAAGTAGGAGAACATGGTGGAAATATTGTGATACCTAAAACACCTCATGCTGACGAAAACGGGTACTTTGCTATTTTTCTCGACTCAGAAGGAAATAAAATTGGACTTCATTCGCCAAATTAAAAAAACAAACTCCTAACAATAAAGGGAAGTAATAATGGTTTGGGTACTAACTCAAACCGTTATTTCTTTTTATTAAAGTGTCTTAAAAACAAACCCATAAATTTATAAAGTCAGCTACAACTCATATATCAAACGAAAGCAAAACTCCCTGTATAAAACCATTCCTTCCCCTTTTCAAAAAAATCTAATTAACGTATCTTGCAGTCTTATTAAAAGACACCTATAATGCAAGACAAAAACTTACATACTTATATAAAAAATGTTGTAGAAAATATGCCGGCAGATTGGTTAAACCTAACCACGCACCGTCTGGATATTTATGTAGAAAAACTAGCCAAAACCCAGTTTTTAGAACAGTTTGAAGATTTGTATAAAAACAACAATACTGCTGCTTCTGCTTTAAACGAGTTACCAACTGCGTACGATTATATTCGTTTAGGGCATCCGTTATCATCTGTATTAGAATGGACGATTGCCAAACTATACCATACAAAAGCAGAAAATGTAATTAGTTTTTCGTCACAAACAGTTCCTGTGTTGGCTGTATTAAGAGCGAATTTGTTTGCTAATAAAAACACGCAAATAGTGTACACCAATGAAATCCCTAGCTTTTTTGATGCAGAAGTAATTAAAAATGTATACGGATATCAGTTTGAATTAAAAAAGGTGGATAGTGTTGAAGCTATTCCAGAGTTTGATGGTAGCACCGTATTGATGATTGTTGAACAAGAAGCTATTTGCAACTTTACCTTTGTACCAAACGTTGATTTTTACATCAATACACACCCAGAATTAGGAAGCCTTTTATTGGTAAACGGTGCACAAAACGATTCTTATATTTCAGATATTCAACATGTAAGAAGAAGAGAAACTATTGCCATGACTCCTGCTAATTCGTTAAAAGCGTTAAAAAGCCTTATCGATGAGCTGTATGATGTTACGGTTACTGATGTAGCACAAAACAAAGCGAAGGTTGAGAAATTAATCAATGAAATTACCAATACCAGTACAAAAGCATTAGTAGCATCAAGTGGACTTTCAATACAATATGCCATTTTAATGGGATTAATTGATGATGCTCTTGAAAACCATCAAGGAAAAGCGATTAAAATTGTAGTGCCTCCAAACTGTTATGGTGGTACAAACGACCAAGCAAGACGTGTTGCTGCTTGTTTAAACAATGTAGACATTGTTGATTTACCTGTTGATGGAGACAATGATATGGTAGAAAGTATTGACACCGTGTTAACTAACATTGCAGCACAAGATGCGGTTCCTTATATCATTGCTGAAATTCCAACCAACCCAAGAGTAGAAGTACCAAATCTTACCGATTTAAGAGATGTTTTGAGTAAAAAACGTACGACTCCTACTGGTGAAACAGCGGTTGATCCTGTGTTTATTTTAGACCAAACTTTCTGTCCGAATGTTCACTTTTTAGGAGATACAGACATGTTAGCCAATATTAGAACTATTTCGTTTGCTAGTGGTTCTAAATTCCCAAGTGGTGGAAAATGTACTGCTGGATACTGTGTTGGAAACAAAACAACGAATGCTTTAATTGAAAAAATAGAAAAACACTTACACATTTGCGATAACGAGGCTACACCGCTTCAATATGAAATATTGGCTGCACAAATGCCTTCTATGACGCAACGAATTAGCGATGCTTATAAAAATACTCGTGAGTTTGTAAACTTTATTCATGAAGTGTTACCTGATGCTAAAATCAATTTTGTTTCTGAGGAATTAGCAGCACAAGGGTTTACGCCATCGGTATTTTCGTTAGACCTTCCTACCAAAGGAAATACTGCGGAAGAAAAAGAAGCGTATAAAAGAACTTTAAACTTAAAACTTATCAATTTAATGATTACTGAAATACCAAATGAAAGTAAGTATTGTGTAAGCTACGGACAGTTAAAAGGTTGTTACTGGACGATTCCTGCAACCTCAACACAAGGAACTACCAAAGAAGGTGATAAAGATTATATTGCTCGTGTAGCACTTTCTCCTAATATGGATTTAGAGCTTCATAAAAAAGTGTTCTTAGACTTTGTAAAAGGTATTTAAGAACTATAAAACGTCATAGCGAGGAGTGGTAACGACGTGGCTATCTTACTCTCTACATAAAGATTACTTCGTTATCACTCGTAATGACAAAACAAAACGTCGTTTCGATTATATGAGTGACTCCTTTTTTAAAGATTTCTCCTTTCGTTACACTTCAGTTCGAAATAACAAAACAAAACGTCATTTCGAAGGAGGCTACGACTGAGAAATCTCAATAATCAGAGTAACCAACCTTAGTGAGATTTCTCCCTTCGGTCGAAATGACGTTTATTTATTATTTTAGAAAGTTTCTTTCCTTTTCTAAAACCTCCAACACACAATGCGTGTTACCTTGTTCCCTTGATGCATAGGAATTACTTTAAACTCTTTAACTCCTAACTTTTTTCCTGAGTTTTGTAAGCTTTCTACGTTTTCTTTTTTAGAAACCAAACTCGTAAACCATTTACTTACTTTCGGAAATTTAGAACTCTCATATAAATAGGTATGTAAAAAAGCTTTCTCTCCACCTATATACCATAATTCATTAGAGTTTCCTGCAAAATTACGGACAGCATTATTTCCTAAGTTTCTTGATTTTCTTCGGTTGGCTCCTCTAGCCTCTTCTGCCGATTTATAGAATGGTGGATTACACATAGTTACAGTAAATGCATCATCTGCTTCTATGATTCCTTCTAAAATATGCTCTTCTTTAAACTGTTGCCTTAATTCAACCTTATCCGTAAAACCATTATCATCTATAATGTCTTGAGAATAATCTAATGAATCTAAATCGATATCAGTAGCAACAAAATTCCAGTCATATTCTGCAATTCCCAACAAAGGATAAATACAACTTGCTCCTGTGCCAATATCTAACACCGTTACGTTTTCCTCATCTGCTACCAAATCGGCTAAATGATGAATGTAATCTACTCTTCCAGGTATTGGCGGACATAAATTATCATCAGAAAAATTCCAATGTTTAATATTATAATGAGCAGCTAATAATGCCTTATTAAACTCCTTTACTGCTATTGGGTCAGAAAAATCGATGGTTTCCTTCTCAAATTTTTCAATAACAAACTCCTCTATTTTTGGATACTTTTCTTTTAAGAGTTTAAAATTATATCCGTTTTTATGTTTGTTTTTTTTGTGTAATCCTTTTTTATCTGCCATTAAAGTGTAATAACTGTAAACTCTAGTTGTAACGGATGTAAATTTTCTTTCAGAACTTTAATAAAGTCGGCTCCATATTCTAAATAGAGCTCTGAAAAATTACGTTGACGTTCTTCTAAACTTTGATTAGGTAACAATTCGTTTTGCAAAGCTACGATTCTTTCAACCATTTCTTTCTGACGTCTTTTTTCTGCTCTCAACCATCTTTTCTCGAGGTTTTCTAGTCCTTTTATCTGCTTTTTTTCTTGTGCATTTACTGCACCTACAAAAGAAACATCGGTTTTTTGAGCTAGCTCACGTAAATCGTCAAATTGTTCTTGTAAAAACTGCTTTTGCTTGGTAAAATCTACCTTAGTATCGCCATTAGCTAACACTTTTCTTGCTAGTAAGTCGTCTTGTTTTAAAAATAGTTCTTCTTCTGAAACGTTTAGTTTCTCTAACTTTCCTAATTGTTTTTCTGAAAGTATTTGAGCTGAGTTTCTCAATAACAAAATAGGAAACGGAACATTTACTTTATCAAAATATGCCTTTAACTCTAACCAGTAGGCTAACTCTCCTCCTCCACCTATGTAACATAGGTTCGGTAAAATTACCTCTTGGTATAGTGGACGCATAATTACGTTTGGTGAAAAGCATTCTGGCTGACTATGTAAATGGTCTAGAATTTCATCTTTTGTCCAAGAAATATCTGTATTATTTACTTTGTAAATTCCGTTTTCAAGAACAATACGTTCGCGAATCCTATCGGTGATATAAAACAAGTTTATCTCACGCGGATTTACTTGTATTTTATATGATTTCTCTAGTTCTGTAATTGTTTTCGATACTTCTTTATAAGAGGTTTCGTGTAACAAATCGTATTCTACATACGGTGTTAGTGCTCTTTTTAATTCTCTTTCATCAGCATCTAAAATTACCAAACCATACTTTCCAAAAAGTTTATCGGCTATATATCGGGTTGCATCTGCTAATGTTTTGTGTTGCAAGTATCCTTTTTCAAATATCTCTTTTATTTGAACAGCATTTTTTGAACTTCCCAAATGTTCTGCAAACACTTCAAAAACATCTTGTAACCCCTCGGTTGTAAAACGCCCTACTGGTCCTGCTTGGTCAGAGTTCCACTGTACTTTTTTACCTTTAAAGTTAAAGAAGTTAATTTCTTCAAAATCGTGGTCTTCAGTTGCCATCCAATATACGGGTACAAAATTCTCATTCGGAAATTGCATTGACAAATGTTCACACATATTTATAGTTGATATAATCTTATATAAAAAGTATAACGGCCCTGTAAATAAGTTCAGCTGATGCCCTGTTGTAATAGTAAATGTATTCTCTTCTAGTAAGCTTTCTATATTTTTTTGCGTGTCGAACGACAAATCAATGTCTTTGTATTGTTTTCTCAATACTTCAACCAATCTTTTTCTTTGAGTGCTTGAAATAGGATTTGCTTTCTTATCTTCTAGTTGCTTTTCAAAGTTTCGTAAACTCGGATAACGGTTATAAAAAGGTTGAATATTTTCATCAGCCTTTAAATAATCCTCCATTGTTTTAGAAAAGAATCCTGTGTTTTTATAAGGTATATTGGTTATGTTCATTACTTGTGCGTTCTTTGAAATAAGGTGTAAACATACGGACGTTCTCCTCCGTACGGATTTACAAATGTGTGATTAAAACTATTGACTAAAACAAAATCGTTTCCTAATTTTTCTTGTAACATTTCCGTATTGTAACGTTGTAATTGCAGTCCACAACATTTTTCTGCTCCGTCTAAAGCAAAAACAGCAATAATTACAAATCCGTCAATTTTTACAAGCTTCTTTAATAAATTAAAATAGGCGTTTTGTTCTTCGTTTTTTAAAAAGAAGTGTAGTACCGCTCTATCATTCCATACATCAACTTCATCAAGCTCATGCAACTTAGTTGGAGTCACTAAATCATCAGCTATAAAATTAACTTTTGATGCATCTTTTCCTAATCGATTTTGTATATCAATTAAAGCTTTTTCAGATAAATCATTTGCTATTAAACCTGAATATCCATCAGCTACTAGCTCGTCAATTAACATGGATGAACCAACGCCTACATTTAAGATTTTAGCGTCTTTAGGTACTTTGGATTCTTTTAATAATTGAATAGTTTCTTTCGAACTTTCTTCGAACCAGCCTAGTTTTTCTGTTGGATTTTTTACGTAGGCAGCATTCCAGTGTTTTTTATAATTAATTTCTTCCGGAATGTTACACTCACTCTCTTTTGTAGTCATAGTCCAAAAATAGGAAAATTTAATCCTTTGTCGAAAACTTACCAGACTTCTAACAGATTTTTAACTACATTCTTTTTTTAACCATCTATTTAGGTATTTTTACAGTTAGTAAATTACAATTATGCAGTTTAAACATCCTGAGATTTTATATTTCTTAGCTTTTTTACTCATTCCTATTTTGGTACACCTGTTCCAACTACAGCGATTTGTAAAAGTTCCGTTTACCAATGTAGCTTTTTTACAAAAGTTAGTGTTGCAAACACGTAAAAGTTCTCGTATAAAAAAATGGCTGATTTTAGCCACTCGCTTACTGTTACTTACTGCTCTAATTTTTGCTTTTGCTCAACCCTACTTTAGTAATCATAAATTAGATGAAGAGCAGCATTTCTTTATATATCTAGATAATTCTTTAAGTACTAATGCTGTTGGAGAAAAGGGTAATTTACTACAAATTGCTACACAAGAAATTATTGAAAATTCTACAGAGAAAACAAGTTATTCTTTACTTACAAACAATCATTTTTACGCTAATAAAACAGCTTCTGAACTAAAAGAAGAGTTGTTAAAAACAACAAATACCGCAAAAAGTAGAGACCTTGCTGATGTTTTTTTAAAAATGACTAGCGAACATAAGTCTATAACTTCTCCTACCAAAAACATTGTAATTTCTGATTTTCAAAACATTAAAAAAGAGGAAATTGACAATGCTCCTAAAAATACTTCTTTTGTAAAGTTAGTACCTGAACAAAAAAGTAACATTTCTATTGATAGTGTTTTTGTTGACGATAATGGTGGCTCTAATTTTAACGTCCATATTGTTGTTAAAAATCAAGGAAGTGCTAAAAATGATATTCCTGTTGCTATATATAATAATGACAAATTGTTGAATAAACAAACCTTTAGTATTGAGGAAAACAAAACTACAGAGGTTACTTTTTCTGTTGTAAAAGCACCTGTGTTTTTAGGTAGAGTTGCTATAAATTTTAACGACACTTATGGGTTTGATAATTCGTTTTATTTTACCATTAATGCTAACGAAAAAATTAATGTACTAGCAATTGGAGAATCAAATAACTTCCTACAACGAATTTATACCAAAGAAGAATTTAATTTTACTTCTTCTACGCTACAAAATGCCAACTATAATTTGATAGACAAGCAACATCTTATTGTATTAAATGAGTTAGAAAGTATTCCTGAAACACTTCTGAACAGCTTAGAAAGCTACACTAAAAAAGGTGGAAATCTTGTTATAATTCCAAGTAAAGAGTCTACACTTTCTTCTTATAACAACTTTTTCAATAAGCTAAATACAGGAAGGTTACTTTCTAAAAAAAATGATAGTTTAAAGGTTACTTCGATTAATTATAATCATCCTCTTTTAAAAAATGTTTTTGAAAAGAAGGTAGCCAACTTTCAATATCCATTTGTAAAAACCTCATTTAATACTGAGTTTAAAAATGCTAGCAATATTGTTTCTTTTGAGAACAAACAAGGTTTTATTAAACAGATTAGTTTACCAAATGCTTCTATGTATTGGGTAGCTGCCCCTCTAAATAAAGACAATAGTAATTTTACAAACTCTCCTTTAATTGTTCCTGTTTTTTATAACATAGGAAAACAGAGTTTACAACTTTCTGAATTGTATTATACAATAAACAAACAAAATACTATTGATATTGATAAGCAACTAGGTAAAGATGAAGTTTTAAGTATTGTTAATAGCAAAGGCTCTTTTATTCCTTTACAGCAAACTTTTCAAAACAAAACACGTATCACAACCAAAGACCAGCCTTTAACTGCTGGGTTTTATCAAGTACAACAACAAAATAATGTGCTTAGAAATATTGCTTTTAATTACAATAAAGATGAAAGTATCTTAGACTTTTTAATGCTTTCTGAAGCTAATGACATGACCATATCTACTTCAGTTAAAAACACCTTAGAAAATATTAATAATGAAAACAAAATTCAATGGCTTTGGAAATGGTTTTTGGGCTTAGCTATTGTATCTTTGCTTTTAGAAATTTTGATTTTAAAATTCTTTAAACCATGACAACGCTGCTTAAATCGGCAACAATAATAGATGCTTCTAGTCCTTACCACCAACAAACTAAAGATATTTTAATTACTGACGGTATTATTACCAAAATTGACAACAACATTACTAGTGAAGAAAACTATACTGTTGTAGCGCTTGATAACCTTCACGTATCTCCGGGTTGGTTTGATACTAGTGTTTCTTTTGGTGAACCTGGTTATGAAGAGCGAGAAACCTTGCAACACGGTGTACTAGTAGCGGCTAAAAGTGGTTTTACACATGTAGCTATTAATCCAAACACACACCCTATAGTTGATAATAAATCGGCTATTGAGTTTTTAATTAATAAAGTAAACGGAGCTGCAACTAGCATTCATCCTATTGGAGCTTTAACACAGCAAAGTAAAGGAGTTGAAATGTCTGAAATGTTCGACATGCAACAATCGGGTGCTATTGCTTTTGGTGATTATAACAAACCTGTTAGCAATGATAATTTGTTAAAGATAGCTTTGTTGTATGCTCAAAACTTTGACGGATTGGTACTAAGCTTCCCTAAAAACAACTTAATTGCAGGTGAAGGTGTTGCTAATGAAGGTAAAAATAGTACTCTTTTAGGGTTGAAAGGAATTCCTGCACTTGCAGAAGAAATTCAAATTTCTCGCGATTTATTTTTATTGGAATATACAGGAGGAAAATTACACATTCCTACTATCTCAACAGCTAAATCTGTTCAACTTATTAAAGAAGCGAAAGAAAAAGGCTTAGATGTAACGTGTAGTGTCGCTGTACACAATTTAATATTAACAGATGATGAACTACATGGCTTTGAAGCTAATAAAAAGGTAAATCCTCCTCTACGTACAGAAGAAGATAGAAAAGCTTTAGTACAAGGATTAAAAGAGGGTGTTATTGATATAATTACTTCAGACCATAATCCTATTGACATTGAACATAAAAAAGTAGAGTTTTCTACCGCAAAAGACGGAACTATTGGTTTAGAAAGTGCTTTTGGTGCTTTAAATACTGTATTAGATTTAGAAACTATTATTAACTGCTTAACAAGCAACCCGAGAAAGCGTTTTAATGTTGAATTGGCTTCCATAAAAGAAGATGAAAAAGCTAGTTTGTCTATTTTTAATCCTGATGAAGCGTATACTTTCTCTAAGGAAAATATTGTTTCTACCTCGAAAAACAGTATCTTTCTAGGGAAAAATCTAGAAGGAAAAGTTTATGGTATTTACAATAATAGTCAACTAATTTTAAACTCATAAAATCATGGAAAACTTAACAGTAAACGAAGGAAAAACCGAAGCAATCATTAGTCATTTTACAGTTATAGGCCTTATTATTGCCTTTGTTTTAAACATGAACAAAAAGAATGCTTTTGCTAGTTTTTACATTAGGCAAATGCTTGGTTTAAATGTTCTTCAGCTTTTAAACGGCTGGGTTGTTTATAAATATTTAGGTAGTAATGCTGGTTGGATTGTTGGCGTGCTACTATTTGTACTTTGGTTAATTAGCCTTTTAGCTGTTTTAAAAGGAGAAAAAAAGCTTGTACCAGTTGTTGGAGAGCAATTTCAAAACCTATTTAAAGGAATTTAATACATGAGTTTACAATATATTGTAAGAGAACCTAAAACCTCAAATGCTAACCCTCCATTATTAATTTTATTACACGGATATGGTAGCAACGAACAAGATTTATTTTCATTTGCAGAAGAATTACCAGACGATTTATTAATTATAAGTGCCAGAGCTCCTCATGATATGGGGTATGGTGGCTATGCATGGTATGCTATAAATTTTGATTCAGTTAACGGTAAGTTTTCTGATTTAAAACAAGCAGCTGAATCGGTTGATAAGATTGCGTCTTTTATAGATGAAATCAAAGAGAAGTACAATACAAACCCTGATAAAACATTTTTATTAGGATTTAGCCAAGGAGCTATTTTAAGTTATGCATTAAGTTTTAAGTACCCTAACAAGGTAAAGCACGTAGTAGCTTTAAGCGGTTATATTAATGAAGAATTGTTACCAGCCGAAATAGACAACTCAATTGCTACAGATTATTATATCTCTCACGGAACTGTAGATCAAGTTCTTCCTATAGATTGGGCACGTAAAGCTCCTATTATACTGAAAGACTTTAAGTTGGATAACAAATATTCAGAATACCCTGTTGGACATGGTGTAGCTCCTCAAAACTTTTATAGTTTTAAAAGTTGGATTGAGGAAAGACTATAAACTTTAACAGTTAAATTGAGTAAAATTAAATATTTTTGCAACTAAAAAAATAGCATGAGCAACATATTTAATCAAGATATATTATACTACTGGAGTGCTCCGTTTTTCATTTCTGTAATCTTACTCGAAATGTTCTTTAGCTATCGAGCTAAAGCCAAAAACTACGAATTTAAAGATACAGCTACTAATGTTTACTTTGCCCTAGTAAATTTTAGCCTAGACTTGTTAATGAAGGTTACTTCATTTGCTATTATGGGCTTTTGTTATCAATACAGAATTATTGATTGGGAAGGTAATATGTTGTGGACATATTGGTTATTGGCTTTTATAGGTCAAGACTTTTTGTACTACATTCACCATTATGTAGATCATCATTCAAGATTTTTCTGGGCTGTACACGTAACACATCACAACTCTGAATTTTACAATATTTCAACTGGTTTTAGATCTCCAGTTTTACAGCCTTTATTTAGGTATATGTTCTTTTTACCATTAGCTTTTCTAGGTGTTATGCCATTGCACATTATGTTTGCATACGCCATGAATCAAAACTACGGAACTTTGTGCCATACTAACTTTATTAAAAGTAAATTAGGTTGGTGGGGATATATTTTTGTTACTCCATCTCACCATAGAGTTCACCATGCTTCTAACACTAAGTATTTAGATAAAAATATGGGAATGGTGTTGATTATTTGGGATCGTATTTTTGGAACTTTTCAAGCTGAAGAAGATGAAACTGAATACGAAAAATTACGTTATGGTTTAACTAAGCCTTTAGAAGATAAAGGCCCGATTAATATTATTTTTCACGAGTGGAAAGAAATTTTCAAAGACTTCTTTAACCGAAAAAAGGATTTACCTTTAACAACACGTTTAAAATATGTGTTTATGCCTCCTGGTTGGAGTCATGATGGTAGTACTAAAACAAGTAGAGAATTACAAAAAGAACTTGCTACCACTACAGAAGTAATAACAACTCCTAAAGAATTAAGAGTAAGTCCACAAAAAATAAAAGTCGAGTAAATACTCGACTTTTTTCTTTTATTAGATATACTATTACTTTAATATCTGATTTGCGTGTTCTTTTGTTTTTACTTTCGTAATAACATCTTCAATTACTCCATTCTCATCAATTACAAAAGTGGTACGGTGAATTCCATCATACTCTCTTCCCATAAACTTTTTAGGTCCCCAAACACCAAAAGCATTGATTACATCTTTACTTTCATCTGCTAACAAAGGAAAAGGTAATTCATTTTTATTAATAAAGTTTTGTTGACGTCTTGCTGAATCTGCACTCACCCCTAAAACATCATACCCTTTTGCTAAAAAAGTTTTGTAATTATCTCGTAAGTCACAAGCTTCTGCTGTACAACCAGGCGTACTTGCTTTTGGATAAAAGAATAATACTAGTTTTTTTCCTGCATAATCAGAAAGCTTTACTGCATTCCCTTTTTCGTCTACCGATTCAAAATTTGGTGCCTTATCTCCTATTTTTAGTGTTGTCATATTATTTTGCTTCAAAGTTATAAAGTCAAAGTTACAAAGTTGATTTTGATTATCCATAAAACATACGAAGCTTCTTTGTACCTTTGATTTTTTCAAATTTTATAAAGCAATGACGAAAGCAGAAAAAGTTCAATTTGTTATAGATACTTTAGAAGAGTTATATCCTGAAACTCCAGTTCCTTTAGACCATAAAGATCCTTACACATTATTAATTGCTGTATTAATGTCTGCTCAAAGTACTGATGCGCGTGTAAACACCATTACTCCATTATTATTTGAAAAAGCTGATAATCCGTATGATATGGTAAAGCTTACTGTTGATGAAATTAGAGAGATTATCAAACCTGTTGGTTTATCACCAATGAAATCAAAAGGAATTCACGGTTTATCTAAAATCTTAATTGAAAAGCATAATGGTCAAGTTCCTGTTGATATAGAAGCCTTGGAAGAATTACCTGCGGTGGGGCATAAAACTGCTAGTGTGGTAATGTCGCAAGCTTTTAACATTCCTGCTTTTCCTGTAGACACACATATTCATAGATTGATGTTTCGATGGAATTTATCTAACGGCAAAAGTGTTGCTCAAACCGAAAAAGATGCAAAACGCCTATTTCCAAAAGAATTATGGAATAGACTGCACTTACAAATTATTTATTACGGACGAGAGTACTCTCCTGCTCGTGGTTGGAAGTTAGAAAATGATATTATTACAAAAACAGTTGGAAGAAAATCGGTAATAGACGATTATAATAAAAAGAAAGCATAAAAAAAGCCCCAACCTTTGTTGAAGCTTTTTCCACTCTTAATTCAAATTCAATTCAATGAGATAGTTTGATTTCGTTTTAACTACTGTTAGCGATTTAGAAAAATTAATCAAATATTGAATTGTTTCTTGTTTAGGTTTCATTTTAAAGTCAGGAGACTTCTTTGAGTAAATTTGCATCATATATAATTCCCTTATTATTACTTATAATCAATGATTTAACGATGCATTTTTTCAAATATTGTTTAACTGACCAAAATAATTTTATTTTTTTCAATTATTTTTCTCAAATTAATTAAAGCGTAGCGCATTCTACCCAATGCTGTGTTGATACTAACACCTGTATTTTCTGATATTTCATTAAAACTCATATCGTTATAAATACGCATTTTTAAAACTTCTTTTTGTTCTTCTGGTAGCTCTTCAACTAACTCTTTAACATCATTTAAAATTTGTTCTTTTATTATTTTACTTTCTGCATTTAAAGTTCCATCACTTAATACTGAAAAAATATCAAACTCTTCTGTATTATTAAATGTAGGCATGCGATTATTCTTTCTAAAGAAGTCAATAATTAAATTATGAGCAATACGCATAACCCAAGGCAAAAACTTACCTTCTTCGTTATAATTTCCTTTTTTTAGCGTTCTTATTACCTTTATAAAGGTGTCTTGAAAAATGTCTTCTGTAGTATCTCTATTCTGTACTTTACTGTAAATAAAGCTATAAAGACGTTGTTGGTGGCGCTTAATCAATAATTCTATGGCGTATTCATTACCATTAATGTAGTTTTTTACTAAAACACTGTCATCTACTATGTTTTGCATAATAATTACTTTTTTAAAAGAGCAACTAGCTAGTTCTCTTTTGGTTAGGGGATATTAAGTTATAAAAGTAATTATCTTGCTATAGGCTATTATTTATTGATTAATAACGAGTTACAAATATTAAATTTTTTATTAATAAATACAAAAAAAACTAAAAAAAAAGAGAAAAACACTATAGTTTATTCATTAAAACCACTTGAAATTGGTATTTTTATCGCTTATTTTTTTGAGTATATGAAGACTGATATTTCAACTGTTAATCCAAAGGAAAATATTATAATTAAAGGGGCTAAACTGCACAATTTAAAAAACATTGATGTAGTAATTCCTCGTAATAAATTAGTAGTAATTACTGGACTTTCTGGTTCAGGTAAGTCTTCTTTGGCTTTTGATACTTTATATGCGGAAGGACAACGTCGTTATGTAGAAAGTTTAAGTTCGTACGCACGTCAGTTTTTAGGAAAACTACATAAACCTAAAGTAGATTATATCAAAGGAATTGCGCCTGCCATTGCTATTGAACAAAAAGTAAACTCTACTAACCCGCGTTCAACAGTTGGTACTTCTACTGAAATTTACGATTATATCAAGTTACTCTTTGCTCGTATTGGTAAGACCTTCTCTCCTATTTCGGGAAATGAAGTAAAAAAACATACTGTTTCTGATGTTATCAATCATGTAAAAACTTTTGAGGAACGCACAAAATTATTATTACTTGCTCCTATACATATTAATAAAGACAGAGATATAAAAACTGTTTTACAAGTACTAACACAGCAAGGATATGCTCGTTTAAAATATCAAGACACTGTATACAGAATTGATGAATTTCCTATAAAAGATTTTAAAGGGAATGAATTACAGCTAGTCGTAGATAGAATTGTTGTAAAAGACGAAGAAGATTTTTACAACCGCTTGGGAGATGCAATACAAACAGCATTTTTTGAAGGAAAAGGTATTTGTTATATCGAAAACCTATCAGATAATAATACTGTTGAATTCAGTAATAAATTTGAGTTAGACGGAATTTCTTTCTTAGAACCTAACACTCATTTATTCAGCTTTAACAATCCTTACGGAGCTTGCCCTACTTGTGAAGGATATGGAAATGTGATTGGTATTGATGAAGATTTAGTAATTCCTAATACAGGACTTTCTATCTACGAAAATGCTATTTTTCCTTTTAAAACAGATAGTTACAAAAAATATAAAAACGATTTAATTCTAAATGCTGAAGAATTCGGAATTTCTATACATAAACCATGGTTCGAACTTACTGATGAACAAAAAGACTTGGTTTGGAATGGAACTAAAAAATTTAAAGGAATTAATCATCTATTCAAAAAACTAGAAGAAAAAAGTTACAAAATCCAAAACCGTGTAATGCTCTCTCGTTATCGCGGAAAAACAAAGTGTACCGAATGTAACGGAAAACGTTTACGTAAAGAAGCTAACTACGTTCAGGTATATGGTAAAACTATTGATGAATTAGTAACCTTGCCTTTAGATGAGTTGGCAGTATTTTTCAATAATATTCAATTAAACAAATACGAAGAAAAAATTGGTAAACGTTTACTTACCGAAATTAATAATCGTTTACAGTTTTTAACAGATGTTGGTTTAAGCTATCTAACTTTAAATAGAACGTCTAACACGCTATCAGGTGGTGAAAGTCAACGAATTAATTTAGCTACTTCGTTAGGTAGTTCGCTAGTAGGTTCTATGTATATTTTAGATGAGCCTAGTATTGGTTTACACCCAAAAGATACGGAAAGATTAATTGGAGTCTTAAAAAATCTACGTGATTTAGGTAATACTGTAATTGTAGTTGAACATGATGAAGATATCATGAAAGAGGCAGATTACATTATTGATATTGGTCCCGAAGCAGGAACTTATGGTGGAAATGTGGTTGCAGAAGGAACTTTTGAAGATATCCTACAATCTGAATCGCTAACAGCTAAATATCTATCAGAAGAATTAAAAATTGAAATCCCTACAAGTAGAAGAACATCAAAAAATTCTATTGATATTATTGGTGCTCGTGAAAATAACTTGAAGAACATTGATGTTTCTTTCCCTCTTAATAATTTAACCGTAATTACTGGAGTTTCAGGTAGTGGTAAAAGTACCTTGGTTAAGAAAATCTTGTATCCTGCGATGCAAAAAAAGCTAGTTGGATATGGCGAAAAACTAGGACAACATACAGATGTTACGGGAAGCTTTGATTTGTTAAAACATGTAGAGTTTATCGATCAAAACCCTATTGGTCGTTCTTCACGCTCAAACCCTGTAACATATATAAAAGCGTATGATGATATTCGTAAATTACTTTCAACTCAAAAACTATCTAAAATTAGAAACTACCAACCAAAACATTTTTCTTTTAATGTAGATGGTGGTCGTTGTGAGGTTTGTAAAGGTGAAGGAGAAGTTACTATAGAAATGCAATTTATGGCAGATGTGCATTTAGAATGTGAAACCTGCGGAGGTAAACGCTTTAAAAAAGAAGTACTGGAAGTAACTTTTGAAGAAAAATCAATCGATGATATTTTGAATATGACCATTGATGATGCTGTTGCTTTTTTTACAAAACATCAGCAAACCAAAATAGCTCGTAAATTAAAGCCTTTACAAGATGTTGGATTAGGTTATGTACAGTTAGGACAATCGTCTTCTACCCTTTCTGGTGGTGAGGCACAACGTATAAAACTAGCTTCTTTTTTAGTAAAAGGAAACACTAAAGACAAAGCTTTGTTTATTTTTGATGAGCCTACTACTGGATTACACTTTCACGATATTAAAAAGTTATTAGCTTCTTTTAATGCTTTAATTGAAAGAGGACACTCAATCATTGTTATTGAACACAATATTGAATTGATTAAGTGTGCTGATTATATTATTGACCTTGGTTTAGAAGGTGGAAAAAAAGGTGGAAATTTAATCTTTGCTGGCACCCCTGAAGAGTTAGCGAAAAACAAAAAATCATATACCTCTAAGTATTTAAAAGAGAAGTTACATTTTTAAAGAGAAAAGCCACCCAACCTCTCAGTCGGACAGCCTTTCACAACAAAAATTAACAAAATTTAATAACTAAAGATTACTAAAACTTCGTGTCTCCAATATTTGGATTGTATACGTAATTAAAGGTGTAATATTTTGAACCTTCTAGCGATGGTGTACTATCCTTGTAATAACTTAAAATCTCCATTTTAGCGTAATTTCCATCAATTGTTTTTACTACAATAACTTTTCCTGCAATAGGTGCTATTGTATGATTTTCTTGATTATAAGTATACCAACCTAGGTCACTTCCTGTTTTTATAACTAATTCTTCCTCTGAATCCTGTTTTAACTCTGTTTCAGCTGGTGCAGTGGTAACTCCTTGTAAACTTGTACTTGAAAGTAGCATCATGCTTGCATTACCTGTTCTATCTATATCTTCTAAAAGAGCACCTTTTTTACCTCCGTTAACAATAATTTCTGTAGCTCTAAACGCAATATCCCAATTATCACCAGTTACCTGTTTCCCTTCTTTAAAACTAAACTTTGTAAACTCACCTGTGTAGTTACCTCTACCCTCTCCTGGTGCATACAAGTTCTCTATCTTTTTTGCTACTACATCATCTAAAACAACATCATCATTGTCATTACATGAAACAGCTACAAAAGCTAACATAGTCATTGCTAAAATTGATTTTAAAATTCTCATTTTTATTGATTTATATTAAAAATTAAATTGAATTCTTCCGTAATAAGTTCTACCTAAACGCAATACACTATCGTTGTTTGTAAAACTGTCTTTATTTTCTAACCCTCTTTCATTAAAAAGGTTATCAACACCTATCTGAACATTCATTAACTTGAAAAGAGTTTTATCTACTGCCATGTTTACCTGTGTGTTATCAGAAACAAAATCATCAAACTCGTCTACGATACCTTGACTATCGTTCGTATCAAACAAAGCATATTTACTTCGGTATACCGCTCTAATATTTGCCGAAAAATCATATTGAAAATTCTCATAGAATAACTTTAGATTTCCCATATGTTTTGATCTATTTGGTAATCCGTAGTAATTAGATAGCATCATTCTTTGAGCAGGTGAAGCAGGAGTTTTTCTAAAAAAAACAGTTCCAGATTTAATCTTCTCTTCCTGATTTTTATCTCCAGTATCCAAAAACTGATATCCTCCTAAAATTCTAAAGTTGTCATTAATCTTATAATTAGCATCTATCTCAACTCCTTGAGTATATACCTCATCAACATTTCGATATGAAAACGTTCTTGTTCCAACTGGCAAGTTTAATTCTGAGACTTCTAATTGTGTATCAAAAGTGTCTATCAAATCTTTAATATCATTTCTAAACAAATTGATATTTAATTTTAAGTTTGATACTGGTTGTACTTGAAATCCGAAGTTATAACCAATAGAACTTTCTGGTTTTAACTCATTTTCTATTGTTTGTACTGCTGGAAAATCTCCATACAAGTCGTGCAAAGTTTGTGTACCCAACACAATATAGCCACTTGATGTATTTTTAAAATTGAAGTATAATTGACGGAAATCTGGAGCTTTAAATCCATAACCTACGGAACCTTTAACCATTAACCAATCATTTATTTTATAGCTAGAAGATATTTTAGGTGTAAATGCTGATTTATACTGATTACTATCTTCAAACCTAGCTCCTACAACTATATTTAAATTGCTAACTGGATTAAAATCAAACTGACCAAAAACATAAGGAGTATTAAACTCTTTCACTCCTTCAAACTCCGTTCTTTCTAAGCTTTCTAAATTAGCTCCAACTCCTAGAATTAAGGTACCCGTACTGAAGGCATTTTTGGATTTTACTTCTGGCCTTAACAGCGTTTGGTTATAATTTGTTTTTTCATTATTGAAAGTACTCTCAGCATGATACTTAGTTGCATAAAAAGTATAATCTACATCCCATTTATTTGTTATTTCATGAGATAATTTTGTAGTAACATTCCAATCTTCTTGACTATTCTCCTCAGAGTTATCGCCTTGGTTTTGAAAGAAGTAACGTTGAAAAACTACTCCTTTTAACTTATCAGAAAAATCATACATTACCTTTAGATTTCCTGTAAAATTTTGATGTGGTGCTGTTGTTCTTGAAGCTGTTTCCGGCGATAAATCAAATCCTTCGCTAGAATTTAAGTTGACTCCAGCCACAATCCCTAGTCTTTTCTTTTTCCAAACAACATTGGTATTTATATCCAACTCGTTTTTTGATCCGCTTCTTGCAAAATAACTTAATGAACCTTTAAACTGTTCATACTTTGGTTTTTCAGTAATTATATTAATAACCCCACCAATAGCTTCAGAGCCATATAAAGAAGATGAAGGACCTTTTACTATTTCAATTTGTTTGATATTATTTACCGTTAATCTATTTAGATCAATATTTCCTGAAGTTCTTCCAACAATTGGTACACCATCAATTAAAATTAATGTGTAATCAGCAGCAACTCCCTGTAACTGTACTCCTTCTGAATTTCCAAAATCAGAAACTATCGTAATTCCAGTTTGCTCTAATAAAATATCTTTCAACCTAACTGACCCAGATTTTTGTAATTGCTCTTTTGTTATTAAAGTAACTGGCATTGGAACTGAAGACAATTGACGCGATGTTCTTGTGGCAGTTACAATCACTTCATCTAAATCATAGCTAGAAGTTACATTCTTCTCAACACTAGTGTTTTCTTGAGAAAAAGCCATAAAACTAATCAGCATAAAACTTAGTAGCACTCCTTTATTTAGAAACATTCTTAATAATTTTTCCGCAAATATATCTTTTATTTTTAATCAATCTAAATAAAAGTTATATTTTTGTCGAAAAATAAATTCAAACAAATCTTACGATGAAAAAAATACTATTTGGTAGTATATTAATACTATCTGCACTTACAATTAACGCCCAAAACAAGAAGAAAAAAGATAGAGAAGCTATTAAAAAAATGTGTGGTTGCTATGAAGTAACTTTTAATTTCGCGGAAACTTTTAACAACAGTAAAGACTCACTTTACAAACCTTCAAAAACAAAAAAAGATAAAGCTTTAGAATGGGCAGGATTAGTTGTTGACGAAAGCAACAAAATTTCAATTCAACATTTATTACAAGTGGGTAATCCTTCAAATCCACATATAGTTAAACACTGGAGGCAAGACTGGTTATATGAAAACACTGATTTTTACATGTATAATGGTGATAATAATTGGTTATTTCAAACCAAACCAAAATCAGAAGTTAAAAAACAATGGACACAAAAAGTATATCAAGTAGATGATAGTCCACGATACGAAGGTTCTGCCACTTGGGTTCATGTAGACGGAAAAAGTTACTGGGAAAATACTACAGACGCCCCATTACCAAGAAGAGAATACACAAAAAGAAGCGATTACAATGTAACAGAGAGAGGAAATCGTCATGAAATTACAAGCTACGGTTGGTTACATGATCAGGATAACAGAAAAATTATAAGAGAAACTGGTAAAGAGGATATTGTTATTGCCCATGAAAAAGGCTACAATACTTATGTAAAAGTAGCTGATAGCAAATGTAAAGCTGCACAAGACTGGTGGAAAAAGAACTCAAATAAATGGAAAATAATTAGAAATAAGTGGTCTGAAGTTTATGGGAGAAACACCAACCTTTCTTTAGAACAAAAAGTAGATAACAAACCTTTGTATAAACACTTGTTTTCTGAAAACACTTCTGAAGAAGAACAAATTAACAAAGCAATAGAGTCTTTTATAAAAAAGTAACCAAAAAAAATAAAAACCTCTCAAATAAAAAGAAATGAGAATTATAGTGTCTCTACTACTAATATGTAGTTGTATCCAAACAATATACAGTCAAGCAACCATAAAAGGTATTGTAAAATCAAAAGATAATGAACCTATTCCGTATGCTAATGTTTTTATCAAAGGAAGTAAAATAGGTACTGAAACTAATGAAAATGGTAATTTTACTATCAAAAATGTACCATACTCAAACTACAAGCTTGTTGTAAGCGCTGTAGGTTTTATTCAAGTATCACGAAAAATAACGGTTAAAGAGAATATAAATAACTTAGTAATCATTTTAAAATCAGATACTCAATTAGATGAAGTTGAACTTTTTGGGGCAAGAGATAAAAGAGCTGAAAAACTAGAAACACTTACTAGGTTACCTTTAGCTCCTAATGAGCAATTACAAAGTATCTCAGTATTATCTCACAAACTAATCGACCAACAAAATGCTTTAAGTCTTAGTGATGTTACCAAAAATGTAGCAGGTGTTTATACGTTTGCCACTTATGGTAATACTAAAGAAAGTATGTCACTAAGAGGTTTTAGAGGTATTCCTTTATTAAAAAATGGCGTTCGTATTAACTCTGACTTCAGAGGTACTGGGATTATCACTGATATGGCAGGTGTCGATAACATTCAAGTACTAAAGGGAGTTTCAGCTATTAGTCAAGGATTAGGTGGTGACTTAGGTTCTGCTGGTGGAGTCATCAACGTTGTTACTAAAACCCCTAAATTTTATACAGGTGGTGAAATTACATTTAGGGCAGGTAGTTTTGGTAAACTACGTCCTACTTTTGATGTCTACAGACCAATAGATACTAACAAAAAACATGCTTTTAGAATTGCTGGTTCTTACGACAAGGCTGATAGTTTTAGAGACCACGTTGGTTCTGAGCGTTTTTATGTAAATCCATCTTATGCCTGGAGACCAAATGATAAAACGACCATTACCTTAGAAATGGATTATATGCATGACAGTAGAACTCCAGATCAAGGAACCATTAATTTAGGGACTTATGATGTAAATAACATATATAAGTTGCCTAGCAATAACTTTATAGGCTTTGATTCAGATAATGTTACTACTAAAAACCTAACTTATGCTATTAGAGCAGACAGAAAGTTAAATGATAAATTAAGTTTAAAAGCAGGATATTTTGTTTCTTATTTAGATATTGATACTAAGTCCTCATACGCATTTCAAGGAAGTCCTAGAAATGGTTTACCTGTTTTGTCAGACTCTCAACGTTATAGAGAATATACTGCATCTGGTAGAAAAGACAATAACAGTGTATTACAACTAGACTTAGTAGGTAAAGATGTTAAAACAGGATTTTTAAAACATACTTTCCAAATTGGGGCTGATTTTAGAACTTCAGAGTTTGATAATATAAGATATACAACAAACTATAATACAGGTAACGATTATGTAGATATTATAGATGTACTACAGCCTGTAAATAACACCCTAACTAATGATATTAGCGTTACAAGAAATTCTAGTGGAGATACAGGGTCTAAAACAGAGTCTTACGGAATTACGATACAAGATAAAATTAGCCTAACCAATTGGGCAGATGTTTTCTTAGGGTTACGCTATACCTCTATGAAGAGAACCAAAGGTAACTTTATTGGGAGACCTTTAGACGAATCTAAAAGCGATGACGCTTTTAACCCATTAGTAGGTTTTAATCTAAAACCAAATGAAAATATTATTGTTTTTGGTTCATATGCCAGTAGCTCAGACCCTAGGACTTCTTTTTATATGGATGTTGACGGTAACGAATTAGGTACAGAGCGTTGGGATCAAATTGAAACCGGTATTAAGTCTACTTGGTTAAACAATGCTTTACGTTTTAATATTACTACGTTCTACACGTCAAGTAAAAACTTAAACCTACCAGTTTATGACAATGCTGGTAATGATTTAGGTTATTATACACAGGGAGGTGATGATGTTAGAAATGGTGTAGAAATTGAATTAGTTGGTCGTATCCTTCCTAATTTAGAAGTTATTGGTGGGTATTCATATTTAGATGCTAAATATAAAGACCATGTTTCTTATTATTACAACTCTCGTCCAATGAATACACCAAAACATACAGCAAACTTCTGGGCTCGTTATGCATTTAGAAAATCTTTAGATGGTTTATCAATTGGTGCAGGAGCTTATTATTTAGGAGAGCGACCTCATAATGTATGGTCTAGAAACTATACACATACAGGCGTGGTTCCTGGTGTTAAACCTTTCGATTTAAAAGCTTACACTACTGTTAATGTACAAGCATCTTATAAATTCAATGAAAAATTAAGTATTGATGTATTTGGAAATAATATCTTTGGCGAAGTTGGCTACAACGCTTACCGCACAAGCTATATTAATAGAATTGAACCTGCTAATTTTGGTTCTACATTACGCTATAAATTTTAAAAAACAGAAACATGAAAAAACAACATATAACATTTGCTCTTGTACTCTTTATTAGTACAATTCAAGCACAAACAAAAAACATCTTTTTTGAAAGATCTTTTTGGCAAACTAACCCTACAATAAAAACTGTTGAACAAAAAATAAAAGAAGGGAATGATGCTACTGCCTTAAATCCGAATGGATTTGATGCTGTTACTTATGCTATTCTTGCAAGTGCACCTAATAAAACAATCAAACATTTACTTACTAAAAAAGGAAATGGTGTCAACAAAATTACACACGATAAAAGAACCTATGTTTTTTGGGCTGCTTATAAGAACAATGTTGAAATAATGAAGCATTTAATAGCTAATAATGCTCGTATGGATCTAAAAGATTCTCATCAGTTATCTCCATTAACTTTTGCTGCAAATGCAGGACAAACTAATAAAGAAATTTATGAATTGTGTATTCAAAACGGAATCGACATCAAAACAGATGTTGACGAACATGGGGCTAATGCTTTGCTATTAGTTTTACCTAGTTTAAAAGACCTATCTTTTATTGAATATCTTTCTTCTAAAGGTTTGAGTTTACATAGTGTTGATAGTGATGGTAATGGTGCTTTTAACTATGTTGCTAAAAAAGGAAATAAAAAAATGTTAGAGTTTCTTATAAAAAAAGGATTACCTTATAAAAACCTAAATAAAAAAGGAGGAAATGCAATGCTATTAGCTACGCAAGGTTCTAGAAGTGGCTACAACTCTTTAAAGTTTTTTAAATATTTAGAGAGTTTAGGTATCAAGCCTAACATTACTAACAAAGAAGGAAAAACACCGCTTCATAATTTAGCACGTGGAAACAAAGATGTAAATACGTTTAACTATTTTCTTAATAAAGGTGTAAATCCTAATCAATCTGATGACAATGATAACACTCCTTTAATTATCGCTGCTAGTAGAAACTCTTTAGAAATTGTTCAGCTTTTATCAGAAAAAACAAAGAATATTAATCACACTAATAAAAAAGGACATTCAGCACTTACGTATGCAGTTGAATACAACTCAGAAGCTGTTGTAGATTATTTGGTAAAAAACGAGGCTAATATTGAAGTAAAAGACAACAAAGGAAATTCTTTAGCTTATTATTTAGTCAAAAGTTATCACCCTAAAAAAGTGAACGATTTTACTGAAAAAATGAATCTTTTAACCAATAACGGATTAAACTTAACAAAACTCCAAGCTAATAAAAATACGTTATTCCATATAGCAATAGAAAAAAACAACATCGATTTACTTAAGAAAATCAACACTTTAAAAATTGATGTAAACGCTAAAAATAGCGAAGGTTTAACTCCATTACACTTAGCGGTTATGCAGGCTAACAACACTGATGTAATCAAATATTTATTAAGTATTGGAGCTAAAAAATCAATTACTACTGATTTTGATGAAACTGTACACGATTTAGCTAAGGAAAATGAAATCTTAAATAAGAAAAATATAGATATTAACTTTTTAAAATAAACTTATATACCAAGTTGTGTAATTTTATTTGCGCACAACTTGGTATTAAAATAAACCAATAAAAAATGAAAAAAATCATAGCTCTTTTTATTACTGTATTCACAATAATGGCTTTTAACACAAATGATAGTGCCACGTACAAATGTATGATTCAAATGAAAAATTATACTGGTGAAGGTGCTTACATCGCTATTTCTTTATTAAACCCAACTGGAGAATACGAAAAAACATTGTACGTTCAAGGTGATGATGATGAATGGTATTCTGACATAACCGAATGGTGGAAGTTCCAAGGAAAAGTTCGCACAGATATTGACGCTATCACAGGAGCTACCATTAGCGGAGGTAATCGAGCTATTACCGTATTAAAAGTTGACAATGATAAAATTGATAAAGGGTATAAAATTAGATTTGAATCGGCTGTAGAAGACCAAGAATACTACAAAAATGACGTAGAATTTGAACTCACTACCGAAAACCTTAAAGGTAAATTTCAAGGAAATGGGTTTATTCGTTACATCCGCTTAATGCCTCAATAATTTTACTAAATAGAAATAGCTAACAAAAATGACCACTTCTATATGGAGATATAGCCACTTAACATTGGCTATATCTTCTTTCCTTTTCATACTCGTTGCTGCCGTTACAGGTATTGTTTTATCTTTTGAACCTATCTCAAAACAGCTTTCAGATTACAGTATTTCTAATACTGAAGAAATTACACTTGCTCAAACAATTTCTGAACTACAAAAACAATACGACGAAATAATTTCTATCACTATTGATGAGAATGATTTTGTAACAGCTTCGGTAGTTACCAAAGAAGGAAAAAGTGACACATTTTATGTAAATCCAACTACAGGAGAAAAATTAGGTAGTATTGAAAAAAAGAAACCTATTTTTCAGTTTGCTACTAGCTTACACAGATCTTTATTTTTAAAATCTACAGGAAGATTTATCGTTGGCTTTATTTCATTTTTACTTTGTTTAATTGCGGTAACTGGACTCGTACTAATTGCTAAACGACAAGGTGGATTCAAACAACTTTTTTCTAAAATTGTAAAAGAAAATTTTGAACAGTATTATCATACTATAATTGGTAGGTATACACTTATTCCTATCATCATCATCACGCTAACGGGGGTGTATTTATCGCTAGATAGATTTTCAGTTTTACCTAAAGAAAAAATTAATCACTCTTATAATTTTCCTTCAGCTTCTTCTAACAAAAAAATAGCAGTTGCTGATTTCCCTACATTTAAAAACACCTCTCTAAACGAAGTAAAAAGTGTAGAATTCCCTTTTTCTGAAGATGAAGAAGATTACTTTTTTATGAAACTTAATGATAGTGAAGTACTAATTCACCAATATACAGGGAACATAATCAGTAAAGAGAATCTTTCGTTAACAAGTATGCTTTTAAACTGGAGCTTGTTATTACACACAGGAAACGGAACAATTATTTGGTCAGTTGTATTACTACTTTCTTCAATATCTATCCTGTTTTTTATCTATTCAGGGTTTGCAATGACCTTAAAAAGAACACAGAAAAGTTCACTGCCTAAAAATAAAACTAGTAAAGACAAGGCTGAAATTATCATTTTAATAGGTTCAGAAACAAACAACACCTACCCTTTTGCTTCTTCCTTATTCAATGCTTTAATTAAAAACGGGAAAACTGTTTTCATTGACATCTTAAACAATTACACTTCTTATAAAAGTGCAAAACATCTAATCATATTAACCTCAACTTACGGAGAAGGTGAAGCCCCTTCTAATGCTACTAAATTTATACAACTTGTTCAGCAAACAACTACTACAAACCCAATAAACTATTCAATAGTTGGTTTTGGTTCAAGAGCTTATCCTCATTTTTGTCAATTCGCTATTGATATAGATAATAAACTACAACAACTTTCAAATTTTAAAGTTCTTTTACCTGTTTATAAAATTAACAACCAATCGTTTCAAGACTTTAAAACTTGGGGGCTCCAATGGAGTCAAAAAACGGACATACAATTTCAACTAACACAAGAGATTAAAAAAACTAAAAAACAACAAACTTTTACAACTGTTTCTAAAACTGAATTAAACAACGACGATTCTTTTTTAGTTCGTTTACAACCAACCAAAAAGCTACGCTTTAACTCAGGTGATTTACTCGCTATTACTCCCAAAAAAGATAATATTGAACGTTTATATTCTGTTGGGAGAATAGATAATGATATTATACTAAGCATAAAAAAACATGAACTCGGTGTGTGCTCTAATCTACTTTATCAATTAGAAGAAAACGAACCGCTTCAAGCAAATATCAAACAAAATAAAGATTTCTATTTTCCAAAAAAGAACAAAGAAGTAATCTTAATTGCTAATGGAACTGGTATCGCTCCTTTTTTAGGAATGTTACAACATAAAAATGGCACAAAAGCGCATTTATTCTGGGGAGGAAGAACTAAAGAATCATTAAAAATATATACTCCTTTGTTAAAAAACATAGAACAAAACGATATTCATATTGCATACTCTCAAGAGCAACATAAAGAATATGTTCAGGACTTGTTATTAAAGAAAGAAACTACTGTTTCTTCTGTTCTGCAAAATGGTGGAACTATAATGATTTGTGGCTCTATTAAAATGCTAAAAGGTGTTGAAAACGCATTAGAACAAATCACTTCAAAAAGACTAAATACTTCTTTAAATCACTTCAAAAAGAATAATCAAATTAAAACAGATTGTTATTAATAAGATAAAAGAACCACCTTATTATTACAAAGGAATTAAGATATAAATGTTCTTTGATTAATAAATTGTTAAATAGATCTGTTTCACTCAAACCACCTTTCTCTTTTATCCTATATACTTTTCTCTAACGGCTAAATATTAAAATCCGAAGACAAAACAACGAATTCTAATTTATCCACTACGAATTCTAATTTACTCCAAATTTGCCTGTACATCTGTGGTAATTTTGATCATATAAAAACAACAATTATGTGGTCAAACAACAATTATTCATCAGTATTAAAAATGTATTTAGAAAAATACACAAGCTTAAAATTACAAATAAACACAAGCGGATTAATCGCTTCTGTTGAAAAACAAGAAAACGGTCAGTGGATTAACGACCGAAACCTTCCTAACATTTTAAATAAACTATCATCTAGTATGAATTTAGGGAAGGATGTAACCATCATTTTACAACAATAACAGTAACTATAATAACCTTAAAACAAAAAACTATGAAACAAAACATTTTAAAAGTAGGTACAGTAATGGGATTACTACTACTAATCGGAGTATTTTCAAGTTGTAACAACACAAAAAGTGACAACAAAAACCAAGAACAGGGAAACATTGCTACCATTGAGGAAACTATTGAAAAACCAGCTGTGGAATACAGAAAACCTGTGGTGTTTATTACAGGAAACGACAAAGGAAACAGTCATTTTTACGATAGTGCCAGAGTATATTTCAAAGAAAAAAACTATGAAATAATAAACGGTAAATATTCAGTAGAAGAAATTATTTCTTGGATGAACAACAATGCTACTGAAAACCCTTACGGAGAAGTTCATATTGTAAACAACAACAATCCGTTCAAAGCAATGAATTTAGAAACAGTAATTAAAGGAGATAAAGTAACTGCTGAAACTTTGCAAAAAACAATAAATAGAGGCTCATTACCTTCAGTAAAAAGTGAAGCAATTACAGATGATACTAGAATTATTTTTCATACCAATCAATTGGCTGAAAACACTGATTTAGTAAACACATTAAAAAGTGCTTTTATAACTGAAGAAAAAATTCCACAAGTAGTTGCTTCACCTTACTACAATGTTTTTGGAGGTGAGTTTTCTAATCATTATTTAGCACAACCATACTATGTGTTTTACCCAACAGCAAATTCACCTGGTAAAGTAGATTTATCAAAAGAAATTGCTAAAAAATATCCAGAAGAAAAAGAAATTTCTTGGTACGATGCTTTAAATAATGAAAAAGAACGTTATGTGGGAGAACCGTATACAATTCAGTATACTATTCCTGTAAATCTGGAATTGGATTACCATAACTCTGATAATGAAATTCCTCAATTTGTAATGCAAGAAGAAATTATGGATTTTATTGCCAGTGAGGAGGCTTTAATGAAAGAGGTAGAAAAAACAAATATTCCTGTGGAAAAATTTAGATGGACCTACACTGTAAAAAACAGTCAGTTAATTATAAAAGGTAAAGCTTCTGCTCTATGTGTTTTAAAACCTTTAACTAAACCATACGGAGAATTAGAACACGTAAAACCAGATACCAATAATAAACGTTTATACGCTATGAAATAACTAATAATTGTTGAACAAACGTCATTACGAACTTAGGAAAACCTCATAATAAAAGTAATTGCTTCAACCATTCCCCTTTCGTAATGACGTTTTATTTAAGTATTTTTGTTATGATGAAAATGCAACACTATACTACAAAAACAGCTATGAGAAACAGTTTTGTATTGAGTATTAAAAAATACTCAATACAAAACTTTGTTTTTTTATTACTCTGTTGTTTTTTTTATGGATTCATAAATGTTTCTGCTCAAAATCAACCTTTAAAAACTTATACTAAAAATAACGGATTACCTAGTTTACATATAAATAGTGGTGCTCAAGACAAAACTGGCTATATATGGCTTGCTTCTAATAACGGATTAATTCGGTTCAACGGAAATAAGTTTACGACTTTTACTACTAAAAATGGGCTTCTATCAAACAATATCAATACCATTGCTACAAAAGGAAATACTGTTTTTATTGGTACTGATAAAGGTTTAAGTATAAAAAGCCATCGCGGATTCACTAATTTAGAACGTAACAATGTTAACTGTATTCTAACCGCTAAAAACCATACTTTTTTAGGCACTGACAAAGGAATTTTTAGAGTTCGTGAAGATTACCTCTCTCCTCTTCGTACCAACTTTCAAATTGACCTAAATCAGATAAACGATATGTTGTTTGATGGAAATTTTTACTGGATAGCCACAAATAAATCTTTATGGAAGCTAGACAAGCTTATCAATCCTGAAGTTTTAAAAAGAATTGATGTAAACAATTACACTTCCATTTTAATTAATGGAAAAACAATCATTGCAACCACCTATAATAATGGCATTAAATTTATTAAGGATAATGAAATAGAAACACAAACCATCTCAGCACAAAATGTAACCGAGATAAAAAAAATTAATAATCAATTTTGGATTGTTTCAGAAAGTGAAGGTATTGAAGTACTCGATGCTAATTTTAATTTTGTTAAAAGCATTAATAAATACAATACCTTAACAACTAATAAAATCACCAGTGTTTTTCAAGACGATAAAAATAACACATGGATTTCTACAAAAGATAAAGGGGTTTACTTTATTAAAAGCGATAAAGTCATACAAAAGAAGCCAACCATTTCTTTTGAAAGTATTGAAGTTGTTTTTACTCCATTAGATAGTATCAACATAAATAACTACAACAAAACTTTACAGTTACCTGCTGATAAAAACCATATTTCTTTTTATTATAAAACAATTGACATTAATAACTCAAATAATTTAGAATATCGCTACATTCTTAATGGTAAAAAAAGCCCTTGGAGTACTAAAAGCGCTATTGATTTGGCTTATTTATCACCAGGAAACTATACCTTTTCTGCTCAATCAAGAGTAGGAAAAATAGAAAGCACCCCTATTGAGTTTAATTTTTTTATCGATACGCCTATCTATAAGAAAAATTGGTTCATTTGGTCTGTTGTTGGATTAGTCTGTTTAATTTTAGCACTTATTATTTGGTCTTACATTCGAAGAATTCAGGCTAAAAACAAAGCAAAAGTTGCAAAATTAGAGTTAGAAAACCATTTGATTTCTTTAGAACAAAAAGCCTTGCAGCTACAAATGAATCCACATTTTATTTTTAATGTTTTAAACGGGATTAAAGCTTTAGGAAACTCAGGAAAGTCAGCTGAATTAAATACTACCATTAGTAAGTTTGCTACACTTTTACGTGGTGTTTTACATAACTCTAGACAAGAAGAAATTAGCTTAGCTGAAGAAATTACTACGCTTAAAAACTATATTGAATTAGAACAACAGATAAACTCTAATACATTTGAATATTCTATAACTACAAATCTTACCATAGATTCTGAAGAAATTTTAATTCCTCCAATGCTCATACAGCCTTTTGTTGAAAACAGTATAAAACATGGAATCTCATCTGTTGAAAATGGAAAAATTATGATTAATTTTTCTATAAAAAGCAACCTTTTACATTGTGAAATAGTAGACAATGGTATAGGAATTCATCAATCAAAAGAACTCAAAAAAACAAGCTCACATAAATCAGTAGCATTAAAAGTTACACAAGAGCGAATTCAAAATTTATCAAACAAAAGTACTTTTTCTATTAGTGAAATACGTGAAGAAGGTAAAGTAACAGGAACTAAAGTACTATTTAAAATTCCTTTAAAAACTGATTTTTAAAACATGAAAAAACTTTCTGCAATTTTAGTAGATGATATGCCTACAGCATTGGAAATGCTACAAAACGATCTTACTCAATTCCATCCTGAAATTGAAATCATTGGCACTGCTAAAAGTGTGGTTGAAGCATCAAAAGCTTTACGAAAACAACAACCAGATATTTTATTTTTAGATATTATGTTAGGAGATGGTACAGGTTTCGATGTTTTAGAAATTCACCCAAACTTAACTTCAAAAATTATTTTTGTTACAGCAAGCGACGAGTATGCTATTAAAGCTTTTAAATTTGCTGCTATTGATTATGTGCTAAAACCATATTCTAATGAAGATTTAGCAAACGCTATTAATAAGGCTAAAGATCAAATTAAACCCGATAAAGAGCAGTTAACAGTACTACAACAATCTATTACAAAACCAAATCAACGTCCTAAAAAGATATCTTTAAACACTTCTGACAAGATAATGGTGGTAAATTTAGATGATATTGTTCGTTGTCAATCCGATAATAATTACACGGAGTTTTTTATGAATGATGGTCAAAAAATATTGGTTGGAAAAACTTTAAAACACTTTGCCGACATGTTAAAGGAATATGATTTCTTACGAGTACACCAAAGCCATCTTATTAATATTCAATTTATTAAAGAATTTATAAAATCTGATGGAGGATATTTAGTTTTAAAAAACAAAACAACGGTTCCTGTTTCTGTTCGTAAAAAAAATGAAGTTATTAACGTTTTAGAAAAAATGTAACCACAGTTTTTTCCCTATTTCCTCTGGTTTTTTAACACTTTTGTTAAAGTTTTATTAATATTTTATTTATCTTAGTGTTTATAAACTAAAAAAATTATGGTTGCATTTAAACCGGAAAAAGGTAGGTTATTAATTGCTGAACCAGCAATTTTAAATGATAGTTCTTTTAAACGAACTATTGTTTTACTTACTGAACATAATGAAAAAAGTTCGGTAGGTTTTATTTTAAACAGACCTTTAAACCATGTACTCAGCGATTTAGTTCCTGAGATAGACTGTGATTTTACAGTATATCAGGGCGGACCCGTAGAACAGGATAATTTATATTTTATCCATAAAGTTCCACATTTACTTCCTAACAGTATTGAAGTTGCAAACGGTATTTACTGGGGTGGAAATTTTGATCTTTTAAAAGAGTTATTAAACAATAAACAGTTAAAAGCTAGTGATATTCGCTTCTTTTTAGGCTATTCTGGCTGGGGGACAAACCAACTAGAAGAAGAACTGTTAATGAACTCTTGGTTTATAGCAGAGAATGACTACGAAAATATTTTAACTACCAATGACCAAAGCTTTTGGAAAGACAAGTTGTTGGAACGAGGTGGTAAGTATAAAATTTGGGCTAACGCTCCTAGCGATATTCAAATGAACTAGTTCTAACTAGTAACTATTGCAAGCTTTAGGCTACTTTTTATTTTATTAGTTATATCTGTTGAAAATTCTTTTTTACGATAATTAGTAACTGATTGAATTCCTACAATTGCATTCGTTATAAAAACTTCGTCTGCTTTTTGGATTTCAAAAGGGGAGATAGTTGTTTCTTCTATTGTATATTCTGGGTGTTTTTCTATAATTTCAATTACTTTTTTTCTGATAATTCCCTTAATACATCCTTCTGTTAAAGCTGGAGTTTTTATTGTATTTCCTTTTACTATAAAAATATTTCCATTAATAGCCTCAACAACTCCTTTGCGTTCATTTAGTAAAATACAGTTATCTAAATCGTTTTCTTCAGCAAAAACAGCTGCTAAAGTATTCAGCATTCTGTTGGTTGTTTTTATTGTTGAAAGCAAACCTGAATAATTATAAAAATCTTTAAAAACATCCATTCTATAGGTCTCTTTTTCTACATTTTCTAAAGGAGTTCCTTCAATAATATAATCTATCTCGTTTGTAACAGGCGCATACAAACCTCCGTCTTTCCTAAAAACAGTTAATCGTACTCTGTAAGTAGAAGATTCTGGTAACTCTTTAGTCACCTTAAGAATTTCCTCTTGTAAAAATTCAAGAGTAAACTTCATTGGTATTTTCATACGGAGCATTCGCATTGAAGCCATTAACCTAAAATAATGGTCTTCTACAAAAACAACTTTACCATTTAATACTTTAATTGTTTCAAAAATAGCATCGCCATACTTAAAAGCTCTATTCTTTGTTGAAATTTGTACTTCGCTATCAGAAATTAAAGTTCCATTAAAGTTTACCATTTCTTAAAAATTTTAATTGCAAACTTACAATTTAGGTGAATATTAGCCACAAAAAAACTCGACAAAATTGTCGAGTTTATCTTTTAGTTCTTTTCTCCTTGTTTGTTAAGCTCCTATTGTATGTTTTAATTCTTCTATTTGGTTTTGCCAAAGCATTTTTGCTTCTTCAGCATCATCTTCATCATCAGCAAAATCTGTAACAATTACAGCAACGTCTTTTGTTAACGGATCTACCTGTATTTTAAATTCAAAATAACTATCATCACCTTCACTTTCAGTCCATTTAAACTTAATACGCTCATCTGCCTTTTTTGTAATAATCTTTGCCTCTTCTTCAGAGTCATCCCACATAAAAGTAATAATCTTTCCTCGTGAATTTACTCTATCAGCAAACCACTCTTCTAAACCTGCTGGTGTTGCAAAATATTGATATAACATGCTTGGAGATGCATGAATAGGAAACTCTAATTCAAATTTAACTTTGCTCATTTATTTTTTTGTTTAAGTGCCAATATAGATAATTATTTTTTAAAAAAAAATTTAAATGTTTGTTGCCTAAAACTAAAAAGTAATTATATTTGCACCCGCAATCAGGCGAGGTAGCTCAGTTGGTTAGAGCGCAGGATTCATAACCCTGAGGTCGGCAGTTCAAATCTGCTCCTCGCTACAAAACCCAAATCATTAGATTTGGGTTTTTATTTTTACTTCATTTTCAAACTTTTATAAATCGCTTCTTTTATTTTTTCTTCTGTAATCCAACCATTATAACTTTTATATTTTTCTGTTATTGAAGAATTACTTTTTACTTCTTCTAGGCTTCTTCCTTTTTTTATTTCTGACGATATAGTACTTTTTAAGTCTTTCAACATACTTAAATATACCTTCAATTCTTTTTCTGATGATACATTTCCATGTCCTGGAATTATTTTAGTATCATCATCTGCTATCATTATCATATTTTCAACACCCTTTATATATCCATCTATTGTACCTCCTGAATCTATATCTATGTATGGAAATTTTCCTTGAAAATAAGCATCTCCTACGTGCAATACATTACTATTTCCAAAATACACTAATGCATCTCCATCAGTATGTGCATTATGAATATGGGTAATCAAAATCGGTTCTTCACCAATATAAAACTGTATATCTTCTGAAAAAGTAATCACTGGTAACGCTTCTTTTGGTGATGCTGACTTTTTCTTGCCTCTAACAACTTGATCAATACTCATCCGTTTACGTACATTTTCATGAGATACAATCACTGCTCCTTCTTTTTGAAAATTAGCGTTTCCACCTGTATGGTCACCATGCCAGTGTGTATTAATTAAATAAGTTATTGGGTTATCCGTAATTGTTTTAATAGCTGCTAATATTTTTTTGCTTAAAGGAGCAAATTGATCATCAATCATAAACACACCATTTTCCTCTACAAAAACTCCAATATTTCCCCCTTGCCCTTTTAAAACATAGATATTTTCTGTTAATTTTTCTGAAGTTATTTTAACTTCTTTTTGTTGTGAAAAGGCATTAAATGATAATATAACAAAGAAAGCAGTTAGTAATAATGATGAAGTTTTCATTGTAAAATGTTTTAGTTTTTTTGAATAATGGTCGCTAAACAAACCTCTAGTTTACAATATAATACATTTTAAAATGAGGTCCTACTTTTTGCACCTCGAACTCCTCACCTATTGTTACGAAATTTAAACTTTTATAAAACCCAACTGCCTCTTTTCTTGCATTACACCATAAAACATCAATACCCTTAACTTTTAAAATTCTTTTTGCTTCTTCTATTAATAATCTTCCTGCTCCCATCCCTCTTACTTCTGGTAACGTTGCCATTCCTCTTAATTGATATTGTTCTCCATTACCAACATCTATCCTATTTTGCATAAAAGATGCTATACCTACCAATTTATTGTTGTAAAAAGCTCCTAAGTGAAACGTATTTTCAAGTTCATCTTCCTTAAACTTATAAGGCAAATCAATATTTTTTCGTAAAACAGCTAATCGAATTTCATAGGTCTCTTGAGCTGATATATTTTTTATTTTTATCATCCTAAATTTCTTTAATCCAAAAATACAGAATGAAGATAAGTTTTAACCTAATTAATAAAGAAGATATCCTTACAATTCTTCCTCTTTTACGTAAAGCCAATACTACCACACCTCATGATGTTTTAAAAACTAGAGTTTTAGAAATGGCTCAATATCAAAACTATGAATGTATAGGTGTTTTTGATGATAATAAACTTATAGGTGTTTGTGGACTTTGGTACAGTATGAGACACTATATTGGAAAAAGCGTGGAGCCTGATCATGTCATTATTGACGAAGCATACAGAGGCAACAATATAGGCAAACAACTTTTTAAATGGCTGTATAACTATACCAAGACTAAAGGTTGTGAAGCTGTTGAATTAAACACCTATACTACCAATAGAAAATCTCATAAATTTTACTACAATGAAGGTTTTGAAATCTATGGTTTTCATTTTCTTAAAATTATAAGGGATGAAAAATCTTTTTTCTAGGAGGCTCAAAGAAAGTCTAAAACAAATAATATAAAACCGTACTTTTTTTACGGTTTTATTTCTAATTTTATATTTTAAACAACCTAATTTTGAGAAACTTAAAACTTTTATTATGATAAAGAGTATTTCAAACTTAGGAACTAGTTTAAACAAAAAAGAACAACAATCGATTAATGGTGGTAAAGCACAATGTTTATTACCTGACAATACCTGTTCTCGAATTTGGTTTGGTTGTGCTGAACCGCAATGCCAACCTCAACCATTTTAAAATACTAAGCGGGTTTTCCCGCTTTTTTTATCTTCATTAATACTTTAACCGTAAAATCTGTACTTTTTATTAGAATGATAAAAGTTACAATTCAAAAGTTTTTTTATGGTTTAGCCTTACTTTTTTTACGTTTTTTTCACTCTTTTATTCATTAAATTCTCAGTACCTTTGCAGTACTTAAGAGACGTCTTAAGTTCTTTTTCATAGCAATTTTCCCACTCAATATTTTTGAGTGGGTTCTTTTTTTTACGAATAGATTTTGCATCTTTAAATATCTAAACTTTTTTAACAGGATGATAAATTAAGAATGATAATTAATTAGTTTAACATTCCCTTAATAATGCCCACGCTAGTGGGTATTATTATTTCTGCAGTTTTTTATATGTTAATTTTAGTTAAGTAAGGTTTACCCTTATTCATTTTACGGTTTTTCTTTCATTGAATTATTTTTCACTTTTTAGATTTGAGAAATTTAAAAAACAAATTATGTTAAAAAACATTTCAAATTTAGGATCAGTTCTAAATAAACAACAACAAAAAAAAGTAACTGGTGGATGTGCTTTTGGTAGAAAATGTGAACCATGGGATGACACTTATTACACTACTTGTACATATGGAGATTATGTAGTTACTCATCAAGGATGTGGTTTAAATCTATGTTATGGAGGAGAATTAACATCAACAAACTGTTAATTGAAAGCCCTTATATAAGGGCTTTTTATTTTTATAAATAATTCCATGTTCAAATTATTACAGCTTAAAAATACAACACCCGATTGATACTTCATTTATTGCTCTTAAGCTCTAAATTTGATTATCTTTCAAACAATTCACTTAAAATTTAAGCATAAAAAAAGACTATCTTTTCAGATAGCCTTTTCTACCTTGTTCGGTATCGTAACGTACTTTGTCATTCTCTCTAACATTGTCAATCAACCCTGAATTATATACAAAAATATTTTCTCCTTATTCTGATGATCTAATAAACCCAAATCCTCTTGAGCTGTTAAAAAATTTTACTGTACCTTCTTGCACCTTACTTAAATTATTACATGTGTCTTGTAAAAGACGAACCTTTATATAAACTTTTATAATGCTATTAAACAGTTATGAAAAGCTTTTATGCTTATAAATACTTAAAAAATAAAGGTATAAGAATAATGAAATAAAAAAGGCAAGAAGAGAATAAACTCAAAAAAACTAATTAATATATACTACATTGAAATAATTAAGGCATTCTACTTGAACGTAGCAAAACTGATCTTTTTTAATTTTTAAACCATGTTGAACATTATAATTCTTGATTCTTTACAAGAAAAATAAACTTAATGCTCATATCTATAAAACACTCTTACCTTTTCTAAAATCTTTTAAAAAACCTATCTTATTCACTTTCTGAAAACTACATATTAAAGAAATAGTTTTTGTTATTTTTTTTAAAAATATATTTGTAGATATTAGAAACAGTCTTATATTTGCAACCGCTTTACTGCGGGAGTAGCTCAGTTGGTAGAGCGTCAGCCTTCCAAGCTGAATGTCGCCAGTTCGAACCTGGTCTCCCGCTCTAATTTTTACATAATTGTAAGAAATTACAAAAGTCTTTACCGCGGGAGTAGCTCAGTTGGTAGAGCGTCAGCCTTCCAAGCTGAATGTCGCCAGTTCGAACCTGGTCTCCCGCTCTAATTAAAACATAGCAAGTAATTGCAAAAAACTTTACCAATGCGAGAGTAGCTCAGTTGGTAGAGCGTCAGCCTTCCAAGCTGAATGTCGCCAGTTCGAACCTGGTCTCTCGCTCAAAAAACCGAAACTAACGTTTCGGTTTTTTTTATTCATTAAATTTTAGTTTATCTCCAAAGAAAAACAACCCAACGATAATTAACGCCATTATACTAACCATTATAGTATGGTTTGTTATTACACTTGGTCGTAACACTAATGTTATCAAGTATCCACCAATAGCACCTCCTAAATGAGCCGAATGACCAATATTTCCTACTTGATTTTTCATTCCGTAAATAGAATACAACAAATACCCTACACCAAAAACATACCCTGGAATTGGAACTGGTATTGGCAACATAATTAACTCCATGCTTGGATATAACATTATAGAAGAAAATATTACACCAGACACAGCTCCTGATGCACCAACCGCACTATAATACGGTATTCTTTTATGTTGATACAACGAATACATGCTCCCTGCTATTAAACTTGCAAAGTAAATTAACACGAAGTTTAATGTTCCAAAACTTGAATCAACCACTTTTCCAAACAAATACAAAGCATACATATTAAAACCTAAATGCAACCAATCAACATGTAAAAAACCGGAAGTTAACATTCTTATTTTCTCTCCTCCTAATATTTTTTGAACCTGAAATTTATAACGATCAAAAAAAGCAGCGTCACTAAACCCTTTAAGAGATACTAATACATTAGCTACAATTAATATAATAATAATTTGACTCATAATTTTGTATATACCCACAAACATAAACAAAAGTTAATAAAGTAAATCATTCATTAATTAATACGATATTTGCCTAAAATTAAAACTCAATGAAACTACTCATATTTATAATTGTTTATCCGCTAATATGGATGTTATCAATTTTACCCATGAGATTATTGTATATAATTTCTGATTTTTTTCGTTTAATTGTTTTCAACCTTATTGGATATCGTAAAAAGGTAGTTGTTCAAAATTTAAGAATGGCTTTTCCTGAAAAAAGCGATAAAGAAATAAAAAGCATTGCTAGAAAATTTTACAAGCATTTTATCGACTTAATTTTTGAAAGTATCAAAGCTTTTACAATTAGTGAAAAAGAAGTACTAAAACGCTACAAGTATAAAAACCCTGAACTCGTAAACAACCTTACTAAAGAAGGTAAAAGTATTATTCTATTAGGAGCCCATCAAGCGAACTGGGAATGGTCTTTTAGTCTTCCTTTAGTTTTAGATACACAAGTTTTCGGAGCTTACACTAAACTTACAAATAAGTATTTTGAAAAGGCTGTGAAAAATTCAAGAACTAAATTTGGAATTGAAGGTTTCAAAACCTCAGAAACCATAAAAGGAATCCATAAAAACTATCTAAAAAAAATACAAGGCGCCTATATTCTTTTGAGTGACCAATCTCCTCAGGTACATAAAACTCATTACTGGGCTAAATTCTTTGGTATTAAAGTTCCAATACACACTGGAGCTGAAATACTTGCTAAAAGATATGATTTTACTGTAATTAATTACACTGTTAAAAAAATAAAAAGAGGTTATTTTGAAACTGAATTTGAATTAATTACAGATTCACCGAAGGATTTTGAAAACTATCAGATTACCGATAAATACTTAGAAATAACCGAAAGAAACATAAAAGAACAACCAGAGTGTTATTTATGGACGCATAAACGTTTTAAACACAAAGACAAATATGAACAATGGCTAGAAAACAGAAAAGCTTCTCAAAAATAACTGAGAAGCTTTTTTTATTCAATACTAATTTTAAATCACAAAAAAAACCTTCTCATTTTGAGAAGGTTTTGGGTGAAAGACCGGGTTCGAACCGGCGACCTCCGGAACCACAATCCGGCGCTCTAACCAGCTGAGCTACAATCACCATGTAACTTGCGGGTGCAAATATACAAGCTTTTAGTATTTTGGCAAAACTTTTTTTTAAATTAATTTACTTAAATTTTCCACTGCCACGTAACGTTCTGATGTAAAGCCCTCTGCAAAATCAACTCCTATTAATCTTCCTAAGTCTCTTGCTCTATATTCTATACTATCAGTAAAATTTTTGCTGGTTATAGGCGTTTCTGGCTCATTGCTTTTCGGATCAAAAAACTGTGATGAATACGCCATAACTGAGCTTATCTTTTTATCCATGAATCCAGTAACATCTACTACAAAATCAGGTTCAATGTTTTTCCATTGTATGTAATGGTATATTTGTTTTGGCCTCCACTTTTCTTGCTGAACTCCATCTAGTTCAGTTACTATTTTAAGTAAACCGCTTAAAAAGCAAGCATCTGACACTAACTGACTTCCTTTAGGGTGATCAATATGACGATCATCTATAGCGTTACACAGTACTATTTCTGGCTGATACTTACGTATCATTTTTATAATTTCTAGTTGATGTTCTTTATCATTCTTAAAAAAGCCATCTGCAAAACCTAAATTTTCACGTATTGAAACTCCTAAAATTTCGCCTGCTATTGCAGCTTCTTCATCACGCAATTCAGCTGACCCTCTTGTTCCTAGTTCTCCACGAGTTAAATCAACTATCCCTACTCTTTTTCCTTGTGAAATTTCTTTGGCTATGGTAGCAGCACATCCTAATTCTACATCATCTGGATGTGCTCCAAAAGCTAATATATCTAGTTTCATTTATTGTATTGTTTTTTGTAATGCTTGTTCTATATCTTTAATTAAATCTTTTGTTTCTTCTATACCAACCGAAAAACGAATAAGTCCATCTTTTATTCCTTGTTTTGCTCTTTCTTCAGGTGAAAGCAAGGCATGTGAAGTTTGGGTAGGGCTCAACACAGTACTTTCTACTCCTGCTAAACTCATAGACGGTTTTATAAGTTTTAAATTACGTTGAAAAGTCATAGCATCTATTTCTTCCTGTAACTCAAAAGACAACATGCCTCCAAAATACTTCATTTGAGATTTAGCTAACTCATAATCTGTATGCGATTTTAACCCTGGGTAGTACACCTTAGTTATGTGTTCATGCTTCTCTAAGTATTTTGCCATTTTCATCGCATTTTTACTTTGGCGCTTTACGCGTAAATTCATCGTTTTTAAACTACGTTCTAACATCCACACTGTAAAATCACTTAGGCTACCTCCTAAATTCTTTGCTAAATTCCATATTAGTTGTATATGTTCTTCTGAAGCAGCTACTGCTCCTGCCAAAATATCTGAATGACCTCCCATATATTTAGTCGCAGAATGTATCATAATATCAATTCCAAAATCAACTGGTGTTTGATTAATTGGAGAAGCAAAGGTATTATCTATCATTGTTACAATACCATGTTCCTTTGCCGAATTAGCAACAGCCTGTATATCCACCACTTTTAATAAAGGATTGGATGGAGTTTCAATAAAAATTACACGCGTATTTTGCTGAATTTCTTTTTCAAAGTCTTCAATAGCTAAACTATTCGTAAACGAATATTCTATTCCGAATTTATCAAACTCTTCTACTACAAAATTATAGGTTCCTCCATACAAAGTTTCTTGTAATACCACATGGTCTCCTTTTTGTAAAAACGCTAATAACGAAGTACTAATCGCTGCCATACCTGAACCAAATAGCAAACCTGCTTCTGTTTTTTCTAAAGCCGCTATCTTTTTAGACAAAGCTTCCTGATTAGGCGTATTGAAATAACGTGGGTATCTTTTTACGTTAACATTATCAAATTGATAAGAGGTTGACATATAAATTGGTGAAATAGCTCCTTTAAATTGTTCATCTTTTATTTCGCCAACATGCGTACATATAGTATTAATGCCTAATTTAGGTTTAGTATTCATAGTTATAAGAGGTTTTAAAATCTTAGACTTTAGATTTCTTTACAGAACTTTAATAGCTAAGTTACAAAAACTACCTTATACCTTAACAGATTTCCATTTTCCTTTTTTAAACAACCAAATACCTACAACAGCTATTAAAATTTCTGCTAATGTTATTGCTAAAAAGACTCCAATAGGGCCAAAATCTAATGTAATTGCCATTAGGTATGCAAATGGTAATTGAAATAGCCAAAAACATACAAAATTGATATAGGTTGGTGTTTTTGTATCTCCTGAACCATTAAAAGATTGAATTACCACCATTCCGTAGGCATAAGCTATATATCCTGCTGCCATTATTTGCAAACACAATGCTCCATTTTCAACAACTTCAGTATTTTCAGAAAACCATCCTAAAAAGGTTGGAGCAAAAACTATATAAATCAATGAGACTGCTCCCATAAAAATCGCACAGTACTTACTAGTTATCCAAACAGATTTCTCAGCCCTTTCTGGTTGTTCAGCTCCTAAGTTTTGGCCTACTAATGTTGCTGCAGCATTACTCATTCCCCAAGCAGGCATTAAGGTAAACATCATTATTCGAATAGCAATGGTATATCCAGCAAGTACTTCACTTCCAAATTCAGACATAATTCGCATTAAAAATACCCAGCTTGAAGTTCCGATAATAAATTGTCCTATTCCACCTAATGACACTTTAATTAAGTTTATCATTACAGAAACTCTCACTACTAAATCTTTAATAGCCAATTTAACTTTACCTGCTCCAAAAAATAAAACTGCTAATTGAGTTACTACTGCCGTACCTCTACCAATTGTCGTTGCTATAGCTGCCCCTTCTACTCCGTATGCCGGTACAGGACCTAAACCGAAGATAAAAATAGGATCGAGAATAATATTTAATCCGTTTGATAAAATCAACGTCCACATTGCGATAGAAGCATTTCCTGCTCCTCTAAAAATTGCATTGATTAAAAAGAGTAGCATTACAGTAATGTTTCCTCCTAACAATACTTGGGTATAACCAAAGCCTTCAGTTATTAAGTCTGGCTCACCTCCCATTAATCCTAATATCTCTTTCGGATATAAAATCCCAACAACACTAATAAGAATTGAAATAAATACTCCTAAAAAAATAACTTGTACTGCTGTTTGATTTGCTCCTTCTGAATCTTTCTCTCCTGTTCTTCGAGCAACTAAAGCAGTTGCCGCCATACTTAACCCTATCGCTACTGCATATACTAAAGTTAGTACTGACTCAGTTAATCCTACAGTAGCTACTGCATTTACACTTACTCTCGATACATAAATAATATCTACCAGAGCAAAAATAGATTCCATTAGCATTTCTAAAATCATCGGAATTGCTAATAAAAAAATAGCTTTACGAATACTTCCTGTCGTAAAATCTTGCTGTCTTCCTAAAACAGCATCTTTAAAAAGTGAGAATATGGTTTGTTTTGATGTTTGATTGTTATCAGTCATTATAAAGTTTTATAAATACATAAAATTGTCTTAAAAAGAGTAAGACATAACTATTTGTTGCTCAGGCAACACTTCTATTTTAGACGACTCATACAATCATAATGGAGCAAATATGCGAAAATATTTTTAATTAATTTCAATATCTTCGTGCTATGATTAAAGTTGCCATTATAGGAGGCGGTAATGTAGCTACACATTTAGCCAATGCTTTTAGTAAAACAGACGAAGTATCGTTGGTGCAAGTATATGCTCGAAATATAGAGCAAGTAGAGCATTTAAAAGAGGTTACTTCTATTACAAATAGCATAGAGCTTTTAACAAAAGCTGATGTATATATCATTGCTGTTTCTGATGATGCCATTGGTGATGTTTCTCGTAAAATTGAACAAAAAAATGGTTTGGTAGTACACACTTCTGGTAGTGTAGCTATGCAGTCGTTACAAAACACTGGACGTAAAGGTATTTTTTACTTATTACAAAGCTTTTCTAAAGACAAAAAGGTTGACTTCAATAAAATTCCATTTTGTTTAGAAGCTGAAAATGAAGAAGATTTACAATTATTGGAAACGCTTGCTAAAACTATTGGAAAAAAGATATACCGTATTAACTCAGAACAACGTAAACGATTACACGTGGCTGCCGTTTTTGTAAACAATTTTACCAATCACATGTATAAAATTGGTGCTGATATTTGTAACGAACACCAAGTTCCTTTTGAAGTATTACTTCCATTAATTCAAGAAACAGCTCAAAAAATAACCGAATTGAGTCCTGATGCAGCACAAACAGGTCCTGCTAAAAGAAACGATCAAAAAACTATTCAAGATCATTTAGCATTGTTAAATGCCGAACAACAAGAAATTTATAAACTTATTACAAAATCAATCCAACAAAATGGAAAAGAGTTATAAAGAATACTTACCTCAAATAGACACTTTTATTTTTGATGTAGACGGAGTATTAACTAACGGAATTGTAACCGTTTTTCCTGACGGACAATTGGTACGTCAAATGAATATTAAAGATGGGTATGCCTTAAAATCTGCTGTAAAAGCTGGTTACAGGGTTTGTATTATCTCTGGTGGAAAAAACGAAGGTGTACGCACACGTTTAAAAGGTTTAGGTATTACCGATATTTATTTAGGTGCTCACGATAAAATTCAACAGTTTAATGAATTGGTTGAAAAATACAAATTGAATCCTGAAAATGTTGTGTACATGGGAGATGATATTCCTGATTACCCTGTAATGAAACTTGTTGGTATGCCGTCTTGCCCTAACGATGCGGCTCGTGAAATACAACAAATTTCAAAATACATTTCTGATAAAACAGGCGGTAACGGTTGTGCTCGTGATATTATAGAACAAGTATTACGTGTGCAAGGAAAGTGGGATAGCAACTTTGACGCACAATACGACTAATTGGAATACTTTTTGAAAACGATATACTATTAAAACTTTTAAATTATGAAAAAAATACTTTTTGCTTTATTATTCACAACCGTTAGCTTATCTATGAGCGCACAAACTATTTTCGGAAAATGGGAAAACCGAGATGAAGAAACCAATAAGGTTGATTCTGTAATTGAAGTATATAAAAAAGACGGAAAGGCATACGCCAAAATTGTAGAAATTACTGACAAGAACCGTCAAGAAGCTGTTTGTGATAAATGTAGCGGAAAGCGTAAAGACAACCCTATTTTAGGTATGAATATTTTAACAGGTCTAAAAAAAGATGGTGACGAATGGAGTGGCGGAAAAATTTTAGATCCAAAAAACGGAAAAGAATACAAGTGTTATATTAAACTTGAAAATAACAACAAGTTAAAAATTAGAGGTTATATAGGTTTTGCTGCCTTTGGTAGAACAGCTTATTGGCACCGAAAAAACTAAACACAAAACAAAATTCAAAAGCATCATTTTTTAATGGTGCTTTTTTTATAAAAAAATAAAAGACTCTAGTGTCTTTTTTAAAGAAAACTAATATCTTTGTAGCATATTATTTTTATATGTTTTCAAAATCTTGTGAATACGGTTTAAGAGCAACTATTTTTGTTGCAGAGCAATCTAGCTTAGATAATAAAGTTGGTGTTAAAGCCATCGCTGCTGCTATTGATTCTCCAGAAGCTTTTACAGGAAAAATATTACAAATTTTAACGAAAAATAATATTATCGACTCTATTAAAGGTCCTTATGGCGGATTTGTAATTAATAAAGCTGACCTTAAAAAAATCCGTTTAAGTGATGTGGTTCGTGTATTAGATGGAGATAGTATTTATACAGGTTGCGGATTGGGTTTAAAACAATGCGATGATAGCTCTCCTTGCCCACTCCACTTTAAGTTTGTTGAGATTAGAGATAATTTGAGAAAAATGTTAGAAGAAAACACACTCCACGATGTATTATACACCCAAGATAAGAAAAACACTTTCTGGTTAAAACGGGAATAAAAAAATTTACAACTATAAAGGATAAAAAGGTCTTTTTATAATTTATAAACAATAAACAGAAACAAAATGGAAATAAATAACAACACAACAGTGGCAGATATAGTTGCAAACAACTATAAAACAGCTACAATTTTTAAACTATACGGAATTGATTTTTGTTGTAATGGTAACAGAACTATTCAAGAAGTTTCAACAAAGAAAAATATTGTTCCAGATACATTAATCAATAAACTCATCCGAATTGATAGAGGCTCAAAATCTACTAACGATTATCAAAACTGGTCGTTAGATTTTTTGTGTGATTACATCTATCAAAATCATCATACCTATGTAGAAAAACAAATTCCTGAAATTTTAGAGTATTTAACTAAAATAGCTAAAGTACATGGTAACAATCACCCTGAGCTACACGAGGTTTTGCAACTCTTTAAAGAAAGTGCCGGAGAACTTACTACACATATGAAAAAAGAGGAACTTATTTTATTCCCTTTTATAAAAAAGTTAGTTGAGGCAAGTAACTCAAAAACTCTCCTTTCTCCTCCTCCATTTGGTACGGTAGAAAACCCTATAAACATGATGCATACTGAACATGACAATGAAGGAAATAGATTTAGAACAATTGCAGAACTAACTAACAATTATACTCCACCAGAAGATGCCTGTAACACTTACAAAGTTGCTTTAGCTATGCTACAAGAGTTTGAAGAAGACTTACACAAACACATTCATTTAGAAAACAATATTCTATTTAAAAAAGCAATCAAATTAGAAAATCAATTAAATTAAATAATTAATAATGAGAAAAATTTGGACTGGATTTATTGCAGTAGTGGTATTATCATTTATTGCATTAATATGGGTAGGCACAGAAATTTACCAAACCCAACCCCCTATACCTGAAACAGTAAAAGTTAACGGAAGTAATGAAACTATATATACAAAAAAAGATATTCAAGATGGACAAAATATATGGGAGTCTATTGGAGGAATGGAAGTGGGTTCTATTTGGGGACACGGAAGTTATGTAGCTCCAGACTGGACTGCCGATTGGATTCATAAAGAAGCTGTTTATTTATTAGACTATTGGGCTAAAAAAGACTTCAACAAAAATTACGATGCTTTAGATGAAGAAAATAAAGCTGCTTTAAAAGCACGTTTGGTAAAAAACATTAGAACTAATACGTTTAATGAAAAAGACCAATCAATAACAATTTCAAAAGAGCGAAAAGAAGCTATTGAAGCAAACGCTGCACACTATGCGAATATCTTTTCAAAAGGTCATGAAAAATATGCTATTCATGAAGGTGCTTTAACCGATACTGAAAAACTAGCTAAGCTTAATGCCTTTTTATTTTGGACTTCTTGGGCTGCCAGTACAGAAAGACCAGATCAAGAATATACCTATACTTCAAACTGGCCTCACGAACCGTTAATTAATAATACAATTACTCCCGATTCACAACTGTGGTCAGGCTTCTCAATAATTTTATTACTACTGTTTATAGGTGTGTTAACCTATTACTACATCAGAAATCATGAAAAAGGAGAAGCAGTAACAAACCCAAACAATGACCCTTTATTAGACTTAAAATTATTCAAATCTCAAAAAGCGGTATTAAAGTACTTTTTAGTCATTTCACTCTTGATCGTATTACAAGTTGTTTTGGGTATTGTTACTGTACACTATACAGTAGAAGGTCAAGCATTCTTTGGTTTTAACTTATCTGAATACCTTCCATATTCAATCTCTAGAACCTGGCATACACAACTTGCTGTATTTTGGATTGCCGCTACATGGTTAGCAACAGGATTATTCTTAGCTCCAATTATTAGTGGTAAAGAAATGAAGTACCAAGTTTTTGGCATCAATTTCTTGTTTATTGCCTTGTTAATTATTGTTTTGGGCTCTATGCTAGGTGAATGGTTAGGTGTACACCAATTTTTAGACTTAACCACCAACTTCTTCTTTGGTCACCAAGGATACGAATACATGGATTTAGGTAGGTTTTGGCAAATATTCTTAGGTATTGGTTTAATTTTATGGGTAATTATGGTTGGTAGACATGTGCTGTATGGTATCCGCAAAAAAGACGACTCAAAACATTTACTTTCTATTTTATTAATAGCTGTAGTTGCTATTGGTATGTTCTTTTTCTCTGGATTAATGTATGGAGAAAACAGTTCATTACCTGTAATTAATTATTGGAGATGGTGGCTCGTACACCTATGGGTAGAAGGATTTTTTGAGGTATTTGCTACGGTAATTATCGCCTATATTTTCTCTCGTATGAAAATTATTTCAACCAAAACAGCAGGAAAAACAGCTATCGCTTCAGCAACTATTTTCTTGGCAGGAGGTATTATTGGAACCTTACACCATTTGTATTATTCAGGAACACCTGTACAAGCTATTGCTTTAGGAGCTACATTTAGTGCTTTAGAAGTGGTACCATTAACCTTAATGGGATTTGAAATTAGAGAAAACTGGAATTTATTGAAAAAGAATGCTTGGATTCAACGTTATAAATGGCCTATTTTCTTCTTTATTGCAGTTGCCTTTTGGAACATGGTAGGTGCTGGTGTTTTCGGGTTCTTAATCAACCCTCCTATTGCTCTATATTACATTCAAGGATTAAACACAACTGCTGTACACGCACATACTGCACTATTTGGAGTATATGGAATGTTAGGTATGGGCTTTATTTTAATCTGTTTACGCTTGTATTCAAATATTTCTTGGAACGAAAAACTCGTAAAAAATGCGTTTTGGTTTTTAAATGGTGGGTTAGTTTTAATGGTTGTGTTAAGCTTACTACCTGTTGGTATAATTCAAGCTTACACTTCTATTACCAAAGGATATTCTTTTGCTAGAGATCCTGAATTATTATACAACCCTACAGTACAAACCTTAAAATGGATGCGAATGATTGGTGATATTGTATTCTCTTTAGGTATTGTATGTTTCTGCTGGTTTGTGGTAAGAACAACGATTAATGCGATAAAACAAAAATCGTAACCCTTATTGTTTTTATAAAAAGTCTGTGTAGCCCCATCTATACAGACTTTTTTTATTACCCTATTTTTAAGGAAGTCATACTTAAAGAGCCCGCCAATAACTTGTCATTAAAAAGCTGAATTTCTTCATTTTTTTGCTGCAAACCTAAACTATAAATCAACGGTAAATAATGGTCAGGTGTTGGAATTGCTAACTGAAATGCTTTTGACTGTTTTGTATAGTCTATCAATGGTTTAAAATTTCCTTCTAGCAAATATTTATTAACCGTTTCTCTTGTCTCAATAGCCCAATCATATCCATAATCATCCTTAGCAAAATTCTTCCAATCAACTAATCTTAGATTATGAACAATATTTCCGCTTCCAATAATTAATATGCCTTTTTGCCTTAAAGAAGCTAGCTGTTTAGCTAATTCAAAATGATAATTGGCATCTTTGGTATAATCAATACTCAATTGAATTACAGGTATATCAGCCTTCGGAAATAAATGCTTTAATACAGTCCAAGCACCATGATCTAATCCCCAATGTTCATCTAGCTCTACAAAATTAGGATGCAATAATTGTTTTGTTTCTTTAGCTAATTCAGGACTTCCATTAGCAGGATATTGTTGTTCAAATAATTCTTGTGGGAAACCTCCAAAATCGTGAATTGTCTTAGGCATTTTCATCGCAGTTACTTTTGTTCCTTTAGTAAACCAGTGTGCCGAAACACAAATAATAGCCTTGGGTTTTGGTAGTGTTTTTGAAATATTTTGAAAACCTCTCGTAAACTCGTTTTCCTCAATAGCATTCATAGGACTCCCATGCCCCAAGAACAATACTGGCATTGTTTGAGAAACCGGCAAACTATCTGATAACCTTTTTAAACCGCTTAATGTTCCCATACTCAAATTTACTGATGCTAACCCTAATAACTGTAAAAACGTTGTTCGTTTCATAAGGGATTCTTGTTTAACTCTATTTTAAAAACATACCCCAAACCAATGTTTGAGGCATGCATACAATCTTAGTTGGGTTTTAAAAAACCAAATCAACTACCAAATCAAACTCGTCGTAAATTGCTTTATCTTTTAAACCATCAAAAAAGCTAGTAGAACCATATTTTACATTATACTTTGTTCTATCAATTTTTAATGAAGCTGTTGCTTTTCCTCCATACACAGAAATTTCAAAAGTTACAGGGTTTGTTTTATTCTTAACAGTCAAATTTGCTGTTACTTTGTATGAGTTCTTTCCTTTAGCTTTCACCTTAGTAAAAACTAATTTAGCTGTTGGATGATTATTTATACCAAAAAAATCGTCTGATTTTAAATGTCCCTCTAATTTCTTTTGGTAATCTCCTGATAAATCTGTTACCGCAATAGATGTCATATCTATTAAAAACTCCCCTCCTACTAATTTGTCTTCATCAAAGTGTAAGGCTCCTGATTGTAAACTAACTGTTCCTTCATGAGAGCCAGTTACTTTATAACCTTTCCATACCACTTTACTCTCTTTGGTATTTACTTTCTTTATTTCTTTTGTAATGGTAGTAAACGATAATGTTGCAAATGCTATTAATACTAACACTAAAGGATTTTTAAAATTTTTCATTGTTATATAGGTTTTAATTAATTTAAGATTAAATCTGCGTATTGTTTTGAGTTTACTTTAATATCTTCATGCTTTGGGTTGTCATTTGCTCCATAAAACACATGCGATGGTAAAACTTCTGTTCCACAAAACTCAAACGAAACAGTTACCGATTTTAATAAGTCTTCTAAAGATACAAAACTATTATAGGTTTGCTCCGTACCCCCTGTTGATACGGATAGACGAAACTTTTTCCCTTTTAATTTATCTCCTCCTGGACCAAAAGCCCAACCATATGTTAATACCTCATCCATCCATTTTTTTAATAAAAAAGGAGTGTTAAACCAATGCAACGGGAATTGAATAACGATACTATCATGATTCAATAACAACTCTTGCTCTTTTGCTACATTGATATTTAAATCTGGATATTCTTTATATAGTTGATGAATTCTTACTTTATCATCGTGCTGTTGCAACTCATCTATCCAGGACTTATTTACGTTTGACTCCTCAATATTTGGGTGTGTTACAATTACTAAGTGTTTCATTTTTTTTATTTTTACTTGTTTTTTATATCACAAAAGTATGTATATTTGCTATACAAAAGTAACTACTATACTTTAGTATACCAGTATACAAAAGTATACCAACTCAATAAACATGGAAACAGTTGTTCAAATGGAAGAGCTAAAAAGGTGCTCTGTTCAATATGTATTAGCATTAAGAGATACTTTAAATGTAATAAGCGGAAAGTGGAAACTATCTATTATTGGTAGCTTGTTATACGGAAAAATGCGCTTTAAAGAACTACAACGAAACATCGGTAAAATCTCTCCAAGAATGCTATCTAAAGAATTAAAAGATTTGGAAGCTAACGGAATCATTAAACGTACTATTTACGATACTAATCCTGTTACTGTTGAATATGAATTAACAGAATCTGGAATGCGATTACATACTACCCTAGATGTTATGGTTAAATGGGGAATTGAGCATAGAGAATTAACTTTAAAGTAAGTTAACGCTTCTTTATTAATCTCTCAACATTACATAACGTCATTTCGAACAAATTCAACTGAAATAAACATAATTCCTTCAATGAAAGTGACTATCATTTCTAGATAGACTAAAAAACAAGTTAACGTGTAACTATATCTATACTATGATTTAGTTGTTTGTTGTAATATTTTATACAATGCTAATGAAGAGTCTTTTCCTGAACTCCAATTAAAATAGGCTTTTTTCATACAGCAAATATGCATAAAAAAACCTGCTTTTAGCAGGTTTGATTTTATTTCCTCTTTTGATTTAAAGGAACTGGTCTTTCTTGTTTTACTACTGGTTTTCCGTGTAAATCAAAATCACCAGCTTCAAAAATTTCTATATCAATAAACTCACCTAGCTTAATATAATGTTCACGAGCATCCACAATTACGTCATTATCTACATCTGGAGAATCAAACTCAGTACGTCCGTAATAGTATTCTCCATCTTTTCTATCAAATAAACATTTGAACGTCTTTCCTATTTTCTCTTGATTCAATTCCCAAGAAATTTGAGACTGCACTTCCATAATTTCGTTTACACGTCTGAACTTTACATCAGCAGGAACATCATCTTCTAAGACATACGCTCCTGTGTTTTCTTCGTGAGAATATTCAAAAGCACCTAAACGCTCAAAACGCATCTCTTCTACCCAATCTTTCAATTCTTGAAACTGTTCTTCAGTTTCTCCTGGATATCCAACAATTAACGTTGTACGAATTGCCATGTTTGGCACTGCTTCACGAAACTTATGAATCAATGCTGTGGTTTTTTCATGTGTTGTACCACGCTTCATCGATTTTAAAATCTCCGTATTGATATGCTGCAATGGAATATCTAAATAATTACAAACTTTTGGTTCGTTCTTCATTACTTCTAACACATCCATTGGAAAACCAGTTGGAAAGGCATAGTGTAAACGAATCCATTCAATTCCATCAACTTTTGCCAATTCTTTTAATAAATCCGCTAAAGCACGCTTTTTATAAATATCTAATCCGTAATAGGTTAAATCTTGCGCGATTAGCATAATTTCCTTAATCCCTTTTTCCGCCAACTTCGTAGCTTCGGTAACCAAATCTTCTATTGGAGTAGATTTATGTTTACCACGCATTAACGGAATGGCACAAAACGAACACGGACGATCGCAACCTTCTGCAATTTTTAAATACGCATAGTGTTCTGGAGTTGTAGTTAGACGCTCACCAATTAGCTCATGCTTATAATCAGCTTCTAAAACTTTTAATAAGTTTGGTAAATCGTGTGTACCAAAATACTGATCTACATTCGTTATTTCAGCTTCTAAATCTGGTTTGTAACGCTCACTTAAACAACCGGTAACAAACACTTTATCTACTTCACCTTCTTCTTTCTTCTGTGCGTAGTGTAAAATAGTTTCTACACTCTCTTCTTTGGCTTTACCGATAAAACCACACGTATTAATTACTACAATATTACCATCGTCATTTTCATCTTCATGAACCACTTCTTTACCATTGGCTTTTAACTGCCCCATTAACACTTCACTATCGTAAACGTTTTTTGAGCAACCTAAAGTAACTACGTTAATTTTGTTTTGTTTTGTTGTTTTGGTACGCATACTATAAAAATTCGGTGTGCAAAGATACGTTTTAATTGAACTTCTTTAACTTTAAACCCTTAAAAATTAGTTTGATTCTTAGCCTTACTTTAGATAACTTCGCTGTTATTGAACTTTACATAAAAAAATGAACGAACTAAAAAGATTGCTACATGACTTAATTGGACTTACTGAGAATGAGTTTCAAATATTTTATAATCGATTAGAAAGAAAAGAATACAAAGCAAAAACATTAGTTATTAAAGAAGGGAGAAAAGCGAAGGATTTATACTTTATTGAATCTGGTTTTTTTAGAACTTTTAAAAATATAGAAGGTAAAGAGTTTACAACCTATTTTTCTTGTGATAACCAGTTTATAACAGTTTTTGATAGTTTTATATACCAAACTCCTTCCCTTGAGTTTCTAGAAGCTATTGAAGACAGCGTAGTTTATAAAATTTCTTTTGATAGTTTAACTCAATTATATAAAGAATCTCCCAATTTTGAGAAATTTGGAAGAATTTTAGCTGAGCAAAATCACCTTTGCGCACAACAAAGAGCTCTAACTATGCAAACAAAATCGGCTAAGAAAAAGTATCTAGATTTTATTAAAAATTACGATAAAAAAATTGTTTTGAGAGCTCCTCAATATCAAATTGCTAGTTTTCTTGGTATAGCTGCTGAATCTTTGAGTAGAATTCGAAAAGAGGTTGTCATTTCCTAACATTTGTCAAGATAAAAATAGTTTTCCCTCATTTTCTTTGTCTTTATAAATTATAAAAACAAATACAATGAAAATTGCATCATTAGTAAAATACGCTACATTATTAATCTTACTCATTTTTATAACCAGTGTTACTTTTAAATCGTGTTCAATTAATCCAGAAGCTTGGTCTCCTCTCACACCTCCTAAGTTAGTAGGCGCACTTCTTGAAAATGAGCTCTTAAGCTCAACCCAACACATCGACTTAGACGGTTGGTATGGACCTGAGGATATTGCTGTAGATAAGCAAGGAAACCTATATTGTGGTGTACATATTTCTGAAACAGATTTTTCAGATGGTAGAATTTTAAAAATTGACACATCGGGAAAAGTTTCTGTGTTTTGTAATACTGAATCTTGGGTTGCTGGTTTACATTTTGACAGCAATCAAAATCTAATTGCTTGTGACTTAGAAAGAGGTTTAATCAGTGTAGATAAAAAAGGGGAAATTACCACTTTAGCAAGTGAAGATGAACATGGAAACAAATTTTTAATTCCGAATGATGTAGACATTGCTTCGGATGGAATTATTTATTTTACCAATACTTCTTCAAAACTCCCTTTTAGCAAAACCCATATTTGGAAATTGTTAATGGAAGCAAAACCCGATGGAGGTCTTTATAGTTACAACCCTAAAACCAAACAAGTAAAAACACTTATAGAGGGTACTTATTTCGGAAACGGAGTTGCTGTTTCTCAAAATGATGACTTTGTTTTAATGGTAGATTTAGCAAAATACAGAATCCTAAGACACTGGTTAAAAGGCAGTAATAAAGGAACAACAGATGTTTTTCTAGACAACCTACCTGGTTTTCCTAATGGAGTCTCTAGAAGAGTCGATGGTAGCTTTTGGCTTGGTTTTTCAACTAAAAGAGATTCTTCTTTAGATGAAATACATTCTAAACCTCTTGTAAAAAAGTTAGTTTATGGTCTTCCTCTATTTTTACAACCTAAAGTAGCTCGCTATGGAATGATTATGCATTTGAGTGCTAATGGAGAGATTTTAAAAACTTATTATGACACAACTGGTAAAGTTGTGTCAGAAGCTAGTTCAGTTGAAGAGCATGAGGGATATCTTTATCTCGGCGGAGATGTGTCTGGTTATATTGGCAAATACAAATTAGAAGATTAAAATAAAAACTCCCAAATTGGGAGTTTTTATTTTATATGTAGTCCTATTAATAATAATCAACAGGAGTCTTTCTTACTTTTGTTAGTTGTTCAAATGTATACCCTAGCTGCAATAATTCTTTTTCAGTAAAAGGCTTCCCTATAAACGTTAAACTAACAGGTTCTCCTGAGTTTTTGTATCCCATAGGAACTGTTAATGTCGGATACTTCGCTACTGCTGCAATACCAGAATGATAATTATTAATAGATAGAATAACATCTAAATTTTGCGTTTTTAAATCTTGTAAAAACTTTTTACCATTAAAACTTAAACTATCTTTTACGACTTCTAACTGTACTAAAGTTGTTGTGTCTTTTACTATTCCTTCAAATAGCTGTTGTCCGTAAGGAGCTCTTTTAATAGAATCTTTTTTGTTGTATGCAACTACATCTTCTATGTCTTTTACTGTTAGCTTTTTGTTTGCATAAGTAGATAGGTACTTTGGTAAATCATGTTTCATATCTATATTCAGCAGCGTAATAAATCCATCAAATGATATTTCTGGTGGAGTTATCTCTATAATTTCTGCTCCAGCTTCTTGTAACTTTTCTACACTTGCTTTATAGATAGAATCTGTTAATATAGGTTTTAGTACTCCTATTCTTTTTCCTTTAATTGTGTAGCTTTCATTAAGCAATTCTTTAGGTTTAAAATCTTCTATTTCTAAAGAAGCAGCATCTTCATTATCTTTACCTAGCATTGCTTCAAATAAAATAGCATTATCTACTATGCTTTTAGTCATCGGTCCTGGTGTATCTAACGTACTTGAAATCGGAACAATTCCTGAGCGACTTAAAACACCAATTGTTGGTTTTAACCCAACTACTGAGTTTTGACTTGATGGTGAAGTTATAGACCCTGCTGTTTCTGTACCTACAGCAGCTACTGCATAGTTAGCTGCTACTGAAACTCCACTTCCTGAACTTGAGCCTCCTGTTTCAAAAACTTTTCTTCCATAAGGATTTAAGGTTTGCCCTCCTGTAGCGCTATAACCTAACGGGCAATCTTCACAAAAGAAATATGCCCATTCACTTAAGTTTACTTTTCCTAAAATCAACGCTCCTGCTTCTTTTATTTTTTTAACAATAAAAGCATCGCTATCGGTTAAATTGTTTTGTAAGGCTACAGCTCCTGCTGTAGTTATCATTCCAGCTGCATCAATATTATCTTTTATTAGAATAGGAATTCCACTAAGCGAATATTCATTAACTTCTTTAGCTTCTTTATCTTTTGCTCTCGCTTCTTCTAAAACTTTTGGATTTAGTGATATGATTGCATTCAAATACTTTGTGCTATCACTTTCATATTTTCGAATTCTATATAAATAGAATAATGTTAGTTTTTCGTAGGTGAGTTTTTTATTTGTTATGCTTTTTTGAATAGTTGGAATATCTTTTTCTAAAATTAATGATTTTAGTTGTTGATATTCTTCTTCTGAAAATTTTGATAACTCCTTTTCAAAAGGTTTGAATTCTTTATTTAAATCTAAAAAATTAGACTGTAGTAGCTTAAACTGCATTCTCTTCTTTTCATGCTCTTGCTGTGCTTCTATTTCTGAAGATTCATCATACTTTTTAAAGTACAATTTACTGGGTGTTTGCTTGCATGAATTAATAAATAAAGTGATTAATAGTAATAGTAGTATTTTTCTCATGGAGTCAAGTATTTGATTATCAAATGTAATTATAAAAAACGAAAAAATTCTTTTCCTTTAAAAAGAAGCTTTCTCGTATATGAATTCAAATAACTTGCGGTTTACTAACTTTTACTTGGAGTAGTTGTTTACTACAAAATCTCCCCAATCTGCAATAGACTGCACTACTGGAATCAATGTTTTTCCTAAATCAGTTAAAGAATATTCTACTTTTAAAGGAGGTTTTGATGTATACACCTTTCTTTTAATTACTCCGTCCTCTTCCAACGATTTTAACTGCAAGCTGAGCGTTCGTTCTGTAACCATTGGAATTTCTTTTCTTAATTCACTATAACGAAGTGTTCCTTTTATTAAATGAAAAAGAATAACAGTTTTCCATTTCCCTCCAATAATTCCCATGGTAAGACTTGTGCAACAAGGAAACTCTTTTCCTTTAAATTTAAGTGTTTTAGATGTTTGTACCTCCATAATTTATACTATCCTTTTTGACCGTTATTGCAAAGATAAAATACTATAATTACTTTTGCTACTATAATTTTTATAGTTTAATTAAAAAAATAGAATATGAGCTTTATAACATCAATGCAACAACGTTATACTACCAAAAAATACAATGCTTCAAAAAAAATTGAATCGGAAAAAATTAAAGAGTTGCAACAGGTTTTACAACTAAGTCCTTCATCAATAAATAGTCAACCTTGGAAATTTATTTTTGTTTCTGATGCTGATACTAAGCAAAAACTTTCAGAGGTATCTTGGCTAAACACTAGTAAGGTTCTTGAAAGCGATACTGTTGTGGTGTTTAACAGAATTAATGACGTAGCATTATTTGAAAAACAAATTGAGGAAGAACTACCAGAAGGAGCTGTAAACTACTATAAAGAGTTTATAAAACCAAAACCTGAAGAAGAGATTAAAGCTTGGTTTGATAAGCAGGTATATTTAGCTTTAGGAGTCTTTTTAAGTGCTTGTGCTGAAATGGGAATTGATGCTACACCAATGGAAGGTATTGAACCTGAAAATTATGACAAAATTTTGAATAACGAAGGTTATTCCACTCTTGTTGCTGTAGCTATAGGCTATAGAGATGAAGAAGACTCTAACCAACCTGATAGAAAACCTAAATCGAGATTAACTCTTGATAAGGTTATTGAGACAATTTAAAAAATAAAAAAAACTCCCAAATTGGGAGTTTTTTCTATGATTGTTTCCTGTCTTTTCGGGAATAATGTTACTTAAAGAAAGAATCTACAAATTCGTGTTTATTAAACACTTGTAAATCATCAATACCTTCTCCTACTCCGATATATTTAACTGGAATTTGGAATTGATCTGAAATACCAATTACCACTCCTCCTTTTGCTGTTCCGTCTAATTTTGTTACTGCCAATGAAGTAACTTCTGTTGCTTTAGTAAATTGTTTTGCTTGTTCAAAAGCATTTTGCCCTGTTGAACCATCTAATACTAACAATACATCGTGTGGTGCATCTGGTATTACTTTTTGCATTACACGCTTTATTTTTGTTAGCTCATTCATAAGGTTTACTTTGTTATGTAAACGTCCTGCTGTATCAATAATGATTACATCTGCATCTTGGTTAACTCCTGACTGAACAGTATCAAAAGCTACAGAGGCTGGGTCTGATCCCATTTCTTGACGTACAATTGGTACGTCTGTTCTATCTGCCCAAACTTGTAACTGGTCTATTGCTGCTGCTCTAAACGTATCAGCTGCTCCTAAAACCACTTTTAAACCTTTCTTTTTAAATTGTGAAGCTAGCTTACCAATGGTTGTTGTTTTTCCTACTCCATTAACTCCTACAACCATCAAAACATATGGTTTTTTATTAGCTGGAATAGTAAACTCTGTTTCGTCACCAGTATTTGTTTCAGATAACAAACCTGCTATTTCTTCACGTAAGATTTGGTTTAACTCATCTGTACCTAAATACTTATCTTTAGATACACGCTCTTCAATTCTATCAATAATTTTTAAGGTAGTTTCTACACCTACATCTGACGATACCAATACTTCTTCTAAATTATCTAATACATCATCATCAACCTTTGCTTTTCCTGCAACTGCTTTTGATAATTTAGAGAAAAAACTTGTTTTGGTTTTTTCTAACCCCTTATCTAAGGTTTCCTTTTTCTCTTTCGAGAAGATTTTCTTAAAAAAACTCATTCTTAAATTTTATAATCGCTTACATAGGTTAAAAACTATACCGTTTTATTAATACGGTCAAATTGTCATTACTCTTGCGTTAGGGATTGAGGCATTTGTTGAAGCTCTCCCGATACTTCGGGAAGCGACTGCCGAAAGCCCGACCCGCTAGGGGTAACGCCCAACTTATACTTATGTTGTTAATACAAACGTGTAAATATAAAAAAAGCTACTCTCTAATGAAAGTAGCTTTTCTTTAAACTGTATACAAGAATTACTTTTTTGCTAAAAAGTCGCTTACTTGTGTTGGATCCATAATAGCTTCAACAAAAGTGTAAGCTCCAGATTTAGGAGACTTTACCATTTTGATAGCTTTGGTTAATCTTTTCGAACCTGTTTGTAACGATGCTACTGATTTCTTTGCCATTTTATATTAAAGTTTACGCCGTAGCTTATTATTTAATTTCTTTATGAACTGTCATCTTCTTTAAGATTGGATTAAATTTCTTTAATTCCATTCTATCAGGAGTATTTTTTTTGTTCTTTGTTGTAATATAACGAGAAGTTCCTGGTTGACCAGAAGCTTTATGCTCAGTACACTCTAAAATTACTTGAACTCTGTTTCCTTTTTTTGCCATCTCTCTAAAATTTTATCTAGTAAGGAATTATTTAGTTAAGAAACCTTTTTCTCTAGCTTCTTTAATAACCGCAGAGATTCCTTTTTTATTAATATTTTTTAATGCAGAAGCAGATACTTTTAAAGTTACCCATTTATCTTCTTCTGGAATATAGAAACGCTTAGTCATTAAATTAGCGTTAAATCTTCTTTTAGTTCTATTTAAAGCGTGAGATACATTGTTACCTACCATCGCTTTTTTTCCTGTTAATTCACAAACTCTAGACATCTTCTTGACAGTTTTTAGTGTTATTTCTAAACGAGGTGCAAATTTATGCATTTTAATTTACTGCACAAAAATATTCTCGATTAAATTTTTAATTAATTTTAATCTTTTCAAAACTAGGTTCAGCATCTAACCTATTTGGAAGCGTAACGGGCGCAAAAATACTAATTTATTTTAATATGGCAGCCTGTAATAGTTCTAAAGATTTGGTTACCGTTCTATTAATAACTTTTTCTCTCGGTTGCCCAAAATTAAACTCATAAACTTCCACTCCGTTTTTCGTTGCTATACCAATATACACCAAGCCTACACTTTTATCGTTATGATCAGTTGTTGGGCCTGCATTTCCTGTTACAGCGATGGCATAATCTGTTTGTAATTTTTCTAAACATCCTTTAGCCATTTCCTTTGCTACCTCTTTACTTACCACAGTAAACTTATCTATTGTTTCTTTAGAAACCCCAAGTAGTTGTTGTTTTAACGCTGCTGTATACGTAACAAATCCACCCATAAAATAGGATGACGCCCCTGAAACGGAAACAATAGTTGACGCTATTTTTCCTCCTGTTAAACTCTCTGCAGTAGCTACGGTTTTACCATATTGTTTTAACAATATCCCTACCTCTTTTTCTAATGAGGTTTCATTATCATCACCTACAATTATCTCAAGAATTAATTCATATAGTGCAGCAACCTGCTTCTCCATCTCTTTCGCTAATAAATCTTCATCGTTTCCTTTAGCTGATAATCGTAAACGAACACTTCCGTAAGATGGTAAATATGCTAATTTTATAAAATCAGGTAAATTATCTTCCCAATCAGAAATTCTTTCAGCAATAATTGTTTCACCTGTACCTACTGTCATAATGGTTCGGTGTAAAATAAATGGCAATTTAAAAGTAGACTGTAACTTTGGTAGTACATCATACTTCATTAATCCTTTCATTTCATAAGGAACTCCAGGAAGTGACACAAAAACCGTATCGTTTTCATAAAACCACATTCCGGGTGCGGTTCCTAAACGATTCATTAATAAGGTTGCTTTTGATGGAAGCTGTGCTTGGTATTTTTGAATTTCGTTGAATGGGTGATTAACTTTTTTGAATAAATATTTAATATTATCAATCACCTCTGGATATTCAACAATCTTATCGTCTTGAAAATATTCAGCAATTGTTTTTTTTGTGATATCGTCTCTAGTAGGCCCCAAACCTCCAGTTATTATCACAATATCTGCTCTACTTTCTGCTTCTTTTAACGCATTTAATATGTGTTGTTTTTCATCCTGAATTGAGGAGATTTGATAAACCGAAATTCCAATTTTATTAAGTTCTTGACCAATCCATTGAGAATTGGTATCTACAATTTGTCCGATAAGAATTTCATCTCCTATCGTAATGATTTCTGCATTCATTTATATATCTAAAAAAGAATCCCGCCGAAGCGGGATATATTTTATTTTACTTTTATTTGAAAAGCTTGTTTTCCTTCAATAGTTCCTGTTAAAATGTCATTCTCAGCCACCTTACCAACACCTGCTGGTGTGCCTGTAAAAATAATATCTCCTTTTTTCAACGTGAAATATTGCGACACATAACTAATCAATTCATCAATTTTCCACAACATACTAGATGTATTTCCATCTTGCACAACCTCATCGTTCTTCTGTAATTGAAATGACAAGTTTTCTAAGTCAAAATCTTCTTTTGGAAAAAACTCTCCTACTATAGCACTACCATCAAAAGCTTTTGCTTTTTCCCAAGGCAATCCTTTTTCTTTACATTGCGCTTGTACATCACGAGCTGTAAAATCAATCCCTAATCCAACAGTGTCGTAATACTTGTGTGCAAATTTTGGAGAAATATGTTTTCCTACTTTGTTTATTTTTACCAATACTTCTACCTCATAATGAATATCATTTGAAAATGGTGGAATGAAAAATGGCATTTTCTTAGGAAGAATAGCCGAATCTGGCTTTAAGAAAACGACTGGGTTTTCTGGTCTTTCATTTGCTAATTCTTCTATATGTTTTGCGTAATTACGCCCTATACAAATTATTTTCATAAGCCCCTTTTAATTTCCCCAAAGGGGAAAAATCATACTCTTTTATTTTTATAATTTACTCAAACTAATCCCCTCCCTTTGGGAGGGTTAGGATGGGCTTTTAAGGTATCCAAGTTTTAGGAAAATTTGGCTTACGTTTTTCTAAAAACGCATCACGTCCTTCTTTAGCTTCATCCGTCATATATGCTAAACGAGTTACTTCTCCTGCAAATACTTGTTGCCCTACCATTCCGTCATCCGTTAAATTCATTGCAAACTTTAACATTTTAATAGAGGTTGGTGATTTTGCTAAAATTTCTTGTGCCCAATCAAAAGCTGTTTGCTCTAACTCGTCATGAGGAATTACTGCATTTACCATTCCCATTTCATAAGCTTCTTGTGCTGAGTAATTTCTTCCTAAGAAAAAGATTTCACGAGCTTTTTTTTGTCCTACCATTTTAGCTAAATAAGCAGAACCATATCCTGCATCAAACGAAGTTACATCTGCATCAGTTTGTTTAAAAATAGCATGTTCTTTACTTGCTAAGGTTAAATCACAAGTTACATGCAAACTATGTCCTCCACCTACTGCCCAACCTGGAACTACACAGATTACTGCTTTAGGCATAAAACGTATTAAACGTTGTACTTCTAAAATATTCAAACGGTGGTAACCATCATCTCCAACATATCCTTGATGTCCACGTGCATTTTGATCTCCTCCAGAACAGAAACTCCAAACTCCATCTTTTGTTGATGGTCCTTCAGCTGATAATAATACAACTCCGATATTGGTATCTTCATGTGCGTCATGAAATGCATCTAATAACTCTGAAGTAGTTTTTGGTCGAAACGCATTACGTACATTTGGTCTGTTAAATGCTATTCTTGCAACGTTGTGTGACTTTTTATAGGTAATATCTTCGTACTCTTTGGCAACTTTCCAGTCTGGTTGTATCATAATTTTAAAATATTGTCGTTATTTAGTTGTACAAAAATAACATAATAACTTTATTTTTCTTTTCTATATTTGAACGATATAATTTACCCCTAATATGAAACAAGTTTATTTATTATTTACCTTATTAATTAGTACTAGTCTTTTCTCTCAAAAAGTTGTTACTCAAAATGTCAATTCAAAAGAGCTAGGAAAAGATAGAAACATAAAAGTCTACCTTCCTAAAGGATATGATGTAGATGAAACCACTAATTATCCTCTAGCTATTGTTTTAGGTGATGAGTACCTTTTTGATTTATATGTAGGAAATGCTAAGCTTTATGCAAATGTAGATAAAGCGCCTAGACAAATTGTGGTAGGAATTGATATGAAAAACACTTATGGAAAAGATATTTCTATTATACCATCTAATAATTCCTTAACAAGTACTGGTGTACATTTTTTTAATTTTATTAAACATGAATTGATTCCTTTTATGGAAGGGAATTTTAGAACTTCTCCTTTTATGACAATTGTTGGTGAAGGAAAGGCTGCTAATTTTATCACTCATTATTTAAAGGATGAAAAGCCAGTTTTCAACTCATATATCTGTATAACACCTGACTTTCCTCAGTTTGCTCCTGCAATAATGGAATCATACTCTCTTAACAGACTAGGTTCTATAGATAACACTTACTTCTTGTATACAAGTAATAATAAAAAGTATATTGATACTAAGCAATATAATAGATTTAGTGATATTAGAACTTTGTTAACATCTTATGAAGCTAAAAACTTTAATGTTACTTTTGATGAATTTGATTCTTCTCCTAGCTATTTAGCTATGATTGGAGAAACTATTCCTAGAGCTTTTACACAAATGTTTAGTTTATATTCTAAGATTACTAAAGAGGAATATGAAGCTAATGTAAAAGATCTAGCTCCTTTAGATGCTATTAAGTACGTTGAGAAAAAATATTTAGACATTCAATATTTATACGGTTCTAACTTAAATGTTCGTTTGGATGATATTTTTGTTATTGAAGATATTGTAATTGACAGACAAGATGGTGATTACCTTAGAGTTTTAGGTGATTTTGTAATGATAAAGTATCCTGATTCTCACATGGGTGATTTTTACATAGGTAAGTATTACGAGTTAGGAAAGGATTATGAAAAGGCTGATTTTTACTATAAAGCTGCTTATGGTAAGATGGATCCTTCTGACCCTAATGCAAATGCTTTTTACGAAAATATTAAGCGTGTAAACGATTTAATGGGAAGTAAGAAGAAAGAAGAAATTAAAAATAATGACGAGGAAATTATTGAAGAACAAGAGGAAGAAGGACAAGAATAGGTTATTTTAACACTATTCTGTCTTCTTGTAATTCTATTTTTTTACTCTTATACAAGCTGCCAATAGCTCTCTTGAATGCCTTTTTACTCATTTGTAAGTGAAATTTAATTGATTCAGGAGAGCTTTTATCTGTTAATAATAAAAAGCCTTTTTCTTCTAACTTTTTAAGTATTTTTTCTATATCTGAATCAATTACATTTTTAAATCCTTGTGGACGTAATGATACATCTATCTTTTCATCCTCACGTATCTTTTTAATGTACCCTACTGTTCGCATTCCTTCTTCTACATCACTAAAAACTTCATTATTATATAGCAAACCTTCGTAAGCTTCATTAATCAAAACCGTATAACCTAACGCGGTTTGAACTCCGATAACTAAATCTACCTTATCACCTTCTTTTAATTCCATCTTATAAGTTTTTAAAATAGTTTTTTAAAACTACATCATTTATTTCTTTTGGAGTAAAAACCTCCATTATTTTTGGTTGATTCGATTCTGAATAAAACGAAGTCAAACTTGTTTGCAAGCTCTTTAAATCTTTTACTTGAACATATTCAAAACCATACGTTTTTGACAAGTACTCTGCTGTTAAATTATGTGGGGTTTCAAAATACTCAGTCGCATTTGTTGTTAACGGTCCTGGGATATATCTAAAAATACCACCTCCTGCGTTGTTTAAAATAATAATTCTAAAATTCTTCGGAATATTTGTATTCCATAACGCATTGCTATCGTAAAAGAAACTTAAATCTCCAGTTATAAATACCGTTTGATTTTTTGAAGCAAATGCAGCTCCTACAGCTGTACTAGTACTCCCATCAATTCCACTTGTTCCTCTATTACAAAATACTTGCAGTGTGGAGTTCACATCAAACAATTGCGAGTATCTGATTATAGAACTGTTACTAATTTGTACTTGTGAATTATCAGGAATATTATTTAAAATGATTTCAAAAGATTTTAAATCCGAATATTCACAATTTTTCAAATATTCTTCATGCTTAATAGCTCTAAGTTTTTTCTCTTCCAGCCATCTTGTTTGATAATTACTTTCAACATTTCTCTTTTCCTCAGAGAGTTCTGTTAAAAATGTAACTGGTTTTATCTTTATAAACTCAGACAAACAATGATAGGTATCCATTGCTTTTAACTCATCAACATGCCAATGATGTTTTGGTTGTAACTTTCGTAAGAATTGTTTTATTCTTTTTGATATTACCATTCCACCTAAAGTAACTAATACTTCAGGTTGTAGTTCTTTATACTCGTCTTCAGTTAGCTTAGATATTAATTTATCAATACTATTAATGAATTTTGAATGGTATATATTTGATGTTGTTTCTGTAAACACTAAAACAGAAGTATCTTCAGCGTACACATTCAATATTTTTTGAAGTTCAGCATCTGGAAAACTACTTCCTACCAAAATCATTTTTTTAGTTGAAGTATTCCATATAGAAGTTAATTTGTTTAAATCAACAAACTGATTCTTTTTGCTAGCAATAACACTTGAAAAATCAAAAGGTGTTAGTTCTTCTACCGTTTCGTATAAAGGCTCATCAAACGGAACATTTATATGAACTGGCCCTTTTTGAGTGATTGAAGTTTGCAATGCTTCAATTAATAAACTGATATTATTTTTTAACTGACTTTCTTCTTCAATCAAATTAGCAGAAAACAAAATATGGTTTTCAAACACATTTTCTTGGCGAATAGTTTGTCCGTCACCAATATCAATTAAATGTTTAGGTCTGTCTGCTGAAATTACAACTAATGGAATGTTACTATAAAAAGCTTCTGCTATCGCAGGATAATAATTCAACAAAGCTGACCCTGAAGAGCATACAATAGCTACAGGTTGTTGCTTTTGTTGTGCTATTCCCATTGCAAAAAAGGCTGCACAACGCTCATCTACCACACTTAATGTTTTTATTTCTGGGTGATTTGAAAATCCGACAGTAAGTGGTGCGTTACGAGAGCCTGGAGAAATTACAACAGTATCAATATTAAATTGATTACATGCTGAAACTACTAATTGCGCGAGTTCTTTTTTTGGGAACATTTATTTTTAAGTTAAAAAATGTCATTTCGAAAAAACGAAAAACCTTTTTGATTAAGTAGATTTTTCACTTCTGTCGAAATGACATTGTATTTTTTCCAACTAAAGTTGGTTAGTTTCCTTTTTTATAATCTGCTAAAAATTTAGCTAAACCAATATCTGTTAAAGGGTGTTTTAATAATCCTTCAATAGCACTTAAAGGTCCAGTCATAACATCAGCACCAATCTTAGCACAATCAATAATGTGCATAGTATGACGTACAGATGCTGCTAAAATCTCTGTTTCAAATGCGTAATTATCAAAAATCTGACGAATTTCAGCTATTAGATTTAAACCATCTGTAGAAATATCGTCTAAACGACCGATAAACGGAGATACATACGTTGCTCCTGCTTTTGCAGCCAATAATGCTTGACCTGCAGAGAATACTAATGTTACATTGGTTTTTATTCCTTTATCAGAAAAATATTTACATGCTTTAATACCATCTTTAATCATAGGTAATTTTACTACGATTTGAGGGTTTAAAGCAGCTAACGCTTCACCTTCCTTCACCATACCGTCAAAATCAGTAGAGATTACCTCAGCAGAAACATCTCCTTCTACTATTTCGCAAATTGCTTTGTAGTGATTGATAATGTTATCTTCTCCTGTTATTCCTTCTTTAGCCATTAATGACGGGTTTGTTGTTACTCCGTCTAAAATACCTAAAGCCTGTGCTTCTCTAATTTGATCTAAGTTAGCTGTATCAATAAAAAATTTCATCTGTATATTTATTATGTAGTTGTGTCCTAATTTTTAAATTTTATGAGAGTACAACTCTCTTTAAAACAACGTATAAAACAATATTTTATGCCGTAATTTTCTTTCATTACTAATCTTCTGCGAATTTACAATTTATAATGATTCATTAGTAATTTTTCATAAACTTTATCAGGTAAGATTCTTTTTAATACAATTGAAAATTTCTCCATAAATCCTCCTACTTTATAGTGAATTTTAGGACTCTTATTTTCAATTATTTTATAAATTGCTTCTGCCATAAGTATTGGGTCTGCACCTGAATCAACATGAGCATCCATTAAAGCTAAATTTTCAGCATATTTTTCTTTGTAAGCAGAGTTTTCAAAAACAGGTGTGTGGTATCTTCCCGCAGCAATATTCGTAGCAAAATCTCCTGGAGCTACGTTTACAACTTTAATTCCAAAACTTTTTACCTCCATACTCAACGCTTCTGTTACTAACTCTAATGCTCCTTTACTTGCAGAATAAATCCCTCTAAAAGGTAACCCCATGTAACCTGCTATTGAGGTTGTGTTAATAATCGTTCCTGATTGTTGCTTTCGCATATAAGGTAACACTTCTTTAACGACATCAATTACTCCAAAAAAATTTGTATTAAAGTTATCTTTCATTTCTTCTGTTGGAGTATCTTCAATAGGACCTGTAATTCCTTTTCCTGCATTATTTATTAACACATCAATCTTTCCTTCAGCAGTAATTACTTCTTCTATAGCTTTCTTTATCGACTCTTGATTAGTTACATCTAATGCTACCATCTGAAATGAAGTATTTACTTTTTGTGGATTTCTACTTGTTCCGTAAACTTTGAACCCTCTATCATGTAAATAAGTAGCAATTGATTTCCCTATTCCTGAAGAAGCTCCTGTTATGAAAACTATTTTTGACATTCTTATAATTTTAAGCAAATATCTTAAAGTTGCCTCCAATAAAAAAACTTTAAAACTTATCTTAGCGTTTTATCCATCAAGAACAAATACTATGCATAAAAAAACATTTTCTTTATCAGTTTTTATGACATCTTTGGCAATATTAATTGCTGGATGTTCTTCTTCTACTGCTCAAAAAAGCACATCTTTATTTTCTAAAAGTGAAACATTTACACGCCAAGATTCTTTGCGTGGTTCTATTACTCCAGAAAGATCGTGGTGGGACTTAACATATTACCACCTTAATGTAGCTGTGAATCCTGATAAAAAATTTATTAAAGGAAAAAACACTGTACAATATAAAGTTTTAAAACCTCATCAAGTTTTACAAATAGATTTACAACCTCCATTAAAAATTACCAAAGCAACTCAAAACAACGAAGAGCTAAAAGTTGTTTCTGAAGGCAATGCTCATTTTATTCAGTTGAAATCTCCTCAAAAAAAAGGAGCTATAAATTCTGTTGATGTGTATTATGAAGGAAACCCTAAAGAAGCAATTAGAGCTCCTTGGGATGGTGGTTTTTCTTGGAAAAAAGATAGTAATGGAAATCATTTTGTTGCTACTTCATGTCAAGGGTTAGGCGCAAGTGTTTGGTGGCCAAATAAAGACCACATGTACGACGAGGTGGATAGTATGGCGATTAGTGTTCGTGTACCTAAAAACTTAATGGATGTTTCTAATGGTCGTTTACGTAATATTGAACAACACAATGATAACACAACTACCTACCATTGGTTTGTTGATAATCCGATTAACAACTACGGAGTAAATGTAAATATTGGAGATTACGTGCATTTTTCTGAGAAATACCAAGGTGAAGATGGAGAGTTAGACATGAATTATTATGTGTTACGTGATAATCTTAAAAAAGCCAAAAAGCAGTTTAAAGATGCTCCTAAAATGATGAAAGCATTCGAACATTGGTTTGGTAAATATCCTTTTTATGAAGACGGTTTTAAGCTAGTAGAAGTTCCGTATTTAGGAATGGAACATCAAAGCTCAGTAACCTATGGAAATCAATATAAAAATGGATATTTAGGTAGAGACTTATCTGGAACTGGCTGGGGATTAAAATTTGATTTTATTATTATTCATGAAGCAGGTCACGAATGGTTTGCCAATAACATAACTGATAAAGACATTGCTGATATGTGGATTCATGAAAGTTTTACGGCTTACTCTGAAAACTTGTTCTTAGATTACTATTACGGAAAAAAAGCGTCTGCTGAATATGTTATAGGAACACGAAGTTCTATCCAAAATGACAAACCTATTATTGGTCATTACGATGTTAATAATGAAGGTTCTGGAGATATGTATTACAAAGGAGCTAATATGTTACACACCATTCGTCAATTGGTAAACGATGATGAAAAATGGCGTCAAATTTTACGTGGTTTAAATGCTGATTTTTACCATAAAACAGTAACAACTCAAGAAATTGAACAATACATGATTGAGAAATCTGGAATTGATTTAAGTAAAGTATTCGATCAATATTTACGAACGGTTAAAATTCCAAAATTTGAGTACACAATCAAGAACAAAGAATTAAAATATCGTTGGAATAATGTTGTGGAAGGATTTGATATGCCTTTAAGAATAAACGTTAACGGAAAATCTATACTATTAACTCCAACAGAAAATTGGCAAACAAAATCAATTAATAACAATTCTATTGAGATTGACAACAACTTTTATGTTTATTCAAAGTCTATCTAAAGTAACCTTATGGTTAGACTATTAATAAAAAACTTACTCCTAAACCCAAAAAAGCTGTTCTTAATTGATGGATTAGGAGCAGTTTTATCTGCTTTTTTATTGGGTATTATATTAGTAAAGTTTGAAAGCATCATAGGAATTCCTCCTTCTACCCTCTATTTCCTAGCGGTTTTCCCTTTGTTGTTTGCTATCTATGATTTTTACTGTTACAAAAAAAAGCACAATAACCTTAAATCTTTTTTAAAAGGAATTGCAGTTATAAACCTACTATACTGCTGTCTTTCTATTGGAATAGCATTCTATCACAGAAAAACTATTAGTAACTTAGGATGGACTTATATTATCGTTGAAATCTTTATTATTATCATTCTATCAAATTTTGAACTTACAGTAGCCAAACAACTTGCTAAAAATTAAACATAAAAAAACTCGAACTTTGAAAAGTTCGAGTTTTTTTGATTACTGAATTACCTTAGTAATCTAATCTTTTTAAGTAGTCTAGTTTTTCTTGCCAAAGGTCTAATTGGTCTTTAAACTCTTGGATTCCCTTACGAACATTTTGTACTAAAGGATTATCTTCTGTAGCGTTTGAGATAAAACTTAAATTGTTTTCTAACTGTTGCATTTCGCGTACAGTTTCATCTATTTTCTTTCTAATAAAGAACTGTTCGCTATCTAACTTTCTATAGTCTTCTTGCGATAAATACGTATCAACAACACCTTTAAACTTCATCATTTCAATATCAATTCTGCCCATATCTAATTTATCTAGATGTGCATCCATTGCTTTATTGAATTTTTCGTCTAAGTAACGTGCATTTCTTGGTAAAGCTCCTAGTGCCCTCCAATCTGCTAATGTTTTTTCTACATCTTCTTCTGTAGATATTTCAGCTGTTTTAATTTGTTCTATAAATTCTTTTTTAGCTTCTACTACAGCTAACTGCTCTTTATTTTCTTCATTTTTACGTGCGTGTAACCTATCGAAATAATGATTACATGCATTCTTAAATCGCTTCCAAATATCATCAGAAAACTTTCTTGGCACATGCCCTATTTTTTTCCAATCAGATTGAATACGTTTCATTGTATTGGTAGTTTCACTCCAGTCTTCACTATCTTTTAAGCTTTCAGCAAGCTCTACCAATTCCATTTTCCTTTTTAAGTTCTCATTTTGTGCACTTTTTTCATGCTTATAAAAAGCATTTTTTGCTGAATTAAACTTTTTGGTAGCTGCCTTAAACTCTTGCCAAACTGCTTCGCTTTTACTGTAAGGTAACTTTCCTATGTCAAAGTATTTTTTACGTAGCTTTTCTATTTCTACAATACTTTTTTGCCAGTCGTTATGTGTTTTATTGTTTGATGTATCGTATGCATTAATCTCTGCCGCAACCGCCAGTTTTGCATCAATCATTTCTTGATGTTTAGACTTCAGCTCTCTATAGTGTTGATGGCGTCTATCATGAATTTTTTTAGTAGCTTCACTAAATCTACCCCAAACATCTTCTCTATGTTCTCTTGACACAGGTCCAATGTCTTCTTTCCACATACGATGCAATTCTTGTAACTCTTTAAAAGCCACATTAACATCTTCTACATCACTTAAAGCTTCTGCTCTTTCTATTAATCGTAGTTTTTCTTCTAAATTATGTTTGAAGTCTAACTCTCTAAAATCTTTATTTAAGTGTAGTAAATCGTAAAAGCGTTCTACATGATGATGGTATGTTCTCCAAGTATCGTTGTACTTTGTTTTTGGCACTGCTCCTACACTCTTCCAACGATTTTGAATTTCTTGAAAATCATTATACATCGTTTTAGGGTCAGCATCTTTAATTAAAGTCTTTAACTCTTCAATTAAATTATTTCTTCTCTCTAAATTTTCTTTTAGTTGTTTTTCTAACTGAGAATAGTAAGCATCGCGTTTCGCTTTATACTCACCTAATAAATTATTGTATTCTGTTTTTACTGGGCTAGAAAACTGGAAGTCTATAGAATTTCCTCCATCTGCTAAAAATGCTTCTTTTTTCTTTGCTAATAAAGCTCCAAACTTTGAGTTAAATGCTGTTTTGATAGCATCTACGTTTGATTTTAATTGTTGTATTGGGTGGCTTTTTAGCAGTTTTTTTAATTCATCAACCAATTTCTCTAACTCCATTGAAGCGTAGTCTAGCATTGGAATTTCATGCTTTTCATCTGCTTTTTCAGACTCATTAGCTACTTCATTTTCAACCTCATTAACAGCATTTTCAGTATCGTTATTTGCCTTCGTTTGCTCTTCTGTAATTGGTTTTTCTACTTTCTCTTCGTTATTTTCTAACATATCTACAATGTTTAAGTTCCTTTGATTTAGATTATAAAGATAAGGATTCTTAGAGAATAGCAAATTTTATTTTAGTTTTTAAAATTTTAGCTATCGTTCCATATTTTCCAAGCTTTTTCTGCTTGAAGCTGTAACATCTCTAATCCATTTTTAATAGTTGCCCCTTGCTCTCTCCCTTTTCTTAAAAAAGTGGTTTCTGGCGGGTTGTATATTAAATCATACAATAAATGTTTGCTTGATAAAAACTCATATGGAATATCAGGAGAGTTCTCCACATTTGGGTGTGTACCCAAAGGGGTGCAATTTACAATAACGGTGTACGACTCTATAAGTTCTTTATTAATATCTTGATACGAAATTTGCTTTTTTCCTTCAGGGGTTCTAGAAACATATTTATACTTTATCCCTAAACCTTCAAGTACATAAGCTACTGCTTTTGATGCTCCTCCTGTTCCTAATACCAAGGCTTTTTTATGTCGTTTCTTTAATAATGGTTTTAATGATTTTTTAAACCCATATACATCCGTATTATACCCTTTTAATCTTCCTTTTTTAGTTATTTTAATAGTGTTTACTGCACCTACTTTTAAAGCTTTTTTATCTATTCTATCTAAAAAATTAAAAACATCTAGTTTATATGGAATGGTTACATTCATTCCTTTTAGCTGTTTTTTATTTTCTTTTATTTTTTGAGGAAGCTCATGTATTGATTGAATATCAAAATTGATATACTCATGATTTTTTAAGTCTAGTTTATCAAACTTTTCGGTAAAGTATCCACGAGAAAATGAGTACGAAATATTCTTTCCTACTAAAGCATATAAATGCTTATTTTCTTTTTTGGTCATAAAAATCAATAATTAGTATTAATGCGATTCCAATAATAATGAATCCTATTGAAATCCATGTTTCTTGATTGTTAAAATTGGGAATAAATCTCTGGTAGTTTTCTATAATTTTATTTCCGCTTTGATCAAGCAAAAACACACCTTCTTCTTTTTTATAAATAGTTTCTTTCCATGGCCAAACAACTCCAAGCGATCCAGTGATAAAACCTATAATAATTGCGGTTACAATTTGATGCCATCTTTTTAATACATAACCTAAAACATGTGAAATAGATACAAGTCCAAAGGCTGACCCTGCTGTAAAAACACCTATTATCTTTAAGTAACGAACTTTTACTTGATTATTTAAAACTTCAAAGTTTCCAGACAATAGGTTTGTAATTACACTTCCTAACACGTTTACACTATCTACCAACAACAGTACATAGTTCCCTAGTAATATAAGAATAAATGAGCCTGAAAGCCCTGGTAATGTCATTCCTGAAACTCCTATAATTCCACACAAAAACACAAACCACAAATTATCATTTTCTGTAGCTGGTGTCATAAAACTAATAGAAATTCCAACTGAAGCTCCAATAAGTAACCCTAAAATAGTTTTAGGTTTCCAGTCTCCGAAATCTTTTGATATATAGTAAATAGAGCCTATAATCATTCCAAAGAACCATGACCATACATATAATTGATAATTTCTTAAGAAGTAATCTAAAACAAGGGACACACTGAAGTAGCTAAACATACTTCCAGCCATTACCCATACTAAAAATTGTAAGTTGGTATAACTAGCGAAACTTTTAAAACGCCCGTTAAATAACAGCTTAAAAGCTTTGCCGTTAATTCTTTGAAAAGTATAAATAAGTTCTTCATAAAACCCCATCACAAAAGCCACCATACCACCTGAAACTCCTGGTACTTTATTAGCTCCTCCCATTATTAATCCTTTTAAAAAAAGGTTTATTCTTTGTGATAGCGTGCGCTCTTTATACATGCGGTTTGATTAGAACGCTAAGTTAGTTATTTTCTAGTGCTTTTTTACTGCTAATTTTTCTAGTAATAAAATAAGCCCGAAACCAATTATAGCTAACACTGTTGCATACATTAATTGAGGGTTTCCGTCGTAAGAAAATGGAGAAATAGACAACTCATTAAAAGGCACTTGTTCTCCATGTGAATTGGTTCTGTATGTCAAAACTTTTTTCCAAGGCCAAATTTTATTTAATGAACCTATTATAAATCCTGTTAACACAACTAGAGTAAGGTTTTTATAGTTTTCAAACAGGTATTTTAAAATTCTTGAAAACGTTAACAAACCTACTATTGCTCCTAAACCAACAAATGCAATAGTTGTAAAATCACGGTTATTTACAGCCGCTAAAACTGGTTTATAAGCTCCTAATAAAACCAAAATAAAAGACCCTGAAATACCTGGTAAAATCATAGCACAAATAGCTATCGCTCCTGCTAAAAACATAAACGACATTGAGGAATGTTCAGAGACTAACGGGTTTAAAGTTGTGATATAATAAGCTAATATAGCTCCTAATATTAGTAAAATTCCTGAAGCTAAATTCCATTGAGTAACTTGTTTTGCTATATAAATAACACTTGCTAATACTAATCCAAAGAAAAAAGACCATACTAAAATTGGATGATGTACTAATAACCAGGAAATCATTTTTGCTAATGAAACAATACTAATAAAAATTCCAACAAAAAGAGCTGCTAAGAAATTACCATTTACTTGTTTCCAAGCTGATTTAAGACCTTCATTTTTTAAAGTTTTAAGCAGCTTTAAATTAATATTACTAATAGAACCTAATAGCTCTTCATAAATTCCTGAAATGAATGCAATAGTCCCTCCTGAGACACCTGGAACTACATCAGCAGCTCCCATAGCCATTCCTTTCAATGTGATTACAAGGTAATCCTTATTTGTTCTATTCATAAAATAGTTTGGTTATTTTTCTTCTTTAGATTTAAAGTTTATCAGTCCTTTTTTCTTTGGTTTCAACGTATCTTTTTTAACTTCTTTCTTCTTGTCTTTTTTATTAAAACCTAGTTTTTTTCCTAAGTCGCGCAAGTTATTAAAATTAACCTGATAAGAAATACCTATTCCTTGTGTATATCCTTCTTCTTCGGTAGAATACTGTACTTCATTTTGACGGTTAAATACTGTCCCCCTTAAATTACCTTCTTCATTTAAAAGCACCTCTACTTTTACCTCTCCTACAACACTGGTTTGTGTGTTAGTCCCTACCGGTACTCCTACTTTTCCATTAACCAATACTCTATCACTTAATTGCGTTGATACAGATACATCTACCTGATCGTCTGAATTAAGGTTGTCTACATTTCCTCTATCTCCTTGTGTATACCCAACTCCTAATTGAAATTTATTTCCATCACTATTTAACATGTTTGTTAAAATGCTTGAAGCAATTTCAGAGGCTGTTCCTGTAATTCCTGAACTAGCACTACTACCAATAGCATCTGGATTATAAAATGTACCAAAGGCTAACAAGAACGAGAAGTGTTGCATTTTGGTATTTAAATCATTCTCATTCAAAATAAACTCTAACTCTGAACTAACTGTTGAATTTGCATTTGGTATTTTAATATCAAATTCTTGTTTTGAACTAAATAACCCTCCTGTAATTTTCGTGTATAGGTCAATTGGAATTTTACGATTTGAATTGATATTATCTAATAACTGTGCTGGGTTTGCTTTAGTTCTATATACTGCGGTAATATCTAAATCTGCTTCATATGGATCTCCATTCCAAGAAATAGTTCCTCCTTTTTGTACAATAAAAGGTTTTGTTATTCCTGCATATTTAAAATTATAGAAACCATTGTCTACAGTAAAATCTCCAAACATGTTAAACTTACCTCGTGTATCAATATCAATTCTAAGGTTTCCTTCTCCACTTCCTTTTAACTCACTCCCCGAAACTTTATCAATTACCACCTGAGCTACTGCATCTTTAGTTACAGCTAAATTTAATCTTAAGTCAAGACCTTTAATATCTCCAATAACCTTTCCTTTTGTTCCCTCTTCTTCCTCTCCTGTTTTAAATCGAATTAACTTATAATTATCTATCGTTTTAACATCACTTAGCGGAATTACAAATAAAGTCCCTTTGTTTGTTTTTCCGTTAACCTCAATATCTAAATAACTTGTAAGCCCTCTGATTTTAGCTTCTCCATTTAAAAATCCTGTTCCATAATACTGAGACTCTTCAGTTTCTTGTGTATCCAGAATCAATAAATTTTGAGTGTTAATGTCAAAATTCAAAAACCAGTCTTTAAAATTTTGGTGCACAATACTTCCTGATAAATCCCCTTGTGTTAAGTGCTTTGTGTCTTCTAGAATTATGTCTTGAAAAATAAATTCTTGTTTATCTAAAACAACACTTGTATTTCCTTTTAAGTCAAAATCCACATTTAAATATGGAAAAGCTAATCCTGCATTCTCAAAATTTAAGATTCCTTTAAAATCAGGATTTCTCAAATACCCTTTTGCAGTAAAGTCTCCTGTTACTTTTCCTCTTAATTTAGACAAAACATCTTCTCCTAATGGACTGAAAGCAGCAATATCATACTCTTTCAGATAAATATCTAGGTCAATAACTGGTCTCTCTGTAGAAAAGTCAATTCCTCCAGTAGCGGATATATTCTTTGCGTTTTCATTTTCTAAAGATAAATTGACATTATATTTTTCGTAAGAGTTATCTCCCGTAACATTCAGTGCTAAATTTCCTTGTGAATAATCGTTTATGTAAAAATCTTCTACATATAAGTTTCCTTCTGGAGCTACAATTTCATTTTCTTGTTTAAACTCTAGTCTCCCGTTCAGTTTTCCATCTAACTTTAAACTATCCACTGGTGGTAAAAAACTAGCTAGTTTTACTTTATTAAAGTTTGCTTGTATGTCTTTATAAGTACTGTCTCTTACAATTCCTTTAAAATCTATTCTTTGTTCTCCTGATTTAAAAACAAACGGACTAATTGTAAAATCATCTTTTTGTAAATCAAATGTTACTTTATTATTTCTGTCATCATTAGGGTTTATTACCCAATCAAAACCTTTATAGTGTAATTTAGATTTTTGAATTCCCACAACAGATTTTTGAAATTCATTTATTGTATAAAAGAAATCTAAGCTAAAACTCTCTGCATAATCTTTTCCTCCTTTGAATAACGATTTAAAAAATAGTGTATCGTTCTGAGTACGGTTTAATAAGTTTAATTTTTCAATATTGTAATACTTTGTATTAACCTTATTAGCTGTTAAGTGAGTACTGTATAAAGGGTTCTTATTATCTAACCTCAGTACTACTCCTTCAATTATATTTCTATATGCATTTATTTCAGGAGACTCAAATGTAAGTTTTAACGAGTTTTTATCTGAATTAATACGACCTTTTAATCGTGTATTTTTTCCTATTGAAATATTTGGTAAAAAAACATCTATAATTTGATTATAAATTGTGAAGTCAAAATCTAAAAACTGATTTGGTGCTACTTCATGCGGACGATAGTTTGTATACACACTACCCAAAGCATTCTGTGTAATTGGTAATAACTCTTCAAAAGAAAATTTTCCTTTTACATACCCTTTTACAATATCTTCCGAGTTTACTTCTATATTTTTAATACTATCTTTTACTGATGAGTTTACTTCAAAACTCTTAAAAGGGTAACTCTGTTTTTGATTTCTGTATACTAAATTTTTAAAGGTTGCTTTCCCTACAATATCATCAAATGTGTTTCCAGAAATGTTTAAGTTAATATTTCCTTTTAACTCAGAAATGCTATCACGAGTAAATAAGTTTGTTTTCTTCAAGTCAATTCTATCAACATCAGCAATAAAATCAAACTTGTTAATCTCTGATGAGAAATCTGCTAGTCCTTCAAATTTTAACTTGAAGTTATCATCGTCTGCATTTAGTAAACCGTCAAATTTTTTATTTTGGAACTGTCCGTTTACTTGTAAGTTTTTATATTCATATTTATTAAAAAACAGACTACTTATTCTCCCTATAATTATGGTATTGACATTATCAACATTAAATCCACTTCCATTAACATCTGCTTTTAACGAAACGGTTCCCAGTACAGGGTCGTTAGCAAAAACACCAAGGTCAAAATCTTTAAACTCTACCTCTCCTGTGTACTCTGCTTTATCTATATTATCAATATTTGTTAATTGAAGATCTGAAATTGCAGTTCCGATTTCTGATTTTACTGATACAGTAGCATCCATTTGTTGTGGAGTTACTCTCACTATCCCATTCAAAGTAAAATTCCCAAGTCTTTGAAATTCTGTTGGTAATGTTCTCCCTAATAAGTTTGGTAGTACATTTCTTAATTGGAAGTAATTTGCTGTAAGATTATCCAAATCTGCATCAAACACAAAACCTCTACTGGTTTTAACGGCATTAACAAACCCCATATTTCCAATAATTCTCATACCTCCCCTTGAATGTACTCTTACATTATTGGCACTAAAATTATTTAGAACTCCATCAATATCTCCGCTTATATATAAAAAATCATGCCCACCAATTTCATTGTATAGCTTATTTAAATCTTTTACTGAAACTACACTTTCTTGGAACTTAGCTTTTATTCTTACCTTATCATTAAAGTTTACAAAATCTTTTCTGTTATAAGTAAACTTAACTTTAGCTTGGAGTTTAGTTTTATTATCTGTTTCTAACGTTGTATTTTTAAAATCCATGTAGGATCTTGTATACGTGAAGTCTGTCGATAAATTTGACACGTTAACCCCTCTGTTTCCTGTGAAAAACATATTTCTTATTTTCATAGAAACATCAGGACCTATAATCGAGAAATCGTTTAATTCCGCTCCTGCTTTATATGCTGCAAACTCAAGTGGATCTTGCTTATTTTCATCCATTAACTTAAAAGTTAAATCTTCTAAAGTAATTTTATCACTTTTAAGAATAAATGGTGCAGCTAAACTGTCTCTGGGCTTTCCATCTTCAAAACTGTCTACAAAAATAGACATGTTATCATTCTTTTCTCCTTTATAGGTCTTCATATAAAAATGAACTCCACTTAAAGAGGCTTCACCTAAATCTACTTTATTTTCTAATATTCGTTTGGCATTCTGTAAGGAAGTAGTTAGATTATTTACAAAAATTAAGGTGTCTTTATGATGGTCTCTAATCTCAATTTCTTTTAACTGAACACTTCCTAACCATGATAAATCAATTTTTTTTACAACAATATTGGTATTAAACTCTTTGTTTACCCAATTCGTTGCTTGTTTAGCAAGTTGACTTTGTACAAAAGGTAACGATAGTAAAAGAAAAAGCAAGAGCAGAAAAAGTACTGCGTACTTTATTATTCTACCTATTATGTTCCCTAATCTTTTAATAACTTCCCTTATTTATAATCCTATTAACAAAAGTAATCAGCAAACTGCAAAAATGCTGCCTTATTTTAAAGAAATGTTATTTTTAACGAAAATCTAACGTAATATCAATATTTTTGTAACCTAAATCCGGAAAGATTTGAGTACAGAAAACATCTATATTTTAGGTATTGAAAGTTCTTGTGACGACACAAGCGCTTCGGTAATTTGTAATGGTAAAGTGTTAAGCAATGTTGTGGCAAACCAAGAAGTTCATGCCAAATATGGCGGTGTGGTTCCTGAACTAGCTTCAAGGGCACATCAACAAAACATTGTTCCTGTTGTACAACAAGCTATTGAACAGGCGGGCATAACAAAAAACGATTTAAATGCTATAGCTTTTACTCGTGGTCCAGGATTAATGGGCTCTTTATTGGTTGGTACTTCTTTTGCTAAGTCTTTAGCGTTAGGACTAAACATTCCTTTGATAGATGTTAACCACATGCAAGCACATATTTTAGCTCATTTTATTAAAGAAGAAGAAAGTAAAATACCTCCATTTCCTTTTGTTTGCTTAACTATTAGTGGCGGTCACACACAAATTGTAAAAATCACTAATTATTTTGAAATGGAAGTTTTAGGTGAAACAATTGATGATGCAGTTGGTGAAGCCTTTGATAAATCTGCTAAAATTTTAGGTTTGCCTTATCCAGGAGGACCTTTAATTGATAAATATGCTCAATTAGGAAATCCTAAAGTTTTTAAATTTACGAAACCTAAGGTTGGTGATTTGGAGTTTAGTTTTAGTGGCTTAAAAACTGGAATCTTATATTTTGTTCAAAAAAATGTAAAAGAGAATCCTAATTTCATAAAAGAAAATCTTAATGACATCTGTGCTTCCATTCAATATACTATTATTGAAATTTTGATGGATAAGCTTAAAAACACTGTAAAACAAACTGGCATTAAACATATAGCAATTGCTGGTGGTGTTTCTGCCAATTCAGAAATAAGAAAACGTTTAACTTTAGCAGAAAAGCACTGGGGGTGGACAACTTACATTCCAAAGTTTGAATACACTACTGATAATGCTGCAATGATTGCTATAGCTGGATATTTAAAATATTTAAACAATGATTATTCTGATATTTCTGTAACTGCTAAAGCTCGTTTAAAAGTTACTGAATAAATCTCTTTATATACTACAATGACTAATTTTAAAAACAGATTTCTTTTTAGTATTACATATTATTCTTTGTGGGTAGTATATTTTTTACTCGCTCGCTTTTTGTTCTTATTATATTACTTCGATAAAACTTCTGAATTAAGTTTTTTTACTACGTTAAAAACATTTGTATATGGTATTCAGTTAGACTTTTCTTTTGCAGCTTACTTAGCTGCTATTCCTTTTTTAGTTATTTTACTCTCAATATGGATTCCTAAAAAAGTTATCGGTTACATTATTAAAGGATACACTTTTCCTATTCTTTCAGTAATTAACTTGTTTATGTTGACAGATATTTCTTTGTATAAATTCTGGGGAGTTCGTATAGACGTTACTGTCTTAAATTACATTAACACTCCTAAAGCAATGCTGGCTTCAGTAAGCTCTTTACAATTGATTAGCGGTTTATTTGCTTGGATTTTACTTTCTGCGATTGCTATTTACTTATTTAATAAAGTTTTAAATAAAGCACTAGATAAATTAAATAAGAAACATTTTTTAGAAGCCCCGGTGTTTTTATTACTAATAGGAAGTTTAATAATCCCTATGCGAGGTGGTTTTGCCAATATTCCTATTAACCAAAGTAATGTATACTTCTCCAAAAACATGTTTGCTAATCACGCTGCGGTAAATTTCATCTGGAACTTTGCTAATACGATTAGTCATAAAACTGATGGTAAAAATCCTTATGTACACTATAAGAATAATATTGCTAAAGACATCATCAATAAAACTAAGAATCAACTTTTAACAGCAAGTACAGACTCTATTTTAAATACTAAAAAACCTAATGTTATTATCCTTATTTGGGAAAGCCTTTCAGCAAAAGCTGTGGGGGCTCTAGGTGGTGAGCCTGATGTTACCGTAAACCTAAATAAACTAGCTAAAGAAGGTATTTTGTTTACTAATTTCTATGGAAATGGGGACAGAACAGACAAAGGGGTTCCTGCTATTTTAAGTGGTTATTACCCTCAGCCAACAAAAAGCATCATGAAAATCCCATATAAAGCAAGAAAACTACCAATGCTTACCAAGGAAATGAAAAAATTAGGGTACAATACTAGTTTCTACTATGGTGGTGATAGTAATTTTGGAAACATGATTACTTATTTACGTAATGGTAGAATTGATAAAATTGTAGATGGAACTGAGTTTGACAAAGAAAACTGGAACTCAAAATGGGGAGCACATGATCATATCTTTTTAGATCGATTTATGAAAGATTTATCTTCACCTACCCTTAGAGAACCTTTTTTTGAAGTAGCTCTTACATTAACTAGTCATGAACCTTATGAATTTCCTGGAGAATATAAATTCGGTAAAAATTCTGTAGAAAATTTATACAGAAGTGCTCAAGCTTATACAGACAAAGCTATAGGTAAATTTATTGACGAAGCTAAAAGACAATCTTGGTGGGATAATACATTAATTGTTATTTTATCTGATCACGGACATCCATTACCTAAACATAAAGGATATTTTAATTCTCCTAAAAGATTTCAAATCCCAATGGTTTGGTTGGGTGGAGCTCTTAACAAAACAGGAATTACTATTGACAATTTTAGTGCTCAAAGTGATTTAGCATATACTTTAACAGACATGTTGGGGGGTAAACCAGAACAATTTAAGTTTGGAAAAAACATTTTTAACACTTCTGAAAATCAATATGTACATTATGTCTTTAATAAAGGATTTGGTACTGTATATAAAAACGGAACTTTTGTTTATGATTATGTAAGCAATAAACCTGTAATACAAGAAGGCAATTATCAGCCTCTAGATTCTTTAGGAAGAGCTATCAGTCAGGATGCCTATCAAGATTTTTTAGATAAATAAAAGTTAATCTTTCATTAAGAGAGAAACTGTTAAAATCCATTTCATTACTTTTACCCTATGAAATGGATTTTATCGTTATTTTTACTTACCTCACTAGCAGTTCAATCTCAGAAATTACCAAAAGGATTTTCATATATAAAAGATATATCTCCTACCATTCAAGGCGAATTAAGATACTGTCATAACAACAACTTTATGGGAGTTCCAGTTAATGGATATGAAGAAAATACTCTTATAGCTACTACTCCTACTGCTAAAGCTTTAAAAAAAGTTCAAGATGAGTTAGCAAGTCAAAAATTAGGCTTAAAAGTTTATGATGCTTATCGTCCACAAACAGCAGTAAACCATTTTGTAAAATGGGCTCGAGTAATGAACGATACATTAATGAAGCAACAATACTATCCTGAGATTAATAAACGTCATTTATTTAAAAAAGGATATATTTCTTCAAAATCTGGACATTCTAGAGGAAGTACTGTCGATTTAACAATTATACATCTAGAAACAGGTAAAGAACTAGACATGGGGAGTCCATATGACTTTTTTGGAGTTTCTTCTCACATTACTTATCATAATCTTACTAAACAACAAAAAAAGAACAGACAATTACTACAAAAAGTAATGCGTAAATATGGTTTTAGATTTTATAGTAAAGAATGGTGGCATTTTACCTTAAGAGGAGAACCATTTCCTAAAACCTTTTTTGATTTTCCTGTAAAATAATTAGTTTTAACTCTAAATTTTAAAAACACTTAAAAATCGGCATTATATTTGCCTTGATTTGTTTCCAATGATGAAAATAGTACCAACACTTGTAATCGTTTTTTTATGTAGCGTAACATCCAATGTTTTTGCACAGATGGATGGTACAATTGGTGGTAAAAAAAAGGAAAATTCTTCTTTTGGTGTTATTACTGCGCCTGGTAAAGAAGTAAAAAAGCCTAAAACGCTAGATTTTGATAATAATAACGGGTTTAAAACCGCTCATCAAAAACAACAAAAAGAACTCCAAAAAAAGCAAGCTCAAAAAGATTTAGAAAATAAAGGGATTTTAACCAAAGCTAAAATTGCAGAAGAACAATACTTAAAAGCCTTCAAACAAATTAATGGTATGTATCAATACCCTGTTATTGATCAAGATTTAGGTAGTTTTAGTACTAAGTCAAAAAGTGTTAATATTATTTGTAGAGATTATCAATATCCAGATGGAGACAAGGTCACTATCTATATAAATGATGTTCCTGTTGTTAGTAATCTTACACTAAAACAACGTTATCAATCTTTTAACCTTCCCTTAGATGAAGGAATAAATACTATAAAGATTGTTGCTTTAAATCAAGGAACCTCAGGTCCTAATACAGCTGCTTTTAAAATATATAATGACGCTGGTATGTTAATTTCATCTAATGAATGGAATTTGGCTACAGGTGCAAAAGCCACAATTATTGTAGCTAAGGAGCAGTAATTACCGTCTTTTTTTTGTCTAAAACCTTTCTTCAACTTTTAGTAATAAGTTTTTTTAAATTACTAAAAACTACTTATTTTTGTAGCTACGTTTTACTATAGGTAAAACAAACAAACATTTAAATAAACAACTAAAGTATATAATGAAGAAAATCACCAAAGAAACCTATATCAACTGGTATAGAGATATGCTATTTTGGAGAAAGTTTGAAGACAAGCTAGCAGCAGTTTACATTCAACAAAAAGTTAGAGGTTTTTTACACTTATATAACGGTCAAGAGGCTGTTTTGGCAGGTTCATTACATGCAATGGATTTGACTAAAGATAAAATGATTACTGCTTATCGTAATCACGTTCAACCAATTGGTATGGGTGAAGACCCAAAACGTGTAATGGCAGAGTTATATGGTAAAGCTACAGGTACTTCTCATGGTATGGGAGGTTCAATGCATATCTTCTCTAAAGAATACCGTTTCTATGGTGGTCACGGAATTGTAGGAGGACAAATTCCTTTAGGTGCTGGTATCGCTTTTGGAGATAAATACAAAGGTAGCGATGCTGTTACTTTATGTTATTTTGGTGATGGAGCTGCACGTCAAGGTTCTTTACATGAAACTTTTAACATGGCAATGAACTGGAAGTTACCAGTAGTGTTTATTGTTGAAAACAACGGATACGCAATGGGAACTTCTGTTGAAAGAACTGCAAACCATACTGATATTTGGAAGTTAGGATTAGGCTATGAAATGCCTTGTGGACCAGTTGATGGTATGAATCCTATCAAAGTTGCTGAAGCTGTAGATGAAGCTATTCAAAGAGCTCGTCGTGGCGACGGCCCTACTTTCTTAGAAATGAAAACTTACCGATATAGAGGTCATTCTATGTCTGATGCTCAACACTATCGTACTAAAGACGAGGTTGAAGAGTACAAAAAAATAGATCCAATTACTCAAGTTTTAGAGGTCATCAAAGAAAAGGAATATGCTACAGAAGATGAAATCAAAACAATTGATAAAGAAGTAAAAGATATGGTTAAAGAATGTGAGAAATTCGCAGAAGAATCTCCATATCCAGAGCTAAATCAATTATATGATATGGTATACGAACAAGAAGATTATCCATTTATAAAATCTAAGTAAACTATGGCTACAATTATAAACATGCCTCGCTTAAGCGATACGATGGAAGAAGGAGTGGTAGCTTCTTGGTTAAAAAAAGTAGGAGATAAAGTTGAAGAAGGAGATATTTTAGCTGAAATTGAAACTGATAAAGCTACAATGGAGTTTGAGTCTTTTCACGAAGGAACTTTATTACATATTGGTGTTCAAGAGGGCGAAACAGCTCCTGTTGATAGTTTATTAGCTATTATTGGTGAAGAAGGAGAAGATTTTTCTTCATTATTAAATGGAAATACTTCTGAGCCTGCTAAAACAAAAACAGAAGCTCCTAAAACTGAAGAACCAAAAACAGAATCTACTAACACAACTGTTCCTGAAGGAGTAAAAGTGGTAACAATGCCTCGTTTAAGTGATACTATGACTGAAGGTACAGTTGCTTCTTGGTTAAAAAAAGTAGGTGACAATGTTGAGGAAGGTGATATTTTAGCTGAAATTGAAACCGATAAAGCTACAATGGAATTCGAATCTTTTAACGAAGGAACCTTATTACATATTGGTGTTCAAGAAGGTGAAAGTGCTCCTGTAGATAGTTTGTTAGCTATTATTGGTGAAGCAGGAACTGATGTTTCTTCTTTAGTAGAAGCTCACAAAGCTGGTACTTTAACTAGTGGAGAAACTTCAGAAAAACAAGAAGAAGCTCCTAAAGCAGTAGAAAACAAAACAGAAACAGTTGCTACCCCAGTAGAGACTGTATCAAATAATAAAGGTGGACGAATTTTTGCATCTCCTTTAGCAAAAAAAATTGCTAAAGACAAAGGAATCAATTTAGCAGACATTAAAGGTTCTGGTGAAAATGGTCGTATCATCAAAAAAGATGTTGAAAACTATACTCCAACTGCTAAAGTTGAAGCTCCAGTAGCTACTAGTAGTGCTGCTCCATCAGCAGTAACTAATTTTGCGATTGCTAGAGAAGAAAACACTTCTGAAGTTAAAAACTCTCAAATGCGTAAAGCCATTGCTAAGGCATTAAGTAATTCTAAATTCTCTGCTCCTCACTTCTACTTAAATATAGAAGTAGATATGGACAATGCTATTGAGTCTAGAAAAATTATTAATCAAATGCCAGATACCAAAGTATCGTTCAATGATATGGTAGTAAAAGCATCTGCTATGGCATTAAGGAGACATCCTCAAGTTAATACTACTTGGAGTGATGATGTAACATTATACAATAAACACATAAATATAGGTGTAGCTGTTGCAGTACCAGAAGGTTTAGTTGTACCTGTTTTACATCATACAGATCATATGAACATTAATCAAATAGATATTGAGGTTCGTGAATTAGCTTCAAAAGCTAGAAATAAAAAACTAACTCCAAATGAAATGCAAGGAAGTACATTTACAGTTTCTAACTTAGGAATGTTTGGTATTGAAAGCTTTACTTCAATTATTAACCAACCTAACTCTGCTATTTTATCAGTAGGTGCAATTGTACAAAAGCCTGTAGTTAAAAACGGAGAAATTGTAGTTGGAAATACTATGAAATTAACCTTAGCTTGTGATCACAGAACAGTTGATGGTGCAGTAGGTGCTCAGTTTTTACAAACTTTAAAAACATATTTAGAAAACCCTGTTACTATGTTAGCATAGTTTTCAGTAAATTATAAATATTAAAAGCTCGCAAATTGCGAGCTTTTTTATTTACTGAATCAGACATTAGCATTATTTTAAGTTAACAATTTTGATTACTTCATTTACCAATTTAGGAACCGACGCAGGATTTTGTCCTGTTACTAATCTTCCATCAACTTCTACATGCGCTTCAAGAGGAGAACTTGAATAAAAGAATTTCCCACCATGTTTTTCTATCGTGTTTCTAATTAAAAATGGGAAACTTTTAAAGTATGCTCTGTCTTTCTTTTCATGATCTTCTGGAAAACCATTTACACGTTTATTTTTCACTAAATATTCTCCATTACTTTTCTTTAAATAAACAATTCCTGCTGTACCATGACAAACAGCGCTTATGACACCTTTTTGCTTTTCATAAATATCTATTGCTATCTTTTGAATTTCTTTATTCTTAGGTACATTAAACATAGCACTTCCTCCTCCTACATAATAAATCGCTTTATAATCTGTCGAATGAACTTGTGTTGGCTTTTTTGTGTTTTTTAAAGCATACATAAAATCACTATCGTATAAATATTCCTTCTTCTTATTTTCTGACGTATTCAAGTATTTTAAAGGAATTGCTCCTCCTTTAGGGCTTATAACATCTATATTAAAGCCAGCATCTTTAAACATTTCATAAGCTAATATTATTTCATCAAAACTATTACCTGTGGGAATATCGGTTCCTAAATAATAATCTGTGTTAGAAACTACAAATAAAATTTTATTTCCAGTTTCATTAGATGATTCTCTCGTTGCTGTTTTACTTATAATTTTCCATTGATTAGTAAATTTCTTCAATAAAAAAAGATCAATAAATCTCCATTTACGGTTAGGTATTAAAATTTCAACTTTAGCAGTGGCAATATCATTAGTGATATCGATAGATATTATTTCTCCTATTCTACCATTAAATTTTCCTTTTTTACCAGGAGAAAAAAAGTTTGCATACTCATCAGGACTGTATTGTTTAAAACCATTTTTTCCTGTTAAATAAAGAGTTGCATCTTTTGAAAAAGATTCTTTTAAAATATTAAGTTTATTATAAGAACTTCCTTCAATATAATTATTAAGTGTTTGCTCTATTAACTCTTTATCTGAAAGTGTTAAATTTACTTCTGGACGATCTATACTTTCATAAAGCAACTTATCATCTGACACAAAACTCTTGTCATAATTAATTACTTTTTGTTGTTTACTTCCATAGATATTAACAAGAAGTTTTTCTTTAATTTCTTCTTTATCTTGTGAAAAACTAGAGATAAAAAAGAAAGCTGAAATTAACGTAGATATAATTTTCATTTTTTAAAAGATTTAAATTTTACTTCAAACCTCTTAAAACAATATTCTATTTCGATGATATGTTATAATTTAGGTGTACTAAATTATAATTCTGCACTAACTTAGTCTTCCAAAAACTGCTTTTGATACTGAGCAGGTGTTTGTCCAACTACTTTTTTAAAAGTGGCATAAAAGTTTGATTTTGAAGAAAAACCAGCTTCAAAACCTATACTCTCTAATGTTATTTTATGGTTTTTACTTATGATTTTCTTTGCTTCTTCAATTCTATATTCATTTAAAAACATAGCAAAGCTTTTCCCTAAATTATCATTTAAAAATTGAGATAATTTATGAG
>NZ_JBPSCW010000002.1:5000-1410000 GCF_051938915.1 Tenacibaculum sp. Ill | reverse complement strand
AATTGAAGGGATGATTGGTGCCATCATTACATTTACTGGTATGTTATTTTCTGATAGGGTTTTGACTGTTTCTAATCTTTTTTTGATGGTCGCTGTTCTTGGCTCTACTACTCTTCTTGTTTCTTCTGATAGTGATGTGATAGATATACTTACCCTTAATAAATCAAGAGATGCCATTTCTTTTAAAATATCTAAATCACGAAGTATTAATGCATTTTTTGTTATCATGCTTACTGGATGCTTTAACTTTAATAGTACTTGTAGCATTTTTCGGGTGATTTGAAGTTTCTTTTCTATCGGTTGATAACAGTCTGTATTTCCAGAAAACATAATATTTTGTGGTTGCCAGTTACGACTTCGTAGTTTTTTCTCTAATAGTTCTGGTGCATTTGCTTTGTACAATATTTTACGTTCAAAATCTAACCCTGCTGAATACCCCCAATATTCATGTGTGTTTCGCGCATAACAATAAACACATCCGTGTTCACAACCTTGATATGGATTCATTGAATATGAAAACCCAATATCTGGACTTGTCACTTTATTAAGAATTGTTTTAGGATAAATTTCTAAATAGGTTGTTTTATTATTGTCTGCTGATTCGTTTTCAGCTTCGCAATAGCTTAAGAAATCATCCAACACTTCGTGTTGATGTTGCGTAAATTTATTGTGTGTGTTGTGTTGTGCACCACGTCCTTTAATGTAGCCCATAATCATATCTAAATAAAACGTTATAAAATTGTCTTTAGAATGACTTTATCGAGAACAGGTTTATATAAACTTCTCGATACAATTTCGATAGAGTAACGAAATCATCCGAAGTGACTTTGTAAAATTACAAAAACTAACACAAAAGTTTTAGTGTTCTTAAATATTATTTATAGCTGTTAAGGTTTTACTAGTATTTTTTTTACTGCTATTTGTTTCCCTTCTTTTAGTATACGCACAAACAATAAACCTGTTTTAAAATTTGGTATAGGAATGGTTTGCCTGATTTTTTGAATTTTGTTTGTATAAATTATTCTTCCTGTAACATCTACAATTTCTATATCTAAGTTGTTTCCTCTTGAATACACAAACATTCCTTCTGATGCTATTACCGGATTTGGATATATTTTTAAGGTATTGTCAAAAGGAAAATCTATTTTTATACTATCTGTATAAATTTCTGTTCCATCATAAAGAATAATTTTAGCTCTATATTCGTTTTTTCCTCCTTTAACACTGATATCATCCGTTTGGAGTTCTTGAACATTGAGAGCTGTAAAGGTTTGAATAATTTCAGTTTCTCCATTGAGTGTTTTTTCAAAAACAACTGAAGCTACATTCGTCAAAGTACTCAAGCTTAATCGAACATCTACTACATTTTCATTTTTCACAAAGGCTAAAAAATTCTTATAATAACAGTTTACTCCTTGCGAATTGTAATTTATTGTTTGACCTTTAGCTCCTTCTTCACTATTAAATACTGGCGTTATTGATATATAAGGTGTATTAAATGTACTTTTTGGAATTACAACATTCGTTTCGTTTACTATTGAGTTTGTATACATATAAGTATCATCCAGCAGTTGCACATTATATGCTGTTGCATTCGGAACTGACTCCCAGCTAAATTGAATACTTTCATCACAGTTAAAATCGACAATTGGTGTAATAATATCTGAAATTATAAATTCTTCTGAATTATAATATATCCCATTTACTAAAGCTCTTAATTGAACTACTCCGTTAACTTCTGGAGTATTCCAAAGTAAGTATGGTTTTGTAACATTTGTAGCGTTTGCTATTTCTATCCAACTTCCATTATTAATAGAGTATTCAATTTTATTTATTGGAAAATCCAAGTTATTTGTCCATCGTACATATTTATCTGCTACAGTTGGTAACTTATCATCTTTATTAGGATAATTCCATGTGAAAATATTTTTAGATTGATAAAAATAAGCGATCGAAAATGACTGCGTTGATGTTGCTAACGAATTTGCCTTTACTTTTATAGTATATGTACCTGTTTCTGGATTGTCAATCGTTATTAATTCTACATTATTTAAGTGGTCTTCTCCGTATACAGCTTCTTTTTCTAGCGAACTTTTGGATGGTGAAGCGTCTAAAACCCAAGGTAACCATGAATTTACACCACTATTCACTTCTAAATCTAGATCGTTTACCAACGCTTTATTATCATTAACATTAGCAGGAACATCGTTCCAAACTAATGCTATTCTTATTTCTTTTGACTCAGTATTTATAGGAATTGAATATTCTTTAACTTCATTACTTGAAATTTCATCATTAATATATGTTCCATTTTCTAAAACCTCCACACTTTGATAACTATTCACATTACCATAACCACTTTTAAAGTCTATTCCTTTTGGACCAATATCATCAGCTCCCGCAATTAATACAGATTTTAACAATGCCGAAGAAGGAAATTTGTTTGTTTCCTCTTTATATTTATGTTGTAGTAACGTTGCTACTCCAGAAACTATAGCTGCAGCATCTGATGTTCCGTCTGGTCCATGAGCTACTAATTCTGGTTTTACTCTTCCATCATAAGTAGGGCCTTTTGAACTTCTTGTATTTACTACTAATTCTTTATTTACCCCTCCAACAACTAAAACATTTTTAGCCATTTTATAGTTCCCTGTCATATTAGCATATCCTTCTATACCTTGATAAGCCCCTTCATTAGATGATGCTTCTCCTGTATTCCCAGAAGAAAATATATGAAGTAACTCAGGAACATCAATTGTGCTTTGATCATAAGCATTTGCTTCAGCTCCATAAAAATTTTCTATTTCTGTTCCGTAAGAATGGTTTTGAACAAATATATTATTGTTAAGATAGTAAGTGTCATTATCAGGTAATAGCGTACTAAAGTCTGAAGATGATAAATTACTATGATAAGCAACTCCTTTGGAGTTATGTGTACTATTCCCAGCTCCTCCTATTGTAGTAGCCATTAAAGTTGCATGACTAGAAACATCTTCTGTTTCATTTCCGTACAATTTTATTCTATTTCTTAAATCTATATCATCAACATCAAACAACAATTCTTTTACAGAAACTGTTATTCCTTCTCCATTGATCGTTTTAAAGTCACTTTGAAGTTTGTTTATATTATTGACACTTAAATCTACTTTTTCAATAGGTATTTTTTCTGGACTAGGAGTTTTTTGAACATCTACATAAACAACATAATACAAGCGGGTTAATTTACTTATATCAGCTGAAGACACTCTAAGAGTTAGAATATTTTTATACGTATGCTGTACTTCAATATTTATATTTTTTTCTTCTACTTCTTCTAAGAATAGTTTTGAATTAATTGTTTTGACAACAACCTTCGCCTGTTTATTCTTTTTTTTAGGTAATTGTGAAACTCTATATGACTGTTTCCACCTATTATTTATATCGAATAAATTTCCTTTAAATGAAAAAGGCTTTTCTTTTTTTGTTATTATAAAAAAGTTTTCGTCTAATTTTCGTATTACATTAACTTCTTTCTCATTGAAAATCAGATCTTTTTTATGAATTAAATAATATTTTTTTTTCAACTCTTTTTCCTGATTTTTTTGTGGTTCTATTTTTTTCACATAATCAGGAAAATCAACTTGCGAGTACATTTTAAATGTTAAAAATATTCCGAAAACAAAAAGAAAAAACAGCCTCATAAAAATATATTATTAACGCAAATAAAACACTTTTTTTGCATATTTCATAATAAAAACATACATTCGTTGAAGTTTTTTAATAAAAATCCTTTCAAAAAAATGAAAAATTTAAATTCACAACTATTAAGCCTTTTGGCTTTTGCAGTTATTTTGTTTACTGCATGTAACTCTTCAGAAGAGACTATTCCAAACAACGAAACTAGCGAAATTACGCCCGAAATAGTTTCAAAACTACAAGCTGCTTATTTCGAAACCTCTTCAGCTAAAGTAACTACCTTTATGGGAGAAAAAGGTGTGGCTGTAGAAGACATGTTCTTTACTTTTGCTCAAATTGATGAGTTAGGTGAAGGTTCAAACATTCCAAACACTGAACATTACAGAACTACTAACTTAGTAACAGGTTTACCAAGAGTTATTACTGTAAGTGTTTCTCCTGATTTAGGAACTTTAGGTTCAGATGCTTTAGACAAAACTATTGTTATGTTAAACAACTTAGGTTCTCAATTAACTTACCAAAGAGTTTCTTATGGTGGTAAAGGTAAATCTAAGGCTGATATTGAAGTTAATGAGTTTTACGAATTAGAAAGTGGTGGGTTTATCACTTTAGGTAGAGCTGCTGGTTTTCCAACTAGAAGAGGGGACCCTGCTAAAGGTTTTGGTATTAACAGTAGATGGTTTGAATTATCTATTGCGCCTACTTCTAGCGAGCTTGCTGGTACTATGGCTCATGAAATTGGACACTGTATTGGTTTCCGTCATACTGATTATCAAACACGTGAAAGCTGTGGACAAAATGTTAATGAAGGAAGCGCTGGTGTAGGAGCTATTCATATTGCTGGTACTCCAACTGGATCTGATAATACTTCTATTATGCAATCTTGTGGACCTGCTACTACATTTAACAATAACGATAAAAATGCAATGTTAACTCTTTACTAGAAAGAGTCGTATTTTTAAGATACTTGAAAGCCCAGACATATTATATCTGGGCTTTTTATTTTTTAAACTTTTCTAGTTTTGCTCATTAACCAAAAATCTGCGAGCACTAAAGCTGTTAACGCTTCTACAATAGGTACAGCTCTTGGTACTACACAAGGGTCGTGTCTTCCTTTTCCATGTATTTCAGTGGCTTCACCTTTCGAGTTTGTCGTAGCTTGGTTTTGCATTATCGTTGCTACGGGTTTAAAAGCTACTCTAAAGTAAATATCCATTCCGTTAGAGATTCCTCCTTGAATACCTCCTGATAAATTAGATTGGGTTGTTCCATCTGGATTGAAAATATCATTGTGTTCAGAACCTTGCATTTTTGCTCCACAAAAACCACTTCCATACTCAAAACCTTTTACTGCATTAATAGAAAGCATTGCTTTTCCTAGTTCTGCATGTAACTTATGAAAAATAGGTTCTCCTAACCCTACAGGTACATTTTGAGCTACGCAAGTTATTGTTCCTCCGATAGTATCACCTGCTTTACGTATTTCATGAATCTTATCAATCATCTTTTCTGCTGATGCTTCATCAGGGCAACGAACAATGTTGCTTTCTATTTTAGAAAAGTCTAAATCTTGATATGGTTTCACCATGAAAACATCACCTACTGATGATGTAAATGCATTGATATTAATATGAAGGATTAATTGCTTAGCTAAAGCTCCTGCCACAACCCAATTAGCTGTTTCTCTTGCAGATGTTCTCCCACCACCTCTATGATCTCTTATTCCGTATTTTTTATCATACGTATAATCAGCATGTGAAGGACGGTATACATCTGTATTATGATTATAATCTTTACTTTTTTGATTTGTATTCTTTATCACAAAGCCTATTGAGGCTCCTGTGGTCACTCCTTCAAAAATACCTGATAAAAACTCAACCGTATCTGGTTCTTTACGTTGCGTTACTATTTTAGATTGCCCTGGCTTACGACGATCTAATTCTTGCTGAACAGCATCAAAATCAACTTTCATTCCTGCAGGGAATCCATCTATTACACCTCCAATTGCAATTCCATGAGATTCACCAAACGTAGTTAGCTTTAAAGTATTTCCGAATGAATTAAACATATCTTATTATTTAATAGAACGAAGGTAGAATTTATTTACTAAAAACGATAATTTTCATTCTTATAATTGCAGCTTAACTTGTTATTATATCCTTTATTCGAGTCTGCTCACTTTTATCTTTATTTTTTTATTCTTGCATTTTACACCAAACTTATTGATAGCAAAAGCGTTACGTTTCACAACTTTTTTAATGCTTAAATTTTATTAAAAAAAGTAGCAAAAAACTTTTTTAGAATTGAAAAAAGGTCATATATTTGCACCCGCAATCAGGGAATATATCTGATGAGGCACTCAGGAGAAATGGCAGAGTGGTCGAATGCGGCGGTCTTGAAAACCGTTGTCTGTAACAGGACCGGGGGTTCGAATCCCTCTTTCTCCGCAAGTCCGAAGCGAAAGCTTCGGATTTTTTTTTAGGGGATTAAAGAAAAAAAGCTTACAAAACTGTAAGCTTTTTTTAGTTTATTAGAAGCACTATACTTCCTTATGTATATGAAACTACCACTTTCTTACCCCTAGCTTCTTTTCTAAAGCTAAGTATGCAAAATAAAATAATGTTCCTAAAATCATCCCTGAAACATACCCTGTTGTAACATCAACAGGAAAATGCACTCCTAAATATATTCTACTATATCCAAAAATTAAAGGAAACAAAATCATTAAATAAATCAACTTAAAATGTTTTCTCAATAACAAAATCATAAAAGTAGTTATTGTAGTAGATAATGAAGCATGACCAGACCAAAAGCTATATCCTCTAGGCTTGTATGTAAAATTCCTTAAATACTCTTTTAAACCTTCTGTATTACAAGGTCTAATTCTTTCTGTAGTGTTTTTAATTAAATTTGTGAATTGGTCAGAAAAAGCAATAATAATTGCTACAAACAATACTGTAAACAATCCTTTTTTCCATCCAAACTGTTTAAACACTAAAAACAGCACAAAAGCAAATAGTGGTGTCCAAGTAAATTGATTTGTTATTGTTAACCAAAAACTATCCCACTGTTCGCTTCCTAAATTGTTAAGATAAATTAAAAGCTCTTTATCTTTTTGTATAATATTTTCTATCAAAACTACTTTCCTACTTTTAAAACTTCTATTTCAAAAATTAAATCTGACTTTGGAGGTATTGGACCTACTCTACGATCACCATACCCTAAATAAGAAGGGATAAACAATCGTACTTTGTCTCCTTCTCTCATTGTCTTTACACCTTCTTTCCATCCTGCTATTAACGGAAAGTTTTCATCATCAACAGTAAAAACAAAAACCTCACCTTTATCTAAACTAGAATCAATTTTTCTTCCATCTGCCAAATACAACGTATAATGTGCTGTAGTAGGCAATGCTGGATTTACCTTTTTCCCATTTCCTTTTTGTAAGGACAAAATTTTCAATCCTGAATCGGTTGTAACCGCATCATTAATTCCTTGCTCTTCTTGGTATCTTTGTTTTAATTCCTCTAATTTTTTCTTCCTCTCTTCTTCTTTCTTTTCAACGTTTGCTAGCTCTTGTTCAAAAACTACTGGTGCATCAAATTTAGAGGCCTCCTCTCCTATTCTTAAAATTTCTATATGCTTTATATAATCATTTTTCTGAATAGTATCCACTATAGCTTGACCTTGTAAAACACGACCAAAAACAGAGTGTCCACCATCTAACCAAGGTGTTGCTTTATGTGTTATAAAAAACTGACTTGAATTTGTAACTGGTCTCGAGTAATTTGCCATCGACAGTACTCCTGGTCCATCATGTTTATACAATAGGTTACCTTCATCATCCATTGGAAATTCATCTGCAAATGTATAACCAGCATCTCCTGAACCAGTTCCTGTTATATCCCCCCCTTGTATCATAAAATCTTTAATTACCCTATGAAACTTAGTTCCATCATAAAACGGTGTACCTTTTAAAGAATCAATCATTTTAGGATGACTCCCCTCACTTAATGCCACAAAGTTTGCCACTGTCATTGGTACTTTATCGTAAAAAAACTTCACCAAAATATCACCTCTATTAGTTTGGATATCTGCATACAGCCCGTTCTCTAAACTAGGGTATTTAGCTGATTTGCACGATACAAATACTAGTAGCGTAACAAGTACTATTTTAAATAATTTCATTTATTTTAATTTATTTTCTCCTATAAACAATTAATTAGGTTAACAGCAAGTGCTAACCTAATTAATTATCAACTATTTAAGTTTTATTTATTTTACTTCTAATAATTCTACCTCAAAAACTAGAGCAGAAAAAGGCTTAATGTGCTGACCTCTTTGTTGTGGACCATAAGCTAATTCTTGTGGAATAAAGAATTTATATTTTGCTCCTGGCTTCATTAACTGTAAACCTTCTGTCCATCCTTTAATTACTTGACTTACTCCAAATTCAGCAGGCTCTCCTTTTTCCACAGAACTATCAAAAACAGTTCCATCAATTAAAGTTCCATGATAATGAACTTTAACTCTAGAGCTAGCCGTGGGTGCATCTCCTTCTCCTTCTTTTAAAACAACATACTGCAAACCACTTTCAGTAGCTTTTACTCCATCTTTTGTTTTATTTTCTGCTAAAAAGTCTTCTCCTGCTTTTTTATTGTCTCCAAATTCAGCTTCTGCTTTTTTAGCTTGCTCTTCTTGCATTTGTTTCATTTTTTCTTGTTGCTTCTTTTGAAAAAATGCTCTTAAGATATTATTTATGTCTTTTGACTCTACTAATAAGTTTGTAGAATCCATTCCGTTTTTAAAACCTTGTACAAACAAATCTTGATCCATTTCATCAAAGTTTGTTTTAATTTTATTAGCCATATCTAAACCTAAAGCATAACTTACAGAGTCTACTTCTGTTGCTAATGAACTTTTTTGTTTGAACTGACCGTTACTGCATGAAACAATTGATAAACCTACAACTGTAGCTGCTAAAATGTTGGTTAATTTCATTCTTCTTTTTTTGATTTTATATCGATTAATGTTACTGTACTTTGTATTGGCTGATTTACAGCTATTTTATTTCCATCTCCTGTTACTCCAAAGGCTCTGTATGATGGAATTACAAATGTAATGGTTTCTCCTTTTTTCATCAACTTTATTCCATCTTGTAATGCAGGAATAAAATCTTCTTTATCTACTTTATAACTTCTCTCCTTTGTTTCATAAAGAACATCTCCATTAAGATCTGTTATATTATATGACAACATTACCAAATCTTCAACTTGTGGAGAACTTAAATTTAATGTGTCTTTAGTTACATATGTATACCAAAAACCATTAGGTGAACTTTTATATTCTTTAACAGTATCTTTAGCGACCCATTCTTCTAAACGCTGTTTTTCTAAAGCATTTAACTTCTTATTCTCTTTAAGAACTTCTTTATAAAAATTTGTTGTACCATGCTGCTTTGGTCTTCTTGCCTGAGGTTCTTTACAAGACACTACAACTAATGCTATAAAAACAAAAAATGTTATTTTACGCTTCATACGAATTTTCTAACTCTTGTTGGTATGTAGGTAATAACGACTTAAATCTCTCTATCGTATTTTCCATATTATCATCACTTCTGCCTCCTGCAGCATTATCATGTCCTCCTCCATTAAAATAGTTACGAGCAAACTGGTTTACAGAAAAACTTCCTTTTGAACGGAAAGATATTTTTACAATCCCCTGTTCTTCATCTTCTATAAAAATAGCTGCAAACACAATCCCTTTCAAAGATAATGCATAATTCACAACCCCTTCTGTATCTCCTTTTTCGTAATGAAATCGTTTTTTCTCTTCTTCCGTTAAGATTATGAAGGCTGTTTTATACTCTGGTAAAACTTTCATATTACTCAAAGCCTGTCCTAGCAACAATAACCTGTTGTAAGAATTTGCATCATGAATATTACTATGAATTCTATCATTTTCAGCTCCTTTATCTATCAAGTCTGCTATAATTCTATGAGTCGTACTTGTTGTAGATCTAAAACGGAATGAACCTGTATCTGTCATAATACCCGTATACAAACAAGTAGCTATATTCTTATCTATCAAATCAACATCTCCCATCATTTCAATAAAATTGTATACCATTTGACATGTTGAAGACATAGATGTATCAGAGTACATATACATAAAATCATCTGGCTGTTGATGATGATCTATTAAAGCAAAATCATTTTCATATTGCTCTAATGTGTTTTGCATGTCATTTCCAACTCTATGCAATGCATTAAAGTCTAGTAAAAAAATAATATCAGACTTCGATAAGGCTTTGACTGATTGTTTGTTTTGACGATCAAAACGTTTTACGGTTTTTGACCCAGGAACCCAATGTAAAAAATCAGGGTACTCGTTTGGCATTAATACCTGAGTAGTATGCCCTTTTTTATCTAAATAATGTTTTAATCCTAACGTTGAACCTATTGCATCTCCATCAGGATTTCTATGCCCAATTATCACAACATTTCTAGGTTCTGACAAGAATTCTTGCAGTTCTGTAAAGTGTTTCAAAATCATAAAAGGCGAATATACAAATTAATGCTATATTAACCTTTTTATGTATTTCTTTTTGTTTCTTCGTTCAAAAATAAAATTACCATGACCATTATGAAATTTACTACTTCATTTGTATTATTAGTAGCCTTTTCTCTAACCTCTTTTAGCCAAGAAACATTTACAATTACTTTTGGTTCTTGTAATAATCAGAGACTTAACAACCCTTTTTGGGAAGACATTTTATCTCTTGAACCAGATGTATGGATATGGGGTGGAGACAACATTTATGCAGACACCAATAATATGCGTAAAATGAAACGCATGTATAAAACTCAAAAAAATGTAAAAAGTTATAAAAAACTAACCACTAAGATTCCTATTCTTGCTACATGGGATGATCATGATTATGGTAAAAATGATGCAGGAGTAGAATTTGTAATGAAAGATGAAAGTCAACAATTATTTTTAGACTTTTTAAACATACCCAAAAACTCACCAAGAAGAAAACAAAAAGGCGTTTATCACTCTAAAACTTTTAAAACAGAAAAAGGTAGTGTTAAAATTATTGTTTTAGATACTCGTTATTTTAGAACTTCACTCTCTAAAGGAACAAACGGACAACGTTTTCAACCAAATAAATACAATGAAGGTACAGTTTTAGGAAAAACTCAATGGGAATGGCTCACTAATGAGTTAACAAATTCTACAGCAAACTTTACTGTGATAGTTAGCAGTATTCAAATATTACCTAAAGAACATGGTTTTGAAAAATGGGCTAACTTTCCACACGAAGTAGATAAATTATTCAATTTGATTCAAAAATCAACAAATACTAATGTCATTCTTCTTTCTGGCGACAGACATATTTCTGAGTTTTCTAAGACTAACATTAACGAAGTAAAATATCCAATTATTGATTTTACTTCAAGCGGATTAACACACTCCTATTCTTCATTTACCTCAGAAAAAAACGACTTTAGAGTTGGTAATGTCGTTAACTCTTTAAGCTATGGCATGTTGATTTTAGACTTAAAAACTAAAAAAGTTAGTTTTCAAATGCGTGGCAAAAATGGGGTTATCTTACAAGAAATCAATCAAATATACCCTTAACTTGCTAATAACATTAAAAAGTGTATTTTTGCGCCGATTTATGCGCAAATTTGCATAAGCAACAACAATTAAGGAATTTATCATTTACTGATATTTATTACATTTAATAATGGCAACAAATAGAACTTTTACAATGATTAAACCAGATGCTGTAGAAAACGGACATACTGGTGCAATTTTAGAAAAAATTAATGCTGCAGGTTTCAGAATCGTAGCTATGAAAAAAACACAGATGACTAAGCGTGATGCTGAGACTTTTTACGGAGTACACAGTGAGCGTCCTTTCTTTGGTGAATTAGTTGAGTTTATGACTCGCGGACCAATCATCGCTGCTATCTTAGAAAAAGACAATGCTGTAGAAGATTTTAGAACTTTAATCGGTGCTACAAACCCAGCTGAAGCTGCTGAAGGAACTATCCGTCAGTTATACGCTACTTCTATTGGAGAAAACGCAGTGCACGGTTCTGATTCTGATGAAAACGCAGCTATCGAAGGTGCTTTCCACTTTTCTGGTAGAGAAATGTTTTAATTCTTAGTAAGAAATAAACTTTATATATTAAACTCGTTACATAATCGTAACGAGTTTTTTTGTTTAATACTCTATATAACACTTAGTTTTTATTCTAAAAAAAATCATTACCTCCATTAAAAAACTATAAAACAAACACTTAACTTTTAATCTTTCTTTTATCCAGCAACTTCCTTTTAAAAAGCTTTTATATTACCTAGTTTTGCCTTCCGCTTTAAAAAAAAGCAGAAAATAATTCTACAACTTAAAATCAAAAAAATGGCAAAAGATCAAGACCCAAAACAAGCAATTCAACAAACAAAAAAAGTAGTATCAGGAGGTATCGTTGGCTGGCTAACAAGATTATTCTTAGGTAAAAGTTTTGTTGATGAAACAAACGACATACTTGAAGCCTCTGAAGCTCAAATCGATTTAGTTGGTAAACAACAAAGATTGATTACAGAAGGAACTCCTGCTAAAGCTAAAGTTTCTCTAGTACAGGACACAGGATCATTAGTTAATTTTGACCCTATTATTCTGTTAAGCCTTCATGTTGAGCCAGCATCTGGTGAAAACTTTGATATTAGCACCACAACGCATGTATCTAAACTATCTATACCTAAAATTGGAGAAACGATTAACATCAAGTATGATCCTAATGAAAAATCATCAATTGTTATTGTTTAGCTTCAACTCAATAAAGAAATAACAATAAAAAACTCGCTATAGTTTAGTAGCGAGTTTTTTTATACAATTATCTTTGTTAACTTATAAATAGCAATCTCAAAACACCCTATACTAATATAATTCGATTTAAAAACTTTACCACACCCACACCCTTCATTAATTATGGATTAGAACTCTGTTTTATAGTTACATCACCTAACCTATATATACTACAACTTAACAATAAACTCAAGAACAAACACTTAATACATCTTAGTTACTTTACCAAAAAAAAATCCTTTTTAAAACACATCAAACCCCCTTAAATTACATAGATTTGCATTTTTCTATAAAAATTGCAAGAAATAATTCTACAATTTAAAACATTAAAAAAATGAAAAAGCATTATTTAATTTATTCAATATTCTTTGTGTTTTCAGTTGGGTGTGAGACTGAAGGGTTAGATGGTAACGAGTCATTGATTGACTTTATTACAGAACCCCCGGGTAATAACTGTTCTTCTGGTGGATATAAAGTGATTTCAGGGATTGACTTGAATAATAATAACACCCTAGATAATGATGAAATTGAGAACATTAAATACATTTGTAATGGTAAAGATGGATCTGATGGCTTAAATTCCTTAATTAATGTTCTATTAGAACCTATAGGTGACAACTGTCTTTCTGGTGGATATAAAGTGACTTCAGGGATTGACTTAAACAACAATAATATCCTAGATGACAATGAAATTGAAAATACAGAATATATTTGTAATGGTAATAGTGATATAGAAACCAGAATAAGTATTGAATTTACTACATCTACATCTACTACAGCTGGCCATAAAGGCATTGGGATATACGGTTTTAACAAAGACAATTATGTTGGTGTTGATTCAATTATATTTGTTGGAATTCCTTACACAGAAAGTTTATCAAACCATAGCATTATTGAATTAATCGATTTTACAGATAACAAGATAATTGAAGGTTCGGAAATTAAATCAAGTAAAAATTATAACTCAGCCGAGAATATTTTTTCTCCTAACCTTTATAATGTAATTCCTTCTGGAAATAGAGATCTCGGAATAAGGTTACGTAGTGAAGTAGAAGGAGCGTACTCTTCAATGAAAAATAAGTGTTATTTATATCTATACCGTAAATAATTATCGTTGTACGGCAATACTCTATAAACAATTTAAACACAGTAAAACTAGGGAGCTTAACACTCCCTTTTTTGCTTCCGTATAAAACTGAAACGACTATAGCAAAAACTTTTGAAACACTAGCTTATACCAACATTAGTTTTTTAACGAGTTCCTCTCCTATTTCTTCGTTAATCATGCGTATTATTTTATCTTTTCCGTAGCTTAACTCTTCTCGTAGTACCGAAGAAGATAATCGAACAATTAAGGTTCCGTTTTGTAATTTTACTTCGCTTGTATAAGAAGCAACTCCAGCCCCCATAAGTTTTTCCCAAGCTTCGTCAATATGAATTTTTTGAAAACCCTTTTTTAGTTTATTGTTCTCTTGGATAAAACTTCCCATCAAGTCTTTTAATAAAAAACTATCATTTTCTCTTTTAGCCATTAGTTTTATTTTTTGTCTTACTTATATAGCAACATTATAACTTAAAAATCTGATATTCTTGATTACTCTTTTTTATCACCTCTTCTGTTCTATCAGCATGTGTATCTGTAATAAAAATCTGTCCAAACTCATCACTATTTACCAAATCAACGATTTGAGCAACTCTATTTTCATCTAACTTATCAAAAATATCATCCAATAACAAAATTGGAGTTACATTAGATTGTTTTTTTATAAACTCAAACTGCGCTAACTTTAACGCTATTAAATACGATTTTTGTTGTCCTTGAGAACCAAATTTTTTAATAGGATGTTCTTGAATTTCAAAGTTTAAATCATCTCTATGAATTCCTACCGATGTATACTGTAACATCTTGTCTTTTTCTATATTTTGCTGTAACAAATTTTCTAAAGACATATCGTGTAATTGACTTTTATAACGCAAATTCACCTCTTCATTTGCTCCTGAAATAATTTGATGTTTTGCATTAAAAATAGGCACAAATTCTTCTAAAAAAGCCTTTCTTTTATTATAAATAATCGTTCCGTATTCAATTAATTGCTCATCATATACTTTTAAATTCAGAGAATCAAATGTTCTATTAGCGGCAAAATATTTCAACAAAGCATTTCGCTGACTTACCGTTTTAGTATACGAAATTAAAGTTTGTAAATACTTTTTGTCTTGTTGAGAAATTACTCCGTCAATAAATTTACGACGAGTTTCGCTTCCTTCAACAATTAAATCCCTATCCGCAGGAGAAATAATCACCAACGGTAACTGCCCTATATGTTCAGAAAATTTTTCGTAAGCTTTTCCGTTACGTTTCAATACTTTTTTTTGACCTCTTTTTAAAGAGCAAATAATTTTTTCTTGTCGATTATTTAACAAATAATCTCCTTCAACCATAAAAAAATCCTGACCGTGACGAATATTCTGTCCTGCAATCGAATTAAAGTAACTTTTTGCAAAAGACAGATAATAAATTGCGTCTAACACATTGGTTTTTCCAATACCATTATTCCCTACAAAACAGTTAATTTTCTTTTGAAAATCAAAAGTTTGCGATTCAATATTCTTAAAATTTACCAAAGATAGTTTTTGCAAATACATGAATAAGCCTTATTACTAAAAGAAAGCGCAAATTATCGAAAATTTACGAAAAAACGACTTTTAAAATCCAATTAAAAAAACTATTTTTGTCGCCACTAATTTTTTAAGCAATTATGGCTACATACAAGAAAAGAGGTTATAAACCTAAGAAAGAAAAGGTTACACAAGAAGTAGAAGAAACATTTGATGAATCTCAAAGTACTACTGCTGAAGTATTTAACACTTTAGACGATACTGCGAATAAATCAGAAGAATGGATTGAAAAAAATAGCAAGCCATTATTTTACGGATTGGTAGCTGTTGCAGCTTTAATTTTAGTGTACTTGGCTTATAACAAATTTATTGCTGAGCCAACACAACAAGAAGCTTCAAACGAATTAGCATACCCTCGTACTTTCTTTGAAAAAGCAAACACTTCTGCAGGAGCTATTGCTGACTCATTATATACTTTAGGCTTAGAAGGTGGTGATGGAAAATATGGTTTTATTGACATTGCTGAACAATTTGGAGGAACAAAAGCAGGAAACTTAGCTAACTATTATGCAGGTATTTCTTACTTAAAAATGAAAAAATACGAAGAAGCTATCGAGTATTTAAGTGATTTTAGTTCTGACGATGAATTATTAGGGCCTACTGCTTTAGGTGCTATTGGTGATGCTTTTGCTGATATTAACCAGCCAAAAGATGCTTTAGACTACTATCAAAAAGCAGCAAATAAAAAAGACAATCAATTTACTACTCCTTTATTTTTATTCAAAGCAGCTCAAATTGCAATGGATTTAAAAGAGTACGGTAAAGCTGAAAAATTTTATACAACCATTAAAGAAAAATACGCTGATTCTGATCAAGGAAGAGATATTGAAAAATATATCAACAGTGCAAAATACGCTCAATAATGGCAACAACAAATTTATCTTATTACGATAAAGCAACAATCCCAAATGCGAAGTCTTTTCGATTTGGGATTGTTGTTTCAGAATGGAATCCTGAAATCACTAAAAACCTTCACAAAGGTGCTATTGAAACTTTACTAGATTGTGGAGCTACTGAAGAAAACATCGTCTCATGGGATGTTCCTGGTAGTTTCGAATTAGTATATGGGTGCAAAAAAATGATCGAAACACAAAAGCTTGACGCTATCATAGCCATTGGGAATGTGATTCAAGGTGAAACCAAACATTTCGATTTTGTATGTGAAGGTGTAACACAAGGAATTGTAGACTTAAACATTAAATACGATATTCCTGTAATCTTTTGTGTATTGACCGACAACACTAAACAACAATCTATTGATCGTTCAGGTGGTAAACTAGGAAACAAAGGAATTGAATGTGCTGTAGCAGCAGTTAAAATGGCAGCAATTAAAAATCAAGAACGTCCATCAAATTCATTAGGTTTTTAATTAATTCTGTTTTAGATAAACATTATTAAAAAGCGTCTAGGTTGTACAACCTAGACGCTTTTTAACTTTAATTTATACACTTTTTTTGACCACCTCTCTATAATTCAGTAACTTTGGAACTCGTCTTATTTGGTGTGATTTTTGTTCCACTTAAGCTATTAAAGAAGCAACAATTTTATGGGATTTATCAAAAGAGAAAATAAAAAGTTCGATTACAAACCTCGTTATTATAAAGGGGATGGTAATCCTTATCAAGTAAAACATAAATTTGATGAGTACAGAACTACTGTTGGAAAGAGAAAAAGTTTAAAGGGAAAATTTAATGCTGCTTTTGACGAGTTTAAAGATTCTGGTTACAAACTGAATAAAACTATAGTAGTTATAGCCTTGGTTTTAACACTAATATTTTTATTTATTATCGATTTTGACCTTTCAATCTTTTTCCCTAAAAAATAACTAAATGTCAGATATTATACAGTTACTACCTGATCATGTTGCGAATCAAATTGCTGCTGGAGAAGTTGTTCAACGTCCTGCTTCTGTAGTTAAAGAACTGATTGAAAACTCTATTGATGCTGGTGCTACTTCTATTACCCTATTGTTAAAAGATGCTGGAAAAACTTTGATTCAAGTAATTGACGACGGTAAAGGAATGAGTGCTACCGATGCTCGTTTAAGTTTTGAACGTCATGCTACTTCAAAAATTAAAGATGCACAAGATTTATTCAACCTAAACACCAAAGGATTTCGTGGTGAAGCTTTAGCTTCTATTGCTGCCATTGCACATGTTGAACTAAAAACAAAACAAGAAGATGATGAGTTAGGCACGCAAATAAAAATTGAAGGTAGTGAAATAACTTCTCAAGAAGTAGTTTCAACTGCTAAGGGTACCAGTATTGCTGTTAAAAACTTATTTTTTAACATTCCTGCTCGTCGTAACTTTTTAAAATCTGACACTGTTGAAACTCGCCATATTGTTGATGAATTTCAACGTGTAGCTCTAGCACACCCAAACATTTCTTTTTTATTACATCATAATAATAACGAAGTTTATCATTTAAAGAAAAGTAATTTACGTAAACGTATCGTCGCTATTTTTGGAACTAAAATGAACGAAAAGTTAGTTCCTATTAATGAGCAAACCGATATTATTACTGTTAATGGTTTTGTGGCAAAACCAGAGTTTGCTAAGAAAAAACGTGGTGAACAATTCTTTTTTGTGAATGACCGTTTTATAAAAAGCTCGTACTTAAATCATGCTGTAGTAAATGCTTTTGAAGGTTTGTTAGAAAGTGGTTCGCATCCTTCTTATTTCTTGTATTTAGAGGTACCTGCAAATACGATTGATATTAACATTCACCCAACAAAAACAGAAATTAAGTTTGATAACGAAAAAGCGTTATATGCTATTTTACGTGCTACAGTTAAACATAGTTTAGGGCAATACAATGTAGCTCCTGTTTTGGATTTTGATAGAGACTCTACTTTAGATACTCCTTACGATTATAGTAAAAAAAGTAACTCTTCAGTTCCTCCAATAACTGTAGACCCTACATTTAACCCTTTTAAAACTGAAACTAGTTATAAAGAGCCTTCTAATACAAGTAGTTCACCAAAAAGTACTACAACACACAGTTATCAGTCTAACTTTAAAAAAGATACTGGAAGTTGGGAAGCTTTATATACAAATACCGAAACTATTGAACCTGTTCAGCAAGAACAGCTTTTTGAACCTGAGCAAGAAACCGAGACTGGAAAAACCTTCCAGATTCAAAAAAAATACTTGTTGAGTTCTATAAAATCAGGAGTCGTATTAATTCACCAATCTTTAGCACATCAACGTGTATTGTATGAAGAATTTTTGGAGAACATTACTGTTAAAGAAGCTAGTAGTCAACAACTGTTGTTTCCTGTAAATATTTCTTTTTCTTCGTCTGATATAGAAATGATATATAGCATAAAAACTGATTTAGAGAGTGCTGGTTTTATGTTTGATGAGTTCACCAAAGAAAGTGTAGTAATTGCAGGAATTCCAACCTCAATAAGTGAAAGTCAAATTACACTTATTTTAGAGCAGTTATTAGATGATATTAAACTTGAAGTACCTGACACTAGCTTTAGTCACTTTGATGTGATGGCAAAATCATTTGCAAAATCACTCGCTATAAAAACAGGAACTTCTTTAAATCCAAAAGAGCAAGAAAACTTAGTAAACAACTTATTCTCTTGTAAAGATCCTAATATTTCACCATTTGGCAAACCTACGTTTAAAACATTAGCTTTAAATGAAATAGATGCCATTTTTAATAAATAAAAAGTAATATGCCTAGATTAACACAAGCCATAAAGCATTTAATAATCATTAACGTGATTATGTATTTTGCTCCTCAGCTATTAAACATGGATTTAACTAATCTATTTGCTTTGCATTATCCAAAAAATGAACATTTTGGGGTTTGGCAATATATTACACACATGTTTATGCATGGTGGGCCTGCTCATTTACTTTTTAACATGTATGGTTTGTGGGCTTTTGGTACTCCACTTGAGCAAATGTGGGGACGAAATAAATTTTTATTCTTTTATTTTTCTGCTGGGATTGGTGCGGGCTTAATTTACACTTTTGCTAATTATTATCAATTTAATGGGATATATGAACAGCTAATTGGCATGGGAGTTTCTCCTGCTGAAATTCAAAATATTTTAAGTTCAGGACAGTATAACGATAGTTTAATTACTTTATCTAATAAAACTATGAGTGAGTTTTATAGTTTATACCACACTCCTGCCGTTGGTGCCTCAGGTGCTATTTATGGAATTTTAGTTGCCTTTGGATTAACTTATCCTGATGCTAAACTAGCATTGATTTTCTTCCCTGTTCCTATTGCTGCCAAATACTTTATTCCTTTAATTATTTTAAGTGATTTATTCTTTGGTATGACTAGTTATTCAATTGGTAATATTGCACATTTTGCACATATTGGTGGTGCTATAATTGGTTTTATTATTGCTTGGTACTGGAAAAAAAATCAATTTAAATTTCGTTAATTTAGTAACTAAAATTTTTATTCTTACTGAAGTCATACATCATGAATGTACTCGATAACTTAAAATATAGATTTAAACATGCAGGAATTGTTGAACAGTTAATTTATGTAAACTTAGCTGTTTTCTTACTTGTTTTTGTTACCAATACTTTTGGGTTTCTTTTTCAATCTAAAACTAACTTTTTAGTAGAATGGCTAGCTTTACCTGCCAACTTTGATGATTTTATACTAAAACCGTGGACTATTATTACGTATGGTTTTTTACACACTAGCTTCTTACATATTTTACTTAACTTAATTGCTTTATTTTATATCGGGCATTTATTTCAACAATATTTTACTCCTAAACAGTTACTTAGTTTTTATTTATTAGGAACTCTCTTTGGAGGTATTATTTTTATAGCTAGCTATAATTTTTTCCCTGCATTACAAGATGTTGCACATAATAGTGTTTTATTAGGTGCTTCGGCTGGTATCTCTGCCATCTTTATTGGTATTGCTACCTACATGCCTAATTACGAATTAAAGTTTCCTCTGATAGGTTTTGTAAAATTGTGGGTATTAGCTTGTATTTGGGTTGCTATTGATATTATTCAAATTCCTGCTGGTAATACTGGTGGGCATTTAGCACACCTTGGTGGTGCTTTATTTGGTTTTTTCTATGTTCGTAGCGCTAGTAACAAGGAATTGGATATTTTTAAATCAATAAACAAACTTTTTTCTAAAAGAGAGAAAAAGCTAAAAACAGTTTATAAGTCTGGTAATAAAACCCAAAAATCAAACGTTGATAAAACAAAAAATCAAGAAGAAGTAGATGCTATTTTAGATAAAATTAGTAAATCTGGATACGATACTTTAAGTAAAAGTGAAAAAGAGTTTTTATTTAAACAAGGAAAAAATTAAATGAAAAAGTTTTCGATAGCTAATAAATTTTTATTCTTTATCAATTCAGTTTTTGCAGCTGTTTTATTGCTATCGTACGCACTTCCGTACGTATCTCCGCAAACAATTCCTTTCCTTTCTGTTTTTGGCTTGTTTGTCCCGTTTTTAGTTATCGTAAACATTGGTTTCTTTGTGTATTGGCTTATTAAAATGCATAAAAATGCATTTTTATCATTACTCGTTTTAGCTATAGGATGGTTTATCTCTACTCCCTTAGTTAAATTTTCAAACAAGGAAGTAATCTTAAATGATGATTTAAAAATAATGAGTTATAATGTTCATTTATTTAATCATTATAAACATGAAGAAGATATAACTACTGAGCAGAAAATTTACGAATTCATCAACAATGAAAATCCAGATGTTATTGCCATACAGGAGTTTTATAACTCAAAAATGTTAGACATTAAACTTCCTTACAAATACATAAAAACGAAAACGAAAACGAATAAATTCGGACTAGCTATTTACTCTAAGCACCCAATTATAAATTCTGGTTCTCTTGATTTTAAACAAAGTGCTAACAATACCATTTTTGCTGATATTCTTGTTAAAAATGACACTGTTCGTGTATACAATGTACATTTAGAATCGTTAAAACTAAATCCAAAAAAAGAAAATTTTGGAGAAAAAAATTCAGAACGTTTATTTAAACGTTTAGAAAATGGTTTTGTTAAACAAGTAAGTCAGGTTGAATTAATCCAACAACATGAGTATTCTTGGAAAGGCAAAAAAATTGTTTGTGGCGACTTTAATAACACAGCTTATTCTTGGGCGTATAAACAATTGGCTACTGATAAAAAAGATGCTTTTATTGAATGTGGAATTGGCCTAGGTAAATCTTTCCGATACATCTACCCTATGCGTATCGACTTTGTTTTAACAGATAAAAAAGCTACCATTAACCAGTTTAAAACATACGGAGACATAAAACTTTCTGATCACTACCCTGTTATGGCTCGCTTACATTGGTAATTTTATTTTTATTTCGGTATAAAAGTGTATTTTTAACCGATTTAAAAACTAACCTATGAAACAACATTACGATGTTGCTGTTATTGGCAGCGGACCATCAGGAGCTTCAACAGCTTTTTATTTAGCACAAAAAGGTATTTCAACTGTTATTATTGAAAAAGAAACTTTACCTCGCTATAAAACATGCGGAGGTGGTTTTGTTTTTAGAGGACGTAAAAACTTACCTTTTGATATTAAGGAGGTAGTTGAAAAAGAGTTCCATACTGTTGATATTTATTTGGGAGAAAAACTTCATTTTAAAACGCATAGAGAAAAACCAACTATTTCTATGATTATGCGTGATTCTTTTGACAATCTAATTACCCAAAAAGCAAAAGAATTTGGAGCTACGTTATTAGAAAATCATAAATTAAAAGGATTATCTTTTTCTGATGATATTATTACTCTAGAAACTTCTCAGGGGAATTTTACTGCTAATTTTGTTATTGCTGCAGACGGAGCTTTGAGTCCAACCGCAAAAATGGCTGGATGGAAAGAAGATACTCGTAAATTAATTCCTGCTTTAGAATATGAAGTAGAGGTTTCTGATGAAGACTTTGAACGTTTATCTAAAGAAGTTCGTTTTGATATTGATGCTATTCCTTATGGTTATGCATGGAATTTTCCAAAGAAGAAGCATTTATCTATTGGAGTTGCTTCCGCTAGAAGAACTAAAATTAATTTAAAAGAACACTATCAACAATATTTAAAAACTTTAAATATTACTAATATTGTTAGCGAATCTCAGCATGGATTTCAAATTCCTGTTTCTCCTCGTACAGACGGATTTGTTAAAAACAATGTATTTTTAATTGGTGATGCTGCTGGCTTTGCTGATCCCATAACTGCAGAAGGAATTTCTAACGCTATTTACAGTGGTAAATTGGCTGCTGAAGCTATAATTGAGAGTGAAAAAGAACCTGAATTAGCTAAAAAATTATACCTAGAAAAAATATCGGAAAGCTTACTTCCTGAAATAAAAACTGGTTTATGGCTTTCTAAGTGGTTTTACGAACAAAAAAATATTCGAAATATTGTATTGAAAAAATACGGTCAACAGTTTAGCGAAGCTATGGCCGATGTTTTTCACGGGGATAGAAGTTATCCTAAAGACATTAAAAAAACAATTACGAATCGAATTAAAGATTTAGTTTCTTAAAAATAAAGAGCAGCCCCAAAAAGGTTGCTTTTTTTTTATTTTTAATATTCTTTCATTTATACTTAAAAAGTTAGCACTTATTCTCAAAAGATATTTTGTCTGCTTTTTTTCTTTTAACTTGCTGTAAAACTATTCCATCTCTAAATTTTACATTCTAGTGAAAGAAATTAAAACTACCACATCCTTAAAACTTCCTTTTCTGTTTGATACAGATAAGCTTTTACATGATTATTCTTCAGTTGTAAATCAACATTGGATTCCTCATTTTAACACATCAGGATATGAAGGTGAGTGGAAAGCAATTCCTTTATATACTAGCAATGGTGATACTTCTAACATTTTTGCTTTTCAAAATGATAATGGTACTATTCAGGAAACTCCCATAATGAGTGATTGTAATTATTTTAGAAAGGTCATTAACTCTTTTCAATGCCCTATTTTATCTGCTCGCTTACTGCGTTTAAATGTTGGCGCAGAAATAAAACCTCACCGTGATTACAAACTGGGTTATGAAGATGGCAACTTTCGCTTACATATTCCGATTATTACAAATAACAAGGTTGAATTTATTTTAAATGATAAACAATTGAATATGTTGCCTGGAGAATGTTGGTATACGAATGTAAATTATGTACATTCTGTTGCCAACAAAGGAAATAAGGATCGTGTACACTTAGTTATTGATGCAGAAAGAAACGAATGGTCAGATTCTTTATTCTTTTCACTTGCTCCAAAAGATAGCTTTCAACCTATACAAGAAGAAACTGATTCTCCTGAAACAATACGTCTTATCTTAAACGAGCTAAAACGTAACAATGAGCCTGCTTCTGAAAAACTTATTATGGAAATGGAACAAAAGTTATTAAAACTTACATCTAAATAATAACTTATGATGAATTTAAAAAAAGAGTTACTGCATATTACTTCTCAATTCTTTGAAGAAAAACCTGATTATTCTTCAGCTTTAAAAGAGTATAAACAATTACTTTTTAGAACTTCAAATGAAACTATAAATAATGAAGAGCATCGAAATAATGTTCAACTTGAAAATGGTTTAGCGATAGGTACTTTATGGGCCGCTAATTGTCTTGATGATTTGGTAAGAACCTATAAGTTTATTAGAGGAATTGAGGTTGCTATTCAAGAGAAAATCTATCAAAAAGACTCACTACATATTCTTTATGCTGGTACTGGTCCTTTTGCTTCGCTCATACTTCCTTTTATATTGAAGTATACTGATTTTGATATAACATACACACTTTTAGAAATAAATCCCTTAAGTTTTGAGGCTTTGAAAAGTACAATTAAAAAGTTAGGTTTAGAATCACATAACATCAATTTTGTAAATAAAGATGCTACAAAATATCAATTCCCAAAAAACTTTTCTCCAGATATTATTGTGAGTGAAACTATGCAACGTGCATTGGATAGTGAGCAACAAGTTTCTGTTTTTTATAACTTAATGAGGCAGTCTAATTCAGATACTGTCTTTATTCCTGAGAAAATTACGTTAACTATTGGTACAAGCTCTTCTGAAAATAGGAAACCTGACATTCAACAAAAATACTATTGCGAACATCACAAAGTATTTGAGGTTAGTAAAAAAGCCATGAAATCGAATGATTGGTTGTTTGAAAAGACTTCAAACAAATTAGGTTTTACTGAAAAGCATACAGTTTTAAAAGAGGAAGAACTTTCTACAGCTAGTGAAATTGTGGTGATGACAGAAATTACAATTTATAAAAATGAGAAACTTATTATAAATGAAAGCGGCTTAACTGTTCCTAAATACATTAAAGATGTTTCCAACGACAAAAAAGAATCCTTAACTATTAAGTCTAAATATGTAATTGGTGTTGAACCTAAGCTTGATTTAAAAATTGTTTAAACAAACTTCAAGTTTACTCCTTTTTTCTCAGCATATTTCTTTGCTGCCTCGTCTAGTTCTAAGTTTTTTTCTTTAATCTCTTCTAGGCTTTTTGCTTTAAACTCTTTGATTAACTGATTAATTTCTTGTTGAGTTTTTCCCTCATCATACATATATGCTATTTCTGCATAGTCCTTTTTATAAAAGTCGATACAAAACTCAAATAATTCAACAGAAGCATTTATTAACTCTTTTGAATCTTCATTTACTTCTAATTTCTGAATATCTTTTAAACTTCTTTCAAGATTTGGTATGGTGACTCTATGAAGGTATTGAGAATATGTTGCTGCATATTCTTCTCCGTCATTATCATAGTACTTTAGATATTCATTTTTTTGTAATTCTTTAAGTTGCTCAAAATACCCTATGCCATAATTAGCCATCAATAAATTGGCTTTAAGTACTGTTTTTTCAACAACTTTTTGCGGAGTTTCTTTCTGACAACTTGCAAACATTATAAATACTACAATTACCCCTAAAATATTATTTACCCTTTTCATTTCTAATATCTTTTATCAGGTTATAAAATAAATTCTTAACGTTTATGTAAAAAACATTGCAAACAAGGCTTTTTTTTTGATTTTTTGATAGAAACCCCACACCCCTACCTTATTTAAGCCTTAGTTTACAATGTTATATTTTTTTCTCTTTCTTTATTTAGTTAGCTTATATAAAGATGAATGAAGCAACAATCATCCACACTCCTACAGCTATTCCTAATAATCCTAACTTTCCTTGTTTCGGTGCAATCTTCCCTCTCAATATTTCTGCTTTTTCTCTAGCTTCAGGATTTTTTGATAATAATAACTTGTTTATCATTCCGTATCCTAACATAAAACCTAACCCTGCTTCAACAATACTACCTGCTAAGAAAGTTCCCCACCATATTGGTGCCGTAGTTAACCAACCTATATTTAAAACAGCTGAAATGATTCCCCAAATTCCCCAAATACAGAAGATAAGACCAATCCATCCTTGGTAAGGCTCTATTTTTTCTAATAATTCTTTGGCGTTTGGTTTTTTTGATAAGATTAAAGATGGCACTGCCACAATACTTAAAAATACTAATGAGATTCCGTAAATCATGTTTAATTAAAATTTAAATGGTTTATATTGATTTTATTATTTATGAATTAAAAGTGCTGAAGAAAACATAAACAGCATTAAAAAAGTTGCGATGATAAGTCCTGAAAACATCCACCAAGGAGTTTTACTTGTTTGCTTATGCTCTTTTGCTTTTCGTTGTAAATCTGGTGGCATTTGACTTTTGCTCATTTCTAATTTACAATGCCCACAAATACTGTATGTTTTTTTGAATAATGGAAAAACAGGAATCCAAAATATATGTGCATACAATCTATTTACTTGTATAAACAATCGCTCTGGCGTATTACAATAATTGCAACTATGATTGTTTACTGGTTGTATGTTTATTTTGGCTTCTCGCCATCCAAAAATTACCATAACTTTATTACTTATTAATTACGGTACAAAGATGCGAGAGTATCTATTGTTTAAATAGACTGAAACTAGTGAAAGTTATTACCCTGTTTTCAGGGGTACGCTAAATTATTACTCTACAAGTCCTAGTTTTATTGCGTATTTTGTTAATCCGGCTAGGTTTTTTACGTTTAGTTTTGATATTAAATTCTTCCTGTAACTTTCAATAGTATGTTTACTTAAAAAGAGTTTATCTGCTATTTCTTGTGTAGTATATTCTTCAGCAATTAACTTAAGTACGTCTTTTTCTCTTGCCGTTAACATTACAGACGCTTCTTTTCTTTTATTAAAAACATTTTCCATGTAAGCTTCCCGTACAGATTGTGAAAAGTATTTTTCACCATTAAGAATAGTTTGCACAGCTTGTAGTAATTCAGATTGTGTTGCATTTTTAGACAGGTATCCATCAACATTATTCTTAATCAATGCATCTATCATCCCTGTATCTGTATGCATACTAACAATTAATGTTTTGATGTCTGAACGTTCTTTTTTTATATAATCGTTCAATGTAATACCATCTATATCTGGCATAGAAATATCACTAATAACAATATCTATATGTTGATCTGGATTTGTTTTTATGTACTTTATTACATTTTCACCACTATTTGCCGTTAATAAGATATTATAAACATCTTCATTCTTAAAAATGTTTAACAATCCGTCTAAGAACATTTTATGGTCATCAACTAAAATAATATTATAAGTCATCATGTATTAATTTAAAGGTACATCAATATCTATCACTGTTCCTCTGCTAGGAAAAGAGTTTATTAAAACATTTCCCTTAATTGTTTTTAATCTATCTTTTAAATTTTGAAACCCAAGTCCGTACCTTACTTTTTCTTGATCAAATCCAACCCCATCATCTTCAAAAAGTAGTTGTATTGTATTATTGAATACGGAAAGTTGAATGTCTATTTGTGTTGCCTTAGCATGTTTTAATGCATTGGTCAATAATTCTTGAATTATTTTATAGAGTTCTACTTTTAAGTTCTCATCTATTTGATCCACCTCATCTGCCGGATGAATTTGTAGCGTTATTTGTTCTTTAGATAATGCTTTAACATTATTTATATATTCCGTTATAATTGTTGTAAAAGCAGAATCTTTAAACTTTTTAGGCATTAAGTTATGAGACAACTCTCTTACCTGATTATACGTTTCATCTACTTGTTTAATGAGACTTTCTTCTTCTAATTTACTCTTATTAGATAATTGCAATTTTATAGTTGCTAAGTTGCCTCCAATACTATCATGTAACTCTCTAGCAATACGCTTTCTTTCATTATTCTGTCCTTCTAGTGAAGCTTTTACCAACTTTAACTCTTGGTCTTTAAGTAAAGTAGTTATTTTTTGTTGATTTACTTCTTCTAAAGTCTTATTAAGTTTACTTTGTGTTTGAAGCTTTTGATAGTAAACATATAATAGAGCAAGTACAGGTATTAATACAATAAGAAAGACTATTAAAATATGAGCTTTCATTGTTTTTTGTCGTTCTATTTCTTGTTTTTGCTCCAGTGTTTTATACTGTACTTCTAGCTCATTGACTTGCTGTTTATTTTGACTTACTAAAATTTCATTGTTTACACGATTTAATTGTGTCATTAAAGCATGCGCATTTTTATAATCTCCTGTTTCTGCATAAGCATTTTGAAGACCTAAAATAGCTCTTCTTTCTATTTCTAAATTTCTCCACTGAATAGAGTTTATATATACTGTAGACAATATAGTTTTGGCATTTTCATAATCTTTCTCCTTTAAATAAAAATTCCCTACTACATTCCCTGCTTTAGCATATAAGGTATAGAAGCCTCTGGATAACGATTCGTTAAAAACATTATAACAAAGATCTAATGCCTCATCTATTTTCCCTTCTTTTTGTAATATTCTACCAAGCCATAAGTCAGTTTTCAATGCTTCTTTTACAAAGCCTTCTGCTACATAAAACAGTCTTGCTTTCTCATAGTTTTCCTTTGCTTTTTCAAACTCTTTTCTTGTGTAATAAATAAAACCTAGCTCAAAAATAGCATCGTGCTTTAGCTTTTCGTTTGGAGCATTTTCAATACATTCTTCTAAAATTGCTTTTCCTTCCTCTTCTTTTCCTCTAACATATTTTACTATTCCTAGTCCTATTCTATTTTTGATAAACAACTCATCATTCGACTCACTATTTGAATGTTCTATTCCTTTAAAAAACCACTTCAAAGCCTCGTCAAAAAGTCCTTTTTCTAACTTTCCTTCAGCAACTATACTTGAAACCTTTGATAAATGATTTTCTTTGTCTATTAATTTATTCTTAGTGGTTTCTGTATACAGTTTATTTCCATAGTATATTATAGAGTCTAAGTTTCCTTTTTCTCTATGAAATTCTATAAGGTCAAATGTAGCATCATATTTGGCTTTAAAATTTTCTGCAGTATTAATTTTAAAAAAAAGAGAATCATTAGGTATTGTAGGGTTCACTCCAAAAGCTTTAAACCCTTGCACTCCTTCCGACTGTGACATTGCTTTAAAAGTAAATAACAAAAGGACTGCGATTGTAACTTGTTTTACAAATAACAATCTCATACCTCTTTTTAAGTAACCTATTCTCATCTCAATTATTAAATCTTTTCTCTAAACAATTAGAACCGCTAAAATTACATAACATTTTTATTTCTTAATTAACTATTAATGATTTTATTCTTTCTACTCCTTTCTAAAGAAATAAAACTCTTTTATCAGTATTTATTTTTAAAAATTTATTCATGATAATTTTTATTAGTTAGGAAACCTAACTATATTTGTAATAAAATTTAAAATAAATATAATTATGAGTAAATCTATTTTTTATCACGCAGGTTGCCCTGTTTGTGTTAGTGCAGAACAAGACATTATAAATCTAATTGGTTTAGACAATGTTGAAGTAGTTCACTTCGGTAATGACAAAAATCGAATTTTAGAAGCAGAAAATGCTGGTGTAAAATCTGTCCCTGCTTTGGTAACTCCTACTGGTAATGTACTCCATATTAATTTTGGAGCATCAATGGAAGAAGTAAAAGGATAATTTTTTTGCTCTACAAAGTTAGGATTCCTAATCTTGTAGAGCTTTTTAATATTTTAAATTATATAAAATGGAAGTAGCTGTTTGGGATACTTATGTAACTAAGAAAGATAATACAATAATGCATTTTGATATTATTGCACCTTCTAACAATAAAGACACTAACATAATTTTTAATTATGGAAAAGAATATTTAAGAACTAAAGGTCTAGAAAACCTAGAAATATCTTCAAAAGAATGTGTATTTTGCCATATTGAAATACTCAAACCTGAATGGGAAGATGCGATACATAAAAAAGGGTATTTTATATACGAAATGGAAAACTGTAATTAATGAAATCTCCTTTTGACTTAAATCAGCAAAACACTAAAATTGAAAGTAAAATAGTTGTGGCTTTGGAGCGAATTTCTGAAGCTTTCAGAGTACTTCTTTGGAGCGAAAGTAAGGAGAACTCTTTGAGCCCTATTCAAATTCAAATTCTAATTTTTTTACTATTTCACTCTGAAGAAAAATGCAAAGTGAGTTATTTGGCTGAAGAGTTCAATATGACTAAAGCTACCATTAGTGATAGTATTAGGGTTTTATTGAAAAAAGAGTTAGTTCAAAAGTTTAATAACCCTAGCGATACTAGAAGTTATATTATTGGTTTAACCAATCAAGGAAAACAAATAGCAGAGAAATCAGCTAATTTTACACTTAATATAGAGAAACCTTTAAGTTCATTACCTGAAAATCAAAAGAAAGATATACTAACAGGACTCTTAAAAGTAATATACCAACTAAATCAGGCAGGAGTTATAACTATTCAAAGAATGTGCTTTACTTGTTCTTATTATCAAAATGAAAACAATGAGCATTTTTGTAAACTTTTACAATCTAAATTATCTTCGAAAGAGTTAAGAATTGATTGTCCAGAACATGAGTTTAAAGGTTAGTGTTTTAAAGCATCAATCCTACTTCTTAACTGTATGTTAAAAGGTTTACTTTATTACCTATAACCTTTTATTTTTGACAAAAAATTATAAAATGGCTATACATAACTTGATTCTTCAAACGAAAGAAACAACTATAGAACTAGATGAAGTTCATCTTAGTAATAAAAATAAAAATACGCTACAGCAACTACTAAAAGAATTTAAACATATAGCTGTTTTGAATCAATACAAACTCCCTGTTGACAATAAAATCTTATTATTCGGACATACTGGTTGTGGTAAAACTACCACCGCTAAAGCTATTGCCAAAAAGCTTGATAAAAAAATTATCATACTTAATTTGGGTAGCATTGTTTCTTCAAAACTAGGAGAAACAGCTAAAAATATTTCCGAAGTTTTTAAAAAAGCTACAAGAGAAAGTGCTGTGTTATTTTTAGATGAATTTGATTACATCGGTAAAGCTCGTGATTATGACAGCAAAGACTCAAGCGAGATGAAACGATTGGTTAATACTGTAATCCAATTAATAGATCAATTACCTAACGATGTTTTATTAATTGCTGCTACCAATCACTCTAGTGTTATAGATACTGCACTTTTAAGACGTTTTCAGTTAAAACTTAAATTCGAAGCGCCTAGTGAATCAGACTTAGACAGCTATTACGAAACGTTACTGCAACAATTCCCAGAAGAGTTTAGAAAAGTAAATCGTGTGTACGATATATCGTATGCGGAAGCAAAAGACATTACTCTTCGAGCTGTAAAAAATAAAATTATTGAAAAAGAAGAACTAAACAATCAATTCGTAAATGGATAATATTCAAAACAACCTTAGCATTATTCATCAAAGAATACAATTTGCTTGTAAGAAAGCTAACAGATTACCAGAAGATGTTCGATTGTTACTAGCTACAAAAACAGTAAATACTGATAAAATAAACTTTGCTTTAGAACAAGGTGAAACTCTTGTGGGTGAAAATAAAGTACAAGAATTAAAGCAAAAGTGTAATGCAATAAAGCATTTACAACCTGAAGTACATTTTATTGGTCATTTACAAAGTAACAAGATTAAAGAAGTTCTAAAATGGGCTAGTTGTATTGAATCTATCGATCGTTTATCAGTTGCTGAAAAATTACATCAACGGTTGATTTTTGAGGAAAAAGAAATTGATGTATACATACAAGTAAACACCTCTTTTGAAGAAAGTAAATTCGGAGCTAATCCAGAGGAAACTATTGAGCTTATAAAAGAAATATCTAAGTTTAAAAATATTCATGTAAAGGGGTTAATGACCATTGGTTTACTAAGCTCAGAATCCGATGAAGTTCGAAAATGTTTTCGCCTTTTAAAACAGCTTCAAGAAAAAATCAAGGCACTACAAATTCCTAATGTAGCTATGGAAGAACTCTCCATGGGAATGAGTGGTGATTTAGAAATCGCTATTGAAGAAGGTGCTACTATTGTACGAGTTGGAACAGCTATTTTTGGAGAACGTATCTACCCTGATAGCTACTACTGGAATGAAGCAAAAAGTAGCTCTTAATTTTTCTGTACTCTTTTTAAATTCAATAAATCAATAGGGTTAATTCCTAAACCTGTAACATTTTTCTGTGTAAAGCGGATTACCTCATCATAATATAATGGTACAATTGGGGCCTCAGCAATAATAATACTATCCATTTTTTGGTATAGGGTATAACGCTTTTTTACATTTACTTCTTTAATGGATTGTTCATACAACCTATCAAAAAAATCATTTGTAAAGTGTGTATAATTAGGGCCGTTTGGTGTAAAGTTTTTGCTATAAAAAAGCGATAAATAATTTTCTGCATCAGGATAATCAGCTATCCAACTTGCTCTAAAAATAGGCAACTTACCATTAGCTTTTCCTTGGCGTAATGTTGAAGGAGGTATCACATCTACTTTAGTTACTATTCCTATTTTTTGTAATTCACGTTGAATAAACTCACACAAATCTAAATAGTTGCTGTTCGTTGTAATTGCTATTTGCGGACTCTCATCTCCTGTCTCTTCTTTGTATTGTGCTACTAACTTCTTTGCTTCTTCAGGTTTGTATGAATATCCTTGTTGATTATTGAACGATGGCAATCCCTTTGGAATAAATCCACTTGTAGCAGGACTCCCGATTCCGTTTCTCAAAAACTTAATCATCTTCTCCCTATCAAACCCAAAATTTATAGCTTGTCGTATCAATTTCGATTTTGTTGGGTGCTCTTCTTCTCCATCTAAATAAATCCCTAAATATTCTGTGTTTAAATACGCCCCTGTTTTCATATTGATTTTAGAAACATATTTCTCTTTTAAGGTTCCGTCTGTGTTTAGAATATCATCTTTATACGAGGCATCTAAACTTTTCATAAAATCTATATTTCCTTGAATAAACTGTAGAAACTCACTTTGTTTGTCTGGTAAAAAAGTTACAGCTACTGCTTCTAAATACGGAAGTTGATTTCCTTTGTCATCCTTTTCAAAAAATAGTGGATTTTTTCTCAATACCAACTTGGTATTTTCTACCCAAAGTTTAAAATGAAAAGGACCAGTTCCTATCGGGTTTGCTCTAAACTCATTTCCAAAATAATCAACTGCTTCTTTTGGAACTACAGAGCAATACTTCATGGCTAACAATCCTAAAAAAGGTGGAAAAGGTTGCTTTAAATTGATTGTAAAAACAGAATCGCTTTCTGCTTTAAAATTAGCAACATTTTGTAACACCCAACCTCCTGGAGATGCCACATTTTTGTCAAGTAATCGATTAAAAGAGTATTCAAAATCTTTAGCTATTACATTTCTTGTAGAGTCTTTTCCAAACAGTTTATGTTTGTGAAATAATACATCATTTCTTAAATGAAACTGGTAAGCTCTTCCATCTTCAGAAATTGTCCAATTCTTAGCTATCGAAGGTTGTACTTGTAAACTATCATCCAACTCTACCAATCCATTATACAATTGATTTACAGCCCAAATATTTCGTTGATCTTTTGCAAAAGCAGGATCTAATGAGGTAATATTTGAATGCTCGTTATAGCGAAAAACTTGTGAATCGTTAAAAGTTGACGTTTTTTTTCCGCAGGAAGTGATTAAAAGCAAAAGACAAATGGCAAAAGGTAAAAGCTCTCGACTACATTCAAACTGACGCTTTCTAGAGTCTCTCTTCTCTCTTCTCTCTTTTCTTTCCTCTATTTTCTCTTCTCTATTTTTCAAACCCATACTCTCGTTCTACTTTGCTTATTCGAAGTTGATATTTTTTATACCATCTCTCTCTTCCTATATTTCTAGCTTTAGTATGTTCTACATTATTTTTCCATTTTAAAATAGCATCCAAACTTTCCCAATACGAAACCGTAATCCCTACATCGCTTCTTGTCGATTCAATACCTAAATACCCATCTTGTTCTTTAGCTAAATTGTCCATTTTTTCAGCCATTTCATAATATCCTTCTGTGTCATCTGAAAGAGTTGTCGTGAAAATTACTGCGTAATACGGAGGTTTTAAATTATCTACTATCATAAAATTAGTTCATATTTTGTTTCTGGTAAGCCAATATCATCACTTATAAATTTCTCTATCACAACAAAGTTAAATCGTTCTAATATTTTAGCGGAAGCTACATTTTCATCCACCACACACCCAATCAGTTTTTTCATTCCTACCGATTTACAGTACTGTATTAATCCTTCACAAAGTTCCGTTGCAAAACCATTACCCCAGTATCGTTCTATAAACCGATAGCCTATTTCATCATTTCCCTCTTCGTCTTTTACCAAAGCAACCGTACCTACAAATTCATTGTCTAACTTACGTTCTATGGCATATATCCAAAAATCATTTTCCTTATTAGTGTATCGTGCTATAAGCTGTTTTAAATCTTCTTTACTTTCTTCTAAATTTTTAGGTTCTCCTGTGGCATATTGTAATACTTTAGGGTTACTTTCTAACTCATAAAAAGGTTCTATATCAACAACTTGAAGCTTTCGAATAAGTAATCTTTTCGTTTCAAAAATCATGAATATTATCGTACTTTTGCAAACCCAAAACTGCTTTAAGCAGTAGTAGATTAAATAAACTATACGAACTTCTAAAAAATTAAAGACTTGTACAAGGCTTTTGTTTTTTATTTAGGACAGAGAAAAGATGAATGTAGATAAGAAAGTAGCTTTTTACACATTAGGTTGTAAATTAAATTTTTCAGAAACCTCAACCATTGCCAGAAACTTTGTTAATGAAGGGTTTGAGCGTGTTGAGTTTGAAGAAAAAGCAGATATATATGTAATTAACACCTGCTCGGTAACAGACAATGCTGATAAACGTTTTAAAAGTATTGTAAAATCTGCCTTAAAGAAAAATGAAGAGGCTTTTGTTATTGGTGTAGGATGTTATGCGCAATTAAAACCTGAAGAATTAGCTGCTGTTGATGGTGTAGACTTAGTATTAGGTGCTACTGAAAAGTTTAATGTAACTAGCTATATTAACGACCTGACCAAAAACGAAATTGGTGAAGTACATTCTTGTGAGATTGAAGAAGCTGATTTTTATGTGGGTTCATATTCTATTGGGGATCGTACTCGTGCTTTCTTAAAAGTACAAGATGGATGTGATTATAAGTGTACTTATTGTACCATTCCGTTAGCACGTGGAATTTCACGAAGTGATACGTTAGAAAACGTATTAAAAAATGCTAAAGAAATTTCTGAGAAAGGAATTAAAGAAATTGTTTTAACAGGAGTAAATATTGGTGACTACGGAAAAGGAGAATTCGGTAATAAAAAACACGAACATACTTTTTTAGAATTGGTACAAGCACTTGATAAAGTTGAAGGAATTAATCGTTTACGAATCTCTTCTATTGAGCCTAATTTATTAAAAGATGAAACGATTGATTTTGTTTCAAACTCAAACACATTTGTTCCGCACTTTCACATTCCACTACAATCTGGTAGTGATGAACTGTTAAAGAAAATGAAGCGTCGTTATTTACGTAAAGTATATACTGATAGAGTTACTAAGATTAAAGAGGTAATGCCTAACGCTTGTATTGGTGTAGATGTTATTGTTGGTTTTCCTGGTGAAACAGATGAATTATTTTTAGAAACCTACAACTATTTAAGTGAATTAGACATTTCATACTTACACGTTTTCACTTATTCTGAAAGACCAAACACAGAAGCTGTTGAAATGGACGGTGTGGTACCTAAGAAAACACGTGCAAAACGTAGTAAAATGCTACGCGGGTTATCTGTTAAAAAACGTAGAGCTTTTTATGAAAGTCAGTTAGGTAACACCTTAACAGTTTTATTTGAAAGTGAAAATAAAGAGGGATATATCCACGGTTTTACAGAAAACTATGTAAAAGTTAAGGCTCCTTGGAATCCTGAATTGGTAAATACATTACACACAGTTACGTTAACAAAAATTGATGAAGATGGTTTAGTTCGTTTTGATTTTGTGGATGCTGGAGTTATTGCTTAACTTGTCAACTAGTTCACACAATCAAAAAACTCATTTATGAAGTACCTATTATACTCTTTTTTAGCCTTAGGAATCTCTTGTGGTATTCCTAAAAAAAGTTCTGAAACCAAATTAACAGAGCCAATAGAAAAAGAAACAATTATTGAAGAAGAAGTTACAAAACCTATAGCTTCTCAAAATGAGTTAATTATTGTTCTTAAAAACGCTAAAAGTATTGATGATGTAAAATCACTTATAAAAAATAGCGGCTTAACTTGGAGTAAAATGGCTTATGAAACTGATGCTTCAAAAATAGGCATTGTTGAAGTTCCTGAAGGCAAGCGTGATTTTTGGATTGGTAAACTACAGGAAAGCGGAGAGTTTAGATTAGTTGATGCCAACTCAGAAGAAAAATTAACTAACATCATTTCCGAAGAAAAAAATAACCTTTTAAGAATTATCAAAACGAAATGCTTTGGTGATTGCCCTGTATATACAGTTTCTATTGATAAAAAAGGGAATGTAGTTTATAATGGGGTAGAATATGTACTTGTAGAGGGTATTCAAAAATTCACTCTTTCAGAAAAACAACTACAAGAGTTAAACGAAAAACTTACTAAAAAAGATTTTAAAAGCTTTAAGGACGCTTATAATAATCCCAAAATTCCAGATTTATCTAGTACTTATATAGTTCATGATGGAAAACAAATCTTAATTCGTTTATGGAAAGATATTCCTGATGAGCTTATTGATGTACACGAATATATTGATGGTATATTATTAGACAAAAAGTTTATTGAATAATGCCTAAAACTCACTTGTATTTTGTCCCTGGTTTAGCTGCCAATACCAAAATATTTGAGCGTATTTCTTTACCGGAAGAGCATTTTGAACTGCACTTTTTAGATTGGATGCTACCAACCTCTATTAACGAAAGTATTGAAGAATATGCTCTACGAATGTGTGCTAAAATTCAACACAAAAACCCTGTGTTAATTGGAGTTTCTTTTGGAGGTATTATGGTACAGGAAATGAGTAAAATTATTGATTGTAAAAAAATAATTATAATATCAAGTGTTAAAAGCAATAAAGAGTTTCCTAAGCGTTTTAAACTAGTACAAGTAACAAAAGCCTATAAGCTTTTCCCTTCAAAAGTTATTTCAAATATTGAAAATTATGAACGTTACTTTTTTAATGATTATTTAAAAAAACGTGCTGAATTATATAAAATATACCTATCAATTAGAAACAAAGAATATTTGCAATGGGCTATATATAATGTATTACACTGGAAACAAAAAGAATCTATTCCCGGTATAATTCATATTCACGGAAAAAAAGATGAAGTTTTTCCTATAAAATATATTAAAAATTCAATTGAAATTGAAAACGGAACACATGTAATGATTTTAAACAAAGCAAAAACAATTTCTGAAATACTAAAAAAGGAATGTTTTTTGATGGATTAACATCATTACACAACTTGACAAAAACTAAAAGAGAAATGAACAAATCAATCCGCTTCTTATCTATCTTAACTATAGTATTTGTTGGAATTTTATTTACCAATACTATAAGCAAATCAAACGAACCAACCATTAAAAATGTAGCGGAAAGTTACGAGGTTAAAGCTCTAAAATTACCTAACGATCTAAATTTAGCAGGAGAGCGAGTTCCTATTGAAAAACCTGACATTAGAGAACGAATGGATCGCGAGTTATTAGTAAACACCTATTGGCAGTCTAATGGGTTGTTACTTATAAAACGTGCAAATAAATACTTTCCTATTTTAGAGCCTTTATTAGAAAAATATGGTTTACCTGACGATTTCAAATTCTTAGCCTTGGCTGAAAGTGGTTTTATTGATGAAACATCACATGTAGGAGCTGCTGGTATGTGGCACTTTATGAAGCAAACAGGTAGAGAATATGGTTTAGAAATTAATAGTAATGTTGATGAACGTTATCATATAGAAAAATCTACTAAAGTAGCTGCTGAGTATTTAAAAAAATCGAAAGAACGTTTTGGTTCTTGGACGCTTGCAGCTGCGGCTTATAATGCAGGAAACTATGGTGTTTCTAAAAGACTAGACGCTCAAGGTGTAACTAGCTATTACGATGCATTGTTACCTGATGAAACCGAGCGCTACGTTTTTAGAATTTTAGCTTTAAAAGAAATTATATCTAATCCAAAAGAGTATGGTTTTGTTTTCGATCAAGAAGATTTATACACCCTTCCTGAAACCTATACTGTTAAAGTAGATACTGCTATTAGTAATATCGCCTTATTTGCTAAAAAATTCGGAATAACCTACAAAGAGCTTAAACTACATAACTCTTGGTTACGAGAAAACAAATTAAACAACCGTAGTAGAAAACTATACGAAATTAAAATTCCAGTTAAATAGTGAAAAAAGTACTTCCTTTTATATATCTATTTATAGGTATATTTATTTTAATTAATACGTTTTCTGCCTTTTCTCAAAAAAGAGAAGTGTATCGACTCCTATTCAACTTCACAACTGAAAACCAATATGTTTTCTTACTCGTTAGAGTATTGTTTGCTTCTTGGTTTATAGTTGATGGTTTTAAAAAACTAAGAAAAAATCAATAAGTATTTATGGATAACTTTTTAATCGGAATAGGAAAACGAATTAAAGAAATTAGAAAAAAGCAACATATTACTATTAATACTTTAGCAACCAATGCACAAGTAAGTAATGGTCTAATTTCAAGAATAGAAAACGGAAGAACCATTCCATCTTTACCTGTTTTATTAGAAATTATAAGTGCTTTAGAAATAGATGCCAGTACTTTTTTTGAAGGGGTTGAGAAAAAAACCGGTTCAAAATATATTCATATTAAAAAAGAAGAGCAGCAATTAATAGAAAAAGAAGTAGAAGCTGAAGGGTTTACGTATTATCAAATTTTTGGCAAAAGTTTAAATGCCGTTGGTTTTGAAGCTGTTTTATTAACTGTATCTCCTAATTCTAAAAGAGAAAAGGTAATTACTGATGCTTGGGAGTTTAAATACATTATGAGTGGTGAATGTACCTATCTTATCGATAATGTTGAAGTCACAGTTAAAGAAGGTGACTCTTTGTATTTTGACGGAAGGCTTCCTCATGTACCTGTTAATCGTACTCAAATGCCTTGTACCATGTTGGTACTATATTTTTATTCAGAAAATAATTAAGTAGGGTGCTCACACACCCTACTTATTTTACCCTTTTAGTTTTTTAATCCAGGCCAAGTGCTATTGTTAACCTCTTTAGGATAACCTGACACTGCACTATCTGTTGATTTATTATACTTAATATAAGTATTATCATCAAGGAAAAAGTAACAATAGGTTACATCCCAATCTACAGCTGCTGTTATCTTTGTTGCATAATCTCCTAACCCTGGCCAGCTTCCATTGGTAATAGCTGCTGGATATCCAGAATCTACTGAGTCATTTGTTATACTATATCTTATATAAGTTCCATCATTTAAAAAGAAATAAGCTCTGCTATTATTCCATTTAAAAGCTGCTATAATTTTATTTTTATACGGTTCCAACCCAGGCCAATTTCCATTTGTTATGTTTGCTGGGTATCCCGAATCTACAGAGTCATTATTCATATCGTAACGTAAATACCTTCCATCTTTTAAGAAGAAATATCCTTTATGATTATGCCATTTAAAAGCTGCGCTGATTAAATCTTTATACGCTCCTAACCCTGGCCAAGTACTATTATTTACTTCTTTTGGATAACCATCATCAGACTTATCTACTAGTTTGTCATAACGTATATAGCTATTGTCACTTCTAAAAAAATAAGCTCTATTGTCTGTAAAATCATTCCAATCCAATCCTGCAATTATTTGAGAATTATTATAGGCTACAGAACCTGTTTGTCCGTCAAGTAATACAGTGTAATTAATACTTCCATCAGAATTGTTAGCATCGGTAAAATACCCTTGTGAAGCAGGTACCGTTGCTACGTATGCATTGTTTTTATAAATATCAACATTGTTAGATGCGTTAGAACTCCAATACACTGTATTCGCATTTTGCATCATTACTTTTCTTACCCCTACATTTCCTACTAAAGAAGTACTATTCAATTGCCATTCTTTTTGAATCGGGATGTTTAAGTGAGTTAAGATAGAGGGAACGATTGCTGTTTGTGCAACATGACCGTAAATTCCGCCAAAATCTTGATTTGGAACATTTGAAACATAGGAATTAAACTCATCATTTCCTTCTTTGTTCATTCCTACAAAAATTGTTTTTTCTTGCGTTGTTTGTCCTCCATGATTAAATCCACCAAAACCTCTTCCGTGATCGGTTACTACTAATATTAACCAATCTTCATTCGTTCTTTTTTCAACCTCAGCCACTATTCTACCAAACTGCTCATCTGCTTTAGTAATAGCATTATTATAAGCACTACCAAAACCTAAAGAGTGACCTACATTATCCACATTATCTATATGTGCAAAAACTACATCAGAGTTTTCATTGTTTATAGCATGGATAGCTCCTGTAACGGTATTTTCATCTCCTCCGCTTTTTGAGTGATAATCGATATAGTTCAGTTGCTCTCTAAAGAAATCGTGAATAGGCCCCCAAGTAACAACACTAGCTGTTTTTAGTCCTGAATTTGATTCTTTAATTAATTGAAAAACACTTTTCGCTTTAGAAATATGCGAAGTGCTGTTGTCTGTAACTCCGTGTTTGTTTACCCAAACACCCGTTAAAATAGTTGACCACCCCGGTCCACTACTTGTTTTTTGTTCAGAAAAGGTATTATCGATTCCTCCTGCATAAGCTTTTACAATATTAAGCTTATCTAAATTTGGAGTGGAAGTTCCTGCTATTTTCTCAAACTGGATTCCATCGAAGCCAACAACAAGTACTTTTTTCTTTAAAGAAGACTTTGCCTGTCGTTCTAGTTTTCCTTGTTCTTTGGATACCTCATCCAAATTGTTCTCTTGACAGCTCGACAATCCGAACAATAAAATTAAAGCGCTTAGCTTTACTAAATAATTGGTTTTCATTTTAAAAAAGTTTACTAATAGTTAATTTATTAATCAAAAATACACTATTAGTAAACTTTCAAACTGTTGTTTTTGAGTCTTAATACAAAGATAAATTAGCTAACATTAAATATATATTTAGCAAACATATCATTTACATTTTATTAAACTAACTCACTTAAAGACAACAAAATATAATCTGGCTTTTGAGATTCTAACTGTTCTTTTGTTTGCGCTCCTGATAAAACACCGATGGTTACTCCACAATTGGCATTTTTACCTTCCTCTATATCAATGGCTGAATCTCCAGCTTTTAAAACGAACCTAGCATTGGTTATATTAAATACTTCCATTGCTTTGTGTATCATTTCTGGATGAGGGCGTCCTTTTTCTACATCAGAGGCAGTTAATAACAAATCATAATGTATGTTCTTGTCCCATGCTAATTTTTCTAACAGCTTTTCTGCTATTTGTCTGTTATAGCCCGTATTTAAAACTACTATTATTCCTTTTTGCCTTAAATTGAGCAATACATTCTCTACGCCTTTTATAGGAATTACTTCTAAATTTTCATAAGCTTCATCCAGCATTCTTTTGAACTCTTCAAATATTACTTCAGACTCCCCAAGTTTATTTGGCATGAATTCAACTAAAACATCTTTTATTGCTTGATGTTTTTCTTTTCCTGCTCCTATTCTTAAAACGGTATTTAAATCAACTGCTACTCCGTGTGCATTTAATGCTTCATGTAAGGTTTTATACACTACATTTTGCTCATCTACTGTTGTTCCTGCCATATCAAAAACAACCATTTTAATATTTTCTAACATCTATTTACTTAAAATAATTTATTAATACTTTCTTTTGAAAAGCCTGCACTACCTGTCATTCCTTTTCCTCCAATTCCTGTAACAATGTGTATATTTTCTCCTACAGAATGTTCGAAAAGATCTTTGGTTTTACATTGACTATAAAAGCCTGCCCAACGATATTGAATTTCGTACGTTGGTAGATCGATAATTTTTTTAGCTTCTTGAATCATGAAATTATCTATATCTTCATTCAAGTCAAATCCAAGATCATCTATATTTTTTGCCGTTGCATATTCGTGTGAGTCTCCTAAAATTACTGAACCATCTGTTGCTTGCTTAAATAAAATATGTACACCATATTTTTTCTCAAACGAATTCGGATCTTCTTTTGCTTTTATTGTATTCCACGAAGTACATTCTTCAAAAGCTTCATATCTTCTAATTGTTAGTCCTGTTAAAATAGATCCGTCTAGTTGATAATTCTTCTGTGGTTTCGTCTGCATCATTTGTAGCTTCGATACAATTAAATCACTTTCATTATATATTGACGGATACAGTGTTTTAAAATCACTTCCGTTGCAGATGATTACTTTTGACGCCAATAATTCTTCGGAATTTGATGTTAACACTGATACACCACCGTTAACATTATTTGTAGCAATCACGTTAGTATTATAGTGTATTGTTACATTCAATTCTTTTTTCATGAACTCATGTAAACGAAGAATCATAACTCTAGGCTCCACAGTTACTTCTTCAGGAAAAAACAACCCTGCTTTACAGTAATCACTTCGCAAGCCAGCATACTTATATAAGCATTGTTCTTTGGTTAATAGTTGTGAAGTATAGCTATTATTCTTATTAATTTGATGCAATTCTTCTATTAACTGAACTTCTTCTTCGTTTGAAGCGATATATACAGTTCCGTTTTGACGTATGGAAACATCAAACTGTTCTTGAATACTTTTATAAATAGCTAAACTTTCTCTTCCATAGTTTTGCCATTTTTGATTCATTCCTGAGGGTACTACTTGTCCGAAATTACGAACGGTAGCTCCTTGTGGTTTGTTATCTTTTTCTAAAATAGCTACTGACAACCCTCTCTTTGCGGCATGGTAGGCATGAAAAGTTCCTAAAACTCCTCCCCCTACAACAATAAGGTCATATTTATGATTCATATACCAATTGATTTATTTTTTGTTCTTTGTTTTTTTTAGCTTTAAAAAAGTAAAAGCTATATAGTGTTATAAGTATTCCTATAAATGCTAATATGTAAAGTGCGTATGTAAAAAAGCTTAGCCATGAAATATCTCCTTTTCCGAAGTTTTTATATAATAGAATTAATATACTTCCAAAGTAACCAAAAGCATCAGCTATGTAGATTAAGAACCCTACATTTCCGTTAATTTTAAAAGTTGCTATCATGCGGTCGAAAAATATTCCGTTAAAAGGCACATAGCAACTATACAATCCTAAACCAGAAATAATCATCCACGTTAATGCTGAAATTTCGTTATACTGAAATAAATAAGTACTAATAATCACTGCCAAACACGATACAAACAACACATAATGATAGTAAACAAATGCTTTGTAGTTTTTGCTAATGCTTCCTATTACCCCTAAAATAATGAGTACAATAATGGCTATAGGGATTTCTGAAATACTATAAATTGAAGCGTCTTTGTACCCTAAAGAGTCCCATATTTCTCGGGCAAAGTTGTCTCTAAAATCTCTTAATGCTGTGAGTAGCATAAAAAAGAAAACGATAAGTATTAAAGGTCCTGAAAATTCTTTGAATAACTTTTTTCTTCCTGCTGAATCTAATGGTTTACGTACTACTTTAAGTCGTGTATCTTCTTCTGTTGGTTTGGGTAACTTCTCTAGTAACCAAGCAAAAAATATTAACGGAATTATAAAAAACAACCCTGTTATAAAAGGCATCCAATATTCGTTAAACCCAAAACTATCTAACACTATTTTTCCAACTGATTTTACAGCTCCTGAAGAAACTATAAAACTCGAGGACAAAATTACTCCTAATAGTTCTGTGGCTTTTCTTCCTTCTAAATAAGAAAACACAATTCCCCAAACCATACCTAAAGGCAATCCGTTTAAAAACAGGAATAAGATATTGTAGGGTGCGGGGGTTATAGCAAAACCTAACAAGCTTACTTCTGCAAATAGAATAAAGCTAACTAAAGCTAGCATCCTTTTACCTGATTTCATTTCGGAAATGACTTTTATCCCTATAAACTTTGATAATGTATATCCAATTACTTGGGCTATTATCAAGAGAATTTTATAATCAACTCCCCAAAAACTTTCATCGGCAAAAGTGGCTACTGTAAATGGCTTTCGAAAAGCGTACATACAAAAGTACGTACCGAAAGCTGCTATAGAGGCTCTTGCTATAAATCTTATATTCATACTAACTTTTTTAATAATGCAAGCCCTCATAAAAATGAGAGCCCGCATTGCATTTATAAACAGAAAACAAGTTCATTACAGATTATACTTTACACCGATGCTTCCTTTTATCCCGTAGAATTCTACTTGCTTAGGACGGTCTTCAGTTTTTCCATAATGATAAATTAGGGGATTGTTTAATATGTTATTTACATCTGTAAAAATGGTCCAGTTTTTTCCTATTTGACACGATGCTGAAAAATCTAGCGTATTGTATTTTCCATAGTAAATGTCATCGATATCTCTTTCTCCAAAACCAATTGCATAGCTTCCTTTGTGGTTATAAGCTAATCGTGTATTGAATCCTCCTTTTTCAAAGAATAACTGTGCATTGAATAAGGTATTGGCTTGGTATGCAATAGATACTTTTCTTCCACTTGGTTTTGTCATTTCAGAGTCCATAAATGTTGCATTTAACTGAGTTCCGAAGTATTGTAAGAATCCAGGTAAGAAATCAAATCGTTTATTAATTCCTAATTCTATACCACCAATCCAAGCGTCTGCTCCATTTACTGGTGTACTAAACTCTACTCCTGTATTTCCATTGTAAGTGCCTTGATACGTATCGTTGAATACAGGGTCTGTAATTGATTTATAGAAAATACCTGCATTTATTACCCCTACATTTTTAAAGTAGTACTCTCCTAATAAGTCAAAGTTCCATGAGAATGTAGGGTTTAAGTTTGGATTCCCTCCTTTAAACTCGTTATCAAATGAGATGAAAGTACCTCCTGGAGCGATATCTCCAAAGTTTGGTCTTGAAAAACTTCTTGTTGCTGCAAAACGAATGTTTAAATCAGTTTTTGGAGAGTATTTTACATGCAACATTGGTAATACTGCCCAATAGTCTTTTACATTTCTTACAGCATTTAATTGGCTTTGATCAGCATCCCAAACATAACCGTTTACCTCTGTTTCTGTTTTGGTTGCTCGTAAACCTCCCAATACCGTGAATTGATCTGATAATTTTAAGGTTCCCATTCCGTAGAATGATAAGTGAGTTTCATCTACATTAAAGTTTCTTCCTAAACCTCCACCGTTTTGTAAAATTTCTGAATCTCCTTCTAAAACAGTTAGGTTATTTTTATTGTTTTTCCAGAAGTTTACCATTCCTTGTTCTGATAATACTGGACCGAAAGTAGCCTGAATATTAGCCCCCATTTCTTTCAAATAATCTGCTCTTCCTGGTTGCTCTATAATATTTTGAGAATACTCTGATAAATTAGGTGTTGTTCCTGCATTTGCTTCATCCCAACCATAATATACGTCCTCAAACTTAGCTCTACGATCTTTATCTCTAAACTTAGTACCTACTTTTATTTTAAAGTTGTCATTAAAAGTATGTTCATAGTTTAAAGACGCTACAATATTATCACGCTCTTTAATTGATATTTTATACAACTCTAAATCTGCAAACGACATTTGAGACGCATCCATTTTAAATGAAGGATTGCTAAAGAAACCAAATAAAGCATCTGTATCGTTATAATCTAACAATCCTCCATCTGCTTTCCAGTAAGCTCTATCGTCTCCAGCTCCACCAGCTGCTTCTGGTCTATTCTGTAAATATTCAGGTTTCATTCCTACTCCATCTTGCTTAAACTTCACTACATAGTAGCTCTTGTCTTGCTCTGTTGGAATTCCACCGTATCTAAATTCATTATTATAATTAGCTATACTCCAATCAAACTTACCATTACCTGTAATATGTCTCCCACCAATTTCACCACCAATCATTTCAGTAATTAGTTCATTGTAGATATTTTGTAATTCAACTCTTGCTGTGTTAGTTCCTGAATCAAACTTATCAAAACGTACTCTGTGCTTGTAATGTGTTTCGGTATCTGACAATGTTCCATACACTCCTCTAAAGTGCATTTTATGCTCTGGTGTAAAGTTATACTCCATCGCTCCGTTTAAACCTTTGGTTATTCTTACACCATTATAATCTCTTAACTCCATTCTAAATACCCCTTCATCTCCTTTTCTTCTCGCTTCAAAATTGTCCGTTCCCCAGTTTCTATTCCAATATGAACCATTTACAATAAATCCAAACTTTCCATCTTTACTTCTGTTTCCATACGTTAATGAAGCATTGTAAATTGGCTCTCCAGATTTTTCATTATAACCACCACCAACATTTACATTTAAAATTCTTTTTGCTGGTGCTGTTTGAGTAATAAAGTTTACTCCTCCACCAATACCATCAGCTTCCATTTCTGGTGTGTATGCTTTTGCTGCTTGTACGTATGAGATTAAATCGGAAGGAAAAAAATCGAAAGCCGTTGCTCTTGAAGTAGTTTCTTCTTCTGCCGTAGGAATACGGTTTCCGTTAATTGTTGTAGAAGCCCAGAATGGAGGTAATCCACGAACTGATACAAAACGCCCTTCTCCTTGATCTCTTTCAATAGATAATCCTTGGATACGCTGTACCGTTTCTGCTGCATTTCTATCTGGTAGTTTTCCTATTCCATCTGCTGCAATTACATTCATAATACTCATTGATTTCTTTTGAATACTTAATGCTCTTGCTTCACTGTTTCTTCTTCCTGAAGAGGTAATAATTACTTCTTCTAAATTTTGGTTAGATGGCACTAACGTAATTACACCTACATTTTTCTTTACATTCGTGTTAATTGAAACTGTTTTTGTTTCAAAGCCTATGTAGGATATTTCTAAGGTTACATCACCTTTTTTAACATTTGACAATACAAAGTTTCCATCAAAATCTGTGTTGACACCTTTTGTTGTTCCTGACAACATAACACTAGCACCAGGCAAAGGATAATTTCCATCATTTACTATTCCAACAATAGTAGCCCCCTGACCTAAAGCTGCACTACATGTAAAAAGAACAAATAGTGAACTTAGTAAAAGTTTAAAATTATTCATTGGTTTATTATTTACAATTATTAAAATTAATATTGCAAATCACCATATTATTTTACTATTTGTAAACTTTTAAATATTAAGAAAACTTTTACGAATTGCTATTATAGCGTAACAGAATTGTTAACACCAAAGGTTTTAGTTTTAACTAAACGTAAACAACACTGTTTTTCAACTAATTAAAAAATAATTTAGGTATAGATAAAAACAAAAAACTCTCAACTTTAGTCGAGAGTTCTCTTGTTATCCTTTTTACTAGAAGTAAAAAAAGCTCATTCTTTCGAATGAGCTTTTTTATTTATTTTAAACTTTATTTTCTATTGAAAATCAGTATTTAATTTTATGTAATCTAAGAATTCACGCTTGGTTTCTTTATTTTTAAATGCTCCACCAAACTCAGCAGTAACTGTACTACTTTCAATATCTTTAATACCTCTTGAGTTAACACATAAGTGTTTTGCATCTATAACACATGCAACATCTTGAGTTCCTAAAGCTTCTTGCATTGCTTGTACTACCTGCATAGTTAAACGCTCTTGTACTTGTGGGCGCTTAGCATAATACTCAACAATACGATTCATCTTAGATAAACCGATTACTTTACCATTAGAAATATACGCAACATGAGCTCTACCAATAATTGGTAATAAATGGTGCTCACATGTTGAATATACAATAATGTTTTTTTCAACTAACATTTCACCATACTTATAAGTATTGTCAAATGTTGACGCTTCTGGTTTATTTTGTGGGTTTAACCCCATAAACAACTCATTTACGAAAGCTTTTGCTACCCTTTTAGGAGTACCTTGCATGCTATCGTCAGTTAAATCCATTCCTAACGTTTCAAGAATTTCTTTAACGTTCTCTTGAATTTTTTCAATTTTTTCCTTGTCAGAAATATCGAAAGCATCCGCACGTAAAGGCGTTTTAGCCGACGTACCAATGTGGTTCTCTCCTATTTCATCTATGCTATCGTCATTCATTTTGTTGTTGTTCACTTCAAACATTTCTATCTAAAATTAGTAGGGCGCAAATTTACAACATTGTTGGTAATTTACTGCACTTTATTTATCAATTCGTCTAAAGAACAAGTAGTTTGCTCTCCCGTCGACATATTTTTAACAACAAGCGTACCATTTTCAACAGTTGTCACTACAAACTCAATTTCTCTATTTGTAGCATATTTCCACTGCTTTTTTTGCTGGTTGTTACTGCTTGCCACATCTGGATACATTTCTGACTTTATATTGTTTTGTCTTAATGTTTTTATGGCTTTTACTTTATCTAAACTCTCGCTTTCTTCAAAATTTAAAAACAATACTTTAGGTTTTGGTAATTCTACTGCTTCAAACAATCCTAACTCTTCCATTACCAAGTAAATTCTATCTAATCCAAAAGAAATTCCTACTCCAGAAACATCTTTTAAACCAAAAATACCTGTCAAGTCGTCATAACGACCTCCACCACCAATAGAACCCATTTTTACACCTTCAGGTGCTGCTACTTCATAAATAGCCCCTGTGTAATAGTTCAATCCTCTAGCTAAGGTTACATCTAGCTCTAAACTTGCTGAATCTAGCCCTAAACTTTCTACGTTATTAACTACGGTTCTTAAATCAGCCACTCCTTGTAATCCTTCTTCCGAACCTTGTAACATAGCCTCTAAAGAAGCTAACTTATCTTGATTACTTCCAGAAAAATTAAATAATGGATCAACTTTTTCTATCGCTTCAGCAGAAATTCCTTTCTCCAACATCTCCTTAACTACACCGTCTTTTCCTATTTTATCTAACTTATCTAAAGCCACTGTAAAATCAATCAACTTGTCTGATGCTCCAATTACCTCAGCAATTCCTGATAAGATTTTTCGGTTATTGATTTTGATAGTCGTACCTTTTAATCCTAACTTACTAAAAACAGTATCATATAATTGTACAAACTCAACTTCTTGCCATAACGAAGTACTTCCTACCACATCGGCATCACATTGATAAAACTCACGGAAACGTCCTTTTTGTGGTCTATCTGCTCTCCAAACTGGTTGAATTTGGTAACGTTTAAATGGAAATGTAATTTCGTTTTGGTGTTGTACTACGTAACGTGCAAACGGAACTGTTAAGTCGTAACGTAAGGCTTTTTCAGAAATTTTTGAAGTAACTTTTTGACTGTCTTTATCTGCCAATAAGTTTTCATCTACTTTCTTTAAATAATCACCAGAATTCAAGATTTTAAAAATCAATCTATCCCCTTCTTCACCATATTTCCCCATCAATGTAGAAGAGTTTTCAAAACTTGGTGTTTCAATAGGTTGAAATCCGAAATTTTCAAACGAATGTTTAATTGTATTGAAAATATAGTTTCTTTTTGCTACTTCTGTTGATGAAAAATCTCTTGTTCCTTTTGGGATTCCTGGTTTCATTTTATTAGTTTTTAGTCGTTAGTCCTAAGTTGTACTAAGCATTAACGTATAATTATGATTTTTTCAATTAGGAGTTAATTGACAATTCGTAATTAAAAATTCGTAATTTGTTTTGCGTTTTAGCCTGCAAATATCCGAAAAAAATATGAAGAATAATGTTATTTAGCTCTCGCTTTATTTTTACGTTTTAAACGATAAATTGTAGCGTTTAACTCAAAACCTAAGAGTAAAATAATAGCATTTAACCACACGAACAACATTAAAATTAACAGGGTACCAATTGAGCCGTATAGCTGATTGTATTGAGCAAACTTAACTACATAAATTCCAAATAAGTAAAAGGTAAACATAGATACTACTGTAGTTAAAATAGCACCTGGAGAAAAGAACTTAACCTCTTTACCTTGTTTGGTTCCGTACCTAAAGAGTAAGGATACAATGGTAAAAATCATTACTAAAAACAAGAAACCTCTTCCGTAGTAAAACAAGTCTAAATCTCCTGTGTTTAACCATCCAATTTTGTGAATTCTTGTTAAGGCTATTTGATAAAAGATAATGAGTGTTACCGTTACGATTAAGAAAAATGACATTAGCAATGATACTGCTAACGAAATAAAATAGGCTCTTAAAACATTTCTTACTTCGGTTACATGATAAGAATATTCAAACCCACCAAATATTGCATTTACACCATTGGTCATTAAAAAAATAGAGGCTAAGAAACCGAATGACAATAATCCACCGTATTGATTGTTAATAATATCTTTTATAACAAAATCTACCGCCTCAAAGGTTTTTGGTGGTAATGCTTCTTGCATTAATGAAAGTAACCCATCTTGAAATCCATCAATCGGGATATAAGGAATCAATGTTAAAATGAATAGTAAAAAAGGAAAAATAGCCATAAAGAAACTAAAAGCAATACCTCCTGCCCTTGTCGTTAATGCTCCTTTTACAATACCAATAACATACATTTCAAGTACATCGTACAAAGACATTCCTTCTAACCCCGGAATTTTAATTTTCTTTCCGAAGGCCACGAGCCAGTTAATTACTGGAATTTTCTCAAGGTTTTCTTCTATCTGTTTAGTCATTTTCTTTTTAGTTGCAAAGTGTTTCTAGTTTCAGAGATTCTAAGTTACAAAGTGTTTTTAGTTGCAAAGTGTTATTGGTTCCTGAGATTCAAAGATGCTAAGTTTTTTTAGTTGCATAATTTTTATCGTTTTTCTTTTAGCTTTCTTATTAAACTTGACAGCATTCTTTCTATCTCTCTTGATTCTTCATAAAGTCTATCAAAAGATTCTTTTGAAATATACTCTAAGTTTGAAGAAATTTCAAGTTGCGTTTGTAATTCAAACAACGAGGCTATTCCTATTTTTAAAAAGCGAATAAAATCTCCTAAACTTTGTCTTCCAAATCCTTCAGAAATATTACTTGGTACTGAAACTGCACTTCTTCTTATTTGTGAAGTTAGTCCAAAAGTTTCCTCTTTAGGAAAATCATTGGATATTTTATAAACCTCAGTTACAAAACCCATCGATTTTTGCCAAACCAACAAATCTCTGAATGTTTTTATACGCGTTTTCTCTTTCATTTTATACTTTTCTTTTTCACTTTGCTTCTATAACTCTTAGAAACTTTGCCTCTTTCTAACTTTACTTCTCAACTTCTTCGCCACTTTGCCACTTTGCCACTTCAATAACCCCAACCACATTACTCCACCACAATATCATATTTATACAATAGTCCTGCAATATTCTCATTAGAAAACTTTGCTTTTTTAACCCTATTATTTTCAGGATCAATTGCAAAATTAGTAGCAGTTGTAAAATCTGCTTTTTCTAAATTCGTCTGATCAAAAATTGCTCCTTTTAAATCACAATCTTTAAAGAGACCTCTACTTAAGTCAGCTTCAACAAAATCTACTTCTTGCAAATTACAACTTATAAATTTTGTAGTGGGAATTTTTAATTGGTAAAAAGAAGATAAGTTTAACTGGCAGTTATGAAAGCTCATTTCTAGCAAAAAGTTGTTGCATTCATTAAACTTTACCCCAACCATTTTACAATTTTCAAAAGTGCAATCTTTAAAAAAAGTGTGGTTTACCACTGTATTACTAAAATTACAGTTGATAAACTCACACTCTAAAAATTCAATATTTGAAGCATGTACGTTCTCGAAATTGCAATTCTCGAACGTACAGCTGTCATATTCTCCTTTGTTGATTTTTGTTACTGTAAAATCAACCTTTGTAAATGTTTCGTTGTCAAAGAAATCATTCATTTATTGTAACCCTCTTGCTTTTAGCATTGGTTCTGCTTGTGGATCTCTTCCTGCAAAAACTTTATACATTTCTGCATAATCCATCGTATTTCCTTTCGATAAGATTTGCTCTCTAAACTTCTGACCGTTTTCTCTAGTTAACAATCCGTTGTTTTTAAACCAATCGTACGCATCGTGACTTAACATTTCTGTCCATAAATACGAGTAATATCCTGCTCCATATCCTCCACTAAAAATATGTGCAAAATACGTTGAACGATATCTTGGTGGTACCTCATCAATCTTTAACTTCATTTTAGCCAATGCCTCTTCTTCAAATTTAGCTACATCTTCAATTGTAGTGTCTGCTGAAATAGTGTGCCATTGCATATCTAAATTAGAAGATGCTAAGTTTTCTATAATTGAATATCCTTGGTTGAACGTTCCTGCATCTTTAATTTTTTGTAATAATGCATCAGGAATTACTTCTCCTGTTTTATAATGCAATGCATAGTTGTTTAATACCTCTGGATGTGTTGCCCAGTTTTCGTTAAACTGCGATGGGAACTCTACAAAATCTCTTGCTGTACTTGTTCCTGAAATTGATGCATATTTTTGATTTCCGAATAAACCGTGTAACGCATGTCCGAACTCATGGAAGGTAGTTTCTACATTATCAAAACTAATTAATGCTGGTTCTCCTTCTGCTGGTTTTGGATAGTTACAAACGTTAAATATTACTGGCTTTTGTCCTCTTAATTTAGATTGTTTTACAAAAGCACTCATCCACGCTCCTCCTCTTTTACTATCTCTTGCAAAGAAGTCTCCGTAGAACAATCCTAACTTACTACCATCTTCTTCAAAGATTTCATACACTACCACATCTGGGTGATATGTTGGAATATCTGTACGCTTTTTAAAGGTAATTCCGTATAATTTTGTTGCCGCATAAAACACTCCTTTTTCCAACACATTGGTTAACTCAAAGTATGGTTTTACCTCATCTTCATTTAAGTTGTACTTAGACTTACGAACTTTTTCAGCAAAATGATTCCAATCATATGGTGCTAAAGTAAAGTCGTTTCCTTCTTTGTTAATTTCTGCTTGAATTTCTTTCGTTTCAGCAGCTACTTTTTCTAATGAACCAGGAATTAATCCGTTGAACATTTCAAAAACTTTATCTGGTGTAGATGCCATTGTTCCTTGTAAGCTCCAACTAGCAAAGTTGTCAAAACCTAAAATTTGTGCTTTCTTAGCACGTAACGAAGCCATTTTCTTTACTAAATCGCTTGTATCGTACTCACCTGCATCTGTTCTATGAATAGATTTTTCGAACAATTGTTTACGAACTTCTCTATTTTCTAAAGTTTGTAATAAAGGTTGTTGCGTAGTATTGATTAATTGGATTTCGTACTTTCCGTCTTTCTCTAATCCTTTAATTTTTTCTTCAGAAAGTCCTTTTAACTGTTCTTTATCCGTAACCGTTAAACCTCCTTTTTTGCTAGCATCTAATAACTTTTTTCCGAAGTCGTTAGATAAGCTTGCTAATTCTGCATTAATTTCTTTTAACTCGTTTTTCTTTTCTTCAGATAAGTTAGCACCTGCTTTAACGAACTTTTTATATTGTTCTTTTACCAAGTGTTTAGACTCTGCATCCAACTCTAAGTTCTCTAAATTATCGTGTACCGCTTTTATTTTTTCAAACAACTTGGTGTTTAATAAAATTTCATCGTTGTGTTTAGAAAACTTTGGAGCTAATTCTTTTTGATTGTCTTTAATTGTATCGTTCGTATGTGCACCTGCTAAGGCATAAAAAACTGCTTCAACATTATCTAACGTTTTGCTACTTTCTTCAAAAGCTATAATTGTATTTTCAAATGTTGGAGCTTCTGTATTTGCTATAATTTTAGCAATTTCTTCATTTTGAACTTCCATACCTTTTAAAATTGCAGGCATAAAGTGTTCGTTTTTTATTTTGGTAAAATCAGGTGCACCATAAGGTAAACTGCTTTTTACTAATAATGGGTTTTCTACCATGTTTGAAGTGGTTTCTTTTTTAGTTTGCTCTGTTTTACACGACATAGCTACTACTAGCGTTGCTATGAGTAATAGTTGTTTTTTCATGATGTAGTAAGTTATATTAATCGACTGCTTTTAAGCTTAAATCCATATTATATACTGAATGTGTTAAGGCTCCAGACGAAATAAAATCAACACCACACTCTGCATACTCTCTAATAGTCTTTTCGTTAATTCCTCCAGAAGATTCTGTTAAACATGTATCTCCTATCATTGCTACCGCCTTTCGGGTATCTTCATAGTTAAAATTATCTATCAAAATTCTATACACCCCTTCGTTTTGTAAAATTTCTTCAATTTCTTCTAAACTGCGTGCTTCTACAATAATTTTAATATCTAGTCCTTTTTCCGCTAGGTATTTCTTAGTCTTGGTTATTGCTTGTGTAATTCCGCCAGCAAAATCAATATGATTGTCTTTAATCATTACCATATCATATAAGGCAAATCGATGATTTTCTCCACCTCCTATTTTTACTGCCCATTTTTCTAAAGCACGGATTCCTGGTGTTGTTTTACGAGTGTCTAACACCTTAGTTTTGGTTCCTTCTAACAGGTCTGCGAAAAACTTGGTTTTGGTTGCTATAGCACTCATACGTTGCATGGCATTTAGTACCAAACGTTCTGCCATTAATATAGATTGTGATTTTCCTGATACGTAAAAAACAATATCTCCATACTTTACTTTTTCTCCATCATTTATTAAGGTTTCAACTTCTAATTCTGGGTCAACATAATTAAACACCATTTTAGCAAATTCTACCCCAGCAATTACTCCTTCGTCTTTTACCAATAGCTTTGCTTTACCTTTTGCATCGGCAGGAATACATGATAATGAGGTATGATCTCCGTCTCCTATATCTTCTCTAATAGCATTGGCTATAATTAAATCTAACTCTTTATTAAATTGTTCTTTTGAAATCATAGTTTTGAATTATTGACGTAAAAATACAACTATTTTTAGTTCTCCGTTTTGAGTTATTAGTTTATTGTTTGATAATTTTTATCACTCCTTTGCTAACAAAGTTCTACAACTTCTACAGTTTTTTTCTAATACTTAATAGCTTTATAATTATTAAAATGATTCTTGTTTTTTGGGCTAATAGGGTTGCCATTATTTAAAAAAACTGAAAGCCATTACTTACTATTTAACACTCTTGGTTAAAATACTTGCTTTTACGGAATGCTTTTTATGGTTATTGGTTGTTTTTTTATACTTTGCTGTTAAAAACCTAATTTTTATAAAGAGAAACTTACTTTTTCTTCGCTTTTAACTACTTATATACTATGGCAATAAACTATCCTTTTGGTCTTCCGTTGAAACATAATTTTGCTGAATTTGTGCATTATAATGGGTTATTTCTTCCGCATGAAACGGAACGAATTCTTAATTTATGGGATGATAATGAAAAAATTAAAGCTACGCTGAGCGGAGCAGACACTTATGATGATGAGCTTCGAAAAAGTGATGTGATGTTTATTGATAATACTCCTGAAAACGAATGGATTTACAACCGATTGGCTGGTTTGGCTATTAAATGTAATAACGAACGGTATTGGTTTGATTTATTAGGGTTTCATAACAATTTGCAATTGGCTAGCTATACTGAGGGCGATTTTTTTGATTGGCATTTAGATTTTGGTGCGGGTGAAATTTCTGATAGAAAGTTGAGTATTTCCATGCAGTTATCTGACCCCGATGAGTATGAGGGTGGTGATTTACAGTTTATGTTTAATCAGAAAATTGTAAGTGCTCCTAGAGAGAAAGGTACCATCATTGTTTTTCCTTCTTTTATGATGCATCGTGTTACTCCTATTACTAAAGGGGTTCGTAAATCTATTGTGGGTTGGGTTGCGGGGCCTCCGTACAGGTAGTGGTTAATCGCTAGTTTTTAGTTTTTAATGCTTAGTTGTTAGTTCTTGGGAGTTAGCGATTTATTTCTATGCAAAGTTTTTATGATGTTACGGCAATTACTTTTGATAAAAAGGTCTGTGCCGTAGTGTTAACGGAGCATGCCGTGATATCAGCGACCCGTGCCGTAGTGTCTGCGGAGCATGCCGTGATATTAGCGACCCGTGCCGTGGTGTCTGCGGAGCATGCCGTGATATCAGCGACCCATGCCGCGGTGTCTGCGGAGCACGCCGTGATATTAGCGACCCGTGCCGTAGTGTCTGCGGAGCATGCCGTGATATCAGCGACCCGTGCCGTGGTGTCTTCGGAGCATGCCGTGATATCAGCGACCCGTGCCGTAGTGTCTGCGGAGCATGCCGTGATATTAGCGACCCGTGCCGCGGTGTCAACGGAGCATGCCGTGATATTAGCGACCCGTGCCGTAGTGTCTGCGGAGCACGCCGTGATATCAGCGACCCGTGCCGCGGTGTCTGCGGAGCATGCCGTGATATCAGCGACCCGTGCCGCGGTGTCTGCGGAGCATGCCGTGATATTAGCGACCTTGATAGCTACATCTGAAGTCGTTAATGACACCTAAAACTACTTTTATTACTTAAATAATTGAGCTTATGGGATTCCGTAAGAATGTATGCATGCTTTGTGTTAGGTTCGCAGGGATTTAAAATATAAAATACAATTATAGTCTTACTAAAGTAGCTGTATAACAGTGTATTCTACATCTACACAAACAAGTTAGCTGTAATATAAAAAAATGACAAAAGAAAAATTAATTGACAGAGTACAGCATTTAATAAACCAAGGAAATACTGTTGTCGGAACTCAGAAATATGCACAATTTCACGGAAATTATGTTGACCACGGATTACAAATGGGATTTAGGTCAGCTTCATTATCATTTATCCAGAATTTGTATGGAGAAAAACATAATTACTATAAAGACTTTGATGAACGTGTAAAAGGAGATGGATTATCTGAAACAAAAAGTGGCTTAAACATTCTTACTTCAATAAAGGCTGAAATTGAAAATGATTGGCTTCTCTCAATAAAGGAATTAGTAACATCTGAAATATTTGCTGATTTTTTAGAAATGAGTAAACATTTTTTAGACTTAAAATACAAAGACCCTGCGGCTGTGATGATTGGCTCTACTTTAGAAGAACATTTAAGACAATTATGTAATAAACATTCTGTAGATACAACATTTGAGAAAAATGGAGATTTAGTTCCTAAAAAAGCAAATCTTTTGAATGCAGATTTGGTTAAAGCAGGAGCTTATGGTGTTTTAGAACAAAAAAACGTCACTGCATGGTTGGACTTGAGAAATAGAGCAGCACACGGAAAGTATTCAGAATACACAATAGAACAAGTTGATTTAATGTATCAAGGTGTTTTAAATTTTATAATGACAACTAAATAAATACTACAGCTAACAATGGCTATAAGTAATTGCTTGTTCTCGCCTACTTCTGAAAATCCTCGCGGATTTTCAGCTTGGTGTGTACTTGCAAAGTTAAGTACTGACCCACGCAACTACTCATAGCCGAGACCGTTAGCAGCAATTAAAACCAAACAATATGAATCATAACATCAGAATTAAAATTGGCTCAATAGAAATTGAGTATGAAGGAACAGAAGACTACTTAAAGAATGACTTACCATCTTTAATTGACAAATTGGTAGCCCTAAAGGGAATACCAATGGAAGAACCTGCAACTGAATCTAATAACGGGAATGATGAAAACGCTAATGACACAAAAGATGTAGCGAATAACACCCAATTACAAATGTCAATAAATTCAATTTCAGCAAAACTTAATGTAAAGTCTGGTTCTGACTTAATAATTGCTGCTTGTGCTCACTTGGTTCTTGTTCAAAACAGAGAGACATTCCAAAGACAAGATATCCTTAACGAAATGAAAAAGGCTTCAAATTACTTTAAAAGCTCACATCGTGGAAACTTGACTACGTCACTTAAAACACTTGTAACAAATCATAAACTAATCGAGAGAAAAACTGGTACTTATGCACTTCCAGCAACTACACTGAAATCATTGAAATCAACTTTGAATGCATAAACCTTTACAAGACTTATTAAGCGACTCTAAACTTAATCGTAAAGAAAAAGTTTTAGTTTTATTGGCTCACGATGACTCATCAGTCAAAAAGGTATCTGAAATAAAAGTTTTAGCTGTCACTAATGGATTAAGAGAAATTGAAAAGTGGAATATTTCAATGGTTTTAAAATCTTTAAATGGTTTAGCTATTAAAGTGAAAGACGGTTGGTGTTTAACAACTAAAGGAGAAGCATATTTAGTTGATAAAAATTTTCAACCTAAAAAACCAAAGGTTGTCGAATATGTAAATTTAAAAACCGAAGCTGAAAAAATTAAGTCAACTTATGTCAAAGAATTCGTAATCGAAGCTATTGATGCTCTTGAATACGACTTACTAAAATCTGCAGTCGTTTTTTCTTGGATTGGAGCTATTTCTGTAATGTATGAACATATTATAAATAACCGACTTGTCGACTTTAATAAAGAAGCTAAAAGGAGGTTTCCGAAATGGAAATCTGCGACTAACATAGATGGCTTGACAAGAATGAAAGAATATGATTTTTTGCAAGTTTTAGAATCGCTTTCTGTTTTCGGAAAAAACACTAAAAATGAATTAGAACAATGCTTGAAATTGAGAAATTCTTGTGGACATCCGAGCACTCTGAAAATTGGTGGAAATCGAGTTTCTGCTCATTTAGAAATATTGATTTTAAACATTTATAAAAAATATTAACCGAATAAATAACAGCTGCTAACACCGTATATAATTTATTGCTAGTTCTAGCCTACTTACGAAAATCCTTGCTGATTTTTTATCTGAGATTTATTTGCTAGCTTTAGTGCTTAAATACACGCAACTAAACATACACAAAAACGTTGTGCATAATTTAAGAAAACGAAAACTATGAAAATAATTTTAATGACTTTATTATTTGGAATTTTAAACATCCAAACCAATCAAGAAAAACCTATTGATAAATGGATTCAAGAAATCGTTAACGAAATGATTGAAATGAATGACCTAGAAAAATACAGTGAAAAAGAAATCCCTTCTGACATAAAAGTAAATTTTATTATGGTGGAATCCGTGAAAGACATAAAAATTGAAAACGGAATTATAAGTATGCTCATAAATCACGGAACTGGAAAATATTGCACTGAATTGAAATTTAAATATGTGGAAAAGGACAAGAATTTCTACCTGATTTTTGACGAACCCGAAATGAAAACAATACTCGGAACTGAAAGAAAATTTATTAATCCGTGGATTGAAAAAAATAGAGTATGTGAATAAAAACTATGCACAACACCGTATAAAATTAATTGCTAGTGTAAGCCTACTTACGAAAATCCTCGCGGATTTTCTATTCGGTTTGTATTTGCTAAATTAGTTACTTAAAACGTGTAACTAACCATATACAAACATGTTGTGCGTGATTAAAAATCATCCAGCTTTTTAAATTTAAAAAAATGAAAAAAACATTTTCTTTAATTCAATTATTCCTTTTTTTACTGTTGGCGTGTAATGAGAAACAGACCAAATCGTCAGATTCAAATAAATCACACCAAACAAAATTCTCAGAAAGCAAAATTATAGATTTATCTCATGCATATTCCAGTGAGACTGTATATTGGGTTACAGCAAAGGAGTTTAAATTAGATACTGTTTTTAAAGGACAAACAGATAAAGGTTTTTATTATTCCGCAAATAATTTTAGTACTGCAGAGCATGGTGGAACTCATATAGATGCACCTATCCATTTTGCTGAAAAAGGTCAAACTGTAGATGAAATTCCTCTTGAAAAATTAATTGGGTCTGCTATTAAAATTGATGTTTCTTCAAAAACACTTAATAATCCTAACTACTTAATAAAAATTGATGATTTTTTAGCGTGGGAAAATAAAGAGAAAATCAAAATTCCTAACGGAAGTATTATTTTATTAGAAACAGGTTTTTCTAAATACTATCCTGATAAAGTTAAATATATGGGAACCGATGAACGAGGTGAAGATGCAATTAAAAAACTACACTTTCCTGGGTTGTCTAAAGAAGCAGCAAAATGGTTAATTGAAGAACGAAACATCAATGCAATTGGAATTGACACGCCAAGTATCGATTATGGTCAATCTGAATATTTTGAAAGTCATGTTATATTACTCTCTAAAAACATACCAGCTTTTGAAAATCTAACCAATCTAGATAAACTACCTAGTATTGGATTTAAAATAATTGCATTACCAATGAAAATTAAAAATGGTAGTGGTGCGCCATTGAGAATTGTAGCAATAGTTAATTAGAATAATAACCACGCGCAATAACATGTAGAATTTATTGCTAGTATTTGCCTACTTACGAAATGAAACAGGATATTAGATTAATTTTTAAAGCAAATGAATCTGACTTTTATGTAAATGGAACAGAATTTAATGATTCTGATTTAAAGAATATACCTAACTCAACAATTACTCTGAACTTGGAGTTATCTAACATAACTGACAATGGAATTCAAAACCTACCGAAACTTCCTAATTTAATCTGCATTGACCTTGACTCGACAAAAATCACAGATGAATCTTTGAGAAAGATAGGAGAATACAAATCGTTAAAAGAAATTTGGATTGAACAAACCCAAATTACCGATATTGGAGTCAAATACCTGACTGAATTAAGAAACCTTGAATTTATCTCTATTCTCGATACAGAAATTACGGAAAAAGGAATTGAATTATTAAGAAACGAAATACCTAACGTAGTAATTCATTAAAAAACACAAGGTATATGATTCATTACTAGTACTCGCCTACTTAAGAAAATCCTTGCGGATTTTCTATTCGGTTTGTATTTACTAAATTAGTTGCTGAAACAACTAATTACTCATAGTCAAGATCGTTGACAACAACATAAAAAAAGCTATATGATTAAACACATTGAATTTCCATTAGAAAATGAATATCCTGGTTATGCTGAAATGTACATGAAACTAGTTAAAAGAGATGGAAGTCTTATTGAACAATTGAAATCGAGTTTGTATAAAACAAAGTCTTTAATAGGTAACTTATCGAATGATGAATTAGACTATCGATATGAAAAGAATAAATGGTCAATTAAAGAAGTTTTAGTTCACATAATTGATGACGAAAGAATATATGGATATAGGGCTCTTTCATTCGCTAGAAATGATAAAACAAATCTCCCAGGATTTGAACAGGAAGATTATAATTATTATTCTGACACATCGGAAAGAACAATTGAGAATATATTAGAGGAATACGAAGCTTTAAGATTATCAACAATAGCTTTGTTTAATGGGTTATCTGACAAATCATTAAAACGTATCGGGGTTGCAAACGGAAATAGAGCAAGTGCAAGAGCTCTAGGATATCATATTCTCGGGCACGAATTACATCATATTAAAATAATAGAAAACTTATACTTGAAAGAATTAAAGAAGTAAAAACTCAACAATGTGTAACCGCAATTACTTTAGATTTGACTACATACTAACCCACTCGGAATTACTAACGTAAGTTTTTAACCTGAAAACAGTAACTTTGAGCGCTTAAATGACGATTACACAAAATTGTTAAACAAAATTAAAAACGATATGAAAATTGAATATTATTCTGAATTTGACGATAATGACTTTCCAATAGTTAAAAAGCTAGATATTGAGATTGATGAAAGTCTACCAATTACAATGTTGCTTGAATCAATTCATAAACTGACTAAAATACCAAAGTATAGAGAAATAAAATGGGACGGAAAAGTGGAAAAAATAGCCTGTTCCTATTATTTCAAAAATTCTAATGAACCTTACGATTTTGAAATGATAATGGATTTAAATAAGCCAATAAGTGACTTTCCTAAAAAAGGTTCAAAAGAAGAATTAAGCCTATTTATTGACAAAAACACTGGGCTTGTTAACTAAATATAATTTTAAAGAGACAATAATTTTTCAACAAATTATTGATGACTTAAGAAAGGGAGAAAGTATTGTACATATAACGCATTTTCCTATTTCAGACAATGATTTAAGTACATTCATAAATCAAATTGGAAGTCCCATTCATGAATATAGAAATAATGACCAGAAAGCTATCTTTGATGTAAAGATATACAAACAAAACAACTATTTTAAATCCATTGCCAATTCTAATTTAGCTTTTCCACTACATACAGACTGTGCAGATTTTGAATCAGTCCCGAATTGTATAGGCTTATTGTGTGTTGAGCCAGCTTTAAATATGCAAGGAATCAATAGTTTTTCATCTGTAGATGATATTTTGAAAAAAATACCCCAAAAAAAGCTAAATGAACTAAAAACTAAAAATTGGAGATTTAGAAATCGATTAAAACCAATCTTTCAGAAAAACAGAGAAAATATAACAGTATGCTATGATAGAATTACAATTGAATCTTTTTCCAAAAATAATAAAGAAGAGATAGAAGAACTAAATAGACTTGATAAATTATTTGAAGAAAACTCATTTCAAATTATGTTGAGAAAAGGAGATTTGATATTATTCAGAAATGATTTGTTTCTACACGGGAGAAGTTCTTTTGAAGCTAATTCAAAACGATTGATTAAAAGAATTAGGTTTGATATAAAATAACTTTTTCCAACAAAGAACTGGGGTAAAAACAAGTAAGTTTCACAAACCTTTATACCAAAGTGCTTTTATGGTATATATTATACGGTAAAGCACTTTTTACTATTGTAAAGGTTTGTTTTAGTAGCATATTACACACCACTCACTATTAAAAAAGCTTTTCATACTTAAACCTACCCTTTAAGAGTTTATAAAACATTCGTAATTTTGCCGTATGAAAATAAAACTACTCGCTATAGGTAAAACTGACAATAAGCAGTTACAGCAATTAATTGACGAATATCAAAACCGATTAAAACACTACGTAAAGTTTGAGCTGGAAATTATTCCAGATATAAAAAACGTTAAAAACCTAAGCGAAGCGCAACAAAAAGAAAAAGAAGGAGAGTTAATTTTAGCTAAACTACAAGCTACAGATCAGTTAGTTTTATTAGACGATAAAGGAAAACAACATACTTCAGTAGAATTTTCAAAATATTTACAAAAGAAAATGAACTCTGGTATTAAACAACTAGTGTTGGTTATTGGAGGTCCGTATGGTTTTTCTGATGCTGTATACAATAAAGCACAAGGAAAGTTATCGTTATCTAAAATGACATTTTCTCACCAAATGATTCGCTTATTTATTGTTGAGCAAGTGTATCGTGGATTTACTATTCTTAGAAACGAACCTTATCATCACGAGTAAAAACTCTAAAACTTTTATTTACATCAAATTTTATGTTACTCAAAGCATTATGTTTTTAATTTCCTGAAAAGCATGGTAAAAAACATGTTAAAAAGTTATTTTTTTTTTGCAATTAGCCATACTTTTGCGCCCCAAAAAAACATATACTTAATAACATAGATTAAAATGAAAACATTAAGACTCTTAGTTACTTTAACTTTTTTCATAACGTTTGCTTCCCTACAGCAGGTAAATGCTCAAAATGATATTAAAGCTTTAAAAATTCAGGTAAAGAATAAGAAAGATCAAATTAGTGCTAATGAAGAGATTTTAATTAGTGGAGTTGATGCTTTAAAACGTGTGAAAGGAAACTTAGAACGTTTTAAAAAAAGTAAAAAAGCTACAAAACAAGAAGTAGAGAGAAAAGAAAAAATTGTTGCTAACATGCAACAAAGACTTAGCAAGCTTAACAATCAAATTGATTTGCATAAAAAAGATTTGGCTTCTTTAGAAAGAAAATTAGCTAGAAAGGAAAAGAAAGAACAACCAAAAGAAGAAACTAAAACTGAATCTACTGCTGCAAGCACTGGTCTTGTTGTGTATGAAGATAATATAAGTGATGAGCAGAAAGAGGTTCTTTTACAAAAGCAAAAGCTTGAAGAGGCTCGTAAAAAATTAGACGAAGAAAGAAAAGCTAGAGAGCTTGCTTATTTAAAAGAGCAAGAAGCTTTACGTTTAGAAGAAGAGAAGCTTAAACAATTAAGTAACCAAATTAAAGCTAAAGAAAAGAACATTAGTAAAGAGAAAAACACTTTAATTAGTGACCTTGAAGATGATATTAGCATTAATGAAGAGATTTTAATTAGTGGTAAAGAAGGTTTAGCTAGAATGAAGTCTAAATTAGAAGAGGCTAAAAAAGATGCTTCTAATTCAAAAGAAAGCATTGAAAGAAAACAAGCTATTGTTAATAAAATTGAAAATCGCTTGTTAAAAATTGAAAACGAAATTGATGCTAAAAAACAAGAGTTAGCTAAAATAAAAGGATAAGAAATCCTATCTTAATACAATTAAAAAACTCCAAGCTTTTCGCTTGGAGTTTTTTATTTTTTTAAACATCCACTTTTAAACAAAAACTTGCTTAGAAAACTTATTGTATTTTAGTAACTCTTATAGTTTGTAATAAGCTATGAATTTGACTAACCTATCTTTTTGTTAAAAATGAAGCACCCCAAAAATAAACAAACACGGTTATTAATTAGCCTCTTGTTTTTAATCGTATTAATTACTTCTTGTTCAAAGAAGAAAAAGAAAGTTACCCTTAACAACAATAATCAACCATCTTTAAAACATGAAAAAATAGGTAAAATTTCTGACAGCAGTAAATTCGTAAGCCAACGTAATTTACATGAGCAAAAGTATGGTAACCTCAACTTTTCTACCGAGCGTCAATGGGATAGTTTAAACAATATTTCTTACAAACCTATAACTCATAAAAAAGGAACCGTACATCCAAAATATCGCACATTTGGATGGCATGTATACTCAAACGGTTCTGCTTATAAAAGTTATAATTTTTCCATGCTTTGGGGAATTTCATATTTTTCATATTCTGTTGAACCCAAAACAGGTAATTATAAAAGTATACATCAATGGAAAACTACTCCGTTAATTGACAGTGCAAAAACAAAAGGTTGTAAAGTCTTTTTATCTGTTACTAACTTTGGAAGCAAAAACAATACTGTATTTTTAAAAAATTCAAAAGCTCAAACAAGATTAATAGAGAACCTAGCTGAGTTACTTGCGTTAAGAAATGCTAATGGAATTAATATAGATTTTGAAGGTGTTGCTAAAGAAGATAGAAGCCAGTTTACACAATTTATCATTAACGTTTCTAAAAAACTAAAAGAGAAAAACCCTAATTATATGGTTTCTTTATGTTTGTATGCTATTGACTGGAACAATGTTTTTGATATTCCTGCTATCAATCCGCATATTGATTTTTACACGCTAATGGGATACGATTACTACGGAAGTTTTAGCAAAACTACAGGACCTGTAACTCCTTTTAAATACAGTGAAAAATTCGGAAATGGTTTAAAAGCTTCCGTTAATTATTATAAAAATAAAGGTGTTCCGCTACATAAATTAATTGCCGGACTCCCTTATTACGGTGCTGAATGGTATACAAAAAAATCTGAAATGGGTGCTAAAGTAACTAAGTTCAAATCGCATCCTCGTTACCATACCATACGAGATATGTATATTGATTCTTTACAAATCCCGGTTAAGTTTGATCCTAAAAGTGCTTCTAGCTATATAATTATTAAAGATAGTAACCAAGAGTATAGACAGTTGTTTTTTGAAGACGTACAATCTCTTGCTTTGAAATACGACTGGATAAAACACAATAAAATAGGCGGTGTAGGTATTTGGGCATTGGGTTATGACAATGGCTATTCTCAGCTGTGGGATTTGCTGGCTGAAAAATTTTCTAAAGAGTAAAACAGTTACTTTTTAATAATAAAAAACTCCAAGTGTACACTTGGAGTTTTTTATTATTTTTATGCAGTTGCTTTTGGTTTTCTAAACATTAACCAAAAACCGATTAATACTAACGGAATACTTAATACTTGACCTGTATTTAAGGTATTAAACACCCAATCTTCTCTTCCTTCTACTTGTGCTTCTTTTAAAAATTCTATTACAAAACGTAACGACCACAATACTACCATAAACAGTCCGAATAAAAATCCTGTTTGGTTTTTCTTGTCTGTTTTCCAATAAAAATACCATAAAGCAAAGAACAATACTAAATAACTAAATGCTTCGTATAATTGGGTTGGGTGACGTGGTACCGTCTCTCCTGCTCTTTTAAAGATTACACCAAAGCTGCTTCCTGTTGGTTTTCCGTAAATTTCAGAATTAAAGAAGTTTCCGAAACGGATAAAAAATCCTGCTAAGGCCACCATAATTCCTAATCTATCTAAAATAAACAACCATGGTTTTTGTAAGTGTTTCTTAGCGTAAAAATACATTGCAATCGGAATTGCTATTGCTGCTCCGTGACTTGCGAATCCTGTAAACCCTGTAAATTTCCATCCATCTAACAATCCGAATAAAGCCGAAGCTCCTTCTTGTTTTTTAAATGGTAATATGATTTCCAATAAATGGTTTTGATAATAATCCCAACTATAAAAGAAAACGTCTCCTAAACGCATTCCTACCAACATAGAAACAAACACGTACATAAATAACGGATCTAGTTTCTCTACAGAAATATTGTCGTTGATATAAATCTTTTTCATTAATTGAAGTCCTAAAATAAACGCTGCTACAAACATTAAACTGTACCAACGAATACCAAAACCTCCTAAATTTATTATTTCTGGGTTCCAATCCCACACTATGGATAAAAAATTCATCTACTTTAATTTAGTTTTTGTGTCATTGCGAACCTTTCGGCTGTCGCTAAAGACAAGTTAAAATGAAATAATCTCTAAGATTACTACTTAATAAGCTCCTTAATGACAATTATTATTTTTCTTTTTTCTCTGGAACAGGATCGTAACCACTTCCGCCCCATGGGTGACAACTAAAAATTCTTTTTAATGCCAACCAACCACCGTAAAACAATCCATGCTTTTGCAATGCTTCAATTGTATAGCTTGAACACGTTGGTGAATATCTACATGTTGCTGGTGTAAACGGAGATATTGCTGTTTGATAAAATCGAACTAACAATATAAATGGATATGTTAATATTTTTTTCAATTAGTTAACTGTAAATGTTGTTCCTTCCCTACCGTCTTTTAATTGAATACCTAACTCCAATAATCTATCACGAATTTCATCAGATAATGCCCAGTCTTTATTTTCACGTGCTTCTTTACGCATGCTAATTAACATTTCAACTACACCACTTAATTTATCAGAATTGTTTCCTTCTGAAGTTTCATTCATTAATCCTAATACATCAAAAACAAATGCATTGATTGTATTTTTAAATACTTCTAGATCTTCTGTAGTTAAACTCGCTTTTCCTTCTTTTATTTGATTGATAACTTTTACAGCTTCAAATAAATGTGATATTAAAATTGGTGTATTAAAATCATCATTCATAGCATCGTAACAATCTTGTCTCCATTTTTCAACATCAAATGAAGAAGAACTACCTACTTCTATTTTATCTAAGAAATCTACAGCTTCCATCAACTTTGCATGTCCTTTTTCAGCAGCCTCTAAAGCTTCTCCAGAAAAATCTAAAATGCTTCGATAATTGGCTTGCATATTGAAAAAACGAACTACACTTGCAGAGAACGCTTTCCCTAAAATGTTATTTTCTCCTGTTAAAATTTCATTTGGTAAAATAAAGTTACCTGTTGATTTTGCCATTTTTTGACTGTTCAACAATAGCATGTTGGTATGCATCCAGTAGTTTACTGGCTTTACACCACTACAAGTTTGTGATTGTGCAATTTCACACTCGTGATGCGGGAATTTCAAGTCCATTCCTCCACCATGAATATCGAATTGTTCGCCCAAATACTTTGTACTCATTACTGAACATTCTAAATGCCAACCTGGGAAACCATCACTCCAAGGAGAAGGCCAACGCATGATATGGCGTTCATCGGCTTTTTTCCAAAGTGCAAAGTCTTGCGGATTTCTTTTATCTGACTGTCCATCCAATGCTCTTGTATTATGAATAGCATCTTCAAATTTTCTACCAGAAAGAATACCATAGTTACCCGTTTCGTTATATTTTAATACATCAAAATATACAGAACCGTTTACTTCATAAGCAAAACCTTTCTCCATGATTTCTTTAATCATTTCAATCTGCTCTACAATATGACCTGTTGCTGTAGGCTCTATACTTGGTGGTAAAAAGTTGTAGTTATTTAATACATTATGGAAATCAACCGTATAACGTTGCACTACTTCCATAGGTTCGATTTCCTCTAGTCGTGCTTTTTTTGCAATTCTGTCTTCTCCTTCATCAGCATCATTTTCTAAGTGACCAGCGTCTGTAATATTACGTACATAACGCACCTTATAACCAAGGTGTAATAAATAACGATACACCACATCAAAAAACATAAAAGTTCTTACGTTTCCTAAATGGGCGTTGCTATATACTGTAGGACCACATACGTACATACCTACGCGTCCTTCAATTACTGGTTTAAAAAGCTCTTTTGATTTGGTTAAAGAGTTATATATTTTAAGTTGATTTTCTTTGTATAATTCCATAGTAAAAGTGACTATTTGCAATCGCTAATATAGGCACTTTATAAGGAATATAGAAAAAGAATTTGGTAGCAATTTTGTAGAAATAAAAAGTAAATTTGTTTGTATTTCTTATTGATTTTTAACTTTTAATTGACTGTATTTACCGTCTATTTCAATTTTTTTATCGTTTGAAATTAAAATAAACTCACCGTTATATTCTACAGTTCCATCTTTTAATTTTTTAGCCTTGTCTCCTTGAATATTAAATTTCTTATTAACTCCTTTTAAATCAACTCCAGCATCTGAATAACTTAAAAATACTTTTAAATTATCGTGGCTAGGGTGTACTTTGGCAATAGTTAAATTTCCAAATTTATTATTCACTTCTACATTACTATACACATTACTCACTACAAGCCCTGATGAATTAGAGTTTACTGTTGTATTGGTAACCGATGCTAATTGAGCATCGGTTACATTATTTAAGAACAAGGTACAAGCGTTTAATGAGCTTATGTTTACTGGCGAATATGAAATATTTAACTTTCCTCCGTCAAGTGCATCAGCTTTAAAAGTTCCATAACTTACCTTTCCTGAAGCTTTAGTTTTTGGTAATTTTACTTTACAGTGACGAGTGTTTAAGTCAAATGTTGCTGATTTTGGAACTTTTATCGTAATCTTCTTTGTAATTTTTACTTTTTTCCCATTAATCATAAGGTTATTGCTGTCAGAAGAGTAAGAATAATTCATACGGACTTTTTGCATCTCTTTTCTAGCCTTGTGCATTTCCTTTCTAGCTTTTGCAAGTTCTTTTCTAATTTCTTCTCTATTTATCTTTCTAATTTCAGCTCTTGCTTTAGCCATTTCTCTTCTCAGTTCTTTTTCATTGATTCGCTCTTTTTTAACTCTTTCTAATTCTTTTTTAATATCTCTTTTTCTTTCTTCTTGATGTTTTTTAAACTCTTTATACTTATCTGTTTTCTTAAATTCTTCCCATTCTTTTTTCGACTTAATAGTAATATCATTCACACCATCTTTCCATTGAAAGAAGTAATTTCTTCCATCTTTTGCATACTTATCAAAGTCAAATTCGATGTCTTCTAAGCCTGTAACAATTTCTTCAAAATTGATTTCTGGTATTTTTATTTCTGGAAGTTCAGGTATTTCAGGCATCTCCGGAATTCTCACTTCTGGAACTACTACAACCTCATCATCACCATCAAATTGAAATACTCTTGGATAATTATTGTCTGATGAATTAAAGAACACAATATTGTCTCCTCCTATTCTAAAGCTATTTTTGTTGGCATTAACTTGTACCTTACTTTTATTCCCTAAAGCTTCAAATTTCCAGTTGTCTAAATATTTTTGAGCTTCTTTTTTATCTAGCCCTTCAACTTCTACAACCGCTTCTACTGAAACTTCGTTTTTATTCCATGTAGTTACATCTACATCTGCATTAGATGCATTGATATTAATTACTACGTCTTTATTCGTTTTAAAATTTTCACTAAACTTTTTGTTGTATTTCTGTGCAGATACAACGCCAGTTACTAACAGTAAAAAAACACTGATTTTAAATTGTTTGAATGTCATTTTGAGTTGGATTTTTAAATTCTTGTAATTGTTTTTGCATACGTTTTAACAGCTGTAAACGTAATTGCAGGTTTCCAATCAATGCATTGATAGTATCGTCGTTAATTCCTTTTGTATTGAGCTCTTCGGTTAACGATTTATATTCTTTGGTTAATTCTCCTATTTTATTCAAATAACCATCAAAAAGTTCTTTATTATCGTCGGTTAATTCTAACTGACTTAATTCGTAATTAATGGTATTTACATAATAATCTTCTACTGTTTTTAATTCAGGTGAAATTGCTCCTAAACTAATTTGATTTTGAGTTTCTTTTGGAAGCTCTGTTATTATTGGATCTACAGTATTTGTTGGATAAAACTGAATTCCCAAACTCACCAACAACACAATAGATGCTGCTATATACAACCATTGATATGATTTTTTTGTTGATGGCTTTTCGTGCAATTCATCCATCAACTTTTGTTGAAAACGCTGTCTGTGATTTGTTGATAACCTCTCTGTGTTTTCAACATTGTTTTTTAGTATTTCTCTAATATCTTTAGACATGATGTACTGCTTTTAATTGTTCTTGCACTTGTCTTTTTCCTCTTAATAAATGTGTTCTTGAACTCACTTCAGAAATTCCTAATATTTGCGAAATCTCTCCATGATCATACCCCTCTAACAAAAACAGGGTTAACACAACTCTATATTTTTCTTTTAATTGCTGAATACAGTTTACAATATCTTGATACGATATCGTAGAAGCTACATTCCAATTATCATCGTCTGCTACTGTGGTAATCTCTTCGTTAATAGAAACCAGTTCTAGTTTCTTCTTCTTTAAATAATCAATACTTTGGTTGATAACGATTCTTTTTAACCAAGCACCAAAGGCTACTCCATCTTTATATGAATCAATATTTTTAAATGCTTTTATAAATGCCTCTTGCATAACATCTTCCGCTATAAATGAATCTTTCACGTAACGTAATGCCACTGTATACATAGCATCACAATACAAATCATATAATTGCATTTCTGCTTTTGCATCATTGTTTTTACAGGCATCTATTACCGGTTGATGTATCTGTTTGGTTGATTTCATTATTGATTTCTTACCCTAAATACGACACTTTTTCCTTCGTGTTGCATTTTCCTGCATTTTTATTTCTAAATTTACGTTATTATTTTGTTTTACCTACATAATGACCAATAAAGACACATCTGCACTCTCTGAAAAAGACGGGGTTTCCCAGCCTGAAACCACCAGTAAATCATCTGCAGAAAAAATAAAACGCAATAGAAGAAAAACTACCTCTACCGAAGATTTTGTTACTCAAATAATAGCTGGAAATATTCCTTTTTTAAGTAGAGCTATTACGTTAGTAGAAAGTACCAATCCAAAACACCAACAACAAGCTAATGAAATTTTAGAAGCTTGTTTACCTCATGCCAATAAATCGGTTAGAATTGGAATTACAGGTGTTCCTGGTGTAGGAAAAAGTACATTTATTGAATCTTTTGGTAAGCATTTAACTTCATTAGGTAAAAAGGTTGCTGTTTTAGCTGTAGACCCGAGTAGTTCTGTTAACAAAGGAAGTATTTTAGGAGATAAAACACGTATGGAAGAGTTAGTAACCGATGAGAACGCTTTTATTCGTCCTTCTCCTTCTGGAACTTCATTAGGTGGTGTTGCTCAAAAAACACGTGAAAGTATTATTTTATGTGAAGCCGCTGGCTTTGATACAATTATTATTGAAACGGTGGGTGTGGGACAATCGGAAACTGCTGTACATTCTATGACCGATTTCTTTTTATTATTGAAATTGGCTGGAGCTGGTGACGAATTACAAGGTATTAAACGTGGAATTATTGAAATGGCTGATGCTATTGTGATTAATAAAGCTGATAGTGGTAATGAGAAAAATGCTAAACTAGCAAAAGTAGAGTTCAATAGAGCCTTACACTTATACCCTGCTAAAGAAAGCGGCTGGCAACCTAAAGTTTTATTAGCAAGTGCGCTACATCATCAAGGAATTGATGCTATTTACGCTATGATTGAAGAGTACATGAACTTAGTAAAAAAATCTGGTTACTTTCAGCAGAAAAGAAATGAACAAAATAACTATTGGTTGTTAGAAACCATCAATCAACAATTAAAAAATAACTTTTACAATAACCCAAAAATTAAAGAACGCTTACAGCAGGAAGTTACTAAACTAGAAAACGGGAAAACTACTCCATTTACTGCTGCGAAACGATTATTAAATAAAAACTATGGAAAACAATAACTATTTAACTTGGAACGATTTTACGAAAGTAGAAATGCGTATTGGCACCATTATTTCTGCGGAAATTTTTAAAGAGGTTAAAAACCCTGCCTATAAAATGCAAGTTGATTTTGGCGACTACGGAATTAAAAAAACCTCAGCTCAGATTACTAAACTGTATCAACCTGAAGATTTAATAGGAAAACAAGTGGTAGCTGTGGTAAACTTTCCAAAAAAACAAATTGCAAATATGATGAGCGAATGCTTGGTATTAGGTGGCTTAGGAGATGATAAAGAGGTAACTTTATTAACTGCTGAACGTAGTGTTAAAAATGGGACGAAGATTGCGTAAAAATTTATTTAAGCTATAGCAGTTTTTTCATTCGAAAATCTACTACAGATGATTAACATTCAAAAAATTGAAAATGTTACCAATTTTGAACCTCAAAGAGTAAAAAAGTATCTTTTTATTTGGTGTAGTAAAGGGACGATAACTATTCTTGTTGATCAGAAACTTTTAAAGTTAACCGAAAACCAGGTACTTACTATTACATCTGGGCAATACCACTGTTTTAAAGATGTAAAAAACGCTAAGGGTTATGTACTTGATTTTACATTAAATTATATTTGTAAAACCAAAAAGGATATTGAATTAATTTTTCAGAATGGCTTATTTTGTCATTTCGATTACAACGAAGTTATCACAATAAATTACCCAAAAGACATTGATCGTGAGTTATCTAAAATTGAAAATGAACTTGTAAACAAACCTTTTCAATATTTAGAATCTATTCACTCTCGAATTGAATTATTACTCTTTGAAACCAACCGTTCTAAAATTTCTAATGGTGGTGAAATATGGAAACCCGATGCTTTATTTTTAAGATTTTTGGAGTTTGTTAGAAATAATTTTGAATATAATTACTCCTTAAAAAATATAGCTGAACAGCTTAAAACCTCTGAATTAAAACTCAATGAGCTAGCCAAAAAACATACAGGTAAAACAGCTCAAAATGTTATTTACGGTTTACTAATTTCTGAAGCGCAACGGATTCTTCAATACGAAAATAAAAGCGTAAAAGAAGCCGCTTACAAACTAGGTTTTTATTTTTCTAAATTCTTTAAAAACCATACAGAAATGTCTCCTACAGAGTTCCAAAACACATTGATTTTATAAATCTTACATCAAAAACTTAGGATTCTCCATTCCTTAAGTTTCAGTTAAGTTTCAACTTTGCGGTAACAAAAAATTATAAATAATCGTAAAACTTAACTTATTATGAGTATTAAAAAATATATCACTAAAAGTGAACAAATTACTTGGAATCCACTTATTGAAAACGACATCCATTATCAAGGTGTATATGTTAAATCATTACATTTTGACAAGACTACACAACGTTCTAAAGCAATCTTATTAAAGTTTGAAAAAGGAGCTTCTTATCCTTATCATTCTCATCCCGCAGGCGAAGAAGTATTTGTTTTAAATGGAAGTTGTGAAATTTTTGGAGAAACCTTAGAACAAGGAGATTATTTATATACACCACCAAACGGAAAACATAGTGTAAAAACTCAACATGGATGTGTTTTGTTTTTATCGGTTCCTGAAGAAGTCACTCTTATTCCAGAAGAAAACGACTAAAAAACGTATCTATATAAATATGAATGGGCAGTAAAACTGCCCTATTCTATTAATAAAATTTAAAACTGGTAAAGTTCACTACAAAATTTTATGACTCAAAAAAATTACTCTTGCGATTTCTTAATACTTTTTTTATGATAGAATTTAGCGAATTCTAAAGCTAAAAAGTTTTCAATTTCCTCTTCTGTTTTCTTTTCTTCTATCATTTTAAAAATAGTTGATATATGATTATTTTTAAACTCATTGAGAATTCCATTATTAGTCACAACATCTTGATATGTTAACTTTTGTAATTCTGATTGCATCCATTGATGCGCCTCCATCTTTACTTTTCTAGTCTTTAAATCTTTTTTATCACTTTTAGATATAAAGTTTCCTCTTTTTGCTTCTTGTTTCATCAAGTGTAGTAAACGATTATAACTAGCTTTTACTTCTTCATCTAGTAAGACTGCTTGATCGTAAAGCTTCTTTAAACTTTTAAACGCTAACTTATGATACGTATCTATAAAATCTTTGTGTTTATATAAATAGTCTAAATAATTTACTGCTGCCTTCTTATAATGTTTATTACTTACATTTTCATTATTTACAACATCTATTTCTAACAAACTTAAATCGTTTCTTACTTTTTCTATATTTTTTATACTTGCAAAAACAGGATCATTTAATAACTGCTTAATCTCTGAGGTAATTTTAGAATGTTCTCCACTAAAAGTATGCTCTTTATACGAGAATGAAAATTCTTTTACTTTTTTGTTTCTTTCTCTTTTTTCAAATCTGAATTTCGGTTTTTTCAAGCCAAAGCTATAACTATAACCAAAAGTTAAAGTTAATTCACTTAGTTTTTCTTGCTGTGTAGATTCTCTGAATAATTGTATTGCATTTAAATTTAAATTATGGTTTTGTGCAATAGTTGTAGAAGCACTTGCCCTAAAATTTAAAACATTACTTGTAATTTCTTTGTTTACATTACTATTATACGAAGCTCCTAGAGTGGTATTTAATATGTTTTTAAAAAATAGTTTATTCATATTTAAAGACGCTCCGTATGCTTTGCTATCATCTCTACCAATATCGCTATAATTGTAGTTTAGCGAAGGTGAAATTGTTAGCGCTTTTTCAGGAAATCCTAATGTATAAACTACATTTCCGTTATGAAAATTATTAGCTTGACCAATTCTAATAATACCATTCTCTTTATTTGCTGAAGATGCTAAAGAATAGTTTAAATTAACATTCTGCGTTACGTTTTTCTTTTTAGCCAACATCCAATTCAAGTTTATATTGGCATTTTGTGACAGTTGCTTAAAATTTAATGCTTCTTGTTCTTCATCAGTTAAATCATTGTCGTTAATATCATCAAACTGATTTAAACTTTTGTTCGTAAACGTGGTGAAGTTAGAATACATTCCTGATAAGGTAATGGCATCTGTCATTTGATACGTTGCATTAACGCTTCCTATATTTCTTCCTGTAGATTGTGTTTTTTGATTGTTTAGATTATCTCTTTGGTATCCTATATTAAAAGATAAGTTCAACTTATTTTTTAATAATGATCGAGCCATATTTAATGTGATATTCTCAAAATCATTATTAAAATAATAGGCTCCTAAGGTTTCATAATTAGGATCAATACGTTCATAGCCCAAACCTACCTTCATTTGTCCTAATTTTACATCTAAATCTGCTTTAATCGCATTGTAATACTCGGTTGATGTACGATTGTTAAATAAAAAACCTGCTACATTGTTAGAGCTATTACTACTTTTATCTGCTCTTAAATCTTGTGTAATGGCAGTTGATGCGTATTCTGCTCTTATGGTGTATTTTTTTGCAATAGTGGTTTCTCCCGTAAGACTTATCACTAAATTTTCTTTGGGCTTGATATTTCTTTCTTCTGGTATTGCTGCAATAGAGTTTTCTGCATCCTTTGCATAAAAACCTATTAGTCCTAACTTATAATTTGGTTTTTCCCAAGCTACTCTTGCTCCATATCCTGTGCGCTCAAAAGCTGGTAAAGTTTGCGGATTTCCGTCATCTTCTGTAGCTTTTAATAAGCGTCCATACATGGCACTAAACTTTATTGGCTTGTTAGGAGTTAACTCAATACCTCCCCCTGTAAATTGATGTCCGTTTAAGGTATAAGGAGAAAAATTCATAGTAACATCTCCTATATGCGCTTGTACCCATTTGTATTTTGGGTGTAAGCTCAACCTGTTAAACTTAAAAGGTAATTGATAATCAAAGTTATCTCCTTGATTAGAAAAACTATAGGTAAAAGGGATGTTAAAACTTAACCAACTTACATTCACTGTTCCTTGTAAAAAATACGTGAATGGAATACGTGCATTACGAGTATTGGCATTGTAATACACCATATTGGCATTAACATTACCACTTACTTTAACCTTGGTAGATTTTGTAATGGTCTCTATATCTAAATTTTGCGCTAAACTTATACTACTTACTAAACATAGTAAGCTTACTAATATGTACTGTTTCCCCCTTTTCAATACTTCTTTTTCTTCTCGAATATTTTTTTCCTAACCCTAATTGTTTCCCTTCCCAATTGACATGCTTATTAACCTAATATTTGTGTTAATTTATAAGGCATATTACCCTCCTAAACAAAATTAAGCTTACATTATTCTAACTATTATTCATTTGCTTGTATTCAAAAGGGCGTATTATATTCTCGGGCATTTCGTAAAAATGTCCATTAGTAATACCAACAGCTTCTAACTCGTTTTTTATTTCTTCACTGATATATAAAAGTCCTGATAACCCCCATAATACATCATAATCGTATTTATACACCTTATTTTTAAATTTTAGTTCATTTAATTCAGTAAATGTTTGATTGCCATAAGTAACCTCATACGTTCCTAAAAGCTCTATATCTCCAAACTGTATATCTCCTTTTTCCTCAGACGACTTTATAAACCCTTCTGGGTAAACTTTAACAGGCACATTATTCCCTTCTGAATCTTGAGTTATTTCTACAAAAGTACATTTTGGGTAGTCTATAATATCATCTCCCACTATAGCATTTTCAACTACCGCATGAAATAAAAAATATTCTTCATTGGTTTGTTGAAGCTCTTTACAGTGAAGTATTACAGGATAAAAACGATGTTCAGGTAAATTATATTTTTCTATAACCTCTTTTACCTTTCTACTCATTAGTAAATTAGTTCCTTCAGTAGGTTCTACATCTGCTGTCATTAAATTCGTATACCATCTTAATACATCTACAAAAGGAGTTTCTCCTTGCCATGCCTCAAAATTTTCAAATGAATCTATTAACCTCATTTTTAAAGGTAAAACTTCATCTTTTATCCAGATATTATCATTCATTGGAGCAATAATATCTCCATAATCTTCTTGGTATATGTTAATACTCCATTGAAAGGTACTGCTCTTAAATTTAAAAGATTTCATTATGGTAAAGTACTATCTTATTTCACTATTTGGTTCCATGGTTATATTAATGTCTTTACTCAATATTTCTTTTCTTAACTTATCACTGACTGTTAATATATTTACGTTACCCCACATTATATCAAACTTAACTTTAAATTTTATTTTATAAAATTCTAAAAACTTCTTAATTTTATTTTTCCTATACTTGCTTCTTAACTTTATAAATTCATCTCTTGAGTTCACCACATTTGGACCGATATAGGAAGTATCTATCTGATTTCTAAGTCGAAATTCTGGTTTCAACTTAAACTCACAACGTATCCAATCAAAATAATCTAAAGAATTTTCTGGCATATATAATAAATACCATCTCCTTGATTCTTTCGAGTAAATATTTGTAATATCGACATCGTAAAATCTGTGTTCTGGTAATTCAAAATTCTCTATAATTTTTTTAAGTCTATCACTCATAATAAATGACGTTATACCATGTAAAGTACTACTTCCTATGCGTATATCATTGCTCCAATAAAGAGCATCATAAACAAAAGGAGATTTATCTTCTCTTTTATTTTCTTCTTCTATTATATTATAGGTTATCATAGATAAAGGCTCATCTATTTCTGCTATTCTCCTTTCACTTAAGCTTTGAAAAAAGGTCTTTAACTTTTCATTTTTATAATCTATAATAAATCCTACTTTCCATTGTGATGAACTGGGTATTAAATCATAGTATAAATTTTCCATACTTTATTAATTAGGTTTAACATTATTAAAATTATTTCCTTTCCACAATTCATCTATTTTGATATTCCCTTTAATTGATTTGTTTATTATTTCTTGTTTGATATTATAACGTAACTCGTCTAATTTATCATGAAAATCCTCCATCGCTTCAATTAATTGGTTTTTGTCTTTAAAATCATATTTTTTACTTAAATCATCAAAGAGTTTATCAAAATATTCTCCTATACTTTCAGAATAATTTGGATGGGGAGCATGAACCCCTGATATATTACTTTTAGGATTTGTTAAAAACTTCTCTACCATAATAAGATTCTCTACATTATTTGTTGCATTATAACTATAGAGCGAATATCCGTAATTTTCATACCATGTATAGAAAGACTTTCTTTGAAACAACTCTACAGGAAAAATATGATGAGCTTCAAAACCGTTAAAATCCTCTCCTTTTTTTAACGACTCTCTAAAGTAATTTAACCAATTAATCCCTTCTTTTTTAGTTATTTTCTTACCATTACGCATAAAACTATACAACTCAACTAAATCCTTAAAACTACCTATTTCTAAATCTCCATTTTCCAATAATCTTAAAGTATTCACAAATACATCTCCTCTTCGTTTAACGGCATCAGCACACTTATTCAAACCAAAAAGTCTTAGTCTTGACTCCAGTAATCCTACTGACGAATTTTTTAATACAACTTCAATAAAATTATCAAGGCTACCTGATTCAGATAATCCTTTCAAAATTTTAAAATCCATTCTTAATGTTGGATAATCTTTAGCCTGTAACCAAGCTTCAACAATTTTTTCATTAAGCTGGCTTATATTATTTCCTAAGAGATTAGATTTTGATATATTGTGAGTACTCTCAAAAACCAAAAGATCACTTATAAAGGCTTCTTTATCTGATTCTTTTTCAAACTTCTTGATTATATCTTTTCCATAGTATCCTTCTTCTATACTAGCTAGAATTGTTTCTCTCTTAGATCTATTAGACAACTCTATAAATTCATCCAAAAAATCTACATCATCTAATTGACTTGCATCTGGTCCTCGAGGTCTTGCATTTTCAGGTAATTCAACTTTATTGGCATTACTTTTTAATTCGTACCATTTAGACTCACCTCCAATATTTCTAGGAACATTTGTAATAGAACCGTCACCATGCACTCTAACAAATCCATCCGTAGCATACACTTTATATCCTTCACCTAAATGGTCTACTAGATTTTGTGCTCCAGCAATATCTGTACATGAAAGAAGTCGAATTTCTTTAACTTCTGATCTATTGTTTTTTAACCAGTTTGCTATATCAGTAATATTCTCAACATATTCTCCATCAATCATAAAACGTTCTGCATCACCGTGTATAACTAGGTCTAGAATTCCATCCTTATTTTTATTTTCAAAAGTAATTAACTTTGTTAAATCGATATTTTCCCCTAATACCACCAAATGCTTACTTATATCAAAGTCTAAACCTTTTCCTAACTTATCAAGAGCATTAACTATTTTAATTCTTTTTGTTTCATCTATAAGGTTTAAAGCTTTGAATTCTTCTAAATTTCCTTCTAGAATTCTTCTACTAACACCTATTTCAACTGCATTTAATTTACCTACAGGTAAACTTTCTATCTCTTCTGTAAACTTTATAACATCTTCTACTATATCGTCTGCTGATTTTGCTAGGCTTTTTGAAGAAATCACTTCTTTTAGTAGTTTATTAGGTGTTACCATATCTCCTATACTAGCAACTCCAGTAACAATACTTAACCTATTATAAAATCTAGATAATTCTGGATTATCTTCTCTATTGGCTGTAGCCATAAGACTTGATACAGAACTTATTTTATCTGCATAATAAAACACCTTGCCTAATTGAGATAATTTTGTAGCAGGTATAGGTAGCGTAGCTACATCTATTACAGATTGAATTATATCACTTTTTGTTTGCTCATTACCAACCTCACTTGCATAATAAAGCATTATAGCTGGTAAAGGTACCGACTGAGGTCTTCCTTCTTTATCTTTTAAACTGAAACCATTTAATAAACTTTCTTTACTTATATTTAACATAAGAGATAAATCAAATGGTCCAAAGTCATCTTCATGAAGAGTGTTAGGTATAAAACCCCATTTTAGTTTTTGTTTTAAATGTATTTTATTAAACCCTTTTATCTCTGCATCAATTGAAAAATAGAAATCATCTGGATCGTTAAAAATTCCTCCTGGAGCTGCAGCTCCTTTAAAGTGAGTAAATCCTCTTCTTAAAATATTTTGATAATCGTTTGTAAAAGTATAGAGTTGTTTGTGCAAAGCATCAATTGCTTTTACTGGTTGACCTAAAACTTTTTCTTGATAATCTAGAACTACTTTGTTAATATCTTTTTCGTACTGTGAAGAATTATAATAGTGATTTAGTAACTGTAACATTACTGCATTTCTATTATCTCCTGGGAATAAGAATTTAGAGTCATCTATTTTATCAAACAATACTTGCCATAAAGGAGTATCAAAATTTGTTACTGTACCGTATTGAGAAGTAGTGTATAATGAAATAGTTGTATTTGTTAAATACGAAATAAATTCATCTCTGTTAAAACTTGAAGGCACATACTTTATTAATCTTTGAACTACTGTTTCTTCTCTATCTCTAAGAAAATCACTAGTATTACCTTCATAGGCTATAATTCTTATTGCTTCTTGCCTATTTTCTTGAGATATTAATTTAAGCTCATCATTACTAGCTAGTTCAACACACTCAAAAATTTCTTTTGCTGTTTTATCTTTTAAATTATTTAAACACTCAAAATTTCCTTCACTTTGCGTATCTGTATATTTTCTTAAGCTTATCGTAAAGTCTTTATAAAAATCATATATATCATCATTATGGCTCGATAAATTATCTTTCCACTTTCTGTAACTGCTGAATTGATTGTTAATAGACTGCTTTGTTATATTATCTCTTTCCCAAACTCCATAGTTAAAACTAGCAACAGTAGATATTATGTTAGCACTAACAGATAGGTAGTTTTCTTGTGTTAAAGCGTATACGTTCCATTGATCAAACCACTTACTATACTTTTCAAACAAAAATGGATATCTATTTTGTATTTCAGCTATTTTTATTAATAGAAATACTTCTGGCTTTTCATCATGATTTATTGTTGTTATACCTTTAATTAGAGTTGTGAAATCGGTAATTTTTGGAATCTCAAAATATCTACCTCTTAAAATTTTAAGTTCAGATTCTGTTACGCTTATCTGTTCTTCTCCTAATATTTTAGATATATTATCATAAATTTTAACCTTTACAGGTTTTTTACTAGAAAACAGCTTTAAACTCTTAAACTCGTTTGAAGTTACTTTTAAAACTTTTTGATCTTTTTCTTTAAAACTTTCTAGGTCTTGTAATGTAAATTTATAATTCTTCCATTTAGAAGCTCCTCCAGAAGATCCGCCAAAAGGAAGTCCTATAACAACACTGTTATCATCATCATCAAAACTCTTTTCTTCATAAATAAAATCATTATTATACCCTAAAAAGTTTTCTCCATTTGATGAAAGTAATGACCAGTACTTTTCTTTTCCTGTTGGATTCTCTATTTCTCTCTCAAAACCTATTAAAGCACCAGGTACTATATGTGTATATTTATCATTTGAAATTCCATGATAAAAAATCGGTGTATAATCCTGCGATAATATTACTCTTTTTCCTGATGGAGTTAAATAACTATAATAATACTTACCTTTTTCTGACTTGATACATTTACCATTTTCGCACTTATATTTCGTTTCATTTATGGATAAAGAAATATCTAGAGATGTTTTTACACTTTGCCCCTCACTATCTCTATCAAAAACCCCTATACGTAATTTAGGGTTGTGTATAGTTTGCCAATGTACAAAAGGGAGTTTTGTTCCGTCTTTATAATCAAGTAACCAATTGGTAGCTTTTTGTGCATATTGATAACTCTGTGAAGAGAACGGGTGCTTTAATTGGAAAGCTCCGTGTCCTAACTCGTGAGCAGCAGTTAATGCTACACAGTCTGCAGTTGAGCAGTTGGTCGTATACACATACCCAAACTGCCTACCTAAAGGCATTAATCCTTTTTCGCTAGTAGAAGAAGGTGTTTTATCTGTTACAATCAAATAGTAAGCATCTTGCTGGTATTGTGAGTGTTGTTTTAGTTTATTGTTTATTTGACGTTGTTGTTCGGTATATTGTGCTGCAAAACCACTTTCTCCACTTTGTATGGTTCCATTTGGAGTTAACGCTTCTAAATCATTTTTAAAATCGTTAATTTCAGTAATGGTAAGGTTTACCATTGCTTGTTTATATATGTTTTGTAACGATTCTTTTATTGTACGTGCACTAGTATTAGAAGTATTTACCACTACTACTTTTACGTTTTTAGGAGTTGCTTGGTATTGTATAAAAGCACCTGCAACCTCATATTTAGTTCCTTGTTTTACTAAGGCTTGTGTTTCTATTTCAGCATCGTCAAAAACACCTTTTAATTGTAAGGTATAAGAAGTAGCTGTACTGTCTATTTTTGTAATCGCTACTCCGTCTTTTGTTTTAAAAACAATGTCTTGGGGTTTAATTTTGCTATCTGTAATAGCTAAATTCGCTACAATAGTTTCAGTATCGTTCTTTGCAACAGCTTTGTAGGGTACATAATAATCGTTACCTAATTTTTTATATAAATCTTTCGTAGCACTATAGTTACTTTCGTAACCATCGAACCCATATTTACTATTGGATGCTTTTTTAAAGGTTACTATTACTCCTTTGGCTGATATCGCAGTAGCTTGACCATTGTTATTAACACCATTGGTATTTTCTGGATTGCTAGCTCCTCCTTCTGCTTGTGTTCCTTGCGGAGTTACATTACCTTCTTCATCAACTGCCCAAACTTGTCCGTTACTATCAGTTATTACAATATCTTCACCTCCTGGTAATTCTACTACTTCTCCGTTTTCTCCTATAATTAATATATCTCCATTCGGATCTATCTGCACATCTGAAACTGGAAAATCTACCTCAGTTGATTCTGAGTTTCCAGTTCCCCCTTGAGTCCAATCGTTAGTGTCTCCCATGTCTCCCCAAGTTGGGTCGTAGGTCGTTTTTACCACTCCTTCTATCAATTGATAATCGGTATTGATACTTATAGCATCAAAGGTTACCGCTATTTTAGTATCCCCTAAATAAGGAACTACGATGTACCCTACTCCTGTAAAGGTTCCGTTTCCTCCTTGTACTTGTTTAACTGTTACAGGAAAATCACCTGCGGTGAAGGTTTCATTGATTCCTATATTTTTTAGAGGATCGTTATTATCAATTTGTATTTCTGGAATAATTCCGCAGTTATAACTACTCCCCATTTCGTCTTTTGCAGGCATGGTAAACTGACTCATATGACTGTACGAATAGCTTTGTTCAAAATCTGTCAATTCATTACAAGTACCTCCTACTCGAAACATATAAGTTTTTCCTGCTCGTAAATTACTTATTTGCGCTTGTGTGTTATAGGTATATACCTCAAACCATTCAGCATCGGGTATATCTGCTCTTTTATATTGTACATGGTATTTTTTATGGTCTGGGTGTCCTTGCCAAGTAAGTTTAACTCTATCTTTGGCTACTACTTCTGACAATACAAAAGTTGGTGGATAACAGGCATTGGTATAGGTAAAGTAATAAATTTCGCTATAACCATCATTTTTAAAAATTGAGTTTTCACTAACTCCTGTAGTAGATTTGGCTTTTACTCGCCAACCATATCTTCTATTAGGTAATAAAGTAGGTTTCCCTATATTATATAATAATGTTGTTGTATACGTAGTTTCTGAGTAATAGTTAGGCGATGCTAAAAAAGCTGCTTGCGGATTTATTTGCGTATCCCACAACTCTCGCAACTCAAATTCGTACGATACATTGGTAGCATTGGTATGTCTTGGCGTCCATTGAAAAATAATATTCATCGGATCTTGCGCCACAATTTGATCTCCTTTATAAGGTAAATTTAAAAACGGTGGATCGTTTAGTAATAAATAAACGTTAGAACAGCCAGCTGTTGGGTGATTTAATTGTTGATTTGTATAAGCATCGTATACTTCCCAACAAAAGGAGTACATACCTTCTGGCAAAGGTTTATTATATTGTTGAGGCGAAATACCTATTAAATTATTAGGCTGAAAATAAGCAGCTAAATCGATATTTGTAAACTGCTGTAATACTCCCCCATTCAAAGTCACTTGTGAAGCTCCCGCAACAAAATCTGTTGACTGAATATCAAAACCATTTCCTTTTATACGTAGCTTTAATCGTACTTGTTTGTTATTAGCTACCACATCGGTTAACAATAGGTTTAAACGAAACTTAACATCGCTTGCCGTTGCATAGTCACTTAATTTTGTTGAATATGGTGGAATAATGGTTTGCGTTACTTGTACTGGATAACGTTGCGCATATACTCCTACAACTAGCAATAAGCAATAAAAAAACAATGCTTGTTTTAATCTATATTTTAATTTCGATAAATTCATTCTAAGGCAATTTTTGAACTTTAATATCACAAAGGATGTATGAATCACTTCCGTTATCTACGAACTCCTTTATTTTTATAGCTCCTTTTCTTCCATCAGCAGTTTGAAACAATACAATTCTTGGTTTCATGGTACTATCAAAATGTAATAATCCGTTTGGAGTTTCCGTAATTGTTATAGTTTGTAAAGGAATGTCATTTTTCATTGCATCAAATTGAGCAACACTAAAACTTACCCCACAGCTACAGGTTTCTTGAGAGTTAATTAATTTCGTGTGTTGTGCATTAGGGATTGCTACAAAACCATTGGAACCTGCTTCGGTTGGTGACAGAAATTTATTATAGGTAAAACCATTACTAAGTCCCAGAAAAACGAGATCTATTTTAGATCCGTTTTCTTCAGTAACTTCATTTGCAGTAACTGTTTTTCTTAATTCTGTTGAAAAAAAGGCTCCTACATTATTGTTACTATGAGCAGAGTTAATCCCTAACTTAACATCTGTAAATGTTCTTAAGTTTGTATTTGGTTTAACCTGTATAGTTTTTGTTATTGTTTTTTCTTTCTTCCCATTAGAAGCAATCAACTTGATTGTATATGTCCCTATATTTTGAAAAGTAACCTCTGGATTCTCTTCTATACTTTTACTAGGTGCTCCTCCTTCAAAAGTCCATTGATAACTTAATGCATCCGTTGTTTTATTCTGTAAGGTAATAGTTACTGGAGCTTGATAATCATCATCAAAAAAATCGACTTCCCATCCAAAATCTATATCAATATCTGGTAAAACTGTTATAGTTTCTTCTTTGGTAATAGTTTCAAAACCATTTGACACCACAACTTGTATACGGTGATCTCCTGGTGTTTCAAATACTACGTTAGTTGGGTTTCTATCAGATGAATTTGTTGGTTTACCTCCTTCAAAGGTCCATTGATACGTTAAATCTTCTCCAATTGTATTATTTGTTAGTTTAACTTCTACTGGTGGATAATTGCTTTTAATTATTTCTGTTGAGAACTGTATGTCTATTCCTTCTACAACAGTAATCTCTTTTGTTAACGTTTCTTCCAAACCATCAACATTAGAAGCTTTTAAAGTTATTGTGTATGTTCCTGCTTTCGTATATTCAATACCTCCTGGGTTTTTATCTGAAGAAGAAATTATTGTTGCCCCTTCAAAAGTCCATTCGTAAGTATCTGCCCCTTCTGTTTTGTTTCGAATACTTATTTGTACAGGTACAGACTCATCATCATTGACAAAAGAAGTTTCAAAATCTGCTTTTATAAAAATTGGGGTCTCTTTATAACATGCAGTCATCACAAAAATTACTGCTAGTAAAATATATGTATAGTTATAAAATTTCTTCATTTTTTTAATCTACAATCATTCTTTTTACCTGTGTTTGCTTTGCTGTTTCTAACACAACAACATACATTCCTGAAGCTAAATTCATTGTAAACGGAATACTATATTCTTCTAATGTCTCATTGGGTATATGTTTTGTTATAAATTGCCCTTGTGTGTTAAAAATACGAAGAGAAATAGGGGTTGCTTCTACTAAATCTATACTAACCGAAAAACTTCCTTTATTTGGATTTGGAGAAATACTAAACGCCTCAATAAATGGGGTTTCTGTATCTCCTGGGTCGACTAATCCACTTTCTTCTTCAACTACTACTTTTTTGTATACTTCTTGTACACAGTCACCAACTTTTGTTAATAATCCAACTTCGTAGGTTCCTGCTTTAGAAAAGCTAAGAACTACTGTATTTTCCTTCTCTTCTACTACTTTTGCTTCGTCTGACAACATCCATTCAAAAGATTCAGGAGCAGGATTACTTGTATGAAACACAACCACTTCTTCATTAAGATACGCTTGTGACGACATTAAAAACTCAGCGTTTATTTCTTGATTACTGTAATTAATTGTTATAGTATCGGTAGCTACACAACCTAATGAAGATGTTGCAGTAACAGTATAAATACCCTCTTCTGTTATAGTTATTGATGCTTCTTTTGAGCTAAACCCATTACTTGACATCCAGCTGTATGTTGCATTTTCATCTTCAATACTTGCGTCTAAAACATAGGTTTGATCTATACATAAGGTCTTGTCTGTTCCCAAGTCTATAATTAATTTTTCAGGATTTTCCAGTTTTACTTCTGTAAAAGCTTTACATCCATTAGCATCTATTAATGAAAACTTATAAGTTCCTTCTACCAAATTTAGTAAGCTTGTAGCTTTTTCTCCTGTGTCCCACATGTAAGTATATGGCGCTTCTCCTCCTGAAATATCAAGATAAATGGTTCCATCATTTGCTCCATAACAAGTAGGATTCTTTTTATTTACTTCAATCTTTAACCCTCCTGGCTGTCCGATTGTAATATTTCCTGTTGCTTCGCATCCTCTAGCATCGGTAACAAACACCAAATGATTTCCTGCTATTAAGTTTTCTGCCGTGTTAGTAGTTGCTCCATTAGACCACTGTATATTATAAGGAGGTATTCCTCCTGAAATAGCTACAGTTGCAGTTCCATCATTTCCTGTATCACAAGAAATTTCTGTAGCAGATAACGATAGTGCAAGTAATTCTGGTTCTTCAAAGCTAAACAATACATCTGATGGATTGATTAACTGTAAACTTTCATAAGCACCTATTATAACTCCTCTACTATCTTCTACATTTAAAGCGTATTCTCCTGTTGATAAATTAGTGGCTATTGGATTGTTTTGACTCAAATCTTCATATACTCCATTACTGTTTTTCTTTTTCCAATAATATATATACGACTGTCCTGTACTAAAAGGCAAACCTCCAATTACACTCGCCTTCAAAGCCCCATCGGCATAAGGATTGTTAAACTTATTATTCTGATTACATGAAATAGGATTTTCAATGCTAATAGTAGCTTCTATGGGATCATATAAAATAAACTCTTCTTCTATATGAGTACAGCCTTCTTTAGTAGTAGCTGAAACATAATTTGCATCTTCAATAGTTAAGTGATATAACCCTTTGGGGATATTGTTAATTTTTATTTGAAATTTACCATTTACGATACTTGTTTCCGTTTGCCCGTTCAATATTGTTCCTTTTTCATCCTGCCAATAATAAGTATAACTACCATCAGCAAAAGAGGTTCCTCCTTCTATCTCTGCTTGTATCCAACCATCTGATGCTTGTCCTGTAGAAGGCGTAGCAAAAGCTGTAAAGTTTATACTTATTGGATTCTCTGGTTGTTTTATTAATATGCTTCCTGTTACTTGACAACCTCTGTCATCTGTAACCGTAACACTATATTCTCCTTTTGTTAGGGAATTTATTTGCGCTACTTTGTTTCCTCTTTCCCACTCGATGTTATATGGAGGCATTCCTCCTTTAATAATTGCTTTTGCCCAACCATCACTACCTTCGTAACAATACACATCTTGCTTTTCAAAAGTTAATTCCAGCAATGGTGGTTCTTCAAAATTATAAATTACATCTGTTGGGGTTTCTAATACATTGTTTTTATATACACCTAAAATAATACCATTAGCATCTTCTATATTTACTGCATAATTTCCTGCGTCTAATCCACTTGCTATATTTGATGTTTGTGTAGTAAGTATTGTCCAAACTCCTGGACTTGTTTCTTTTTTCCAAGTATAATAATAGGATAAACCGTTATTTTCATTGGGTTGTAGTTTTATCCCTCCTTCTGCTATAACTTCTAAAACGCCATCAGAAAATGGGTCTCCGTAACTATTACTACTATTACATGAAATAGGTTTTCTTAATTCAACATTTGCTTTTAACGGTTCGGGGTCATCAATATAATATTCACTTTCAATTACAGTACACCCCTTTTTATCAACTGCCAAAGGGTAGTTTTTATCTTGAATTGTTAGCTTATATGTTCCCTCTCCTATACTATTTAAGGTTAATTCATAACTCCCCGTATTAGAACTTGAAGTTACCTGAGTATTTAAATTATTTCCACTCGCATCTTGCCATATATATGTATAAGAACCATCGTTTAAAGGAGTCCCTCCTGTTATTGTAGCTTTAATCCATCCGTTTGTAGCACCAGCAAATGTTGGTTCAAAAAAGGTATAACTTATATCAATTGGAGAAAGAGGCTCATCTATTGTTATGGTTTCCCTTGCTTGACACCCTTTTTCGTCGGTTACCTCAATAGTATAATTACCAGCTACTAAGTTTGATATATCTTCTGTAGTTTCTCCTGTACTCCAAGAGATAATATAATTCCCCGTTCCTCCTGTTATTGTAGTGTTTATAGTTCCGTCTGTTCCTTTATGGCAAAATACATCTTGTTTAGTGTATGTTATTTTTAATAATTCTGGCTGTTGTAGCTCGTATTCTATATCTGTTGGGTTGACTAATCTATTATTGTTATAGCTTCCTATAATAATTCCATTTGCGTCTTCAATATTAACTGCATATTCTCCTGCTCCTCTATTTTTAAGTACATTTCCTGTTTCTCCAGGTATGATTTGATAAACACCAGACGCGTCTTTCTTTTTCCATGTGTATTTATACTTGTACTCACCTTTTATAAGTGGACTAAAAGGGACTCCTCCTGAAGCTATAGCTGTAAGTTCCCCATCACTAGATGGATCTCCGTAAGTATTACTACTATTACAAGAAATGGAATTAGTTTCTTCTATTTTCAATATTAACTTTGACGGCTCTTGTAATACATACTCTGCATTTGCTACTGTACAACCTTCTTTATTTGTAGCGCTATTATAATTTGCATCTGTTATAGTTAAACTATATTTTCCTGCAATAGCATTTGTTAACGTTAAATACCACCCATCGGCATTTACAATATCACTAAAGGTATTCCATGTAGTACCATTTTCGTGTTTCCATGTATAATTGTACTTTCCATTAGGTAATGGAGTTCCTCCCGTAACATGAGCTTTAATTTCTCCATCAGAAAACCCAAAAGCAGTTGGCTGTTCCTCATGTACAAAATTTATTTTTACAGGTGAATCTGGTTCATTAACCACTACAGGGTCTTTTTTTTCTTCTCCTAAACCTATAATGTTTCCTGCTCCATCTCTTACAGGCACTTTAGCAATACAATTATTAGCATCTTTTATTTGAATAATATAATCTCCAGCTGGTTTTCCTGTGATAACTTCTGTAGCTTCACGTTTTACGTTTGGAAAGGTTCCTGTATAAGTTGCTAAGTTTTTAAATTCAATCCAATCACTATCTAACACAGGACTTGTATCTTCTTTTTCTCGTAGCAAATACTTGTACTTTTCTTTATCTTGCCCTCCACTAGCTTTTATAGTAATTGTCCCATCACTACCTCCTTTACACCATACACTAGTTGAAGTTGCTGAAAATTCGATGGGGTTGGGTTCATCTATGGGGAAATCTTTTTCATGTGTATCTCCTCCTGTATAAGTAGCAACTCCATTAATCGATCCTAACAACACTACACGAAAATTACCACTAGGTAGTGCTTTTCCTATTTCTGAGCTAAACGTAAATGAATTGTCTACATCCAAGCCACCTACACCAATGTTAGAATACGAATCTACATTTTCATAAATAGGATTATTATCTATATCAACACCTATTTGATTATTTAAATCAACAATATTTATACTTAGAAGTTCATTAGGTAGTATAGCTCTATCAAAATTTATTTTTACACTACCATTCCCTTCTTTAAAACAACTGATATCTATAGGCTCTACTGACACTATGTGAGGTGCACCCTTTAAGTATGTAAACTGGATTACATTTGAGGTGTTATTATCATATGCATCAATCAATTCTTGTGTATAATATTTATCATAGAATTTAGTTGCATTTTTATTAAGATCATTATAACATTTTTTTAGTTGAAAAATATTTCTAGAACATTTATAGAATATATTAGCAGCTTCAGAATAAGCATCTCTAGCTGCTATATGACTTGCTAATTGTGCTCCCATATCACACTTTGTTTCTACCCAAACTGATATAGTTTTTCCAAAATCTAAGTCTGTTAAAAAATCTTCTCCTTTTAAGTTTAAAATATTTGTATTATTAAATGAATTAGGAATCAATTTAGTAGCCCCATTACCTACTTTATACTTCCAGTTATAATGCTCATTATTCAGTGTGTTTGGCAGGTCAATTGTTAAAAAGTTTGTTTCATCTAAATACAAAGGAGTTCCTTTTTCTTCAATAACCGTTATTGGTCTTGAATTTATTGAAACTCTTTTAAGTTGATGCCCTAAATCCTTTGCAAAACCATTAAAACAAGTATTGTTTATAGAGATGGATGTGTTTATATCCCTTGGGCCACCATTACAACCAAAAGTTGTTTTCCATCTATTTATTTCATGAAAAAGCACTTCTGTTATAACATTACTTTTATTGTATTCCACTACATGGGTAAAAGAATCTCTATATCTTCTTCCACTCCATACAGTCTGTATTTTTCCATCCTCATACTTTACTTTAATACTTCTTAATCCAAAAATATCCCCACATGCTTTAATATCTATCTGTGCATATCCACTAATAGTTAATTCATATTTAGCTTCTCCTCCAAGATTTATCTGTGAAAATATTCTACTGGTACTTGCTATCAATAAAAAAAGAATTATAACCTTTTTCATTTTCTAAAATTTTATTTCAATAGTTTTTACTTTAGCGTAGCCTCCTTTTTTTAGTGTAGCACGTATATGGTATATATACGTTTCATTAGGGCTTATTTCTTTATCTATAACTGTTTTTATGTTAGCTGGTAAAATACGCCAAGTACTCGGTTGTTTATCTTTTAACTGTTTATAAATAGTGTATTCAGCTATTTCAGCTTTATTTGCTCTCCAAAAAAGTTCTATATGATTTGTTTCTCTATTCACCACGTAATCTAACCCTCGTACATATTCTTTTGGAACTAAGTTGACCATTTCAATAGTTAAAGGTGATGAGGGAAGCGAAGTCAGCCCACTTTTATCAATAGCTTTGATATGATATCGATACCTATTATTAGATTCCAATTTGGTATCTATAAATTGACGAACTGTATCATTAGTAGTAAACACAGTTTCTAACTCCTTGCTTTCCGTAAGGTTCTCTCTTAACAAAACATGTGTTACTTTTTCTTCTGAAGAAGGTATCCATTCTATTATGATTTTTCCTTCTTTTATTTTATATCCTGAAAAAACTGGAGCTGTTGGTGGTATTAGATCAGGCTTTTCTAATATTAACACCTCTGATTTTTCGGAGTGATTGTGACGCTTATCAACAGCTACTATACTATAAAACACCTCAGCGTTTAAGTTTTTTACTGTTACTGTGTCAATAAAACTATTTTGGTTTATAGGTGATACTGTTATTTGTGACGGTTCTTCATCTTTTAAGAAACCTCTAAAAACTCTATATCCTAAAAAATCAGGTTCTATATTTTGTTTCCAAGTAATATGGACTACACCTAAACTATCTATTTTCCCACTTAATTCTGTAGGTATCGCTGGCGGGGTCCTATCTAAAGGTTGTATCAGTGTTGAAAACGATGTTTTTTCTTGTTTTGGATCTTTCCCTATTGCCTTAATCTTAACATAATTTGACGCTTGTAGTTTGGAATAGGTAAGTTTACGTTGTTGCGGAGAAATGTTATCTACAGCCACGATGTAAGGACCTTTATCTACTGGGGCGATTAGTAGTTGGAATTTTTCTAGCAATGTTTCTCCTTTTTTGGGAAACTCCCATGTAATTATTGCCTCATTAGTGTTTTTGGTGAGCTCTACATCAAAAACTCTAGGCGTGTAAGGCAAAATAGGTTTTCCTTCTCCTGAAATTATTGTAGAATACAATCCTTTTTCTCCGAACGGGGAAATTCCGTTAACTCTATAATAATACGTCTTTGTATTATTTGCTAAGGAATCAATATAAAACATGCGCTTTGCTGGGGCTTCAGGTTTATCGTTCAAGTTCACCAAAGGTTCTTTGCTTAGCGGTGTAAAGTTTATACCATCCTCTGAACGTTCTAAATTATAAGAAGTATATATTGTTTTAAATAATTGATACTCCCATGTTAGAATTACGTTTTTATCTCCAAAAATCCCCTGAAAATCTATAGGGGCTGGTAACGGTTCATAATCTTTAATACTAGCTATAGCAGCTGTTCCTTTTATTTTAAAAGTTTTTGAAGCGCTTTCTATAATTGCTGGTTTAATCTTGTACACATATTTCTCATGAAGTTTTACATCCGTGTCTTCAAAACCCCAACCTGCTTTTTTTGCTGCTTCAAAACTCATATCAGCCGCTAATAAAGAGAATGAAAAACGTTGTTCATTTTCATTCACTAAATTGTAAATATCTGCCAATTGCCCTTCACTTCCTCCTTGTATAAAAAAACTTTCACCAAATAATGCTTGTGCTATGATTGCTGCATTGTTGTCTTTTTCTACAATTTCTTGCCAAGTTTCAATAGGGTCTGCTTGTATGTTTTTTGCCCATACTTTTTCTAGACTTGGTAATCGTTTACCATCACGAGAAAGCACGTATTTTTCTAATGTAAAACCACTCTTGTTTGTCTTCTTCCATGCATTTGCTGTAGTTGCCGCCCATCGTAATAAAACTTTATCTTTTTGCACTCTAGCAAGTATTTGTACATTTGTTTCATTTATTTGAGCTAAAGAACTCATAGGAAACAAAAAACTCATAGCTACGAAAAACAATATCTTACAAACAATAAACTGTTTTTTCATGTTCTTTTATCTTTTTTAAAGCCTCTAATTAATATTTTAAATTACTACCTAAACTTATTAAGGTTTTTAAACTTATAAATAGTATTGGTTCCTTTAATACCACTTGGTAATGTATAGAACAGTTTTATTTTATAATCTCCATATCTCATAAATAAATAATTCTTATCTAAGAATTCCAATACTGAATTTCCATCGTTTATAATTCCGTCACTGTAATCATTTACTATTTGTGATTGTATATCTATCCAGTCTTGTTTATATACGTACCCTAAATTATATCTGAAAGGAAACGTCGTTTCTAGCATCTTTTTATTTACCTCATACTCTGCATTACTTACATAGCTGTTTAATAATGGAAGTGCATATTTTGGAGGCGCTCCCAATTCGCTTTCGTCACGTCTTTTTACTCGGTAACCTCCTAAAGGATATTTTGCATACAATGGTGGATTTATATCTTTTTCAAAATAATCGTCTTGTAAAGTTGCTTCTATAGTTACTAAAGGAACATTATCTGTGTAGCTTGTTCCTAACAGTTCTACTATATCAAATGGTTCATGGCTCTCTATTCTATTACTTAAATAAATAACATCTGAATAAAGTTTTCCCCAGTTATATTCCTTTGTATTTATTGAGTTTATCTTATCCTTGAACGTTTTATATTTTGAAGTACTAAAATCATATGTTAATCTTTCTATTTCTCCATCTTTTGAAATACTTTTTGCTTTATTTTGTTGTATTTCAACTGTGTTACTATCATCTCCTAAATCCACATCTTTATAAGTACTATCACTGTTACTTGAAGTATTGTTTTTAGTTTTAGGCTCACTTACAATACTTAAATGATATTTAGATGATTGTACTACATTAGGTAAATCGTATGTAAGTACATTATCTGATGTATTGTAATTAAACTCACTTTTCAGGGGTAATTCTCCTTCTTTTTCATACGCTATATGACTCTTCCATTGTGTATCATCGAATAGATAGTCTTGTCCTCTTTTTAACTGGATATATCCTTTATCGTATTCTTTCTCTAAAAAATACTTTTGATCTAAAACAGGATATGCATATGTAATATTATGTAGTGGAATTACTGTTGGTGCTCCTCCTGTAACAAAGGTTCTTTCTTCTATTTCAATAGCTTTTTTACCATCAATCATTATTGTTTTAAAGATTCCTTTTACTTTTTCTTTAAAACTTACTTCTACTTCAACAGTTAATTCTTCATTAGGTGGTAAAATATCAGTAGAAATAAAGTTGGCTCTATCTTTATAATTAGACCATTCTATTACTCCCGGTATCTCTTTCCCTTTATGTAGTATTCTGTATTTTTCAAGAATGATTTTATACGTTTTATCTCCTTCGTCTTCTGGTATAACAATTGGCTCCCCAACCTTCATACTAAAAGTAGCCTGAGGTATAGCAAATACATCTACATCTTTGCCTCCATCATCTGGGGTTACATCTGTAATTATTTTGAGTCCACCTAACGGCGAGGCATTTTCAAATACACATTCTTCTCCTAATGTTAATTTGAATCTAAACCTTCCCTTTACTAAACCTCCTAGCACACTGAAATGTCCACCAACATACCCTCTCATCCATACAGGGTTTGGAGCTTTCGCTTGTAAAAGTACAGCTGCACCAGCTTTTATGATTGGTATTTTTTTGCTTACAAAAAATAGCTTAACATGAATACCTAACTCCCCTTGTAAATACACATAAGCTTGTCCATTAGCATACCACCCATTAATTCCAACCTGATCACCTGTATTAGAACATCGAGCTTCTTTATAATCTTTTAACATAATATCAAAACCTGCTCCTGCTTGAAAACGAGCATAAAAGATTAAAAAGCGTAAATCTCCTGTATCTATCGATATATCTGCTCCAAAAGCAAAACCTCCCCCATTACTTAAACTATTTTCATCTCGCATGTAATCAAGTTCATTGGCATCAACTCCTAAAATTTCAGCGACTATAGGTGGGGGTGGTGGCGATCCCGGTAATTTAGACCCTACCATAAAGTACCCTCCTGACTCTACACTTACAGGGCCAACGCCTATACGTAAACCTAAACGATCCTCAGGTGTGCCTACATATATATACCAATCCTCAGGGGAAAAATGTAATACTGCCCAACCTGCTCTACCACCTGTTCCTCTACCTTCTACAAAACCACCTGCAACATTTACATAAGCATCTAATTCACCGTGAAGTACATCATTTTGAAAGTCATAGGTAATTCCAACTTTAGCACTAATAGCCATTTTATCTGTTGGTGTTTGTGGAAAATCTCCCGATGCTTTATTTAAGAGGTTTCTTCCCGTCCATGAATTATCTATATTCTCTTTAGTTACCCCTAAAAATTTTTCTTTGGCTATAGTATTTTCCTTCAGCTTTGACATTAACTCACTTACTTTTCCCATTCCTGGAATCTCCACTCCCATAAGCGTTGCTTGCCCGTAAAAACCTAAGAAATCAACACCTCCTTTGCTGTTAAAAACTATTTCAAACCCCGCTCCTCCTTTTACTAATTCTTTCTTAACAGCATTAAACATTACCATAGCTTTAACACCTAAACCAATCTTACTATCTGGAACATAGCCTATACCAGAAGGTGAAAAAGAAGACGAAAAATCTGTACGTTTCATTCGATAAGAAGCTCCTCCTGAAAAACCTTCTAAATTTAGTATTCCCGATCCTGTCCCAGGAGGTAAATTATCCACCATCGCTTCAAATTGCCAATACCTAAAAGTAGTTTTTCCGAAAACTCCTTTAGCCCCTACCTTGATCCCATTTCCTGACTTAAACTCAGCCTTCAAATTAGCTGCAAAACCGTTACCATACTCTGGGTCGTCATTCATTAATGTTAGGTTTCCTTCCATAGAGAAGCCTCCCAAATCAGCTTTTAAGGCTATAGCATTAATTTCAACTCCCTGAAACTTCCATTTTTGTCTGTAATTTTCTTCCTCATAAGTCCCTATAATACCTAAACTAGTTTTTGCTGCAAAACCATTATTTTCTCCCATTAGGTTAATCCCTAGGTCAAAATATAAGTTTGCATTTGTTTTATTTGCTGTAATTCCTATATTTTCTATAGAAACTGGGAATCCAGCTAGAGCTACCTTATCTCGATACCCCATATAATCAACCGAAAAAACTGGGCTTTCAGTCTGTAAAATTAAGTTTTGAAAAACTATTCCTTTAAACTCAACTAACTTCCTTTTACTTGATTTTTTTTCAGTTGTTTTGTTGCTTTCTTTCTGATTTGCACTAATTGCTAAACGACCATGAAGTATTGCTTTTGGTTTAAACTCTCCATCTTTTATTTTTAATTCAATAGCACTGTTGGGCAACAATTCTCCTTTAGCTTTCCATATATTAAAATCAATAACAGAATCATTACGTACGTTTAATAGATATTCTTCTTCAGAGATAACACCTGTATATCTTAAACCCAGTTTTTCATTTTTCTTTTCAGATTTTGAAATGGGTAACTGAATACGTCCATCAAAAGACGCCCCAATTAATTTATTCGCTGCTAACGATATTTCTATTTTATCTAAAGAGTATGCCCAAGCTTTTTCTTTATTTGTTCTTCCTTCATTTAATGGAAAAATGTTTTCTGCATAAAAAGAACCTGAAACTCCATGACCGTCAATTAATAAGTTATGAGCTCCGAAAGCTATTCTCTTATCTCCTTTAGAAATAGTTTTTGAAGTTTTAAACTCTTTAGGTAGTTTTACATCTAAAGTGTTTACATAAACTCCCCTCCAAATATTTTGATTTGGTAGTAATAATCCGTTTTTATGATAATGTTTGGGAAATTTAACACTAGGTGAGTTTCGTAAGTCACTAAAATCTAGAACAGCTTCATTTAAATAGAATTGAAAATTACCATCATAATCTTTTTTATTTCTCTTTTTAGCTAAAACAAAAGGTTGTAGACTTATTCCGACCAATAAATCATTCCAATCTGAAGCAATAGCTTTAAAAGCTCCTTTTACACGATAAGGTACCTGGAGAGTTTGCGTTCCGTTTTCTGTTTCTACTTTATAAGGAACTTTTGTTTTTCCTTCATTTACTTCTCCGTTTTCTTCTAAAGGTACAATCAACTCTCTTGAAAACTCAACTTCTCCTTCTATCCCTAACTCTTTAACACCATCACAGTTAATGGTTACATATGTTTTATTTTGCGTTACACCTGTTCTATAATCAAACCCTCCTTTTAAAGTTAACATCCATTTGCCTCCATTAAAAGGTATATGCATATCTCCTAACAATACTAAGTTAGCATCTCCGATAATACCTCCATCATGCGATAACTTAACATTATTAGCTCCAAAAAATAACTCTACGGGATAACCGTTTTCATTAGTTTGAGGCAAACGCACCCTTGCAAAAACAGTTAACTCTGTATAGTCTTTATAAATGTTAGCTTGTGTTATCCCTATAGCATATTGAATGTTCTCTCTAGTATGCTTAACACCAACAGGGAGTTCTTTTATATCTTCATTTGAAAAATTGTCTACCCAAGACTCATGTTTTTCAATTTGTTCAAATGAAGCTAGTGCTTTATCTCTATCATTAACTACAAGCGAAGAAGCTGGATACCATTTTTTAATATTGGTCCAAGAAAATTCTTTTACTTTCTGTGAAGTCTCTATTTCATAAGTTTCTTTTAATAAAGAATTAGAAAAAGAGTTTATTGGCTTAACTTTTAAGCTATCTTTTATTGTTTCTTTAACAGCATTATACCCTTCTGATGCAATCGTTACCTGAACAGTAAACAACCACAAAAGAAAGAAAACAGCAATTTTCTTTAACATAGTTTTTTATATAGTAGACTTAATCTTTTATTCCCCTTTAATAGTCTGCAAATTAAGTGAAAAATGTAATCACAACAAAGCTTTTTTACTTTATAATACTTTTTTATATAAAAACCACTTAAAATACTGTTAATTTTTATCAACAAATTAAATCTACGTATAAAGAATTTTAAGTTTTAAAAGAAGAATTCTTTATACTATAATAAACTTTGCTTGACAAGCAAAAACATTTATACAAAAGCAATACAAATCTATCAAAAGAAAGCTACACTGCTTGAGATAAACCATACGCAATAAAACTTATAACCCTCCCTTTAAGTTTATAAAAGTAACGGTGTCAAATTGTTGTTCTAAAAAATCAATCGCTCGTTGGCTTCGTACTCCTGATTTACAATAAACCACTACGGGTTTATTTGTTTGTATTTCTTGGTACCGTTGAGCAAGCTCACCTAACGGAATATGTTGCCCGCCTATATGATGTTGCTCTCGTTCCCAATCTTCACGAACATCTAATAGATTATATGCTGACTGATTATTTTGTAGTTCTTCCAAAGTTATTTCGTGGGTAGCTGCTTTAATTCCACAAAAAAAATCATAATCTTTATCTAATTCAGTAATCTCAGCTTTGTCCGTCTTTTCAAATTTCAATATCATTTGACGCATACTTAAGGTATCATACATCAATAATTTATTAGCTAACACTTCTCCTATTCCACAAATAATTTTAATAGTTTCATTAGCTTGTAAACTTCCTATAATTCCAGGCAACACCCCTATTACTCCAATTTCTGAACAATTGGGTGATTCTTCAGGCTTGGGTGGTGTTGGATATAAACATCGATATGTAGCACTTCCTTGATAATTGAATACGCTTACTTGTCCTTCAAATTTAAAAATGGCTCCATATACCAATGGCTTTTGAGTGAGTACTGCTGCATCGTTTGTTAAATAACGAGTAGCAAAATTATCGCTTCCATCTACAATTACATCATATTTATCAAATAAAGAAATAGCATTCTGATTGGTCAATTTCTCTTGATAAACATGAAACTGAACAAACGGATTTAATTTTGACAAACGATTTGCAGCTGTTAGTGCTTTTGACTTTCCTATATCATCCATCGTATATAGAACCTGACGTTGTAAATTACTTTGATCTACTACATCATTATCTATAATTCCAATCGTTCCGACACCAGCAGCCGTTAAATATTGTAATACAGGACAACCCAATCCACCAGCTCCTATCACTAAAACTTTGGCTTGTTTTAATTTTAGTTGTCCTTCTTCTCCTATTTTATCTAGAATTAAATGACGATTGTATTGTTTTTGCTCTTCTTGACTTAAATTCATAATTGTTTGTAGAATAAATCAACCTCAACAACTCTAAAATCTATACTCTTGATTCTAACAGTGCAATAGTCTAACTTCTAAATTGCTCCCAATCCTTCCAAACTACTTCCAGTCCTTGACCTTTTAACATTGCTACAATTTCTTCTGTACTTCGTTCATCTGAAATCTCAAACTGCTCTAGCGACTGAGGTTCAACCGTATAGCCTCCAGGGTTTGTCTTAGATTCTGCACTCATTGAGGTAGCCCCTAAATTAACAATATTATTTCGAAAAACTTCGCTTTCTCGGGTAGACATAGACAACTCTACATCTTCATCCAACATTCTAAATGCACAGATTAATTGTACTAAATCAGCGTCAGTCATTTCTACCTTAGGTTCCAATCCTCCTGAATGTGGTCTTAACCTTGGAAATGAGATAGAATACTTCGTTTTCCAATAGTTTTTTTGTAAATATTTCAAATGCAATGCGGTAAAAAAGCTATCAGCACGCCAGTCTTCTAATCCAAACAAAGCCCCTAAACCAATTTTATGAATTCCTGCTTTTCCTAACCTGTCAGGCGTTTCCAAACGGTACTCAAAATTTGACTTTTTCCCCTTCGGATGATGCTTTTTATATTCTTGTTGGTGATAGGTTTCCTGATATACCAATACAGCATACAATCCGCTTTCAATTAGTAATTCATATTCATCCTGATCCAAAGGCTGGACTTCAATGGTAATATTTGAAAATTGAGAACGAATCAACTGAATTGCATTTTTAATATAATCCACTCCCACAGTTCTATTAGCTTCTCCAGTTACTAATAAAATATGATCGTAACCTTTCTCTTTTAAAAAGGCTACTTCTTTCAAAATTTCAGTATCAGTTAAGGTTCTCCTCGGAATCTTGTTTGTAAAACTGAATCCACAATAGGTACATATGTTCTGACATTCATTACTCAAATACATCGGAGCATACATTTGAATGGTATTTCCAAATCGTTTTTTAGTCAGTATTCGGCTCTTCTGTGCCATCTGCTCTAAAAAAGGTTTTGCAGCGGGCGAAATAAGCGCTTTGAAATCTTCCAAATCAAGTTTGTCCTTTGCTAAAGCACTTTCGACATCAATTGCTGTTTTATTAAAGATCCTTTGTAATGTATCATCCCAATTGTATTGATTGAAAGTATTTTTGAAACTACTCATAATATATTGTTAGTTTTATCTTTTTTCCATTGATGAAAAAAGAAACAAAAAAATCTAGTCTTATTAATTCTTAGCTGATAAAAATCACATCCTCGAAACTAAATGAAAAGAACTCGCTCCACTCAAACAGCTTTTCATTTTTAACGTTTCTTTCGGTGGATTTTATCGCTAGATTTAACTATGACACTTTTATAATCTAATTTAAAAAACTCGTTAACGGACTACTTGCTTCTGCTTGTGTTCTTACAGGTGCTAACTTTGCTTCGTAAGCCATTCTTCCTGCTTCTACCGCCATTTTAAAAGCTTGCGCCATGGCTACTGGATTTTGTGATACAGCAATAGCAGTATTTACCAAAACAGCATCGGCTCCTAATTCCATAGCATAAGCCGCATGAGAAGGCGCTCCTATACCAGCATCAACCACTACAGGAACATTGGATTGTTCAATAATGATTTCTAAAAACTCTAAGGTCTTTAATCCTTTATTACTTCCTATAGGAGCTCCTAACGGCATCACACATTGTGTCCCCACTTCTTCCAAACGTTTACATAAAACAGGATCCGCATGTATATAAGGCATTACAACAAAACCTTTTTTCACCAATTCTTCCGCAGCTTTTAAGGTTTCAATAGGATCTGGTAATAAATACCTCGGATCTGGATGTATTTCTAACTTTACCCAATTTGTTTCCAAAGCTTCTCTAGACAATTCAGCTGCAAACACAGCTTCTTTTGCTGTTCTTACTCCTGAAGTATTTGGCAATAAATTAATTCTTGAGTGATTTAAATGCGATAAAATATCATCTTCTTCATTTTGAACATCTACTCTTTTTAAAGCAACTGTTATCAATTCACTTTCAGAAGCTAATAAAGCTTCTTTCATCAATTGTGAAGAACTAAATTTTCCTGTTCCTGTAAATAAACGTGAGGTAAATGTTTTATTTGCTATTGTTAAGTTGGTATTCATTATTGCTGATTTATTGCGCTCCTATTTTGTACACTTGTTCGTTGGTACTAGGTGCCTTTAATATTTTATGAAATGTAGAAATCGAGTTGAAGTTTTGAGTAATAGCTCCTGACACAGCAACACCATACACTCCTGTATTTATAATTTCTGGTACATTTTCTATAGTTATTCCCCCAATGGCTATGATGGGAGTAGTTGTATTTAACGCTTCTAATAATGTTTGGTATCCGACAGCTCCTAAAACTGGACTCAAATTCTTTTTAGTTTCTGTAAACTGATAAGGACCTAAACCAATATAATCTACTCCTTTTTCTAGTAGAATTTTACAATCTTCTAAAGTATTAGCAGTCCCACCAATGGAATACCATTTCCCTAAATACTCACGAGCTTTTAGCGGACACGTATCCATTTTTCCTAAATGAACTCCATCTGCATTGACTTCTTTAGCTACTTTGTAGTAATCGTTTATAATTAAACGAGTTTGAAAATGACTCGTAATTTCTCTGGCTTTTTGAGCTGTTTCTAGAATTATTTTCGGATCTAGATTCTTTAATCTAAGTTGCACCCATTCTACTCCTGAAGCACAAGCTCTTTGAATATTTTCTAAATGCTCTTCTGGAGTTTTTCCTTGAGTTATATAATGTAATTTACTTATCATTTATAGTTGTGCTCTCCTAAGAGCGTTTTATTAGAGTTTAAAAATTGTTCTGTATACCTTTTCGCATGTATACATGCATCTTCTAAAGAAAGTTCTTTCGCTATATTTGAAGCTAAAGCTGAAGACAACACACAACCGCTTCCATGCTTTTCAAAAACGGATGTAGCTTTCGGTGGAATATTCAACTGTACTATCTTACTATGATACACTTCATCCCATCCTTTTTTGTCTTCTCTATGCCCTCCTTTTAAATAAATATTGGTCTTCTCTGAAATAAACTCAATCTTTTCTTCAATCGATTTATAAGGAAATAAACCCTTGATTTCATCATAATTTGGAGTGATAAAATCGCTATGATGTAATACTTCTTCAAACACCTTTAGGTCTTCTTTAGAATGAAAATCAAATCCGGCACTTGCTTTTAAAATAGGGTCTATAACTATTTTTATGGATGGATTGTATTTTTTAAGAATTTGAACGATTTCTAATAATACTTCCCAAGACTGGATGATTCCTATTTTTACTACTGATATTTCAAAGCGTCCAAATAGGGTTATTATTTGATTAATAATTACTTCCTTTTCAATCCAAATACATTCTTTAAAATCAATATCATTTTGAACTGTAATTGCTGTACATACCGAAAGTCCATATAAACCATGCGCTTCAAATGTTTTTATATCCGAAGTCAATCCTGCTCCTCCCGACGGGTCATGACCTGCAATGGTTAGTATGTATTGTTTTTGTTTCATGTTTCTATACTTTCTTTTTTCCATTGATGAAAAAAGAAACAAAAAAATCTAGTCTTGCCACCTCTTCGTTCATAAAATCTCATCCTCGAAGTTAAATGAAAAGAACTCACTCCGTTCAAACAGCTTTTCATTTTTAACACTTCTTACGGTGGATTTTAATGACTTGATTTGACTATGACATTTTTACTTCTATTAATACAATATCGTTTGACTAAAAGTTTATTTCATCTTACGTTCTTCATAATGACGCTTTATATTTTTAAAACTTTCAACAGGGTTTTCTTCATTCCATACGCCTCCTAAAACACCTACTCCTTGAAAACCTAACTCTAAAGTTTTTTGAATGGTATCGGTATTGATTCCTCCCATTCCTATAATTGTTTTATCTATATGATTTACATCAAAACCTCTTCCTTCATAACCTTTCTTTGAAATAGAAGAAAAAACAGGACTCAATAAATGATAATCAAATTCAATATCACAATTTGCTAATGCTGAAGGTTCGTGAAAAGAACTACTCATTGTTTTTCCTATCATATCTAACCCTATAAAATATTCACTTCCATTCTCTAAAGCATCAATTCTTTTTTGCTCTTGAAAATGAATCCCTTTTAGATTGAATTCATTGATAAGTTCATGAAAATAATGAGTGACTATTCTATCATGATACTTTTCATCTATCTGATTCAAATAAGCTACATGTTCTTCATAATTTTTGTCAGGTTTTCTAAAATGATAATACTCTAACCCTTCTTCAAATAATTGCTGAAGGATTTCAATTTCATTCGGAATGTCTTTTTCTGGAGCTATTAGAACAATCATATAATCAGTTTTAAATTATGAATTACGAATTTAGAAATTGTCAACTCGTAATTCATAATTCTACGTTCAAAATTTATAAGTATACTTCTGAACCTTTGTCCTTAAATTCTTTTGATTTTTCTTCCATTCCTTTTGCAAACACTTCATCTCCTTCTACTTTATTCTCAGCTGCAAAATCACGTACTTCTTGTGATATTTTCATAGAACAGAATTTTGGTCCACACATCGAACAAAAGTGTGCTATTTTAGCCCCTTCTGCAGGTAACGTTTCATCGTGATATTCTCTAGCCAGCTCTGGATCTAAACCTAAGTTAAACTGATCTTCCCAACGGAACTCGAAACGTGCTTTACTTAACGCATCATCTCTGTGTTGTGCTCCTGGATGTCCCTTTGCTAAATCGGCTGCATGGGCTGCTAATTTATAAGTAACTACTCCAGTACGTACATCTTCTTTATTTGGTAATCCTAAATGCTCTTTTGGTGTTACATAACATAACATTGCACAACCAAACCAACCTATCATTGCTGCTCCAATACCTGAAGTAATATGATCGTATCCTGGAGCAATATCGGTTGTTAAAGGTCCTAAAGTATAAAACGGAGCTTCATCACAAGCTTCTAATTGTTTAAGCATGTTAGCTTTAATCATGTGCATTGGCACGTGACCTGGGCCTTCAATGAAACATTGTACTTCATGCTTACGTGCTATTTGTGTTAACTCCCCTAACGTTTCTAATTCAGCAAACTGTGCTTCATCATTCGCGTCAGCAATTGATCCTGGACGTAAACCATCTCCTAATGAAAAAGCTACATCATAAGCTTTCATGATTTCACAGATTTCTTCAAAATGTGTATATAAAAAACTCTCTTTATGATGGGCTAAACACCATTTTGCCATGATGGAACCTCCTCTAGATACAATTCCTGTAATACGTTTTGCCGTCATAGGTACATAGCGTAAACGAACTCCCGCATGAATGGTAAAATAATCCACTCCCTGCTCTGCTTGCTCTATTAAAGTATCTCTAAATATTTCCCAAGTTAAATCTTCAGCAACTCCATTAACCTTTTCTAAGGCTTGATAAATTGGCACAGTTCCTACTGGTACTGGTGAATTACGGATAATCCATTCACGAGTTTCATGAATATTTTTTCCTGTGGATAAATCCATGATATTATCTGCTCCCCAACGACATGCCCAAACGGCTTTTTCTACTTCTTCTTCTATTGATGAGGTTGTGGCTGAATTCCCAATATTGGCATTAATCTTCACCAAGAAATTACGTCCTAAAATCATAGGTTCAGCTTCAGGATGATTGATATTCGAAGGAATAACAGCACGTCCTCTAGCGACTTCTTCTCTTACAAACTCTGGGGTAATCTTTGCAGGAATACTAGCTCCGAAATCTTGTCCTGGATGTTGCTCAGATAAAAGTGTCATTTCATCTATTCGCTGGTTTTCACGAATCGCAATATATTCCATCTCTGGAGTGATAATTCCTTTTTTAGCATAATGTAACTGTGTTACATTTTGTCCCTTTTTAGCTCTCTTAGGTTTGTGTTTTAAATTGAATCGTAAATGATCTAAGTTTTTATCATTTAATCGTTCGTTACAATACTCCGAAGTAAATTCATTAAGCTCTTCTACATCTCCTCTCTCTAAAATCCACTGTTCACGAATACGTTCTAATCCATTATGAATATTAATTTCTTTGTTTGGATCGGTATATGGCCCTGAAGTATCATAAACTGTTACAGGTTCGTTTGGTGTTCTTTTTTTAGTCATCGAATCCACAGTGTCACTCAATTCAATCTCACGCATCGCTACTTTTATCTGTGGATGGATTTTACCTTGAACATATATTTTTTTTGAATTCGGAAACGGTTGCCTTGTTACACCATCTTGTTTTGGTGCTGTATCTTTTTTCTTCATTTTAGGGTTGTTTGTTTATTCTTGTGAATTTTGTTTACTGAAAATATTAACCTCCTTGTGTAGATTTAATGATTAAAATATTATCATTATTTTGGAGTATACGTGAAGTCCACTCTTCCTTTTTCACTACGTTACTATTAACTGCAATAGCAATACCATTAGTTTTAACTTTTAGCTCATTAACTAAGTCTTGTAACGAAAGTGTCCTAGAAAATTCTTTTTGAGTGTCGTTTACTTTTAAGGTTATCATATAAAACTTATTTTAAAGTAAACTGTAGAAGAAGTTCAGAATCGTTTCTTTAAAATAAAAACGACACTGAATAAAATGTTACAACTTTTCCCTACGCTGGTATTAACCATATCAGGTTCTAAGGATGTTTCTCAAACTAGCGAACTAGCTACTCCTAAAGTTTACTGAAGCAAATATAAGTGTTTATTTTTCTAAACTACCTTTATAAAAATAAAAAAGCGAGTATGTACATACTCGCTTTTTTATTTTGTTTTATATTTTTTTATAAGGTCTTTACTTTTTTAGTTACTTCTTCAAGTACTTCAAAAGCAGTTTCAGCCATTTTATTTCCTTTGAAATCTAATAACGGATTTACTTCAACAAACTCTACACAAGCTACTTTTTTACTTGCTAATAATCCATTGATAATATTAATGATTTCATGTTGATCAAATCCTTTAGGCACAGGTGTTCCTGTTCCATAAGAAATCATATCACAATCCATTGAATCTACATCAAACGACACATAAATAACATCACAATTAGAAAGTTTATCTAAAGCTTCGTTTACACAAACATCTAATCCTCGATAACGAACTTCAGCAACCATATAGTTTTTAATACCATATTTTTCCATTTGTTTGTCTTCTGGCTCTTCTGTATCACGAACCCCAAAGAAAACGATGTCTTCTGGTAAAACTTTTTGTCCTGGAGTACCTATGTTTTTCATACGTTCCCATAACTCTGACGTTTCTCTGTCTACATCATTAATTTGGCAATCTAAATTATCATCTGAAATTGCTGCAGACAAAGGCATACCGTGAATATTTCCAGATGGCGATGTATAAGGTGAATGTAAGTCTCCATGAGCATCAATCCAAACTACTCCAACTCTTTTAGTTGGGTTTGCTGCTTTTACTCCACTTATAGTTCCTAACGCTGAAGAATGATCTCCTGACAAAACTATTGGAAACTTCCCTTCTTGTAAATTAACTTTTACGTGATTGCTTAAACGTTTACATTGATTAAAAACGCTATCAATTCGTTTTGCAAATGAGTTATTTACCTTATTATAAATCGATTCATTTTCTGTAATTACATCTTCAAAATCAAAAGAATCGAAATAATTACTTTTTTTATTTATTGCTGCAATTTCAATTGCATCAACCCCCATATCAGATCCACGAGTTCCTGCTCCAATATCTGATCTGTTTTTGATAATTTTAATTTCTTTCATCATCAGTTATTTTATATAAAAAAAATGTCATTTAATTATTTTAAATGACACTTTTTAAATAGTTTATCTCTTGTCTAATTCTACGAACTCCCTTAAGTTCTCTCCAACGTAAACTTGACGTGGACGACCTATTGGTTCTTTGTTTAAACGCATTTCTCTCCATTGTGCTATCCATCCTGGTAAACGTCCTAAAGCAAACATAACTGTAAACATTTCTACAGGAATTCCCATAGCTCTATAAATAATTCCTGAATAGAAATCTACGTTTGGATATAATTTTCTTTCAACAAAATATGGATCATTTAACGCCTCTTGCTCTAATCCTTTTGCGATATCTAAGATTGGATCTTCAACTCCTAAGTCATTTAATACTTCGTCAGCTGCCTTTTTAATAATTCTTGCTCTTGGGTCGAAGTTTTTATATACACGGTGTCCGAATCCCATTAAACGGAAAGGATCGTTTTTATCTTTAGCTTTAGCCATGTACTTTTTAGTATCTCCTCCATCTTCTTTAATAGCTTCTAACATTTCAAGTACTGCTTGGTTTGCACCTCCATGTAAAGGTCCCCATAAAGCTGAAATACCTGCAGATAATGATGCGAATAATCCTGCATGAGAAGATCCAACAATACGTACTGTAGATGTAGAACAGTTTTGTTCGTGATCTGCATGTAAGATTAATAACTTATCTAAAGCATCTTTTACTATTGGGTTTAACTCGTACTCATCGTTTGGTTTTTGAAACATCATTGTTAAGATATTTTCAACATAACCTAATTTACGAGATCCATAGTTTAATGGCAGTCCTTGCTTCTTACGTAAAGTCCAAGCTACTAATACTGGGAATTTACCCATAATTTTAACGATAGCTTTATACATATCTTCTTCTGAATCAACGTTAACAGAAGATGGGTTGAAAGCTGTTAATGCAGACGTTAATGATGATAACACTCCCATTGGATGTGCATTCTTTGGAAATGCATCAATTATTTTTTTGATGTCATCATCAACAATAGCTTCATCTAAGATATCACCATAAAACTTTTCTAATTGTTCCTTAGTTGGTAATTCTCCAAAGATTAAAGCATAAGCAACTTCTAAAAAGTCTGCTTTTTCTGCTAATTCTTCAATTGAATATCCACGGTATCTTAGAATACCTTCTTCACCATTTAAAAATGTTATAGCACTTTGGCATGAACCTGTATTCTTGTATCCTGGGTCTATGGTTATAACTCCATCCGTGACTCCTCTTAAGGCTTTAATATCAATTGCAGTTTCATTTTCTGTTCCTTTTACTAAAGGAAACTCATACGTATTTTCGCCAATTTGTAATTTTGCTATATCTGACATTTTTTAACTATAATTTTTTATGATTGAAGTGAGTTGCGAAGATACCATTTTTTGGATTATTTTGAAAGAGCGAATAGATAGATTTTTAATATAAAAAAATCAATTTATTTTATTCAAAATAAACTAAAACTCACTTATATATAATATAAGGTTTCTATATCTAAAATCTCTTCATCTAATTTCTCATACTTTTTATTCAGCTTTTTAAAATCTACTGAATTACAACACTTTAAACTCTCTTTCAAGAAAACTTCTTTTTAGTTTTTTAGATACATGCTTTTGTTTTAAAAGAAAGATTAATTAAAACACCTACTCTGCTAAAAAATAACATTATAAAATAAAATGTTAATTTTTTATTATTATTTCATTAATACTCAATAAGTATATACTTTTCAAAAAAATAAATTCAATTCATAAAACCCTTTCACAATGAAAAAATTTCAATTTATTATTGCATTATTATGCATATCCTTTCTTACTGTACAATGTACCCAAGAAGAAAATAACCTTACAAATGACAATGCTCCTACAGGTATTAGTTCACCAAGTATGCTAAATGTTAACGACGCTGATCACTACACAGTTGATGGTTTTGGTCCAAATTCTTACTGGGCTGAATATATAGTTAATCAATCTACTACTAATTTTTTAAAGACTGAACATAACGAAGCTGCAAGCTTTTTTGGAATGGGTAATGTACCTTTATACTTAGCAGGTGGTGACGGAACTTTCAATGCTCTTTCTTTTTCAAACGGTTATATTGTTTGGGGAGAGGAATTGTTAGCAAGTGCTTTAAGTTATGGTAATGCTGCCATTGCATACGTTGCTGCACATGAAATGGGACATCAGGTACAATTTAGAGATAATACTATACCTAGTGGTAATCATGTAAGTGCTACTGAATTAGAAGCTGATGGATTTGGAGGATATTTTATCCGAAGAACTTATACTAGTAACTGGAATACTGCTGCTAGTGCTTATAATTTTTCACAAACTTTAGCTGGACCTAATGGAAGCTCTCACGGTACTGCTTCTCAAAGAAGATCTGCTTTTAGATTAGGATATTTATTAGGAGACAACGGAACTTATAGCAACAGAGATTTTGATAGAAACTTTTTTTACTACTATGACTATTATGTTGTAGGTGGTAGACTAAAATTAGAGTTAAAAAAGCCAGCGTCTATAGAACAAAGTCAGCATGAAAATATTGTTGCTCACCTAGAAGAATTACATAAAATTTATACAGGTGAAATTTCAGAAGAAGAATTCTTAAACTTAAATTAAAAACAACTAACTAAACAATTACGAATTGAATTTAAAAGGCTGTCTTAAAATATAAAGACAGCCTTTGTTTTAATAACTATTATAAGTCTAATTAGTCTTCAATCTGGTTTTTAAATCTTTTTTACCATTTTATAACTAAAAAGCCCGTACTTTATGTACGAGCTTTAAAAACTATATTAAAAAGTATTATTTTACTTTAAAAGCTTTTTCTTGTGGATAATAAGCTACATCCGCTAATTCTTCTTCAATACGTAATAATTGATTGTATTTTGCCATACGATCTGAACGTGAAGCTGAACCTGTTTTAATTTGCCCACAGTTTAATGCTACTGCTAAATCTGCAATGGTATTATCTTCTGTTTCTCCTGAGCGGTGACTCATTACAGAAGTATATCCTGCATTGTGTGCCATGTTAACTGCTGCAATTGTTTCTGTTAAGGTACCAATTTGATTTACTTTAATTAAAATTGAATTTGCAATGCCATTTTCAATTCCTTTTGACAAACGTTCTACATTAGTAACAAATAAATCATCTCCTACTAACTGAACTTTATCTCCTACTTTGTCTGTTAACATTTTCCATCCGTCCCAATCATTTTCATCCATTCCATCTTCAATAGAAATAATAGGGTACTTTTCACATAACTCTGCTAAATAAGTAGCTTGCTCTTCAGAAGTTCTAACTGCTCCTTTGTTTCCTTCAAACTTAGTGTAGTCGTATTTTCCATTTACAAAAAATTCAGCTGAAGCACAATCTAGTGCAATCATTACTTCCTCTCCAAATTTATATCCTGCATTTTTAGTTGCTAAAGCAATAGTTTCAATGGCATCTTCAGTTCCTTCTAAAGTTGGAGCAAAACCTCCTTCATCACCTACTGCTGTAGACAAGTTACGTTCATGCAATACTTTCTTTAAATTATGAAAAATTTCAGAACCTACTTGCATTGCTTCTGTAAAGTTTTGGGCTTTTACTGGCATAACCATAAATTCTTGGAATGCAATTGGTGCATCTGAATGCGAACCTCCATTGATGATATTCATCATAGGAACTGGTAATGTATTTGCTGAAACTCCGCCAACGTATCTATATAAAGGTAATCCTAATTCATTTGCTGCTGCTTTTGCTGCTGCTAATGAAACACCTAAAATAGCATTTGCTCCTAAAACTGATTTATTTGGAGTTCCATCTAAATCAATCATTAATTGATCGATCATGTTTTGTTCAAATACTGATACTCCTAATAACTCTTGTGCTATAACAGTGTTTACGTTTTCAACTGCCTTTAGTACACCTTTACCCATATAGCTATCACCTCCATCACGTAACTCAACAGCTTCATGCTCTCCTGTAGAAGCTCCTGATGGTACCGCAGCTCTACCTACAACACCGTTTTCAGTGGTTACATCTACTTCAACTGTTGGATTTCCTCTTGAATCAAAAATTTGACGTGCATGGATGTTTATTATGATACTCATAGTGTTTATTTTTTTTCTTAAACTAGGCTAAGAATGGTGTGAAATTTATTTTTAATTATAGATTCCCGTGAATATTAGTTCACGGGAATTTCTTTATTTTTTATTTATTTAAGCTTTTACTTTTTTGATATTTTCTATAAACTGATCAAATAAGTATTCTGCATCATGTGGCCCTGGACTTGCTTCTGGATGGTACTGTACTGAAAAAACATTTTTAGACTTCATTCTAATACCTGCTACCGTGTTATCATTTAAGTGCACATGTGTAATTTCAACATCAGGATGCGCTTCTGTTTCTTCTCGATTTATAGCAAAACCATGGTTTTGAGAAGTTATTTCTCCTTTTCCTGTCAATAAGTTTTTAACAGGATGATTAATTCCTCTATGACCATTGTGCATTTTATATGTTGAAATACCATTAGCTAACGCTATAACTTGATGCCCTAAACAGATTCCGAACAATGGTAAATCTTTAGCTATAATTTCTTTAGCTGCCTTTTGAGCTTCTTCTAAAGGTTCAGGATCTCCAGGCCCATTAGAAATAAAGTATCCATCTGGATTAAAGTTGCTCATTTGTTCGAAACTTGCATTGTATGGATATACTTTAATGTATGCTCCTCTTTTTGCTAAATTTCGTAAGATATTTTTCTTAATACCTATATCTAGGGCTGATATTTTAATTGGAGCATTTTCATCACCTACAAAATAAGGTTCTTTAGTTGATACCTTAGAAGCTAATTCTAATCCTTCCATATTAGGAATCTCAGCTAGTTGTTTCTTTAATTCGTTTATTTTATCTACTTCAGTTGAAATAATAGCATTCATAGCTCCATTTTCTCTAATGTAAGATACTAACGCACGTGTATCAACATCTGAAATAGCTACTAAATTATGCTTTTCAAACCAGTCAAATAAATTTCCGTCAGAATCTACACGAGAATGTGTAAAACTAAAGTTACGACAAATTAAACCTGAAATTTTTATTCCGTCTGATTCTACTTCTTCATTATTAACTCCGTAATTACCAATATGAGCGTTGGTAGCTACCATTAATTGTCCGAAATAAGAAGGATCTGTAAAAATTTCTTGGTATCCTGTCATACCGGTATTAAAACAAATTTCTCCTGTTGCGGTTCCTTCTATTCCAATAGATTTACCGTAGAAAATAGTTCCGTCTGCTAATAAAACTAATGCTTTTTTACGTGTTTGATATTTCATTTAGTGGTGTTGTGTAATTTGTTTGCAAAAATATATAAAAAAAGGGACAAACATTAAATGTTTATCCCTTTGATATAATTTATAAAAATTCTCATTTTTATTCTTCTTCTTGTGAAGTTTGAGTTTCAACAGCTGCAGCTTCAGTTTTCTTCGCTCCACCACGACGGCTACGACGAGTACTCTTTTTAGCTTTGTTTCCTTTTGGATTGTATAACTCGTTGTAATCAACTAATTCTACCATTGCCATAGGAGCGTTATCTCCTTGACGGTTTCCTAACTTGATAATACGAACATACCCTCCTGGTCTGTCTGCTACTTTTACAGAAATTTCTTTGAATAATTCTGTAACAGCTTCCTTGCTACGTAAGTAACTAAATACTACACGACGGTTGTGAGTTGTATCATCTTTAGATTTTGTAATTAAAGGTTCTACAAACTTACGTAAAGCTTTCGCTTTAGCTTCAGTAGTATTAATTCGCTTGTGCTCGATTAAAGAACAAGCCATGTTAGATAACATCGCTTTTCTATGCGCTGTTTTTCTTCCTAAATGATTAAATTTCTTTCCGTGTCTCATGACATTTGGTTTTAGCTCTCATCTTGCTACTACCCTAGTTTAGGGGAGCAAACTATGAAAGGTTAATCTTTATCTAATTTGTATTTGCTTAAATCCATTCCGAAACTTAAACCTTTGTTAGCCACTAACTCATCTAATTCAGTTAATGATTTTTTACCAAAGTTTCTGAACTTCATTAAATCGCTTTTGTTGAATGATACTAAGTCTCCTAAAGTATCTACTTCTGCAGCTTTTAAACAGTTTAAAGCACGAACAGATAAATCCATATCAACTAATTTCGTCTTTAATAACTGACGCATGTGTAATGATTCTTCATCATATGTTTCAGTTTGTGCGATTTCATCAGCCTCTAAAGTGATACGCTCATCAGAGAATAACATAAAGTGGTGGATTAAAATCTTAGCTGCTTCAGTTAAGGCATCTTTAGGATTGATAGACCCATCAGTATCGATATCGAAAACTAATTTTTCGTAATCGGTCTTTTGCTCTACACGGAAATTTTCAACAGCATATTTTACATTCTTTATAGGAGTGTAAATAGAATCTGTAAAAATTGTTCCTAAAGGAGCACCAGCTCTTTTGTTTTCTTCTGCTGGTACAAAACCCCTACCTTTTTCAATGGTAATTTCAGCATTTAACGTTACCGATTTATCCATGTTACAAATTACTAAATCTGGATTTAGTACTTGGAAACCTGAAATGAACTTTTGTAAGTCACCAGCTGTTAATTGCTCTTGTCCTGATATTGCTATAGAAACTGTTTCTCTATCTGATTCTTCAATCTGCTTCTTAAAACGTACTTGTTTTAAGTTTAAGATAATCTCAGTTACATCTTCTACAACACCTTGAATTGTTGAAAACTCATGATCAACTCCGTCAATACGTAATGATGTAATGGCAAATCCTTCAAGAGAAGATAATAATACTCTTCTTAAAGCGTTACCAACTGTTAATCCAAAACCTGGTTCAAGAGGTCTGAACTCGAATCTTCCTGAAAAATCAGTAGATTCAATCATTATTACTTTATCAGGCTTTTGAAAATTTAAAATTGCCATATTTTTTTCTTCGTTTTAATTGTTATCCAGTTGCGCGGTTTGTAAGTGTGAAGAAGTACGAATAAACCCTTTGGCTGAATACCAATATTATTAATTTATTACTTAGAGTATAATTCTACGATTAACTGCTCTTTGATATTCTCAGGAATTTGTAATCTTTCTGGTACTTTTACAAATGTTCCAGATTTTTGATCAGCGTTCCAAGTTAACCATTCGTAAACATTGCTATTAGCTGCTAAAGCATTTTCAATAGCTTCTAACGACTTAGATTTTTCTCTTACTGCTACTACATCTCCCTCTTTTAATCTATAAGATGGAATGTTAACGATATCTCCGTTAACTGTAATGTGACGGTGAGATACTAACTGACGTGCAGCTCTACGTGAATTAGCAACACCTAAACGGTATACTACGTTATCTAAACGAGATTCACATAATTGTAATAAGATTTCACCTGTTACTCCTTGAGAAGCTGATGCTTTTTTGAAAAGGTTACGGAACTGACGCTCTAAAATACCATAAGTATATTTAGCTTTTTGCTTCTCCATTAACTGGATTGCATATTCAGATTTTTTACCTCTTCTTTTACCTACTCCATGTTGTCCTGGAGGGTAGTTTCTTTTTTCGAAGTTCTTGTCGTCTCCGAAAATTGCCTCGCCAAACTTACGAGCAATCTTAGTTTTTGGTCCTGTATATCTTGCCATTTCTAATAAAAATTAGTAGGGATTATGAATTAAGGCTTACTCCTTCGATAATCTTTAAATCCTACTGTGTTAAAATACTTGTTTTTTGCGCACAAAAGTACGCTAAATAAAGTATAAGTTGAATTAATTCAACTTATACTCTTCTTCTTTTAGGTGGACGACATCCGTTGTGAGGAATTGGAGTAACATCAATGATTTCTGTTACCTCGATACCTGAATTGTGGATAGATCTGATTGCAGATTCTCTACCGTTACCTGGTCCTTTAACGTACACTTTTACTTTACGTAAACCTGCTTCTTTAGCAACGTTTGCACAATCCTCTGCCGCTAACTGAGCTGCATAAGGAGTGTTCTTTTTAGAACCTCTGAAGCCCATTTTCCCTGCAGATGACCAAGAAATAACGTCACCTTTTTTGTTTGTTAAAGAAATAATAATATTGTTGAAAGATGCAGTTACGTGTGCTTCACCAACTGACTCTATTACAACTTTACGTTTTTTTGTTACTTTAGACTTTGCCATAATTCTTTACTATTAGTAAAAAATAATCAATGATTATTTTTTCTTGTTAGCTACAGTTTTTCTCTTACCTTTTCTTGTACGAGAGTTATTCTTTGTTCTTTGTCCACGTAATGGTAAACCAAGTCTGTGACGAATACCTCTTTGACATCCGATGTCCATTAAACGTTTAATGCTTAATTGAACTTCAGAACGTAACTCACCTTCAATAGTGTAAGTTCCAACTTGCTCACGAATTGCTGCAATTTGATCATCAGTCCAGTCTTGAACTTTGATACTTTCATCTATATTGGCAGCAGCTAAAACTTCTTTAGCTCTGCTTCTTCCTATACCAAAGATGTAAGTTAAAGCGATAACACCTCTTTTATTCTTTGGAATATCTATACCTGCGATTCTTGCCATAACTACCCTTGTCTTTGTTTAAATCTAGGATTCTTTTTGTTAATTACATATAATCTGCCTTTTCTGCGTACAATTTTGCAGTCGGCACTTCTTTTCTTTAATGATGCTCTTACTTTCATCAGTGTGTGTTTTTAATATCTGTAAGTAATTCTTGCCTTTGATAAATCATACGGACTCATTTCTAACTTTACCTTATCTCCAGGTAATAATTTGATATAATGCATACGCATTTTTCCTGAAATGTGAGCCGTAACAATATGTCCGTTCTCTAATTCTACTCGAAACATTGCATTTGATAATGCTTCTGTAATGGTTCCGTCTTGTTGAATTGCTGGTTGTTTAGCCATATTATTTTAATGATTTTCTGTTACTGTTACCTGTTTTCATTAAACCGTCATAACGACTGTTTAATAAATACGAGTTTATTTGCTGAATAGTGTCTATTGCAACTCCTACCATAATGATTAATGATGTTCCTCCATAAAACATTGCCCAGTTTTGAGTAACTCCAAACTTTACAATGATTGCTGGTAAAATAGATAAAGCTGCTAAGAAAATAGATCCTGGTAATGTAATTTTCGACAATACTGAATCTAAGAAATTAGCTGTTTCTTCACCTGGCTTATAACCTGGAACAAAACCATTACTTCTCTTTAAATCTTCCGCCATTTTATTTGTTGGAATAGTAATAGCTGTATAAAAGTAACTAAAGACAATAATTAATAAAGCAAATATAACGTTATACCATAAACCGTTAATATCAGTTAAACTGTTTAATGCTGGGTATTTTTGCCCTAATGCTATTGGTAAAAACATAATAGCTTGTGCAAAGATAATTGGCATTACTCCAGCTGCATTCAATTTTAAAGGAATGTACTGTCTTGCGCCATCAACATCTTTAATGTTTGTAACTGCTGTACGACGTGCGTATTGAACGGCTACTTTACGTACTGCTGTAACTAATAATACGGTTAACAAGATTACTACAAACCAAACTATTAATTCGATTAAAATCATCATAATTCCTCCAGCACCTGCAGTTTGCTTTGAAACTAATTCTTGAATGAATGCTGCTGGGAAGTTTGCAATAATACCTACGGTAATTAATAATGAAATTCCATTACCAACTCCTTTATCAGTAATACGCTCTCCTAACCACATTGCAAAAATTGTTCCTGCACTTAAAAGAATGATTGATGATACCCAAAATGTTGCTCCTGTTACTAAGAATGCTTCTTGCGGTAAACCCATTTGATTTTGGATTACTCCAATATAGGTTGGCGCTTGAAACAATGTAATAGCAATTGTAAGCCATCTTGTTATTTGCGTAATCTTCTTACGTCCACTTTCTCCATCTTTTTGTAGTTTTTGTAAGTATGGTACTGCGATTCCCATTAACTGAACTACAATAGATGCAGAAATATAAGGCATTATACCAAGTGCCATTACTGACGCTCTAGCAAATGCCCCACCTGTAAATGCGTTTAATAAACCTAAAAGTCCACTGTCAGTACTGTCTTTTAATGCTGCTAACTGAGTAGGATCAATTCCTGGTAATGGAACTGCTGCCATGAAACGGTAAACAGCGATTAAACCTAAGGTTAAAAGTAATTTCTCTTTTAACTCTTCAATCTTCCAAATGTCTTTTAAAGTATTTATAAAATTCATCATTTACAATTCTTATAATGTTACTGCTTCACCTCCTGCTGCTTCGATAGCTGCTTTAGCTGATGCTGTAAATTTATGTACAGTTATATTTAATTTAGCTTTTAACTCTCCACCACCTAATATTTTTACTAAGTCGTTTTTACGAGCTAATCTGTTTTCTACTAAAACATCTAAATTTACTGTATCTGTTATCTTTCCGTTATCTACTAATGATTGTAACTTGTCTAAATTTACACCAACATATTCTTTACGATTAATGTTAGTGAAACCAAATTTAGGCACACGTCTTTGAAGTGGCATTTGTCCTCCTTCAAATCCTATTTTACGAGAATAACCAGAACGAGATTTAGCTCCTTTATGTCCTCTTGTAGAGGTACCTCCGTGACCAGAACCTTCTCCACGAGCGATTCTTTTACCGCTTTTTGTAGATCCTGCTGCTGGTTTTAAGTTGTGTAAACTCATCTTTATATTGTCTTATTTAATTTCTTCAACAGAAACTAAGTGTGAAACTTTACTTACCATACCCAAAATTGTAGCTGATGCTTCATGTTCTACAGTTTGGTTCATTTTACGTAAACCTAACGCCTCTAACGTTCTTTTTTGATTTTTAAGGCGACCGATTTGACTTTTTACTTGTGTAACTCTAATTTTACTCATCGTCTTAAATTTTAACCGTTAAAAACTTTCTCTAAAGATATACCTCTTTGCTTAGCAATAGTAGCAGCACTACGTAATTGTAATAAAGCATCAAAAGTTGCTTTTACTACGTTGTGAGGGTTTGATGATCCTTGAGACTTTGATAATACGTCTTTAATACCTACAGCTTCTAATACTAAACGTACAGCACCACCGGCAATAACCCCGGTACCGTGTGAAGCAGGTTTGATGAATACTTTTGCTCCACCAAATTTACCTTTTTGTTCGTGTGGTAATGTTCCTTCTAAAATAGGGATACGTACTAAATTTTTCTTTGCATCTTCTACTGCTTTAGCAATTGCAGAAGAAACATCTTTAGACTTTCCTAATCCGTGACCTACAACACCGTTACCATCTCCTACTACTACGATTGCAGAGAATCCGAATGCTCTACCTCCTTTAGTTACTTTGGTAACACGTTGTACACCTACTAATTTATCTACAAGCTCTAATCCGCTTGGTTTTACTCTTTCTACGTTTTTATATCCTAACATAATATAATTTCTTAAAATTTTAAACCAGCTTCTCTTGCAGCGTCTGCTAATACTTTAACTCTTCCGTGGTATAAATATCCGTTACGGTCAAAAGCAACAGTATCAACACCAGCCTTTACAGCTTTTTCAGCAATAGCTTTACCTACAGCTGTAGCCGCTTCTGCTTTAGAACTAGATGTAATTTCTTTATCTCTTGATGATGCAGATGCTAATGTAACACCAGCAACGTCATCGATTAACTGAGCATAGATTTCTTTATTACTTCTGAAAACTGATAATCTTGGTTTTTCAGCTGTTCCTGTAACAATCTTTCTAATTCTATGCTTAATTCGTTGTCTTCTTTCAAGCTTTGATAATGCCATAATAATTTCTCTTATTTATTATGCAGATTTACCTGCTTTTCTTCTTAATACTTCTCCTACAAACTTAATTCCTTTTCCTTTGTAAGGTTCTGGCTTACGGAATGAACGAATTTTTGCTGCAACTTGACCAACTAATTGCTTGTCATGTGAAGTTAATTTTACGATTGGATTCTTACCTTTTTCAGATACTGTTTCAACCTTAACTTCTGGAGCTAAATCTATTACAATATTGTGAGAGAAACCTAAGGCTAAATCTAACTTTTGTCCTTGGTTAGATGCTCTATAACCAACACCTACTAACTCTAACTCTTTAGTAAATCCTTTGCTTACACCTTCAACCATATTATTGATTAAAGCACGGTATAAACCATGTGCAGCTCTATGATCTTTACTTTCTGATGGTCTCTCTAAAGTGATAGTACCATCTTCAACTTTTACAGTAATTCCAGACTTAATTTCTTGAGTTAACTCTCCTAATTTTCCTTTTACTGTAACCACATTTCCGTCTACTTTTACTTCAACACCTTGTGGCAATGCGATTGGATTCTTTCCTATTCTACTCATCTTACAAAATGTTTTTTAGTAAACGTAACATAATACTTCTCCACCAACGTTCTCTTGTCTTGCTTTTTTGTTTGTCATTACACCTTTTGATGTAGAAACAATAGCAATACCTAATCCGTTTAATACTCTTGGCATTTCTTTAGCGCCAACGTATCTACGTAAACCTGGTGTTGAAATTCTTTGAATCTTTCTGATTACTGATTCTTTCGTGTCACGATCGTATTTTAAAGCTATCTTAATAGTCCCTTGAACTTTATCTTCATTGAACTGATAACTTAAAATGTAACCTTGATCGAACAAAATCTTCGTCATTTCCTTCTTCAACTTTGAAGCAGGAACTTCAACTACTCTGTGATTTGCTGCAATAGCATTTCTCACTCGAGTAAGAAAATCCGCGATTGGATCTGTATACATAGTTAATTAATTTTCGGTTTTGGTTTTTAGCATCTTTACAAATACTAAACCTGAAACCAGTTAATATTTATTTAATTGTTTTTTGAGTAAAATCTCGTAGGCATTATACTGTTTGATTAGTATTTACTTACAAGGCATAATTTACCCTATAAAAACAGTGTGCAAATATACATAAACTTTTTAAAAATCAAACCTTTTTAATCATTATCATTTTTAGTATCAAAATATTACGTTTTTATAAGTCTATTTTAAACTAAAGTGAAATTTATATATTTAGCGGTTACAGCTTTATATTAAACACAAAAGGCGTATAACTTTTTATTGTTATACACCTTTTGTTTACATATTTAAAGAGCTGTTTACCAGCTTGCTTTTTTTACTCCTGGAATTAATCCTTGGTTAGCCATTTCACGGAAAGTAACACGTGAAATTCCGAACTGACGCATATATCCTTTAGGACGTCCAGTTAGTTTACAACGGTTGTGCATTCTAATTGGTGATGCGTTTTTTGGTAACTTTTGTAATGCTTCATAGTCTCCAGCTTCTTTTAAAGCTTTTCTCTTTTCTGCATACTTTGCAACCATTTTAGCTCTTTTGCGCTCACGCGCTTTCATTGATTCTTTAGCCATCTTATTAATTCTTTTTAAATGGTAATCCTAATTCTCCTAATAATGATTTAGCTTCTTTATCAGTGTTAGCTGATGTTACAAAAGTAATATCCATACCACTAATTTTTTTCACTTGATCAATATTAATCTCTGGGTAGATGATTTGTTCAGTAATACCTAAGTTGTAATTACCTCTACCATCAAAACCATTTGCTTTGATACCGTTAAAGTCTCTTACACGTGGTAAAGAAGCTGTAACTAATCTATCTAAAAATTCGTACATTTTGTCTCCTCTTAACGTAACCTTTGCACCAATTGGCATTCCTTTACGTAATTTGAAGTTTGCAACGTCTTTCTTAGAGATTGTAGGTACTGCTTTTTGACCTGTAATAGTAGTTAACTCGTCAATAGCGTATTCTATTAATTTCTTATCTGCTATAGCTGCACCAACACCTTTACTTACAACGATTTTTTGTAATTTAGGTACTTGCATTACATTGCTATAACCAAATTCATCAGTAAGAGCTTTGATAACTCTGCTCTTGTACTCTTCTCTTAATCTTGGTACGTAACTCATTGTTATATTGCTTTATCTGATTTTTTTGATACTCTTACTTTCTTATCTCCTTCAACTTTATATCCTACTCTAACAGCTTCACCGTTTTCGGTTAATGCTACGTTTGATATATGTAATGGAGCTTCTTTCTTTACAATTCCTCCTTGTGGATTAGCAGCACTTGGCTTAGTGTGTTTAGACACCATATTTACACCTTCTACTACTACTCTATCCTTATCTTTAAGAATTTGTAAAACTTTTCCTTCAGATCCTTTGTGATCTCCTGCTATAACTTTAACAGTATCTCCTGATTTAATTTTAAATTTTTTCATTTTAAAATCTGATTTTATAACACCTCAGGTGCTAATGATACTATTTTCATAAATTGTTTCTCACGTAATTCACGAGCCACAGGTCCGAATACACGAGTTCCTCTCATTTCCTCTGTAGGATTTAAAAGTACACAAGCATTATCATCAAATCTGATATATGATCCGTCTTTACGTCTAACTTCTTTCTTAGTACGAACAACAACTGCACGAGATACTTGACCTTTCTTTACAGTTCCGTTTGGAGTTGCAGATTTTACCGATACTACGATTTTATCTCCAACGCTAGCGTAACGCTTTTTTGTTCCTCCTAAAACTCTAATCACTAAAACTTCTTTTGCTCCAGTGTTATCTGCGACTTTTAATCTTGATTCTGTCTGTAACATATTATTTAGCTCTTTCTAGGATTTCTACTAATCTCCAACGCTTAGATTTACTCATAGGACGTGTTTCCATGATCCTTACAGTATCACCTTCGTTGCAATCGTTATTCTCGTCATGTGCAACGTACTTCTTAGTCTTTAATACGAACTTTCCGTACATTGGGTGCTTTACTCTTTTTACCTCGTTTACAACGATAGACTTCTCCATCTTGTTACTAGATACTACACCGATTCTCTCTTTTCTAAGATTTCTTTTTTCCATCTTTAAAACTGACTAGAATTATTGTAATTCTCTTTTAGTTAACTCTGTAGCAATTCTTGCTACAGTTTTTCTTAAGCTACGTAACTCTAATGGATTTTCCAATGGAGTTATGGCGTGAGCCATCTTAAGATCAGTATAATTTTTCTTCAACGCCCCTAGCTTTTCTTGTAAGTCAGCTGTTGATAATTCTTTAATTTCTGATTGTTTCATGATCTAATAGAATTAAGCGTTATAATCAAAATCTCTTGCTATTACAAACTTCGTTTTTACAGGAAGTTTTTGCGCTGCTAAACGTAAAGCTTCTTTTGCTACTTCCATTGGTACACCACCAATTTCAAACAAAATTCTACCTGGTTTTACAACTGCTACAAAGTGGTCTGGTGCTCCTTTACCTTTACCCATACGTACCTCTAACGGTTTCTTTGTTATTGGTTTGTCTGGGAAAATTTTAATCCAAAGTTGCCCCTCTCTTTTCATATAACGAGTTGCCGCAATACGAGCTGCCTCAATTTGACGAGAGGTAAGTAAGTTCTGGTCTAATGATTTGATACCAAACATTCCGTTAGAAAGTTGAGTACCTCTACCAGAGTTACCTTTCATATTTCCTTTCGCCTTCTGTACCTTACGGTATTTTACTCTTTTTGGCTGTAACATTGTTAATTTCTTTTAAAAATTATTTTCTTCTGCGAGGTTGACGTTTACCACCACCTTTGTTTCCACTACCCTTTTGCTTAGATAGTCCAACTAATGGAGATAACTCACGTTTTCCATAAACCTCACCTTTCATAATCCATACTTTCACACCGATTCTTCCGTATGTAGTATGTGATTCAACAAGTGCATAATCGATATCTGCTCTGAAGGTAGAAAGAGGAATTCTTCCTTCTTTGTAATGCTCAGAACGTGCCATTTCAGCTCCGTTTAAACGACCTGATAATTGCACTTTAATTCCTTCAGCATTCATTCTCATTGCAGCAGCGATAGCCATTTTAGTAGCTCGCTTGTAAGAAATTCTGTTTTCAATTTGACGTGCAATACTAGCTGCAACTAATTTTGCATCTAATTCTGGACGTTTAATTTCGAAAATATTAATTTGAACTTCTTTACCAGTAATTTTCTTAAGCTCTTCTTTTAACTTGTCTACCTCTTGACCTCCTTTACCAATAATGATACCTGGACGTGCTGTAGTGATAGTAACGGTTACAAGCTTTAAAGTACGCTCAATAATAACTCTTGATACACTTGCTTTAGATAATCTAGCGTATAAATACTTTCTTATCTTGTCATCTTCAGCAATCTTATCTCCGTAGTCATTTCCACCATACCAGTTAGATTCCCATCCTCTGATAATTCCTAAACGATTTCCTATTGGATTTGTCTTTTGTCCCATTTCTACTTTGATTAATTACTGTTATTTTTAGTTCCTAACTCTAAAGTTACGTGATTAGAACGCTTACGAATTCTGTGTGCACGACCTTGTGGAGCTGGTCTTAACCTTTTTAACATACCTGCGCTATCAACACAAATTGATTTTACGTATAATCCAGCATCTTCGATACTTGCATCTTCATTTTTAGCTTGCCAGTTAGCAATTGCTGATAATAATAACTTTTCTAAGTTACGTGATGCTTCTTTTGGACTGAACTTTAAGATTTGTAAAGCTTTTTCAACTTCAACTCCTCTTACTAAATCTGCTACCAAGCGCATTTTTCTTGGTGATGTAGGACAATTAGTTAACTTAGCGAAAGCTCTAGACTTTCTAGCTTCTTTTAACTGTGTTGCCATGTTATGTTTACGACTTCCCATAATTTCCTACTATTTTTTACCTTTATTTTTTGCACCAGCGTGTCCTCTAAATGAGCGTGTTGGTGAAAATTCGCCTAATTTATGACCTACCATGTTTTCAGTAACGTAAACTGGTACAAACTGACGTCCGTTGTGAACTGCAATTGTTTGCCCTACGAAATCAGGAGTAATCATACTTGCTCTAGACCAAGTTTTGATAACTGACTTACTACCTGCTTCTACGTTAGCTAACACTTTTTTCTCTAACTTATAGTGAACGTAAGGTCCTTTTTTTAATGATCTTGCCATGGTTTATTATTTCTTTCTACGTTCTACGATATACTTATTACTAGCTTTGGTCTTTGATCTAGTCTTAAATCCTTTAGCAGGAATACCGTTTCTAGATCTTGGATGCCCTCCAGAAGAGCGTCCTTCACCACCTCCCATTGGGTGATCAACTGGGTTCATTCTAACAGCATTTGTTCTTGGTCTTCTTCCTAACCATCTACTTCTACCTGCTTTACCTGAAACTAATAACTGGTGGTCTGAGTTAGACACTACCCCAATTGTAGCCATACAAGTTAATAAGATAAATCTTGTTTCTCCAGAAGGTAATTTAACTGTTGCATATTTACCTTCTTTTGCAACTAACTGAGCAAAAGCTCCAGCAGAACGAGCCATAACAGCTCCTTGACCTGGGTGTAATTCAATACAAGAAATTGTAGTACCTAATGGAATTTCGCTTAAGTACATAGCATTTCCAACTTCTGGAGATGCTCCTTTTCCTGAAATGATTGTTTGACCTACTTTTAATCCGTTTTGTGCAATCACATAACGCTTTTCACCATCAGCATAACTAACTAAAGCAATAAATGCAGTACGGTTTGGATCGTACTCGATAGTTTTTACTGTTGCAGGAACACCTTGTTTATCTCTTTTAAAATCGATAATACGGTATTTTTGTTTATGACCTCCACCGATATTACGTGTAGTCATTCTACCCTGGTTGTTTCGACCTCCAGATCGTTTTTTCGGAGCTAATAAAGATTTCTCCGGCTTATCAGTAGTAATGGTGTCGAACCCATTTACAACTCTAAAACGCTGACCTGGTGTTATTGGTTTTAATTTTCTAACTGACATTCTGTCTTTTCTTAAAGATTGTTATAAAAATCAATAGTTTCTCCTTCAGCTAACTGAACGATTGCTTTCTTGTATCCACCTGTTAATCCAGTAACTAAACCTTTTTTAGTGTACTTAGTTTTTCTTTGTGCTGGATAATTCATTGTTTTTACAGATTCAATCGCTACACCATAAGCAGCTTCAACAGCTCCTTTGATTTCTAATTTGTTAGCTTTCTTATTTACAACAAATGTATAACGGTTGTTTAACTCGCTATCATTTGTAGCTTTTTCTGTAATAATAGGTTTAATTAAAATACTCATCTTGTTCCCTATTTACTTAAATTAGACTCAATTCCTTCTAGAGAGCTTTCAGAAATAACAACTTTATTTGCATTTAAAACGCTATATGTGTTAATACCTGAAGCATCTACTACTTTAGAACCTTTTAAGTTACGAGATGATAAGTAAACATTTTTACTTTCTTCACCTAATACGAATAAAGACTTTTTAGCGTCTAATTCTAAAGCTTTTAATACATTGATAAACTCTTTAGTTTTTGGAGCTTCAAAGTTGAAGTCTTCTACAACTACTAAATTGTTTTCTTTTGCTTGAATACTTAAAGCTGACTTACGTGCTAAACGCTTTAAGTTTTTATTTAACTTAAAAGAATAGTTTCTTGGTCTTGGACCAAACATACGTCCACCACCTCTAAAAACACCAGACTTGATACTACCCGCACGAGCTGTACCAGTTCCTTTTTGTTTTTTTATCTTTCTTGTACTACCAGCAATCTCAGCTCTTTCTTTCGATTTATGAGTACCTTGTCTTTGATTAGCCAAATACTGCTTTACATCTAAATAAATCGCGTGATCATTTGGCTCGATTCCGAATACCTCGCTAGAAAGTTCAACTTTTCTACCAGTATCTTTCCCTGTAATATCTAATACTGCTACTTTCATTATTTCTCGATAGTTACATAAGAGTTTTTGTGCCCAGGAATTGCTCCTTTTACAACGATAAGATTCTTACCTGCAACCACTTTTAAAACTCTTAAATTTTGAACTTTTACTTTGTCTCCACCCATACGACCTGCCATACGCATTCCTTTGAATACTCTTGCAGGGTATGATGCTGCACCAATTGAACCTGGAGCTCTTAAACGGTTATGTTGACCGTGAGTTGCTTGTCCAACTCCGCCAAAACCATGACGTTTAACAACACCTTGAAAACCTTTACCTTTAGAAACTCCTGATACATCAACGAATTCTCCTTCAGCAAAGTGTTCAACAGTAATTGAGTCACCTAATTTGTACTCACCTTCGAATCCTTGGAACTCAACGACTTTTCTCTTAGCAGATGTACCAGCTTTTTTAAAGTGACCATCTAAAGCTTTATTAGAGCTTTTTGCTTTTTTGTCATCGAAACCAAGTTGTAACGCGTTATAGCCGTCAACCTCTTCGGTTCTGACTTGGGTAACAACGCAAGGACCTGCTTCGATTACAGTACAAGGAATATTCTTCCCGTTTTCATCGAATAAGCTGGTCATTCCTACTTTTCTTCCTATTAACCCAGACATATTTGTTAATTTTCAGACGATAGATTTAATTTATCCAGCGCGTCTATTAATAAAATAAATTTTTGAAACAAATGTTTCTTGTTTTCCTTCAAATTTCTCAAAAAAAAAGAGCGAAAAACATCTTCACTCTTTGAATTTGTTTTACCGTTTTTCCTTCGCGAAACCCTCAGGACATGTCATTTCTGAATACTTTCCAGAAATTTACACACTCCGAAAACTAAAATTTCGGTGTGCAAAAGTAAAAAAAACTTTCGGCTTAACAAAATTAAACCGAAAGTTATTGATTTACTTATACTTTGATCTCAACTTCAACTCCACTTGGTAACTCAAGTTTCATTAACGCATCAATAGTTTTTGAAGAAGAACTATAAATGTCTAATAATCTCTTGTAAGCAGATAATTGAAATTGCTCTCTAGATTTTTTGTTTACGTGTGGTGAACGTAATACTGTAAAAATCTTTTTATTTGTAGGTAAAGGAATTGGACCGTTTACTACAGCTCCAGTACTCTTTACTGTCTTTACGATTTTCTCAGCAGACTTGTCTACTAAATTATAATCGTAAGACTTTAACTTTATTCTAATTTTTTGACTCATCTTAATTAACCTTTAGCGTTTGCGATTACTTCTTCTGAAATGTTACTTGGAGTTTCTGCATAGTGGGAGAATTCCATTGTAGAAGTTGCTCTACCTGAAGATAATGTTCTTAAAGAAGTAACATATCCAAACATTTCTGATAAAGGAACGATTGCTCTAACTACTTTAGATCCTGCACGATCGCTCATATCGTTTACTTGTCCTCTTCTTCTGTTTAAGTCTCCAACGATATCTCCCATGTTCTCCTCTGGAGTTAACACTTCTAATTTCATCATTGGTTCCATGATTACAGCTCTTGCAGCTTTTGCAGCAGCTTTGTAACCTAACTTAGCCGCTAATTCGAATGATAATTGATCAGAATCTACAGGGTGGAAAGATCCATCCTTTAAAGTAATCTTCATCGAATCCATTTCGTAACCAGCTAAAGGACCATTTTTCATTGCTTCTTTGAATCCTTTTTCTACTGACGGTACAAATTCCTTAGGAACGTTACCACCTTTAATTATAGACTCAAATTGTAATCCTGTTACACCTTCATCAGCAGGCTCCATAGTAAATACAATATCAGCAAACTTACCACGTCCACCAGATTGCTTTTTATAAACCTCTCTGTGATCTGCAGTAGCTGTTAAAGCTTCTTTATACTCTACTTGTGGTTGTCCTTGATTTACTTCAACCTTAAACTCACGCTTTAAACGGTCTACAATAATATCTAAGTGTAACTCTCCCATTCCTGAAATAACAGTTTGCCCTGAAGCTTCATCTGTTTTTACAGTAAACGTTGGATCTTCTTCAGCTAATTTAGCTAAAGCCATACCTAACTTATCTACATCTGCCTTAGTTTTAGGCTCAACAGCGATACCAATTACTGGATCTGGGAAATCCATAGATTCTAAAACGATTGGGTGTTTTTCGTCAGATAACGTATCTCCTGTTTTAATATCTTTAAATCCTACTGCTGCTCCAATATCTCCAGCTTCGATAAAATCGATTGCATTTTGTTTATTAGAGTGCATTTGGTAAATACGTGAAATACGTTCTTTCTTACCTGAACGGTTATTTAACACATAAGAACCTGCATCTAAGTGACCAGAATACGCACGGAAGAATGCTAAACGACCTACGAAAGGATCAGTAGCAATTTTAAATGCTAGAGCTGAGAATGGTGCTTTTGCATCTGGCTTACGTGTTTCTTCTTCACCTGAATCTGGGTTAGTACCAATGATATTATCTCTATCTACAGGAGATGGTAAGTAACGACATACAGCATCTAATAAGAACTGTACACCTTTATTTTTAAATGATGAACCACACACCATTGGAATGATAGACATATCCATTACAGCAGCTCTTAATGCAGCGTGCACTTCTTCTTCTGTAATTGAATCTTCATCTTCCATGTACTTCTCTAATAAGTTTTCGTCATAAGCAGCAACCTCTTCGATTAACTTACCACGTAACTCACGAGCCTCTTCTTTTAAATCTTCTGGAATATCTACAACATCGAAAGTTGACCCATAGTTATCATCATGCCATACAATAGCACGGTTTTTAACTAAATCAACAATACCTTTAAAGTCTGCTTCATCACCAATATTTAATACGATTGGCACTGCGTTAGACTTTAACATATCTTTTACTTGCTGACAAACTGCTAAGAAGTTTGCTCCTTGACGGTCCATTTTGTTAACGAAACCGATACGAGGTACTTTATAGTTATCAGCTAAACGCCAGTTAGTTTCAGACTGTGGTTCTACTCCATCAACTGCTGAGAATAAGAACACTAATCCATCTAATACACGTAATGAACGGTTTACCTCTACAGTAAAGTCAACGTGACCTGGAGTATCAATAATATTAAAATGGTATCCTTTTGTTTCAGGTAATGGCTTTGCATTTTCTAAAGGAAACTGCCAAGTACAAGTAGTTGCAGCAGAAGTAATTGTAATACCTCTCTCTGCCTCTTGCTCCATCCAGTCCATTGTAGAAGCTCCATCGTGCACTTCTCCAATTTTATGAGACACTCCTGTATAGAAAAGGATACGCTCAGTTGTTGTTGTTTTACCAGCATCAATATGAGCAGCAATACCTATATTTCTTGTATATTTTAAATCTCTTGCCATTTCTTATTAAAATCTAAAGTGTGAGAATGCTTTGTTTGCTTCAGCCATCTTATGAGTATCAACTCTTTTCTTAACAGCAGCACCTTCTTCTTTAGCAGCAGCTAAAATCTCAGCAGCTAAACGTTGTGCCATTGTTTTTTCATTACGCTTACGCGCATAAGAGATCATCCATTTAATCGCCATAGAAACCTTACGGTCTGGACGAATTTGCATTGGAATTTGGAAAGTTGCTCCACCAACACGGCGAGAACGAACTTCTACGTGAGGCATCACGTTAGATAAACCATCTTTCCACACTTCTAAAGCCGACTTTTCTTCGTCAGTTTTCTTTTCATTTACGATATCCATTGCATCGTAAAACACTTTGAACGCTACAGATTTCTTACCGTCCCACATTAAGTTATTCACAAAACGTGTAACTAATTGATCATTGAATCTAGGATCCGGTAACAAAACTCTTTTTTTAGCTCTTCTTTTCCTCATGTCTTTACATTAAAAAAGTTACTAATTAATTTTTACTTTTTGTCTTTTGGGCGTTTTGCACCATACTTAGATCTACGTTGGGTTCTACCCTCAACTCCTGCAGTATCTAATGCTCCACGTACCACGTGATATTTAACACCTGGTAAATCTTTTACCCTTCCGCCTCTAACTAATACTATCGAGTGCTCTTGCAAGTTATGTCCCTCACCTGGAATATACGCGTTGATTTCGTTACCATTTGTTAAACGAACCCTTGCTACCTTACGCATTGCTGAGTTAGGTTTCTTAGGTGTAGTGGTATACACACGCGTACAAACTCCACGTCTTTGTGGACATGCTTGTAAAGCAGCCGATTTACTCTTCTTAGTTATTTTGGCTCTTCCTTTACGAACTAATTGTTGAATAGTTGGCATACTAAATTATTACTTGTTTTTAATTTGTACTTAAATTACTCTAATTTTAAGAGTGTGCAAATGTACGACATTTTTCTATTTATTCAAATATCAAGGAGTTATTTTTAACAACACTTAAAAAAAACTAACCAAAACAACCCCACCCCCTTAATTTAATCATCAGTCTACATTAAATAAAAACATCTTTAAACAAAAAAAACTAAACAATTATCAAAAAACCAACAACAAAAACACACTTTACACTAAAACCAACTCTATTTTTTAGAATTATTTAACAAATACCTTGTTTTTTTAAGTTTTATTTATGATTTTTGGCTCAATTAATTCAAATAATTACATAATGAAAACAAAGTTTAATGGAATATTAACGCTACTCTTAGCGTTAATTGTGCAAGTATCCTTTGCGCAAGAAAAAATGGTTTCAGGTACTGTTTCCGACGAAACAGGTCCACTACCTGGAGTTAATGTATTAATAAAAGGAACTACTTCTGGAGTGGAAACAGATTTTGACGGTAAATTTTCTATTAAAACAAAAACTGGAGACATTCTTGTTTTTAGTTTTGTTGGTATGAAAACTACTGAAAGAACAGTTACAAGCTCTGACACAATTAATATAACAATGACTACCGATAATGTACTTGACGAAGTTGTTGTTACCGCGCTTGGTCAATCGAGAAGCGAAAGAGCTCTAGCTTTTGCTGCACCAAAAGTAAAAGCTGCTGAATTAAATGCTGCTCAAAATGACAATGCCATAAGCGCTTTGTCTGGAAAAGTAGCTGGTTTAAAAATTAATTCTCCTTCTGGTAACATCGGTGGTTCTCAAAGAATCTTAATTAGAGGATCAAATTCTGTTACTGGTGAAAACCAACCTTTATTCGTTATTGATGGAATCCCAATGGATAACTCAAATTTTAACAGTTCTAACGCTCAAAGAGGTGCTGGTGGTGTTGACTTTGGTAGTACTATTAATGATATTGACCCTAGTAATATAGAAACTGTTACCGTTTTAAAAGGAGCAGCAGCAGCTCTTTATGGGTCTAGAGCTTCTAACGGTGTTGTTTTAATCACAACTAAGACTGGTAAAAATTCAAAAAAACTAGGAGTAAGCGTTAGCTCTTCGATTACTTTTTCCGAAGTAGCAATCTTACCTAACCTTCAAAGAGAGTATGGTGGAGGATCTATAATCCCTGATTTTGATGATGATGGAAACAGAATAGGTCGCAATGGTTTTGCTATACAAAACATTGGTGGAACTGAATACATGCTAGTTCAGTACAATACTGACGAGAGCTGGGGACCTAAATACAATCCAAACTTAAAAGTATTACACTGGGATGCTTTTGATCAAGCCAGTTTCCCTAATGACTATTTAAAACCAAGAGCCTGGGTAGCTCCTGAAAATGATGTAGATTCATTTTTTAAAACTGGTATATCTACAAATAACACCTTAACATTAACTTCTGCAAGCGACAAAGGAAATGTTCTTTTTTCTGCTGGTATTCAAGAAAATAGTGGTATAGTACCAAACACAGAGGTTAATCGTCATTTTGCAAAGTTTAGCATCAATCAAAAACTATCTGATGATTTAACTGCTGTTAGTAGTATAAATTATGTTCAAACATCTGGTTCTAGACCTGTTATTGGCTATGACGACAATAGTGTTACCCAAAAGTTTTTTCAATGGGGACAAAGACAATTAGACTATAAAAGGTTACAGAAGTATAAAAATGATGACGGAACCCAAAGAACTTGGAATAGAAATTCATGGGACAATCCTAAACCTAAATATTCTGACAATCCTTACTGGACTATAAACGAAAATTTACCTACAGATAAAAGAACTCGTGTATATGGAAATGCTAGTTTAAACTATCAAATAACAGATGATTTAAACATTAAAGGTAGCATATATGCTGACACATATAATTTTAGAAACACAGAGCAAAAAGCTATAGGTTCTCAAGCTCAGTCTGAATTCTTAGAAAGAGCATACAACTTCAAAGAGTACAACTACGAATTTACAGCTAATTATAAGAAAGATTTTTCAGACAACTTTAAGCTATCTGCTTTGTTTGGGGCTAACAAAAGAAACCACACCTTAAATTATCGCTTCAACCAAACTACTGGTGGCTTATCAGTACCTAACATTTATAATATTAATAATGGTAAAGGGCCTTTAGAAAAAAATGTTGATAACATAGACAAAGTAGTAAATAGTTTATTTGGAAGTGTTAGCTTATCTTTTGCTAATCAATTATTCATTGATTTAACGGGTAGAAACGACTGGTCTTCTACTTTGCCTGAAGACAAAAACTCATACTTCTACCCTTCTGCTTCTGTTGCATGGGTATTCAACGATGTTTTATTCCCTGAATCAAACTGGTTCAACTATGGTAAACTAAGATTTGGTTGGGCGCAAGTAGGTAATGACACTGATCCATACAGAGTTATCAGCACCTTAACCTTAGACACCCCTTTTAAAAGTGATGGTAGAGTTACAGTTCCTTCAAGTCTTTTAAATTCTGACTTAATTAACGAAACAACAACCACATGGGAGGTTGGAACTGAATTAAACTTTTTAAACAGGAGAGTAAACTTAGATGTTACGTATTACAACAATGAAACAACAGATCAAATCATACCTGTAGATCTTTCTTATGGTACAGGTTATGGTTCTCAATGGATTAACGCTGGTAAAATGACAAACAAAGGGGTTGAGATTCAACTAGGTTTGAAGCCAATAGTTAATGAAAACTTTACTTGGAACATTGATGTAAATTTCGCTAAAAATGAAAATGAATTGGTTGAATTAAAAGAAGGTTTGAGTTCTGTTCTTTTAACAAATGCTCCTTTCCAAGCTCAGTTAGCCGCTACAGTAGGTAAAGCTTATGGTTCAATTATGGGTACTGACTTTATTTATGATGATCAAGGAAATAAGGTAATTACTAGTGATGGTACATATGCAGCGACTAATGATTTAGTTGCTTTAGGTTCTGCTAACCCTGACTTCAGCGCTGGGTTAAGAAATAGCTTTAAATATAAAAACTTTGATTTAGGTATATTACTAGAAATGAGTAAAGGAGGAAAATACTTTTCTACTTCACATATGTGGGGTATGTACTCTGGTATGCTACAAGAAACAGTTGATAATAACATAAGAGAAGATGGTATTGTATTACCTGGAGTAACTGGTACTGTAACTTATAATGACGATGGAAGCTATACTGTTACTAATACCGCTCCTAACACAACTAGAATATCTGGTCAAACTTATGGTACTTCACACTACGGTGGTTTTGGAACTCCTGATGCCCAAAATGTGTTTGATGCTGACTTTTATAAAATAAGAGAAGTATCTCTAGGCTATACTTTTAAAGGAGAATTTTTGAAAGTTTTTGATAAAGCTAGAGTTAGTTTATTCGGTAGAAATCTATATACTTGGGGACTTGATTACGATGGAATTGACCCAGAAACAGTATCAACAGGTTCAGGGAATATTCAAGGTCTAGAAGGAGGATTACAACCTTCTGTTAGATCTTTTGGTATGAACTTAAACTTATCTTTCTAAAACTAATAATAAGATGAAAAAAATAAAATATATATTCGCTTCACTTTTGCTAAGTTCTTTTTTAGCATGTGATACAGATTACATTAATGATCCTGACAATCCTGAAATAGCTCCTTCTACTCAACTAGTAACAAGTGCTCAGTTTAATTTAGCCTATGAACTAAATGACCAATGGACTGGTGGAAGAGGTATGTTAGGGTTTGCTCAATATTGGGCTGGTGAATTTTACACTGACGAAAACAGATATGCTTTAAGGATTTCTCAAATAGATGATCTATGGCAGGAACCTTATTTAATTTTAACTGACTTAAAAAAAGTTATCGAATTAAATGAAGACCCTCAAACTGCTGTTTTAATGTCTGCTTATGGCGATAACAATAATCAAATACAGGCCTCAAGAATAATGATGGCATTCACTTTCTCTAAACTAGTTGACACTTTTGGGAATGTACCTTACTGGAGTTATGGACAAAAGGATAATACTGCTTTTGAAGCTTTACGCCTAGAAGAAGGAATAAATAGTCCAGCATATACTGATGCTGAAACTATCTATGAAGACTTATTAACTGAATTATTAGATGCTGCAAATAAAATGGACTCTTCTAAAACTGTATTTAATTCAGGAGATAACATTTATGGTGGAGAACCTACTTTATGGGTTAAGTTTGCTCATTCTATAAGATTAAGATTAGCTAACCACATTTACAATTACAATAATGCTTTAGCTATGACGGTATTTAACGAATCTAACTCCAAAGCTTTTAATTCTAATGCAGACAATGCCACTTTTAAATATGGTACTGATGACATAACTGGTGGACCTTGGCATAATGCATTTACAGTTGAATCTCGAAGAGATTTTGCTCCTGCATTATCTTTTACGGATTTATTATACAACCGTGTTGGGCCATTCTCTGCAATTACTGAAGAAGATCCTAGAGTTACTAAATATTTTGATACACGATTAGGCACAACTGAAATTGTTGGTATTCCTTATGGTTTTGGTAATGCCGTTGCCCGTGCTGTTGAAAATGAAAGTATCCCAAGCTCTGAAATAATCAAACCAGACTACAACCAGATTCTATTATCTTATGCTGAAATGGAATTTATAAGGTCTGAATTCAAGGGCTGGGATCAAACAAATTATGAAAACGGAGTAAAAGCTTCAATGGAGTCTTGGGGAGTTCCTTTATCAGATGCTGACAACTATGTAGCAATGTTACCTGTTGCTAATGAAGAAAACGTCTTAACTCAAAAATATATTGCTCTATATATGGACGGGTTGGAAGCTTGGACTGAATATAGAAGAACTGGGTACCCTAATACTTTATCTGTACCTGGAGACACTTTTGGATCTGCTACTTTCACTACTTTAGTTCCAGGGTTAAACACTATACCTAATAGAGTAAGTTACCCACAGAAAGAACAATTACTAAATCGATCTAATTGGGATGCTGCTAGACAGGGCTTCTCTGATGGTGACACCATGATATCAAAGTTGTTTTGGGATGTAAATTAATATTTACACATAACTGAACATAAACTGTAACTTTAAAAGTGTCTTGATATCAAGGCACTTTTTTATGTTAAAAAATTGTTTATTTAAGATATATTTATGATTTTAGCAGCTAATTAATTCAAATAATTACATAATGAGAACAAAGTTTAATGGAATTTTAACGCTATTCCTAGCGTTAATTGTGCAAATATCCTTTGCACAAGAAAGAACAATTTCAGGTACTGTTTCAGATGAGACGGGTCCTCTACCTGGAGTTACAATTTTAAAAAAGGGTACTACTCAGGGGACTGAAACAGATTTTGATGGAAATTACTCTATTCAAGCAAAAACAGGAGATGTTTTAGTTTTTAGTTTTGTAGGTATGCAAACTATTGAAAAAACTGTTGGCAACTCAAATCAAATAAACGCACTTTTAAAAGGTGATAATTTACTTGAAGAAGTAGTTGTACTAGGGTATGGTAGCAAAAGTAAAAGCGAGTTGACGGGATCTACAGTACAAATCAACTCAGATGAAATATCTCAAGTCCCTGTTGCGTCAGTTGACCAAGTACTTCAAGGAAAAGTAGCTGGTTTAGCTATTTCAGGTACTTCTGGTACCCCTGGTTCTACTCAAGATATCAGAATTAGAGGTATTAGTTCAATTACTGCTGGCAACCAACCTTTATATGTTGTTGATGGAGTACCTTTAACTAACACTGATCTTGCTGCATCAACGGCTACCTCTACTTTCTCTACACTTTCTAGTATAAACAGTAATGATATTCAAAGTATTACTGTTTTGAAAGACGCTTCTGCTACTGCAGCTTATGGTGCAAGAGGTGCTAACGGTGTAATAGTTATTACAACTAAAAAAGGTAAAAGTGGAAAAACCTCTTTTAACTTTAACACTTCTGTTGGTTTTTCAAATGACGCAGTCGAAGGTCCTGTTATGCTTACCGCAGCTGAAAGAGAGATGCTTTACTATGAGTCTCTTTACAATACTTATGGTGCAGATTATGGGTTTAGTAAAGATGAGGCTAAGGATTTTTATCAGTCTAACCCTGGTGCTTTTGGTACTGAATATACTGACTGGAACAATGCTGGTAGACAAGTTTATAATTGGGCTGATGCTATTAAAAATAAAGATGCTGTAACAAAAGAATATAACTTATCTGCTACTGGAGGTGATGATGTTTCTAGGTTTTATGCTTCTTTAGGTTTATACCAATCTGAAGCTACAGTAATTGGATCTGATTTTGAGAGATTATCTGCTTCTTTTAAATATGATAGAGATTTAACCAGTAAACTTAAATTAAGTACTAATAATAGTTTTTCTAATACTATTCAAGATGGATTATTAGAACAAAGTGCGTATTTCTCTTCTCCTAGGACCGCTAAATATTTTATGAGTCCTTTAGTTAATCCTTATAACGCTGACGGTTCAATAAATACTCAAGATATTTTAAGCTATACTAATGTTAGAAACCCTTTATGGATTGCTGAAAATGATATTAATGAAACTAAATTAGCAAGGTTTATATCTAACAATTCATTGACATGGGAAACTCCTATTGAAAACTTGTCTTTTACTACAAGAATCAATGTTGATTATCAAGTTTTTGATTATAAAGAATATCAAAACAGAGTTCACGGTGATGGTATGGACGTTAATGGTAGCGGAACTAGAACTAACAGAACTATTACAAATACAGTATATCAAAATTCTTTAGATTATAATTTCATATTAGGAGGATCTCATAAATTTGATGTTAAGTTATTGCAAGAATATCAAGAAAACAAACGTAACTATTTATATGCATATGCAGAAAATTTTGGTGCTGACGGCTTAACTAATATTAATTCTGCTTCAAGTAATAAAGATGCTGATGCTCAATTTACTGATTGGAGTGTTGCTTCTTATCTAGCTATGCTTAATTACTCTTATGATAATAGATATATAACTAACCTTACATTTAGAAGAGAAGGAAATTCTAGATTTCCTAGAAAAGGTAGATGGGGTAACTTTTGGTCTGCTGGTGTAGCTTGGAATATTCATAATGAAGCTTTTGCTGCAGACAGTAATGTTATAAATAATCTTAAAGTCCGTGCATCATACGGGGTTTCTGGTAATGCTAATATTGGATTAAATACATTTCAATCAAAGTTAAGTTTTGATGGAGGTTATGCCGATCAGCCTGCTCCTTATGTAAGCACATTAGGTAACCCTGATTTATCTTGGGAAACAGCAAGTACTTTTGACACAGGTATTGACTTTGGTTTGTTCCAAAACAGATTATCTGGTAGTGTATCATATTACAAACGAAATACTGAAGATTTATTACTAGATGTTCCTCTTTCTATAACTACTGGTATTGTTGATGCTAATGGCGATGTTGTTCAAACTAGAAACATTGGTAAAATGGAAAACTCTGGTTTAGAATTTGAATTAAACTATGAAATCATACGTTCTGATAATTTTAACTTTAGTATCGGTGGTAATTTAGCTACTGTTGATAACGAAGTATTAGAGATGGCTGTAGATGGAAATGGAGAAGAAATTAATATTGTTACAGGTACTAGAAGAGTTCAATCAGGCCATACAGTATACGAGTGGTATATGCGTAAATTTGCTGGTGTTGACCCTGCTACTGGTGAAGATACATTTTACGTAAACGGAAAGGATGGTGCTACAACTATGAATATTTCTGAAGCAGAAAGAGCTTTTCAGGGTACTTCAGCTTTACCTACATTAACGGCTGGTATGAATATTCATTTAGATTATAAAGGATTCTTCTTAGATGCTAATGCTTATTATGCTGGAGGTCATCAAGTGTTTGAAGATTGGACTAGATATACAAATGGTAATGACAGGTATGGATTAGATTTATTTAATGCAATAAACACTGTTCTTGACAGATGGCAAGAGCCTGGGGATATTACAAGAGTTTCAAAGGTTATTTATGGAACTAAAAGTTGGCCACAACAACAGCACACAAAATATTTGTATGATGGAGATTATATAAGACTTAAAAATGTAACTTTTGGCTATGATTTCGCTCCTCAAATATTAGATAATGTTGGTTTTTTAGATGGTGCTAGAGTATTTTTAAGAGGTACTAATTTATATACATGGGTTAAAGATAAAAACTTAAAGTATGACCCTGAAGTTCAAGCTAATGGTTTTACAAGTTTAACAACTCCTCCAGTTAAAACTATATCTGTTGGATTTAATTTTAAATTTTAATATTATGAAAAATTTGAATAAAATACTATATACATTTTCCTTTGTTTTTTTAGTGTTTCTTTCTTCATGTGGAACTGAAGATTTAGACCCAACACTAGCTCAGGATAAAGATCTTACCGGAAATATAAACACTGTTAATGACCTACAAGGTATTATGTTTGGTGCATATGATCAAATGACTCAGTCTAATTATTATGGTAGAGATTTTATAATTAATAACGAAGTAAGAACAGATAATACATTTGCAAATGGTAATTCTGGTCGTTTCTTAACTCAAGGAGCTTTTGGTTACCTCCCTTCTACTTCTGATGGTGTATGGACACCAGCTTATGCTGTAATAGCCTCTGCCAACATAGTTATTGGCAAAGATATTACTTCTTTATCTGGTGATAAGGACTTTGCTAAACATTTACAAGGAGAAGCTTATGCTATTAGAGCTTTAGCTCATTTTGACTTATTACGTAATTATGGTCAACAGCATACGGGAGGTACTCTAGGTGTACCTTACATTAAAGAGTTCTCAAGTGAAGCTACTTCCCCTTCTAGAAATACTATTGAAGAGGTTAAATCTTTCATTATTGAAGATTTACAAACTGCTTTTAGCATGATGCAAAATAATTATTTTGACTCATCAAAACAAACTGTATCTAAATTTACAGCTAAAGCTTTAGAATCTAAGGTTGCTATATATTTTGGTATGTGGGAAGAAGCTAAAGCTGCAGCAAAAGCGGTTATAGATTCAGGTGTTTACTCTATAATTCCCGCTTCTAATTATGTAGCTTCTTTTGCTTCAGACGGGTCTCAAAACTCCATCTTTGAGCTTGCTTTTAGTAATGTAGATAATCTTGCAGGTAATAGTTTAGGTTTTATGTATAAAGGTGATACTTATGGAGATATACAAGTTTTACCTGAAGTAGAAAATATTTACACAGCAGGTGATGTTAGAGCTGATATTTTAGGTTATGAAGGATCTAAACTAAGAAACCTAGGTAAATATCCTGAATTAAATGGTTATGATAATGTTGCCATAATTCGTTTTGAAGAAGTTATTTTAAATTACGCCGAAGCTTTATTTGAAACAGGTGGTGATGCCTTAACTGAATTAAATAAAATAACTTCAAATAGAAATGCTGATCCTTATACTACAGTGACTAAGGAAGATATTTTAAATGAAAGAAGGAAAGAGTTAATCTTTGAAGGTTTCAGATATGATGACTTATTAAGAACAGGGAAAGGGATAGAAAAGGTTTCTATTTTACAAAATATTGAAGCTACAATACCTTATGGAGATCATAAACTGGCAATGCCAATTCCTATTGATGAAATGGATGCCAATTCTAACATGGTTCAAAATACCGGTTATAATCAATAAGGTTTTCTTATGATTTAAACCACCTCGAAATGAGGTGGTTTTTTTATACCATAAAATCAACTACATTTGCAGCATGGAACAAAACACAAACATTTTTGGTATTAGAGCCATTATTGAAGCTATAGAAAGTGGAGCTTCTATTAATAAAGTATACCTTCAGAAAGGCTTAAGAGGAGACTTATTTTTTCAATTAGATAAGCTCTTGAAAAAAAATAAAATTTCAACTAGTGTAGTTCCTACAGAGAAATTAGACCGTTTATCTAAACATAATAACCATCAAGGTGCTGTTGCTAAGATTTCTCCTATTGACTTTTATGATTTAGAAAGCTTAATTGAAGAAACATTAGAATCAGACAAAACTCCCCTGTTCTTATTATTAGATCAAGTTTCAGATGTAAGAAACTTTGGAGCTATTATAAGAACTGCAGAATGTACGGGTGTTAATGGAATTATTATTCAAAAGAGTGGTAGTGCTCCTGTAAATGCTGAAACTATCAAAACCTCAGCTGGGGCTGCTTTTAAAGTACCTATTTGTAAAGTAGATCATATAAAAGACGCTATTTTTCAACTAAAAGCTGCTGACATTAAATTAGCTGCTGCTACTGAAAAAACTGAAGATTCAGTTTTTGATGTTGATTTTAACCAACCTATTGCAATTGTTATGGGGTCAGAACACAAAGGAGTAAGTAACTCTGTTTTAAAAATGATGGACTATAAAGCTAAATTGCCATTACTAGGAGAAATAGAATCTCTTAATGTATCGGTTGCATGTGGCGCATTTTTATACGAAGCCGTAAGACAACGTTTATAATATTTTAAATCCTGCTCAATGCAGGATTTTTTTATTCCTCTTCTTTATTATAGATGTAACGGTAATTTATTTCCTTCAATTCTACTTCTTCTTCAATAATTGGCGGAACATAGTTACCATCATCATCAAACATATCATCAAATTCTGTTTTGGAGAATTCAAATCTTTCCTTAACTATTCCTTTATTTCTATATAACAAAGCTAATACTACTCCTGTGATTAATCCTGATAAATGACCTTCCCAAGACATACCCTCTTTAATAGGTAACACATACCAAACCATACTTCCATATAGAAAAATAGTAATAAATGAGACAGCTACTAATCTATAATTCTTTTTTATTATCCCACTAAAAAGCACAAAACTAAAAAGTAAATACACAATTCCGCTAGCTCCAATATGGTACGACTCTCTTGCAATTATCCAAGTTAATAATCCAGTTATAACTCCTCCATACACCAAAACTTTTACTGCTACTTTTCTATAAAAATAAAAAAGACATGCTGAAAGCACAAATAACGGAACAGAGTTATTAAAAAGATGATTAGTATCACTATGAATAAGAGGAGAGCAGAAAACGCCCTTTAAGCCACTAAAATTTCTTGGAAACACTCCAAACTTGTTAAAATTCCATCCAAATTTTATTTCTAACCAGTATACAAACCATATGGTAAATACAAATAAAAGTGGAATTGTAAAGATTGTCGGAGAAAATTTTAGTTGTTGTTCAGTTTTCATAATGCTAAAAATAACAAAAATAAATCCAAAGTAGTATTTATGAACTTCTGTCATAAATCTTTGCTATTTTTACATTATGAATCAACCTTTGGCAGAAAGAATTCGTCCACAAAGTTTAGGTGACTATATTAGTCAACAACATTTGGTGGGTGAAAATGGTATTTTAACTAATCATATTAAACAAGGAATCATACCCTCTTTAATTTTATGGGGACCTCCAGGAATTGGTAAAACTACTTTAGCAAATATTATTGCAAATGAATCTGGACGTCCTTTTTATACTCTAAGCGCTATTAGTTCAGGTGTAAAAGATGTTCGTGAAGTTATTGAGAAAGCTAAAAAAAGTGGAGGACTATTCACTCAGAAAAATCCAATTTTATTTATTGATGAAATTCACCGATTTAGTAAATCACAACAAGATTCTTTACTAGGTGCTGTTGAGAAAGGTTGGGTAACTTTAGTTGGTGCAACAACAGAAAATCCAAGTTTTGAAGTTATACCTGCCCTACTCTCTCGATGCCAAGTGTATATTTTAAATTCTTTTGATAAAAATGATTTGATTGCTCTTTTACATAGAGCGATGGAAAAAGATGAAATCATTTCTCAAAAAAAAATCAATTTAAAAGAAACCGACGCACTTCTTCAGGTTTCTGGAGGTGATGCCAGAAAACTTTTGAATATTTTTGAGTTATTGGTCGCTGCTGATGATGAAATTGAGGTTACTAATGAATTAGTGTTATCTAAAATTCAAAAAAATACTGTTCGTTATGATAAGACTGGCGAACAACATTACGACATTGTTTCTGCCTTTATAAAATCTATAAGAGGTAGTGACCCTAACGCTGCTGTATACTGGTTAGCACGAATGATTGAAGGAGGTGAAGATGTGAAATTTATTGCTAGGAGAATGTTAATTGCAGCTTCTGAAGATATTGGTAATGCAAACCCTACGGCTTTAATTCTAGCTAATAATACGTTTCAAGCTGTTTCAGTTATTGGTTATCCCGAATCTAGAATTATTTTAAGTCAATGTGCTGTTTATTTAGCCAATTCAGCAAAAAGTAATGCTTCTTATATAGCGATTGGCGAAGCTCAAAACTTGGTAAAAACTACAGGAGATTTGTCTGTTCCTCTTCACTTAAGAAATGCTCCTACTAAACTAATGAAAGATTTAGACTACGGAAAAGAGTATCAGTACTCGCACAACTATGCGGGGAATTTTGTGAACCAAGAATTTTTACCTGATGAAATTAAGAACACTAAATTGTACGAACCAGGAAATAACGCTCGGGAAAATCAATTTAGAGAATTATTAAAACAACGCTGGAAAGACAAGTATAATTATTAAAAAAAGAGAGTTTTACAAACTCTCTTTTTTTTACTTTTAAAATTTTATCTGATATTGTTTTTCAATTTTATCACCTTTATTATAATATTCAGCAAACCAAGAATTTCCGTTTTTGTATAAAATTCCGTTTTTATCTTTAATTACAAAAACATCCTTTACATTGGTTTTTAATACTTGAAAAACAACCTCTGGTTTCATATTTACTAATTGAAATCCATTAGCTATGGGCTGTGCGAATAATTGTTCTTTAGCCTTAGCTGGCTTTTCAACAACCTCAGCTGGTGTGCTTTCAGCTGCCTTTGATATGACAGCTAAGGCTGGTACTTCTTTGTTTTTAGTTACAACATCTTCTTGTAACGGAACATATTTATACTTTAAAGCTTCAATCGATTTAAAAGCATTACGAATGGCTTCATGATACGCTTTTTTATATTCTTTTTCTTTACTTCTTCCTACTTGCGAAGTAAACACCACCTTATTATAACAGTCTCTTAATTCTACAATACTTTTTGTTGTAAACAACCCAGAATCATCTTTAACTACCCCTGTTAAAACCAAACATCTATTGTTTACAGTCTCTTCTGGTAATTTTTCATCCTCTAAAAAAGCGGCAAATCCGTATTTATTAAATAAAAATTTTGTTAGTGAACTTGTTTGATACTTATCTTTTTCTTTTACAAAATCAAACTTGCTAGGTACTATTACGTATTTATAATTATTGATTGACTTTTGTGCAAAGCTTGCTGTTGTTATAAATAACGCTATTAAAAGTATTTTTTTCATTTTTTATTGTTTTTATTAAATATAGCTTTAAACCTATAAATATTTTTTTAACTCTACCAAGGTACTTACTCGTTGTCCTTCGGTACCTTTATTTTCTTGTGAAAAGTGAATAGCTCTCATACCAGAATTTATCGCCCCCATCACATCTGCCTCATAACTATCTCCAATCATAACCGATTGATGTGCCTTTGCTCCTGCTTTGCCTAATGCAAATTCAAAAACTTTAGGGTTTGGCTTTTTAACTCCGACACATTCAGAAGTTATTATTTCTCTAAAAAAAGTATGAATTCCTGATTTTTCTAATTTCAAATTTTGTACTTCTTCAAAACCGTTTGTAATAATATGTAAATGATACTTTTTCTCTAAATACTGTAAAACCTCAATAGCATCATCAAACAGATAGTTGAAGTTAGGTAAATAACGAATGTAATCTTCAGATATTAGATTAATCAAATTATCAGAAACTCTATACTCTAAACTATCAAATGTTTCTTTTAACCTATGATATCTTAGTGCTGATTTTTCTACTTTATCTTCCCTATAGAGTTTCCAGTATTTTAAATTCACAGGAATATACGCTTTTAAAAAATCATGTATTGGGATATTAATTTTTTGTTCTTCGAAAATCTGTTGAAAGGTTAGTTTAGAATTTCTATCAAAATCCCATAACGTGTGATCTAAATCAAAAAACAAATGCTTTATTTCCATTTCTTCTCTAAACATTTCCTACTATTTTAAGCATTGAGTTATATAATCTATTCCATCCTCTCCATCTTAAATAGTTACTCAAACTTTCATTATGAAACACCGTTATTAAAGTACCATTTACTGCCTTTACTTCATTTTTTAAATCTCTAATTTTCCCTAAAGATTGCTTTGGCGTCAACTTCATATAATCGTTTAACGTTGTATCCATCAAAGCAAACGGAAATATTTTTAAGGGTGTTTGAATTTCAAAATCTAAATCGTAAAAGTAAAACGGAGTACAAGTACTTGCACGGAATCCCACATGCGTTGCATACCCCATAGAGTAATCTTCCTCTATTTCTAAATCTATTAACTGTTGATAAGTTTCAGGTAAAGACACTCGTAAATAATGTTGTCTTGATCGTTTAATTGGCATATTCGTTATTGCCTCTAAACGTTCTTTTTCTTTTTTCAACATTATAGCATCATTCATCGTGTAATATGACGGGTGTAACCCAACACGAGCATAATCAACCATATCCTTTATTAATAATTTGAATTTTCTTTTTGAAGCTGACACATTGGTATCAAATGTAGTATAATCACCTATTAAAAAGAAAAATATGGTTCTTACATTATAGGTTTTCTTTAATTCAATAGTTTTTTCAAACGTATCAAAAGGATCTTTCTTAATATTAAAAAGTACAGCAAATCTATCCCAAATAGTAAAAACCTTAAACTGAGAAGCGTCCTTTAAAAAGCCTCCAATTGTTCTAATAAAGCTTTTATGCTTATATGCGTATGCATTATCAACATCAATTGTAGATATATATTCAAATTTCCTCGTTGTATGTTCAAAATCAGGGAATTTTTGTTTCAAAGTTTCCAAAAATTTATAGCCCCAAATATCAACTAAGGGTTTCTCTAAAAAACCATTTTGATAAGCTATACTCTCACTTGCTGTAAATCTCCCATGTTTATCTTTTATATGTGGTAAATATTCTTCATACCTTGAAACTAAGAAGAAGCTAGCAGCAAAAATATCAAACGGAATTTCAGAGGCTTCAACGGCTGGAAAGAAACAAGGAATTTCATCCCATTTTTGAATTACTATCTCTACATCTTTTATTCCTTGCTGAAACAGCAACTCATTACTCTGAACAAAGAATTCTTTTCCTAAAGGGACATTTGTATATGAAAACTTAGGTCCATTATAAGCTACAAACTCTTCTACCTTACCTGTAAAATCAATTTTAACTTGTAAAATACGAGTAAAAATATGTTTAAAAATATAACGTACTCTTGGAGTAACTTTGTGAGTGTAAATAAGTATCATAAACATTAACTAGTAATCGTAAAACGATTATAAAATTCCTTCATCTGCAAAGCTAAAATAAGCTTTTTCAGTAACTATTAAGTGATCTAATAATTTAATATCTAAAGTAACACCTGCTTGTTTTATCTTCTCTGTTATATCAACATCTGATTTACTTGGTGATAATTTTTCTGAAGGATGGTTGTGACAAACAATTATTCCAATTGCAGAAAGCTCTAAGGCTCTTTTATATAGCAACCTAACATCTACCAATGTAGCTGTAAAACCACCTTTACTTAACTGATGTTTTGCTAATACTTTATTTGAATTATTGAGGTACAATACCCAAAATTCTTCATACTGCAAATCTCCTATAAGGGGTTGCATAATCTTTGCTACATCTTTAGAACTCTTGATTTTTGGCACGGTAGCTCTTTCTTCAAATTGCCTTCTTTTCCCAAATTCTAAGGCTGTTACTACCGATATTGCTTTCGCCTCCCCTATTCCCTTAAACTTCATTAACTCCTCTACCGATAACTTTGCTAATGCATTTAGATCATTATTTACTGATAGTAATATTCTTTTAGCTAAAGCAACCGCACTTTCATCCCTGTTACCTGAACCTATTAAAATAGCGACTAGCTCAGCGTCTGATAATACTGTTTTTCCTTTAGACATTAGTTTTTCTCTTGGCCTATCATCTAATGCCCACGATTTAATAGAAATCTTATTCATATTTATTTTCTTTTTCACAGTCTTATAAAACTATTCATATATAAATTTAGTCTTTTAACTATGAGTCTTTAATTACTTTTTCTTATAGATTTATAAATATAATTCATTTTTTGCACAACCAAAAGAAGCACAGTATCTTTGCACTCTATCTTTTTTAATTTTTAATATGAAGATTATTATAGCCGGGGCTGGAGACGTTGGTTTTCATTTGGCTAAACTCCTTTCTTACGAAGCACAAGACACATATGTAGTCGATTTTGATGGTGAAAAATTAGAATATCTAAACAATCATTTAGATGTTATCACCAAAAAAGGAGACGCTACCTCTATAAAACTATTGAAAGAAATAGGTGTAAGCTCTGCCGATTTATTATTAGCAGTAACTGAAAGTCCTAATACAAACTTTACTATTTCTGTAATAGGTAAAGCATTAGGTGTAAAGAAAACAATTGCTAGAATTAGTAACCCTGAATTTTTAAACAATCCTTGTATTAATTTTAAAGATTATGGTGTAGATTTTATGATTTCTCCAGAAGAGTTAGCTGCTGAAGAAATTAAATCACTACTTAACCAATCTTCTTTTAACGATACAGTTGCCTTTGAAAATGGAGTTTTTAACATAATGGGAACAACTCTTGGGTATAAATCTCCTATTCTTGATCTAACAGTTAAGGAAACTAAAGAAAAATTTTGTTTAGTAGACTTTATAACCATTGCTATAAAACGTGAAGGAACTTCTCAAACAATTATTCCTCGTGGAGATACTGAGTATAAAATAAATGATCAAGTATATTTCTCTGTTCCTAAATATAGTATTGATAAACTATATCCTATTATCGGAAAAGAATATATCGACATTACAAATGTGATGATTTTAGGAGGAAGCCGTGTTGGAAGAAAAACAGCGAGAAAACTTTGTAAAGATAATTTTAAAGTAAAGCTAATAGAAAAAGATAAAGATAAAGCTTTACAACTTGCTGAAGACCTACGTAATACATTAGTCATTTATGGTGATGGTAGAGATTTAGAATTATTAGAGGAAGAAAGTATTAGAGAAATGGATGCTTTTGTGGCAGTTACTGGAGACTCTGAAACTAATATCATGTCTTGTTTAGTAGCAAAATCTAAAGGTGTAAAAAAAACAGTAGCTTTAGTGGAGAATATGGATTATATTAATATTTCTCAGACTATTGGTATTGACACTTTAATTAATAAAAAGTTAATTGCTGCAAGTAATATTTTCCGCCATATTAGAAAAGGTGAAATAGTAGCTTTAGCCAACCTACATAATGTTGATGCTGAAGTTTTTGAATTTGAAGTACATCCTGGAGCTAAAGTAACTCAAAAAATAATTAGAGAATTACGTTTTCCTAGAGAAGCTATTATTGGTGGTGTAATTAGAAACGGAGAAGCCTTAATGTCTTTTGGTGATTTTCAAATGCAAAGTGGTGATAAAGCCATTGTTTTTTGTTTACCTGAAGCCATAAATATTGTAGAAGACCTATTCAAGTAATGGAAAGCCTTAACCTTAAATTAGTTTATCGTTTTTTAGGAGTTACTGCCATCCTGAACGGATTATTTATGTGGCTTGCTCTACCCTTAAGTTTTTATTATGATGAGTCAGCAAAGTTAGGAATATTAAATGCTGGTATTATTACCATTGCAATTGGATCTTTGCTGTTTTTTTTTAATAAACCTGATAATAAAAACATCCATAAAAAAGAAGGATACCTTATTGTTACTTTAGGATGGCTTACTCTATCATTTACAGGAATGCTTCCATATTTACTTACAGAAAGTATTCCAAGTGTTACCAATGCTTTTTTTGAAACAATTTCAGGGTACTCAACAACAGGGTCATCTATTTTAACAGATATTGAATCTATGCCAAAAGGTATTTTATTTTGGCGTAGCTGTACACACTGGATTGGTGGTATGGGAATTATTGTACTTACCATAGCTATTTTACCTTTATTAGGTATTGGAGGTATGCAACTTTTTATGGCAGAAGCCCCAGGACCTTCTGCTGATAAACTACATCCAAGAATTACTGATACAGCAAAACGTTTATGGTTAATTTATGTATTATTAACTGCTATTGAGTTTTTATTACTAAAAGTAGCTGGAATGACTTGGTTTGATGCTATAAACCACGCTATGGCAACCGTTAGTACAGGTGGGTTTTCTACCAAAAATGCTAGTGTAGCTCATTGGAATGGAACTCCACTTATTCAATATATCATTATATTTTTCATGTTCATCGCAGGAACTAACTTTGTACTTACATACTTTGCTTTAAAAGGAAAAGTTAGAAAAGTTATCCAAAGTGAAGAATTTAAATACTATTTCTTCGGAATTATAGGAATATCTACCATAGTAGCTTTAATGATTATCTTCTTTCAGGATTCAAACCTACAAACCAGTATAGAGCATCCTAAAGTATGGGGTGAAGTAGAAAGTGCTATAAGACATTCTTTATTCTCCGTTATTTCTGTAGTAACCACAACTGGTTTTGTTACAGCAGACTTTACTATGTGGAGCTTTTTTGTTACAGCTATATTTTTCTCTTTATTTTTCTTAGGAGGATCGGCAGGATCTACATCTGGAGGAGTAAAAATTGTTCGTCACATTATTATGTTGAAGAATAGTTTTTTAGAGTTTAAAAAATCGTTACACCCCAATGCAATAATACCTGTTCGTTATGATGGTAAAGCTGTAAACCAGACCATTATATTTAACATACTTTCGTTTTTTGTACTCTACATGTTGATTTTTATAATTGGTACTGTTGTACTAGCCCTTTTAGGTTTAGATATAAAGTCTGCTTTAGGTTCATGTGCTTCTTCATTAGGAAACATTGGACCTGCAATAGGTAGTGTTAGTCCTGTTGACAACTTTAACCATTTATCAGCAGGCGCAAAATGGTTTTGTTCTTTTTTAATGTTAATTGGTCGTTTAGAACTATTTACCGTGTTAATTTTATTGACTCCATTTTTTTGGAGAAAAAACTAACTTAGCTAATACACTTACCAATAAATAACATTCCTCCTTAAACGTATATACCTTAAAAATATACGTTCGCATATCAATCAAACACGCTTAAACAATAGAATGAAAGTTTAGTTCAGTTTGTTTTTAAATTTGATTTTAGAAAACAAATATTCAACATTTAGTAATTTCACAAGCTTGCCCCCAACACTGTAATTAACAAATAATTAAATAGTTACATGAAGCATATTGTTTTTTTTACTAAATTGTTGTTCTAAACATTAACTACTAAACTTTATTATTTATGGATCCATTTATCGGAGAAATTGTTATGTTCGGAGGAAACTTCGCTCCAAGAGGTTGGGCGTTTTGTGATGGTCAATTATTAGCAATATCTCAAAACACAGCTTTATTTTCAATTTTAGGCACCACTTACGGAGGTGACGGAAGAACAACTTTTGCTTTACCTGATTTAAGAGGTAGAGCCCCAATAGGACCTAGAAATGGTCCTGGCTTAAGTGATTATAGATTAGGGCAAAGAGGAGGTGTAGAAACGGTTACCTTAAACATTACTCAAATGCCAAGTCATAATCATGCAACTCAAAATAACACAGCAGCTGACCAACATATTCAATTAAGTGCTGATGCTGGTATTCGTAGTACTCCTCAAGCAGGAGATGTCCCTGCTGGCGCAAGTTTTGGATCTGGTATTGGTGCAACACCTGTAAATGCTTATGGGCCAGCTAACAATACTGTTAATGGACAAACTATTAGTGCTAACGCTGGTTTAAATATACTTAACACAGGTGGAAACCTACCACATACTAATGTACAGCCTTATTTAGCTATTAATTATATTATTGCTTTGGTAGGTATTTTTCCTTCTAGAAATTAACTTATTTACTACAGTTCACTTATAAAATAAAACTCTAGTGGAAATCATTAGAGTTTTATCTATAAAATAGCTTTAATATTTATTAACCAATCATATACTAAATAAAATGAGACATTATTACTTCAAACTCTTTTTGAATGCAATTGTTTATTCTGTGCTATTGTTCGCAAACAACCAATTAAGAGCTCAAACTCCTAGTACTATGGAATTTGGTTCATCAACAGCAATTTTAGCTACTGGTACAGATCCTAGTGCAGATCAATCTGCTAGTTCTCTATTAAACAACTTTGATATATCTAGTACATCAAATGGAAATATTACTCTTGCCTTAGCTACAAGTGGGAATGGAGTCGGTACTAATGCTATTGGCGGAGCTACTGATGCTGTATTAGCTTGGGCCGGTAATGGTGGTTCAGCAGTGTCTTCAGCTACATTATCAACAGATAGTGGAGGTGAAGTAGGTATAACATCAATTCAATTTGCTTACGAGCAAGCTGTAGGCGGTACTATTATTGATTTTACATTCACTGGTAAAAAAAATGGTGTTGTAGTTGGTACGCTTAGTTTAGTATCACCTACTCATAATTCTGCTATAAGTATAGACTTTACATCTCCTACAACTGGTTCATTTTCTGATATTGACGAATTAATTATCACACCTGATACTGAAATTTTTGGAGGATTCTCTATAGATGAAATGATAGTTACGTCTGCTGTTTCAAATACAGCTCCAGTAATTGGAGGAACAACTGCTGGTCAAAGTGTGAATGATAATAGTACAATTTCTCCTTTTTCTAGTATTACTACCACAGATGCTGATGGAGATAACTTATCAGCAACTATTACTTTAGATAATAATGCAAAAGGATTATTAACAGGTACGGGACTTTCTGGTAGTGGTCCTTATACTATAGCTAGTACTACACCTACTGATTTACAGTCAAAACTAAGAGCTTTATCTTTCAACCCAACTGACAACAGAACAGCTACTTCAGAAACAACCACTTTTACAGTAGTTATTAATGATGGTACCACTGATGATACGGACAACACTACAACTGTAATTTCAAATGCAGTTGCACCTACTGTTTCTAGTGTGAGTGTACCTGCCAATGCTACTTATGTAACAGGGGAAAATTTAGATTTTACCGTAACCTTTGATGAAAATGTAACTGTAAATACTACAGGAGGAATACCACAAATAGCTATTACTATCGGAGCTACCACACGCCAAGCAACTTATATTAGTGGCAGCGGAACAAGTTCTTTAGTTTTTAGACACACAATTCTTACAGGAGATCTTGATACTGACGGTATTGCTGTTGGTTCGTTAGCTGCAAATGGAAGCACTTTAAAAGATGCTGGTGGAAAAGATGCAAACCTAACTTTAAATAGTGTAGGTTCTACAGCCGCTGTTTTAGTAGATGCTGCTGCTCCAACTGTAACAAGTGCTAGTGTTCCTGCAAACGGTAATTATCTTACAGGTCAAAACTTGGACTTTACTGTAAATTTTGATGAGAATATAACTGTAAATACTACAGGGGGAACTCCTCAAATAGCTATCACTATTGGAGCAACTACGCGTCAAGCAGTTTACCAAAGCGGAAGCGGAACTAGTGCCTTAGTTTTTAGATACACAGTACAATCAGGTGATTCAGATACTGATGGTATAGCTGTTGGTACATTAGCTGCAAATGGAGGGACGTTAAAAGACGATGCTTCTAACGATGCTGTTTTGACATTAAACAGTGTAGGAAGCACCACCAATGTTTTAGTGGGTATAGAAACCGTAACTTGGTCAGGATCTACTGATAACGATTGGAATACAGCATCAAACTGGAGTCCTAGTGTAGTTCCCCCAACCAATGCTAATGTTATTATACCTTCTAGTTTAACAAACTACCCAACCGCTTCTTCGGCAGTTACTTTTAATTCATTAACAATTAATAACGGAGCTTCATTTATACCACAAAGTACCGTTACTGGTACTGTAACTTATAAAAGAAGTTTACCAACTACAAACTGGTACTTAGTATCACCTCCTGTTGCTGGTGAAACTTTAGAAGATATTATTGCTAACCATACCTTAGCTTCCGGAACTGGTGGTAATTTAGGGTTAGCTCCTTATAGCAATATTACTGGGCCTGCATGGTTATACGTTCAAAGTGGTAATACAGGAACAGTAACTAATGGAACAGGTGTTTCTATTAAGTTAGCTACTCCTGGAGATGTTTCAATAAGTGGAACAGCAAATACTTCTAATATTGCTAAAGCTATTTCTACAGGTAGTAGAACTAATTATAACCTTGTAGGGAATCCGTATACATCTTACATTAACTCTGCTAATTTTGCAGCTGCGAATACAGCTATACTTACCGAGGAAACTATTTGGCTATGGAATGGCTCACAATATATAACTAAGAATGCGATTGATGACATAGAAATTGCTCCAGGTCAAGGATTCTTTGTGGAAGCTGCAGCAAGTAACAATCTTATCTTTGCTTTCTCTAACCAAAGTCATCAAAATTCAGATACATTCATGAGGCAAGAACCTATTCCTTCAATTGAATTATCTGTTAATAATGACGATATCAAAAGATCTACAAAAGTTTTTTATGCTTCAGGAAAAACTACGGGATATGATAGAAGTTATGATTCAAAAATGTTTGGAGAAGATACTTCTGACTTAGCTGTTTTTACTGAGCTACTAACTAATAACCAAGGAAAACAATTAGCTATTCAAACCTTACCAAATAATGATTATGAGAACATGGTAATTCCTGTTGGTCTAAGGGCTTTAAGCGGTGAAAAGGTAACTTTTTCAATCAATACTAAAAATATACCAGCAAATCTTAAAGTATATTTAGAAGATAGAATAAATAACGTTTTTACTAATCTATCTGAGGAAAATTATACTACTACTCTTAACAAAGATTCAAATAGTATTGGGCAGTTCTATTTACATACAAGTTCAGAAAAGCCAACATCAATTATTGAATCTTCTTTAGATAATGTTAGTATTTATAGTTCTTCTAAGGATGAAATAACCATTACTGGTTTACAAACAAAAGCGAATATAACTGTATATTCAATCTTAGGTAAAGAAATTATAAATCAAAACATAATTTCTAACGGAGTTAGTAAAGTAAGTATCCCTAGCGTAGCTTCCGGAGTATACATTGTAAAACTAAATTCTAATTTAGGAGAGGTTTCTAAAAAAGTAATTTTAAAATAAGTAAGCTATCAAAATCGAGCAATCATGAAAAAAGACATAAAAAACACTGATAAAAGTTCTAAAGACATTACTCGTAAAGAGGCTATAAAAAAAATAGGGAGTTATGGTAAATATGCAGCTTTAACAGCATTAGGGACTTATATGATCTTAAATCCACAAAAAGCACAGGCACAGAGCCCTGAAAGGCCAGGAGATGGGTTTTAATATCAAAAGATTATTTCACTCTAAAACCTCGAGAACATCTCGAGGTTTTATTACTTTTACAAGTACATGACTAGTAAACAAATAGAGAATAAGCAAATTATTTGGTTTCAAGACAATAATGAATATCTTGTTGTAGACCCCTTGATAGCAGAAACACTATCTCTTTTAGATAAAAAGATTGATAAACAAGAAATTATTAATCAGGTAATAAAGCAAGTTAACATACCTTACCAACAAGCAGTAGAACTTGTTACTGATATTGAAGCTTTACTTATTTCTTCAGAAAATAAAAACGATAAAAAGCTAATACCTGTAACTAAACCTAAGACTTTTAAAGTTGTAAAATACTATAGCATAAATAGTTTACATTTTAAAGTAAGCTACGCATCTAATACTGAAGCCTTTTTAATACACCCAAAATTTGCTCATTTAGAAATTCAGGAAACAGTCAAAACACACCATCATTTTGAAGTGTATAATGATTCTAAATCTATTTTTTTTTCTGTTGACGATAGCCTTATTGGTACATGGAGTTTAAAAGAAGTACATTACTTCCAAGGAAAATTCTCAATGGAACTAGTGCAAAAAATACATCAAAAAAATGAAAATGAATGGATAGGAGTTTTTCATGCTTCCGCAGTTAGTAAGGACAATAATTCTATTTTATTTTTAGGTGATTCTGGAAATGGAAAGAGTACTTCATTAGCATTATTACAAGCCAATGGTTTTACTTGTTTAGCCGATGATTTTGTACCTATTGATAACTCTTTAAATGTACACAGCTTTCCTTCTGCCATATCTATTAAAAAGAATAGTTTAGAAACACTACTTCCAATTTATCCTGAATTAAAAACATCTGCTGAATATCATTTTAAAAAACTAAATAAAATTGTCCGCTACTTACCTACAAACAACCATGATTACTTGCTAAAAACTCCTTGCAAAGCTCTAATTTTTATTAAATATCAAAAAGATAGTGACTTAATCATTAATAAAATTTCAAACATTACAGCATTCGAGCAATTGGTTCCTGATTCTTGGTTATCTCCATTACCTCAAAATGCTGAGCTCTTTTTAGATTGGTTTGAAAAATTACCTTGTTACCAATTAACCTATTCTAATAATGAAAAAATGATTGAAACTGTAAAAAAACTATTTGCTAATGAATTATAAAGACACCTTATTATTTATTGGCAAGTGTTTAACTATTACTCACGAAAAAAACAATAGAGCTTTAGTTGAAGGGAAAATTAAATCAGGATTGGTTGACTGGGAAGCTGTAGTTAAAGTAAGTACAACCCACTATGTTTTCCCTGCATTATATTGTAACTTAAACCGTGTAAATTTTTTGCAATACCTACCTACAGATTTAGTCGAGTATATGAAACATATTACTGACTTAAACAGAGAGCGTAATCAACAAATTATTGCAGAAGCCAAAGAAATTAACGAACTCCTACTCTCAAATAATATTATCCCTATTTTTTTAAAAGGAACAGGTAATTTATTAGAAGGCCTATATGAAGATATCGCTGAACGTATGGTAGGTGATATTGATTTTTTAGTCAATCCAGAAAAGTTTAAGCTTACTGTTAATATTCTCAAAGAAAATGGGTATAAAGAGAAGACTTCTGATTATTTAGATAATACAGTTTTAAATAGGCATTACCCAAAAATAACCAAAAAAGAAAAAATTGCTGCCGTTGAAGTACATTATAAAATGATTACAAATGAAAAAGGATTCGACTATAATTTTGTTGAAAATAGCCTAAAAAAACTGACGAATAACATTAATATCCTTTCGTATGAAAATCAAGTTCTTTTAACTTGTTTTAACAAGCAAATTAACGAGAAAGCTCAATGGACTAAAACAATCTCTCTAAGAAACTCTTATGATCTTTATATGTTATCTAAAAGAGCTTCGATTAAGACAGTTTTAAACAAGTTTTATCATTCTGAATCTGACTATTTAAAAAACTTTCTTGCTATTACTAATTATATTTTTGGCTCTCCTGAATCACTCGAATATGTAAAAACACATAAGACTAAGAGCTACATCAAAAAAGTACTTTTTTTCATTAACAACCCAAAAGAAAGTGCTGATAACAAAAAAAAATGGGACCTATATTTTTTATATAAACATCGCTTTTCTGTTATTTTAAAATCTTTTTATTTAAAAAAGTATAGAAAATATTTATTTGATAAGTTTTTTTAATTAACCAAAGCCTTAACCTCATCAAAATCTAACCCTCCGTAGTTACCAGAACTCATTAATAACAAAGCTGTATTTTCACGGTTTTCATTGAATAAAAACTCTTTAAACTTTTCTGGATTTGTATAAATAATCAAATCGTCACGTTCAAAAGCCTTCGCTATTTGTGCTGCTGAAACTTCTTCCAACTGTTTAATCTTTACAGCATGTGGAGAATAAAAAACCACTGCTTTATCTGCTTTATCTAAAGCTCCTTTGTATTCTGATAAAAACTCAGCATTTAAGCTCGAATAAGTATGTAGCTCTAAACATGCTAACAAAGTTCTATTTGAATATTGATCTTTAACCGCAGTAGTAGTTGCTTTAACTTTAGATGGTGAATGCGCAAAATCTTTAAACACAACTGTTGAAGAATTTTCAGCAATCTTTTCTAAACGTTTACTTGCACCTTTAAAACTAGCAATCGCCTCATAAAACTCATCTTCATCAATTCCCATGTGTTGACAAATCCACTTTGCTCCTGCCAAATTTTGTAAGTTATGTTCTCCAAAAATTTCTAATGGTAAATCTCCTTCTTCAGTTTCCAAGTAAGTAATTCCATTATCAATAAAACATTCAGGAGTTTTATAAGGGTATTTTTTTATTGGATGATTTGAACTTTCAACAACCTCTTTTAACACCTCATCTTCCTCATTATACACCATAATTCCACCATTCGTCAAAGAATCAGTAAAAATTGAAAATTGTTCTACATAATTTTCAAACGTTGGAAACACATTGATATGATCCCAAGCAATTCCACTTAACAACGCTATATTCGGTTTGTACAGGTGAAACTTCGGACGCATATCTATAGGAGAACTCAAATATTCGTCTCCCTCCAAAACAATAAACTCATTTTCTTCTGTTAAATGCACCATAGTATCAAAACCTTCTAACTGTGCACCTACCATATAATCCACTTCTCTATCATGATAATTTAACACATGTAGAATCATCGAAGTTATAGTTGTTTTCCCATGAGAACCACCTATAACCACACGTGTTTTATCTTTAGATTGTTCATACAAAAACTCTGGATACGAATAAATTTTCACTCCAAGTTCCTGCGCCTTTAACAGCTCAGGATTATCTTTTTTTGCATGCATTCCTAAAATTACAGCATCTAAATCGGTAGTTATTTTTTCTGGAAACCAACCAAACACATCTGGCAACAAACCTTTATTTGCCAAACGAGTTTTTGACGGATCATGAATAGTATCGTCACTACCCGTAATTTGGTATCCTTTTTGTTGTAATGCGATTGCTAAGTTATGCATTGCGCTACCGCCGATAGCTATAAAGTGAATTTTCATAGTACTGTTATCTGTGATATAAGCGTCAAAAATACAAAACCAAGTGAGAATTTTAAGTATCTTTAAATCGAAACTCTTTAAATAGCTATGTTCACTCACTCAAATAGTACCTTTACAAACTTCAACTTGTAAAAAACCACTATTTTTTAGTGCTTTGTTCATATATGTATACTCACGACTAGTATCAAAAAAATATAAAAATTTAGATAGATGAAAAGAATAACCCCCGTTTTACTAATGATTTTATTTTCAACATTAGTACACGCCCAAGAAAACTATAACAACCTGTGGGAAAAAGTTCACAAGTTTGAGGCAGATAACTTACCAAAATCTGCTTTAAAAATAGTAAATACTATTTATGATAAAGCTGAAAAAAGTAATAATGCTCCTCAGATTATAAAATCATTATTTTATAAAAGTAAGTACTCTTTAACTTTAGAAGAAAATGCACAATTAAAAATTATTGATGAGTTTAAACAACAAATTAATAAAAGTAATTTTCCAACAAAAAATGTGCTAGAAAATGTATTAGCAAACTTATACTGGCAATATTTTAATCAGAACAGATGGAAGTTTTACAATCGTACCCAAACACAACAAAAAGTTGATGAAAATGATTTTAGAACATGGGATTTGAATACGCTATTTGCAGAAATTCATTGCCACTATCAAAACTCTTTAGAAAATGAATCTGAACTACAAAAAACAGCTATTCATACTTTTAAAGATATTATTCAAACAGAAAAGGACTCAAAAAAATACCGCCCTACCCTATTTGATTTTTTAGCTCACAATTCCTTAGGATTTTATAAAACCACAGAAACTAATATTACAAAACCTACTTATCAATTTAAAGTTGATGACGCTTTATACCTAAGTGAAGCTAACAAGTTTTCTGGATTAAACCTTACCACGAAAGATGATTTATCATTACAATTTAATGCCTTGAAAATTTATCAAAAATTAATAAACTTTCATTTAAAAAACAACAACCTCGATGCCTGTGCTGATGTAGATATTCAACGATTACAATTTGTTAACCAACACGCAACTTTAAATAACAAACAAGAATTACTCTTACAAACGCTAAAAGCATCAGTTAGTAATTATAAAAACAATGAAATTTCTGGATTATATAACTATGAAATAGCCAGAGTTTATAATCAACAAGCTGAATCTTATAAAGCTGAAAAAAATGAAGAGTTTCGTTTTAAAAACAGAGAGGCACTTGCTATTTGTAAAAAGGTTATTGAACAATTTCCTAAAAGCTTAGCTGCTGAAAAATCTGAGTATCTACAACTACAAATCAAAACTACATCGCTAAGTATTCTTTCTGAAAAGTTTGTTCCTATTCAATCTCACTCTAGGTTACTAATTACTTATAAGAATATTGATAAACTATACTTCTCTGCTTATAAAATTGACCAAAAACAATTAGAAGAGTTTCAAAAGATTTATAAGGAAGAAGAACGCTTTAACTTTATAAAAAAACTTACAAAAGCTACTTCATGGAACAGTAATTTACGAAATGAAAAAGATTACTTATTACACACAACTGAAGTAGTTCTTCCTAAATTAACTCAAGGAAATTATTTAATTGTAACACATCAAAATACTACTTTAAATTCTAAAGATTTATATGCTACTGCTCATTTACAAGCAACCAATTTAGTTTTAGTTGAAAATAGCAATAATGGTATAAAAACTTATCAAGTTGTTGATAGAAACAATGGAAAACCAATTAAAAATGCTGAGTTATTGTTACAAAACAAACAGCGTAGGTATGGAAAATCAATTCACAAAAAACTAACAACTGATAAAAACGGTTTTGCTTCTTTTAAAAGTGATGATAGTTATGGTAATGTGTATGTTACAGTTACATACAAAAACGATACTGCTATTTTTGGTAACTACTACCTAAATAAATATCAAAAACAAGTCTCTCCAACTGCAAATGATAGTTATACCTCTATAAAGCCCTTTATTTTTACAGATAGGAGCATTTATCGACCAGGACAAACTGTATACTTTAAAACTATTTTTATTAAAGAAACGGAAGACAAATCAACTCCATTCACCAATGAGTTTGTTCAAATAACATTAAATAATGTCAATGGAGAAGCAGTAAAAAAACTAGATCTAAAACTAAATGAATACGGATCGGCTTCAGGAGAAATTATATTACCTAGTACAGGGTTAACAGGCGAATATTGGTTTTCTATTGATAAGAGTGAAAAGCAAAAAAGTATCTTTTATGATACTATAGATTTTGATTTTGAACATGAAGACTACATTACTCGTATTTCTGTTGAGGAATATAAGCGTCCTAAGTTTGAAACAGAATTTAAACCTGTAACAAAAACCTATAAGTTACATGATAGCATTACAGTAAACGGGTTTGCAAAAGCTTTTGCAGGATCAACTATCACAGATGCTAAAGTAGTATATCGCGTGCATCGTAAAGTACAATATCCTATTTGGTGGTACTGGCGTAAACCTCAGTTTACTTCAGAAGCACAAGAAATTACACACGGTGAATTAATAACTGATTCACAAGGTAACTTTTCAATTACATTTAAAGCTTTACCTGATGAAAGTGTAAACAAAGAAAACTTACCTGTTTTTGAATATGAAGTTACTGCTGATGTAACCGATATTAATGGAGAAACTCGCTCTGCAACCTCTATTGTAAAAGTAGGATATCATGCATTACTTGCTACTATACAAGCTCCTTCTACTATACATAAATCAGACAAGGAAACAACAATTGAAGTTTCAAGTAAAAACTTAAATGGTGAGTTTGTTCCTGCAAAAGGAAATATAAAAGTTTATAAACTTCAGGCACCTAAAAACCCTTTACGTAAAAGACCTTGGAATACTCCAGATTATCAAGATATTTCAGAAAGTGAGTTTAGAAACTTATTTCCTCATGATGCTTATACTTCGGAAGAACAAAGTCCTCTAAATTGGAAAAAAGGGAAACTAGTATTTGAGCAAACTTTCAACACACAAAACTCGAAAGAAGTTACGCTTACAAACTATAAAAAATGGATTTCGGGAAAGTATATTCTTATTCTAGACACCAAAGATGAGTTTGGAAAAAAAGTTACCGACAAAGCTCGTTTTACTATAATCGATCAAAAAGAAAAAAGTGTAACTGATAACCAATTATTCACGTACAAAACAAACAAAACAACATACAAACCAAATGATATAGTAGCATTACAAATTGGTTCTGCCTCAAAAGATGCAACGGTTATAGTTCAAACAGAAAAAAACCACGCTATTGTAGAAACCAAACTTATTCATTTAAACAACAAACTTAAAACAATTGAAGTTCCTGTTACAAAACAAGATGTTGGTGGGTTTGTTATCAAATATTACTTTGTGAATTACAATAGTTTCGTAAGTGGAATGATTCCTATTTCTGTTCCAAATGAACAAGATAGCATTACTATAGAAACTAATACGTTTAGAGATAAATTACAACCTGGAACCCAAGAAACATGGAGTTTTACTATTAAAAACGATAAAAAAAACAAAGTCGCAGCAGAGGTCTTAGCGAGTATGTATGATGCCTCTTTAGATGAATTTAAGCCTCATAATTGGGAGTTTTCACCTATCTCAACTTCAACATATTACTCACAAAGTGGTTACGCTAACGCTTATCAAAGTTTTGGTAATGAACGTTTCAGAGTTTTTAATAATAACTACCCTTCATCTTTTAAAACTCAACGATACGACCAATTAAATTGGTTTGGTTTTTACTTCGGAATGAATAGAAATATTCCTTTAAGAGGCTTAGCCATGAGTTCCAAAATGCAACCTTCACCTGAAAGAGAGATTGTTGAAGAAGAAACTCTTTTAGATACTCAAGAAAACTTACTAGATCAAGTAGTAGCTACTGCTTTAGGTATAAAAAAGACAGAGGAAGAAAAAGTTTCTTTAGACGGCGTACAAATTCGTAAAAACTTACAAGAAACTGCATTTTTCTATCCGCTTTTACAAACTGATAAAGAAGGGAATATCACGTTTAGCTTCACCACTCCAGAAGCTTTAACACGTTGGAAGTTGCAGCTACTAGCACACACAAAAGAATTGCAATCAGCTACCAAAACATTAACTACCGTAACTCAAAAAGAGTTGATGGTAATACCTAACGCTCCAAGATTTTTAAGAGAAGGAGATCAAATTACATTAAATACCAAAATAGCTAACATCTCTGAAAAAAACTTACAAGGGACAGCGTTACTTATATTAACTGACGCTATTACAGGAAAAGAAATCAACTTGTTAAACAATTCTACGAAAAATCAATCTTTCAGTGTTGATTCTAACGGAAACACTCAGGTTTCTTGGAACTTATCAATTCCTGATACTTATCAAGCAATTCAATATAAAGTAATTGCCAAGGCAGGAGATTTTTCAGACGGTGAACAAAATGTGTTACCAGTATTATCAAACCGAATGTTGGTTACAGAAACGCTACCTATGTGGGTTCGTTCAAATCAAACCAAAACATTTACATTAGATAAGCTTAAAAATCAAACTTCGACTACGCTCAGTCACCATAAATTAACGTTAGAAGTTACCTCAAACCCTGCATGGTATGCTGTGCAAGCTTTACCGTATTTAATGGAATATCCATACGAATGTAGTGAACAAACCTTTGCACGTTATTATGCAAACACACTCGCTAGTCATATCGCAAATTCAAATCCAAGAATACAAGAGGTGTTCAATACTTGGAAATCTTCAGATGCTTTGTTGAGTAACTTAGAAAAGAATCAAGAATTAAAATCATTGATTATCCAAGAAACTCCTTGGTTACGTGATGCTCAATCTGAAACCGAACAAAAGAAGCGTATTGCTTTGTTATTTGATTTAAACAAAATGAAAAACGAGCAACAAAACGCCATTAATAAACTATTGCAAATGCAATTAAACAATGGAGGATTCCCTTGGTTTAAAGGGAATGACAATCCTAATGTTTATATCACAAATCATATTGCTACTGGTTTTGGACATTTACAAAAATTAGGTATTGATAATAAAGATGATTCTTTACAGAAAATGCTTATGGATGCTATCCACTTTTTAGATGCTGAAATTGAACATACCTACAAGAAGTTATTAGAAAGTGCTGAACGTATTAAAGCTGAAAAAGGTCAAAAAAAATATACTGAGTACTTAAAGAAAAACCATCTAAACTATTTCATTATTCAGTATTTATACATGCGTTCTTTTTATACTAATATTGAAATTAACGATACAACTAAAACCGCTTTTGAATACTATAAAAGTCAAACAGCAACTTACTGGAAAGAGTTTAGTTTATACGGAAAAGGACAAATTTCCCTGCTACAGTTTAGAAATGGTAATACACAAATCTCTTCTAAAATTTTAAAATCTTTAAGAGAGAACAGTGTTACTTCTGATGAATTAGGAATGTATTGGAAAGAGAATCAACCAAGTTGGTATTGGCACCAAGCACCTATTGAAACCCAATCGTTGTTAATTGAAGCTTTTTCAGAAATTGAAAATAACACAGAAACGATTGATAACTTAAAAATATGGTTACTAAAAAACAAACAAACCAATCGTTGGAAAACCACCAAAGCAACTACTGAGGCTGTATATGCTTTATTATTACAAGGTAATGATTGGATCTCGGTAACTGATATGGTGGATGTGAAAATCGGAAAGCAAACTATCAATCCTTCTAAATTAGAAGATACAAAAATTGAAGCAGGTACTGGTTATTTTAAAACTTCATGGAATGGTTCTGAAATCACTCCTAACATGAGTACTGTTAGTATTTCTAAAAAAGGAAAAGGTATTGCTTGGGGTGGATTGTATTGGCAGTATTTTGAAAATTTAGATAAAATTACTTCTGCTAAAACTCCTTTACAATTAAATAAAAAACTATTTAAAAAAGTTAATACTAATACTGGTAAGCAACTCCAAGAAGTTACAGAAAACACACAGTTAAATGTTGGAGATTTAATTACTGTTAGAATTGAACTTCGTTCGGATAGAAATATGGAGTTTGTTCATATGAAAGATATGAGAGCAAGTGGAGTTGAACCAATTAATGTATTATCACAATACAAGTGGCAAGATGGTTTAGGATACTACGAAAGCACAAAAGATGCTGCAACAAATTTCTTTTTTGAGCGTTTACCTAAAGGAATATATGTATTTGAATATGATGTTCGTATAAATAATGCAGGAAATTTCAGCAATGGTATTACAACAATTCAAAGTATGTATGCCTCAGAGTTTACTAGTCATTCAAAAGGAAAAAGGTTACTAATTAAATAAAATAACTATCTTAGCAACACATAACATTAAATTAAAAATTATGAAAAAATTATTTTTATTCATTGGTTTTTTAACCCTTTCGTTTTTTACAGCAAATGCCCAAGAAATTGCTGACAATGCTATTGGTCTTCGTTTAGGAGATAACGATGGTTTTGGTGGTGAAATTTCTTACCAACGCAGATTAAGCGATAACAATCGTTTAGAAATTGACTTAGGTTTAAGAAACGGTAATAATTATGATGGGTTTAAAGCTACAGCTTTATATCAATGGGTATGGCAAATAGAAAACCGCTTTAACTGGTACGCAGGTGCTGGTGGAGGTTTAGGATTCTGGAGTATTGATGACCAAACATCTGGAGGTGTTACTATTGAAGGTGGATCTGAGACATTTATCTTTGCTTCTGGAGTTGTGGGTATCGAGTATAACTTTGATATTCCTTTAATCTTATCTTTAGACTTTAGACCAGAAATTGGTTTTAATGATGCTTACGATGGATTTAATTCAGACTTCGGTTTAGGTATCCGTTACCAATTCTAAAAAGACAGTAATAAAATTTATAAAAAACCTCCAAGTTAACTTGGAGGTTTTTCTTTTTATGCCCTTATAATTTAAACGTTAAATATTTTTATAAAGTAATTTTTACTTTAATTCAAAAACACCAAAACATCATTAAAACCTTAACTAATTAACGTATAATCAACTTTATAAATACATTTTAATAATTTTTTACTAACAAATTTGAAATCTGGTTGCTAGTTATCATAAATAATTTCGCCGTGGATAATTCACTAAAGATTTCAAAATGAAAAAATTAATTTTAATTACTTTATGCTTTGTTAGTATTTTAGGATACTCACAAAGTAAATCTGGATTAAAAGGAAGAGTTTTAGACGAAACAAATCAACCTTTACCTGGAGCTACGATTAGCATTCCTTCTTTACAAGTTGGATTTTCTACCGACTTTAATGGAAACTACGAACTTTTAAATTTACCAATAGGGAATTATGAAGTTCAAATATCTTTCCTAGGCTATCAAACCCTAACAGAATCCATTACGCTTACAAACAACATTCGGTCTAAAAACTTTTCTCTAACACCTAAAATAGACAGGTTGGATGAAGTTATTATTAAAGGAAGTATTGGTAAAGGACAAGCCAAAGCCCTTAACCAACAAAAAAATAAAGAGAATATAACTAATATTATTTCTGCAGATCAAGTAGGAAAGTTTCCAGACGCAAATATTGGTGATGCCTTAAAGCGTGTTCCTGGTATTTCTATGCAAAATGATCAAGGAGAAGCTAGAGATATTGTTATTCGTGGATTAGCACCTCAATTAAACTCGGTAACTTTAAACGGTGACAGAATTCCGTCTGCTGAAGGTGACAACCGTAGAGTTCAAATGGACTTAATTCCTTCTGACATGATTCAAACCATTGAAGTTAACAAAGCAGTAACTCCAGATATGGAAGGAGACGCTATTGGTGGCTCTGTTAATTTAGTTACACGTTCTGCTCCTACTACTTTTAGAGCTTTTGTTGCTGGTTCTTACGGACAAAATCCTGTAAGAAATACTCCTAACTATAATGTTTCTGCATTAGTTGCCAACAGAACTTTTAAAGACAAACTAGGCTATGTAATCAATGCTTCTTATAACTCTAACGATTATGGTTCAGATAATGTTGAGTTTGAATGGGAAAAAGAAAATAGTAAAACCTACATTGGTGAACACGATATTAGACGCTACGACGTAAAAAGAAATAGAATGAGCGTTTCTGCTAATTTAGACTGGACACCAGACAACAACAATACAATTTTCTTCAAGTCTATGTACAACCAAAGAAACGATTATGAAAATCGTTATAGAGTACGTTTTAGAAAAATAGATGAACCTGATGCTACTGGATTATCAAAAGCTGAAGTACGTCGTCAAACTAAAGGTGGTATCAATAACAATACAAACGACAACACGCGTTTAGAGCGTCAAAGTACTTACAATATATCTGTAGGTGGAGAACATATTATTTTTGGGAATATTAAACTAAACTGGAAAACAGGAACTGCCAAGGCAAAAGAAGAACGTCCAGATGAACGTTACATAAGTTTTGAGAATGATGATATTGAAGTTATGCAAGACTTCTCGCGAACAAATTTCCCTGTATTACGTCCAACAAATAACGATTTTAACGATCCTTCAACTTTTGAATATAAAGAAGTAACGCAACAACAAGGATTTACACAAGAACGTAAAATCAGTTCTAATTTTGATGTCTTGGCTCCTATCAATGCTACTGGAGCTTATAAAAACTCTTTAAAATTTGGATTTAAGCACAAATACAAAGAAAAAGTAAGAGACAATAGTTTTTATGAATATGATTTAGAAGATCAATTTCCAACCATGAATACCACTACTACTAAAGACTATACTATTAATGGTTATTTAGCAGGCGATGATTATAAATCAGGGCTATTTGTTTCAAAAGAATTTTTAGGAAGTTTAAACTTAACAGGAGGTGAACTTGTACTAGATGAATTTGTTCCTGAAAACTACAATGCTAACGAAAATATTTATGCCTTTTACGGAATGTTGCAACAAAACATCAATAATAACTTTTCTTTTATTGCAGGTGTAAGAGTTGAAAAAACAACAACTGACTACAATGGTTTTGCAATTGATGTTGAAACTGCTGAAGATTTAAGCGACGTAACTAAAACATCTGGAACTCGAAACTACACAAACTGGTTACCAAACTTACAAGCAAAATACAATATTGATAAAAACACCATTGTTAGAGCTGCTTGGACAAATACAATTGCGAGACCTAACTATTACGATTTAGTACCTTACAGAAACATTAATAGTGATGATATTGAAGCTGAGTATGGAAACCCTAATTTAGATCCTACTGAAGCGATGAACTTTGATTTAATGTTTGAACACTACTTTAGTAATGTAGGTATTATATCGGCAGGAGTTTTTTACAAAGATTTAGATCAATTTATTTACAATTCAGTTACTGAAGAACCAATTACCATTGGAGGTGTTACAGAAACTTATGATGTAACAAGGCCTTTCAACGGAGGTACTGCCGAAATTTATGGTTTTGAAGTTGCTTTACAACGTAAATTAAACTTCTTACCAGGTTTCTTAAGAAACTTAACAGTGTATGGTAACTATACCTATACAGATTCTAAAACAGATGGTATTGCTGATAGAGAAGATGGATTACCTTTAGCTGGTGCTGTTAAAAACATGTTTAACGGATCGTTAGCCTATGAAAGTTCTAAACTATCTATTAGAGCCTCACTAAACTTTGCTGATGATTATATTTTTGAATACGGAGACGATACCTTTACTGATGTATTTTATGACGAACAATTGTTTGTAGACCTAAATGCTTCTTACCGTATTACCAAAAACTTACAAATCTTTGCTGAAGCAAAAAACTTAACTAATCAAGAATTACGTTTTTACCAAGGTACAAAACACCAAACAATGCAGGCTGAGTTTTATAACTACAACTGGAATGCTGGTTTAAAATACAATTTTTAAAAATGAATAATTTATATAAAATAACACTTACTTGCCTTATTTTAAGCGCTTGTAAAGTTGAAAAAATAGTCCATCAAAACCCACAAGTTAAACCAGTGGTAGCTTTAGTTGCTGACGCTGAAACAGAACCTGTCACTTCTTTTGACGACGCTGCTGATGATCCGTGTGTGTGGGTAAACCCTGCTAATGTAACAAAATCAACCATAATTGGTACAAACAAAAAAGAAGGTTTAGAAGTTTATAATTTAGAAGGAAAACGCTTGTATTCTTATAAAATAGGACGTGTAAACAATGTTGATATTCGTGACGGATTTTCATTAAACGGAAAAGAAGTTTCGGTTGTTACTGCTAGTAATAGAACACACAATACTATTTCTATATTGATTGTAAAACCTACAGGTGAATTAGAAGATGCTGCTGCACGAAAAATAACTTCTAACTTAAAAGAAGTATACGGTTTAGGAATGTATAAAAGCCCTAAAACTAACAAATTTTATGTTTTTATGGTTGGTAAAAAAGGTGGTGTTGAGCAATGGGAATTGTTTGAAAACAACACTCAAATTGATGCCAAGTTAGTTCGTGAATTCTCATTAAGAAGTCAAGGAGAAGGTATTGTTGCCGATGATGTACATGCCAAAGTATATATTGGTGAAGAAGATAAAGCTTTGTGGAAATACGATGCAGAACCTAATGCTGAAAATAAGCGCGTAAAGGTTATCAGCACCAAAGATTTGAATATGAAAGATGATTTTGAAGGCGTTACCTTATACGATGCTGGAAACGGAAAAGGATATATTATTTTATCCTCACAAGGAAATAACAGTTATGCTATTTTCGATAGAGTTAGCAATCAATACCTAGGAAGTTTCTCATTAAAAGATGGTGCTATTGACGGTACCTACGACACGGACGGAATTGATGTAACTTCTGTTAATTTTGGCGCAAAATATCCTAAAGGATTCTTTATTGCGCAAGATGGTGCTAATACCCAAGGTAAAGACAGTTTACATCAAAATTTTAAAATCATTGACTGGCAAAAAATTTCTAAAAGTCTACATTTAGATTAGTCAAATTAGTGTGTTTGTTGTGTAATTTGAAAAGCCTTTTGGTAAAACCAAGAGGCTTTTTTATTTGTATACAAAAGTTCCCTTTTAAGAAATAGATAACACTTTGCCTTTTAACTCATGCTCATATTTTCCCCAATGAAACACTTCAATTAAATCTAATTCAAAAAGTTGATTAATGACTCTTAACCCATCCCTTCAAGCCTTCAGTGTAGTAAAGTCTTTATAGTGGTTAATATTTTGTAATATGTAATGTATCAACTCAACACCATTTTCCGGCTCAAAAAGAAGTACATTCTTTTTCTCAAAAATATCTATGCGGTTCATGTCTATAACATTCAACCTCTCATTTTCTATTTTATCATGAATTCTCTTCGACTTTTCTTTATTCTTATAATTTAAAAGTCGAACACCCAAAGAAGCCAATAACAATACAACCAAAAGAAGTTCAAGTTTCATACCACTAATTTATTTAGATTTAGGTCTATTTTGATTCTATATATCAATTCACTATTCATCCTATTAAACTAATAATCTTCTAATTGGATGGTTTCACTAATTTCCCATTTATCATTATTTTTAATAAAATGAAAAACTCTTTCTCCTCCCCCTTTAACTCTATTAGTACTTGGAGACACAAACTTAATTTTGTTAAAGACCAATACCTGTCTTACATTAATTTTGCAGGGTAATGAAAATTCATATATTATTTTTTCTTTATCCTTTTTTTCTTCTGTGGATTGATCTATTATGTTTTTATTTTCTGAGGAAATTTCTTTAGAAAAGAATTTATACACTTTACAAGAATCTAATTTTAAATGACTATTAGTGTTTTTTAACTTAAAACTATTCTCTTTTTCATAATCACTATTTATTAAATACTCAATCAAATACTTGTCAGTATCAACTTCTCTAACTTCATTGAGAATTATATCATAAAAGTATCCGTTATTTACTTCTTTTACTTCACTTTTCTTATCTGTTTTACATGATGAACATATAAAACAGGTTAAAAAACTAGTTATAAATAATATTCTTTTCATTTTATTTTCTTTTTAATTCAAAAATTAAACTTGTAGATTTCCGTTTTCCTCAACCGTACTTCTATCAAAACAATCTTATAATATCTTTCAAATTACTTAATAGTAAAATCAAAATAATCAAAGGAAAAAAAGAATTTAAAAACAGGCTAAATAAAAAAGCAGTTCTCGAAATTAACTTACTTTTCAAATATTTAAAACCTACTAACCAACCTAGAGTACTTAAGATTATTCCTAATAAGATTAGCAAGAAAATCAGTAGTAATAAAAAAATACTCTCTTCTTTACTGAAAGATATTAACAACATAAAAAGTAGTAACGTAAATACTAAATTTACAATACCTATTATTAATGGTTTTTTCATGATTTTAAATTTTTATAATATTTTAATAAGAGATTTAAGCTATTTTAAAGTTTGTTACGAAGTGCTTTTATCTTTGTTTCAGTAAGAACTTCTATTTCATGTATAAAGCTATCTTTTAAATCTGGCCAATTCCAAAAAGAAACACTACATTCACTAAAAAACCATTTGTCTAAAAAGTTATATTTTGTAATAGAATTTTTTACTTTACAATTTGAGCATTCTAAGTTATAACTTTCACTATAAGTAAACCAATTATTTATAGCATCATCCCAATAATTATCTTCAATAACATTAAAACCGCAACTAGGACAATAAATAGCTTCTAAATCATTTCCATCATATAAAATTTGTCTGCTAGTAACAAACTCTACATAATTAGGGTTAATACTTAAAAATAGTTTATCTTGATTTTTTACTATGCTTAAAGCTTCTTTAGTAGGACGTGCTTCTTTTGATATAACACCTCTGTTTAGTAGTAAATCCTCTATTTTACTCTTAAATTGACTTATGTTCTCTACTTTTATCTCTAAAGGAGCTATCGAGTAAATTAAATCACTCATATTTAATTAAGGTAAAAACAGGGATACTATTTTAAAGCATCCCTATTATTATATTTTAACAAATTATCCTTCTTTTTTAAGCTCCTTACTAAAACGTTCTATCCACCCATTTTCTATAATAGGTTCTGCTTTCAGCATTTCACTAATTTCTACTAAATTAACTTTTTGCCCATCTTTTTCGTAATACAATTTAAACTCTTCATTCTCTTCAAAAATTTTTAAGAAATCAAATAATACACTCCTTAAAGTTTCTTCTGAAAAAAAACTTATCTTCTTATTATCAAGAGTTCCTTTTTTTAGATTATTATTTATATTTGATTTTAGCATTACATAATTAAAATCAAAAACTGTATTAATTACTTCTTTTCCAAAATCATCTAATATTTCTTCATTTGTTTTCATATTTATTAATTTATTCCATTCCAAGGAATGTTAGTTATTACTTTTACACCTTGCGCTTTTAAGTCTTCTAATGCCTTTATAACCCAACCTGTAGCTACATCTTTTGGTACTCCAACATTAGTCATCGCTTTTATTTCAATTTCAGCCATTTTATCTAAAGTAAGTACTTCTCCAGTTTTTGCAAAGGCTGAATATAAACTATTTTGTTGTCCTGTAATTTTATTATGTATATTTATTAAGTCAGCACTGGGATTTGCAGCTCTCCAAATATCTTGTAATTTACTAGAAGAGACACTAAAAGCTTTTTGAATATCATAAAATTTATCACTTCTAAAAGCACTTTTAGCTAAAGGGTGGTGACCTTTAACAATACTATGCTTCCCTGTACCTATTAGGTCAAATTTAGCAGAGCTCTTTAAGCTATTTACAACATTATCTACTTTAGTTGTAGTAACACTTATATCTCGTAAATGTTGAGTTAGTTTGGTGGTGGTAATATTACCTCCCATTTTAGTAGCTAAAAAGGCACCACCTCCTTTACTAGGAGATAAAAAAGAAAGAATATCTAAAGTATCAAGACCAAAATTTAGCATGCTTTTCAGCAAGCCTGCTCTATATTCTACAATTATTAAACCATCTTTTTTACGTATCTGATAAAGTTCTGCTAAATGTTCATTTGTAATATCACTAGGTACTGTCATACCAATTTCAGTCATAATGCGTCGAGCTCTTTTTCCTACCCATTCTTTACTACCTACAACCCCAGTAACAAAAGCTAAACCATTAAAAGTAGCATCTACAGCTGCTTGCACGGGTTTTATTCCATATTCTTGTATGATTAAGTCATTATCATAGATAGTAGGGTTAGGGCAACAATCCCCAGGACAGCAATCGCTAATTTCATTAGGGTGTTTTCCTGTAGTTTTTACCTCTAGGTTATTGTCTAGAATCATGTCTAGCTTAATAGCTTGTTCAGCAAATGTTTTGGTTTCTGAGATAAGTTGTTTATTTTCATCTTCATTTGCTATAATAAAGTTTACTATTTTAAAAGACTCTAGTGGATGTGTATCTATCCATTCTAATTCTGAATCACTTAATGTACCTCCTAAAGATTTGTTTATTCCTAATGCTGTATCTGTATAAATAGCTTCCGTAGGATCAGTTTGTGCTGAACCTGATGAGCCTCCTGAATCTAATCCTCCACTTACTCCATCTAAATCTCCAGGTTCCCCATTACTGCCTCCTCCACTACAACTAAACTCCATATCGTACCCTAACAAAGGACTTCCTTTACAACACCATGCTCCTGAAGGAGCATGACCATTGGCACTTCCACCACAGCCACAAGGTGCATAAAAAGCTTTTAATATAGTTTCACAAGACGATTTTGAAGCATAACTCTTTTTGGAACGCCCTTCTTTATCTATTAACTCAAAACTTCCTTCATACTTCTCATTTTTATTTGATAACCAATTGGAAGACGGTATATACTTAATCACACCTACATATAATTTTCCTTTATATTCTTGAAGTAACAAATTAAAAAAACTATGTTCTTCTTTCTCTAAATTAGTAATTATAGGAAAAGTATAGGTTTTTATCGTATCATTATAAAATAAAATTCCTTGTGAGGTATACACCTTTAATATATAATTATAAGGTATAAACTCATTTACCTTTTTTTGCTCACCACTCCTTATAAAGTTTTTTTCAAGTACATTGTATAATTCTTCATTTGATAAAACTTCCTTTAATGTTATTTTCTTTTTAAAGTATTTTTGAGGAATTCCAAAATGTTCATTTTCTAATCCGTGATTAACTTCTTCTTGCTTTTCACAATTCCATAACAATAGCGAAACCCCAAAAAGGAAAACGCCTAGTTTTAAAAATTTAGCAATTTGTTTCTTTCTTTTTTTCATGATATATAATTTTAAATTAATTACAATTTTTATTTAAAAGTAGTTGTTCATGTTTTTTTGCACAATAAGGGTTTTCCCTAGTCGTTTTAAGTTCTTCTCAGGGATATCCCTGAGTTTTCTTTAACATTTTTAGCGTAAAAACCTAACATACTGCTACTTGACTCCAAAGTAAAGCATAAAAAATTAGAAATAGGTAAGTCACTGACTTACTTTTAGTGCGTCAATTGTACGGTTATCAGTATTTTAAAACAAAAAAGGAGGCTATTTCGGCGGATAATTATTGATTACTTTACCAACTACTTTTTGAAAATGTAATTTCTTTTGTTCTGGTGTTGCTTTTTCTCTTATTTCACTAGTAACAATTCCTTGCCATATTAACTGGTTGTCTTTACTTTCAACAAAATCAATGGTTAATTGCTGGTTTATTTTTCTACTTTCAATAGGAATACCTCCTGAAATTCCAAAACCAACATTTCTTCCCCCACTTCCTAAGCCAACACCTATCGTATTTCTATTAACTGATTCTCGTTCTTCAGCTAAAATATTGATATACATATCTGGGTTTTCAGTTAATCGCATTCCTTTAGCTTTTAAAGCAGCCGTTATTTCATAAGTAACCCTTTTTATATCCAACTCATTTAAACCTTTACCAGCATCTTCAAAAAAATTAAAGGTTTTATACTGACTAAAATCTGTTTGACTATCGTAGTCATATACTACTTTAGAAGAGGAGCATCCAATAATAACTAGCAGAAAAAAATATTTGTAATACTTCATATATAAATTCTTTACGGTGTATTTAATCAAAAACTATACCTTATAAAAATACAAAAAGCCTCGCGTAAACGAGACTTTTTCTAAGGTTAGTTAGTTGACTTTTATTGAACCGCTTTTAAAGCATCAATATTTCCATATCCAAACTCTGAATGCTTGTTTGGATAAAAATCAGCAGACTCTTTCATTTTTTGTAAAACTTGTTCTCTTGACCAAGAAGGATTTTTTGCCCATACCAATGCAGCAATACCTGCTGTAGTAGCTGTTGCTACAGATGAACCTCCAACATAATTTGCTTGCCCATCATAATAACTTAATACAGGTATTTTATTATCTGTTCCGTTAGTTCGTTGCATTTGTACAGTAAAATCAATTTGTGATCCTGTATGACATACATCACACTTGCTATATTGTCCTTCTTTAACACCTGTTACCGCAACAGTTTCAGACATACTTGCTGGAAAAATTACTCCATACCAAGTAGTAAATGAAGTAGAAGTTCCTCCTGCTGCTAAAATCATCTTTCCTTTGCTATGTGCGTACTTTACTGCATCCGATACATTCCCAATACTAAACGGAGAACCTAATGACATAGAAATAACTTTTACATCACTTCTGTTTGCTAATGCTGTTAATGCTTCAACAACACCTCTTTTTTCATGGTAATCGTCAATTACCACATTTTCAACAGCTCTATACGTTACTAAGCTTGCATTATAAGCAACACCAACAGGTAAATTATCATTATTTCTAGGAGCTGTAGCTACTGCTGCCATTTTTGTTCCATGACCACACTTATCATTTACGCCATCATAATTATTAGACCACGCCCACCAAGAATCTACAAACGTTCCATATTTCTGAACTGTTCTTCCTGATGAATATCCATCGTTAAAATACTGGTTCATCCATTTTTGCTCTGGTGATAAACCAGAATCAACCACCGCTACAGTTACACCTGATCCTGTACTGTAATTCCAAGCTTGTGAAATATTATGTGCATCGAAAGACCATGGTAATCTAGCACCTGGTGATACTGTACGATAATCACTCGCATTTAAAGTTGCTGTACCATACCCACATCCTGAAGAACCTGATGAATCTGATTTAGCTTGAGCTGTTGACTCTAAAAAACTATATCCTCCTGGTTCTATATAACGAACTCTGCTGTCTTTTAATAAGACTTTTATTGTTTCCTTGTTGGTTACTTTAATATCTAATACATTAATATTTTCGTTTACATATAGTTCCGTTTCTCCCTTTGCTGAAGTAGGTTCAAAACTTCTTACTAAGGCTAGTAACTCATTTTTAATATTCGTACTTTCTTCATTCTTCGCATAGTTATTTTTTGAAGTACCGTAGCCTATAGTCAAGATACTTTCTCCATGATTCACTGCACTCCATATTATATGAGCATCTTGTGACATCCATTTAAAATCTCCAGTTTCTTCTAAAGATGTCTTAATTTTTGAATTGATTTCTTTTTTGGTAAGTAAATCTTGATCTTGTTTTATATCTAATGTTTCATCATTATTAGAACATGAGATCATAGTTAAAACAACCGTTAGGCTTAAAAGTTTTTTTTTCATTTTTTGAAGGGGTTAAAGATTAAATTTATTTTTTTTCGAATATAATAAAATTTTAATACAATTTTAACACTTAACATAATTAAGACTTATAATAATTAACATTATCTTAAAAATAAGATATAAAAGGCCAATAAAAAAAGGAGCCTATAGCTCCTTCTTTACATTAAGTTTTCAAAATGTTTACTCCATCTTTACTCTAGTCGGTGTATCTTTTCCTTCAATAATGCTTTGAGTACCTCTAGCAACTGCTTTTACAGTTTCTGTTAAAACAGTCATATTTAACGTTTCAGCCTCATCTGTTACTTTATGATAATCAGCATCAATATCAATTGGAGTGGTTGAAAATGTATGAGACGGCACACCTAAACGTGCTAAAGAAGCATTATCTGATCGTAAGAACAATTGAAATTTCGGATATGGATCTGGAAATAGCTTATATCCTGATCCTTCTAAGTTCTTCTGAATTATTTTACCAAAATCCGATTTATCAAAACCAGTTAACCATGCAGTTTTAGGTCCTGTTTTTGGTTGTTTTCCTATTAACTCTAAATTAATTCCAGCTACAAACTTATCGGCATCAATTCCTTTTCCAAAGTACTCAGAGCCTACCAATCCCATTTCTTCAGCAGTAAAACATACAAACAAAATACTACGCTCATTATTTCCTTTTTTAGCATAATACTCAGCTAAAGACAATACACCTGTTACTCCTGAAGCATCATCATTTGCTCCATTAAAAATTCTATCACCCTCTCCATCTTTCTTTACACCTAAATGATCGTGATGTGCAGATACAATAACAAACTCATCTTTTTTAGATTTTCCTTCTAACAAGCCTATAATATTGCTCATTTTGATTCCTTTATACTCAAAGTTTTGGCGATATGTAGTTAGTGTATCAAAAGTTTTTAAACCTATTCTTTTATATTCATTTTCAATATACTGGGTTGCTTTTTCCATCCCCTCAGTCCCAGGTTTTCTACCTTCCATCTCATCTGAAGCAAGTGTATATAAGTGTTTTCTTACTACAATAGAATCAATTAACTCTTCTTTACTTTGTTTTTTCTGAGTTACCTCTACAGTATTCATAGCAACTTCGTTACTAGTCTTTTTAGTCTGCTTACACGATAATAAAACTGATACACTTACAAGTGCTAATGGGTATAAAACTTTTTTCATTCTTTATTTATTTAAAAGCCTAAATATAGCCAATTTAATTTCTTAATTTTGTTGAAAATTTTTAAGGATGGCTTTAACTGATATTCCAAACATAAAACATACTGATTCAAACAACTTTTTCTTACTTGCTGGTCCTTGTGCCATTGAAGGAGAAGATATGGCTATGCGAATTGCTGAAAGAGCAATTTCTATTACCGACAAGTTAGAAATCCCTTACGTATTTAAAGGAAGTTTTAAAAAAGCAAATCGTAGTAGAATTGATAGTTTTACAGGAATTGGTGACGAAAAAGCATTAAAAATTTTACGTAAAGTTTCTGAAACCTTTAATATTCCTACCGTAACCGACATTCATGAAGTTTCTGATGCAGAAAAAGCAGCTCAATATGTAGATGTATTACAGATACCTGCTTTCTTAGTTCGTCAAACCGATTTAGTTGTAGCTGCGGCGAAAACTGGTAAAGTTGTGAATTTAAAAAAAGGACAATTTATGAGTCCTGAAGCTATGCAACATGCCGTAAAAAAAGTACATGATGCTGGTAACCAAAAAGCATGGATAACTGATAGAGGAACCATGTTTGGATATCAAGATATGATTGTTGATTTCCGCGGAATTCCAACCATGCGTCAATATGCTCCTACTTTGTTAGATGTTACACATTCATTACAACAGCCTAATCAATCAAGTGGTGTTACTGGAGGACGTCCAGATATGATTGAAACAATTGCTCGTGCAGGTGTGGTTAACAATGTTGATGGTTTATTTATTGAAACTCATTTTGATCCTGCCAATGCAAAGAGTGATGGAGCCAACATGTTACACCTTGATTATTTAGAAGGTTTACTTACCAACTTAGTAACAATTAGAAAAACCATTAATAATTTATAGGCACAATTTTTGTTTTATAAAGTTGTTTTTAAACTCATATATGAAACAACTTCTTTTTTTATTCTTTCTAATAACTAACCTTGTTAGCGCGCAAAACTTTTCTTTAATTGAAAAAAAAGTCAATGATTATCCTAAATTTAATAAAGTAGAAAATTTAGCTCAACAGATAGCAAGCGACTTTAAAACTGAAGAACAGCAAGTACAAGCTGCTTTTTATTGGCTAGCTCATAATATTAGATATGATTTAGACGGGTATTACAATCCAAAGCAAAAAAGAATTTCTTTTAGGTACAGGAATGAGCAAGAAAGATTAGAAAAATTACAGGCTATAAAAGATAATATTGTTAATGAAACCTTATTAACTCAAAAAGCAATTTGTGAGGGGTATGCGCAAACTTTTGCGAAAATTTGCTCAATACTTCAGATTGAGAATGAAGTTATAAAAGGATATATCAGAAATTCCTCAAACGATATAGCTAATCCTAAAACCAACTCAAATCATGCTTGGAATGCTGTTAAGCTGAATGATAAATGGATTTATATTGATGCTACATGGGCAGCTGGTGTTGTAAATAATAACAGATGGCAACCTTCATTTAATGCTTACTACTTCAACTTTCCAAAAGAAAAATACTTTAAAACTCATTTCCCTGAAAAGAAACTTTGGCAATTAAGAGTTGGTAGAATGGATAAAAAAGATTTTTATAATCAACCAATTTATGATGCTGCCTTTTTAAAATCAGATTTAGAATTAATAACACCTTCTAAAGGGTTGTTAAAAAAAGATTCTATTATTGAATTAAAAATAAAAAATCTACGTCCTAATCAATCAGTTTCCTTTGGATATAGTGGATACCGATATGCAGTAAAACCACACAGTATATCTATCAAAAATAATGTTGCTACAATTACAACCTCTCCTCTTAAAAATAGCAAACGGCTACTTTTAATTATAGATAAAAAAGTTATGCTTGAGTTTTTGATTCAGTAATTATTTGCTCCAAAAACCTTTATGATTGTGTTTTGCTACTTCGCCTATAACTTGTAGTAGTATTTCTTCTTTAATTTCTTCTACTGAAGTATAACGGAGTGATTTTACCACTGCTCTTCCTTCCGAAACTAAAAAAGCATCATAATCTTGTAGAATCCCTTTTGCCCAAAATCCAACGTCAACAAAACCTTTTTTATGGGATGCATTTATATAACATAATTGCTTACCATTAACATAATATACTGGTATTTTCCATTTGTATTTTAGTTCTAAACCCTGAAAATTACTTTCTATCAATACCTGTAAATGCAGTAAAATAGACTTGAATGGTTCTGGTTGTTTGAGTATATATTCTTCAGCTGGTTTCATTCTTTCAAAAATACATTAAAATTTTATTTGTCTGTTTCATAAAATTACTTTTACTTTGTTTTTCAAAGTTCTTTAAAGATGAGTTCAGAAGATTATTTAAAAGACATATCAGAAATTAAAAACCTAATGAATAAATCATCTAGATTTATATCATTAAGTGGTTTATCGGGTGTTTTAGCAGGTATATATGCACTAATTGGTGCAGCTTATGCATACTGGTTGGTTAGCAACAATTCTAATGGTTATTTGATGCTAGATGGAAAAATTTTCCAAATAGTCATCTTTGATTTATTGTTGGTTGGCTTTTTAAGTATTGCTACAGCTATCTTTTTAACCACAAGAAAAGCTAAAAAGAATGGAGAAAAAATTTGGGATGCCACCACTAGAAGGTTACTATTAAATTTCCTTATCCCTCTGGTTTCTGGTGCAATCTATATCATTATCATACTAGGACATCAAAAATATGGACAAACAGGTGCATTAATGTTACTTTTTTATGGTTTAGCATTGATTAATGCTTCTAAATATACTGTAGGAGATATTAAGTATTTAGGCTATACTGAAGTTGTTTTAGGACTTATTGCTGCAATGTTACCCGGTTATGGCTTTTGGTTTTGGGTTATAGGGTTTGGAATCATGCATATTGTTTACGGTACACTTATGTATTTTAAACACGATAGAAAATAAGAACTATTTTCGTACTTTAAAATTTATCTTTTTTGAAAAACATTATTCTAAATATAAATAAAGCTTTTGATCATAGAATTAGACTGGGAATTATGTCTGTTCTTATGGTAAATGAATATGCTGAATTTACTACCCTAAAAGAATTATTAGGTGCTACGGATGGTAATTTAGCAAGCCATACCAAAGCCTTAGAAAAAGTTGAATTTATTAGGATAGAAAAACAATTTATTGGTAGAAAACCCAATACTAGATACTACGCTACAGAGCTTGGTAAACAAGAATTTAAAAAACATATTGACGCTTTAGAAAAACTGATTAAAAATAAATAACACTAATTTTTTTACTATTTAACTTTGAATTTCAAAGTTCTTTTAAAATAATAAACTATGGAAACATCAAACAAACAAAATGGAAAGTTCGGAAAGTGGGTAAAAACATCAATCACAGCTAGGATGTTAATGATTGGATTTTTAATTCTCATCCTTTTAATTCCTTTATCCTTTATTAAAAGCTTAATTGTTGAGCGAATGAATCGACAGCAAGAAGTTGTACAAGAAATCAATCAAAAATGGGGTAAAGAGGTATTGTTATATGGTCCTATTTTAAAAGTTCCGTACAAAACATATAAAGAGAAATTTGTTAGAAATCAAAAAACAAAAGAAACTCAAACCGAGATTGAAGAAAAAATAAAGTATGCTTACTTTTTTCCGAAGAAATTAAATATCAAATCTTCTATAAATCCTGAAGAGAAAAAACGTGGTATTTATAAAACAGCGGTGTATAATAGTAAGATAGATATCGATGGAAGTTTTACGAAGCCTGATTTTAGTGAAAAAGATATTAATGAAGAAGATATACTTTGGAACAAAGCTCGATTAATTATAAAAACTTCTAATTTAAAAGGAGTTAACAACTTAGTTGAAATAAAATTGCATAAAAACACCTATGCTTTTACTTCTAAATATGAAGATGATGCTAGAAATGAAAAAGCATACTACAACTATTTAAACCTTCATAAATTAGAAAGTAAATTTTTAAATGAAGAAGACCTTCCTAAAAAATCAGATACAAACTTTAGTTTATCTCTAAGCATTAATGGAAGTAAACAAATTCGTTTTATTCCTATTGGAAAAGAAACATCTGTTCATATAAACTCTGACTGGAAAACTGCTAATTTTATTGGTGAATATCTTCCCTTTAACTCTGACAAAATCTCTGATAATGGTTTTGATGCTAAATGGAAAATACTAGATATCAACAGACCATTTTCTCAACAATCTTTTAATGGAATTCCAAACTTAAAAGACTATGCTTTTGGTGTAAACTTTATGATTCCTGTAGACGAATATCAAAAAAGTGAACGATCGGCTAAATATGGATTCTTGGTTATTGGACTTACCTTTTTAATCTTCTTTTTAATTCAAACAATGAGTAAAATATCCATTCATCCATTTCAATATTTAATGATTGGTGTTGCCTTAACTATGTTTTATACATTACTGATATCAATTTCTGAACATAGTAGCTTCTTAAAGGCATATTTAATTGCTTCTATAGCAGTAGTGCTATTGATTACGTTGTATTCTAAATCCATTTTAAAAAGTATTAAATTTCCATTATTTGTTGGAGCTTCTCTTACCACATTATACGCCTTTATTTTTGTAATTATTCAGCTAGAAAATTATGCTTTATTAGTAGGTAGTGTAGGGTTATTTATAATTCTAGCCTCAGTAATGTATGCCTCAAGAAAAATAGATTGGCAAAACGATTAATTAATAAGCAAACTATCGTATTGTATGGTAGTTTGCTTTTACATAAACAACTATGAAATTTAATTTGAAAAACTTTCTTGCTTTTGCATTTTTTTTACTACTGGAAATTGCAATAGCTCAAACTTCAGGTTTTATAAGACATACTTTTGGTGACTTCTTAGTAGTTATTTTACTCTTTTATTTAGTAAAAACTTTCTTTAACCTCTCTAATAAAACCGTAGCAGTTTCAGTCCTAATTTTTGCTTATATCGTAGAATTTTTACAATTAACTCCTCTTTTAGAATTTCTCGGTTTAGAAAATAACCGATTGGCTATAATTATATTTGGTGCTACTTTTAGTATTGGTGATTTAATAGCTTATACATTGGGAATTGGTACTATTCTACTTTTAGAAAAAATTTTAACTCATAAATTACCTTCTAATCTTTCGTAAGATGTCTTCTAGTCCGTTTAACTTTAATTCATAAACCAACTCTAGCATCGTACCTAACTTACCTTTAGGAAAACCTTTATTTTTATACCAAACAATATAATATTCAGGAATTTCAATTAAATACGTTCCTTTATATTTACCAAAAGGCATTCTCATGTTTGCAGTATCAATTAAAAATTGTTTGTCTGGTATCATATTTAAATAAAAAATCCCGCCGAAGCGGGAGTTAATGAGTGTTATTCTTTTCCGTCTACGTAATCCTGCAAATATGCATAACGTTCGGTTAATTTACCAGTATTAGTTGTCATTTTTGATCGAGCTAAAATTCCATCTTTATCATTGTTATAAAATGCAGGAATTACATGCTCTAAAAACATTTCTCCAAAACCTTCACTAGCATCTTTTGGTAATTCACAAGGTAAATTATCTACAGCCATTACTGTGATTGCTTTTTCATCTTTATAGTCAATTTCTGATTCCGCTTCTGGGTTGTAACCATAAATAGGATCTGCAATTGTAGAAGCTCTTAATGTTGATGCCACAGGTCCATCAATATCACATGAAATATCAGCTACATACTTTATTCTAAACTCAGGATGTTTAGTATCTTCACGTGTATACAAATATGGAGCTCCGTCACCATAAAAATGTCCCGCTATAAAGAAATCAGTTTGTTTAGCATACGCCATAAAATTACTTTCGTACCCAGTTGGATCTTTATAAAACTCAAACTTATCTCCTACTTTACCATCTTTACGTTTTGCATATTCCATTACATCTGCTATACAATATACTGGCTCAGTAAACTCACTTGTTAAATACAAAGCATCACTTACTTGTTTAATTTTTAGATGGTCTAATATTTCTTGAGCCCCTTTAGCTACTTTTCCCGTTCCTGTAAGTAATATTTTGATGTTTGGTAAGCTTATTTTATCTAATTCAGCTTTTACCGCATCTAAATCAGCTAAGGTTTCTACTTTAGGTAAATTGAATAAACTTTCACGTAAGCCCAAAGCTCTAAAACCATTATATGCACCTACTAAACCTGCATAACGACCAAAACCAATTAAACGAGCTCCGTTTTCTTTTATAATAGTTTCATGATCGAACATTTCAATATTTTTTTCTAACATAGCTTTTAACAACTTACGATTGTATGGTTGCTTTTTTATAGTATGACTAAAGAAAAAGTATTTCTTATTAGGTATTAAATTGTCTACAGGTACTTCTTTTACTCCTAATAACACATCACAATCAGAAACATCATTTGTTACTTCAAAACCTGCTTTTGCGTAAGCCTCATCAGAAAAAACTCGGATATCTGAACTTTCTACCACTATTTCTGCTTGAGGAAACTGTTGTTTAAACTCTTGCAGTTTTTCTGGAGAAAATACAACTCTTCTATCAGGTGGATTTTTACGCTCTTTTATAATTCCGAATTTCATAATTGATTTTGTATTAAAATTAAACAATTTTACATATAATGTTATAGTTTATAACAATTGCAGCGAAAATACTCGTTTTAAAATGATTGTACAAGTAGTATTTTTTTATATTTGCATTCTCTTGTTTAAGCAGTATATCTTTATAGTACTGCCAAACTAAATTGCATAGAATTACAAAGATTATCTGGTATATTTTTTGCAGAGATATTTATAGCATCTTTGACATATTGGGGACGACTGGTTTTGACAGCGAGATTAGTGAAAATGTAAGCATACCGAGGAGTGAAATGATAACTCGTTAAACTTATTTCAAACATTTAAACGGCGAAGATAACTACGCTTTAGCTGCATAATCTGAATTAACAGTAAGATTTGCCTCGGCGCACAAGGTGCGCAAGCTAAATGTCCACGAAAAGCCTTGGTTTACGGCGTTTCATTTTTGGGCATCGTAAAAGTAAACATAGAGAACTTAGGGCTTCGATAGGTTTTCGAAACTAAAGAAGATAAGTTAAGATTGGGCAGTTTTTGGTCAGGTCTTAATCGAAAATTAAACAAAAACTAAGTATGTAGAAAGCCTTTGAGCTACTTGTTTGGACCCGAGTTCGATTCTCGGCGTCTCCACAATCAAAAACCTCAACTAACTAAAAAACAGTTAATTGAGGTTTTTTTATTTATTTTTTAGTCAGTATTTAGTCAGCTTTATAAAATAAATACTACTTCAATTCTTCAAGTAACTCTAATATTTCGTTTTTCTTATAGTATACCCTACCTCCTATTCCGTATGATTTAATCATTCCTTTCTTTGTCCAATTATTTAATGTTGGTAAAGATATATTAAGAAAGTCTTTTGCTTCATTTCGAGTTAATAAATCTTTATCTATAATAGGTTGAATATTTTTAACAACCTCAACTTTTTCTTTACTTGAAGATTTATCTTGTATTAAAAAATCATTCTCTTTCTTTACTTTTAGTGCTTCTTCTGTAATCTCAATAAAATTCCTTGCTCTTTCTGAAATTCCAGAACTTGAGCCCTTCATTAAGAACTCTACAATAACATTCCTAACTATTTCAATAATTTTGATATCATCATAAGCAAAAATCGCATGAATCGAACTAGGATTAAAAATTTCATCATTATTATTTTCGTAAGTTCTTACTATATACTGTAAATATGCGCTTTGTCTAATTATCAATTCTTTATTCTTAATTTTTTTTGTTTTTTCACCATAAAATATAATGTTATCAATAACTGAATCATGAGGAACAAAAGAAAAAAGATGCGACATACCTAAAGCCTTACCAATCTCATATAACAAATCACAATATATATGGCTAAAATACACCGTCCATATTGTTTTCGAATTCTTATATTCTAATAAATCAACATAGACTCTACACCATCCTTCTTCCTCTTCAGCAGAAAACTTATTCTCCTTAAAAATTATACTGTTTATTGATTTAATATTACTTTTACTAGACTTCATTTGTTTTATAAATATACAAACAAAAGTAACGTATTTTTCAAGCACTATAACTCACTATTTTTACTTATAAGAGAGCTAATAAAAAGAATTAAAGTAGTTGAATATTCAACTACTTTAATTCTTTCTACAAACCTTGATTATACTAAAAGCTAAACAACTAATTCCTGCTCCTATTGCCATAGGAACTGTTAAAGGAATTCCTACCGCAATCGCTAAACCGAATCCAACTGATGCGCCAGACGCACTAACCATTGCGATAACTGCACTTGCTTTATTTTTTTCTTCATTCATATTTGGTGATATATTATTAAGTTACAACTAAGGTCTTTCCTAAACTAATTAGACCTAAAAAGTCAAACAAAACTTCCATACAAAATGAAACGAAAAAAGTTTTTCAAAATTCAGACGTAGTTCATATAAAATCAAAATAATTGGCTTTCTCTAGTTTAGAATATTATTGTTCTCTAATTTGTAAACTCTATCACAAAAGGATCATTTTAATGTTTCAAAGGTTAATTTTTTTATTACAAAAGTTGTCATAGTGTTCTTTTACTTATAATAATAAAAATACAGAGTGACAACTTTTGCAGTCTTTTATAGAAGGTGTTTTTACGCTTTCTAAGCTGTTTTAAAACCTTCTAACAAGATATGGTGAATCACTTATCAAAACCTCTTAAAACATCCAAAAAAACAACTTTAAGAAGGTGATTGAAGAGGCTTTTACGTAAAAAAACACAAAGTAATAAAGTATAAATTATAGATTTGATTTACTTAAACCATCTATTCTCAAAACTACGGATGGATTGATAAGCTTCTCCACTTGTCTATCTATATACTTTTTCATTAACTATGTTTTCTTCAAGCAATAAGCACAACTAGTAATAAGCTAGAGTACATTATAATTATTCTTTCCCTCTAAAGTCTTTATAAATACACTTTTAGACCTATAACAAAGTATTACATTACTATTTATTTTTGAATTTGAATCATGATTAATCAATAGGTCTATTTTTATTTAATAGTTTAATATATTCATCATACGAAAGTCCATTTATAGAATCTTGCTTCAATTTAATAAGTATAGGTATCTTTAAACTATCGAACATTATTTTTTTAGAGATACATCCTTTATTTACAGCATATATGTATGATTTTTCATCAACTTTATTAGATTTAAAATCGTAAAAAGTAAAATTTCCATCAAAATCAGAACCTGCGTAAATTTTGGTAGAATCATTATAATACAACAATAAAATTGCTGAAGTATACTCCTTTGGTTGTGGAACAGGAAGTATCTTACCTGATAATAATTTTATCTTGCTGTTTTGTTGTTTCTCTGTAGTTGATACAACCTTGGTTGGAGCTACTTTATTAGAACAAGAAAATAAGAATAAAATAATATATATATACCTTTTCATTTAATTAGAATAATATTTTTTTACTTCTTTAAACATAACATTCCATTGCCACTTATAAAAACTTTTTGCATCATTATAATAATCCATAAAATTATCTGTCTTACTTTGCGTAAATTTATAAGGATTGTTATCTCCTATTGAAAAATTATCTTCAAGAATTTTAATATTCGTTGTTAATATACGTATATTGTTGTTTACCGTTTTTCTACCCTCTTCACTTAATTTTTTATTTAAATATTCCTCTTGCTTCTTTAATTGTTCCTTGTAGCTTTTAACTTTATTTACCTTGCTCTCTGTTCTATCATATTTTTTATCTTCAATAAAAGAATGTGTAAGCCCTAATGCATGACCAATCTCATGTGTAAAATCAGAAATATTACCTGCATTAACATACATAAACACATAACTCCAATCAAGAGGTATTACTCTTGAATCACCCGCTTGATTCCTTTCATGATTTTTTGCTATTAGAAAAACAGAAATACCTTTTTCGAAATTTATATTATCTTCAAATCTTTTTATTATTCTGTCTTTTCCTTTTTTAGACAAATTTGTTCCACTATAATCATCTTCGTCAAAATCATCTAAAGAAATAATAGGAGCATTATTTAAATTATTCGTTAAAACTGGCTTAATAAAAGCCTGATTAAAAGACCTCTTTTGAAGAAATTCTTCAAGACTATTTATTCTATTACCAAACAATTCTTTTAACTTTTCAATATGTCTGCTTTCAGAAACTAAAACAATATTTATCGGTAAACTCAATACTTCATCATTCTTAACTACATTGATAGCACCTACCTTTTCATCATTCTTATCTAACAGGTCAATCATTACATCACTACTTAAAGGCGAATTACAAATAATTTTTATTTGCTTACTCTCAGCTTCATTTACTTTTATTTGTTCAGGTTCAAAACGTATACCATCTTTTGATGGGAGTTTAATTATATCAACATCTATTGCCTCTCCTTCTAATATCTCAACTTCTAATTTAAGTTTTACATTTTCTTGCAGAGGAAACATACTTAACCAAGTTACAAAGTAATCTTTATCATGAATTTTAGTTGGAGTATATTCTTTTTTTAACTTTTCGTAATCTTTACATATAGTTTGATAATCATCTCTCATCCAATCAAAACCAAATTCTCCTTTGTAATTGTCTAACCTTCTTAAATTTGCTGTGAACTTTAATGCTGGTCTTACTTTTGGAAAAGTAATTTCCATTGTATTTCCTTTACCACTATCAAAAGAAGCTATTCCTTTATACGTTCTTTCCTTTTCTTTAGTCATTTTTATTTACTTTTCTTCAGTAGCTATTAATTCTAATTTTGTTTGTTTTCCTGTGATTGAAACTCTTTTCAAAATATCGTTTTCTAATACTTTATCTTGGTATTTATAATTTAGGCTATCGTCTTTTAAATCAATGGTTACTGTTTCTCCCTCTGCATTTTCTGTTTCTATAACTAAGATAACTTTTTCATTTATCTCAATATCATCCTGTTGTATTCGTTCTCCGTTCTTATTCTCAAAAAAATACCTTTTAAATCTTGGCATAACATCTTCTTTCGCTTTATAAGGAGTATCTTTTATAGGAGGTATAAAACTCTCTTGCCAAGGTTTTATATAACGAGTACGGCTTTTTCTTCTCCAATCGGTACTGTTTTTAAAAAAACGATAATCTTGCATCGCAGGCGATATGGTTAACGTAACATACATGCCTTCTTGATTATTAAAGACCTCATGATAGTTTATAAGTGTACCATCTTGAAAATTATATTGGAATAATTCTACTCCATCAAAATCGTCTTCATAAAAAACCACTTTCCCATCTCTTAATAAATATAAGTTAGCAGGGTAATCTATTTTTTTATTTTCTGCTCTGTCGGCAATACCCCATTCGATAAAGGTATCATCATACATTTGAGATTCGTAAGTAACTGTAAAAGTTCCTCCCATTAAAGCTGAGGTTGGTTTACCATTCCAATCAGTGAGTCGGATATAATTTAAACTGGTAGAAATTAATTCTCTTTCTTCTCCACATACAAAGAGTTTGGCTTTTATATTCATAGATATTTTTTGTGTAGTGCAATTTTTTATGACCTTAAATATATAAAAACATTATCAGACCTCAAACGGATCATTTTAAAGTTTCAAAGGTTAATTTTTTTATTACAAAAGTTGTCATAGTGTTCTTTTACTTATAATAATAAAAATACAGAGTGACAGATTTTGCAAAACAATTTTAAAGAATTTGAATTAACTCACTAAATAAAAAAATGACCCTTTTCGGATCATTTTAAGATTTTCAAAAGGTTATTTTTTTTATTACAAAAGTTGTCATAGTGTTCTTTTACTTATAATAATAAAAATACAGAGTGACAACTTTTGCAAATAATTAGAGAACTTAAAACTTACATTCTCAACTGTTAATTTAAATGATTTTGCTTTAGCTTATTCATTATACTCATCTAAACTAATTGCTTTTAAAAACATTATTAATATCCAAAAGGTTATCAGTTGTATATTGAATATTTTTAAGATTATCTTCAAGCATTCCGCATTTATTTATTGCTTCTATTTTTGCGTTCTTTACATCATCTCCAATACCAAAATTACACCAGACACTTGTAAATTCAGTAATTCTATTTTTTCTGTGTTTTTTTGAATTGAGTTGAGGATAATATATAAAACTATCATTACAGCTCATATTACGTAACATTATTACATCTTGTTTAGTTTTAACAACCCATTTATTCAATTTTGAATCCCAAAAATTATATTTAGTATCTCCATTGAGTTGAGATTTAACTAAAAAACCTTCTAGTTCAATGTTATCAATAACTTTTCCATTAGATTTAAGTTTAAAAAGAGTTTTAATACGATAAGAACTTACTACAACATATTTATCAAAACCTATATCCCCTTTAGTAACATACATTTTCTTAGAAGTATACATATTTTCCTGACCAATAATGGTTTTAACAACCTCTAGCTTGTAAGAAATCCCATTTTCATCTGTTACAGAAGAGTTATTCATGTAATAGCGAAGCTTTTCCAACTTCTTTTCCTCTTGTTTTTTCTTTGCTAATTCTTTTTCCTTTTCAGCTTGAATAACCTTCTCTGTTGAGTTATCATTTTCGGAGTTCTCCTTAGGGGTTTCTTCTTTAGTTGTTGTTCCACACGACACTAGAAAAGCAATCATAATACTTGCTAAATATTTTTTCATAAGATTTTATTTTAATTCGGTCAAATATACAAAAATGCAGTTATTTAAGGTTACAAAATATCATTTATCATATTGGACATTTACAATATGATAGAGTTATCAGAAAAAAAATTAGAGGCATTAAAATCTGAGATACCAATAAAAATTGGTAACCGTGTTAAAGAAATTAGAAAACAAAAAGGCTTAACCCAGACACAACTTGCTGAATTAGTAGGAAAAGATAGACAATACCTATATAAAATAGAGAAAGCTGTAGTTACACCTAACGTAGTAACAATATCAGCATTAGCAATAGCTATGGAAGTTCCCCTAAAGGAGTTCTTCAATATTGAAATTTAAATGTCTTTTTATTTAGCTTATGAGCAAACAAATAAACACCTACAATTATTGTAAGTGCTTATTATTTCTAATACATTGAATCTCGTTCAATATTCTGAAAATGATATAATCTCTCCCATCATATTCTCCCAAGCAAACCAAGAAAGCCAATTAAAATATTGCGTTTCATCATGTGGGCTAGGTTTATTTTTTATCTTCCCACAATTTACTTCAAATTCATCTAAAATTTGCAAAATGGATAAATGATATCTTTTTGCAAAGGATACAGTATCACTATAATAAATTAAGCCAGGAATAGAACCATTATTTGCAGAATAATAATCATCAGGGTTATTTATTAATAAAGACCACTCAACATTTCCTTGTTCTAAAAGTTTTATATGGAAATAAGGGAAGGAACTGAAGTTTTCTAAAAAATTTTTCTTTTTAAATTTAGACATACTTTTCGATTTCTTATAAGGCTAATCATCTATAAATAAGACCTTAGGAAATTGAAAAGAGTTTTATCACACTTACCATCTTCTGAGTTATTTGCTGTAACTAATACTTGTAACAATCTAGATATTATTCCCTTTACTATATTTTAAACTGAAGGGATAGTAACTACCCGTAATTTTTTACACCTTTTTAACTTTTTCTATCAATGACTTGTTTTTTTTCAGGAGGACTATTTCAATGAACTTTCGTTAAACTACGAACTAAAGTAATTCTTTGGATATTTATACTCTAATTGTTTCACAAATAAAAACACAACCTTATGAAAAAGATTATGTTTTTATTTTTCCTCTTTTTAATTCTATTCTTTTTTTGATAAATTTTTTAAAATTAACCCTAAGGTTAGTAATCCCAAACCTTTGAATACATTTTTATTATTATTTGAAACTAATCCAGCAATTGTTACCCCTGTGCCTAAAACAGCTGATATATTACCTGCCTTATTAACTTGTCCACTTATTTCCTTGCCATAGTGAACCCAATTTTTAAAATGCTCGCAATTATTTCCTAAAAGATTATAGGCTTCATCTCCTATTTTGAGCCAAGCTCTTTCTATTGCACTTCTTCTTTGGTGTGTTGTTCCTTCAAATCTTTCTATTTTTTTAGGAACATAAGTTTTTAATTGATTTACAATTTCTTTTTCAGGTATTATTTGAACACCTTTAGTGAAATTTGCTACAAACTCAGGGCTTCCTGACTGTGGATTATCTCCTAAATAAATAGCATAATGATCTACCATACCCATGAATTTTTTTCTTAAAACGATAGCATCGGCTGGTCGTAATTGGTTTTGTTTAACAAATTGACTTAATATCATATATAAAATTTTTCTTCAAAAATAGATTAAAGACACAAGCGTCTCCTAATGACCTTCACAAAGGTCTAGTAAAAGTCAAAACTCTTATTCAACCCAATTCTTTACTTTCCTCAACAATTGGTTATTTAACTCTTCATTTTTTTTAATTCTAGCTTTATCATATTTAACCTTACCATTGAATAAAAAATTATTTTCATGGTCAACTACAAAGTTTTTAATAGGTGTAAAATGCCCTCTTTTAATTTTAGTTTTTAAATATTTTTTCTGAAACAAATAATCAATAAATACTACTAAAAAGTCTTTGTGCTGAACATTAAATTTTATTTTGACAGGATTACTGGTAAAAAGTTTTTTAAAATCTTTTACTGAGTCAATCATTTTTTCACTTTTTAAATTACCTATTACTTCGTGAAAAACATTAGGATCAGCTAACCATTCATAATATGATGTTTGCCCTACTGATTTTTCACCAGAAACCTCGAGAAAATCATAAATATGTTCAAGATTAAGAAGACTTTTCAATTCATAAAAATCATAATTTTCTAATTCACAAACTGTTTTTAATTGATTGTTTATCTCTTTTATATCAAACTTATCAATTTTATTCTTTTTAAATTGATCTTTAATTAAATAAACACCTATATCAGAAATAAGACATTTTAAAAACATCTTATCTTCTAAATTATCAATATTAATTATTTTTTTATTTACGGAACTAAGAAAAACTCCAGCCAAGTGTGTTATAACCTTAACAGGTTTTTCTTTTTTCTCTTCTAATATGGATGTACTTTTTTGAATAATTTCATAAAGCTGATATTTTTTAAGAGACTCTACAGCAAGTTTAATATCATTAGAATAGATCTCTTCTAAAATTTGCTCTATTGGGGACAATGTATCTACCTTCATTAATAGTAATAAGTTGAAATATTATTTATGTCTAAAAAACTAAGTACCTTTCTAAAAATCTAAATTATCATATTTATAGTGGTAATTCGATAAATGTGGAGTTGGTATTTTCCCTTCAGGCGCATAATATTCATGTATAGCTCTATTTTTTTCTGAAATCAAATGTAAATTTTTTCTTGCTCTAGAAGCTAAGACATAGAGAAGTTTTTTTGAATTCAAATCTCCATTATCATCATTGAAGTGAGGAATATAATCATCAAGAAGAGCAAAACCAATCATTGTATCGTATTCTTCTCCTTTTACTCCATGGATAGTAGAAACTGTAATTCCTTCTCTTTGCTTAAAAACTTTTCTAAAATTTTCAATTTCTCCTATAAATTCATTTCCTTCTTTCTCTAACTTTCTAATTCTTTTCTCAGAGCTTTGAAAAAAAGAAGTATGATGCTCTAATAGTGAAGGATATCTATTTATATCGATTGATAGATAAGTACATATTTTATAAAAGAACTTCTCTAAGTAAACTAACCCTTGTTGCTCTTCAACCTCTATTGAATTACAAATTTTTAAAAGTTGTTTACTAGTTAAATTAGAAACATCTACTCCAGATGATTCTAAGCTATTTATAATCTCCTTACTCCATCTTAATCTTCTCATATACATATAAGGAGAAGGCTCTGTTAAAACTATTCTAGATAATTTATACCAGAAATTTTCTATATCTCTAGAAAATGGTGCCATTCCTGGACCATCAAAACTATAATCGGGCATTTTTATCATTAACTGTCTTGTAATAGCCGCTAAATGAATCCACTGAGGGGCAACTATACAAATTTCATTTGGAGAGATATTTTCTTCAACAACATTATATTTAATTAACTTGACTAATTCATCAATTAGATTCTTGACAGTAATACTTGAATTAAAAGTTATCTTACTAGGATAATCTTTATAAGATCCACTTGGGTTAATTTCACTATCAAATGTTCTGTAATTATCAAAGTAATCAATAATTTTAGATGAAGAGCGATAATTATTTGTTAGACTTCTTTGACTTAATTTAAACCCCAATAACTTCTCTAGATCTTCTTTTTCCATAGGATACCCACCTAATGAATCATAAATGGATTGGTTAGGGTCACCTACAATCAATGCTTTAGTAACTCCCTTGTTAGATTTAAGTATAGTAGAAATTATATGATATTGAATTTCTTTTGTGTCTTGATATTCATCGATTAATATAAATGGAAAAAGTTTACATAAAATATTAGATATAATAGGTTTAGTTTTTAATATTTGATAACTAAAGAAGAGTATTTGTTCAAAATCAATTTGATTGTTTTTTTCTAAAATAGAAAAGTACTCTGGCATTATTTTAAAAAGAGATTCATGTTTCTTACTATCTAAACAGGTTAAATAAAACTTATCAGGTTTAGCTAGCAAACCACAATCCCAATAAGTGATTTCTTCTTTTTTATATGGTTTACATAACTCTGTTAGAATTTCCTCAGATTCATATGAGTTAATAACTCTAAATCCATTTTTTAATCGATCAGAGTATAAATGATAAGGCTTTAAAATCCATTCCATACAAAAGGAATGTATAGTTCCAATCCATAATTGACTAGTATCAACACCTAACAATTCAACTCTATCTTTTATTTCATCCGCTGCATTATTAGTGTAGGTTATTGCTATAATAAATTCTTTATTCGACTTTAATCTCGTTAACTCATAAGCTATTTTATAAGTTAACGTTCTTGTTTTTCCACTTCCGGGGCAAGCAATTAATAAAATACTTTCATCATCAAGAACCGCTTGCTCTTGTTCTTCATTTAAGTCTCCTTTATCCCAAATAAACATTTTATTTTACCTTATTTAGAAAAGTTAATACTTGATCATCAGGTATTACAGCTTTAACTTCTATAATTACATCATTAATTGATGCATCACTCCCTCTATATCTAACAAGAATTTCCTCTAAAGAATTAAAGTCAAGTTTATCGTTGTCTTCAGAATATTTAGATATTCTATATTCAATTATATTCGCAATTACATTATTCGGATATGATTTTTTGGCAAATAATATTGCATCAACGATATACTCTGGAATTATAGTTTTATAAGAAACATATTTTCCTAACATTATAGCAAACCATCCTTTACCTTCTTGCTTTGCCATCGTTAAAATTCTTTTTCCAAAAATAGATACATCAGTATTTTTCAACTCTTTTTTAGATTTTTTTATGGTATTTTTATCAGAATAAACATCATCAACTATTGCGCATACTTCTTCTTCGTTATCTTCATATAAAAAATCTACTTCAAAGGTATATTCTGCATAAAAAGTTTTAATCCAATCATTATCTTTTTCAAATTCATCGAGAATTTTCTTTCTCTCTAAACCACTTTTTTGAGATTTCTCTACTTTTTTCTTATACTTTACTAAAGATTTACTGTCTCCATCATTTATGGTCGTGTCACAAATAGCCTTATCTAAATCTGTTAGTATACTACATTTTCTTCTGATCCTATTATCATGAAATAATTGGGCTACATTTTTAAAACCAGTACTTCTAATATTTATAAGACTAATCCCTAATTCATCAAGACTTACTCCATATACTTCCTTTATCATTTGTGGAATTAATATTTCTTCTGCATCTCCTTCAACTAGAATTACACCTTTAGCAAATAATAAATTGGTTCTTATTGCGTCTAAGTACCTTTGAATTTGATTTATTTCTTTTGGAGATAGACCTTTAGATGGCTGATAGACTTCAGCAAAGTTTAATTTTTTAGCAAGAATATTAATATTATCTACATTACTAACTTCAGAAATTTGAGTTGAATGTGTAGAATAAATAATTTGAGTATCTCCATAGTCTAATTTATCAAATAATGTTTTTTGAATGTGATTATGAATATGAGCTTCTGGCTCCTCTATTATTAAAAAATTAGCAAACGTATCTTTTGATTTTTGATATTTAAACTCTAATAATTTAAGTGTTAAAAAAATCAAATTAGCTCCCCCTAAGCTAAGCTCGTGTATTCCTCCCTCATACTCTTCATTGGGTTCTCCGATATATAATTTCAATGATTGAAGTAATTTATCCGCTTCACTAGGTAAATTAGATTTGATAGACAAAGAAGAAGGAGAGTAAGTTAAGCCAACTGCATCTTGAATAGTACTTTTTATATCTCTTCTTATGTTTTGTACATCATTCAACTCTTCAATCTCTTTATTTAAACTCTCAACCAACTCACTAATTGGTTTATAATCTTCATCTTTTATTTCTCCACTTTTATTTTTTAAGAGGGTTAATAAAGGGTTAGTTCTGTTATTATGAAAATCGCTTACCACATCTCTCAACGCTTGTATAAAAGTAAATGACACTTCTTTTGATATAGAAAGTTGATGAGGTATTTTTGTTCCAAATTTTGAAGAATCTATTTTCGCAGGAAAAACAACATTATCAAAATCTCCTACTAATTCCTTATAAACTTCTGGATCATTAAAGTCAGCAGTACTTTTACCCGTAAAAAAAGTTTCATAATTTTCTTCTATTGATATTTCATCTAGTATTCTATTTAAACCTGCTTTATCACCTCTTTCTAATTCAGAAAGGCTTTGTCTAATATCTGCTTTAGGTCTAAAAAATAAATTATAAGAAGCATTTTTCACATAATCTTCTTCGGCTATTCCTGCTCCATGAATAAATAATGATTGAATAGCTTCTTCATTAGTTAAATCTGAAAATTCTATACTTATAATTATCCAATGTCCTTTCCACGAATCACCAGATAATGTTCTATTAAAATCATTTTCTTTTAATTTATAGGAGTAATGTAAAGAAGTATCTTCAAGGAGTAATCTAATAGCTTTGAAAACATTCGTTTTCCCTGATCCATTTTCACCTATGATAGTATTAATTCCTTTATTGAATAAAAATTTTGCGTTGGAAAAATTCTTATAATTAATAAGACTTACTTTAGAAATATACATTTATATGATTTATTTAAAATATTTTTATTTTGAAGTAAATATGATTAGAGAAACTATCATAATTGGTGTGCCTGCAATCATCAATAAATACCACCCATAAATATTCCAATATAATTTCCTTTTTATTTTCGTTATTTCTTTATCTGTGAATTCCTCCCTGAAATAATCTAAATTTTTAATTCTAAATGTATCATAATCGATATCATCATGATTACTATATTTATTTAAAATAAGCTGGTACTCTCTATTTATTTCAGTACAAAAATCTTCTATTTCTTTTTCGCCTTTCTCCTTTTTTAAAGTCTTGAAAGTCCTTAATCTATTATAGATTTTAGACAATTCAAGACCACAATTATGATGGTTAGAAGCTCTAAGTTTATAATCTTGATTATTTTCATGCATGCTAACTACCAGTAATAATATAGATAAAGCGGTAACCAAGTAGTTAATTATATTATGATCTGAATTTTGATTAATATTATAAACAGAAATTAAACTAGCAATGATTAAGTATGCAGACAAAAATGAAATACTGATATTCGACCATTTTGATTTTTTCTTGAACCTACTATCGGCGCTAAACCTTGTCCCTTTTGTGCTCCAAATTTTATGATTTAACTCTTCTAAAAATGTTTTATCTAAATACTCTTTGGATTTAATTCTTTTCTTTTTTCCTTCCATGTATTTTACTTATAAAAGTTCAATTTGATTTAATTTCCCTTAAAACCACAAACACTAAAAACTTAGTTAACAAACAGATAAACAACCTAGAAATACTATCATTTAATTCCTTTAAATATATTAGATTTACCATTTTTTTCATTACGGAAAACCACAACTCCACATACACTTATTTTAAAAAGTAAAAGTGATCAAGGAGGTGCTATGGATAAGTTTACTCTTATAAGAATCTATATTTATAATTCTTGAGTAATTTGAAAACAATAGTAGTTTTTTTCATGTTTAGCAGTTTACAGTTCACCAACTGTAAACTTATACTATTTCAAATAAATAAAAAAATGGGATATCCGTAATTCAAAATGTGTTTTTCCGCAAAAAGAAGAGCTTATTCATGTTTTAATTTATTGGATGCAAACTCTCAATAACCTCCTGTAGATTTTCAAGGTTATCTTAAACATAACGTTCAGTAGAAGAAATACAACGATGTCCCACCATATATTGAACTTCTCTAATATTATGATGTTACAACCAATGAGTAATAACAGAAGCTCTAATCTGTTTGGTTTTTTTTAAATTATGATTGATTCTTCTATGCTTTTTAAACAACCAATACGTTATCATTTTAAATCGATCACCACAAGGAAAGCCTTTATCGACTTTACTTCTAATATCTTCATAAATCAGTAAACCCATGTTATCATACTCTTATGGGATAACTCTTACGATAAGCTCTTACTTATTCTATCTAATCCTAAATTGAGAAATTTCATATAATTATTCCATACACCAAACTGATCAGCAAACATACTTAATGTTAAATTATACATAGAAATAGAACCTATACTGTACCTGTTCCTAAAAGTCATTTTAAGCGCTTTTAAGCGACTTTACATGGTTTTAGGTAATTATACTTAAAAAAGAAAACAAAACCCTTAAATAAATAGATTTTAACTATTGATCACCAAAGTAAAATAAATTACACCTATCTTTATTAAATTTCTTCCGACCAAATTTTAGCTAATTGCACTCCGTAGTCAATAGGCTTCTTCCCTATATAACTCAAAAACATTTTTTCTGTTCCATGAGCTGTAATATTCATTAATAGAGGGGTAGGATATTTCTTTTGCGCATAGAAGTTAGTCGCAAATGACCTCCTACAGATATGAGAGGAAACTAATTTGTACTTCGAAAATTTTCCTTCTTCTAGCCTTCCTGTCTCTTCATTTCTAAGCTTTCCCTCTATTAAATAAGTTAACTTAGCTTCTTTGCAAACTAGTTTAAGATATCTATTAAACAAAGCTGAATTACTACTTTCATTATTACTAAATACAGGAGGAAAATTACCCTCACGAGCATCTAAAATAGCTTTCACTTTCTTATGAACAGGTATCTGAACAATTTTACCTGTTTTCTTTTGAGTTAACACTATGAATTCAAACCCATGATGCTCTTCTATCATGGATTTATTCATCCTCATTAAATCAGAAACTCTTTGACCAGTAAAACAACCAATAACTAACCAATCTCTAGCAACAGATAAAGCATCTTCTTTAAACTTTACTTTCTGAATCTCTTCGATTTCTTCAAAGGTCAATGTTACTTTGTAAGATTTTGAAGTAAAACCTTTAAAATGTATTAATTGTGAACTTACTTCAATATTATTCTTTTGAGCATCTGTACAAATCGTTTTAACCTCCTTCAAATACCTACCTATTGTTCCTTCCGATAATTTCTCTTCTTCATCTAAGAAATCTATAAAATCTTCCCTAAATCTTAAATCAACATCTTTTACTCTAAACTTTATTTTCTTCTTTTCTTGAAACTTAATCAACTTATTAAGAATTGTAGTTCTCTTCTTTATAGTAGATTCCGAAACTCCTTTCTTACCGTCTTTATTAGCATTATATTTAAGCCTCTCAATATATTGCTCGGTATAAGCAATTAAATAATCTATTTCCTTTATCTCTGACTTCCCTAAAAATTTAGCGATTGATTCTTGCAACCATAAAGAAGTCACCTCTACTCCTTTTGTATTACTCGTGTTAAGCTCTTTTTCTATATAAACCTCTAAATTCTTAAGGTCTACTTTTAAGTTCTTATTAAAAGGATTGTTCGTCTTTGGATATCCTGTTGCTTTACTCCATTCTTTAGAATCAATAAAATATCCTGTCTTTCTCTTGAAAGAAATACTCTTACTCAGAGACAATCTTAAATAGATTTGAGAATTATTAGATTTCCCCTGTAGAATAAACTTAATCTTTGCCATATCATTTTTAAACAAAGATAAGAATATTTAGTCAGCATTTAGTCAGCCAATCATTTATTCTATTTTATCTTATTTAATAAATAAGTAAACAAAAAGCACCAAAAACCCCGTATTTATTAGTGTTAATGTTTTTCAATAATAAAATAGAATTAAATAAAACAAAGTATTGTAGTCTCGGCGTCTCCACAAAACAACCCTGCAAATACAGTATTTGCAGGGTTTTTTGTTTTTACTTATGGTTTTAGTAATGTAACAGGTTTTATTTTATATTTACCTTACAAAAGTTACAATTAACTTTTTTACTATAATAAATTGTTATAACCAAAAATCATGCATACAAAAATTGACGAAGAACTACGCCAGTATAAACTTTATAAAATTCAGGAAACCGAATCTAAGTTAAGGCGTTTTAAAAAGGTTTATGAAAAAATTAAAGAACACGTATTTATTAAACTTTCTAAAAACATCTCTTCAAACATAATTAAGTTTTCAGTTTATATAATAGGAGTATCATTTTTATTAATTGGCTTAGTTTCTTTTTTTCCTAATGAAATTTTTAACTTTTTAGAATCTAACGGAAATTTATTTTCTTCAAAAGAAAAAGAAGGTTTTACTATTTTAATTAATATTAGCAAGTACTTCTTTTTAAGTCTTTCCGTCTTATTTAGTTTTGTTGGTTATTTACTAAAACTAAATAATCAAAAACGTAGTTATATTTATGATTTATCTATACTTTTAGAAGAAGTTATGGATTATATGGAGAACTCAGCTACAGAAGATAAAAAGAAATATGAGTATTTTGTTGATAGTATTGCTGAGAAAGATAAAATCATCAGAAAAGCACAGAATCAACAATAAGTTTCAAAAAAATAATTATCCTACAAACAAAAAGCGCAACCAAGTTGGTTGCGCTTTTGTATTTTATATAGCTATACTACTATTCTTCTTTAAATAACTGCTCTTTATAAGCTGCTTTTTGAACTTGTGCTCTTCTTGTTACTGAAGGCTTAGTGTATTGCTTTCTTTCTCTTAACTCTTGTAAAACTTTTACATTTCTAAATTTACGCTTGTAACGCTTTAAGGCTCTATCGATATTTTCACCTTCTTTTACAACTATTCTTAACATACTATAAGGTTTTATTGTTTGACATACTTTAAGTCATATAAATTACAGCACAATACTAAACATAGTATAAACTATGCTATGATTTATATGATATTTATTTTAGATTAAAAATTCTATTGAAAACGCTTTGTAAAGCAACTGAAGACTATGGAATCTGATGGTTACAGAAAATAGTATAAAGACTTGTAGATTTTCTCCTAAAAGGACAGAACATTAATACGGCGCAAAGGTATGTTTTATTTATCGGCTCTACAAGGATTTGAGACATTAAAAAAGGCGCTACTAAAATAGTAACGCCTTTTAATTAAATAGTTTCTCCTAGTTCTTTTAACTTAGAAGTATTTTCTGCGAGCATTAACTCGTCTATAATTTTTTGAATATCTCCATTTACAATATTAGATAAATCATATAAGGTTAATCCAATTCTGTGATCTGTTACACGTCCTTGTGGATAGTTATACGTTCTAATCTTTGCAGAACGGTCTCCTGAGGTTACCATCGAACCACGTTTAGCTGCATCAGCTTCTTGTTTTTTAGCCAACTCTAAATCGTATAAACGAGAGCGTAATACTTTAAATGCCTTCTCTTTGTTTTTATGCTGTGATTTTTGATCTTGACATTGTGCTACTAATCCTGTAGGAATATGCGTTAAACGTACTGCTGAATACGTAGTGTTTACTGACTGTCCCCCTGGCCCTGACGAACAGAAATAATCAATACGTACATCTTTTGGATTAATCTCTACATCAAATTCTTCTGCTTCTGGGAATACCATACAAGTTGCTGCTGATGTATGTACACGTCCTTGTGTTTCTGTTTGTGGTACACGCTGCACACGGTGTACACCCGCTTCAAACTTTAACGTTCCGTATACATCTTCTCCTGTGACTTCAAACTGAATTTCTTTAAATCCACCGTTAGTTCCTTCAGAAAAATCTACTGTAGATACTTTCCATCCTTTGCTTTCGCAATATTTGGTGTACATACGGTATAAGTCTCCTGCAAAAATACTTGCCTCGTCTCCTCCTGTTCCAGCACGTAATTCAACAACCGCATTTTTAGCATCTTCAGGGTCTTTTGGAATTAGTAAAAACTTAATCTCTTCTTCCAATTCAGGAATACGAGTTTTTGCTTCGTCCATTTCCATTTTCGCCATTTCAACCATTTCTGCATCCGATCCATCAGCAATGATTTCCTTAGCTTCTTCTATATTATTTAATAAAGTTTTGTACTCGTCTGCTTTTTTTACAACCTTTCCTAAATCTTTATATTCTTTGTTTAATTGTACATAACGTTTCTGATCAGAAATAACATCTGGTTGGATGATTAAGTCTGAAACCTCATCGTAACGTTGTTTAACTATCTGTAATTTATCTAGCATAGTATCTTTTCTTGGGGTGCGAATTTACGATTTTTTATCGAATTTTATTCATATCTTTAGTTCATTAAGGCTTTTGTTATGCGAATTTTAATCTTATTTTTTACTTGTGCACTACTTTTTTCTTGTCAGCAAGAAAAGAAAATCACAAAACCTACTTGGTTGTTTGGTAAATGGGAACGTGTTTATAACGAAACTGATAAAGGGACTTTCGAGTTTTGGGAAAATGATTTTTCTGGAATTGGTTTTTCCTTACAAAAAAACGATACTGTATTTAAAGAGATTTTACACATTATTACTAAAAACGATTCATTGTTTTTACAAGTAACCGGTGTAAATGAAAATCCTACTTTATTTGCCTTTACACAACAAACAGATACTTCTTTTACTGCGGAAAATAAACTGAATGAATTCCCTACTTCTATTCATTACTGGAAAGAGAATGGTCAACTAAAAGCTACTGTAGCTAACGATGAGTTTTCTATTGATTTTGTTTTTAATAAAATGAAATAAAAAAATCCTCAGATTTCTCTGAGGATTCTATATTACTTTTATCTTGTTGAGTTAATATTCAAAAGTTCCGTATTCACTTTTGATTGTCAATCGTTTTTTATCAGATTTTTCTACTCTACCAATCACCTTCGCATTCACATTAAATGACTTAGAAATTTCAATGATATTTTCCGCTACTTCTGGAGAAACGTATAATTCCATTCTGTGACCACAGTTGAAAACTTGATACATTTCTTTCCAATCTGTTTTTGATTGTTCTTGTATTAGTTTGAATAATGGTGGAATTGAGAACATATTATCTTTTACAATATGTAAGTTATCTACAAAGTGTAAAATTTTTGTTTGTGCCCCTCCAGAACAGTGAATCATTCCGTGTACATCTTCAGAAGAATATTTCGATAAGATTTCTTTGATGATTGGCGCATATGTTCTTGTTGGAGACAACACTAACTTACCTGCATCAATTGGTGAATCTGCTACCTCATCTGTTAGTTTTGTATTTCCTGAGTACACTAAATCTGACGGTACTGAAGCATCAAAACTTTCTGGGTATTTCTCTGCTAAATATTTATGGAATACATCATGACGTGCAGAAGTTAATCCATTACTTCCCATACCTCCATTATATTCTTTCTCGTAAGTAGCTTGTCCGAATGACTCTAAACCAACAATTACGTCTCCTTCTTTGATATTTGCATTATCAATTACATCAGCACGTTTCATACGAGCAGTTACTGTAGAATCAACAATTATTGTACGTACTAAATCTCCTACATCTGCAGTTTCTCCTCCTGTTGAGTGAATGGTAACCCCAAATTCTTTCAACTCATTAATTAACTCTTCTGTTCCGTTAATAATTGCCGATAAAACTTCTCCTGGAATATTACTTTTATTACGTCCGATAGTAGAAGACAACATAATGTTATCTGTAGCACCTACACATAATAAATCATCAATATTCATGATTAAAGCATCTTGAGCAATACCTTTCCATACAGAAATATCTCCTGTTTCTTTCCAGTACATGTATGCTAAAGATGATTTTGTTCCTGCACCATCAGCATGCATAATTAAACAATACTCTTCATCATTTGTTAAGTAATCTGGAACTATTTTACAAAAAGCTTTTGGAAACAATCCTTTATCAATATTCTTGATTGCGTTGTGTACATCCTCTTTAGATGCCGATACTCCGCGTTGTGCGTAGCGTTTAGATACTTCGTTACTCATGTGTTGTGTTGTTGTTGCCGCGAAATTACTTTAAAAACAGGAAACTATCAAAGTAAATATTGTTTTTTACTTCGTCTTTCATACAATACGGTATCTCTCCACACTCCATCTAATTCTGCTATTTTTTCTCGATAACCTATCTTTCGAAAGCCATATTTAAGATGTAGCTTAACACTTGCTTCGTTTTCGGGAAATAAACTTGAATACAACGTCCAAATACCATTCTCTTCTGAAGATTTTACAACAGCATTCATCAATAAGCTTCCTACACCATTTCCTAATACTCCTAACTTAACATAAACACTTACTTCTGCTACTCCTCTATATTCAAATCTTGTTGATACTGGGGCTATAGCACACCAACCTAATATTTTATTATCCTCAATAGCTATAAATCGAGTGTGTTGATGGTATGAAGTGTTCCATTCCTCCCAACTAGGAACTTTTGTTCTAAACGTAGCATTTTTTGTAGCGATACCTTCTTTATAAATTTCAGCTACTTCTTTCCAATGATTTTGAGTAAGTTTAACTACCTCTATCATATTATTTACCTTAAAACTATTTAGTTCAATGTTTTTTTTTAAAACATATACTTGATTCTACACCTTTATAAGGACCATAGTTCGATATAACACCATATTCATTTTTCTTATACAAATGTACCGCTGGTTGCATGGTTTTACTCGTTTCTAAAACAACAGAACTAAACCGCTCTTCTCTTGCCCACTCTTCCAGTTCTTTTAGAATCAAGGTTGCTATATTTTTCCCTCTGTATATTGGTTTAACATACATACGTTTAACCTCAACAGTCGTGTCGTTAATTCGCTTAAAAGCACCACAACCTGCCGCTACCTTGTTTATGTAACACACCACTACATACTGTAGCTTATCTATGGTGTTAAATTCCTTAAAAAAAGCATCTTGATTGCCGTTAATTCCTGAGAGATATTCGTCCAGTTCTTTTACTAGACGAATAAAACTCTCGTGAGTGGAATTTAATCTTTCTAAACTTATTTTATCATTCATTACCTAGTAAACAATAACTCTCTATACTTAGTTAAAGGCCAAAGGTTATCATCAACCATTAACTCTAACTTATCACAGTGATAACGAATTTCATCAAAATAAGGTTTTACTTTATTACAATATGCGTCAGCATTTTTCTGCCCTTCCAGTTTATTGGCTTTTTTACGTTCTTCAATCATGTCTTCAACTTTTGAATTTATTTCAGCAATATGATTTGATATTTTTTGAATTAAATCAATTTGTTCGTTAGCATACTTCTCAAAATTATTTCCAAAAATTTCTTTTAGTCCTCTTACGTTTTCTATTAAGGTGTTTTGGTATTGAATAGCAATTGGTATAATATGATTTCTTGCAATATCACCCAACACCCTACTTTCAATTTGAATTTTCTTTGAATATTCTTCCAACTCGATTTCATGGCGTGCTTCTACCTCTACCTTATTCATTACGTTCATTTCTTCGAAAAGAGAAATTGCTTTTTTTGAAATCTTTGCTTTTAAAGCTTCTGGGGTTGTTTTATTATTTGATAAACCTCTTTTCTTTGCTTCTTTCTCCCAAGCTTCTCCATACCCATCTCCCTCAAATCGAATACTTTTTGATGCCTTAATATATTCTCTTAACACATTAAATATCGCCTCGTCTTTTTTAAGTTTTTTGCTATCAATTAATTTATCTACTTCTTCTTTAAATTCATTTAATTGTCTAGCTATAATGGTATTCAATACTGTCATAGGCCCTGCACAGTTAGACCATGAACCTACTGCACGTAACTCAAACTTGTTTCCTGTGAAGGCAAAAGGTGAAGTTCTATTTCTATCTGTATTATCTAATAAGATTTCTGGAATCTTACCTACAATATTTAATTTTAGATCTGTTTTTTCTTCAGGTGATAGTTTTCCTTTCGTTACATTTTCTAACTCATCTAATACTGATGATAATTGTGAACCTATGAAAACTGATATGATTGCTGGTGGCGCTTCATTTGCCCCTAAACGATGATCGTTACTTGCACTTGCTATAGACGCCCTTATTAATTCTTCATAATCATGAACCGCTTTAATGGTATTTACAAAAAAGGTTAAGAATTGTAAATTCTTCATTGGAGTTTTTCCCGGGCTTAATAAATTAACTCCTGTATTGGTAGATAAACTCCAGTTGTTATGCTTTCCTGAACCATTAATTCCTGCAAATGGCTTTTCGTGGAATAACACTTTAAACTTATGACGTTGCGATACTTTTTCCATCACATCCATTAATAATGAATTATGGTCTACCGCTAAATTGGCTTCTTCAAAAATTGGAGCTAATTCAAACTGATTCGGTGCTACTTCATTATGACGTGTTTTAACTGGCACTCCTAACAGCATACATTCATGCTCCAAATCACGCATAAAGTTCAATACTCTTGTAGGTATTGATCCAAAGTAATGATCATCTAATTGTTGGCCTTTTGCTGGAGCATGTCCTAACAATGCTCTTCCTGTCATCATAATATCAGGACGTGCTGCTGCTAATGCCGTATCAATTAAAAAATACTCTTGCTCCCAACCTAAGGTTGCATTTACTTTACTTACATTCTTATCAAAATACTTACAAACTGCTGTAGCTGCTGTATCAACCGCTTGTAATGCTCTTAGCAATGGTGCTTTATTATCTAACGCTTCACCTGTATATGCTACAAAAACTGTTGGAATACATAAGGTGGTACCATAAATAAACGCAGGTGATGTTGGATCCCATGCCGTATAACCACGTGCTTCAAAAGTATTTCGAATTCCTCCGTTAGGAAAACTCGACGCATCTGGCTCTTGTTGCACCAACTGACCTCCATCAAACTTCTCCATTGCTCCTCCTCCTTCAACAGTTTCAAAAAACGCATCGTGCTTTTCTGCTGTAGACCCCGTTAAAGGTTGGAACCAGTGTGTATAATGTGTTGCTCCTTTAGATAATGCCCAATCTTTCATGCTCACAGCAATCTGATCAGCAGTTTTTCTATCAATCTTAGTTCCAAATTCAATAGCATCCATTACACTTTGGTATGCCTCTTTGGTCATATATTGACGCATTGCTTGTTCATTAAACACGTTTTTACCAAACAATTCTGAACGACGTTCGTTTTCTTCTACTACAACAGTTTCTCTATGTAAAACCTCTTGTAAAGCATTTAATCTTAAAGTTGACATATAATAAAGTATTAAATTAGACAATCAAAAATACATTTTTAAAATAAACACCCCTAAAAAAATAGGGGTTAAATTAATTTAAAGTTAATTTTAAATAAAAACACCCCAAAAAATTTTGACCTTTGATAAAAAATACTCAATTTTGCCCCATAATTAACTCGAAAACAACACAAAAACAAAAATCATGAGTAAATCAAAATTAGAATACATTTGGTTAGATGGTCATGAACCAACTCAAAACATGCGTAGTAAAACTAAAGTTGAAGAAAACTTTAGCGGTAAATTAGAAGATTGTGCTATTTGGTCTTTTGATGGAAGTTCAACAGAACAAGCTTCTGGAGGTGCTTCTGACTGTTTACTTAAGCCTGTTGCTATTTATCCTGACCCAACTAGAAAAAATGGATTCTTAGTAATGTCTGAAGTTTTAAATGCTGACGGTACTCCGCACGCATCTAATGCACGTGCTAAAATTGATGATAACGATAATGATTTTTGGTTTGGTTTTGAGCAAGAGTATTTCTTAATGGATACTAAAACTGATTTACCTTTAGGATTCCCACGTGGTGGATTTCCTGGACCTCAAGGAAAATACTACTGTTCTGTAGGTGGAAGATACACTTGGGGAAGAGATTTTGTTGAAGAGCACGCTGATTTATGTATTGAAGCTGGTTTAAACTTTGAAGGAATTAACCAAGAAGTTGCTCCAGGACAATGGGAATTCCAATTATTTGCTAAAGGTGCTAAAAAAGCTGGTGATGAAATTTGGGTTGCTCGTTATTTATTAGATCGTTTAACTGAAAAGTACGGTTACTATATTGAGTATCATCCAAAACCTATAAAAGGAGACTGGAATGGTTCTGGTATGCATGCAAACTTCTCTAACACTACATTAAGAACTTGTGGTTCTAAGGAAACTTACGAAAAAATTTGTGAAGCATTCAGACCTGTTACTGAAGAGCACATGGATGTATATGGAGCTAACAATGATGAGCGCTTAACTGGTTTACACGAAACTGCTCATGTATCTGACTTTAGTTATGGAGTTTCTGATAGAGGCGCTTCAATCCGTATTCCTATTATTACTGTAGAAAAAGGATGGAAAGGTTGGTTAGAAGACAGAAGACCTGCTTCAAACGCTGATCCTTACAAAGTAGCTGGTAGAATTATAGAGACTGTAAAAGGTACAGACATATAGTTAACAAACACAACAACACAACTAAAAAAGCCGCTAATAGCGGCTTTTTTTTGATTTATGACTAATTCTTTTTATGAAATAGTTAAATATATAAAAGTTGCATACGTTCCTAGTAAAACGATTCCATCTCTCCATCCTAATCGCATACCTTTTGGAATAAACACCAAGGGTAGTATAGCAAACGAAACTCCTAACATCCAATAAATATCATTATTTATTAAACTATATGCATCTGGTTTCACCTCAACAGGAGTAATCATTGCTGTAATTCCTAAAACTGCTAAAATATTAAACACATTAGAACCTACAAGGTTTCCTAATGAAATGGCTTTTTCTTTCTTTAACACCGCAATAATTGATGCTGCTAACTCAGGAACACTTGTTCCTACCGATACTACTGTTACTCCAATTATAGCGTCACTAACACCTAAATTCTTCGCTAAACTTACTGAACCGTTAATTAATAATTCTGAACCTCCCCATAAACCAACTCCTCCAACTGCTAAGAATAGTGCTATTTTGTATAATGGTAGCTCTTCATCATCTTCAGGCATTTCATCAACCACAGCTTGTTTTTGGAAACGTAATAAATAGATTAAAAACACTACTAACATTCCAAATAATATAGCTCCTTCGTAAAACTGGATGGTTTTATCATTCACTATAAAAAAATACAACATTACAGAAGCAATCATCATTACTGGCCAATCAGTCTTGTAAAAACTTTTTTCTACATCAATTGATGATAGTATTACTGTTATACCTAATACTAAACCTAGGTTTGCAATATTAGACCCAATTACATTTCCTACAGCTAGTCCTGTAGCTCCATCTAAAGCTGACTTTATACTTACTATTAATTCTGGTGCTGAAGTAGCAAAAGACACTACCGTCATACCTATTACAATTTTTGGTATATTTAGTTTTAGCGACAAACCTACCGCTGCTTTCAACAGCCAATTTCCTCCTAAAACCAACAATGTTAAACCAATAATAATGTATAGAATGCTCATAAAATATTTTTTGGGCGAAGATAAGATTTTTAGCAAGCAAATATGAAAACAAATTCAGCTACTACCTCTAAGAAAAATGTTAATTAATAGTCTTTTTTAATCGTTTAGTTTTTGAGCTATAAACCTTATACCCTGTGATTAATAAAATTAAAGGCACCAAACCTGATATGAACACTAAGACCCTACCTAATACCCCAACTATTTCTCCTATATGTATTGGATAAAACTGAGCTACTATCCTATTATTATTTGGATCAAAATCAAAACTTGATAACGTTCGTAACTTACCTTGTTGATTTAGCTCCATTTCTTTTGTTCTTCTAAATCCTGATTTGATAAATCGATCTTTTATATATCTTAGTTTATAAACTCCTAAACTGTCTTTCGGATAATAAATAGCTCTTAATACATATTTCCCATCGGTTTGTAATACTGCCTCTTCCAAGGAAAAAATCTTAGCTTGTTTTGCTTCATCATCCAAGATTATTTTATCTGAACCATTAAAAATAGACAAAGCTGATTTATAGGTTTTATGATACGTAAAGTAACCTCCTGTAAATGCAATTATAATTAATGGCAGCAAAAAATAAATTCCGAATACTTTATGTAAATTGAAATGAAAACGTTTCTTTTTAGGTTTCCACTTCATCGTAAATCCTTTTGATAGATTATTTTTATATGCTTTCCACCACATATAAACCCCTGTTGTTAACAAGAAGAAACAGAATAACAAAGCACTTGTGCCTATAATATACTTACCTATTGTAGGTATTCCTAATGTACGGTGTAACTTCAGAAGTATTTCAAAAAACTGTATTGACACCGATTTTTCACCTAAAAAAACTCTTGTTTTCGGGTGATAATACAATGTTTTTCCGTTTTTATAATTTATTGAAATTGTTTGCTGCTCTCTGTAAGGCAAAAAAACTTTATTTACTTTTCCTTCATTCTGCGCAGCTAAAAAATACGCAGAATTTAAAATTGTTTTTTCTTTTATTTTAGAAAAATCTTCAACCTTTAATAATTTGGAACTCAATAATGAAGTTATTTCAGGTTGCCAAACATACAATGATCCCGTTAAGCCTGAAAATGATGCAATAATCCCACAGCTAAGACCCAGCCATAGGTGTATTTTCCAAATTATTTTATGTATCTGCTGCAATTGATATCTTTTATTTTTAAAACCCAGAGTCTAAAATAAAATAGACACTGGGTTTATAATTTTTGCAAATGTAAGACCTTATTAACTCTCTTAGAAGTTATACAATACACTTAATTTAGCGTTTGTTCCTTCACCTGTACCAGTAAAAGTTCTTAAAGGTGCTGCCCATTGTGATCTTGCTGGTAAATAATATTCGTTTAACAAGTTATTTACCGCTAATGAAACTGATATATTTTCTTGCAGTTTATAGTTCATAGACCAATTAAGTAAAGTGTATCCTTCTACTGGAAATTGTGTATGTCTAAACGTATAATTATCTTTTGCATCTAAATACGGATTAAAACGACTTCTATTTCCTAAATTAGTCATTCGTAAAGAGGTACTTATTTTGTTTGTTGGTAACCATGTTACATAAGCCGTTAACTTAGGTGCTGAAATAACATCTCCTCCTAAATAAGTTAAGTTGTTTTCATCCCCCACGTTATGAGTAACACCTTCAACGTAAGAATATGATGTTCCTACTTGTAATTTATTATCAAAAGCAGTATAGTCTATGGCTATTTCTCCTCCATAAATATTCTGTGGCTTTTTTGATGGTACAAAAGAATTTATATTTTCATCAAATACAACCCCTGTTCCTAAATTAGAAACACTGTAATATCCTACAGCCTCTAGTCTAAAGTTTTTGAACTTTGATAAAAATCCGAACTCATAATTTTTAGTTACTGCTGGCTCTAATTGAATATCTTCAACACTATCTGCTTTTGCTGAACGTAAAACAGAGCCTAAATCAGCAATTGAAAAACCTTGAGAGTAACTTACATAAGGAATAAACTCTTGGTGCTTAATATACCTAACTCCTACATTAAAAGCCAGATTATCAAATCCTAATCTACCTCCTTCTACCGCTACTGAAGGATTAAAATTACCATCACCTAAAGGTGAATATGGTAAGGTATTATAATCATCTATGGTAAGGTTCATATCATCATATCTTAACCCTGCTTTTAAAACCCATTCATCATTAAATTTTACTGTAGATTGTATGTATTGTGCCCAACTAAACATTTCAATATTTGGCACCCATAATCTACCATCTAACAACCCTTGATTAGTTTTATCTTTTAACAAATCCAAACCATATGTTAATGAGATTTCTGTTGATTCATTTGGAGTAAGTGTAGTGTTAAAGTTTGGTCTTAAACCATACTTTTCTGCATTAATTACTGATTGACCTCCGTTTTCAAATTTATCTGAATAAAAGAATATATTTTTTGTTTTTTGATAATACACATCAGCTGTAAAATCTGTTGTACCATCAAAAATATTATTTAAGTCATATTTCAAGTTTCCATTATACAGTTTAGATCCTGTAGGTTCTTGTCCCTCAATAGATCCTTCAACACCATAACCAGGTGTTAAGGTGTAATCCCCTCCTTCATTATACACTTCAAAAGATCCTGGAACAGGTATAAAAGGTGTGTCTTGTAAAGAATTATATAAATTTCCTCCAATACTTATTTTTTGTCTATCAGATATTTCATACTCTAATTTAGCTAAAGCAGTATAGATTCTTGTATTATCCAACCCATAAGTAGGAAGTATAACTTTACCATCTGCATCATACTTATTTCCTGTTTCCTCATAACTTCCACTTACATAATAGTTTAATTTATCTATTTTTCCACGCAGTGATTGATAAGCTCCAAACCCAAGAGCATCTTTGGTTTTTGTCAAACTAGAAGTTCCCCAAATATTGGTAGTCCCTTCAATTTTTTCACTACTATTTGGCTTTTTGGTAATATAATTAATAAAACCTCCATTTCCTCCATTTCCAAAAATAGAAGTTGCTCCTTTAATAACCTCTACTCGACTAATATCGTTAGGGCTTACCGATTTTATTCCTAATTGACCGTTACGTAACGGAGTAGATTGCGGAACACCATCAATCATCACCAATAAAGAACGACCACGTAATGTTTGTCCCCAGTTAGAAAAAGTTCCTGTAGATACTGCCAAACCAGGAACTGTAAATTCTAATATTTCATTAATATTAGTTGTTGAGTTTGATAAATCTGCTAATTGTTTTTGGTTAACAACAGTTATTGATGCTGGTATCTCTGAAAGATATTCTGAACGTCTACTAGCTGAAACAACAACTTCATTTAAACTCTCTTCATTTTCTTTTAGTACTTGTACTATCTCAACTGTACTATTTTGAGTAAATGTTATTTCTTTTGTTATGGTTTGAAACCCGACCATGCTAAAAGTCACCTTGAAAACACCTTCTCTTATATTTTTTAATACAAAGCTTCCATTTTCATCAGTGGTAGTACCTTTTTGAAGTTCAGAGACATGAATATTAACCCCATAAATTGGTAGACCTTTTTCATCCTTTATTTTTCCTTTTAAACTAGACTGAGCTGATACTCCGAAGGTTAAAAATAAAGCTGCTACTATTACGTAAAATTTCATTATATTTATTTAGATTTATTTTAAATTACAAATATATCTCCTCTCAAATTAGTACCAAACATTTATTAAGAAAAACTTATTTTTTTTCTCAGAAGAAATGGAACTCCTTAAAAACACCTGTTTTTAAAACTCTTTTTCCTTTACTTTTAAAATCCACTCAAAAAAAACCCTTTAAAACCTTAATAAAATAAACAAAAACAACTTCTTTTTGTTTATAATTAAAACACAATCATAGATACTTTAGTTTTATTTTAAAACTAAAACCACTTTTTTAACCTTAAATTAAAACTCAATTTGATTAATTGATGTTTTAAAATTTGGTTGTAATATTTCCTTTCTCATATATTGAAAAAACAATTCCGGAATTCATCATTATTTACTAACTAAAAACACATAAATCAAACATGATTATACTTGCTTTAAAACTAATTCTAATAACCATTAAAATTGCTTATTTATTACTGGAATTGATATTTTAAGAGGTTGGCTTGTTAAAACCTATACTTTTCATTTTAAGTCAAGTAAAGTTTATACTTTCTTATTATAACAAATTATTTTTCGTTATTTTTGATAGTAGAATCAACTACTAATGAAAAAAAGTTTTTTTAAGTTTTTAGCCAAACTAAACAAGGCTCTACTACCTTCCTTTACTAAAAAGGAATTGGATATATCGAAAGCATCAAAATTTCAATTGGCTATTATTGGATGGCGTGCTTATATTACAATAAATTCGTTGGATTAAAATTTACCATTATGAACAAGCATATTAAAGTTTTCTCAGGTTCTCAAATCTTTGTGAACAGATTAAGTCAGTTACTTAATGAAATTGAAGTTCCGTATTTAGTAAAAGATAATAAAGAAGCTGGAAGGGTTGCTGGTTTTGGAACTTTAGGTAACTCTATTGACGTATTTATCTATGAATCAGACCTTGAAAAAGCTCAACGTACTATTGACGATTTTAAACAAGAAATAGAAGCTGATAAATAATTGAAAAGCTTGAAAAAAAATTATTTTTTTGCTTTAGTTTTTAAAAAACATTCTTATATTTGCACCCGCAAAAAGGCCTCGTAGCATAACTGAATAGTGCACTTGATTACGGCTCAAGAGGTTGCAGGTTTGAATCCTGCCGAGGTCACAAAAAAACCCTGTTAGTTTTCTAACAGGGTTTTATTTTTAAATAGCTTGAAGTTATATTTAACCTACTACATCTTCCAATACTTCTATATCAAAATTATAAGACCTCACTAATTTGATAATTCTAGCAACGTTAATTTTTTCGTTAGCAATTTCTATTCGAAGAATATTATCACAATCCTCCAGATCAAAATTAATTAGATAATCTGGGAACTTCTTTTGAAGTTCTCTTAAAAGATATTTTTCATCTTCAATTAATGCTACTGACGTTTTAAAAACTTCTACCATTAAATAACAGCATTAAAATTAACTGTATTGCTCGTTATAATTAATCATCCAATGAACTCCAAACTTATCTACAAAGCTTCCATAATAATCTCCCCAAAACTGATCTTCCATGGGCATTTCAATTTTTCCTTCTACAGAAAGTCCATTAAATAAACGATCTGCTTCTTCACGACTATTAGGGTGAATTGAAATGTAATTATTGTTCCCTTTGTTAAGCTTATGTCCCATTGATGGCACGGTATCTGATGCCATTAAAATAGTATCTTTTGATAATGGTAGCGAAATATGCATTGTACGGTTTCTCTCATTTTCTGGTAATTTTTCTACATCTGGAGCGTCACTCATTTTCATATTTGCAATGAATTCACCACCAAATACTGATTTGTAAAAATTGAATGCTTGTTCTGCATCTCCGTCAAAATTTAAATAAGGATTTACTTTCATTTTTCTTGTTTTTAAGGTTATTTTTATTCTAATTTTTCTTTTCTGCTAAATCTTTTATTTTACTCATTGCCTTGGGCCATGTATTTAAAAAGAAGTCTTTATACTCTTCAACTACATCCATTTTAACCGTTAATTGCGTTTTATTGTTCTTAACAGACTCTAACATATATGCCTCTGTAGCTCCAGCCCATTCTTTAGCTTCATTACTTTCATGGTTCTCTATCTCATTTTCAATTATTCCCAAATGTTCAAAGAGCATATACTCATTAGGCATCTTCTTTTTTATTTTACTTACCATCCCTCTACCATCTGGTGTAAGAAATAATACTTTACTCCCTTCTTTCCAATCTGTTTTTGCATAAGACCCTTTTGAAAAAATTGCTGTCCACTGAGGATACGTTTCATCATCCCAAAGAACCTTCCACACCTTTTCAGGGCTAGCATTTATAACTTTTGTAAATTTTTGCTGTTCCATTTTTAAAGTTTTTATTGTGGTATTTTTTCCATATCCATATATAACATACTCCAGCGATGTCCGTCTAAATCTGCAAACCCAAAGCCATACATCCAACCTTGAGACTCACTAGGCTCCGAAAATATTACACCACCAGCTTTACTAACAGTTATAGCCATTTTATCTATTTCTTCTCTACTCTGTGCATCAACATTGATAAGCATTTCTGTTCCTTTTTGAGTATTGCTAACTTCATTTTTTGTGAAGCCTTTAAACTCTTTTTCAGGAAAAAGCATGAGTACAAAATTGTTTTCTCCAATAAAGAAACTACCAATATGCTCTGCATTTTTATGCATTGGATTTTCCTCAAAACCAATTGTTTTAAAAAAAACTTTTGATTTTTTCATATTCTTTACAGGAAGGTTTAGCCAAATAGTTTTCATTTTCTTTTATTTTTTTGATTATTTATTCAAATTACAAAACAGATTAAACAAATGCCCATCTAAGTCTTCAAACACACAAACATAATAGCCATTATCATCATAAAACTTTTTCTTGTCTTTTCTAGGGTCAAAACGAATATCTCCTCCTACTTTAATTATTTTACTTATTAATACATTAATTTCTTCTTTGCTTTTTGCCGAAAGTGTAAACATTATTTCATTACCGTTGTTAAGGTTTGTTATCTCTCCTTCAAAACTTTCTTTTAACTTTTCCTTTTTAAAAAAGTGGATTACAAACTCATCATCTCCAAATAGAAAACTTACTATTTCGTTCGTAGGGGTTCCATTAAGTTTAAAACCTAATGCTTGATAGAACTTTTGTGTACGTTCTATATCCTCTACTCCTAAGTTCGCCCATATTTTCATTATTTTATAATTTTAGACTTCTAATAATTTGTTTTATTTGGTAAATATGACGCTTTGTATGCACTGTATTAAACCCTATCCACTCAAGTCGCGTAAACGCCCCTAATTCAGGGATTTTAAAGTCTAAACAGAGTTTTGACAGATCTGCTTTCCTTGAGAAATCGTTCACCCATTGTATTTTACTTCTTAACTCGATCAATAAGTTTTCTTTATCAATAAATTCTTCAGTAGGTATAATTTCTTTAGGTGAACTCATCTTTACATCAAGGTTTAAAAAAAGCTCCTGTACTTCTTGTAACTTTTCATTTGGACTACGCTTAGTTTCTTTCACTTTTCCATTCAAAACTTTTGATAATGCATACGATTTATTAAGGTGTTCTCCTATTTGTGCTGCTGTCCAATCTCCTTCATTTGTCTTTTTGTTCAGTTCTTCTTCTGTTAACAATGATAGCAACCTCAACAGTTCCTTTGTTGTGATATAATATTCATTTAAAACTTCTTCTCCCATACCTTAATTATTTGATAACCAAAGATAAAAGGTCTTTTTCATACTTCAAAGGTATGTTCCCGACAATACCACGGGTTGATTGCGACAAATGCTTATCTTATATTTGAAATGGTTTAACCTATTGAAAAACAACTCATGAAACATATTTCTATTCTTGTACCTGAAGGCGACTCTAGCTTGAGTAATTTAGAAGCTACTTATAAAATGTTTACCATGGCTAACGATTCCTTATTAAAAGCTGGCAAACAACCTATGTTTACAACGCATCTTGTTGGTACACATAAAAAAGCTAGGTTAAGCAACGGACTATTTAGTATTATTCCTAACACAACAATTGCTGATGTACAAAAAACGGATTTGATTATTATTCCTGCCACTCATGGAGATTATGCTCAAGTAATTTCAAAGAATAGTGCTTTTATTCCTTGGATAAGGAAGCAGTACACTAATGGTGCTGAAATAGCTAGCCTTTGTATAGGTGCGTTTTTATTAGCTAGCACAGGGCTACTTAACGGTAAGGATTGTGCTACGCATTGGTTGGCTGCTGATGAATTTAGAAAAATGTTTCCTGACGTGAATCTTGTTAATGATAGGATTATTACTGACGAAAATGGGTTATATACAAGTGGTGGCGCCTATTCTTCTTTAAATTTAAACCTTTATTTGGTAGAAAAGTTTGCTGGTCGTGACATGGCTGTGCTTTCTTCTAAAATTTTTGAAATAGATATTAGTCGTAATAGCCAATCTCCTTTCATTATTTTTAAAGGACAAAAATCTCATAACGATGTTGACATTTTAAAAGTTCAAGAACATATTGAGCAAAATTATCAGCAGAAAATAACTGTTGATGAGCTTTCTGAAAAAATCGCTGTAAGCCGTAGAACTTTTGAAAGACGTTTTAAAAAGGCTACAGCCAACACCGTGATTGAATATGTACAACGTGTTAAAATAGAAGCTGCTAAAAAAGAATTTGAGAGAGGAAATAAAACAATTAATGAAATAATGTACGAAGTTGGTTATAATGACCCAAAAGGTTTTAGAGAAGTTTTTAAAAAGGTTACCAATATGACTCCTTCTGAATACGCTAACAAATATCGTAAGGCGGTTTATATTTAACTAATCTTTTTTCTGATTCTTAATACTGCTTAACCTTTCTTAAACTGGCTTAAGTTTTAACTTTACGAGGAGTAATACCTTTGGTTTATAAAATTTAAAATTATGAAACAAAGACTAAACATTCAAGAATTAGAACCCAACGCTTATAATGCTATCTTAGGAATTTTTAAATATCTTGAAACATCAACTCTTTCAAAAAAAAGTAAAAATCTTATAAAAATAAGAGCTTCTCAAATTAACACATGCGCTTATTGTATCGAGATGCATACCGCAGAGGCTCTAAAAAATGGAGAAGAACAAAACAGAGTTTTTGCTTTGAGTGCATGGAAGGAATCTCCTTTATTTTCCGAAAAAGAAAAAGCATTATTATCTGCTACTGATGAAATAACACTGATAAGTGATAATGGATTAACAGAAGGTACCTTTCAGAAACTTAAGGAGTACTTTACCGATAACGAAATAGCACAAATTATTATGCAAATAGGAGAAATTAATATTTGGAATCGTATTGCGGTTTCTACACAAATGTTTCACACTACTTCCAAGATTTATTAATATGTAATAATATTAATTTATCTAGTTTTCATCTAAGTTTCTATAAAGCTACCTAAATTTAGGTAGCTTTATTATCTTTCATTATGTCCTTTACCTTCAATCATTTTAGGTATCGATTTTTCTATTCTTGATAAGCGTGTTTTTGATTGTTTAGCTTGAGAAAAATACAATAAATAACTTCTTTGTCTTCCTGGTGTTAGTGCTTCGAAAACTTTTTTTACATCTGAATTTTCTTCCAAAACTTCTTTAAATTCACTTACCATTTCAAATTCTGAAGTTTTCTTAGTTTTTACTTTTAAGCCTGCTTTTCCAACTTCTATTGCTTCGAAAATATATCTTTTGATTGTTGGTGTAAAATCTAAAACCTCTTCAGGTTTAGTAAACCTAATTTGACGAGCAGATTGTACATTTTCTGTCTGTTGAATTAAAACCCTTTCTGTATCTTTTAACAAAGCTCCTTTATAGAAAAGTAATGCACAATAATCTTTAAAACCATGAATTAACACAATATTTTTTCCTTGAAAAGTATAACAAGGGTGCATCCATTTAAAGTCTTCCTCTAGACCACAATCCAAACAAATTTGTCGTAACAGTTTTGTTTCTTCTTTCCAATTTTTTATATTTTCTATATACTTATCTACTTTTTCCATTTCAAACTTACTTTATAATTCTTTTAATTTTTCTACTATCTGGTCTTAAATACCAAGATAAAACGACAATCACTAATAATATTGAAGCAGGCATTGCTTCAATAAAATTTTGTCCTACCGAGATATGAGAAATTACAGCTCCTGACATAGCAAAGAAAAAGCCTGCATATGCCCATTCTTTTAACAAGGTTAGCTTAGGAGCTAGAATAACAATTACTCCTAGTATTTTCCATACTCCTAAAATACTTAGTACATATAATGGATAGCCTAAAGGTTTAACGATGTCATTATATCCACCAATTTGCAACATCTGCTGAATACCTCCTGCTAACATTCCTATTGAGAGAAATATTGTTAACACCCAGTATGTAATATTCTTTACTCTCATACTTTTAATAATTTACTTACAACTTCTTCTAATCGTTGATGCGCCCAATTAATTCCTTGCTTAAACGGAAGTTTTAGGTTTTCATCTCTATCTTTAACAGATTGATAAACTACTTTCTTAGTTAACTTACTACTATTGTTTGTTAACTTTTCAAACACCAACGTTTCTAATTGTACACCGAAAGACATGCTTACCATTTCAAAAGTTCTAACAATTTTGTTCTGAGGGATAATTTCATGAATAACTCCTCTTAACAAATGTTTGTTCCCTACTGGATCTGTTGTTTCAAACTGATAATTTCCATTTGTTTTACTTTCAATTTTTAAAACCTTTGTTCCCATCCATTGCTCAATAATTTCAGGTTCAACATACGCCATAAACAAATGTTCTATAGGCAAATCAAACATTCGTGTTATTATAATATCTTGTTTTCCTGTTTCTGCCACAACTTTAGTTTTCTGTTCCATAGTTTATTTTTTAGGTTTATAATTCTTCATAACAGATTCTAATTTATTATAACGTTCATCCCAAAACTTCCTGAAAGGCTCTATAAAAGCCGCTATCTCTTTCATTCCTTCAGGGTTTAAATGATAGTATATCTCTCTACCCTTTTGTTCCTGTTTTAGAATATCACATTCTGATAGTATTTGTATGTGTTTAGAAATTGTTTGTCTAGAATATTCAAAATTATTGGCTATTGTAGATGGCGTCATTGCTTGAAGGGCTACTAAAGAAATAATAGCTCTACGAGTTGGGTCTGCAATGGCTTGAAAAACATCTCTTCTTAATTTCATTACGCAGTTATTTAGCTGCTAAAATAAGTGAAGTTATTTGACTGCACAAATTTAAAACAGAAAAAATAAAAAATACACAACTGACAACCAACAACATACAAACAAAAAAAGGATACTTTAAAGACTTAAACGCCCTTACTATATTTATTTCTATACTCAATAGGTGTTAATCCAGTAATTTTTTTAAAAACATTTCTAAAAGCTTTTGTGTCTGTGTATCCTACATCGTACATTACTTCTGTAATGTTTTTTCTAGTACTTTCAAAGTGCCTTTTAGCAGCTTCAACTTTTACACGCTGATGATATTGGATAATGGTGTTATTAGTAGCTTGTTTAAAACGCCTTTCAAAACTTCTTCTACTAACAGCTACTAAACTTGCCATATCATCTACAGTAATTTTGTCTTTATAATTTACTTCTATATATTCTTGTACTTTTATAACCTCTAAGTCATTATGATTTTTTTGTCCTGTGAACATTGTAAATGCTGATTGGCTATCTCTATCAATATCTATCGCAAAATATTTAGATGCTAAAATTGCCGTGTCTCTATCTGTATATTTTTCTAAAAGGTATAACAATAAATTCCAATATGAGTTTGCTCCTCCACTAGAATAAACTCCGTTTTCTTCTGTAATAACACTACCGTCTACTACCTCAACATTAGGATACGTTTCTTGAAACTCATTGTAAAAAGCCCAATGAGTAGAGCATTTTTTTCCATCTAAAATTCCTGTTGAAGCTAATAAAAATGCACCAACACATAAGGAAGCTACTTCAGTTCCTTTTTCGTAATGCTTTACAATCCAAGGAACAGCTTCTTTATTAAGTTCTACTGCAGTTTTCATATCTCCAAAAAGGGCTGGTATTATAATAAGATCTGTTTGAGTTACCTCTTCTAACAGCTTATTTGTATGCACAGAAAACATACCACCATTAAACCTTATCTCCTTTTTACTTCCTACAAGGTTTACCTTAAATAGAGGGTCTTGATTATTAGAAATTAAAAAATTATTAGCAGCCGAAAACATGTATTGAGGATCAGCAACAGACTCTATTACAGCCGACTCTGGGACAAGTATAGAAACGTTCTTCATTAAACAAATATAAGAAATTGACGTAATTAGCCCTTAAAAACGCCGTTATACCACCCAAACAAAACTTTAAACTAACCTCATCTTTGTAGTATTAACATTAACACCTTAAAATCATGGAACAAATAACAGTTAAAACAACAATTAAAGGAACTCCTAACAAAGTATGGGATATATGGACAACTCCAAAGCATATAAAAACATGGAATACGGCATCTGAAGATTGGCATACAACTAAAGCTGAAAACGATTTAAAAGTTGGAGGAAAATTCTTATCAAGAATGGAAGCTAAAGATGGAAGTTTTAGTTTCGATTTTACTGGTACTTATGATGAAGTGACACCTCTTAAATGTATTGCTTATACCATGGGTGATGGTAGAAAGGCAAAAACAAACTTTACACCAAAAGAAGGTTATACGGAAGTTATAACAGTTTTTGATGCCGAAACTCAAAACTCTATTGAAATGCAAAAAGAGGGATGGCAAGCTATTTTAGATAATTTTAAAAAATACACTGAAAGTTTGTAAAAGATAATAATGAGTCAACTAATAACGTATCTTACATTTAATGGTAATTGTAGAGAAGCGATGCTTTTTTACCAAAATTGTTTGGGTGGCGAATTATATTTTCAAACCTTAGAAGACTCCCCTAAAACCAGGGGACTTCCCTACAATTATAAAAAGCACATTGTACAGGCTTTTCTTAAAAAAGAAAACATGTTATTAATGGGTACTGATTTGTTTGATGAAGATAAATTATTACAAGGAAACACTGTTTCTATTCTTCTAAAAAGCAATGATGAAACTAAAATAAGACAGTACTATTCAAGTTTTTCAAAGAAGAAAACAATATCTCTTCCATTAAAAAGAAATTATTGGGGTATGTTATTTGGAAGTATAACCGATGAATATGGAATACGCTGGCTGTTTAGTTGTAATAATTAAAACAACAAAAAAAGTGTAACGAAGCTTATATCGTTACACTTTTTTTATAATTAGTGATTAGACGTTTCGTCTGCTTTTACATCACCTTTTAAACTCATTTCCATATTGTGATCGTATTGACAACATCCTGGTAAGTTTCCATAAGCTTCTTCACTACTAGCTACTTTATCAGTATCGTAACCAGATGCTGCAATTGCGTTATGAATAGCATCTAAATTAGTCTTAGAATCATCAAACGATACGTTGATTTGCTTTCTTAATTTATCCCAATCTGCTGATGCTACTCCATCAACACCATTTACTGCCTTTTCAATTGTGTTTTTACACATTCCACAGTTACCTCTTACTCCAAAAGTTGCATCAGTCATTGCTACTTCTTTAGTAGTAGTTTGTTCTGTTTGTACTTCTTTTGTTTCTGTTTCTTTTTTAGCTTCGTTTTTACAACTTACTAAACCAATAGTAGCCAACATAGCTACCCCTAAGATTACTCTTTTCATTTTGAATTGATATTTAATTATTATTAATTGTTTCTTTTACTTCACCGCATTTTAACATCATATCACCAAAATACGGATTTAACACTTGTTTTTCTTTACTTAACCAATAAGCTCCTTTGTCACTATCAGCCATAGGACAGTATTGTTTATAAGTCACCTCATTTATTCCGAAAGACTGAACTGCCATAATAAAATGCTCTGACAACACTTTAAAGTGCTTTCGTTGTATAGCTACATCTGTAGCTTTTGCAATTTCTTCGTTACTTGATTTTAGCGCAGGGATTAACTGCATCCACTGTTTATGTGCTTCTTCATTGGTTAACAACTTCATATCAACTGACAATAAGTCTTTTTGTAGATTTTCTGCACTTGTTTTGGCTACATCTGCATTAGTTTTTACTAAAGCATCTTTTAAGTCTATATAAGCTTCATAGGCTTTTTGTAATTGCTCTTTAAACTCTTTAGGAGTACTAAAAGATTCCATAATTTCTTTTGTGTGGTTCATCATTGACTTCTTTCCTTGTAATTGTGCTGATGCATCTATTGTGAACACTCCATTAGTCACAATCTCTTCTCCAGCTTTCAATCCTTTTTCTACTTGATAGTTGTCCCCTGCTCTTCCTCCTAACACCACTTCTCGCATTTCAAAAACAGGTTTACTTGCCTCAGGCTTTACATATACAACCGAACGCTTTCCTGTCCATAAAACTGCTGTTGCAGGGATATTTAATTGTTGTTCTGTTTGTTTTTCTGTAGCCTCCACTTTCCCTGTAACAAACATAGCTGGTTTAAACTTCCCTTTACTATTATTAAGAACAGCACGCATAGTTACCGTACGAGTTTCTTGATTTAACACGGGATCAATAAACGAAACTTTTGCTTTAAAAGTTTCATTAGAGTACGCATTGGTGGTTATTGATATGTCTTGACCTACTTTAAAATTACTGATTTGATTTTCATATACATCAAAGTTTGCCCATACTGAATTCAAATTAGCTATTTTTAACAATGCTTGTCCCTGACTTACATAATCTCCTTGTTCAACTAGTTTTTCAGATACTGTACCAGAAACCGTAGCATACACAGGAAAGTTTTCTTTAACTTTTCCTGTCTCTTCTATCTGATTGATTTGATTTTCAGAAAGCTTCCATAATTTCAGTTTATTTCTAACTGCTTTATACAATGCTGGCTGATTTTCTTTTACTGACGCTGCTGTTAATAATTCTTGTTGTGCTTTTACCAGTTCTGGAGAGTATACCGTTGCCAACAACTGACCTTTTCTTATTTTTTCTCCTGTAAAATTCACGTTCAAACGTTCTATCCTTCCTGCAAAATAGCTTACCTGCACCGCATTTGATTTTTCGTTTTCTGCTATTTTTCCAGATAATGTAATTGTATTATCTGTACTTATAGCATTACCAATCACAGTCGTTTGTACATTAGCCAATGCCATTGCATTTTTAGTCAATTTAAACTGATTTGCAGATAGTCCTTCAGCTCCTGCTTCCGCAGGGATTAAATCCATTCCACAAATAGGACAATCTCCTGGTTCAGGTTGCATAATTTGTGGATGCATAGAACATGTCCACATCTTACCTTTTTCTGCTGTAGTATGATCATGCGTCTCCTCATTGCTTGAAGAATCTCCAAAAAATAGCCACCCCATGAATAAGCCAGCAATTAAAATTACTATGTATATTATATATTTTTTCATTGTTATTTGTTTTTCTTTTTTACTAGTTTTCTAATAGAGGGAGATGTGATATACCATAATAAAAAACCACTTAATACTGTTATTAAACCTAATAATGAAAACACCCTCAAAACAGTGGTATTAAAATTATCTCTGCTTTCATAGTCCATTGTATGAGTCATCCATAAAAAATCAAACCAACGCCAACTCTGGTGTCTTACCGTTTGAAATTTTCCGTCATTAACAGACACATAAGCTTTAATACCTCCTTTAGCTTTATATGTTATAACATAAGCTGGGAGTAGTTTTCCTCTATATTCATGATGCTCTCCTACGTCGTTTACCTGTTCTATTGAAGCTACTTCAAGGTTGCTTTTCATATAGTTTTTAGCTATATGTAATGCTTCTTCTTTTGTAATACTTTCTTTTAAGTTTCCATTTAAAGCATTATATAAACTCTTTTTATTCACCCAATAATGCGGAACATTATTAACATCTCTTAACTCAATAGTTCTAATTCCTTCAGAAATATTAAGTTCTGACGGACTAATTAAGTTATTAAACGCTTTAGGTTTTAATTCAGCTTTTTTTAAATGATCGCCATGAATTTCATCAATATTTGTCCAACTGAAATACAATCCACTTATCGTCCACATTAAGAATTGAATTCCTAAAAATAACCCTAAGTATCTATGTATTTTTCTAATTTTTAATGATGTATGCCTATTTACCATCTTACTGTATTTATTGAATCAAATAATTAATAATGGTACTTTGTGTGTAATAAGTTACTTCTGATACAATCATATTTGTTTGAAACTTTAATTGTAACTCTTGAATATCTAACACATCGTTAAAATCTATGGTTCCAGTCTCGTAACTTTTCACCAAAATTTGTTCGGCATTTTTAGCTTGCTCTAAATTTTCAAGTTGTGTTCGGTAACTAATTACAGATGCATTTCTATCCGAAACAGCTCTGTATAATACAGACTCTAACGTATTATATCGTTGTTCTTTTTGTGATAAAATTTCCTCTTGCTGTAACTTGTTTTGCTTGCTTATAGATTTATTTTTTTTATTAAAAATAGGTATTGATAACGACACCATAGGCATTACAATATCTTTTCCATTATCTACTACGTTCATATCTGTACGTTTACCAACATTCACATAATCCAGCCCAAAACCAATCATTGGTTGTTTATCTTTTTGGTTTAAGAATTCAGACTTTTCTATAGAAGTATACAACTTATCAAACTTCACTAATTCTGGATGTAACTTTAAGGTACTTGGTTGTATTTTATCAGCTTCTTTCGGAATATTCAAACTATCAATTACTGAAATTAATGTATTAACATCTTGATTTAATAATTTATTAAATGCTTTCTGCATTCCTAAAAAAGTTTCCTGCAATACTTCTTTTTGTTGTGCTAACTCATTTTGCCTTATTTGTAACCTCAACACATCTACTGCAGAAGCTTTTCCTACTTCAACAGAAGTTAACGCTAACTTTTCATACGTTTGAAGTAACGCAATATTTTCGTCTAATACTTTTTGTTTTGCTTTAACTTCATAAAGCTTGTAATACGACTGCGCTACTGATGTTGCTAGTTTACGTTTTACTACTATAATATCTTGATAAGCTGCATCTGCTAATGAAGACACATAGTTTTCTCGTGCTGTTATGGTTCCAAAAAATGGAATCATTTGTTTTACCGAAAGTTTAAATTGTTGTGGACCTGTACGCGTTTCTGGCTCGCTTACAAAATATCCTGCTCCAAACTCTGTATTAGGCAATGTATTTACCTCTTCTTTTTTCTCTGAAATACGCTTATACTTAATATCAAACTGTTGTACTTCTGGATTGTTTTCTAAGGCAATTTTAATATATTCCTGTAGGTCTTGCCCTTGTGTTGTAAAAGTAAAAAACATAGAAGCCAGAAATAAGGTTACTTTTTTATTATTTATTTTAAAACTCATCTCTTTTCGTTTTTCTTTTTAATAAAAATTCTTCCCTCCAACTGTATAATACAGGTACTATAAAGTATGAAGTAACATCTATAATCATTCCTCCAAAAGCAGGAATTGCCATTGGTATCATAATATCACTACCTCTTCCTGTTGAAGTTAATACTGGCAACAAGGCTAAAATTGTTGTTGCCGTTGTCATTAAGCATGCTCTAATACGCTTATTTCCTCCGTGCAATGCAGATGCTCGAATGGCTTCGATTGTTTGAGGTTTATCTCTATTAAATGTTTGTGTTAAGTAAGTAGCCATTACCACACCATCATCGGTTGCAATTCCGAACAATGCAATAAATCCTACCCAAACAGCAACACTCAAGTTAATTGGATGCATTTGAAATAGTTCTCGTAAGTTTTCTCCAAATACACTAAAATTCAGGAACCAATCTTGTCCGTATAACCACATCATAATAAACCCTCCTGCAAAAGCTACTGTAATTCCAGTAAACACCATTAACGAAGTAGCTACAGAACGGAACTGAAAATACAATATTAAAAAGATTATCATCAATGCTAGTGGTACTACTACCGATAGCGTTTTTTCTGCTCTTAATTGATTTTCGTAGGTTCCTGTAAATTGATATGATATTCCTTTAGGAACAGTTAGCTCTCCTGAGTCTATTTTTTGTTGAATTGATTTTTGAGCTGTTTCTACCACATTTACTTCTGCAAAACCATCTAACTTATCAAACAACACATACCCGATTAAAAAAGTATCTTCACTCTTAATCACTTGAGGTCCTTGCTCATAACGAATCGTTGCTAATTCACTCAACGGAATTGGAGCTCCTTTGGCTACTGGTACATAAATGTTTTCTAAATCCGTTGGACTAGAGCGTAATTCTCTTGGGTAACGAACTCGAATTCCATAACGCTCTCTTCCTTCTACCGTTTGCGATAATTGCATACCTCCTACTGCTACTTTTAATACATCTTGTACCGTTTGAATAGCTATTCCGTAGCGTGCTAATTTTTCTCTGTTAATATCAATCAACAAATAAGGCTTACCTACAATTCTATCCGCAAAAACAGCCTCTTTTTTAACTCCCTCAATCTCTTTTAAAACTCCTTCAAGTTCTACTCCAAAAGCTTCAATTTGTTTTAAATCTTGTCCTTTTACTTTTATTCCCATAGGAGCACGCATTCCTGTTTGTAACATTACCAATCGAGTTTCGATAGGTTGTAGCTTAGGTGCAGATGTTACTCCAGGTAACTTAGTTACTTTTACTATTTCGTTCCAAATATCATTAGGAGACTTAATATTTGGTCTCCAATTACGATAAAACTCTCCGTCTTCATCTTCTATTAATTCATTTGAAGAAACTTCATAGAAAGTAATTTCTGAAATCTTATCTGTCATATTTGGATTTGCAACCGCTTTGCCATTTTTCAACATAAACAACCCTTCTTCATTCACTCGATAACGTTGACGTTCTCCATCAGAATTTAACGCATACTCTGGCTTGTAGTTAATCACATTCTCATACATTGATAAAGGAGCTGGATCTAATGCTGAATCTGTTCTTCCTGCTTTACCCACAACCGTTCCTATTTCTGGAATATTAGCAACTGCCATGTCTAGTTGTTGCAATACCCGCTTGTTTTCTTCTACTCCTGAATGTGGCATAGAGGTCGGCATCAATAAAAATGACCCTTCATTTAACGAAGGCATAAACTCTTTTCCTGTATTTTTAAAAATTAAGAATCCACAAGTTAATACTGTTAGCGGAATTGTTAAAAACAGAAGTTTGTTATTCAATGCCCATTGTAATATCTGATTGTAATATTTTTGAAGTAAACTAAAAAAACCTAACAGGCCGAAACAAACAAGTGCTACAAATAAAAGATTGGTAACAATACTTTTATCAACTCCTAAAGGCCTCCAATATTCCGCCAACAAACCAACAATTGCTAATGCAGATATAATGATATTAATGGTATTTACTGGCAGTGTAAAATTGTAATTAGAAAACGAAACATGAGTTGTTGTTTTTCCTGAGTAATTACTCCAAACTTGTACAGCTCCAAAAGATACCAATACAGTTCCTAACCAATACCCGTAAAAAATAGCTGTAATACCTAAAGCGATTAAAACTCCATTTACAATATATTTAAAGTTTTTTGTCAGCTCTTTTTTCTTGAATAATACGGCTGCAAATGGTGGTATTAAAAACAGCGCTACCACAATCGCTGCTATTAAAGCAAAAGTTTTGGTGAATGCTAGTGGGCGGAATAGTTTTCCTTCTGCACCAATCATCGTAAATACAGGAATAAAACTAATAATAGTTGTCATTACCGCTGTTACAATTGCTCCTGAAACTTCAGCTGTCGCATTGTAAACTAATGTATTTATCGGTAATTTGTTCTTATCTCTCTCTAAGTGACTTATAATATTTTCGGAGAGTATAACCCCGACATCTACCATTGTTCCAATAGCAATAGCAATTCCTGATAAGGCTACGATGTTTGCATCAACTCCAAAGGCTTTCATTGCTATGAAAACCATCAATACTGCCACGGGTAATAATCCTGAGATTAGTACAGAAGCTCGTAAATTAAAAACCATCACTACGATTACCAAAATCGTTATCAATATTTCTAGCGTAAGAGCTTCGTTCAACGTATCTAGAGTTTCATGAATTAACTCTGTACGATCGTAAAACGGAACAATGGTTAATTGAGAGGTTCTACCATCTTTTAACTCTTTACTTGGTAAACCTGCACTTAGTTCTTTAATCTTCTCCTTTACATTGGTAATTACTTCTAAGGGATTTGCCCCATAACGAGCTACTACTACACCTCCTACTACCTCAGCTCCTTCTTTATCTAAGATACCTCTACGAGGTTCTGCTCCTAACGATACTTTTGCAATGTCTTTTACTCGTATTGAAGTATAATTTTTAGCAGTTACTACAGCATTTTCAATATCTGCTATTGACTTTACATATCCTAAACCACGAACTAGGTATTCTGCTTGATTTATTTCTATCGTTTGTGCTCCAATATCTTGATTACTTTGCTTTACTGCTGCTACAATTTGCTGTAAACTGATATTGTATTGACGCATTAACTCTGGTTTTACGTCTATTTGATATTCTTGAACATATCCACCTATAGAACTTACTTCAGACACGCCATTTGCAGACGAAAGTGCATATTTTACATAGTAGTCTTGTACACTACGTAATTCATGTAAATCCCAACCTCCAGTGACATTACCATCTTCATCACGGCCTTCAAGTGTATACCAAAAAATCTGCCCCAATCCAGTGGCATCTGGTCCTAATGAAGGACTTACTCCTTCTGGTAGTAAATTACTTGGTAATGAGTTTAACTTTTCAAGAATTCGAGAACGACTCCAATAAAAATCTACTCCTTCTTCAAAAATGACATAAATACTTGAAAGTCCAAACATAGAAGAACTACGGATGGTTTTTACCCCTGAAATTCCTAATAAAGATGTTGTTAAAGGGTAGGTTATTTGGTCTTCTATATCTTGTGGTGATTGCCCATCCCACTTTGTGAAAACAATTTGTTGATTTTCTCCGATATCTGGAATTGCATCAACAGCTACAGGTTTGCTTGGTAAAAAACCCGTATCTAAATTAAATGGTGCATTTACAGTTCCCCATCCTACAAATAAAACGAGTAATATAACTGCTACCAGTTTGTTTTCTATTAAAAATTTGATGCTTTTATTTAGCATATAAAAATGATTTTAAACAATTAAACATTGATGTTAAAAACATCGAGTACGACAAATCATCCAATTGAAATTTTCAAAAGGACGAATAGTTATTGTTTAAAAATCATATTAAATATACTTCATCAAGTACATGAATATCCTTGATGACCAGTGGAGGTGTATAATCTTTAAAAGGAATTACTTTATTATGAATTCCTTCAAATAAATTAATATAGCTGTAGTAAAATGAAGCTATAAAAACTTGTTGGTCAAAAGACAGTTGGTCAAAAGAAGTAAGCTTTAAATTATCTTGTCCTTCAACTACAGACGCAACATCTTGACAGCAATTTTTCTTAATTACTGAACATTCTTCAGGTTTTGATTCCTGCTTCATTTCCATTCCACAAGATTCAGCCTTTACAAAATAGCTTGTACCCACTAACATGTCTCCACAAAAGTGACTATTAACGGTAAATGACATTGTAGATAACAACACTACAAAAGACATTAAAATAGATGCTATTTTACCAAATGCTTTTTTCATTTTACGCCACAAAGATACAAAAATTTAATTTTCAAAAACTTAAACAATCCTTAAAACCATTTTTTGTATTTAAAATACCCTAACATTACCATTACAGTGAACAAAATTACTCCCCACATTACAAAGTATCCACTACGATACGTAAGCTCAGGAATATATTCAAAGTTTGTACCATAAATACCCGCTATAAAGGTAATGGGAATGAATACTACCGAAAATATCGTTAGTATTTTCATAATATCATTCAAACGATTGTTTACGTTTGTTGAGTATACTGTAAGTTGCTCACTCAACATGCTCTTATAGTTTTCAACTGAATCATAACTTCGTTGAACCAAATCATTCAAATCATTAAAAAAAGGTTGTTCTTTTTTTGTTATTAATTCTGTTTTTAATGCTCTAAAACTATTTATTGCCTCACGAGCTGGTCGTATTGCTTTTCTAAAATAATTAAGTTCTATTTTGTATTTATTAATTTCTTGTAATGTATTTTTATTAGGTTGTAGTAAAATTTTATCTTCTAAGAATTCAACTTTCTCACCAAAAGTTTCCATTAAAAAATTGTAATTATCTACAATTACATCTAATAAACAATACTTTAAATATGTTACACTATAATTTCGTACTCTTCCTTTTTTATGACGTAACCTCTCTCTTACTGACTCAAAAATATCACCTTGTTTTTCTTGAAAAGTAATCAGCACATTTTTCAATAAATACATAGATATTTGTTCTGCTTCTAATTGATGCTTTTCTTTATTTAAAAACAACATTTTAATACTTGTAAAAATGTAATGTTCCTCTATATCTACTCTAGGTCTCTGATCGGTATTTACAATATCTTCAAGAACAAGTGTATGAATATCAAAAAATTCACCAACCTTTCCTACTAATTCAACATCATGTAAACCATCAATATTAAGCCAAAGTCTCTTGTATTTATTTATATAATTTTCAAGTTCATCTATAGTTTCTAGCTCTATTTCTTCAAGTTCATTTTCATCATATCCTATTAATCGTATCCTTGTATTCTCTTCTTTTTGATTTCCTACAAAAACTGGGCTTCCTGGAATTACATTTTTAGTGTTTTTTTGCTTGGTTATAAACCTTGTCATCTGTTTAATTATACGAGATTAAATAATTTGTAAAGTCTGGCTAAAATTATGAGTTCTGATTTATTTTTTCTCGCATAAGAGCTAGAAATCTCATGTGACGCTGCTAATAAATCGTGAATTACTTTTTTTGAGAATTCTTCTTTATGCACTAAGTAATACTCTTTAAAGCTTTCATAAGCTGTTTCTGATGTTGCTTTTTCTTTTATAAGTTCTCTTAACGTTTCATATATCAACTCGCTATCTGATTTATTTTCTGATGCAGACCAGTTTTTTTCTACTCTTTTAACAATACTCTTTTTTTCTTCTACAGTCATGTTTTTATCTGCCATAGAAACTGCATAAAATAAATTAGCTATACTTTTATAGAATCCTTCAGTAAATTTCATAATTAAGCTATTTCTGGTAATATCAATATAGGGATTTTACTGTTAAATGCCGATTTTTTTATTACATTTTCTTCCAATAAACGATTAAAAAAATTGTACTTATGGTTTATTAAAACCAACAACTCACTTTCTGTTTCTTCAATATGTTTTTCAACTGTTAACGTTTCAGAGCCTTCCCAATCAATTTTTTTATACGTAACATTTACATCTTGTAATAACTCTCTTAATTTTACCTTATTCCTTTGTTGATTCTCAGATAAAAAGTTCTCTTCAGATAAGCTTACAACTTCCAACATACATTTCTTAATTGTGCTTAAATTAATTAAAAACTGTAATTCTTTTGCTGTAAACAATCTTTTATAGTTTGTTGAAAACACAATTTGATGTAATGGTTTATACTTGTAATTCATAGGAACCACAAGTATTGAACATTTATTAACTACATTAATCATTTTCATGGTATTTGTACCAATAAATGTTTCTGCCAAACTTTTTGCGCCTTTTGTACCCGCAATTACTACATCAATATTCTTTTCTTCAATTGTTTTAGTAACTGCCTTTGTTAATGAATTTGACTCTACAACATACTCGTAATTAAAACTAGTATTCTCTCTTCTTAAAACTTCAATTAAATACTTTAATTCATCTTCAATTTCATTATCCATTTCATTAAACCATTTTTCATTTTCTTCGTCGCTCAATAATTCTGAAGGTTGACTTATATACACATCTAATAAATAAATGGTTACCTCAACACCTTTAAACAGTTGTTTTGTGTAATTTAAAGCATTAATAGCTGCTTCTGAAAAATTATAGGGTATTAAAACATTCTTCATAACGATATATAACTATGATTTTCAATCAAATATAATTTTTTATTTCGAGATTATATTTACAAAACCAGAAGTATATTTGTATAAAAAACACAATAATGAAAAATCGTTTTCTAGAATTATCTATCTACAACCCATTTTTACAATTCTTGCTTTTAACAGCTTCGTTATTTTTTTTAATTCATGTAACAAAAAAATTAACTAGATCTTATGTTGTAAAAAATGCTATTGAACCTCATAGAAGAAAGTTAATTTTAAACATAAGCTATTTTTTATACTATACTTTAGCTTTATTCATTTCATTAATTATTTTTGGTATTAACTTTAAAGAAGTAATTGTTTTTGCTTCGTCAATACTCGCAGTATTAGGAGTCGGTTTTTTTGCTCAATGGTCTATTTTATCAAACCTAACGGCTAGCATTATTCTGTTTTTTTATCACCCTATGCGTATAGGAGATACTATAAAAATTATAGACAAAGACTTCGATTTACAAGGTATTGTAAAAAACATTACTGGATTTTACGTTTTACTGTATATGCCAGAAGAAAAAAGGGAAATTACTATACCTAATACGACTATTTTATACAAAGGGATAGAGCTAATAAAGAAACAAAAAACAAGCTAACCAACTAAACTTCAATTTATTAAAAAAAATAAAAAAAAGTTTGTTGTATTAAAAAATAGTTTACATTTACCACATCTTATTACATAAGTCAAAATGTTACGTTTTACTTATTTCGGCAATAACTTCTATGGGAAGATAGTGAGTTATTTAGTGTTTGAGAAACACAACCGAAACATTAAGGTTTCTTCCTACTTTCAATACTCTCTACCACTGAATTTTTATAAACAGTGCGGTGATTGCTTAGCTTTAAGAGTCTAACTATTCATTTTATTTTGGTTTAACATCTTGTTGTAAAACAGCAACAAAGCCTTGTTATACAATTTATTTAAAAAAGTTTTGGTGTATACCTCAACTGTTTTTTGAATGATTTTCTGTACACAATATACAGATACAACTAAAATAATAATGAATACTAAATATAAAGACTTAATAGAACAAACGTTTGATTTTCCGCAAGCGGAATTTCATACTGAAAACAATAACTTATTTTTTCACAACATTGATATGATGGAATTAGTGAAGCAATACGGAGCACCGTTAAAATTCACTTATTTACCTAAAATATCAGAAAATATAAACAAAGCCAAAAACTGGTTTCATAAAGCTATTGAAAAGCACAATTATCAAGGCAGTTACAACTATAGTTATTGTACCAAAAGCTCACACTTTAAATATGTTTTAAATGAAGCTTTAAAAAATGATATACATATTGAAACATCGTCTGCTTTTGATATAGATATTGTAAAATCACTAAAAAAAGAAGGAAAGTTAAGTGATGATGCTTATGTATTGTGCAACGGTTTTAAACGCGATCAATACATTGCTAATATTGTTAGTTTAATTGATGGTGGACATACAAATTGCATACCAATAATAGACAATTATGAGGAGTTAAATTTATTACTAGACGAAACTAGAAGTAAGTTTAATGTAGGAATTCGTATAGCTTCTGAAGAAGAACCTAAGTTTGAGTTTTACACTAGCCGTTTAGGAATTGGTTATAAAAATATTGTATCCTTTTATGAACGTGAAATAGCTAATAATCCGCAAGTAGAGTTAAAGATGTTACACTTCTTTATTAATACAGGAATTAGAGATAATGCCTATTACTGGAACGAATTATTAAAGTGTTTACGAGTGTATACAAAACTTAAAAAAGTGTGTCCTAGTTTAGATAGTTTAAATATAGGTGGAGGGTTTCCTATTAAAAACTCATTAGCGTTTGATTACGATTATGAGTATATGGTAGACGAAATCATCAACCAAATAAATCTTGCTTGTAAAGAAGCTGGTGTAGAAGTTCCTAACATTTTTACTGAATTTGGAAGTTTTACTGTAGGAGAATCGGGAGGAGCTGTGTATGAAGTGTTATACCAAAAGAAACAAAATGATCGTGAAAAATGGAATATGATTAATTCATCTTTCATTACCACCTTACCTGATTCTTGGGCTATAAACAAACGCTTTATCATGCTTCCGCTTAACAAATGGAATCATAGATACGAACGTGTTTTATTAGGAGGTTTAACCTGCGACAGCGACGATTATTATAACTCAGAGCAGCATGTAAACGGAATTTATTTACCTGTATACGAAAAAGAGAGTCCTTTATACGTAGGCTTTTTCAACACAGGAGCATACCAAGAAACTATTGGTGGTTTTGGCGGATTACAACACTGTTTAATCCCAACTCCAAAACATATATTAATTGACATAAACGAAAATGGTGATTTAACCACCAAATTATTTAAAGAACAACAAAAAAGCGAAGAGCTATTATCTATCTTAGGATACTAGTAAAAAAATATTAAGATGAAAAAAAGAAATTACGCAGGAATACCTGACCAATACGCAAAACTAGAAAACGCGAAAGTAGTACTTATACCTGTTCCTTATGATGGAACTAGTACTTGGCAAAAAGGAGCTGATAAAGGACCTGAGGCATTTTTAGATGCCTCTGAAAACATGGAGTTATACGATATAGAAACTGATAGTGAAGTATACAAAGAAGGTGTTTATTTAGCTGATGCTGTTACTGAAGACTCTTCTCCTGAAGCCATGGTAGAAGCTGTACATGCAACAACAAAAAAATTCATTAACAAAAATAAGTTTGTAACTCTTTTTGGAGGAGAACATTCAATTTCGATAGGAACAATCCGTGCTTTTAACGAATGTTTTAACAACCTTACTGTTTTACATATTGATGCACATGCCGATTTACGTAAAGAATATGAAGGTAGCTCTTGCAATCATGCTTGTGCTGTATACGAAGCGAGTCAAACTACCAACTTAGTACAAGTAGGTATTCGCAGTATGGACATATCAGAAAAGTCTTCTATGAATATGGATAAAGTCTTTTTTGCACACGATATGGCTGTAAATGAATACTGGATGGATGAAGTTATCGATCAATTAACAGGTAATGTCTTTATCACATTTGATTTAGATGCTATAGATCCTTCATTATTGCCAAGTACAGGAACACCTGAACCAGGAGGATTATTTTACTATGAAACTTTAGAGTTTTTAAAGAGAGTGTTTACCGAAAGAAATGTAGTTGGTTTTGATATTGTAGAATTATGCCCTAACGAAAATGAGAAATCTTCAGATTTTTTAGCTGCAAAATTATACTATAAAATGTTGAGCTATAAGTTTTCTTCTACCATGGAAGATGAAGAAGATTATGATGATGACGAAAACTCTGCATTTAACAAATTAGCAAAGTTTAAAAGCGACGACGACGATTATTAAAATGCACTTACAAACAATTGCATATCATCTTGAAAAACGAATAGCACTAAGTGCTATTCGCTCACAGTTTGAATCGTATGAATTAATAAAAAGAGAACATTCTTTTTTATTATATAAAATTACTGACAACTCATACATCTATGTAAAGGATTATGGAAGTGTTGTTTTCATGAACTGTACGGATAATTTAATTAGTCAAATTGTTAGTTTTTTAATCAATAAAGAAAATTCAAATGTCAACAACTTACCCTCAGAAAAATACAACATCACTTTTTCTGACACTATAGAAGTTGATTTTGGAACTATTCAAATTAAAAATTTAAACGATGACGTAGCACATATTATCATGCTTAACCTAGCACAATCAGTAGCATTGATGAATTATGTAAATAAAACATCTGATTTACACGATAAAACATTAGTGTATTCAAAGCAATTAGAAAAAACTGGAAGTTTTAAACTTTCTAAAATTCAAATGCGAAAATTTATTGGTAAAACCTTAAATTTAAAAAATAACATTGCTGAAAACTTATTTGTTTTTGACTCACCAGATGTTGCTTGGAATAACAAAGATTTGTCTGATTTAGACTATAAACTAAAAGATGAATTAGACATTTTAAAACGTCACCAAGGAATTGAAAATAGTTTAAACGTAATTAAAGAAAATTTAGATTTATTCAACGATATACTACAACATAAATACAGTAGCATGCTAGAATGGATTATCATTCTTCTAATTCTTTTTGAAGTAGTACAGGTAATTGTTGAAAAACTTATTTAACAAAATAAAAAAATGGACAAACCTATAACCAATTTTATAGAAAAATACTTTTTACACTTTAACGCAGCTGCTCTAGTAGATGCTGCAAAAGGGTATGAAGAACAACTAGAACAAGGCTCTAAAATGTTAGTGTCATTAGCAGGAGCTATGAGTACAGCTGAGTTGGGTAAAATTTTCGCTGAAATGATTCGTCAAGATAAAGTGCATATCATTTCTTGTACTGGTGCAAATCTTGAAGAAGATATTATGAACCTAGTTGCTCACTCACATTATAAAAGAGTACCAAACTATCGTGACTTAACACCTCAAGAAGAATGGGACTTATTATTAAAAGGGTTAAACCGTGTTACCGATACTTGCATTCCTGAAGAGGAAGCTTTTAGACGCCTACAAAAGCATATTTTCAAAATTTGGAAAGATGCAGAAGAAGCTGGTGAACGTTATCTTCCACATGAATTTATGTACAAGCTTTTATTATCAGGAGTTTTAGAAGAGTATTACGAAATCGACTTGAAAGATTCTTGGATGTATGCAGCTGCAGAAAAAAACCTACCTATTGTTGTTCCTGGATGGGAAGATAGTACTATGGGAAATATTTTTGCTTCTTATGTAGTAAAAGGAGAATTAAAAGCTTCTACTATGAAGTCAGGTATTGAGTACATGACTTTTTTAGCTGATTGGTATACTGAAAACTCAGAAAATGGAATTGGTTTTTTCCAAATTGGAGGTGGAATCGCTGGAGATTTCCCTATTTGTGTAGTACCAATGTTGTATCAAGATTTAGAGAGAGAAGACACTCCTTTCTGGAGTTATTTCTGTCAAATTTCAGATTCAACTACAAGCTACGGATCATATTCAGGAGCTGTTCCTAATGAAAAGATTACATGGGGTAAATTAGACATTGATACTCCAAAGTTTATTATAGAAAGTGATGCAACTATTGTTGCTCCATTAATATTTGCTTATTTATTAAAAATGTAACCTTATGAAAAGAGTTATTGTAGACTATGCTAAGTTAACTACTGATATTTTAGATCTATTAGTAGAGAGATATCCTGATGGATATGATCATTCGGACATTATTTCCTTTAAAAACAGTAAAGGAGAAACAGTAAAAGCTGTAGAAGTAAATACTGAAGACACTCTTTTTTTAGTAAAAATAAGTTCTCAGTTACAACAATCTATGGAAGATCATGAAACTGACGATGAAGATAATGATGATACTTTTGATGAAATTGAAATAACTGATGATTTCGATAATGAATAAATAGTAAATTGTATTTAAACCATGGCTTATTATAACTCACAACAAACAGTTACATTAGTCGGCGTTTATCAAGGATACACAAACGGCTATTATGTTTTTGAATTAGAAAATGGAGATATTATTGACTTTGAACAAATCAATAAAAAAAATCTTGAACATTTAGATTTAAAGTCTTCATCTCTAAAAAATAAAAGTTTTGAAATTACGTATAAAGAAATTTTTGATGATGTAGATGATGAAGATCTTGTAATTTTTAAGTTAGAAAACTTACAACCACTTTAAAAACAAATCCCATTCTCTTTAGAATGGGATTTAACTTTTTATAATATACTTAGTATTGATTTATACTGATCTAAATCTATCTTACCACTAAAAACCTTTGTGGTTTTAGAGATTATCTCTTCTGCTCTTTCTTGTGAAAAACCTAGCTGAATAGCATATCTCAAAATTAATTTTAACTCAGCCTCATCTATTTCATGGTCTGAATAAATTATTTTGAATAAATCTAGTAAACGCTCCAACCTATCATCAGTTTTTGCTTGTGGCACTACTGGATATTTTTTTGAGTTTTCTACTATTTCTTTGTACTCTGCTTCCGTAATGTCTAATTTTCTAGCAAAACGATTTACTAATTTTTCTTCATCTTCATTTAAATCTCCATCAATAATAGCAAGATTTACAATAGCACTAAAGTGAGCTACATTATTTCTATGCTTACTTGATTCGTATAAATCTACAATACTCATAATTATTCTATTTTTTTTATTGATTGTAAAACAGGAGTTTCAATTTCATCGTCTGATACCTTATAATCATACGTAATTTCAAACTTCTGTTCTACAAATTTATCATCTTTTAAATTATAAAATTTTAATATTTTCTCTGATATAGTTTCAAAAGTAATTACATCTTCATCTCCCTCTTCGTCTTCAAACGAAAAAGTATAACCATACTCATCATAACCTTGAAAAATTGCTACAGTTTTTATAGGGTCTATAAGTTTATTTTGTTTAGTTGTAAAAGCCAAACTTGCCCCAATAAATAATATAAAAACTGTTTTTATAAATGTACTTTTCATTTTCTTTAAAAATTTTAATTAATAAACTTTCATCTTGGATATTAACCACAACAAGTCCAAGTTTCTTTTAGCAAAAACTAGCTTTTAGTTATGCTCGTGGCACTTAAAGAAAATGATGTTACATAGGCTTTTATTATTACTGTTTCATCTATATAAAGATACATTTTTTTTCATTCTTTTTTACAAAGTCTTAATTATTTTTAAGTTAAAAGAACACAATAAAAAAGACCTTAAACTTCCGCTTAAGGCCTTTTCGTCTAACCAAACTTAGTATAAAAACTAACTACTACTATTTTTAATCCTTTAAAAACTTCTCTTTGTAAGCTTTAAGCAGAAAAGAGAAGTTTTGTATTTAAAGGGTAATATTTTTAATGAATTTATATTCTTTTCTTTTGCCTACACTATTATGACACCATTATTTTTAATTGGTCACCTAAAAGCATAAAAAAAACTCAAAAAAGTTTTTGAGTTTTTAATACAAGTATTTTCTAAGTACTATTCTGTGTTCTGGTATAGATTTATCGTAGTTTTCAACCAACAATTCTAATATTTCTGGAGGTTCATTTCCTATACCCTTTTTTGAGCTGTATTTTGATACGTACAAGTTATATTGTGAATCTTTCTTTTCAAAAATTAAAAAATGCTCTTTGTTCAGTTCCGAAAAGCTTATTTCATTTTCTTGAAACGTTCCTGAGCTATCTTTAAAAAATTCTGAAAATTCGTAATACCTAAAAATGTTCTCCATTCTTACACTATCTCTGCTGATAAACCTAACTCTAATAACTTAGAGCATCTTGGTTCTAAATCTTTATACTCTCCTGTCTTAACCGAGCATTTCCCTTTATAATGCACTAAAATAGTACACTGTTCTGCTTGCTCTAATGTATGATCACATACGGTTACAAGACTATCAATTACAAAATCAAAGGTATTTACATCATCGTTATGTAAAACAATTTCATGCTTTCTTGTTTCATTTAATAAAACATCAAGCTCTTCTTGAATTTTTTCTATCGTACTCATTTGTTTTATTTTTGATACTGCAAAGCTACCCAATTATTTCTTTTTATGGTATCTTTTAATGTTAAACTGTACTTAGACACCTCATTATCAATTACTGGAATATCTTCACTATAAAATCCACTTAATAATAAAACTCCTTTTTCAGTTAAGCAATTTGTATATGTTTGCATATCATTTAGTAAAATATTACGGTTAATATTTGCTATTATAACATCATACTTTTTTCCTTCTAAAAGTGATGCATCTCCTTCATAAACTGAAATATGCTTACAGTTATTTCTTTCTACATTTTCTAATGAGTTTTCATAACACCAAGCATCTATATCTATAGCATCAATAGGCTGTGCTCCTTTCATTTCAGCAAAAATTGCTAAAATACCTGTTCCACACCCCATGTCTAAAACTTTTTTATCAGTTACATCTAAATTAATTAAATGTTGTACCATCATGTGTGTAGTTTCATGATGCCCTGTGCCAAAACTCATTTTTGGTTCAATAACAATATCATATGGCAAATTCGGGTTTTCATGAAACGGAGCTCTTATGCTTACCAAGTCATCTACTTGAATAGGATTGAAGTTCTTTTCCCATTCCGCATTCCAATTAGTTTGTTCTATTTCTTTATGCTCGTATTGAATTGAAAATTCTTCTGAATTTAGAACAAAAACATCTTCTAAAATAGTTTCGCTCCAATCATCTTTTTGAATATACGCTACTACCCCATTTTCGTTTTCAACAAAACTTTCAAACCCTAAAGACCCCAATTCAGCTATTAAAATTTCTGTAGTTGGTTCTTTTGGTGTTACTTCAAAAGTATATTCTATATAAATATTATCCATTAAATTGATTTAATTATTGCTGCAAAATCTTCAGCTTTTAATGCTGCTCCACCTATTAAACCTCCATCTACATCTGACTTAGAAAAAATTTCTTTAGCATTAGAAGGCTTTACACTTCCTCCGTATAAAATTGAAATAGCATTGGCTGTTTCTGCTCCATACTTTTTTGCTAAAAGCTCTCTTACAAAAGCATGTATTTCTTGCGCTTGCTCAGGCGAAGCTGTTTCTCCTGTACCAATTGCCCAAACTGGTTCATACGCTAAAATAATATTTTTAAAATCAGCTTCTTTAAGATGAAACAACGCTTTTTTAAGTTGGTTTTCAACTACTTTAAAGTGATTTCCAGACTTTCTATCTTCTAACAATTCCCCAAAACAAAAAACAACTTCTAATTTGTTTTCTAAAGCAGCATCTACCTTTTGAGCTAATAACTCATCAGTTTCACCAAAATATTCTCTACGCTCAGAGTGTCCTAAAATTACTATGTTAACACCTAAATTCGTTAACATATCTGCAGAAACCTCTCCTGTATACGCTCCACTTTTAGATTGATGCATGTTTTGTGCGGCAACCTCTACAACCGAATCTTCAGTGTTTTTAACTGCTGATTGTAGGTTTACAAAACTAGGAGCAATTATTACTCTAGTACCTTCTTCTAAACCAGCTTGTACTTCTTTCTTTATTCCCTCGATTAATCCTTTTGCTTCATCAAGGTTTTTATTCATCTTCCAGTTACCTGCAACTATTTTTTGTCTCACGTGTATTATTTTTTCTGGTTATTGATTTTGTGTTTGCAAAATTACATTTTTTCTAGGCTTTGACGAATTAATTTATCGGTGGCTTTTGTTGCATCAAAAACAATTATTTTTCCATTTTCGTCTATAACTAAAAACCTTGGTATCCAATCTAAACCTAAAAACTTACCAAACTTGCCTTCCCATCCTGATTCTATAAAATAATGTTCTCCTTTTATATTTAGGCGTTCAATACCATTTTTCCAATCGGTCTTATTTCTATCTAAGGATAAAAAAATATATGTGGCTCCTGCGTAATCTTCTTGTATCTTCTGTACTTCAGGAATACTTTTTAAACAGTCTGGACACCAAGAAGCCCAAATATCTATTAATATCTTCTTCCCTTTGTGTTTTTCTAAGATTTTACTGAATGAAACCTCTTTTCCTTCTAAAGAAGTAAAAACATCCTCCAACGCTTCTGTAGAGAAACGATCTGGGCTTTCTTTTGAACAACCGAATAAGGTTAATCCAATAAAAGCTACTATTATTATTTTTTTCATGTTATTGTACTTTGTTTTGGAGCTTATCTGACACTTTAGATGATTTATACACGCTAATTTTACCTTCTTCATCAATTACTAAAAATCTCGGAATCGTTTTTAATTTTAAAAACTCGCCAAGTGCTCCTTTTCCTTTTTTTTGAATGTAATAGTGTTGACCTTTTACAGGAATGCTTTCTAAGCCTCTTTTCCAATCATGATATGAATGATCTACTGATAGAAAAATATACGCAAGTTCTGGATTTTTCTTCTGAAAGTTGATTACATCTTTAAAACTGCGTTGACTGTAAGGACAGTAAGTTGCAAATACTTGTACAAATACCTTTTTACCTTTATTTTTCTCTAAAACTTCTTTGAATAAAATTGGTTTTCTATCTAAAGTCAGTAATTCTTCATTTAGAGGTTCTAACGTGAATTCTTTAGGTTGAAATACAGCACAACTTGATAAAAAAACTATGGTAATCAATAAAAAAAATGCTCTCATCTATTGTAATCTTATTCGAGGATCTAACCAACTATATAATATATCTACTAAAATATTTATAACTATAAATAGTGTAGCAACCACTAAAACAGCTCCCATAATTACTGGTAAATCGAGTGTATTTAGCGAGTTTACTATTTCTTTTCCTAATCCGTTCCAATTAAAAATATACTCTACAAAAACTGCTCCGGCCAGCATCGAGGCAAACCATCCAGATATTGCTGTTATTACTGGGTTTAATGAGTTTTTCAACGCATGTTTTTTTATTACTTGATACATTGTTAGTCCTTTTGCTTTTGCTGTTCGAATATAATCTTGACTTAAGGTTTCTAACAATGAATTACGCATTAACTGTATTACTACCGCTAACGGGCGAATTCCCAACACTATTGCTGGTAATATTAAATTCTTCCATTGAATATGCATTCCTTCACCAAAATCATTAACTTCATATAAACTTCCTGTCATTTCTAAATTTGTATATTTATTCAACACAAACCCAAAAAACCAAGCAAACAATATAGCTGAGAAAAATGAGGGTACACTCATTCCTAAAGTACTGACGACTGCTATAAGTCTATCAAAAAAAGTGTCTTTTAATAAAGCTGAAAATATTCCTAATACAATTCCTAAAAACAGTGCCATTGTTATGGCTACAATAGCTAAAATTGCAGTATTTGGTAAGGTTTCTTTAATTACTTCAGAAACATTTTTACCGTTCTTCTGGAAAGATTGACGCAAATACGGAGTTTTTATTACTACTTCAGTATTCCCTATAGAGAATAAGGATTGAGCATTGTATTTTCCTCCAGATAAAAAAGTATAATTTCCTTTGTTTTTACTATGGAATGATAATGGCGATACATCATTTAAATAATATAAGTATTGTGTAAAAACAGGTTTATCAAATCCATATTTCTTTCGTATATTTTGTAGTTGTTCAGTATCTTCTCGTTGATCTAACATCATACGAGCAGGGTCACCCGGTAAGATATTGAACAGTAAAAAAATTACTGTAACTACCCCAAATAGTGTTAAGAAACCGTAAAAAATTTTGTTAATGATATATTGAAACATATGTAACAAAGATAACAGAAACTGCTAAATTTATGTACTTTTGCCTAACTTTTACAACAACACATGACAACACAACAACTTGTATCTGAAATCCGAAAAAAGAAATCGTTTTTATGTATTGGATTAGATGTTGATTTAAACAAAATTCCAGCACATTTACTTCAAGAAGAAGACCCCATTTTTGCCTTTAACAAAGCTATTATTGATGCAACACATCATTTTTGTGTAGCTTATAAACCTAACACTGCTTTTTATGAAGCATACGGTATTAAAGGGTGGAAATCTCTTGAAAAAACGATTAATTACCTAAACGAAAAATATCCTGAAATTTTCACAATTGCTGATGCTAAACGTGGTGATATCGGTAACACTTCAACTATGTATGCTAAAGCCTTTTTTGAGGATTTAGCTTTTGATTCGGTAACTGTTGCCCCGTATATGGGTAAAGACTCTGTTGAGCCTTTTTTAGCTTTTGAAGATAAACACACCATTATGTTGGCGTTAACTTCTAACCAAGGTGCTTTTGATTTTCAAACAAAAACAGTTGATGGTAAAGAGTTATATAAACAGGTCATTGAAACTTCTAAATCTTGGAAAAACTCTCAAAACCTAATGTATGTCGTGGGAGCTACCAAGGCTGAATATTTAGCTGACATCAGAAAGATTATTCCTGAATGCTTTTTATTAGTTCCTGGTGTTGGTGCCCAAGGAGGAAATCTAGAAGAAGTTTGCAAATATGGAATGACTGATACTGTAGGGCTATTAATTAATTCTTCTCGTGGAGTTATTTATGCTTCTAACAATAATGATTTTGCTAAAACCGCAGCTACAAAAGCTGAGGAGCTACAACAACAAATGGAAACTATTCTAAAATAAAAAAAGCCAAGGTTAATGACTCCTTGGCTTTTTTATAACTTAGCTCATACATCCTAGAGTTAAACAAGTGGACAAAGTCCACTTGTTTAAGAAACCAAAAAAAGAGAAGTCTGACAGATTAACATCGTCTTTCTCTACAATCTGACTTAAGCATTTCATCTACTGTCGGATTATCTTCAGATGTAATTGGCCTAGAACAATCTACACAATATTTATATCCTTCAACCCAAAAAGTATAAGCAAACCCTCCATTAATAGATTTTTGCTCTTCTTTGTTTAGAATAGTACCTAAGTTTAAAATATTTTTTAACATAAGAAAAAAATTAGAGTTAATATCTCTAAAAATAAAGAAAAACCTTGTTATAAACAAAAACGTTAAATAAAAACAATAAAAGAAAGCCAAGGTTAATGACTCCTTGGCTTATAATTAATTCAAATAACTACATTAAATGAAAACAAAAATTTAATGTAATTAGCTTCTTGTTCTATTCATAACTCTTTTAATTTTGGTCACTTGGTGTTATGTTTGGATTTGCATTAATTTCTGCTTGAGGAATTTTAAAAATCCAATCGTCATTTAAAGAAGGTTTTTCTATCTGATAAGCTCCTTGATAAAGTACTGCTGAAGCTCCTGAGCCTCCATTAGCTCCATGGTCTATCCCTTCATCCCAACGGATTTTATCTGTGTATCCAAACCCTTCTCCCCATAACTCTACTCCTCTTTGAAACTTAATATGATCCATTAAAGATTCTTGCGTATTATAAACTGTTACATCATAAGCACTATCTCGTTCTTCTCCTAAAGGTTTTAAAGCTGCTTGAGCCCCAGCAATATCATTCATCATTGCTTTAGCCTCAGCTTCTATCAAATACATTTCTGAAGCACGCATATAAATTACATCATCAGGATCAATAGATCCTGGGTTCTTTTGCTTCAGCTTAAAATGCATGTACGGATGTGTATTATGACCAGAAACTAACCCATATTCAGACTTAATACTTGCAATAGCTGCATCAAACTCTTCTTCTGTGGTATATAAAGGGTTAGTATTATTCTCCCAACCACCTTCTCCATTTGCTGCTGAAGTATTTGAATTTGGCGCATCTGGTAAAAAAACATCTTTTCTATAATCTGTATCAGGAATTGCATCTACCAATCTTCTATCAGCTATTTTTGGATTATTTCTAATTTGACTTCCATTAAAAGTATTGCTAGCTAAATAAAAGTAAGCGCGGAAAAATGTCGTCTCAGTATCTATTACGTTGCTTCCCCAAATAACTTCAGACAAATTATTTGTATTAAAACCTGATTTCCAATCTGATTCATTCATTAATGGATAATTTTGACGTGCAGCTACTGCTGCATCAGCAGCTGTTTGCCAGTCCCCTTTAGAAAGAGCCCATCTAGCTTTTAATCCATACGCTACATCTATATTTAACTGAGACTTTACTTCTGGTCCTCCTGATGGTCTTGATGATCCGTTTTCAAAAGCACTAATAGCAGCATCTAAATCTTGTCCTATTTGATTATATACCTCCTCAACTGTTGACCTAGGCTCACTAGTAAATGGTGATTCTGAAGAAAAAAGTATAGGCACACCAGGGTCTGTGCTAGGGTTACCTATCAAATATCCTCGACCATAATGTTGCACTAAAGATAAATACGCATAAGCTCTATACGTATAAGCTTGCCCTAAAATTGTATTTAATGTTGGAGTTTCTGTCAAGTTTCCTTCTAAAACCCCATTAATCAACAGGTTAGCATGCAAAATAATGTTATATCTATGATACCATAACAATTCATTTGTTAGCGATGTTGGTTGTGTATGTGAATTCCATTGCATTGCGTCTCTCCATGACAAATTATTAGCGCTAGCACTATGAATAAGTCCTCCTGACAAATTATCTCCTAACGGAACCCAATAATGGTTATTTGCCCTTGCTGTGTTACCACCTGGAAATATATCTTGAGACTGAGAATACAATCCTCTATGCACTCCATCAAGAACTAATTGCATATTTGTTTCGTTAGCTAACGCATCAGATGCAGAAATAGCATCTGTTGGGGTTCTTTCAAGAAAGTCTTCTTTACAAGATGTTACCGAAATAAGAATAACAGCTATTGATAAGTATTTTAATTTATTTAACATAATGATTTTTTTTAGAATGAAACGTTAATACCAAAAGAAATAATTCTTGGAGGTGAAAAATCATCACCAGGTGATACTCCTGATAAGTCATATTGAGGATCTAAACCTTTTCTCTCACTTTTTAAGAATAAATTCTCTCCAGATAAATTAAACCTAATATTATCCATTTTAAGCGCCTCTACAACTTTTTTATCTAATGTATAACCTATGTTAACATTTTTTAATGTCCAGAAAGAAGCATCGGTTAAAAACCTGTCTGACTGAGTTCTAACTAAATCAGGATTTCCATTTTCCAATCTCGGAACATTTGTAATATCTCCAGGTTGTCTCCATGCATTCAATATATCTGGATGCAAAGATCTTCCATAACTACCACTATGCATCATAGATGAATATGCGTTGTCTAACACTTTTCCACCTATACCATAGGTCATTAAAAAATCAAAAGTGAAATCTTTATATGTAATTTTATTTAAAATTGAACCTAAAAGATCTGGTACTGAAGAGTCTCCTGTATAGGCTCTTTCTGTTTCTTGCCAATCATTTGTTGTTTCTATGTTTCCATTTGCATCTAAAACAGGAACACTTTCTCCATTCTCATCTTGTTCATACATATAGAACAACTGATCTCCATTATCAGGGTCTACCCCTGCAGTTCTTAATAAAAAGTAATCAAACCTAGACCTACCTTCAGCCCAACGTTTTGATCCATTTATAAATGGATCAGGTAATTTTGTGATTTCATTTTTAAACGTAGAAGCTTGTAATGTTAAATCCCATTTAAAATTTTCTTTATTAAAAAGATGAGCTGTTAAACCCAACTCCCAACCTGAATTAAACATATCTCCTGCGTTTACCGGAACTTCATTCAATCCATTACTTGGTGCAATAGGCAAAAGGTAAAGTAAGTCTGTTGAATTTTTCTTATAATATTCTACAGAACCATCTAAAAAGTTATCGAACAACGCAAACTCCAATGCTACATCAAAATTCTCAATGGTTTCCCACTGCAAGTTAGCATTACCAATATCTGTAAAAATAATTGCTGGATTAGCTGCATTGGATGTTATTGAAAATCGTGCTTGTGACAAATATGAATCAAGCAAATCATCGTTCCCTACTTCTCCATAAGATGCTCTTAATTTTAATCTATTTATAAAAGAGACATCTTTCATGAAGTTTTCTTGATCAATACGCCAAGAAGCTCCTACAGAGTAGAAGGTACCCCATCTTTTATCCATATCAAATACAGAAGAACCATCACGACGAACAGAACCACTTAGATAATATTTGTTATTATAGTTATAGTTCGCTCTAAAAAAATACCCTTCAATGGCCTTATCAAAAGTTGCACCATCTAAATCAACAATATTTGAAAAGTTAGCAAACTCAAAAATTCCATTAGCTGCTTGTATGGTAGCAAGTCCTTCAATATTAGAGATAGACCTTTCAAAACTTTCATGTCCTGCAAGTAATTCTAAATTATGATTACCAAAACTTTTAACATAAGTTAAAATTTGATTAAAGTTTTCTACTTCTCTTCTTCCACGGTCTTCACTTAGCCTTCCATCTGGCTGAGCATCTCCAATAATTGCATTTTCATATTCTCTCTCAAATAACTCATTAATATCTCTACCGTAAGTTACTTTTAAGTTAAGACCTTCTAAAAGTTTAATATCTCCATAAAACCTAAATCCATAAGTATTATCCTTATCTCTCTCATTATTAAGCAACAATTCTTGAAGTGCGTGACGACCTTGGTTAGTTGGTCTGGAACCTATATTATATTCAGCATACCCTTCTCCATTATCAAAAACAGGATTTCCAAATTCGTCTCTTACAATATTTCCTTGTAAATCATTCACATATACTGGATAGATAGACCCCATACCCAGTGCAAAACTAAATGGATTAACAATACTTCCTGTTCCTGCGGAACTTGGACCTCTTGCTTCGGTAAGCGCAATATTGGCACTACCTCCAATTTTGATACTTTCACTTACATCAAAATCAGCATTCAATCTTGCTGTTATACGCTCAAAACCTGAAGTTACTACATAACTCTCCTCATCCAAATATGAAGCTGAAAAAAACACTGTATGATCTTCACCTCCTGCTGATATACCTATATTATAGTTATTTCTAAACCCTGTTTGTTGTAATTCATCAAACCAATCAAGACTCTTATATATAACTCTCGCACTAGGATTTAACCTACCATTTGCTCCAACAATTTCATCGTTTGGTACATTAAATGGGTTATAACCTAATTGATTATAAATATTTGCACTAGCAAATGCTGGATCTCCTCCTCCAGCACTAGAGTTTTTTAGAGCTTCCCACATTACCTCATAGTACTGACCAGGTGACACCTGATCGTATGTGCGGACTCCATTTGCTACAACTCCAGATTGAGCTGTGAGATTGACTTTTACTTCTCCTTTTTTTCCTTTCTTCGTCGTAATAATTACAACTCCATTAGCTGCTCTGGAACCATATAATGATGTAGAAGATGCATCTTTAAGTACAGTAAAAGACTCTATATCTTCTTGATTTATTGTATTTAACTCACCTTCATATTGAATACCATCAACTATAAATAATGGATCAGTATCTCCATTTAATGTACCTACACCACGAATTACAATATCCGGTGATGCTCCTGGGCCTGATGATGATGTGAATTGAACTCCAGTTGCACGACCTTCAATAGCTGCGATAGGTGATGTTACATTACGTGTAGCTAAATCTTTAACTCCTAAAACACTTGCTGAACCTGTAAATGCTTCTTTAGTCGTCGTACCATAAGCTACAACTACTACTTCATCTAACAAGTTAGCATCTTCCTCCATTTTAATATTTAAAACAGAAATAGCTCCAACTATTCTTTCAACAGTTTTGAGCCCCACAAAACTAAAAACAAGTATATCTCCTTGATTTACTTTTATGGTATATTTACCATCAAAATCTGTTTCAACACCTCGATCAGTACCTTTAATAACAATACTAACACCTGGCAATGCCCCCGTTTGGTCGGTTACAGTTCCAGTAACCGTTTTTTCTTGTGCTAAAATTGACATACTTATAAGTATGAACATTAGCAATAGGTAGTTTTTTAATTTCATAAATTAAATCTTTTAGACTTAAAACTCTTATAACAAGAGCCTTAAAATTGACATCTTATAAAATTAACAAAACATCAAAAACAACACTAAAAAAACACCATTTTAACATAAAAAAAGTTAAATAATTAACAAAAAAACATTAAAACAACAAATAAACAACAAAAAAAACATTAATTAAACAATAATTAATGCTCTAAAAGAAAAAAGTCAAGGTTAATGACTCCTTGACTTATATAATTAATTCAAATAATTACACCAATGAAAACAAGTTGGTATAAGTTACCACAAATGTATGAAGCTTAACTCTTCGTTTTTACAACTTTGATTTGAACTACCTTTTTTTTGAATTGAGAAACAATTTCTTTAATATGAAAAGGGCTGAGTTTTGAAACTCAGCCCTTTCTTTTTAGGGGAATATCTAAATCAAACTACTTTAATAATGGATTTGAATCCACTGCTCTTGTAGGGTAAGGTAAAATATAAGAAGCTTTTCCTTCTAATTTTAAATCTTGCCATCTAGTCCACTCAAAAGACATTTCTAAACGTCTTTCTTCTGCTAGTGTTAAAGAAGATTTTCTTGCTGTTTGTAATTCTGTTAATCTCCCAGTATTACCTGCTTCAGCAGATATTAAATACATCTCTGCTATTCTAGATACTAATAAATCTGAATCATCTTCTCTTTTATATTTATTTGAGTAAATATAACCTCCGTTATCATCTTTGCCTTCAAAATCGAATAAGATTTCACGAGTATCTTCTCCTTTTACTAATGCTGTTAAATCATCAGCTACAGCAAAACAGTTCCAATCTTTTGCCATAGGGCTCATAATCCAACCCCAAGAACCAACACCTTCAGCTTTATTACCTTTAAACATAAAGATTACTTCTGGGTCTCTCTCTAAAGGGTTTGCTGCTAAAGAGAACTTACCTGATGTAATTAACTCTTCTGCTTCTGCTCCTGCAGCTGCAATATTACCTTGCACTCTGTAAACTCTTGCTAAAAGAGCTGTTGCCGCTTCTTTTGTAGGAGTTTTTTGACTTTCTAGTAAACTAAGTCCGTTAAAACTTACACAATTTTCTTTTGCGTATTTTAGGTCTTCCACAATAAAATTTAACACTTCCTCTTTTGAAGATGGTGCAATAGGTGCTCTATCATAGCTCTCATCTACTAAAGGAACTCTTTCAAACATATCATATAACCTTAAATAACTTAAAGCTCTACCATAACGTGCTGCTCCTTTTTGAGCTTCACTTGCTGAAGGTACTTTTAATATAGTATTCGCTCTATCAATACCTGCATAATAATCAGCATAAAAATAGCTTAATAAGATATCACTTGCAGGAACTTTATTTTCATAAAAGTTCTGTACTTGAAACCACTGAAATTTAACAGGCTTATAGTTATCTCCCATAATTTCAGTATTCATTATCGCAAAATAACCATATGTATTAGGGTGTCTCATTTTTTTATACAACCCTGTCAATAATTTATCCACATCTTCTGTTGCTAAGTTTGCATTAGCATCAAGAGCTTCTTCTGAAGGTATATCCAACTGGTCACTACAAGATATCGTTAATATCGAGAATATCCCTATAAAAAGTATTTTTGAAATTTTTTTAATCATCTTCATTTTTTAAAATTTAACATTTAAACCTACTAAGAACGATTTTACGTTAGGAACACCTCCTAAATCAACACCTGCTCCAATCTTACTTCCATCACTTCTATCTTGGCTACTTTCAGCTGTTTGATCTACATAACTTACTTCTGGATCTGATCCCGAATACTTAGTAAATGTAAATGGATTTCTTAACTGTGCATAAAGCCTTAAACTCTTTATAAACTTTACATCTGAATCTTTTAAGAAATCAAAGTTGTATCCTAAAGTAATATCTGAAATTCTTAAATAATCAGCATCTTCTAAGTATCTTGTTGATCTTTGAGTATTCCATGAAGAAATTTCTGGAGCGAAATGTGGTCTTGGGTTAGAGGCATTCGTATTTGTTGGCGTCCAATAATCTAACATTTCAGTTAACATATTATCAGAATAAGATGGTGCTCCTACTGCTCCACCATTTAATCCATCTTCTTTGAAAGCTGCATATACTTTTTTACCTATAGAATATTGTCCACTTATTGCTAAATCAAATCCTTTGTATTCAACAGAAGTGTTAAAACCTCCATAAATTGGAGCGATACCTCCTTCAAATACTTTTTTATCAGCATCAGTTATCTGTCCATCTCCATTTTGATCTACATAAATCATGTCCCCAGCTGCTACTGTATAACCATCTGTACCATCAGCTTTTTTATACGTATATTCTTCAGATGCAATACCTGCAGATTCTAATATAAAGAATGAACCTAAAGGGCTCCCTTCTTTAACAATAGATGCAAAACCTGTTTCGTATTGTCCTGATTCAGCCCCTACTTTTAACACCTTATTATCATTGTATGAAAAGTTAGCTCCAAAATTCCATCTAAAATTTTCTTTTTCAATAATTCTAGCATTAATATTAGCTTCGAAACCTTTATTTGAAATATTACCTACATTGGCTAACATAGTTCTAAATCCACTTTCTTGTGGTACATTAACTCTACTTAAAAGATCTTGAGTTTCTTTTTCATAGTAATCTAAATTAACATCAACTCTATCAAATAATGTAATATCTAAACCTAAGTTTAAAGCTTCTCCTTTTTCCCATTTTAAATCTGGGTTAAAAATAGTAGTAGCTGCTAAACCTGGTTCTTGATCATAATTTTCTCCTGAACCAATTAAACTTTGTCCTGAAGCATAAGAAATACCAGTTTGGTTACCTGTATAACCGAAAGAAGCTCTTGCTTTCAATTCAGTAATTGCTGGTACATTAAAGAACTTTTCATTAGAAATAGTCCATCCTAAAGATGCCGCGGGGAAACTACCCCATCTGTTTTCTTTTCTAAATTTTGAAGAACCATCATATCTAGTTGATACCATAAAATGGTACTTAGAATCCCATGACATTTGTAACCTTGTAAAATAAGACTCTAATGCCATAGCCTTATAGAAGCTACGCCCTTGATTTATCTCTCCAGCAGACACTAACCAATTCAAATCACTTGAAGGAAAGTTTTCTCCAGACACAAAAGAATCTTCATAATCCCATTTCTGGAACGAATGACCTCCTAACAATGTTAATTTTAGTTTATCATTAGCAAACCTATCTGTATATGTTACAGTGTTTTCAATTAAGTAATCTCTATTATTTGCTGTACTATAGTATCCATAACCTGTTGGTACTCCGTCTCCATTTAACCCTCTTCTTGTATTAGGTGCATCGTATCTATTATACCTGTTACTTCTAATATTTCCACTAAAAGCAGAATGCCATACTATACTTTCTATTGGAGTTACATCGAAGAATAATGTTCCTCCTAAATTTTGCCACTTATCAGTCACCTGTCTTTCAAAAGCAAACAATGGGTTAACAAAGTTATGAACAGCAAGTTTACCATCTGTATCATAAGGGCTAACATCTGGTCTTGCCTTTAATGCAGATGAATAAGGCTGATATGTACTATTATCGTCTGCATAAGGAGTTGATTCTGAATAAGAGAAGAAAGAATTAACTCCATACTTTATGTAGTCATTCATTTTTTGCTCTACATTTAGTTTTACACGTCCAATTTTGTACGTATCCTCTTTTACGATACCTTCTTGGTCGTATAAAGAAGCTGATAAATATGCTCTAGTATTCTCTCCTCCACCAGAAATACTAAACTGGTGTCTTTTAACAGCTGCATTTTCTCTTAATACTAACTTTAACCAATCTGTATTATAAGGACTATCAGGTAGAGGATCTAAAACTGTAGGGTTTTTAGGTGCATCTAAAGCTCCAGAAGCAATATCATCCATATAATTTACTCTTGCAGCATCTAATACTTGCTTATACCCTTGAGCATCTAACAAACTTGGTCTTTTTATAATATTTTGGAAACCATAAGAAGTATTAAAAGACACAGAAATATCTTGTTGATACCCACCTCTGTTTGTTTGAATTAAAACAACACCATTTGAAGCCCTAGAACCATAAATAGCAGTAGAAGCAGCATCCTTTAAAATACTGATACTTTTAATATCTTCAGGAGAAATACCTGACATATCTTCTTGAGGAACACCATCAATAATATATAATGCATTATTTGATGCACTTAAAGAACCATTACCTCTAATACTAATTTGAGTAGCATCTCCTGCTCTACCACCTGTACTTACAATTTGTAAACCTGAAGTTTTACCTTGTAAAGCCTGTGTTACGTTAGCTACTGGCTTATCTTGTAATTGTTCTACTCCAATTGTTGCTACAGACCCCGTTAAATCTTTCTTAGAAGTTGAACCATATCCAACAATAACTATCTCTTCTAATAAGTTAGTATCCTCTTGCATTAAAACATTAAGCTCTGATCCAGCTCCAACTACTTTTTCAGTCACTTGCATTCCTACAAAACTAAACACTAAAATATCTCCTTCTTTTGCATTTAATGAGTACTTTCCATCAAAGTCAGTCTCTGTACCAGTAGTCGTACCCTTTAAAATTACATTTACACCTGGTAATGGACCTGAACTATCAGACACCACTCCGGTGATTTTTTTCTCCTGTGCACTAACATTTAGCAAAAAGCTAAAAAAAAATAATACACAGATTACATTTTTAAAATGTAGATTCATAAATTATTAAATTTTTATTAATTAACAGTTGTAAATCTAAAGGCTATAAGTTTCTGATAGGAGTGATTTGAAGCTAACAACCCTTAATTTGATGTGAAAAAACAATTTTAAGAAGCCAATAACAAATACTAAATCCAACATAAATTCTTAATTAATGTTAATTTTTTTAAAACATCATTATTTCTTTCTTGTTTGAAAGTTTTCTTCATTATTTTTGCCACATAAATCAACTAATTATTAACAACGTAGTCTCCTTCAACTACCTTTTAATAGTTACCAACTTAACTTTAACGAAAAACTATAATTTTAACAATTTTTTAACTACAATTAACATGTATTGAGTTAGGGAGTTCCTTCACTCATCTGTTATAGCTGTGGGAAAACAAAATGTAAATGAAAATATCAATTTTAATTATTGACAATGAAAAAACGGCTCGTTCTAGATTTAAAAAAATAGTGAGCGACTATAATTTCGTAGAAATTGTTGGTGAATGTTCTGATGGTTCAGATGCTATTAAAAAAATTAACACCTTATCTCCTGATGTTGTCTATCTTGATACCAAGATCAATGATATGACTGGATTTGATATTATTGAAAAAATAACCTTACCAAAAAAACCTATTTTTATCTTCACTGCCTCTTCTAACGAGCATGCTGTAAAAGCCTTTGATTATTTTGCTTTTGACTACCTTTTAAAACCCCTAGAAGAAGATAGATTTTATTCTTCTATTAAAAAGGTAATAGATTATAAAAAAATAGAAAAACTTTCTAGTTTAGATAACATCTTAGATCTTGTAAAAGAAAAAACTCCAATTGAAATGCCTGTAAAAGGAACTAAGATTAATATTAAATCTGGGAACAAAATAATTTTCTTAGAACGAAACAATATCAAGTATATATCTGCCTCAGGTTATTATGTAGAAATTTTTACTACAGACAACAAAAAGTATTTACTACGTGAATCTTTATCAAGTATAATTAAAAGATTAAACTCTAATCTTTTTGTTAGAATCCATAGATCTACTATAATCAATTCTAATTTTATTGATGAGATTATCACTTCCAATTATGGTGAAACAGATGTAAAAATTAACGATAATAAAACTTTTAGAGTAAGTAAGAGTTATAAAAAAGATTTTCAAGAGCTAATGGGAGTTAAATAATAACTCTTTTTTTTCTGAATTCTTATTTTTGCTTAATGAGCATTGATAAAAAAAACAAAAGAATAATTTCGTTAGTCCCAAGTCAAACAGAACTTTTAGTTGATCTGGGACTTGAAGAGAATATAGTCGGTGTAACTAAATTCTGTATTCACCCCAAACGTCTTTTAAAGTCTAAAACTATTGTTGGTGGGACGAAAAATATAAAAATTGATAGAATTAAAAATCTTCAACCTGATATTATATTGTGTAATAAAGAAGAAAACACAAAAGAAATAGTTGAAGCCTGTCAACAAGTAGCATTTACACATGTCTCTGATATTTTTACCCTTAGTGATTCCTTAGAATTAATTTCTTTATACGGAAGTTTTTTTGAGAAGCAAGTTGAAGCTAAAAAAATGATTAATAACTTAGAGTCAAAAATAATTGACTTTAAAAAATTTGTTGAAAATAAAAAAAGTAGAACAGTAGCTTATTTTATTTGGAGAAACCCTTGGATGGTTGCAGCAAGTAATACATTTATAAACCACCTATTAGAATTAAACAAGTTTGAAAATGTTTATGCTAACGAAAAAAGGTATCCAGAAGTTGATATAAAAGATATCCATAAGAAAAAACCAGAATTAATTTTACTTTCTTCTGAACCTTTTCCTTTCAAAGAAAAACACATTACTGAAATTAAAGAACATACCAGTAACTCAACGTCTATATTAGTTGACGGTGAATACTTCTCTTGGTACGGTAGCAGACTGTTAAAAGCTTTTGATTACTTCAAGGAATTACACAGCAGGACTTGACATATCTTCATCTAAATATTTTATTCTATTCAGCTTTTCTAATATCTTCATTGCTTTGAATGCTGAGCGATCACTTTTACACTCATCTTCATATTTATAATCGTTAGCTGTCTCAACCAATCTACGATATCTCTCTTCAAGATGTTTTCTATATCTACGTAATTGATTAATTCTTGACATTTCTAATTGGGTTAACACGGATTATAAATATACATATTTATTTGATTTACAATAACATATATCCATTTAAAAATAATAAAAAAGGGAAAAAACCCTTTTTTTTAAAATAATCTCCTATAAACTATCAAACTCTACAAACTCATATTCTGGCGAATACTCTATCATATGCCTTAATAATGACGCATGACCATTACCAATGATTACCAAAACTCTATCTTCATTTGCATGGTCTATTTTCTGAATATTTCTAAAGATTCGAAGGTTACGGTTATACCACCAAATAGATAAAAAATCTGCTCCTCTATTATCATCTAATTTAAAATCTCCAACTAAATAAGCTCCGTAATTATTTTTGTGCCCCTCAATAGAATTCATGTGTTTAAAATATTCTAACAAATTTACTTTAGAAGGCATTTTTGCATCCTCGTCGAATGATTTTTGAACCATTTCATTATAAGGGTCATCAGATTTAAAATCATAATCTTTTGACAACTCCTCAATAAACTCAGAATTTAATTTAGATAAATCACTACTTAGCGTATTTGCATCTATAGAATAAATAGAATCTAAGTTAAAATCATTTGCTATACGCATTCCTAATTGAAAATCTTCACCTCTTTCATTTCTGTGCTCTCCTTTTTTATATTCTTTATACCTTTGATTCATATTCCAACTTGGTTTTGCTTCAATAGCTACTTTAGTCGGTTTAAACTTTTTGATATACTCTACCAATTCTGTTACTTCGGATTTTTTTGGTTCCTTCAATACATCTATCTTATCATTTTCTTCTGTTTTAGTGTAGTCTAACCCTGGATAAGAAAAATGAAAGGTTCCAACGACCAATACTTTGGTTTTGTTACTTGGATAATAAGATGCATAAGACTTTAAAACTGTCTGATCTTTATCTTGTAATTTTTCTCCTTTATTTTGACAAGAATACTGTAGCAATACTCCTAATAATAACACTAAATATTTTTTCATTCTTTTGTTTTTAAAATTCTACACAAGAATACATTGTTAATTCAACCTGTTAGTTTTTATTACACCAACCTCTTATTCTTTTACACAAACAGTTTCTTTTAATAAAGAGTTCATGTTAGTTTTATAAAAACATACTTTTGTAATAACAAAACATTCATTTGTCCTATTTTTAATTCCTTAAAGAATATTCCACTTATTTTTGAATCATGAAGTTTTCAAAAGAATTAAAATACAACTTACTTATTATAGCTCTACTAATTTTATTAGATTTTGGATGGGATTTTTTTACCTCTTCTAACAGGTTACCTATAAGTTACTCCCTTCTTTTTACACTAACATTCAGTATTAGTTTTTTTACGGTATATTTTGTTAACTATTATTATTTACTGCCTTGTCTTTTTAATACGAAAAAGTATATACTATTTGGAGCTTCGGTTATTTTTATGGTTTTTGTTTTTGCAGGAATTCGCTTTTTCTTAGAAGAAGTTTTATCTCCTATATTCTTTAATATCAATAATTATAACATAAATGATCAAAACATAATTTTCACTTACTTTTTTGACAGCTTTATCTTTAGTTTTAAAGCTTCTTTATACAGTACCTTAGTATATCTATTTTTTAGATATAGAGATAACAAGGATAAACTTCATTTATTAGAAATAAAACATCAACAAGCACAATTAGCAACTTTAAAATCGCAAATTAGTCCACATTTTTTATTTAATGTACTTAATGGTTTTTATGTAGATTTATATGATGAAAAACATGAAACCGCAAATGATATTTTAAAACTCTCTCAACTATTACGTTATGTTACTTATGAAACATCTGAAGATTTCGTTTTACTAGAAAAAGAAGTTCAATTTATTAACGACTACTTACACTTCTTTAAACGCAGGTATGAAAATAATTTTCATGTTAATTTTATTGTTGATGGAAACCTTAAAAACCATAAAATACCTTCATTAATTTTAATTAATTTTGTTGAAAATGTTTGTAAGCATGGAATTATAAACAACCCTGATAAACCTGCAAAAATAGTTATAACCATTAATAACATTGATTTGTTAATTAACTCAGAAAATTACACAAGTACTTCTGAAAAGTATATGGAAACTGGCATTGGAACTGAAAATATTAGAAAGAGATTGGAAGTTCTGTATAATGACAATTTTTCACTAACTTTTCAGCTAAGTAATAACATTTTCAACGCCCACTTACAACTTCCTTTATGAGTAAACAACTAACCTGTATAATTATTGATGATGAACCACCAGCTATCCGCTTGTTAGAAAAGTATGTAGATAAAGTTCCTTTTCTTTCAGTAAACAGCACTTACACAAATCCGTTAGAAGCCTTATTAGAAATAGAAAAAGGAACTATTGATTTAGTTTTTTTAGACATACAAATGCCTGAGATTACAGGTACTCAATTATCAAAAATTATAACCAATAAAACCAACATCATTTTTACTACTGCTTATCCTCAATTTGCTCTAGAAAGTTATGATGTTTCTGCTCTAGATTATTTACTAAAACCTTTTGATTTTGATCGTTTCTATAAAGCCGTTTTAAAAGCTCATAAAAAAACAACAAATTCTTATGACAAAGAAATTTCAAGAGTTGAAGAAAAGTATTTTTTCTTAAAAACAGATGGGAAAAACAAGTTTTCTAAAGTTTTCCTAGATGATATTCTCTTTATTGAAGGTCTAAAAAACTATGCTTCAGTTTACCTAAAAAATGAACGAGTCATTACCTACAGTACCTTAAAGAGCTTAGTAAGTAGTTTACCTGAAAATAATTTTATTCAAATACATAAATCATATATTATTTCAATTAGAGCTATTGATAAAATTGAAAATGATTCGTTATGGATACAAAAAAAAGAACTCCCTATTGGTAACACCTATAAAAAGTCCTTTTTTGAAAAAATTGCTAGTAAGCAATTATAAACTATTTATTATCCTGCAAAGCAAAAACCTGTCGTAATAACGCTGTATCACGCAATCCTACTTTATTACGTATACCTTTCTCTTCAACAGCAATCATTGTAAATACTCCTTCTAATGCTTCAGTAGTAACATAGTCTGTCAAATCTGGATTTACTTTTTTAACAAATGGAATACTGTTGTATTTTGTAATTAAATTCGACCAAATTTTATCAGCTCCAACTTTCGAAAACGAGTTTTTAATTACTGGATTAAACTCACTATATAAAGCTGTTGTTGTTTTCCCTTCTAAATAAGAAGTAGCTGCATTATCTGCCCCTAATAGAATATTTTTAGCATCTGCAAACGTAATTTCCTTAACAGCATTTACAAAAATTGGTGTCGCCGTTTTTACAGCATCTTCAGCAGTTCTGTTGATTGCCTTTAAACCTTCATCAGCTAAATTACCTAAACCTATTTTTCTCAAACCTTTATCAACTGCTTGTAGTTCCTCTGGCAATAAAATTTTCACCAAATCATTTTTATAAAAACCATCTTTTGAAGTTAACTTGGTTACTTGATGCTGAATACCATTATCTAAGGCTTGACGTAGACCATTACCAATTTGTTCTTGTGTTAATAACCCACCTTGTGGTAATTGATTTACTACTTTTTGCAACTCTGCACATCCTATAAAAGTAAGTGCAATAAAGAATACTGTAATTTTTTTCATGTTTACTTGTTTGATTTTATCTATACTTTAGAAACAATAAACTAATTATTGTCACATTTATTTGAAGCTGTCAGTATTTTTATCATATCCATACGGGCAATGTTTACAGCCGTTTTTACAGCAATACCCTCGTCGTAAATGATATGTTTCTTTAAAAACCCTATACCCTTGTTCATTGGTATAATACTCATCAGGAGTAGGTTTTAATATCTTATTTCTCATGCTACAAATATCATAAAAAAAATACGTTAAACAGACTTTATGTTTCTGCTTAACGTATTTTTATATATCTTAAAAATTTAAACCTTACTTTTTAGCATTAGGTGGATACTCCGCCATAATTTCAGCTACAAATTCTTTAATACGTGCCTCTTTTCTTTCTACACTGCTTGTACTTAAAGCTCCTGTTCCTATTCCTTGCCATACTAACTCTTTTTTGTCAGCATCTAACAAATCAATAAACAACGTTCCTTCTGTATATTGAGAAACCGTTACTGGACTTGAACCATAATACCATGGATAATAAAACCCTCCATAATAATTATCATTCACATTGATACGCTCACGAGATTTCGTAAACAAACTCACCAAGACATCTGGTGTAGCTGATTTTGTCATTCCTTTCGCCATCAACTCTGCTTCAATAGCACGCATAATACGTTTTTTATCCAAATCAGAGATTGGAGCTTTGTCTATACCTGTTTTGTAAAACGCAAATGTTTTATACTGATTAAAATCAGTTTGTGTATCATAATCTGTGACCACTCTTACCGAACTACATGAAGTAATTAGCAAAGCTACAATTGGCAAAAAAAGTAATTTTAAATTTTTCATTTTCTTAGGATTTACATGTTGTCTAATAACGCATCGTCTACTAAGTTTGGAAGGGTTACTTTTAGTTTCTTTTCAACCTCCATCGCTCGTTTAATGGCAAAAACAGCTTCTTCATTTCTTGCCCAACTACGTCTTGCTATTCCGTTATTCACATCCCAGAAAAGCATTGATTGTAAGCGTCTTGATGCATCTTTAGAACCATCAAGAAGCATGCCAAATCCACCATTAATTACTTCTCCCCAGCCTACTCCACCTCCATTGTGAATAGAAACCCAAGTAGCTCCTCTAAAACTATCGCCTATTACATTATGAATTGCCATATCTGCTGTAAAACGAGAACCATCATAAATGTTAGAAGTTTCACGATACGGTGAATCCGTTCCAGAAACATCATGGTGGTCACGACCTAACACTACTGGACCTATTTTTCCTTTCTTAATTGCTTTATTAAAGGCTTCAGCTATCTTCATGCGTCCTTCAGCATCTGCATATAAAATACGTGCTTGTGAACCTACTACTAACTTATTTTCCTGTGCCCCTTTTATCCACTGAATATTATCTGCCATTTGCTGTTGGATTTCTTCTGGAGATTTTTTCATGATTTTCTCCAACACCTTACAAGCAATCGCATCTGTTTTCGCTAAATCTTCTGGTTTCCCAGAGGTACACACCCAACGGAAAGGACCAAAACCATAATCGAAACACATAGGTCCCATAATGTCTTGTACATAACTAGGGTACTTGAACTCTCTTCCTAACGTCGGATTCGGATTCATTACATCAGCACCTGCTCTGCTCGCTTCTAACAAAAAGGCATTTCCATAATCGAAGAAATAGGTTCCTTTTTCTGTATGCTTATTGATTGCTTTTGCATGACGACGCAATGTTTCTTGCACTTTTTCTTTAAATAATTCAGGATCATTCGCCATCATCTCATTTGATTCTTCAAACGACATATCTACTGGATAATATCCTCCTGCCCATGGATTGTGTAACGATGTTTGATCTGAACCTAAATCGATATACACATCTTCTTCAGCAAACTTCTCCCAAACATCAACCACATTTCCTAAGTAAGCCAACGAAACAACTTCTTTATTTTCTTTTGCCTTACGAACACGTGTTACTAATTCATCTAAATCGGTAATTTTTTCATCAATCCAACCTTGATCTAATCGAACCTCCGTTATTTTCGGATTCACCTCAGCACATACTGTAATACAACCAGCAATATTTCCTGCTTTCGGTTGCGCACCACTCATTCCTCCTAAACCAGCAGTAACAAATAAGTTTCCTTCTGGTGATTTTCCTATCTTTCTAAATCCGTTTAACACAGTAATCGTAGTTCCATGTACAATTCCTTGCGGACCGATGTACATATAACTTCCCGCTGTCATTTGACCATATTGAGTAACTCCTAAGGCATTGAATTTCTCCCAATCATCTGGCTTTGAATAATTAGGTATCATCATTCCGTTCGTCACCACTACTCTTGGCGCATCTTTATGGGATGGGAATAGTCCCATTGGATGCCCTGAATACATTACCAATGTTTGCTTATTTGTCATCTCCGACAAATACTTCATGGTCAACAAGTACTGCGCCCAGTTAGAAAATACTGCTCCGTTACCACCGTATGTAATTAATTCGTGAGGATGCTGTGCTACTGCATAGTCCAAATTGTTTTGAATCATTACCATAATAGCCTTTGCTTGCTCTGATTTCCCTGGATATTCATCAATAGGACGCGCGTACATTTTATAATCAGGACGGAAGCGATACATATAAATTCGACCGTACTTTTCTAATTCTTCTGCAAATTCAGGTAATAGTTCTTCGTGGTGTTTTTTATCAAAATATCGCAATGCATTACGTAGAGCTAACTTCTTTTCTTCATCAGTTAAAATTTCTTTACGTTTTGGTGCGTGGTTTATCGTAGTATCATACTCCTTTTTTGGAGGTAATGCAGTTGGTATTCCTTGTTTTATTTGTTCTTTAAAAGTCATTTTATACGTTTTTAAGTCTTCAAATAAGATTGAAAACTTGTTAATAATTAAGTTTTTGGTAAGCGTAAAAATGAAAAACTATGGATAACGGATATCTGCTCTGTGGTACTGAGCTTCAATCCTCTTCTTATATTTTAAAGTTAAAAAATCCATCTTCTTTGAAGTTTGCACAAATATAAGTGTATACTGTTAAAAACAGTACTTTAAAAAAGTATAAATTTCACACTTGCTTTATTTCTTCTTACATTCCTAACAATAAATTGTACCTTTGGTAAGTTTATTGCACAAACAGGTTTATGATATTTATTTCAAAACATATAATTCCAAAAGGTTTTTCTGGAATGACATTATACCCTTTTATATTCTTAAAAAGAGAAGATTTAAAAGCTGATCCTGTTTTAATAAATCATGAAAAAATACACTTAAAACAGCAATTAGAGTTACTAATTGTCTTCTTCTATCTTTTCTATTTTTTAGAATGGCTTATCAAGCTATTCATTTATCGAAAAACATCATTAGCTTATAAAAACCTAAGTTTTGAGCGAGAAGCCTATCAAAATGAACATAATTTAGAATATATCGCTACTCGAAAGAGATGGGCATTCCTTTCTTATTTATAATTGTTAAAACATCCTGCTATTTTTTAAGATTTCCGTAAATTGCGTACCCGAAAATTAAGACAATTTACGAATGGAACAAATAACTCCCTATAAACCTAAACACAAAGTACGAATTGTAACTGCGGCTTCTTTATTTGACGGGCACGATGCTGCCATTAATATTATGCGCCGAATTATTCAATCTACTGGGGTTGAAGTAATTCACTTAGGACATGATCGAAGCGTTGAAGAAGTAGTAAACTGTGCTATTCAAGAAGACGCAAATGCCATTGCTATGACTTCGTACCAAGGTGGACACAACGAGTACTTTAAGTACATGTACGATTTATTGCAAGAAAAAGGAGCTGGACATATTAAAATATTTGGTGGTGGTGGCGGAGTAATTCTACCTGAGGAAATCAAAGAGTTGATGGACTACGGAATTACTCGTATTTACTCTCCTGATGATGGTCGTGAATTGGGATTACAAGGAATGATTAACGATTTAGTACAACAATCAGACTTTGCCATTGGAGATACATTAAATGGAGAAATCGATAAATTAGCCGATAAAGAAGTGGGGAGTATTGCTCGTGTAATTTCTGCTGCGGAAAACTTCCCTGAAGTTGCCAAAGAGGCTTTGGATACTATTCACGAAAAAAATAAAAATGCTACAACCCCAGTTCTAGGAATTACAGGTACAGGTGGTGCAGGTAAATCAAGTTTAGTAGACGAATTAGTTCGTCGTTTCTTAATTGATTTCCCAGAAAAAACTATCGGATTAATCTCTGTAGATCCATCAAAAAGGAAAACGGGTGGTGCTTTATTAGGTGATCGAATTCGTATGAATGCTATTAATAATGAGCGTGTATATATGCGTTCGTTAGCTACACGCCAATCTAACTTAGCATTATCAAAATATGTAAATGAAGCAGTAGAAGTATTAAAAGCTGCAGAATTTGACTTAATCATTTTAGAAACTTCAGGTATTGGACAATCAGATACAGAGATTATTGAACATTCTGATACCTCTTTGTATGTAATGACTCCTGAATTTGGTGCTGCAACTCAGTTAGAAAAAATCGATATGCTTGATTTTGCTGATTTGGTAGCCATTAACAAATTTGATAAAAGAGGTGCTTTAGATGCCTTACGCGATGTAAAAAAGCAATACATGCGTAACAACAATTTATGGGATGTTCACATGGATGACATGCCTGTTTTTGGAACGATTGCATCACAATTCAACGATCCAGGAATGAATTCGTTGTATAAAGCGATTATGGATAAATTGGTTGAAAAAACGGGAGCTGATTTACAGTCTACTTTTGAAATTACAAAAGAAATGTCTGAAAAGATATTTGTAATTCCACCTAGTAGAACACGTTATTTATCTGAAATTTCAGAAAACAACCGCGCCTATGATAAAACGGTTAATGAGCAAGAAAAAGTAGCTCAGAAATTATATGGGATTTTCAAAACTATTGAAAGCGTTTCTGAATCTGAAATAATACTAGATAAATCAGGAATTGAAGAAACTTCTATTAACAAGACAGAAGAAAACAAAGATTTTCTTAAGCTTTTAATTGCCGAATTTGATCGTGTTAAAATGGATTTAGACCCTTACAACTGGGAAATCATTTTAAACTGGCAAGAGAAAGTAAAAAAATACAAAGATCCTATTTACTCGTTCAAAGTACGTGATAAGGAAATTAAAATAGAAACACATACAGAATCACTTTCACACACGCAAATTCCGAAAGTTGCTTTACCAAAATACCAAGCTTGGGGTGATTTATTACGTTGGAATTTGCAAGAGAATGTTCCTGGAGAATTTCCTTATGCTTCAGGATTGTATCCATTTAAACGTACCGGAGAAGATCCAACACGTATGTTTGCGGGTGAAGGTGGACCTGAACGTACCAACCGTCGTTTCCACTATGTAAGTTTAGGGATGCCTGCAAAGCGTTTATCTACTGCTTTTGATTCGGTTACTTTATATGGTAATGATCCAGGACACAGACCTGATATTTATGGTAAAATTGGTAACGCAGGTGTATCTATTTGTTGTTTAGATGATGCTAAAAAATTATATTCTGGTTTCGACTTAAGTCATGCAATGACTTCGGTTTCTATGACTATCAACGGTCCTGCTCCAATGTTATTAGGATTCTTTATGAATGCTGCAATTGATCAAAATTGTGAAAAGTACATCAAAGAACACAAGTTAGAGAAAAAGGTAGAAGCAAAACTTAAAGAATTATACGACGACAAAGGAATTGACAGACCAAAATACAACGGTGATTTACCAGAAGGGAATGACGGATTAGGTTTGTTATTACTAGGTGTTACTGGTGATCAAATTTTACCTGCGGATGTATATGCTGAAATTAAAGCAAATACTTTAGCACAAGTACGTGGTACGGTTCAAGCAGATATTTTAAAAGAAGACCAAGCACAAAATACGTGTATTTTCTCTACAGAATTCGCCTTACGTTTAATGGGTGATGTACAAGAATACTTTATTGAGAAAAATGTTCGTAATTTCTATTCAGTATCTATTTCAGGGTATCATATTGCTGAAGCTGGTGCAAATCCAATTACACAGTTGGCCTTAACCTTAGCAAACGGGTTTACCTATGTAGAGTATTATTTATCTCGTGGAATGGATATTAATAAGTTTGGACCAAACTTATCGTTCTTCTTCTCAAATGGTATCGATCCTGAATATGCGGTAATTGGTCGTGTAGCTCGTAAAATTTGGGCAAAAGCCTTAAAACATAAATACGGAGCAAACCCAAGAGCACAAATGTTAAAGTATCATATTCAAACTTCTGGACGTTCATTACACGCACAAGAAATTGATTTTAATGATATCCGTACAACTTTACAGGCGTTATATGCGATTTACGACAACTGTAACTCGTTACACACAAATGCCTATGACGAAGCGATTACAACACCAACAGAAGAGTCTGTACGTCGTGCGATGGCAATTCAGCTAATTATTAATAAAGAATTAGGATTGGCTAAAAACGAGAATCCTATCCAAGGTTCATTTATTATTGAAGAGTTAACCGATTTAGTTGAGGAAGCGGTATTAACTGAATTCGATAGAATTACAGAACGTGGTGGTGTATTAGGAGCGATGGAAACCATGTATCAACGCTCCAAAATTCAAGAAGAGAGTTTATATTATGAAACCTTAAAACACACAGGTGAGTTTCCTATTATTGGAGTAAACACCTTCTTAAGTTCTAAAGGATCTCCAACAGTAACTCCACAAGAGGTTATTCGTGCTACGGAGGAGGAAAAACAATTCCAAATCAAAACGAAAGAAAACTTAAACAAAGCACATGAAGATAAAATAGAACAACTTTTATCTGAAATGCAATCGGCTGCTATTAACAATCAAAACCTTTTTGAAAAATTAATGGATGCTACTAAAGTTTGTTCGTTAGGTCAAATTACCTCTGCTTTATTTGAAGTTGGTGGTCAATACAGACGAAACATGTAGCAAACAATGTTTGCAGATAAATATTCAAAGCCTCACAGAGATTTCTGTGAGGCTTTTTTACATAAAAAACTCTTGAACACCCTATCACTTATATAAAAATAAAACAACGAAATATTATATATTTGAAAACTTATAATTCGGTATAAAGCTATTTCAGAACCAAACAATATGACAAGAAAAAAATCAACACAATCTATAGAACCAAATATTGCAGATTTAGGAAACGGATGGCTTAAGTCATATAAACTACCTTATAAGCTAGAGCAAGAAGATATAAATCCTGAAATAGACAAAGCACTTAACGATTATTTTTCTAAAAATGGAGGAAGTGGAGGAAATAGACCAGACGCAAAAATCATACTTCAAGACAAAAACTTAAACTATTACCCTGTTCTTATTGAGTATAAAGGCTATAAAGACAAGCTTGTAAAACTCGACGCCAACGGACAAATTGAAAATAGAAATAAAAAAAATGAACCATACTTTAAAAATATAAACGCCTTTGCGGTAAACGGCGCAGTGCACTATGCAAATGCAATATTACACCATACCAGTTTTACCGATATTATAGCCATAGGAATGACAGGCTACAAAGACGATTCTAACAAAGTTCAACATCAAATAGGTGTATACTATGTTTCCAAAAGTAACTTAGGTGCAGGGCAAAAAGTTGCCGAATACTCCGATTTTTCTTTTTTAGCACCTCAAAACTTTGATGCTTTTATTGCTAAAGTCAAAACACTACAACTATCACAAGAAGAAATTGACCTATTAAAGCAGCAAAAAGAAAAAGAAATTGATGTAAGTTTACGAAAGCTAAACCACGATATTTATGAAAATGAAAAAGGCTTAGGTGAAAACGACCGAGTATACCTTGTAGCTGCCTCAATTATTGCAACCTTAGGAATACCAGGAAAAGTAACACCACTCGAAAAAGCTGATTTAAAATCCTCTACAGAAAAAGGTAATACCGATGGTGATATTATTGTTCGAAAAATAAAAGCCTTTTTAAACGAAAAAGAAATTCCTACAGAAAAGAAAAACCTAATTGTAAGGACGCTAGAAAACACACTAACCACCCAAAACATTAATAAGGTAGAAAACGGGCAAAGCCAACTTAAAAGAGTATTTATTAAAATTGTAGACGACCTTGGTATCTATTACAAGATAGGCTTAACTACCGATTTTACAGGCAAGCTATTTAACGAAATGTACGGTTGGCTTGGTTTTTCTCAAGACAAACTAAACGATGTAGTACTTACCCCATCGTACGTAGCCAATCTTATGGTAAAATTAGCACGCGTAAATAAAGACTCGTACGTATGGGATTTTGCAACTGGTTCGGCAGGGTTACTAGTTGCTGCCATGAACGAAATGCTAAACGATGCCAAAAACACCATTACCTCTCCAGAAGAACTGACCCAAAAAGAAATTAACATAAAAGCACAACAACTCTTAGGGTTAGAGCTCCTTTCAAGTGTATACATGTTAGCCGTTTTAAACATGATTTTAATGGGTGATGGTAGCTCAAATATTTTAAATCTAGACTCTTTAAAAGATTTTAACGGTAATTATGCCTATGGAGACACCAATAACAAGTTCCCTGCAGATGCCTTTATTTTAAACCCTCCCTACTCAGCAAACGGTAACGGTATGAACTTTGTTGAAAAAGCTTTAGGGATGATGCACAAAGGCTACGCAGCAATTATCATTCAAAACTCTGCTGGCTCTGGTAAAGCCATAGATTACAACAAAAAAATATTACAAAAAAACACTTTATTAGCAAGTATAAAAATGCCCGTAGATATTTTTATTGGTAAGTCTAGCGTACAAACCAACATCTACGTATTTAAAGTAAACGAAAAACACCATAAAGATGAAATGGTAAAGTTTATCGATTTTTCTAACGATGGCTACACCCGAAGTAACCGCAGAAAGTCAAGTAATAACCTAAGAAATACCGACCGTGCAAACGAACGTTACGAAGAGTTGGTAAACCTAGTGCGCTTTGGCAAAAGCAAACTCAATATTTTTACGGAGAAAGAATACCACGAAGGTACCATTGACCCTAATAATGGTGCAGATTGGAATCAATCCGCCCCTATAAATACCAAGCCTACCCTACAAGATTTTAAAAAAACCGTAAGCGATTATTTGGCTTGGGAAGTTTCTACCATATTAAAACAAACCCCAAAAAAAGATAATAGCCTGGGAAAGTAGCAACCTCACTCAATCAAAAATTACAACAAGTTGAGTGGGGCGAGTTTAGAATTGAAGATATATTAGAGTGGCAAACCCAAAAAGAAATTGACCCTTTAAAACTTGATGATCTGAAAGACAATTCTCAAAAAAATTACCCTTTTTATGGTCAAGCAACCACAAATAATGGAATAATTTCTTACAATCAATTAAAAAAAGAAGTTTTAAATAATAAAAAAGGAAAACCAACTATTTTAATCCACTCAAATAACCAAAACATTGTTTACTTAGAAACACCTTTTTACTTAAAAGATGGACACGGTGCTACAAGTGTATTGCAAAGTGATAAGCTGAATAAATCAAATCAAATATTTATTATTTCAGCAATTGAAAAAGTAATAAAAAGCAAATATTCATACAATAACAAAGCGACAAAAATTGAATTAAAAAATACCTTTATAAGTCTTCCTATTAAAAATGGTAAGGTAGATTACAATTTTATGGATAGTTTTATTGCTAAATTAAAATCTGAATATATAGCTAAACTAGAAACTTATTTATCAATTACAGGGTTAGAAAATTACATCTTAACAAAAAAAGAAAAAAATATTTTAACAAATTTTGAACAAGGAGAAATTATATGGGATGAGTATAAACTAGGTGATTTATTTGATATAAACCCAACAAAATATTATCGATTAAAAAATAAAGAAATCTTATCACAAAATGGAGTCGTTCCGCTAATTTCAAATACATCAACAAATAATGGAGTAATGGGATTCTCTAATCTAAAACCCCAAAACAAAGGAAATTCCATTACCTGTTCTGATACTACGTTAGGTGCAGAAACAATGTTTTATCAAAATAAAGATTTCATAGGCTACTCTCACATCCAACATTTAGTACCAAAATTTAAGCCTTTTAATAAAGAAGTTGCAAGTGTTATAATTTCTGCTTCTAGAATTTCAACTTTAAAACAATATGATTATGGTACTAAATTTAATCGCATAGCAATGAATAAAACAAAAATACAGCTTCCATCCAAAAACGGTCAACCAGATTACCAAACAATGGAAACCCTAATCTCGGCTATTCAAAAATTAGTAATAAAAGACGTAGTTATGTACACTAATAAAAAAAGTGAAAGCGCCTCATTAACATTCTAAAGGAATAACCCAAAAACAATAAACTATACAAAAACCACGTTAAGAAACACAACATAAACTATAAGGAGCATACCACAAGCCATAAGGAAAAGAAAAAGAAGTATAAGGAACGCTCAAACACTTATAAGGAATAGGCAAACATCCGTAAGGAAGTCGCGATAAATTAATAATTAAAAAATTTGCAAAAATGGCAACAAAAAGAACATTCTCTGAGGCAGAAACCTTAGAACAGTACAGAGTAGCACTCGAAAACGTAACAACACAAACAGAAATAACCACTATAATGGCAGAATTTGGTTACGACGAAACAACCCTAACAGAAGGAAAAAACCTACTCACAAAAACAAGAGAAGCCTTCGATTTTAACAAAAAAGAAGACGACGAAACTTCAGAAGCCTACAACGACTTTGCTACCCAAAAAGAAAACCTTGCAAAAACGTACAGTCTTCACAGAAAAAAAGCAAAAGTAATTTTTAGAAAAGACCCAACCACGCTAAGTAAACTAGTCTTAACAGGTAGCTTACCAACCGCTTATATTAAATGGTTAGAAGTAGTTAAAAAGTTTTACACAGTCGTAACCAACGACACAGACATTCAAACAAAACTCTCACGATTAAAGATAACTATAGAAGAAATAAATAACACAGCTCAACAAATAACCAATTTAGAACTAGCAAGGGCAACCTATTTACAAGAAAAAGGAGAAAGTCAAGACGCAACAAAAGCAAAAGACAAAGCCTTTAGCGAAATAGACGATTGGATGAGCGAATTTTATGCAGTAGCTAAAATAGCACTGGAAGACAACCCACAACTTTTAGAGTCAATAGGTAAGTTTGTAAGAAGTTAAACTTTCAAACTAACACATTACTAAAATTATAAAAGCCCCACTTAAATATTTAAGTGGGGCTTTTTCAAAAAAATTAAACTTTCTTGTAATAATTTTACTTTTCAGAATACATATCAAGAAAACCAAATTTTGAGTAACGATTTTTATATAACATCCATTTTACCACATGCTGGTATTATTATTAAAATATGTAGAGCTTATACGGACTCTCAAGAAGATTTTGAAGACTTTTATCAAGAAGCCTGTTTACAAATATGGAAGAGTAGAGATGCTTTCCAGCACAAGTCAAAATGGTCCACTTGGATATACAGGATTACGCTAAATGTTTGTTTAACCTTAGCGAAGAGAAATGCTAAAAAAGAATATTCTTTAGAGAAAACTCCTAATTTATCAGAAGATAATAAAGCTTTTCAAAACGAAGATTTAAACTTGTTATACGATGCTATTAAAAAATTATCTGAAGTCGACAGAGCGATAATTTTACTGCATTTAGAAGAAAATCCTTACAAAGAAATCGCTGCAATTATTGGAACTAGCGCTAACAATATTGCAGTACGTATTAACAGAATTAAAAAACAATTAAAAATATTATTAGATGGAAAAATCAATTGAAAAAAGATGGAATGAAGCTTTTGTTGATGAACAATCATTAATAGCACCAAAAATTAACGACATATACAACCAGAAGTCTAAATCGGTCATTAACAAGATTAGAAGAACCTACGAGTTTGACAATAAAGGGTTACTACCTATGGCAGGAATTGTAGTTATTGGGGGTATCCTTTTATCTGAAACTATTATTGGTGCATACGGTGCTTTTTTAATCTTAAGCTTGTACTTTTTTAATACAAGATTATTGAAAAGGTTTAAGACTATTGATGTTAAATCTGACAACCTAACGTATTTAAAAAATTACAGGAGTGTAATTAACTCGGTATCTAAAGCCACAAAAAAGTTATTTATTTTTGCAATTCCTCTAGCCATTGTATCAATTTTCGCATTGGCCTATGGGGTAAAAGAGCAAAGCTTTTTATCTAATTATATTTCTAGTGAAACTTCCTTCTTAGGCATCTTAGGAGTTGGACTTATGGTGGCTATAGCTACTGCAATGATTGGTTATTTTGTATATACCATTTCAACCAAAGTTTTATATCACAGCCTTATTTCAAAGCTCGATGATATTATTAAAGAATTGGAAGAATTAAAAAATTCTTAATCAATTATAAACCAGAGTTGTTATTAACAATTCTGGTTTATTTTTTTGTTCTTGTTCGCTTACGAAGTTTAAAAATTCTATCATCGTAATAGGCTTTCAATTCGGCTACAAATGACATTGGATTTTCATAGGTTGTTAAAACTTTATATGTATAACTCTCTAATAAATCATTCAATACTTTTTCTAATCGCTCAACTTCTTTTACTAAATATGAAGTACTATTGGTTGTTTTTTGAATTAGCGAAATATCTTTATCAAAACATATAGTCGTATTACCTCCAAAAATATGCGCATGAAAAGCTTCTAGCTCTTCTAAACTTCCGTTCTGGTATATTTCAATAAGTTTTGTAGTAGTTTCAGTTGCTTTCTCTTGTTCGTTTTCTTGCATCGAAAATTTATCAGGGTGTACATACAACATCGCTTCTTTATACAACCTTTTCTTCTCTTTTTGATGCTCTCTTTCTTGTGTTACTCGTTCTTTTGAAACAGGAACGACTTGAGTAACTTCCTTATAATTTTTACCTTTTCTTTTTTGTGCTAACCTTTTCTCTTTTTTAGCTTTCTTTTGTTGCTTGAACAAAATAACTAACTCTCGTTCTTCTATTAATAAATCAGAAATCTCGTTACGTAATGATTGTTCAAAAGGAAACAGCTTAGTTTCAATGGTCGTAATTTCAGTTTCAAGGTTTTTAATTCTCTCTTGCAGTCTTAAAACTTCATCTGACTTAGATTCTGTAGGAAAGTTTTCTTTACTCATGTATAATAAAACTTATCGCTTCCTTTGTAAAATAGTTAATCCTACTCGTATTTTTTCATACGGAACTTTTTCTCCTAAAAACTCAAAATAGGGTTTTAAAGCGGTTTCATTTTTCAAAACTTTTTTTGCGTTTGCTACTAACGCTAAGGTATCCGCTTCTATAAATTCGTCTAAACTCACATCTTTTCCTTCTAAATATAGCTTGGATAAATGAGAAAAAATGGTGGTAGGTTTTAATCCGCGGTTTTCGGCTATTTCATCAACCGTAAACCCTTCTTTATACAACTTAAACGTTTCTAAAGTAGTGTCTTTTTTAGTTCGTTTCTTTTCGCTTAAAAAAGTTTTAATCTCTTCCATAAACTCAGCTCCATAAACTTCTAGTTTTCGTTGCCCTACTCCACTAATGGCTAAAAACTCTTCGTCAGATTGTGGTCTTTCATTTTCTATTTCTCTCAGCGTAGCATCATTAAAAACTAAATATGCTGCTATATCTTCTTCTTGAGCAATGCGATAACGTAGTTTTCGCAAACGTTCAAATAACGTATCCTTAACCGCTTTTTTCTTTTTCTCTTTTACTACCGTTTTTACTTCTTTTGTAAACTCTACAGGAGTTGTTAATTGTACTTTTTCACCTTCAAAAAGCACTTTATTTGAAAACTCAGTTAGTTGCAAACTATTATTTAAATGAAAAGCAATTTGACAATACCCTTGGTTGGTTAACTGAATTAAATAATGCTGCCAATCTCTCCAAGAAATATCGCTACCTACTCCATAGGTTTTTAACTTATCGTAATTCTTATCTAAGACGGTGGCATTTTTAGCTCCTCTTAATACATCAATCACGGTTCCCATAGCTTCTTTTCCTTGTAATCGATAAATAGCTGAGAGTCCTTTTTGCGCAATAACAGTACCATCAAAAAACTGTGGCGGGTTTTTACATACATCGCAATTTCCACAGTTTTCTTCTATCAGTTCACCAAAGTAACTCAGCAATATTTTTCTTCGGCAAACCGTGGCTTCAGCGAATTGCTTCATCCTTTCTAATTTTGCCTCTTGCACTTCTTTATTTCCTGTTTTTTCAATAAACTGGCGTAACTGAATAACATCTGCATAACTATGAAATAATAAAGCTTTTGCTGGTAAACCATCACGACCTGAACGTCCAATTTCTTGATAATAGCCTTCTATATTTTTAGGCATATTATAATGAATTACCCAACGAACATTTGATTTGTCAATACCCATTCCAAAAGCAATGGTTGCACAAATAACCTCACAATCATCTTTTATAAAAGCTTCTTGCGTCTTGGCTCTTTCTTCAAAAGACAATCCTGCATGATACGCTTTTGCATCGATGTTATTTTGTTGTAATTTACTAGCTAGTTGCTCTGTAGCCTTTCTACTCAAACAATAAATAATTCCTGCTTCATTAGGTCTTCTCTGAATAAATTTGATGATCTGTTGTACTCTATCATTCGCAGGACGCACTTCTAAGGCTATATTCTCTCTATTAAAAGAACTAATAAACTGTGTAGCATATGGTACAGCTAACTGTTCTAAAATATCTTGTTGCGTAGCTTTATCAGCCGTTGCTGTTAAGGCTACAATTGGAGTTTCTGGTAACGACTTTTTAAGAAATGCTAATTGTTTGTATGAAGGACGAAAATCGTGTCCCCAAGCAGAAATACAGTGTGCCTCATCAACCGCTATGCAACTTATATACGATTGGTTTAGTACGTTTTGGAGTAATGATAAACTTTCTGGTGCTACATATAATAGTTTTATGCTTTTTGAAGCTATCGCATCGAATACTTGTTGCTGCTCTTGGGTAGATTGACTACTGTTAAAAAAAGTTGCGGGAATTCCGTTTGCTCTCAAGCTATCTACTTGATCTTTCATCAAAGCAATTAATGGAGAAATAACTAAAGTAACACCTTCAAAAAATAATGCTGGTAATTGGTAACAAATAGACTTTCCTCCTCCTGTTGGCATAATAACCAACGTATCTTTTTTTGCTAATATATTTTCGATAATAGCTTGTTGCTCTAAGCGAAAACTATCGTATCCAAAATTTACCTTTAATTTTTCTAACAATTCTTGTTCTGTAATCTGCATCATTTGGCAAAAATAGGAATAAAAAAAGCGCAGAGTTTAAACTCTACGCTTGATCTTATTTTTAGTTATTATTACTTAATATCTTGTAACAACACCTCAACTGCTTTTTTTAATTGAGCATCTTCTCCTCTATCCTTCCATCCTGGTGCATTTTTTACTAAATAATCTGGTACTGCTGGGGCTTCGTTCTCCATATTCTTTCCTGATTTTTTTACATACCACGCTCTAAATGGCATACGAATCATTCCGTTTTGCAAACGTTTACCTCCTGTAGAAATTACTGCTCCAAAAGTTGGTTGTCCTACTAATTTTCCTAAGCCTAAATTTTTGAACGCATGCGAGAAAATCTCTGCATTTGAATAACTATTTTCATTACATAAAGCTACCATAGGCTTTGTGTTTACTGATAAAATAGCTCGCTCATTAAATGGATAATTTCCTTTAAATTTTTGATGATTTTTTAAACTTTTAGCTGCTCCTCTTGGTACTGTATATGCATGTTGATCTACATTTAATACCGCCATTAATCGGTCTGTAGTCCAACCACCACCGTTATAACGTACATCAATTACAATTCCTTTTTTACCATACCCACTTGCTTTTAGTTCACGTTCAAAACGCTCAAAACTTGGCATATTCATTCCTTGAATATGAATATATCCTAATTGACCATTTGAATACTCATCTACCAATTTCTTTCTAGAGTTTACCCATTCTTCATATTGCAGCCTTCTTAACGATCTTTCTGGACGTAACACTACATCTTTACCATTATCTAAACTCAATAAAATCTCTTTTGATTGTGTATTCTTTAGTAAACTATAAAAATTCGTATTCTTTTTAATTTCTTGTCCGTTAACAACTGTAATAATATCTCCTACTTTTAATTTACTTGTAGATTTATCTGCTACTGAATTTGGTAACACATAAGAAACCTTAACTCCTTTCTTAGTATTCTCTACTTCTAATCCTAATACTCCAACCTTATCATTTGTATTTCTTGGCGCACTTCCACGGTAGCCCATATGACTCGCGTTTAATTGTCCTAGCAACAAATTAAACATATATGTGTAATCTTGTTGTGTAGTTGCTGACAATACCCATGGCTTATATTTTTTTACCAAGGCATTCCAATTATAACCATGAAATTCTGGATCGTAAAAACCAGCGGTTAATGCTCGTATACCTTCTTCAAAAACCTGCTGAAAAACTTCGTCTCTGTGAGTAGTGTAAGTAGCAGTGTGTGGTAATCTTGTTACCTTATCTGATTTTGTGTTTAATTCAGCTAATCTTCCTTTTGAAGTAAAGTAAATTTTCCCTTTATTTTCAGTAAAGTTTCTTGCGTTGGCTACACCTTTAACTAATTTTGGTTTGCTACCGTCCCATTTAACTTTGTAGGTACTTCTTTTTTCTGTAGCAGGATTGGTTGCTGAAAAATAAATGAAATCACTATCTGCACTAAACACAGGACTATACTCATTATCTTGTAAAGAAGTAACCTGCACTAAACGATCATAAATTTTATCTTCATCTATTTTTACAACTACTTTTTTCTTCTTTTTCTTTCCTTTTTTTGCATCTTTCTCTTTAGAGGATTCTTCTTTCTTCTCAGGATAATAAGCTCCTTCTTCGTGATCTAATTTTGACTTTTCCCAATCTGACTTTTCTAACCAAACCATCCAAACATCATAATTAATTCCGCTTCTGTTTGATAAAAATGCTAACTTTTTTCCGTCAGCACTCCAAACTGGATTACGGTCACTTCTTGGATGCATAGACACATTCATTTTGGTAGATGGTTTTTCAATCGATTGAATAAAAATTTCGCTATCAAAATTTAAGTCCTCTTGAGAATACGCTATATACTTACTGTCTGGACTCCATGAAACTCCTTCAGCAGCTGCCCATGAATTAGAGTATTCTTTAGCATTTGTTATTTTTTCTTTTTTAACATCAGCAATCATTAAAATTCCTCTTCCTACCTGGTAAGCTATCTTCTTTCCGTCAGGAGAAACTAAGGAATATTCTATATCTTCTTTGTTATTGGTAAGCTTAGTAACTTTTGTTTTTAAACTACGGTGTAATCCTACTAAAGTATCTATAGAAACTGCACTATACAATTGATAAACTCCATCTCTATCAGAAGAAAAAACAACTGTTTTATCGTCTAACCACTGTGGATTAATATCTCTATAAGGATGCTTGCTTACATTGTTTGAACGCTTTTTTTCCTTATTGTTTTCCTTAACAAAGATTTCTCCATTAATTTCTAAAGCTACATTTTTACCATTTGGTGAAACTGCATAATTACTAATGTCTCCTGAAACTGTTTTGGTTTCTTCTTCTTCAAAACGATTGTCTGAAACAATATCTAAATTAACTTTTTGAGTTTTCCCATTTACTAATTTGAACGTATCAGCTCCACTAGTATAAACAATTACCCCGCTGTTACTTACCGAAAATGTCTGTACACCATCTTTAGTTTGTATCGTTAATTGAGTAGCTGTTCCATCAGCTGTTCCATTTGATGAAATTACTTGCTTATAAATATTATAACGTCCACTTTTTGCACCTATATAATATAAATTTCCGGCTGCATCCCAAGCTGGAGAATGATCGTTCTTATTACTTGTTGTTATTTGGTGATATTTTTTTGTTTCTGTATTGTATATCCAAATGTCACGTTGTGCAGAACCAGTATAATCTTCACGTGCAATACGACATGCTCCTTTGGTAAAAGCAATTAATTTTCCATTTGGTGATACGGAAGCCATTTCTCCATAAGCAGTTAATAAACGACGTGGTGTTTCTCCTTTTTCATTAACTACATACATTTGTTTATCCCACTCTGGACCTCTTAATACACGGCCTGTAGTAAATACAACATCCCCTTCATTTGTCCAATCCGTAGGTGTATTTGTTGTTGGGTAATAGGTTAGCTGTTTAGGAACTCCTCCTTTTACTGAGGTTACAAATACATTATCATTTCCTTTTCTATTTGATGAAAATGCAATTTCAGTTCCATCTGTATTCCAAACAGGGTTGCTTTCGTAACCTTTATGAATGGTTAACCTTTTTGTTTGCTGATTGTTAAAGTTATATAGCCAAATATCGCCATAATAACTGAATGCCATTTGAGAAGCATCAGGGCTTATCACAGGCTTACGAATTAACGTATGTTGCGCAAATAAAAAATTACTTGCTATTAAAGCCACCCCTAAGAATATCTTTTTAGTCATGTTGTTTGATTTTTTAAATCCCCAAATTACTTCATTATGACTAAAACTCTAATAAAATTAGGAATATATTAACAGTTCTTAACAGTTTTTACAAAATCACCAATTCCTTCAACTCCCTTTTTTTCTAGCTCTTTTATAAAAGCTGAACCAATAATTGCTCCGTTTGCATATTCACAGGCAGTAGAGAATGTTTTATGATCTGAAATACCAAAACCAACAATTAACTTACTTTGTAAATTCATTGCTTGAATTCTTTTAAAGTAGTTGATTTGTGCTGATGAAACTTCGCCTTTAGCACCTGTAATAGATGCTGAAGCAACTACATAAATAAAAGCATCTGATAAAGCATCTATTTTACGGATGCGTTCATCAGAAGTATGTGGCGTAATTAAAAAAACATTTGTAATTCCGTAGTTTTTGAATAACTGTTGATAATGGTTCTCGTATTCAACCATAGGTAAATCGGGAATAATTACAGTATCTATTCCGCAATCTTTTACTTTTTGACAGAATTTATCTTCTCCATATTTAATAATCTGATTCAAATAGCCCATTAATACCAAAGGAGTTGTATTTGAATCTCTAATCGAGGTTAATTGTTGAAAAACAACATCGAGATTCATGCCATTTTTTAAGGCTACATCACTACTATGCTGAATAGTTGGCCCATCAGCCAATGGATCAGAATATGGCAAACCTACTTCTATAAAATTGACTCCGCTATTACTTAATTCGGTAATAATTTTTGTGGTATCGTCTAATTTTGGAAAACCTGCCGTAAAGAAAATAGACAGTAAATCGTTTTCTTTTTGATTGAATATATCTTGAATTGAGTTCATTTCTAATAGCTTTTAGCCATTAGCCAGAGGCTATTAGCTTAAATGTTTTATATACGTTTCTAAATCTTTATCTCCTCTTCCTGATAAATTTACCACCACAACTTGATCTTTTTGTAAATTCATTTTTGGTAACACGGCTAAGGCATGGGCACTTTCTAACGCTGGAATAATTCCTTCTATTTTTGTTAGCTCGTAAGCAGCTTCTAATGCTTCTTTATCTGTGGCATTCATAAACGTTGCGCGTTCTGTTTCATGTAAATAAGCATGTAACGGTCCCACTCCTGGATAATCTAATCCTGCTGAAATCGAATACGGTTCTACAATTTGTCCGTACTCATCTTGCATTAAAATGGTTTTACTTCCATGAATAACTCCTACTTCTCCTAATTGTGATGTCGCAGCACTTTCTCCAGAATTCACTCCTAATCCTGCTGCTTCAACTGCGATTAATTCCACTTCTTCATCCTCTAAATAATGATAAAAAGCACCTGCAGCATTACTCCCTCCCCCTACACATGCAATAATAGTATTTGGATTTTCATTTCCAGTTTGTTCTTTTAGCTGTACTTTCATTTCTTCTGAAATTACTGCTTGTAAGCGTGCTACCATATCCGGATATGGATGTGGCCCCACTACAGAACCTATTAAATAATAAGTATCTGGATGTTGAATCCAATAACGAATCGCTTCGTTTGTAGCGTCTTTCAAAGTTTTACTTCCACTAGTGGCAGGCACTACCTTTGCTCCTAGCATTTTCATACGAGCCACATTAGGTGCTTGCCGCTTAATATCGGTTTCTCCCATAAAAACAACACACTCTAATCCCATTAAGGCACATACTGTTGCCGTAGCCACTCCATGTTGTCCTGCTCCTGTTTCTGCTAAAATTTTAGTTTTCCCTAAATGTTTTGCTATTAAAATCTGACCAATGGTATTATTTACTTTATGCGCTCCTGTATGATTTAAATCTTCTCGCTTTAAATAAATAGTCGCTCCGTATTTCTCTGATAATCGTTTTGCTAAATACAACGGACTCGGACGACCAACATAGTGTTTTAATAAGTCTTTATATTCTTGCTGAAAAGTTTCAGACTCTATAATTTGTATATAATTGTCTTCTAACTCTTTTACATTTGGGTATAACAATTCTGGAATAAATGCTCCTCCAAATTGTCCGTAATACCCGTTATTATCTGGTTGAAATTTCATATGATTAGCTTTTAGCTGTTAGCTTTTGGCAATAAGCCTTAAACTGTTCTATTTTTTTTACTGATTTTATTCCTGGCTTTGTTTCAAACTTGCTGTTCACATCAATGGCATAGCAATGCTTAGATGCTGACGTTTTAAAAAACATGGTTAACTCATCTACTTCTTCCAAACCTATTCCACCGCTTAAGAAGTACCCTTTTGTTGAATTATAATCTTTTAAAACTTGCCAATTAAATGTTATCCCATTTCCTCCTCGCTCTTTTCCTTTAGTATCAAACAAAAAGTAATCAACTACTTCTTCGTACGGTTTTAAAAGCTCAAAATTGAATGCTCCTTTAATTCCAAATACTTTTATGATTTCTACTTTTGGTAGATGTTGTTTTAACTCTTTAATATACGCTACAGATTCATCTCCATGTAACTGAACTGCTTCTAACTGATATTCTTCAACTAATGAAACTACTATTTCTACATATTCATTTACAAAAACGCCTACTTTTTTGATTCCTTTGGGTAGTTTCGGAATGATCCCTTCAAAATTTCTTGGAGATTTTTCATAGAAAATAAAACCTAAGTAGTCAGATTGTAGTTCAGCTACTTGCTGAATATTTTCTACGAACTTCATCCCGCAAACTTTTAATTTCATATTATCTAATTTGATCGATAAATTCTTGACATGCTTGTCCAGGGTTATCTGTTTTCATAAAATTTTCTCCTATTAAAAAGCCATGAAAACCATGTTCTTTTAACCCCGTAATAATTCTTGGATCAGAAATTCCGCTTTCAGAAACCTTCACAACAGTATCAGGAATTTGATTTGCTAAGTTGATAGAATGTTCTAAATCAACTTCAAATGTTTTTAAGTTTCTATTGTTAATTCCTATAATTTTATTGTCTAAATCTCCAATTTTATCTAAATCTTCTTGGGTATGTACTTCGTACAATACCTCTAAACCTAGGTCTGTAGCTAACTGACCGTAATTTTTCAACTGCTCTGAGGTTAAGCAAGTAGCTATTAACAAAACAACATCGGCTCCAATAGCTTTTGCTTCCACGATTTGAAATCCGTCAACAATAAAGTCTTTTCTCAAAATTGGTTTTTGTTGGTTGACAACTCTCGCTTCCATCAAATCTGCCATGGTTCCTCCGAAGAAAGATGTATCGGTTAAAATAGATTGCGCTGCTACATTGGCATCTAAATACCCGTTGGTTACTTCAGCAACTGTTGACTTATCGTTGATAATTCCTTTGGAAGGTGATTGACGTTTAAACTCTGCTATAATTCCTGTTGAATATGGCTCTAACAATGATTTTTTTAACGAGATTGGTTGTCTTTTAAAATTTGGACTCTCCACCAGTTTTTTAACTGCAACCTCAGCTTTTATTTTTCCTACTTCTTGTTTTTTAAAGGCTATTATTTTATCTAGTATTGTCATATAATCAATTATGATTTTTTAATATTTTGTCATTTCGAGTGATTTTCTACTTTAGTAGGAAATTGTATCGAGAAATACTTGTTCTCAGTACTAATTTATTCGTTCCTTATAAATTCAATCGAACTGACACTCTTCAGTCTTAGTTTACTAATTTCTCTAACGATTCTTTCGCTTTTAACCCTAATAAAGAGTCTTTTGCTTCTTCAAAAGCAGTTTCAAAACTCTTCTCTTTATCAAAGGTTTTTAAAGCAAAAGCAGCATTGGTTAATACCACATTGTTTTGTGCTTCAGTTCCTTTTCCATTTATAATATTCACAAATATTTCGGCAGCTTCTTTCACAGTATTTCCTCCAAAAATAGCAGACGGTGCAATTTGTTGTTGTCCTAAATCGGACGGGGAAACTTGTTGCTCTGCTTCTTTTGTAAATAATTTAAAATCTCCTGTGAGTGAAATTTCATCATACCCGTCTAGTGCGTGTACCACCCCATAATTCACATTCGATTGCTGTAACATATAATTGTATACTCTAGCCACTTCTAAATTGAATACGCCCACCAACTGATTTTGTGGTCGACTCGGATTTACCAACGGACCTAACATGTTGAAAAATGTTTTTACTCCTAATTCTCTTCTGATGGGAGCCACTACTTTCATCGCTGGATGAAATAAAGGTGCATGTAAAAAACAAATATTCGCTTCTTCTAACTGACGCTTTAAAGTTGATTCATCGTTTGTAAAGTTATACCCTAAAAACTCTAACATATTGGATGATCCTGAAGCTGAAGAAACTCCATAATTCCCATGTTTAGCCACTTTATGTCCTGTTCCTGCTACGATAAATGAGGTTAATGTTGAAATGTTAAACGTGTTTTTTCCATCACCTCCTGTTCCGCATAAATCAATTGTATTAAAATCCGATAAATCCACTTTTATTGCTAATTCCAACAAAGCTTCTCTGAACCCTGACAATTCATCAACTGAAACTGGACGCATTAAAAACACTGTAATAAATGCAGCTATTTGTGAAGCATTGTATTTTTCTTGAGCAATGTTCATCAACACTTCTTTAGATTGTTCTTTCGTTAATCGTTTTTGTTCAAATAAGGTGTTTAGTATTTTTTTCATTTCTCTTTTTATTTTTCTTAGAATGAAGCAGTTCTCTTATAACAAATTTCTTGCTTCGCTCGAAATGACATTATTTATTTACACTTTCTATAAAATTCTGAATCATTTTTTTCCCTTCTGGAGTTAAAATACTTTCGGGATGAAACTGTACTGCTTCAATTGCAAATTCTTTATGTCGCAGTGCCATAATACTTCCGTTTTCATCAATTGCTGTTATTTCTAATTCCTCTGGAAAATTATTATGAGAGGCAATCCAAGAATGATAGCGTGCTGCTTCAAATGTTTCTGGAATACCTTTAAAGGCTATAGTGTCTTTTTTTGTCACTTTCATTTCAGTAGCAACTCCATGAAACACATCATTTAAGTTTTCTAACTCCCCACCAAAAACCTCAGTAATTGCCTGTAAACCTAAACAAACCCCAAAAATTGGAATTTTACCTGCATAGGTTTGTATAGTTTCCTTTAATATACCTGCTTCATCAGGAATTCCTGGTCCTGGTGACAGAATAATAGCATCGTATTTTTTAATTTCTTCTACAGAAATTTCGTCGTTACGATACACATCTGGTAAAGTACCCGTAATATCCTCTACATAATGTACCAAATTATAGGTAAACGAGTCGTAATTATCTAAAATTAATATATTCATCTTATATGTTTTCTGCCAACACTAATGCTTTTTTTAATGCTGCTAATTTGTTATTTACTTCCTGTAGTTCGTTTTCTTCTTTCGAGTTGATTACGATTCCTGCTCCTGCTTGATAAAACAAGGTATTATTTTTGCTTACAAAAGAACGAATTGCTATGGCTTGATTTACATTCCCGTTCAACCCGATAAATCCAACACAACCTCCATAAAATCCACGAGTTTGATTTTCATAAGTATCAATCAACTCCATCGCTTTATATTTAGGCGCTCCACTCAAAGTTCCTGCCGGAAATGTATCTCCTACAATTTCTATCGGATTTCCTGTAATCTTTCCTGTTACTGTAGAAACTAAATGAATTACATGACTAAAATACTGCACTTCTTTATAAGTTTCAACCGTTACATTAGTAGCATGCTTGCTTAAATCATTTCTTGCTAAATCCACCAACATTACATGTTCAGCATTCTCTTTCGGGTCATTTGCTAGCTCTTTTGCTAACTCCCTATCTTTCTCGTCATCTCCTGTTCTTCTAAAGGTTCCTGCAATTGGATTAATAATTGCCTGACCTTCTTCTATTTTAATTTGTGCTTCTGGTGAAGACCCCATCAACTTAAAACTTCCGTAATCAAAATAGAATAAATAAGGTGAAGGGTTTATAGAACGTAATGCTCTATATACATTAAATTCATCACCTTTAAACTGTTGCTGAAATTGACGTGACAATACTAATTGAAAAACATCTCCTCTTTTACAATGTTCCTTTGCTTTGGTTACACTTCCTTTAAATTCTTCATCTGTTATATTCGAAGTTTCTTCTCCTTGAAAAGCAAAGTCGTATTTTGCAAAAGATTGAGAATTTACCAAATTTTCAATTTCAGACACTCGAGACTCTTCTCCTTCAGGAATATTTTCTATCAATATCATTTCGTTCTTAAAATGATTTATTGCTACTATAAATCGGAAAAAACTATATTGTAATAATGGAATTTCAGAAGGTGCTTTTTTAGAACTAAATCGAATAGTTTCAAAATATTGTACAGCATCAAAAGTAGTGTAACCATACAATCCATTAAATGATTTAATCTCCTCCGAACAATCTACAGAAATAATATCACTATAAGCATCAAACCTCTCATAAAAATCTCTTTGAATAGCTACTCTTTCTAATTCTTCTTTTTGGTAAGACAGTACTAACTGATCTTCTTCTGCCTTAATTGTTACCAATGGTTCTATACATAAAAATGAATAGCTATTTTCTTTACTATGATAATCTGAACTTTCTAACAGCAAACTATTTGCATATTTATCTCTTGTTCTTAAATACAAGCTAACTGGCGTAACCATATCTGCCAATTGTTTTTTTGCTATTGTTTTAAAAGTAATTTTTTTCATTTCATTTAATTTGTAAAAACAAAAAAGGCTTATCATGAGATAAGCCTTTTCGTTGTATTATAGATATAACAGTATGGTCTCACTAACGTAAGTTATGAGTTTTCCACCACCAGTTATTTAATTGTTGATTCATCATTATGCTACAAATGTATAAAGTGATTTTGATTTTACAAACTTTTCTTTCAAATTATTTATTACAACTAAAAAACAGTAAGCTTATTTGAGCAAACAGCTAACAACAAGTTTCACTTTAATACAAAAACAATATTTATAGTTTTAATTTATAATTATATTTAATTTTTACATTACAATTAAAAAACATTCCTCTGTTATTTGTACCAGAAATAAACCAAAAAGAATAGAATTAAAAATTATTATTATGTGTGGAATTGTATGTGCGTTTGATTTAAAACAACCTTCAGATAAACTGAGACCTCAATTATTAGAAATGGCTAAAAAAATTCGCCATAGAGGTCCAGATTGGAGCGGGATTTATAGTGATGAGAAGACAATTATGGCACATGAGCGATTAGCAATTGTTGACCCTGCCTCTGGACAACAGCCTCTATTTAGCCATGACCGTAGATTTGTTTTAGCTGCTAATGGAGAAATATACAATCATAAAGAAATAAGAAAACAACTTAAAGAACAACATGAGTTCTTAACAAAATCTGACTGTGAGGTGATTCTTGCACTTTATAAAGAAAAAGGTATGGAGTTTTTAGATGATTTGAACGGAATTTTTGGTTTTGCTGTATACGATTCTATAACCGACGAATATCTAGTAGCTCGTGACCACATGGGTATCATTCCACTATATATGGGATGGGATAAACATGGAACTTTTTATGTTGCTTCTGAATTAAAAGCTTTAGAAGGAGTTTGTAACAAAATTGAAGTATTTCCTCCTGGACATTATTATACACGTGAAGATGGATTACAACAATGGTACTCTCGCGACTGGATGGAATACGAAGCTGTACAAGACAACCAAACTTCCATTGATGAAGTACGTGATGCTTTAGAAGCTGCTGTTCACCGTCAATTAATGAGTGATGTACCTTACGGAGTTTTATTATCTGGAGGATTAGATTCTTCTATTACCTCAGCTATTGCTAAAAAATATGCGGCTAAACGTGTAGAATCTGGTGATAAAGATGCTGCTTGGTATCCACAACTACACTCTTTCTCTATTGGTTTAGAAGGGTCTCCTGATTTAGCTGCTGCTAAAAAAGTATCTGAATATATTGACACTATTCATCATGAAATCACTTTTACCATTCAAGAAGGTTTAGATGCCATTCGTGATGTAATTTACAACTTGGAAACCTACGATATAACTACAGTTCGTGCATCTACCCCTATGTATTTAATGGCACGTGTTATTAAATCTATGGGAATAAAAATGGTACTATCTGGTGAAGGTGCTGATGAACTTTTTGGAGGGTACTTATACTTCCATAAAGCTCCAAACTCAGAAGAATTTCACAAAGAAACTGTACGCAAATTAGACAAACTATATCAATACGATTGTTTACGTGCAAATAAAAGTTTGATGGCTTGGGGAATTGAAGGTCGCGTACCGTTTTTAGATAAAGAATTTATGGATGTTGCAATGCGTATTAATCCAGAAGACAAGATGATTAACGGTGAACGTATGGAAAAATGGGTATTGCGTAAAGCTTTTGAAAGCTACTTACCTGAAGAAGTGGCTTGGAGACAAAAAGAACAGTTCTCTGATGGTGTTGGATACAACTGGATTGATACTCTAAAAGAAGTTGTAGAAGCTGCTGTTACTGATGAAATGATGGTAAATGCCTCACATCGTTTTCCCATCCAAACACCAAGAGCAAAAGAAGAGTATTATTATCGTTCAATATTTGAAGAACATTTCCCTAGTGAAACAGCTGCTTTAACAGTACCGTCTGTTCCTTCAATTGCATGTAGCACACCTACTGCATTAGCTTGGGATAAAAGTTTTCAAAACCAAAACGAACCCTCAGGTAGAGCTATAAAAGCTGTACATGAAGACGCATACTAAGAAAAATTCTTAGTTTTTTTTCAAATTTTAGTTGTGATTAAAATCTCGCTTTAGCGGGATTTTTTTATACAAAAACTTAAAACTTTGTTAAACTAAATTCTCTGAATCATTTTTTATAGTAATAAGAACAATTTTGATAACACTTTTATTTTTTTGACAGTAATTTTGTTCTTCCTCAAAACCGAATTATTACTCATACTCCTCCTTTTATTTAACAACCACTAAAACTTAGTATTATGAAGAAATTTGTATTTGGTTTACTTTTCCTAGGTCTAACCAGCCTGGTACATTCCCAAAGTAATGGAGTCGCTAAAAATATTATTTTAGAGCCCGTTACCATTAAACCTTTAAACCTAAGCTATCTTAACGAAGTTCAACACAAGGACACACCTGAACTAGTCAAAAATCTAGAAAATGAAGCCGCTAGATATGACATTACAGAAGATCCTATTTTTGATAGAGAGTTTGAAGCTTATGAAGTTATTTTCAGAACAAAAAAAGAAGGAGGAACAACTGGACAAATAACAGCTACTTACGACTCTAATGGTAAAATTATGAGTTCTATTGAACGTTATAAGAACATACTACTACCTAAAGTAGTGAGAACAGCTATTTTAAACAAGTACCCTGGCTGGATAATACACAAAGATGTTTACCTTGTTACCTACAGAAACAACAGTAAATCAAAAAAAGTATTTAAAGTTCAAATTAGAAAAGACGGAAAACGAAAAAATTTAAAATTAGATTATGATGGTAATATTCATTAAGAAATAAGTTTCCTTTATAACGACATAAAAAAGTATTTTACTAAATTGTAAAATGCTTTTTTTTAGTGTTTTTCCCCTTTTATTTGGGATTTTCCTTCTTTCCTTTAAAGCTAGTAACTTTTCAAGTTACTATTTATTAACTTTACATATGTCGGTTTATTTGATTCAACATATAACGAATAACAACACTGCTATTGACTTAGCTATTGCTTTTTATTCCAAACTTCAACAAACTCTTCTTAAAAGATGTATTAACTGTTGGATTGACCGTAAAAAAAATAGTGTTTTTTACCTTATAAAAGCTTCTGATAAAAGGTCAATACAAAAACTATACTATAAATCTATTAATTTACGTCCCTACAAAATTACCTCAGTTAACAACCATTTAGTTTATGCTTTCTTAAAGAGTGTACAGCAACTTAAAGCAATACAATCTAGGTCATTCTACCCTCCCAAAAAACATTCAGTTATTTTTTTAGCTAAAACATTCAATAAAAAAACATTCTTACTAAACAAAGCAAAAGCCCTTGAGTCCATATCATTTAAAAAATCTATTATTCAAAACTTAATCACCTCTTACAAAGGGAATCAAATAGAGGACAATGAATACGTTACAGCTTCATTTCACTCTTTTAAAAACGCTTTAGGCTGCACTGTTTCTATATTAGATAAACTAAATAAAAGAGCAGATAACACTTCCACTAAAATCATTTTATACACATCATTACACAATAATAAAGAAACTACCTTTACTCAAACAATTCCTAAGCTTACAAAGCTACTCTACCTTATAAAAAAGAAAGAACAACTTATTGTTTCTTCAAAAACAACAAACATGCATCCTTCACTTTCTAACTTAAAAAAAATCTACTGGCTAACACCCGAAAAAGAATCCTTTATATTAGCATTAATAGAAATACTTTCAAAAAACTATCATAAACCAAAATTTAAAGTTTGTGACATTTGTAATTTAATGATGATGTCTAAAACTAAACTGTACAGAAACTGTAAAGACATTACTGGAAAATCTATTAACCAACTACTGAAAGAATTTAGACTCTTAAAATCTATAGACTCTATAACAATGAGTTCATCTGCTATAGGCCAAATTTCGACAGATGTAGGCTTTAACAGCAACTCTTACTTTTCTAATTGTTTTAAGAAAAAGTTTGGCATGTCTCCAAAAGAGCTTTCAAAACAAAAAAACTCTCTAGGTTTTCCTCACAACATACAACTATCATAATCAAAACATTTTAAAATAAAAAAAGCACCCTGAAAATTCAGAATGCTCTTTCATTTACTTATCCTTTACTTTTTAATTTGGCGCAACATAAAAAGGAGATAAGTTTACCTTAGCATTTCTTCTAGCACCATAATAATTATAGTAACTCTTATTTTTTTCAATTGTATAAAATGAATCTACATAATCATCATTATTAGTATACCAACTATCTGGCATGGCTTGAAGTATAGCTCCTGCAACTTGGCCTAAAACACTAACCCAAGGCTGGGTTGAAACTGCTCCTATAATTTGAAAAACTCCATTTACAATAGCAGAAACTAAATCTTTATAATTTGTGTTATCATCTTTTTCAAACAGCTGAATATTTGCAGCTTGATATTGATAATCATCCCAAAACAATAATATTTGATTTGGATAATAATCAGTGTCATCATGATCTAAATAATACATAGGTATTACCTTTATTTCTGGATTATTTTGATCATCTTTAATCCCTGATGTTACTGCATATACCTCAGCAGCACCACTAATCCATGGCTCTTCATCGTCATTTAATCTTATTTTATCTAGTTTTGTAGTTTCTAACCCTACATTTCTAGCAGATTTAGCACTTAAATCTAATGAAGAGTTTGAAAATCTGTTATTTTGAACTCCATTTTCTTGAAGGTACTTATTCATATAAATCACCTCTCTTTTTAAAGTTTCAAAACCATCAGTTTCAATAACTATAACTGTTTGACTAGGAGCTTCTTTTGGATCAAGATAAACTACTTCTTTATCTATCGTATAAGCTTCAACTCTTTTCCAAGTTTCCTCTTCTCCTTCTGGAGCAAAGGAAAACAACACATTAGAAAAATTTTCTATCCTTTCTCCATTGTGCATCCAAACTTCTAAAATCTCTATCTTTTCTGGAGCAACTTCTTTAGATGCCCTACCTTCCAACATCGTTGTTTTAGACCTTAGTTTTTTATACGATTCTTCATTACTTACAAAATCAGAAGTCTGTTCTAAAATTTTAGCCATACCTACACTTGGTTGTTGATTATTCAACAATTCAAGAGTCTTTTCTTTAAAGCTTTGATTTTTCATCAAATCAATAAACTGCATTGTAATTTCTTTCTTGTTTACTGAATTTGATAACTCTTCTTGAACAATATTCTCAGAGTTTCCGATTAACTCTTCTGAATTGTTACAGTTCATAAACAGCATTGAAACAAGCAATGCTCCTAATAAAATTCGGGGGTTTTTCATTTTTAAAAAATTTTAAATTTATTAATACTAGATTCAATATTAACAAAAAACACAATAAAAAACTTAAAAAATGTTAATTTTTTACATAAAAAAAACATAACCAAATAAAATACATATATAAATGTATTTTTTTAACACTAAATAAACAACTTCATAACTTACCGCTAACAAAAACGCTTTTAAAGACCTGTAAGCTACTTTACTAAAGAAAAATTTACTACAGTTACTCCGTTTTCTCTAAAAATTAATTTAAGGAGGTTTTTAGCCTTTTTAAGAGCTTTTTATTTTTCAAAGCAATGTTGATAAATCCTAGCAAAAACCTCTTAAAAACTTTATTTTAAGGTTTAAAAATTGTAAATTTGTATGATACAATAGTCGCTTTCGAGCGATTTTTTTATGATAAAGATTTTAATTTAACTCTCTTTATAATGAGCGAAGAAAAAAAACATAATTATTCTGCCGATAGTATTCAGGCACTAGAAGGAATGGAGCATGTACGTATGCGTCCTTCCATGTATATTGGAGATGTTGGAGTGCGTGGTTTACACCATTTAGTATACGAAGTTGTAGATAACTCTATTGATGAAGCTTTAGCAGGTCACTGTGATGAAATATCTGTAGACATCAATGAAGACAACTCAATCACCGTAAAAGATAACGGACGTGGTATTCCTGTAGGAATCCACAAAAAAGAAGGAGTTTCTGCACTACAAGTAGTAATGACCAAAATTGGTGCTGGTGGTAAATTCGACAAAGACTCTTATAAAGTTTCTGGAGGATTACACGGTGTTGGGGTTTCTTGTGTTAATGCACTTTCTGACCATTTAACTGCAACCGTACACAAAGAAGGGAAAATTTGGCAACAAGAGTACGAACGAGGAAAGACTTTATACCCAGTAAAAACTATTGGTGATACTGATTTTACAGGAACCATTGTTACTTTTTTACCAGACAGATCAATCTTCCAACAAACTACCGAATACAACTACGATACCTTAGCTACTCGTATGCGTGAGTTAGCATACTTAAACAAAGGTATTACTATTACGTTGACAGACAAACGTAATAAAGATGATGAAGGTAATGATATTGTTGAAACATTTCACTCTGAAGAAGGTTTATCTGAATTTGTTAAGTTCTTAGATGGGACAAGAACTCAGATTATTCAAGATGTAATTTCTATGGAAGGTGAAAAAAACGGCATCCCTGTAGAAGTTGCAATGGTTTATAATGATTCATATGCTGAGAACTTACATTCATACGTAAACAACATTAACACACACGAAGGAGGTACACACTTATCAGGTTTCCGCCGTGGTTTAACACATACATTAAAAAAGTATGCTGATGAGTCTGGTTTACTTAAAAATGTAAAATTCGAAATAGCTGGTGATGATTTCCGTGAAGGACTTACTGCAATTGTTTCCGTAAAAGTAGCAGAACCTCAATTCGAAGGTCAAACAAAAACAAAGTTAGGTAACCGTGAAGTAAGTGCTGCTGTATCACAAGCAGTTTCTGAAATGTTAACAGACTACTTAGAGGAAAACCCTAATGACGCTAAAACCATTGTTCAAAAGGTAATCTTAGCAGCACAAGCACGTCATGCAGCACGTAAAGCTCGTGAAATGGTGCAACGTAAAACAGTAATGAGTATTGGTGGTTTACCTGGTAAATTATCTGACTGTTCAGAAACTGACCCTAAAGAATGTGAAATCTTCCTTGTAGAGGGTGACTCGGCAGGTGGTACTGCAAAACAAGGGCGTGATCGTAACTTTCAAGCAATTCTTCCTTTAAGAGGTAAAATCTTAAATGTAGAGAAAGCAATGCAACACAAAGTTTTCGAAAACGAAGAAATCAAAAACATGTTTACCGCATTAGGAGTTACTATTGGAACAGAAGACGATCCTCGCGAGTTAAACTTATCTAAGTTACGTTACCATAAAGTAGTTATTATGTGTGATGCCGATGTTGATGGTTCTCACATTGCTACTTTAATTTTAACATTCTTCTTCCGTTACATGCGTGAAATGGTTGAACAAGGATATATTTACATTGCCACCCCTCCTTTATATTTAGTTAAAAAAGGACAAAAACGTGAGTATGCATGGGATGACAATCAACGTGATTTAATAGCTCAAAAAATGGGTGGATCAGTAACTATTCAACGTTATAAAGGTCTTGGAGAGATGAATGCAGAACAATTATGGGACACTACCATGAACCCTGAGTTTAGAACATTACGACAAGTTACTATTGACAACTTAACAGAAGCAGATAGAATTTTCTCTATGTTAATGGGAGATGAAGTTCCTCCACGTAGAGATTTTATAGAAAAGAACGCAAAATATGCTAATATTGATGCATAAAATATTTTCTTAACTTTAAAAAAGCTCAATAATATTATTGAGCTTTTTTTTATTTTATATTTTTACCGCTTAAAAACAACACCCTCATGATTATGAAAAAAATTCTTTTACCACTTTTAACTTTAATAGTAAACTTTAGTGTTAAAGCTCAAGAGTTAGAAACTATTTTATTAGCAAAAGAAGATGCTAGCAAATTAACAAATGCTTATTTAGATCCTGCCATGAAAGGTTTTATTTATAGCATGAACAATGGTTGGTATCACACTGCTAAAGTTCATAAAAAATTTGGTTTTGACATTTCTATAGGAGCAAATGCATCTTTTATCCCTTCTGAGGATGAAATGTTTAATCTAACGAAAATAGGACTATCTAACAACACTACGTATAACCAAAACACTACAGCTACAGTTGCCGGAAGTAACTCAATAACTCCTGCTGAATTAACATACACAACTACTATAGATGGACAACAAGTTGAAGCCAACTTTACTATGCCTGAAGGTATTAAAGAAGACTTACCAGCAAATGCTGTACCCGCACCATCTGTTCAGGTAGGACTAGGGCTTCCTTTTAAATTTGAAGCAATGCTTAGATATTCTCCTAAAGTAGGTTCAGACGATGTAAAAGGAGGATTATTTGGTATTGGTGTTAAAAAAGAAATCACAGATTGGTTCGGTCCAATGGACAAGACTCCTTTACATGTTTCTTTATTAGCCGCCTACACAAATATGAATGTAGATTATACTATTGGTGATGTAAATGGAGACATTGAAGCTAGAAATGCTGTTACAGAATTTAGATTAAATTCATATACTGTTCAAGCTATAGCTTCTTTAAACTTTCCTATTATCAATATTTATGGAGGTGTTGGATATAACGGAGGTAACACAAGCTTAGACATGAGAGGAGATAGTTTTTACGCGAACTATTCTACGCCTTTAGGTACAGAAAGAGAGAATCTTGGAACAAACCCACTATCTCTTAGCTCTAGTTCTGGAAGTTTTAACACTACTTTGGGTGCTCGTTTAAGTTTAGGTTTCTTTAAAATCTTCGGAAGTTATACCTTACAAGAATATAACTCTGTTAATGCTGGTATTGCTTTTAGCTTTAGATAAAATTTAGTAAAAAAATTAACAATAAAAATTATAGAAAATGTTTAACTTGAAGAGGTTTCTAACCTTATTAATAACTACAGTGTCATTTGCCACTTTTTCACAACGTGATGCATCAAAAACACTAAATTTTGAGAATAAAGTAAAAGATTTGTTAGTAGTGCCTTTTAATGGTATTAGTGTTATTTCTGAAGGAGATAATGTACACGGCTATGACCCTACTAAAGAAGAAATAATATGGTCTGCAAAAAAACAAAAAAATAATAGTGTTGTTTTAGACGTTAGTTCAATGGATGGGGATATTAACGTTGATGTTTTAGGTTCTTTGTTTCCAGGTGAAAGAGAATTTGCATATATTGAAGACACCCCTTTTATTCAATTATTTCACTCTAATAAACTATATGTTTATAATAGTTTTAATGGTGAGCTTATCTTTAACCCTCCAAGTTTGGAAAGATATTTTCAATCTAAGTATTTATTTGATGAAAATGCTTTATTGTTATATGGTATTAGTGAAAACAAATTAATAGTAGCTAAATATTTGCTTTCTGATAAAGAATTTGCATGGAAAACTGCTGTCTCTGATCAATTTTTTGAATTTTTTAATTCTCTTTTAAAATTAAGTGGAACTGTATTTAAGGATAAATTTACGTATACAAAAGATAAGGTTTTTGCATTAATAAAAACTAAGTTCTATACTTTAGATAAATCAACAGGTAAGCTATTATGGAAGTCTGAAGAAAAGAATATTCTTGATTATAAGAACTCTTTAGACGGTAATAAACTGATAACCATTAAGAAAAAAGGCTTTTTGGGTTTTAAAAATGAAATTGAACTTTATGATGTTCCTACAGGGAATAAAATATGGAAAAAACCTTTAAGCACTAAATTCTTAATATTGTTTGAAGATTGGCAAGATAAAATGCTTTTAGCACACTATAAAGGTTTTAATTTTTATGATTATAATACTGGGAAAAAGTTGTGGAAAAAGGATCCGAAAGGAAAGGGTATTAAATCTGTAATTCCTATTGATGGTGATTTTCTTTACGTATATGATGATGAAATGATGCTTATAAACAAAGACGGTGAAAAACTATGGAGAGGGGATGTTACTATATCAGATAACGATGATGACCCGATTTTCTTCTTAGAAAAAACAAATAATAATAGAATATTATATGTTACCTCTACTTATGCTAACATGGTTGATTATAAGACAGGAAAAAAAGTTTGGAGTAAGAATTTAAAACTTAATGAAAAAAGACCAACATTTGCGGATTATGATGCAAAAAGCGGAAATTTTATTGTTTTTAATGATGAAGAACTATATAAGTTTAATGAAAATTCAACTAAAAGACCAAAGCCTTTCTCTAAGTTAAAGCTTAAGAGTGAAAAGACAATTTCTAGCATGATTCTTTTCCCTAATAACATTTCTATTTCTGGGCAAAGTGAGGTTGTAGGAGTTGATTTTAGTGGAAAGCTCTTATTTCACAAGAAGTATTCTCAACCAGGAGAGCTTGGTCGAAAAATATTTAAAGGATTATCTCAAGCAGCGCAGGTAGCTTCAGCTACAGCTACTGCTGAAGTTACTGTAACGACTGAGTATAAAGATTCTAAAGGTAACTCTGTGAAAAATTCTAATACTTCAGCTTTATTTGGTGAAAGAACAAAAGCAATTGGAGAAGCAGGTTATATTGCTTCAGGTGTTACAGGAAGTTTTCTTAATGATCGATTCAATGCTATGCAAGAAACCAATAAATACGCTTTGATTTTTGCGAAAGGTGAAAACAAATCTAAGTTACTTGTAAAAGTAAATAAAGAGACAGGAAAAGAAATTGATAAAATAGTCTTAGAGAATAATAAACCAGTTTACGATGTTGATTTTGCTACAGATATGATTTATTATTCAAGAAAAAATCAAGTTAAAATTTTTAAATAGTTTTTTAAAAAAAGAAACAAAAAGAGCGCTGATTAACAGTGCTCTTTTTTGTTTTTTTCTTATTTTTGAGGTAAGAATTAATCATCACAATTAAAAATATAAAAAAATGAAAGTAACAGTTGTAGGAGCAGGTGCTGTAGGTGCAAGTTGTGCAGAGTATATTGCTATTAAAAACTTCGCATCAGATGTTGTACTGGTAGATATTAAAGAAGGTTTTGCTGAAGGTAAAGCAATGGACTTAATGCAAACAGCTTCTTTAAATGGTTTTGACACTAAAATTACAGGAACAACAGGAGATTATAGCAAAACTGCTGGGTCAGACATTTGTGTAATTACTTCAGGAATCGCTCGTAAACCAGGAATGTCTCGTGATGAATTATTAGGAATCAATGCTGGTATCGTAAAATCAGTAGCTGCTAGTTTAGTTGAACAATCTCCTAATACAATTATCATCGTAGTATCTAACCCAATGGATACAATGACATATTTAGTGCACAAAGCAACTGGATTACCTAAAAACAGAATTATTGGAATGGGTGGTGCTTTAGACTCTGCTCGTTTTAAGTACCGTTTAGCAGAAGCTTTAGAAGCTCCTATTTCCGATGTTGACGGAATGGTTATTGGTGGTCACTCTGACAAAGGAATGGTGCCTTTAACTCGTTTAGCTACTCGTAACTCTGTTCCTGTATCTGAATTCTTATCAGAAGAAAGATTAGAACAAGTAAAACAAGATACTAAAGTTGGTGGTGCTACTTTAACTGGATTATTAGGTACTTCTGCTTGGTATGCTCCAGGTGCTGCTGTATCTGGTTTAGTACAAGCAATTGCTTGTGACCAAAAGAAAATCTACCCTTGTTCTGCTTTATTAGAAGGAGAATATGGTTTATCTGACTTATGCATCGGAGTTCCTGTTGTATTAGGAAGAAACGGAATTGAAAAAATCGTTGAAATCAACTTAAGCGAAGAAGAAAAAGCTGCTTTAACTTCTTCAGCTGAAGCTGTTAAAAACAACAATACTGCTTTAACTTTCTAAGAAGTTAACACTGTATATTATAAAAATCCTGAGTAGTCTTATTACTCAGGATTTTTTTATAAACTTTTGTTAAAATTCCGATAACCGTGTAAGATTTTGCTAATATAAACGTCTTTATAGTAGAGAAGCATTAGTAGTGTTTCTTTTCATAGTTTTTCATAGCAATTTTCCCACTTCATTCTTGAAGTGGGTTTGTTTTTTATATACTATACAGCTTGCTGTACTACTTCAAACAATTCCCCTCCCTCACATTTAATCACCTTTTGTTTAAATTTCACAATTAATTGGTAATCGTGTGTAGCCATTAAAATTGTCTTTCCACTTTGGTGAATTTCATTCAATAACTCCATTACCTCTAGTGAAGTTTTTGGATCCAAGTTCCCAGTTGGCTCATCTGCTAAAATCAATTCAGGATCATTTAATAACGCTCTAGCAATTGCTACACGTTGTTGCTCACCTCCTGATAACTCAAAAGTTTTTTTATAGTACTTCTCCTTCATTCCTACCTTATCTAAAACCTCATGAATTTTATCTTTCATTTCATTTTTGTCTTTCCAACCAGTAGCCTTTAATACAAACTCTAAATTCTCAAAAACATTTCTATCATTTAATAATTTAAAATCCTGAAAAACAATTCCAAGCTTCCTTCTTAAAAAAGGAATATCCTTCTCCTTCATTTGCTTCAAATCAAAATCAACTATACTACCCAAACCACGTTGCAAACGTAAATCTCCATACAAGGTTTTTAACAAACTACTTTTCCCACTCCCAGTTTTACCAATTAAATAATAAAAGTCCCCTTTATTCAAGGTAAAATTTACTTTTGACAACACTAAATTGTCTTGTTGATAAATATCTGCATTTTCAAGGTGTAAAACAGGATTTTCCATGGAGTATAGTTTTTTACAAATCTAAAATTTTATAACGTAATTCTGTAACATTTCTTACTTTTGATAAAAAGTCTCCCAACAAAAATAAAAAACTAACGTTATAGTTTCTAGATAACTAAAAAATATGAGATTTAACTGTTTCAAAAAAAGCTGCTACTTATTTCTTTTTTTAACCTTTACAACAGCAGTAATAGCACAAGAATCGGCTATAAATACTGATGTAAATGCCGATTTTCATAAAGCAATACGTTTATACAATAATAAAGCATACGCTGCTTCTCAAGAAGTTTTTCGTGAAGTTTCAATAAATTCTGAAAAACATCATAATTTAAAAGCTGATGCAGACTATTACGATGCTATGTGCGCTATTAAATTACAACAAGATGATGCTGACTACAGAGTTAATCAATTTGTTGAAAATTACCCTTATAACAATAAAAAAGAGAAGGCTTTTTTAAATGTTGGTAATTATTATTTTGCTAATAGAAAAGCGGCCCATGCTCTAAAATGGTATCAAAAAGTAAATGAAGAACTATTGAGTCCAGAAGAAAAAAATGAGCTCAATTATAAAATGGGATATGCACTTTTAGTTTCTAATTATCTAAGAGATGCCAAGTCTCGTTTTCAAGCCTTGTTAGGAAATCCTATTTATGGTAACGATGCTCGTTATTACTACGGTTATATTGCCTACAAACAAGAAAACTTTGGAGAAGCAGAAGACAATTTAAGTCAACTAGCAAACGATGCTACCTACCAAGCTAAAGCAAACTATTACATTTTAGATATTAGTTTTAAAGCTGGGCGATTCGATAAATCAATTCAAATTGGAGAACAATTATTAAAAACTACAAAGGACAAAAAAGAGATTTCAGAAATTTCTAAAATTGTAGGGGAAAGTTATTTCAACCTTAAAAAATATGAAAAAGCTATTCCATACTTAAAAGCCTATAAAGGTAAAAATGGTCGTTGGACAAACACCGATTACTATTATTTAGGTTATGCTTATTATCAACAAAAAGATTACGAAACAGCTGTTAGTAATTTCAATAAAATTATTAGTGGAAATAACAAAGTAGCACAAAATGCTTATTACCATTTAGGAGAATGTTATTTAGAATTAGATAAAAAAACGGAAGCATTAAACGCATTTAAAAATGCTAGCGAAATGGATTTTGATACTCTAATTACACAAAGTTCTTCTTTAAATTATGCTAAATTGAGTTATGAAGAAGGAAACCCATATGAAAGTGTTCCAGATGTTTTAAAAGGATTTTTAGCTAAATACCCTACATCTCCTAACGCTGCTGAAATTAGCAATTTGTTAGTTACTTCATACTTACACCAGAGAGACTATCAAGGTGCTTTGGACTTTTTAAGTACTTCAGAAACTCCAGAAAGTAAAAGTATTATAAATGAAGTTTCTTTATACAGAGGTATTCAGTTATACAATGAAAACAAGATAACCAAAGCAAAACCATACTTTATAAATGCAACACAATCAGAAAACATGACTGTGAGTAATAAAGGGGCATATTGGTTAGCTGAAACTGAATATTCTTTAGGGAATTATCAAGACGCTCTTAAACACTTCTTATCCGTTACTGATAAAGATATTAAAGAGGCTAAAATGTTAAATTACCAAATTGGATACACAAACTTTAAACTAAAAAGCTACCCTAATGCTGCAAAATATTTTCAGCAATTTTTAGAACAGAATCTTGATGATAACGATTTGAATGATGATGCTTCAAATCGTTTAGGAGACTCTTTTTACGCCTCAAAAAGTTATACAAACGCTATTAAAGCATACAATAAAGTAATTCAAGAAGGTGGTGTAGGATCAGATTATGCACAATATCAAACAGCTATGAGTAATGGTTTCTTAGGTAAAAACGATGTAAAAGTTCAAAACCTTCAAACCCTAATTAGTGATTATGATGGTTCTCAGTTAAAAGACGACGCTTTATTCCAATTAGCAACAACTTATACAACTATGAACAATGCTTCAAAAGCTCAAAAAACTTATGAAAGTCTACTAACTAATCACCCAAAAAGCAACTACGTTCCAAACGTATTGTTACGTCAAGGGTTATTATACTATAGTAACGACAATAATAGAAAAGCCATTGAAAAGTACAAAGAAGTCGTTGCGAAACACCCAAATTCAAACGAAGCAAAACAAGCAGTAAGTAATGTTAAAAACGTATATATTGATATAGGTAAAGTTGATGAATATGCTGCTTGGGTTAAAAATGTAAGTTTTGCCAATGTTACCAATGCTGAACTAGATAATGCAACTTATCAATCTGCTGAAAACAAATTCTTAGAAAACAACAACAATAAAGCTATTGAAGGCTTTAATAAATATTTACAGCAATTCCCTAACGGAATTAATGCTTTAAAAGCTCATTTTTACTTAGCACAAGCCTATAACAACTCTAAGCTATTCGATAAAGCTATTCCTCATTATACTTATGTAAACAAGCAAACTAAAAGTGAGTTTACAGAAGAATCTTTAACCAAGTTAGCTAATATCTATTTACAAAAAGAAGATTGGAACAACGGTATTTTAGTACTTCAACAATTAGAAAAAGAAGCTAACTATCCGCAAAACATCATTTTTGCTCAAAGTAATTTAATGAAAGGATATTACAAAAAAGAAGATTATACGAATGCTATTGCCTATGCTGAAAAAGTATTAGTTAAAGGAAAGGTAGACACGAACATTGCTGAAGATGCTAAAATCATTTTAGCTCGCTCTTCGTTTAAAAATAATGACTTTTTAACTGCAGAAGAATATTTTAACGAAGCTAGTAAAAAAGCTACTGGCGAACTGAAAGCTGAATGTTTATACTACAATGCTTTCTTTTTACATGAGAATAAAGAATATGAAGCTTCTACCAAAGCTGTACAAGATTTAATTGCCAATTATTCATCATACAAATACTGGGGAGTAAAAAGCTATATAATTATGGCAAAAAATTATTATGCCTTAAAAGATGCGTATCAAGCAACATATATCTTGGAAAATATCATCAAAAACTTTACACAGTATAAAGATGTTATTGAAGAAGCAAAAAACGAGCTTCGTACTATTAAGAATAAAGAAGCAAAAACAAACGAATCAGTAACTACCCAAAACTAAAATTTGTTAATAACAAACGAAAGTTAAATGACTAGATCGATGAAAAAGCACTTAAGTTTACTTGTTTTATTTGTAGTAGCATATACAAATGCACAAGAAAAAAACGTCACTAATAAAGCTAAAGACACTATTATAAAAACAGAAGTTGTAAATGTTGTAACTTCATATGTTCCAAAGATAACTGATGCCTTTAAAATAAAACAAAAACCAGTAATTGAACACACAAAAGAAACTCAGAAAAAAGCTTTAGAATACCAAATATTTTCAGTTCCTGTTGCTTCTACTTTTATTCCTAAAAGTGGAACAATGAAAAAAGTAGATTTAGGAAAAAGAGAAAAGCTATACCCTAACTACGTATCGGTTGGGTTTGGAAACGTACTTTCACCTTTTTTAGAAGCCTATGTAAGACGTAGCGAAAGCTACAATAGCGAATTGGGGGCTCATTTAAAATTCTTATTATCATCTGATCCCGTAGCAAACACTGAATTAAGTAGTACTTTTTATAATATTGACTTAAACTTAAACTACACTCAACAAGAACGTTATTTTCAATGGTCTGCAGGTTTAGATGCTGAAAAAGATAAATATAACTGGTACGGTTTACCTACAAACATTACATTTACCGAAGCTACTTTAAGTGCTATTGAAGAAGCCCAAAGTTACAATCATATAAAAATATTTGGTCAAATAAAGCCCGATGATTCTTTTTTAGATGAAGCTAATGGATCAATCGCTTTTTTCTCTGACTCATTTGAAACTGCTGAATTTTTAGTTGATGGTAATGCACAATTTCGTTTTCCTTTAGATAATTTTCATCGCCAATTAAACGATTTGTATGTAAACACAACGGTTAACTACTTAGGAGGCTCTTATGCCTATGCTTATGATGCAATTACTCCTATAGATTATAACTTCATTACACTTGGAGTGCATCCAACTTACAAATTCAATGTACAAGATTTAGCTATTCAATTAGGAGCAAAAAGTTACTTTTCAATGGATACAGAAAATAGCGAAAACAACTTTTTCATCTATCCTGATGTAGAGATTTCATATCCTATCGTTAAAGAACTAGCAAATTTATTTGTTGGAGCATCTGGTGATTTAACCACAAACATGTATCAATCTTTTACAGATGACAACCCATACTTGTCTCCTACTCTTGACATGAGACAAACTAATAAAAAGTTTGATGCTTTTGGAGGGATTAGAGGTAAACTAAACCATCAATTTAGTTATAATGCAAAGGTAAGTTATGCTGATATTGAAAATAATCCATTTTTTGTTTTGAATCAATCAAAATCAGAGGGTGATAACATTGCTGGAACTAACGGATTTACATTCTATGGATATGAATACGGGAACTCTTTTAAAGTTGTCTATGACAATATTAAACTGATGACCTTCTTTGGTGAAGTTGCCTTTGATGGTATTAAAAACCTTACTATTGGAGCTAATGCTCAGTTCAATAAATTTACCTTAACCAATGAAACAGAAGCTTGGAATACTCCTGAAATAAAAGGTGAAATCTTCGGAACTTATAAAACCAACAAATGGTTTGCAGGCGCTAACTTATACTTTGTTGGAAGCCGTAAAGGAAGAGCCTATGATGTTTTACCTGCCGATACTTTTACTTCTACAGATTTGAAAAGTTATTTTGATGTGAATTTTAATGGTGGATATCATTTTGACGATTCGTTCTCAGTTTTCTTAAACTTAAATAATGTTCTAAACAACAGCTACCAACGATTCAATAACTTTAATGTACAAGGATTTCAGGCAATGGGAGGTTTAACCTGGAAGTTTGATACGTTATTCTAAGAATTAAAATATAAAACTTACATTTAGGGTGTTAAAAACTAATACCCTAAATGAAAAAACTAACCTTTTTATTATTTACAAGTATTGCTTTTGTTACTTGTAAAACAGAACAAAAACAGGCGACAACTACTTCGAAAAACTATACTGAAGTAAACTACCAACAAGATTCTACACAAATAAAAAAACTATTTAGCACAGCACTTACCGAAGGTAAATCATACGAATGGTTACGCGATTTAACACAAAACATTGGAAGTCGTTTATCAGGATCAGAAGGAGCAGCTAAGTCTGTTATCTGGGGAGAAAAGCTAATGAAAGAAGTTGGTTTAGACTCTGTTTGGTTACAACCTGTAATGGTACCACATTGGGTTCGTGGAGAAAAAGAAGTAGCCAACTACAAATTTAAAGGAGAGGAAATTAATGTTCCTATCTGTGCTTTAGGAGGCTCTATTGCAACCCCAAATGAAGGAGTTACTGCAGAGATTATTGAAGTAAAAAACATAGAGGAAGCTAAAAAACTAGGAGATAAAGCCAATGGAAAAATTGTGTTTTTTAATGGTGCTTTTGACAATACACTCATCAATACCTTCCAAGCTTATGGTGGTTGTGTAGGACAGCGTTATGGAGGAGCCGCTATAGTTGGTAAATTTGGAGCTAAAGGAGTTATCGTACGATCTATGACTAACGGAATCGATGATTATCCGCACACAGGTTCTATGGGCTATGGGGATATTCCTGAAGAAGAATATATTCCTGCTGCTGCAATTAGTTCTCGTGCTGCAGAAAATTTAAGCAAGCATTTAAAAGAAGACCCAACCTTACAATTTTACTTTAAACAAAGTTGTAAAAACTTACCTGATGCCCCTTCACATAATGTCGTAGGAGAAATTAAAGGAAGTGAATATCCTAATAAAATTATGGTAATTGGTGGACATTTAGATTCTTGGGACTTAGGTGACGGTGCTCATGATGACGGAACAGGGATTGTACAATCTTTAGAAGTAGCATATCTATTAAAAAAGAACAATATTCAACCAAAAAACACAATCCGTATTGTATTTTTCATGAATGAAGAAAATGGTTTACGTGGTGCAACTGAATATGCTCGTTTAGCTAAGGAAAATAACGAATTACATATTGGAGCTTTAGAATCTGATGCAGGCGGGCACACCCCTAGAGGTTTTTCTATCGATGCCAATGAAAGAAACTTACAACTTGTACAAAGTTGGAAAAAATTATTAGCTCCTTACGGTTTACACGATATTACTGCTGGAGGCGGAGGTGCAGACATCGGGCCTTTAAAAGACGACCATGTTACCTTGGTAGGCTATCGTCCAGACTCACAACGCTATTTCGACTATCATCATGCTGCTACTGATACATTTGACAAAGTAAATAAACGTGAATTAGAATTAGGTAGTGCATCTATGGCTAGCATTGTGTATTTAATGGATAAATACTTATACAACAAAGAGACATTAAAACCTTAATTCATGCCCCCCCTAATAATTACATTAAGGATTATATTCGGAATATTTTTTGCTTTTGCAGGAATTATGCACTTTATAAAGCCTAAAATTTTCAATCGATTTATACCTAATTTCCTTCCCAAATTAGTTGTAAATTATATAGCTGGCTTATTAGAGCTAGCTATTGGTATTGGATTATTAATTAATCAAACTACAAAACAGGCAGCTCTAGCAATGTTTATACTAATGTTGATTTTTTTACCAATACACATTTGGGATGTTTTCAGAGATAAACCTGCAATTGGATCTAAAAAAATAGCCATTATTAGAGTACCTCTTCAATTTTTATTATTGTACATCGCATATTTAATTTATACACATTAATACTCCTTAATTAAGGAGATTATAATTTTCCAAAAGCGAAATCATACTAAAAGCTACATTTAAAACTTAGTTTTAAATGTAGCTTTTCATTTTACCCCCCATATCAACCTCTATAATCTTAAAAAAAATAAAAATATTTTAAAAAATCAATCATAAAAACACACAATAACCTACAATACTACAAACCAAACCAGTAGCAAATATTATTTTCTCATTTTTTACATAAAAAAAACAAAAAATTCACCTCTTTTTAACATTAATTAAAATAAAACATTAGGGTTTTTAAACATTCACCTGTTTTAGTACCGCAATTTTATTCTAGAAAAAATTACGCTATATCCATATTAGGATACCTTTTATTATTTATTAATTTTAACATAACACGCATGAAAAATAAAAAAACTCATGGGAGAAAATCTTCTTTTACCCCTAAAGTAGTCTTACTTCTTTTTGTTGCCTTATTAATCAACTCTTCTCTATCAGCCCAAAATAAATTTAGAGTAAGCTTTTCAGGGGGATTAAACAATAATGATATTACTTATAGTGCAAGTAACAGAGTAGATACCGAGTATGTAGATGAGGATGGAAACTACTTTAAAGCTGGATTCAACTTTAAAGTATATAAACACATTAGTATACAAACAGGATTAACCTACCTTAATAAAAACTATAGGTTTCAAAGAACAGGAACTCGTGAAGGTGTTTCTACTCTTCATAAGTCGAGATATTTCAACATTCCGGTAATGGTAGGAATACAACCACTACATCAAGCTTTAAAAGACACCAAATTTAACTTTGAAGTTTTTGCAGGAACTTATGTAGGTTGGTGGAACTCTCTTAAAAGAGAAAGTACAGTTGAAGTTTTTGGAGAACTTGACCTTGATGGTTTCCCTAAAAAAACAGTAACTGAAACTTACGATTTTGATAAAAATGAAAATCACTTTAACAGAGTAGACTATGGCTTACAAGCTGAAACCAGATTAGGCTATAACTTTTACAAAAACTTAAGTCTTTTTGTTGAGTACTCTTTTATGTATGGTTTGTCTGACAACCAAAAAGAACAATTAAGAAAAACTTCTAACTACTATTATACCACCTCTAATTATGGTATAGGAATATCTTACAACTTTTAAAAACTAAATTATTATGAAAAAACTTAAATACATATTACAAATATTTATAGTAGTTCTATCATTACAAACTCTTCAATCTTGTAGAGAAGATGCTTTAGAAGTAGCTGAGTTAGACAGAACTGATGTAGCTAGTTATTCTGATCTTTTCAATGCTTTTTGGGATACAATGAATAACGACTATAACTACTTTAATGAACAAGAAGAAAGTTGGGACAACGTATACAAAAAATACAGTCCAAAATTTAAAAAGTTAACAACTTTCAATAGAGCTGATGTTAGCCCTATTGAAGCTGAAAAAGAAGCCAACTTAGCCTTTAAATATTTTGCTGAAATTATTACAGGAAAAGTTTTAGATCAACATTTTGGTTTAAGTGTTACAATTCCTTTACCAAGTGTTAAACTACCAGGTAGAAGCGCTTCTGTATCAGCTGGTTTTTCTAGTAACATGAAATATAAATACACTGAAGAAGACGGTTTTGTTAGCTTTGGAAGAAATCAAAGAAATCCAAAAGTTAACAAAGGCGAAGTAAGCTTCGTTATGGCTAATGACAAGCTAGATCCTACTACTATTGTTCAAGAAGGTCCTATTTTAGCTGGTTTCTTAAAAAGTGATCCTGAAACAATGTATATTCAGTTAACCGGTTTTGAGGTTTACCCAACTGCCATAATAGAAGGAGCATTCCCTTTATTAGAAGACATTAGCGATATTGACGGTATAAATCAATCGTATTTTGATGACTTGAAAAAATTAGATAACGAAGCTGGTACTGAGTTTGAAGCTTTAATGAAAGAGAATTTAAACTCTTATAAAACGCTAATAAGTACAATAATTAACTCTAACGAGTACAAAACTTACATTGGAGCTATTGATAATTTTAAAAACACTGAGTTAATTGATGATTTTGAAAATAGTTTAACTCCTTTAGCTAATTTTACTCAAGTTGCTAAAAACGAATTTTCAATTAAACATTCAACTGTACTACCTACATTAGGTGCTTATTATAATGCTCCAACTACAACTGAAGCACAAAAAGAAGCTGTTAGTATACTTTATGGAATTTATGACAAACGTATAGCTACTTATCAAAAAGTTTCTAGTTTTGCTAGTACTGTTTCTTTTTTCGGTTTTACTTTCACCGATGAATTTGATGTACTGTTAAATTCTATCACCTCTAATTACAACTTTGATCTTTATAGAAAATTATACAACCCTATAACAAATGGTAAAGCAAAAAAAATAATTTTAGATTTACGTGGTAACGGTGGTGGATATGTAATTGATGCCCGTATTTTCACTGAAAGATTTATAACTCAACAAAAAGTTTGGGGATATCAAAGAACTAAAGAAGGAAATGGCCGTTTTAATTACGGTCCATGGACGCCAGTAGAAACAAAACCTCACAAATTTGCCCTTGAACAAAATGTTCCTACGGCAGTTTTAATTGATGAAAACTCTTTTAGTATGTCAGAAATCAGTACTATGATGATCAAATCTCAAGGAGATCATGTAACAATCGTTGGAGATAATAGTGGTGGTGGTACTGCTGGTTTAGGAGGCCAAGATTCTTTTAACGGAGGTAATAGATTAAGTAATGGCTATTTAGAGTTTTACATGCCTTTAATGGCATTTAAAAATAGCGAAGGAAAAATTGTTGAAGCTATTGGTGTTGCTCCAGATGTTAAGACTATCCCTACACAAGAACAAGTAGATGAATTAACAACAACTTATATTGATCCTGCTTTTGACGCTGCTTTAGAAGCCGTTAGTAAATAGGAACTTTTTTCTGTTATGTATTAAAAGGAAAACTAGTTTTAGTTTTCCTTTTTTTGTTTAAGTTTAAATACATTTGAATATCCATACTTAATAAAGTAATATTACCATGAAAAAAACACTGCTCCCTCTACTTGCTTTCAGTTTATTATTCTCTTGCAAACCGCAAGAAAAAGTAGATACTATTGTTATTAATGCTCAAGCTTATACCGTAAACTCTAATTTTGATACAACAGAAAGTTTTGCTGTAAAAAACGGGAAATTTGTGGCTCTAGGAACCAACAAAGAAATACAAGAAAAATACACCGCAACGAATCTTATCGATGCAAAAAACAAACCTGTCTACCCTGGATTTATCGATGCACACTGTCATTTTTACGGGTTAGGATTACAACAACAAAAAGCCGATTTAGTTGGAACAGAAAGTTATGACGAAGTACTTCAACGTTTAGTTGATTTTCAAAAAGAAAAGAACACTACTTACATAACTGGGCGTGGTTGGGATCAAAACGATTGGGAAGTAAAAGAATTCCCTACCAAAGAAAAACTAGACAGCATATTTCCTAATATACCTGTAGCTATTCGTAGAATTGATGGCCACGCAATGTTAGTAAACCAAGCTGCAATTAATTTAGCAGGAATTACTACTGAATCAAAAATTGATGGTGGTGAATTTATAAAAAAAGATGGAAAATTAACTGGAGTGCTTATTGATAATGCAATGAACTTTATCAATAATCCGAAACCATCGAAAAGAGAGCAGATTCAAGCGTTAAAAGATGCTGAAAAAATCTGTTTTGATTTAGGATTAACCACAGTTGACGATGCAGGGTTAAACAAAGAGGTTATTGAACTAATTGATAGTTTACAACAATCTGGCGATTTAAAAATGCGTGTATATGCAATGATCTCTAACAATCAAAAAAATCTTGATTATTATCTTAATAAAGGAATCATTAAAACAGATCGATTAAATGTTCGTTCTGTAAAAGTATATGCTGATGGCGCATTAGGTTCACGAGGAGCTGCTCTTAAAGACGAATATTCCGATAAAAAAGGACATTTTGGTGCTTTGGTTAATTCGTACGAAAACTTACAAAAAGTAGCTAAAAGAATTGCCGCTTCTGAATACCAAATGAACACACACGCTATTGGCGACTCTGCAAATTATATAATGCTAAAAACTTATAATGAAGTATTGAAAAACAAAAATGATAGACGTTGGCGTATTGAGCACGCTCAAATAGTAGATACAAAAGACTTTAATCTATTTAAAAATGTGCTTCCATCTATTCAACCAACGCATGCTACTTCAGATATGTATTGGGCAGAAGACCGTGTAGGATCAGATAGAATTAAAGGAACTTATGCTTATAATGACTTATTAAAAGAATACGGAAAAGTTGCCTTAGGAACTGACTTTCCTATTGAACACGTAAGTCCATTATATACATTTTATGCAGCAACCATCAGAAAAGATTTAAAAGGATATCCTGAAAAAGGTTATCAAATGGAAAACTCTTTATCTAGAGAAAATGCTTTAAAAGGAATGACCATTTGGAACGCTTATGCAAACTTTGAAGAAAAAGAAAAAGGAAGTATCGAAGTTGGTAAGGTAGCTGATTTTATCATCTTAGATAAAGATATCATGACGATTGACGGAAAAGAAATTCCAAATACAAAGGTTTTAGCAACCTATATAAACGGAGAAAAAGTAAATTAAAAATGCATCTTTTTCTATTCGTTGTAGTCTGATTTATAAAATCAATAAATTATGACACAACTAGAACGAAAACAACAATTTTACAAACAATTAACTTTAGCTAAAAAGGCACTTAAAAGTAAACACTTTCAGGTGTCTTTTTATCATTTAGAGAATGCTCATATTTTAGGACAAAAACATGTTTACAGGCACACTTTATCTCATTACTGGATGTTAGTCTACGGAATAAAAACATATAGTCTTAAAGAAATTGTTGGTCAATTTTTCAGAATTATAGCTTCAATTTTATTTACTTTAATTTGGGTACCTACAGGAAATACAGGTGGCTCTAACATATCTGCAATTAAACCTATTCCTGTTAGAAAAGAACTTCAAAAATATTTTTGACAATAAATGCATCTTTTTACACTTTTTTTTGTCTGTTATATGAAAACAAAAAACAGATAATATCATGAAAAATAAAAATCAATGTACTTGTACTTGCGAAGGATGTAAAACAGGTGACTGCTCAAATTGCACATGTGAAAACTGCACATGTAACAACTGTAACTGTTAATTAAATCAACTTTTAAAATTCTTGTCACTCTGAATACAATGAAAACAAAATATTCTTTTTATTCAGCGTGGCATTTTTCGTAAATTTATAGGATGACAACGCAACAAGTTTGGAAAAAATACGCAGATGATGTAAAGCACTTTATTTTAAGTAAAGTGAAAGACATTACTGTGACTGATGATTTGCTACAAGAAACATTTATTAAAGTTCATACGAAACTTCATACCCTAAAGGATATTACTAAATTAAAACCGTGGATTTTTACAATTGCTCGTAATACTATGATGGATTACTTCAAAAGCACTAATCAAACAGTTGAATTGAAAAATTCCGAAGCACAAACAGACACAAAAGAACACGAACATACAGAAAAAGATTGTCTTCGTGCAATCATACAAGATTTGCCAAAAAAATATAGAGATCCGCTGTTTTTATCAGACATAAAAGGCTTAAAACAACAAGAAGTCGCTAATACTTTAAAACAAAATTTACCTACTACAAAATCTCAAATTCAACGTGCTCGAAAACTAATTGCTCAAGGTTTTATGGATTGCTGTGGATTTTCACTTAACGAAGAAGGAAAATTAGTAGGTGAAATTCAAGACAAAGAAGATTGTAAAGTTTGTAAGTAAGTTATATATTCAACTTTTCTTCTAACTTATTTTTTAATTATGATTTCGTTCTTTATCAACTTTTATCGCTTTTGTAAACTTGTTTTTATAGGTATCAAAAAAGATACTGAATTTAGATATTTATTCTTTTTCCTTTCAATTCTATTAACGAGTTCTACCATATTTTATAACAAAATTGAACATTGGGAAGTTGTAGACTCCTTATACTTTTCTGTAATGACGATGGCAACCGTAGGTTATGGAGATTTTGTCCCTACTCATAATATTAGCAAAATATTTACTATTATTTACACTTTTCTGTCTATTGGAACTTTTGTTGCCTTTACCGCTAAAATTGTACAGTTTACATTGCAAAAAGACAATCAAAAAACACCTTTACGTAAGCTAACTTCAAAGTTTAAAAATAAGAATCAGTAGTTTTTTAAAACTTTTGTAAATTTGTGTAAATTCAACACTAAATGAAGATATCACAAAATATAAAAGTTGCTGTAGATGCTGTTGTTTTTGGCTATCAACAAAAAGAGCTCTCCGTCTTATTAATAAAAAGAGGAATTGAACCTTTTAAAGGAGCTTGGGCATTACCTGGTGGATTAGTTTTAGAAAACGAATCACTAGAACATGCTGTTGAAAGAGAACTATTAGAAGAAACTGGAGTAACTATTGATTATCTTGAACAGCTGTATACTTTTGGAACTCCAAAAAGAGACCCAAGAAATAGAGTTATTTCTGTTACTTATTTTGGATTAGTGAGCCCCAATCATTTTAAAATCAGTGCAAATACAGACGCTGCTGAAGTGCAATGGTTCCCTATTCATGAACTACCCAAATTAGCGTTTGACCACAACCTTATTTTAACCACGGCTTTACAAAGACTTCAAAACAAAATAAACTACCAACCTATTGGGTTTGAATTACTAAAAAAAGAATTCCCTTTTTCTGACTTAGAAAACCTTTATCAAACTATTCTTGACCAAAAAATTGACCGCCGTAATTTTAGAAAGAAAATTATGAGTTTCGGAATACTTACTGAAACAGACAAAATACACCAGCCCTCCAGTGGTAGACCTGCGAAACTTTTTAAGTTTAATGCTAAAAAATACAAAGAACTAGAAAAGAAAGGATTCCACTTCGAAATTAAGTTTGCGTAAAAAAAACACTAAAACATTTTTTATTTTAAAAAACTGAATTATATTTGTGTAAAAATTACGCAATATGATTTTAAACTTAGATAAAAACTTTACTCCTTACAGAACAGAAAACAATATAGACTATAATTTCTTTACTTTTTCAGGAGGAGAACCGCATATTAAAATCATTTCTAAACTTGAAAATGTAGTAGAAGTAACGATTACACATCGCATTCAATCTTTTAATGACATGGGTATGTTATTATTAGCTACCAATGCGCTCAAAAATATGGGAATAAAAAAACTACATGTTGTACTTCCTTATTTTCCTGCTGCACGTCAAGACAGATTAATGGTATCAGGTGAACCTTTATCGGTAAAAGTATATGCAGATATTATAAATGCACAAAACTTTGAGTCGGTAACTGTTTTAGACCCACATTCTGAAGTAACTCCTGCCCTATTGAATAACTGTAAAGTTATCGATAACCACAAGTTCATAGAGCATATTACAGAACAATTATCAGACAACTTACTTCTAATTTCACCAGACGGAGGCGCTTTAAAAAAGATTTATAAAGTTGCTGCTTATCTTCAAAATTATGAAGTAGTAGAGTGTTCAAAAAGCCGAAATGTAAAGACTGGTCAACTAACAGGCTTCAAAGTATATGCTGATGACCTACAAGGAAAAGATTGTTTAATTGTGGATGATATTTGTGATGGAGGGGGTACTTTTTTAGGGCTAGCTAAAGAACTAAAAGCTAAGAATGCAGGAAACTTATACTTAGCGATAAGTCACGGAATATTTAGTAAAGGGTTTGATGAACTTGAAAAACACTTCACCAAAATTTTTACAACAGATAGTTTTAAAACTATAGAAATCGATAATTGTATACAGATTGAACTGGGAAAATTGCTATAAAAACCAAAAAATTGCTATGAAAAAAAACATTATAAAATCAACATTTATTGGATTGGCAGTGGCTGATGCCCTAGGGGTACCAGTAGAATTTAAAAATAGACAGGAGTTAAAGCAAAACCCTGTAACAACTATGAGAGAGTTTGGAACACATCATCAACCAAAAGGAACATGGTCTGATGATAGTTCTCTTACTTTTTGTTTAGCTGAGAGTTTATGTCAAGGGTACGATTTAGTGAATATTTCATATAAATTTATCCAATGGATGAATGCTGAGATATGGACTCCACACGGTAATGTTTTTGATATTGGAATCCAAACACGAAAAGCGATTGAACAACTTTCAAAAATCATAAATAAAAAAGACTATAAAGAACTAGAAATTTTAAAATATTCTGATGATGAATATACAAATGGTAATGGTTCATTAATGAGAATTATTCCTTTACTTTTTTACATACAGGGAAAAAAAATAAATGACCAATTTAATATCATTTGGCATGTATCATCACTAACACATCCCCACATAAGGTCAGCAATAGCTTGTTTAATTTATTTAAAATTAGCTGAATATATTTTAAATGGATTTTCAATTATAGATTCTTATAAAAAAATGCAAAATGAAGTTAATTTCTTTTTAACAGAAAGAAATATTTCTTCTTACGAGCAAAATCATTTTTCAAGAATTTTAAAGCAAAATATATCAAATTTAAAAGAAAATGACATTAATTCTAGTGGTTACGTTATTCATACATTAGAAGCTTCGCTTTGGTCTTTACTCAACACTTCTAATTATAGCGAAGCAGTTTTAAAAGCTGTAAATTTAGGTGATGATACTGATACAACAGCTACTGTAGTTGGAGCTATTGCTGGTATGTACTATGGAATAGATAATATACCTCAAGAGTGGATAGATTCGTTGGTAAGAAAAGATGATATTATTCTCCTAAGTCAACAATTTGCTAAAAAATACAACTATGACAATTAAGATTATAAAAGGAGATATTACAAAAGTAAGAGTTGACGTTATAGTTAATGCTGCTAATTCAAGTTTATTAGGAGGAAGTGGTGTCGATGGAGCTATACACAGAGCAGGCGGTTCTTCTATTTTAGAAGAATGCCAACAAATTAGGAACAAACAAGGTAAATGTAAAACTGGGGAAGCTGTAATTACAACTGCTGGAAATCTTCCTGCTAAAAAAGTTATTCATACTGTTGGCCCTGTGTACCAAGAAGGAAAAAACAACGAGAAAGAATTATTAGCCAACTGTTATAAAAACAGTCTGTTGCTTGCTAAAGAAAACAATTTGTATTCCATCGCTTTTCCTTGCATTAGTACAGGGATTTATCGCTTTCCTGAACAAGTAGCAGCTGAAGTAGCTCTTTCAACAATAAAAAGTACTCCAATATTAGATGAAATAATTTTTGTGTGTTTTGATAATGAAAACTACACGATATATAAAAACTTATTAAGCTATGAATGAGAAAAACACAAAAAGAAATGGAGTTTGGTTAACCAACCTTGTCCCGGCTGAATTTATTGATTTTGAAGATTTAAAATAGATATGAAAACATTTGTCATAGGCGATATTCATGGGGGATTAAAAGCTATTCCTCAAGTTTTAGAAAAAGCAAAAGTTACTCCAAAAGATACACTGATTTTTCTTGGTGACTATGTAGACGGCTGGAGTGAGTCTGCACAAGTCATTGATTTTTTAATAGAGTTAAACAAAAAGCATAAATGTATTTTCATTAAAGGAAATCATGATTTATGGTGTGAAGATTGGTTAAAAACTGGTGAAGATGAAACCATTTGGTTAGTACATGGTGGAAAAGAAACCAAAAAGAGTTACGAATCTTATTCAGAAGAACAAAAACATGAACATCTGGCATTTTTTCAACAAATGAAACCTTACCATATCGATAGTAAAAATCGTTTGTTTATACATGCTGGATTCACTTCTATGCATGGAGTTGAAAAAGAGACTTTCAAATTGAATTATCATTTTGATAGAACCTTATGGGAAACTGCTTTAGCTACTGATAAAAACTTATCTGAAAAATCTGAACTATATCCTGAGAGGTTCACACACTATTCAGAAATATACATTGGTCACACACCAACTATACGCTATAATTCATCAACACCTATAAACGCTTTAAACTTATGGAATATTGATACAGGAGCTGCCTTTACAGGAACTCTAACAATTATGGATATCGACAGCAAAGAGTTTTGGCAAAGTGACCAAGTAAAAACTTTGTATTCAAATGAAAAAGGAAGGAATTAAGACTTCTTCATAAACTCATCTTATATAATAATATTATGAAATATAATAACAAAACAATAATAACACGTTACAACAACAACGAATCTTTAAAATTCCTCTTCTTTTGGGGACATCAACCCAACAAAGATGGAAGCGTCGGTAAAAGCTGTTTCAGCCAGTGGTGGAAATCTTCTTTTGAAATCAATGGTATTACCTACCCTACTGCTGAACATTATATGATGGCAGGTAAAGCAAAAGTGTTTAATGATGAAGAAACATTACAAGAAATCCTTTCTGTTAATACACCTCATCAAGTAAAAAAACTAGGACGGAAGGTTAAAAACTTTTCTCCTGAAGTATGGGATCAACACAAATTCGAAATTGTCGTAAAAGCCAACTACGCTAAATTCTCTCAAAATAAAGACTTAAAAGAGTTTTTATTAAATACAAAAGATAGAATTATTGTAGAAGCTAGTCCTGTAGACTCTATATGGGGAATTGGTATGGCTGCTGACAATCCTGATGTTTCAAACCCTAACTTATGGAAAGGACACAATTTGTTAGGTTATGCCTTAATGGAAGTTAGAGATTTATTAAACAAAAATTCATAAGCATTTGACTACAAAAGTTTGGATATAATTAAACATAAGATTGTGAATTTATACAATGTTTTACTGGGTATAGCTATAGGAGACGCTTTCGGCGCTGGTTTAGAATTTCAAGATAGAAATTGGATTCAAAAAAATGTAGATTTTACCAAGTTCATCAACGTACGCCATTTAATTAAGGTCTCAACTGATAAGTTAAGTGCTTTTACAGAAAATTATTACGATTGGCAATACACAGATGATACAGAAATGACAATTGGACTCATAAAAGCTCTCTATTCAAAAAAAGAGTTTAATGAAAATTTATTAATAGAGAAATGGGAAGATGAATACAACAAAGGGAAACATGAAAAAGGCCACGGCAGAAATGGTCATGGATCTATGAGATGGTTTTTCTCTGGAGAAATGACAATTGAAGAAATTAAAAACTTTCAAAAAAATAGGCCAAATCCTGGAAATGCTCCTGCTATGAGATCAGTTCCATTAGGCTTTATCCCTTCAAATCTCATTAATAAATATGCAGAAATTAATGCTAATGCAACACACCCTAATATAAATGCCATACTTAGTAGTCAATGCATTGCAAGAGCTACTGAGTACTTACTTGTAAAAAAAGGAAATAAAGAAAACCTCATTAAATACTGTATAGAAAAAGTAAATCTAAATAGTGAATATAAAAGTTACCTTACCTCTGTTGACAAGATAAAATCAAATGAGATATTAACTAAGAGTAATTACGAAACATTGTGCGGACATCAACCCATAAGAAAACCATATTTTTTGGATGGGATTAACGGTATGCCATCAGATTCAAAATACACCACAGGTTGTGTTCTATATATCTTAAAAAATAGTACAAGTGCTTTTGACGCTCTTAAGAAATCTGTTTTACTTGGAGGTGATGTTGACTCTGTAGCATCTATAACAACTGGAATTAACTCAGGATTGTATGGAGTTGAAAGCCTTCCTAGTTTTATGATAGAAAATGTTGAGGGCAAAAAATATATAAAAGAAATATCTAATCTTTTTAGTCAATATTTAAAAAATCTAAACTAAAATTTTAAAAAATTAATTGTCAGTTTATTTTAATTTGCGTAAATTTGACACAAATAAAATAACAAACTATGAATCCATTATTATATACAGACGGTTATAAAGTAGACCACAGAAGACAATACCCTAACAATACCACGTTAGTATATTCAAACTGGACCCCAAGAAAAAGTAGAATTCAAGGAGTTGAGAAGGTTGTTTTTTTTGGGCTGCAATACTTCATCAAAAAATATATAATTGAAGAATTCCAAACCAACTTCTTTAACAAACCAAAAGAAGAAATTTGCAAACAATACAGTAGAAGAATTAATAACTATTTAGGTGAAAACTCAGTAGGTATTGAACATATTGCAGCATTACACGATTTAGGATACATTCCTATGACTTTTAAAGCATTACCAGAGGGTGTAGAAGTTCCTATCAGAGTACCAATGTTTACCATGTATAATACATTGCCAGAGTTCTTTTGGCTAACCAACTATTTTGAAACTTTATTATCAACCACTGTTTGGTTACCATGTAATTCTGCAACCATTGCAAAACAGTACAGAAAAATATTAGACAAATACGCACAAGAAACCTCATCTGTTCCTGAAATGGTAGATTGGCAAGGACACGACTTTTCTATGAGAGGAATGGCTGGTTTAGAAGCTGCTGAAATGAGTGCTGCTGGTCACCTATTAAGTTTTACTGGAACAGATACTATACCAGCCGTAGACTTTTTAGAAAAATATTACAATGCAGATTCTAACAACGAATTAATTGGAGGTTCTGTTGCGGCAACTGAACACTCTGTAATGTGTATGGGAACTAACAGCGGTGAAGAAGAAACTTTTAAAAGATTAATTACTGAAGTATATCCAAACGGTATTGTTTCAATAGTTTCTGATACTTGGGATTTATGGAAGGTTCTTACCGAATATTTACCGAATCTAAAAGAAGAAGTATTGGCTAGAGATGGGAAAGTAGTAATTAGACCAGATAGCGGGGATCCAGTGGATATTATTTGTGGAAATCCTAACGGTAAAACTGAAGAAGAACAAAAAGGAGTTATACAACTACTTTGGGAAGTTTTTGGAGGAACAACCAATACAAAAGGATACAAAGAACTAGACAGTCATATCGGAGCTATTTATGGCGATAGTATTACCCTTGAAAGAGCAACACAAATTTGTGAACGCTTAAAACAAAAAGGATTTGCTTCTACTAATGTAGTACTAGGAATTGGTTCTTTCACTTATCAATACAACACCAGAGATACTTTTGGATTTGCCATGAAAGCTACCTACGGAGAAGTAGATAGAGAGGGAAGAGAAATTTTTAAAGATCCAATTACCGATGACGGAACTAAAAAATCTGCCAAAGGGTTATTAAAAATAACTTTAGAAGATGGAGAATACAAACTCAACGATCAGGTAAGCTGGGATGAAGAACAAAAAGGCGAGTTACGAGAAGTTTTTAAAGACGGAAAATTGTTAGTTGATGAAAAACTAAGTGAAATAAGACTTCGTACAAAAAACAGTGTGTTAGAGCTTACAGAATAGTATTAAAAAGCAGGAGTTAAACTCCTGCTTTTTTTATTAGAACACCTACTAAAAACACTAAATATCAACACATTAAAAACCATTCAATTTGCTTAACTCTTGATTTTTTCATATCTTAAATGCAACTAAAAAAGAAACTTATGACAGATCAAGAACAGAAAAGATTAGATACAATGAATGCGGTTTTAGTTAAAATGGAAGACATTAAAAACACGCAAAAAAGTTTAATTGAAAAAATTGGTATGGTTGAGGTTCAACTATTCGATATTCAGTCAAAAGATCTAGACAAGGAACTCGAAAATGTAATGGTAAGAGCTTCTGACACCTTAAAAATTATAAAACAAGCTACCGAAGCTTTTGAAATGAAACGAAATCGTTTGGAAAACGAAGCATAAAAAAAATCCGCCTAACAGCGGATTTTTTATTTTATCGTCTCTTCTTTTTAAAACCTTTATTCTTTCTTCTAGAAGGTTTTAATGGCTTATAGGTTACAGTATCATCAAAGGTGTTTTTTGCTTTTCCTGCTTTATTTTTTCGCCAAGAAGTGTCTTCTGGAAGTAATTTTTTCAATAAATCAGTACGACCAACTTTGTTCAATGTATCTTTAATCCACTTTTTGTTTTCCTTTTTATACCAAAAGAAAAATTTATGTTGATCTTCCTTCTCCTTTTTAGTTTTCGGAGTTTTTACTTCTTTTAAAGTATACGGATGGTATCCACTATAATAAATTACCGTAGCAACCGTCATCGGTGTTGGTGTAAACCCTTGTACTTGCTCTAATTGGAAGCCCATATCTTTGGTCTCAGCAGCTAAATTTGCCATATCTTCCGCCTCACAAGCAGGATGACTAGATATAAAGTAAGGTATTAACTGAAGTTTTAATTTCTTTTTAATATTAATACGATCGAACCTATCTTTAAATAAGTGAAAATACTTAAACGAAGGCTTACGCATTAACTTTAATACTGGATCAGATGTATGCTCAGGAGCAACTTTAAGTCTACCTGAAACGTGTTTGGTCATCACCTCTTCAGTATATGCATCTAACTCCTTTGGGTCTGCATTTTTATTGAATTCAGGCACTAACATATCGTGTCGAATACCACTTCCAATAAATGATTTTTTCACCTTAGGATGTGCATCAACAGCTTGATATAACTCAGTTAATGGTTTATGTGAAGTATCTAAATTACTACAAATTACTGGTGAAATACACGACGGAGCAACACACTTGTCACAAATCGATTGTACTTTACCTTTCATTTTGTACATATTCGCCGATGGTCCTCCAATATCAGATAAGTACCCTTTAAAGTCATCCATTTGGGCAACTTGATCTACTTCCTTTAAAACAGATTCTTGACTCCTACTTGCAATAAACTTTCCTTGGTGCGCTGAAATGGTACAAAAACTACATCCTCCAAAACATCCACGGTGAATATTAATAGAAAACTTAATCATTTCAAACGCAGGTATCGGTCCACGTTTATTATACTTTGGATGTGGTAATCGTGTAAAAGGCAAGTCGAATGAAGCATCAATTTCTTCCTCTGTCATTGTTGGAAACGGCGGATTAATCATCAGTTTTTTATTTCCTACCTTTTGAAAAATACGACGTGCATATAATTTGTTCGACTCCTGCTCTATCACTTTAAAGTTAGAAGCATAAGCTTTCTTATCTTTCAAACAAACTTCATGCGAACTAATTTCTACATCGTCCCAGTTCTTATTTTTTGGAGTTTTTTCTTCTTCTTCTAATAAAACAGCTGTCTGTTTAATAGTTTTTAAACTCGAAAATGGCACACCTTTTTGCAACAACTCCACAATTTCTCTTAGTGGCTGCTCACCCATTCCGTATACCAACATATCGGCTTTAGAAGTTTCTAAAATCGTTGGTAATAATTTATCAGACCAGTAATCGTAATGCGTAACACGACGTAGCGAAGCTTCTATTCCTCCAATTAACACAGGAACATCTGGAAACTTTTCTTTTAGGATTTTAGAATATACTGAAGTTGCATAATCAGGTCTAAACCCTTTATCTCCATTAGGAGTGTAGGCATCTTTATCACGACGACGTTTACTAGCCGTGTAATTACTTACCATCGGATCCATACAACCACCTGTTACTGCAAAGAATAACCTTGGAGTTCCTAACTTCTCAAAATCTTGCAAATTGTCATGTACACTTGGTTGCGGAACAATTGCCACACGCAAGCCATAACTCTCTAAAATACGCCCAATTACTGCAGGACCAAATGATGGATGATCTACGTATGCATCTCCACTAAATAGGATTACATCTAATTCATCCCATCCTCTTAACTTCACCTCCTTTTTTGTAGTCGGTAACCAATCTGAAAGTCGTCTTATTCTCATGCCGCTGCAAAGGTACGGGGTTTTATTTACACTACAATACAGTAAAAAACTGAAAACTACATTATAAACACAACTAACAAGAAAAATAAACTCATAATTTTTAACTAGATTTATTCCCTAATTAATTTAAATAAAAACCCAAAATGAAAAAAAACATTACTTTTCTATTACTATTATTTTTATCACTTCAAGCCTTTTCTCAAATACAAACTGAAAAAATTATCCCTCCTGCTAAAGGAAAGTCTGTAATTTACTTTCTAAGAACGACTGGTTTAGGAGCTTTAATGAACATTAGGTATTTTGATAAAGAAGAATATCTAGGAAGATTTAATGGTGTTAACTATTTACGTTATGAATGTGATCCAGGAGAAAAAGTATTTTGGATTAAAGCTGAAAACATTGATGTGTTAGAAGCTAATTTAGAAGCTGACAAAGTTTATTTAGTTGAAACTAATGCTGTAATGGGGGCTTTTTCTGCAGGTGCGAAATTTAAACTGGTTGATTTCAACAAAAAGAATCAAGTTAAAAGAATTAATAAACTTTTAGAAAAAAAAGAGCCTAAAACTTTTACTCAAGAAACTTTACAAGAACAACTACAGAAAATGAAAGATGTTGTAAACAAGGGTTTAAAAAAAGTAAGAAAAAAAATAGAGCGTAAAAAAACGACTAAGTTATCACCTAATATGAATTATGAAGTATAAACTACTCACACCATTTAGTTTAACTTCCCTTTAACAATTAATTAAGATAATACCGAAAGTAGTTTTACTAATTTCCGCCCTTATTTATTCAATTAATTTTTACAATGACTAAAAAAATACTTTCAACTATTTTAGTGGTATTTCTTGCTTTAGGAGTTTCTTTGAATGCAGAAGCACAACGAAAGAAGAAAAAAAACACGAAAAAAGAGACTACCACTAAAAAAGACAAACCTAAAAAGGGCGGTATACAACCTTACGAAAAAGTTGTTACCAAAAAACACAAAACAGACGAAGGTTTGTTTAAAGTTCACTCAAAAGACTCTAAATATTTATTTGAAATTCCAGATTCTCTTCTAAACCGAGAAATGCTAATGGTTACCAGAATAGCCAAAACAGCTAGCGGAATTGGTTTTGGAGGTGGAAAACAAAATACACAAGTGTTACGTTGGGTAAAAAACAAGAAACAAATTTTACTAAAAGTAGTTTCTCACAATGTTGTAGCAGACACTATTTTACCAGTACACGAAGCCGTTGTAAACTCTAATTTTGAACCTATCTTATATGCCTTTCCAATCAAAGCATTTAGCAAAGACTCAACAGCTACTGTAATTGATGCTAGTCCACTTTTTGAAGGTGATGTAAAAGCAATTGCTTTCCCTCAAAGAAGTAGAAAACGCTATAAGATTTCTAAAATGGATAAAAGCAGGTCTTATATAGATAGAATTAGTAGTTATCCTCAAAACATAGAAGTTAGAAACGTTAAAACATACGTTGCGGGAAATCCGCCTTCAAATTCAAGTGTAGGTTCTGTAACTATGGAGTTAAGTAACTCTATGATTTTACTTCCTAAAACCCCTATGAAAAGACGTTATTTTGATGAGCGTGTTGGATGGTTTACTAGTTCTCAAACAGATTATGGTTTAGATGCTCAGAAAAGTAAATCAGTTACCTACTTAGACAGATGGCGTTTAGAAGTAAAAGATGAAGATCTTGAAAAGTTTAAAAGAGGTGAATTAGTAGAACCTAAGAAACAAATTGTATACTACATTGATAGAGCTACACCAAAAAAGTGGCGTAAATATATTAAACAAGGTATTGAAGATTGGCAAGTTGCTTTTGAGGCTGCTGGATTTAAAAATGCTATTATAGCTAAAGATGCACCTACTAAAGAAGAAAACCCAGATTGGAGTCCTGAAGATGTACGTTATTCTGTAGTTCGCTACTTAGCATCTCCAATTCCAAATGCAAATGGACCTCACGTTAGTGATCCACGTTCTGGAGAGATTTTAGAATCAGACATTAACTGGTACCACAATGTAATGACCTTATTACACAACTGGTATTTTGTACAAACAGCAGCTATTAATCCAGAAGCAAGAACAAATAAGTTTAAAGATGAAATTATGGGATGTCTTATTCGTTTCGTTTCTTCTCACGAAGTTGGACATACACTAGGACTCCCTCATAACATGGGAAGCTCAGTTGCTTATCCTGTAGATTCTTTACGTTCAGCTGAATTCACTAAGAAAAATGGAACTGCTCCTTCAATTATGGATTATGCTCGTTTTAACTACGTAGCACAACCAGAAGACAAAGGTGTGGCATTAATGCCTAATATTGGTCCTTACGACAAGTATGCTATCAATTGGGGTTACAGACCAATCTTATATAAATCTGCTAAGGAAGAAAAATCTGTATTAAATAAGTGGATTAAAGACAAAGCTGGAAATCCTGTTTACAGATTCGGACACCAACAAGTTCGTAACATTATTGATCCTAGTTCACAAACAGAAGACTTAGGAGATGACGCTATGAAAGCGAGTGCTTATGGTATTAAAAACCTACAACGTATTTTACCTCGTTTAGAAGAGTGGACTACCGAAGATGGTGAAACCTACGAAGAACTTAAAACTATGTACGGACAAGTAGTTGGACAGTTTAACAGATACATGGGACACGTAAGTTCTAATATTGGTGGTGTATATGAATACTTTAAAACTGCCGATCAAGATGGTGCTGTATACATTCACGTTCCAAAAGAACACCAAAAAAGAGCGTTACAATTTGTAAATGATGAGTTATTTAAAACTCCAAATTGGTTAATTGACGAAAACATTATTAGTAAAACACAACACTCAGGTGTTATTGAGCGTATTAGAGGTTTACAAGTACGAACGTTAAATAGAGTTTTAAAAACTGGAAGATTAACACGTATGATTGAAAACGAAACGCTGAATGGTAATAAAGCATACACGCTTCTTCAGATGATGGGAGATTTACGCAAAGGTATTTGGAGTGAAGTATATGCTAACAAAACTATAGATCCGTATCGTAGAAACCTACAACGTGCACATTTAGACAGATTAGACTTTTTATTAAATAAAGCGAAAGATCAAAAAGCTGCTAAAAGCGACAGAGGTTACTTTAAGCAAACAGCCGTTACTATTAATCAATCAGATATTAAACCTGTAGTAAGAGGAGAATTAAAACGTTTACAAAGAGACATTAAAAGAAGTATTCCTTCTGCTCGTAATACGATAACTCGTTACCATTTACAAGATGCGGTAGATAGAATAGACACTATTCTAAATCCAAATAAATAATTTTTCTTAAATAACAGCAATCTAATAGGTTGCTGTTATTTTTTTTACATTTACCTTCCATCTACTAAAAAACTATAATGAAAAAAAACTTACTTTTATTATTTATACTAGCAATCTCATTTGCTAGCTGCACAAAAAAAACAACAGCAAAGAAAGCTGAAAAGACAGAAAACACTTACGTAAAAGACCATTACACTAAAAAAGAGGTAAAAATTACAATGAGAGATGGCGTAAAACTTCATGCCACTATCTACTCACCAAAAGACACTAGTAAAACCTACCCTATTTTGTTACAACGTACTCCGTATAGTTGTCAACCTTATGGAGAAGATAAATTCAGAAAAAAAATTGGTCCAAACCCAGTTTTAATGAAAGAGGGTAATATTATCGTATATCAAGATGTTCGTGGACGTTGGATGAGTGAAGGAGTATACGACAACATGCGTGCTTACATTCCAAATAAAACAGAAAAACAAGCCGATGAAACTACAGATACCTATGACACTATTGATTGGTTAGTTAATAATGTAGCAAACAATAATGGCAAGGTAGGTACATGGGGAATTTCATACCCTGGTCACTACGCTACTGTTTCAACCATTGATGCGCATCCAGCTTTAAAAGCAGCTTCACCACAAGCTTGTATTGGAGATTTCTTTTTTGATGATTTCCACCATAACGGAGCTTTCTTATTGAGCTACTTTAAAGCCATTTCTTTATTTGGTACATACAAAGATCAACCTACCGATTCTGCTTGGTACTCATTTCCTGATATGAAAACTCAAGACCAATATCAGTTTTTCTTAGATAAAGGACCTCTTAAAAACTTAAACGAATATTTTCAGTACGATAAGTTAGACACTAAAGTTGTTGAAAATAAAGAACGTATTGATGATTTCTTTTGGAAAGAAATTGTAGAGCACCCTAATTACGACTCAGTATGGCAAAGTAAAGGAATCATTCAACATTTAGATAAGGTTCCATCTACTGTAGCGACGATGATTGTTGGAGGTGAATTTGATGCTGAAGACTTATATGGTCCATTAGAAACTTACAAAAACATTGAAAAAAATCAACCAAACAACTATAATACAATCGTTTTTGGACCTTGGGATCATGGCGGATGGTCTAGAAATAAAGTAGCTAACAAAGTTGGTAACTACTACTTTGGAGATTCAATCTCTTTAAAATTTCAAAAAGAGGTAGAAACCAAATTCTTCAATCATTTCTTAAAAGATGATGGTTCTAAAAACTCAGGATTACCAGAAGCTTATGTTTTTGATACAGGTAAAAAAACGTGGAAATCTTACGATGCATGGCCACCAAAAAATGCTCAAAAACAAACATTTTTCCTTTCAGAAAACCAAGAATTAACAGCAACTCAAAAAGGAAATAACAAGGTTAGTTTTATTAGTGACATTAAGCGACCTGTACCTTATTCAGAAGACATAAAAACAGTATTCACTCCACGTAAATACATGACAGATGACCAACGTTTTGCTGCTCGTAGACCTGATGTATTGGTATTTGAAACAGATGTTTTAACCGAAGACTTTACACTTGCAGGTGATATTTTAGCAAAACTACAAGTAGCTACCACGGGTTCTGCTGCCGATTGGATTGTTAAGATTGTTGATGTGCATCCTGCTGATTTAAAAAACGACAACAAAGAAATGCAACCACATTTAAAACTGAGCAACTATCATTTAATGGTACGTAGTGAAGTAATGCGTGGGCGTTTTAGAAACAGTTTTTCAGATCCAGAACCATTTACTCCAAATAAGAAAACAGCAGTGAATATTAAACTACAAGATGTTTTCCATACCTTTAAAAAAGGACACAAAATACAAATTCAAGTACAAAGTACTTGGTTTCCTTTAATTGATTTGAATCCGCAAACTTATGTAGATAATATTTATAAGGCAGACGAAAAAGACTTTAAAACACAAACACACTCAGTATTTACTGACTCTAGCATAGAGTTTACTGTGTTAAAATAAAAGTGAACTTTTTCTATTTAAAAACTTACAATACCTAAGAGTATTGTGAGTTTTTTTTTACGCTCTTTTAGCTATTTCTGTCTTAAATTTTAATTCTACTACCTCTAATAACAAAACTCTCAGCACAAAATGAAAAAAATAATCATTCTAACAGTTTTCATTCTTTTTAATAGTTGTAATTCAAAAAATACTAAGCCTTTAACTACAGAGAAAATAAACAACATTGTAAACAAAGAGGTGAATAATTTTTTAAAACCTCCATATACCTCTTTATCTTGTGTTCTATACATAGATGGAGTATCACATCAATTTCACTTCGGTGAGTTAATTGATAAAAGTAAAGCAACCAATGAAACCCTATATGAAATAGGGTCTTTAACCAAAACCTATACAGGGTTATTACTTTCTCAAGCTGTTTATGATAAAAAAGTTAATCTTGAAAATAACATACAAACATATCTACATGACAGTTACCCTAACTTAAAACTATACAATAATGCTCCTATAACCTTACGTCATTTAATAACTCATACTTCTGGACTTCCTTTCAACATTAATTGTACAGACAACAATGCTCCTGTAGAAGAACAAATTAAATGTTTTGAGTCTTTTACCAAAGAAGATTTCTTTACCAAATTAAAAAACATAAAACTAACTCACGCAACCGGAAAAGATTATAACTATTCAAATGCCGGAGTACAACTTGTTGGATATATATTAGAAAACGTTTATCAGTTATCTTTTCAAGAACTATTAGAAAAATACGTTTTCTTTCGCTCAAAAGAACAACAAACAAGCTATAACATAAACAACAAGCTTCCTGTTTTAAAAGGTATGAATAATGAACAACAACCTATGCCTTTAATAAACAGTTTTTACAAGCATGCAGGAAGTTTGGTTTCCTCTACAAGCTCAATACAAAACTACCTTAAAATGTATTTAGAAAGTAATGATCCAGTTATAAAACAAGCCATGAATAAGTTAGCTGGCAACAACCAACATGGTAGAGCCTATGCTTGGAATACTTATAATTATGATAGCTACAAAAAAATGCTTTATCATAATGGCGGAACTTTTGGTCATTCTTCTTGGGCTGCTCTTTACCCTAACCAGAAAGTTGGCATTTTTTTAGTAACAAATAGTATTAATAATCAATCTCAAGGTGATTTAAACGAGCTTTCTAACAAAATAATTGATAAAGTTATGGAGTAACGCAACCTTTTTACAGTCTATACATCTATTTTAAAATATATAGACTATAAAGCAAATAAACCTCTCACTCAACCAACGCATAAACAACTGAACAACAACATAAAAACACTAAAAACATCAATATTTACCAATTACAAATATTAAAATATTCCCCTATATTTAACATACTATAAAACAAGCTTACTTATGAAAAACCTTATACCTATACTTCTTAGTGCCTGCATAGCAATTTCAGCATGTTCTAATAAAAAAGATAAAAAAACTCCTATAAACAAAACAGTTACTACTGATTCTGTTCAAAAAATATCAACTGTAACTTCGAAAAAAACAATAACTGATGCTTATTTCAAAGCACATGGAGTTGAACCTTTTTGGAACTTAACCATTTCTGATAACATGATTAAGCTAAAAACACTTCATGATTCAGACTCTATTCTTACACCGCATACAGAACCTATCTATGCTCAAGACAGTAATGTAAAAATGTATAATTTACAAACTGAATTAGCTGAGGTTCGTATTCAAATTAATCAAATGGAATGTATCAATGCTATGTCTGGTAAGTCATTCCCTTACTCGGTAACTATAAACTATAAAAAAGGAAAAGATACTGATTACACTACCTTAGAAGGGTGTGGGCAATACATCACTAACTATCGATTGCACGATATCTGGGCATTAGAAGAATTAAATAGCGTAAAAGTTAGTAAAGAAGATTTCGGAAAAGAATTACCATATATAGAAATAAACACTGCAAAAAACACCTTTATGGGAACTTCAGGGTGTAACAGAGTTACAGGTAAACTTTTTTCTGAAAGAGAAAGAATTCGATTTACTAATATTGCCTCAACAGAAATGTTATGCCTTAAAGGAGGCGAAAAAGAACAAGAATTTACTAAAGCCCTAGCAAGTACCATTTCTTATAAAATAGCAAACAACCGACTAACGCTTTTAAATCCTGATAAAACCTTATTAGTATTCAAAAAAGTAGACTAACTAATTAAACTACAAAAATGAAAAAGATAGGATTAGTAGGAGGTATTAGTTGGACCTCAACCTTAGATTATTACAAATACATAAATGAGGGAATCAACCAAAGGTTAGGTGGCTTAAGTTCTGCTGAATGTTTAATTTACTCACTAAACTTTTCAGATGTTCAAAACAAAGGATGGACAAACTCTTTTGATCTAATTTATAATGCCTGTACAAACTTAGCATCTAGTAGTGTAGATGCTATAGTTTTAGGCGCAAATACAGCACATTTATTTGCTGATGAAATTCAATCAAAAATTAATATTCCTATTATCCATATTGCAGAAGCAACTGCTAAAGAAATAAAAAAAGAAAAGCTGAGTAAAGTAGGATTATTAGGAACAAAGTTCACAATGGAAATGGACTTCTATAAAAACAAACTAAAAGAAAACAACATTGAAACCATTATTCCATCTGAAAAAAAAGACATTGAAGAAATACAACATATTGTAAAAAATGAACTTGGAAAAGGAATTGTAAACAACCAATCTAAACTAAAATTTAGACGATACGCAAATGATTTAATAGAACAAGGAGCAGAAGGAATTATTTTAGGTTGTACTGAAATTCCTATGTTAATTGAACAAAACGATTTTGAATTTCCTGTATTTGACACCACCAAAATACACGTTAAAAATATTATTGATTTTGCTTTAACATAGTTTACTAATCTTTATAAGAAAAAGCTATAAAAGACAATAAAATAACTATGCTATTACCTCCCTAATAGGCATAATTTTCAATAGGTTTGATACACTAACACTTTATAAATCTAACCGATAATGAAAACTGGAATAATAACTGGGTGCAGTAGAGGAATTGGATTTGCTATTGCTAACCTATTAACTGAAAACCTCAACTATAAAATTATTGGAACCTCTACTTCTGGAAACTCTCCAATTACAAAGTCAAATTTTGAAGCCTATCAGCTAAATCTTTCAAAAAGTGATTCCATAGATAATTTTATAAAAAAGATTGAAAACACTAAGATTGACTTTCTTATTAACAATGCTGGTATCTTATTAGAAAACTGGAATGATGCATCCATAAACATTGAACAATTAAAACATACGTTTAATGTAAATTTATTTGGAACAATTGAATTAACCGAAAAATTAATTACTAACTTTAAAAGAGGTGGACAAATAGTTAATATTACATCTGACTGGGGTTCTTTTAGCGAAAAGAATTTTGATGAATTTCAACCTCATTATAAAATGTCAAAAGCTGCTTTGAATATGTACACAAAGCTATTAGCTAAAAGACTCGAAAAACAACAGATAATTGTTTCTGCTCTTGATCCTGGATGGACACAAACCGATATGGGAGGAAATGAAGCTTCTAGAAAACCTAATGATGTTGCAACAGATGTTAGAAATTTAATAACTAACAATTCTAAGAGTGGATATTTTTGGCACCAAGGAAATATCAGAGAATGGTAAAACACTATGCTTTTACTTAATTAAAGTTAATTCAAAACTTAAAAGCTACCAAGATGACACTAAACGAAATTGAACTAAAAACGATTGATATAAAACCAATCAAAGATTTTTATGCAAATGTCATGGAGCTTCCAACTACACAGATTGATGATAAATCAATTCGTATTAAAATTGGCACTTCTTCTTTAAAATTTATTGAAGACTCTAAAAAAAACTTACCTGCATATCATTTAGCTTTTAACATCCCCGAAAATAAGTTACAAGAAGCTATTAACTGGTCAATAAACAAGGTTGAATTTGTAAAAAAGGAAAATGAAGTGTTGATTACCAACTTCGAGAATTGGAATGCCAATTCAGTATATTTTTTTGATGCTGTTGGAAATATATTAGAGTTTATTGCTCGACACGATTTAGACAATACCGCTACAGAACAATTTAATAGTAATCAAATCTTAAACATAAGTGAGTTTGGAATTGTTAAAGATCAACCTGATGTTTATGGAAAATATTTAATTGACACCTATGGACTAAGTTTATTTGAAAAAAATCATAACAGTGAAACATTTACAGCTATTGGCGATGACAACGGATTATTAATCATCGTTAAAACCAACCGAAATTGGTATCCAACTGAAACCACTTCTAAAGCTAGTTGGGCAAACATTAAATTGATCAACTCAGGCACAGAAACAATTTTAAAGATAAGAGAGTAACGTACTAAACATTTTCCCTTATAAACAATATAAACAGGCTAAAAAGCCTATTTATATATGTCCTCTTGCACAAGCAATTATTGGTATTTAAAAGTTAAAGCGACGTTCCACCATCAACAATAATTTTCTCATTTCTTAAAACTTGGGATTTATCTGAAAGTAGAAATTCAACAATTGGAGCAATATCTGTTGGTTGAACAATTCTACCAATAGGAGAAGTACTTGAAAAATGCTCTAAAAGATTGTCAATAGCTTCATCACTCATTCCTGACTTTTTCTGAATTGGACTCTCTGTAACTCCTGGACTTACCACATTTACCCTAATTCCTTTATCAGCAAGCTCTATATTTAAAACTCTCGCTATACTTTCCAAAGCCGCTTTACTAGCTGTATACACACTTGTATTAGAAAAAGATTTAAAAACAACAATAGAAGTATTTAAAACAACACTTGAAGGATTTTTAAGAATTGGAATAAATTTTTGAACTGTAAAAAAAGCTCCTTTAAAATTAATATTCATTGTTTCATCAAACAGTTGTTCAGAAGTTTCTTCAAAACTAGAAGCTTTAAAAATACCTGCATTTACAAACAATCCATCAATCTTTCCAAATTCTTTTTTAACCTTAGCTACTAAATTATCAATCTCAACTAATGAAGATGTGTCTGATAAAATACCAACTGAATTATTTCCTAAAACAGCAATAGCTTTATCTAAGTTCTCTTTCGTTCTTCCTGTTATTATTACTCTATAATTTAAACTTAATAAGTACTCTGCACAAGCAAAACCAATCCCTGATGTTCCTCCTGTAATTACTATAATTTTATTATTCATCATATGTTTTTTTTTGCAAAATTGGCGAATAACTTTACATTTGACAAGTACTTACCTTTTAGTAAGTAACTGACCTACAAGTCGGAAAAATGTATTTTTATATGAAAACAGAAGAAAAAATAATTGAAAAAAAATATCAGCAAGCTAAAGAATGTCCAATAACCATATTTATGGAACAAATTGGAGGAAAGTGGAAACCTGTAATCATTTGGCTTTTACTTTTAAATGAAGTAATGCGATTTAACGAACTAGATAAAGCTATTGATGGTATTAGCCAAAAAATGTTATCTCAACAATTAAAAGACCTCGAAAAATTAAATATAGTAAATAGGAAAGTATATCCAGTAATCCCTCCTAAAGTTGAATATAGCCTAACTGAAAAAGGAAAATCTTTAAAAGAAAACTTAACTATGATAATGGAGTGGAGTAACAAAAACCTAAGATAAACTTCGCAAACTAAAAATACTATTAAGCAACCTACTACTGCTTTCATTTTTATACTTTAAAAGTGTACTCTTATACCTTAATATTAAGGTATAAGAACATCAATACTACCTATACTCACTAGTTATTAGTAACTTGTAAAATAATTCTGCTATTGAATTCACACATTTAAAATTCACTGACAATTTTATTGTCATATCAAACCCTTTCTAAACATTAAAACTAACTAAAGCTATGTCTAATCAAACCACTATTAAAGGAGATGTATTGTTTAACCAATCTAATAATGTTACTACAATTGTAAAATTATGGGAAGCAAACAATAAAAATGCAATTGGTGAGCATATCATTGCTCCAGAAGCAAAAGGTAAATTCACCATAAAAGCAACTCCTAAATCAAAAGACACTGTTCTCTACATCACTGCCGAACTACAAAATTCTAAAGTAGTACTACTCTCTGTACTGTCACCTAATTTTGAAGAAGACATTACAAAAAAAGGCATTGTCGTAAATGAGTTAACTACAGTAGCATCTGCTTTTACCTGCGCTCAATTTTTTAACGGACTTCAGTTAACTGGGAATCTACATGGAATAAGAATTGCCGCTAAAAACACTCCTAACCTTATCAATCCTGTAACAGGAACGTATGGAAAGGTGTTAATGGATCCTTTTAACATCACACAAAACGAAACACTAGCGCGATTAAATACATTAGCAGCATTAATCACAGCCTACGGAACGGTAGAGATTGAAGGATACAATTGGAAGGAAAATTTCTTGAAGCACACAACACCATTAGGAGGTAAAAAACCACAAAATACTGCCGAAGCTATAATTGGTGTCGCCCAATCTCCTTGGCTGTATCCAGCAGATTTATTTCATCTTTTTGACAAAGCCTATCCATCACCAGAAGATGGTTTCCCTGCCAAACCTAACAGCAAAGTTCCTACAAGTCGACGCAATGCTCCTTTTGTACCTTATTTAAGTTTTGCACCAGAAGATTTTGCCATGATTTTAGCTTTTGGTCAAGGGGGAATCTGCGCTCCAGGAAAACTTTCTCTTGATAAAGAAGGTAACTTATGGACAGGTTTAAACTGGATGCCAGGAGCTCAAAATGGTGTATACCAAGGTATCGGTGGCGGACTTGTAAAGTTAGACTCTACAGGAAAATTAGTATCACCTCCTGTTACTGGTTACACAGGTATGAACGTTGATGGTGCTGGTTGGGGTACCGCTGTTACCAAAGATGGCACTTGTTGGGTAACAAGTTTTAACGGAGCTATTGGTGTGTATAAACTAGAAGACGGTTCACCAATCGTTGAAAAAGTCCCTGAACACTTAGCTGAAGCCCTAAATGAAATTGGAGGCTTGCAAGGTATTGGAGTAGCTCCGAATGGTAATGTTTGGATTGTTGGAACCTCATCTAACATCATGCTACATTTTCCTGAGGGAGACCTTACCAAAGGTAGAGTTGTTATAAATGAAAAGCTCAATGAATCGCTTTCTGCTCCGTTTGCAGCTTCTATAGACACTAATAATCGTGTATGGATTAGTAATACCAATGGTGTATCGCTAGTTCGTTATTCTCCTTCTGAAAAAAACAGACCTGTAGAACGTTTTATTCTTGCAGGTGGCGGACGCGGTGTTGCTTTAGATTCCAAAGGAAATTGTTGGGTAGCCTGTAATACAAGTCCAGACTTTCCTCATACCACTACCACAGATGGCGTTTCTATTATTGAAGGATTTGCCCTTGGATATCCGCATTTACAACAAACAGTGGGACGCAAACATAAAACAGGTTCCGTTTTTATGATTCCTGCGGATGCTAAACCTATAGACACCATTGATAAAATTACCCACGAATCTAATTTAACACCTTACGGAGATGGTAAACTAAACGCACCTTGGGGAGTATCTATTGATGGGAACGATGATGTTTGGGTTGCCAACTTTATGGGAAGAGGCGTATCGTTTATGGCGGGTGCTTCTCCAACTGGACGTACCGAAGATTTTACTACAGGAGATGTGATTCACACCATTCATTCAGGTAGTATACAAATGTTGACCGATGTAGTAGTTGACCAAGCAGGAAACCTTTGGTGTGCCAATAACTGGAACCTACCTCAAACGGTGATGGAAGCAAAACCTGACCCTGCTTATTCTACTTGGGGTGGTGGCTCTGGTGTCGTGGTTGTTTACGGAATAGCCAAACCTGCTCAAACTCCACTTACAGGTCCAGTGAATGCTGTTTAAAACCTATAATACTAAATAAGCGTCTTTAAAACAGACGCTTATTTAACTAACCCTATTGAATTAAACTCTTAGTACTCTTTTATTTTTTATATTTGGATAAAAAAGTGCTATTATACCTCCATATCATTCGTATAAAAACACTAAAAGCACTTATATAAACAAGTTAGCAAAAATTAAAAAAACACCCCAGAAATCAAGAATGTCAAGACTTAGGGAACATTTTATAAATACATTCGCTACAGAAATAAGTAGTCTGAATGGAACAGATTTTGAATATTTATGTAAACCATTAATGCACTTAATTCTAAAAGATAATATTTTACACAAAGGGCATAACCTTTATGGTAAACCAGTAGGATATACCGCAGATTTTATAGCTGACGATTACAAAGTAATAGGACAATGTGGAACAGAACCAAATTATTTTTCTGATTTTTCAAAACCTATTCACGACATTGATAGGTGCATTATAAACCATTCAAAATGTAAAACCGTTTATTTATTTGCCAATCAAAGAGCTAGTGGAGGAAAATTAACGAAACTAGATGCTGAAATAACAAAAAAGAATTATTCTCAAACAATTGAAATTTATGATTCAGAAAAACTAGCGAATATCGTTATTGATAATATTACTAATTCATCAAAAGTTGAAGAAGTTCTTAATTATCTTCCTAAAACATTTGAGTATTATAAAATTCTACCTCAAACCAATAAACTTCCTTCTTTCAAAAATAAATATCACTCAAGAAATGAGGAGAATGTGCTTATTAACAAACTAGCGAATCAAGATTTCATTCAAATTTATGGTATAAGTGGAATTGGTAAATCAGAATTATCAATAAGTATAGGAGAAAAATTAAAAGAAAATTTTGATAGTGTAATTTGGGTTGATGGAGACGAAATAAATGAGGATAATTTATCATTAACTTCAATTCAAATTTCAAAATTTAAAAACAAACTTAATCTTAACTTTTTTCTGCAAGAATTTAAAGTATTGTTGATTGTAGACAATTTAAACTCAAATGTCTTAGAATTTATTGAATTATTCAAATCAATAAATAAAAAGAAATCAAAATGCATTATAACGTCATTACAACGTGATTTAGGTAATAGCGATTCTTTTGCTTTAGCTTTTCTAGACGACCAAATTGCAAAAGACATTCTATTAAATACAAGTACAGTACCGACAACAGACCAAATAGATATAATTCTAAATGAAATAAAGGGATACCCTCTTGTTTTAAATCTCATTAAATCAAGTATAGAAGTTGATGAGTTTACTTGGGAAGATATCATCAACGAAATTGACACATTAAAAGATTTTACAGATTCTAAAAATCAAAAGCTATCAAAAAGAATAATTGGCAAATTCCTTGAATCATTTCAAAAAGAACTTCAATGGATTAGTGCTTTAGGTAGTAGAAAAATTAGTAGACATTTTCTGTTACATTTAATAGGTAAAAGAGGAATTATTCAACTTGAAAAAAGGTCACTTATTCACATCCGAGATTTATATTTTTATGACATTCATCAGTTAATCTTGGATTCAATAATTTCAGAGGTTGGAAGCATTGACCAAATTACTATTCAAGAAGGTTTGAAAGATTATCTATTTCAAAATAACGAAATAAAATCAATTGGATATTTCAACTTTATGCTAACACATAATGATTTTGTTAATGACATATTTAATAAATTATCATCTAATTCAGAATTAAGAAAAATAATACTGTATGCCTTCATTCAAACAAGAGATTCATTTAATTCACCTGAATGGTTCATTAAACAGCTTAAAACAATAGATTTTAGTATTGATGATAACTATTATGATTTATTACTCTTTATTGAATTAGCTGAAATTGAATTATTTCAAATAGAGAAAAAAAGTAAAGATTATAGCTCAAAATGCAATGAAATAATAGAAAGTTTAAAACCAATTCTTAATCATAATCCATCGATAAAATATAAAACACTTTTATTACATCATTTAGGAAAATTCTACCTAAAAAATGGAAATGATGAAGAGGCAGAAAAATATTTTCAAAAAGTTATAAACTTAGATTCCGAAGCAGATTATTGCCGCTTACAATTAGCTCGTTTATATGCAAATCAAAAGAAATTAGATAAATGTGAGACAGAAATAAATTTTGTTCTCGATAAGGAAATAGAATTATCAAAACAGTCGTTAGCTATATTGCTTTCGTTTTATGAGCTTTTGTCAAAACATGAATTAGGCAAATTGAGAACAAAGTTTATAGATAGAAATCTCGATACATTCGTTCAGATAATTCTTAATTCTATTGACTCTAGCTTCGAGCAAACTTATCGTGTAATCGAAAAATTATCTAGCCATTTAAGCTATATGCTTAGAGACACCTACACCGAAATTTGTGATATGCTGCCTTTTCCATCTAATATAGACGAAAACAGAGGGCTTAGATTTGCATTTGCGAAAATAAAACTCAGCCAATACAAGTTATTAAAATACTCAGAGAATCCGGATAAGAACAAAATGGACACAATATTTGATACGTCTTTGAAATATTTTAAAACTATTGATTTTGATAATGATTTTGAAAGAAAGCAATTATTGAACTTATACATTGCTTCAGGAGATTTTGAATCGGCTTTTGATTTCACACAAGAATATGAGAAAAAAGAGGACCCTTTTTATTTACAAACCCTTTGCAAAATAGAAAGAGGTAGAAATAATTTAAATGAATCTTTAAAGGCAATTGATTTAGCAATTAGTAATGGTATTAACTTAAAGTCATTTTTTAAAGCTGCTTTTTTAAATGATAAAGCAGAAACTCTCTTTGAAATGAAAAATAAAGAATGTATCGCTGTACTTAATGAAGCAATAGAACTACAGAATACAGAAAAGACTAAAGATACTTGGAACAATAAATTAAACAATTGGAAAGAAGAACTTAAATAACTTTTGCTAACAATGTATAACCGCAATTACAGCGGATTCGACTACGTTCGAATCCACTCGGAATTGCTAAAGTCTGTGCTAAACCAAAAATAAACGCTAATTTACCCCGTAACTGACGGTTATACGAGACCGTTGGCAAACATTAAAAAATGACGCAAAAAAGTATAAAAAATATTATCTCTAATTTAGAAAACAATAAAAAAGAAGAAGCTTTTTTTGGATTCTATAATCTAGATGGAGATGAATACAGTACAACTATTAAGGCAAATAGACAAGGACTTGAACTATTCTCTGCTGAACTTTTAAAAGCAAGTATTGAAATTGAAAATAGAGATTTTAAAAACGGAGAAATTGAACCTTATGAAATTGATATTAGTTGGACAGACTTAAATGCGGATTTTTACTTTGAGAGCATTGAACTGACTAAAAAAATAAAAACAATCGAAGAAAAAATCTTTCCTGAATATAAAGAAACGTGGAAAGATAAACTCTATAAATGTTTTATAGGGGGAGCTATAATTTGTCTAATGTTAATATTAATTATTGGATCTATAACCGTGCTAAAGTGGATATTTTAAAAACATCGATTTGCCAACAAGGACTAAAATTTATTGTGTCTACTCTCCCATCCAAAACTTATTGTATATTTACTCGGTTTGATTTATTCCCGTTTGTCCTTCGAACGAAACTCACAACAAATCTTAGTCAGAAGTTCACAACCACCTCAAAAACTCCTCTCTAGGAATTTCTCTCGCACCTAAACTTGCCAGATGGTCATTATATACTTGGCAATCGATGAGTTTGTAGTCTCCCTTTTGTGCTAAATGGATAAATGCAACTTTGCTCATATTGCTTACTTTACTAAACATACTTTCGCCACAAAATACCCCGTTTCCTAAATCTACTCCGTACAAACCTGCAACAAGTTTGTCGTCCATCCATACCTCAATAGATTTTGCATAGCCTTTGTCGTGTAAGTTTATATAAGCATCTTCCATTTCATCGGTAATCCAAGTACCTAATTGATCAAAACGATTGATGTGTCGACAATTAAAAATAACATCGTCAAAAACTTTATTTTCCGTTATCGTGAAACCACCTTTTCGCAATACCTGTTTCATCGATTTTGAAATCTTCACTTCCTCAGGAAATAACACCATACGCTCCCATGGAGAATACCAAACAATCGGTTCCCCTTCATTAAACCACGGAAAAATTCCATGTTGGTAGGCGTACACCAATCGTTCAACTGATAAATCACCCCCCAAAGCCAGTAAACCATCATCAGTAGCCAACTCATACGGAGGAAACTCTATTTTTTCAGAAAGCCAAATCATTCGTTACATTCTTTTTTACAAAAATACTATATCCGTGAATTCAACATAAAAGTTTTATTAATAAAAACGTGGTATAGTCGCCATCAGCGAAGTTCATTGGCATTTCCTCAACACAACGGAGCCATCAGCGAAGTTCGCTGGCATTTCCTCAACATAACGGAACCTTCAGCGAAGCTCGCTGGCGTTTCCTCAACGCAACGGAACCTTCAGCGAAGTTCGCTGGCGTTTCCTCAACACAACGAAACCATCAGCGAAGCTCGCTGACGTTTTCTCAACGCAACGGAACCTTCAGCGTGACGCGCTGAGGTTTCCTCAATAAATTCTTAAAACAAGGTAAGTCCTAACAAATAAATTACGCTACCTACCACCATTGCAATTAACGTATAGGGTAAAATTTCTTTTGCTTTTAGTTTCGTAATTCCTAATAAGGGTAATGCCCAAAAAGGCTGTAACATGTTAGTTATTTGGTCTCCGTATGCTAATGCCATAATTGCCTTAGGTAACGGAACCCCTAATTTTAATGCACTTTCTACCACAATAGGTCCTTGTACAACCCACTGTCCTCCTCCACTCGGCACAAAAATATTGACCAAACCAGCACTAAAAAAAGTAAATATGGGTAAGGTAGTTGCGGTTGCTATCGACACAAAGAAGTCAGAAATTAAAGTAACCATCCCCGTACTTTTCATCACACCCATAATACCAAAATACAATGGAAACTGAATTAAAATTCCAGAAACATCACTAATCGATTCTCCCACAGCATTGGTAAACTTTTTAAAACTTCCGTGTAGTATAATTCCCAACCCTAACATAAAAAAGTTAATCAGGTTAGGCGTAATTTTTAACTGCTGAATATCTGCCCAATAACGATAACCAAACGCTACTAAAATCAACACACCAAAAGCAATAGCTAACCATTGAGAACTATCTAGTTTTTCTGCTTGAGTCCTAACCTTTTCATCGGTATGCATTTTATATTCTGGTAAATTAATCGCTGTAGGAGTTGCTTTCTTCCCTAAAAAATAAAAGGTTGCCGATACCGCAGCTACTACCACGAAAAAAATCAGCAAATTCCACCAACTAAAAATCGTTTGAGAATAATCAATCACATCAGGTATTTGAGCTAAAACCTCATCCGAAGAAACCGATTGCATAATACTTTTTATATGTCCGCTTTCGTTAATTTTTATCGGCGCCGATCCAGAAATTCCACCATGCCAAACCATTAATCCCATATAACCCGCCGCTCCAATAATTGGATAATTTAGTTTGATATTATGTTGTTGTGCATGTTCTGCTACTTTACGTGCCAACAAAGCACCAAAAATGAGTCCTAACCCCCAATTAAAAAAAGCTACCAACATAGTAGTACAACTTACAATGGCTGCACTGTTTGCTGTGTTGGTACAGAATTTTGTTACTTTTAAAATTAAATTACTCACAGGCTTACTCAACACCAATACATGCCCTAACACCAAAATCAACATCATTTGGTAAGCAAAAACGAGTAACCCGTTAGACCAAATTCCGTTTTCCCAAAATTGTAACACCTCTAAAGAATAGGTAACTACAGAGCTTTCTGCTGGTTTTGTAAAAAACAGTGCTAATAAAAGAGTTACCAGTGTTAATAATATAGCGATGGTAAAAGGTGAGGGTAAATATTTTTTAAAAACATTTTCTATAACCTGCGTAATTTTCATAGTATAGGGTTTGATTTGCTAAAATAATTAAATAGACTGAATCTTATTTTAACTAGTTTTGCAGTATGGTAAAAGAACTTCAATTACGTGTTAATTTAGTAGAAGAACGCAAAGACAATATTTTACAGCTAAAAGCAGCTAAGAAGCTAGGTATTAATATAGCTGATATTACTAGCGTAAAGGTGTTACGTAAATCGATAGATGCACGTAAAAAAGAAGTTATTTTTAACTATAAAGTAGCGGTATACATTAACGAACCACAACCAGATACTCCTGATTATATTTTTGAATATCAAGATGTATCAAATGCGAAAGAAATTCATATTGTAGGTTTTGGTCCTGCGGGAATGTATGCGGCACTTCGTTGTATTGAGTTAGGATACAAACCTATTGTTTTAGAGCGTGGTAAAAATGTACAGGATCGTCGTAGAGATTTACGTGCTATTAACCAATTTCATGAGGTAAACCCAGACTCTAACTATTGTTTTGGTGAAGGTGGTGCAGGAACCTATTCAGACGGAAAACTATATACAAGAAGTTTAAAGCGTGGTGATGTTCGTAAAATATTTGAAAACTTAGTATATCATGGTGCTACCGATCAAATTTTAGTCGATGCACATCCGCACATAGGAACTAACAAACTTCCGAAGATTATTCAAAATATTCGTGAAACGATTTTAAAACACGGTGGAGAAGTTCATTTTGAAACTCGTGTTACTGATTTTATCGTTAAAAACAACAAGCTACAAGCTATACAACTCCAAAACGGAACGGAAATGGCTGTAAATGCTGTTGTTTTGGCTACTGGGCATTCTGCAAGAGATATATACGAGCTATTGCATAAAAAAGACATTTTACTGAAAGCAAAGTCGTTTGCTATGGGAGTTCGTGTAGAGCATCCGCAAGAAATTATCGATCAAATTCAATACAGTTGTTCAGGTCAACGTGATGAGTTATTACCTGCTGCTGCATATAGTTTAGTTCATCAAGTTGGAAACCGTGGAGTGTATTCATTCTGTATGTGTCCTGGAGGATTCATCGTTCCTGCTGCAACTGCTAATGGTGAAGTTGTAGTAAACGGAATGTCGCCTTCGCGTCGTAATAACAAGTTTGCAAATTCGGGAATCGTTGTTGAAATTAATGTTGACAAAGATTTACCGAAGTATGAGAAATATGGAGTTTTAAGAGGCTTACAATATCAAAAAGATTTAGAAAAGTTAGCCTTTAACGCCGGTGGAAGAAGTCAAGTTGCCCCAGCGCAACGTTTAACTGATTTTGTTGAAGGTAGATTATCTTCTTCTTTAAATGATTGTTCGTATCAACCCGGATTGAATTCTTCTCCGCTACATTCCTTACTCCCTAAATTGATTGGAAGCAGATTACGTAAAGGTTTTGCTGCTTTCGGGCAAAAAATGCACGGTTATTATACTGCGGAAGCCAACATTGTTGGGGTGGAGTCTAGAACCTCATCACCAGTAAATATTCCGAGAAAAGAAAACCTTGAACATCCACAAATTGAAGGACTCTTTCCTTGTGGTGAAGGTGGTGGTTATGCGGGTGGTATTATTTCGGCTGCTATGGACGGTGAACGCTGTGCTGAGGCTGCCATTGCAAACCTGTAATAATTAACAAATATTTGTTGGTGTAATTTCCAATTACCTCGTACTTTTGCTATTCCTAAAAATTAGAGGCTTTTTTAGCGATGAGTAAAAAGAATAAAAAAAATAACAAAAAGAAAATAGATAAGCCGCATTATAAACGTTTACACAACTACTATAATCGCACTGGTTTTTACATGTTCATTTGGATTAGCTTGAAGAAAGCTTTTTGGCCAATTGTTGGAGCTGTTGTTGGTATATTATTATTTAACAAGTATGTTTATAATATTAACGATGGTTTACAACATATGACCGAAACTTTTTCTAGAACGGGAGTTTTAGTTACTTTTTTTATTTCTGAAACAATTTTAGGATTAATTCCGCCAGAGATTTTTATCGCATGGTCTAAGAAAACAGCCGACCCTATTGTAAATATTTCTTTGTTAGCTACCTTATCTTATTTAGGAGGTTTGTGTGCTTATTTTATAGGTAGAGCTTCTTTAAAGATAGATTCTGTAAGAAATTACTTAGAAGTTAAAATGGCTAAAAACCTTAAAAACACTAGTAAATGGGGTGGATTTTTAATTTTAGTAGGTGCACTATTACCACTACCTTTTGCTATTAGCTGTTTAACTGCGGGTATGATTAAATACCCTTTTAAAAATGTAGTTTTTGTAGGCTTATTTCGTTTTGCTCGTTTTGCTATTTATGCATGGGCTATTTTTTCGGTAGTAAATTAACTTAAAACAATTATGGGACTAACTAACAACGACATTTTTAAAAAGCTACGAGTAGCACATAAATTAAGAGATACTGATATTATTGAAATCTGCGCTTTGGTTGATTTTAAAGTTTCTAAATCGGAAATCAACGCAATCTTTAGAAAAGAAGATCATCCTAAGTATGTGGAATGCGGAGATCAGTTTTTACGTAACTTTTTAAACGGATTAATTATTCATTTAAGAGGTCCGATGCCAGAGAAAAAGCCAAACAAAAAGTAACCACACCACTAACACTTATATAATTAAAAAACCTTCTGATTGAATCAGAAGGTTTTTATTTTCCCCTTAAATTTCTCAATCAATAATTATTTATTGAATGATTATGATACAAATATATAACTGTCTTTTGGTACATTAAAAGGGATATCCGTAAGTATAAATGTAGTTTTCCGCAAAACAAAAAAAGAGCGCAAAATTTGCGCTCTTTTTGTATTCATAGTTTTCTAAATATTCTTAGAATGGTAAATCATCTGGTTCGTTAGCAGATAAATCTGGAGCTGGCTCAAACTGGTCAGCTGGTGGAATGTTTTGTGAAGCAGCTTGTGCTAAGTTTTCAATTCTCCATCCTTGAATAGAGTTGAAGTATTTAGCTTCTCCTTGTGGGTTAATCCATTCTCTTCCTCTTAAATTAATAGAAACCTTTACATCTTGCCCTACCTGGTAACTGTTTAATAAATCACATTTATCTTGAATAAATTCAATTAATAACATTTGAGGATATTGCTCATCAGTAGTTACTACTAGTTCACGCTTTCTAAATCCGTTAGACCCAAATGTTTGTGTCTCGTTAATTAATTTAATTTTTCCTATTACTTCCATTTCTTATCTATTTAATTAAAAGTACCTTCCAAGCACTTTCTACATCATTGTTTTGTAAATACTCTTGTGCAAAAGTATGTTTTTTTTCAGTTGAAATACCCACAAATTGTGAATGTTCTTTCGCAAAGTTATTAACAGCTTCTTCTGTAGGTAGCTGCTCTACATTGCCTAACATACCTAAATTGTTCCCTGTTAATACTGTACTATTTTTTATTTCAGTAGGTATTTGGTCTACTCCAATTCCTAAGGTAGTTAATGGTTTTGGAATTTCAAAAAAACCATCTCTAGCTCTACTGTAATAATTCCCTCCTGCCCTGGCTACTAAGTCTATTTTATGTTGGTCTATACTACCGTCTTCTGCTAACACATCTTCGTTTACATGTAGTTTTACTACCTCACAAACAATTAAGTTTCCTGCTCCACCTTCTTCACCTGTGTAAATAATGTCTTTTACTTTACACTCAAATTGTACAGGAGACTCCGCTACTCTAAACGGCTTTACCTCATCTGAAGGTAACATTGTAAAACCAGCTTTTATAAACTCATTTACTCCTTTTGGGTACATGGTACTACTCAACGACATTTGCTGAACAATATCGTAATTTACAATATTAATAACCACTTCTCTGGTTGCTTCAGCATTGTCTAAAGTATGTTTGGTTTTATTTCCTCGTACACTACGTGCTGGAGAAAAAATCATAATTGGTGGGTTTGCCCCAAATACATTAAAAAAACTAAATGGTGATAAATTTGGGTTTCCATCTGCATCTACAGTACTTGCAAAAGCAATAGGTCTTGGAGCTACAGCTCCTAATAAATATCCATGAAGTTTAGAAGTTGGTATATCTTTAGGGTTTATTGATAACATTCTGTATAATTTTAGTGTAAATATACTACCTATTTATAAATTTAGTTATTCTAGATAATAGTTTATATTTGATTGATGGTTTTTTTTAGAAACACTTATTGGGTAAAACGTATTGCAATTAGTATTTCCTTACTTATCGTTTTATTTATTTTATGGAATACCTACGTGTTTTTTCAAAAATTTAAAAAAGATGAACGCGCTAAGATGGAGATTTATGCCACTGCTATTAAAGAAGTGGTATCTAACCCAAATTCAGATGGTAACTTTAACTTAGTAAACAAAGTTTATGAAACCATAGAGAATATTCCTTCTATTTTGGTTGATAAAGATGGACAGATAAAGCAGTTCCATAACTTAGATTCTATAAAATCTACAGACCCAAAGTATCTTCAACAGCAATTGAGCATTATGAAAAAACAGAATGAACCAATTGCTATAGAGTACTTAGGTATTAAAGAACATATTTACTACAGAAACTCTGATCTTTTATACAAACTTAAATACTACCCGCTTGCCTTAGTACTAATTTTAGGGTTATTCCTTACTATTATTTACATGGTGTACAAGTCTAACAAAGTTGCTGAACAAAATAAGTTGTGGACAGGAATGGCTAAAGAAACTGCGCATCAAATAGGAACGCCGCTTTCTTCTTTATTAGGTTGGATAGCTATTTTACGTGCTGAGGATGTTAGCAGTGATTATGTTGATGAAATTGAAAAAGATGTGCGACGTTTAAATACCATCGCAAATCGTTTTTCTAAAATAGGGTCTCTACCAGAGTTAAAACCTTACAACGTTGTATCGATTACTAAAGCTGCTTATGACTACTTAGAAAATAGAAGTTCTAAACAAATTTCTTTTTCTTTTACTACCGAAGCAGAAGAAATTCGCGCCAACCTAAATACCGAGTTATATGGTTGGGTAATAGAAAACTTAATTAAAAATGCTATTGATGCTATGCAAGGAAAAGGGAGTTTATCTGTTAGCATTAGTAAAAGTTCTAAGAATGTAAAAATTCTAATTACTGATACCGGTAAAGGAATTCCTAAAACACAGTTTTCACAAATATTCAACCCAGGATTTACCACAAAAAAACGTGGTTGGGGACTCGGATTATCACTCTCTAAACGAATTATTGAGGATTACCACAACGGAAAAATACACGTATTAAAATCTGAAATAGGAAAAGGAACTACTTTTGAAATTTTATTGAATAAGGTTTAACTGTCTGCCTTTACTTTACTCATTAAAAATCCGTAAAACAATCCTCCAGCTCCCCATATAAGCGCCCCTACAAGCATTCTTTTTAAAGTTATTTCTTCCCCTTCAATCCATGGAAAAATAATCATCATCATTATAAACATAATTACTCCCCAGGCTATTCCTTCTTTTATCCACTTTTTCATAGCTCTTTTTATTTATTCAAAATTCTTAGCAATACCTTCTGCAACTACTACAAACTCTTCATTTGTTAATTTTTCTTTCTTTACAAATCGGATGTCCTCCATGGTTTGTAATGGAATTAAATGCACATGTACATGAGGTACTTCTAAACCAATTACACTCATTCCCACACGCTCACATGGAATAGTTTTCTCAATCGCTTTGGCTACTCTATAAGAAAAAGACATTAATCCATCGTACTCTTCTTTCGATAAGTCAAATAATTTATTTTCTTCTCGCTTAGGAATAACCAATGTATGTCCTTTTGCATTTGGGTTGATATCTAAAAAAGCAAAATAGTTATCGTCTTCTGCTATTTTGTATGATGGAATTTCTCCGTTTATAATCTTTGTAAAAATACTTGCCATGTTTTTTTATTTAATTTTACAGTAAAAATAAAAAAGAAATCGGGTTCTAGCGAAGCTAAAACCCGAATAAATCTTTACTCTTTTATATTTGTTCTTTTCTCTTATCGAGAAATCGCCATAACTTCAAACTTCATAATTCCGTTAGGTACTTGTATTTCGGCTACATCACCTACTTTTTTACCTAATAAACCTTTACCTATTGGTGAGTTTACAGATAATTTTCCGTTTCTTACATCACTTTCACTATCTGCAACAAGTGTGTAGGTAAATTCCATTCCGTTAACTGTATTTTTAATCTTAACTATTGAGTGAATTAAGATTTTAGACATGTCCAACTGACTTTCATCAATAACACGAGCATTAGCTACTACATTTTTTAGCTTAGCTATTTTTGTTTCTAATAACGATTGTTCTTCTTTAGCAGCATGGTATTCTGCATTCTCACTCAAATCTCCTTTATCACGAGCATCCGCTATTTCTTGAGAAACACGTGGTCTTTCTACTTGCTCTAAATGTGCTAACTCTTCTTTAAGTTTCTTTAATCCTTCTTCCGTATAATATGATACATTACTCATCTCTTCTCTCTTTTTAAAATCAACAAACTTTTATACGCTTTCCTTAACGTTTTATAAGAAGCATATAACTTTTCTTCCTAGAACCCTGAGGGTTAAATTTAAAAATCCCACGCCGTTAGGAATGAGATTGTCTTACAAATGTACAAAATATTTGTAACTTCGTTGCGTTACAATAACAACTTCTATACTAAAAAATGAAAAAAATATTTTATTTATTTCTTGTTATAATTTGTTTTAGCTGTAGTGATAACACTCCTATTAACAATTGCTTTTCTGGAATAAAAATGAATGCTATCATCGATTTATCGCTTCCAGAATTTAGCGGTTTATTAGTTCCTGGAGGAGAATCTCAAAATGTAATACAAGGGAGAAATGTTTTTATTTTTAGAACAGGAACCTCTGGTTACAGAGCTTTTGACCAGCAATGCCCAGAGCAAAATTGTAACTCTTTAATGACTTTTAACGGAGTAGAAATTACCTGCCCTTGCGATGATAAAAAATACAACTACCTTTCTGGTGGTGCTCCTTTAGATGGTGAAGGTTGTAATGCATTAATGTATTTTGTTACTCCCATTAGTAACAATCAGTTAAGAATATCTCGTTAATACTATTTGTACTAACAATTAGATTCTTATTTTTGCAGCAACAACAACACAATTAACACATTTATCGTGAAAAACTACTTTTCTTCAAACTTTAAATTGGGTGTTCTAGGAGGCGGCCAATTAGGAAGAATGTTACTTACCGAAACGCAAAAATTCGATATCTATACTGTTATTTTAGACGGAAACGCTGACGCTCCTTGCGCTCAGATATGTAACGAATTTCATCAAGGAGATTTATTGGATTATGATACTGTTTACAATTTTGGAAAACAAGTAGATTTGTTAACCATAGAAATTGAAAACGTAAATATTGATGCTTTAGATGCTTTAGAAGCTGAAGGGTTAACTATTTTTCCAAAGCCTAAAAACTTAAGAACTATTCAAAATAAAGCACATCAAAAGGTGTTTTATCACGACAATAATATCCCTACTGCTGACTTTTCTAGGTTTACTTCTTTAGAAGAGTTAAAACACGCTATTAGCAACGAAGCGGTTACGTTTCCTTTTGTATGGAAATCTGCTCGATTTGGATATGATGGTAATGGGGTAAAAATTGTTCGTACCATCAACGATTTAGAAAACCTACCTACTGGTGAGTGTATTTCTGAAAAACTAGTTCCTTTTAAAAATGAATTAGCTGTTATTGTTGCAAGAAATGCAAGCGGTGAAACCAAAACTTACCCAGTAGTTGAAATGGAATTTCACCCAGAAGCTAATCAAGTAGAATATGTAATTTGTCCTGCAAGAATTGAAGATACAGTTGCCAAAAAAGCGCGCGAAGTTGCTTTAAAAGTTGCTGATGCTTTTGATTTTGTTGGATTATTAGCTGTGGAAATGTTTCAAACTGAAGATGACAACATCTTAGTAAACGAAGCTGCCCCAAGAACTCACAATTCAGGGCATTATTCAATTGAAGCAAGTTATACTAATCAATTTGAACAACATTTACGTAGTATTTTAAACCTTCCGTTAGGAAATACTGAAAGTAAAGTAGCCGGAATCATGGTGAACTTGGTTGGTGCTGAAGGCTATACTGGTGATGTAGTATATGAAAACATCGAAGAAATTTTAAAGATTGACGGAGTTACCCCTCACATCTACGGAAAAAAGACAACCAAACCTTTCCGTAAAATGGGACACGTAACTATTGTTAATGAAGATATAAATGAAGCGAGAAAAGTCGCTCAACAAGTAAAAGAAACTATTAAGGTAATAGCAAAATAACCTCTCGACTACGCTCGAGATGACAAAAACATAAAATTATGGTAGGAATTATCATGGGAAGCGATTCAGATCTTCCAATTATGCAAGAAGCAATTGATATTTTAGAGAGTTTTGATATTCAAGTAGAAGTAGATATCGTATCTGCACACAGAACTCCTGAAAAATTATTCGATTATGCTAATAATGCACACAAGCGTGGTGTACAAGTTATTGTTGCTGGTGCTGGTGGTGCTGCTCATTTACCTGGAATGGTAGCAAGTATGAGTCCGTTACCAGTAATTGGAGTTCCTGTAAAAAGTAGAAACTCTATTGATGGTTGGGATTCTGTTTTATCTATTCTTCAAATGCCAGGAGGTGTTCCTGTGGCTACTGTAGCTTTAGATGGAGCAAAAAATGCGGGTATCTTAGCTGCTCAAATTATTGGAGCTTCTGACAAATGTGTGTTAGACAAAATAATCGCTTATAAAGAAGGCTTAAAACTGAAAGTTGAAAAAGCTTCTGAAAGAGTAAAAAAATAAGTACCTTAGTACGATATTAACTTGAAGACCTCACAGATTTTTTATTTGTGAGGTTTCTTCAATTTTTTAAACTAAATTTTCATGACTAAAAATCCACTTTTACAAGATTTTAATACGCCCCCTTTTTCTCAAATTAAAGAAGAAAATTATAAACCTGCTATAAAGGAAGCTATACAAATAGCAACAAATGAAATTAATGCTATTGTAGAGAATCCTGAAGCTCCTACTTTTGAAAACACTACAGTTGCTTTAGATAATACAGGTAATACGTTAGATAGAGCTACTTCTATCTTTTTCAATTTAAACTCTGCTGAAACAAATGAAGAAATTCAAAAAATAGCGAAAGATATTTCGCCTTGGTTAAGTGAGTTTAGAAACGACATGATTTTAAATGAAGAATTGTTTAAACGTGTAAAAACCGTATACGATCAATTGTCTGATTTAAACTTGACTCCTGAACAAGAAATGTTGTTAGATAAACAATACAAAAGTTTTGCGCGTAACGGAGCAAATTTAAATGAAGCTGATAAAGCTGAGCTTCGTAAAATTGATGCTGAGTTAGCAAAATTATCTTTACAGTTTGGAGAGCATGTTTTGGCTGAAACCAATGCTTTTAAATTATTTATTACCAATGAAGATGATTTAGCAGGCTTACCAGAAAGTGCTAAAGAAGCTGCTAAAGAACTTGCCAATTCAAAAGGTAAAGAGGGTTGGATGATTACCTTAGATTATCCAAGTTATATTCCTTTTATGACCTATGCTGATAATAGAGAATTGAGAAAAAAGTTATCCATCGCTTTTGGTAAAAAAGGATTTCAACAAAATGAATATAACAATGAACAAGTTGTAAAAAACATTGTAACCCTACGTCATAAAAGAGCAAACCTATTAGGTTATAAAACCCACGCTCATTTTGTATTAGAAGAGCGTATGGCTGAAACTCCTGAAAAAGTTATGGAGTTTTTAAATGAGCTATTAGAAAAGGCCAAACCTGCTGCACAACGTGAGTTTAAAAACTTAGAAGCGTATGCTAAAAAATTGGATGGAATTGACCAACTGCAAAAATGGGACGGTGCTTACTATTCTGAAAAACTAAAAAAAGAGTTATTTAACTTAGATCAAGAGTTATTGAAACCTTACTTTAAGTTAGAAAATGTAATTGATGGTGTGTTTACTGTTGCTAACAAATTGTATAATTTACAGTTTGAAGAAATAGACACTATTGACAAGTATCATGAAGATGTAAAAACGTATGCTGTAAAAGATACTGATGGTAATTTTGTTTCATATTTCTATGCAGATTTTCACCCAAGACCAGGAAAACGTAATGGTGCGTGGATGACTTCTTATAAATCACAATACATGAGTAACGATACTAACGAAAGACCTCAAGTATCTATCGTTTGTAACTTTACCAAACCTACGCAAACTAAGCCTTCTTTATTAACTTTTAACGAGGTTACTACCTTATTCCACGAGTTTGGTCACGCCTTACACGGAATGCTTGCCAATACGACTTATAAAAGCTTATCAGGAACTTCTGTTTCTTGGGATTTTGTGGAGTTACCTAGCCAAGTTTTAGAAAACTGGTGTTACGAAAAAGAAGCGTTGGAGTTATTTGCAAAACATTATGAGACAGGTGAGGTTATTCCTATGGAATATGTTGAGAAGATTAAAGAATCTGCAAGTTTCCATGAAGGAATGCAAACCCTGCGCCAATTAAGCTTCGGATTATTAGATATGTCTTGGCATTCTGGAGATTCTCCTGAAACAATTACTAATGTTAAAGAATTTGAAACGAATGCTTTCGCAGAAACTAAATTATATCCTGATGTAGCAGAAAACTGTATGAGTACTTCTTTTTCTCATATTTTTCAAGGTGGATACTCAGCTGGATATTACTCTTACAAATGGGCAGAAGTGTTAGATGCTGATGCTTTTGAATATTTTAAAGAGGAGGGTATTTTTAACAAAGAGGTTGCAGATAAATTTAAAAACAATGTATTATCTAAAGGAGGTACAGAAGAACCTATGGAATTATACAAACGTTTTAGAGGAAGAGAGCCAAAACCAGATGCTTTATTAAGGCGTGCTGGATTGATTGACAAGAATTAATAAATAAAATTTTATCACTTTAAATAAGTCCCTATTTTTATGGAAAATAATTTTCATGAAAAAGGGACTTTTTCTTTTCTTACTCTTCGTAAACTCTATTTCATTTTCTCAAATCTTAATTAAAGGAAATGTATTTTCAAAAACTGATGAACCTCTAGAAGGAGCTTCTGTTTACTTTAACAACACTACTACTGGTACAATAACAAATTCTCAAGGAGAATTTGAGTTAAAAATCAAAGAAGGAAACTATACATTAGTTATTTCTTTTTTAGGCTATAAAACAAAACAGCTTTTAATTACTCCTCAAAAAAAAGATATAAGTATTAACATTAAACTTGAAGAAGACAGTAGTATTTTAAACGAAGTTGTAATCAAGAAAACTGTTTACGATAAAAACTGGGAATATAATTTAGCTCGTTTTAAACAAGCCTTTTTAGGAAGAACAAAACTCGCAGAAACGTGTAAAATTATAAATGAAAAAGACCTCTATTTTGATTACAATGCTAAGGCAAACACACTCTCTGCTTTGGCTAAAAAACCACTTAGAATTAAACATCAAGGTTTAGGGTATTTAATTACTTATGATTTAGTTGATTTTGTACTAGAAGAACAAAAGTTATTTTTTAGTGGCTTTGCACGTTATGAAGACTTACGTAAAAATATTAAAAGGAAGTGGAAACAAAACAGACTTGAAGCTTATAATGGTTCTCAAATGCACTTTTTAAGAAGTCTTACTTCAAAAAAGCTTAAAAAGGATGGCTTTGTAGTTAATCAATTTAAACGAGTTCCAAATCCTGATAGACCTTCTGAGGAAAAAATAAACTTTGCTAGAGAGTTTTTTAAACTTTACAACAAACCTGTTAATTTATCTAAAAACATATCTAATCCAAAAACTACCCTAGATAGTGTAATTGTTACACTTCAAAAGGCTAGACTTCCCAAACATCAAGATTACTTATATAAAAAGAGCGTTCCTTATGAGGATATGATTACTTATAATAGTAATACTCCTTTTTTAAATTTTAAAAATTACTTAATGGTTATTTACACTAAAGAACCTGAAGAAGAAAATTATTTAATCGGTATGTTTGGAAAGCGAAAAAAAGCTAGTGGTGTACAAACCTCAAATATTGTTTTGTTAGAAGGAAATGCTCAAATAGATAAATCGGGCGTACTTATTAACCCTAATGCTATATTTAACGAAGGATATTGGGGCTTTGAAGCTTTTGCTAATATGTTGCCTTTAGACTATAAAGCATTCGAAAGTAAATAATTTTTACCAAAACAATTTTTTCCTTCTTTTTAGAAAAAATTAACACAATTTCACATATAAAAAGTTTGCTAAGCCCTTACTTTTGTTTTCCTACAGTTATAAAAAATGAGCTTGAATAAAAATAGCATATTTAGCAAAATCACCTCTTTATCTTTGGTGGTTCTTCTTATGCTTCCTATTCTTATAAAAGCTACCCATCATCATGAAAATGAAGCACACCATCATAACTGTAAAGAAAAATCTACTCACTTACACGAATCGGTAAACGATCATTGTGATATTTGTTATTTTTCTTTTGCTTCTTTTGATGTACCAACACAAAATTTCTCACAAGTTTCAGCTATTCTTCCTGGTAAGATACTAGTAGATAATTACAAGTCAATTATCTTATCTTCTTACCACTCTCTGAATAGAAAACTTAGAGGACCTCCTACAAACTTGTAGCATATTATTTTTAGAACATTTGTACTCTTATCGGAGTATATACTTATGCAACCCTAAAACTAGGTTTTACGCTATAATTACATATGTTTACTCCTACTATAGTAACGTGTTCTAAACTTATTTAATCAATAGTCGATTTTTTCTATTTCGGCTAACACAATTCGTTTTTAAATTCTGTTTACAATGACAAAACAAAGCTTAGGTGCTTTATTTTGTGTATTGTTTCATGCAATTCTTTTTAGTCAGAATACCAGTTCTGTTACTATTAAAGTAATTGATGGAACAACACAAAGTGAGTTACCCAATGCTCACGTGAGTATTGGTTCAAAGCACGCGTACACAAATACTAAAGGAAATAGTAGTTTTTACAAACTTTTAAACAAAGAGTATCTCTTAACTGTTACTCATGTTGGATATGTTACTTATCAAGAGAACATATCTCCTACTAACTCAGTAATAATTATTCCTTTAACACAAGACAATTCAGTATTAAATGAGGTGGTTATTGCACAAAACCCTAAAAAAACACTAACAAAGTTCTCCAGTAATACACAAAGGATTGATGTTGGTTTTTTAGAGAAAAACAGGGATAATAGTTTAATGCAAACTCTTAAAGATATTCCAGGGGTTAGCACAATTACTATTGGTTCTGGTCAATCCAAACCTACTATTAGAGGTTTAGGTTTTAATAGAGTTGTTGTTGTTGAAAATGGTATAAAACACGAAGCACAACAATGGGGAGCCGATCATGGTTTGGAAATAGACCAATATAATATTGATAATATTGAGGTTACTAAAGGAGCTGCTTCATTGCTCTATGGTTCTGATGCAATATCTGGTGTAATTAGCCTGAAAAATAACTTACTACCTGATGTTAATTCTTTTTCTGGTGAACTAAACCTTACTAACAGAAGTAACAACGATTTTTATGGAGTTTCTTTGGGAGTTAAACAACGTTATAATCACTGGTATTATAAAGCTAGAATTACTCATGAAGATTATGGCGACTATAAAGTTCCTACCAAAAAAATCACGTACGATAATTACATTTTTGACTTGCATAAAAATTACTTACGTAACACAGCGGGGTACAATCATAATGTTGGAGTTTCTATAGGTTATGTATCAGATAATATTAGCTCTATAACTTCTTTTAGTAATGTAAATTCTAAAAATGGTTTTTTCGCTAATGCACATGGTCTTGAAGTGAGAACTTCTAAAATAGAGTACGATGCTGACAATAGAGATATTGATTTACCCCATCATAAAGTCAATCATTTTAAAATAACGAATAATACCAGTTTTTTGTTCCCCAATTACACGTTAGATGTTGAGCTTGGTCTTCAAAAAAATCATCGCGAAGAACACTCAGAACCTGTTCCGCATGGTTATATGCCCAAACCGTCATCTACAATGGAACGCTTGTTTAAGAAGAACACCTACAGTCTTAATGCAAAAAGTCAATTACACTATTTTGAAAAACATAAAGTTACCACGGGTATAAACTTAGAGTATCAAGATAATATTATTGATGGCTGGGGATTTCTTATTCCTGAATATACTCGTTTTACAGTTGGGGCTTTTGTATACGATCAAATAAAACTCAACAACAATTTATATTTAGATGGTGGTGTACGCTACGATTATGGCGTAATAAAAACCCAACCCTATTACGAATGGTTTTTATCTCCTGTTACTGACGAAAACGGAAATACTACTCAGCAACAACTACAACGTTCAGAAAGAAAGAATTTAACTTTTGGAAGTTTTAGTGCTTCAGCTGGATTAAGTTATGGACTTAAAAACACATCGTATAAAATAAATATAGGTAAGAGTTTTAGAATTCCACTGGCAAACGAATTGGCTTCAGACGGAGTAAACTATCACATGTACCGATATGAAGAAGGAAACCTTGATTTAGAGCCTGAAAGTTCTTATCAAATAGACGGAGAGTTTAAAGCAAATTATAATAAAGCTTCTATTCAGATCACACCTTTTGTCAATTATTTTGATAATTATATCTATTTAAGTCCAACCCCTGAGTATTACGAAACGCTTCAAAAGTATCAATACAGTCAAAGTCGTGTTTTTAGATATGGCGGTGAAGTTATGATTCAATATGAACCTATTGATAAATTATCGATTACGGGTTCTTTAGAATATGTAAAAGCAAGACAATTAAGTGGAAAAAAGAAAAACTTCACACTTCCTTTTTCTCCTCCGTTAACAGGAGTTGTTTCGCTTGAGTATACATTGAATCCTTGGTTAACTTTTGGCGACACTAAACTATTCTCAAGTGTACGATTGGTTTCAGATCAAAACAATATTGTACCCCCTGAAAAAACTACAGAAGGGTATTCTTTAATAAATATTGGTTTGCATACGAGTGTAGATCTTTTCTCAAAAAAACAACCTCTTAAAATTCAAGGGAGGTTAAATAATATTTTAAATAACAAAGTATTCGACCACACGAGTTTCTATAGACTTATAGAAGTTCCTGAGCCTGGAAGAAACTTTTCAATAACAATTATACAAACATTTTAATCATTTAATTTTTTTAATCATGAAAAACACATTTAAAACCGCAATCTTATTTTTTGTAAGTCTTTTAATCATTTCTTGTAGTGATGAAGATAACATTCAAAACACTTTCGAAGAAAATATTAACCCAGAACGTTTTAAAAGCATAGAATTAGGAAATTCTGATTTTGTTTTACCACAATCAAACGTAGATGTTCATATTCAATTTGATTATGAAGGAACCAGTAAAGTTTCTAAAATTTATTTTGATGTTGAAGCTGCTGACGTTACAAATATTAAACCTGGTGAATTAATTTGGGAATTAAAAAATCACTTAGTTCCTGTTGATCGTTACCAAGGTCAATTAAATCCGCACATTCACTATCACGTATATTTTGATGAAGATAATAAGTATAGTCCTTCATTTACACCTGCTGAAGGAGTTTATAACTTCAAAATTACGGTTGAACACGAAGATGGAACGAAAAGTATCATCACAAAAAAACTTCACATTATTCAAAAGTTTAAAGACTTAGAAATAGGTGATAACAACTCAATTGCCTTTGGAAAAGATGAGTTACATACAGAATTCGAATATGTTTCTGGTAACAATACGGTAACTGAAATTAAATATGAATTTTGGTTTGAAGAATGGAGAGAAGGTCAAAATGTTGAAGTTGGTAAGTGGGATAAAGTAATTAATGTTTTACCTAAAGAATTGTATGAAGGAGTTAAAAATCCGCACATCCATTATCATTACGATTTAATTCCTGGTGCTCCAGTAGGAAGCTACTGGCTAAATATTTACGCTAAAGAAAGCGGAGAAAGCGAAACAGTAAAATTGTCAATTCCTATCGAAATTAAATAATCATAACAAAAAAGACTACTTGAGTTTTTCAAGTAGTCTTTTATAAAACAAATTATCATGAAATTATTAAAAATAACAAGTGCTTTACTATTAATTATAGCGTTAAACATTAGCTGTAGTAGCGAATCTGAAGAACCTGATACAGAAAAGCCTACTATTACTTTAAACTACAACGAAGGGTTTCCTCAATCTTGTACTGTTTTAGAAAAGGGAAAAGAATACACTATACGTGTAAAAGTCTCTGACAATATAGCTCTGGCTACTTACGCTATTGACATCCATCATAATTTCGATCATCACACACACGATGATCAAGGTTCAAATTGTGCGTTATTTCCCATTAAAGATCCTATTACTCCTTTAATTTTTATGGAAAACTATACTATTGATAACAATCCTAAAGAATATGAGATAATGCAAAAGATTACAATTCCTACAGACATAGATTCAGGAGATTATCACTGCCAAATTTCTGTAATAGATGTTACTGGATGGCAAAGTAGAACCTCAGTAGATATTAAAATTGAATAAGTTCTATTTCTTATTCTTTTCTTCAATCCACTTGCTCATAAATTTTGTAGCCTGTAAGGTTTGATGTTGCAACAAACTTCCAAGAAAATTTTGTGTACGATGTGTTTCAAGGTTTTCTTGGATTTCTTTTATTTTATTTACAAAAGAAAAAGCTATTTTTTCTTTATCATATATCGAATTGATAATTGCAATTCCTTTTTGTTGAGACTTTTTCCAAAGAATATCATAAGTATACAGCTCTATAGCTTTGTTGGCAAACTTCACAAAATCATCTTCTATAAATCCGTTCCAAGGTAAATTTCCATGCATGCCTTCTGCACCTATTGAAGTAGTAACACTTGGAGTACCACATTCCATTGCTTCTGTTAATTTCCCTTTAATCCCAGCTCCAAAACGAATTGGCGCTAACACTACTCTAGCACTTTTAACTACTTCGAGTGCATCTTCTGCAAAACCTTTTATAATAAATCCTTCTTTTGGTTTATGCAATTGCTGAATTTGCTGCGTAGCATAGGCTCCGTAGATATGCAATTCTGCCTCTGGTAATTGCTTTCTTATCGTTTTCCAAATTGTTTTTAATTGTAAAACAGCATCGACATTTGGAGCATGAAAAAAGTTTCCTATAAATACAAAATGTTTTCGTTCTTCAAACGACTTCCATTTTTTTACTACTTTTTCGTCAATTGAACTCAATAAAAAAGGTAAATGATATAGTAAAGATTCATCAACTTTAAAAACGTCTTTCAATAACTGCATTTCGTAGGTTGAAATAATCAAACTCATATCACAACGTAAAATAGCAGCGATTTCTCGTTTTGCTTCATCCGACTTCAACAATGCTTCTGTAGAAAATTGTTTTCCTTTTTTTAATTGTTGATGACGTGTTTTACGTAAAAAATGTAAATCTTCTGTATCTAAAACTCGTAAAGCTTTCGGGCAATATTCTGCTACACGCCAACCAAATTGTTCTTCCATCATAAAACGATCGAACAACACAACATCTGGTTGTAGTTCTTTAATAAAATCATCAAAAGAACTTGAATTTAATTCAATCGATTTCTCCTCAACTCCTAACTCTGCTAAGTTTAAAGAGTTTTCAGTTTTTTGGGCAGGTGTTGCAAAAGTAATGGTATAGTTTTGGTTTTTAAAAACATCAAGTAACTGTAACATTCGGTTACCAGCTCCTGTAGTTTTTTCTATCCAAACATATCCAATTATTAAAAGTTGTTGCATTAATTTAGTTCGCTAGCTGCATTTTGTAATCTCCTTGTACACTTTTAGCCCAGTTAATTACTTGCTCAACTTCTTCTTTAGTTAAACGAGCATCAGCGTGTGTCCAAGTATAAGAATCTAATGGCATTTTTCCTTTTTCTACTTCCTCCCAAACTTCTTCCATTTTATGTTCTTTTCTTTTTAAGGAATAAGTAGCCCATTCAGAAAAATTCAATTCTTCTTTTCCATGGTTTACGTGGTCAGCTAACCAATAGTTAACTGGTGTAATACTACTATACCAAGGATAACTAGTTGAATTACTGTGACAATCAAAACATGCTGTTTTTAATATTTTGTGCACTTGATCATTTGGTTTGGTTTCTTTTATAAAAGTTTCAACTGTAGTTATTTCTCCTTGATTTTTTTCTGGTTGAAAAAACTGCGCTATTACCAATAGTATTAATAAGAATCCTATAATTTTTTTGAAAATTTTCATACAACGAATTTAAGTTTTAAAGATATGAAAACTAATTTTATCGACAAATAATTGTATTTTTGTGCTTCATTATTTATGAAAAAATAAAACACAACTCATGAAATACGATTTAATCGTTATTGGTTCTGGTCCAGGAGGGTACATTGCTGCTATCAGAGCCGCTCAATTAGGTTCTAAAGTTGCTATTATCGAAAAGTACTCAACTTTAGGTGGAACTTGTTTAAATGTTGGATGTATTCCTTCAAAAGCTTTATTAGATTCTTCGCACCATTACTATGATGCAGTAAATCATTTCGAAGAGCATGGTATCTCTGTTGAGAAGCCTTCTTTTGACTTCGGAAAAATGGTAGCTCGTAAAGCAAATGTAGTAGAAACTACTACTGGAGGTATCAAATATTTAATGGATAAAAACAATATTGAGGTTTACGAAGGTTTAGGTTCTTTTGAAGATGCTACTCACGTAAAAATCACTAAAAATGATGGTACTGAAGAAGTAATTGAAGGTACTAACATTATAATAGCTACTGGTTCTAAACCATCTTCTTTACCTTTCATTACTATTGATAAAGAGCGTGTAATAACTTCTACTGAAGCTTTAAAACTTCCTGAAGTTCCTAAGCACTTATTAGTTATTGGTGGTGGTGTTATTGGTTTAGAGTTAGGTTCAGTTTATAAGCGTTTAGGTGCTGATGTAACTGTTATTGAGTATGCTCCAACAATTACTCCTACTATGGATAAAGATGTTTCTAAAGAACTTACTAAGGTTTTAAAGAAACAAGGTATGAAAATTAATGCTAGCCACGGTGTAACTTCTGTTGAAAGAAATGGTGACGAAGTTGTGGTAAAAGCTACTAATAAAAAAGGTGAAGAGGTTACTTTTACTGGTGATTACTGTTTAGTTTCAGTAGGTCGTCGTCCGTATACTGAAGGATTAGCTTTAGAAAAAGCGGGTGTTAAAGTTACTGAAAGAGGAATGGTTGAAGTAAATGATCATTTACAAACGAACGTTTCTAACATTTATGCTATTGGTGATGTAGTTCGTGGAGCTATGTTAGCACACAAAGCAGAAGAAGAAGGTGTGGTTGTAGCTGAATATTTGGCTGGACAAAAACCTCACATCGACTATAACTTAATTCCTGGTATTGTTTACACTTGGCCAGAAGTAGCGGCTGTTGGTAAAACTGAACAAGAATTAAAAGATGCTGGTGTTGATTACAAGTCTGGAAAATTCTCTATGCGTGCATTAGGACGTTCTCGTGCAAGTGGAGATACTGATGGATTTGTAAAAGTATTGGCTGATAAAAATACAGATGAAGTATTAGGAGTTCATATGGTAGGTGCTCGTGTTGCTGATTTAATTATGGAAGCAGCTGTTGCGATGGAATACAGAGCTTCTGCGGAAGATTTAGCTCGTATTTGTCATGGACACCCAACCTACTCTGAAGCTATAAAAGAAGCAGCTAAAGCAGCTTGGGATGGACAACCATTAAACGCTTAATAAAAAGCTTTAAAACATATTTAAAAAGCAATCTCATATGAGGTTGCTTTTTTGTTTTAATTAAATTAGTTTAGTTAATATAAAAAACAAGAATTATTCTCTTAAAAGGTATTATAAATTTGACATTGGAAACTATTCATAAATATTTAAAATATATTTCTAACGAATGTGACAGACACTTAAGAGATAAAGAGGTTAGTTACGATGAAATCAATCAATTGAGTATTGAACTAGAAAGGTTTATTAATATGGTAAATGAGAGTGAACTTCCAAAAGAAACTAAATCTCAAATTAATAAACTATCATTTAATACTGATATCGGAAAAGCTGGTTTAAAAGTTTAATAAATAGTTTTTTATTAAACGATGAATCTCCAACGAATATATCATACTACAATATTCAAAAAAGTAGGACAAAAGATCTCAAAAAGTTGAAAAACGATGTTTCTAATTTAAGTTTAAAATTAAAGATGAAATAACATAAAAAAATCCCGAACTAAATAGTTCGGGATTTTTTATTTGTATGACGTTATTTCTTATTGAATTCCGTAGAAAGAACTCATGTTATCTTCAATATCAGACGCTTTTTTAACCGCCTCATACATTTGGAACGTTTTGTTCTGTCTTTCGTTAGCAATACGCTTTCTGTACGTATCGTAGTTTGGTAATGCTGTTGGTAATTCTTTCTTTTCAACAACAAAAGCAAACACCCCTTTATCTCCTACTACATTTTTAACTACTTCGTTCTCTTTTGCGTTAATCATTGCTCCTACTACTTTTGGTTCGAAACCTACACCTGAAATTGTTGGTGATTGTAAGTTTACATCGGTAGCAGTTCTAACTGTTTGACTTACTGATTTAGCGATTTCATCTAATATTGAACCACTAATTTTATCTTCAATCATTTTTGCTTTACGCTCGTTTGTTAAGATAGGGCGTACACTTGCAGTTGCTTTATCTACTGGCATTAATCCCTTTTCAGTTTTTGCAGTTAATACAGCTACTACATATCCACCTTCTACATCAAAACGTTTAAAGTCTCCTTCGTTTACTTCTTTTTCAAATGCCCAAGTAATAATTTGTCTTTCACGACCTACACCTGGTACGTTTTCATCTAAAGACTTTAATCCTACCGCTGGTAAAGAAGTTAAGTTCATTTCTTTTACAGTTTCTTCAAAATCTTTTCCATTTGCTAATTCTAACGCTAATGTTTCTGCATTTTGAAATACTGTATTTTCTGTTTCTTCTGAAGCTTCTATCTTACGTCCAAAAGTAGCTAACTTTACTACTGGTTGGAAGTTCTTTTGACCATCTATTTTAATTACGTGAAATCCGAATTGAGTTTTTACAACTCCCATATCCCCCTCTTTTCCTTCAAAAACAAAGTCTCTGAATGATGGTACCATTCTGTTATAAGCAAACCAATCATAGAATCCACCTTTTTCAGCAGAACCTTGATCTGATGACATTTCTTTAGCTAAATCTGCAAACTTAGATTTATCAGCTTTAACAACAGCTAATAAACTATCTGCAGTCTTCTTAGCTTCTTCTTCAGTTTGAACAACTGTTGCGTCAGCACTTGCAGAACCAACAAAAGGAATTAAAATATGACTTGCTTGTGCAGAATCTGGTAATTGTTTTACTTCTGTAATTTTAGATAATTTAAAGAATCCTGCATCTTTATATGGTCCAAAAACATCTCCTTCTTTACCATTGAAAACTTCTTCGGCAATTACTTGAGGTACTTGAATTTTAAACTTGTAGTTATTATCTAATCTTAAATCAGATTCGTTTTCTTCTAAAAACTCACTATAGTTTGTAGTATTTTTTAATCCTTTTACAGGAGTGTTGTTTATTACTGAATCATCAATTAATTTTGCTACGTTAGCTTTAATAGCTTCTTCATCTTCTGTAGTAGGCTCTATATTAAACTTTACAAAGTTAATATCTCTTGAAGCTTCTACTTGAAAAACGTCTTGATGCTGGTTTATATAATTTTGAACATCACTTTTCTTTAATGTTACTAAACTATCTGCAATTGTAGTATATGGTACATATACATACTTACCTGATACTTTTGTATTTTCAGTGAAATACTTAGATTCCCCCTCTTTTAAAGAAGCTCCTAAGCCAGCAGCAACTAAGTTATCGTATGTTGTTTTTTCTATATTGCTTTTTATAGAAGCCATATATTTTTGCCAAGCACCCCATTCTTGTCCATTTTCTTCTTTAATGGTAGCTAAGTGCTCTTTTAACTTATTTTTATCGAAAATCCCTGAAGTTTGGAATCTAGCGTCGTTTTGAATTACTGGAGTTTCGTATAAGGCATTTAAGATATCTGCATCCCCAACTGTGATTCCTGCTTCTTCTAATTGCTTTTTGTATATTTTTTGACGGATTAAATTATTCCATACTGCTTTTGCAGCCTGCATCTCAGACATGTTATTTCCTGTTTGTGCTTTGTAAGCATCTAGAGCTTCAGCAAACTCTTGACGAGAAATGGCTTCGCCATCAACTTGTCCTATTTCGTTTACTTTGCTTGCGCTAAAAAAGTCTGATATTGTAGAAGGGTCTAATACAAAAGCAAAAAGTGCTAAACCAATTACAAGAATTAAGAACATTGAGCGTTCTCTAATTTTCGATAAAATTGCCATACGTAATTTATTTTATTAACAGTGTGCGAAAATACAATTTCACATTAAATAATGCAATGTTTTTTTATGCTGTTTTTGAGGGAGTTCTAGGCAAAAGAAGGAAAATTAATCTTCTTTACCAGTTACTTTAAAATAAATATCATCAATCTTGGTTGCACTTACTTTTAAGATTTTAATTTGAAAGTTTTCTATATGTAAAACCTCGTCTTGTAGTGGTATTGTTTCAGTATGGTTTAAAATAAAACCTCCAATTGTTTCATAGGCTTCTTCCTTTGGAATGCCTAAGTTATACTCTTCATTAAGATAGTCAACTTCTAAACGAGCTGAAAAGTTAAACTCATTTTCACTGATTCTTTCTTCTAATAATTGTTGTGTATCGTGTTCATCTTCAATTTCACCAAATAATTCCTCAACAATATCTTCAACAGTAATAATACCTGAAGTACCTCCATATTCATCAACTACAACGGCTATACTTTTACGTTTTTTTATTAAATTATTAAGTACATCGTTAATAATCATAGATTCTGGCACAAACTCTACTGGTAACAAAATTGCCTTAATAGTTCGTGGTTTCTTAAAAAGCTCAAAAGCATTTACATAACCTAAAATATCATCTAAAGAGTTTTTATAAACCAAAATTTTTGATAAACCTGTTGTTATGAATATTTTTTTTAGATTACTTACTGTTTCGTGTAAATCAACCGCTACAATTTCAGTTCTAGGCACCATAATTTCACGAGATTTTACCTTGTGAAACTCTAAAGCATTTTGGAATATTTGAATTTCAGAGTCTACCTGTTCCTCATCATTTCCTGCATCTAATTGTTCTGAAATGTAGTTCCCAAGTTCTTCTTTACTAAACTCCGTTTGAATTTCATCTTCTTTTGTACGGAAAAAAACATGCAAGAAAAAATCTGAAATTTTAGTAATTACCCATGTAACTCCATAAAAAATAACATAAAAAACATAAGCAGGTATAGCAAAAAACTTTAGCATTTCATTTGCATAAATTCTAAAGATAGCCTTAGGTAAAAACTCTGCTGTTACCAAGATAATTACTGTTGAAATAAGTGTTTGTGTTAGTAGGCTTACATCAGACAGTACATAATTTACAACTGTATAGTCTGAAGGTAAAAAGGATTGGAACCATCCCATCAACAGCTCTCCCATAAAGTAACTATAAATTACTAAAGCTACATTATTACCTACTAGCATAGTGGTAATAAACTTTGAAGATTTTTCAGTTAACTTGGTTAGAATTTTAGAAAGTATTCCATCCCCTTTTTTCTCTAACTCTATGTGAAGTTTATTTGCTGAAATAAAAGCTATTTCCATACCAGAAAAAAAGGCTGAAAATAAAATAGAAGTAAGAATAATTAAGAGTTCGGGTTGCATTAACGTTCTTTGTTTCTTTTTTCTACTTTTCTTCTAAAATGTCGTTTAAAGAAGAAAATTAATATGATAAAGATAGCAAATCCAAACATAATAAACGCTTCTTGTCTATCAGAATTCCATTTCAAAATTCCTTCAACAAAAAAGATCACTCCTATAATTAAGTATCCGTATTGTAAATATTTCCAAAGTGCGTTCATTATATATCTTTTTGTGTTGTTTCTATATCTCCTGTAATATCTTTAGCTATCCACTTACTCAAATCTTCGCTCGACTCAAATCCAAAGCCATTAATTTCAGATTCTGGAGTTGTAAACCGAAAACCATCTTCTGTAAAAAAGTAGTGTTCATTTTGATCCCAGAATAATTGATTAGTTTCTAGCTTTGTTTGATTCGTATGATTTGTAATAACCACATTTCCTCTTATTTCAGATACTTTTGTTTTGTTGTAGGTTAAAGCATAGTTTCCTGAAATTGTTGTTGAGTCTGTCCCTGTTTTATCAATTGTTACAATTTCAATTCCTTTAGGAAACTCACTATATGGGTGTTCTTTTCTATTAGAGTAATCATAAAAAACAGGTGCTTTTGTTTTTGAACTTATTCTTCCTGAATCTTTATGGACATGATAGATATTTACTGCTGAACCTACTGGTAAATTTTTATCAGCAAGAAAATCTCGCACCTCTTTTTTTGAATTGGTACAAGAAAAAAACATTGCCACCAAACAAATGGTAGCAATGCTATTGTATATATGTTTTGCTCTTTTAAGCATTAACTTCAATTAAGGTACACGAACAGTTTCTCCAATCCAACATCCAACTCTATAACTAGCTCCTGAAGACATTCCTTTTTGGAAAATTAACTTTTTAGATGGTACATTCTTTTTGTAACTAGAAATATATCTTCCAGCTCCACATCCTGGATCAACTTTTTTAGCTTTTAAAGCCTTATTTAAAGCAGCTACATACACCATTCTTTTTTCAAACTCATCGCTACCACAAGAGTTAGCACTTCTTTGGTATAAACTTGCAATGAATAAATATGCTTTACCCATATTAGGGTTGTACTTTAATGCTTCGTAAGCTAAAGCTCTAGCTCTACTTCCTCCAGCACTTTGAGCTTCTCTTAACTTATACTTAGCTTTTTTAAATGGATCAGTTTCCAAGTCAAACGCTTTCTTTCTCATTTTAGCAGCACCAGCGTTATCTCCATTTTTAGCTAAAACTCCTGCTAAGAAGTTATATGCATCTGCTGACTGAGTTACCTTAGCATACTCATTTGCTAACTTCTCAAATAAAGGGTCTGTTTGACATTCTTTATTATACATTCTTGATACTGCTCTTTTTAACCAAACACCATCAGTTTTGTTTTCTTCGAAATCTCTAGAGTAAATAGGTATTAATCTTTCACATGTTGCTATCTTAGAGATTTTTGCATCTAAACCTCCTTCAACTTTACCTAACAACCCTGAGTTAATCGTATAAGCTCTTAAGTTTCTTTTCTCTCTAGAAGTAATTGTTCCTACAGAATCTTTCTCTTGTAATTTTGCAATCTTCTTACTGTAGTCTTCTAATTTTTCTTCTACAGATTCCATTACATCATCATAAGTATCAAAAACTTTTTGAGGATTAGAGTCTTGATATTTATCCGATATCATTTGGAAATATAAAAAGATATTTTTTACTCCCATATCTTTTGGTGAGATATCGTAAGCCTTCTTTAAGATTTCAAAAACTTCATCATCTGAAGCTAATTTATTTTCTATTAAAAAATCAGCATAATCACTATGTGCTTTAGCTGGGTCTTTATCTGGGAAATTAGCTAACCTTGTTTCATATACTTTCTTGGCTAAAACAGGATCTTTCAAGTTTTCAGCAACTTTAGCTCCATATTTATAGATATTAATAGATAATGAAGCACAATTATCTAACAAGTACTCTAAATTAGGTTTTGCTTGGGCATATTTCTTAGTTGTAGCATCTCCTTTAAAAAGGTTATACTTGATATGACATTCTTGGCTTGCTTGCGCTTTCGCTCCATTTACGGCTACAAACAAAAATAATCCTGTTAGTAAATACGTAATTTTTTTCATCGTTCTCAGTTTTTGTTAATCTATTTTATTCTTATGGAACCACTTAAGACTATTCAAAGATAAACTTAATCTTACGTTAAAGTAGTTTTCTTTTATTAAGTTATTGTTAGTCGTTCCTCTTTGCCCGTACTCAAATCCAACATTTACGTTTGATAATTGTCTCGGTAATGGCAATCCTAATCCAACATTTATGCCAAAGTCTTTTACAGAAGTAAAATTATCAGTAGTTTTTACTAATAATCCTGTATCTTCAAAACGCAAACCTGCTCTATAGGTTACTCTATCCCAATAACTTGAAATTGAATTAATTTTTGGTATATAGTACCCTCCTATTGCAAACTTACTTGAGTCATCGTATTTATGTGATGATCCATTAGCTATAAAAACACTATTACTTCCTAAAGCACTTTGGAACTCTTGATTCACTTCTACATACCATTTATTTTCTTTTCCTAGACCAAAACCATAAGCACTTTTTAGAGGTACATTTATATTTCCGTCTAGAGATCTATTAAATAATTCGTCTCTTGGAATCTCTTGCCCAGATCCACTAAACGATAATGAGTACATCTTCTCTGACCCTCTTGCAGATAAATCTGTAGTCATTGTGAATGATGCACCTGTAGATAATTGTAATTTATTTTTTAATTCTGTTTTATATTGTAACCCTAACTTAAACTGTCCACCTCTAATATTAAAAGACTCTTCATGTTTAGTAGCTAAAGCTACATTAGCTCTCTGATTTAAAACACTATTTTCTATGTTTCCAAAAATAAAACTTGCTTCTGCTCCTACAGACAAGCCTTTGTATGCATACATACCAAAACTTGCATATATCTTGTTAGCCCCTCCTTCTCCTGTAAATAAAGTAACGTCATCGGCGTTAGCATCATCTAACAAAGAATACCCCACAGATGAAAAAGGTTGTAAACCGACAGATAATCCTGCTTTTTTTCCAATAGGAAATCCTAATGAAATATATCTTAAACTTGTTGAGTTTCCTGTTTGAGAAGCATCTTGCTCCTTAACAGTTAAAAAAGTTAAGCTACCTCCTATTGCATAGGTTGCAGCCCTTAAATCAGCATTTGACGCTGGGTTTGTAAAATTTAGGTGATGATAATCTTTCATTGCAACACCAATACCTCCCATAGAAGCTTGTTCTACTGTTACTGCCTCAAAATTTTCACCAATACCAAAATAAGAATATGGTGAAGCACTGTTTCTTTGTGCTAATATTGCCGACGTAGTTAGTACAAAAACTCCTAATATAAATCTCTTAATCATTCGCTAAATTGTGTATCAAAATAGTATGTAACCCCTCCAAAACAAAATTTGGATGGGCAAATATGACACTTTTTAATTGTTTTGACAAAAAATATGTATCCCCTCCTGTTAAAACTACTGTTAAATCTGGATATTTCTTTTGATATTGTGCTATAATTCCGTCTATTTCATTACAAACTCCATTGATAACTCCTGAATGAATTGAACTTTCTGTATCAACACCAATAAAGTTTTCTACTTCTCTTGTTTCTAGTAACGGTAACTTTGAAGTAAAATTATGTAATGCTTTATACCTCATAGCTATCCCTGGTGAAATAGCGCCTCCTAAGTACGCTCCTCCTTTTATAATAAAATCGTAGGTTATGCATGTACCTGCATCTAACACTAACACATTTTTATTTGGAAATGTATTTATAGCTGCTGATGCTAATGCAATTCTATCAACTCCTAATGTTTTTGGCGTTTTATATAAATTTTTAAATGGAACTTTTGTGTTTGAATCCAAAAAAACTGGATTCAAAAGTTCTGCTATTTTTTTCATTTCCTCATCTGTAAAATTAGCTACAGATGACACAATACTATGCGAAATTGAAAAATTTGAAATTATTTTTTTCAGTTCTGGAATTATATTTATTTTTTCAAAAGTAAAGACTTCTTTAATAGTATCTATTTCAAAAACAGCTACTTTAACTCTTGTATTGCCTACATCAATAATTAAGTACATATTTCATTTCTTAGAGCTTGTAAATTTACGGCACATTTTTTTAAAGCTTTTACTTTGTATAATTAAAAAACGATTGTATATTTGCATCCGCTTAACGAAAGTAGCAACTGGTGCCTTAGCTCAGTTGGTAGAGCAAAGGACTGAAAATCCTTGTGTCCCTGGTTCGATTCCTGGAGGCACCACAATAAAACTCGTAGCGCTTGTTACGAGTTTTATTTTAAAGATGTTACTTTTAAGCTATGACTGGTGCCTTAGCTCAGTTGGTAGAGCAAAGGACTGAAAATCCTTGTGTCCCTGGTTCGATTCCTGGAGGCACCACGATAAAAACCCGAACAAATTTGTTCGGGTTTTTTAGTCAAAAAAAGTAAAACATCCATAGCTACAACACTTATTACTACAATTATTTTAAACATCAATTCTTGCTCCTATCATCAAAGGAGTGTAAACTTTTATTTCAATTTTAGCAGTTTCAGTACACATAAAACTAAAGGATTCTTGTTAAAACCTTTATTAAATATAGCTTATAAGTACTTGCTTTTTTAAAAACTTATATATAATCAAATTTTCTTTAATCATTTTTGTAGTTATATATTTGTTTATTTTTAAATTGGTCATGTTAAAACAAGACCGATTAACACTTTTGTAAGGCCTTATCATATCTTAAAGATAACAATGAAACACGCTATTTATATATCTCTCAACATTGTTGAGTATTGATGCTTCTCTTATGAGTAAGGTTGAAAGAAAAAAAATTGCAAAACATGAAAATATTAATCAACTCATTAAGTTTTTTGCGCTACATGCAGTAAACGTTATAACGCTTTGGTTAACAGATCAAATCTATACTCTTGCTGTTAATGTTAATCAGAGTTAAGCATTAAGCGTTTTAAAAGTTGTGATAAATGAGTTAAAATAAAACAAGAATGAATAACACCAAATCTCGCTGGTTACAAGATTTCAGAAGGTTTGTCCCCTTAAAAAGTCAATTTTTCCTTTCAGGTAATATTAAGGATTTTCAGTTACTGAAAAACGATTTTGGCACCTACAGTTGGCATCGATTAGAAAATGTAATAGACTCGGAATTAAAAAGCATGGGCTATGCACATGTGATTTACTACAATCCATTGACTGGTTTTGATATTCCTTTTTTTACAGAAACCCCAGAAGACAAAAAAGCTCTTTTTCAAAAACTTCAAATCCCACTTCAGCAAGAAGGTGTCTATAACGACTTACAAACCTTTAATACCGTATTGCAAAGGATTATTCACTATCCTGATGAACCCATTGGCTTGATTGTCGATTTCGCCTCTCAGTTTTTAATGAACCCTGAAAATCTGGTAAAAGCAGAGCACGATTCATTTAGTATGGCTCATATTTTATCTCAAACTACAGAAACCAGACCTTACGGCAACCCTCCAAATCCTTATTATAATATCGTAATTTGGATAGTAGATAAAGAAGGTGACTTGCCCGATTGGATGGTAGTTAACAACCCAAAAATAAGACATATACCTATTGGAAAACCCAATCATATTGCTCGTAGAAGATTAGTGCATCCAATTATAGAGAGCTTAAGTAAAGACAAAAACAATGTAGATGCTATAGTTACTGAATTTGTAGACGAAACCGAAGGCTTATTACTGTTAGACTTAGTAGCAATTATAGAGTTAGCTAGGTCAGAAACTATACCAATTTCCATGATTGCAGATGCAGTACGACGATACAAAGTGGGTGTAACTGAAGACCCTTGGATGAAAATTGAACGTAGCAAAATTGAAAACGGTGAAGCTTATATCAAAGAACGTGTAAAGGGGCAAAACCATTCCGTACAACATATTATGGATATTGTAAAACGGGCCATCACTGGAGTGGGGAATTCTAAAAAAAATAACCGCCCAAGAGGTGTAGTTTTCTTAGCAGGACCTACAGGTGTTGGGAAAACCGAATTGGCTAAGACCTTGACCAGTTTATTATTTGGTGATGAAAGTGCTTATATTCGGTTTGATATGTCTGAGTTTAGCGCTGAACATTCAGATCAACGGTTAATTGGTGCTCCTCCAGGATATGTTGGTTATAATGTTGGTGGTGAACTCACCAATGCTATCAGAGAAAAACCATTTAGTGTAGTCTTATTTGACGAAATTGAAAAAGCACACCCTAGAATATTAGATAAATTTCTTCAAATTCTAGACGACGGAGTACTTACGAGTGGACGAGGTGACACCGTTTATTTTTCTGAAGCACTGATTATTTTCACTTCAAACCTTGGGATTTATAAAAATTCGACTACAGGTGAACGATTACCAAATGTAACTTATGAAGATAGTTTTGAAACAGTTGAAAAGAAAGTACGACATGAAATCGAAAGCTATTTTAAGTTTGAACTCAATCGACCTGAACTACTCAATAGAATTGGAGACAACATTATTATTTTTGATTATATACGTAAAGATGTTGGTGAAATGATTTTTGATATGATGATGAAAAATAATATTAAAGGGATTCAAAAACAATTGGGTATTATACTACATATTCATCCCGAAGTAATGCAAACGCTAAAAGAATTATCTGTTGCTGATTTGAATAATGGCGGTAGAGGTATTAGAAATAAAATTGAATATCATTTTATCTCACCTTTTTCCAGAGCTTTATTCACATTAAATCCAATTAAAGGAGAAACGATAGAAGCAACTTCTATTTCTTTTGAAAACCGAAGTACTACCATTCATCTAAATAAAAAATAATCGAATGGATATAGGAATCTCACGTTTACATTTTCCAGTAACTACACTTGGCCCAGGACAAAGAATTGGTATCTGGTTCCAAGGGTGTTCTATACATTGTGAAGGCTGTATTTCAGCAGATACCTGGCAGTTCAACAGCAATTCAATAAATATAAAAGAAGTGACAAATCTACTAAAAAAGTGGCTTCCAAAATGTGATGGCATTACTATTTCTGGCGGCGAACCTTTTGATCAAGAGCCTGCTTTAGAAGAGTTACTAAAATTTCTTAAGTCTTATAAGCTTTCCGTTCTAGTATATAGCGGATATTCTTTTCAGAAGTTAAAAAATAAAAAAGTTATACAAGAAGAATTGATTGATGTGTTGATTTCTGAACCTTATGACTATACAAAAACTCAAACCCAAGCCTTATTAGGAAGTGATAATCAACAAATTCATTTTCTTACTGATTTAGGAGAACAAAGCTTTACTAAATACTTGGGCAAAAAACCCGATAAGAAATTGGACATACAGTTTGATGATCAGACACTTTGGATGGCGGGTATACCTATTAATGGAATGAATAAAATAACGGAAAGCTTTCGGAAAAATGAAGTTGAAATAACTAACACACAATCGGTAATAAAGCAAAACAAGAAATGAAATACGTACGACTTTGCCCTGCATGTAATAGTGAACGACCAGTAACTGAAATGTATTGTCAAAATATAATCGGTAATTCACCTTGTAGTTGGTTATTGATGAATGTGCCCCAAACTCCAGTTGGCGGCCGAGTCGAAATTCAACATGAAGCTGAAGAATCAATCAAACGATTTTGTAAAAACGAGCATGAAGTTGGAGAAGACGATTTTATGTGCATGGAATGTGGTGCTGATATTCAAGAGTTAACAGTTCAGGAAGAAGAAACTATTAAACAAATAGATTCATATACCATTATTGAATCTGTCGAGATTTCAGGAGCTACTAAAGAATGTTTTTTAGTTAAGGATACTGATGGTAAACGCTTTTTTTTAACTTATTATCATGAAAATTCTGAACCTGATAAAGCAATTTATGATGTACTACACCGAGCAGATGTGGATCATATTGCACAATTGGTTAAAACAGGCTATTGTAACAATCGCTTTTTTGAAGTTTCAGAACATATCCAAGGAGGATCTCTCAATGATTTAGGATATATCAAAGAAAATAGAATTGAAACTCTGGTAAATGAAATTAGTCGAGCACTTCGAGATTTCTCAGAAGCGGGCTTTAGGCATCGTAATCTATGTCCCAAAAACATTCTCATCCGTGACAATGAAACCTTTGATTTGGTGATTATCGATTACAGTTCTGCAAGATTATCAGATTATGACCTCGATACCGATACACCTTTACAATTAACCAGATATACAGCTCCGGAAGCTATAATTGGTGGAGTAAGTCCTGCTTCGGATTGGTGGAGTTTAGGAATGATAGTTTTAGAGCAAACTACCAAAGGAACATTCTTTCAAGGTATCAACGACAAAGCATTTATGATCCATTTGGTAACCAGAGGTGTTCAAATTCCAGAAGGCATTGATGAACGTATACTTTTATTACTAAAAGGTTTGTTGTGTAGGGACCCTCTAAAACGATGGCGTTGGGAACAAGTGGAAAAATGGTTGAATAAAGAATACGTTACACCTCCTATAGAAGTTACTCTTGAGGTTGATCATAAAAACGAAAAAACTATACAACTCGGAGATACATTCTATACCAATGTAAGCTATTTTGCACTTGCAGCAGCTGAGGAGAATAACTGGGAAGAAGGTTTGGCTTTATTTACTTCGGGTGAAATTTCAAATTGGATAAAAGAAACCCTTGGCGAAGGTAAAATAACTGCTACTATCAGAAATTTGCGTTCTAAAGAGAATATTGATTTAGAATGGCGATTTTCATTAGCTTTAATGCACCTCAATGAAGCTTTACCGCTTACTTGGCGAGGACAAATTATTATTCCTGCTTGGTTGCTTAGCAACCCTACACTCGCTTCAGAACTTATAGTAGGAGACATTCCTGATTATTTGGATACTCTTTCACGCGAAAAATGGTTGGTCAACCTTAAAAGTAGAAAGCAAAATGTATTACATAAAGCAAAGAGTTTGGATATTGAATTAGATTGTGATAAGTTCAAGATCAATTCTCTAAGCACTTCTAGGGTGCGATTAAAATCTGAATTAAATCTTTTACGTCAAATTTATCCTGATGCCAAAAACATCAGTCTATCGGATTTAATGGGAGACATCCGACTCAGTGAAGAAGATTTAATACTAGTTTTAAGCGCCCAACAGGATCAATTTATCCCCTTAGAGCAATTGATTAAAGATGCCTCTAATTTGGCGATAAAAATAAAAATTGAGTCTAATGAAAGCTTCTTCCGAGAGGTTCTAATAAAACCCAGATTAGAGATTTACGAATCACTACATGAACATTTAGAGGGCTTTTCGCAGAGTAATAACGACCACTTAAATCGTTGGGCAGATCGTTTCAGAATAGAAAGGCGACTACCAATATTGCAATCGATTTTGTGTTTATCAATTCCCAAAGAAGAATGGGTCATCCCACCTAAGCATGAATACGCGTCTAGCTTATTGAATTTTTTTGAAAGAAAGATTATTCATACTGCCTCCAGAGGACCTTTGGTAAGGTTAATTATTTCTAAACATTCCCCTCGTTTAGATTTAAAAGCATTGGGTACACCCTTAAAACCTTCTGAAAAACTACTCAATAGTATTATTAATCGCTCATCAAGTACGGAAAAAATAGACCCACTAAGTTTCAGTCAAGACCCATTACTTAGTTACCGAACAAGAAGATTAGCTTTACGAACAGCAAACTTTAAGCGCGATACAGGTTTGGATTCTTTGTATTTAGGATTTCCTTTTTTAATTAATCAGTTCAAAAAAAACAATCGCCCCCGAATCTTGCCTATTATCCTATGGCCAATTACACTGGATTTTAAAAACCGTTCAAATCCTACATTAGAAATTGGTTTTGACAAGGTTCGTGAAGAAATCCGACTGAATCCAGCACTTTCAAGTTCCTTAGAGGCTGAGGAATACAAAAGAATAACACAAATTTATCAAGAGGTTTTAAGTAGACAATCTTTAAGTATTTCAGAGGTTATAGATGCTTTCGGTTCATTTGTGAAATCCGAGACTTCAAAGCTTGTTACCCATCCAGAAATCACTTATATGATGGAAAATACAGGTTTGAAACTACATGGCTCTGGAGTGATTTTTAACGCTAATTTTACAGGTCAATCAATTAGTGAAGATTTGCGTTTGCTTCAAAAACTACCACATTCGGGAACGGCTATGGAACCAATTTTAAGAATCCACACACCACAAATACCCGAATATGAGCCTATACAATCAGAAAACAATCGCTTTACTGTAGTAAATGTAGACCCTTCACAAGAACGTGCAGTAATACATAGTCGGTTAAAACCTGGTATTGTGATTGAAGGTCCTCCAGGTACAGGGAAAAGTCAGACAATTGTCAATATTATTTCCGATTGTATTGGAAGGAAAGAAAAAGTATTAGTAGTCTCTCAAAAAAGAGCAGCAATTCAGGTAATTATGAAGCGCTTGGAAGCCGTAGGCCTAGACAAAAGAGCACTCTCTATCACTGATATTACCAAAGACAGGCAAGAAATTATTCGGAGTATTCGCGAACAGGTTTCTTTAGATTTAAACGAATCCGAACAACAAAATATACTTAAAAAAATTACATTTAAACGAAATGATCTAACCAAACAAATAGACAGACTGGAATCGGAATTAAATACAATCTCTAAGGAGATTCATGTACTTGATGAACAAGCAGGCGCAAGTTATCGAAACATTTTATCAGAACTCATTGAAATTCAAGACAATGATTATATTGATATTCCTGAGGCACGGAATTTTTTAGAAAACATTTCAGCAGATGAATTGAATATTCTTGAAACAGAAATCAGCACGTTAATACATGATTGGCTACCTTCGAAATATGAAGATAATGCACTCTCTAATTTAAAAATTACACAATATGATGACGCTACAAAAAAAGTAATTAAACAAAATATAGAACGATTTAATGAGGTTGAAACAAAAAGAGTAGACTGTATAAAACAAACCACAGGTGTCTATGATAATGAACACGCTCAATTCTATAGAACATGGTTGTATAAAAACGAACAAAAACTCCTAAATATTACTGATAAAGAAGCCAAAAATGCTAAAATTTGGTTTGATTTGATTTGGGATGAATTCAATGAAAAATCCATTGGCGATGATATTCTTAATGATTTGAAAAAATTATTGGAAGATCTCAAAAAATTGATTTTCAACTATAAAAAAGTCAATTTTTCTATTTTTTTAATACAATCTGAAGATGAAACTCTAGAAAAAATAATTCAAGCTTGTGATAATCACCTAAACAAATCCATTTTTAAGTTTCTTAACCCTTTAACATGGAAACATCAGTTTCGATTGAAAAAAATTCTCAAAAAATTTAAACTTCATACTAATAAAGAAAGTATAAACCGACTAAAAACAAATTCGGAATACGAAATTACTTTTAGAGCATATCGAAATCACTTTAATAATGTATTAAGAAAGTTAAACAACACACTAGAGCCTAATACCGAACCCAAGTTTCTTGCTGTAAAAATTAGTGGTAAAATTAACGAACTATTGGAAACGATTGTTTTAGCAAAAGCACTAAAACAATGCCCTCTAAAAGACGAAGCTAAAAAAGTTTTGAAATCTGGTAAGAAAGTCGAGTTTCAGAACTTTATAAGAGAGTTGAACAATGCCAATAAACGTTTTGAAAAAAGACAAGAATCATACGAAAAACTGACTGACCTAAAACAATGGTTAGAAGATTCTAGTTTTAAAACTTTCCTTTCAAACATAAAAAATAACGATGTAGATTTGTCGGTTGTTCAGATGATGTCTCAGGACATTAACCACTTTATTCCATATCAAAAATTCAGGATAAGACTAGGAGGTAAACCTCAACAAGACATCACTTTACACCTTTTAACTATTCTTAGAAATTACGAAGAGCAAATTGCTCAATATACTTCAGAACGTTGGTCTAAAATTATCCGAAAAACAATACGACGAGAAGGTTTGTTGGGTTGGAAACAACGTATTGAAAAGCAAACACCAGCCTTACTAATGGCTGATAGTGATGTTGACCAAAATGTACAATTACTGGAAAATAATTTGGCTGAAATAAAAGCATTAAACAAAGAATTACTTACCCTAAACTATGATTTTGAAAAAATTGGCTCAAAATCACGATGGCACAGCATTACGCGACTACGAGGACAGAACTATAAAAAACTTCGAGAATTTATTCATTTAGGTGACGATTTAGGTTTAATGGATATTCGTCCAATTTGGTTGATGAGTCCAGAGGTAGTTTCTCAAGCCTTACCATTACAAGCAGGGTTGTTTGATGTGGTAATTTTTGATGAAGCTTCTCAAATGTTAATCGATCATTCTATTCCCTCACTTTATCGTGCAAAACGTGTAATTATAAGTGGTGATGAAAAGCAAATGCCTCCGGCAAATTTCTTTGGTCATAAAATGGATGATGACGAAGGTGTAGGTTTAAATATCGAACTCAGTGAGGATAATTCTGAAGAAGAGTTAACACTATACGAAGAGGCTTGGAATAAAAAAGAAGTCAAAGATTGTCCAGATTTATTGACATTAGCCAAAACGGTTCTTCCCACCACAACACTTCAAATTCATTACCGTTCTCAATACAAGGCGCTTATCAACTTTTCTAATCATGCCTTTTATTCTGGTCAATTACACATTCCTGCTTATCATCCCAAAAACGTAATTGAAAAAACAAAACCACTAGAAGTCATTCGAGTAAATGGTATTTATAATGAACAAACCAACGAAACTGAAGCTGAAGTACTAATTGAATACTTATATAACCATTGGCAGTTGCCCGAAAATGAAATTTTAAGCACAGGTATTGTAACCTTCAATAAAAAGCAGGCAGATCTTATAGAAGATAAAATTGAAGAAAAAGCACTTTCAGATGAAGTCTTTATGGAAGCTTTAAATCGTGAACGTAACAAACAACAAGAAGGAGAAGCCATGGGCTTTTTTGTTAAGAACGTAGAAAATGTTCAAGGAGATGAACGTGATATGATTTTGTTTAGCACTACATTTGGTTTTAATAAACAAGGAGTTTTCCGCCGCAATTTTGGAGCCCTCGGTCATCGTGGAGGAGAAAGGAGACTCAATGTAGCTATTACAAGGGCAAGACATAAAGTTGTTATTGCCACTTCAATGCCCATTAAAGATATTTCTGACATGCTTTCCACTGGACGATCTCCATCAAAACCAAGAGATTACATTCAGGGTTATTTGAAATATACTGAAACACATTTTGATAATCAGATAGAAGTTGCTAATCAATCATTAAAAAGACTTTCATCAAGAAAAACCAAAGAAAGCAAAGCACTAAAAAATGATGGTTTTAAAAATACTGTTAAAAACTACATTCACAGTTTGGGCTATGAAACCGTAGAAAATAATGATAACAATGTTTTTTATTTAGATTTAGCCATTGAAGACAAAAAAACAGGAAGGTTTGTAATTGGGGTTGAATGCGATGTACCTCACAATCCATTACTTAAAAATGCAAGACATCGTGAAATATGGCGTCCATTGATTTTGAAGAAATCGATTCCTCATATACATAGAACTACCTCTTATAAGTGGTTACAAGATACAGAGAATGAAAAATTAAGGCTGAAACACGCCATAGAAAATGCTTTAAACATAACACCATGAGCGGACCAAAAGTTATACGAATCGTTACCCCAGCAGAGCGAAAATTGATAAAGCAAAGGTGGTTAACTCGATTAAAAAACAAAATAGAACAAGTGAAGGCTTATGCCATCAAACACAATATGTTTACAGAAGAACTTCAAACTGCTTTGAATGAAACATTGGAGTATTACCAAAATATTTCAGAAGATAATTATAGAAAAATAGAGCGAGAAGTTTCTGGACAAATTGAGTTTCTAGATAAGGAAAAGAAGAATTTGGTAAAAAAAGTAGTTAAAATTAGAACTTCTAAATGGGAATCATTTAAGAACCTAAAGAGTACACATAACGAATTACGTTTCTTACTTAAAAAGAAAAGTATTGATTTTCAAGATTTCGACACTCCATCAAATATAAATGAAATAGAAGAATACCGTGAAAAAGTAGATTATTTGTACAGCCTTTTAAAAGAAGCTTATTTTGACTCTCAAACATTAACAGATGAACAAAAAGCTATTCAAGAACGATTATCTTCTGGTGAAAGCTTGCTATCTGTGCAAAAATGGCGTTCCAATCGTCCTAAAGTGGTTTCCAGACTAAAAAAGTTGGAAAACGCATTGAAGAAAATGTATATTTCTGAAATTTCTCAGAACAAAATACAGGAGTTTATGGATCGTTGTACCGAATTAGATGAAGAAGCCCCTAATTACGATTTGTTATTGGATTCATTAACTATCCAGGTAGCCGAATTCAGTAAAAATCAATTAGCATTACGAGAAGCTAAAGAAGAACTTAAAACAGCCGTTGACCAATTGGAATCTTTAGAATTGAACCTGAATTTTATTGATAAATGGACAGTATTACTTAATTCAGATAATCTAGATGATATAAAAAATGCCTTAGAAAAAGCTAAATATTTATATGCTGAGATTTCGGAGAAAATCATTGTTGAAGCCCGACGAAAGGCTATTAAAAAGGCATTGCAAAATGCAGGTTATGAAGTTAATGACACAATGGAAACTGCATGGGTTGAAAACGGAAGTTTAGTAGTAAAGAAAGCAAAAAGTTCGTTATATGGCGTAGAGTTTATGAGCCCCAAAAACCTAAGTCGTATCCAAGCACGAGTTGTTGCCGATAAAAACAGAAGTCACGAACGTAGCCCAAACCTCGATAAAAACCAAGAGGAAGTTTGGTGTGATGAATTTCATGATATCAAAGCTATTTTAGAAAGTCAGAATTTGTCTATTGCTATAGATAAGGCTGAAGAAACAGGCTTAGTAAAATTAAAAGAAGTTACTCTAGGTGGTAGTTATGTAAAAAAAGAAGTTAAAACAAAGAAAAGAAAAAAGCTTTAAATTTAATAAATCGATGCTCAAACCTTTATACAGCATTGTGACAACATATTACTATTTTAGAGAAAAAATAGAACGATAATGAAACTCGGTAAATTACCGAGTTTCATTATTTATTTTAACTTAAATTTCATTTCTACTGGCAAATGATCTGATGCTTGTCCGAACTCATTTAACACACTTCCTTCTACATACTCTATAGAATCTTCAGTATAAAAAATATAATCAATACGTTCTACTGGATTTTTTGTATCAAATGTATTTTCAGGATTTTCAACAAAAAAGGCTGCATTTCCTACTCCATCCATTGCAAACATTTTTCTAACAATAGCCTCTTTATCTCTTGCTTTTGAATTAAAGTCTCCTAACAAAATAGCTGGATATTCTTTTTTATACTTATTAAAAAGATTCAATACATATTCAAATTGACGTACTCGTGTTGTTTTGTCAAAAGCCTCTAAGTGTAGATTTATAACAACTACTTCTTTTCCTCCTAAAGTAACTTTTACCACTTGTACCAATCTATCTAAATACAACGCATCTCTATAAAATGGGTTGTCAGCTACTCGCTCTAAAACTATGCGTTTATAATCTTTTAGCTCGTATTTACTCAAAATTGATTGACCTGAAACTATTTTACCAAAATGCATGCTTGGCGGCCAATATGGAAACGGCACATAGTGTTCATCCCAATTTACACCTCTTGCCACATAATTATACCCTAATTCTGCTAATTTTTCTTCTTGGTTTACTTCATAGGATCTTGCTGCATTATAATCGACTTCTTGAAGAGCAATAATGTCTGGATTCACTTTTTTAACCTCTGTAAGCACCTTTCTTAAGTTTGAATCAAATAATTCTTTAGGTTTTGCTATTGCTCTGTTATTTGTCATTCCGCTTAAATAACCAATATTATAAGTTACTATGCTGTAGATTGAATCATTATCAGTCGTGCTAGTGTAGTCGTGTGTAATAACTTTGGCATATTCTGCTTCATCCATTGTTGGGGACGATGCCCAGAAAAAAAAGATTGCAAACAATCCTACAGCTAGCAGTAAAAACCTTAAAACAATTCTAAAAAATGACTTCATAAAAAATTAAAAAAGTGTTAAAAACGATTTCAAATTTAAACTTTTTTAATCTGGAATGGTCTTAGAAGCGTAAATAATTAAAGAACCTTAAAATTTAATAACATGAAGAAATTACTAACAATCTTGATTTTAGCGGTTGGTTTTACTGTTACTACTCAAGCACAAAAGAGCGATAAGACAAAACATGAGGAGTTAAGTACTGAGCAAAAAACAGAACTAGCTGTAAAAAAAATGACGCTACAACTTGATTTAACCGAAGCTCAACAAAAGCAAATCAAGCCTTTAATAGCAAAACAAGTTGCTGAAAAACAAAAAATGTGGGCTAAAAGAAAAGCCATGAAACAAAGCGGTAAAAAGGCTACAGCTGATGAACGTTATGCTATGAAAAGTAAAATGTTAGATAAGCAAATTGCTCATAAAAGTGAAATGAAACGTATTTTAAATGAGCAACAATATGAACGTTATGAGAAAATGACTGCAAGAAAAATGAAAAGACATCAAAAAAAGGGTGATCATAAAAAGTTCAGAAAAGGGGAACACCATAAAAAGCATCAAGAGGAAAAATAAGCTAAACTTCTTAATAAATTAGTTTTTGATTGAAAAAAGCTCGGTTTTGGAAACAGAACCGGGCTTTTTACTTTTCAATTACTCTTTAAACCAACCTGAATATTTAACATAATTATTGGCAATCCTGTCAATTTCACCAGAAATAAGTTCTTTAGAAATATCTTTTACTTTTTTTGCTGGTACTCCTGCATAAATGCTCCCACTTTCAATATGCGTATTTTTAGTTACAACTGCCCCTGCTGCTATTATAGAGTTTGACTCTACTATACAATCGTCCATTATAATACTTCCCATACCCACCAACACATTGTCGTGAATAGTACATCCATGCACTAAAGCATTATGACCAATGGAAACATTATTTCCGATAGTAGTCGGTGATTTTTGATATGTTGCGTGTATTACTGCTCCGTCTTGCACATTTACTTTATCTCCCATTTTTATATAATGTACATCTCCACGAATTACTGCATTGAACCATACACTACATTCTTTTCCCATTTGTACATCACCTACAATAGTTGAGTTTTCTGCGATGTAACAATTTTCTGGAATTTGTGGATGTTTTCCTCTTACTGATTTTATAATTGGCATAGTTTTATTTAAAATATGATAATAAATTTGCTTTTTTAGATGCTGAAACCATAATCTCTTTTCCGTTTGACAATATTACGCTTCCTCCTTTTCCTTTTTTATATTTTGAAATTTCATTAACGTTGACTAAAAACGATTTATGTACCCTCACAAAAGAGTTATTCTTTAAGGTTTCTTCAAAATATTTTAGTGTTTTACTCACTAATATTTTAGAGTTCTCAAAGTATATTTCAGTATAGTTATCATCTGCTTTACAAAATAAAATTTCATTTACTGCTACTACTTCAAACCCATCTTGCTGCGGAATGGTTATCTTTCCATTTACTTGATGTATGGCTTTTGGCATTAACACAGCAGTTTCTAACTCATTTTCTTTTTCTTTAATTTCTGTTACAATGCTTACTGCCTTAATTAGCTCATCTATAGAAATTGGCTTTAACAAATAATAAGTTGCTTGATTATTTAATGCTTCAATGGCGTAATGATCGTAAGCAGTTACAAAAACTACTTCAAAAGTTTTATTTTCTACTTTTTCTAACAAATCAAAAGCATTACCAAAAGGCATTTCTACATCTAAAAACACCAAGTCTAACTCGTGTTTTTTAATTAATTTTTGTGCTTCTTCAATATTGCTTGCTTCTCCTAATAATTCAACATTAGGACAGTATTTAGCTATATAATTTCGTAGAATATCTCTACTTATTTGCTCGTCTTCAACTATAATTGCTTTTATTTTCATTGCTAATTTTCGTCTTTTTTTAGTGTCAATTCAACCTTAGTCCCACTTCCGTCCTCAAAAACATTAGAAACCATCACAGATATTTTATCTTGATACATATCATTCAGAATAGCAATTCTATTTTTAATAGTACTCATTCCTTTTGATTTCTGTTTGAGTTGATTTTTTGTCTTCATTTCTATTGATTTCTCCCTTCCTATTCCATCATCTTCTATCAAAATTGTGATAGACTCATTATTTTTAGGAAGCATCGAAATTTGAAGTTTTCCTTTTTCTTTTTTATATCGAAGCCCGTGCCAAATAGCATTTTCTATATACGGTTGTAGTAACATTGGTGGAATAGAGTATTGCTCCAGCGGTATACTTTCTTCAATATGGATGTTGTAGTCGAACTTATCTTTAAATCGATTATGCTCCAATTTAACATACAATTCTAACAACTCAATTTCTTTAGTCAACGGTATAAAATCTTCATCTGAATTTTCTAATACAGAACGCATTAATACTGAAAACTCTGATAAATATCGATTTGCACTTCGTTCATCATTTACTGCTATAAAACTATTTACTGAGTTTAATGCATTGAAAATAAAATGCGGATTCATTTGTGAGCGCATCGATTTTAATGCCAATAAATTGTTTGCTAATTTTTGTTGCTTGTTGGTTCTAAACATAAAATACACTAACAGAATCATCAATAAAAAACCTCCTATTAATGAATAAATAATCCATTTTTGTCGCTTGTTACTCTCCTGAACTAATTGCTGATCTTTATATGCTAAACTGATTTTACTATCTGCTAATTTTTTATCTTTTTCTAAACTCGCTATCCTGTTTTGATTGTCTGAAATTCGCTTACTAAAACGTTTTACCTGCTGAATTTCCTGCTCTTTTCTCGAATACAGCGTATCTACTAACGTTACATAATTTTGATAAGTTTTTAGAGCTTCCGTATAATCTCCTACTGTTGCATATACTTCTGATAAGCGCTTGGTTGCATCTTTTTGAATGATTAAATCTTTGTTTTTATCTGCATCTGCAATACTCTTTTTTAAATATGGAATTGCTTCTTCATATTCAGATTTTTGCATGTATGCATTACCTATTTTATAATTGATTTTTTGTGAAGTAATTGAATCAACTAACGATTCGTTACTCTCCGCCTCTACAACTATATCATCTGCTTCTTTTAAGCTCTCTTTTCGCAACTGAATTTCTTCGTCGTATCGTTGAGATTTGTTATAAAAATCAGCAACTTTTTGCTGTTCCTTTAACGAACGTTTCTTGTTTTCTTCTGATGCTAATTTTAAAGAGTTCTTAAAATATCCATCAGCTTTTTGTGTGTTTCCTTGAGCGGCAAAAACTTCTGCTAGTTTAGAATTTAAATCTGTTATTTTAGGAGTGATTAAGTTCTTTTTCGCAATTGCTAATGCTTTTTCATAGTTTGCTTTAGCCTTGTTATAGTTTTTTTGGACTAAATACACATCTCCTAACCCCTGATATGCAGTTAAACGCAAGTAATTATTTAATACTCCGCTTTGTAAACTTTGCAAATAGTTTTGTTCACTACTACTATAATCTTCAGATAAAAACGCTGCTTTAGCCAATTTCAGACGAATTCTAGGCGAATTCACTTCTTGTAAAGAAATTTGATAATTCTCAACCGCTAAATCATACTGTTTCCAATAAAAGTACACATCTGCTAATTCTTTGAATACATTTGCTCTTTGACTTTTATTAGGATTTGTTAACAACGTTTTTTCAACAAAAGACAAACTTTTATCTATATCTTTCTTTTTATAGAACTCAACTGAATCTAAATATTGTGAGTATAAACCTACTTGCTTTCTTTTACTATAAGAGCTTAGTTTTGATTTTCTTTTAGATGTAAATCCTTCAACTTCTACCTTTATATCTTCATCATCTTTAATTGTATAGAAAACACGATTAAAATTAGGATGTGACACTTCCAATTGGCTTCCTGCTGTTGCTTTTACAGTATAGTTTCCCGTTATTTCAGAAAACCGGAAAGTTCGTCCGTTTACTTCTACTCTCGCATCTTTAATGGGACGATTTGTTTCCTTACTCACCACTTGAACTTTTACTGAAAATTCTTTTGATAGTTCTTTATCTTCTTGGGAATAAGTTAATGAAAACTTCAGTAAAAATATAGGAAGTAATAGTATGTAAATAAGTTTCTTCATTCTTTATTTCTTACTGTAAACATACTCACAAAATACCATACAAAAAAACGGTTAACTCTCTAAAACACTATAAAAAGTAGTTAAAAAATGAGGCTTACTCATTTAACTTATCATTTCCCTAAACAAAATAGTGCGTTTACTCATTCTTGATTTTTTAAGAAAAAAGTTGAGGGTAGTTTTGAATAGAAATTAACACCAATCAAACTTTTACCCAATTAATAACTAAAAACAAAAATTATGAAAACGCACGCATTCAAAGTATTTTTCTTTTGCTTAGTACTACTAACAACAACTACGTTTGCTAATGAAAATCAACGTACAAGAAAAGTAAAAAAACAAACCGTTAAAGTTGCATTATTACTAGATACAAGTAATAGTATGGATGGACTTATCAATCAGGCAAAAGCACAATTATGGGAAATTGTGAACGAACTATCGTATGCTAAATGTAACGGTACCACACCTAACTTAGAAATAGCTTTGTACGAATACGGAAACTCAAGTTTATCTTCTAGAGAAGGGTATATCAGACAAGTTTTACAATTTACTAGTGATTTAGATGAGATTTCTGAGCATCTTTTTTCTTTGAGTACTAATGGTGGTAGTGAATATTGTGGTCAGGTAATACAAACGTCACTAGACGAATTAGATTGGGGAGCTAACAAACGTGATTTAAAAATGATTTTTATTGCAGGAAATGAACCTTTTACTCAAGGAAAAATTAATTACAGAGATGCTATTACAAATGCTAAAGAAAAAGATATTACCATAAATACTATTTTTTGTGGTGATTATAACCAAGGTATTACTGGAAGATGGCAAGACGGAGCTATTTATGGAGGTGGTGATTATATGACTATTAATCAAAACAAACACATTGTACATATTGTAACTCCTTATGATAACGATATTATTATTTTAAACAAACGCTTAAATGACACTTACATTCACTATGGTTCTTATGGGTATTCTAAATATAGTAATCAAGCTAAACAAGATATGAATGCTGAAAGTTTAGATGAAGCTGTAGTAGTTAAACGTGCTGTAACTAAAAGTTCTAAACTATATAAGAATGCTGAATGGGATTTGGTGGACGCTTCAGAGGAAAAAGAAATTGATTACAGCTCTTTAAAAAAGAAACAACTTCCTAAACAGTTACAAAACAAATCTGCCAAAGAAATTAAAGTGTATGTTGAAAAGAAACGTAAAGAGCGTGCTGAAATTCAGCAAAAAATTCAAGAGTTAAATAAAAAAAGAAAGTCTTATGTAGCAAAAAAACAACGCGAAAGTTCTAAAAAAAATGAATTAGAAAGTGTTATGATTAAGGCTATCAAAAAACAAGCAAAAAAGAAAAATTACTCTTGGTAGTTTTGATTGGGGTTTGGTTAAGTTGAAGCGGAGTTTTACTCCGCTTTTTTATATCTTCATTCCTACCAGCGAGAGGAATCTCATTCAAAGAAACAGTAAATATTTTTAATAAACAGAATCAAAGCCCTTCAGATTTCTCTATTCCGTTACATTACAGTTTGAAATGACATTTCGTTTATTTTACTAGCAAATCTTGACCAATACTAATGTTATTGTCACTTAGTCCATTTACTTCTTTTAATCGTTGTACCGAAATATTATATCGTCTGGATATAGAATACAATGTATCTCCTTTTTGAACTTTATGAGAACTTGTTTTATAAGTTGGTGTTTTCGCTGCTAGAGAACCATCTCGTCTTACTCTATCGTATTTATCTAGATTGTACTTTCTAATAATAGATATTAATTTTTGAGGATATTTTCTGTCCGTTGCATATCCTGCTCTTTTTAACCCATAAGCCCAACCTTTGTAATCTGTATGTCTCAACCTGAATAAGCTTGCATACCTTTTACGAGTTAATAAAAACTGAGAGTGATCTTCATACGATGTTTCTGGATATTTATATTTTCTAAAACATTCTCCTTTTTCATCATCATCGTGAGTTACACTATGCCCCTGCCAACCTCTATGGCATTTGATTCCAAAATGATTGTTTGATCTAAGAGCTAATGCACTTCTACCACTTCCTGATTCTAATACCCCTTGTGCTAAGGTGATACTAGCTGGAATACCATGTTCGTGCATTTTCTTAACCGCAATTGGTGCAAATTTTTGAATATATGCTTCCGTATGATTTGTAGTAGTTGATATTGGTTTTTGTATTTGTTCTAACTGTGGTAACTCAGGCGCTTTTTCTTCTCTAGGTTCTAAAACCACTTCATTTGGTGTACTTTTTACTACATTTTTACCTGACCCACAACTTGTCAATATTACAGCACAAACTGCTAAAAAAACTACCTTTATTCTCATTAAACCTTTATTAACTCTTGATTTTTATTCTTTAATTTTTGATTTACTCCTGCTATTCCTTGTAAACCTCCTGTATGAATTGCCAGTATTTTACTGTTTTTCAGAAATGTGTCCTTTGCCACTAAATCTAATATTCCAAATAACATTTTTCCAGTATAAATTGGATCTAATAAAACACCTGTTTGCTCTTTAAATTCATTTATAAAACGGATTAACTCCTCTGTATATTTTCCGTAGCCTCCAAAATGATACTCATTTTGCAAACTCCAATACTCATTCTTGAGTATAAAAGGTTTGATTTCATCTACTAAAAAATCACCTTTCAACGCAGGAAACCCTATTATTTTTTGATGCTTTTTAGCTGAATTTATCAATCCTGAAATTGTTCCGCCAGTACCTACTGCACAACAAATATAATCGAATTTTTCATCTTCATTTGTTAAAATCTCTTCACAGCCTTGTACCGCTAATGCATTCGTTCCTCCTTCTGGAACCAAATAAAAATCACCAAACTCATTTTTTAACTCATTGATGAATTCTTCAGAAGTTTTGTTTCGGTAGGTTTCTCTTGTAATAAACTTAAACTGCATACCATTCTCGTATGCATTTCTCAAAGTTTCATTTTGAGAAAGGGTCTTAACTAAGTCTTTACCTAGTTCATCTCCTCTAATAATTCCAATAGTTTTGAATCCTGCTATTTTCCCTGCGGAAGCAGTAGCAGCAATATGATTTGAAAAAGCTCCACCGAAAGTCAATAAAGTTTCTTTTCCTTGTTGTTTTGCTTCTTCAATATTGTATTTGAGTTTTCTGAATTTATTCCCTGAAACAAATGGGTGGATAGTGTCTTCCCTTTTTACAAAAAGTTCAATTCCTTTTGTTTTTAAAATAGGCAAATGAATTTGTTGATTCTCTGGTATGGGAATTTCTAGTTGAAACAGCATTTTAAAAAGTTATCAACGCAAAAATAAGCCTTTAATCTATTTCTAGCTTATATCCTACTCCGTGAATGTTTGTTATTTTTATGGATGTGTCTTCTTTTAACTTTTTACGAAGTTTAGAGATATAGGTATCTAAACTTCTTCCGACTACTACACCATTATCTTCCCAAACTCTTTTAGTTAACTCTTCACGTTTTATAATTTCGTTAGGTTTACTGATAAGAATTTCTAACAACTCACATTCTTTTTTAGATAAACTAATTTCTGTAGCTTGTTTTACTAACTTGTTTTGCTCTGGGTAAAACTCAAAAATTCCTAAGTTTACTACATTCATTAGGTTATTAGTTGTCGCTGTTTTATTTTTCCTCTTTTTTTGATACACAACACCTACAAGTACAGCTATTAAAAACAGTAATCCATAAAAAATAAACTGATTATTATTTGACGTGCTTATTTTAAGAAATTGAACTTCTATAAAATAACAGTTAGTAGGCAACACTCTTCCTTTACAAGGGATGATTGCTTTTTCTTCTTTTTTCTTCATTTCGTAGCTATACACTACTTCCTCATTATCACAATTTTTAACCTCTAGAATATAATTTGTTGGAAAACTTGACTTTTTAAAACTCCTATTCACTAAAGTTACCAAACCATCTGGTTCAATCTTCAAATTGTTTTGAAAACTTAGCTTAAAGGTTGATTCACTCAATTGCTGTACAGGTAAAACTAATGAAGTAGTATCTGCATTGCTTAGCAATAACTGGTGTCCTACATTTCGAAGTGAAACCTTTACACGTTGTGAAAAATTATCGTTGGTTGTACACGAAGTAAATAAGGTTATTACAGCAAACAGGGATAATCCTATTTTGGATATTATTAAATTATAGCTCTTACTCATACTATCTACAAATATCCTACTTTTCAATTGCTTTAAACAAGAGTTGACATTTCTTTTACACTTTTTTGACATTTTTTATCTCTCGTCATTGCTACCAGAGGGAAAACACTTACTGTCATTTCGACTGCAAGGAGAAATTTCATTAATAAAAGTAACTCACAACCTTAAGATTTCTCAGTCGCTCATAAAATCGCTTATTCGAAATGATATTATTTTACTATATTGAAACTCCAAAATTGAAATGGAATAAAATTGCTAAAACCTTCTTTTATCATCTACAAAAATCAAAATAACAGTACTTTTAGTTCTTTTATGACATGTTGTGTATAATTCAGTAATTCTCAAGATGAAAAAAAATAATTTAAAATGCCATTTGACTTAGACGAAAAATATATTAGAGAAACTGAATCAGAATTAAACGTAAAATTCCCGTCTGAATTTAAAAACCGAATGATTAAATTAAATGGAGGCGAATTGGTTACAGACGAATTTGAATTTGAGCTATATCCTTTTTTTGACAAATCTGACCGAAAAAGAATAAGTCGAACTTGTAATCACATTGCACTCGAAACAAAAAACGCTCGTGAATGGAATGGATTTCCTAAAAATGGAATTGTTATCGGGTTCGACGGATTTGGAAATCTAATAATCTTGACTCATAGTGGAAACGGAATTTTGACTGACGAAATTCACTTTTGGAACCACGAAATCGGACAAGTAGAAAAAATAGCAGAATCTATAACTGAATTGGATGGATAAAAACTATGCACAGCAAAGTGTATTAAAAGATCAGTTAACTCCATTATTAATAGAAAGCAACGAAATTACAATTGAATGATAGCATTTGCTAAATTAGGTACTTAAAACACTAAAAAAACTTTATTGATAATATCTAAAACTATGGAAGATTTTTGTTGGAGATGTGGAACTCCCCTAATATTTTTATTAAACTCAAATAATATTCTTTCGAGCGAGTGTAAAAAATGTGGTCAAGGATATGGAAAATTGAAAGGTAAATCTTTAATTGAAAGTAGACTAGACTCTTCTTTCTCCCACCCTCTATATCATATAATTTTTGAAAAAGAAAAAGTATCTCAAGAAAAAGTTAATCGAATTGCTTTGGCTTTTGCTCAACACGACAAAAGGTATCTTGAAATATTTATTAAAGATATAGAAGATGAATTAACTACACCTAAACGGAAACTAACTGATTTCCATAATTTATATGGGGCTGAGGAAATAGCTAGAGATTATCTTTGTCGATTATCTAAAGAAATCAAATACTTACTGGAACAGAAAATAAAATAACTACTTATAACAATCCAAAAAAATATTGCTTTGGTTTTCTTACTTAGAATATATTCAAATTAAGTATATAAGTAAATCACCTTCTAAAACCCAGCAACCTGCTCCTCAACTTGCTCCCATTCTTCCATGAGTTCATCTACTTTTGCTTTTTTAGCTTTGTAGCTTTCAAAGAAATTAGGACGAGAAGACACTTCATCATAGTTTTGAGCTAACTCTAAATCTATTTTTTCTATTTCAGCTTCTAAATCTGCGATTTGTGTTTCAATTTTATTCAGCCTATTTTTTAGCTTTTTCAGCTCCTTTTCTTGCTCTCTCGATAATTGATAGGCTTCTTTTTTAGACGTATCTTTTTCTTCCTTAAGTACGGTTCTTTTTTCAGCATCACGTAAACTTTCCATTTTGTGTTGCTCTAAGAAATAATCAATATCACCTAAATATTCTTTTATTTCTCGGTCTTTAAATCCGTAAACAGTAGTGGTTAATCCTTGTAAGAAATCACGGTCGTGAGATACAACGATTAAGGTTCCATCAAAATTTTGTAGTGCTTTTTTCAGTACATTTTTTGAGGCAATATCTAAGTGGTTGGTAGGCTCATCCATTATTAGCACATTAAAAGGCGATAATAACAGCTTGCACAATGCTAAACGATTCCTTTCTCCCCCTGATAGTACCTTTGCTTTTTTGTCTACTGCTTCTCCACCAAACAAAAAGGCTCCTAACATGTCTCTCACCTTTACACGATTGGTATCATTCGCAGCATCTTCCATAATTTCCAACACTGTCTTCTCAGGTGGTAATTCTTCCGATTGATTCTGAGCAAAATATCCTATTTCAACATTATGTCCTAGCTTAAGATTTCCTTCAAATGGAATTTCTCCTACCATCATTTTGGCTAAAGTAGATTTTCCTTGTCCGTTTTGACCAACAAAAGCAATTCTGCTATTACGCTCAATCAATAAGTTAACATCCTTCAACACCTCTTTTTCGCCGTAGCTTTTAGCTAAATCCTCTGCTTCAACTATAATTTTACCAGGTTCTTTCGAAATAGCAAAGCGGACATTCATTACTGCATTATCGTCCTGATCTACTTCAATACGTTCAACCTTATCAAGTTTTTTAATAAGGGATTGTGCCATGGAAGCTTTGTTGGCTTTAGCTCTAAACTTCTCAATCAGCTTTTCAGTGTGTTCTATTTCTTTTTGTTGATTTTTTTGCGCTTGTAATTGCTTTTCTTTGATTTCAGCTCGTAACTTTAAAAACTCTGTATATGGTTTTTTATAATCGTAAATTTGTCCTAAAGAAATTTCTATAGTACGGTTGGTTACATTATCCAAAAACATTTTATCATGCGATACTAATACTATGGCTCCTGCATAGTTTTTTAAGAAGTTCTCTAACCAAATAATAGATTCAATATCTAAGTGGTTAGTGGGCTCATCGAGTAATAAAATATCATTATTTTGTAAAAGTAATTTTGCTAACTCAATACGCATACGCCAACCTCCAGAAAACGTATCTGTTAGTTTATCAAAATCTTCTCGTTGAAATCCTAGTCCTTGTAAAATCTTTTCAGTTTCTCCCTGATAATTGTATCCTCCTAGTAATTCGTAACGTTCAGTTTTTTCGTTTAAATCTATAATTAGCTGATTATATGCTTCACTTTCATAATCGGTTCTTTCAGCTAATTGTCTGTTTATCTCGTCTAACTCTAACTCAATTTCTTTTATTTCAGTAAATGCTTGGTAAGCTTCTTCTAAAATAGTTCTTCCGTGTACAAAATCAATATCCTGACGTAAAAAACCAATACGTACATCTTTATCAAACGCTAACGTCCCTCCGCTGCTCTCAATATCTTTTGATAGCACTTTTAGTAAAGTAGATTTTCCTGCTCCATTTTTTCCAATCAATCCTATTCTATCTCCTTTTGTTAGTTTAAAGGTGATTCCTGAGAACAAATCTGTTCCCATAAATGAAACTGATACATCGTGTACGTTTAACATATTTTTAGCAAATTACTTTGGTTTTGTAACTAGAGTTACAAACGAGAGTTTTATTTTTGTTGAAATTTGTGCAAACTTACAAAAAGCAAATAGTTAATTGAACTTAATACCTAGAAGAAATGTTTGGAAAAGGAAGTAAATTGTATAGTATTTTTAATAATAAATGTCCTCGTTGCCATGAGGGAGATTTTTTTAAATACAAGCTTAACTTCAACCCGAAAAAAGTTACAACTTTACACGAAAATTGCCCTAAATGTAATTTAAAATATATGATGGAACCTTCTTTTTTCTTTGGTGCCATGTACGTAAATTATGCACTTGCCGTGGCTCTTTTTGTTGCTATTTTTATTATTGCTAAAATGTTTATTGGCTTATCAATTTTGCATAGTTTTATAGCTATTATAGTTGTTTCATTAATATTAACACCTATTACACTAAGACTTTCAAGAATTATTTGGATAAACCTTTTTGTGAGTTATAAAAAGGATGCTAAAGAATTACAATCAGAAAAATAATTTTACAAGGGATAAACTTACTATTTCCTAAAATATAAGAATATAAAAAGGTTCGTTATTCAACGAACCTTTTTATATTTATTTCATTATCCAATTCTTCACCCTTTTCTAGATGATTGAACAAGTTTTCAGCAACAGTTGGTGCAATCATTACACCTCTCGTTCCTAAACCGTTTAAAACAGCTAATTTTGAGTATTGTGGATGTTTTCCTACTAGAGGTCGTCTGTCTTTTACCGTAGGACGTATTCCTGCTGATTGTTCGATAACGGTATATGGAACCGATATTATTTTTTGTAGTTTTTCTTCTAGTTCTTTTCTACCCTCTACAGTTGGAATGGAAGTTTTATCCGTCCAATTAAAAGTTGCTCCTACTTTATAAGTATCATTACCTAATGGCATAACAAAAACACTTCCTTTTAATAAAAAATCTATTTGTAGTTCGGGAGCATGAATTGTTATGGTTTCTCCTTTGGTTCCATTTAGAGGCAAATAATTAAAAAAAGGATTTTTCTTCAAACCAAACCCTTCACTAAACACTATTCTTTTTGCCGTGATGTTATCATAGCTGACTTTATCTTCTGAAATCTCTACTTTTGAATAGTCAAAAGCTTGCTCTACGAGACTTTTTAATGATTTGATATATTCTTTATAGACTTTCACTAATAAAGGCGTGTCAACTCTCCCTGTACCTTTTAGTTCTCCAAATCCATAATCACCTATAATTCCTTTGATTTTTTCTTTTGAAATTTTTGGATTCATATAGTTTGACAACATCGGTTTATCAGAAGCTATGAACCAATTATTTTCGTCTCCTACACTGGTGAATACTTTTTTAGTGGTAAATTTATAATCTAAAGTAACTTGTAACTTTTCTTCTAATTTTTGATAAAAAGGAATTGCTTTTTCTAATTGTTCATGCCCATTCCAAACCGGTGTAAATCGTTTTAAAATTACAGGATTGTATACTCCACCAGCAACTACAGAAGAAACTTGTGAGTTGTTTTCAAAAACTATAAAGCTTTTATTATTTTTAATTAATTGTTCTGCAAAAGCTATTCCTGATAAGCCTAAACCAACAATAATGTAATCTACCTCTTTATTCATAGTTCAAAAGTACTATTATTACAACAAAAAAGAGCTTGCAATGCAAGCTCTTTTTTGTTTATATAGAAAGGAATATTAATAATTCCACATATCCATTTCTCTATTACGGATACCTTCTTTAATTCTATTTGCTTCTAACAACTGGAATAAAGAGTTTCCACGAACATAATCTTTTATAGATCTATCTCCATAAATATTCTCTTCTTTCAAAATAGTTGAGTTAAAGCGTCTTGCATTTAACAAGTTATCATAAGAAAGTGGTTGTGCTGAATTTTCTGGATTAAATACTTTTGATTCATGTAATGTTTGTCTAGCTGCTGGGAAAAACACCCAAAATAGCTCATATACATTTTCACTATCATCAATTTCTTCTACTCCCATTACCTGTACATCTGGCCCCATAGGTGCTAATGCTAATAAACGATACTTTAATTCACCTTGACGTTTGTCAAAATACCAAATACCTTTTAGCATATATCCTTTGATATCTTCAGATTTTACAAAATAAGGATCTATATAATCTCCATTTTGACGTTCGTTATACGTCATCATTTTAACCTCTTCCATTCCTATTTTAGTAGTAAAATAAGAGTCATTATAAACCTCTGTTATTTCACCATTTTTAATACCTTTTAAAAGAGTATCAAATAGAGAACGTCTAGTTAACCCAGCATTCATAGTATCAATTGGGTAGTAATAAGGAAGATTTATTTTTTGGTTTAAATCTACATACTCCCACACCACTTTAGACCACAATACATCTCTATCACTAATATAGCCATAAGGAAGTGGTTTGTCATCTTCTGAAGCGATTTGAGCTTCAGATTTAACTCCAATTTCATCTACCTTTTTAGCATTTAAAAGGTTAGCTTGTGCACTTGCATAGCTTGTTGCCGCAAACGCGAATAAAACCATATAAAAACGCTTCCAATTCATACTTTCTTATTTTACTTATTAATTTGTAATTTCTACACTAACAGGCAATACTTTCTTGATTCTATAATTAGATCCAGAAACTGATGCTTTGATATCAAAAATCGTAATAACATCATGTCTTCTTGCCTTACTAATTGCTGCTTTTGCTCTAGAGTTTAAACCTCTTCCGCTTACAGGGATTGCAACTTGACCTGGTACTTTAATTTTAAAGCTAGATACGTTTAGTTTTAAATCGAATAAGAAATCTGGTAAACCTGCAGCAACACTTATTCTTCCTAAACTTGCTTTGGGCATTTTTACAGTACCATATTGACCTCTTACCATACCTACAGCTGGTGGTATGTCTTTAATTCTAAATTTCTTAACAGATCGCACACCTTTTGATGCTCCCGTTGGAGTTCCAGTAACTACGATGTTTACTTCACTTCCTTTACCTGGATACATAGTATACTTGTCTCCTCTAACTCTTTTTAATCCTGGAGCTCTTGCAGAAACTTTGTTTCCTGGTACTCCTGGAATAGAGATAGTTAACGGATTAGCTAAACCACGATATACTACGTTCATTTTATCTGCTGAAACTAAAGCCTCATTTGGTCTAGGAATTACTGCATAAGCTCCTTTGATATCTATCTTTACAATAGAATCTCCTTCTTTAAATTGGAACTCTCCTTTTAACTCCTTATCTCCAACATTTCCTGCTGGTCCGTCTAAAATAACTTGTCCTGCTTGAATTTTTTCTTGCTCAACTTCTTCATCGTTGATAATAACTTTTTCTGCAGTTAAATTAGGATCTTTTTTACCTAATACAATTCTTCCAGATAAGTTTTCTCCTGGATAATAAGCACTCTTGTCAAAAACAACCATTGCTTCATACTTGGTCATAGACACAGCACTTTGTAACTCTCCTTGTAATAAAGCTGTTAAAGCATCAGACTCAGTTGCTTTAATATCTGCCTGGATTTGAGTTAACTTAGTTAAAGAAGCAATTAAAGGAAATCCTTCAAAATGATATTTTAACCAGTCAATTTTCTTACCATCTTTATTTTCTACTTTGTCAGTATTAAAACGAGCAGCTATAACACCTGCTACTTCTGTACCTTCTAAAGCAGTTACTGCATCATTTCTGAAAGCATCTATCTTAGCAACAAACTCTTGTCCTGCTTTTGATATTTTACCCCCTTTAAAGAATAACTCATCTAAAAACTTAGACTTATCCATTGTTTCATATGCTTGCTTGTCTTCTAAATCACCAGTCATCTGACTTTTTAAATCTCCTACATAAGCATATAATTCATCTGCAGCTACTTTTAACTTATCTGTTTTCTCTTTAGCTTCACCATATTGTTTAGCTTGTTCTGCTGCTTTTTGAGCTAACGTTTCGTAAGCTGTTTTATTTTTCTCAGTAGCTTTTTCGTTTGCTACTGTTAACTTTTCATTCATTAATCCAAAGGCTGATAATACCTCTTTACTCATGTTCATTGCTAACATTGCAATAAACACTAAGTACATAAGGTTAATCATCTTCTGCCTTGGTGATAGTTGTCCTCCTGCCATATTAATTAGTTTGTTTAGTTAATAAATTAGATAAACTAATTAATTATTTATTAGACATTGCAGTTAACATTCCTCCATAAACTCCATTTAATGAAGATAAGTTTGTTGCTAATGACTGCATTTGCTCTTGTAAACGTTGAGAGTTTTCTACCATAGCAGAATTTAAATCAGCTTGTTTACTAGCATTTTCTACTTGTGTTTGATATAAGCTATTTAAAGACTCCATTTGAGCTGCTGCTCTAGACATTTGCTCATTGTAGCTATTAGTAGCTGAAATTGATTGAGAAGCTGAAGCTAATGGCTCTACTGCTCCTTGGAAGTTTTTAATGCTATCTCCTAAACGAGATACTAATTGAGCATCTAATTTAGCTTCGCTTAAGATATTATCTAATTTTTGAGATAACATGCTTTGTGCTTCTTCTGGAGATGCTTCTTTACCTTTTTTTCCTCCTAATGATTGACCATCTGCTAACTCTGGGTATACTTTTGTCCAATCTAAATCGTCTTCAACTGCTTCAAACGCTGACAATGCGAAAACTGCTGCTTCAACAATCATACCTACCATTAATACTTCATTTCCAAAAGGCCAGTGTAAAATTTTAAATAATGCTCCAATGATAACTACTGCGGCTCCTAAACCGTAAGCCATATTGAACATTTTCTTCGTTGATTTTGATTGTGCCATAATTCTTGATTTTTAAATTTTGGGGATTAATATTTATTCTTGTTTTCTTGTTAATTACTTTTATTGGTACCTAAATAATCTTGTACTGTTCTAAACCCGATATAACTTCTTGCTGTATCTGCATATTCCCAATCACGAGAACTTACTTCTAAAAAGTATGCTACATCTTTCCAAGATCCTCCACGGATGATCTTTCTTCTGTTTTCTTTAATCTCTACGTTAGGGTTCATTGTAGATCCCATGTAGTAAGACATTTGGTTATAAGCTGTATTTGTCCATTCAGAAACATTACCTGCCATATTAAACAGTCCGTACTCATTAGGGTTGTATGACATAGCTTCAACTGTATATAAAGCACCATCTGCAGCATAATCACCACGAACGGGCTTAAAGTTGGCTAAGAAACATCCTCTATCGCTTGTTGTACTTGGTCCACCCCAAGGGTATTTACCATAGTCTAAACCACCACGGGCAGCATATTCCCATTCAGCTTCAGTTGGTAATCTGAATGCTGGTACTAAACCTAATTTTTTTCTTGATCTTTGGAAGTTGTTTTTTGTTTGAGTTCTCCAGTGACAAAATGCTTTTGCTTGATTCCATGTCACTCCAACCACAGGATAGTTTTCATATGCCTTATGTCCAAAGTACTCTTGATGCATTGGATCATTATATGAATAGTTAAAATCTTTAATCCATACTGTTGTATCTGGGTAAACATTAATAACCTCGTCTCTTAAGAAGTCTTTTCTATTTTTACCTGTTCTAGCTGCAGCTTCATTATCGAACCAGTAGTATCTATAGTTTAATAACTTTGTATTGAACGTTCTAATTCCATTTAAAGCTTCATCTTTCTTTATATACAGAGAATCCATTACTTCTACATAATCTGCATCAGGATACTCTTGAGAATCCCAAATAAGTTCCTCTTCCCAATTTAATGGTTTCAAAGAGTCTAATCCTTCTCCTAACTCGTAGTAATTTTCACGCATATATTTTTCATACGGAGTTTCATTTACTGTATCTTTTGATCCAAAAGCGTATAATTGAATTCCTTGTGCGTTTTTACCTGTACTAGCCACATCATCTCCTCCTAAAGAAGCAAACTCTGCCTGATAGGCTAATTTAGTTCTTGTAATAGAGTCTCTTACCCAATGAACAAATGCTTTATACTCACTATTCGTTATTTCTGTTTCATCCATATAAAATGGTTGTACAGTAACAGTCTTAGTTGGAGCGTTCATAGCTCCCATAGGATCTTCATCTTGTTTACCCATAGTAAAAGATCCTCCTGGGATTTTAGCCATTCCATATGGTTTCTCCGCAAACCATTTTCTTTTAGACTTTACTCCTACCAATTCTCCTCTATCTCCACTTGAACCACAAGAGTAGATGATAGATGCTAACAATGCAAGTACTGTTATTTTTTTCATATTATATCTTTCTTATAAAAGAGGCGTAAACCTATTATTTTTTTTATTAAAAAACAATTACGAGTTATTATTTTTTACAGAACATACAACTTTCTCCTAAACAAGCTTTTGCAGTGCTTTATACCACCTCTCTGGTGTTTTTTGCTGCAACGCTTGTTCATAATCTCGATAGTTACATGGTATTAACGCATGTCTTTTGTGTTTATTATTCGATATTAAATTTATTTCCATCCACCAACGACCACTTTTATCACTTTTATAAAAGTTTATTGGGTCGTCATCATTCAAAAGCACCGTGAATTTCTGATAACTTTCTTTTGTTGCAAATGGGTAATCTTTGGCTCTTGAATTCACTCCTTCTATGAAGTACCAAATCACTTGAGCTATTAAATTCGCTGTTTGACTATTAGAGTCCAACTTACTGTTATACTCATATATTCCAAAAGATGTTACTTTATCACTAATTCCTGCATAACGTGCAATGGCACATATTTCCTCTCCATAAAACCCATTAGGTGAGGCATTTTGGTTAGCAGGAGCTTCACTTTGTCGAACACTACCTATGTCTATACTTACAACATCTGCATCACGCATTATAGGTTCAACCAACGTCACATCTTTCACCTGTCCTAATCTGTAAGCATCAAAATACAATTTATCTAGTAAATTAATTTCTTCTTGTGAGTTAAAGTATGTTTGATAACCAATATTACTAAAATTAAATAAATTGTTTGGTTCTTCCATAACAATTCTACTCACATATGATCTTGAACTTAGCTCTTCTTCTATAGTACCTAAGTCAAATCGGCTATCTACGGCCACTAAATTAACTGTTTGCTCTAACTCATCATAAGCTCTATAATTCGCATAAGTTAAATCTTGTCCTCCACCAATTATTACTGGAAGTATATTTTTTTTCAGTAAAGATGCTACTGATGATTTAACAGCAAAATAGGTATCTTCTAAAGTATTACCTTTTTCTATATTCCCTAAATCAACTATTGGTGTATGCCAATTCCCAGGGAACAGTTGATACAAGTGCTTACGAATTTCATGTAGTTCTTTACCACTACCAAAATTATCTACTGCACCTCTATCATCTTTGACCCCTAAAATAGCTATAGAAACCTCTGTCAAGTCTGGAAAACCATCTTGGACAGTATGAAGTTGAATATTTCTTCCCAACGCGGAAGATGGCTGTAAAACTACGTGAGCAGCTACAGAATCTTCAATAGGTGTAAAGAAGTCTATATTCATTATAAGGGGGAATTTAAGTGTCGCAATATACTAAACTATTTTTTTTCTGAAAGCTTCTTTATTTTTTTTTGGCAGCTTTCTTTTTGGTTGCTTTTTTCTTTGGCGTTTTTGCCTCTATTATTTTAACAGCCTCTTCTTGTGTTAGTTTTTCTATTTCTGTGGTTTTAGGGAGCTCTACTTTTATCTTTCCTTTTATCACATTAAAACGCCCCCAACGTGCTTTCTCTACGCGAATACCAACTTCTTCAAAGTTGTGAATTAGCTTTTCACGCTCTTTTCGTTTTTTATCTTCTATTAATTCTTCTAAATCTGCCTGACTTAAATTATCAAAATCGTATTTTTTATTTACGTTAATAAAAATAGAATTCCATTTAATAAAAGGTCCAAAACGTCCAACTCCTTTTTGAATTGGCATACCCTCATATTCTCCAATAGGAGCATCTGCTTTCCTTTTTGCTTCAATTAACTCAATAGCTCTATCCATGTCTACAGACATTGGATTTTCCCCTTTATCTAACGATACATATTTACCGTCAAATTTAATATAAGGCCCAAATCTTCCATTAGCTACAACAACCTCTTTCTCTTCGTAGTCTCCTAATGTTTTTGGTAACTTAAACAAATCCATCGCTTCTTCATAGGTTATGGAATTCATTGTTTGATCTCCTTGTAAACTTGCAAAACGAGGCTTTTCTTCATCCGTTGCTTCTCCTATCTGCACCATTGCTCCGTAACGTCCTAAACGCACATAAACATTCTTACCACTCTCTGGATCAACCCCTAATAAACGCTCTCCTTTTGCTCTTTCTGCATTTGCGGCAACATCTTCTACTACAACATGAAAGTTTTTATAGAAATCTTTAATCATTGCTGTCCAGTCTTCTTTTCCTTCAGCAATTTCATCAAACTCATTTTCTACTTTAGCTGTAAATCCGTAGTCTAAAATAGTATCGAAATTAGCAACTAGGAAATCATTTACAATATTTCCAATATCTGTTGGAACTAACTTTCCTTTATCAGAACCTACCTTTTCAGTTAAAACTTGCTCTGACACTTCTTGATTTGCTAAACTTAACTGCGTATAATCTCTTTCTTTTCCTTCTACGGTGCCTTTCTCAATATAATCTCTTCTTTGAATAGTTGAAATGGTTGGTGCGTATGTAGAAGGACGACCTATACCTAACTCTTCTAAACGCTTTACTAAAGCTGCTTCTGAAAATCTTGCTGGTGGTCGTGTATATCGTTCAGTTGCTGTAATTAACTCATTAATTAATGGCTCTTTAACCTCCATTTTAGGTAACATTCCTGCTTGTTCCTCTTCTTCATTATCGGTTCCTTCTAAATATACTTTTAAGAAACCTTCAAAAGTGATTACCTCTCCGTTTGCAGTAAACTGTTTCTTATTCTTATTGTTGTCTATTTTTACAACAGTACGCTCTAACTGAGCTTCGCTCATTTGTGAAGCTAACGTACGTTTCCAAATTAAGCTATACAATCTTGTTTGATCATACTCACCTGTAATTTCGTGATTCTCCATATTTGTTGGACGAATCGCCTCGTGAGCTTCCTGTGCTCCTTTTGATTTTGTTGCATAATTACGTGGCTTACTATATTCTTCCCCATAAGAAGCTATAATTTCTGCTTGAGCTGCATTCTTTGCATCATCAGATAAATTTACACTATCTGTTCTCATATAGGTTATCAACCCCGCTTCATACAAACGTTGCGCTACCATCATTGTTTTAGCAACAGGAAAGCCTAATTTCCTTGATGCTTCTTGCTGTAACGTAGATGTTGTAAATGGCGGTGCCGGAGATTTTCTTGCAGGTTTTTTTTGTAAATCAGCTACAGAGAATTCTGCTCCTAAACAAGAGTTTAAGAAATCTTCTGCTTCTTTTTTTGTTGAGAAATTTTTTGCAAGCTTTGCTTTAAACTTTTTCCCTTCTGCATTTATAAATTCTGCGTCAACTCTGTAAGAAGCTACTGGTGTAAAATCTTCAATCTCTCTTTCACGCTCCACAATTAAACGTACAGCTACCGATTGCACTCTACCTGCTGACAGACCTGGTTTAACTTTTCTCCATAAAACAGGAGACAATTCATACCCCACTATTCTATCTAACACACGTCGTGCTTGTTGTGCATCAACTAAGTTATAATTAATTGTACGTGGATTTTCTATTGCTTTTAAAATTGCATTTTTAGTAATAGAGTTAAAAACAATACGTTTAGTGTTTTCATCTTTCAACTTTAATTGTTCCGCTAAGTGCCATGCTATAGCCTCTCCCTCGCGGTCTTCATCGGATGCTAACCAAACAGTTTCTGCTTTCTTTGCTAAGTCTTTAAGTTTCTTTACCACCGCTTTTTTATCAGTAGAAACTATATACTTCGGTTTGAAATCTCCTTCTACATCTACACCTAACTCTTTAGATGGTAAGTCTGCAATGTGTCCGAAACTCGATTCAACCTGAAAGTCCTTACCTAAAAACTTCTCTATCGTTTTTGCTTTAGCAGGTGACTCAACTATTACTAAATTTTTTGCCATACGTCTTATATCTCTTATCTCATTTTACACCTTATTAATATAGGCATAATTCGGTTTGCAAAAGTATATAGTTTTTTTTTAATGGGTTATTTTTAACAAAATTTTACTTTTTCTTAAAAAAACTATCCATGTCAATTTGTCACAAATTACACTTTTTGGTTGTATCTTTGCAGCCTATTTTAGTACGATTTAAGGATTTATGGAACACGTAGAGAAAGTAATTGATGAGAAAAAACAAGGAAAAGCCCTTGTTACAGAACACAAAGAAGGAAACAGCAAAAAGCTTTTTATAGAAAGCTATGGTTGTCAAATGAATATGAACGATAGCGAAATTGTGGCGTCAATTTTAGCTGAACAAGGTTTTAACACCACACAAAACCTGGAAGATGCAGACCTTGTACTGGTTAACACCTGCTCTATTCGTGAAAAAGCTGAAACCACAGTTCGTAATAGACTTCAAAAATACAATGCTGTTAAAAAAACAAACCCAACGATGAAAGTTGGTGTATTGGGTTGTATGGCTGAACGATTGAAAGAGAAGTTTTTAGAAGAAGAAAAAATCGTTGATTTAGTTGTAGGTCCTGATGCATATAGAGACTTACCTAACTTAATTGAAGAAGTTGACGCAGGTCGTGATGCTGTAAATGTAATTTTATCAAAGGAAGAAACATATGCCGATGTTTCTCCTGTTCGTTTAAACTCTAATGGAGTTTCTGCATTTGTTTCAATTACTCGTGGTTGTGATAATATGTGTACATTCTGTGTGGTTCCTTTTACTCGTGGTCGTGAGCGTAGCCGTGACCCAAAGAGTATTATTGAAGAAATCCGCAGTATGCAAGAAAAGAACTTCAAAGAAATTACTTTACTAGGTCAGAATGTAGATTCTTACTTATGGTATGGTGGCGGATTGAAAAAAGATTTTAAAAAGGCTTCGGAATTAGCACAAGCTTCTGCTGTAGATTTTGCACAATTATTAGATATGTGTGCTAATGAATTTCCAAAAATGCGTTTTCGTTTTTCTACATCGAATCCGCAAGATATGACTCTGGATGTAATTCATGTTATGGCTAAACACCAAAACATTTGTAAATATATTCACTTACCTGTTCAAAGCGGAAGTAACAATATGTTAGAAGCTATGAATCGTCAACATACTCGTGAAGAATACATGGAGTTGGTTGACAATATCTACAAAATTGTTCCTGAAATGGCTTTAAGTCAAGATATGATTGCTGGTTTCTGTGGAGAAACAGAAGAAGACCATCTTGACACCTTAGACATGATGAACTATGTAAAATATAGCTTCGGATTTATGTTTGCATATTCAGAAAGGCCAGGAACCTTAGCTGCTAAAAAAATGGAAGATGATGTTCCATTAACTATCAAAAAACGTCGTTTACAAGAAATTATCGACCTACAACAAGAACATAGTTTATACAGAGCTAAAGAACATGTAGGAAAAATTCAGGAAGTTTTAATTGAAGGAACTTCAAAAAGAAACGAGAATGAATGGAAAGGTCGTAATACACAAAACACCGTTGTTGTTTTCCCTAAGGAATATTATAAAATGGGAGATTTTGTAAATGTAAAGATTGAAGATTGTACTTCTACAACCTTAAAAGGTAAGGCTGTTGGGTACTCAGACAATAATTAATTTTTAGAAAAAAGAGTCTAGAGAAAAAAAATCTTTTCTCTCTATTCTTTTTTTCTATTCTAAAGAAAGAAATGGAAAATTTACAAGCTATAAAACAACGCTTTGGCATTATCGGTAACGATGTGCAACTAAATCGCGCTATTGAAAAAGCGATTCGTGTTGCCCCTACCGATATTTCAGTACTTGTTACTGGTGAAAGTGGTGTTGGAAAAGAAAATATCCCAAGAATTATTCACCAATTATCACACAGAAAACATGCAAAATATATTGCTGTAAACTGCGGAGCAATTCCTGAAGGAACTATTGATAGTGAATTATTCGGGCATGAAAAAGGTGCTTTTACAGGAGCTACACAAACAAGGAAAGGCTATTTTGAAGTTGCTGATGGTGGTACCATCTTTTTAGATGAAGTTGGTGAATTACCATTGACAACTCAAGTCCGCTTGTTACGTGTATTGGAAAATGGAGAATTTATAAAAGTAGGTTCTTCTCAAGTACAAAAAACAAATGTTCGTATTGTAGCTGCAACCAACGTAAATATGCACGAAGCTATTTCTAAAGAGAAGTTTCGTGAAGATTTATATTATCGTTTAAGCACCATAGAAATTCCGCTACCTCCTTTAAGAGAACGTGGGGAAGACATTCACTTATTATTTAGAAAGTTTGCTGCAGATTTCGCTCAAAAATATCGAATGCCTACTATAAGACTTGATGAAAATGCAGTAAAAGTTTTATTGAACTATCATTTTCCTGGTAACATTCGTCAATTAAAAAATATTGCAGAACAAGTATCAATCGTTGAAGAAGACAGGCTAATTACTCCTGAAAAACTAATTCAATATTTACCTGAAAACCGCAGTAATCTACCTGCTGTTGTAGGTGGCAGAACTACAAGTCAATCAGACTTTGCTAACGAACGAGACATCATGTATAAAATCTTGTTTGATATGCGTAATGACATTAATGATCTAAAAAAGTTAACGCTAGATTTAATGCAAAACGGAGACTCTGAACAAGTGCAAGAAGATAATCACCGTTTAATCGAACGTATATATCAAGATCAAGATTTATCGGAAGCTTCTAACATAGAGGTTGTACAAATACCAAAATCTACGTCTCACCAAAGTGAGTATGATTATGCAGAGACCATTGAAGAAGATGAAAGCTTATCATTACAAGAAAAAGAAATTGAAATGATAAAAAAGTCTCTTGAAAAAAATAACGGAAAACGTAAATTAGCCGCTAAAGAGCTAGGAATATCTGAAAGAACTCTATACAGAAAAATTAAACAATATGATTTATAATCTATTTGTTTACTTTTACAACTCATCCAATTTTAAATGAAAAAAACTCTTTATATAATATCGTTATTTATTGGTTTAACAACTATTATTGGTTGTGGAGCATATTCTTTTACAGGAGGTAATACTGGTAATGCAAAAACAATTCAGGTTGATTTTTTCCCTAACCAAGCTCCTTTAGTAGAACCAATACTTAGTCAAAAATTCACACAAGACTTACAAGATTTATTCACTCGTCAAACTAATTTAACCTTGGTTAATTCTGGTGGTGATCTACATTTTTCTGGTGAAATTGTTGATTATCGTATAACACCTATGAGTGCAACAGCTCAACAAACAGCTGCTCAAAACCGATTAACAATTACAGTAAATGTAAACTTTATAAACGCTTTAGAAGAGAAAGATAATTTTGAAAAACGTTTTTCTTTTTACTACGATTACGGAGCAAATCAACAACTAACTGGAGGAGTTTTAGAAACTGCCTTGGATGAGATTCTAGAGCGTATTACACAAGATATTTTTAATGCCTCAGTGGCAAAATGGTAATTTTTGAATAAGGATACATACATACAGTTATTAGAAAAGCCTGAATTGATTTCGCAAGAACATCTTTCGGACATCTCTGCAATTATTCAAGAATATCCTTATTTTCAATCTGCTAAAGCGCTACGTTTAAAGATTTTAAAAAATCAAGAAAGTTATAAATACAACAACGAGTTAAAAATAACGGCATCTCACACCAGTGATAGAACTGTTTTATTTGATTTTATTACTTCAAAAGCTTTTAAAAAAACTCCTAAAAAAGAAGAAAAAACCAGTTTAAAAGATAAAATTCTTCCAAAAAGAAAACAAACAAAAGTTTCAGCTGTGGAGGAAGATTTAACTATTGGAAAACCACTTTCTTTCACACAAAACGAAACTTTTTCTTTCAATCAATGGTTACAACTTTCATCAAAGAAAGCTATTGTAAGAACTTTAGACAATCAACCTTCAGAAAAGCAAATAAAAGAAGTACCTGTTAAATCTGAACATGAAGCTATTATTGATCGTTTTATTGAAACTGCTCCAAAGATTTCTCGTCCTAGCAAAACAAATACCTCAGATATTAAGATATCCGAAAATCAACAAAGTAACCAATTAGCTACCGAAACCTTAGCTAAGGTATATTTAGAACAAAAGAAATATGACAGTGCTATTCAAGCATATAAAATATTAAGTTTGAAATATCCAGAAAAAAGTGGTTTCTTTGCAGACCAAATTAAAAGAATACAAATTTTACAAAACAATAAATAGATGACAACGTATACTTTACTTTTAGTTTTAATATTGATTGTTGCAATAGCATTAATCTTAATTGTAATGGTTCAAAATCCTAAAGGTGGAGGATTATCTTCATCATTTGGAGGCGGTGGAGCTCAAAATATTGGAGGTGTACAAAATACAAATAGCTTTTTAGACAGAACTACTTGGACATTAGCTATTACTATGTTTGCTTTAATTTTATTAGCAAACTTCGCTATTCCAAGAGGTAATGCAGCTGACGCTCCTCAATTAAATGAAACTTTAAACAATATTGAAACTACAACTACGCCTGCTACACCAGCAGCAACAGATACTGCTAAAGATAGCGCTCAGTAGTTTTTCACAAAAAAAATATAAAATGCCAACGTAAATGACACGTTGGCATTTTTTTTATGCATTAGCCTAATCTATTAGAAAAATTGTCAGCTAAAATCTAATGGCATAATTTCTGACAAAACTTAACCAGTAAAAATTAATTTAATCAATCAAAATATATAAAATGGGATTAAACATTAAACCTTTAGCAGACAGAGTTCTTGTTGAACCAGCTGCAGCAGAAACTACTACAGCATCAGGAATCATCATCCCTGACAACGCAAAGGAAAAACCACAAAAAGGTACTGTCGTAGCCGTAGGAAACGGAACAAAAGAAGAGCCTTTAACTGTAAAAGTTGGTGATACTGTTTTATACGGAAAGTACGCTGGTACTGAGCTTAAATTAGAAGGAAAAGATTATTTAATTATGAGAGAAAGCGACATATTCGCTATTATCTAAAATTTCTTTGCTATTAGCTTTTCGCTACTAGCCAATTAAACAAAATTTAAAAACTAAGCCAAAAGCTATATGCTAACGGCTAAAAAACTTAAACAAACATGGCAAAAGATATAAAATTTGATGTAGACGCTCGCGACGGATTAAAACGTGGTGTAGATGCATTAGCAAATGCAGTAAAAGTAACTTTAGGACCTAAAGGACGTAATGTTATTATTTCTAAATCTTTCGGTGCTCCTCACGTAACAAAAGATGGAGTTTCTGTAGCAAAAGAAGTAGAGCTAGAAGACGAGTTAGAAAACATGGGGGCTCAAATGGTAAAAGAAGTAGCTTCTAAAACTAACGATTTAGCAGGTGATGGTACTACTACTGCGACTGTATTAGCGCAAGCTATTGTAAAAGAAGGTTTAAAAAACGTAGCTGCGGGTGCTAATCCTATGGATTTAAAACGTGGTATTGATAAAGCTGTAGCCGCTATTACTGAAGATTTAGCAAAACAATCAAAAGAAGTTGGTGACTCATCAGAAAAAATTAAGCAAGTAGCTTCAATTTCATCTAATAACGATGCTGTAATTGGTAATTTAATTGCTGAAGCATTTGGTAAAGTTGGAAAAGAAGGTGTTATAACTGTTGAAGAAGCTAAAGGAACTGACACTTATGTTGATGTTGTTGAAGGAATGCAGTTTGACCGTGGATATTTATCTCCATACTTCGTAACAGATGCTGATAAAATGATTGCTGATTTAGACAATCCTTATATTTTATTATTTGACAAAAAGATTTCTAACTTACAAGAAATTCTTCCAATTTTAGAACCTGTTGCTCAATCAGGAAAGCCATTATTAATCATTGCCGAAGATGTTGATGGACAAGCTTTAGCTACTTTGGTAGTTAACAAATTACGTGGTGGATTAAAAATCGCTGCTGTAAAAGCTCCAGGGTTTGGTGATCGTAGAAAAGCAATGTTAGAAGATATCGCTATTTTAACTGGTGGTACTGTGATTTCTGAAGAAAGAGGTTTCTCTTTAGAAAATGCAACTTTAGATTTATTAGGTACTGCTGAAACAGTAACTATTGATAAAGATAATACTACAATTGTTAATGGTTCTGGTGACGAAGCACAAATCAAAGCTCGTGTAAACCAAATTAAAGCACAAATTGAGACCACTACTTCTGATTACGATCGTGAAAAATTACAAGAGCGTTTAGCGAAATTAGCTGGTGGTGTTGCTGTATTATATGTTGGTGCTGCTTCTGAAGTAGAAATGAAAGAAAAGAAAGACCGTGTTGATGATGCTTTACATGCTACAAGAGCTGCTGTAGAAGAAGGAATTGTTGCTGGTGGTGGTGTTGCCTTAGTGCGTGCTAAAAAAGTATTAGAAACAATTACTACAGAGAATTTAGATGAAACTACAGGTATTCAAATTGTAAATAGAGCTATCGAATCTCCTTTACGTACTATTGTTGAAAACGCTGGTGGTGAAGGTTCTGTTGTAATTAATAAAGTTTTAGAAGAAAACCAAAACTTTGGATATGACGCTAAGTCTGAACAATATGTAGACATGTTAGAAGCTGGTATCATCGATCCGAAAAAAGTAACTCGTGTGGCTTTAGAAAATGCTGCTTCAGTAGCAGGAATGATCTTAACTACTGAGTGTGCTTTAGTAGATATTAAAGAAGATACTCCTGCTGGGGGAGGAATGCCTCCAATGGGTGGTGGAATGCCAGGAATGATGTAGTCGAGAAGCTCGACACCTAAATATTTAAAAACCTCGAGAAGTTCTCGAGGTTTTTGTTTTTGCATGAGAAACAAAAAATTACTCATTAAAAAACAACCATAAAATTATCAGTTTTTTGTATAATTGATAAAAAATAATGTGAGGCTATGAACAACAATAAGATTAAAGAGGAAATTCGTAATTACAAACTATATAAAATTCAAACTACAGATCAAAAAATACGTGAGTTTGAAAATACCTTTAAAAAAATAGAAGAAAAATCTATTTTTAGAAGTATCAAAGATTTTTCTTTAAACTCTTTTAGGATTATCTTGCTTTTACTATCAATTTTAACGGTTAGCTTTTCTTTAATTTTCTTCTTTCCTGAATTTATAGTTACCATTATAGAAAAATCAACTAAATCTTCGCTCACTCAAGACAGTAAAACAATTCTTTTATTAAATCATAATGTATTTTCATACATTTTCTTCTCTACCAGTATGGTTTTATTCATTTTAACCTATACAGTAAATAAAAACATAAAAAATCGTAACTACACATTTAAGTTACATCTATTAACTAGTGATATTATAAATCATCTAAAAGATATATCTAAAGATGAGAAAATAAAATATGAAGCATACGTAGAAAACACTAAATAAAAGTTAGCTTACCTCATACAAGTAAAGTTATATTTTCCTTTCCACAACATAATCTATCATTTGAAGTAAAGAGCTTTTATATTCTGAATCAGGGTAATTATTAAGAATAGCTAACGCTTTGTTTTTATAATCATGCATTTTGGCTGTTGTATATTCTAAACCACCATTTTCTTTTACAAAAGCGATAACTTCTTTTACTCGTTTTTTGTTTTTATTATGCTTTTTAACAGAATTGATTAACCACGATTTTTCTTTAGGAGAACAAGTATTCAATGTATAAATTAACGGAAGTGTCATCTTTTGTTCTTTAATATCAATTCCTGTTGGCTTACCTATTTTATCTTCTGTGTAATCGAATAAATCATCTTTAATTTGAAAAGCAATACCAATATACTCTCCAAACTTTCGCATTTGCTGCACTGTTTCATTATTCGCACCAACTGATGCCGCACCAATACCACAACATGCTGCAATTAATGTTGCTGTCTTTTGACGAATGATTTCAAAATAAACCTCTTCTGTAATATCAAGTTTACGGGCTTTTTCTATTTGTAATAGCTCTCCTTCACTCATTTCGCGTACCGCAATCGAAATCAATTTCAGTAAGTCAAAATCTTCATTATCTATAGACAACAATAGTCCTTTGGACAGTAAATAATCACCTACTAAAACAGCTATTTTATTTTTCCAAAGCGCATTGATTGAGAAAAAACCTCTACGACGGTTACTATCATCGACTACATCATCGTGTACTAATGTTGCGGTATGAATTAATTCTACCACTGATGCTCCTCTATATGTACGCTCATCAAAACCGCCGTTAGAAACCATTTTTGCAACTAAAAACACAAACATAGGTCGCATTTGTTTTCCTTTTCTACGAACTATATAATAAGTTATTCTATTTAATAATGGAACTTTAGACAACATCGAGTCTTTGAACTTAGTTTCAAAGAGTTCCATTTCTTTAGCAATCGGAAGTTTTATTTGCTCTACTGGCTTCATATTAGTGAACAAAAATAAGAATAAATAATGTTTACTTTTGATTTAAAAAAAAATATGAAACATTTAAAGACAAGAGGACTTATTTTTCTTATAATCTGTATCTCTTTTATATCATTTGGTATTTGTATTTCTGACAGTAATCAGCGTTCTTGTTTAGGTAACCCAATTATTTTACCATATACTTTTTTAGGTGTTCCTTCTATATTTTTATTGGGAATATTAGATATAATTGTATTGGCTTTCTCAAAAAAACTAAAACTTTACAAAGCTATCTTTAACTTAAGTTTAATGCTACTCTCTTTTCTTATCATTTTTTTGTTTATGTAAGCCTAAGATTTATTTGCTAATTGCCCACAAGCTGCATCAATATCTTTTCCTCTAGAACGACGTACATTTACTACAATATCATTCATTTCTAAATTAGAAATATAATTATTTAAAGCTCTATCAGAAGCCTGCTGAAACTCTCCATCATCTATTGGGTTATATTCAATTAAATTGACTTTACAAGGAACATAACTACAAAATCGAACCAATGCATCAATATCTTCTTTTTTGTCATTAATCCCATTCCAAACAACGTACTCATACGTTATTTTTCGTTTTGTTTTTTCATACCAATATTCTAATGATTCTTTTAAGTCTTTTAACGGAAAAGTAGAGTTAAATGGCATTATAGATGTTCTAACTTCATCAATAGCAGAATGTAAAGAAACAGCTAAATTAAAACGCACCTCATCATCTGCCATCTTTTTAATCATTTTAGGTACACCAGAAGTTGATACTGTAATCCTACGAGCTGCCATTCCTAAGCCTTCTTCTGAAGTTATTTTATCAATAGCTTTAATTACATTGTTGTAATTCATTAAAGGTTCTCCCATTCCCATAAAAACAATATTTGATAATTTATGGTTATGGTATAATCTGCTCTGTTTATCAATTGCTACAACTTGATCGTAAATTTCATCTGCATTCAAATTACGCATACGTTTTAAACGAGCTGTTGCACAAAACTTACAGTCCAAACTACAACCTACTTGACTAGATACACAAGCAGTAGTACGTTTTTCAGTAGGAATTAAAACTGACTCTACAATTAATCCGTCATGGAGTTTAATTGCATTTTTTATAGTACCATCATTACTACGCTGCATTGTATCAACTTCAATATGATTGATTACAAAGTTCTCATCAAGCATTTTTCTTGTTGCTTTAGATAAACTTGTCATATCATCAAACGAATGTGCTGCTTTATGCCATAACCATTCATATACTTGGTTACCACGAAAAGCTTTATCTCCGTTTTCAACAAAAAAATCACGAAGCTGTTCTTTGGTTAATGCGCGTATGTCTTTCTTCTTTAGTGTCATCTAGTACAAAAATACACAAAACCTCACAAGTAACTTGTGAGGTTTTGTTAATGGTTTAAAAAACTATTTTATAAAATTAACATCGCATCTCCGTACGAGTAAAATTTATATTTTTCTTTTATTGCTTCTTGGTATGCTTCCATAACAAAATCATGCCCTGCAAATGCAGATACCATCATTAACAATGTTGATTTTGGTGTGTGGAAGTTTGTCACCATACAATTAGCTATACTAAAATCATATGGAGGAAAAATAAACTTGTTAGTCCACCCTTCAAAAGCGTTTAATTGGTTGCTTGAAGACACTGATGATTCAATCGTTCTCATCACTGTAGTACCTACTGCACATACTCTTTTCTTATTAGCAATAGCATTATTCACCATATCTGCACTAGCTTGTGGAATAACAATTTGCTCAGAATCCATCTTATGCTTTGATAAGTCTTCAACCTCAACTGGGTTAAAGGTACCTAAACCTACATGCAACGTTGTTTCAGCAAAATCTACTCCTTTAATTTCTAAACGTTTCATTAAGTGTTTAGAGAAGTGTAAACCTGCAGTTGGTGCTGCTACTGCTCCTTCGTGCTTTGCAAAGATAGTTTGGTAACGGTCTTCATCTTCTGGTTCTACCTCACGTTTAATGTATTTTGGTAAAGGAGTTTCTCCTAACTCAATTAATTTCTTTCTGAATTCCTCATAAGGACCATCAAATAAGAAACGTAATGTTCTACCACGTGAAGTAGTATTATCAATAACCTCAGCTACTAAACTCTCATCGTCTCCAAAGAATAACTTATTACCTATTCTTATTTTTCTTGCTGGGTCTACTAATACATCCCACAAACGATTTTCAGCATTTAACTCACGTAATAAAAATACTTCAATACGAGCTCCAGTTTTTTCCTTATTTCCGTACATACGGGCAGGAAATACTTTCGTATTGTTTAACATCATTACATCTCCTTCATCAAAATAATCGATTAAATCTTTAAATAGTTTATGCTCGATTTTTTGTGTGTCACGGTGCAATACCATTAATCGTGCTTCATCTCTGTGCTCTGAAGGATATTCTGCCAATAATTCTTTTGGCAATTCAAAATTAAAATTTGATAATTTCATTTGTAAAATTTTCTTAACGGTGGCAAATATACAATTTCAACATAGGGGTTGTCAAGCGATTGCCGTATTATTTTATGGTAACATTCTGAATTCCTACACAAAACATATCTTTCCAAAAATTTCTATACGATTTAGTTACTACTTCAGCTTCTAAAATTTCAATAGGAACTTTTAATGCTAGTGGTGCAAATGCCATCGCCATTCGGTGATCGTTATAGGTAGCTATTTGAATGTTTTCTTTAATTTCTGAAGATGATTTTATATGTAAACTTTCATTCGTTACAGAAATATCAGCTCCTAATTTTATTAACTCCTCACGTAATGCTTCTAAGCGATCGGTTTCTTTAATTTTTAATGTGTGCAAACCTGACAAATCACAAGCAACTCCTAACCCGAAGCAAGTAACTGCAATAGTTTGCGCTATATCTGGTGCATTTTTTAAATCTTGCTCTAATACTTCTGAGTTATACTTTTTCTCTTTTGTTAAAAGAATTGAATTTTCTTCAAAAACAGTAGTTACTCCAAAATGTTTATATATTTCTGACAAACAACTATCTCCTTGTAAACTATCTTTTTTATAAGCTGATAATTTCACAGAAGAACCTACTTCGCTCAATGCTATAATCGAATAAAAATAAGACGCTGAACTCCAATCAGACTCTACAACTACTGTTTGCTTTTTTACAGTTGGTTTTGGTTTGATTTTTATAAGTTGCCCTTCAAATTTAGCTTCAACCTCTAATTGATGTAGTAACTGTAAAGTCATGTTGATATAAGGAACCGAAGTAATTTCTCCTATCAATTCAATTTCCAATCCTTTTTCCAAGCTTGGAGCAATTAGCATTAATGCTGAAATATATTGACTACTTACATTTCCATTAATTGAAACTTTATCCTTTGTTAGTTTTTTCCCTGATATTTTGAGTGGCGGGTATCCTTCTTTTTCAACGTACTCTATATCTGCTCCTAAATTGCGTAAAGCATCAACTAAAATTTGTATTGGTCTGTTGTGCATACGATCTGAACCTTGCAATATTTTTGTAACACCTTCTTGAGTTGCGAAAAAAGCAGTTAAAAAACGCATCGCAGTTCCTGCATGTCCAATGTCTGCAACTGTATCATCAGAAGTTAACGCTCCTTGTAAATGGTGTGTATCATCAGAGTCTGATAAATTTTCTATATGTAAATCGGGATATAATTGCTGTAAAATCAGTAATCTATTTGATTCACTTTTTGACCCTGAAATCGTTATATGAGTATCCGAATTAAACTCTTCGGTTTTTAATCTTAAATCCATAAAAAACTACTTCGTTTTTTTATTTACAATGTATATACTGTAAATAAGTGCGATTACAACTTTACTTAACCAAAAGCGAATCCACTGTTTATTTGCGAAATGTACATTGTATACAGTTTCAAAGTCTCCTGAAAAAATAGCCCCTCCTGTTTTGAATAATAAAGAAAAGACAGCTACTATTATCAAAAATGGGGTTCCTACTTTTAAAACATTAATCCAAAAACTTCCTTTTTGTATATTCTTTATGAGACTCATTTACTGTAGTTTTTTGTTATTATGATGACGATCGTGATCTCTCTTAGTTTTTATATCTAGCTTCTTATCAAATGCCTCTTGTAAGTTTACTCCTGTTTGATTTGCTAAACACAATACCACAAACATCACATCTGCTAACTCTTCTCCTAAATCTTTGTTTTTATCACTTTCTTTTTCGCTTTGCTCTCCATAACGACGCGCAATAATTCTAGCGACCTCTCCAACTTCTTCTGTTAGTTGCGCCATATTTGTTAACTCATTAAAGTAACGTACTCCGTGATTTTTAATCCAATCATCTACTTGTTTTTGTGCGTCTTGTATATTCATGCTTTCTACTTTCTTATTAAATATTCAAAGATAAAAACTTCTATTTCTTATTTGATTCGCCAAGGCGGATTTTTTCTGTGTTCGCCTGCTTTATACAGAATTAATTTATTTCCATCAGGATCTAACAAATGAGCTTCTCTCCATAACCATCGTTGGTCTATTGGTAACTGAGTGAACTGAATTCCTTTTTGTTGTAATTCTTCTACTAACTCATCTAAATTATCATCTTCAAAATAGAGAGTAACTCCCTCTTCTTTAGACAGTTTTTCTACTTGATGAATTGAAAACGTTGCTTCTCCATCTGGTACTTCAAAACGAACATATCTAGGGCTTGCATCTACGATAAGATGCAAGCCTAGTTTTTTATAGAACTCTACAGATATATTCACATCAATAGAAGGTATCGTTACTTGATTTAAGTTCATGCGATTACTTTTTCTCTTTTTACAATTCTTACTAACATTAACAAGAATAATACTCCAATGGTTGATAACACAATCATAAAATTCCAAGTATTATCAAAACCAATATTATCTATTAATTGCATACCTGAATTATGCCCAAAAATATGTGACATTGAGAACGCAATGCTATAATATGCCATGTATTCTCCTTGATTTCCCTTTTTTGCACGCTCCATCACAAAGGCATTTGAAAAAGGAAATGCAATCATTTCTCCTATAGTCATCAGTAACATTCCTACAATTAAAATTCCTACCCAACCTGTTAAGTTTATTACTACAAAACTTAGTCCTGTTAGTAACAGTCCAAAAAACATTAAAAACTCTTTGGTATACTTACTTTCCTCTAACCATTTAATAAGTGGCATTTCTAATAAGAATATAAAGAACCCGTTAAGCCCCATTAACAAACCTATTTCTAACTCTGTTAAATGATGAACGTCTTTATAATATAAAGGCATTGTAGAAAAGTATTGCAGGAAAATAAATCCGAAAACAAACATTCCTACAAAAAACACCCAAAAAGCCTTATCTGAAAATACTGATTGTGGATTCTCTACTTTTGTTTCATCTAACGCTTTTGCTTTCTTAGGGTTTAATACATTTACCAGTAAAACTGTTGCTAAAATACAGGTAACTCCATCTACCCAAAACAATCCACTATAATCTAACGAGGTTATAATTAATCCTCCAACGGCAGGACCTGCTGAGAAACCTAAGTTAATTGCTAAACGAATTAGAGTTACTGAACGTGTTTTATTTTCTGGTTTACTGTAAGTACTTAATGCAACAAACATAGCTGGTCTAAATGTATCTGCTACTAACATTACTAAGAAAATACCTAAACAAAAACCTGCAAAAGTATTTACGAATTGTAACGCTATAAAAAGAACTCCTGTCAAAAACAGGCTAGTTTTCATCACCTTATAAAAACCTATTTTATCCGTTAGCTTACCTCCTAACCAAGACCCCAATACAGACCCTAACCCGAAACAGGTCATAATCCAGCCCACATCTTTTAAAGTAAAGTTTAAGCTTTTTGTTAGGTACAATGATAAAAAAGGAATTACCATAGTTCCTGCTCTGTTTATCAGAGTTATTAATGAAAGCCACCAAACTTCGTTTGAGAGCCCTTTAAAGGTGTTTAAATAGTTAAAGTAGAGTTTTTTCATATAATTAAAGTTTAGTGGTTGTTTTTAGTTATAAAAGTAAAAAGTCCGACTTTTCAGTCGGACTTTTTGTAATCATTATATTTTATATAAACATAGCTATAATACATACATCGCCCGATCGTTTCTGTGTCTTACCACAGTCGATTTACATTGCTTATATGTATTAAAAATTGTCATTGTTGTAATTTTATGGTCGTAAATCTATAAAAAAAACAAATAGGTTTTACAAAAGACTCTATATTTTATTTTTCTTACAATTATCGATACTCTTAAAAGCTTTATTTTAACCGTTCATCTACAGTAACTTTCATTTAATCTTAATTTTTGTTTTTCTTTCAACATCTACTTTATCTTTGATGATGTAAATGAAACATAAAGTAAATCTCGCCGAACGAATAGAGATCCCTAAAAAGAAACATTTACTGAGTTATATCAACAAAACATTACAGAATTTTAGATAAGTATGCTTACCTAAAATTCTGTAATAGTTTTTTATCATAATAACTAAAGTAGTTCGTAAAGAATAGGTTTACTAGGTGTAGCATCGTTTTCAAACGGCGCTACCATCAAGTTTAAAAAGTAAGTTCCATCCTTTATTTTATTGGACACATATATAAATTCTGTTATAGTTGACTGCATTCTAATTTCTCCTTGTGTATTCCAAAAAGCATTATGTGCTAACAATTTTCCTTCGTCTTTTTCTTTGTCTACCGATGGTAAATCTATTAATAAGTGCTCAATTCCTTTTTCTCTAAGATAAATCGCTGCTTCTTCTAACAAATAAGTTGGATTTGTATTTGAATAACGCATCGACTTTTTGTCTGATAAGTTTGGTAAGGTTCTGATGACTATTGCATCACGCTTTTTATTTCCTATAACATTCTGTAATTGTTTTTTTGAAATTACAAAATCCTTATTTTTTAATTGTTCTGGAGCGATAGTCACTACTTCTGCTAAAAAGAAAAATTTTGATAGTTCTTTATTTACTGAATAAACTTCTTCTGTTATATGGCCAACACATTCGGTATGTGTAATATGTGAATGCGGATTAAACTGTATATTATTAAAATTTACATCAGCGCCTTTTTGTACACTTCCTACCCAATCTCCATCGGAAACGGGGAAAATTTTTGGATCATCTAAATACCAAGCATTTACATTTTCCTTTGAAGTGTCAATAGCTATGGATATATCTAACGGTTTTGATAAGTCTATTTTGTGTTTTCTTGAGTTGTATTCAATTGTTGCTATCATACTCAAATATACCTAAATTATGAATAACTCACTAGCCAACCCATCTGCTAAGAACTTTCCTTTTGAAGTTGTTTTCAAAACCTTCTTAACATTGTTGTCAGAATCAGGTTGGTTCAACTCATTCTCTATAACCAATAGACCTTGATTAATAAATTTCTCGGCATTTTTAAGGAGATTCTTTCTGAATTCTTCTCCAAATTCTTGCGTGATTTTTTCTAACGACACTCCCCAAATGGTTCTTAATCCTGTCATTAAATATTCATTAAACTGATCTTTTATAGTAAGTTCCTCCTGCTCTAAAGGGAGTTTTCCTTCTTGAATTGCTTTGATATATTTTACATTGTTAGCTACATTCCAACTACGGTGTGTTTTATTAAACGAATGTGCTGACGGACCAATTCCTATATATTTTTTACCTAACCAATAACTAGTATTGTGTTTTGAAAAATAATTGGGTTTTCCAAAGTTTGAAATTTCATAATGTACAAATCCATTTTTAGCAGTTTCCGCTATCAAAATATCAAAATGTTCTTTTGCTACAGCTTCATCAACATCTGGATATTTCCCTTGTTTGATAAAGGAGTCTAAGGCTGTTTTAGGCTCTACTGTTAATGCATATGATGAAATATGATTAATTCCAAAATCAAAAGCTATTTGTAAGTTTTCTCTCCAACGTTCATTACTCATATTCGGGACTCCGTAAATCAAATCAATGGTAATATTATCAAAGTAGCGTGTCGCTAAAGACAAACAGTTTTTTGCTTCTTGTGCATTATGAGCACGATTCATGAGTTGTAAGTCTTCTTCAAAAAAAGATTGAATTCCAATACTTAATCGGTTAATTGAAGTTTTAGATAATTCAATTATTTTTTCTTTTGATAAATCATCTGGATTAGCTTCTAAGGTGATTTCCGGATTTTCTGAAACGGTATAATTTTGATAAATTATATCAATCAACAATTGTAACTCGTCAATCGACAACAGGCTCGGTGTTCCTCCTCCAAAATAGATAGTTTCTATGGTTTCATTTAGAAGTTCTTCTTTTCTTAACTCCAATTCTTTTACTAAGCAAGATACCAGCTCTTCTTTCTTTTTTAAAGAGGTAGAAAAGTGAAAATCGCAATAGTAACAAGCTTGCTTACAAAATGGGATATGTAGATAAATTCCTGCCAAATTATTTCACTTTTCCTGGGTTCTGCTTTACAAACGCTGCCCAACCTGTATAGTTCTTACCTCCTACTTTAGTTCCTGAATTATAGAAATGACACACCGCTGCAGCTAATCCATCTGTTGCATCTAAGTTTTTAGGGAGTTCTTTTAAGTTCAATAACGACTTTAACATTAGGGCTACTTGTTCTTTACTCGATGTCCCTTTTCCTGTAATTGCCATTTTAATTTTCTTAGGTGCGTATTCCGTTACAGGAATTTGACGTGACAATCCTGCTGCCATCGCTACTCCTTGCGCACGTCCTAATTTTAACATTGATTGTACATTTTTACCAAAAAAAGGAGCTTCTAAAGCTATTTCATCTGGATGATAAGTATCAATCAATTCAATAGTACGTTCAAAAATAATTTTGAGTTTTAAATAATGATCGTCATACTTTTTTAAGAGTAGTTCATTCATCTGGACAAACTCCATTTTTTTCCCTACTACCTTTATAATTCCGAACCCCATAATGGAAGTTCCTGGGTCAATCCCTAATATAATTTTTTCTGTCTTCAAACTTCAGGTTATTTAACCTCTAAAGAGGTAAATTTAAATGTGTTTCCATCAAACAGTCCTTTGTCTGATAGCTTTAAAGATGGAATTACCAACAATGCCATAAAAGATAGGGTCATGTATGGAGCTCGTAATTTACTTCCTTGCTTTTTTGCCATAGCATCTAACTCTGCATAGGCTTTTCCTATTTCTACTGCTGACTTATCCGACATAATTCCAGCTACAGGAAGAGGAACTACTTTTTCTTCAGAAGAAGTTACCGCACAAACACCTCCTTTGTTTTCTATTAATAAATTAACTGCTTTGCAAAGCAATTCATCAGATACTCCTACTGCAATAATATTATGTGAATCATGACCAACAGAACTCGCTATCGCCCCTTCTTTTAATCCGAAATTTTTAATAAAAGCTATTGAAGGTTCCGTATTTTGATAACGATTTACTACGGTCATTTTTAACACATCATTCTCTACATCTGAAACTAAATTTCCATCTTTTATTAAAGAATCCGCCTCTATTTCATTCGTCACTAATTCTCCATCTAAGGCTTCAATCACTCGAATTTTTTCAGATGCTGAATGAAACTCAAAATCAGCAATATTTTTTTTATCAGTATCAAAATTATTTAGTACTTCAAAGTCTACATGTTGTACGAATGATTCTCCTTTTTCGGCTACTAATTCCCCATTGATATAGGTTTGTAACACCTTAAACTTTTGTAAGTCTTTTACTACTATAAAATCAGCATCATCTCCTTCGTTTAAAGTTCCTACATCCAAATTATAATGTTTTACCGGATTGATACAAGCAGCATGTAATACTTTAAAAACATCTATTCCTTTCGCTACTGCACGCTCACATAATTGGTTGATATGTCCTAATAACAAATCATCTGGGTGCTTATCATCAGAACAAAACATCATGTTCTCATAATATTTAGGAAGTAAATCAATCAGCGCTTCAAAGTTTTTCGCTGCGCTTCCTTCTCTAATGATGACTTTCATTCCTTTTTGAAGCTTTTCTAAACCTTCTTCATAGGTAAAACATTCATGATCGGTATAAATTCCTGCTGCTATGTATTTATCTAGATCCTCTCCTCTTAATCCTGGTGCATGTCCATCTACTGGTTTGTTATAATGTTTTGCCCAAGCTATTTTTTTCAAAACTTCTTCATCTTGATAAATTACTCCAGGATAATTCATCATCTCAGCTAAATATTTGATATCAGGGTTCTGCATCATTTTTTTGATATCTTCTGAATCAATCACAGCTCCTGCACTTTCAAAAGAAGTCGCTGGCACACAAGATGGTGCTCCAAAATTGAATTTTAACGGAACTTTCTTTCCGTTTTCAACCATAAAGTCAACTCCTTTCACTCCTAGCACATTGGCTATTTCATGTGGATCAGATACCGTAGCTACGGTACCGTGAGTTACCGCTATTTTTGCAAACTCTGATGGTACTAACATCGAGCTTTCAATATGAATATGTGCATCTATAAATCCAGGTAAAATATAGTTATCCGAAGTGTTTTCTACTTCTCTAATTTGTATAATCTTTCCTTCTTTAACCTCAACCTCTCCTTTAAAGATTCGTTTATTTTGTATATCGACTATATTTCCCTGTACAATCATGCTAAAATTTATTTATTGCTAAAATACTGAGTATTTTTCATAAAAAAAGCATCCATAGTGGATGCTTTCTTAGTATTTATGTTTTAAAGGTTACGCTATTGGTCCACCTTTAATAATTTCCTCACTTGCCATTTCTTCAAACTGAGCAAAGTTCTTTCTGAATGAATTTGCTAATTCCATAGCTTTTGCATCATAAGCATCTTTATCTGCCCATGTTTGCTTTGGGTTTAACACTTCATCAGGAACATTTTCACAAGTAGTTGGCATTGATAATCCAAAAATTGGGTGTTGTACAAACTCAACATTTTCTAAATTACCTTGTAAAGCTTCTGTAATCATAGCACGAGTGTACTTTAATTTCATTCTGCTACCAGTACCGTAAGCACCACCTGTCCATCCAGTATTAATTAACCAAACGTTTACTCCTGCTTCTTGCATTTTCTTGCTTAACATTTCAGCGTAACGTGTTGGGTGTAATGGCATAAATGGAGCTCCAAAACAAGCTGAAAAACTTGGTAATGGCTCGTTAATTCCAGCCTCAGTACCTGCTACTTTTGCTGTGTATCCAGAAATAAAGTGATATGCTGCTTGACCTGGTGTTAATTTAGATATCGGAGGCAATACTCCAAAAGCATCTGCTGTTAAGAAGAAGATGTTCTTTGGATTTGAACCTTTAGATGGTGTTTGAATATTTTCAATGTGATAAATTGGATAACTTACACGTGTATTTTGTGTAATTGATGTATCAGCAAAATCCACATTTCCTTTATCATCCATCACAATATTTTCAAGGATTGCTCCTCTTTTAATTGCTCCGTAAATTTCTGGTTCTTTCTCTTGAGATAAGTCGATTACTTTTGCATAACAACCACCTTCAAAGTTAAAGATTGTATTTTCAGCAGTCCAACCATGCTCATCATCACCAATTAAACTACGATTTGGATCCGTAGATAAAGTAGTTTTACCTGTACCTGATAACCCGAAGAAGATAGCAGTATCACCATCTTTACCAACATTTGCAGAACAGTGCATTGGTAACGTGTTTTTAAATACTGGTAAAATAAAGTTTAACGCAGAGAAAATTCCTTTTTTAATTTCTCCTGTATACCCTGTACCTCCAATTAATGCTACTTTTCTAGTAAAGTTTAAGATAGCAAAGTTGTGTTGGCGTGTCCCATCTACTTCTGGATCAGCCATAAAACCTGGAGCGTTTACTACTGTCCATTCTGGAGAAAAGTTTTTTAACTCCTCTGCTGTAGGACGTAAAAACATGTTGTGTGCAAACATGTTACTCCAAGGATATTCGTTTACAACACGAATATTTAGTTTGTAATCTTCATCTGCACATGCATAACTATCACGTACAAATACCTCTTTATTTGATAAATAGTTTGTTACTTTATCGTATAGCTTGTCAAATTTTTCTGAATCGAAAGGGATGTTTATATCTCCCCACCAAACTTGGTCTTTAGTTATATCGTCTTTAACGATAAAACGATCCATTGGAGAACGACCTGTAAACTCACCTGTTTTAACAGCCAATGCTCCAAAACTAGTTTCTACTCCTTGTTCTTTTTCAATAGTGATGTCGTGTAACTCGTCTGAAGTTAATTGATAACGAACCGTAGCGTCTTTTATGCCTAAGTTATCTAACGATATCGTTTTCGTATCAAGATTTGTCATCTTAAAAGATTTTAGTTGTGTTTAATTTTGGACAAAAATAGTTCTTTTTGATTAAAAAGATGAATGATACAAAGATTTTATCAACTTTAACTTTTAATAACTTTTTTTAAAAAGCTATATGTTAATAGGCTCCAACCCACAATTAATAGTATTCCTCCTAAAGGTGTTATAAACCAAATTGCTTTTGCAGGAACATTAGCCAAGTAAATTAAATATATCGATCCTGAAAACAATAAAATCCCTGCTATTAAGAAATAACTAATTCTGTTCTTTTCTTTGTTTGTAAACTCAGCAAACATATTTACAAAAAGTAATAATAGCACATGAAAAAACTGATAGCGTACAGCGGTTTCAAAACTCTCTAAAGCTTCTGGTGTTAATTTCGTTTTTAAAGCGTGGGCTCCAAAAGCTCCTAAAATAACAGCAACGACTCCTAAAACCCCTGCTGTTGTTAAATTTTTATACATTTTTATAGTTTTTGTTTAAATTTAAACTTTTTTAGCGATATTGTCGCCTCAAAATTTATTGATAACAAAAATACATTATAATGAGAAATATATTGATAATTGGTGCTGGTAGGTCAAGCTCTTCACTTATAAAATATTTATTGGATAAATCTTCTGAAGAGAACCTACATATAACTATTGGTGATGTTTCATTAGAAAGTGCTCAATCTAAGGTTAACAATCATTCAAACGCTACAGCAATTCAATTAGATGTTTTTAATGCAGAAGAACGCTCAAATGCAATTCAAAAAGCTGACATTGTTATTTCAATGTTACCCGCTCGTTTTCATATTGAAGTAGCTAAAGATTGTATTACTTATGGTAAACACATGGTTACAGCCTCATATATTTCTGATGAAATGAAAGCTCTAGATGAAGAGGCTAAAGCTAAAGGATTAGTGTTTATGAATGAAATTGGCCTTGACCCAGGAATCGACCATATGAGCGCTATGCAAGTTATAGACCGTATTAAAGAACAAGGCGGAAAGATGTTATTATTTGAATCTTTTTGTGGTGGATTAGTTGCTCCTGAAAGTGATACTAATTTATGGAACTATAAATTTACTTGGAATCCTAGAAACGTTGTATTAGCAGGTCAAGGTGGAGCTTCAATGTTTATTCAAGAAGGAACCTATAAGTATATCCCATATCAAAAACTATTTAGAAGGACTGAATTTTTAACTATTAATGGTAGTGGCAAGTTTGAAGCCTATGCTAACCGAGACTCTTTAAAGTATAGAAGCATTTATGGTCTAGAAGATATTAAAACCATGTATCGTGGAACTATTCGTAAAGTTGGTTTTTCTCGTGCTTGGAATGTATTTGTTCAATTAGGAATGACTGATGACACGTATACTATTGAAGACTCTGAGAATATGAGCTATCGCGATTTCACAAATCTTTTCTTAGCTTATTCTCCTTCTGATTCTGTAGAGTTGAAATTCCGTTCGTATGCGAAAATTGATCAAGATGATTTAATGTGGGATAAATTTTTAGAGTTAGACATCTTCAATCCAAATAAAAAAGTAGGATTGAAAAATGCAACTCCTGCTGAAATTTTACAAAAAATATTGATGGATTCTTGGACTCTTGAAGCCGAAGATAAAGACATGATTGTAATGCACCATATTTTTGGATACCAATACAAAGAAGACAAGTTCCAAATAGAAAGTAGTATGGTTATTAAAGGTGATGATCAAACCTATACTGCAATGGCAAAAACGGTTGGTTTACCTGTAGCCATGGCTACCGTGCGTATTTTAAATGGTGATATTACAACTCCTGGTGTACAATTACCAATCAACAAAGAAGTGTACGAACCAATTTTAAAAGAGTTGGAAGATTACGGAATTAATTTTGTTGAAAAAAAAGTGCCTTACTTAGGATACAACCCTGAAAGTATAAAAGGGTAAAACCTTTCTAAACTAACACAAAAGGCATCAATGTATTTGGTGCCTTTTCTTTTAAAACTAAATAGAGTCTTTATAAAGTTAGTATTTTTACCTTTAAATACTACACTAGGATATGGCTGAAGGCATTTTAAAAAATCATATTAAAAGTTACATAGATCTTTCAGAAAAAGAACTAACTCAAATACTTTCTTTTTTTGACTGTCAGTCCTACAAGAAAAAAGAAACTTTATTACCAACAAGTAACCGTTGTGATAAACTATTTTTTGTTGCTAAAGGTTGTTTACAATTATATTTTATTGATGATTTAGGCCACAAAAAAACTACACAGTTTGCTTTGGAAAATTGGTGGCTAACTGATTTTTTAGCTTTTCAAAATCAAAAACGCTCTAACTTTACTGTAGAGGCAGTTGAAAACTCTATAGTTTTATCAATCTCCTTTTCGAAATACAATGAATTATTAAGCAAATTCCCATTACTAGAAAAATATTTTAGAAGCATCTATGAAACAGCTTACGGAGCTGCTTTAATGCGCTTAAAATACGTAAATAGCTACTCTAAGGAAGAAATGTTTTTTAGATTTAGAGAAGACTTCCCAGAGTTTGTACAACGAGTTCCTCAATATTCATTAGCCAGCTTTTTAGGGTTAACCCCTGAATACTTAAGTGAAATTAAAAGAAAATAACATTTCTTAAGCTAGTTTATTTTTTACTGAAATCTTCTTAACTACCTTTGTACTTATATTAATTTAAGGGCATAATAGCATTATGAAAAATATGAAAAAAATCGTCGTTGTTGGCGGCGGTTTTGCTGGATTAGAACTTATAAAAGGATTAGGAAATTCAGAAAATTATCAGATTATTCTAGTAGATAGTAACAACTACAATTTCTTTCCTCCTTTAATCTACCAAGTATCCACAGGTTTTATGGAGCCATCTGCAATTAGCTATCCATTCAGAAAAATTTTAAGAAAATTTAAAAACGCCCGTTTTCGACTTGGCACCCTTGAAAAAGTTGTCCCAGAAGAAAACAAAATTGTGGTAAGTAATGGAGATATAGAGTATGATATCTTAGTAATGGCTACCGGTACAGAGACTAATTTTTTTGGAAATAAAAGCATTCAAAAGTATAGTTTACCTATGAAAACTATTAGTGATGCCTTATCTCTTAGAAATGTAATTTTAACTCGATTTGATCGTGCTACTAGAATCCACAATCCAGAGGAAAGAAAAAAGTGTTTAACTTTTGTAATTGCAGGAGCTGGACCTACTGGAGTTGAACTTTCAGGAATTTTGTCTGAAATAAAAACTTCTATCATCATAAAAGATTACCCCGAACTAGACAAAAATGACTTTGGAGAAATACATCTTATTGATGGCCAAAATTCTGTTTTAGCTCCAATGTCTAAAAAAGCACAAGAATACACTTCTAAAAAATTAAGTGAACTAGGTGTTAAGCTAACAATGAATACAATGGTTAATGACTTTGATGGCGAAACCGTGTATTTATCAAACGGAGAAGAAATACATACTAAAAACCTTATATGGGCAGCTGGTGTATCTGCAAAAACATTTGATGGCTTTTCAAAAGAAAGCTTTGGTCCTGGTAGAAGACTAAAAACAAATCAGTTTAACCTTGTACACTCATATGATAACATCTATGCTTTAGGTGACTGCGCCTTAATCTTAGGTGATAAAAACTATCCTAACGGACACCCACAATTAGCGCAACCGGCATTACAGCAGGCAAAGAACTTAGCTAAAAACCTTAAAAGGAAAGATGATAACTGGAAAACTTTCCAGTACAACGACAAAGGATCTTTAGCTATCATTGGACGAAATAAGGCTGTACTTGACTTCCCTGGTCAAAAACAATCCTTAAAAGGTTTTGTTGCTTGGCTAATTTGGATTTTTGTACATATCATGGGTCTTGTAAACTTTAAAAACAAAGTAAGAACTCTATACAACTGGCTAGGCTACTACATATACAAAGACCAATATTTTAGAATGATAATTAAACCTACTCAAAGAGATACTAAATAAAATACGCATGAAAAATTTAAGTATTATCACACTACTAATTTTTACAATTATTACTATTTGTTGTAATTCAGAAAAATCGAAAACAGATAACAAAGCTGAAAAAGTTGAACAAGTTCTATCTCCAACTGATACACTAACTAAACACCTAAAACCATTTAATCCTGATCTACCAACTATTGGACTTTTAATGTTTAACGGAGTTTTACAAGGAGAAGTTATAGCAACGTCTGATGTTTTTGGTAAAGTAGACAAAAAAGGCAAACAACTTTTTAATGTAGTTACTATAGCTGAAACAGCTAAACCAATTACTACTGAAGAAGGAATGCATTTTGTTCCTGACTATACTTTTGATAATTGTCCTAAACTAGCAGCTTTATTTGTACCAAGTGCTTACGACATGTACGCACAAGTACACAACAATAAAGTTGTAGATTTTATAAAAACAAAAAATCAAGAGACCCAATACACTGTTAGTAATTGTGCTGGTGCTAATTTAATTGGTAAATCTGGTATAGCTGATGGTCATAAAATTGTAACATGGATTGGTGGTGGTGAGCAACTACAAAAAGATTACCCTAATTTAAAAGTTCAAAACGACAGCTTGGTAACTTTTATTAAAGATGGTAAATTTTTATCTTCAAACGGAAATTTAGCAAGTTATATTTCAGCTTTAGAACTACTCGAAATCATGACAAATACTGAACATAGAAAATTTATTGAAAGCTACTTATATCTGGATCAACTTAAAAACTGGGAAAAATAACAAAATTTAAAATCTTGTTAAAACTCAAGAAGCATCAGTATACTGATGCTTTTTTTATTACCAGTTCTAAAAAAATAATACATACATTTACCCCGATAAGTTCTTTACATACTTCATCAACCGGAAAGGTTTTACTTAGCTGTAGATTAATAGGGAATCGTGTGCAAATCACGAACTGTCGCGCAACTGTAAGTAACACACCAAAGGTTTTTATCCTAGTATATCCACTGCCATAAGCGGGAAGGATGATAAAAACTGTTATAAGTCAGGAGACCTGCCTATTCGGATATTGACAATGCTTTCGCGATTTGAAGCTTTTGAGTCATACCGATGATATATTTTTAACGCACACTTTCGCTTATGAAATGCTGTGCTTTTTTAGTATGTCATTATTCCTCCTCAAACATCACATCGTTTTTAGCATTGCGAAGCATCTAAAAGAGCTTTTAAAATTAATGTTTAATTATAAAAGTTAAAAAGAAATGCAAACGCACATTCTTGGCTATCCGCGTATAGGTAGCAACAGAGAACTCAAAAAAGCCTGCGAGCAATATTGGTCGGGCAAAACTAGTTTACAGGAACTTCTTGAAACAGGAAGAAACATCTGTCAACAAAACTGGAAAACACAACAAGAAGCAGGAATAGACCTTATTCCTTGTAATGATTTTTCTTATTACGATCAGGTGTTAGATATGACACTTACTGTTGGTGCAATTCCTAAACGTTACAATGAAGTAGCTTTAAAAACTTCAAACTCGGAACTGGATCTTTATTTTGCCATGGCAAGAGGGTATCAAAAAGATGATCTTGATATCACTGCTATGGAAATGACTAAATGGTTTGACACAAACTACCATTACATCGTTCCAGAGTTTTATAAAAATCAAGAATTCGAGCTATTTTCTAACAAAATTATTAATGAATTTGTTGGAGCTAAACAAGCAGGCATTAATGCCAAGCCTGTAATTATCGGTTTAGTTAGTTACCTTCTTTTAGGTAAAGAAAAAGAGGAAGGTTTTGATAAGTTAGATTTAGCCTCAAAACTACTTCCTGTTTATATTGAAATTTTACAAGAGCTTCAAATACAAGGCGCTGAATGGATTCAATTTGACGAACCTTTTTTAGCATTAGATTTAAACGAAAAAGCCACAGAAACATATCAATTTGTCTATAATGAGATTAGAAAAAAGTTCCCTAGACTAAAGTTTATAGTTACGACTTACTTTGAAGGTTTAAAAGATAATCTCTTATTAGCTAATACACTTCCTATAGACGCTTTACACATTGATTTAGTTCGTTGTGAAGAACAATTAGATGATTTATTAAACACGCTTTCTGAAGATAAAACTTTATCATTAGGTATTGTAGATGGTAGAAATATTTGGAAAAATGATTTTGAAAAGTCCTTGCAACTTATTCAAAAAGCTACTGATAAATTAGGTTCTGACAGAGTTTTTATAGCTCCTTCTTGTTCCTTATTACATTCTCCATGTGATTTAGATTTAGAGACATCTTTAGACAGCCAAATTAAACAATGGCTTGCTTTCGCTAAACAAAAACTCGCAGAGGTAAATTTGTTAAAAAAGTTATCTGAAAGTACGAATGATGAAACTGTTTTAACTGCTTTTGAAGAAAACAAAAAAGCTATAGCTAGTAGAAAATCTTCTACATTAATTCATCACAATGATGTAAAACAGCGTGTTGAAGCTGTTACTAAATTAGATTCTCAAAGAAAAAATGACTTTTCGGTTCGTAAAGAAGCACAAGAAAAAGTATTAAACTTACCGTTATTCCCTACCACAACCATTGGTTCATTCCCTCAAACCAAAGAAGTAAGAAGCTGGAGAGCTCAGTATAAAAAGGGAAATTTAAGTAGTGAAGAATATAGATATTTACTTAAAAAGGAAACTCAAAAGACCATTCAATGGCAAGAAAAAATAGGTCTTGATGTATTAGTTCATGGTGAATATGAACGAAATGACATGGTAGAGTATTTTGGAGAACAGCTTGCTGGAGTTACTTTTACTAAAAAAGGTTGGGTTCAAAGTTATGGTAGTCGTTGTGTAAAACCTCCTATTATTTATGGCGATGTTTACCGACCTCATCCAATGACTGTTTATTGGTCGCAATATGCTCAATCTTTAACTGACAAATGGATTAAAGGTATGTTAACTGGCCCAGTTACTATTTTACAATGGTCGTTTGTTCGTGATGATCAACCTCGCTCAGTTACTTGTAAACAAATTGCATTAGCTATTCGCGATGAAGTTGCTGATCTTGAAAAAGCAGGTATCCGAATTATTCAAATTGATGAACCAGCTATAAGAGAAGGACTTCCTTTACGAAAATCAGGCTGGGAAAATTATTTAAGATGGGCTGTTGAAGCTTTTAAAATTTCATCATGTGGTGTAGATGATGCTACACAAATACACACGCACATGTGTTATTCAGAGTTTAACGACATTATTCAAAACATCGCTGATATGGATGCTGATGTGATAACAATTGAATGTTCACGATCTCAAATGGAGTTGTTAAATGCTTTTGCTGATTTTAAATATCCAAATGAAATTGGTCCAGGAGTTTATGACATTCATTCACCTAGAGTTCCTTCAAAAGAAGAAATGGTTGAGTTACTACACAAAGCTCAAAAAGTTATTCCAGCTTCTCAACTTTGGGTAAATCCAGATTGCGGTCTTAAAACTAGACATTGGGACGAAACTGAAAAAGCATTACTTGCTATGGTTTCATCCGCAAAAGAAGCTTCATTAAGCTACAATAATAACACCTTAGAAACTGTAAATCAATAATGGTTTAAAAAGTGCCTGAATACTATCATGTTCGGGCACTAATCATACTAAAGAAATAAAAAATGACCACTGAAGAAAAAATAGCACAATCGGAAACACGAATTTTCAAAGCTGTATTCCCAAATACTACCAATCATTATGATACACTGTTCGGAGGAACTGCCATGCAATTAATGGATGAAGTTGCTTTTATTACTGCAACACGGTTTTGCAGACAAAAAGTTGTAACCGTAAGTAGTGATAAAATTGATTTTAAAAAGCCTATTCCTGCTGGAACTATTATTGAATTAGTAGGAAAAGTGAGTTACATAGGTAACAAAAGCTTAAAAGTTACCGTTAAAATTTTTACTGAACAGATGTACTCTCAACATAGAGAAAAAGCCATTGAGGGTGAGTTTACCTTTGTTGCTATTGATGAAAATAAAAACCCTATTGCTGTTATAAAAACAGATAAAGAAGAACTACATTGTTCATAACAAGAGCTTAGTTAACATTAAATTATCCGCTAAAAATTACATTTTCAAATAAAAATCTTTCGTAAGATTAATATAGGCATCAGTATACTGGTGCCTTTGTGTTTCTATAATTAATTCTTCTTCTTGTATAGAACTTTCAGTAAACGATAGCTCTAATAAACTACGTTTGACTTCAGTAGTAGGAGTTCCTTTTACTCGACAAACTCTGTTTAAGTATAATTTATACTTTTTAGCTAGTTCAATAAAGCTTTCTTCTTCTTTGAATGGTATAATGGTTGAAAATCTTCCATTTTCGGACAATATTTCACTCACTCCTTTTAATAAGTCTTCAAAAGACAACGAACTCGTAAATCGTGCTTTATTTCTCGCAACATCTTCTGTTTCGTAGTTATCGGTATAAAATGGTGGGTTGGATACAATTATATCATACTCTTCTTCTTCCTCAGACATTTCTTCTGCAAATTCTACAAAAGAAGCATTGTAACAAAAGAGCCTATCCCCCCAATCTGATTGCTCAAAATTCTCTACAGTTTGTTCATAAGCATCTCCATCCACCTCTACCGCATCAATCGTCATGGCGTCACTTCGTTGTGCTAACATTAATGAAATAACACCTGTACCAGAACCAACATCTAGCATTGTATCTGGATAATCTCCTAAATTACACCATGCTCCTAACAATACTGCATCGGTACCAACTTTCATTGCCGTTTTATCTTGATGTACCGCAAACTCTTTAAATTGAAATGGTTTCATTTATAAAAATCTTCCAAGGATTTTTTCTGCATTGAAAAACAAATACAATACAATAATTAATAAAATTACTAAGAATAATCCTCTTTTAGGATTTCCTCTTTTTCGATTACCGAAACGTCTTTTAAACTCCATCTGTTTGTTTTCTAATTTTTACCTCGATTACTTAAAGTATTACTTCCTAACTTTAGTTCTACAAAGCTTTTAGCTACGCTGAATATTACTCGCCTACTTTCGTAGCTCGTAACATTTCTCTTTTTCCTGGAGGCCCAGGTAAGCGCTCTACATCAAACCCTACTGCTTGCATTGCTCGTCGTACACTTCCTTTAGCTGAGTAAGTTACTAAAACCCCTTCTGGTTTTAACGCAGCAAACATAATTCTAAAAATATCTTCTGTCCACAAGTCAGGTTGTACTCTTGCTCCAAAGGCATCAAAATAAATCAAATCAAATTGATTTTCATCAGTAATTTCAGTAAAAAACTGTTTACGCTTAGTCAATGAAAAATTGGGAGTAATATTGTGCTTTTCTTCCCAAGAAACTTCGTGAATTTTATCAAAAAGGTCTTGTTTGTCACCTGCCTCTAACTCTGAAACATAATTCAGTTTATCTACTTCTTCCTTGGCTACTGGATAAGCTTCAACACCAACGTAATCAATATTTCTATCTGCTTCTAAAAGCGTAATAAAACAATTGAGTCCTGTACCAAAACCTATTTCTAAAATAGAAACACTTTTAGTATCTACATACTTTAGTCCATTTCTAATAAATACATGATATGCCTCTTGTATTGCGCCATGCTTAGAATGATATTGCTCATTCCAATCTGGTAAATGAATGGTTGTGGAACCATCGGACGTTATGATAATTTCTCGTTTTATAACTAAACTATTTAATCAGTAACTTTTTAATTCTTGGTATTGGCCCTGTGCAAGTTGTTTTATGACAAGCAATACAACTGTTTACTGCTTGGTTAAAATTTTGTTTTAAAGAATCTTTTGATCCCGAATACACTTGCTGTAAATTTTGAATATACTGTTTTGAAAAAGCTTCAAAACTTACATTCCTATCTGCTGGATCAGTTAAAACTGCAGAGTGAATATTCAAGTAATTTTCAGGAAATTCACCTATTGATTCTCCTTCTAGAATCTTATTCTTAATTGTCATATTTCCTTCATACATAGCATTCATTAAAGCTGCCATTTCTGAAGATTGATACATAATAAGTTCTTCTTTTTGTTCTTCCTTTTTCTCTTTACAAGAAAAAAGCGCCAAAGACATCAATAAAACAATAATTAATTGTTTCATTATTTCTTCATTAATACTCCATCTGCCTCAAAAGCATAAGTATATTTTGGTTCTGTAATTTTTGCTATCTCTTCTTCCGATTTTCCTGCGTCTTTAGCATAATGTTGTAATTCATCTACAGAAATCTCAGTAACAAAAGCTTTACCATTTACTATCACCTCTTTATTATCTGCATTTAAAGGCATAAAAAAACCATAATCTTTAAAACGTACCATTGATTCTTGTTCTTCGCCCAAATCTAACTTCATCCAACATCCCTTTTTCTTACATACCTCATTAATTGTTGAAGCGAATTTTATGTTTAGGGTATCTCCTTTTTTTAAATTTTTGAATTTAGCTCGCATTTCTTTAGCAGAAATAGCTTCTCCGTCTGAAATTTCTTCTCCAAATGATGCATATTCTACTTTTTGTTCTTTAGCATTGTTTACATCAGGGGTTTCATTCTTTTTTTCAACCTTACAAGAAATAAATGCTATGCTCAAAACCATAGCAAAAACTAGTAGTCTTTTCATTTTCAAAATTTTAAAATTAACATTCAACAAATATAATTATATTTCTTCTAGCAAGGTGCTAAACTTAAAATATACCACTAGATTTCGTATCTTCGTGGCACTTCTAAAAACAACAACACAATGAATATTGATATTGAGCTTATAAAAGAGTCAAAAATAGATAAAGTAGATTTTAACAACTTAGCATTTGGTCGCACTTTTACTGACCATATGTTAGTCTGTGATTTTGCCGACGGAGAATGGAAAACACCTAAAATTATGCCTTACGGACCTTTATCTTTCGAACCTTCGGCTAGAGTTTTTCATTACGGACAAGCTGTTTTTGAAGGAATGAAAGCTTACAAAGATGATAATGATGATGTGTTTTTATTTCGTCCAGATGAAAACTTTCATAGAATTAATAAATCTGGTGCTCGCTTAGCGATGCCTCCTGTTCCTGAAAACGTATTTTTTGAAGGATTAAAAAAACTTCTTGAGTTAGACAATGCTTGGATTAAAAAGGGTATTGGAAACTCATTATATATCCGCCCATTTATTATTGCTTCTGAAGGTGCAATCGCTGCTTCTCCTGCTGAGGAATACAAATTTATTATTATTTGTTCGCCTGCTCAAGCATATTACGCAGGTGAGGTTCGTGTTCTTTTTGCTGAAAAGTATAGTCGTTCTGCCGATGGAGGTGTTGGATTCGCAAAAGCTGCTGGTAACTATGCAGCACAGTTTTATCCTACCAGTTTAGCACATAAAGAAGGGTATCAACAAATTGTTTGGACAGATGCTAATACACATGAGTATCTTGAAGAAGCTGGTACTATGAATATCTTTTTTAGAATAGGAGACAAACTTGTAACTGCCCCAACTAATGATCGTATTTTAGATGGAGTTACTCGTAAATCAATCATTCAGCTTGCAAAAGATTATGATATAGACACTGAAGTAAGAAGAGTGTCGGTTGCTGAAATTAAAGAAGCAGCAAAAAAAGGGGAGCTAAAAGAAATTTTTGGTTCTGGTACTGCTGCTGTAATTAACCCTATAAAAGGTTTTAAACATCAAAATGATTCTTTTGAACTACCTGAAATAGGTGATTCTTATGCTTCTTTCTTTAAAGAAAAACTACTTAATATTCAGTACAACAAATTAGAGGATAAGCATAACTGGAGAGTTAAAATTTAATCATTTCATTTAAAAAAGCTATATTAGTAAACAGAATTAGGTTATTTTAACAAAAAATTCTAAAGAAATGAGAAATATTATACCTGCTTTATTATCGATAGGAGTTGGTTTTGCTATTTCATTTTTTGGATTAGATTTTTATTCTGATTCATTAGAAAATGAAAATAATATCATAGCTCAAAGTAGTGAGGTTACTGCTCCTGTAGAAACTTCTTCTGAGGAAGAAGAGGAAGATCCTGAAGAAAACTTAACTGTTAATGAATCTTCAGCTAACTCAGGTTCTATTGACACTGAAAATATTCAGAAAAGTTTTGACAACTGGGAATCTTACACAAAGGAAAACATTGATTTAATGTCTACTTTTATTCCTTTAGATGATGAGGGAGCTGTTATGGAAAAAGGAATCTTTTTAACCTTGCTTCGTACTGGTGCTTACATCCCTGTTAAATCTGAAAAAGATGGTAAAGTACAATATCAACTTACAGGTATTGATGATTCTGCAGACGAAAAAATTAAAAAATCAATTGTTAGTAAAGCTTCAATAGCACATCAATATTTTAAAATGGAGGGTAAAAAACTTCCTGATTACAATTTTGTTGATTTAAAAGGTAAAGCACACAATAAAGCGGATACAAAAGGAAAATTGTTAGTAATTAAATGTTGGTTTATTACTTGTAAAGTATGTGTTGAAGAGTTTCCTGAATTAAATGAACTTGTAGACAAATACAAAGATGATAAAATAGAGTTTGTTAGTTTGGCTTTTGATAAAAAAGATGAGCTTGTTGAGTTTTTAGAAACTAAAGAGTTTAAATACCCAACTATTCCTGAACAAAAGGATTATATGGCTAAAAAACTAAAAGTAAAACAATATCCTACTCATTTAATTGTAGATGCTAATGGTATTATTATTAAAATGGTTAGTAATGTAAAAACATTAACATCAGAATTAGAAAGAATTATGGGTAAATAAACAGAAAAACAAAATGTAAAAAAGCTCCTCAATGAGGAGCTTTTTTTATTTATCTAAAATTTCTTTAATGTTTGGCTTAAAGTAATTAGGTCCTTTCAACACTTTTCCATCTTCACGGTAAATAGGCTTACCATCTTCACCTAATTTACTCATATTACTTCGTTGAATTTCATTGAAAACTTCCTCAATTTTATGTTGCATTCCATGTTCTATTATCGTTCCACATAAAATATACAGCATATCTCCTAAAGCATCTGCTACCTCAACCAAATCATTATTTTGAGCAGCTTCTAAATACTCTTCATTTTCTTCTTTCATTAAATTAAAACGAAGTAAGTTTCGTTCTTCTCCAATATTCGCTGTTGGTTCATTTTTTATACCTAACCCAAATACACTATGAAATTCATGTACTGCTTCAATTCTTTTTTTCATTATAGTTATGATTTTAATTCAATAGTTATTAGTCAATAATGTTTTTATTTATATCATCATTTGACAAATTTTATGGTTTTACCATACTTTTTTTAGTTTTTTTTCTTCCTTTATATATTTTAAGTTGTTTAACTTTGAGAAAATCAAAAAATTTAAATTATGTTAAAAGAGATTTCTAAATTAGGTTCGGCCCTAAACAAAACTGAACAAAAATTAATAAACGGTGGTACAGGTCGACCTTTACCTTGTAGTTCTGCCCCAACTTATTACAATGGATATTGTTACTTATGTGGTGAACAATACGAGATAGGCTCTGGTTACTGTTAGAATTAATAAAAAAGCGGACTTGTTTCGCTTTTTTGTTTACATTTTAACTTATCTAAAGTATTATGTTGCCATTTTTAAAATTCTTGCTGGTACTATTTTTAATACCCAAGCTATTAACCTCCATCTTTTTGAGATATAAGCTACTCTTTTTTTTCGTTTTATTGCTGCATAAATTTGATTAACTGCTTTTTCTAGAGGAACCATCCAAAAAACACCATCACCTAAAGCCATTGCTGTATCAACAAACCCCGGACGGATATCTGTAATAAAAACTTTTTTTGTTTTAATAGATTTTGTTTTGATATACAAACTCTCTAAATACGCTTTTTGATATGCTTTAGAAGAGAAATAATCTGGTGCTGCTCTATTTCCACGTAGTGAAGCGATAGAAGAAATACCGACTAAATGACCAAAACCTTGTTTTTTAAATAATTTATAAGCTAAAGCATATAGTTTTGTTACTCCTAAAACATTCGTGTTTATGGTTTGTTCTTGTTTATCCCAGTTCAACTTTGGGTTTACAAAACCAACTCCTGAAGATTGTATCACTAAATGAACTTCTCCTAATTCTTCTACTATCTCATTAAACACTTTTTCAACCTCATCTACTTGCTGTATATCATTTTGCTTAATGAGTACTTGACTTGGATGTTTTTTCTTCAGCTCTTCTAGTTTTTCGAACCTTCTACCCATTACTGCTACAATATAATTTTCTTGTATTAGTTTTTCTACAAGCCCTTTTCCAATACCTGAAGTACCTCCAAAAATAATTGCTGTTTTAGTTTTCTCCATTCTAAAATCATTCTTTAACTTTGCTAAAAATACAATTTTATGTTTATACTTATTGCTGCTAAAATGTTTACTACGGGCAGAATCATTTTTGCTAGTTTATTTGTAATAGCTTTTATTATTTTGATGTTTTTTAGCTACAAAAAGGATGCTAAAAACAATAAGAAATATTATCAAAATGCAGCTATTTATGTGGCAATAGGAATTGCAGTAGTAATTGCATTATTATTCTTATCAAAACTACTAACAAGGTAATTCTAATTCATTTTTGATATTTCACTTAATTTTGAGTGATCTAATACAGTATTACCTTCTTCATCGAAATAAAATGATGATGTATACTTCACATCTACTTCAAGAGAAGAGAAATTGTACGAAGTAATTTGATATACTTTTTGCCCAAAAGATTCTTCATGATATTGCATTAAAACGTAAAGAACTCCGTTTAATTCACTTATTTCTTTGTTTGAATATTTATGTAACGGACTTTTCTCATTTATTTCATGTACAACTGTCCATACGGTAGGCAAATACATAATTTTACTTCTTTCTAATTTGAGTTCAAAAAATTGTCGTTTGTATTCTCCATTCATTTTTTTTTCTGAAAGGGATAATGTTACAGTTATTTCTGGCTCTATCATTACTGTTTTACGACGATTCATTAACCTAAACATTAATGCTCTACCTTCTTTAAAATCTCTTAAAATTAAATTTTCACTAAAACGGATAGATGCTTTTGCTTTTGAAAAACGCCCATATAACAATCCTGTAATAAAAGAAAAACTCAACAATCCAATCATTGCCTCAAAAGCTGCAATAACATTTGCTGCAATACCTTTAGGAGCGATTCCTCCATACCCTACTGTTGTTAGGGTTTGTGCACTAAAGAAAAATCCATTTAAAAGATCGTCAAAAAAATTGCCTTTTGAAGGTGTTATTTGTTCTATCCCAATAAACACATATACAAATGCAAAAAGAATATTCAATAAAGAATACCCAATGAGGATAAATACAAAAAATTGCCACCACGGTAATTCTATAAAAAAAGCATACAAGTCATCAGCTCCAAATCTTCTGTTTGCATGAACAACATTAGAACTACCATCTGCATTTATTATTCTTTGAGCATTACTACTGGAGCTATAACCTAAACCAGGATCTTTTACTTTTTTTGCCATTTATCTTTTATTAATCCCTCTAAAAATACAAAACCGATTCTAATCAGAATCGGTTTTGATATTTTCAACTATTTTAAAACTTAATTTCTTAGTTTTTTACTGGTAAGAAGTTATAGTTTTTAGCATAGAAGTTCATTTGCTCTTCAAAAGTTTCTGGTTGCTTGATTTTAATATCAGTGATGTTTCCATCAGCATCTGTTACTGGCTCTAATACAGGATTTACAAATCCGCTGTAAGGAGCAGATGTAAACTGTGCATTACGATCTAAAACTTCTTTATGAATATCTTGATCTACTTTTACTCCGTAACCTTCTACTAATGCTTTTGCCGCTTCAAAATCTCCTTCAGATTTAATTCTTTGCGCCTCTTTTAATAAACGTCCAAATATCTCACGAAGTTTCTCATAATCGTTGATATTATAATATGTCTTACCATCTTTAGTAACTTTTTCAATTACATTATCTTTTGCTCCTTGTTCAAAAGCCCAAGCTGAAACCCATTGACGGTTTACCATGTGGTCTTCTTCAATATCATCTCCTAAGTTAATTCTGATTAACTGAGTCATTAATCCATTTCTGATATAACCGTCATAAGCAGCTTTACCAACTTTTTGCCAGTCATCAACTAATCCTAATTCTTGTAATTTAGGATCCATTAAATAATACAGCCCAACTAAATCTGCTCTACCCTCTTCCATTGTAGAAGCATAATTTTTTAAAGTTTCTTTTGGCTGCCCAATTCCTTCATTAATTACACCTGAAGCATGTCCGATTACCTCATGTAATGCTGTGTGTAATTTATCTGCTAACTTACCATACTTAATTTCTAAATCGATTTCTTCTTGATCGTTAGCAAATTCTTTTAAACGTCCAGTTCCTCCTGCATTATTATATGAACCTATAATATTTCCTAACGATACTGATTTAGAACCGTGTTGTTGACGAATCCAGTTATTGTTTGGTAAATTCACTCCAATTGGAGTACTTGGCGACGCATCTCCTGCTTCACCTGCAACATTTACTGTTTTATATGATACTCCTACAACATCTTTCTTTTTGTGACTTGGATCTAACGGAGAATTATCTTCAAACCACTGTGCATTGTCTGATAATACTTTCATTTTTTTAGACATATCAAAGTCTTTGATTTGTACGATTGTTTCGTACGAACCTCTGTACCCTTTAGGATCATTATAAACTTCAATAAAACCATTAATCCAATCAATGTTTCCTTCTGTAGATTCTACCCAAGCAATTGCATACTCATCCCAAGTATGTAAATCTCCTGTTTTATAGTATTCGATTAACAACTCTAATGTTTTGGCTTGCTTTTCGTTTTCTGCTACTTCTTTAGCTTTTTCTAACCAATAAATAATTTTATCTATTGCTTGTCCGTACATTCCACCAGACTTCCACACTTTTTCAACTAGCTTTCCATCTTCACGAACTAATTTAGAATTTAATCCAGCCTCAATTGGTTGTCCTTCTGGTCCTTTATCAGCTTTCGCATAAAAATCTTCTACATCTTTACTAGTAATATCAGCTCCGTAAAAATTTACTGCTGATGCTAATACATTATCAACTCCTGCTTTCTTGTTTACTTTTTTAACATCTTTATCATTGAAAATAACGTCTAATGCTTCAGCAGATAACTCAGTATTAGTTTCTTTTAATAACGTTTCTAAATATTCTTTAGAAAATGTAGGTTTTAACTTATCGTTAGAGTAATGATGGTGAATTCCGTTTGAAAACCATACTCTTTTTAAATAAGTTGTAAACGCTTTAAAATCTTCTCTTTCTTTATCTCCTTTAAAGTTATTATTGATATTTTCTAAAGCTGCTCTAATTTCAAGGTTATGACGGTAGTTTTGATCCCACATAATGTCACGTCCAGATAAACCAGCCTGAGTTAAATAGTACACTAACTTCTTTTCTTTTAGTGTTAACTCATCAAACCCAGGAATTTGATAGCGTAATACTTTTATATCAGCAAATTGCTCAACAACATACTCAAACTCTTTTGCCTTTTTTTCTACTACTTTAGGCTCTTTTTTTGCATCTACACCACAAGAAGTTAATACTCCTGCTGCTGCAAACACACAAAGCATTTGTTTTAGTTTCATTTATATAGTTTTTAATTTATTTTTTTGAGTGCTAAAATTACGAAATTTAAACTTCATGGTATCTAAAACAGTCCGTTGTATGGTCATTTATCATTCCTGTTGCTTGCATGTGTGCATAAATTACCGTTGAGCCTACAAACTTAAATCCACGTTTTTTTAAATCTTTTGAAATAGTATCAGAAAGCTCTGTGGTAGCCGGAACCTCTTCCTTCTTTTCAAACTTATTTGTTATTGGTTTACCATTTGTAAAACCCCAAATGTATTTTGAAAACGTCCCAAACTCTTCTTGCACCTTCATAAAAGCCTGAGCATTGGTTATAGTTGCTTTAATTTTTAGTTTATTTCTTATAATCCCTGCATCTTGAAGCAACTCTTCATATTTTTCTTCAGAGTATTTTGCTATTTCTTTATAATCAAAATTATCAAATGCCTTCCTAAAGTTTTCTCTTTTCTTTAAAACTGTAATCCAACTTAAACCTGCTTGAAAGGTTTCTAATATTAAAAACTCAAACAATTTATCATCATCATATACGGGTACTCCCCATTCATTATCATGATACTCAATATATAATGGGTCATCACTAACCCAAAAACACCTTTTCTTCATTTTCTATTATTTAATGCTGAAAATTACTGTTAAACAAGTTAAAAATCAATTAAAAATGGAATAATTTTTGCACTTTTATAATTACAAATCATACTGATTATGAAAACCTTACAACGCATTATATTTCTTAGCATTATCGGAATTTTGTCATGGTCTTGTAGTTCTACTCCTATAAAAAATGCTTCAAACACTCAACAAAAAGAGGAACCTGTTATAATTGCTAATGATAGTCTAGAATATGAAATTATAATTATAGACCCTGGTTTTACTGCATATTTAAACAGTATTGCTAAACCAGAAGGCTTTTACTCACAACAATATCTCGAAAATAAAAACCGCCTTTATGTAAATACATGGAATTATCGAGCTAGAAATCCTCTACAATTTAATTCAAACATTTATGAAAATATAATTGATTATAGTCCGCACGTTGATTATGGTTATGAGGTAAACTATAAACTTTTTAATTATTTTGAGTTCGCACAACGAAAATATCGCATGAATTTAGGTGTAGGAATAAATCGCTGGAACTAGCAAAATCTTAGTAAAAAGGTGTCTTTCTAAAAACTGTATATTTGCTCAAAAAAATTAACCATACAACATGAAGTTTTTAAGAAATTTACTTGCCTCTATTCTTGGCTTTTTTATTGCCATTTTTTTACTTTTTGTATTCTTTTTTGCAATAGCTTCTATCGTTGGAGCTGAAGAAAAAGTTGTTGTAAAATCAAACTCGGTTTTAGAATTAGATTTATCAACTCCTATTAAAGATTATGCCCCAAAAGAAAACAACCCTATTGCAGAAGCTTTAGAATTAACAGATGAAAAGTTAGCTTTAAACAAGATTATAAATGCTATTGAAAATGCAAAAACAGATGATAAAATAAAAGGAATAAGTATTAAAACACCTTTTATAAATGCTGGTATTGCACAAATACAAGCTATACGAAACAAAATTGAAGAGTTTAAAGAGAGTGGTAAATTTGTATATGCCTACAATGATATTTATACTCAAAAAAATTACTACCTAAGTTCTGTTGCGGATAGTTTATTTTTAAACCCTATTGGTGTTATTGATTTTAGAGGTTTATCTACCGAAATTTTATATTTTAAAGATTTTGAAGATAAATATGGGATTAAAATGGAAGTTGTTCGTCACGGAAAATATAAAAGTGCTGTAGAGCCATTTTTAGAAAATGAAATGAGTGAAGCTAATCGTGAACAAACTACTTCATTTTTAAAATCTATTTGGTCAGAAATTACAGATGACATTAGTAAAAGTAGAAACATTTCTATTGAAAAACTAAACCTTATTGCCGATAATTATAATGGAAGAAACGTTACCGTAGCTAAAGAAAACAACTTAATTGATGCTTCTATTTACGAAGATGAGTACAAAGAAAAGTTGGCTATGGGTTCTGATAAAAAAGTAAATACTATTTCTATTGAAGACTATATTAGTTCTGGTAAAGGAAGGATTTCTTCAACCGCTAAAGATAAAATTGCCGTAATCTATGCACAAGGAGACATTATTTACGGAGAAGGTAGTAAAGATTTTATCGGTCAAGGAATTATTAATAAAGCCATTAGAAAAGCTAGAAAAGATACTAATGTAAAAGCTATTGTACTACGTGTAAACTCTCCTGGAGGTAATGCATTAGCTTCTGAACTAATATGGCGCGAATTAGAACTTACTAAAAAAGAAAAACCTATAGTTGTTTCTATGGGGAATTATGCTGCTTCTGGAGGTTATTACATTGCTTGTAACGCAAGTAAAATTTTTGCAGAACCAACTACAATTACTGGATCTATTGGAGTTTTTGGAGCAATTCCTAACTTTAGTCAATTTACAGATAAAATAGGTATTAACGCAGAACAAGTTTCAACCAACAACAGTCCTTCTTACAGTGTTTTTGAACCAATGAATAAGAAGTTTTACGATGTTACAAAAGAAGGAATTGAGGAGATGTACACTACATTTGTAAACCGTGTTTCAGCTGGACGTAATATGACCTTTGAACAAGTTAATGAAATAGCACAAGGAAGAGTTTGGACTGGTAAAGAAGCTATTAAAAATGGCTTAATAGATCAATTAGGGGGATTAAATGACGCAATTAAAGCTGCTGCTGAATTAGCAGAACTTGAAAACTACAAAGTTCGTAATTATCCTAATTACAAGACTGATTTAAAAGAAGCTCTAAAGTTCTCTCCATTTATGAAAGCTTCAAAAGAAGAAATACTTAAAGAAACTTTGGGTGATGAGAACTATCAGTTATACTATAATATTCACAAAATGAAAAACCTAAAAGGAATTCAAGCTAGAATACCCTTTATATTTCAAGTGAAGTAAAAAATAAAAAAGCCTCGACGATGTCGAGGCTTTTTAGTTTTAATAGTTTAATTTACTCATAACTATAAGTTGTATTTATAGTAATTGACTCCTCACCACCAACTGCTAATCCTTTTCCCGTTAATGGGTAACCATCTGAATCGTAAGTATAATCTATTGTTAAAGTACCTACAACTTTATCATCTGCATCTTTATAAATAATCTTCGTTACGTTATTTAATGGTAATAATTTCCTAGCTTTTATTATTTCTGAAGCTTGAGGGTTTACACCGAAACTAACATCAACACCATCTAAAATTTCTATAACTCCTGCGGCTTCTAAAGTAGAAAAATACATATTTGGCTTATTGTCATAAAACATTTCAGCTGTATAACTTTCAATAACATTCATTTCAGTTTCCCAGTCATAAACCTCTACTTGAAATAAAACTTTACTAGGGTTTTTGTTAGAATCATATTCTAATGTTATTCCTGTTTCATAAATATTATATGGAGATTGATACAACTCTTCTATTGAAAGACTTTCTGAAGGATCGCTATCTGCAGTTACTTTGATAGTACTCCCATCATTGTTATAGTTTATTAAAGTAGCATCTGTTCCGTTTGTTCCAGAAACACTTACTAATTCCTTTTCAGCATTATACATAAACTGAGTAGTAATTGTTTCGCTTTCTTGGTTAGTAGCAGCAATACTTTTTAATCTTTTCTTTTTAGCTTCCCCATTGATTTCATCAAAATCATCAGATGCAGTGCTACTGCAAGCTGTTAGCAAGGTCATTCCTAATCCAATAGCAAAAACATACTTTAATTTTTTCATTTTTTTTGTAATTTTTAAATGAACTTATTTTTATTATTCAAGTAAAAATTAAACACCTCCTCTAACGTAAAATACTTGAAATAAATTACAGAAGAATAAAAGAGATAACAGCAATTTTTAGCAATTTGAAAAATATAAAAACAAGTTCGGTTAATATTGTTTTTAATTTCGTAACAAAAATAGCTGTATAAAAAAATACCTGCAATAAAAATTACAGGTATTTTAAATTATTTTTTTCAATTTCTTACAATCCGAAACTTTCTTTTACCTTGTCTACATAATCTAACTTTTCCCAAGTAAACAATTCAACATCTAAGGTTACACTTTCACCATTCGGCTGCGTGAACGTTTTAGAAACTACTTCATTAGTTCTTCCCATATGTCCATAAGCTGCTGTTTCACTATACATTGGGTTACGTAACTTTAAACGATCTTCAATAGCGTGTGGACGCATGTCAAAAATTTCTGAAACCTTTTGAGCTATTTCTCCATCGGTTAAATCAACTTTTGATGTTCCGTAAGTATCCACAAAGATACCCATTGGCTCAACTACCCCAATTGCATATGACACTTGTACTAATACTTCATCAGCCACTCCTGCAGCCACTAAATTCTTAGCTATATGGCGTGTTGCATACGCAGCAGAACGGTCAACTTTACTAGGGTCCTTTCCTGAGAAAGCTCCACCACCATGTGCTCCTTTCCCTCCGTAAGTGTCTACAATGATTTTACGACCTGTTAATCCAGTATCTCCGTGTGGCCCTCCAATTACAAACTTTCCTGTTGGATTAATATGATATTTAATATCATCATTAAACAGCGCTTGAATTTCTGGAGTTAATTGTGCTTTAACTCTAGGAATTAAAACCTCAACAATATCTTTTCTAATTTTTGCTAACATAGTTTCATCATCAGCAAAATCATCGTGCTGTGTAGAAACAACGATTGCTTCAATACGTTGCGGCACATTATCATCAGAATATTCAATTGTTACCTGACTCTTAGCATCTGGACGTAAATAAGTAATTTCCTTATTTTCTCTACGTATCGCTGCTAATTCCTTTAAAATTATATGTGATAAGTCTAACGCTAATGGCATATAATGCTCAGTTTCGTTTGTCGCATACCCAAACATCATTCCTTGGTCTCCAGCACCTTGCTCTTCTCTAGATTCTCTATCTACTCCACGACTAATATCATCTGACTGTTCATGAATTGCAGATAACACTCCACAAGAATTTCCATCGAACATATACTCACCTTTAGTATATCCAATTTTGTTAATTACTTCACGAGCAATTTTTTGAACATCTAAGTAAGTAGAAGACTTCACCTCCCCAGCTAATACTACTTGTCCCGTTGTTACCAATGTTTCACATGCTACTTTAGAATCTGAATCAAAAGCTAAAAAATTGTCTATTAAAGCATCAGATATTTGATCTGCTACCTTATCTGGATGTCCTTCAGAAACACTTTCCGAAGTAAAAAAATATGACATAAATACTTCTTTTTAAAATTTAACTATAAAGAAAAAACTTGGATTGCTGAGTCGCTAAAAGGAGTAGAAAATTACTGCTTTAGCATTTTTTATTCTGAACTCTTGTTCCATGAGGTTGCAATCAGTCAAATTTTTCCTCAAAAATATTCGGCAAAGTTATAGATTATTTTACACACTTAAAAACAAACTTACAAGTAAATAGAAAGTATTGATATTATGATAATAAAAAGTAATTTTTGTAAAATTGTATTGGTAAAATATTTGTTTACATTTGTACTGTACAAATAAGAAAGTAACTTAGATAAAAACATAAATAAAATGGCATTAGAAATTACAGATGCTTCTTTTGAAGAAGTAGTATTAAAATCTGACAAACCAGTATTAGTAGATTTTTGGGCAGCTTGGTGTGGACCTTGTAGAATGGTATCTCCTATCGTTGATGAAATTAGTAATGAATACGACGGTAAAGCTGTAGTTGGTAAGGTAGATGTAGATGCAAATCAAGAGTTTGCTGCTAAATACGGTGTAAGAAACATCCCTACTGTATTAATTTTTAAGAATGGTGAAGTTGTTGACAAACAAGTAGGTGCCGCTCCTAAAAAAGCATATACTGATAAAATTGATGCTGCTTTATAATATATAAATAGTATTTTAATTTGATATTATAGAAAAGGTTTAGCAATTGCTAAACCTTTTTTTTATCTTCGAAATTATATGATTGATCTTAAAAATACGACTTCTGAACTAAAAAACCTCGAATTACTGGCTAAGCAAGTAGTAGAAGGTTTTATAACAGGTATGCACAAAAGTCCGTTTCATGGATTTTCGGTTGAATTTTCTGAACACAAACTTTATAATAAAGGAGAAAGCACTCGACATATTGACTGGAAGTTGTTTGCTAAAACTGAAAAACTATACACCAAAAAATATGAAGAAGAAACGAATCTTAGGTGTCATTTAATCATCGATAACTCAGCTTCTATGCATTATCCTATCAGTAAAAATCAATCCGTCGATAATTTAAATAAAATTGGTTTTTCTACAGTTGCTGCAGCTTCTTTAATGGATATTTTAAAAAGACAACGCGATGCTGTTGGGTTAAGTATTTACTCAGACACTTATGAGTATTATGCTCCTGAAAAAGGAAGTGAACGTCACCGTAAGATGTTATTACACCAATTAGAGCAATTACTGTCGTCTGAATCTACCTCTTCTACAGAAACCTACCAATACTTGCATGAAATAGCTGAAAAGATCCACAGGAGGTCTTTAATCTTTTTATTTACGGATATGTTTCAAATAACCAAAAATGAAGAAGAGCTTTTTAATGCTTTACGACATTTAAAATTTAATAAACATGAAGTAATCTTGTTTCATACCTACGATAAAAAAACAGAGTTTTTATTCGATTTTGACAATACACCAAAAAAATTTGTGGATGTTGAAACTGGAGAAGAAATAAATTTATATACTGAAAATGTACAGCAAAAATATCAAGAATTGAGCAGCGGTTTTTTCAACAACCTAAAAAACAAATGCTTACAATACAAGATAGATTATGTTCCTGTAGACATAAATGAGGGCTATGATAAAGTACTTACCTCTTACCTTATCAGTAGACAGAATTTTTTATGAAATAACTCTTTTTTATTTAAAAAAAGGTTATATATTTGCATCCGCTTAGAGCAACGGTCTGGTAGTTCAGCTGGTTAGAATACATGCCTGTCACGCATGGGGTCGCGGGTTCGAGTCCCGTCCAGACCGCTAAAGTTTCTCTAAAAACATACAATATATTGCTTCAAGCAACGGTCTGGTAGTTCAGCTGGTTAGAATACATGCCTGTCACGCATGGGGTCGCGGGTTCGAGTCCCGTCCAGACCGCAAAAAGCTTCTCTTTTTTAGAGGAGCTTTTTTATTTTACTTACTTACAATTTGATTTCTATAAAATAAAAAGAGGAAAGGTTTAAACCTTTCCTCTTTTATAAATTAATATTATTTCTTTACTTACTTAACATTATAAGTAAATTCATAATCTAGCTCTTTACCTCCACTAGAATACTTTAAACTTCCTTTATTTTCTGCAGAAGTTAAGAATTCATTGTATTGTTCTTCTGTAATTCCAAAATTAAGAACATCCGGTGCAGCTGCAAAAAAACCATCAAAAGTCGTATTATCAATTGTAACAGAACTTACAACAAAAGAATCTGTTAATTTCAATACAACAAGATACCCCACATATTGGTCTTTATAAATATCTACATTAAGAACAGTAAATGAACCATCAACTGGTTTTGTTTTAAAAGTAACAGTATTAATTGTAGCAGCTCCACTCGTATCTCTCGCTACAACCTTTACTACATATTCCGTATTTGGAGTCAAAGATGTTAAACCATAAATACTATTTGTCCAACCAGTCGCTATTTCTTCTCCATTAATATAAAGATCATAAAACACATTATCACCATCAGGGTCTACTGCGTCATCCCAATTCACCAATGCACCTGAATCACTAATATTATCTATTTCAATATTAAACCCTGCAGGTGGATTACTTGTTGTTTCAAATGTTTTCTCTACTTCCGTAGTCAATTTAAGATCCTTAGATACAACTTTCACCACATAAGAAGTAGTTGACTCGAGCCCTTCTAATACATAATTTAATGTCTCTAAACCAGAAGCTACAACACTCTCATTTAAATATACATCATAAGTTACAACATCTCCATTCGGATCTATTGACTCAGTCCATAGTACTTTAGCCGAATTATTAGTTATATCACCAATAGTTACCTCAAATTTATTGGGAGCTAAATTTGTTTCTAAAGTAGTAAATGTTTTTTCACTTTTAGTTGATTTACTATCAACATCTGTTGCTATTATAACAACCTTATATTCTGTTTTATTTGTTAAGTCTGACAAACTTAAAGAAGTCTCTTTTAAGTTTTCAGCTACCATTTCTCCATTCAAAGTAACACTATAAATTACAGCTTTACCTTCTGGGTCTTTAGACGCACCCCAATTAAGCTGAGCAGATGTTTCTTTTATTTCAGAAACCTCAACAGTAAAACCTGAAGGCTCACCATTTAAAACGGTTGTAAAAGTCATTGAACTCACAGTAGACTCCCCTTCTTTATCTGTAGCAGTAATCTTAACAGTATACTTAGTTTTTTCTTCTAGATCCACAAGACTCAAAGATGTTACTGACAACTCACTTTCTAAAACTTTTTCATTTAAACTAACCTGATAATAAACGATTGACTTTTCTGGATCAATTGCCTCTTCCCAATTCAATTCAGCAGTTGTATCAGTAACACCAGACACTGCTATTTCAAACTTAGAAGGCGGTAGATTCAGCTCTTCTTCACTATCAGAAGAACAAGACATGAAAAGGTTTACAAACACAAAAAAAAATAAGATTTTTTTCATAACTTTTATTTAATTTTTTTAAATTAATATTAGCACAAACATATACTTTTATTTAAAAATAGAAACTATAAATATTACTTTATTCTCCCCTTATCCTTTTGTTATATTTTACCTTCTTATTACATTTTTTCAAAAAAAAGTTTGGTTTAGTTAAATTTATTTCTAAGATTTGTCCTGTACAAAGAACACAAATACAATGATGTTACAAAACGTATGGCAAGGTTTCTATTTTTACTTTTTTAGTAAGAGACGAGACTTTGTATCATATTGTTAACCTAACAAAAAAACATATACCCAATCAAAGTCTCGAATTTATCGAGGCTTTTTTTTTGATTAAAAATGAAAGAAATAGCCATTCAAGGAATACAAGGAAGCAATCACCATATTGTTGCAAACAACTACTACGGAGAAAACATCAACTTAAACGAGTGTTTATCTTTTGATATATTAGTTGATAGTCTTTTAAGCTCTAAAAGTGAGTTAGCTGTTATGGCGTTAGAGAACACTATTGCTGGTTCAATCATACCAAATTATGCTTTAATTGACAAACATGATTTACATATTTCTGGAGAATATTATCTACCTATACATCATCATTTGATGGCACTACCTAGCCAAAAAATTGAAGATATTACTGAAGTTTGTTCACATCCAATGGCTTTATTACAATGTAAAGAGTTTTTCAAACAGTATAAACATATAAAACTTGTTGAAGATGTTGACACCTCTGCAGTCGCAAAAAGAATTGCAGAAAATCAATTAAAAGGTGTTGCTGCAATTGCACCAAAAATGGCAGCTAATATTTTTGGTTTATCAATTATTGAAGATGAAATTCAAACTATTAAAAATAACGCAACTCGCTTTGTATTTCTTCAAACAAGCCTTCCTAAAAACGGTAAAAATGAAATTAACAAAGCTTCATTAAAATTTGAATTAGACCATAAAAGAGGAAGTTTAGCAGCAATGTTAAACGTAATGAGTGATTGTAAATTAAACCTTACCAAAATACAATCATTACCAAAAATTGAAACACCATGGAAGTATGCTTTTTTTGTTGATGTAACCTTTGACAGATATGAAGATTATGAAAAAGCAAAGGCTGTAATTCAAATTATGGCAGAAGAATTTAAAATATTAGGTGAATATAAAAACGGAAGATTATGATACAGTTTGCTAATCGATTACAAACCGTACAAGAGTACTACTTCTCAAAAAAATTACAAGAAGTACGTCAATTAATTTCAGAAGGTAAACCAATTATAAACATTGGTATTGGTAGCCCTGATTTACAACCTCCAACATCAGTATTAAAAGCTATTCAAGATAGTTTACAAGATACTGGAGCGCATAGCTATCAGAGTTATCAAGGTTTACCAGAGTTTAGACAAGCGGTTGCTAACTTTTATCAGAATAACTATAAAGTTTCCATAAATCCTGCCAACGAAGTACTTCCTTTAATGGGAAGTAAAGAAGGGATTATGCATATTTCATTAGCCTTTTTAAACGAAGGAGATCAGGTATTGATTCCTAACCCAGGATATCCAACCTACAGTTCTGTAACCAATTTATTGGGAGGAGAACCTATTTTTTACGATTTGGAAGAAGCTACTAACTGGCAACCTAACTTTGATGCCTTAGAAAAAATAGACACTTCAAAAATAAAGTTAATGTGGGTAAATTATCCGCATATGCCAACTGGTGCTGAGGCAACCAAAGAAACTTTTCAAAAGTTAATTGACTTTGGAAAGAAGCACAATATTGTTATTGTAAATGACAATCCATATAGCTTTATACTGAATGAACACCCTCAAAGTATTTTACACATTGAAGGAGCTAAAGACATTGCTATTGAATTAAATTCGGTTAGTAAATCATTCAATATGGCGGGATGGCGTGTTGGAATGTTACTTGGAAAACCTGAATTCTTAACTGAAATTTTAAAAGTAAAAACTCAAATGGATTCAGGAATGTTTTACGGAATCCAAAAAGGAGCTACAAAAGCTTTAGAGTTAGACAAGAATTGGTTTGTACAATTAAACAACACCTATAAAAAGAGACAAAAATTAGTATTTGAATTAGCAGAAAAACTAGGATGCACCTACGATAAAAACACCTCAGGAATGTTTGTTTGGTGTAAACTTCCTGAAGGAAAAACGTCTGAAGAAATGATTGATGAGTTATTATATAACAAGCACATTTTTGCGGCTCCAGGAACCATCTTTGGCAACCAAGGTGAAGGATACATTCGTTTTTCATTATGTGTACCAGAAGAAAAAATAAAAGAAGCAATTAATAGAATATAATGAATGTATTTATCATAGGTTTAGGATTAATCGGCGGAAGTTTTGCCCTAGATATTCAGCAAGCATTTAAAAATGCAACTATCTACGGAATTGACTCCAATGAAGAACATGGTAATCTTTCTTTAGAAAGAGGGATCATCCATCAAAAAGCGGTATTTTCAGAATTATCAAATGCAGACATTGTTATTATCGCCATTCCTGTAGATGTTTCACAAGAAGTAATTTTGAAAACGTTGGATATTATTTCAGATGATTGTTTGCTTTTTGATGTAGGCTCGACTAAAGAACAAATTTGTAATGTTATTAAAAATCACCCAAAGAGAAGAAATTTTTTAGCTACGCATCCGATTGCTGGAACAGAGTTTTCAGGACCCAATGCAGCTTTGATAAATTTATTTAGAAACAAGACTAATATTATTTGTGAGGTAGAAAAAACTGCATTCAAATTACAAGAAAAAGCATTAGACATATTCTCAAAATTAGGAATGCGTATTCGATATATGGATCCAAAATCGCACGATAAACATATTGCATATGTATCACATTTATCACATATCAGTTCTTTTATGTTAGGTAAAACTGTCATCGAAAAAGAGAAAAACGAACGTGATATTTTTGATATGGCTGGTAGTGGGTTTGCCTCAACAGTACGATTAGCTAAAAGTTCACCAGCAATGTGGACTCCTATTTTTGAACAAAACAAAGAAAATGTTATTGAGTCTTTAAATGAATATATTCATAACTTACAACAATTCAAAACCTTATTAGAAGAAAAGAATTTTCCAGAAATCTACACAGAAATGGAAAACACAAATTATATAAAACAGATTTTAAACGGAATTTTAGAGGGAGTACCTCAACAATAGAAACTCAAATGGAGAATACAAAAGAATTAAGAACGTGGTTAGATGCCTTCGGATTAGGACACCCACTAGTAATTGCAGGGCCTTGTAGCGCTGAAACTGAAGAACAAGTATTACAAATTGCACACGAATTAAAAAATACTGATGCTACTGTATTAAGAGCTGGTATTTGGAAACCTCGTACCAGGCCTGGAAATTTTGAAGGTGTAGGCGCTTTAGGGTTAAAATGGTTACAAAAAGCCAAACAAGAAACGGGAATGTTAATTGCCACTGAAGTTGCAAACAAAGACCACGTAAAGCTAGCTTTAGAACACGATGTAGATATTTTATGGATTGGTGCTCGTACCACCGTAAGCCCATTTATCGTTCAAGAAATTGCAGATGCTTTAGAAGGAACTGATAAAATTGTATTAGTAAAAAACCCTGTAAACCCAGATTTACCATTATGGTTAGGTGCTATTGAACGTTTATATGCTAAAAACATTAAAAAATTAGGGGTTATTCATAGAGGATTCTCTACATATGAAAAAACTAGATACCGTAACAACCCTGAATGGCAAATCCCTATTGAATTACAAAATCGCTTTCCAGATTTACCACTAATTTGTGATCCTTCACACATAGCTGGTCGTCGTGATATTATTTTTGATGTTTGTCAAACTGCTCTTGATTTAAACTTTGATGGTTTAATGGTTGAGACTCATTACGATCCTGATAATGCTTGGAGCGATGCCGCACAACAAATTACACCTAAATCATTAATTCAAATGATGATTGATTTAAAAGTTAGAAAAGCTACCGATACTGAAACTGAGTACAGAAACGCTTTAAACACCCTACGTACTCAAATTGATGTAGTTGATCATCAATTAATTGAAATGTTAGGTAAACGTATGAAAATAGCAGATTCAATTGGTAAATTGAAAAAAGAGAAAAACGTTGCTATTTTACAAACCAAGCGATGGAATGAGATACTAGGAAAAATGATTTTAGAAGGTGATGAACGTGGCTTAAGTGAAGAATTTGTACTTAAAATGTTCAAAGCAATACACCAAGAAAGTATCAATCACCAAGAGAAAATTATTAACAGTTAAATATCTAAAAGACCGCTATTTTGTTAGCGGTCTTTTTTATTCTATTTATTGTATTTTCATCCGACCAAACTTAAAAGAATGAAACCTATCCATACTATTGATGATGTAATAAACATATTACAAGACATCATTAATGAATCTATAGAAAACAAAAGTCCATTAGGCTATTTTGCTGCTTTATACCAAAAAGTAACAATAAAAGTAAAAGAAGGCATACAAAGCGACTATTTTGATGATAACCAACGAATGGAAAAACTCGATATAATTTTTGCTAAAAGATACATAGATGCCTATTACAATTACAAAAACAATACACCTATTACTTCTTCTTGGGAAAAAGCTTTTAGCATAGCTAATAAGTATTGGTATATAGTCTTACAACACTTATTAGTTGGTATGAACGCACATATTAATTTAGATTTAGGAATAGCAGCAGCAGAAGTTTCCAAAGGGCAAAACATCCAAAACTTACATGGTGACTTTAATAAGATTAATGAAATTTTATCCTCTTTAGTTAATGATGTTCAAGATGATTTAGCCAAAGTATATCCTTTTTTAAAGAAAATCCTTATCTGGACTAAAGATGTTGACGACTTTTTAGTTGATTTTAGCATGGAATTAGCTAGAAATGGTGCTTGGGATTTCGCTGTAGAATTAGCCAACACACCAACTAGTGATTTTGAAAACACTATACAAAAAAGAGATATTAAAATAACTGAAAAAGCTGATTTAGTTATTTCTCCAGGTTTCATACCTAAATTAATTTTCATGATTATTAGAATCTCAGAAAGAGGAACAGTAGCTCAGAAAATTAACGATTTAACAGATTAAACAATACTAAAACATTCAATTTTTATTCTCATCTTTGTTCTATGACAGGAACGGTTTATAAATCTACAGGAAGTTGGTATTGGGTAAAGTCTGAAGGCGAACTATATAAGTGTCGCATTAAGGGAAAATTTCGAATCAAAGGAATTAAAAGTACTAATCCTATCTCAGTGGGTGATATTGTTGATTTTTCATTAGAAACCAAAAATGATGAGGAAACAGGCTTAATTACCAATATCCACGAACGAAAAAATTATATAGTTCGTAAGTCGGTAAACTTATCTAAGCAAACTCATGTAATTGCTTCTAATATTGATCAAGTATTTTTATTAATTACTATTGACAACCCTCCTACTTTTACCACATTCATCGATCGTTTTTTAGTTACTGCTGAAGCCTATTCAATCAAAACTATATTAGTTTTTAATAAGATTGACTCTTACGAAATTGAGCAACGAGCAGAAATTATGTATCTAAAAGACATTTATGAAGCTATTGGTTACGAATGTATAGAAGTTTCTGCTACTCAAAACATCAATATAGATAAAATCAAAGCATTAATGACTGGTAAAGTAAGTATGTTTGCGGGTCATTCTGGTGTTGGAAAAACTACCTTAGTAAATGCTATTGAACCTTCCTTAGACCTAAAAACAAAAGAAATTTCTGAACAACATAAGCAAGGACAACATACTACAACGTTTGCAGAAATGTTCGATTTAAGTTTTGATGCTCGTATTATAGACACTCCCGGAATTAAAGGTTTTGGTGTAGTTGACATGGATAAAGATGAATTAGGTGATTATTTCCCTGAATTTTTTGCTTTAAAACAAAACTGTAAATTCAATAATTGTATTCATGTAAACGAACCACAGTGTGCTGTTAAAGAAGCTTTAGAAAATGAGGAGATTGCTTGGTCTCGTTATAAAAGTTATCTACAAATTTTAGAAGGAGAAGACGAACACTACAGAACTGATATTTGGGAATAGCACTATTAAATTAGTCTACCAAATACAAAAATCTATATAAAATGAAAATTGTAATTCAACGCGTTTCAAAAGCTAGCGTTACTATTGAAAATAAAAAAGTAGCCGAAATACAAAGCGGTCTTTTAATTTTACTAGGAATTGTTAATGAAGATACTCAAGAAGATATTAAGTGGTTATCAAACAAAATAACTAACCTCCGTGTTTTCAATGATGATGAAGGTGTTATGAATAAATCAATTAAAGATATCAATGGAAATATAATTGCTGTGAGTCAATTCACCCTACATGCTTCTACTAAAAAGGGAAATCGTCCTAGTTATATTAAAGCTGCTAAACCTAATATTGCCATTCCTTTATATGAAAAATTTGTTCAACAGGTTGAAGTTGATTTAGGAAAAAAAGTACAAACTGGTCAATTTGGAGCTGACATGAAAGTGGAATTACTAAATGATGGTCCTGTAACTATAATTATCGATTCCAAAGACAAAAAATAATTTCCATGGGAATTATTTTTAATTATATTTGTACCTGATTAATAATCATTATTAAAAACACAAAAATGAAAAAAACAATTTTAGCTATTGCTTTTATTGCAATTGGAGCAGTTTCTTGTAAGACAGAAAAAAACAAAGCTGCTGTTAGCGACGAAGTTAAAGAAGTTGCAAAAACAGAAAACATCATCAATACTTATAAAGCTAATGTTGCAGAATCAACTGTAACTTGGAAAGGAAGCAAGCCTACTGGTTCTCACAACGGTGTAGTAAGTTTAGAAAAAGGAACTTTAGAAGTTGAAAACGGAAACGTAAAATCTGGAGAGTTCATTATCGACATGACTACTATTGTTTGTGAAGATTTAGAAGCTGGAAATGGTAAAGAAAAATTAGAAGGTCACTTAAAAGCAGGTGATTTCTTTGATGTTGAGAAATTCCCAACTGCTAAATTTGAAGTAGCAAGTTCTGAATTAAAAGACGGAAAAGTACACGTTACTGGAAACTTAACTCTTAAAGATGTTACTAAGAGCATTACTATTCCTGCTACTGTTACAGAAGCTGACGATATGGTAACTTTTAAAAGTGATGTTTTTTCTATTGACAGAACTGACTTTGGTGTTACATACAAGTCTAAGAAAATTGACGCCGCTTTAAAAGATAAGTTTATCAACGACTTAATGGAAATTTCTTTTGATATTAAAGCTAAAAAATAATTTTAGTTTTTAAGAATTAAAAAGGGTTGACAATTGTCAACCCTTTTTTTATGATTTTATAAATTCTTCCACTTCAAATAATTCTTTAAAGTGTTTTAGAATTTTTTCTTTCACTTCTTCCTCTGAAACCTTTTCACCTAATTCTGCTTCCATTGAAGTTACTGCCTTACCACGTATTCCACAAGGAATAATATTATCAAAATAACCTAAATTGGCATTTACATTCAAAGCAAAACCATGCATAGTAACCCACCTACTTGCTCTAATTCCCATAGCGCAAATTTTTCTTGCAAATGGTGTACCTACACCTAACCAAACACCAGTTTCTCCTTCACTTCTTTCTCCTTTCAACCCATATTCAGCAATTGTTAAAATAATTGATTCTTCTAACAAACGTAAATACTTATGAATATCAGTAAAAAAGTTCTCTAAATCTAAAATTGGATAGCCTACAATTTGTCCAGGACCGTGATATGTTATATCTCCTCCTCTATTAATTTTATAAAAAGTTGCTTCTTTTTCTTTAAGCTTCTCTTCATTCAATAATAAATTATTAATATCTCCTGACTTACCAAGGGTATAGACATGCGGATGCTCAACAAACAAAAAGTGATTTGGCGTTTCTATTTCACTACCATCACTTCTTCTTTCTCTTTTTAGTGACACTATTTCATCTAAAAGGTTAGTTTGGTAATCCCACGTTTCTTTGTAATCTTTTCTTCCTAGATCACTAATTCTTATTTTTTTATTCATAAATTGTACCGCTAAACTACCTTACAAAGGTAGGGAAATTTAAAGTTTTACTGTTATAAACTATAACGTATATCAATTACAAAAATCATGTTTAAAAAAAGTACCCTTCCTTTTTTATTTGCTTTCTATTTTTCAATAGCTAACTTGTTTTCTCAACAACTATGGACAAGAATTCAAAAAGATGCTATTGCTCAACAGAAGAAAGAAGTTTTCAATACTAATTCTTTGCCTAAAGAATATATTTTGATGAGTTTAGATTTAGATAACTTTAAGAATATATTACCAAACTCTTTATCTAAAAACACCTCTAATTCAAAAATCATTCAACTTCCTAATGCTAATGGAAAATTAGAAAGATTTTCTATAAAAGAAACCTCTTATTTAGCTTCAAGGTTGGCTGAAAAATTCCCAATGATTAAGTCTTTTTCTGCTCAAGGTATTGACAATCCTTCTTCTTCTGCTAAAGTAAGTATTGGAAAAGACGGGGTTCATGCTATTATTTTTTCTGCAAATGAAGGCACTTCATACATAAACCCTTATACAAAAGATTATAGAGAGTATATTGTTTACAAGAAAAGTAGCTTATCTCCTTCTAAAGATGAATTTTTGTGTAAAGTTGAAGACGTTATACAAGACGAAAATATATCGCCACGCCAAAGAAGGAACGCTAATGATGGTAACTTAAGAACTTATAGAATGGCTATAGCTTGTACTGGTGAATATGCTCAATTCCATATAAACAATCAAGGAGTATCACCAACAGCTAGTAACACAGAAAAAAAAGCGGCTGTATTATCTGCTATGAACACTACTATGACCCGTGTAAATAGTGTTTATGAAAGAGATTTAGCAGTAAGAATGATTATCGTAGATAATAATGATTCCTTAATTTTCTTAGATGCTGACACAGATGGATTAACCAATGATGATGCTAATACTTTAATTAACGAAAGTCAGGTAAAATGTGATAATATTATTGGAGATACTAATTACGATATTGGACATACATTTAGTACTGGTGCTGGAGGATTAGCTCAATTAAATTCTGTTTGTGTTACAAACTATAAAGCTCAAGGGGTTACGGGTAGAAGCCAACCTATTGGCGATACATACGACATAGACTATGTTGCACACGAAGTTGGACATCAATTTGGAGCAACTCATACATTTAACAATTCTTGTGAAGGAAATAGAAGCGATAACACTGCAGTTGAACCTGGAAGTGGTTCTACAATTATGGCTTACGCTGGTATTTGTTCACCAAATATTCAAAATGTAAGTGATGATTATTTTCACGCGGTTAGTATAGCTCAAATGTGGAATCACGTGCAAGGATCAGGAAGTTGTGCTACCTCAACAAGTACAGGAAATAATGCTCCTACTGCTAATGCAGGAAACAATGTAAGTATTCCTAAATCTACTCCATTTATTTTAAAAGGACAAGCTACAGATGCTGACGGAACATCTTCATTAACGTACTCTTGGGAGCAAATCGACAATGAAACAGCAACAATGTCTCCATTATCTACTAATACTGGTGGACCAATGTTCAGGTCATTACCTCCTTCTTCATCTTCTGACAGATACATGCCTGCACTTTCTACCGTATTGAGCGGTAATACTTCTACAACATGGGAAGTTTTACCTTCTGTGGCAAGAGAGCTAGACTTTGCATTAACGGTAAGAGATAATAATTCTGGTGGTGGTAGTTCGGATAGAGATGATATGAGAGTAACAGTTACTGATGCTGAAGCTTTTACCATAACAAGCCCTAATTCTACTGTAGATTGGGGAGCAGGTTCTACACAAACCATTACTTGGAGCAAAGGAACATCTGACCAAGCTCCTATTAACTGTGCTAATGTTAATATAAAACTTTCAACAGATGGTGGTCTTACATTCCCTATTACCTTAAAGAGCAACACTCCTAATGACGGTTCAGAGGATATTGTTATACCTGACAACCCTACTACAAGTGCTAGAATATTAGTAGAGGCAGCAGATAATATTTTTTATAACATAAACAACACCAACTTAACAATTTTCCCTACTTCTCCTACTTATTCAATAGTTAATAACACAGGAGACATGTCCGTATGTAACATAGGTACAAATGAACTAGTTTTTGATTTTGACTATAATGCTTTATACGGTTTTAACGATACTGTAAATTTATCTTACTCAGGAGCTCCTGCGAATTCTGTAGTAACATTAAGTAATTCTACAATTAATAGCAGTGGAAAATTCACCTTAACTGTAACAGATCTTACAAAGGTTACTAAAGGAGATTACACAATTACTGTTACAGCGACATCAGGTTCAATAACTAAATCTGTAGACATACTATTAAACGTAAATGATGGTCTTTGTAATTCTTCTGGTAATATTGTATCTCAATTGAGTATAACCAACGTTACCTTTAATAGCATTAATAACAACTCAAATAAAACAAATGGATATTCAGACTTTACTAGTCAAAACACAGACGTTGTTAGAGGTGAAAACTATAATTTAACTACCTCTATCAATACTGATGGAAATAGCAACGTAAAAACATTTGCTTGGATTGATTGGAACCAAAATTGTGTATTTGATATTGATGAAACTTATAACTTAACCTCATCTAGCAGTCTCTTAATTACAGTTCCTGAAGGAATTCCTACAGGCTCTACAATTATGAGAGTTTCTACAAAACTAGACAGTGACCCAAATTCTTGTGAACTGAGTTTTAATGGTGAAGTAGAAGATTATACTATTACAGTTTTAGAACCTACTTTCTCTATTTCAAATACAACTGGAGACTTATCTGTATGTAATCAATCTACAAACGAAATAAGTTTTGATTTTGATTATACCGCTTTATATGGTTTTACTGAAACTGTTAATCTTTCTTATTCAGGAGCACCTACAAACTCTACTGTAACAGTTAACCCTACTAGTATGAATAGCAGTGGAAAATTTACCTTAACAGTAACTAACTTAACGGATGTTGCTACAGGAGATTATACAATTACTGTTACCGCTAACAGTACCTCAATGACCAAATCGGTAAATGTACTTTTAAATGTAAACAATAGTCTTTGTAATTCTTCTGGTAATACTGAATCTCAATTAAGTATTACTAATGTTACTTTTAATGGCATCAATAATAATTCTGATAAGACAAATGGGTATTCAGATTTTAAGTCAACAACTACTCAAATAGTTAGAGGTGAAACCTACGATTTAACAACCACTATTAATACAGCAGGAAACGATAACATAAATACATTTGCTTGGATAGATTGGAATCATAACTGTACATTTGATGCTGATGAAACTTATGAAATAGCATCTAACAGCGTTTCTATAAGGGTACCAGAAAATGCACCACTAGGGGCTACAACTATGAGAGTTTCTACAAAACAAGATAGCAACCCGAATTCTTGTGGATTAAACTTTAATGGTGAGGTAGAAGATTATACTGTAATGGTTGAAGAGAGTTTTGCCACCGATAATACTTTATTTGATGATTTACTTACATATCCTATCCCTTCAAACGGAGAATTTACAGTAAGTTTCAAAGTAAAAGATAAAGAGTTAACTGTTATTAGACTTTTTGATTTTAGAGGTAGATTGATTGAAACACAAAAGTTCTCAACTATTTCTAGTCAGTTTAATGAAATAGTACAACTAACAAAAGCTGCTAGCGGACTGTATCTTTTACAAATTGAAAATGCAGGAAAGCTAGTAACCAGAAAAATAGCTATTAGATAATTTTTTAAAAACTAAATAAAAAAAGCAGTCTAATTAGACTGCTTTTTTTGTTGTATTACAAGTTATACTTTACTGTAAACATGGCGACTCTAGGCTGAATTACATACGAAGAATTACTTACATAAATATCATTACTACTATTCTGATTTAGCCCTGTTGAATTTAATAGATTTGTTATCCCTACTTTATACTCCCATTTACTATCTTTTTTCTGATACGTAAGATCTGCCTTTAAAAAACCATAACTATCAATTGTTTCTCCATTATTAAGCACTTTGTTATAAGTATACTTTGATGTGAAAATAAATTCTTTTAAGAAAAAAGCGTCGACGTTTATATACGGACTATGTGTTGTAAAAGTATTTTCAACCCCTCCAATGTCTGAATTATTAATAGACACATTATAACCAACATCAAAGTTTGGAGCTTCTTTAAAGTTTGTGCTAAATTTTGAGGTATAGCTTTGTGAAAATGTTTTCGCTAATCGATTTCTTGTTTCATTCGTTTGACGATTGGTAATTAAACTATTCGATTTTCCATAAGATACATTTCCTCCTAATCGCAGCTTAAACTTTCTAAAACTCTTTTGAAAATTTGCTCTTGCTGAAATAGACTCATCAGGAAAAGCAGAGTTTACCGAAGCTCTTACTTGATTAACATCAATAAACTCTGTATTACTCTTAATTTCTTTAATACGTTTACTATAGTTAATTGACCCAAAAACATTGGTGTAATTAAACATATTAAAACTAAAATAATTCAAATTTATATTATGGTATAATGAGTTTTCAAGAGTTCTATTTCCTGAATATAAGCTATTGTAATTATTAAAAACATAACCTTCTGCTAACTTATTCACATCAGTAAAACTAGTTTGCATAGCATAGTTTAAACGTAGTGTTTCAGATTTTTTTAAGTTAATTTTCACAGAAGCATCTGGCAAAAATTTAGTAAAATTACTTTCATAAACCGACCCTAACTGAGTGTTTTTTGACGCATAGTTATGTAATGTAAAACCTTGATTAAAGGTAAATATTCCAGTAATAAACTTATAATGTAAACCAACATACAAATCATCAAAAGAAAAATCAACGTTATTTATTGTTGATGGTTCTAAAACTTCATTTTTATTACCATCTAAAACCTCAAAAATGGTAGAGTTAAATTGCTGATTGCTCAAAGTAGATCCTAGTGTAACATTTAAATTACTTTTTAAGTTTAACACATAATAGTAATCTAGTTTTGCATCCAGTTTATTTGTTTTTATTCTTTTATTCTGACCTACATTAAATAAATTATGGTCTCCTGGGTTTGGATTAACATTGGTTAATGACAACAAGTTATAAAAAGACAACTTTTCTAGTTCAGCATTATAAAACGGATCTTCATTTTGCCATAAATGCTGTGCTTCAAAAGCAAAAATATTTTTATCGTTTAGCGTATAATAGTAGTTTAAATTTTGATTGATAGAAAAAGGACTTTGCTCTGAAATTTGATTAATCGGTACAATTTCATCATCTGCATTTAAATATGTTCTTGATGACACTGTTGATTGTAATTGTTGTTGCTTAGATACTTTAGCAAAAATATCGTAATCAAATTGATTATTTGCATTAGGCTTATAACTAGAACTCAACTTAAACAATCCTAAATCACTTATTTGATTTATTTGATCCTTTGTTTTTTCTGTATTAATATATTTTATTGAAGATGGATTGTTTTGATCATATTCAGATATACTATTTTTATCAATCCCTGCATTGGAATATAAACGCTGGGTGGTTTCTTCCATATTTGTTTCATTTCCTGAGTAGATGGCAAACCCACTAATATCCCAAGTTTTTTTTGGAGAATAGCTAAAGTTTAAGGCTCCAAATTTTGATTCAATTTCTTTCGCTCTATTATTTCTTAAGGTTAAAAAAGCAATATCATTAGACCCTACATTAAAGTTTGTTCCGTTATTATCTCCAAATTGCCTAAAACCTCCAGTAAATTTAAAATAGTCTCTCATTGTAAAAGGTACTTCTCCAATATTATTTACATCGGTTATAATATTTAAACTATACTTAGGGCTATAATAAAACAACTTTGGATGAGCTATATATCGACTATCCTCCATAGCCAATCCTAAACCTGCCGAAACTTCACCAAACCAAAAGTTCTTTTTTCCTTCTTTTAACTTAATATTTATAACTACGTTATCCTCATTGTCGGTAACACGACTCATTTGCCCTACTTCACTATGGTTTTTGAGTACTTGGACTTTATCTACTGCATTTGCAGGAATGTTTTTAGTAGCTAATTTAGAATCTCCGTCAAAAAAGTCTTTTCCTTCCACCATTACCTTTTTTACAGTTTTCCCCTCTACTTCAATTTCACCATCGTCGTTTACCTCAACTCCGGGTAACTTTTGAAGTACATCCCCTAGTTTTTTTTCCGTTCCACTTTTAAAACTATCTGCATCATATACTATTGTATCCCCTTTAACAGTTACAGGCATTTTATAAGTAATATTTACTTCATCTAAACTGTTATCTTCTTCTAAAACAAGGTCTTTAAATAAATTGTTGTCTTTTGTTTCTACATCAACTTCTTCCGTTTTCAAACCTATATAACTCACCTTTATGCTATAGGTAGTATTTTGAGCTAGATTTAACTTATAATTTCCTTTAGCATCTGTAAAACCATAAGAGTCTAGTTTTTTAGTGGTTTTATTAATAGCAATTACATTCGCCATTTCTAGTGGTGTTCCAATACTATCTTTCACAACTCCTTTCAGTGTAACTTGAGCATTAGTAACCCATGTAGCTATGAATATAGCTATGAACAATGTTTTTTTCATTACTTGATTTTATTATTAAGTAGATTGTCTTTTAAGACTATAACCCTACAGTAAATAAGAGCTATAATTTAAATTTAATACAGGAAGACTACCCTTGTATTTCTATTTGAAAAGAGTTTCCGTCTTTACTTTTTCGTCTGTTTTTAAAGCGCTCCATCATATCCTTAGTATGTTCATCCATTATATTATCAAACTCTTTTTGAGTAACTTTCTTCCCCTTTTTAGGCTCTTTTATTTCTATTTTTTCTGACGGATTTAAAACAATTTCTGTGCAGGCAATCGTTTGTTTTCCGTCTTGTACCTCTAAAATCAATCCTGGCAATCCCCAAAACTGCCCTGGGCCATTGCTAATAGGTATTTCAGGTGTATACCATGCTACGGTTTCAATAGTTACTTCTTCTTTTTTCTCTTCTGTTTCTCCATCTGTCATAGACATTGAAGTTCTGGTCTCTTTTCTAGTTTTAGTAGCTTTATAGCAAGTATAATTTCCAATGTTCTTAGTTTCCCCTGTCATTTTCCAATCAAAATTCTCTAACTTATCTTTTATTAAAAAACGTTTACCACTAATCTCCGTTTTGTTTATATAGCTTTTACTCTTTATGTTTTTATACAAAACATCAGTTCCACCTCCACTACCCATCACTTGAATTTGTATCCCTGCTACTTGAGCTTGTGGTGATGAAAGCTTTTTATTTTGTTTGTATGTAGATGTTGACTTATCGAAGTTTAACGTATATGTTTGCTGCAATTGCTTCATTAATTGTGCTTGTAATTTTTTTTGCATTTCAGAACTTGAAGCTCCTTTACCATTATCTATTTTAAGATCAATCTTTCGATGTGTCTTATAAATAGCTTTTCCTTGGAAGTTTTGTGAAAACATTGATGCACTTAGCAACAATATTAATAATGTGATATTTCTCATTTCTTTAGTTTTTATATTCAACACTACAAATATGCTTAGTGATATTATCTTTTTGAGTTAATGAGTGTTAACGAGTGTTAACCGATATTTTTTATTCACTATAACACTTTATCTTTGAAACATGAATACAAAAAAACACCGCTGGATATTATATTTAATTAGCGCTACAATTGTTGTTACAATTTTGATACAGTTTTACTGGAACTACAAAAATTACCAACAAAACAAGCAACGTGTTATAAATGAAATTCAATTAAGTTTAGACAATGCTGTTGAAGAGTATTACGCTGCTTTAACCAAGCAAAACTTTTTTGCAATAGTAGAATCTGATGAAACAACTTCTAAAAATAATTTGAGTGACAAAAACATTTGGAAAGAAGTTTTCTCTTCCCAAATTAATAAGAAGAAGGATAGTATACAATTTAAAGTTTCCTCTTTTGATATAAAAACTGACAGCCCAAAAGAGTTTAAGAAGATGAACTCCTATTTTGTTGACTCGCTTCTTAATGACGTGAAACATGAGATTAATGACTCCACTACTAAAAAGTATTCTAAAATCACCCAGATTACTCAATTTAATAAAGACCATACATCTGGTATCCATCTTGATTCTTCAGGAAATAAAGAGGTAAAAGTTTTTAAAGGTAAAAAAGCTACAGACAGTCTTAAATTAATAAAAGGACTACAAACCATTTATATTTCTGTTCAAAATGACTCTTTAGATCATGTAAAATTGGATTCAATTATAAAAAAGCAACTAACAACTAAAGGCATTTCAACTCCTTTCTACTTAAACCATTTTAAACATGATACGCTATTTTACTCTTCAAAAAAAGAAGGAACACCTACTCTAGACCTACAAAGCAATGCTAAGTCTACTTATGTTAAAAGTGACGAAAAACTAACCCTTTTATACGATAATCCTTCAAATGAAATTCTTAAAAGGAGCTCAACAGGAATTATACTATCTCTTTTACTTTCACTGGCAGTTGTAACAAGCCTATTTTACCTATTAAAAGTTATCAATCAACAAAAAGAACTAGCTGAGATTAAAAATGATTTAATTAGCAATATTACTCACGAATTTAAAACACCTATAACTACTGTTTCTACCGCATTACAAGCTATTAATAATTTTAATGCTATAAATGACAAAGAAAAAACAAAAAAATACATTTCTATTTCATCTGTACAGATAGAGAAATTACATTTAATGGTTGAAAAATTATTAGAAACCGCTACTCTTGATAGTGAAAAATTACTTTTAAAGAAGGAGTCTATTAATTTAGTTGAACTGATAGAAAACAATGCTAAAAAGCATCAGTTTACCAACTCAAAAAAAACAATTCAATTCTCTTCAAACAAACCTGAAATAATCACAGATATTGATATATTTCATTTTGAAAATGCTATTTCAAACTTATTGGATAATGCTATCAAATATGGTGGAAACAAAATAGAGGTACATATTAACCAAGTATTAAACGCTATTGAAATAACTGTAGCAGACAACGGTAAGGGAATTGACAAAAATCAACAAGAAAAGATATTCGATAAGTTTTATCGTATCCCTAAAGGAAATACCCATGACGTTAAAGGGTTTGGTATTGGTTTATATTACACCAAAAAAATTATTGAAAAGCATGGCGGGACCATAGTACTGACTTCAAAACCTAATAACACCCTTTTTAAAATTGTTCTAAGTTATGAGTAAGATTATCAAAGTCCTATTAGCAGAAGATGAGCCGAGTTTAGGGCAAATTGTAAAAGAAAGTTTAGAAACTAGAAATTTTGAAGTTTTTCATGCACTTAATGGTGAAGAAGCTTATGAAATTTACCAAACTAACTCTCCTGATATTCTAGTTTTAGATGTAATGATGCCAAAAAAAGATGGTTTTACTCTTTCTAAAGAAATACGACAGGAAAACAAACACCTTCCTATTATTTTTTTAACTGCAAAATCGCAAGCTAAAGATGTTGTTGAAGGTTTTGAACACGGTGGAAATGACTACCTTAAAAAACCATTTTCAATGGAAGAACTGATTATTCGCATTCACTCACTGTTAAACAGGGTTGAATTAAAAAAGAACTACGATGCAATTAGCATTGGAAACTATACTTTTAATTACACGAAACAACTGTTGTCTTTTGATGATGATATTAAAAAACTAACACACCGTGAATCTGAATTACTATTCCATTTACTACAAAAGAAAAATGAAATTTTAGACAGATCTTTTATATTGAAAAAACTATGGGGAGATGACGATTTTTTTAATGCTCGAAGTATGGATGTCTTTATTTCTAAGTTACGAAAGAAACTAAAACACGATGAAAATATTCAAATTGTAAATGTAAGAGGTTATGGTTATAAATTGATCTGTTAAATTGTTTATGAATTCCTTTTTTTATGTAATTTTACCCTCCCCTAATCTGGCAGTGCCAGCGATATTAAAAAACATTTTACACAGACAATTATGCACGTAGCAATTGCCGGAAACATTGGCGCGGGTAAAACCACTTTAACAAAATTATTAGCAAAACACTACAATTGGGAAGCTCATTTTGAATCAGTTGACGAAAATCCATATTTAGACGATTTCTATGGCGAAATGGAACGTTGGTCTTTTAATTTACAAGTTTACTTTTTAAATAGTCGTTTTCGTCAGGTACTAGAGCTACGTAAATCTGGTAAGAAAATAATTCAAGACAGAACTATTTATGAGGATGCACATATTTTTGCTCCTAACTTACATGCCATGGGGTTAATGACTAATAGAGATTATAGCAATTACTCTTCTCTATTTGAATTAATGGAAAACTTGGTAACCCCACCAGATTTATTAATTTATTTACGTGCTGATATTTCTACATTAGTAGGTCAAATTCATAAACGTGGTAGAGAATATGAAAACTCTATAAGTATTGATTACTTAAGCCGATTAAACGAACGTTATGAAGCTTGGATTAGTCAATATACCAAAGGAAAATTATTAATTATTGATGTTGACAATTTAGACTTTGTAGACAATCAAGAAGATTTAGGCTATATCATCGACAGAATAGATTCTCAAATAAACGGATTATTTTAAGCCTTAAAAACTTAAAGCTACAATAAACAAACCCTTTGCTTTCAAACTAGAGAAACAAAGGGTTTTCTATTATCTCTATACTTTTCGTAAAGCTTTAAAAGAACTCTCTTTTAGAACAAACTAATTACTACTATTTAAAGACTGCTATAATTTTAAAATTGTACCTCCCTTTTTTATAAATAGTCACGTAGTCACCTTACTTTTTATTATCAAATAGCTAATATTTGCGACAACTCATTTAAGAAACTTGTTAAAAAACAAGCCTTTTAACCTCTATTAGTTTAATGATTTACAGGTAGCTGAAAATGTAATCTTTAAACTTAAAAAAAGAAATAGAGTAAGCAATTAATCTAAAATTAATAATTATGAAGAAAACATTTTTTTTACCAAAAGGATTAGAGAAGTTCTCAGACTTACAAACGGACAATTTAGACCTTATTAAAGGAGGTGCTATTTATGTTGAAGAAGAAATTTATTACCCTACTAGTGGTGGAGGAAGAGTATGTCCTGACGGATTAGTTTGGAGTGATAAGCAACAAAAGTGTGTTAGATTTATAGAAATGGATGCTGAAAAAGAAGTATCTAAACTATAGAATAACTTATAATAACCTTTTCAAGGAAATTGTATCTCTGTATAATTTCCTTGTTTTTAATTAATACTTTTCAAATTATGAACTTTAATTCTTTAGCCATAAAAATTGCTAGCAGGTGTAACCTTAATTGCTCATACTGTTTCATGTACAACCTAGGAGATACTACCTACAAAAGCCAGCCTAAATTTATGTCTACAGAAGTAGTTGATAATATCATTGAAAAAACCAAAAACTACATAAAAAAATATCAGAAAAAAGAGTTTTCTTTTATTTTTCATGGAGGAGAGCCTCTACTTGCTTCCAAAGATTTTTATATAAACTTCGTTAACAAGGTAAAAGAAATTCAAAACGAGCTTACCGATGTTTCTTTTTCATACGATTTACAAACAAATGGTGTTCTTTTAGATAAAAGTTGGATAGAACTATTTAAAAAACTAGACATTTACCCTAGCGTAAGTGTTGATGGAACAAAAAAAGCACACGATATGTATCGAGTAGACCATAAAGGAAATGGCAGCTACGATACAGTTTTTGAAAGTGTTAAATTATTGAAAAATGAAATGAATTTTGCTGATATCGCTTGTGTAATTAACATTAAAGAAAACCCAAAAGATATTTATGATAGCTTTAAGGAAATGAATGTTAGTTATGTAAATTTTTTAATTCCTGATTACACACATGACAATTTTCCTTTCGATAAAGACAAAACCTTAATGGCAGATTGGTTAATTAATTTATTTGACATTTGGATTAAAGATACGAAGCGATTTAAAATCCCATTATTTTTAGGCTTGTTAAACTCTCTAATGAGAGTTAATGAAAAAGCAAAAAACGAATCAACCGTTTTAGTTATCGAAACTAATGGAGAAATAGAGGCTATTGACTCTCTTAAAGCTTGTGGTCACGGTTTTACTAAAACAGGACTCAATATTAAAAAGAACAATTTTCAAGATATACAACATACCTCTTTAGGTAAATTATACTTTAACGATTTCAATACAAAGCTTTGTACACAATGCTTAGAATGTCCATTAAATGAAATTTGTAAAGGAGGGAGATTAGTTCATCGTTATAGCAAAAAAAATGGCTTCAATAACCCTTCAGTTTACTGTAATGACTTAATTAAACTAATAGCTCATATACAAAAATTCTTTATATCATGTTATCCAGAACTGCATAAAAAAGAGAATATCGAACCAATAAAACCAATTGAAATTACAAATTATCTTTCAACTTTTGCTCAAAGTACTGATACACCATACAAAGAAGAATTGGAAGCTTTCTCTAAGAAAAATAAAGCACTAGCTATCTAATTGTATTAAACCAAATTTCTTTTGAACTCACTTAGCAGTATAGCTGTAGCTGTGGCGACATTTAAACTTTCAGTTTTCTGTAAATCACCAAACCTTGGAATAGTTACACTATTCTTTACGATCTCTGCAACTTTAGGTGAAATTCCATTTGCCTCATTTCCCATTACTAAAATTGCTTTTTGAGGTAATGATGTAGTATATACATTATCACCATGCATGTCTGCCGTATAAATAGGCAATGAAGTGTTTGTTAAAAACTCAGGCAAGTCAACATACGAAATCTTAACTCTTGTTAACGACCCCATACTAGATTGTACAACTTTTTGGTTATAACAATCAACTGTATTCTTAGAGCATACTAATTCAGGAACCCCAAACCAATCACATAAACGAATAATTGTTCCTAGGTTTCCAGGATCATTAATTTCATCTAGAGCAACTATAAAATTACTCCTATCAATTTCTTTTTCTTTAGGAATCTTAAATACCCCTAAAACTTTATTTGGTGTTTTTAGGGTACTTATCTTTTTTAGTTCTTTTTCAGAAATCAAAGTAACCTCAACATTTTTCGAAGAAGTGAATAACTCATCTGTAGTATACAGCTGTTCTAGTTCTAAAGAAGAGGCTAGTAATTCTTTAACTACCTTTACCCCTTCTGCAACAAATAATTGATGCTTTTGCCTATACTTTTTTTGCTGTAAACTAGTTATTAACTTTATATTGTTTTTAGATAAACTCATTAAATTGTTTTTAACACTCTAAAACCACTAAAAAATAGTATTTTTGATTCTTAATACGAGGCGTAAAGTTAATGAAAAAACTTTCTTTCTTCTTTTTATTAGTAGTCTTATTCAGCTCTTGTAGCACGATTAAATATGTTAAAGAAAACGAGTTATTGCTAGCCAAAAACACGGTATACATTGACAGTGTAAAAAACTCAAGCGAAAATATTACTGAGCTATTAATACAACGTCCTAATGCTAAGGCTCTAGGTATGCCTTTATCATTACATTTTTATAATTTAGGTAACCCAGAAGCTCCAAAAACACCAAGCGAATGGGCTAAAAAGCACCCAAAAACCTATAACTTTTATAAAAATGTTTTTTCCGAAAAACAGAGTATTGCTGTAGCTAAGACATTTATAGGATTTAATAATTGGTTTATAACTAGTGGTCAAGCTCCAATTATAATTGATGACAAAAAAACCAATAGGACTGTAGATAACTTAAAAGCTTACTTCCAAACTGAAGGGTATTTTAGAGCAAAAGTTTCTTCAAAAAAAGATACTATTAGTAAAAAGAAAGGAGAAATTAGTTACCATATTACAAAAGGAAACGCTTCTTATCTTGACAGCATAAAAACCTTTATTACATCACCAGTTTTAGACTCTCTATATCAGATTTCAAAAAACAAAAGCTATTTAAAATCTGGAGACCATTATAAAAATGACAACTTTATAAAAGAGGCTAATCGACTTGTAAAACTTTTCAGAAACAAAGGAATATATCAATTCAATGAAAATTATATTTCCTTTGATATTGATACTTTAAAAAACTATGAAAGATCAGGTGTAGATATTAATATTTCTGACAAAACTGTCCCTTTTCAAATTCAGAGAGTAAAAAAAGTAAATGTTTTTACTGATTATACCTACAACACAAGAAACTCTGAACACAACGATACTACTACCTATAAAGGGATTAATTTTTATGCTCTTAAGAAATTAAAATATAACCCTAAGTACTTATCACAATCTCTTTTTATAAAACCAAATACTGTTTATAGCGATTCTCTTAGAAGCTTAACACGAACACATTTAAGAGGACTAAAAAACTTTAAAGCAACCTCTATTCGATATAATGAGATCAGTGAAAACAAATTGGAAGCTAATGTGTATTTAACTCCTATTGAAAAATATACTTTAGGTATAGAAACCGAATTATCGCGTTCAAACATTCGTAACTTTGATGTTTCTTTAAAGTTTTCATTAACAAATAGAAATACTTTCAAAGGAGCTGAACTTTTTAAATTATCAGCTTTTGGGTCTTACTTCAACTCCAATAATGGTCCTGGTTGGGAAATTGGTTCTGATATTTCATTAGAAGTACCTCGCTTTATGGCTCCTTTCGGGCTAAATAAACTAGTACCGAAAAGAATGTTTCCAAGAACTAAGTTTTATTCAGGAATTGGAATTCAAAAAAATATTGGTTTAGATAAACAAAACATATCTGTTGGAATAGATTACAAATGGAACTATGACAAGAAAAAATCCATCCAATTAGAGTTATTAAACACTCAATATATCAGAAACTTAAACGTTGATAATTATTTTTCTATTTACAATTCAGAATATCGAAAATTAGCTGAAGTTGCCAAAATTTATGACCCTTCATATTCTTTTCCTGATAACACACCTAGTAGCTCTAATGAGATAATTAGTTTTGTTTCAAATGTGCTTACTGATGCTGATTTTGCAGCTTCAAACCCTACTGAATTTCAAAATGTATTAAATCTTGCTAACAGGTATAACATTGTGACTTCTGACTTTTTAATCCCTGAGATAGCATACGGTTATACCTACAATAATCAAGAAAGCATTAAAGATGCTAGCTTTTCTTTTTTTAAGTTCCGAATCGCTAATTCAGGAAATATCATGGGGCTTCTGTCTAAAAAAACAAACAGTTCTGGTCAAAAAACCGTATTCAAAATCCCTATTGCTCAATACTTTAAAACGGATATCGAATACAAAAAATATTGGAATTTAGGTGATAACAATGTATTAGCACACAGAACTTTTCTTGGAGCTATTTTTACTTACGACAATTCTGGTGTTCCTTTTTCTCGTAGTTATTTTGCAGGAGGTTCTAACGATATACGCGCTTGGAGAACATACGATTTGGGACCTGGTACAAGAGCACCTGTTCTTGAGTACAACATAGGAAGTTTAAAGTTTTTAACTAGTTTTGAGTACCGTTTTGATGTTTTTGGTTCCTTAAAATCTGCATTATTTGTAGATGCAGGAAATATCTGGGACATAACTAATACAGAATTTGTTGATAACCCAGCTAAATTTAATGGTTTTAAATCTTTAAAAGATATAGCTGTTGGTGCTGGTTTCGGACTTCGTTATGACTTTAAATTTTTAATTGCTAGATTAGATTTAGGATTCAAAGCACACGAACCATACTTAACTAATAATAAGTGGTTTCAAAACTTCAATTTCTCTAACTCAGTACTAAATATAGGTATTAATTACCCCTTTTAACAAAGTACTTTCTGTTAAAAATTTATCGCAACTTGTATAAAAAAGTGTAGATTTGTTCCGTAATTTATGTAACACACTACTAAACAAATAAAAAATGATTAAACCTGGAGTTGCCACCGGAAAAGAAGTTCAAGAGATTTTTGAATTAGCAAAACAAAAAGGCTTTGCATTACCAGCTGTTAATGTTGTAGGATCAAACACTATTAATACTGTTTTAGAAACAGCTAAAGAACTCAACTCGCCTGTAATAATCCAGTTCTCAAATGGAGGTGCTCAATTCAATGCAGGTAAAGGCTTATCAAACGACAACGAAAAAGCTGCTATTGCAGGTGCAGTAGCTGGTGCAAAACATATACATTTATTAGCAGAAGCATACGGAGTTCCTGTTATTTTACATACCGATCATGCTGCTAAAAAATTATTACCTTGGATTGATGGTTTATTAGATGCTAGTGAGCAATTTTATAAGGAAACAGGGAAACCTTTATATAGTTCTCACATGATTGATTTGAGTGAAGAACCTATAGAAGAAAATATCGAAATTTGTAAAGAATACCTTGCTCGTATGAGTAAAATGGGAATGACTTTAGAAATTGAATTAGGGATTACAGGTGGTGAAGAAGATGGTGTTGATAACTCTGATGTAGATGTATCTAAACTATATACTCAACCTGAAGAAGTAGCATACGCTTATGAAGAATTAATGAAAGTAAGCTCGCAATTTACAATCGCTGCTGCTTTTGGTAATGTACATGGTGTATACAAACCTGGGAATGTAAAATTAACTCCTAAAATATTAAAGAACTCTCAAGAATATATTTCAGAAAAATATAACGTTCCTCATAATACGATTGATTTTGTATTCCATGGAGGATCGGGTTCTACTTTAGAAGAAATTCGTGAAGCTATTAGCTACGGGGTTATTAAAATGAATATTGATACAGATTTACAATATGCATTTACAGAAGGTGTTCGTGATTATATGACAGAAAAATCTGCATATTTGCAATCACAAATAGGTAACCCAGAAGGTGATGATGTTCCTAATAAAAAATATTACGATCCTCGCAAGTGGTTACGTGAAGGAGAACAAACTTTTAAAGCTAGATTAAAGAAAGCTTTTGAAGATTTAAATAATGTGAATACATTATAATATTCTTTGAAAAAGGAAAACCAAACAACTAAAGAATAAAAAACTAAATTATGGCTTGGTTTAAACGTACAGACAAAGGGATTCAAACCCCAACAGAAGAAAAAAAAGACACGCCTAAAGGCTTGTGGTATAAAACCCCTAGCGGAAAAATAATTGATACCGACGAATTAAAAAAGAATTTATACGTAAGTCCAGAAGACGGATACCACGTACGTATAGGTAGTAAAGAGTACTTTGAAATCTTTTTTGATGACAATAATTTCAAAGAGTTAGATCCAAAACTATCAGCTAAAGATCCTTTAAAATTTGAAGACACTAAAAAGTATCCTGAAAAATTAAAAGCAGCTCAGAAGAAAACAGGTTTAAAAGATGCTGCACGTGCTGCCGTTGGTAAATCAATGGGAAAAGATTTAGTAATTGCGTCGATGGATTTTGCTTTTATTGGTGGATCTATGGGAAGTGTTGTTGGTGAAAAAATAGCAAGAGCTATTGATTATTCTATCAAAAACAATATTCCTTTTTTAATGATTTCCAAATCAGGAGGAGCCCGCATGCAAGAAGCCTTACTTTCTTTAATGCAATTAGCCAAAACTTCTGCAAAACTAGCACAATTAGCAGAAGCTAAAATTCCATACATATCTTTATGTACCGATCCAACTACTGGAGGAACCACAGCTTCATTTGCCATGTTAGGAGACATTAACATTGCAGAACCAAATGCTTTAATTGGATTTGCAGGACCACGTGTAGTAAAAGATACAACTGGTAAGGATTTGCCAGAAGGTTTCCAACGTTCTGAATTTTTATTAGAACATGGATTCTTAGATGCTATTTACGAACGAAAAGACTTAAAAAAACAGGTAAACCTATATTTAGATTTAATACAAAATCAACCTGTAAGAGTATAACAAAAAAGCTAGCGTTTGCTAGCTTTTTTGCTTTCTAACTTTTTCGTTATCATTCCAAAAAATAATCGTACATTTGCAACTTCAATGTAATAGCATTGAGTACATAATAATCATTTAAATAATATTGGCATGTATTTAACAAAAGAAGTTAAAGAACAAATCTTCGCAAAACACGGTAAAGGAGCAAATGATACTGGTACTGCTGAAGGACAAATCGCGTTATTTACGCACAGAATTAACCATTTAACTGAGCACTTAAAAAGAAATCGTAAAGATTTTAACACAGAGCGTTCATTAGTACGTATGGTAGGTAAGCGTAGAAGCTTATTAGATTATCTTAAGAAAAAAGAAATCAACAGATATCGTGCGATTATTAAAGAATTAGGAATTAGAAAATAATTCTACAGAAAAAGAGGCTCTATAAATGTGCCTCTTTTTTATTTTAAACTAAATAGTATTTCTGACTAACAACCAGAAATTTATATATAAAAAGCTCAAAATTACTAACAACAATTTTGATTTTCCATTGGAGCAACGACAACACAACAACAAAAAAAAACGAATTAAAATTTAGAAGAATTAATTTATGATTCCAAAAGTATTTAACCAAGTCATAGAGCTTGGAGATGGAAGAACCATCACATTAGAAACAGGAAAATTAGCAAAACAAGCAGATGGTTCTGTTGTTGTAAGAATGGGAGATACAATGTTATTAGCAACAGTTGTATCAGCAAGAACTGCAAACCCAGGTATTGACTTTTTACCATTAACGGTAGATTACCGTGAAAAATTTGCCGCTGCAGGTCGTTACCCTGGTGGATTTATGAAGCGTGAGGCACGCCCTTCAAACGAAGAAATTTTAACAATGCGTTTAGTAGACCGTGTATTACGTCCACTTTTCCCAAAAGATTATCACGCTGAAACCCAAGTGATGATTCAATTAATGTCTCATGACGAAGAAGTAATGCCAGATGCTTTAGCTGGTTTAGCTGCATCAGCTGCTATTCAGTTATCAGACATCCCTTTTGAAACACCTATTTCTGAAGTACGTGTAGCAAGAATTAACGGAGAATTTGTCATCAACCCAAGTTATGCTCAATTACAAGAGGCTGACATTGATATGATGATTGGTGCTTCTGCTGACTCTGTAGCTATGGTAGAAGGTGAAATGAAAGAAATTTCAGAAGAAGAAATGGCTGACGCAATTAAGTTTGCACACGAAGCGATTAAAGTACAATGTGCTGCTCAAGTTGCTTTAGCAGAAGCTGCAGGTAAAAAAGAAACTCGTGAGTATGAAGGTGAAAGAGAAGATGAAGAATTAGCTCAAAAAATTCACGATGCGGCATATCAAAAATGTTATGATATTGCTAAAAAAGGTACTTCTAAACAAGAAAGAGGTTTAGCTTTTTCTGAAGTTAAAGAAGAAATTACCGCTTCGTTTACCGAAGAAGAATTAGAAGACTTTGGAGATTTAGTTGGAAAATACTTTAACAAAGCACAAAAAGCTGCAGTTAGAGATTTAACTTTAAACGAAGGTTTACGTTTAGACGGACGTAAAACTACTGATATTAGACCTATTTGGTGTGAAGTAGATTATTTACCAAGAACTCATGGTTCTTCAATCTTTACACGTGGAGAAACTCAAGCGTTAGCTACTGTTACTTTAGGTACCTCTAGAGATGCTAACATGGTAGACTCTCCAACATTACAAGGTGAAGAAAAGTTCTACTTACACTATAACTTCCCTCCTTTTTCAACTGGTGAAGCACGTCCTTTAAGAGGAACGTCTCGTCGTGAAATTGGTCACGGAAACTTAGCTCAAAGAGCTTTAAAAGGAATGATTCCTGAAAATTGCCCATACACTGTTCGTGTTGTTTCTGAAGTATTAGAATCTAACGGTTCATCTTCAATGGCAACTGTTTGTTCTGGTACTATGGCATTAATGGATGCTGGTGTTCAAATGAAAAAACCAGTTTCTGGTATTGCAATGGGATTAATTTCTGATGGTGATCGTTATGCTGTATTATCTGATATTTTAGGTGATGAAGATCACTTAGGTGATATGGACTTTAAAGTAACAGGTACCGCTGACGGTATTACTGCTTGTCAGATGGATATTAAGATTAAAGGATTATCTTATGAAATCTTAGTAAATGCATTAAAACAAGCTCGTGATGGTCGTTTACACATCTTAGAGAAATTAACTGATACTATTGAAACTCCTAACGAAGATGTAAAAGCTCATGCACCTAAAATGGTGAATAGAGTTATTCCTAACGATTTAATTGGAGCATTTATTGGACCTGGTGGAAAACACATCCAAGAGTTACAAAAAGAAACAGAGACTACGATTGTTATTAACGAAGACCCTGTTACAGAAGAAGGAATCGTTGAGATTTTAGGAACAAACCAAGAAGGTATAGATAAAGTTATAGCTCGTATTGACTCTATGATGTTTAAACCTGAAAAAGGTTCTGTATACGAAGTAAAAGTTATAAAAATATTAGATTTTGGTGCTGTTGTTGAATATACAGAAGCTCCAGGAAACGAAGTTTTATTACACGTTAGCGAGTTAGCTTGGGAACGCACAAACAACGTTACAGATGTAGTGAACATTGGTGATGTTATTGATGTAAAATACTTTGGTGTTGATCCTAAAACTCGTAAAGAAAAAGTTTCTCGTAAGGCATTATTACCTAAACCTGAAGGTTATGTAGCTAGACCACCTAGAGACAATAACAGAGATAATAGAGGTCGTGATAATCGTAACCGCGATAATCGTCGTGACGATAGAAAACCTAGACAAGATAAAAAAGAGTCTTAAGATTCAATTTTTAGATATAAAAAAGCAACCTAATTAGGTTGCTTTTTTTTGTTTTTATATACGTCTTAAAAAGAAGAAAGGCTGCTAAAATTAGCAGCCTTTAACTTAGAGTTGTTTCAGATCATTCCCCAATAATCATATAAAAATCTTACTCTATAAAGAAATCCACTACTATAACAGTTGAAAAATAAAATACCCTACCCTTTTTTGAAAAAATTATTTAAATAAAAAATCTTTTTTTAGCTTTTGTTTTTTTAGTTTTAGTTTTCTTTGCATCCCATTCATGAAAATACAACGAATTACATATATTTCTATAGGAACCAATCAAGGTAATAAGCTTGAAAATATTCAACAAGCAATTAACTTGATTGCCGATAAAGTAGGTGCTGTATTAAAAGTAGCGTCTGTATATGAAACTGCTTCATGGGGTTTTGACAGCAATAACTTTTATAACACTTGTATTAAAGTTTCAACATATTTACCACCAGAACAACTAATACTTAGGTTACTTTCTATAGAAAAAGAGCTTGGAAGGACTCGAAAAAACTCTGAAAGATATTCTGATAGGTTAATTGATTTAGATATTTTATTATTTGATGATGAAATTATCTTCTCTAAAACCTTAATCGTACCGCATCCAAGAATGTTAGAACGTAAATTCGCTTTAGTTCCATTGGTTGAAATTGCTCGTAATGTTATTCATCCAATAGAAAAAAAGCATTTATATATTTGTTTGGAAAATTGTGCAGACACTTCAGAAATTACAAAGCTTGATATAAAATTAGAAAGACCAATTCCTATTACTGAGAAGTATAATTATATCGCTATTGAAGGTAATATTGGGGCTGGTAAAACATCATTAGCCAATATGATGTCTGATGAATTTAATGCTAAAATTGTCTTAGAGCGTTTTGCAGACAATCCTTTTTTACCTAAGTTTTATAACGACAATGAACGCTATGCTTTTCCTTTAGAAATGAGTTTTTTGGCTGATAGATACCAGCAACTTTCTGATGATTTAGCGCAGTTTGATTTATTTAAAAACTTTATTGTTTCTGATTACTACATTTTTAAATCGCTCATTTTTGCACAAGTCACCTTGCATAGTGATGAATATAAGTTGTATAGAAAAATGTTTGATTTAATGTACAAAGAAATCACAAAGCCTGATTTGTATGTATACTTATATCAAAACACAGAACGCTTACTAGAAAATATCAAAAAGCGTGGGCGTGATTACGAACAAAATATAGAAGCGAGTTATTTACAAAAAATCCATGATGGGTATAGCAACTTTATCAAAACACAACCTGATTTAAACATTCTAATTGTTGACGTTTCTGATTTAGATTTTGTTAATAACCTTGAAGATTACGAAACTATCATTAATAGGATAAAAAACTACAATGCATAAAAAAAGCAGCTTTAAAAGCTGCTTTTTTTATTTCTGAATTAATTCTAATTTTTCAGCAAAGTAGTCACAAAAATCACGCATGGTTGCACTCATTTTTTCATCGTTTGTAGCTCTTTCAAAAGAGTTTGCCATAGACACTAAGGTTTGATGAAAAAACTGCTTCATTTCATCTACAGGCATATCTTTAGTCCATAAATCCATACGCAATGTATCTTTTTGTTTATGATCCCAAACAGATAGCATAATTGCTTTTGAAGCTTCATCTTTTATACCTCCGTCTTCTGCGTTCCAAGTAATTTCTTCTGGAATTCTGTTTTCGTCTAACCCTACTTTAAATGTTATTTTTGATGTATGCTCTATCGCCATTATCTTTTTGGTTTATATCTTGAGTTTTTGAAGATTTCCTCTTCACTTGTTTGTAATAATTTATGCAAAGATACATCATTCTTTTGCATGTACGAACGTACGATTTGCCAACCAATCCACTCTCCTATTCTTCCTGGTGATTGACTATCCTCTTCCATATAAAACTTAGAAAAAGGAGCTAAATCTAAAAAACGTTTATCAACATCTTTACTAGTACTGTACAACAAATCTTTTTCTACAAAATACATCCATATTTGTTCTTCATTTCTCTCTGCCCAATCTAATTTTGTTTGTGAGTATCCTATTTTCAAGGCATCTGATGTGTTTGGTAAATAAGCATCTAACAAATACATTTTTTTCCCTCTGTAAATCATTTTATCAATAAAACTCCTCGCCATACTAGGTAACATTTGCTTACCAACAATAGCTTTAGCAACATCTACTACGATATGTTCTTTGGTATTATTCTGTTTCACATAAGCTGGATAGTCATTATAAAACTCATGTTCTTTTCCTAAATAAGAATCTAAAGAAATCAACAATAAGCTATCCGTATATACAATTCTGTTATTATAATCGATGTTTGTTAACATAGTAATCACTTTAGGACTTACAAATCTTGGATTATAATATTTAACATGCTTGAAAAGTGACATTAATTGCTCTTTTTCTTCTTCTATATCAGGAAAAACCTTTTGAGTTTCAGCAAATAACTCTCGTTCATCTTTATTATTAATCTTGTTCACCCAAACACTATCAGGTTGAGGAGGAAAAAGCATTGGATACTTTTCTTTTGTCTTATTTAATTCGTTTTGTTTAGTCGTATAAAAATCAACATCAAAACGGTCAACATCAACATTTACGTTAATCGTAGACACATCTACATCTAACTTGTTACTTTCATCATTTTTACATGAAAGGCTTATAAAAACTAACGCAACTAGTGCTAAAATTTTTCTCATGAACTTTAGTATATTTACATTCTAAATTATAACGTCGAAATTACTAAATTAGTTTTTACCACTTAACTGTAAACTCTTAAAATATCACAAAAATGAATACTCCTAAGGTTGCTGAACATATTATAAATTGGTTAAAAGATTATGCTACTAATGCCAAAGTAAATGGTTTTGTTGTAGGAATTTCTGGTGGTATTGATAGTGCTGTTACCTCAACTTTATGTGCAAAAACTGGTTTACCTACATTATGTATTGAGTTACCGATTCATCAAGCTAAAAATCAAGTAAGTAGAGCATTAGACCATATAGACTGGTTAAATAACAAATTTGATAATGTTTCAATGAAACAAATAAATTTAACTCCTGTATTTGATAGTTTAGTAAATTCATTACCTCCTGTTGAAAGTGAAGAAAAACGCTTTATGGCTTTAGCCAACACTAGAGCAAGATTGCGAATGACTTCTTTATATTATTTTGCTGGTTTACATGGTTTGTTGGTTGCTGGAACTGGAAATAAAGTAGAAGATTTTGGTGTAGGTTTTTATACAAAATATGGTGATGGAGGTGTTGATTTAAGTCCTATTGCTGACTTGGTAAAATCTGAAGTATATGAAATAGCAAAATATCTAGGTATAAATAATGATATTATAGTAGCTCCTCCAACTGATGGTTTATGGGGTGATGATAGAACAGACGAAGACCAAATTGGAGCTTCATATGATGAACTAGAATGGGCTATGGAAATGCAAGATGCAGGAAAAACTGAAAATGATTTTTCTGGTAGAGAGTTAGAAGTGTATAAAATATACACTCGTCTCAACCGAATTAATCAGCATAAAATGATTCCTATTCCTATTTGTGAAATTCCTAAAAACTTAAAGTAAATTAACCGACATCATTTGTCGTTTAATTCTTTGGTAAGCACTTTTTTTGTGCCCGTTAGAAATATTAAAAGGTAATATAACTAGCAACCTAAGTAACTCTAGAATTTGTAGCAACTTTCTCATTTTTTCTTTTATTTCTTGTTCTTTTCGCCGGTAAAGTTACAAAAAAATGTTAAGAATGTTAAAATTCTAAATAATTAGCAGTTTATAAACCTTAGATTACACGGTTTAGTTTTTCAAAAAGGCGCTTTTTTAATCCTGTATAATTACTGATTTCTTCTAGATTAGGAACTGCTTTTTGTTCTTGACTTTCTTGCATAATCTCTTTAATTTTCTCTTCAATTAAAACTCTACGCAAGTTTAAAATAGCATCGGTAACTAGCTTTGGAAGAATTTTAACTGTCTCTGTTACAAAAACCTCTTTACGTTCCCAATCGCTTAAATTGTACTTTTCTTCATCCATTAAAATATTAGTTACTAAACTAGATATTTGAGGATTTTCATGCATTACCAAATGATCTACTTTTATTTTTTCATCTTGATTTAACTGATGAATTAACTCATAGTAAGTTAATCTAAATATTTCATTGGTAAACTCTATTTCGTCTTCTTGTAAGTTTAAATACAACTCATTTGATACCGTGTTTTGATATTCTTCTTTTTCTAAAAACGGGCGTCCTCTTTCGTCAACTGCATCTACCCAGTTTACAAAATCAACAATCTCGTTACCATACAGTAACAATATCCTTATAACTTCTTTTTCAAGGATATTTAGTTGATTGATGTTTTGTTGCAACTTCCCTTTTCCTCCTTTTATAGCTTCCATTGAAGCTTGTCCTTGCTCTTGAAAATATTCTGGAGGTGGTTGATTAGGGTCTTGTCCTACACTGCTCTTTCTCGTTGCTGCTGCTCCTTTTTTTAGTAACTGTGCAAGCTCACTAAATAGTACTCTTTCAGAAATATCCATAATACGTGCACATTCTTGCACATACACTTCTCGTTGAATACCATCAGGAATTTTAGAAATACTCGTAACAATATCTCTAATTAATCCTGCTTTTTTAACAGGGTCGTTCGCTGCTTCCTTCATTAATAAAGAAACTTTAAACTCTATAAAGTCTTGTGACTTCTCTTCTAAATACTGTTTTAATTCAGCATTAGAATGCGCTTTGGCAAAACTATCAGGATCTTCTCCTTCAGGAAAAGCCACTACCCTTACGTTCATTCCTTGCTCAAGAATTAAATCAATTCCTCGAATTGATGCTCTAATTCCTGCTGCATCACCATCAAAAAGTACGGTTATGTTTTGTGTTAATCGGTTTACTAAGCGTATTTGATCAGGTGTTAATGCAGTACCTGAAGACGCTACTACATTCTCAATACCTGATTGATGAAACGAAATTACATCGGTATATCCTTCTACTAAAAAACAATTGTCTTCTTTAGCTATTTCTTTTTTAGCTTGATAAAGTCCGTAAAGGATTTTACTCTTATGATAGATGTCACTTTCAGGTGAATTCAGGTATTTTGCGGCCTTTTTATCGTTGGTAAGTATTCTACCTCCAAAACCTAAAATACGTCCAGACATACTGTGAATAGGAAACATCACACGCCCTTTAAATCGGTCGAATTTTCTATCTTCTGCTCCTCCTTCTTTTACAATTGTTAAACCAGTAGATTTTAAGTATTTTAAATCATAACCTTTAGCCAGCGCTGCTTTGGTGAAATTATCCCATTCGTCTTTACAATATCCTAAATCGAACTTTTCAATAGTGTCTTCTCTAAATCCTCTTTCTTTAAAGTAAGATAAACCAATAGCTCTTCCGTTTTGTGTATTCATTAATACATCATGAAAGTAGTCTTTAGCAAATTTTGAAACCAAAAACATACTTTCTCGTTCATTCATTTGCTGCTTTTGCTCATCAGACTGCTCGGTTTCTTCTATTTCAATATTATACTTTTTGGCTAACCAACGTATCGCTTCAGGATAAGTATAATGCTCGTGTTCCATTAAAAATGAAATTGCATTTCCTCCTTTTCCTGTACTAAAGTCTTTCCAGATTTGTTTTACTGGCGATACCATAAACGAAGGGGTACGTTCGTCTGTAAAAGGACTTAAGCCTTTAAAGTTACTTCCCGACTTTTTTAATTGCACGAATTCTCCTATCACTTCCTCTACTCGAGCGCTCTCAAAAACTCTATCTATGGTTTGTTGGGTTATCATATACTATAAAAATACGGCTAACAAATATACTACTAGTTTTAAAAGTTAGCTTATTGTTATAAAACTCTTGGCAAATTTAATTTGCTAAAAACATATAATTACATAATTTTGGCAAAAATTCCCCTTATGATGAAAACAATTATCCCCCTTTGTTTTGCAACACTTTTTGCATTTAACATTTATTCACAAGAAACTATTCGAATTCCTGATATTGGTTTAGAGGAATGTTTAATCAATTTAAAAATTGACTCTAACGGTTTAAACGGTAGTATTACAGTTAGTGATGCAGAATATGTTACTAACTTAAATGTTAATGATCCTGTTACAAACAAAGACTTACCTAATGTTTATTCAAAAATTAAAGATTTAACTGGTTTAGAAAGCTTTCCTAATTTAAGACGTTTGGATTGTTTTGGTAACGAAATTAAAAAGATTGATTTATCTCAAAGCTCTTCAATAAGTTTCTTAAACTGTAGTGAAAACAAAATTGAGCGCTTAGATGTTAGTAAGAATCATAACTTAACCTATATAAGTTGCGATTATAACAAATTAGCCTCTTTAATACTTGGTGAAAACCCAAATATTCAAAGCTTATATGCTAGTTACAATCAACTTACTACGTTAGACGTATCAAACTGTCCTAACTTAGAAAGTATGGATGTTACAGGTAACAAGATTAAAACTATTATTGTTAGTGAAGAGCAATTAGCTAACATTCCTCAAGGATGGTATAAAGACGAAAAAACCACTTATGCGACAAGTAATGGTGTTGTTGCTGACAACAAGGTTACAGAAGAGATTGTTGTAGAACAGGCAGAAAAAAAGATTGTAGAAACTGAAACTACAGAAAATGAGCCTAAAGAGGTTAAAAAACCTGTACAAAAGTATGCTGAAAGCTTTAAGCAACTAGTTATTTCTGAATATGAAAAAAGTGTTTTAAACGAAAAATACTTAAAGCAGATAAGAGAAGATCTTATGTATAAGTATGATATTAAAGATGAAGAAATAACTAAATGGATACAGCAATATAGTAAGCTTCATAAAGCAGAATAACGCCTTAGTTTATAAAATAAAAAAGCCATCAAAATTTGATGGCTTTTTTATTTCTATCAGTAAATATTTTTAAGATGCTGCTCTTAATTTCTTTAATGCTGACTTTGTTAATTTCGACTCTGCATATTCTTTTGTTACCTTAAATTCTTTTTCATCAGAACTTGGCATATCAAACATTGCATCTGTTAAGATAGCTTCACATAACGAACGTAATCCACGTGCTCCTAACTTGTATTCTACTGCCTTATTAACAATAAACTGTAATGCCTCTTCGGTCATTGTAAACTCAACATCATCCATTGAAAACAACTTAGTATACTGTTTTATAATTGAGTTTTTAGGCTCTGTTAAAATAGCTCTAAGTGTTTTTTCATCTAACGGATTCATATAACTTAATACTGGTAAACGACCAATAATTTCTGGTATCAAACCAAAAGATTTTAAATCTAAAGGTGTAATGTATTGTAATAAGTTATCGTGATCTATTTTATCTTCTTCTACCGAAGCACTATAACCAACCGCTTGCATATTTAAACGCTTGCTAATAAATCTATCTATTCCAGAAAAAGCTCCTCCGGCAATAAATAAAATATCTTTGGTATTTACTTCAATAAACTTTTGTTCAGGATGTTTTCTTCCTCCTTTAGGGGCTACATTTACAACTGCTCCTTCTAATAGTTTCAGTAAAGCTTGTTGCACTCCCTCACCAGAAACATCACGTGTAATTGATGGGTTATCTCCTTTACGAGCTATCTTATCTATTTCATCAATAAATACAATACCTCTTTCAGCTTTTTCAACATCGTAATCAGCAGCTTGTAACAAACGACTTAAGATACTTTCAACATCTTCCCCTACATAACCTGCTTGTGTTAACACGGTAGCATCTACAATAGAAAATGGTACGTTTAGCATTCTTGCAATTGTACGAGCTACTAAGGTTTTTCCTGTTCCTGTTTCTCCTACTAAAACGATGTTTGATTTTTCAATCTCTACCTCATCTTCATCATCTCTAGTTTGTAACAATCTTTTATAGTGATTGTACACTGCTACAGACATGGCTCTTTTAGTTTGATCTTGCCCTATGATATATTCATCTAAAAAAGCTTTAATTTCTCTTGGCTTTTTTAAGGTAAGATCTTTTGATAAATCACTTGTTTTAGCTTCAGCTATTTCCTCTTCTACTATTCCATGAGCTTGCTCTATACATTTATCACATATATGTGCATCTAAACCTGCGATTAATAAATCGGTTTCTGGTTTTTTACGCCCACAAAAGGAACATTGTAAATTTTCTTCTTTCGACATCTTATCAGCTTATTGCCAACAGCTCACTGCTATTAGCTGTTTTATTATTTTCTAGTTAAAATTTCATCTACCATACCGTAAGCTTTTGCTTCTTCGGCTTTCATCCAATAATCTCTATCAGAATCTTGATTTACTTTTTCTACTGTTTGACCTGAGTGCTTTGATATTATTTGGTACAACTCATCTTTTAATTTTAAAATTTCACGAGCTGTAATTTCAATATCAGAGGCTTGTCCTTGTGCTCCACCTAATGGTTGGTGAATCATAATACGAGAGTGTGGTAACGCTGAACGCTTCCCTTTTTCTCCTGCACACATTAACACGGCTCCCATAGAAGCGGCCATACCTGTACAAATTGTAGCTACGTCTGGCTTAATAAATTGCATGGTATCGTAAATACCTAAACCAGCGTATACTCCACCTCCTGGTGAGTTGATGTAAATTGATATATCTTTATTAGCATCTACACTTTCTAAGAATAATAATTGTGCTTGAATTACATTAGCTACTTGATCGTTAATCCCTGTACCTAAGAAGATAATTCTATCCATCATTAAACGAGAAAAAACATCCATTTGAGTAATATTCATTTGACGTTCTTCCATAATGTATGGAGTTAAGCTACTAGTAATTTTTCCTAAATAGCTGCTATTTATTCCGTGGTGCTTTGTTGCGTATTTTTCGAACTCTTTTCCGTAATCCATTTTTAAAATGTTTTTGGGTTATAAAGATGTAAATATAAGAACTATTTCGTTAGTATTTTGTTACAGTTAATGGCTAAAAAAACCTGAATGTACATTCAGGTTTTTATTTATAACATCAGTAATTAACTGTTACTTGTATACTTCTTTAATGAAATCTTCGTAAGAAACTTCTTTTGTGTCAAAGCTCATGTTTTCTTTATAAAAAGCTAATAATTTTTGAGAAATTAATTGCTCTTGTAAACGACGTGCTTCATCTTGGTTTTGTAAGATTCTTCCTGCGATATCATCTAATTCTTTTTCTTCTGGATTCATGTTTCCAAACTGAGCCATTTGAGCTCTAATAAATCCTTTTGCATAGTCTACTAACTCTGCATAGTCTAATTTAATATCGTTATCCTTCATAATCTTTCCTTCGATTAATTGGTAACGTAATCCTTTTTCAGACTTGTTGTATTCTTCAACAGCTTGTTCAGCAGTTAACTCTTTTTCTCCAGCAGTTTGTAACCACTTTTGTAAGAACTCAACTGGTAAATCAAACTTAGTATTATCAACTAAGTTCTCAGTAATTGCATTTAACAATTGTTGATCTGCTTGTTGTTGGAATTGCTTTTCTGCGTCTTCTTTAATTTTGTCTTTTAATTCAGTTACAGTTTTTACACTTCCGTCAGCAAATAACTTATCAAATAACTCTTGGTCTAATTCTGCTGGCTCTATTTCAGTAATTTCTTCAATAGTAAATGTTACAGGAACGTCTAAATCGTGAACCTCATCGTGAGATACTCCTAAAGCTCCTTGTAACTTGTGCTCGTCTTCAAATAAGTTTTTAGTTTTTAATTCTAAAACGTCTCCAACTTTAGCACCTACAAACTTTTTTAAGTTTGTTTTTCCTTTAATATCTTTTACAGAAATTGTAGATTTTTTGTTGATTTCTTTCTCTTCGTTTACGAAAGTACCAGTAACGTTAGTCTCTTCTGTAGCTTCGTCTTTAGCAGACATTTTACCGTAACGAGATTGAATGTTTTCAACTTCTTTTTCGATTAACTCGTCAGTAGCAACAATGTTATATTGAGTTACTTTGTTTTTTGGCTTTAAGTTTACATCGAACTCAGGAGCTAATCCTAATTCGAACTCAAAAGAGAATTTATCAGCATCCCAATTGAAATCTTCTTGAACTCTTGGTAATGGGTTACCTAAGATATCTAACTTCTCTTCAACTAAGAATTTATTTAACGACTCTTGTAAAAGCTTGTTTACCTCATCAATCATTACTGATTTTCCGTATTGCTTCTTTACCATTCCCATTGGTACATGACCTTTTCTAAATCCAGGAATGTTCGCTGATTTACGGTAATCGTTTAATACTTTTGTTACTTTATCTTGATAATCTTCTGCAACAATATCAACTTTTACAACTGCATTTAATGCATCTACGTTTTCTTTTGTTATATTCATCTTAAAAATCTGTTTCTTAAAAAATCGGGTGCAAAATTACTACTTTATTTATTGATAACCAAGACTTTTAGCTATAAGAATATTATCTTTTTTAGCTCCCTTATTTTCTAGTTTTTAATGTTTTAGGTTACTTATTCGTCTCCTTCTTTTAATAGCGAAAACATTAATGATCTGAAAATTGACAGCAATACACTGAACAAGAGCGCTGTAAAAAATCCGCTAACTGCAAATCCTGACACTAGTTTATCTGCCAATAATATAATTACTGCATTAATTACAAATAAGAATAACCCTAATGTTACGATGGTTGCTGGCAATGTAAAAAACACTAGTAACGGACGCACAAATAAGTTTAACAAAGCAATTACTACCGCTACAATTACTGCGGTTGTATAACTTGCTACAGTTACTCCTGGTAAAATATTTGCCAAAACAATTACTGCCAATGCAGTTAATAATACTTTTAAAAATGTTTTCATTTTTCTTTTTTATTTAATTGGTTATGAATTATAAATTTACTCTTTTTCACTGAAACTATTAATTCGTAACACCTCATATACTTCACCACAACCATACCAAAAACAGAAACCTGCTGTTTTGGCAGGTTTAAAAACTTTTGTTTGACTCTTTTTATTAAGTAACTACTTTTGTTAACTACTAAAGTTTACACAAAAAACACCCTTAAGATGAAACAGAATAAATATGATGATAATGATTTTTTTGAGAGTTATGGCAAAATGCCTCGTTCAATTGACGGCCTAAACTCCGCTGGAGAATGGAGTGTTTTACAAAAAATGCTACCTGATTTTCTAAATAAAAATGTACTTGATCTTGGTTGTGGGTATGGGTGGCATTGTATTTATGCCAAACAGCAAGGTGCCAAAAATGTAACTGGAGTTGATTTATCGAAAAAAATGATAGATAGAGCTATAGAAAATTCAAAAAAACTGGCAATTAATTATATACAAACAGCCATAGAAGACATTAACTTTAAATCAGAAGAATTCGATATTGTAATTAGTTCACTTGCATTCCACTATTTAAAAGATTTAAAACCTGTTTTTAACAAAATAAATAAAACTCTAAAAAAAGGAGGTAGTCTTATATTTTCTATGGAACACCCTTCATTTACATGTAAGCCAGAACAAAATTGGTTTTTAGATGAAAATGAAAATCGATTGCATTGGCCTTTAGACAACTATCAAGACGAAGGAGAAAGAAAAACTAATTTTCTAGGACATGAAGTAATTAAATATCACCGAACCTTAGAAACTATAATTAATACAGTAATTAAATCGGGTTTTGATATTCAAGAAATTTCTGAACCGAAACCTTCTGAGCTAGTTTTGGAAAAATACCCAGAAATGAAAGATGAAATGAGAAGACCTATTTTCATCATAATTTCTGCTGTAAAAAATAATTAAGCTACTTATTAACCCATATAAAATGCTCAAAAAACACTTAGCCTCATATAACATTCTTACTAAAGAAGAAATAGACAACTTTGTAAATTTAGTTAGGTATAAAAAACTTAAGAAGGGAGATTTTTTTATTCAAGAAGGAAACACTTGTAAAGAAGTTGCTTTTATAGCTTCAGGTATTTTTAGATCCTTTTATCATTCGTCTGACGAAAAAGAAGCTACCTATTGTTTGTTATCAGAAAATTCGTTTGTTACTGCATATTCATCGTTCATCTCTCAAACAAAAACTAACGAGAACATTCAAGCGTTAACCGATGCTGAACTATACAGCATCTCCAAAGAGCAATTTGTTGCTCTAGAAAATTCAAGTACTAATTGGTTACGTCTTTTTAAAACATTTGCTGAGCAAGAATATATAAACCTTGAAAACAGAATTTTTGTGTTACAAAATGAAAGCGCTGAAAACCGTTATAAAAAACTACTAGAAACACACCCTAGCTATTTACAAACCATACCACTGCAATATCTTGCTTCTTATTTAGGAATTACACAACGACATTTGAGCCGAATTAGAAAATCGGTTTTTTATTAGACAATTGTCCTTTTTAGACTTCTAAAACCACCCGTACTTTGCTTCATAATCTTAACTATATTATGAAGAACATTTTATTAATAAACGGACATCCTGATAAAGAAAGTTTTAACCATGCACTAGCCGCTTCTTACAAAAAAGGTGTTTTGGAAACCAACGCTACAATTGAAGAAATTACTATTGCTGATTTAAACTTTAACCCAACTCTCAAATATGGTTACCGAAAAAGAACTGAACTTGAACCAGATTTATTAGCATCTTTGACTAAAATTAAAAAAGCTGATCATATTGTTTGGGTTTTTCCTATTTGGTGGGCAGGCTACCCTGCAATAATGAAAGGATTTATTGACAGAGCTTTTTTACCAGGAATTACTTTTCAGCCTGTTGAAGGAAAACCTTTTCCTGAAAAGCTTTTAAAAGGTAAAACCTCTCGACTCATTATAACTTCGGACACACCTAGTTGGTATGATTATCTTTTTATGAAAAGACCTGCTATTAGACAGTTTAAAAAAGGAACATTGGAGTTTTGTGGTATTAAACCTGTTAAAACCACTTTCCTATCAGTAATAAAAGATTCAACCATAGAACAAAGAAATTTGTGGTTAAATAAAGTATACACACTAGGCAAAAACCTACAGTAACAAACTTAACTCTACAAGCTAAAGAATGTTTTTAGCTTGTAGAGAATTAAAAGCTTCTTCTTTTTAAATAACTTTGCTAAAACTTCAATTAAAAACCTAAAATGGATACTAGCAAAATTGTAACCTCAATAAAAGTTACCGACTTTAATCAAAATGAAGTTGATTTACTTGAAAAGTATGCTAACAAAATTCTATTATTGTTATTTTACAACAATGCTTGTTTAGGTTGTACAGGAAGAGCTATCCCATTAGCTTATAAATTTAAACAAACCTACAAGGATATTGAAGTTATTGGTATTCATAGTAATTTTAGGAGTAACAATGTTACCAAAGATGATATTCTAAGTATTTTTACTATAAACGAACTCCCTTTTCCTATTTATATCGACAACAATCATAAAATGTATGATTTTTTTAACTCAGAAGGAACACCACAATGGATATTGTTAACTCCTGATGGTGAAGTATATCGTTCTATCTTTGGTTCGCAAGACAACGCGCAAAATAGATTGTATTATGCTTTGGAAAGTTTAACTGAAAATGAAGATTAACTTTTAAAGTAACCGTTAAGTTTTTATTTCCTTAAGACTTCTGAAACCTGAGTTGCTATCGCCTCTTTTACTTCTTTATCTTCTAATAACAAGTGTATTAGATTATCTTTTACCTTGCTTTTTATATCTAGCAAGTTATATTTAGATGCAGGTTCATTAGCTTTATCTATATTATTAAGAAACATTTCCTCTTTACCCGTAAGCAACCAAGTTGGATTTATTTCTGGAAAAGAATGTAGAATTTTGTTTAACACATTACTTTTAAATGACGATTTTCTTCTTATTGCTGTTCCAATAGAATTATTAGACACATCAATAATCTCCTCAAAAGACCTAATATTTAACCTTTTATAGTTAATTATTTCTTCTACTCTCTTATAAGTTTCATCTACAAAATCGCTCATTGAAAAATAACTTTTTTCTAAATTTTATTTAATTTTGTTTTCGTATTTAGATTTTTGTTTGTATTTTTACTTCGTAATAAGTACAGGATACGTACAAATATAAATTAAAAAGTGCTATCAACTTCTAAAAAACAATTTGAGTTTTTATGATAACTGCTATACAACGAAAAGAATTAGAAAAAATAAAACCACCTAAATACCGTGAAAAGGTAAAAAACTACTTAAGCAAGAATGGTCATAATTTTTCTTTAGAAACTATACAAAAAGTATATTCTGGTAAAAGAAAAAATTTAACTATTGAAAAAGCTATTGTAGTTGTTTTCCACAGCTATATGAAAGACCAACAAGCTATAGATAGCAATATAAATAGCTTGATTAATGAAATAAACAGTGATTTCCCTTAATACATTTTTTGTTTTTCGCCGGGGGGCGAGTATTTTAAGCGAGGGACTAGGGATTAACAAATTCCTCCTCGCTTTTTATTTTAGAAAAGTTATAGCTTCTTTATAAAAATCCTTTGGATTTTCAGCATGTAGCCAGTGCCCAGCATTGGCTACAGTTTTTATTACTGCTTTTGGAAAGTGTGCTTGAATTAACGGCTCATCTTCTTTTGAAATATATCCTGAATTTGCTCCACGTAAAAACAACGTATCTCCTTCAAAAACCGTAAAAGAAGGCAACGCTACACCTACCTCACTATTATTTTCTGTTAACGATTTTAAGTTAAAACGAAATGCTAATTCGTCTTTTGTTTTTCTGTAAACATTTTTGGCTAAAAATTGACGAATTCCTTTTTCTGGAATTAACTCTTCTAGCTTTTCGTCTACCAACTTACGCGAGGTTTGTACTGAAAAATCTACAGAGTTTAGAGCTGCTAAAATCTCGTGATGATGTGGCGGATACATTCTTGGCGAAATATCTGCCACAATTAGTTTATTTACTAACTCAGGATATTCGGTTGCAAACAGCATTACTGTTTTTCCTCCCATAGAATGTCCTAACAAATCTACTTTTTCTAGATTATGATGTTGAATATAATTGTACAAATCACCAACTAACAATTCATAGTCAAAAGCATCTGCATGGAAGCTCCTTCCATGATTTCGTTGATCTATTAAATGCACTTCAAAACCGTCTTCTGCAAATTTATTAGCATGTGATTTCCAATTATCACCCATACCAAAATATCCATGCAAAATAAGCAACGGCTGTCCTTCTCCAATTATTTTTGAGTGTAATACTTCCATAGTTATTGCAAACGATGTAAATACATATTCACTACATTTTCTAGACCTAAATACAAACTTTCTGAAATTAATGCATGTCCAATAGACACTTCAGCCAAATGAGGAATATTTTGTTTAAAAAATTGAATATTATCTAAACTTAAATCATGACCTGCATTAACTCCTAGCCCTACTTCATTTGCCAATATAGCTGCTTCTGCGTACACTTTTACAGCTTCTTTATTTCCTTTTTCGTACTGCGTTGCAAATTCTTCAGTATACAACTCAACTCTATCTGCTCCTGTTTTTGCAGCAGCTTCAATTAATTTTAAATCGGTATCAATAAAAATTGATGTTCTAATTCCTGCTTCTTTAAACTCAGCAATCACATCTTTTAAATACGATTGATGTGTTATAGTATCCCAACCAGCATTAGACGTAAGTTGATCTACACTATCAGGAACCAATGTTACTTGCGTTGGCTTAATTTCTAACACCATTTGCTTAAACTTATCAATTGGATTTCCCTCAATATTATATTCAGTTGTTACAATTGATTTTAAATCATAAGCGTCTTGATAACGAATATGACGTTCATCTGGTCTTGGGTGAATTGTGATTCCTTCTGCCCCAAAATCTTGTATATCGGCTGCTACTTTTAGTAAATTAGGTACGTTTCCACCTCTAGAATTACGAAGTGTAGCTATTTTATTAATATTAACACTTAACTTTGTCATGCTATAAAATTAGGCTACAAAGGTAACGCATTCCAACATTTTAAACTATATTCGTAGTAATGAAAATCAACGATTTTATATTAAAAGAAATTAAAGCACTCTCACTAAATAGCACTGTAAAAAGTGCTCAAAGTCTGTGTAATGATTTGCCTATAACCCATATTCCTGTTGTTGAAAACAACAGACTGATAGGTTGTTTGCCTGAAAGTGACATTCAGACTATAGAAAATAAAAATCGTACACTTAGAGAGTATTCATACTTATTAGATCATTTTTACACAAATGAAAATGCTACTTTACTCGATTTAATTGCTTTGTTTGCTGATAATGATTCGAATTTAATTCCTGTTCTTGATAAGAACCTGCATTATGTAGGCTATTATGAATTAAGTGATATTTTAGATGCTTTTGCAAACAGCCCTTTTTTACACAACGAAAGTGACACTTTGATTATTGATAAGAATAAAACAGATTATTCTATGAGTCAAGTAGCACAAATAGTTGAAGCTAGTAATGGCAAGCTATTAGGCGCATACATTTCTTCTGAAAATATAAATAGTGTTGAAGTTACTCTTAAAATTGTTTCAGAAGAGATAAATGAAATCATTCAAACATTTCGCAGGTACGGTTACAATGTTATCACTCAACATGAAGATGATTTTTATTTAGAAGAACTAAAAGATAGAGCTGCCTATCTAAGAAAGTACTTAGATATGTAATTTTTTCAATAACCAAACAAAACTCCAGAAGTGAAAAAAGTCGCTATTTACGGTCAAGCTTATACCACACTTGCAGAGAAAGAAGTAAAAATTCTTTTAACCATTTTAGAAAAACATAACATTGTTGTTTTTTTTGAACAACAGTTCTATAATTTATTTGTTGAAAATAATTCGCTCAACAAAAAGTACCCCACCTACGCACACTTTAATGACTTATCAAATACTTTTGACGTGATGTTTACCATTGGCGGAGATGGTACTATTTTAAGAGCTGTTACCTACATTAGAGATTTAGATATTCCTATTATGGGTATTAACACTGGACGTTTAGGTTTTTTGGCTACGATTCAAAAAGACCAGATTGAAGAAGCAATTAACTTAATGCTAAAAAAAGAGTACACACTTCAAGAACGTTCTTTATTACAAATAGAAACATCTCCTGCTACAGAAGATTTTACCGAACTTAACTTTGCACTTAATGAAGTTACTATTGCTAGAAGAAATACGACTTCTATGATTGGTATTAAAACCTCATTAAACACAGAGTATTTAACAAATTATTGGGCTGATGGATTAATTATAGCAACTCCAACGGGTTCTACTGGTTATTCACTTAGCTGTGATGGACCTGTTATTTTACCAAATTCAAAAAGTTTTGTTATTACTCCTATTGCACCGCATAATTTAAATGCGCGCCCAATGGTAATTCCTGATGATACTGATATTCTTCTGGAAGTTAGTGCTAGAGAAAAAGATTTTTTAATCTCCTTAGATTCTCGAATTACGACAGTTCCATTGGATACTAAAATAAAAATACAAAAAGCTCCATTTACCATAAAAAGTGTTTTACCAAAAAATCAATCTTATTTGAATACCTTGCGTGGGAAACTTTTATGGGGAGAAGATGTACGAAATGAATCGTTATAACGATAGTAATTACAATAAAAACGTAAAAAAAAAGTTAATCAAAAAGACGGATTATTAACTTTTTAAAGCAAATTCAATTCCCTATATTTGCACGCTATTTTACAATGAGAGGACTTATTTTATTAATATTATTGGCTTGTGTAGTAACACCATTACAATCACAAACACACGAAATTGGTTTTTTTGCCGGTGGTTCTAACTATGTTGGTGACATTGGTAGCACCAACTATATACAACCTAATGAGTTTTCAGGCGGACTTGTATACAAATACAATTTAAACCCTAGAATTGCCTTAAGAGGAACATATACTTATATTCCTGTTTCTGGTAACGATAATGATGCCGATAATGCTTTTCGTCAAAATAGAGGTATTAGCTTCTCAAATACTATTCACGAATTTGCTGCTGGAGTAGAATTTAATTTCTTTGATTATAATATCAACGATTACAGAACTACATTCACTCCTTACATCTTAGCAGAAGTTGCTGCTTTTAATTATAAAAGCCCAGAACCAACTTCTTCTAGTAATACAATTCTTTTAAAAAATAAATTTTCTTACACTGTACCTGTAGGTATAGGACTTAAAGGAAGGTTAGCAGATAATTTTGCTATCGCATTTGAAACAGGTGTACGATTTACATTTGTAGACGATATAGATTTTACAACAGATAGAATAAACTCATTAGACTTTGGAGGTAATGGAAACGACTGGTATGTATTCTCAGGAGTTTCTATTGTATATACCTTTGGAAGACCGCCTTGTTTTGGTGGAATAGCAGAATAATTATGGAAGAAAAACTACAGCGCATTAACTTACAAAAAGTACCAAACCACATTGCTATAATTATGGATGGTAATGGTAGATGGGCGAAAGGTAAAGGGATGCAACGTGTTTTTGGACATAGAAATGCTTTAACTGCCATTAGAGAAACTGCTGACACAGCTTCTGAACTGGGTATAGAGTTTTTAACTCTATATGCTTTTTCTACCGAAAACTGGAACCGTCCAAAGTTAGAAGTAGATGCTTTAATGAGCCTACTGGTAACTACCCTTAAAAAAGAACTCCCCGAATTTCAACGTAAAAATGTTAGAGTTAACGCTATTGGTAACTTAGCTAATTTACCTAGCAATGCTCAAAAAGTATTAAACAAAGTTATTGATGCAACTAAAAACAATACAAAAATTACTTTAACCTTTGCTTTAAGCTATGGTTCAAGAGAAGAAATTGTTAATGCAATCAAAAACATTTCAAAAAAAGTTGTTAATAACGAAATAGAAATTGAAAAAATTAACGAGAAAATTATAAATAATCATTTATATACGTTTAATTTGCCCGACGTTGATTTAATGATACGTACAAGTGGGGAACAAAGAATAAGCAATTATTTACTTTGGCAAATGGCTTATGCTGAGCTGTATTTTACAGATGTATTATGGCCTGACTACAGAAAAGAACATCTTTATGATGCAATAATTGATTATCAAAACAGAGAAAGAAGATTTGGAAAAACCAGTGAACAGATTGAAACCAATGAATAAATATTCGTATTTACTAGTATTTTTTATCACCCTTTTTGCGGTGAGTACTCAAGCGCAAGACACAACTCCTAAAGACAGTATAACTTCAAATGTTATTTCCTATGAAAAAGGAAAAGAGTATATTTTAGGAGGTATAACCGTAACTGGCTTACAAAAATTTAGTGAACAAACAGTAAGAATATATACTAGTTTAGTAGAAGGTCAACCAATTAAGTTACCTGGTGACAAACTTACGAGTGCTATTAAAAAGTTATATGAAAGTAAACAGTTTAGTGAGGTAGATGTATACTTATCTAAACGTGATGGTGAAACTGTGTACCTTCAATTTGACGTAACTGAATTACCTCAGTTAACTACTGTTACTATTTCAGGAGTAAAAAAATCGCAAATTAAAGAGATTAAAAAAGAAACTGAATTAAAAAAAGGAGCTATGGTTACAGACAACCTTATTGTAACCACTCGTAACTTTATTAAAAAGAAATATACTGATAAAGGTTTCTTAAAAACAAAAGTTTCACTAGACACAAAAAGAGACACTTCTGATGTTAATACTGTTAGCATGGCTATTTTTATTGACAGAGGTGACCGTATAAAAATTAAAGAAATTAATTTTACTGGTAATGAAGCTATGTCAGACGCTTCTTTACGAGGTGCTATGAAAAACACCAAACGTAAAATTTTTGGTCGTTTTTGGAAAGCTTCTAAATATATTTTAGATGATTACAAAGAAGATTTAAAAAGTATTCTTGAAAAGTACAGCGAAAATGGATATCGTGATGCTAGAATTTTATCTGATAAAGTAGTTTGGAATGATGACAACACCATAAACCTTGAAATTGAGGTTGAAGAAGGCCGTCAATACCGTTTTGACGAAATAATTTTTATTGGTAATAAAGAATATACAGACGAACAATTAAGTAACATTTTACGAATTGATAAAGGAGATATTTATAACGGAAAAGTTTTAAAAGAACGTATTTCTGGAGACGGTACACCTACTTCTCAAGACATTCAAACATTATATCATAATAACGGTTTCTTATTTTCTCAAGTAAATGCTGTAGAAACTAAAGTAGAAAATGACTCTATTACAGTTGAAGTCCGTATTAGAGAAGATGAGCCTGCAACTATAAAGAAAGTTACAGTGACAGGAAATGATAAAACAAACGACCATGTAATCTACAGAGAACTACGTGTTAAGCCTGGTGACTTATTTAGTCGCCAAAACATTATTAGATCTATTCGTGAAATAGGACAATTAGGTTTCTTTGATACAAATGTAACTCCAGATGTTAAGCCAGATTACCAAAATAAAACAGCAGATATAGATTTTTCTGTAGTTGAAAAAGGAGGTAGTCAAATTGAATTACAAGGTGGTTATGGTGGTGGTTCCTTTATTGGTACCTTAGGGTTGTCTTTTAACAACTTCTCTGTTAGAAACATTTTCAACAAAGAAGCTTACAAACCTCTTCCTATGGGAGACGGACAAAAGCTATCTTTACGTTTACAAGCTAGTAGAACATACAATACCTATAGTTTCTCTTTTACAGAACCATGGTTAGGAGGTAAAACACCACAATCATTATCTTTTTCTGTATACTTATCAAACCAATATCGTTTTGATTACACAACTTATGATGTAAACAAAGATGAAAGTCTAAGTATTATTGGTGCATCTGTAGGTTTAGGAAAGCGTTTAAAGTGGCCTGATGATTATTTTACACTTTCTCAAAACATTAGTTACCAAAGAATTGAGTTGCAAGATTACGGATATAGAGTAGGTTCTTCAAATAATATACTTAGCCAAGGAGATTTAAACAACTTAGCGTACACTTTTGCATTGAGTCGTAACTCTGCTGGACCTAGTTTAATTTTCCCTACTTACGGTTCTGAATTTACAATAAAAGCTAAAGCTACTTTCCCTTACTCATTAGTAAACGGAAAAGACTATACTGAACCAACAAATCCAACACCTGATGAGCGTCAAGCTTATTTAGCTGATAAATATAAGTGGTTAGAATACTATAAGATTTCTGCAAAAGGTAAATGGTATACTTCTTTAGCTAATAAGTTAGTATTAATGTCTAATTTTGAGATAGGTTATTTAGGTTCTTATAATGATGAACTAGGTTTAACCCCGGTTGAAAGATATTTTGTTGGTGGTGATGGTATTGCTCAAGGACAATTGGATGGACGTGAAACAATAGGTTTAAGAGGTTATGAGAACAATCGTATATCTTCTCTAGATGGAGGAGCTATTTATAATAAATTTCAGTTAGAATTACGTTACTCTATTACAGATAAACCTTCTGCTTCAATTTATACAGTAGGATTTTTAGAAGCGGGTAATTCTTATGACAATTTTAGCGAGTTTAATCCGTTTAAACTAAAACGTTCAGCTGGAGTAGGTGTTCGTATATTTATGCCTGCATTTGGATTATTAGGTATCGATTTTGCACATGGTTTCGATCCGTTACCTGGATTAAATGAAAAATCAGGTTGGCAAACGCATTTTATAATTGGAAGACAGTTCTAAAATCATGCATTTATAATGCGTCTAGGTTTTGGCACGGTTTTTTCTAAACACATTATACAAGATGAAAAAAAATATTTTATCAATCGTTCTTTTACTTGTTACAAGTATAACCGTTGCCCAAAAAAATCAACGTATCGCTTATATTGATATGGAGTATATTCTTCAAAGTATCCCCGCATATTTAGAAGCCCAAAACTCCTTAGATGCTAAAGTTGAAAAATGGAAAGCTCGATTAGACAAAGAAGCTCGTGCTATTGAAGTTTTAAAAACTGATTTAACTAACGAAAAAGCCATTTTAACCAAAGATTTAATTGAAGAGCGAGAAGAAGATATTTCTATCAAACAAGAATCTTTGAGAAGATTAGAATCTTTATATTTTGGACCAAATGGTGATATGTATAATTTAAGAAAACAATTAGTTAAGCCTGTACAAGACCAAGTATATAACGCTGTACAAACAATTGCTTCTAGAAAAAAGTACGACTTTGTTTTTGATAAATCTGGAGATTTAGTTATGCTATATTCCAACAAAAAACACGATATTAGCGACCTTGTTGTACAAATGATCAATATAGATCAAAGAAGGCAAGCTAAGAAGGATAAAATTGAGGCAAAAAAGTCTTTACTTAAGAATGACAATTTAAGTGATGAACAAAAAGAAAAAATAGCAAAAAGAGAAGAATTAAAAAAGAAAAAAGAAGCTGATAGACTTGCTAAGATTAAACAAATAGAAGAAAAAAGAAAGCAACGTTTAAAAGAGAGAGCTGATAAAAGAAAGCTTTTACAAGAGAAAAGAAAAGCCCTATTAAAAGTTCAAGAAGAAGCTAGAAAGAAGAAAGAAGAAGAAACAAAAGAGAACAAATAAATCAAGAATAAAATAACATTAATTAAATTAAACAAAGATGAAACATTTAAAAACGTTATTATTAGTTGCAATTTTTACGATTGGATTAGGTGGTGTGGCGAATGCACAAAAAACTGCACATATTAACACTGATAAATTATTAGCTGAGATGCCTGCTACAAAAGCTATGAAAGCAGAGTTAGAAAAGCTAAACAAAACATACCGTGACGACATTGAAACAATGTATAAGAAACTAGAGGCTAAAATGAAAAAATATGAAGCTGAAGGTAAAAGTCAAACACAAGAAGTGAACCAAAAAAGAGCTGTTGAAGTTCAACAAGAAAGATTAAGAATTAGTCAAGCTGAACAAGCTGCTGGTAAAGAAATGCAAAAGAAATACCAAGAGAAGACTATTCCTATTTTAAAGAAAGCTGAAGATGCTATTAAAGCTGTTGCTGCTGAAAAAGGAATTATCTATGTTTTAGATGCTGCTCCAGGTAAAGGTTTAATCGTTTACGATAAAGGGGAGGATATTTACGATGCTGTAAAAGCTAAATTAGGATTCTAAAAAAGAATACATATATTTATATAAAAATCCTGCTGTTTAAACAGCAGGATTTTTATTTTTGTTATAAGTATGAAAACTATTGCACAACAACCTATTGGTATTTTTGATTCTGGTATTGGTGGGACATCCATATGGAAAGAAATCCACCAACTTTTACCTCAAGAAAACACTATTTACTTATCAGATAGTAAAAATGCCCCGTATGGTCAAAAATCAACACAAGAAATAGTTAATTTATCTATTAAAAATACTGAATTTTTAATAGACAATGGAGCAAAAATTATTGTTGTTGCTTGCAATACAGCTACTACCAATGCTATTGAATACTTAAGGGGTAATTACAAGATTCCTTTTATAGGTATAGAGCCTGCTATTAAACCTGCTTCATTAAATACACAAACAGGTACTGTTGGCATACTTGCCACAAAAGGTACTTTAAATAGTGCCTTATTTGAAAAAACTACTTCTAGTCTAAATGATGAAATAAACATTATAGAACAAGTTGGTGAAGGGTTAGTTGAACTAATAGAAAATGGTAAAATATACTCTGATGAGATGACCTTTTTATTAAAAAAGTACATAACACCTATGTTAGAAAAAAAGTGTGATTATATTGTTTTAGGTTGTACGCATTACCCATATTTACTACCCCAAATACAAAAAATTACTGGAAATAAAGTTAAAATTATAGACTCAGGTGAAGCTGTTGCTAAACAGGTAAAAAATGTTTTATCACAAAATGGCTTACTAAACCTGAATAACGAGCTTCCTAACAACACTTTTTATATTAATAAAGATAAAACTGTTTTAGAAACAATGCTTACAGAGTATAAAGAAAGTAAAATTAACTTTCTTGACTTTTAATATGTAAAACTTCCATTAATATTAGGACAAGCCGCAGCTCTTCTCTTGATACAGAATAAGTTTATTCCCAAAGATAATTGGTGAAATCCGCCATTTGAAAAAACAATATCACCTGTTTGTTGTGTATATGTATAAGCAAACATCCAATTTTTGTAATTAACTCCTACTATAGGAGTTATATATTGAGAGTCTCCAAAAACATTACCTCCGAAACTTCTTCTATAAGATAATGCGGCCCATAATTGAGCTGCACTTAAAGTTTTATATACTTTAAAGTTTATATCTGCTATCTTTTCTTCTGTTTGTTCTTTATATTGAAACATTAATGATGGTTCGAATTGTAGCTTTTCTTTATCTCCAAAGAAATAGCCTCCTCCTAGAATATAATTTCTAAGATTATACGATTCAAAATCAGGATTTAAGTTATTTTTTGCTGATAGAAAAAGATTTTTTACTGTAAAGTAAGATGATAGTCCCTTTTTATGATATGCCATACCAAAGTCAGCATTAAAATAAAAATCACTTTCTATAACCTGACTTACAGCTGGATCATTTACAAAGGTTCTTTGGTCTCTCTCATTTTGAACTACAGAAAAAGATAACCCAAAAGATAATTGATTAAAAAGGTTTTCATTCCCCATATCAATGTGATATGCATAAGTACCTTGAATTCCTTTTTGTGAATGATACCCATTTTTATCGTTAAAGAGAATTACTCCTAATCCAGTATTTGAGTACTCACCTAATTTTGTGTGAAAACTCGCTGTTTGCAAAGCAGGAGCATCATCTACCCCTAACCATTGTTGTCGTGCTGTTAATCGTATTTTCCCACAATCACCAATACCTGCAGCAGCGGGATGCAATAAATACACATTATCTGATAAATAATCAGCATAAATTGGTAATGTTTCTTGTGCAGATGATTCAGTAATGATTGACAATACTAAAAACAATAAATAAGTAATTCTTTTCCCCATTAAAATTAAGTAGATAAATAGCCCCCAAATATAATCAACAGTTGTTTAAAATTGATAATATTTTGTTTTCTTACTATAATACAACAAGCTAACTACTTAAAACCCGAAACTTTTCTATATTTTGATGGGCTAACTTCTTTAATTTCTTTAAACTTTCTGTTAAAATTAGATAAATTATTAAATCCACATTGATAGGCAATTTCACTTATTGATAATGAGTTTTCTGAATTTAAAAACTTACATGCATTCTCTATACGTAATTCATTCAAAAAAGTGAAATACGTTTTATTTGTTCGTTGTTTAAAATATCTACAAAAAGCATTGGGTGTCATGTTAGCCTTTTCAGCAATCTTGTATAAATCTATATTTTTATCAAAGTTATTTATTGTGTAGTCCATTACATTTTGCATTCTCTTACCTTCATTATCCGTATACCTCTTTGGGTAAATAAAACTAGCCAATTCAGCGGTTTCTGATTCAACCAGTGTTTTTAAAATTTCAAGTAACCCTATAAAACGGGTAAGATTGTTTGATTTATGCAATCCTAAAAAAAGCTTCGTTACTTTTTCTTTATTTTCAAGAAGCCTAAATCCAGATATTGATTTGTCAAAAAAAGGAATTAACTCTTTAAAGTCATCCAATAAAAAAAAGTCTTTTCCAAAAGAACTCTTAGTAAAGAATAATGAAATCATAAAAGACTCTTTAATAACTGAAGCATCACTTTTGAAAACATGTGGTAAGTTACTTCCTATAACTAAAACATCACCTGATGAATATTTGTTAATTGTATCACCAACAATTAACGTTCCTTCACCTTTAACAATAACACATAACTGAATTTCTTCATGTTGATGGAACTTATCATAAAAATGTTTCTCTTTATCTTCTTGATAAATTAGTCCAATGTTTTGAGTTTTTGGTATTTTAAAGGGTAAAACTTTCATTGATAAATCGCTATTCTAATTCAAAAATATGCAAATACTATTAATATAACACTACAAATGCATCTTATAGGATAATATAATATCAATATATGATAATTTGAAGTTAAAACTCTCTTTATCTTACACATAACTTTGCAGTGAAAAAAAACAATATTACAATGAGTATAAATTGGAAAGGTGTAATGCCAGCGGTTACCACAAAGTTTACAAACGAGGATACTTTGGACTTAAAAATGTTTGAAGTAAACATTAAAGCACAATTAGAAGCAGGTGTCCATGGAATTGTTTTAGGAGGTACTTTAGGGGAAGCCAGTACATTATCTGATGACGAAAAAAGAACACTAACTAGAACAACCGTTAACCTAGTTAACAATCAAGTTCCTGTTTTGATGAATATTGCTGAACAAACTACCAAAGGAGCTATTGAAGCTGCTCAAAAAGCTGAAGAAGATGGCGCTAAAGGTTTAATGATGCTTCCACCTATGCGCTATAAAGCGGGAGATAGAGAAACTGTTGAATATTTTAAAGCAGTAGCTAACAATACATCGTTACCAATTATGGTGTACAACAATCCTGTAGATTATAAGATTGAAGTTACATTAGATATGTTCGATGAACTTTTGAAATGCGATAATATAGAAGCTGTCAAAGAATCAACCAGAGATATCTCAAACGTTACAAGAATTAAAAACCGATTTGGTAATCGATTAAAAATAATGACAGGTGTTGATACCTTAGCATTGGAAAGCTTATTAATGGGCGCTGATGGTTGGATTGCTGGTTTAGTTTGTGCTTTTCCAAAAGAAACTGTAGCCATCTATGAATTACAAAAAGCAGGTCGCATACAAGAAGCATTAGAGATTTACCGTTGGTTTTTACCATTGTTAGAATTAGATATAAATCCTAAATTAGTACAAAATATTAAGTTAGCAGAAGTAGCTACAGGAATTGGAACTGAAAATGTACGAGCTCCACGATTGCCTTTAATAGGTGAGGAACGTAAACATGTTTTAAATGTAATAGAAACTGGATTAAAAAACAGACCAACTTTACCTAACTATAAAGCTTTAGCTACTTACTAATCAACACTTTGTCTATTAAAATATGATTACAGGAAAAAACTACATAGGAAATCAATTATCAGCTTTAGGAAGTACAATGTATAAAACATTCAATCCCGAATTGAATCAGGAAAATAAACATGTCTTTTCAGAAGCAACTCAAGAAGAAATTAACGAAGCTGTCAATTTAGCCTCAAAAGCATTTAAAGAGTATAGAACTATTTCAGGTAAAAGAAAAGCTGAGTTTTTAAATGCTATTGCTGATGAAATTTTAGCCTTAGATGATGAGTTGATACAAACTTATTGTTCAGAATCTGGATTACCAGAAGGGCGTGCAAAAGGAGAGCGAGGACGAACTGTATTTCAATTACGTTCATTTGCTGATTTAGTTAAAGATGGTTCATGGGTAGAAGCTACTATTGATACTGCTATACCTAATAGAGAACCAAACCCTAAATCAGATTTACGTAAAATGAACATTCCTTTGGGTCCTGTAGTAGTTTTTGGGGCTAGTAATTTCCCTCTTGCTTATTCTACAGCAGGTGGAGATACTGCAGCTGCTTTGGCTGCTGGTTGTCCTGTAATAGTAAAATCACATCCAATGCATGCTGGTACTGGTGAACTTATAGCTTCAGCTATTATTAAGGCCGCAGAAAAAACTGAAATGCCTAATGGTGTTTTTTCTAACTTAAATTCAAGTGGCATTGAAGTGGGGCAGCAATTAGTTTCTCATCCAATTATAAAAGCTGTTGGTTTTACTGGAAGTATTAGAGGTGGTAGAGCTTTGTTAGACTTAGCAGCAAAACGTGAAGAACCAATTCCTGTATTTGCAGAAATGGGTAGTATTAACCCAGTAATTATGCTTCCAAAAGCATTACAAAATAGAGCAGAAAGTTTAGCAAGTACTTATGCGAATTCTATTACTCTCGGGACAGGTCAATTTTGTACAAATCCTGGCTTAATCTTAGGAATAAAAAGTGATGGTTTGGATAGTTTTATTAACTCATTAGCTTATAAAATTGTAGAGATTAACTCTAGTTGTATGCTGCATCCAAATATTATTGGAGCATATGAGAATAACAAAACCAAAGCTCTTACTCAAGAAGGCTTAACTATAGTAGCTAAATATGAAAAAAAAACTCAACCTAACTATGCTTCGCAAGTAGTTACAACTGTTGAAGGAAAAACATTTTTAAATAATCCAACCTTACATCAGGAGGTATTTGGACCATACTCTATAGTTGTGCAATGTGAGAATGAAGAACAATTAGAAGAAATTATTTCAAATTTAGAAGGACAACTTACTGGAACTGTAATTTCAGATGATAATGAAGTAGTAAACTACCCTACTGTAATTGCTGCCTTACAAAACAGGGTTGGAAGAATTATTTTTAACGGTGTCCCTACAGGAGTAGAAGTTTGTCCATCAATGGTACATGGAGGCCCTTATCCAGCATCTACAGATAGTAGGTTTACAGCTGTAGGAGTTAATTCTATTAAACGTTGGGTACGTCCTTTTAGTTATCAAGATTGGCCTAACCATATATTACCTCAAGAACTAAAAAATGAAAACCCTTTACATATTTTACGTTCTGTTAACGGTACACTAACAAAAGGAGAAATAATATAACAAAATTTAATAATTTCTTTAGAAAATATCTGACTCCAAAGCCTTACTTTTGGAGCATCTAAAGAAATTGAAATAAAGCCAGCTTCGTCTTTCCAAATAGAAAAATTTGAAGGGTTTTTTCTACTACAGAATACAAGCTGGCGATTCAATTTTAAGATGAAAAAAACTTTTTTTTGCGTTGACGCACATACTTGTGGAAACCCTGTTAGAGTGGTTGCTGGTGGAGGTCCTAATTTAATAGGAAACAACATGAGCGAAAAACGTCAACACTTCCTAAAAGAATACGATTGGATTCGAAAAGGTTTAATGTTTGAACCTCGTGGTCATGATATGATGAGTGGTTCAATTTTGTTTCCTCCTCATAACCCAGAAAATGATTTTGCTATTTTATTTATTGAAACTTCTGGATGTTTACCTATGTGTGGACATGGAACTATTGGTACAATAACTATTGCTATTGAGGAAGGATTAATTACTCCTAAAATTCCTGGAAAAATTAAAATGGAAGCTCCCGCTGGTTTGGTTGAAATTGAATACCAACAAACTGGTAAAAAGGTAGATTGGGTTCGTTTAACGAATGTAAAAAGCTATTTAGCTGCTGAAGGACTCTCCATAAATTGTCCTGAATTAGGAGAAATAACTTTTGACGTTGCTTATGGCGGAAATTATTACGCAATTGTAGACCCTCAAAAAAACTTTTCAGGAGTTCATGATTTTACTGCTTCTAAAATTATTCACTACTCTCAAACTGTTAGAGATCGTATTAATAAAAAGTATTCTAATATGTTTATCCATCCTGAAAATGATACAATTAGAGATGTAACACATATGTTATGGACAGGAAATCCAATTGATCCAACCTCATCAGGAAGAAATGCGGTTTTTTATGGTGATAAGGCAATTGACAGAAGTCCGTGTGGTACAGGAACCTCAGCACGTTTAGCTCAGTTATATGCTAAAGGAAAGCTACAACTTGATGAAGAGTTTATTCATGAAAGTTTTATTGGAAGCAAATTTATTGGTAGGGTAGAAAAAGAAACTACTTTAGATGGTAGGTTAGCAATTGTTCCGAATATTCAAGGATGGGCAAAAGTATATGGGTACAATACTATTATTATTGATGACGAAGACGATCCTTATGCTCATGGTTTTCAAGTCATTTAATATTTTATAAGCAACGAAATGTCATCTCGAGCGTAGTCGAGAGATCTTTTATGAGTAAAGAAATTATAATTATCGGTGGTGGAATTATAGGTTTAAATTCCGCATATTATCTTCAAAAAGAAGGACACAAAGTAACTGTAATTGAAAAATCGGATTTTTCATCAGGAGCTTCATTTGCTAATGCAGGTATTATTACTCCTAGTCATATAGTTTCTTTGGCAGCTCCAGGAATGATTTCCAAAGGGCTAAAATGGATGCTTAGTTCTACTAGTCCATTATCTATTAAACCTCGTTTAGATTATGATTTCTTACAATGGGCTTGGTTTTTTAAAAAATCTGCAACACATACTAAAGTTGCTGCTTCTATTCCTGTTATTAAAGACATTAATTTATTCAGTAGAGAATTATACGAAGAAATAAAGTCTTCAAAAGATTTTGACTTTCATTATCAGCATAAAGGATTGATGATGTATTATAAAACAGATAAAATGGGAGAAGAAGAATGGAATGTTGGAAAGCTTGGAATAAAAGAAGGATTAAAAGTTGAACATTTAACTAAAGAAGAAACTCAAAAACTCGAACCTAATATTCAATTGAATATTAAAGGAGCTGTATATTACCATTCTGATGCTCACATGACTCCAAGTGAATATATGAAGCAATTAAAAATGTATCTAGAACAAAATAATGTTACATTTTTGTCTAATGAAGAAGTTCTAGATTTTCATGTTTCTAACAATAAGGTAAAATCGATTAGTACAAAAAACAACACTATTGTTGCTGAAGAATTTATTTTAACCACTGGGTCTTGGACACAGAAGCTAGCTAAAAAATTAGGTATCAATATTCCTGTGCAAGCTGGTAAAGGTTATCGGATTAATGTAAAAAACGATACTGGTATTACAATTCCTGCCATTTTAACGGAAGCTAAAGTTGCTGTAACTCCAATGAATGGATTTACACGTTTTGGAGGTATGATGGAAATTGCTGGCATCAATAACAAAATAAACAAGAAGAGAGTAAATGCTATCGTTAACGCTAGTAAAAGTTATTACAACAATTTAAACATCAGTCAAAAAGAAATAGATAATGTTGAGAGTGGCTTACGTCCTTGCTCCCCTGATGGTTTACCTTACATTGGTAAGATTTCAAATCTTAAAAATGTAACTATAGCTGCAGGACATGCAATGATGGGCTGGAGCCTAGCACCTGCTACTGGTAAATTAGTTTCTGAAATTATCGATGATAAAAAAACAAGCCTAGATATTACTCCTTTTAATGTTGAACGTTTTAACTAAATTAAAAACTCAAGAAACTAAAATAATAGCTCTTGAGTTTTTTTAAAACAAACAATAAAAAAACAGACTTTTAAATGTCTTTTACGTATACTTTATCTATAAACTTAGAAATCAAAAGTCTAGCAACGCCCATATAACTAAGCTTAAACTTAACCTTATCACCTACTTTATACTTTATTTTTCCTGATTCATCTTTATTCAATCCTACATCAATTACTAACATATCGGAAGTTATCCCAACAAAAGAAATGTCTTTATCTTCAACTTCAATATCATCTTTATCTACATCTAACAAACCAAAATCTAAGATAGCCTTGTAAGATGTTTCTTGTATATCACTTTCATCATATTCTGAGGTGTGACCAATACTAGCTTCACTAATAATACCATCAGGCACTATTTTCTTTTTTTCTAACTCTATTACGTTGGCATAAAACTCAAATGTTTCCGTGTGTAAATCTTGAAATCGTTTATTTTCTAACGGGCTTACACCGAAAAAGGCAGCTTCTCCAATTCTAAAATGATTAATGTCTTTCGGAACAACTTTATTTTCTACCAATGGTAATGTAATTGATGTTCCTCCTGAAACGTATTTTAGCTCTTTATTAAATTTTGCCGATATAAGTTCCTTATATAACGATAATTGTAATAGCTTATCATATGTAGGTTCTACTCCATACATACACCCTAAATTCGATCCTATACCTATTACTTCAATATTAGACAACTCAAAAACCTGCTCATAAAAATCAAGTATATCTACTCTCTTCACTCCTTCTCTCAACTCTCCGAGTTCAATCATAATAATAATTTTATGAATCTTGCCCTTCTTTTTTGCAGCCTTATTTAAGTTCTTAATAGTAGATAGTGAACTATTTAAAGAAATATCTGCATACTCTACCACATCATCTGCATAAATATTGGCTGGAGGTTTTATATATATCGTTCGTAAATCTGGGTTTACTTCTCTTAGATTACGTAAACTGGTTAATCTAGAATCTCCAATTGAGTTTATTTTTTCGGTTACATCTGGAGTTAAAATTGCTTTTAAAAATGTTTTATCCCCTGAGAAAACTTTTGTTACCAAACTCCATTCTATATGGTTTTTCTCAAAAAAGTTACTTAGTTTTTTTATGTTGTCCTTTATTCTTTCAGAATATATAATTAATTCTGCCATAATTATTTTGTTATTATTCTTGGTAAATTCTCAGGAAGCCGTGTTAATAATTCATAATTAATGATTTGTATTGAATCGTTGAATGATGAAACTGTTATTTCAACATCTCCTTGACTTCCAATTAATACAACCTCATCTCCTTTTTCAATAGTATCGGCATGTGTTATATCCACCGCCATCATATTCATATTAATAGTTCCTATTATTTTATGTCGTTGTCCTCTTATTAAAACTTTTCCTTTATTACTTAAAGAACGACTGTATCCTGAGGAGTACCCCACAGGTATAATTGCTATCTTAGTTTCTTGATTTGTAAAATACGATGTACCGTAACCTATAAATTGACCTGCCTTTATAGTTTTAACATCCATTACTTCTGTTTTCCAAGATATAATTCTTTTTAGCGGGTTCTCTACAATTTTCTCTTTGGTTAAATAATGGACCAATATTTCTTTTGTTGGAAAAAAACCAAACTGTAAAATACCAACTCTTACCAAGTCTAACCTTGTAGTTGGATATCTTATTGTAGCTGCTGAACTTGCTAAATGATATGTTGGATTAAATAAATCAAGTTCTTTTATTCTCTTTCTTACATTTTTAAATTTTTTCTTTTGATCAGTTATCCTTTTGTAATTTGATATACTTTCTGCTCCAGCTAAATGAGAACAAACTCCTTTTACATCAATAAACTCATTTTCCTTTTCTATATACTTAAGAACTCTTGTTGCCTCTTTTGGAATAAATCCTGTTCTATTCATTCCTGTTTCTATTTCTAAATGAATTTTAGCTCTTCTTTTTACTTTTTTTGCCGCTTCTATTGCTTTCTGAAGTCTATTTTCTTCAAAAACAAAAAACTCTATACCATTTTCCACTGCCCATGGCAATTGACTGTTTTCAATCATACCCATTATCATAATGGTTACATCTTCAAAAGGTAGTGTTTTTTTTATATCAAAAGCCTCATTTGCATCAGAAACACTAAAATGTCTTACGCCATACTTATATGCTAACATGCAGTAAGTTTTAATACCATGACCGTAAGCATTACCTTTTACTACCGATGAAAAAACAGTTGTCTCTCCTATTATTCCACGTATAAAATTGATATTATTTTTTATAGCTGATTCAGATAATTCTAAATACGATGTATGAGTCATTATTGTTGAATTTCTTTTAAAATATTATAAAATAATTGTGCTCCTGTTACTGTTATTTCATCAGGAAAATCATAATCTGGATTATGCAACGCTGGTGTATCTTTTCCAGCCCCTAGTCCAAATATAGCTCCTTTAAAATGTTGCGTAAACAATCCAAAGTCTTCTCCCCATTTAAACGGAGTATTTATTTCATTAATTGATAACTCTTGTTTTGTTGCTGCCTTTTTTATGTACTCAACAGCTTCTTTATCATTTTTATTTGCATAAAATTCTTCAAACCAAGAAGTATTAATATTTAAAGTTTCTTTTTTTTCAAGCTTTTGAAGTAGTTGTTCTATTTTTTGTTGTTTCTCTTTCATTAAACTTGTACTCCAACTTCGTAATGTAAGATGTACTTCTCCATACCCTGCTGATACTCCATAGGCTTTTTCTCCCATAATTATGTGCACGGGAGTAGCTAAAAAGAAATCAGAATCTTCTGGTGTATTTTTAGTTTCTTGTCTTACAAAATGAAGAATTTCAGCAATAGCATTAGCTGGGTTGTATCCTTTTTCTGGCTCTGCTGCATGTGCTGTTTTTCCTTCTAAAGTAATTACAACACTTTTTACATTGCTCGTAAACTCATTCTCTTTTACAACTATTTCTTGTTTAGTAAAACCTGGTAAATTATGTAATGCAAAGACATAGTCTATTTTGAGTTGTTTAGAAGAAGAATCTTCTAAAACTGATTGTGCTCCCCTTCCATTTTCTTCAGAAGGTTGAAAAAGCAATACTACTTTTCCTTTAGACAGTGGATTTTCTGTAAGAAGTTTTGCTACTCCAAGTAATATTGCTGTATGTCCATCGTGTCCACATTTATGTGAGACTCCTTCATTTAAAGATTTATGTTCAAAACTATTTACTTCTTGAATAGGCAACGCATCTATGTCTGCCCTAAGCATAACTGTTTTTCCCTCTTTATTTCCATTAAAAATTGCTAACAATCCTGTTTTAGCTACAGGTAATACATCACAAGAGGTATGCTTTTTTAAAAAAGCTTGTATTCTTTTCTTAGTTTCATATTCTTCTTCAGAAACTTCAGGAAACTTATGCAATTCTTTTCTAATCTTCTCTAAAGTATCCTTTAGGCTTTCCATGTTTTTTGGTTGTTAATTAACTGAATTATTGAAAATACGATGGCAGATAGTGTAATTCCAAAGAAATTTGCATCTAAGCCAAAAGGTAATTTTACTTCTATAATAATTAATAACAAAGTGGTCAACCCTCCTGAAATCATAGCGTAAAAGGCTGCTATAGGCGAAGGTTTTTTTAACAATAATGTTCCTAAAACAGGAACTAATAAACCTGATACCATAAAAGCATAGGAATACAACATCAACTCTAATACATTTTGCATTTTTGTTGCTAATACAATGGCTAAACCTCCTATTAAAAAAGTTATAAGTTGTGAGTTTTTTATACTAATACTTTTCTTAAAATACCCAAAAATGTCTGTTGTTAGGTTTCCTGATGCTGCCATTAAACAACTATCTGCTGTAGACATAATTGCTGAAAAATAAGCTGACATCATTAAGCCCATTAAACCTACTGGTAAAATACTTCTTAATAACAACGGAAGCCCTAACTCTGCATCTAGTTCTACTCCTGGTGCATAACCTATACTAGCAAACATTCCTTGTTCGTAAGCTACTCTTGAAAATAATCCTAAAGCAACTCCCATAAATGCCATTATTGGATATTCAAACAGCCCTGCAACTCTCCATGCCTTTTTAGCTGTTTTTTCATCTTTACAGGCATAAATTCGTTGATACAAAGTCATTCCAACAAACCAAATAGGTACAATGGTAATTATCCAGTTAAACATATCTATAAACGAAACGTTTGTTAGTGATAAAAAACTGGCTGGTAAAATTCCTTTTATTCCGCTCCATCCTCCTACTTCTATATAACCAATAGGTATTCCAATGCCTATCAATCCTACCATTAGGATTATCCACTGAATGGTATCTGTATAAATTACAGCCTTAATTCCTCCTATAACTGTATACACAACAGCTATAACTCCCATAATTAAAACTGCTTTTGTTATAGATATTGATGGAAATGTGGCCGATGCTAATTTTGCTCCTGCTAAAATTTGTGAACTTGTGAAGCCGATATAACCTATTAGCGAGATAATTCCTGCCATTAGTGCCACTTTCGCATTGTAGTGAAATGCTAATGATTCTGGAAATGTTAAAAAGTGATGTTTCTTAGCGATAGGGTATACTTTAGGGATCAAAAAAACGGCGCTTATCCAAGCACCTAATAACCCTGTAAAAAGCATCCAGCTACCGGAGAGTCCCATTAAAAAACCAAGACCTCCTAAGCCAATAGAAAAACCTCCTCCAACATCAGTTGCAACAACAGAGAGTCCTATATGACCTGCTGACATATTTCTTCCTCCTACATAGTAATCGTCTTTTGATTTGTTTTTATTCATGAAGTAAACTCCTACTCCAAGCATAAAAACCAGATATAACACAAATATTAATAGATCAATAAAATGTATATCCATATCTTACTTTTCCTGCTCTAATAAAAACTGCTCTTTGTACTGAGCCTTTTTTAATTGCTCCCTTCTACTTACAGATGGTTTTGTATATTCTTTTCTTTCTCTTATTTCTTGTAATACTTTTGTATTCCTATATTTTCTTCTGTAGCGTTTAATTGCTCTGTCGATGTTCTCACCTTCTTTTACCTGTATTATTAACATATTATATATTTTTAAATTATTATCTCTGTTTTAATTCAATTAAATAAAGTCGAAACTATCCTAAATAAGTTTGTAACACTTTGGTTCTCGATCTTTGTTTAAGTCTTCTAAGTCCTTTTTCTTTAATTTGGCGTACACGCTCTCTTGTTAAGTCAAAAGTTTCTCCTATTTCAGTTAAACTCATAGGTCGGTAATTTTCCAAACCGTAAAATAACTTTATGATATCTGACTCTCTTGGAGATAGTGTTTCTAAACTTCTACTGATTTCTAATTGCAAAGATTCTTGCATTAAATCTTTATCTGGCTTAGGTGCTTCTGAAGCTCTTATAACGTCATATAAATTTGATGTTTCTCCTTCTTTTAAAGGGGCGTCCATAGAAATATGCCTTCCTGAGTTTTTCATTGACTGTTTTACGTCTGAAACTGTCATATCTAAAACTTTAGCTATTTCTTCTGGTGTTGGCATACGTTCATTACTTTGTTCAAGCTTAGAAACGGCCTTATTTATTTTACTTATACTCCCTATTTTATTCAATGGCAAACGAACTACACGAGACTGTTCTGCCAAAGCTTGTAAAATAGATTGACGTATCCACCAAACTGCATACGATATAAATTTAAACCCGCGTGTTTCATCAAAACGTCTTGCTGCCTTCACTAATCCTATATTTCCTTCATTAATTAAGTCAGAAAGTCGTAAACCTTGGTTTTGGTATTGTTTTGCTACCGAAACAACAAAACGTAAATTCGCATTTACCAAAGTCTCTAATGCTCGTTGGTCTCCTGCCTTGATTTTTTGAGCTAATTCAACCTCTTCATCTGCAGTAATCAAATCAATCTTACCAATTTCTTGTAAGTACTTCTCAATAGATTTCGATTCTCTATTGGTAACTTGTTTTATTATTTTTAACTGTCTCATATTATCTCTTTAGTCTCATTTCTAAATACGGGGTAGTAAATCCTAGTTTCTCGTATAAAAACTTAGCTGGATTGTCTTTTTCTACATGTAAAGCAATATCTCCTTTACAGTTTTCAATAGCATGTGTCATTATTTTTCTTCCAATTCCTTTTCCTCTATATTCATTGTGTGTAGCTATGTATACTAAAATATTCTCTGGTATGTACTCATCCATTCCTGTTTTATTGATTACCACCGCACCTACAATTTCACCTTTATCTTCTATCGTAAAAACATACCCACCTAATCCTGTTCTCTCTTTTGCTGCATAATCTATTGCTTTACGAATTGCTGATTTTTCATCTCCATATTTTTCAAGGTGTTTGTATAAAAAGTTAGTTACTCTTTCTATTTCTAAAGGGGTTATACGATTAAATGCATCGTAAGTTTTTATTGTCATAATTTTATTTTTATAAAAAAGAATAGGTATGTAATAATTATAAGTTTCTTTAGTTCATTTTTATTGAAACTTAAATAGCAGTAAATACAAAACCTATTTTTTGGTGTTTGTCTTTTAATGCAGAATACTTTTTTTCGAAAAGTGTACGATTATCTATAAATCGATATTCGTAAGGTCAAAAAAAACATTTTATAAATCTATTTTTTACTGGCAAATAGTTCTACAAAGTGTTTTTAAATATATTAGAGAGTCTTCTCTCAAAAGGAGAAGCTATTATAAACTTAATTTAGAACCCTGGTGGGATAAATTTGTCCGATTGGTTGCGGAACACAAGGTAGTTGAATGTAAAAACTCGTTGATTTTTTTTCTCGTGTGTAGTATCTACCATATCGTACAAAGATACGAATTTTATGGATAATTTCAAAACAGCTACTGTAAAAGAACCTCTTACATTATTTTGTACGATTCTACCAAAACTTAACTTAACAAAAAAGCACCTTAGATTTTTCTAAAGTGCTTTTTGTTTATAATATAATTTTTAATTACTTTTTAAAATTGGTAATTCCATTTTCAAGCCAATTGTAGTACTCATCTACATCTGGTGTGTAGGCTATCGGATCAATTATATTTGATTCATCGTGATTCATTAATACATAAAATGGTTGTGAGTTTGCTTTATATTTAATGGTTTGCATTTCACTCCATTTTTGACCAATGTATTTTAATTTCTTTCCTGGGTTTAACTTAGATTCAACAACCTCATCTTCTTCTAATGGTCTTTTGTCATCTACATACAAGGAAATTAACACTACTTTGTTCTTTAATACGTCTAAAACTTTTGGTTTTACCCAAACGTTTTGTTCCATTTTCCTACAATTCACACAAGCATGTCCTGTAAAATCTAGCATTACTGGCTTTCCTACTTTTTTAGCATAGGCTAATCCTTTATCATAATCATGAAACGACGTGATATCATGCGGAGGCATTAAGTGTGCTCCTTCAGGTAAACTCTCATGTCCGTTCTCTTTACCTGCTGAACTTACAACTGCTTGTTTAGTAAAACCAACTCCGTAAGGTGATTCACTGTAATGTTGTGGCGGTGGAAAAGCACTAATTAAGTTTAACGGCGCTCCCCATAGTCCTGGAACCATATATATAGTAAATGACAATACTACTAGCCCTAAGCTTAATCTTCCAACCGAAATATGATTGATTGGGCTATCATGTGGTAATTGTATTTTTCCGAATAAATAAAAAGCCAAGGCTCCAAAAATAGCAATCCAAATTGCAATAAACACTTCTCTTTCTAATAAATGTAATTGCAATACTAAATCTGCATTTGATAAAAATTTAAATGCTAAAGCTAATTCTAAGAAACCTAAAACTACTTTTACAGTATTTAACCATCCTCCGGATTTTGGTAATGAATTTAACCATCCTGGAAAAGCTGCAAACAATGCAAATGGTAGTGCAATAGCTGAAGAGAACCCTAACATTCCTATAATTGGAGCTACACCTCCTTTTGAGGCAGCTTCTACTAACAAAGTTCCTACAATTGGCCCAGTACAAGAGAAAGAGACAATTGCTAAGGCTAATGCCATAAAAAAGATTCCGATTAATCCTCCTCTATCGGCTTGCGAATCTACTTTAGTCGCCCAAGAACTTGGTAAGGTGATTTCAAAAGCACCTAAGAAAGACACAGCAAAGATCACCAAGATTAAAAAGAAAATTATGTTAAACCAAATGTTAGTTGACAGTGCATTTAAAGCACTTGCTCCAAAAATAAAGGTAACTCCAGAACCTAACAATACATAGATTACGACAATGCATAATCCATAAATAATAGCATTTCTTATCCCTGCCGATTTACTTTTACTTTGTTTAGTAAAAAAGCTTACTGTCATCGGTATCATTGGAAATACACATGGAGTTAATAATGCGGCAAAGCCTGATAAAAAAGCAATAAAGAAAATAGCCCATAAACCTTTCTTTTCTTCTTTTTTAATTTCTTTTGAAGCTACTTTATCTGTTGTTTTTGTTTCTTTTGTTGTACCTGTAGAAGCTTTAGTAGCCGTTGTTAAATCAAATTTCAAGTCTACTTCTTTTGGAGGTAAACACATCTCATCAGTACAAGCGATAAACTCCACAAAAGCATTTATTTCTTTTACACTAGTATCTACTACCTCTATTTCTTGTTTAAAAACGGCTTTGTGTGCAAAGGATTTAATATTCATTCCTTCTTCACCAAAAAGTGTTGTAAACTTAATTTCTCCTTCAGGCTCTGTAGTATTTCCTACAATTTTAATTTTTCCTCCGTCATCATCATACGTAAAAGTTGTTGGAATAGGTCCTCCACTAGGAACTTGTTGTGCGTACAAGTGCCAACTTCCTTGAATTGTTGCTGTACTAACTAGGTTATAATTTGTTTCAGAAACTTTCTCTACACTTGTTTTCCACTCTATTGGATTATGAATTTGGCTCATGGCCGAAAACCCAATGGTAAAACAAAGCAAAAATGCTAGTATTCTTTTCATCATATCAGGGGAAAAAGGATTAATTTACATTAAAAGTCAATTCTACTTCTTTTGGCGGCAGGCAATTCATTCCTGTACATACCATATATTCTACTGCTCCTTTAACAATAAACTTCTCTGTCGTTTTTAAGCGTATTCTCTGAGTAAAAGTAGCTTTAGTGTCGAAATACTTTATTTTCATTTCAAAAACTGGATCATTTACTACATGTCCTGCTTCTTCTTTGGTATTTCCTTTTTTCAAGTATTTGGTATCTCCTTCAAAAGTAAATAGAGTCGGAATTGGTCCTCCTTTTGGAATTTCTTGCGAATACAAATGCCAATCTTTTTGAATTGTTGCGGTAGCTACTAGCTCTGCTTCTTTATCGGATATCTTTTTTACAGAAGTAGTCCACTTTACTGGATCGTGTACTTGAGCAAATGCAGAAGTGCAAACAACCAGCAACAGAGTTAAAAGTAATTTTCTCATTGTTTTTATTTAGTTGCGTTATCTTAAACCTGTAAATGTAATGCCTTTATTTGCTAAAACACAAAAGATTAAAAAAAGTTTAACATTAACAACTAAATACAAAAACGAAAAAAGGCTTTCGATTTCTCGAAAGCCTTTGCTTAGTAGCGGGAACTGGACTCGAACCAGTGACCTTCGGGTTATGAGCCCGACGAGCTACCTACTGCTCTATCCCGCGATTTGCGATTGCAAAGATACGTATTTTTCTTTGTTCTATCCAAATAAAAAGCTAATAATCCTTACTTTGATTCTAAAGAACTGATATACACTTCAACAAACTAAATAGAAAAAACAACAATACCCTAAAAAACACTCCCTAATGAAATATTATAAAGGATATATAACTAGATTATGTTAAAATAACAGAAGAAAAATTAATACTTATGTTAATACAATTCAGTAACATGTATTTTAACAAGAAGTAAGGTGGTTTTAGATTTTCTGAGACTATAAATAAAAAAAGGCTTTCGAGAAATCGAAAGCCTTTACTTAGTAGCGGGAACTGGACTCGAACCAGTGACCTTCGGGTTATGAGCCCGACGAGCTACCTACTGCTCTATCCCGCGATTTGCGGTTGCAAATATACATTCTTTTTCTTGTTCTACCCAAATAAAAAAGCTTTTATTTTTACATGAATATATCCACCTAAATAACAAGCAGCTAAAAAATAAACACTTCTTGCATAAAACAACCTATCTTTGCACTATGACACATAAAGCAGGATTTGTAAATATTATTGGAAACCCAAACGTTGGTAAATCTACCTTAATGAATGCCTTAGTAGGTGAAAAGCTATCTATTATTACTTCAAAAGCGCAAACTACTAGACATCGTATTTTAGGTATTGTAAATGGAGATGATTATCAAATTATTTTTTCTGATACTCCAGGAATTATAAAACCTGCTTATCAGCTACAAGAATCTATGATGGATTTTGTAAAATCTGCTTTTGAAGATGCCGATGTACTTATTTACATGGTAGAGGTTGGTGAAACCGCCTTAAAAAATGAAGCTTTTTTCAATAAAATCATCCACAGTAAAATTCCTGTTATTTTACTACTAAACAAAGTTGACAAATCGACTCAAGAAGAAGTTGAAGCTAAAATTGAATATTGGAAAAAGAAAGTTCCAAACTCATTTGTATATGTAATTTCTGCTCTTGAAAACTTTAATGTAGATACCGTTTTTTATAAAATTATTGAGCTTTTACCAGACTCCCCTCCTTTTTACCCAAAAGATCAGTTAACCGATAAACCTGAACGCTTTTTTGTGAATGAAAAAATTCGTGAAAAAATTCTTCAACACTATAAAAAAGAGATTCCTTATTCGGTGGAAGTTGAAACCGAAAGTTTTGTTGAAGAAGATAATATTATAAAGATCCGTTCTGTTATTATGGTAGAGCGTGAAACACAAAAAGGAATTATCATCGGACATAAAGGAAGTGCTATCAAACGTGTTGGAACAGAAGCCCGCAAAGACCTTCAACATTTTTTTGATAAAAAGGTTTTCTTAGATTTACATGTAAAAATTAATAAAAACTGGCGTTCTAATGAACGTCAATTAAAACGATTTGGATATAAAGATTAACTCTTTTTAATTGTTCGTAACAATTGTTTAGTATATTCTTTCAATTCATCCATTTGTTTTTTTCCTGTTGATTTCCCTAAGCTACCAACTAAGTACAGTGCTACCCAAACAATGGGTAAAACAACCAACATTACTATAGGCAACATGGTGATTTTTTTTAACGACCAATTACTATATGCTATAATCGCAAAAATTACAAAAGCTGTCCCTACCAAAAAGTGCAAAAACATAAAAAAAGTCCAAACTTGAGGTTTAGGACCAAACAGTCCTTTTATGTTTGATGAAGTTTCTGAAATCTCTTCTATTTCAATATGTAACTGTGGAGACCATAAATGTGATTCTTTTTCTGGCACATCAATTACTACATGATTATCTACAACCTTCATTTTATACTTAGAAACATCGTTTAAATGCTTCTTTATTTCTTCTAATAAAACCTGAGAACTTATCTCATATTCTAATTGAAAACGAGGTTTTAAAAAAATCTGATTATATAATTTATCATCCATTAAATAAAAGATTAGGTGCCAACAATATAGCAAAAACTATATACTATCTAAAAATCATTACAAATCATATACTAAATTGTATCTTTGCACAAATTTTTTGCAAAATGAGTATTATTGCGATTGTAGGAAGACCAAATGTAGGTAAATCCACTTTATTTAACCGACTAGTAAAACGTCGTGAAGCTATTGTTGATTCTGTTAGCGGAGTTACAAGAGATCGTCATTACGGAAAATCTGAATGGAATGGAAAAGAGTTTTCTGTAATTGATACTGGTGGTTACATTGTTGGTTCTGATGATATTTTTGAAGGAGAAATACGTAAACAAGTTCAGTTAGCTATTGATGAAGCTGATATTATTGTTTTTGTAGTTGATGTTGAACAAGGTATTACACCTATGGATGCTGAAGTTGCTAAAATTTTACGTCAAGTTGAGAAACCTCTATTTATGGCTGTAAATAAAGTTGACAATGCAATGCGTGATGCTGATGCTGTTGAATTTTACAACCTTGGGCTAGGAGACTACTATACTATTTCTTCTATTAATGGAAGTGGAACCGGAGAATTATTAGACGCTATTGCGGAAGAAATTCCTGAACCTGAAGAAGACGAAGAAAAACAAGACGAATTACCTCGTTTTGCTGTAGTTGGACGTCCAAACGCAGGAAAATCATCATTTATTAATGCTTTAATTGGTGAAGACAGAAATATTGTAACCAATATTGCAGGAACTACAAGAGATTCTATCGATACAAAGTATAATCGTTTTGGATTCGAATTTAATTTAGTCGACACAGCTGGAATTAGAAAAAAATCTAAAGTAAAAGAAGATTTAGAGTTTTACTCAGTAATGCGTGCTGTGCGTGCAGTTGAGCATTGTGATGTTGCTGTATTAGTTATTGATGCTACTCGTGGTTTTGAAGGACAAGACGAAAAAATATTTTGGTTGGCCGAAAAAAACCGAAAAGGAATTGTCATTTTAGTAAATAAATGGGATTTGGTTGAAAAAGAAACCAATACTATGCGTGATTTTGAGGCTAAAGTTCGTCAAGCTATTGCTCCTTTTACAGATGTTCCTATCGTATTTATTTCAGCATTAACAAAACAACGTATTTTTAAGGCTATTGAAACTGCTGTTGAAGTTTTTGAAAACAGAAAACGTCGTATTCAAACAAGTAAGTTAAATGAAACGATGTTGGAGATTATGGAACATAATCCGCCTCCAGCAACAAAAGGTAAATTTATAAAAATAAAGTACTGTATGCAGTTGCCAACACATACACCTCAGTTTGCTTTCTTTGCTAATTTACCTCAATATATTAGAGACCCTTACAAACGTTATATTGAAAATCAATTACGCGAACATTATAACTTTAATGGAGTGCCTATTAGTATTTATTTCAGACAGAAATAATTTTTAACAATATTTAACTATCAGAAAGTAGTTTTTTCTTTTTATTTGTAGCTCTTTGAAAATCATATTGCTATAAACAATGAAAAAACTACTTTTTATTTTCACCCTATTACTTACAAGTTCTATTTTTTCTCAATCCTACCCGTTTAAAATTACTGGTACAATTAACTCTGAAAAAGACAAAACCGCTATAGAGGCTGCTACAGTTCATGTAGAGAAAGCTAGAGATAGCTCTATCGTTACCTATACCATTTCAAACGACAAAGGAAAGTTTTCTTTAGAAGGAAAATCTTTTAGCAAAGATGTAAAACTGTTTATTTCTTATGTTGGTATGGACAGTTATTCAAAATCAATAGAACTAGACAAAACCTCTAACCTTAATTTAGGCACAATTTTTTTAAAGGAAGAAAGTAACTTACTTAGCGAGGTAGTTATACAATCAAGAGCACCAATTACAGTAAAAAAAGATACTTTAGAGTTTAATGTAAAATCTTTTAAAACTAAAAAAGATGCTAATGTTGAAGATCTTTTAAAGAAGCTTCCAGGTGTTGAAGTAGATGAAGATGGAAAAATTACTGTAAACGGAAAAGAAGTCAATAAAATTTTGGTTAACGGAAAGCCTTTCTTTGGAAACGACCCAAGCATTACTACTAAAAACTTAACAAAAGACATTATTGAAAAAGTTCAAATAACCGATACTAAATCTAAATCAGAAGCTTTTACCGGTGAAAAAGGAGACCCAAATAACAAAACCATTAACCTTACCATTAAAAAAGAAAACAATAAAGGTTGGTTTGGTAGAGTGTCTGGTGGTGCTGGAACCGATAAACGTTTTGAAGGAGCAGCGATGGTTAACCGTTTTGATAACAATCAACGATTTAGCGTATTAGCCAGCACAAACAATATCAACTCGCCAGGATTTAGCTTTGGAGAAATTCAAAAAATGTTTGGAGGCAGTAATATTTGGTTTGGCGGAGACGGTGGCTTTAGCGTTAACGGAAGGCGTTTTGGTGGTGGTAGCGGTATTATAAAGTCAAAAACCGCTGGTGCAACCTATGCTGACGAATTTGGTAAAGGTTTAGATGTAAATGCCAACTACTTTTACTCTGGAAGTAATTCAAACAATGAATCAAAAAGCAATAGAGAATATACGCTTCCAGACAAGAAGTATTTTTCTAACTCCACAACTACTTCTGATGATGAAAATCACAATCATAGTTTTGACACTGATTTTGATATTGAAATAGATTCTACATTCTTAATCAACATTAAGCCTAGTTTTGTATTTAATAAAAGAGAAGGAAGTAGTCGTAGACAAGAAGAATCTTTAGATGAAGATAATACACTTACCAATAGCTATGTGAGCTCTGCTTACTCTAAATCAGAAGCTAACAATTTTCAAAACAGATTAGATATTACTAAAAAATTAGGAGCAAAAGGTTCGTTTATTAAAGCCTCAATAACTAATCGTATTGACAAAGCAGATACAGAAGAAATTAACAAGTCTACTATTGAAACTTTTGGTAGCGATCCTGATGTCGAAAATAGAGACCAAAAAAGTACTATTGAAAACAACTTAATAGGACTTACCACAAGCTTAACCTATCGTTTTCCTCTGATTGCTAAAAAATTCTTTTTAGATACTAAGTATAGTTATCAACGTGATGAACGAGAAAATAAGGAAAACACCTTTGATTTCAACTCTACAACACAACAGTACAGTGATTTTAATACTGGTTTGAGTTCTGACTTTACATACAATGATATTACTAAAACACCATCATTAGAGTTGGTATACAGAACTAAAAAATGGCGTTTAAATTTTGGTACTGGACTGGTTAACAGAATTTTAGAAAACAATGATAAATTACGTCCTGAATTAAGTTTACAAAAAGAATTTAATAATTTAGATTTAGATGCTAGTTTCAGGTATCGATTTGACTCTAAAGCTTCTATTTATTTTGATTATCGTTTAAACAATAATGCTCCTAATATTAACCAAATACAACCTTTTACTGACGTCACCAACCCTTCTAATATTATTGAAGGGAACCCGAACCTAAAGCCTACTCAAAACCATAGAGCCTATATTAATTTTAATAAATTTAACTGGCAAGCCCGAACTGGTTTTTGGTTTTATGTAAGCGGTACTCTTTATAAAAACCAAGTAATAACTAATACTTCTTTTGATGATGATTTAGTAAGAAATACTACCTACGAAAACACAGATGGAGGTTATGATTTTTGGGGAGGTGGTAGCTATAGTAAAAAAATAAAACTCGATTCTATTACTAGTATTAATCTTAGAGCTGGTACAAACATAAGTACTAATAAAAACTTCAATATTTTGAATGATATTAAAGAAGGAGCTAAAACAACATCTTTGCGACCACACCTAAGAGCTACATTAGACTGGAATAAAAAAGTTATGATAGAGTCTCGTTATGATATTTCTTTTTCAAACACAAAATATGACATCAACACGAACCAAAATCGGAACTTTGTTAGACACTCTGTCAACATAAGAACAAAAACTACTGTTCCCAAAAGGTTAGAATGGAGAAATGATATTCGTTACACATACAACCCTAACGTAATTGGATTTAATAAATCTGCTTGGTTTTGGAATGCTACGCTTGCCTATTCGGTCTTAAAAGATCAAGGTACTATTAGCTTAAAAGCTTATGATTTATTGAGTCAAAACACCAATGCTCAACGAAGAGCTACTTCAAATTATATAGAGGATTCTGAGAGCACCGTATTACAACAGTATTTTATGCTAGGCTTTAGTTGGAAGTTTAATAGTTTAGGTAAAAAAGGGAAAATAAAAAATTACGATTTTCATTTTTAAACCTGCTCTCAAAAAAGTTATATAAGACTCTTATCAAAAAATGGTAAGAGTTTTTATTTTTTCGCCTATGTCTAGGCATTAGATTTAACATATTATTTAACTTTTTACCTCACTTATATCGCTCGCTTTTTTTGTTAATTTATCGCAAAAATTACTTATCTCAATTAAAAAATTAGCTATACAATGCCCAAATACAATTTATACAAATTAATAGCTGTTGTCCTATTCTTTATATCTTGCTCAACATCAGAAGATAACCAACTACCTCCTTCTACTCAATTAACTATTAAAATTAGTTCAACGAATCCGTTGAACAGTAAAATAGAGTGGACTAATATTGATAATTCACTAAACAACAATATCTATTACAACCTGTATTTAGATGATAAGCTAATCGCTGAAAATATTAACGAGAACTCTTTCGAGTTTGAAGAACTTAAAGGTTTAACTGAATACCAAGGTAAAGTAATTGCCAAAGACATAAATAACAAAACAATTGCTTCTTCTGAATACAAAATTTTTACTGATAAAAAACAATTTGAAGGTAATATAGAACTAAAAAGTAAAGAAGATATTGACAACTTTACCTCAAAAGGATATAATATTATAAATGGAAATTTAATTATTAATGGAGAAACTTCTAGCATAACAAATCTTATTAGTTTTACCGACCTTAATCAAATTAATGGAGATTTATTTATTGTAAATACAATACTTAAAAACTTGAATGGCCTGGAAAACATAATGTTAACTTCTGTCGACACAAGATTGGTCATAATAAACAATGATGAACTAACAAATATTAATGCTTTATCAAATATTACTAACTTAGGCTCTCTTCGTATTCTAGGTAATAGTTTATTACAAAAATTAAACGGACTTCAAAACCTAACAACTATTCAACAAGAGTTATCGATTGGTTTAAACCCTTTAATTACTAACTTAAACACCCTACAAAACCTAAGCTCTGTACACAAAATAAACATCACAGGTAATAGTGCCCTAGAAAACTTAAATGGATTAGAACAAATAGCGGACGTAAACACTATTGTAATTAAAAATAATGCTTCCTTAAAAACTATAGAAGGCTTACAAAACCTAACATCTTGTGAACTATATATTACTATCGAGAATAACAATCAACTTTATGATTTAAAAGGTCTTTCTAAATTAGCAAGTACTGGTGCTATTAAAATTATAAACAATACTTCATTAAATAACATTTCTGATTTATTAAACTTAAAATCTGTAAGCTATTTAATAGAAATAAAGGGCAATACTAATTTAACTTCTCTTAATGGTATTCAAAATATAGTTTATGATAATAGCTTAACAGGAAAAAAACTTTTTATTCAAAATAATCCTGAGATTACAACCTTAGAAGCTATATCTAATTATACTTTTGAACGTGGAGTTATTAATATTTCTAACAATAGTAAACTTGATAATTTCTGTGGATTGAAAAAATTACTTACAGAAATAACTCATAAAGAGTTTGATGAAAATAATTTTATTTATAACAATGCTTACAATCCTAGCTCAGAAGATATTTTAAACGAAAAATGCTCTTCCGCTCGTTTTTAGGTTTAACTAAACACGCAAACAACCGTAACAATTAGTAACACACTCAATCGTTTTCATTTTAAGCCAAATTTTTATGGGAACGATTGTTAAAAATTAAAAAACAGTGATTATAAAAACTACCGCTTTTTGAAAGGGAATGGTAATAAAAACGACTACTTGCTTACAATTTTGTAAATTTGTATAGATTCATTTTTTTTCATTCTATGAACATAAGACGAACAAAAGACATTCAAAATATTGAGCTTCCTTTTAAACTTAAAATAAGTTTTGAGAAGATAGTTGCTTTGTTTCAAAAATATGCTGCTAAAGAACAAGAAAAGCATCCATATCATGAATCATCTAAAAAGATAGTTCGAGAAGCAAACAAAGCTCCTGAATTAATTAATGGTTTTTCTGATGAATCTACATTAGAAAAGTATCAAGACACTATTGAGATGTTACTTGAACCATTATTCCCAGAATTATTATTAGAGAATGAAATTAAAGCGGTTAGTATTCCGTTTACTTTTACATCTTTTAAATTTACTAGTCGATTTGAAAAGATTTTACAAAATGCTGGAGATGACTACGAATTAAAAGTTCGTAATTTTGAAAGTGATTTAATGTATAAATACGCTTGTAGTATTATATTAACTGAGGTATACAACTACTCTATCAACGTAAAACGTCCTTTCTATTTTGATATTCCTGATAAAACAACCAACACTATAAAGAATTATCGTGCTGCTTTTAATGCTGACTTCATGGAGATTTCACCAACCGAAAACGCTCCAAAAATAACAGAAGAAGACATTAAGTTTTTACTCGATAATTTTGATGACATTGATGTTTGGAAAGAAAAATTCCCTCCTGACTCATATATTTTTAAAGGGTTTGGGATAATGAATTTATTTGATGTTACAACCGATGAAATTATTTCAGAAATAAGAACCAGTCTTATAAAAAAGGATGATGACTTAGTTACTACATTACAAGAAATTTTTCGCAGATTCTTTGAAATAAATGACTTATCATTAGGATTTTCTATTTTCGAAACAGATTCAAACAACTTTAACTCATCTCACATAAACAAAGAAGAAAGCCTTGTTTTAAACTATGAAAAAGATGTTTCTTGTGATTGTATTTTTTGTAATTATGTTTTAGAAAAGCTTTTTATAAATAACGAAACTCTTGCTATTTCTGATGTAGAAAAGTATGGTAAACAAACTGAGAACAAAAATTTTTACCAACGTTTAAAAGACAAAAACATAGGTAGTATTATTTTAGTTCCAATACAAGCATCCACTAAAAACAGTCTCGCTATTATTGAGTTTGCTTCACCAAGACCTTTTGAATTAAACTCAATCAACCAAAATAAATTACAAGATTTAATTCCGTTATTTAAAATTGCTGTTGATCGTTTTTCTGAAGAACATCAAAATATATTAGAAGCCACAATTCAAGAAAACTACACTTCTATTCACCCAACAGTAAAATGGCGTTTTTATGAGGCTGCTGAAAGATTTCATATAGAATCATATGAAACTAAAGAAAAGGTTAAAATTGAAGATATTGTTTTTCCTGACGTACACCCTTTGTATGGTCAATCAGATATTAAAGGGTCATCTATTGCCCGAAATAAAGCTATTAAAGAAGATTTAACCACTCAACTTTCTTTAGCTATTTCCGTATTATTGGAAGCCTGTAAAGTTGAAAGCCTTCCTATTTATAAAGAATTACGATTTAGAGTTGAAGAATATTTGTCAGAAGTAAAAAAAGGATTAAAAGCTGGCGATGAAATAGCTATTTTAGACTTTTTAAAACGTGAAATCTATCCTGTTTTTAATCATATAAAAACGGTTAATAAAGACTTAAGTTCCTTAGTCGAATCATATATTAGTCGTTTAGATCCTAACTTACAAGTAGTATACGAAAAACGTAAAGCTTATGAAGATAGTGTTACTTTGCTAAATGATAAATTGGCTTCTTTTATTGATACTAGACAAAAAGAAGCACAACAAATGTTTCCTCATTATTTTGAACGTTATAAAACAGATGGTGTTGAGTATAACATGTACATAGGACAGTCATTAACAAAAGAGAAAAAATATGACGACTTATACTTATACAACCTTAGGTTATGGCAGTTACAAGTAATGTGTGAAATGGAGAATGTAGCCTTAAAAGCAGCTGAAAAGATGGAGCATAAACTTAGAGTAGCTTCGTTAATTTTAGTACATAGTAATCCATTAGCAATAAAATTTAGAATGGATGAAAAACAGTTTGATGTTGATGGTGCATACAATATTCGTTACGAAATAATTAAAAAACGTATTGATAAAGCTCATATTAAGGGAACCGAAGAACGACTAACAGTTCCTGGTAAAATAGCAATTGTATACTCTCAAGAAAAAGATGCTGAGGAGTATTATAAATACATCAAATACTTACAATCTAAAAACCTATTGGGTAATGTAGAGAAGTTAGATATTGAAGATTTACAAGGCGTTTCAGGATTAAAAGCATTACGTGCAGAGGTTATCTACAACAAAAACTTTGATACTGAAAAAACAATGACTATTGACGAGCTTATCCAAGAATTTAAATAGTTTTTATAATAACACAGAAACTACTTCTGCTACTTTTGATGCTTGTTCTTGCATATAAAATGCAATTGCAAAAGCTACCACACTTACTAAAATACCAATCATAAAAACGGTATACGTAATTCTTAGTAACTTATATTTTCTATTTAAAACTAACCCTAAGAAATATAAATCTTTGGTAAGAGAACCATACAAATAATCGCGGTCTTTCATCATTTCACTCATTGCCCAATCAAAATCAGGCAACTGCATTTGATGAAAATTTCCGAAGAATAATAAATTTACTTTTTTATTTGCCACATCTTCTTTGGTAAACTTCCCTTCGGTAACATTGGGTCTCGTTGCCAAAACTGATAACACTATTGATATTACTGTGAAAAACACAAAAATTATGGTAGGTGTTATTAAGTAATGGTTTGACGGGTTATCTAACTTTGGAATTAACGTTGACAATGTCATCGAAATTATAATCGCGTTTACAGACAGTAAAATATTTGCTTTCGTATCTGCAATGTCACTTAGCGTTATATGATTACGAAGCGCTACACGAAACATAGTTTCAATTCCTCTCTCCGGTAATTCAATCTTATTTTTTTTGTATGCTAATTCTTCTTTTTTCTGTTTTAGTTTAGCTGCTTCTTGTACTTCTTTTTGTTTTCTCTTCAAAAGCTGAGCTATATTTTTACTCTTCTGTTTTTCCCATAATTTAGAAGCCTTACTAGTATAAAAACGATGCTTTGTTAAAAAATCAAGATTAGAATCATCCCATTCAACAGTTTTTATCTTTCTCTCACTTACTAATTCTCTCTCCTTTCGTAATAACTCGTTAAAATCGGTATAATTTTTACTTCCAACATGAGAACAATCAGCATCTCTCAACACTTTCTCCAATTTAGTCACAGGCTTAGCTCCCATTTTTGTTGAAGCTATTAATTTAGACACTTCATCAATAACACTTTCTTTAACCTCTTTATTTTTTAAGAAATCAGAAGCTATTTTTGTACTCTCCTCTTCATGGTTTTCAGGATTAACTGTATATCCAACATCATGAAACCAGGCTGCTAAAGTTAAAACTTGTTGCTGTTCTTCTGAAAAGTCCTCCCCTTCTATTAACTCAAGTGATTTTTCAACCACTCTTTGTGTGTGAGCTATATTATGATATACAAAGTTTTTATCTAATTTCTCACTTAGTAAATCAATTACAAACTGCTCTGTTTCTTGTATCAAACTATTCATGAAAAAGGTTTTTGCTAAAATAATAAATTATTAACCAGTATTAATTTTTAATAAAGTGATAAAAAAGTGTATTTTTAAAAGAGTTTTTTTACACAAAATGACACACGAACTTAAAGAAATTATAAGACAAGCCACCATAAATCAACAACAAGGCTTACAGAATGTTTTAGCAACGGTTGTAGATTTAGACGGCTCTTCTTATAGAAAACCAGGAGTTAGAATGTTACTTTCTTCTGACGGAAAAATAATTGGAGCTATTAGTGGAGGCTGTGTTGAAAAAGAGGTACAACGTAGAGCACAATCGGTTTTTGAAAATAACAAACCTAAGATAATAACCTATGATGGTCGTTATCGTTTAGGTTGTGAAGGAATATTATATGTTCTTTTAGAACCTTTTAATCTTTCAACTGATTTTATTGAAGCTTTCTCAGAAAATAATATTCAAAGAGAGTCGTATAACATTACATCTTTCTTTCTAAAAGAAGATGAAGCATACGGAAATTTCGGCTCTATAATTCAATTTAACAACCAACAAAGATTTTCTTTCAACAAAGATTTTTATTCTGAAAAAACAGACCATTTAACTACTTTTAAACAAACTTTACAACCACTATTTCGCCTGCTTATTATTGGTGGAGAACATGATGCTGTAAAACTATGTATGCAAGCAACTCAATTAGGATGGGAAGTTGATGTAGTTACCTCTATAAAAGATCCAAAAGAGTTAGCCGACTTTCCTGGTGCTAAATCGGTGGTTTCACAAACTCCAGAAGTAATTCAGCTTTCACATGTAAATAACAATACTGCAGTTGTTATTATGAATCATAATTTTACATACGATTTACGTTGGTTGATTAAATTACAAGAGCAAGACCCTGTTTACATTGGTATTTTAGGCGCTGCTAAACGACGAGAAAAACTATTTAACGAACTATTTGAATTTTCACCCGATATTACTGATGATTTTTTAGAAAAAATTCATACACCAGCTGGTTTAAACATTGGAGCTGAAACTCCTGAAGAAATTGCGTTATCAATCTTAGCAGAAATATTATCTGTAATTCGTAACAAAGAAGTATTTTCTCTAAAAAAGATTACTGGACGAATCCATAACTAGTGCGATGCAAAAAACAGCAATTCTCATATTAGCTGCTGGAAGCGCTTCCCGAATGGGAAAAATGAAACAATTGCTTCCTTATAAAAACACAACGTTACTAGAATGGATAATTGAACAAGCTCTAAAATCAATAGTTAAAAATGTATTTTGTGTATTAGGAGCTAATAAGGATACTATTGAAAAACAACTTACTTCAAATACCATTAAAATCATTTACAATCCCAATTATGAAAGCGGATTAAGTACTAGCATCGTAACAGGAATTGATTTCTTACAAAAACATAACTTTGACAATGCCTTAATAATGCTAGCAGATCAACCTCTTGTTACTTCTGAGTACTTGAACTCGTTGATTAAAGCTTCAAAAAAGAACCCTTCTAAAATAATTGCCTCTAACTACCAAGGTAGTGTTGGAGTTCCTGCTATGTTTCCGAAAAAATATTTTAATGACTTGTTAAATCTAGAAGGTGATAAAGGAGCTAAGAATTTCCTATTACAACATAACAGTAATGTTCTTAAAATTAATTCCCATCAAAACTTACTAGACATTGATACTCCTGAAGACTATCAGCATTTACTAAAGCAATAATTTTAGCTCAAAAAGCCTTATTTTTACATAACCAAAAAACAAAACATGAACTTAACCAAGTTTTGCATGTATCTAACTATAGCTGTTATAGTTAGTGGTTGTGCATCTTATAAAGCTAAGTACGCAGATAAAACTTCTCCAAAAACAATTCAAACAAATAAAGAATTGGTACACTCCTTTTATTTAATTGGAGATGCTGGTAATGCCGAAATGGGACAGACCACCCCTACTCTAAAATATTTCCAAGAAAAGTTAGCTAAAGCTACTAAAAATGCTACTACCCTATTTTTAGGAGACAATATATATCCGTACGGAATACCTAGTAAGAAACACAAAGATAGAGCCCTAGCTGAACATCGCTTACAAACACAGATTGATGCTTTGCAAGACTTTAAAGGAAAAACAATTTTTATTCCTGGAAATCACGACTGGTATAATGGTGTTGATGGCTTAAAGCGGCAAGAAAAAATGGTAGAGAAAGCGTTAGGTAAAAATTCGTTTTTACCTGAAGGAGGTTGCGGACTAGATAAAGTAAAGATTAATGAAGACCTAACTTTAATTCTTATTGATAGCCGTTGGTTTATTATGGACTGGGATAAAGAGCCTAAAATGAACGATAATTGCGATATTAAAACTCGTGAACGTTTTATTCAAGAGCTATCTAGTTTGTTCAAAAAAAACAGGTATAAAAATGTTGTAGTTGCAGTGCATCATCCTTTATATAGCAATGGTCCTCATGGTGGAAGCTTTTCAGTAAAAGACCACATGAAACCAGCACCAATTTTAGGTACATTGAAAAATGCATTACGCTCTCATGCAGGAATTCAAACTGATATTTTTAATAAAAACTACAGCGATTTTATTAATCAAATACAAGCAGTATCTGATGATTTCACAGACAATATTGTATTTGTTTCTGGTCATGACCACAACTTACAATACATTGAACAAGACGGATTTAAACAAGTAATTAGCGGTTCGGGCTCAAAACAATCGGCAGCTTTAGTTGGTTATGGTGCACAATTTACTTACGGTAATCACGGGTATGCTAGATTGAATTATTACAAAGACGGTTCAGCTGTTATTGAATACTACGCTGCCAATACCAAAGACGGACATAAACTCTTGTTTAGTAAAGAAATTGTAAAACCAAAACAAACAAAAAACTATTCAAACTTTCCTGAATACGAAGAGCATAAGAAATTTGTAGAAACCTCAATTTACCCTCCTGAAGCTACTGATGTTAGTGGTTTTCATAAATTTATGTGGGGAGATTTAAACAGAGATAAATATGGAAAAACGGTAAAAGTTCCTGTATTGGAATTAGAAAATGTTTATGGAGGCTTAACTCCTATTCGACGAGGAGGTGGTAATCAAACAAATTCGTTACGATTAGAAAACCCTGAAGGTAAACAGTACGTATTACGTTCAATGATAAAAGACGGAAGTCGTATTATGGGAGGTATTTTAAAAGGAACGTTTTTAGTTGATGTGGTTCAAGATATTTTTACAATGTCTCACCCATATGCTGCTTTTGTACTTCCTGATATGGCAGACGCTGTAAATATTTACCATACCAATCCAAAGCTATATTACATGCCTAAACAACCTGCTTTAGGAAAACATAACGACATCTTTGGAGGGCAGTTATACCTATTAGAAGAACGACCTGCTGGAGACCGTAGTGAATTAGACAACTTTGGAAATTCAGATGATATAATTAGCACATTTGATGTCTTAGAGAAAATCAGGAAAAACGGTAAACATTCAATCGACCAAGAATGGGTAATTCGTTCGCGTTTATTTGATATGGTAATTGGTGATTGGGATAGGCACGAAGACCAATGGCGTTGGGCTTCTTTTAAAACTGAAGATGGTAAAAAATATTACCGTCCAATTCCTAGAGATAGAGATCAACCGTTTTCTAAGTTTGATGGAGTTATGATTCCTCTATTTCAGCAATTTGCGCCCTTAGTAAAGAACATGCAAACTTTTGATAACGATATCAAAAACATGAAGTGGTACAATAACTATGCTCGCTTCTTTGATGCTGCCTTTTTAAATCAATTAACACTTGATGATTGGAATAAACAAGCTGAATATATTCAACAACATTTAACCGATGAAGTAATTGAAAAATCAATTCAACAATTACCAAAGGCTATTTACAATATTGATGGAAAAGAAACCATTGCTAAAATTAAGGCTAGAAGAGATAAATTAAAAGAAATTGCCAAACGTTACTACACAAAACTAAATAAAGTTGTACATGTAGTTGGTACAGATAAAGATGATAAATTTATCATCAAACGTTTAAATGATGAGGAAACTAGTGTTGTTGTTTTTAGAAAAGAAAATGAAATCTACAACCGTGTTTTCAAAACAAAAGAAACTAAAGAAATACAGATTTATGGTTTAAATGGAGACGATGAGTTTTTAATTTCTGGTGATGTACATGATGGAATTTTATTACGAATTATAGGTGGTCAAAATCACGATGTGTATACCGATAAATCATCCGTTGCTGGCTGGGGGAAGAAAACTAAAATCTACGATTTTAAATCAAAGAAAAACACCATAAATCCGAGTTCTGAAACTGCGGATTTACGTTCGGATAGTTATTTAAAAAACACCTACGACGCACACGACATCAATAACAATACAACTATTGTTTTCCCTAGCTTAGGAAGCAACCCAGACGATGGTTTCTTTTTTGGTGCTTCGGTAACATATACACAACAAGGATTCAAAAAACGTCCTTTTGCAAACCAACATACTTTAGCAGCAAACTACTACTCTGCAACTGGTGGTTACGATTTAGAGTACAATGGTGAATTCACTGAACTAATTGGTAGCTGGAGCTTACATGTACGTGCTAAAGCCACAAGTGATAATTATTCTTTTAACTTCTTTGGATGGGGTAACGAAAGTGTTTACGATCAAACTTTTGATTTAGATCACTATCGTGTTAAAAAAGAAGAAATTAGTTTTTCTCCTTCGTTATTAAAACGATTACGAGGTGGAAGCATTTTTAAAATTTCAGGAATTATTGAGTCGATAGAAGTTGAAGACACTCCTAATCGATTTATCAATAATTTTGATAATCAGCCTACCGCTATTTTTGATACTAATTATTTTTGGGGTGGTGAGTTTAACTTTAATCACAACCGAGTAGACAATAGCAGTTTCCCTACCAAAGGTATGAACTTCGATTTAGCTGTTGGAGCTAAAGCCAATTTAGAAGATTTCGACAGACGTTTTGGTTACATTAAGAGTTCTTTAGCTATGTATCAAAATCTAGTATTCAACCGTTCATTAGTTTTTGCTTCTGAAATAGGAACTCAAATTAATGTAGGAAATCGTTTTGAAGTTTACCAAGCAGCTACTTTAGGTGGTGAACGTAGTTTACGTGGATTTAATAGAGAACGTTTTTCTGGTACACAAAGTTTTTATCACAGTAACGATTTACGTTTGCGTTTTGGACGCATTCGTACAGGAATTATTCCTATGAAAATTGGTGTTACTGGCGGATTTGATTATGGTCGTGTATGGTCTCCGTATTCTCCTAATTCAAAGAAATGGCATACCAGTTATGGTGGTTCTTTATGGTTAAGCGGAATCGACTTGTTCACAGCTAATATTTCATACTTTAAAGGAAACTCACAAGAAGACAGAGTAGCTTTAAGTATTGGTTTTTCTTTTTAATTCTTAAAAAAATATGACACAACAAATTGTATTAATTACAGGCGCTTTATTTGGTATGTTCGCTGTAATATTTGGTGCTTTTGGAGCACATGCTTTAAAGAAAGTTTTAAATAAAGAGCAATTAAAATCATTTGAAACAGGTGTAAAATATCAAATGTACCACGCATTAGTTTTATTATTTGTTGGAAGTTATTTTGACGCTCCTAGTTCGGCAATATATTACGCTTTTGTAGTTGGAATTATACTTTTCTCCTTTAGTATTTATGGCTTAGTATTATCAGATGCAAAAGGTAAAAAAATGAAGTTTTTAGGTCCTATTACTCCTTTAGGAGGTTTGCTACTAATTGTTGGGTGGGCACTTTTAATATATAACATAAGCCAAACCATACACGGTTAATATGTATGGTTTAGCTAACATGGATAAACAAAAATCATATTGTTAGTCAACACCCTGGGCGTCGCTGATTATCCTATCAATAAATTCAGTTTTTATATATAATTGTCTTGCTAAATTGTAAAGTACATCAACTTCAGCAGCATCTATACTTCCATCAGCATAAGAAATAATAGATAAATCTCTTAGAATATTTAGTTTTTGCATTACAGAAATTACAATATCTAGCTCTTTGGCTAACGCTATAATTTCATCAATAATGTCTTGCTCTGTTAATCCTTTAATGGTTAACATACATTGAGCAAAAACCGATGGTGACACAACACTACTCAAAGCTTGTATTTCAGAGTCATCCACAACACCATCTGCCTTTGAAATCATATAACCTCCTAAAAACATAAAGCGCTGAATTTTTTCTGAATGCTCAGTTTCATTTCCTAAATCTTCTGGCTCCATCAACGACATAATTCGCTGTATTTCTAACTCCATTGCCTCCTCTGTTATTTCTCCATTAATTGCTGGATTAAATATCTCATATGTCTTACTCTTATTAAACAACTCTAAAGCTTTAATACGAAGTGGACTAAATGGGTGACTACTATACCAATCTGAAGGATCGTGAGTATCGTCATTTAAAACTTCTTCTAAATCTGAAAACTGATTAATGTATTCGTTCAATTTAAAATCTAAAGAATTAGAAGTTACTCCCGATGATAGTTTAAAGAATGTTCTTGCAGCTGCTTCAAAACTCTTACAACATAATAAACCTGCTCTATCGGCACTAATTTCTGCGTTACGATTCCATGCATATAACTTCATGGCATGAATTGGTGCTAAATCGTTTGCTCCTTCGTCTAAAATATGTTTTACTGGATAGTTAAAGTGCTCAAATAATACATGCCCAATTTCATGACCAATAACAAAAGCTAATTCGTCTTTTGTAAAACGCTCTAAAATTCCTGAAGTTAAAATAATGTATAATTTATCTTCATCTGGCGGATAACATGAAGCGTTGAATTTATCTTCTTGATACACGAAAAACTCTATATCTGCTTTTAGTTTCAATACCTCTTTACAATGGTTCCCAATTTCATGAAGTACAGGAGCTAACATTTTTGTTAATCGTAAACTTGATTTTAGCAAGTGTCTTCTCGACTTGAAAACTGGGTTGTTTTCTTTTATTCTTTCTAAGGTTTTTTGAATCAACTCATCTTCTTGAAACTTTAAAACATAATCTCGATCACCGTCATAAACCAAAGCATTTAAATCAATTTCTGCTCTAGAATTATCGTATACCTCTTGAATGTTTTCAGTAACATTTTTAAGGTTTAACTCGTTAATTTCTTCAATACGTTTTGTGTATTGTTCTGCTAATTCTTTTGCTATATTTTGAAAATGAACACTTGCTTGATGGATTAAATCGTTGTCACCATTTTGTTGAGCAAGATTCAAATCCTCCATCATTTTATTTTGTGCCTGATTTAACGCTTCTTGATGTTCTTTTTCTAATTCTGATAATGTGGTAGATTGGTACATACTTTTTTCTTTTTTAAGCTCCTACTGGAACTGTTGAGTTAGACAATTTTAATAACCTTCCTTTTAGGTCAAAAATTCCTAAAATTTGATCCTCTCCTTTTTTAGCAACGATATTGTTTCCTGATACCTCAACCTCATATCCTTTTTGAACTAAATAGCAAAACAATGCGTGCTTGTGTTCAAAATCCATACGAGTTGTTGTTTTTGAGAAGTGTGAACAGATTAAAGCAGGAATATTTATCTCTTTTTCATCCACTACATCAGTGTATAGCAATACATATACAGTTAGCCCCTTAAAAGGTAATGGAGCATAGCAACTTGCTTGGTTTACCCCTGTTGCTACAAATGAGAAATAATGACCAGGATCGTGTTCTGTTTCTATTTTTGATGATAGTAAATCTTCTATTCCATGACGTTCACCAAGAGCTTTCATTTGTAATGAAGCTTCTAAAAATTGTTCTGGAATACCACTTTGTTTATTTGCCCAAGCCCACAACCATGATTGTTCATTATGAGAGTAGGTTCCTAATACTTGCATTTTAAAGGTAAGGTCTCCATAAGTTACCGTTCCCTGAAGCATATCACAGTTCCATGGTAAATCTTCAACAACATCAGCTAAGTTATCTTGCTTTTCAAAAGCTAAAGCTACATATTGATTGTGCAACTGAGGTAAACTTAATTTTATAGTGTTATCTACCTTTCCACCTACAATGTTATTAGGGTTTTCTGTACTTTCAACACTAGCTTCGCTTCCTGCAAATTCTTCTAAATGCGTTTCTAAAAGATGTACAATTCTTTCCGTTTTTTCTTCCACTTTGTCAGCATTCATAATTGGGCTGTGATTAATGGTTAATACCCCATCTACAAAAGTGATTGCTCTTTCTAAATTATGCTCATTGTTTTCATTAACAATCTTTACTTCTTTTAATCCATTTTTTAGTAACTCCCCTCCAATTTCATCAATATTAACTGCTTTAATAGCTTCAATTAACGGTTGAAAATATATTTTTGGAAACGTATCATTGTAAAGGTGAGAAAACTTATCTTCTACCAATGTATCCCACGCTATGTTTAATGATACGTTAAACCCTGCTTTATTATTTATTTCCGCTTCTAATGCTGGAAATGATTCGTTTTTAAATGTTTGAACTGCTCTTTTTTCTTTAAGACCCATTTTTTAATAATTTTATTATTCTACAATACTTTTTCTATCTTTTCAATAAAAAGATTCTCTAATTCTTTTGGCAATACTTTAGTAATTTCAATACCAATTTTTAATACACTTCCTTCTCTAGTTACCTGTAATGTTCCTGTATTAGTAATAGCAACTGTTTTTATTTCTTTCCATGCTGCTAACCCCATTATATCCTCTACTATTAACTGTTTTGCTTTTAATAAGCTTGCAATAACATCTTTACAATTTAATCGAGCGTTTACTTCTTGTAATGCTGATTTTTCAAATGATAAATTAATCGTTGCCTCTAACAAAGGTTCTTGCTCAAGAGTCCATCTTTTTAATTGTAAAACACTTATGGGATCTTCTCCTAATGGACGACTAATATTTCCTTTAGATAATGAAACTGCTATTTTTTTAGGATGCTTAATTCGTAAAACAGATACCTCTTGAAGATCGAAAAACAATACTTCTTGTTCTTCGGTTTTTATACACACAAATGTTTGATATTCTTCTTTGGTAATGTCTACTATAAAGCCTTCTACATAAAGTCCGTTTTTTAGTGATAAAGCAATTTTTAATTGCTTTTTTTCTCTAAACAAACCCTGAATTATAGCTGCTGGCGATTGCGCTTTAAATTGATTGATATAATCTGTTTCCATAGCAATTTTATTTTTTTGGTATGAATTACTAGACTATAAATTGTTTTCTAACAAATCAACAAGTGCATCTGTTCTATCTTGAACTTTATCTGCATTTAAAATTGGACTATGATTTACTTGTAAAACCCCTTCTTCAAAGGTGTAAGCATGCGTTGGATTGTGATGATCGTCTTTATTGGTAATAACCACTTTTTTTAACGATTCTGTCAATGCTTCTTTCCCCATATCATCTGTAGTTATGGCAGAAAAGGCATCAATAAGTGGTTGGAAGTAAATTTTAGGATAACTGTCATCATATAAGTGTAAAAACTTATCTTCAAACATGGTTTCCCACTCTACATCAATTGTTACATCAAAACCTGCTGCGTCGTTTATTTGTTGTTTTAAAGCAGGATATTTTTCTTCTTGAAAAGTTTTTGTGAATCTTTTTTCTTTAAGTCCCATATGATTGTTTTTTAAGGTTACTTTCAATTATTTACCTCAAAACTACATGGAACTTTAGCGCTATTTTAATGAGTTTTATATGTGTTACTTCTTATTTTGTATTCGTATTAAAATTCTCTAAAAACTGTTTTAAATACGTTTTCTTTCTTGATGATAAAGGAACATTTTCACCACTTGATAACTTAACTGTATTAGCACTTACTGAAGCTAAATATTTTATATTGATTAAGTGAGATTGATGCACTCTAGCAAAGGCATGTGTACTTAAAATATTTTCGTAATACTTTAAGTTTCTAGCACTCATTATTTTTTTATCTGTAGTATAAAAAAGCGTATAACTTCCGTCTGACTGACAACGTACAATATCATCTACATGTAAAAAATGTTGCTCTTCGGTAGTTTTAATAAGCAATGTTTTTTGAGCCTCTTTTTTATCAAACTCGTTTATTTTGCTTAGTGCTTGCGTGTACTTTTTCTCTTTTTCAAAGTCCGCTCTAAAACGTTCTATACAAGCATTTAATTCGTCAGAATCTATAGGCTTTAATAAGTAATCCACTGTATCAAACTTAATAGCTTTTATTGCAAATTCATCGTACGCTGTGGTAAATATCATTTTAAAGTCTATGGTTTCTAAGGCTTCTAATATTTGAAAAGCATTTCCTCCAATCAACTCAATATCTATAAACACCAAGTCTAAATTATTGTTGCTTAAAAAATCTATAGCTTCATCTACATTATCAATTTTAGCTACAATTTCTATATCTTTTTGCGTGTATTGTAACAGTTTTGTTAATGTGTTTAGTGCATTAAACTCATCTTCTATTATAGCAGCTTTTATCATTTTATAACTTTAATTTAAATACAACTTTTGTTCCTGATGGGTGTCCATCCTTATCGTGTAAATCTTCTATGGTAAAAGATTTTTCTTCTCCTTTATTTCTTATCTGTAGTCTTTCAATAAAAATATCGGTAGCGTGTAAATCTTTTGCTATTTTTTCTTGACTCTTTTTTTGCTTCCTTCCTACTCCATTATCTTCAATTTCAAAAAACAGTTCTTCACCTGTTTTTCGAATATTTAAGTTCAATATTCCTCCTGATTTCTTTTCTTTTAAACCATATTCAATAGCATTTTCAACAAAAGGCTGTAACAACATAGGCGGTACTTTTACTTGTTTTGTATCACAGTTCTCAGAAATATTTATATGATAACTAAAACTATTATTGAAACGTAGCTGTTGTGTGTCTATGTAATTAGAAATCATAGCTAGCTCTTCTTCTAAGCTAATTTCTTCTTTTCGAACATAATCAAAATTTTGTCGAATAAGTTTTGAAAACTTAGCTATATAATTTGATGATTTTACTGGGTTTCCTTCTAAAGTTATATTCTGAATCGCCGCTAAGGTGTTGAATATAAAATGCGGATTCATTTGAGCTCTTAGCAAACGTTGTTCTAATTTTGAAGCTTTATTAGCCGCTCTTAGCTTATTATTATATCCAAAAAACAATGCTATAATTAAAATAAGTACCAACGATACAATTACACTAATTCCTAACCACCAATTTTGTTTGTTTATTTCTTTTTGATGGGTTAATGCTATTTCTTTTTCTTTAATTTTATAGTTCACATTAGCAAAATGAAGAAGTTTTTGGTTTTGCTTTTTACTCTTAACCACTTCTATACTATCTCGTATTATTTGATGGTTTAATGCTTTTTGGTACTGCTTTTTAAGAATTGCTATTGATATTAGCTTATCTCTTATTTCTAGTTCTTCTGAAAGGTTGTTTTTACTTTTGTAAATTGACATGGCCTTGTTGTAATTTACCGCTGCCGAATCTAACTTATTAGTTACTAAAAAAAGGGTTCCTAAACCTTTGTATGGAGCTCCGTTAATTGTTTTAATTTTTTGGTTAAGTTTTACTGCACCTCGTAAAAACTTCTCTGCTTCTTCAAAACGTTTTGCTTCCAAATACGTGTATCCAATATTATTAAGAACACTTACGATAGTTTTTGGGTCTTTCGCTGACTCACCCAAAGCTAATGCTTCTGAAAACTGTTCTAAGGCTTTGTTATATTGCTTCAACATTAAATAAACACCAGCAATATTACTTTTAATTGCTATAATTGAGTTAGGGTCATTTGGGTCGGTAAATAATTCTTCAGACCTTTTTATGTAAAACAATGCCTGTTCGTAATCTTTTAATATAAAATGAAGATTAAATAGTTGATTATTTGCCTTTGCTTGTAGTCGGGTGTTTTCTGTTTTTTCGCCTATTTCTAAAGCCTCTAATGCATACTTTTGAGCATCTTCTAGCTCATTTAGCTTCATACAAGTAGCACTTAATGTTATTAAGCTTCTTCCTTTGTTATAATCATCTTTAAGATTTGTAAATAATTTATAGGTTTCTAAGTGTATGTTTTTTGCCTCTATTAACTTATCGTTCAGGTAAAAAAGTTCTCCTTTGCTAAACAACAACAAAGCCCTGTTTTTAGAATTTTGTTTCTTTTCTAATAAACTATCTATTTTTCTTAATCCTTCTTTTGGTTTTTGTTGAGAAATACTATCAACAGCTAATAAATATTCTTGTAAATCTTTATCTACATCATTTCTTTTACAGGCTGAAAAAACTAAAAGGGTACAGACGATATATAAAAAGTAGCTTCTTTTAAACAATGGCATTTTTTTGTAAGTAATTAGCCAACTAAAATAATTATATATTTTCATTTCACCTCCTTATCCACCACTTTAACAAAACGTTTATAAAATAATAGTATGCGTTTATAAAACACCTAAAAGCCAGCCCCAAATTTCTAAGATATTTGACTAAAAAATTAAATTATTAATAATGAGTACAGTTGAAACTATAGAAGAAGTTATTAAAACAGGATCTTGTAATTTAACGAGTTTTGAAAAGATTGAGGAAATTTCTAAACCAAAGGTTAGTATTGATGGGGCTTATCTTTTAATTTATAATTGGCCAGACGATCCCAGTGGTGCTAACACTACTATTCACGTTGATCTTACCTATTTATTTATACATAACGACCAAGAATACAAAGCTGTAACAAGAACAAAGTTTTATGATTTTGATGTTGCTAAGTTTGAAAACTTACCTAAAAAATACTTTATAACCGAATATCATAAATTAGTAGAGCAAGCTTTGATATTATCTAAACAAAAAATAGAAGAAAAATTTGAAGAACCTTTAAGCTCTATTATTCCGTTTAGTTTTAGCCGAGAAGATTCTATTTTATTAGCTATAAATGCAGGATATTCTAGACAGATTGATTACGTATAGGCACCCAAACTAGGTGTTGATGATTCCCCTAACTCTCTCAGTTATCAATGTGCATACATTGGTAACTGATTTTTTTAGTCCTTTAATACAAACTCATACAGTTTACTGCTTCCTATTTTATCAGCTTCATCTGTTATATAAAGAGTTCTTTCATCTTTAAAAGTAACGCCTTCTTTTTGAGATATATGATTGAATGTGTGTTCTTTTACGTCTCCACTAAAAAAATCATCTCCGTTAAAATTAGTAAATACTAAAACAGATTGATGTGTTAGCAAAACCACTTTTTGTTTATCTGGTGATATTGCTGCTGCTGTTATTGCACAATGAACATCGTTACAGTTTGTATACTCAGATATATACCGAGCTATATACTCTCCTTTTGTAGCTGGAACTTTGTATAACATTGTTTTTCCGTGCTTATTTTTAACTCTACTTTTTGTAAAAATATAGAGAGCTCCATCTTTATAAATTAAAGACTCTGCATCAAAAAAACGGTCTTTCTTTTTAGGCGGAAACTTGGTTTGATTAGGGTATGAAAATTTTATTTTTTCTACCTCAACATCATCTCCATTTAACAAATCTTCTTCCTTTATTTTTAGAATTACTAAGTTCTTTCTTTTGTTATTATTGTTACCAAAATCGGCAATGTATATGTTTCCTTTGTCATCAGAAGTTATGTCTTCCCAATCGTGGTTTTTTACTGATAATACTCTTTTTTGTAATATCTTACCTTGGGTACTAACTTTAAATACTTTAGCTGCATTACCACTATCGTTATGCATCCATAGCATTTTTAAATCTTGGCTTTTCTCTACTCCTGAAACTTCCTTTAAATCTTCCGATAAATAAGACACTAACTTAAGCTGCCCATAATTGGTACAACTGGCAATTAATAAAATGGTTAATAATAAGAGAACTAGCTTTTTCATATTGGAGTATTTATGTTAACAAAGATAACTCTAAATACAATAAATAAGTAAACGATCTGCCTTGCTATATAACAGCATAAAAAAGGAGTAGAAACCTACTCCTTTTTTATGTTTAATCAACTATTGGTCTTGTATCTTCTTTTAAATAAGCGTTAATAACTATTGAATCTCCTTTTTTTATTCTAAGTTTTTTAATTTTAAGTGGTAGTAACCCTGGAGAAGATATTTCTATTTTATATTTATTATTAGGAATTGTTTTTATTTCTATGGGAAGTATATTTTCATTTTCATATTTACCAAGAATACAAACCCCATTAACCGTTACAAAAGCTAAAATTTTGTCTTTGTATTTATCATCATAAAAAGAATTGATAATTATACTTGAAAATCCACTTTTAGAACTATGTTTTTCTTGATAATATAAAGTAGAAGAATCTCTATTACTTCTAGTAGTAGCACAACCAGTTATAAATAGATAGATAGATAGATAAAATTACGGACATTTAGTACTTTTCGCATCGCTTCTTGCATATCTTTCATTTTTAATTATTTTTTGTATTGCTGTTTTTTTTTGTGCTACTTAATGCTTTATATGCATCTGAACTTTCCAACCCTCCCCAACTCATAGCAGTATAATACTCCATAAGCTGTTGGTGATTGTCGTAAGCGGAATAATAAAGAATAGATTTAAATAAGGAGTAGAAACCTACTCCTTATTTATGTTTAATCAACTATTGGTGTAGGGTCTTGCTTTAAGTAGGCATTAATAACTATAGAATCTCCTTGTTTGATAACCAAGTCTTTTATATTTATAGTTATTTTACCTATGAAAGCTATTTCCACATTATGCTTACCAACTCCAACATTAAACAAATTATTATTTAAAAAATGAATATTATTTAGCACGACTATTGGTGTAATTGGCTCATTATAAAAACCTTTATCAAAAGTATTTACTTTAAGTAATGTTTCTCTATTTTTAGATTTATAATTTTTAATCGTGTAATTACTAGTATTAATACTACCTATCTCTTTCACTTTGCATGATAGGAAAATACATAACACTATTATCCATAACTTAGGAATACTTAATCTTTTTCGAGTTACTTTTAGCATATCTTTTTTTTATTCCAAACAAAAGGGTAAAGCTTAATATACTTGTCCTTTATAATCTCTTAAATGGGCCTTTATAATTATAGAGTCCCCTAGTTCTATTCGTAAATCTTCAATTTTTAAGCCTACTTTATTAAAAAAATCAACAGAAATATCAAAACTACCAGCTTTAACATTAAATACTTTTTTCTTTTTGAAAATAAGGTTATTAATTCTTACTGTTGCAGGTATAGGATTCTCAAAAATTTCTTTATCATAAGTTTTTACTGTAATCCAAGAATCTAATGAATCTAATGTTTTAAACTTTTCTGTTGAATATTCACTTTTTTGCTGTTCTGAAATTTTTTTAACCCCACAGTTTATAAACATTAAAAACATAAATAAATAAATAATTTTATTTACATTTAGTACTTTTCGCATCACTTCTTGCATATCTTTCATTTTTTATAATTTTTTCTATTGCTGTTTTATTCGGTAGTTTTTTATAAGTATCTGACGATTCTAATCCTCCCCAACTCATGGCTGTATAATAGTCCATAGGTTGTTGTTGATTGTCGTAAGCGGAATAAAAAGAATAGATTTAAATAAGGAGTAGAAACCTACTCCTTATTTATGTTTAATCAACTATTGGTGTAGGGTCTTGCTTTAAGTAGGCATTAATAACTATAGAATCTCCTTTTTTTACAACTAGATCTTTTATAGTTATTGGTATTTTACCAATATGAGAAATCTGTATGTTATGCTTTGATTCTACTACGTTAAATGTTTTAATACCATCATTAAAAAAATATAATTTATTAATCTTTATAATAGGTATAAGTTTACCATATGAAATTTCATTATCATATGCATTTATAGTAATCCAGTTATCTGATGATTTAAATTTTTTTATTTCATAACTGGAACTCGGTATTTTATTATTAATAGTATTTTTACTTGTATGACAACTCATTATAAGTATACAAGTAAATAAACAAATAAAATTACGGGCATTTAGTACTTTTTGCATCGCTTTTTGCATATCGTTCATTATTAATTATTCTATCCAAACTAAACTCGAACAAATAACTTTCCATTTAGATTTTTCTTTTTTGAGCAACATAAAATTTCCACCATATCTTTGAGTATTATAATATAATGCCATAGTATTATTTCTAAATAAGATAGGTACCGAAATATGGGAAGTTTCAATATCTTTCTTTTTTCTCGTTACTTTTTCCTTTATATCTAATGGTAGTTTATATAAATTTACAACTTCTAGTTGTTGTTTCTTTAAAAAAGATATTTCATCAGGCGTTATAACTTCATTTTCGCAAAATTGAAATTCCATTTCATTAGAAATATAAGCCTCTATAGGCTTTTCTAAATCATTAACTATTGTTTTATAATAAATATTATTATTTGATGAGTGAAGAATTTCATTTAAAACATTTATTTGATTTTCACTAATTAATAACTTTTTCGAAGAGCATGATATCGTTATTAAATAAATAAAGAAACAAATAAAATTACGGACATTTAGTACTTTTCGCATCGCTTTTTGCATATCTTTCATTTTTAATTATTTTTTGTATTGCTATTTTTTTGTGCTACTTAATGCTTTATATGCATCTGAACTTTCCAACCCTCCCCAACTCATAGCAGTATAATACTCCATAAGCTGTTGGTGATTGTCGTAAGCGGAATAAAAAGAATAGATTTAAATAAGGAGTAGAAACCTACTCCTTATTTATGTTTAATCAACTATTGGTGTAGGGTATTGCTTTAAGTAGGCATTAATAACTATAGAATCTCCTTGTTTGATAACCAAGTCTTTTATATTTATAGTTATTTTACCTATGAAAGCTATTTCCAGAACCATCTTCAAGAATGTATTTTCGCTATTATTAATATCAAATAATATATAAATAGTTTCTTTCTTTTCTTGACTATATATACTGGAGATAGATAAATTTTTCATATATCTAATTTATTTCATACCATATTTCAACCTCAATAAACGTTTTGTTTTTTACTAAAAAATATACTTTATAACCATCATTTTTAAAGTATGTAAATAATTCAAAATCATAAAACATGTTATTATCGTAATAAGCGCCTGACTTTTCAATAATTTTTTTTTAAACACTGTTGTTTTTGTCTTATTTTTATGTTTTTTAATATTTTTTTTTCTTTAAAGTAAACAATATCTTCCTTATTATCTAGATCTTTTATCGTATAATAAAATTCCTTCGTTACTGGGTTTTGTAATCTTTTAGATATCGTTTTATCATATTTAATAAACAAGGTATCTTGTTTTTCTTCTTGTGCTCTCACAAGAAAGGAACTAGTTAGTAGTAAGATAATAAATAAATTTTTCATGATTAATCATCGATAACATCAATTACTTGCATTTTTATATACGTTTTTTTACACACAAAAAAAATAACATAATTACTTAAGTAACTACTTAATGTCCAATCATCTATTTTATCATTAAAATTATTAACTAAAAAGTCTTGAAAATTAATTGGTTCAGTTTTTTTTGAAATATTAGTATATTTATTTTTCTCCTCAAAACGAATATATTCGGAAGATCTATGCTTTCTGTCTTTAATTAAGTAGCTAATTTCCCTACTAACTGGATTTCTTCTTTTTAAAAAGATATCTTTATCATATTTAATAAATAATGTGTCTTTTATTTGTTTAGGGTATTTTTTTTTGTTAGCATATTTTATTGGGTAAAATGAATGATAATAATTTTCATATGGACTTTGTCTTATTTTAATAAAATCATTATCATCCGTAGTAAAAAAAACTTTATATTTATTAAAAAGTTCTTTTTTTAAAATATTAACATCTACTATTTTATTGTATTTTCCAGGATAGTAAAACTTCCTAGTCTCAACATATTTTTTTAATGAAAAGACCTTTTTAGGAGACAAATTATAGAGAGTATCTACTGCTTTTAGCATAAAATACCCTTGAGTATTAGTTAAATTAATATTTTTTAAAATTTCGTTTTCATAATCTTTATATGATAAATCCCACCATTTCTTATAATCGTCATAAAAAAGCACATAATTTTTATCATATTTAAAAAAAATAGTGTCCTGTTTTCCCTCTTGTGCTTTCACAAGAAAGGAACTAGTTAGTAGTAAAATAATAAATAAATTTTTCATGATTATTGTGGACAGTTTTTGGTTAAACTATAAAAATAGATATCTAATGCTTCTTTTAATGCCTTTTTTTTAGTATCTGACAACTCTGTATATGCTTGAACGTCGTGACCTTTCAATCCTTGCCAAGCCAAAGCTTCGTATAAATTATCGAGTGATTTGGCACCATCTTGTGACAAGTAATTGTACTCTCTTAACAAAATAGCTTGGTGTATTTCTTTTAAGGCAGTAGCCATGGAATTTACATACAGTTTTGCCATGCTTTCATGTTGAAGATTATTAGGCTTAAAGTTTTCACTTTTAAACTTATTGTATGTTTCTTTAAAATCTTTTATATCCGAGTTACTAATACCTTCTTTAGTATATAACTTTCTAAACATATCGGCATGAATATATTCGTGGAGTATGGTTCGAATACCCGACAACACGGAATTATTAGAAATTTTATCTGCACTAATTTTAATATAAATCATATCATCGCCTTTTGTATATGAGGTTTCTCCATTTACATAATCATTAACATTAGTTGAAAATATTTTATCAACGGAAGAAATATTAATATTAAACTCAGAAACTCCTTCAAAATTCGCTAATAAATCTTTTACAAAAGTATTACCATCTTTTGTTAGCTTATCATGCAAACATTTTATTTTTTCGTCTTTTATTTCATTTATAATTCTATCATCAAAATCTACTTCACCACCATTCGCTAACGCTTTAATGGCTTGTTCGGCAAATGTTTTGGCTTCTGAGGTAAGTTGTTTATTTTCATCTTCATTTGCTATAATAAAGTTTACTATTTTAAAAGACTCTAGTGGATGTGTATCTATCCATTCTAACTCTGAATCACTTAATGTACCTCCTAAAGATTTGTTTATTCCTAATGCTGTATCTGTATAAATAGCTTCCGTAGGATCAGTTTGTGCTGAACCTGATGAGCCTCCTGAATCTAACCCTCCACTTACTCCATCTAAATCTCCAGGTTCCCCATTACTGCCTCCTCCACTACAACTAAACTCCATATCGTACCCTAACAAAGGACTTCCTTTACAACACCATGCTCCTGAAGGAGCATGACCATTGGCACTTCCACCACAGCCACAAGGTGCATAAAAAGCTTTTAATATAGTTTCACAAGACGATTTTGAAGCATAACTCTTTTTGGAACGCCCTTCTTTATCTATTAACTCAAAACTTCCTTCATACTTCTCTTTTTTATTTGATAACCAATTAGAAGACGGTGTATACTTAATCACACCTACATATAATTTTCCTTTATATTCTTGAAATAACAAATTAAAAAAACTATGTTCTTCTTTCTCTAAATTAGTAATTATAGGAAAAGTATAGGTTTTTATCGTATCATTATAAAATAAAATTCCTTGTGAGGTATACACCTTTAATATATAATTATAAGGTATAAACTCATTTACCTTTTTTTGCTCACTACTCCTTATAAAGTTTTTTTCAAGTACATTGTATAATTCTTCATTTGATAAAACTTCCTTTAATGTTATTTTCTTTTTAAAGTATTTTTGAGGAATTCCAAAATGTTCATTTTCTAATCCGTGATTAACTTCTTCTTGCTTTTCACAACTCCATAACAACAACGAAACACCAAACAGGAAAACACCTAATTTTAAAAGGTTAGCAATTTGTTTCTTTCTTTTTTTCATTTTTTTTTTACTTAAATTAATTACAATTTTTTATTCAAAAGTAGTTGGTCATAGTTTTTTATACAATAAGGGTTTTCCCTAGTTCACTTAAATTCTTCTCAGGGATAACCCTGAGTTTTCTTTAACATTTCAATATAAAACCTTAATTTACTGCTACTTGAACTCAAAGTAAAGTATAAAAAATTAGAAACAGGTAAGTCAGTGACTTACTAAAAGTAGGTCAGTGACCTACTTTTTCAGTACGTCAATTGTACGGTTATCAGTATTTTAACTCTCAAAAAAAAGGCTTTTTATACATTTTTTCATAGAAACCATCAGCGAAGCTCGTTGAACGTTCCTCAACGCAACAAAACCATCAGCGAAGCTCGCTGAACGTTCCTCAACATAACAAAACCATCAGCGAAGCTCGCTGAACGTTCCTCAATACAACGAAACCGTCAGCGAAGTTCGCTGAACATTCCTCAACACAACGAAACCGTCAGCGAAGTTCGCTGAACATTCCTCAACATAACAAAACCATCAGCGAAGCTCGCTGAACGTTCCTTTAAATAACAAAATTCTCCATAAGTATCTTCACAACCTACTTAGTAGGCAAACTTTAACAATTGTTAACTTTTTTAGAAACTTTTATACTCTTAAATTGCTAATGCTATGAAAGTTACCAAATCACTTTCTATAAATATTTAGTATTAATTTAAAAAATTAGCTTATGAACAGTCCGTATTTAAATCGGTATCGTAACGGTGAATATCTACAATACATGAAAGATATTTTACAACTTGTAAACTTACAAGATGTTGATGCATTAGCATTAACAAACCCCACTAACGAATTAACAACTATTGTTAATCGTATTGATTCTTTGTACCAACAAGTACAAGGTAGCAGCCTAACACAAGAAATAATAGCCCTTGACACTAGAAGAGATAAAGCTATTACAGGAATTAGAACACTTGTGAGTGCTTATACTAATCATTTTAACGAAGCTACAATAAGTGCCGCAAACGCACTACTTGCTACAGTAAATACTTATGGCACTGATATAGCTCGTAAAAGTTACCAAGAACAAACCGCTATTTTAGATAGTATTAGTAAAGATTTTGAAACTGAACCTGAGCTTATTCAGGCTATTTCTTTACTTGATATAGCTACTTGGGTTGCTGAATTAAAAAATGCTAATACCGAATTTTCTGCCAAGTATATTGAGCGTGTAGGTGAAACAGCAGCTTCACCAGAAAACAATATTCAAGAGTTGCGTACTGAAGCTTCACTTACTTACAGAAAACTTGTATTACATATTGAAGCACATGCAACACTTTCTGAAAATGAAGCCTACCCAACCTTACTTAATGAGATTGATGTGTTGGCTAAGCAATATAATTTGGTAGTAGATAACAGATCCAAGTCTAGCACCCCTGCTACTGAAGAAGCATAACATTAGTTGATTTCGTATATCTTTTATAGCATACAAAAAGGCTCCTGAGTTATTCAGGAGCCTTTGATATGTTCTTATAATATATAATTATAAGGTTACTGTTTTTCCTATACTATTTGAATAGGTTTTATTGGTAACAGTATCAACAAAGTTCCAATCAGTTTGTATACCTGCAGCTGTTACTGTAAGTTTCATATATCCTCTTTGAGATAAATTACCGTATTGTAAATCGTCTATTAACAAGCCTAATGCAGCTTCTAAATCTGTTGCAGACGCTCCTAAATAAGTTTCTAGTCCTGGTGACGATACTGAGCTTGTAGCTACTTCTACTGCTACTTTTTCTCCAGAATTATCTTTTAAATCGCTATACCACGCATTGTGAGTATCTCCTGCTAGCACCACTACATTTTTACTTTTAAAGCTTGCTAAAATGCGTTCTCTTTCCATAAAATAACCATCCCAAGCATCTAAGTTATACGGTAATACCGTTTCTATTCTTGCTTTCTCTTCTGCTGTTAACGTAGGATCGTTTTGTAAAGCTCTTGTTTTAATCGTTACCAACTCTGTAATAGAGGTTTTAAGCAAATTAAACGTTTCTTCACTTGCTGATCCTGTAGCAGATACTTCTGCCAATAGTTTAGCTAAGAGTGTTAATAGTTCGGCAGGAATTAACATTTTTCCCATTAAAACTTGCTGTCCTATAATTTGCCACGTACTATTACTAGCTGCTAATTCACTTTCTAACCACCCTAATTGGGTAACTCCTAAAAGTGTACGTTGCGGATTTAACCATGCTTGTTGAAAAGCTGCTGAATCAAATGCTCCATTTTCACCGTAAAATGCTGAATATTCTAGCTGCTTATCTCTTCCAATAATACGCGTATCTAACATAATTAAATCTACCAAACTACCTATTTTTAAGTTTCTGTAAATAATTGAATTATCTACAAGATTCGTCATGTTAGGTAAGTATTCGCTGTATGCTTTTAACGCATTTTGTTTTCTTGAAGTAAAGCTTCCTTCATCTTCTTGATGGTTTTCAGCTCCGTCTTTATACGTATCGTTTGCTACTTCATGATCGTCCCAAACACAGATAAAAGGTTTTCTTCTATGTAACTCTTTTAATTGCTCGTCTGAACGATATTGACGGTAACGGGTACGATAATCATCTAACGAAATAATTTCTCCTTTAGGCTCTGGTGTTCTAAACGAACCGTAAGTGTTCTCACCATACTCATAGATATAATCTCCTAGATGGATAACAACATCTGCATCAGATTTTTTTATCTCTTCGTATACGTTAAAGTAACCGTAAGCAAAGTTTGCACAAGATGCTACTGCTAACTTTACTTCGCTTATTGATTCGCTAAACGTTAGGGTTTCTCCTACTGGTGATGTTGCTTTATCGTCAGCACTTACAAAACGGTAGTATAATTTTTGTCCTGCGTCTAAATCTTTAATTTCAACAGCTACAGTAAAATCTCTTGAAGCATCGGTAGTTACTTCTGCTTGACGAACAACCTCTTTAAAGTTTTTGTCTTTTGCTATTTGCCAAATTAAGGTTGCCGAAGTTTGTTTGGTACTATAACGAGTCCAAATAATAACTTGTGAGTTTGTAGGATCAAAACTAGCAACGCCTTGCTCAAAATTTTTCTCTGCTAAGTTATCTGGAATTGGTAATTCATCAATATCATCATCTTTACAACTAATAAAATTAGGGACTAAAAGTAGTCCTCCAGTTGCTAATAATGAGTTTCTTAAAAAGCTTCTTCTTTTAATGTTAGTCTTCATACGTAAGGGTCATTTAATTTCCCTGCATAAGTACTATTTCAACATTGCTTTAACGTTAACTAACCTTTACTAAATAAATGAAGTTACTACCAACCTCCAGTAGCACCACCGCCGCCAAAGCCGCCGCCGCCGAAACCTCCTCCGAAGCCACCGCCACCTCCAAAACCTCCTGACGATCCTCCACCGAAGCTTCCTCCGCCAAAACCGCCTCTTCCTGCGTTGCTTAAAATAATGGTTTCTAAAATACCTCTTGCAACATCTGATTTCCTGTAGCCTCTTCCACCACCACGGTTTCCTTTACTACCGCTTGAAATAATGATAAAAAATACTATAAGAATGATGATAAAGATAATAAAGCTAAAATCTGTTTTTTTAGATTGTTTTCTAGAGCCTTTATATTCACCACTCATTACCTTAAAAACAGCATCTACTCCACTGTTTAACCCAGCGTAATAATCGCCTTGTTTAAAGTAAGGGATAATGTCGTACTCTATAATTTGTCGAGAAACATAATCGGTTAATAAGTGTTCGGTTCCATAACCTGTTCTGATGGTTATTTTGCGATCGTCTTTTGCCAGTAACATGAACACTCCGTTATCCTGCTCTTTGCTTCCTCCTATTCCCCATTCATGCGCCCAATTGGTAGCTAAATACCCTATTTCTTCACCTTCGGTTGAACTTATAATTGCCACTACTACTTGTGTTGAAGTAGTATCAGCATATTTAATTAGCTTATTTTCTAAGCTTCTCTTTTGATTGGGTGATAAAAGGTTGACATAATCGTAAACACTTGTTTGAAACTTAGGGGTCTCAGGAATTTGAAACCCTTGTGAGAAAAGAGTGTGTCCACATAAAAATGCAACAAAAAAAAGAACAACTTTTAAGTTCTGCAACTTGTTTGTTCTTTTATATAATGACGTTAATTTTCTTATCATGTTTCTTCCTTCTGTGAAGGTTTTAGCCTTTTGATATTTCATTACTTAGCTCATCTTCATCATCGGTAGTCCAAGGGAAGTGAGCCTTTAATTCTTTTCCTGCTTTCAGCACACCATCTATAATTCCTTGTTTAAAGTTTCCTTGTTTAAACTGATTTTGGATGGCTTCTTTAGTTGTTTCCCAAAAATTTGTAGGAACAACTGCATTAATACCTTCATCACCATAAATTACAAACTTATGGTCATCAACAGCAATGTATATTAATACACCGTTTCGCTGTTGGGTATTAAACATTTTAAGCATTTGAAATACTTCTAGTGCTCGGTCATAATGAGAAACCTCGGTAGTCTTTTCAATATGTACACGAATTTCACCAGAAGTACTTCGTTCTGCTTGCCTAATAGCTTGAACGATTTCCTCTTCTTCTTTGGCAGTAAGAAAATCTTCTACTTTAGACATATTTTTTAGAATTTAAAATCTACATCAGGAGCATTCTCTGAACCTGCATCTGATTTGTAACGCGTCATTTCTGTTAAGTTAAACATACCTGCTAGCATGTTTCCTGGAAACATTTTAATGTGCTTATTGTAAACATTTACAGCTTCGTTGTAACGATCACGTGCTACATTAATTCTATTTTCTGTTCCTTCTAACTGACTTTGTAATTCTAAGAAATTTTTGTTTGCTTTGATATCTGGATAACGTTCTACAGACACTAATAACTTAGATAAAGCTCCGCTTAACCCTGTTTGTGCTTGTTGAAACTGTGCCATTTTTTCTGGCGTTAAATCACCAGCATTAATATTTACTGAAGTTGCTTTTGCTCTTGCATTAATTACGTCTGTTAACGTGCTTTTTTCAAAATCGGCAGCTCCTTGTACAGTCTTAACTAAATTACCAATTAAATCGTTTCTTCGTTGGTAAGAACTCTCTACATTAGACCATGTAGTTTTAGCATCTTCTTGGTATGTTACTGCTGTATTATAAAATCCTTTCGCCCATGAATAAATTCCAAATACTAGAACTCCTATAATAATTAAAGGCACTAACCATTTTTTCATAATTTTTGATTTTTTGTAATTATAATTGATTTTTGATTTTTATTAACTCTGCTTTTACAGTTTCTAATCTACTAATAATTTCCTGATTATTTAAGACTCCCTCTGGGTTTTTCTTTAGCTTTTGTTTTGCACCATCTAAAGTAAATCCTCTTTCTTTTACAAGGTTGTAAATAATTTTAAAGTTTTTTACGTCTTCTTGTGTAAACAACCGATCGCCTTTAGCATTTTTTTTAGGATTGATAATTTCAAACTCTTTATCCCAAAATCGTATAAGTGAACTATTCACCCCAAAAGCTTTTGCAACTTCTCCTATTTTGTAATATCGTTTATCGGGTAAGTCTACATACATTTTTCACAGCTTGTTACGTGTTTAGTCATACGACTGACCTTTTTGTTGTGAAGCCTTTTGCATAGCTATAAACTCCTCTGGAGTTAAATCTCCATAATAATAGTAAATAGGGTTTACAGGTCTTCCGTTTTTATGCACTTCGTAGTGTAGGTGTGGTGCTGCCGAACGACCAGTGTTTCCAACATAACCTATTAAATCACCACGTTTTACTTTTTGTCCTCTTCTGGCTAAAATTTTACTCATGTGAGCATAAATGGTTTGGTACCCATATCCATGATTTATATAAACCACTTTACCAAAAGTAGAACTTCTGTGTGCTTTTTTAACAATACCGTTTCCTGATGCAAAAATTGGTGTACCTGTTGGAGCAGTAAAATCCATTCCGTTATGCATGCGCCACGATTTTAATATAGGGTGTAAACGCATTCCATAACCTGATGCCATTCTTTTTAAATCTTGATTTTTTACAGGCTGAATAGCAGGTATTGAAGCTAACATTTTTTCTTTTTCTTTGGCTAGCTCAACAATCTCATCCAATGATTTTGATTGTACTACCATTTGTTTTGATAAAATGTCTAACTCCTTAGTTACTTTCTTTACCATTGAACTATTATCAAAACCGTCTAAGTGTTTATATCTGTTAACACCTCCAAAACCAGCTTTTCTTTGCTCTTCTGGTATTGGACTAGCCTCAAAATATGTTCGGTAAATATTGTTATCTCTTTCTTGTAAATCGGTTAAGATTTCAGCGCTTTCTTCCATTTTTTTTGAAAGCAACTCATAATGTAATTTTAAGTTTTCTAATTCTCTCTTTTGAGCTCGCTCTTTTGGAGACATTAAAAACTGGCTAAAACCTATAAAACCAAAAAAAGCAATTAATAAAAAACTAAGTAGCCCAAAAAAAGTTTTCTTATACTTTTCACTTCTTTTAACCTCTATCTTTCTATATGATAAAGTGTCTGGGTCATAATAATATTTTACTTTTGCCATAATGCTAAATGTACTATTTTTGTGCTTTTTAAATTAAGCATCCTTAGAGGGGATGTACAATTTGAAAACTCACAAATTTACAAAATCTTTTAAAACTTCTTTTTATAAGCAGTTTTTTAAACATATTTTAACAAAATCCAGATACCCAGAGTTGTATGAAATCTCAAGATATTAGAGCTAAATTTTTAGATTTTTTTAAATCAAAACAACACGAAATAGTTCCTTCAGCACCAATGGTGTTAAAAAACGACCCTACTTTAATGTTTACCAACGCTGGTATGGTGCCATTTAAAGAGTTTTTCTTAGGAAACTCAACTCCTAAAAATGGTAGAGTTTCTGATAGCCAAAAGTGTTTACGTGTTTCTGGTAAACATAATGACTTGGAAGAGGTTGGTTACGATACTTACCACCACACCATGTTTGAAATGTTAGGTAACTGGAGTTTTGGTGATTACTTTAAGAAAGAAGCTATTGCTTGGGCCTGGGAATTATTAACTGAAGTTTACAAAGTAGATAAAGACATTTTGTACGTAACTGTTTTTGAAGGTGATGAAAAGGATGGTACAAAAATGGATCAAGAGGCATACGATATTTGGAAGCAGTACATTGCTGAAGATCGTATCTTAATGGGTAATAAAAAGGATAACTTCTGGGAAATGGGCGAGCAAGGTCCTTGTGGTCCGTGTTCTGAGATACATGTAGATATTCGTTCAGCAGAAGAAAAAGCTAAAGTTGACGGAAAATCGTTAGTAAATGAAGATCATCCTCAGGTTGTTGAAATCTGGAACTTAGTATTCATGCAATACAACCGTAAAGCAGATGGTTCTTTAGTTGAACTTCCTGCGAAACACATCGATACTGGTATGGGGTTTGAGCGTTTATGTATGGTTTTACAAGGTGTTCAATCTAACTACGATACTGATGTTTTTACTCCTTTAATTCGTGAAATAGGAACAATTACTGGTGCTAAATATGGAAAAGATGAAAAAATTGACATTGCTATTCGTGTAATTGCCGACCACGTTCGTGCTGTTGCTTTTGCTATTGCAGACGGTCAATTACCAAGTAATAATGGTGCAGGTTATGTAATACGTAGAATTTTACGTCGTGCTATTCGTTATGGTTTTACTTTCTTAAACCAAAAAGAGCCTTTTATTTATAAGTTAGTAGAAACTTTAGCATACCAAATGGGAAGTGCTTTCCCTGAAATTAGAAAACAAAACACTTTAGTACACAATGTAATTAAAGAAGAAGAAACTTCTTTCTTACGCACATTAGATCAAGGGTTATTATTATTAGACCAAGTTATAGCAACTACTAATGGTAAAACTGTATCTGGTAAACGTGCTTTTGAATTATATGACACCTATGGGTTCCCTTTAGATTTAACGCAGTTAATTGCTCGTGAAAAGGGGTATGAAATTAATGAAGAGGAATTTAATGCAGGTATGAAAGCTCAAAAAGAGCGTTCTCGTGCAGCTTCTGCAAGTGAAACGGGTGATTGGGTTGTTTTACTAGACGATGATGTTGAAGAATTTATTGGATACGACATACTAGCTACTAATGTAAAACTTACTCGTTACAGAAAAGTTAGTACCAAAAAAGGTGGTGACCAATATCAACTGGTATTCAACATGACTCCTTTTTATCCAGAAGGTGGTGGACAGGTTGGTGACAAAGGATATATTGAATCTCCTAATGGTGATATTATTTACGTGCTTGACACCAAAAAAGAGAATAATGTTATCATTCATTTTGCTAAGAATTTACCTAAAAACTTAAACGAAACTTTTAAGGCTGTTGTAAATAAAGAACATAGAAGTTTAGCTGCTAGTAATCACTCAGCTACTCACTTATTACACCAAGCTTTACGTACTATTTTAGGAGATCATGTAGAACAAAAAGGTTCGTTGGTTAGTCCTGATTATTTACGTTTTGATTTTTCTCACTTCTCTAAAGTAGACAATGATCAATTAGAGGCTGTTGAGGAATTCGTAAATGCTCGTATTCGTGAAAATCTTCCATTACAAGAGCAAAGAAATATACCGATGCAACAAGCTATTGACGAAGGTGCTGTAGCTTTATTTGGTGAAAAGTATGGAGACAGTGTTCGTACCATTCGTTTTGGACAATCAATGGAATTATGTGGAGGTACACACGTACAACAAACTGGTGATATTTGGTATTTCAAAATAAAATCGGAAGGTGCTGTTGCTGCTGGTATTCGTCGTATTGAAGCAATTACTAATGTAGCTGTTGGTAATTATTTTGAAGATGTTGAGCGTAATTACGATGCTGTAAAACAGTTATTAAAGAATCCTAAAGATGTAACCAAATCAGTTAGTAGCTTACAAGACGAAAATGCTGCTTTAAAAAAGCAAGTTGAGCAACTATTAAAGGATAAAGCTAAAAACATGAAAGGCGAACTTAAAAACCAATTACAAGAGGTAAATGGAGTTCAGTTTTTAGCAACTAAAGTAGATTTAGACCCTAACAGCATTAAAAACTTATTATTTGAATTGGGTGGAGAAATTAACAATTTATTTGTAGTATTTGCCACTGCCCCTTCTGCTGAAAAGGCTATGTTAACTTGCTATATATCTAAAGACTTGGCTAATGAAAAAGGATATGATGCAGGAAAAGTAGTTAGAGAATTAGGAAAACTAATCCATGGTGGTGGAGGTGGACAAAACTTCTTTGCTACCGCAGGAGGTAAAAACCCTGGTGGAATTCCAAAAGCATTAGAAAGAGCAAAAGATTATATCGCTTAATACATACTAAAAAGGTTCAGAAAATTCTGAACCTTTTTTATTGCAGTGCATTTTTATATGTACTTATCGCTCGTTCTCTCGCAAACTTGTGTTCTACCATTGGTTGCGGATAGGTTAGTTCATCAAAATCTTTTATCCATTTTCTAACATACTGCAAATCTTTATCAAACTTTTTTAACTGTGATTCTGGGTTGAATACTCTAAAATACGGAGCTGCATCGCAACCCGTACCTGCTGCCCATTGCCAATTTCCGTTATTTGCTGAAAGATCATAATCCAACAGCTTTTCTGCAAAATACGCTTCTCCCCAACGCCAATCTATTAATAAATGTTTACATAAAAACCCAGCAGTAATCATTCGTACTCTGTTATGCATGTATCCTGTTTCATTTAACTCTCGCATACCTGCATCTACCATAGGATACCCTGTGTTACCTTCACACCATTTTCTAAACTCTTCTTCCTTATTCCTCCAAGGAACTGCATCGTACTTTTGTTTGAAGTTCTGAGTAACTACTTTTGGAAAATGATATAAAATCTGCATAAAAAACTCACGCCAAATCAGTTCACTTAAAAAAGTTTCGTTTGTTGTTAACGCAAATCGAACCATTTTTCGAGTACTTACCAATCCGAAACGCAGGTATGGCGACAAGTATGAAGTTTTATCTTCAGCAGGAAAATCTCTCACCTCATCATACAAATCTAAATTAGATAAGTTATATGGTTTTACTTTAATTGTACTTTCTTCAAAACCTACGAAAGCTAATGATGGAAATTCAGATGAAAACTGATAAAAGTTAACAAAGTCAATCGTAAAACCTTGTGTATCTTTCTTTTCAAAAAAGTTTTGCAACCATTTGTTTTTATAGGGTGTGAAAACTGTATATGGAGTTCCGTCGTTTTTTAAAACTTCGTTTTCTTCAAAAATTACTTGATCTTTAAAAGCATTAAATCTTATTCCTTTTGATGTTAAAAAGTCAGCTATTTCCTTGTCTCTTTTAGTTGCGTAAGGTTCGTAATCTTTATTTGTATAAACTCCCTGAATTGTATATTCTTCTATAAGTTCCCTCCATACTTCTAAAGGCTTTCCTTTTTTTATTATAAGAGATGATTGATGTTTTCTTAACTCTTTATCTATTTTTTGTAGCGTTTGATAAATAAACGTTACACGCGCATCATTTTTAGGAAGATTTTCTAAAATATCTTTATCAAAAATAAATAATGGTATTACCTTATGACCTGATTGTAGGGCTTCATGTAGTCCTTTGTTATCTTCTAAACGTAAATCTCGACGAAACCAAAAAACCGATACTTTATTTTCCATTAAATAGTTTTTCTAACGTACTATAACGATGTTCAAAAATTCCTTTTAACTGCCTTTTTATAAAGATTGACTGGGCTATATGCCCTAAAAAACCAAAAGGTATTTTGTATGATATTTTGTCTTTCATCAATGTTTTTCCATTTGGCAACTCTTCAAACCAGTGTTCGTGATGCCACATGCTATAAGGACCGAATCGCTGTTCATCTATAAAAAACTGTTGTTCTTTTACCTGTGTTATTTCAGTAACCCAACTAGACTTTATACCTGGTAAAATCCCTACTTTGTAGGTAATTATTTGTCCTGCATACGCTTTTTTATCAACTTCAGAAGTAATTTGAAACCCCATGTGTGAAGGGGTTATTTTTTGTAAGTTTTCTGGAGAACTAAAAAAATCCCACGCTTGCTTCAACGGAACGTTTAAAATTTGCTCTGTTGATAAAGTATAAATTCCTGAATGTTTTTTGAAATGAATCATTATAACAGTTTGGTGATTTTCTTACTCATTGGTTTGGTAATTGAATAAAAAACATCAATTAGCCTTCCTTCTTCATCTACCAAATATTTTTGAAAATTCCATTTTACTGAAGAGCTCATTTTTCCATTTTTCTCTTTTTGTGTTAACCATTGGTACAACGGGTGTTGATTTTCTCCTTTAACCTCAATTTTTTCTGTCATAGGAAAATCTACTCCATAGGTTACACTACAAAATGATTGAATTTCTTTTATTGTTCCTGGTTCTTGCCCACCAAATTGATTACATGGTAAACCTACAATTACTAACTTATCTTTGTGTTTTGAGTATAGTTCTTGTAAACCTTCATACTGATTTGTAAAGCCACATTTTGATGCTACATTTACAAATAGTATTTTCTTTCCTTTAAATTGATTAAGGTCTAAATTTTCCCCATCAATTCCCTCTATTTTTATATCGTATAACGATTCTTTAGGAGCAACTGTTTGTGCTTTTCCTGAAAAACTAAATAATGCCATGATTAAGAATATTTTTACTGTGTTCATTTTATTGAATTGCTATTTTTATTATTTCTAACGAAAATTTTTCATCCTTTTTGTTTCCTATTAAAACTGCTACTTCTTTTATTTGGTTAGCAGAAAAATTACCAAAATTTAACTTTCTACCTCTAAAAGCGGGATAAAATCCTTTTAGTGGTAGTACAATTTCTTGTTCTTGTTTGTTGGTTCTGAATGCTTGCACATAAGAATAACGTTGAGATTCGTCTGACTTTAATCGTAATTGATATTGCTTATCATCTCCTTTTACTCTTAATATAATTTTTGAATGTTGGTCATTTAAATTTATAGCCGTTGACATTCTGGTCATAGCAAACCCTCCATTATTCTCAGTTGAAACTCTTCCTGAGAAAACAAGATTTCCTTCATTATTAATCTTAACGGATGAATTAGAAACACCGCCCATTACAGTATCGTTAGTGATATACCACTTTTGTGTGTTGTTGTCTTTATCAAAAATTATAATTTCATCATTCAAACACATAAGAAAACTTAGAATTAAAAACCATTTCATTTTCTACATTTTTACACTTACAATTCCAGCATCAATGGGAATTATTTGTCCTGTCATTGACGCAGCTGCGTCTGAAAGTAAAAAGGTTGCTAATCCTGCTACTTCTTCTGCTTTTAAATATTTTTTTAGCGGATGCCTATTTTGTAAACTTTCTTGTTGTTTTTCATTTCGTAATAAACGAGCAGCCAATGGTGTATCGGTTACTGTAGGAGCAATGGCATTAAATCGGATTTTAGTTGCATATTCTGCCGCTAATGATTTTGTTAATCCTTCAATTGCTGATTTACTTGTTGCGACACTTGCATGAAAAGGCATTCCTAAAAACGAAGCTACAGTACTAAACAACACAACGCTTCCATTATTTTTTGTCAAAGCCCCTTCATAAGCTTTCAGTGTTTTAATTGCTCCTATTACGTTTATTTCTAAATCAGCTTGAAAATCAGCTATTTTTAATCTTGAAAATGATTTTAAATTAATGCTTCCCGGGCAATATACCAATCCATGTACTTCCTCTAACTCTGGAAGTCCATCTTTTGTTATATCACAAGTGTAATGTGTTATATGTTGATGAGTTTCTGGCTGGGTTCTACTTATATTGATAATTTTATGAGTGTCTTTTAAATCATCAATAATTGCTTTACCAATACCGCTACTGCCTCCTACTACTACAATTGTTTTCATAATTACGCTTTTATTAAATGATTAATCATTCCTTTAAATACAAATGCGTGAAAAGGTAAAACGCTATACCAATACATTCTCCCCAAAATTCCTTTGGGTCTAAAAATGGCTCTTTGATGTAGCCTACCTTTTTCTATTTTAAATTCTAACCATGCTTCACCTGGTAACTTCATTTCAGCAAATAAAATCAATCGTTTATTTTTTTTATCTGCTAACAATACTCTCCAAAAATCGAGTGGGTCTCCTGGCTCTAATTCTGTGGGATGTCTTCTACCTCTTCGCAATCCAACACCTCCAAAAAGTTTATCCACGTATCCTCTTATCTTCCAAAGAGAATTAAACTTGTACCACCCTGTTTCTCCTCCGATGCTCCAAATTTTGTGTAATGTATTCTCCTCGTTTTGTATTTCTCTAACTCTTATATCTTTAAAACAGCCGTATTGAGGTATTTGTATATGTTTTGCCAATTGATCGTGAAAAATTCCACTACTCATGGCATCTTTCCAGCTAGAAATTACTTCGTTTTGCTCTATTTTTTGAAACGCTAGTGCTACTGCTTCTTTATAGGTTATGGGCTCCACATTAAGTAACGTATTAATGTTACTTGGTTTTGCGATTACTTCAACCTTCATACTATCCACTAGGGCTTGTGCTAGGTTAAAAGATGTAGATGTTACAAAATACAGCCAATAAGAAGATAGTTTTGGTGTTAATACTGGAAGTGTATAAATGTATCTTTTAAACCCTCTTACCTCTGCAAACTGTAACAACATTTCCTTATAAGTTAATATCTCAGGACCGCAGATGTCAAAAGATTTATTGTAGACCTCTTTAACTTGTAAACTGTTCTCTAAAAATGCTAATACATCTCTAACTGCAATAGGCTGTGTTTTCGTTTTTAACCATTTTGGTGTTACCATTACTGGAAGCTTTTCTACAATATCTCTTATAATTTCAAAAGAAGCACTTCCACTTCCTACAATAATTCCTGCTCTAAAGGTCGTTAAGGCATAACTGTTTGATTGTAACTCTTTTTCTACTTCGTATCTTGATTTTAGGTGCTTGGACAGCGAATTGTCATTAACTATTCCGCTTAAATACACCACTTGCTTACAATTAGTAGATTCTACTAGTTTTTTAAAATTCTGTGCACAGGTTAATTCTAAGTTTTCAAAATTTTCTGATGTCGTCGCCATCGAATGAATTAAATAGTACGCAGCATCGATATCTTTAGGAAAAACTGTATTTTCTGTATTTAAAAAATCTACTTTTATAAAAGTAACATTCGGATTATTTTCAAACTCATCTGGTATTCTATCTAAATCACGAACACAACAGACTAATTGATGGTTATTTTCCAGCAACCTAACAATTAATCGTTTTCCTATATAACCTGTTGTGCCTGTAACTAAGATCTTCATTCCTTTGGTCTTTGATATGATAATCTTGTATAGTTTTCTGCAACCATATAGGTATCTAATCCATTAATTGCAGCTACTTTTTCTTTGGATAGGTTTAAAAAACCATCTTCTGAAAGCATATTGTCTTTAAAATACAAATCAGTAACTTTTCCTAGAACTAAAATAGTTCCGTTAGCTTTTATATGATGTTCTTCTAAAAACTTCATTCCTATTTGTAAGGGTGAATCTGCTACAAATGGAGCATGGAAGTTGTTTTTAAATTCTTCCGAAAGTGCTGTTTTATCAAATTCTGAAATTTCTGACGGATATTTAGCCGAGGTATGATGCGCCTCTTCTATCATTGCTTCATTAATAGCATTAATTGTGTAGTAACCCGTTTCTTTGATATTGTTATATGTATTCCTCACAACGGTTGTAGGACGCAATACAAAACCTAGTATTGCTGGGCTTGAACCATAATGCACTACAGAGCTAAACACCGCTACATTGGTAATATCGTCATTAGATTTTGTCGCAATAAGATTTGCTGGTTTGTAACCAGAAATACTATTCATCAAATTTATTTTATAAAGATGAGGAAACTCGTCTATTTCTTGACGCGTAAAATGCATTATATTGTATTAAAATTATTTATTTTTACCTTGTTTGCTTTTAAATCGTGCATTAGGTTATACAAACCAAAAAATGTTCTATTAATATAAATAAAGTGTTTTGACCCTCTATTTCCGTTCATCTTTTTTAGTTCTGTACTCTTGGCATATTTTTGACCTAAATCAGCTATTTTTCCGAAGAAAACGGCATCAGAAAAATCAAATTCTTCTTGCTGAAAAGGTTGTGTAAAGAGTGATAACATCTCATAAAAAAGCGACTTAAAAAAGGTTATTTCTTCTGGAGTATCGTCTTTTCTTAAAATTTCTAACTCATACAGTTTGCTTTCAAAGAAAGCAGGATTATCTATATTCTCTCGTTTTGCTAATTCAAAATAAGGCACATAAAAACTTTCAGGAACTTCTTTCATGCATCCAAAATCAATTACAATAAGTTCGTTTGATTTGGATACTAAAAAGTTTCCTGGATGCGGGTCTGCATGTACTTTTTTTAGCTTGTGCATTTGGTACATGTAAAAATCCCACAAAGCCTGCCCTAGTTTGTTTGAAACATCTTCAGTTTGTTCTTCTTTAGTAAATTCTGACAGGTGAACCCCATCCATCCAGTCCATCGTTAAAATTCTATCTGATGACAAGTCTGGATAGTAGCTTGGAAATTTTAAATTTGGAATATGTTTACATGCATCAGCAATTTCATTACTCTGAGCTAGCTCTAATTCATAATTAGTTTCCTCCAAAAGCTTGTCTTCAACTTCTTTGAAATATTCGTCAGAGCCTTCGCCTTTGATGTTAAACATTTTCATTGCAATGGGTTTTACCATCGCTAAATCGGTTGAAATACTATCCGCTACTCCAGGGTACTGAATTTTTACAGCTAACTTTTTTCCGTCTTTCGTCGCTTTATGAACTTGTCCTATGCTTGCTGCATTTACTGATTCTGCTGTAAACGTGTCAAAAACTTCATTAGGTGTTTTGCTGAAGTATTTTTTAAATGTTTTGGTTACTAAAGGTCCTGATAATGGTGGTACTGAAAACTGAGATAATGAGAATTTTTCTACATAAGCATTGGGTAAAATATTCTTTTCCATACTTAGCATTTGCGCTACTTTTAATGCTGAACCTTTTAGCTCTTTTAACCCATCATAAATATCGGTAGCATTATCTTCATTAAGCTGCTTTTTAGCTTCCTCTTCTGATTTAGTGATTTTATTACCGTAATATTTAGCATAATTTACACCTACTTTTACTCCTGTTGAAACTAGTTTTGTAGCTCGTTCTATTTTTGAGGTTGGTATTTTATTTAGCGTTTTCATACCATTGGTGATTTTTCTTTCCACAAAAACTTTGCTAAATCAATCACACTTTTTACAGGTGCTATTTGCTGAATATCAAAACTTGCTTTGACTGATTTTTCTATAAAAAGATCTGTTTTTTCAAAGCTAGGTGATTCATCATCTATCCAAAATTTTAAGATCATTAGTAACTGCATCCAATATCCTTCTGCAACAGTTTTATCTTGAATTTTATTTACTTTTTCATTTTTAAAGTCAATTTTTTCAAGATCTAATCCGTTTACAAAATCAATAAATTCTACTCGCAACTCTTTCAATACAGATAATCTTGAAAAGTCGGTTTTCATTTCCTTGAATTGTAACAACACGTACGATCTGTTAGCTGTTAACAGTTCAAAAAAAGTAAAGTAAAAACTTAATAATTTATCTTTTGATGAATAATCTTTGTATGCTTCTGTTTTGTGTAATAAGTGAATAGTTTCTTTAGCAAAAACTCCGAAAATAGCTTTTTCTAAACTTTCAAAACTTGAAAAATGTTTGTAAAAATCTGCCTCTTCAAAGTTGTTTTCTTGTGCGAAAGAAAATATGGAGTTTGGTTTACCTGCTGATAGTACAGCGTTCATATACCATTCTATTATTTTTTCTTGAGTTATATTCTTTTTTTTTGCCATGATTTAATTGTTTAATACGATGTATGCGTTGAGACTAGTTGCAATCGTCATCCATATTAGATATGGAAGAATAAATAGTGTATACCATTTTACTTTTTTTAAATACTCAAAAGTGAAATAACCTACAAGTATCCACAATAAAGCGATTACTACTAAACCTAGTTTTGTTAAATGTTGATTGAAGAAAATATAATTCCAGCTTACATTTAAAATCCATTGGTCTATATATAAAATGAGTGCTTTTTTGTTTAAAAATCCATGTTGAAAACTCACTCTAGTCATATATACAGAAAACAATACCATAATGGTTGTCCATGCTGCTCCAAAAACCCAACCCGCTGGTGTCCATGGAGCTTTGTTTAAAGATAAGTACCAATCTGTTCTTGGTCCTTCGTTCATTAACCAAGCTCCAATAGCTAAAGCTGAAAAATTAGCTATTAGGAATATTAAAAATCGTATGTATTTATTTTCTTTCAAGTTTTTTTCTTTTTAAAGAATTGAAGATTAACTGTACTGAAAACAACATTGTAAATGCATAAAAAATGTCTTCAATAGGTATCGTAAAAATTCTAAAATCTAAATTCTCTGCGTTATTGTACCAAACTACTGGCTCTTCTATAAAGCTTCCTGTTAAAATTCCGTTGACAAGTAAAAAAGGAACTAATATTACCAAGAAGCTTGGGTAATATTCTTGTAACGTATTCAAATGATATTTTAACGCATAGCCCAACAGCAATAAGAATAGTATGAAGTTAACTGTTGTATACCATTTTCCGAAGTTAAAAACCAATAATAAACTCACTAAAACTATGAGTAAAAAGCTTATGATTACTGTCATTGACTTTGACATTTTAAACTTTGGATATAAAAATTTTAATGCTTCATGTGTAAATAGACATGCATAGGGTATACAAAAGAAGAACATCCATTCTTCTATTGGCATGTGCAGTAATTTTAAGGATAAATGGTAATCAGGGTTAAAACCCCACACTCCTATTTGCGTAAACCAACTGTCCCAAATCAAAAAAAACAAGGCGACTAATAAAATACTAAGCGCTGCTTGTTTGAAATATTGTATAAAGTGTAATTTTTTTTCAAAAACACTATATAATAGCGGAATACTTAAACTACCTAGGTTTAATATTAGATACAAATACTGACTCACTGTCTTTTATTAAAGTATTTAAAGGGCACAAACAACATACCGAAACATTCTCCGTCGTGTTTTCCCAAATGTTTATGATGAATTTTATGTGCTTTTCGTAATCCTTTTAAGTATTGGTTATTTGTTTTGTCAAACCACTTAAACCTTCTGTGAATTAATACGTCGTGTACCAAGAAATAAGCTATACCATAAAACAATATTCCCAGACCTATAAAGAACAAAACATTTAATTCTGGATGAATTCCAAAGTAAAAAAGCAACATACTAGGAATAGCAAAAACCACAAAAAAGGCATCGTTTTTTTCAAACACATGTGGATATCCTGGTTGATGGTGATCTTCATGTAAATACCATCCAAAACCATGCATTACATATTTATGAGTACACCAAGTAACTCCTTCCATAACAATAAATGTTAGTGCAGTAACTGCTATGTAAATTGCTATATTCATAATGATGTATTGTTAATTATATATGTATGTAAATAATTTGTACTGTCTTTTTTTTGGAGTTCTTCTTTTAAAAACTGTTTATCTTTTTTTATAGAAGACTTATATCCTAAAATACTTGGTGTATTTTCTTGTATTACTAAGCGAACATATCTTAAATGAATGTTGTTAGGATTCTTTGAAATTAGTGTTTCTAGTTTATGCTTTTCTGTATTAAAAACTTTCAATTTACTCCACGGCATCATTTTATATTTTGCCTGTTTCATTTGTAAAGAAATTACGTAGGCTTGTATACTTACTTCTTTACTCTTTTTATATTTTTTTATGTAAGATAACTCTGCTTCTTTTGTAGCTAATTCATGGTACTCTATAACAAAATTAGGTGCATTATTGAAGCCTATAATCGACATAAAAAACAGTACTCCTAAGATACCACTTTTTATCATATTAAATTCAATTTATACCTTACATAACTTCTTGCTAGAAGATTAATTTTCATAGGGTTTGAAATTCGAATTCTAGTATCCATAATTTTTGTTGAAGGCGTATCTTGTAGCTTCTTTAACAACTTTTTATAATATCTATACGCCATGTAAACTCCGAATTTTGCTTCAACTGGCAGCTTTAAAATACCGTTTTTATAAGCAAAGTCAAAATCGTCTTCTATTTCTTTAATAATCGTATTTTTTCCTTCCGCACTTAAATCCCCAAAATTGATATTTGGAAAATAAGACCTATTCAATTCATTAAAATCTTCTTTCAGATCTCTTAGAAAATTCACTTTTTGAAATGCTGACCCTAAACGCATTGCGGGCTCTTTTAGCTCCTCGTACTTTTGTTGATTTCCATTTACAAAAACCTTTAAACACATTAATCCAACAACATCGGCAGAACCATATATATATTCATTATACTCTTCTGTAGTTGTATATTCTGTTTTGTACAAATCAGCTTTCATACTTTTTAAAAACGACTGTACTAAATCATCAGAAATTTTATACTTATTTACAGTATGTATGAAAGAGTTTAGAATAGGGTTTAAACTAATTCCTCTATTCTTCGACTCGTAATAATCTCTTTCAAATTTTAGTAATAATTGTTCTTTATCATACTCATGAAAAGAGTCTACTATTTCATCCGCAAAGCGTACAAAACCGTAGATATTATAAATATCAGCACGTATTTTTGGTGATAACATCTTCGTGGCTAACGAAAACGAGGTACTATACTTTTGAGTTACTAACTTACTACATGCGTAAGAAACCTCATCAAACAATTGTTTCATCTTTGTACGTTTTTAAAATTAAATCTGAAGCTATTTTTCCTGAAATTAAAGATGGGGGAACTCCTGGTCCTGGTACTGTTAACTGCCCCGTAAAGAACAAATTCTTTACTTTTTTACTTTTTATTTTTGGTCTTAAAAATGCTGTTTGTGTTAAAGTATTCGCCAATCCGTATGCATTTCCTTTGTAAGAATTGTATTCCTTAACAAAGTCATTTACACAAAAGCTTTCTTTAAAAAGCACATGCTCTTTTACTGATTGATTTGTTAATTTCTCTAACCTTTCTATTATAATATTAAAATAGCGCTCTCTTAGCTCTGGAGTATCTTCTATACCAGGTGCTAATGGAATTAAAAAAGTAGCAGCTTCTTTTCCATTGGGCGCAAAAGAACCATCTGTTACTGAGGGAAAGCTCGCATAAAATAATGGTTCTTTTGGCCAACTAGGAACATCATATATTGTTTTTGCATGCACATCAAAATCTGTATCAAAAAACAGAGTATGATGGCATACATTTTTTAATTTCTTATCAAAACCTACATAAAAGAGTAATGATGATGGTGCAAATGTTTTTTTATCCCAGTAACTTTCAGAATATTGTCTTAGATATTTAGGCAATAAAGTTTCTGTATGATGATAATCTGCTCCACTTAACACTACATCAGATTCCATTAGTTTTCCATCTACCGCAACACCAATTGTTTCTCCCTTGTCATTTACTACAATCTCTTCAACATTTGCATTGGTTTGAAACGTTACTCCTAAACTAGTAGCTAATGTAGTCATAGCTTCAATTACTTTGTACATACCTCCTTTAGGATGCCATGTACCTAAGCCAAAATCAGCATAATTCATAAAATTGTAAAAAGCAGGTGTATTACTAGGCTTTGCACCTAAAAACAATACTGGAAACTCTAAAATTTGAATCAGCTTCTTACTTTTAATTTTCTTTCTTACTTCATGTCTAATGGTAGAAAAAAACTGAAATATTTTACCCATAGTAACTGGAGTTACTAATTCTAAAGGAGAAACACCAGGTTTATAAACTAAATCATTTATAGAAACATCATAATTGTATTTTGCTGATTTTAAAAAAGACTTCAGGTGTTTTGAACTTCCCTTTTCTTCTTTTTCAAAAACCTCATAAATCTCATCTAGTGTTCCTGGAACTATAATTGAATCTTTTTCTCCAAAGTACACTTCATAAGCCGGATTTAATCTTTCTAACTCATAGTAATCTGATGGCTTCTTACCAAAATCTGCGAAAAACTTTTCAAAAACATCTGGCATCCAATACCATGTAGGACCTATGTCAAAAGTAAACCCTTCTCTCAACAATTGTCTTGCTCTCCCACCAATGGTAGCATTTTTTTCTAACACAGTTACTTCATACCCAGCCTTAGCTAAATAACATGATGCCGACAAAGAAGAGAATCCTGAACCTATTATGTATACTTTTTTTTTCAAATTATTTCTTATAAATATAATTAAATTAACTACGAGTGAAAATATTTTTTCACTCGTAATCAACACATTACTATAAAACTAAGGTAAAAGAACACTATCTACTACATGGATTACTCCATTAGTTCCTTGCACATCGGTTAAAGAGATTACAACTGACTGCCCTGAACTTGTATCTAATTTTGCTCCGCTAGATAAATCAACTGTAACTATATTGCCATCAAACATTGTAATTTCTTGATTATCACTTAATTCATCTGACTGTACATTTCCTCCCGCAAACACATGATACTTTAATACTGCTTCTAATGTTGCAATAGGAATATCTGCTAATGAATTCCAAGAACCATTACTATCTAACAATGCTTGAAATGCATCATTTGTAGGAGCAAAGATTGTATATGGTCCATCCTCTTTTAATAAAGAAACAAAGTCTGTAGTATGACGGCTATCTGTTAACGCTGCTACCAAAGAAGTAAAACCACTATTATTTAATGCTAAAGTCACTACATTAGCAGGTAACATTACTTTATCTATTGTGTGTATAACTCCGTTTGAAGCCATAACATCTGTAGCTATTGGTTTTGAATCTCCATTGAACTCCACTGCTCCATCAACTTCTACTTGTAATGACAACATCTCATCATTTGGACCTGTTGATAAGGTACTCACATAAGTATTAGATAAATCTGCCGCTTTTACTTCACCACTTATCACATGAAATAATAATACCGCCTTTAATGTTTCTACTGGAATATCATCTAATGAATTCCATGAGTCATTACTATCTAACAACGACTGAAATGCTGCATCAGTTGGAGCAAAAACAGTAAAAGGTCCATCAGCTTGTAATGCTGATACTAAATCAGCTTTTTGCAAAGCAGACACTAGAATACTTAGATTTGAATCTGCAACCGCAATATCAACTATAGACTTTGGCTTTTCTATAATCGGATCATCATCACTACATGATGTTAATAAACCAAAACTTAAAAACAAACCCAAAAACAACACCGAGGTCAAATTCTTTACTTTCATAATTTCACACTTTAAATTATTGCTTACTCTTATTTTTTATAGTCTACTTTTCAGCTTCGGCAGACTTTGTTTATTTTATATCAAAAAACATTAAACAAAATTAGTTTCATTAAAAAAATATGTCTTGAAAATCAAAACATTAGTCAAAATTACATTTTTTGTCTAACAAAAACAAATAAAAGATAAACAAAATTAAGTTACTCAAAAAAAATTAGAACTGATTTAAAAAAATTTTAAGAGAAGAATACACTGTTATTTTAGCTTTAAAATCTATACTATCAACAGCCATCGCTTTGTTTCCTATAGCTATCAATTCATGGTTAGTATTTTCAAGTACAGCTTCAATTTCTGAAAAATATTCTTCTATTTTATCATCATAAGGCTGAACTGTCATAGATGTAATAAAACAAACTTTCGATTTACTTTTAAAAAAACAATCTAAATTATCTAAAGGTAGACTTTGGCCTAAATAAATCGTGTTATACCCTCTTAGTATAAGCTCATAATTTAGGTACATCAATCCTAATTCATGAATCTCATTTTCAGGTAAGAACAACACATAACTCGTTTCTGAATTATTATTAGAGTACTCTAACTTCTCTATGTTTATTTGAATTTTTTGGACAATTAAATTCGAAATAAAATGCTCATGCGCTGGCAACAACGTGTCTGTTTGCCACAACAATCCTATATGATTTAAGAAAGGTACAAAAACATCTTTGAAGATTTCTCTAAACGTTTTTCTTTTAAGCAACCTATTGTAAGCATTGTTAAATAACGTTTTATCAAACTGAAACATTGCCAACTTAAAAGAGTTTATTGCTTCGTCATTTACAGCCATTTTAAAAGCCAACTCTCTAGCCTTTAAAACAATTGTATCATCAGACATTTCAGCAATCTTAGAAATCTTTATATTGTTTTTATTCAACAACACTACATTAAGCAACTTCTGTAAGTTTTCAGAAGAATAATAACGAATATTTGTATCTGTCCTATCAGGTGATAACAGATCATATCGTTTCTCCCAAATTCGAATAGTATGAGCCTTAATTCCTGAAATGTTTTCCAGGTCTTTAATTGTGAAAGTAGATTTTATATTGTTCAATTTATTCTAAATTCTTTTGAACAAAGATACAAATTTTCATAAACTACAAACTTATAGTGCTTCTTATGAATATTTTATACTTATTTTTGGTAGCTATTTTTCTTAAAAATCATGAATTTTCAGACACAAATACCACTTACAAAACAAAAACATAATCAAATTAGTTATCAATCCAAATTATTATTGCTTGGTTCTTGTTTTTCTGAAAATATTGGTAATAAACTTGATTATTATAAGTTTCAGTCAAAACAAAATCCTTTTGGTATTTTATTCCATCCTAAGGCTATTGAAAATTTAATTACAAAAGCCCTAAACAAAGAAAAATATACTGACAAAGATGTTTTTTTTCATAATGAACGCTGGCACTCTTTTGAAGCACATTCAAGTTTAAGTACTATGAATAAAAATGAATTATTAAACAGCTTAAACTTATACATACAACAAACTTTTGAACAACTACAAAACACCACACACCTTATCATTACACTAGGTACCGCATGGATATATCGAGAAATTATCTCGGATACATTAGTTGCTAATTGCCATAAAGTTCCTCAGAAAAAATTTTTAAAAGAATTATTAAGTGTTGACGAAACTTCTGAAAGCTTACAAGCTATTAATTCTCTTGTAAAATCAGTTAATAAAAACATATCGGTTATTTATACAGTATCACCTGTTCGTCATCTTAAAGATGGTTTTATGGAGAATCAACGAAGTAAAGCACATTTACTTTCAGCTATTCATGAAGTAGTAGAACCAAGAAGTGCTATTTACTATTTTCCTTCGTATGAAATTATGATGGACGAGTTACGTGATTATCGTTTTTACAATGAAGATATGATTCACCCGAACCAAACAGCTATTAATTATATCTGGGAAAAGTTTAAAGAGGTTTGGATTATGGAAGATTCATATCAAACCATGCAACAAGTTGATACCATTCAAAGAGGATTAAACCATAAACCCTTTAATCCAAACTCTGAAGCACATCAGTTGTTTTTAAAAAAGCTACAACAAAAAAAGGAAACACTTTTACAAGCATTTCCTTTTATAAAATTCTAATCTTTATATATTTATTTTACTAAATATTGATCTACATTTTGCCATGGACCTCCGTTAATTACATCAACCCCATGGTTTTGTAAAAACTGTGCTGCTTGCCCGCTTCTACCTCCACTTCTACATACTGCTATTACTGGCTTATCCCACGATTTAATTTCCTCTACATTTGTAGGAATCGTAGCTAACACAATATGCTTAGCTCCTTCGCTATGCCCTTCATTCCATTCCGCTAAAGTTCTCACATCTAACACAATCGCTCCTTTAGCTAAATATTCCTGTATTTCGTTACTCATATTCTTCTTTCTAAATAAATTAAATAATCCCATGTTATACTTCTTGGTAATTTTCCAACAAAAGTAAACCGTTTTCTATTAACGTAGTGTAACTCTTGTTACTTTTCATGTTTTCAAGATATTCACGTAACGTTTGTTTTATTGAAAAATTGTTTAGTGTTGCCAATTCTAACAACTCTAACGGCAACAACCAATCATTTTTAAACTTCGATTTTACTTCTGTAAAAATTTCCTCAATATCTTCTTCAGAAACCATGCCACCCTCTCTTAACTCTCTTACTCTGTCATACAAACCGTATAACTTTCTATCTGAATCAGAATATTGAATTTTATGCGTTTTAGTTTCCGATACTTTTCCTATATCTCCAAACGAAGCTACATCAGCAGATCCAGCAAAAGCCGACACTACCTCAACACCAACTGCCATATCATACACTCCCCAATCTGGGTGAAATAATAATGTGTCACCATGAGTTACAGTACAGTTTTTAAAGGAAATCAATAGAATTCTACCTCTTAAATCTCTTGTTCCTGTAATAACTTCTCCAACTACTTTTACCCCTCCTTCAAATTCTAACGTAACTTGTTCTCCTTCGTAAATTCCATACGCTTTTAAATCACGCGGACTCATATTTTCTATCGGAATATTAATTCCTTTTAACTTTCCTATTGGACTACCAAAACCTTCAGCATGATAATTTATACCGTGACCTATTAACTCTTTATCTCTATTTGCTAAGGCAGTAGGTCCTGTAGTTTGCACATAAATAGCTTTGTTATTCTCATCTGTTATTACATTTGTAAAAACACCTGATATCTGAATACCAGTACTCAATTCAATAGTTCCTAAATTTTTAGAATCTATTAGTTTTTCTATTCCTTTTAATCCTCCAGTTCGTATTGCCATTTTATTAGCAAACTGTTCCAATACCAAACTTAAATGAGCAAAGTCTGGCGTAACAAATAATTGAGGTTGAGGTTTTGTAATATCAAAGCTTACATTAGCAGCATCTAATGTATATGGAACTTTTTCTACTTCATCTTTCATACACCATTTGCTTTCTCCTATAGAAGATAACAATCCAGCTCCATAAATTTTCGGATCATCAAGAGTTCCTATCAATCCATACTCAACTGTCCACCAATGTAGATTTCTTATTTGAGCCATTTCCGAAAGCTCTCCCATATTATCTTGTAACCACTCCACTTTTTCTTGCGCTTCATCAATTTCTTTTTGAGTAGAATTTGGATCTTCTTTTAAGATAGATAACAAACGAATGGCTTCATACATTTCGTAATCTTTTGCTGAAGAAATCGCTTTCGCTCCAATTTCTCCGAAACGACGTAAATACTCAGCATATTCTGGGTTTGCTATAATTGGCGCATGCCCTGCAGCTTCATGAATAATATCAGGAGCTGGTGTGTATTCGATATGATCTATCGTACGCATGTCAGATGCAATCACTAACACGTTGTATGCTTGAAACTCCATAAAAGCATTTGGTGGTATAAAACCATCAACAGATACTGCTGCCCAACCTATTTCTTTTAAAATACGGTTCATTCCTTGCATATGAGGAATTTTCTCTACGGAAATACCTGTCTTTTTCAATCCATCTAAGTACGAATCATGCGCTACTTTCCCTAAATAATCTACGTTCATACGCATTACATAACGCCATACTGCTTGGTTCTGAGCAGTATATTCATCGTACGGTTGTTTTACCACAAATTTATGTAAGTGCTTGGGTAACTTCTTAGTAACTTCGTTTAATTCAAAGTGAGGCTCCATAATGTTGTTTGTTTTGCTGTGTAAATTTAAGTTTTTTATAGTTCACAAAAAATTGATATCCGTTAAATTATATATTTTGTACTTTTACTTTTGGGACTAATAAAACAACTTATTGATGAAAATTAAAGGAGGCTTAAAAACTCGTTTACTTATAGGTATAGCTATAGTTGCTTTTGCTTATTTACGTAAATGCAGTCAACAAGAGGTAAACCCTTACACAGGAAAAACACAAGCAGTTAGCCTATCTCCAGAACAAGAAATCGCTATCGGACTACAACAAACTCCTGTAATGACTCAACAGCATGGAGGTTTATACCCTAACGAAAATGCTCAAGCACTTGTAGACAAAGTTGGTGCAAAACTTGTAAACAACACGATAGCTAAAAAATCTGGCTATCAGTTCGATTTTCATTTATTAAGAGACGAAAAAACTATTAATGCTTTTGCTTTACCAGGCGGACAGGTTTTCATTACTCATGCTCTGTTTTCTCAACTAAAAAACGAAGATCAATTAGCAGGAGTTTTAGGACATGAAATTGGTCATGTTTTAGGAAAACATTCTAATGAACGAATTACTGACGCAAATTTTTGGAAGCTTTTAACCATGGGAGCTTCTGTTGGTGCTGATTTAGGACAATTAGCTAATAATATTGGACAACAAACTTTGTTAAAGAACGGTCGTGGTGATGAACTAGAAAGTGATGAATTAGGCGTAAAATTAATGATTGATGCGGGTTATAATCCTGAAAACTTAATTGGTGTAATGGAAATTTTAAAAGCTGCAGCAGGACCAAATAGAATTCCTGAGTTTCAAAGTACGCATCCTGATCCTGAAAACAGAATTGAGAAAATTAAAGAGGCTATTCGTAAGTATAGAAAATAATTATTTGTTTTATAAAACAAACAGAAATGAGAAAAACACTTTATGAAACTGAAAAATTAAAAATTGAACATGAATGGGAAGATACATTCCTAATAAATAAGTCAACAAATCAAATACTTTTAAAAGATGATTTTTATGGAGATCCCGACTGTGGACTCATAGACAAGAATAATAAATGGGCTGTGATTGGAGGAGACCACTTAACTATTTGGACCCAAAAATCATGGAAAAGAATTGAGAATGAAGATTTAAAGTGGATACATTCATTAAAATATGTAAATGATGATATTTTTAGAATTTTAATCGATCCTTGGAGTGAAAAACCAGCAATTTGGGAATTTAACTTAAAGACTTTTGATTACAATAAAATTCGAGATTTTAATGACTATAATGGAAGATTGTATCAAGACCAAGTAACCTGGTAAGACATAAAGTTGAAAAAAGAAACAAAACCCAACTGGTTAAGAAGAGTATTCTCTACCTTTTATTCTTTGGGATATTAATATACATTGCTTTTGTTTTTGTGAATTCCTAAAATATTCCCCAAAAATCTTTCTTACTTTTGCAGTGCAACACACAACAAATGAACAAGAAAGTAATTTTAATGATTTTGGATGGATGGGGAATTACCCAAGATCCAAAAGTATCGGCCATATACAACGCTAAAACCCCATTTATAAATTCGTTATACGATAAATTTCCTCATGCACAGTTAAGAACTGATGGCGAACATGTTGGTTTACCTGTAGGACAAATGGGAAATTCTGAAGTTGGGCATATGAATTTAGGTGCTGGTAGAATTGTATATCAAAACTTAGCTAAAATCAACAAGGCTGTAAAAGATGGAACTTTAGCACAAGAAAAGGAACTTCTAAACGCTTTTGAATATGCAAAGGCAAACAATAAAAATGTTCATTTTTTAGGATTGGTTTCTAATGGAGGAATTCACTCTCATATTGACCATCTAAAAGGACTATTATCTGCAGCTAACAATGTTGGTTTAGATAATGTTTATCTACATGCTTTTACTGACGGACGTGATTGTGATCCAAAATCAGGAAAATATTTCATCAACGACATTCAAGAACATATGCAAGAAACTACGGGTGAATTAGCTACAATCACTGGTCGTTACTATGCTATGGATCGTGATAATCGTTGGGAACGTGTACAGCTTGCTTATGATGCTTTAGTGAATGGAGAAGGCTCTTTTTCTTCGGATGCTTCAACTAGCATTCAACAAAGTTATGATACAGACGTTACCGATGAGTTCATCAAGCCTATAATTATGGTTGATGAAAACAACCAACCAAAAACTACAATTAAAGAAGACGACGTTGTTATTTTCTTCAATTTTAGAACCGATAGAGGACGTCAATTAACAGAAGCTTTGAGTCAAAAAGATTTTCCTGAGTTCAACATGAAGAAATTACCATTGTATTTTGTTACTATGACAAATTATGATGACACATTTAACAATATTCATGTTATTTACGACGGAAAAAACATTGAAAACACCTTGGGTGAAGTATTAGAATCAGCAGGAAAAAGTCAAATTAGAATTGCTGAAACAGAAAAATATCCACATGTAACTTTCTTTTTTTCTGGTGGAAGAGAAGAAGAGTTTAAAGGAGAAAAACGTTTATTGTGTCCGTCACCAAAAGTAGCTACTTATGATTTAAAACCTGAGATGAGTGCTTATGAGATTCGAGATGCTATTGTTCCTGAACTACAAAGCGGTGATGTTGATTTTGTGTGTTTAAACTTTGCAAATGGTGATATGGTAGGACATACAGGAGTTTTTGAAGCTGCTGTTAAAGCCTGTGAAGCGGTTGATGATTGTGTAAAAGATGTAATTACCACAGCACTAGATAACGACTATACTACTATTTTAATTGCAGATCACGGAAACTGTGAAACAATGATTAACCCAGACGGAACACCACATACAGCTCATACTACCAACCCAGTCCCTATGATTTTAATCGATAAAGAATTAAAATCAATAAAAAGTGGTATTTTAGGCGATGTTGCTCCAACTATTTTAAAACTAATGGGTGTTGAGCAACCTGAAGAAATGACACAACATTCGCTTATTTAAAAATTAATCTTATGAAAAAAATCGTATACCTTTTTGTAGCCTTACTTATTGTTTCTTGTGCGTCTACTCCTAAAAACCTAGCAACCAAAAACGAAAACGGAAATTTAGTTGGTATCGCTACTAAAAAAGACTTTCAGCAAGAACCATATGGGAGTGATTGGTTCAACGATTTTTATTCATATTACGAAACAGACAAGGGTACCGTAGAAAAACTAAAACCATACTTAAAAGACATAAAAATAAAAGGGTTTATGGGAACTTGGTGTGGAGATAGTAAAAGAGAAATCCCTAATTTTTATAAAATTTTAGACGAAGCAGAATTCGACTATAAGAACCTTGAATTGGTTACTGTAAACCGTCAGAAAAAAGCTAACGGACTAGAAGAAGGCTTTAATGTAATTAGAGTTCCAACCTTTATATTTTATAAAGATGGAAAAGAAATTGGTCGTTTTGTAGAACATGCTATTGAAGATAGCTCAGTTGAAGAAGATTTCTTAAAAATACTATCTGGTCAAGAATACAAACATCCATATCAAAAATAACTGTAAATTTGCGCCTCAATATTTTTACCATGATTAAACCAAAAACTAGAGAAGAAATTGAATTAATGCGCGAAAGTGCTTTAGTAGTATCAAAAACTTTAGGTATGCTTGCCAAAGAAGTAAAACCCGGGGTTACTACATTGTATCTTGATAAACTTGCCGAAGACTTTATTCGTGAGCAAGGTGCCATTCCTGGTTTTTTAGGCTTGTATGATTTCCCTAACACTCTTTGCATGAGTCCAAACTCACAAGTAGTTCACGGAATTCCAAATAACACACCTTTACAAGAAGGTGATATCATTTCTATTGATTGTGGTGCTATAAAAAATGATTTTTATGGAGATCATGCCTATACGTTTGCTGTAGGTGAAATTGCTCCTGAAACTCAAAAACTACTTGACGTTACTAAAGAGAGTTTATATGTAGGTATTCGTGAATTTAAAGTAGGAAATCGTGTTGGAGATGTAGGATTTGCTATTCAAAACTTCACTGAAAAGCATGGCTATGGTGTTGTTCGTGAATTAGTAGGTCACGGATTAGGACGTAAAATGCACGAAGATCCTGAAATGCCTAACTATGGACGCAGAGGACGAGGTAAAAAATTTATTGAAGGTATGGTAGTTGCCATTGAGCCTATGACAAACTTAGGAACACAAAAAATTCGCCAACACAGTGACGGATGGACCATCACTACTTTAGACAATAAACCTTCTGCCCACTTTGAGCACGATGTAGCTATTATTGATGGTAAACCTGAGTTATTATCTACCTTTAAGTATATATACGATGCGTTAGGTATTGAAAGTAATGAGGAAGACGAATTCAGACAACAACCATTAGTCTTATAATTTGTGTCTTTATTTAAAGTAATACTAAATACAATTCCAAGACCAATATTAATCAAAGCTAGCTATTGGGCACGCCCAATTATAGCTTGGTGGTTAAAAGGAGATAATTTTACGGATCCTATCGATGGAAAATCGTTTCGTAAACTTTTACCTTATGGATATGGAAAACAACGTCCGAACGCACTTTCCCCTTCTACATTGTCGCTTGAAAGACATCGTTTAATGTGGTTGTTCTTGCAACAAGAAAGCAACTTTTTCTCTTCTGAGAAAAAACTAAAAGTATTACATATTGCTCCAGAGCAATGTTTTTTAGATCTTTTTAGAAAACAATCGAACCTAGAGTACACTACTTCTGACTTAGAATCACCTATTGCTGATGTAAAAGCAGATATTTGTGACCTTCCTTTTGAAAACAATTCTTTTGATGTAGTATTTTGTAATCATGTATTAGAACATATTTCTGACGACACGAAAGCAATGCAAGAATTGTATCGTGTAATGAAAACTGGTGGGTTTGGTATTTTTCAAATTCCTCAAGATTTATCTAGAGAAGTTACTTTTGAAGACAATTCGATTACAGACCCCAAAGAGCGTGCAAAAATATTTGGCCAGTATGACCATGTTCGCGTATACGGTCGTGATTACTTTAACAAACTACGTTCTATAGGTTTTACAGTTGATGAAATAGACTATACAAAAAAAATCGCCCCAGAAAAACTAGAACGATTTGCTTTAATGAAAGGCGAAATTTTGCCTGTATGCTATAAAAATTAATTAGTATACTCTGCTAACTCATTTGCTTCATTATGATATAGTAACACCACCTTTAACTCTGGGTGTTCTTCTAAAAATACTTTTGTTTTCTCTAGGCCCATTGCTAAAAAAGCAGTAGCATAAGCATCTACATCAGCGCAATCTCCTTTTAAACGAACTGACACGCTTAATAAGTTACTTTCCTCTGCCAATCCTGTCTTTGCATTTACCGTATGTACTATTTTTTTTCCTTCAGCATTTACCTTGTATTTTCTATAATTTCCAGAAGTTGCCATTGACTCGTTATCCAATTCAATTACTTTTTGAATAGAGCGTGTTCCGTCAACATTTGGTTTTTCAATAGCCACTTTCCATAATTTTCCATCTTTTGTACCTCTAGCTCTAATCTCACCTCCTATTTCTACTAAATAATCATGAACATTTTTCGATTCTAAAAATCTACCTACCACATCAACACCATAACCTTTAGCGAAAGCATTTACATTAAACTCTATATCTGAGCTTTCTCTATGAACTTTTCTATCCTTTAAAGAAACTTTATCAAACCCCACATGTTCCATTAAGGCTGAAATTTCCTCAGTAGTTAGATTCTTTTTTTCCTTACCTGACCCAAATCCATATGCATCAATCAATCTTCCTATAGTTGGATCAAAATACCCATCAGTTTCTTTATAAATTTTTTTAGCTTTTTCAAACACTTCAACAAACATATCATCAACAACTATTGTAGTATCTCCTTGATTAATTTTTGAGATATCAGAAGTAGGCATATACGTTGACAATGATTTATTTACCAAAACAAACAGACTATCAATGGTTTTTTGATAGTCTTCACTACTCACATAAGTAATATGGTAAGTCGTTCCAAAAACAGCTCCTTGAAGCTTCGTTATATTTTGTTTTTTTTCTTCTTTACAAGCTATTACTAACAATAATAAAACTAATAAAAGCGTTATCCTTTTAATCATCTTTAAAAATTTAGTCACAAAAATAATGCTTTCACACTTCATAAAAGATTGTTAATTCTCTTTTTTGTGTCTTCATTTTTATAAATTTGCTTAACTATTAATAAATACATCTAAAAAAAATCAGAATAAAATGAGAAAAATATTTTTATTCCTTACTGCTTCAATTTTACTAGCATCATGTGCTTCAACAAAAGAGTTAGAAGCTATTAAAGCTAAACATGAACAAACGAAAGAAGAGTTATTAGCTGTAAAAGCTAACTTAACAAAATGTTTAGTTGAAAAAGAAAATTGTGAAGACAAAGCATTTTCTTTAGAGTCTAGAGTAACAGAATTAAAGAAAGATAAAGAAAATACGTTACAACAAGTTGAGAATTTAACTGTATTAACTCAAGGTGCTAATGATAACATTAAGGAAACACTAGCTCAATTAAGTAAAAAAGATAAGTACATCAACAAAATTAGAGAAGCTGCTTCTAAGAAAGATTCTTTAAACTTAGTAGTTGCATTCCACTTAAAAAGAGAATTACAAGACGGTATTGATGATGAAGACATCGAAGTTAATGTTGAAAAAACAGTAGTATTTATTTCAATCTCTGACAAGTTATTATTTAAAAGCGGAAGTTACACTATTAACGACAAAGCTTCTAAGGTGTTAGAAAAAGTTGCAACTGTAGTTAACGGACAACCTCAAATGGATGTAATGGTTGAAGGACATACAGACAACACTCCTGTTTCAGCTGGATCAGCATTGAAAGATAACTGGGGCTTAAGTGTTTTACGTTCTACTGCTATTGTTCGTGAGTTACAAGGAAAATATAATGTAGCTCCTGAAAGGTTAATCGCAGCTGGTAGAAGTAGCTATGTTCCTTTAGTAGAAAACAACAGTCCTGCTAACAAAGCTAAAAACAGACGTACAAAAATCATTATTTTACCAAGACTAAATCAATTCTTTGATTTATTAGATCAAAAAGTAGAATAGTTTTTAAACATATAGATTAAAAAGCGTGCCATGTGCACGCTTTTTTTATACGTTTTGCTTAGCTAAAATAAATAGTAAAAAAATTAAACTAACACGCTATTTGTCAATCAAATAATTAATCGTACATTTGCAGACCTTTTTAAAGGATAAAATTAAATTATTAATAAACAAAAACTAATCGTGTAATTATGAACACATTAAGTTACAAAACAGTATCAGCTAATAAAGCTACCGTAAACAAAGAGTGGGTTTTAGTTGATGCGGACGGGCAAACATTGGGTCGTCTAGCTTCTAAAGTTGCAAAACTTATTAGAGGTAAGTACAAGCCAAATTATACTCCTCACGTAGATTGTGGAGACAACGTTGTTATTATCAACGCTGAAAAAATCAACCTAACTGGTAAAAAGTGGACAGATAAGTCTTACATCCGTCACACAGGTTACCCAGGAGGACAAAGATCATTAACTGCTACAGAAATGTTCGAAAAAGATCCTACAAGATTAATCGAAAAGGCAGTAAAAGGTATGTTACCTAAAAACCGTTTAGGTAGCGCGTTATTCAAAAATTTATATGTTTACGCAGGTACAGAGCATGGTCAAGAAGCTCAAAAACCTAAAACTATTAACCTTAACGATCTTAAATAATTATGGAAACTGTACACAAAATAGGTAGAAGAAAAACAGCTGTTGCTCGTGTTTATGTTTCTCAAGGAAGTGGAAACATCACTATCAACAAAAGAGAGTTTAAAAACTATTTCACTACTCCAACTTTACAATACAAAGTTCAACAACCTTTAATGTTAACTGAAAACTTAGAGGCTTACGACATTAAAGTAAACGTATATGGTGGTGGTGTTACTGGTCAAGCTGAAGCTATTCGTTTAGCGATTACTAGAGCATTAGTATCAATTAACGAAGAAAACAAAGCTGTATTAAAACCAGAAGGATTATTAACTCGTGATCCAAGAATGGTTGAACGTAAGAAATTCGGTCAGAAGAAAGCACGTAAGAAATTCCAGTTCTCTAAACGTTAATGTTTTACTGAACTTGTTTCAGTATTTAAATGTTTCGAGACTGTTATTTATAAATCAATTTTTAACAGTTTAGTATCTAAATATTTCAGACTTAATAACTACTGAAATATTGCGAAAACAGAACGTAAACACATTTATTAAAATGGCAAACATTCAAGAATTATTAGAAAGTGGTGTTCACTTTGGACACTTAACTAGAAAGTGGAATCCTAACATGGCTCCATACATTTATACAGAGCGTAATGGTGTTCACATCATCGATTTGTACAAAACTTCAGCTAAAATTGACGAGGCATCTGCTGCGTTACAAAAAATAGCTAACTCAGGACGTAAAATCTTATTCGTTGCAACTAAAAAGCAAGCTAAAGATATCGTTGCTGAAAAAGCTAAAGCTGTAAACATGCCTTACATTACTGAGCGTTGGCCAGGTGGTATGTTAACAAACTTCGTTACTATTCGTAAAGCCGTTAAGAAAATGACTGCTATTGATAGAATGAAGACTGATGGTTCTTTTGATGCATTATCTAAAAGAGAAAAATTACAAATTACTCGTCAACGTGAAAAATTAGAAAAGAACTTAGGTTCAATTTCTGATATGACTCGTTTACCAGGAGCTTTATTTGTAATTGATGTAAAGAAAGAACACATTGCTGTTGCTGAAGCACAAAAATTAAACATTCCAATCTTTGCAATGGTTGATACAAACTCTGATCCAAGACCAATCGATTTTGTAATTCCTGCAAATGATGATGCTTCTAAATCTATCGATAAAGTATTATCGTATGTAACTGATGCAATTGCTGAAGGCTTAACTGAAAGAAAAGCTGACAAAGAAAAAGCTAAAGCTGAAAAAGCAGCCGACGCTCCAGCAAAAGAAGAAGCAAAATAATTTTTAATTTAAAGGTTTCATTACATTGAAACCTTTAAATTTTTACAACTTTGTACAACAATATATTTACAACTAAAAAATAACGATAGAAATGTCAGTAAAAATTAGCGCTGCAGACGTAAAGAAATTAAGAGAAACTACCGGAGCTGGTATGATGGATTGTAAAAAAGCATTAGTAGAAGCTGAAGGTGATTTTGATAAAGCTATTGAAATTTTACGTAAAAAAGGACAAAAGATTGCTGCTAAAAGAGCGGATCGTGAGTCTACTGAAGGTGTAGCAATCACTAAAATTAGCGATGACAACACATATGGTGTTGCTATCGTATTAGCATGTGAAACAGATTTCGTAGCTAAAAACGATTCATTCAAAGCTTTAGCGCAAGAATTTGTTGACATCGCTTTTAACCACAAAACAAAAGAGGAGTTTTTAGCTGCTGATTTTGGTGGTGTAACTGTTGCTGAAAAATTAATCGAGCAAACAGGAGTTATCGGTGAAAAAATCGATATCACTGCTTTCGAAAGAATTGAAGCACCATACGTAGGAGCTTACACTCACGTTGGAAAAATTGCTGCAATGGTAGGTTTAACTGCTGTTGTAGATAACGCTGCTGAGTTAACTAAAGACTTAGCTATGCAAGCTGCTTCAATGGGAGCAACTTCTTTATCTTACAAAGATTTTGATCCTGCTTATGTAGCTTCTGAAACTGAAGCTAGAATTGCTGCGATTAAAAAGGACAACGAAGAATTAGTACGTTTAGGTAAAACTTTAAAGAACGTTCCTCAATTTGTTTCTCGTTTACAATTAACTGATGAAGCTTTAGCGAAAGCTGAAGAAGAAGCTAAAGAGCAATTAAAAGCTGAAGGTAAACCAGAACAAATCTGGGACAAAATCTTACCAGGTAAAATGGAAAGATTTATCTCTGACAATACAACTTTAGATCAAGAACAATGTTTATTAGATCAAAAGTTTATTAAAGACGAAAAGAAAACTGTTGCAGAATATGTTTCTACTTACGGTGACGTTGAAGTTAAAAACTTCGTAAGAGTTACTTTAGGATAATTCTCAACAACAATTTTATATTAAACCATCCAATTTTTGGATGGTTTTTTTTTATGTCTTAAAATTAGAATAAAAAAAATATGTAGCTTTGCACAACTTTCAACAAAACAAATGCAATACAAAAGAATTCTTTTAAAATTAAGTGGTGAGGCACTGATGGGTGAACGTCAATATGGTATTGACCCAAACAGACTTAAAGAGTATGCCCAAGAGATAAAACAAGTTATAGATAAAGGAGTAGAAGTAGCCATTGTTATTGGTGGTGGAAATATTTTTAGAGGAGTTGCTGGTGCTAGTCAAGGTATGGACCGTGTACAGGGTGACCATATGGGAATGTTAGCTACTTGTATTAATGGATTGGCTTTACAAAGTGCCTTAGAAGATCAAGGAATTCACACACGTTTACAAACTGCTATTGAAATTAAAGAAATTGCAGAACCTTATATAAAACGTCGAGCTAATCGTCACTTAGAAAAAGGACGTGTAGTAATTTTTGGTGGAGGAACAGGAAATCCGTATTTTACAACCGATACAGCAGCTGTTTTAAGAGCTATTGAAATTAACGCTGATGCTATTTTAAAAGGTACACGTGTTGATGGTATTTATACAGCCGATCCAGAAAAAGATAAAGATGCTGTTAAATACGAAAACATTACATTTAAAGACGTTATTGAAAAAGGTCTGAAAGTAATGGACATGACAGCTTTTACATTAAGTGAAGAAAACAAATTACCAATTATTGTTTTTGATATGAACAAGCAAGGAAATCTTTTAAAGCTTGTTTCTGGAGAAAACATTGGAACAATAGTTGATAACGAATAAACCGAAAAGTTACCCTCAACCTATTTGAGGTTTTTAAATACGAACAAAATGAACGAAGAGATTGATTTTATTTTAGATTCGACTAAAGAGGCAATGGACAAAGCTATTAGCCACTTAGAAAAAGAGTTAGTAGGAATTAGAGCTGGTAGAGCAACTCCTGCTATGCTAAGCACAATTATGGTAGATTATTATGGCTCTCAAACACCATTATCGCAAGTAGCAAACGTAAATACTCCTGATGCTAGAACTATATCTGTTCAACCATGGGAAAAGAATATGTTACAAGAGATCGAAAAAGCTATTATGCTTGCAAATATCGGTTTCAACCCTATGAATAATGGAGAAAACATTATAATTAATGTGCCACCGTTAACTGAAGAGCGTCGTAAAGGCTTAGCTAAACAAGCAAAAGCAGAAGCTGAACATGCAAAAGTTGGAATTCGTAATGCTCGTAAAGATGCTAACAACGAAATTAAAAAAGTTGATATATCTGACGATATGAAGAAAAATTCTGAAGCTGAAGTTCAGAAATTAACTGATGATTATGTGAAAATAATCGACGAAAAGTATGCTGTTAAAGAAAAAGAAATTATGACTGTATAATTTCTTTTAAGAAATAGTTAAAAAAGAGCGTCATATGACGCTCTTTTTTTCGTTTAATTCATTCATTTAGCATAACTTTGCTGAAATTTTTTTTGGATGACTTTTTGGACTAAAATCGCAGGGTTCTTATTGCGAAATCGTTACTTAGTTTTAATTACTATTGCTATAATTACAGGACTTTTAGTCACTCAGATGAAATATATGCGCTTCTCCTATACAGAAGCCAACTTACTTCCTACCGATCATGAGGTAAACATTGAATACAACAAATTCTTAGATATTTTTGGAGAAGAAGGTAATCTCATCATTTTAGGTGTAAAAGATTCTACAATATTTACACCTGCTAAATTTAATGCATGGAATAAACTTGTTAAAGACTTAGACAGCTTACCACAAGTAGATTTTACTGTTTCTGTTGCTGATGTTCAGCAATTAAAGGCCGATAGAAAAAAAAGAAAATTTGTCGTTGAGCCACTGTTTGAAGAAGCTCCATCTACTGATGAAGAAATTAAAAACATAAAGAAGCAACTTTTTGAGAAACTTCCTTTTTATAACAACTTATTATACAATGATAAAGGTACTTTACAAACAGCCATTTATTTAAATAAGGATATTGTAAACACTCCTATTCGTAAAGATTTTGTTTTTGATGTTTTAATACCAACTATAAAATCTTTTGAAAAAGACAATAAAATAGATGTTCGTGTTTCTGGTATGCCTTACATAAGAACTCTAAATTCTCAGAACATTACTGATGAAATGGGAATTTTTGTTATTGGTGCATTATTAATAACAGCTATTATCTTTTTCTTCTTTTTCCGTTCGTTTAGAGCTACATTTATTACGCTACTCGTAGTAAGTATTGGAGTAACTTGGGCTTTTGGTTTCATGGGATTATTCCGTTATGAAATTACCGTACTATCAGCGTTAATTCCGCCTTTAATTATCGTAATTGGTGTACCGAATGCGGTTTTCTTAATAAACAAGTATCAACAAGAAGTAAAAAAACACGGAAATCAAGCAAAATCATTACAACGTGTAATTTCTAAAGTTGGAAATGCTACATTAATGACCAACATTACTACTGCTTCAGGTTTTGCAACTTTTATATTTGTTAAAAGCAGGCTAATGCGTGAGTTTGGTGTTTTAGCATCTGTAAATATCATTAGTATTTTTATTCTAGCATTATTAATCATTCCGATTATATACAGTTTTATGCCACTACCGGAAAAAAAGCATTTAAACCACCTAGAAAAAAAATGGATGGGTAATGTTGTTTCTTGGATGGAACGTATGGTAAAAAAACAACGAATTGCTATTTATATTACTACAGTTTCAATAATCATTTTTAGTATGATTGGCTTATACATGATTCGTGTATCAGGAAGCTTGATTGAAGATATGCCTAAAGGAAAACAGTTTTATAAAGATATTAAGTTCTTTGAATATGAATTTGGAGGAATTATGCCTTTAGAAATTTTAATTGACACTAAGAGAGAAAAAGGTGTTATGAAGCTTTCTACATTAAAAAAGATGGAAAAGCTTAATGAAACTATTGAAACTTTTCCTGAATTATCAAAACCTATATCTGTTACAAATCTTGTAAAATACTCTAAGCAAGCTTACTATAACGGAAACCCTAAATATTATCAATTACCAACAAGTCAAGAGAAGAGTTATATTTTCTCATATACTAAAAACTCTGATAGTAACTCTGGTATGCTGAAGAACTTTGTAGATAGCACAGGACGTTACGCTCGCATAACTACGTTTATGAAGGATATTGGTACCGATAAAATGGACATTATCCAGGATCGATTACAGGCTGTAATTAACAAGCAATTTCCAGGTGAAAAATTTGACGTTTCATTAACAGGTAAAGCATTAGTATTTTTAAAAGGAACTAACTATTTAATTAAAAACTTGGTTATATCTCTATCGTTAGCGATTATATTAATCTCAATATTTATGGCATGGATGTTCCGTTCGCCACAAATGATATTAATCTCACTAATACCTAATATGCTTCCACTACTAATTACAGGTGGGTTAATGGGATTCTTTGATATCCCTATAAAACCTTCAACTATTTTGGTGTTTAGTATAGCCTTTGGTATTTCGGTAGACGACACTATTCACTTCTTAGCAAAATATAGACAAGAATTGCTAGCAAATAACTGGAAAATAAAACCCGCTGTATACTCAGCTTTAAGAGAAACAGGAGTTAGTATGTTCTATACTTCAATAGTCCTTTTCTTTGGCTTTTTAGTCTTTACAGTTTCTAGCTTTGGTGGTACTATTGCATTGGGAGGTTTAGTTTCTATTACATTATTGTTAGCCATGGTTTCAAACTTACTATTGTTACCTTCTCTCCTACTTTCTTTCGAGAAAAAGATAGCAAACAAAAAAGTTTTAAAGGAAACTAAATTCAAAATATTACCTCCAAAAGAAGATAAATAAGACTAGTATTAGGAGAATTATACTTAGTTTACAAATGCTTGCTTTTCTATTAAATTTAGTGAGTAAAAGTTAACTCTTTATTCTTGTGTCTCTTTATTGCTAATTAACAGCAAAAAAGTATCTTTGCTTGATTTTATTGAAGATATAAAGACATGAAAAGAAGTAGCGTTAAAGATTTATTACAATCTGACAAATTTTTACAAGAAGTACACGTAAAAGGATGGGTAAGAACTTTTAGAAGCAATCGTTTTATTGCTCTAAATGATGGTTCTACTATAAATAATATTCAGTGTGTTGTAGATTTTGAAAATACCGACGAAACTTTATTAAAAAGAATAAATACTGGAGCTGCAGTTAGTATACAAGGTACTTTGGTAGAAAGCCAAGGTAAAGGGCAAACAGTAGAAGTTCAAGTAAACAATTTAGAGATTTTAGGAGATTCAAATCCTGATGAATATCCAATTCAGCCTAAAAAACATAGTTTAGAGTTTTTACGTGAAAATGCACATTTACGTGTAAGAACTAACACTTTTAGTGCTGTAATGCGCTTACGTTCTGCATTATCATTTGCAGTACATCAGTACTTCCAACAAAACGGATTTTACTATGTAAATACTCCTATTATTACTGGTTCTGATGCTGAAGGTGCTGGTGAAATGTTTAAAGTAACTCAATTTGAAGCAAACAAAGCTCCTGTAAACGAAGAAGGTGAAATAGACTACTCTAAAGATTTCTTTGGAAAAGAAACTAACTTAACTGTTTCTGGTCAATTAGAAGGTGAAACCTATGCGATGGCATTAGGTAAAATATATACTTTCGGGCCTACTTTTAGAGCTGAGAACTCAAATACAACACGTCACTTAGCAGAATTCTGGATGATTGAGCCAGAAGTAGCGTTTAATGATTTAGATGCTAATATGGATTTATCTGAAGACTTTATTAAGTACGTATTACAATATGTGCTAGATAACTGTAAAGATGATTTAGCTTTCTTAGATAATCGTTTAGCACAAGAGGAAAAAACAAAGCCTCAAGCACAACGTAGTGAAATGGGCTTAATTGAAAAATTACGATTTGTTGTAGACAACAACTTTAAGCGTGTAAGCTATACAGAAGCTATTGACATTTTAAGAAACTCTAAGCCTAACAAAAAGAAAAAATTTCAATTCCCTGTTAACGAATGGGGGGTTGATTTACAATCTGAACACGAACGCTATTTAGTAGAAAAGCACTTTAAGTGTCCTGTAATTTTATTTGATTATCCAGCAAATATAAAAGCGTTTTACATGCGTTTGAATGAAGATGGTAAAACAGTTCGTGCCATGGATGTTTTATTCCCTGGAATTGGTGAAATGGTAGGAGGTTCAGAAAGAGAAGAACGTTTAGATGTTTTAAAAGAAAAAATGGCTGAACTAAATATTCCTGAAGAAGAGTTATGGTGGTATTTAGATACTCGTAAGTTTGGTACCGCAGTACATTCTGGTTTTGGTTTAGGTTTTGAACGTTTAGTTTTATTTGCAACAGGAATGAGCAATATTCGTGATGTTATCCCTTTTCCAAGAACACCACAAAACGCTGAGTTTTAAAAAAATCATAAAACTTATAAATATCAATCGTCATTCCTTTACGAATGACGATTTTTTTTGTCCTATTTCATATCTTTGTATATATGCTAAAACAAAGTTTACATCAAAAATTACTTCAAAAATTATCTCCACAACAAATACAGTTGATGAAGTTAATTCAGTTGCCTACGCAAGCTTTTGAAGAACGTTTGAAACAAGAAATTGAAGAAAACCCCGCATTAGATACTGGTAAAGACGAGCCCGAAAATTTTGAGGATAGTTTAGCCAATGATGTTGATTATGACGATTCGGGTAATGAAAAAATAGATGCTGAAGATATAAACATTGATGAGTATTTAAGCGATGATGAATATCCTAGTTATAAAACACAAACCAACAACTATTCTTCAGACGATGATGATAAACAAATTCCTTATGCAGCAGGTACTAGCTTTCATCAATCATTAAAAAATCAATTAAACACTTTTAGAATCGATGAAGAAGAACGTGCTATTGCTGAATTTTTAGTGGGTAGTATAGATGATAGCGGATATATTCGTAGAGATATTATTGATTTAGTTGATGACCTAGCCTTTACTCAAAATGTTTTTACTACTGAAGAAAAAGTACAAGATGTTTTGGTAAATGTTGTTCAAAAGTTAGATCCTACTGGTGTTGGTGCTTTAAACTTGAAAGAATGTTTAATTATTCAATTAAAAGCTAAATCTGAGAATGAAAGTAGAGCATTAGCTATAAGAGTTTTAGAAGAAGCTTTTGATCATTTTGTTAAAAAACACTACAAGAAACTTTTAGAAAAATTCAGTATTTCTGAAGAACAATTAAAAGATGTTATTAGCGAAATAAGCAAACTAAACCCAAAACCAGGAAGTTCATACGCTGGAAATAATAAAATTGCAGAGCAAATAGTTCCTGATTTTTCAATAAAAATTATTGATGGCAACTTAGATTTAACTTTAAATGCTCGTAATGCTCCAGAATTACATGTTTCTAGAGAATATAATAACATGCTAAAAGGGTATCAAGACTCTAAAGAGAAAACTAAATCTCAAAAAGATGCTGTACTCTTTATAAAGCAAAAGTTAGATGCTGCAAAATGGTTTATTGATGCTATAAAACAACGTCAACAGACACTTTTAGTAACCATGAATGCGATTATGCATCGTCAGGAAGAATATTTTTTAACAGGAGATGAGCGTAAGCTTAAGCCTATGATCTTAAAAGATATTGCCGATGAAATTAGCATGGATGTATCAACAGTTTCTCGTGTTGCTAGTAGCAAATATGTTTCTACACCTTATGGTACAAAATTGATTAAGGAATTCTTTTCTGAATCGATGAAAAACGACCAAGGAGAAGATGTATCAACTAGAGAAATTAAGAAAATATTAGAAACTGTAATTAAAGAGGAAGACAAACGAAAACCTCTTACTGACGAAAAATTATCTAAAATTTTAAAAGAAAAGGGGTATCCTATTGCAAGAAGGACTGTTGCAAAATACCGTGAACAATTAGACATTCCTGTCGCAAGATTACGTAAAGAGATTTAATGCGTTGGCATAAATTCATATCAACTATTCTTCATCCTATTGTAATGCCTACTATTGGGATTATTCTGTACTTCCTACTTTCACCAATAACTTTAAACAAACAGCAGCAATACACAATATTAGCAATAGTTTTTATTGCTACATATCTTATACCAATGCTTCTACTTGTTTTCTTAAAGTCTATTGGCTATATAAAGTCTTTTCGAGTACACAGCATCAACGAACGAAAGTTCCCTATTTTCTTTATGATGACTTTATTTTTGATTTTAGGAAAAATGTTTGCTAGCATGGGTATTGTAAAAGACATTAGCTACCTGTTTTACGGAACTGTATTTGGTTTAGGCTTTATTTACTTGCTATTTCCTTTTAAAATTAAAGGAAGCCTTCATTTATTATCCATGGGTGTTGCTGTTGGATATTTCTTATTGTTTCAACAAATACAAGCTGTTTATGTACTCCCTATAATTATATCGTTTATTTTCTTGTCTGGTCTTCTGGCAAGCTCTAGATTACATTTAAAAGCTCATACTGTTAGAGAAGTGTATCTTGGTTTTTTTATTGGCTTAATAGCTCCTTTTATGGCTTATTATGTGTTATAGAAGATAAAAACTTAAACCAAGTTTAACTATTTTACTATTTATTGGCTTTCCATTCAAGCTAACATCTTTAAACATTGGTGATAAACCGTAATATACGTGAAAATTAAATGTACCGTAACCTGCAGATAAAGTTAAACCTGTTTGCCATTTGTTATATTTCTCAGCATTTGAAAAACTAACCTGACCTGTTGGAGAATCATATCTAAAGCTATTACTTATATTATAAGAGACTTTAAAACCTAAGTAAAAACGCCAAAATGAGTATGTATTTGCATCTGAAGATCGCCATCTAAATTGGATAGGTACCTCTAAATTGTGTAGCTTTATTTTATTAGATGTAATATCAGGGTCAGTTTCATACTCTTTTACATTTCCATCTAATACTTTTAATTCATGACTGAATGAATCATAGTTATACCCTAATCCAATGGCAATAGCTGTTTTGCCTTTTCTATTTAAAGGAATGTCTTTCATATAACCTAACGCCAACCCGTATGAGAACCCCGTTCTGCCAAGTTCTTCGGGTTGATCTTGTAATAAGTTGTATGTAATATCAATATACAGTTGATCTTCCCAATATTTGTCACCCAACTGTAAAGAATCTTTCTGACTAAAAATATTTAAAGACAGAAAAAAAACAAAAAAACTTAAAATGTACTTCATAGATAATTATCTAACGATAAATATACCTTTTTTGTATAAAAAAAGAGCAATCTAATGATTGCTCTTTTTATTTTATTTAAAAGTAATTACTTCTTAATAACATCTCCTTTATGCGTAGATAAACTTAATTTAAGAGCGTTAACATCTCTTAACTTTTCACGAATATCGGCTAATGTACCTACACTCGATTCTCTATCTGCTTTTATAGAAGTTGTCATAAAAGGTACTTCTGCTTCAGAAACATTATCTCTTTCAAGATATATAAACGAAGGTACTTCATCTGGAGTAGCTATTTTGTCGTTTAATTGTATTCTGTTATATCCTGTACCATACTTTGGGTCTTTAGCTTTACCAACATAAATTGTACTCACTAAACTTTTACGCTCAAGCTTTTTTACTTCACTTGCACTTGGTAAACGAGGTGAATCAATTTGTAAATCTGTTTCTCTCATGGTAGTAGTTACCATGAAGAAGAATAATAACATAAAAACAATATCTGGTAAAGATGCCGTAGATACTGCTGGCAATCCTTTTTTCTTCTTTTTAAATTTAGACATACTCTATTGTTTTACTATTATTGAACATTTGTTGGGTCTGTATCAGAAATAATTTGAGGGTAACTCGCCTTGATATCTTCAACTTTCTTTCTTAATGACTCATCTTTTCTTGCACTGTCTTTAAAAGCTTGTTCTAACTCAGTAAAGCTCATACCATATTTTTCTTGGCATAATCTGTTACGTAATTCAGTATAAGCTCTTAACAACTCATTTTGTACAGCTACATACGTACCATACTCAGTACCTCTATCACTCTCAACAGAGATTACTGCTTTAGTTGGATGATCTGATGATTCAGGATCTTTATCACCTTTACAGTAATTACAAGTAGTTCCTACTTCCATTCCTGGCATTGGGTTACCAATACCACCACCATTATCAATAAATTTAATAGCAGCATCTTTTAAGTCTTTCAACTCCATCGCCTGATCTTCAACTAAAAGTTGATTATTTCGGTTGATGCTAACTTGAAAAATATTTTTTTCTTTAATAATTGGTGGCTTTACATCAGTTTTTTCAGCTAACTTTTTAGGGATACCTGAATCAACATCCATTGTAGTTGTTACAAGGAAAAAGATAAGTAGCAAGAAGGCAATATCTGCCATCGAACCTGCATTAATTTCTGGGTTTTCTCTTCTTGCCATATTAACTTACGATTTAACGATTCCTTTTAATAAATCCCAAACAAAGAATGCTCCAGCTATTCCTCCTAGGATAATGCTGTATGTAATTCCTGTTCCTACCCATTTAGATGTACTTCCTTGAGCTGCTAATTCTCCTCCATCTGCTCCAATTACTTGTGCATCTGAAGACAAGAAATAAGATACAGCAAAAAGAACTGCTAATGCTAAAACACCTAATAATACCTTTTTTAATGCTGCAGGGTTTTTAAACATCCCCCACATTGAGGCTGCAACTGCTGTTACTACCACTCCAATCAATAACCAGTAAGAATAAGTTACTAAAGGAGAAACAGCACTTGATACTGCTTCTACATCTTCTTTATCTATTCTTGCTACATTTAAGAACAATGCAGCACCGATTAGTGAAATTGCAGCTACTAGTAATGTTAATATTTTACTATTCATATTGATTGATTATTTTTTATACTTAGCTAATAAATCGATTAAAGAGATAGATGCGTCTTCCATATTGTTAACGATACTATCAATCTTCGAAATAATGTAGTTATAGAAAATTTGTAAAATAATCGCTACGATAAGACCAAATACTGTTGTTAATAATGCAATTTTAATACCACCTGCTACTACTGCTGGAGAGATATCGTTTGCTACAGCAATTCTATCGAATGCATCAATCATACCAATTACAGTACCCATGAACCCTAACATTGGTGCTAATGCGATAAATAAAGATAACCAAGAAACGTTTTTCTCTAATAATCCCATTTGTACTCCACCGTATCCTACTACAGCTTTTTCAGCAGCATCTAATCCTTCATCAGCTCTTTCTAAACCTTGGTAAAAGATAGAGGCAACAGGACCTTTTGTATTTCTACAAACTTCTTTAGCAGCTTCTACACCACCTGAACTTAATGCTTCGTCAACGCTAGCTACTAATTTTTTAGTATTAGTTGTAGCCATGTTTAAATAAATAATTCTTTCAATTGCAATAGCTAAACCTAATATTAAGGCTACCAATACAATTCCCATAAACTTAGGGTCTCCTTCAATAAAACGTTGCTTTAACTCTTGGTGAAAAGTTTTCTCAGCTTCTTGAGCATAAGTTGATTGAATAGCTCCTAAAAACATAAATCCTGTAATAGTTAGGATATTTACTACTTTTTTCATTTTGTTATAATTAATTTTAAATAGTTAACGGGTTAAAAATACAAATTTTACCATGAAAAACTTAATTTTTTATAAATAAGTGATTCTTTACTTGTACTTATTACGCTTTTAATTTTACAGAGTGGCAAGTAACAAAAAAATGTTGGTACATTAAAAAAAATCTATAGGATTTCTATTAACCACACCTTTTTTAACTCTTTTCTATAGTATTTCAAGCAGTTACAAACACAAAATTAACGATTTATTTACAAACTACGCCATTTCTCCTCTTAGTGGTGTTTGAAAATAATGCGTAAATTCTTCTTTTGAAAGCTTTTCTCCTAACAAATACATCATTTTAGCAATGGCTGTTTCTGTTGTAATATCCTTACCATCAACAATACCAATACGTTTTAATTCTGAACTTGTTTCATAATGTCCTAAAATTACACTTCCTCCTTTACATTGAGTTACATTGACAATATAAATTCCTTTGCTTACCGATTCCTCTAATAAATCAACAAACCATTTTTCGGTTGGTGCATTTCCTGATCCGTAAGTTTCTAAAATAATACCTTTTAAATCCGGAATATTCATAAAACTTCTTACTACAGACTCTGTAATACCAGGAAATAACTTTAAAATAGCTACGTGATTATCAAGGCTCTTTCTTACTACTAAATCACTTTGATTTTCTTTAGGTTTAAGTAATAATGGATAATTAAAGTTTAAATGCACTCCACTTTCTGCTAGGGGTGGATAATTCATAGAAGCAAACGCTTCAAATTGTTCAGCATTTATTTTTGTAGTTCTATTAGCTCTGTATAGTTTATACTCAAAATACAACCCTACTTCCTGAATAACAGGCTTTCCATTTTCATAGGCTGATGCAACTTGTATAGATGTAATTAAATTTTCTTTAGCATCTGTTCGTAAATCTCCTATGGGTAATTGTGATCCCGTAAAAATCACAGGTTTTTGTAAATTTTCAAACATAAAGCTTATTGCTGACGACGTATACGACATGGTGTCTGAGCCTGTTAGCACTACAAATCCATCAAACTTGTCATAATTATCAGAGATTATTTCTGCTATTTGTATATAATAAGCTACACTCATATTAGAAGAATCAATAGGTTCGTCAAAAGATATCGTATTGATTTCACAATTAAGCTGCTGTAATTCTGGGATTTTACTTGATATTTGACTAAAATCAAACGCTTTTAATGCTCCAGTATTATAGTCCTTTACCATACCAATAGTTCCGCCTGTGTAAACTATTAAAATTCTAGGTTGATTTGCCATTTTGACATTTTTTTATACCGTTAATAATTTGGAATAATTTATGTTGTAAATTTAACCAACAAAAATGATACAAAATTTTAAAACTATATAGATTATGATAGGATTTTATATTCTAATTGGTATTATATCTCTTTTCAGTTGGTTAGTGAGTAATACATTAAAAAGCAAGTTTAAAAAATACTCTCAAGTTCATTTACGAAATGGAATGAGTGGTGCTGAAATTGCTCAAAAAATGCTAGTTGACCATGGAATTTCTGATGTACAAGTAATTTCTACACCAGGTAGGTTAACAGACCATTATAATCCACAAAACAAAACTGTAAACTTAAGTGAGGCTGTATACAACCAACGAAATGCTGCCGCTGCCGCAGTTGCTGCACACGAGGTTGGACATGCGGTACAACACGCTAGAGCCTATCAATACTTACAAATGCGTTCTAAGCTAGTACCTATGGTAAGCATTACCTCACGTTTTTCTCAATGGATGGTAATTGGTGGTATTGCTTTTGGTGCTGCTTCTGGTAGTACAGGTATTGGTTTTTATATAGCACTAGCTGGTTTAGCTTTTATGGCTTTAGGTACTATTTTCAGCTTTATAACCTTACCTGTTGAATATGATGCAAGTAATAGAGCCTTAGCTTGGTTAGAGAATAAAAACATGGTTACTCGTGAAGAATTAGCTGGATCTAAAGATGCTTTAAAATGGGCTGCAAGAACTTATTTAGTTGCTGCTTTAGGTTCTTTAGCTATGTTATTATATTGGGCTTTACAAGTTTTAGGAAATAGAGATTAATTTTCAGTGTATTATATACACAATAGTTTAAAAATGTAACAACGAATAAAAACCCATTTTGATAAAATCAAAATGGGTTTTTATTATTCTCTTTTCTACAGTCTTTACTCTAAAGACTAGTCATTAAGTTTCAGTACTGCCATAAACGCCTGCTGTGGAATTTCTACATTACCAACTTGACGCATACGTTTTTTACCTTTCTTTTGTTTTTCTAATAATTTACGCTTACGAGAAATGTCTCCTCCATAACATTTTGCAGTTACATCTTTACGTAAAGCTTTAACCGTTTCACGGGCGATAATTTTTGCACCAATAGCAGCTTGAATAGGAATATCAAATTGTTGACGAGGAATCAATTCTTTTAGCTTCTCACAGATACGTTTTCCAATTGAATACGCATTACTATCATGTAATAAAGCTGAAAGTGCATCAACTATTTGTCCGTTAAGTAACATATCTACACGAACTAATTTCGATTTTTGCATTCCTATTGGATGGTAGTCAAACGACGCATAACCTTTAGACACGGTTTTTAATCTATCATAGAAGTCAAAAACGATTTCTGCCAATGGCATATCAAATATTAATTCAACTCGCTCTGGAGTTAAATAGGTTTGATTTACAATCTGTCCTCTTTTTTCAATACAAAGCGACATTACTTGTCCTACAAAATCAGCCTTGGTAATAATTGAAGCTTTAATAAATGGCTCTTCTACTCTATCTAATTTTGATGGATCTGGTAAATCTGATGGGTTATTTACTATAATAACTTCATCAGGATTTTTCTTCGTGAATGCATGGTAACTTACGTTAGGAACCGTAGTAATTACCGTCATATTAAATTCACGCTCTAAACGCTCTTGAATAATTTCCATGTGTAACATCCCTAAGAATCCACATCGGAAACCAAAACCAAGTGCTGCTGAACTTTCTGGTTGAAATACCAATGAAGCATCATTTAACTGGAGTTTTTCCATCGAAGCACGAAGCTCTTCATAATCTTCAGTATCTACTGGATAAATTCCAGCGAATACCATTGGTTTTACATCCTCAAACCCTTCAATTCTATCTGTAGTTGGATTTGCAAAATCTGTAATAGTATCTCCTACTTTTACTTCTTTTGCTGCTTTAATTCCTGTAATTAAATACCCAACATCTCCTGTTTTTATTTCGTTTTTTACAACTTGACTTAATTTCAAAGTTCCTACCTCATCTGCTCCATACTGTCTACCAGTAGCCATAAACTTTATTTGTTGATTCTTTTTGATAGAACCATCAATTACTCTAAAGTAAGTTTCAATCCCTCTATATGAATTGTATACTGAATCAAAAATCAATGCTTTTAAAGGCGCGTCAGGATTTCCACTAGGCGCAGGAATTTTTTCAATAATCGCTTTTAAAATATTATCTACTCCGAATCCCGTTTTTCCACTTGCATGAATTACATCCTCAGGTTCACACCCTAATAAATCTACAATATCATCTGTTACTTCTTCAGGGTTAGCTGAAGGTAAATCTACTTTATTTAATACTGGAATAATTTCCAAGTCATTTTCTAACGCCAAATACAGGTTAGAAATAGTTTGTGCTTGAATACTTTGTGCCGCATCTACTATTAATAATGCTCCTTCACATGCTGCAATAGAACGAGAAACTTCATAAGAAAAGTCTACGTGACCTGGAGTATCAATTAGGTTTAGTATATAATCTTCACCTTCATAAACATAATCCATTTGAATGGCGTGTGACTTAATGGTAATTCCACGTTCACGTTCTAAATCCATGTTATCAAGTAACTGATTTTGTTTTTCACGCTCAGTAACTGACCCCGTATAGTCTAACAATCTATCTGCAAGGGTACTTTTACCATGGTCAATATGTGCAATAATGCAAAAATTTCTAATGTTCTTCATCAATATAAAGTTTCTCAAGCCATTTCTAGATATGCAACATAAACTTTTGTTTACTCAATATCTATCATGGATTCATTCGTCGTAATTCTAACTACTTGTAATTTGCAAAGATACTTTATTTGCAGGCTACTACAAACAAAATAAATAGCGAAAATTAAACATCATTTTTAACTTATTTAACTAAGTATACCACCACATATACCTAATCCTATTATCAGATATAAAACTGCTAGTATGTAAAATATTTTTGAGGCTGTTTTACTTTTTTTTCTAATAGCTGCTCCAATAACAGCTAGTAACACGGGTGGACCAAACATAATTAAACCTATAATCACGAATAAACCTGAAAGGTCGCCTACTTCTAAAAATACCATATCCTTTTTCTTATATTTCTTGTCTTAACTTTTCTAAATATTCTTTTTTGTCATCCCTATAAAAGAGATTCATTGTCTCAAAAGGAATAATTTTATTGTCTTTATCTACTATGTGTACACATGATTTCTTTACAGCTCGTACATCAAAATTATAAGCATCAATAAATTGCATGATTATAACTCTAAATAAATTGTCATATCCTAACTCTGGCGCATCAATATTTGGTAAACAACACATTATTGATTTTAAATTTTCTTCTGCTACTTCAACAGAATTCCCTGTACTAAATAAATCTATCATTTTTCCATGCAAGGCTTCATCTTGCTCGTAAATAATTGTGTTTTTACTATTATCTAATAAGTCATTTGGATTAATATAGCGTGTTAACGGAAACACTTCTCCTCCCAACTTAAGAGCATACCCCATTACCAACGCATCAGGATTACAAGGTACTGGAATTAAATCGTCAGTATTGAAAACATCAGTTTGCTCCATGATTTTTCTTCTGACTTCTGTAAGCGTCATTCTATCTGTTTCTAGATTAAAACTTTCTAATCTTCCCGCTATTTGTGTTGGTTGGAAAGTAACACCACGAACACATTTTTGTTGTAAAGCATAATCAATTACTTTACCTATTTCGTGATCATTTAATCCTTTCTGAAGAGTTACTACTAAAGTTGTTGATAAATTCAACTTATTTAAGTTATCAAGTGCTTGCTTACGAATACTATTTAAATCTGCCCCTCTTAATTCTTTCAGCACACTATCTTCAAAAGAATCGAACTGTAAGTATACTTCAAAATCTGGCGTATACGTTTTCAATCGTTCAGCAAAAGCAAGATCCTTGGCTATTTTTATTCCGTTTGTATTTAACATTAAATGCCTTATTGGAAGTGATTTTGCGTAATCTAAAATTTCCCAAAACTGTGGATGTATCGTTGGTTCTCCTCCACTAATTTGGACTACATCTGGTTCTTTCTCATTTTTCACTACGGCATCTAACATCGCTTTTACTTCTTCTAAAGTTCGATGACGTCCATAGGTAGGTGACGAACCAGCATAACAGGTGGGGCAAGTTAAATTACACCTATCCGTAACCTCAACAACAGTTAAACATGAATGTTGTTCATGATCTGGACACAAACCACAATCGTAAGGACATCCATAATCTGTTTTAGTGTTAAACGTATAGGGCATTTCACTAGGTTTATTGTAGTTTCTGATATTTTTATAATACTCAATATCATCTGCTATTAACACTTTTGAATTTCCATGTTCTCTACAGCGTTTAAGCATATAAACCTTGTCATCTTCAAAAACAATTTTTGCATCTACTCTTTTTAAACATTCAGGGCACAAGCTCAATGTAAAATCATAGTAGTTATATTTTCTTTCTGGCATTTTTTTAATTATAAATTTGTGAAGTCAAAAGTATTGATAGAAACCAATGAAACTCTTTGGAAGTTTACTTTTGTTGTAAAACTAACACCATTAATTTCTTAGTTTAAAATCTTTTTTAGTTATATAAATACCTTCAAATTTTTCCCATTTAGTATCAATAATTTTCTCAAAATAATTACGAAGAAATTTTAAGTTTTGTCCTTTTACATTAGTCGTAACATTTAATAGTTTTTTAAGTTTTTTCTTTTTTCGAGCGAAATAAAAACTATAGAAGGCCATTGCTAGTTTACTATTTAAAATTGACACTGCATTATCAAAATTAAAATACTCACTTTTAGGATTATTAAGGTAATATTCAAAATAATCTTGAGAGTAAGTTAAATGAATATCATCCTTTTTATAACCTGAATAAACCAAAAGAGCTAAATCACTCATCCCTAAACCCATTTCTAAATTGACAAGATCAAATTGGTCTTCAGGTTTACAATAAGTAAAATTATCAATTTCATTTTTATACTCAACAAGCATTAATTGATATAACTCTTTTACCGAATCACTAGCTCTTTCAATCATAGAAGATAACGTATCTTTTATAAGACTAAAACCATCGTATTCTTCCCAAGTATGATAAATAGACTCATCAACAGAAGAGAAGTTAGCGAAAAAGTCACCTCCACATCCATCAATCCCTATATAATTTAATGGAGATATTAATGTGACAGCTTCACATGGAGCCAAACCAGAAAATAAATCATCTGACATCTCTAACATTGAAGGTCTTGCTGCGTCAAAATATTGAGTTCTATCACTTGTATATTTCACTTCTTCAAAACCATGAAGAGGAAAAATAAACAATGACTTAAACAAATTCATACTAGGATTACACCCTTGGGCTCTTTTATACTTTTCATAAAAAAGTGGCACTTCTGTACCATAAAATTTTATAAGAAAGTCTTTACTCTCTTTGAAATTTTCTATTATAAACTTCTCAGTTTCTGATTTCATATTTTTTTATTGCTTTAATTTTTAAAAAAAAGTTACCGGTAAACACATCTTTCTTAACTGGTAAATTAACCCAATTTTAGGTTTGGGAATATACAAAAAACCTACTCATATGCATTAAAGTGAAAGTAAGAGATAGTTATAGATTCACAAATATCAGGTACAGAAACATTTTCTTACATAGGTAAAACCAAAACAACTATTAAAGTGAGACCGAACGAACAGGGAAATAACTTAAACTGTGAGAGATCTACAACTTTTACGTATGTAATATACATAACAAACTATACATAGCATTTGAATAGTACTTAACCCTAACACAAAAAAGGTATTGGGTTTTAAAAACTCTATACAAAAGCGAAAACCAAAGTATGCCAACATAAAAATCTTAAAAAGTTCTCCTGATTGTAATTGGCATTTCCTTTGTATGTATTTTAAACTGATAAACAACATTATTAAAAACACTAATTCATATAATGCAACTGGATGCCTTAACACTCCATCCCCTAAATCCATACCTAAAAAAGAAGTAGTTTCAATTCCATAGGTAAACTCATTAATTCCTGAAAGAAAACACCCTATTCTCCCTATAAAAATTCCAGTAATTATTGGCAATACAAACAAGTCACCAGATGATTTCGTTTCTCCTATTATTTTTTTCGCAATTTCTACACCTAATAAACCTCCAAATAAACCTCCCATAATAGTTTTTACATTCAATAATTGAATGATGTTTCTTGCTGAAAAAGTTACTAAAGGATTTTCTAATACTCCTACTAGACGAGAACCAATAAAAGCTCCTACAGCAGCTCCTAAAATAATTGACAATCTGTTATTAGAAGAAATATAATCTTTCCTTTTCTTACGTAAGAAAACATAATAACGAAAAGCTAAAAAGAATGCTAAATATTCAAGAACAAGATGAATATTAACCGTGTAACCGAACAAAATGGGCTCAAAAGGCAGTTTCAATAAAAAAGTTTGTGAGTTAAAAGACGAAATATACGTAATTACTCAAAAAAAAGTAACTTTGCAGCATGATAAAAATAGGTAACATAGAACTTCCTGATTTTCCGCTATTGTTAGCGCCAATGGAAGATGTGAGTGATCCACCGTTTAGAGCTTTATGTAAAGAAAACGGTGCTGATGTAGTGTATACTGAATTTATTTCTTCGGAAGGATTAATTCGCGATGCAGCTAAAAGCGTAATGAAATTAGATATCTACGAAAAAGAACGTCCTGTTGGGATTCAAATTTTTGGTGCTAACCTAGACTCGATGTTGCGTTCTGTAGAGATTGTTGAAAAAACAAATCCGGATATTATTGATATTAATTTTGGTTGTCCTGTTAAGAAAGTAGTTTCTAAAGGTGCTGGGGCTGGAATATTAAAAGACATTGACTTAATGGTTTCTCTTACTGAAGCCATGGTTAAACACACTAACTTACCTATTACCGTAAAAACTCGTTTAGGTTGGGATCATGATTCTATTAGAATTGTTGAAGTTGCCGAACGCTTACAAGATGTAGGTTGTAAAGCTATCTCTATTCATGGGCGTACACGTGCTCAAATGTATAAAGGTAATGCTGACTGGGCTCCTATTGCTGAAGTGAAAAATAATCCTAGAATGCATATTCCTGTATTTGGAAATGGTGATGTTGATTCTCCTGAAAAAGCTATGGAAATGCGTGACAAATACGGACTAGATGGTTGTATGATTGGTCGTGCTTCTATTGGATACCCTTGGTTTTTTAATGAAGTGAAACATTATTTTAAAACTGGTGAACATTTATCTAAACCAACTATTTCTGAACGTGTTGATATGGCACGCCGTCATTTAGAAATGGCTATAGATTGGAAAGGTGAACATTTAGGTGTTGTAGAAACGAGAAGACACTACACAAACTACTTTAAGGGAATTCCACATTTTAAAGAACATAGAATGAAAATGGTTACTTCTGATGATCCTAAAGATGTTTTTGCTGCGTTTGACGAGGTACAAGCTAAATTTGGAAATGCAACAATTCCTGAAATAGGATAAGTTAACGTTTTATCGTTCAATAAAACTTTTTGAAATTCTAGAACTTGCAATTTTTGCTGCTAAATATCCTAAAGCTGAAATTGTAACAACTACTACTAGTAAGTTTAACCACTTAAACTCTACTGGGTATGCTAAATTTTGTGTAATCATTAACAACTCAAAGCGTTGTTGCATTAATACAAGAATTACACCTAGAACAATTCCTATCCCCATTCCCACGAGTGTTAACAAGAAACCTTGTAATACAAATATCTTTTTTATATCTTCTATACTACTTCCTAAGTTAAAAAGAGTTTTTAGGTTTTGACGTTTATCAATAATCATCATGATAATTGACCCTATCACATTAAACAAAGCAATAGCAACAATTAACGTAAAAATTAAATATGAGATAAAGTTTTCAGTATTTATTACTTTATAATACAACGTATTTAACTGTGTACGTGTTTGTACCTTTAACTTATCTCCTAAAATGTTTTGCAAATTCTCTTGGAATGTATCGAGGTTTACTCCTTCTTTTAAGCGTAACTCAACTCCTGTTATTTGGTTATTATCGTAACCTAATAACTCTTGTGCAAGTGATGCCTCAGTAAATACATATTTATTTTGAAATTCTTCAGATCCTGTATACACACCTACTATTTGTGTTGAAACCGATCGAAAAGCATTATTTGCATTGATAAATCCTTTTCCTGGTTTTGGCACTAAAATTTGAAGTGCTTCACCAAAATTAAAAATCCCCAACGATAGTTTATAAGATATTCCGTATCCTACTACTGCTGTATTTTTATATTCTTCATCAATCCAAGTACCTACTGTTAGCAAAGAATCTGTCGGAATAATTTTTGAGTAATTTGAATCAACTCCTTTAATTTGGGCAATATGCTCTTTATCTTTATACTTTAAAAAAACACGTTCTTCTACTACTTTTGAAGCAGCCTCTATCTCTTCATTTTGTTTTAAAACATTATCTATTTCTTGTGTATATTGGAAAGATTTTCCTTTTGAAGCCGTAATTTTTATATCTGGATCTGATGCATTAAGTAATGAATCACTAAAAGTTTTTAATCCTGAAAAACCAGACAATACAACAAACAAAGCCAAGGTACCTACTACAACACCAAAAACAGCTATTGCTGTAATAATATTAATTGCGTTGGTACTTGTTTTAGAAAACAAGTATCGTTTAGCTATGTATAAAGAAAAGTTCAAGCATTAATAAATTTAGCTAGCCAATGTAACAAAAATTATTAACGTTTTTGACGACGAGGCAAAACATCTGGATTTTTTATCGGGTCGACATCTTCTCCTTTTAAAGACTTGTCAATATCCTCAATATAATCCAAACTATCATCTCCAAAGAACAGCAATTCTGGCATTCTTCGTAATTGATTTTTTGTTCGCTGTGCTAATTCATGACGAATTAAAGGTGTATTAGATTTTACTCCTTCAATAATTTCGTCTCTTTTTTCTGAAGGGAAAACACTTAAGTATACTTTTGCCACTCCCAAGTCGGCAGTAACCGAAACTTTAGAAACCGATATAATCACTCCCTTCATTCCATCTTGAGCAGCACGCTGTAAAACGTCTACTAAATCCTGTTGCAACACTCCTGCTATTTTTCGCTGTCTATTTGTTTCTTCCATGTTGCAAATTTAAGCATAAAATTACGGAGTGTAAATTTTATTTTTTATCGCATACATAACCAAGCCTACTCTATTTCTTACATTTAACTTTGTAAATAGACTGTCTCGATAACCATCGATTGTTTTTGGGCTTAAAAACATTTTTTCTGCGATTTCTTTATACGTCAATTCCGAGCATGCAAGCTTCATAAAAGTTATTTCATTGTCTTTAAAGGCAAAGTTATTTCTTGAATTTTTCCCTGAAACGGAATCTAACAATAGCGTGGTAACATTTTTGGTGTGATAAAATCCGTTATCCATCATTTCTAACAACGCTTTCTCTAGGATTTCTTTTTTGGTATCTTTTAACAAGTACCCTACAGCACCAGCTTTTAGCATTTTTAAAATAGTACCATCAGCGTCTTCTACAGACAATGCCATAACATGTACTTGTGGGTAGTTATTCACTATCCACTCTGTAGTTTCAATACCGTTCATCACTGGCATATTTACATCTACTAAAACTAAATCTGGTATGTTTTTAGGCGATGCTAAAAACTTTTCTTCGACTTCTTTACCATTTTTGCAAGTGTAAAGCACCTTAAATTTATCAAAAGTATTTACCATACCTTCAATAGCTTGTGACAATAACGTATGATCATCTACAACAACAACTGAGTATTTCATAATTTTGTGGGTTATATTGGTTATTAGTTGTTGGGGAAATACACTAAGGTTCTTTAAATATAGTAATTTATTATTAAACTTGTGCCTTTTTGGGGCTCTGACATAAACTTAGTCTCTGCGTTAATTAGCTTGGCTCTGGCTTTTATGTTTTGTAACCCTAAACCTTTTAACCTCACTCTTTCCATGTCAAAACCTACCCCATTATCTTGAGCTTTTACCTCTATTGATTCTTCTTTATAAGTTAAAAAAACTTCCAGTTTAGATGCTTTAGAATGCTTTATAGTATTAGAAAAAAACTCTTGAAGAATTCTAAAAATAACTATTCCATGTTTTTGGTTAACCTCTTGCTCTTCCCCTTTAATTGTTAATCTAGCATCAATATAGTTTAGCCTATTAAATCGCTCAATTTCTAAGTTTAATGCTTCTTTTAATTTTATATTATTAATAAAATCTGGATTAATAATTTTTGACAGCGCTCTTACTTCCGTCAAGCTTTTTGCTATAATTTCAGAAATTTCTTCCATACTTTCAGGAGAAGCATGTTGTAACTGTATTTTAGCTAAAGTTAGGAGTTGCCCTATATTATCGTGCAACTCCCAACTAATATTTCTTAAGGTCTCTTCTCTTATTTCTATTTGAGTCTCAGCAATTTCTCGTTCGTAACGTTTTTTGTTTTTATCCCTTTCTTGCAACAATTTATTCTTACGGCGTTGAAATACCGTAAACAATGTTAATAAAAAAATAACAATGATAACAATTACTATTGTAGTGACTATTAATATTCTACCTTCTTGTTGCTCCATACTAATCCAAAAGATATAATAACATTCATTAAAACAATTAACACATATAAAATTGGCATTAGTGATCTATCTTTCAAAAAATTCCAAAAACTAAAAAAAGGAATTGATGGTAAATAAAAAACAATAAATGCTACAGAAACCCAAAACGAAAGAAGTTTTTTATAGTTAATAATTTTATCAGACATTAAAAGTTCTCTGAGATGCAAAAAAACTAAAACGCCAACATTTACAGAGCCAACAACTATCATTGTAAACAAATAGCTCTTATTAAAAAAAGTTGCTATCCAAATTAAAATTGTTAATCCATACAATATGTAACTTATGACCAAATACCTTTTCTCTACTATTAAGTTTCTGTACATAAAAAAAATCAAAGAAAACTTCATTAAATTATAAAAATGATAAAGCGAGAAATTATTCCTTATGTAAAACCCCAATAATTCTACTACTGTTGTAGTACTTAATATCAACAATAAAAGTAAGTGAAATAAATTATTACCTCCTCTTTTGAAAAAATAAAAATACATCCCTAACAAAGAGACTATTACGTATGAATATAGCGGTAGCTCTGAAAGCATTAATATGGAGGTTTTAAATATCCACTATTTCCAGCTCCGCTTAATAATTCTTCATCTAAAGGTGAAGCAAACATAAATCCTGCTTTATTTTCTCTCACAGTTTTTAATCTATAATTGTAATCATCTCTCTTCCCTTTCTCAAACTCTTCTCTTGTATTATATATCCATTTATACCCATGCTTTTCTAGCATTTCTTTAAACGTTACTAATTTCCCTTGTTTTGCTGATTGTACAGGGTCAAAAGCTATTTGTTCTCCATTAACTGTAGTTGTAGGAATATAAATCAAACTACTATAGCTTTTCCCAGTATCTTTATGATTTTCTTTAGCTGTAGAAATAAAACTAATCCCCGTAATTTTAATTTTTGCTTTTTTACTTAGGTTTTCTACATGCCCCAAATACTTTTTAAATTGCACAAAGTCAAATGTATTAGCACGTGTATCTTCATACCCTAAAGCTTCTTCTAGTGGAGCAATTCTTGTTCTATCATAACTTGATAGCATTTGAATGACTTCCTTATAGTTTAACATTTCTTTTGTTCTTCCTTCATCAGAATAACAAAAAGTACCTTCTGGCACTTGAGACTGCCAATCGTCACAATCACATTTATTGCCATTTATCTTATCACATGAAATAGCAAAACTCATTACAAGAGTTAACAATAATAATTTAAGTTGGTTAGTGTTTTTCATAATAAAATTGATTTTTTGATTTTCTAAATATAACGGCTTATTTCTTAATAAAAAAAACGGAATTACTCAGAAACCCTTTAAAACCTGAGTTATCAACTGGTTACTTAACCTTCCACAACCCACAAACAGGAAAAACCCCTTACCTCTACAAATGTTTTAACTATTCATTTTTCATGGCATAAACTCTTGTTTTTTTCTTGCAAAAAAAGTTAAACACCTACTAAATAATAATATTTTATGTAGTAGATGTTTTCTGTTTCTTATCCTATCTGAAACTAAATCTTTAACTTAGTTAATGAGGTGGTGCCAGTTGCCCCAAGTTTCCAGACATACTTTCTTCATCTAGCTTTTCTCCCCTTTTTAAAAAATTTTCTTTTAAACTTTTAGGAAAGTTATTTCTATTCTCATAATCCTCTTTGCTATCATATATCCAATTATACCCATAACTTCCAAGCATTTCTTTCATGGTTACAATTTTGTTCCCAGTAGAAACCTCTGGTGCAAAAGCTATATTCTCTCCCTTAATATTTGTCGTTGGCATAAACATAACTGTTTGATAATTTGGCGTGCCACGCTCCATCTTTTTAGGATATGATGCTGATACAATTTTAATACCTGTTAATTTTATTCCTTTTTCTTCAGAGATTCTCTTCATATATGCCAAATACGTCTCCAAAGTTTCAATAGTATAAAAGTTAACTCGAGTATCTTCATAGCCTAAAGCTTTTTCTAAAACAGGTTTTCTTGTTTCATCATAGTGTTCTAACATAGCCACCATTTCTTTATACATAAGTAAATTTTGTGGTTTTGCAGTTTTTACTGTTTTTTCTGCTAATACGTCTTCTGTTTTATCTTGACTACAAGATACTAGGCATAAAATTGCACTCGCCATTAATGGCAATACATAATTTTTCATTTTTATAAATTTTTAAATTAAACTTTTGTGCTATTGATACTTTGACAAAAACCGGCGTACCTTCGGAAATACATAAAACAACCTGTAATACAAGATTGTAGAGAAGTGATTTTTATTAAATTTTTCATAGCATTTCAAATCTAATAATAATAACTACATAAAACAAAAACTTTTATTCCCTAAAATATACAGGAGAAAAATCTCCTTTAAAACCTAGGGCTATCACAACACTTTTACAGTTCTACTCCTCTAAACTGTACTCTCAATTTCATTCAACTTTGCCTTCAGTTATTTCGAAATACTAGGCGAACACCGAAAAGCCTAATTATAAACAGAGTAGGTACACAAAATAAAAAATATGCCAAATTTAGTTCCAGAATTAAACAGTTTAGACTTCAACGTATATGTTGGAGGACCTTTACAAGCTGCAATACAAGCACAAACAGCAGCTTCAATGGCCACTGTAAATTTTATTAAAGAAGTAGGATTTGAAAAAGACAATGACCCTGCTACTCCAGATGAATTACGTTATGTAGATTTTAACTATAAAAAGTCAGTTCCTAATCCACATCTTGGAAAAACACCTCAGCAATTAACTGACGAAGGATTACCATCAAGTACAGATGTAAGTAGTAATTTTATTGAAAGCGAAATTGAAATCAAAGTACCATTTTTAACAATGCTTACCATTCCATCAATTCGTATTGATGAAGTAAACATTGATTTTAATGCGCGTTTAAGTTCTACTGAAACAAGAAATGTATCTTCTGAGTTTGCAGCTAGTGCAGAATTAGGAATCAATTACAAAATCGTAAACTTTAAAGCTTCTGCATCTTACAAAAGAAACACATCTCAAGGCGTTAAGGTTGATAAAACATATAATCTTGGGGTAAAAGTTCGTGCCGTGAACGACGAATTACCTGAAGGGTTAAGTAGAATTTTAAATATGCTAGAGGACAGTATTGCTGCTGTAGCTTAACATTGATAACGAGGTTGTACCGTACCAAACCGTACAACCTCTTTTTAAAAATTTTTATTATGATAAATTTAAATGAATATTTAGGGGGAATCGCTACCAGCATTGCAGAAGCACGTTTAATGTCTGATTTGAAATCTTTGGAGATTGCTGAGAAGTTTTCACGTCATGAACTCTTGAAACATTTTTCTATTCCTCGTTTTAAAGCACAAAATATTGAACTCACCATTCCTGTAGCGATTGGAGAATTAGAAGAGACATATGAAGCCGATTATGAACCTATTGATAATATTGCTTTCAATTCGCAGACCTACACAATTTTAAAAGATGCTTCAAAAATTACTTCTTTTGACAGAAAAACGTCTACTATACTTCGTTCAGTAATAGCACAAAGAACAGATGAACTTGAAAAAAATATAAAAGCTACAGGAGAAATCGCCCCTGTATTATCAAGGTTTTCACAACAATTATCTGAAGAATTCATCTCTATTTATAATGAAAAAGTAAGTTACGACGTATTAGTTAAAAAACTTAATTCAGAATTAAGACCATCTATTAAAAGTAGACAGATAACTCAAAAAAACACAAAAGTTATTGTAGAAGCTCATAAACTAAACGAAATCAAACCTGAAAATATAGTTCAGATTAAAATGACTTTAAATGAAGAAGGTATGGAGTGGTATACTTCAGAAAATGAAGATGGTGTAAGAGAAACCAAACTATTACCAGAATAGTTATGAGAAAATCAATTACAAAAATAACTAGTCAACTCAAAACTCAATTGAATGAAATACATGAATTGGCGAATCAAATTGAGAAAAAAAATACACAAAGCACTAAAAATATTCGCAATTGGTTGTTAGCTACAGAAGAAGTTTTAAAAGCACTCAACTTACCAGAGTCATCAAAATTTGCAGTTAAAAGAGCCATGTTAAGTTCATTTATCCCTGATAGTAGAAATAAGAAAAAAGAGACTCTACAATTAGGAGCATCAACATTAACAGAAGCTCAACAAGACTTATGGGAAATATACACTCCCTATGCTACCATTTTAGATAATTCAACAACTTTGATAGAGCAACTTTTAGCAGTAATTTACCAAACCAAGCAGTTTAAATACGACACAAATGAAGATTTTACGCAATTCCTAGAACAAGTTTGGAGCTTTTGTTGCAATCATGAACAACTTAAAGGAATTAGCTCACAAATACTTTCAATGATAAATCAATCAGACGTACTTATTATTATGGCTGAAAAAATAGCAATAGAAAGTTTATAGATAGTTCGCTATATTTTTTACTTTTACGTTATGAACAAAATTGAACATATTGGTATAGCCGTTAAAGATTTAGAAAAATCTAACTCATTATTTGCTTCTCTTTTTGGAGAATCTCATTATAAAATTGAAGAAGTTGCTAGCGAAGGTGTAAAAACTTCATTTTTTAAATCTGGCCCTAATAAAATTGAATTATTAGAAGCTACAAAGCCCGAGAGCCCTATAGCAAAGTTTATAGAAAAAAAAGGAGAAGGAATTCATCACATTGCTTTTGCTGTTGATAACATAAAAGAAGAAATTAAACGTTTACAAGATGAAGGTTTTACTGTTTTGAATGAAACTCCTAAAAAAGGAGCCGATAATAAACTAGTAGCTTTTTTGCATCCTAAAACTACCAATGGTGTACTTATTGAGTTATGCCAAGAGATAGAAGAATAGGAACAGTTTAAAAATTAAATATTTGTATCTTGCAACGCCTTAAAATCAGTATTTACTAATGACAACCTCTTTTGATTCTTTTCAAAAACGCCGATTACAATCTTCATACATATCAGTAGTAGTAAGTATTGCTTTAGTACTTTTTATGATTGGTGTTTTAGGTTTAGTTCTTTTAAAATCAACAAAAGTTGCGAATCACTTTAAGGAAAAAGTAGTTATGACGCTTTTCTTAAAAGATGAAGTAGCTGATAAAAACATTAAAAGTCTTAAGGAATCAATTAAAAAAGAGACGTTTGTTAACAAGGTTGTTTATATTTCTAAAGAAGACGCTGCCAAAGAGTATAAAAAAGATTTAGGTGAAGATTTTTTACAGTTTTTGGGAGATAATCCTTTAAAAAATGGAATTGACATTTATCTAAAAGCAGATTTTGTGACTCCTGAAAAAATGAGTGAACTTGAAAAGTCTTTTGATAAAAATAAATTTGTTGCTGAAGTAAGCTATGACAAACCATTAGTACAATTACTTACCAAAAACATCCAACGTATTAGTTTTTGGTTATTGGTGTTAAGTGGTTTTTTCGGATTAGTTGCTATTATTTTAATAAACAGCTCTATCCGATTGTCAATTTATTCAAAACGATTCAACATAAAAACCATGCAAATGGTTGGTGCTACTAAGAGCTTTATCCGTAGACCTTTTATTTGGCAAAGTATTAAGCTAGGATTATTAGGTGCTTTTATAGCAATAAGTGGATTGGGTATTTTAATTTATTATGTAGATAAATACATCCCTACATTAGAACTACTTACAGACTATGTTGCTTTAGGTTATGTAGCTGGAGGAGTTATACTTGTTGCTTTTTTTATTACATGGATTAGCACTTTCTTTGCTACACAACGATTCTTAAATTTACAAACCAACGATTTGTACTACTAAAATATTTATGAAAAAAGACAATTCACCAAAACAAGAGTTTCTATTCGGTAAACGAAACTATATCATTATGCTTATTGGTATTGCTGTAATTGCCTTAGGGTTTATTTTAATGGCAGGCGGCGGTAGTGATGACCCTAATGTATTTAATCCAGAAATATATAGTTGGCGTAGAATTCGTTTAGCTCCTACCTTAGTAATTATCGGATTGGGTATAGAAATTTATGCTATTTTTGCCAATCCTAAAAAATAAGCATGGATTTATTAGAAGCAATTATCCTTGGAATTATCCAGGGTCTTACTGAATTTTTACCCGTTTCCTCTAGTGGTCATTTAGAATTAGCTAAAGCTTTATTTGGAGATACTTCTGTACCTCAAGAAAGCCTAACATTTACTGTGGTTTTACATGCTGCAACAGCATTAAGTACTATTGTAGTATTTAGAAAAGAAATTGCTGAGATTTTTAGAGGTTTATTTCAGTTTAAATGGAATGAGGAAATGCAATTTTCTGTAAAAATTATTCTTTCTATGATTCCTGCTGTAGTAATTGGGTTAGCCTTTGAAAAAGAATTGGAAAGCTTTTTTGGAGGGAAAGTTTTATTAGTAGGTTTTATGCTTTTAGTAACTGCTGTACTACTTTTATTAGCTGATAAAGCTAAGAACACTAACAAAAGTGTTTCTTTTAAAAGTTCAGTAATTATAGGAATCTCTCAAGCAATTGCCATGTTACCTGGAATTTCACGTTCGGGAGCGACTATTTCAACATCTGTTTTATTAGGTGTAGACCGAACCAAGGCAGCTCGTTTTTCTTTTTTAATGGTTGTACCTTTAATTTTAGGCAAAGTTGCTAAAGATATTTTAAGTGGTGATATTAATTTTCAGAGCTCAGAAATTGTTCCTTTATCTGCTGGATTTATTGCAGCTTTTATCTCGGGATTATTAGCATGTACTTGGATGATAGCCCTAGTTAAAAAGAGTAAATTATCATATTTCTCATTATACTGTGCTATTGTAGGTTTAATTGCCATTGGCTATTCTTTATTTTTCTAGATGACTGCAGAAGATTACAAAAACGGACAGGTTTTATTGATTGACAAACCTTTAGAATGGACTTCTTTTCAAGTAGTGAATAAGCTACGTTGGCATATCCGTAAACGTTTTGACATTAAAAAAATTAAAGTAGGACATGCTGGAACGCTTGACCCTTTGGCAACTGGTTTGTTAATTATTTGTACTGGTAAACAAACTAAAAACATCAACGAGTATCAGGGACAAGTAAAAGAATATACGGGTACGTTTGTTGTGGGGGCTACCACACCAAGTTACGATTTAGAAACAGAAATCAACGAAACGTTTCCTATAGAACATATAACAGAAGAATTACTGCATAAAACTACGGAGCAATTCACAGGAAAAATTCAGCAAAAACCACCAATTTTTTCTGCCATTAAAAAGGATGGAAAACGTTTATACGAGTTGGCTCGCAAAGGTGAAACTACAGAAATTAAAGCTCGAGAAGTAGAAATTAACGAGTTTGAAATCACTAAAATTGATTTACCTAATGTTGAATTCAGAATTGTATGTAGTAAAGGAACTTATATCCGTTCTATTGCCAACGATTACGGAGAAGCATTAAATTCTGGAGCACATTTATCTGTATTACGAAGAACCAAGATTGGAGATTTTTCTGTAGATAATGCTCAGAGTGTTGATGAGTTTATAGAAAACTTATAAAAATCGGCTATACCAACTTTCTGTAATAGGTACTTCCCAGTAATTTTCTAATTCTATTTTAGTTTGTACTAAATTATCAAAAACTATTGTTTTAGCTGATACAGACTTCTTTTTAAGCAACTTTTTAAATTCTTTGACATCTTTGTACTGAATAAACTCCCCTTGCTTAAAACACACATTCATTTTGTCTAACAACTCTACTTCATATTCTTGTTGTAGTTGTAAAATAAATGCTACTTGTTTATCAATATCTGCATTCGTTAATATTGAACCTTCTTCCGCAGAAAAGATAATAAAACGATTGTATTTCAGTTCAAAAGAAGCTTTGAAATCAGCATCTTCAGACTTCCACCCACCTATAAAGTCTTGTAACTTTTCTTTTAGCCCGTCAATTTCTTGCGGGTAAAATTTTCGACTTGATGGATATACCCAAACTTTTGCCTCTTCTGATAAACTACTGAATTCTACAAACATATTTATTCCTTATGGACGCAAAGATACAGAAAACAATTCCCCTTTTTGATAAAAACAAAAAGGGGAATTTCTAGCTTTTTTATGCACTATATTACTGAAGCATTGACACTAAATCTTCTTGTGTATTTTCTCCTTTATTTTTGTTATACCAAACTTGTAAATCTGTTTTAAAGTCAGCATCCAAACTACCATGTTTTTCTTTATAATCAACAACCATTTTAGTTGCTGTGGTAGGTCTTGGTCCCCATGTGTTGATTACTTCGTTCTCCTGATTTAAAGCAATTAACTTAGGTATTGATCTTCCTCCATTCGTTAAAAATTTATCCATCAACTCTAAATTTTCATCTCGTAAAACTAGTTTTAAATTGATGTTTGGATTTTCTTCTGCTATTTTATTAATTACAGGTAAGTTTTGTGCTGCATCACCACACCATCCTTCAGTTAATACTAACCAAGTTTGTGGTTCTTTTACATCTTTAATTTTAGCAAGTGTCTCTTTAGTAAGTTTTACTGTTTTATCTAAACGTTTCATACGTTTATCATTTAACTTACTATAGTTTAATAAATCATCTGATTGATTAAGTCCAGTAGATTTTCCTTGCGACAATAAATCACTTACTAAATCTCTATATTCATTATAAGACAGTGCCTTTTCTAAGCTATTTTGAATAATTTTTTTCATCGTAAATATATTGTTATTACAAAAGTATTTTATCTATAGTGAATCCTAGGTAACCTAAGTTACAATTCACTATAAAACTTGAATAACATAGACGAAAACACAAATACAACCTTACACTTCAGCTGACTCTTGAGCTTTTGCTTGCAAATTGGTAATAATATCTTTAGTCATAGAAGCTAAATCAAACTGATGTCTCCATCCCCAATCTTTTCTTGCTGCTGAATCATCAATTACTTGAGGCCAACTGTCTGCAATCGCTTGTCTAAAGTCTGGATTATATGTAATGGTAAACTCTGGAATGTATTTTTTAATTTCAGTAGCTATTTCAGCTGGTGTAAAACTAATTGCCGCTAAGTTGTATGAAGTTCTTGTTTTAATATTCTCTTCATCTGCTTGCATTAATTGAATAGTCGCATTGATAGCATCGTCCATATACATCATTGGTAAGCGTGTATTTTCTGATAAAAAGCACTCAAAAGTTCCTTTTTTCAATGCATCAAAGTAAATATCAACAGCATAATCAGTCGTTCCTCCACCTGGCAAAGTTTTCCAGCTTATAATTCCTGGATAACGGATGCTTCGTACATCTACCCCATATTTATCGTGATAATAATTACACCAATGCTCTCCTGCTACTTTACTTATTCCATAAACCGTAGAAGGTTCCATAATTGTTTGCTGTGGTGTATTCATTTTTGGTGATGTTGGTCCAAAAGCAGCCATTGAACTAGGCCAATATATTTTTTGAATATGCTTTTCTCTAGCTAATTCCAATACCGCTAACAACGAAGTCATGTTTAAATCCCAACCTTTCAATGGATATTTTTCTGCAGTTGCAGATAACATTGCCGCCATTAAATACACTTGGGTTACTTTATATTTTTGAACAACACTTAAAATTTGCTCTTGGTTGGTAGCATCGATGATTTCAAAAGGTCCAGAACTCATCATTTCTGCATTTCCTTCTCTAATATCGGAAGCTATTACATTATCTGCTCCATAAATAGAACGCAATTTTTGGGTTAATTCTGTTCCTATTTGCCCGCAAGCTCCTAAAATTAATATCGTTTCACTCATTTTAAATTATTCAAAAATAGATGTTTGCAAAGTTATTAAATTTAAGATTTCGCAAAAAGTATTTATTCTTTTTTAACTATCTACAAAAGAGACTGCTAATCTACTGATTTCAAACTTCTAATTTAATTCTACAAAGAATGCCAAGTAAAATATGTACTTTTATCGCTTAATTATTTTATTAAAATGAGTCGTTTTTTATTTGTTATTGCTTCATTCTTTTTTTTAGTTACTTCTTGTAAAAAAAAGGGAGAACAAAAAGAAGAATTACCTACTAAAACTGAAATGAATATTTCGGTTAAGCATACTGATTACTCTAAAATAAATGAAAAATATATTGATAAAATTAAACCTTGGAAAGAATATTTTATAGTTGAAGATTTTTTACAAGAGTTACAAAATACAACACCTACTGAGGCTTTAAACAATGCTTTGGAATTAAAAACTCTTACCAAACAATTTAAGGATAGTTTAAATATAGAACCTCTTAAAACACCTGCTTTTAAAGCTCGTATTAATGTTTTTGAAAATGAAACTTTACGTTTAGCGGATATGACTTTTATTCCGTCAATATCTGCAAATCAGGTTAACAGTCAGGTTGAAAAAATTATGATGCTTTTTAGTAGTGTTAACGATAAGATTAATACAGTTTACACTAAGCAAAAGTTTGATAGTGAAATAAATCTTGATAGCCTATTTAAGAATCAATAGTTTTTAAGGCTTCGTATATTAAACTACTTTCAAACCCTCTGTATAAAAGATAATCAGCAATTTTCTTTTTTCTTTTGAAATGGTTTGTTTCAGAAACTGATGCATTCTTTTTTTCGACCAAATTATATAAGGTTTTGATATACTCCTCTTCGTCGATTTCTTTCAGAGCTGATTTTATGTTATAAGCGGAGATATCTCTAAATTTCAATTCTCTAACGATTCGGTCTTTTCCCCATTTTTTAATTCTGAATTTCCCTCTAGCAAAACTTTTTGAAAATCGTTCCTCATTCAGGAAATTGTGTTCTAATAAGTGTAATAAAATATGTTCTCTTGCTTCTGGAATTAAGTTATAATCTTTAAGTTTTTTCTCTACTTCTTTATGACATCGATCTTGGTAAACACAATACTGCTCAATCTTCCTTTTTATTTCTTCAACTGTAAAAACCGGTTTGCTCATAGCACGAAAATATAAATTCTATTTCCATTGATTCAAAAAAGAGACTACCTTTTCTTTATAACTAGCACCTATTGGAATTTCTTTTGAATTTATTTCAATATCGTTAATTGTAAAAGCAGATATTTTATTCGTATTGATAATATAAGATCTGTGAACTCTTAAAAAATTACTATTTAATTTTTCTTCAATATCGCTTATCTTATACTTAGTTACAACACGTTTATCATTAACTGTATGAACTTTTACATAATCTTTTAAGCTCTCTATAAATAATATATCTCCAATAAAGACTTTGTGGTACTTACTTCCTGATTTCAGTAACAAAAACTCTTCTGTGTTTTCGTTTTCTTTGGTTATAGACATATCACTCTCCTTTATTGACCTCAAAAAACGATCTACAGCTTTAAAAAAACGCTCAAAAGTTATTGGTTTTAATAAGTAATCTAACACTTCCAAATCATAACTTTCAAGAGCATAATCTCTGTAAGCTGTTGTAAAAATTGTTTTTGGTGGGTTTTTAATTGTTTTTAAAAAGTCTATTCCTGTAATATTAGGCATTTTTATATCTAAAAACAGTAAATCTATTTCTTGAGAACTTATAACTTCAAATGCTTTAAGTGCATTGTCACAGCTCCCCACTATTTCTAGTGCCGGTATTTTTGAGATGTGATTCTCTATTAATTCTCTTGCTAAAGGCTCATCATCAACCACTAAACATTTTACTTTCATCAACTACTTAATTTGAATAAATTTTTAAACCTACCTTAAATTCATTTTCTTCATTCTCTATTATCAAACTATATTGGTCTTGATAGATTAAATCTAATTGTTTTCTAACGTTTGACAAACCTATACTCTCTTTTTTGAGAATATAATCTTTGGAAACCGTATTAGATATTTTAAAGTTAAAACTATTCTCTAAGCTTAAAAGCTCAATTTTAATTTCTGGCGACCCACTATCTTCTCCTGCACCATGTTTAAAAGCATTTTCAACTAACGATAACAATATCAATGGTGGTATTTTGATATCTTTTTCTACATTATTTATCAAAGAAACTTTTAAACGTGAGTCGTACCTTAGTTTTTCTAACTCTATATAATTTTCTATCAATTGTATTTCATTAGAAAGTAACACAAACTTAGTATTACATCTATACAAGACATAATCTAACATTTCCGATAGTTTCCCTATTGAAGTTGGTGTTTTAGGCGAATTACTCAAAGATAGACTATAAATATTGTTCAATGTATTGAATAAAAAATGTGGGTTTAATTGCGCTTTTAATGTTTTTAATTCTGCTTCTGTTTTTTCTTTTTCAAATACTAGTTCTTTTTCTTTAACTCTTTTATAATCCAGAAAATATTTTACAGAAAGGAAAACCAAAGTTGTTAAATACATATTTGGAATATAACCAAACAACAACTTTTTCCAATCAGTTAAAATCTCCAAAAGGGGCTCTTGTGTAAAAACTCCTTTTCTTATTAATGTTTCTCCTACATGCACAACCAAAACCCTGTTGAACGCTGCTAATAAATATGTTCCTATTAAAAACAAAACAACTGTAATTATATATTTTTTCTTCAATAAAAACTTCGGAATAACATAATAAGCTATGAAATAGGATATAATTATCTTGGGAATCATATGACATAGAGACATTACAAAGGTTCCTAAAAAAGAAAACTCTTCTTGGTATATAAGTGAGTCTTTAGGAAAGTCTAAAACAAGAAACACACACCAAAATAGTACGTGTTGTAACACCCTACTCTCTGAAAAAAACTTAATAACTGCTTCTCTTGTAATCATAGTTTGTAAATATATAAATACCTTGAGTACTTATAACTCCAAATCGACAAACTTGGTCTTTTACCTCCTGAATAAAGCTTTTTTAAGCCTTAAATTGTTCATCTATTAAACAATCCTCTATACGTCGATTATTTGTAGTCTTTTATCTATTACAACAAACCCGCATGTCTTTTAAATTCATCTTTGCTGCATAATTCAAATATTAAGTAATAATGAAAAAGCCTTTATTTACTCTTCTACTATTTATTTCTATTCAGTTATCTGCTCAAATAACACTTACAGGTAAAGTTGTAGAAAGAAACACCAAACAACCTTTAGAATTTGCCACTATAATTTTAACCAATCCAACAACAAACAAAGTTGTTGCTGGAGAATCTACTAATAGCCAAGGAGAATTTTTAATGAATATTAAAAAAGGTCAGTATAATATTAAAGTGGAGTTTATTGGTTTTAAAAATCATTCAATAAACAATATTTCACTAACCAAAAACCAATCACTTCAAACTATCCTTCTTCAAGAAGACTTACAAGCCCTAGATGAAATAGAAATTACAGCCGAGAAATCTACCACGGAGTACAAACTAGATAAACGTGTTTTTAATGTTGGTAAAGATTTAATTTCTAAGGGTGGTTCTGTTAATGATATTTTAAACAATGTTCCATCAGTAAATGTAGATATTGAAGGAGGTATAAGCTTACGTGGCAATCCGAATGTTCGTATTTTAATTAATGGAAAACCTTCTGTTTTAACAGCAAACAACGGCTTAGAGTCAATTCCTTCCGAAAACATAGAAAAGGTTGAAGTAGTTACCAACCCTTCCGCTAAGTACGATGCTAGTGGAACAGCTGGAATCATCAATATTATCTTAAAGAAAAGTAAAAGTGGTGGTTTTGGTAGCTCTTTACAGCTAACTACTGGAATTCCTGATAATCATAATATCAACTACAATATGAACTACAAAAAAGAGAAATTTAATTTATTTTCTAATATTGGATATCGTTATATGTCTTTCGATGGAAATGGTTACTTGAACAGAACTAACCTCGATAATGGGACAGTAACCTCTTACTCTAACAGAGTTACAAATACTACTAGAAGCCGTAGTACTTTTAATCTTTATTTTGGAAGTGATTATTACATTAATGATAAAAACACCCTTACTCTAAGTTACTACCATAGAAACAATACAAGTAAAAACAAAGTTGATTATACTTTTAATTTTTTAGACAACACGCAACAAACAGATAGCATTCTTACTACACAAGAATCATATAGAGAGCCTCAAAAAGCCAATCAAATTGAACTAAATTACGTAAAAACGTTCGCCAAAAAAGGACAAAAATTTACTGCTAATTTTCAATATGATTTTTGGAATGATGACGAAAATGAATTAGTTAAAGAACAACAACAATTTCCTACAGCTTCGGCTATAAATATTCTACAAAGTAGAGACATAGAAAGTAGTAAAGATTTTTTATTTCAAACTGACTTTAAAATACCCATCTCAGAAAAATCACATGTAGAAATGGGAATAAAAGGAGAAATTAGAAACATTGATAGCGATTATAAGGTTTGGGACAATACTGTTTTAATTGATAGCTTAAACAACTTATTAAGGTATAACGAACGTATTTACGGAGCCTATATTCAATATGGAAACAAAAAAAATAAACTTCAATACTTATTAGGCTTACGTGCTGAACATGCCAATACTGGAAGTACCGATAGAAACAATCAATTTAAAACTAGTAAAAAGTATACTGATTTATTTCCTACTGCCCATTTTACATACAGCTTTAATCAAGCTACTAATTTGCAATTAAGTTATAGTAGAAGAATTAGACGCCCTAGTTTTTGGCACTTAAACCCTTTTGGTGGAATTTCTGACCGCAGAAACATACGCGTAGGTAATCCTGATTTAAACCCAATGTATACAAACTCTTTCGAATTAGGTTTATTAAAAAGATGGAGTAAATTCACCTTAAACCCTTCTATATATTACCAACGAACTACTAATGTGTTTGAAACTTTGGTTGTAACAAACTCTTTTGGAGCTTTAATTTCCAAACCTATTAACTCAGGAACTGAAAAAAGATTTGGTGCTGAATTAGCCATTCGATATTCTCCTTATAAATGGTGGAGACTATCTAGTGAATTCAACTATTATTCTTTCGACCAAAGAGGAATATATACTGTTGATGACAACACATGGTCTACTCGTTTAAACTCTAGAATGAAGTTTTCAAGATTAACTATTCAATCTAGCTTAAATTATCTTGGAGAAAGACAGAGCGGACAAATATTTACTGAAGCTCAGTATAGAGCCAACATCGGAGTAAGTAAAGACTTTTGGAATGACAAAGCTACACTTACTTTAAACATGAACAATATTTTTGATTCTAGAGTAAGTAAACAGTTAATTACTGGTAAAAATTACACAGCAACAAGGTATAACAAACCTGTTGGTAGATACTCTTCTGTAACTTTTACTTATCGATTTAACAGAACAAAAAAGGACAGAGATCGATTACCTGATTAATTATTGTTCTACACAATTAAAAAAGGGTTAAAAGTAATTTACTTTTAACCCTTTTTACAGTTAACAAAAAATCAATTATAAAACGCTACGTAACCACATTTTAAACTTAGTGATTAAGTAGAATAATATCGGTACTACAATTAATGTCAAGAAAGTTGCTATGAATAATCCATAAATAACAGTCCATGCTAATGGACCCCAGAAAATTACATTATCCCCTCCAACATATATATGTGGATTCAACTCACTAGCTAAGGTAAAGAAATTAATATTTAAACCTGTTGCTAATGGAATTAACCCTAAAATGGTTGTGATTGCCGTTAAAAGTACTGGACGTAAACGTGCTTTTCCTCCTCTAATAATAGCTTCTCCTAAAGTATGTACATCTACAAACTCATCAGAAGACAATCCATGTTCTACTTTTTTACGATCAATTAATAACTGGGTATAATCGAGCAGTACTACCCCATTGTTTACCACAATACCTGCCAACGAAATAATTCCCATCATGGTCATCATAATTACGAATGGTTTTGCCGTAATAATTAATCCTCCAAATACTCCTATTAAACTCAAGAAGATTGCTAGCATGATGATTGCTGGCTTAGAAACTGAGTTAAACTGGAAAATTAAAATCAAGAAAATTAATCCTAAACCTCCAAAAAATGCTTTCATTAAGAATGCCATCTGTTTGTTTTGCTCTTCAATTTGTCCTGTATAGTCAACTTTTACCGAATCTGGTTTTTCAGTAAATGTCTTCATTTCATTTTGAATTTTTGAAACAATCGCTGCAGCATCTGTATACCCTGGTGCTAAAGCAGAATATACGGTTACCACTCTTTTTACATCTTTATGCTTAATTGCACTAAATCCTGAGGTATTTGTTTGTTTGGCTACTGCCGATACAGGAATTTCTTTAATCGTTCCTGAAGACATATCTCTAAAAGTAATTTTCTGATTAAAAATTGCACTTTTATTATACCTGTTTTCTTTATTAAAACGAACATAAATATCATAGTCATCACCATCTTCTTTGTAAATACCCGCTTTAGAACCAAAAATAGCATTACGCAATTGGTTTCCTACTTGCGATGAACTTACTCCTAATTCTCCTGCTTTTTTACGATCAACATTTACCAACATCGATGGTTTAGATTTGTTTACATCAATCTTTAATTCATCAATACCTGCAATACTTTTTGAGTTGATGAAATCTCTCATCTTTTCTGCAGTGTTGATTAATTCTGCATAATCATTTCCTTCTAGCTCAATATTAATAGGGTATCCTGCTGGTGGACCTACCGCTTCTTTTTCTACTGAAATTTCTAATCCAGGGTAAATTCCTCTTAATGCTTCGGTTACTTTTCGTTGTAATTCTTTACTGTCTGCACCTCTACGGTATTTGTACTCACGCATAGAAGCTGTTATCTTTCCTTTATGAGGCATTTCTGCTGTTGAACCTCCATCTGTTTGTGGATTTCCAGAACCAGCTCCTACTTGTGAAACAGCACTTTCTACTAAGAAATTATAACCGTTATCAACATATTCTGGCGAGTTTAATACTTTATACACACGCTCTTCCAAATCTTTCATTATCAGATTTGTCTTTTCAATATCAGTTCCTTGTGGATATTCGATATAAACAATAATCTGGTTTGGTGTGTTATCTGGGAAAAACTCAACTTTTGTACGTTGACTTCCTATTGAGGCTCCAAAACCTCCAAAAGCAATAAATAATAAAACAAACGTACCTAAAGAAATAACATACGGCCTCCAGCCTCTTAGAGCTGCTCTTAACATTCTTTCATAAAAACGTTCCCATCGTGGTAATACTGTATTTTGAAAACGATTTGCCCACGGACGTAATGCCAATCGATATACCCACAACATGATAGCTGTAAAAATCATTACAGTTCCTAATGCTCTATAAGTTCCCCCTAATAGCGCTATTAACAATCCTATCACTGCCATTACTGACGATAAAATTATAATACGTCTTAAAGGCATGTTTTTATCTTCAACACTCATAAATTGTGACACCAATACTGAGTTAAAGAAGATAGCTACAAATAATGAAGAACCTAATACTACAGATAATGTTACAGGGAAATAAATCATAAACTGCCCCATAGTTCCTGGCCACATTCCTAACGGAATAAAAGCTGCTACTGTTGTTGCTGTAGAAATAATAATTGGAAATGCAATTTCTCCAATCCCCTTTTTAGCTGCTTCAATCCTGGGCATACCTTCATCCATTAAACGGTATACGTTTTCAACAACCACAATACCATTATCTACCAACATTCCCAGTCCCATAATTAATCCGAAAAGAATCATGGTATTCATCGTATATCCTAGCCAACTCAATATCATTAGTGACATGAACATTGACATTGGTATCGCAAATCCAACAAATAAGGCATTTTTAAACCCTAAGAAGAACATTAGTACTAATACTACTAAAATTACCCCAAAGATGATGTTATTTACCAAATCATCTACCTGACCAATAGTTTTTGAAGATTGATCGTTAGCGATGGTTACTTTTAAGTTACTTGGAAATATATTGGCTTTAGTATCTTCTACAATTTTCTGAATTTTTTCAGCAGCCTCTACCATGTTTTTCCCTGAACGTTTTTTTACATCCAGCATTACTACAGCTTCTCCAAACTCACGAGCATACGTAGTTTTATCTTTATCTTTAAAAGAAACTTTTGCAATATCTTTAAGGTAAATTGAATTTCCTTTTTCTGATTTTACTACAAAATCTTGTAATTCTTGTGGATCTTCAATTTCTCCTAAAATTCTAACAGTACGTCTTTGTCCACTAGCAATTAAATTACCTGCAGACATTGTTAAGTTACCTCCGTTAATTGCATTAATTACATCTTGGAAACTTACTTGCGCTGCCATCATTTTGTAAATATCAACTGCTACCTCAACTTCTTTTTCTTCAGCACCACGGATATCTACTTTTTTTATTTCTTGTAAATCTTCAATTTCATCTTCTAAATACTCACCAAACTCTTTTAATTTATCTACTGGATAATCTCCCGAGATATTGATATTTAGAATTGGCATTTCTTCAGAAATACTTAGTTCAAAAACATTTGGTTCTACTTTAGCTCCGTTAAACGTAGGCCAATCTTCTCCAGACGTTTCTTGATCTATTTCATCTTTTACTTTTTGTTTAGCTTGATCTACTGATATGTTTTCGTCAAACTCAACAACCACCATTGAATAGTCTTCTTGAGATGTAGAGGTTATTTCTACTACATTACTTACCGTTTTAAGTCTATCTTCTAACGGGTCGGTAATTAACTTCTCTATGTCTTCAGCTGTATTTCCTGGGTACAGAGAACTTATATAAATTTTGGTTTCTCTAATTTCTGGGAAATTTTCTCTTGGCATACTTAAAAAGGCAGAAATACCTGTTATAAGTATCATAACCATCATTACATAGATAGTTGTTTTATTATTTATTGCCCAAGAGGATAAACCAAACTCTTTATCTACTTGTTTTTTTTGTTTTTCAGTCATTAGACGGATAATTTTTGGTGTCTTATTTTACTTCTTCTGAAAGAGTTAATACCTTAACCTCTTGTCCGTTTTTTACACTACGAGCTCCTTCTTCAATAATTTTTGTTCCGTTTTCAATTCCGCTTAGAACTTCAATAATATCTCCTTGTGTTTTTCCTGTAGTTATAATTGTTTGTTTAGCGGTTCCGACCTGATCTTTTAAGTCCTCTACCACATACACATATTGTTCTCCATTAGCATTTTCTGAAATAATACTTTGAGGAATTAAAATTGCTTTCTCATTTGAGTAATCATTAATTTTTAACTTAGCTGTTAAGTTTGGTTTTATGCTTCCATCTTTATTTGGAACTTCAACTTCTACTTTAAAAGTTCTGTTTGCTGGATTAATAAAGTTACCTGCTTGACGAATTTTAGAAGTTAACTTTTCTCCTAATACTGGAAACTCAACCTCAACATTTTTTCCTTTCTTAATTGACGTGATATAACTTTCAGGTACATCTGTTTCGATATACATATTTTTTAAGTTTACAATTCTGAAAACTTCAGAACCCATTCCTGGTGCTACTACTGTTCCTTGCTCTTTTATTACGTCATCAATTACTCCTGAAAAAGGTGCTGTAATTACCGATTTTGCTAACTGTCTTCTTAATTGACTAACCGCATTGGTTTGTGCTTCATAGTTAGTTTTAGCTTGTAAAAACTGAATTTCAGATCCTATTTTTTGTTCCCACAAACGTTTTTGGCGTTTATATGTTGTTTCTGCTAATGCAGCTTGTGCTTCTATTTGAGCTAACTGATTAGCCAAACCTCCATCATCAATTTTCGCTAAGGTTTGTCCCTTTTTAACATACTGCCCTTCTTTTACGTAAATACGTGTTAAAAGCCCTGGCATTTCAGGATAGATAAGTACATTTTGTTTTGTTTGTACTGCTCCTTGTAACTCTAAATAGTGATCAAAAACCTCTTCCTTAGCAGAAAGCACTGTAATTAATGGAACTTTTTTATTGGTATCTAACTCAGAAATTTTATCGTTTAAAACCTTAATTTCATCAGATAGTGTTTGCATTTGTGTGTCTAACGATGCTTTTTTCTCTCTAATTTTCGCTAAATCATTAGATGCTATTACGTCTTGTACAGACTGCTCTTTTTTACCTCCACATGAGGCTAAAAGCAATGTAATTGCGAATAGTGAATATATTTTTCTCATTATAGTTGATTTTATTTTAGTGGTATGTTTAATGCGTTTTCTAATTGTGCTTTTTTAGCAATTACGTTTAACATTGATTGTACGTAATTGTTTTGCTGCGTGTATAACTGATTTTGTGCTTGTAGCAAATCAAAACTTGAAGAAATTCCTTCAAAAAACTTTACTTGTTGCTTTTTTTCTATTCGCTCAGCTAACGCTAAATTTTTCTTAGCTGTTTCGTAGTTTTCAATTCCTAATTGATACTCACTTTTAGCTCTCTCTACCTGTAAGTTTAGCTTCTGCTTTGCTTCTTCTAATCGTATATCTGCATTTTCTAATGCTATTTTTGCTTGTGTTGTTCTAGAGCTTCTTCCAAAAGAACTGAAAATAGGCACATTTAATGTAACTCCAAATAACGAATAGTCAAACCATTTTTGATTACTGTCTAAAAAGTTAAAATCGTCTGAGTTAGCATTAGCACCATAGTTTATAAATGCTGATAAACTAGGTAAAGCTTTACTTTGTTCTAACTTCATTAATAAACGCTTACTTTCTCTGTCGTTTTGAGCTATTTTAAAATCAATATGGTTATCGATATTAAATTGGGTAGCTAACAAACTTAAGTCGGTGTTATCAATAACTAAATTATCTAATGTAGAGGTTAATGTTAGTTTAGTTTCAATTGAGTTTCCTAAAGAAACATTCAACATTTGATATGCTATTTCCTTTAGTCGTTCAGCATTTCTTAAGTTACTTTCAACATTACCTAAAGTGATTTGTAATTGTTCTACATTTTCTAACTCTGTTAACCCATTATCATAAGTCTTTTGAGTTTCATTCAAGTTTTTCTCTAGTACTTTTTTATTGTTCTCTAAAATCTCAATTGATTTTTCAGTAACCAATACATTTCCATAAGCATTAATAACAGCTTCGCGTGTTGCTAATTCTGTTTTTTCTTTTGCTTGCTCAGAGATTTTCAAATATGTTTTTGCTGATTGTAACCCTACCAAATACGAACCATCAAAAATTAACTGAGATAACGTTACCGATGCATTCATTGTTTGTTTTGTTCCAAATCTTAAAGGAATAAAACCTGTTGGTATTGTTACCTCATTACCATTTCTTACAACCCCATCAAAATATTCTTCAACAATATCTATTGTACTTTGAGTATTATCAAAAGCTGCAACAGGCAATAAAGACACTTGCTGTTTTATCCAGTTTTGATACTCTACATTACCATTAATTTGTGGCAAACCAATAGTGGTAGTTTCCCACTTTTTCTTTTTAGCTGCTTCTATATCATTTAAGGACACTTTATTGTCGTAACTGTTTTTTATAGCATAATCAATTGCTTCTTGCATTGACAAACTCATTTCTTTTTCTTGAGCAATGATATACCCTGTAAAAAAGAACACAAATACACCATATATGTATTTCCTCATTGTTTTTAGTTTTTATTTATTTTTCTTAATTGTTTTTCTAATTCTTCTACTCCTTTTTGAGTTGCTATTGCTCTAATATGATATTCTAAAATTTCATATTCAATTTCCATAACCTCTTGCATATCGTTACTATACAATTCGCTTTCAAACACACCAAAAACCAGTGTGAAATAAAAATTGACTAAAAGCTCACCTTTTATGTTTGCTCTATACAAACCTTGTTCAACTCCTTTTTTTAAGTTGTCTACATTACAATCTCTAAACATACACACCTCTCGTTCTATTAGTTTTGTATACGTTTCTGGATAGTATTTTTTTAATTGATACATTGGTGAAGTTTTTGCATTTTTAAACATTTCTTTAAAAATTGCTTTCACTGCAAATTCTTCTTCTACAGCATTGTAATTTTGACTTTTTACTGTATCAATCGTTTCGCTAATTGTATTATGAACCGATTCTGTACTAGCATCTACCAAAGCTGTTTTATTTGAAAAGTACTTGTACAATGTTTTTTTAGACATCCCAAGTTCTTTCGCAATATCATCCATCGTTGTGCTTTTAAACCCAAGGGTTAAAAACATTTCTCCTGCTTTATTAATTATTTTATCTCTCATAATTGTTTGCAAATGTACAACAGGAAACTCTAGAAACAAAAAAAGTTTCCAGAGTTTTAATCTTTTTTTAACATTACGTTATAGTTAAAATTTATCTTTACCTTATTTTTACAAAAAATTTCAAATTTGGACATATTATCATATCAATCAGACTTTATAACTTTTTTAGAATCTCAAAAATTTTCAAGAGAGCCTAAAAACCTTTATGAACCAGTAGATTACATATTAGGATTAGGAGGCAAAAGAATTAGACCAATCTTAACCTTAATTGCTGCTGATGTTTTTTCAAACGATTACCAGAGTGCATTACCAGCTGCTTTTGCTGTTGAAGTTTTTCATAACTTTACTTTAGTGCACGATGATATAATGGATGATGCTCCTTTAAGGAGAGGAAAGGAAACTGTACATGAAAAATGGAATATAAACACAGGTATATTATCGGGGGATGCTATGCTTATTTTAGCATATCAATACTTTGAAAACTATGAACCTGAAATTTTCCAAAAACTAGCGCAATTATTTAGCAAAACTGCTCTAGAGGTTTGTGACGGTCAGCAATTAGATGTTGATTTTGAAACCAGAAATGATGTAACTATTGATGAATACATTAAGATGATTACATTAAAAACCTCTGTTTTAGTTGCTGCTGCTTTAAAAATGGGTGCTATCGTTGCTAAAGCTGATGAAGAACAAGCTCAACACTTATACAACTATGGATTAAACCTAGGAATTGCTTTTCAGTTACAAGATGATTACTTAGACACTTTTGGCGATCCTGAATCTTTTGGTAAACAAGTTGGTGGAGATATTATAGAAAATAAGAAAACATACCTTTATTTAAAGGCTTTAGAAGTAGCAAATGGTACTGACAAAGACGATTTATTAAATCTTTATAACGAAAAACAAAAAAATAACACTGAAAAAATAGCTACAGTTTCAACTATTTTTAAGGAGAATAACATACCAGAAGAAACACACAAACTTATTGAGTACTATACAGATAAGTCTTTCGAAAGCTTAAATCACCTTAACATTTCTGATAAGCACAAAGAAGGCTTACGTGCTTTTGGTAAAAATTTAATGAGCAGAAAAGTGTAAAAAAATAGGTTTTTATTTAAAAAAGTTTTTATTTTTGCAATCCAAATTTAACGGGTCCTATAGCTCAGTTGGTTAGAGCACCTGACTCATAATCAGGGGGTCCATGGTTCGAGCCCATGTGGGACCACCTTTAAAGCATCAACATTTAGTTGGTGCTTTTTTGTTTTTACTAATTACTTAAAAAAGGATTCTATTAATTTTTAATTCATCTTTTTTTTTCAATCATTCACTAAACCAAAAACTACAGACAACTCATTTTCAACACCAAAAAAACAAAAACACATATTTTTTTTGTATCTTTAAGTCACTCCTCGAAAAGATTTTTTCTAAGAATAAATTATCAATTTACTAGCGATTTAATTTTACAGTATAACCAACGTGTTGAATTAATCAACAACAAACAGATAGAATGAAACAAAACTAACACTTACAACTCTTCATTAGTTATAGCACTCTCAGTAAATCTTTATCGCACAAACTTTATAGAGATGACTACTAAAGAAACCGAACTTAAAGAAAGTATAGGCTTATTTGCTACAAAAAAAGAGCCTAGGAAATCTTTCGCTACTTATCAAAGAAATCAAAATAAATTCTACCTCAGCACTTTAAACTTAATTGATAGAAAAGCAGCAATTATGCTAAAAGTAAACGCTACAATACTTTCAGCATCTGTTATTTTCTTCAATTATATTACCGAAATTCACTTCGGTATTAAAATTGCCGTTATTCTAATTATAACATCGTTTACTTCTTTAATATTCTCCATATTAGCTTCTAAACCTAATAGTTTAGCCTTTTACAAGAGGTTTAAAAGAGATGTTGTTTCTAAGTACAAAAAAAGAGAAGAAAACCTTTTTATGATTGGTATGTCTAGCGGTAAAACTTTGGAAGAGTATGAAAAAGCTTACAACAAAGTTTTAAATAGTCAAGAATTACAAATAGGCAATCAAGTTCGAACCATGTTTTTATTAGAAAAAGAAATGAAACGTGGTTATTTTTATTTAGAACTAGCCTATAGTAGTTTTTTAATAGGACTTCTTATTTTAATTATAATACTCTTTTTTGCTAATGTTTAAACTTTTTCAATAAAAACTTTAACCTAAAACCCCTTTAATAAGGCATTTAGAGAGTATTCTTCAGTTTTATAGTCTAATTTTCATTATTTTTAATAATAATTAATTGACACACATTTAATTACAATATTAAAATCAACTTATGCTACGTTTTAATTTGATAATTGAGCAGTTGAAATCTTTTTTTATAGAAATTGGGGAATTAGCTTTTTTTACCGCTCGTTTCTTTAAAGAAGCTTTTAAACGACCTTTTGAAATAAAGGAGCTAATGTTACAATGTTATCAAATAGGTTATCGTTCATTACTGTTAGTTAGTATTACTGGTTTTATAATAGGTTTGGTTCTTACTTTACAAACTCGCCCAACTTTAATGGAGTTTGGTGCTGTATCTTGGATGCCTTCTATGGTTGGTATTTCAATTATAAGAGAAATAGGTCCTATCATCACTGCTTTAGTATGTGCAGGTAAAATAGGTTCTGGTATTAGCGCCGAATTAGGTTCTATGCGTGTTACCGAACAAATAGATGCTATGGAGGTTTCTGGTATAAATCCTTTTAAATACTTAGTAGTTACTCGAGTTTTAGCCGTTACTCTCATGCTCCCTTTACTAGTAATTATAGCTGATACTGTTGCTTTGTTTGGGTCTTTTTTAGTTGAAAGCACAAAAGGAGATGTCTCTTTTATTTTGTATTTTAATCAAGTATTTGATGCTATAAAGTTTGGAGACGTAGTTCCAGCTACAATAAAGTCGTTTTTCTTTGGAGCTGCAATAGGAATTATTGGTTGCTTTAAAGGGTATAACTGTAAAAAAGGAACCGCTGGTGTTGGTAAAGCTACAAACACAGCTGTAGTAACTGCTTCTTTATTACTTTTTATTATTGATTTTATAGCTGTTTTTGTAACTGATATCTTTTTTGAATTATGACAAATACCCTTAACAAAAAAGTAGTTCTAGAAATTAAAGACTTATACAAAGCCTTTGGAGATAACCATGTGCTTAATGGGTTTAATATGCAACTTTATGAAGGCGAAAATTTAGTAGTCATGGGAAAGTCAGGGTCTGGAAAATCGGTTATGATTAAATGTTTAGTAGGTTTAATGGAAGCTGATGAAGGGATTATTTCAGTGATGCATCACGATATAACCAAACTAGACCAAGAGGCTTTAGATATTTTACGAACCGACATAGGTTTTCTATTTCAAGGTAGCGCACTATATGACTCTATGACTGTCCGTGAAAATTTGGAGTTTCCATTGCGAGGCCGTACAAGAAAAAATAAAAAATTAATTGATACTGAAAAACTGGTTATTGAAGCTTTAGATAATGTTGGATTGACACACACAATAGACATGATGCCTTCTGAATTGTCTGGAGGTATGAAACGACGAATTGCTTTAGCACGAACCCTTATTTTACAGCCAAAAATTATTTTATATGATGAACCTACAAGTGGACTGGATCCTATTACTGCGAAAGAAATTATTATCTTAATGCAAGATATTCAAAAGAAATACAACACATCATCACTAATTATCACCCACGATGTAGATTGTGCACGTGTTATTTCAGATAGAATGATCTTACTTATTGGCGGTATTGATTATGCTACAGGAACATTTAAAGAATTATCTAACTCTGAAGATCCTAAGGTTAAAGCTTTTTTTAAATAAAAATTATGAAAACAACAAACTCACAAAAATTTAGGTTAGGATTATTTGTATCTATAGGTACAATTCTTTTTGTTTTTGCTATTTACCTCATCGGGCAACGTCAAAGTATGTTTCAAGAAAACTTTACTATTAGTGCTTACTTTCAAAATGTTAATGGATTACAAAACGGAAATAATGTTCGTTACTCAGGAATAAACATAGGGACTGTAAAAGACATAACTATGATTAATGATTCTACCATAAAAGTAAATATGGTAATTGATAAAAAAATAGCCATTCATATAAAGAAAAATGCTGTTGCAACTATAGGTTCTGACGGGTTAGTTGGGAATATGATTGTAAATATCGTTCCAGGAAAAAAAACAGAAGCTTTAATTAAAAATGGAGATGTCATTAGGTCTTATAACAAAATTGGAACAGATGATATTCTAAACACCTTAAGTGTTACCAATAAAAATGCAGCAATACTTACTGCCGATCTCTTAAAAATAACCGACAAACTATTAGAAGGTAAAGGTACTTTAGGAGTTTTACTGAACGATACCATTATGGCAAAAGACATGAAACAGTCTGTTAGCAACTTAAAGAAAATAAGTTACCAAGCATCTAGTACAATTAATGAATTAAATCAAGTTATAACTTCGTTAAAAACAGACGACGACACCGTTTTAGGGGTGTTAATTAATGATTCTATTTCAGGTAAAAAATTAAAATCTATCTTAAATAATATTGATGCATCAAGTGTAAAAATTGATAGCCTTGTAGAAAATATTAATGTTTTGGTTGATGATTTTAACTCAAGTAAAGGAGCTTTTAACTACATCACTAAAGACACCTCTTTGGTTAAGAGTTTAAAATCCACACTTCAAAATATAAACGAAGGAACAGAAAAATTTAATGAAAATATGGAAGCTTTTAAGCACAACTTTTTAACAAGAGGATATTTTAGAAAATTAGAAAGACAAAAGAAAAAAACCGAAAAGAATAAATAACTTGTTCTGCCCCCTTCAAGCAATATTATTCTTTCTTTTTTGAATCATCTTTTTTAAAACCAATTTTCCTCCTTGATTCTTGGTCTTTTCTTTTTAACTCCGCTTCTAACCTTTTATACCTACTTATATCTTTAATAGTTACAACCACAGCAGCAATATAATTTTCATTATCAATTATAGGTCTTCCGCTCAACAAAACCCTTCTAACTTCATTCGTTTCTTTGTTCATTAATAACACATCAATATCGTTAGTTATTTTACCTTCTAAGGCAAGTTCAGCTGGTAGGCTTTGAACAGGAAAAACCTTTCCATCATATGAGTTTAGCACTTTAAAATGATCCGAAAAGTCAACAGATATTTTTGAATCATCTTCTATACCAAAAAGCTCATTAGCAACCTCGTTAGCCAATATAACCTGCTTATCAGTATTGGCAACTAACACACCATCACTAATGTTTTCTATAATCATATTCAACTTTTGCTGATTCTCATACAACTCATTCATTCTTTTTTTATTCTCTTCTTGAAGTAATAAATCTTTAGTAATATCTCTAGCCACAGCATACAACGTCCCTGTATTTGTATCTGAAGTGGCATTCCAAGACAACCATTTAATACTTTTATCCTTACAAATCCATCTATTATTAAAACTTACTAAATTTGCTCCTTCTTCTAACTTTTTAATTGCATTTTCAGTCTTTTCAAGATCTTCAGGAAAAATATAGGTAGCAAACGGAGTATTCAAAAGTTCTTCACCTGTATATCCTAAAAGATTACTTAAAGAAGAATTAACTTTTAAAAACTTCTCATTAGATGCTATAACTAAGCTATCTGTAGAAATATTGAAAAAAGTGTCCGCCTCCTTTTGCGATTCCATAATTGTCTTTCTTTCTGTGATATCTGTAGAGATACTTCCAATAGCATATACCCTATTAGAAATATCAAACAAAGGAAATTTTACTGATAAATATGTATGCTTTCCGTCAGACTGCTCAATTTCCTCCTCCATTTGAATTTCTTTTCCCAGCTTCAAAGCCTCTAAGTCAGCGTCAAGATACCTGTCTGCTAATTCTTTTGGTAAAATGTCGTGATCCGTTTTCCCTATCAAATCTTTATCATATACTTCAAAAATTGACTGATACTTCTTATTCACCAGCATATACTCGCCATTTATCTTTTTTACTGATATAGCATTTGTTGTATTATCAATTATTGAGTGTAATAGTTTTTGACTTTTTAAAAGTTCTTCTTCCGATTTTTTTTTGGCTTTTAGTTGCTCTTTTAAAATAAAAAAAACTGTTGTTAACATTCCCAAAATAACAACTATCAACCCTAATGAAACCCAATTCCAAAAACCATTATCAGTAGTAAAATTTATTAAATAAACAACACCTAAAGCTATAACCATAATACTATTTATGATATAGCCATACAGATTTTTTCTTTCCATTGAAGTCTTCATTTATACACTATAATTTAATATACTAATATATTGAAATTTAAGAACATAAAAAACAGCTCCTATTACTTAAACTACTAAAAACTAAGCTTTTTAAAGAAAATCAATTCCTACACCCAAATTTCCTAAATTTTATTTTTTTACTTCTAACCTTCATTTTTTATCATCCTTTTGAAAAACTAACCTAAAAGAAGTATCATCAAAAAACATTATAGATTTTTTTAAATAATTCATAAAACATCTTATGCCCTTTTAATTAAAAAATTCAACACTCAAAAGCTCTTCTTTTTTGAAAACCCCTTTTTAATCAGTATCTTTGCACTCTTATGATAAAAAAACTCAAAGACAAAAAGAATAAACGAGTATTCAGTTTTAACTTTTTAGTTTTTAGGAATCAATCAGATAAATTCATTCCTCCTTCAAAATAATTACCATTTTTTTAAGCTAGAAAGAGTTTTCTCTTATCCTTTCACTTGAAAATGTGCTTTTACGAGTACACTTTCTTCACACTTATTAATATCAACAATGAATTTCACAAAAAAAAGCCTAGTCTTAGTTGCTTTTTCTTTTGTTACAGTTATGTTTTCACAAGAAAAGCCTGAGGTTAAAATTGGCGGAGCACTTCGATTTAACTACAACCTATCTTCTTGGAAAGACGGTCAAAAAAAACGTGGAGGCGATTTCGGTTTCGACGTCTTTAGAATTAATGCTAAAGCAAAATACAAAGGAATAAAGCTAAATGCTGAATATCGCTTTTACTCACAAAGTTTTGGAGGTGGCATGCTTAAACAAGGCTGGTTAGGGTATGACTTTAACGAAAAAGACAACATTCAATTAGGATTAACACAAGTGCCTTTTGGTATTACTCAATACAATTCTCATAGTTGGTTTTTTGGTATTAATTATTACCTAGGACTAGAAGATGACCATGATATGGGGGTAAAGTTTACCCATAAAGGAAAAAAATGGGAATACGCCTTAGCTTTTTTTAAAAATGCTGAAGAACTTAATTTTGGAAGCAACTCTGATGTTTCTGATAGCAGATACTCATACGATGTTGCCTCTATAGACATTGATGGAGACGGAAGTCTAGATTTAAGATACAAGGAAACAAATCAATTAAATGGTAAGGTAAATTATCACTTCGGTAACAAAAGTATTCAACATAAAATAGGGCTTTCTGCACAATATGGAGGTCTTTATAATTTAGATACTGAAGATACATCTAGCCATCATGCTTTTGCCTTACACTATCAACTAAACGCAAAAAACTTTGATGCTAAAGCACAAGTATCTACCTACAAATACAATACAAAGAATACTACTTATAACGATCTTATAGCCTTAACTGCTTATGGAGCTCCTTACCTTACTGCAACAGAAGCAACAACATATACTTTAGGCGCTGCTTATACCTTCCCTGTAAAATGGAAACCTATTTCTAGTATACAAGTTTATAACGATTTTGGTTACATGGATAAAGCAGCTGTTGATTTTGAAGACAGTTTAATGAATGTATTTGGTTTCTTAGTAACTGCTGGTAATGTTTATACTTATATAGATTTTGCCGCAGGAAAAGATCATCCTTGGTTAGGCCCAGTATGGACAAATGCTTTAGCAAACGGAACACCTAATGCTGATTGGGACATGAGATTTAACATAAATATCGGATACTATTTTTAATAGCATAAAACATTAACACATGAAAAAAGCAAAAAAAATAATTAGAAGTGACGAGCGGAAATCAATCTTTGGACTTGAAGTTAACGGCCCTGTATTCTTTACTTCTTCTATAGTAATAATACTAAGTGTAGCTTTAACTTTACTTTTTAAAGAAAGAGCCCAATCATATTTTGATACAGCACAGAGTTTTATAGCCAACAAAACTGGCTGGTTATTTATCTTAGCCGTTAACATCTTTGTTGCCTTTATGCTTTATTTAGCTTTTAGTAAATATGGAACTTTACGTATTGGTGGGGCTAAAGCAAAACCTGAATTTTCAACTACCTCTTGGTTTTCTATGCTCTTTAGTGCTGGTATGGGTATTGGGTTACTTTTTTGGAGTATTGCTGAACCTGTTTATCATTTATCTTCACCTCCTCTAGCTGACCCTAATACCGCTGCTGCTGCTAAAGAAGCTATGAATGTTACTTTTTTACACTGGGGGCTACATGCTTGGGGAATTTATGCTTTAGTTGGTTTGTCTTTAGCTTATTTTACATACTCTAGAGGACTCCCATTAACAATTCGCTCTGTATTCTACCCTTTCTTAGGAGATAGAATTTATGGTAGAATTGGTGATGTTATAGATATTTTTGCTGTTTTGGCTACTGTTTTTGGACTAGCAACGTCTCTTGGACTAGGCGTTAAACAAGTTGCTGCTGGTTTAGAGCATGTTTTTGGTTTAGATTCAGGTATTTCATTACAAATATGGCTAATTGTCGGAATTACATTAATAGCCACCATTTCAGTAGTTTCAGGAGTTGACAAAGGAGTAAAGTTTTTAAGTGAAATGAATATGCGTATCGCTGTACTTTTATTACTTGCTGTAGTAATTTTAGGTCCTACTATTTTCATCTTAAAATCATTTGTACAAAACACTGGTAGTTATGCAAACGACTTAATCAATCTTTCTACATGGGCTGAAGCCTATACTGGAACGGAATGGCAAAACTCATGGACTATTTTTTACTGGGGATGGTGGATTGCTTGGTCTCCTTTCGTAGGTATGTTTATAGCTCGTGTATCTAAAGGAAGAACTATTAGAGAATTTATTCTTGGAGTATTGATTGTTCCTACATTAATTACCTTATTTTGGATTACGGCTTTTGGAGCAACTTCGTTACATGAAATTTTAGGAGGAGACCCTACTATTGCAGAGGGGGTGAATGATAATGTTGCTACCGCTCTTTTTGTGTTTTTAGAAGACTTCCCATTTTCAATGGCTTTAAATATTATCGCTATTATACTTATTGCTAGTTTCTTTGTTACCTCATCAGATTCTGGTTCTTTGGTAGTTGACAGCTTAACTTCTGGTGGTAAAATTGACGCTCCTGTAGGTCAAAGAATATTTTGGGCTCTTGCAGAAGGTGCTGTAGCCGCTGTATTATTATTAGGCGGAGGTTTAAAAGCTCTCCAAACAGCTTCTATTGCTACAGGTCTTCCTTTTACCCTACTTTTGTTATTAATGTGTTACTCTCTTTTTAAAGGATTAAGAGAAGATTATAAGGAATACCTTAAACGCTTAAACCAAAAAGAAAAGGAGGAATACCAGGAAACTGTAAAAAGATTAATAGATTCGAAAAAACAAAAATCTTAAATTATGAAAATTAAAAATATACTAGTAGCCTTAGACCTTTCTGAACTAGATGTTACACTTATTAAGTACTGTAGCATGCTCGCTAAAAACCATGAAACAGAAAATGTATATTTTATTCATAATGTAAAAAAGTATGAAATAAGTAATTTATTTTCTGAACAGTTAGAAAACATAAGTATTGAAGACATCATTGAGGAAGAGTTAGATAACAGTATTAGCAAGCACTTTGATAGTGATTGTAATTATGAATTATTAGTTTCTGACGATGCTTACACAGAAAGCTTAATTAGTTATGTTGCCAATAAATACCACGCTGATTTAATTATTTTAGGTAATAAAAACACCTATAAAGGTTCTGGATCTGTTTCAGGAAAGTTATTACGAATGGCAAAGTGCAACATTCTTTCTATTCCTAAAGAAGCTAACCTTAATCCAGAAAACCTAATGGTTGCAACCGACTTTTCTTCAGCTTCTCTTAAAGCTTTTAACACAGCTTCATCTATCAACAACAAGAAAAAATCTATTTTAAAAGCATTAAATGTTTTTAAAATTCCTCAGCTATTTTTCCCTTACATAAAAGTAGATAAGGCTCGTGAAAAAGTAGAAAGACATGTTGATTTACAGTTTGAAAAACTACTTCATAAAACAAAAGCCTCAAACATAGAAACTATTAAAGCTTCAGCAGGTGAAGATAGCATTCCTGAAAAAATAAGGGCAATTGCTGAAAAAGACAAAACTGATATTTTGTTTGTTGCAGACAAAGGTCATAACAACTTTACTTCTCTTTTAGTAGGAAGTGTTACAGAAGAGTTGTTTACTCATGATTTACATGTCCCTTTATGGGTAGTAAAACGTTACATCGCTTAAATTATAAAATAAAAACGGAGTTCAATATTGAACTCCGTTTTTATTTATTATTGATTTAATCCTTTTTTTTCTGACTTGGCTATCTTCTTTACGGTAGTAAAAAGCGTTTGTTTTAAATTTTTATATTCTTTTAAAAATTCACTAAACATTACTATTAACTTTCTATGTTCATTCTTGTACACTTCTTCCTCTACTACTTCATCAACTCCATCTACCATTACTTCTAAACCTCTTTCATGAGCTTCAACAAGTTTGATTAACTCTTCTGTTTTTTTTCTTGAACTACTCAACAGTTCTACTATTTTAGTTGTTTTTTTAAATTGATCTGGTGCTATAAGCTCAAAAATATATTTTCGTATTAAGTCCTCAAAAAAGAGTTGTTCATCTTTTAAAAATGAAAGTTCAGACAACCATTGTTTTGACGTTAAATGCATATCTTCTGCACTTAACCATTCTACATATTTTAAGTGTGTTTTTGTTGTTTTCATCGAGTTAGTTTTTAGGTTAAACTTCTATATCATTAACTCTTTTATAGCATGTAGTTTTGGAATACATACATTCCAATTGTTTTCTCTTTGTATTTTCAATCTAAAAGCATCTAAAGCCGTTTGTTCACCATGTATAAGAAACACTTCTTCAGGTATGTTTTTAATATCACTTAACCAATTTAACAAGTCTCCTTGGTCTGCATGTGCAGATAAACTTTCTATGCTCTCTACTCTTGCTTTAACAGGAAAGTATCTTCCATAAAACTTTATTTCATGACATCCTTCTTGCAACTGCCTTCCTCTTGTTCCTTCTGCTTGATACCCTACTAGTAAAACTGTTGTTGTTGGTTCATCTATTAATTGTTGTAAATAAGTTAAAACTCTACCTCCTGTTACCATTCCACTTCCAGCAATTATTATTTTCGACCTAGGGTCATCAATAGTTTCCCATGTTTCTCTATAAGATTCAATAATATTTATATGGTTACACATTGCTTCGTATTCATTCATGGGTAGTTTATGCCATTGTGGATACCTTTTAAAAACCTCCAAAACATTATTTCCCATTGGGCTATCAACAAAAATTGGTATGCTTGGTATTTTATTTTTCTTATACAGCTTCCATAAAACATACATTAACATTTGTAATCGCTCAACAGCAAAACTAGGAATGATTAAATTTCCTTTATTTACAATTGTTTCTCTGATTAACGCTGATAAAATTTCTTCTATATTTTCTTTTGGATGTAACTTATGACCATAGGTACTCTCTATAAAAAGATAATCTGCCCATACTGGTTTTTTAGGAGCTTCTAGTAAATAGTCATTCACTCTTCCTACATCTCCAGAAAACACAAATCTTTTTTCATTGATATTTAATTCTATAAAAGTAGCCCCTATAATATGCCCATTGTATTGAAATCTGTAAGAGATTTTTTCAGAAAAAGAAACCCATTTCCCTTCTTCTTCAACTTGAAACAAGCTCATGGCGTTTTCTGCTTCAGTAACTGTGTAAAAAGGTAATACCGGATTATGTTTACTATAATTTTCTTCGGCAGCTTTTTGCGCTTCTTCTTCATGGATTTTAGCACTATCTCTTAAAATAATTCCTGCAATAGCCAATGTTGGAGCTGTTCCTATAATTCTACCTCTAAACCCTTGCTTATATAACCGTGGTAAAAACCCCACATGATCTAAGTGTCCATGAGTTAATAACACAACATCTATTTTTTCAACATCAATAGGAAGTTCAGCCCAGTTTAATTCTCTAAGCTCTTTCAGACCTTGAAACATGCCGCAATCAATCATAATTTGCTTTCCACAAGCTTCAATCAAAAACTTTGATCCTGTAACAGTTCCAACTGCTCCTAAAAAATGAACTTTAGCAAAATTTAGCATACTTCTTTTTTAAGCACTACACAATTGTTGTATTTCAGATAAAATTCTAGTTTTTCTGGTATCTGAAACACCTAAATGATCTAAATAAAAGCTATCTTTTATCAACTCTCTACAAAGCACTACATCTCTATTCAATAAAAACTGTTTCTCCCTTTTAGTTAAGAGTGTAGAAACTGTTATTGGATATAATCCTAACCTATCAATTATATCTTTTAGGCTATTTTCTTTCGGGTAGTCCCAACTTAACAGATACAACCCTGCACAATTACCATATTGTGTAGCGTCTTCTGTAAATCGGGTATTTGTTACAACCCAACCTTGAGTTAGCGTTGTTTTATGCTTATTAAAAGTATTCCAATAATTTCTAACATCATTATATCTGGAATGTATATATAAAGGAACTTTTACATTACACACAAAGCCTTGTTCACTATGAAACTTACACTCTACAACAGTAGTTTCATTATTCTTATGAGCTAACACATCAACCTCGTGTTGTACACACTCACCTTGCAAAATTTCTCCTACTTTTACCTTATACCCTGAGTATTTTAAAACTGCTGCTATAAAATATTCAAAAGGATAACCTGTAGGTCCAAGTTCGTATATTGCTTTTTTAAGTTTATACTTTGAAGCAAATACATTCTTTTTTTTCTTTAGTAAAGCAAAGGCTCTATTATAAATTTCTTTAGTTGTTATTCCTTCGTACAATTCACCTTGAACTATTTCTATAATTTCTGACACTAAAGTATCATCTGCCCCAGTTCTTTTAAGTGACTTTTTTAATTTCGCTAAAGAAAACTCTACAACTTCACCAGAAGCTTTTACTATTGTTATTTTATTTGGACTAGTTTCCATTTTTAAAGAAATCTCTAACTAAAGCCTTTACTTGGTTGTCTGTCATACTATCAACTCTTTGCACTTTTTTAACCTTTGCATTTAATTCTTTATGAGAGCTTTCCAACTCTTTCTTAAATTTTTCAAAAGTTTCAGCAGGACCAAAAATGGCTAATAAATCAGCATTGTTAACTTCTTCTGCTAGCTCATTAAAATATCTTTTCGTTTGATGTTTTTCTCTTTCTAAATACTTACTATCCTGAACCACATCTTGCGGACCTCCCTTAAATCGAGTTCCTGATCCTCCGTGAATACGAAACGTTTCTATATTAGAAGGTATCGTTTTCATGTTTTCTGTTCCATTTTCAATGGTTACAACAAGAGCTTTCTCTTTATCTAACCAAACTCCTACGTTTTTCATTGTTTTGTTTTTTAGTTTCTTAAATCATGTAACACCAACACAGGTACCTTTAACTTATACCCTATTTCCTTTACTAATGGTTTAGAAAATATAGTATCAAAAAATGCGTGCTTTTTATTTATAAAAGCTACCATATCACTTTCTCTACTTTCTACAAAACATTTTATTGCTGTAGACACTGTTACACAAGATAATGTATGAAATGAAAATTTTAACCCTTCAAAATATTCATTCAACATTTCTTTGTGTTCTTTTTGATTTTCATCTATATCTCCATTATTAGTAATATGTAATACTCTTAAAGATGCATTACAAGCTCCAACTATATCTATTAAATACTCTAATTCTCTTTTTTTATAATGTGTTCTGTAACTAGTAGGAAAAACAATTTCTTTGGGTATTTGCTTCTTAGCTTTTTTTGGCACTACTAAAACAGGACAATTACGAATCTTCTCCATTATCTGTATTGCATTACTTCCAAATACAGAACTACTATCATTAGTTAATCCTTTCGTTGCCATTACAACCATTTCTATATCTTTTTGCTCCACTATTTCCTCGGTTGCACTCAATAGTAATTTATTTTCCAGTGAGATATAATCAAACTCATGAAAAGGATTCCCTTCTTCTTTTGACGCTATTAATTTTGATATTTTATTCAGTCCTTCTAATGATTTTTTCTTTGGCTCATCATACCCTTTCTCTCCTGGCTGAGGAGGAACCAAATCCTCTATTAAATTATACGTTGTCTTAAAAATATTTAACACATAAAAGCTACATCTTTCAGTTCTAAAAAGCTCTAAAGCATATACGATTGCATTATATGATGCTTCAGAAAAATCGGTTAGTAGTAAAATCTTTTTTTTCATTTCAATTAAAATTCAGTTAAAAAGGAACCATACCATAAGCTTCATTCAACAAAAACAACCCTAAGAAAAACAACAACACATATATGGCCTGTATAAACTTTAAATTGGTTTGTTTTAGCAACTTAATAGTTTGCTTAGGAAAAGTAAATAGGATAACACCTTTAATTAAAGCCAACCAACCAAATAGAGTTACTAACAATTTAATATTCGCCTCCCATATATTATGAGCCAATACATTAAGTAAGCCTATTATAATTGCAAACAATGAAAGAATAATTAAAAACCGAGCATCCTGTAAATTATCAACTATTTGTTTTACTCTTTTAGGATTAAAACTCAGTACAAAGAAGAAAATAATACAGTACCATCCCCAGAACTTTAGTAAAAAGACTGACACATCCATAACTTATTAATTTACACCTTACCCAAAGATACAAATATAACTTGTTGATTTTCATGACTTTTATCATGAAAATGATTAATAATTATATATTAAAGTAGTTATTCCTGAAAAACACTTCTTTTTTCTGGGTGTTTTTTCCCTTTATACATGATTCGTAAAGTATTAAATTTACTAGCTTTAAAAATTAACCTAACTTATAAAATGAAAAACAACAAACCCTTCTTTATTTTAATGCTTATTACTGCTTTTATTTCTTCTTGCAGTATTCTCAAAACAGCTCCTTATGATCAATACTCATTTCAAAAAACTATTGAAATAAAAATAGACGCTACTCAACTCATAGAAAAAGCTGAAAACTCTTATCAGGAAAACAGCAAGGAAATTGAAGAGTTACAAAATGAGATTGCCAAAATTGTTGAGTACGAAAAGTACAAACCTAACAACGAGATAACCTATAAAATGTGGTTATTATTAGCAGACCAAGACAAAAACTTACTTGCTGGCTTTTTAAAACGATGGAAAGAAAAAGACAAGCTTTCACCTTTTTTTATTACTGAAGCTAAAGGACAAATAACTGAAGCTCTCAACCTTTTACTACAGTATGAAAGTAAAAAAGAGCCTGCTACTAAAAATCAATTATTACAACTTCTTTCAAACAATTAATCTGCTATGGATTTCGAAAAAATATTACAAGAATTAAAAAAATCATTAGTCTCATTATTTAGTGAAAAGTTTGGTGAGTTTTCACAAGAGTCAAAAAAAGACATTGAACTATTTTTAAATGAATCAAAGGACAAACTAGAAAGATGGGCTTCTTTATTAGCACAAGGTAAACTTACCTTAGAAGATTTTGAATGGCTGGTAGAAAGTCAAAAAGATTTATTTAAAATGAAAACTTTACAAGCTGCTGGGGTATCAAAAATAAGCTTAGGACATTTTAAAAACAAAGTTGTTAAAACTATTGTTAGCACTATAAAAACCTTAGTTTTTTAAACATAAAAAGACCATGAATATTTATTTGTTCATGGTCTTTATTTTTCCTTGACGTTCTTCAACTAAAAATTTGGGGTTTTCTTGAAATTTCTTCCAAAGAGATAGTAATTCTTTAAAAATAGGCATTTCTATAGCTCTATCTCCGTATTGAATAATTAGATATGACAACAAGTTATAACAGGCTGTATACTCTCCACAAGCAATAACAGTATTTAACATATCATTTACTTTATCTTTTTTCGTAAACCATAAAGTAGTACCAAATGATGTACTTTTATGTGAATTTTTAATAATTGCTTCACTTATTTCGCCTGTATGCTTCATTATCTCTTCCCAACCTCTCTCGTTCTCTGGTCGAGTTGTTTGATTCCCTGAAGCATCTTTACATCGTAGCTCATACACTGTAGATGTGATTATTTTATTAGGAAAAGTACTATAAATAGCGTTTGCATGTTGTCTTCTATCATTTTTAAGAAAAACCACACTTGCCATTCGAACCAAAGATTTTGCTCTGTTAAGTATATAAAAACCTACTCTTCTTGGTGGTAAATACAATCTTTGATCTACACCTGTTTCATTTTGCATTAATTTGGATAATGAGAAAAACAAAAAATGAATAAATACCAAAAAAGCTAATATTACAACGCTTATCGTATACCAAACCATCATTTTTTGCACTCCAAAAAATACAGTAGCTATCAACACAAACAATAAAGTAAAAGCACTAGATACATAAGACACATATTTACTAAACCATGAATCGGAAGCAAACTTAAAGCCTTCTCCAGGATATGGTGAAGAAACATCGCACAAGAAATATAAATCATGACGTTCGGGTTTCCCTTCACATTGATTCTGTGCTTCTGACACAAAAACAGAAGCTCCTTGATTATCTACAATACCACCATCCATCAACCCTACTTCTTCTAAATCATTGTGCTTTGGAGTAAAGTCATACGGAAACCCCATCGGCTCAAATCCTCCTGGAAAAGCTGTGGAAGCTGCGATTACATCTCCTAACTTTATATCATCTATTACTCCTTTATATTTGCTATGTACCTTTCCGTTTCCAAACCTTTTTTGATTCCCTTTAATATTTTGAAATCTAAACTGATGTGTACTATCAAAATCCGTAGCATTAAAAACGACTCTTTCTAAGTGTGTTTCACCTTGACTTATTACATCTTGAACTTGCCCTAGAGTTGCTTGATTTGTTAGTTTATTATATTCTATAGCAAAGGCATTAATCGGATTCTTTCGCTTGTGCTTATTCTCTGGCTGATTCCAAATTAACTGCCATCTTAAATGACTCAATGCATTACTTGTCAACTCATCTTTTGCTAACCATTTATAGTATTCATCAAAAAAAACTTGAAAATCTTTTCCTTCAATTTGAGATTGCGCATACTTAACCCCAGTAATTGTTCCTCCTGAAACTGTAGAAATAGCTTTTACATTTTCTAACAATCCTACTTTTTCTAATAACGATAATGTTCCTAAAGAAAAACAAGCTGCTCTATATCCTCCTCCTGAAAAACATAAGGCTATAGATTTAAATACCTCCATAGTTTTAGTTCAATTTTATACTTTCAAGCTATGCTCTTAAACCATGAAGTCTAGCAACATATTTACCAATTACATCAAATTCCAAATTAACTTTAGTACCTATTTTAAAGTTTTTAAAAGTTGTATGCTCATATGTATATGGAATAATAGCTACACTAAATTCATCCTTTTTAGAATTTACCACCGTTAAACTCACCCCATTAATTGTAATTGAACCTTTTTCAATAGTAACATTTGTACCATCAAAATCATATGAAAAAGTAAACACTGTACTTCCTTCTGCATCTTCTATGCTTTTACATCTACCTGTTCCATCTACATGACCTTGTACAATATGTCCATCTAATCGAGCTCCTAACTTCATTGCTCTCTCAAGATTTACTTCATCTCCTACTTGTAAATCACCAATATTCGTTTTGTCTAACGTTTCTTTAATCGCTGTAACAGTATACTCATCCTTATCAATTGCTACAACTGTTAAACAAACACCGTTATGTGCTACACTCTGATCTATTTTTAATTCATTGGTTATTGTACTTTTTATTGTGAGGTGTAAATTTTCTTTTTCACGCTCAATACCTTTAACAATTCCAAGAGTTTCTATTATTCCGGTAAACATTCTATAAAAATTTAGTTACTTTTGTTAGCATCAAAAATACAACTTTACCTACGAAAGTAAACTATGGATAAAGCTAACAAAATTATTGTCGGAATTTCGGTTGGGGACATCAACGGAATTGGTATCGAAATTATCTTAAAAACATTTGAAGACAAACGAATGCTTGATTTTTGTACTCCTGTTTTATTCGCTTCAAATAAACTAATTTCATATCATAAAAAGGCTTTAAGACTTAATACCAATATCCATGGAATTGCTTCTTTAGATAAACTTGTACATGGAAAGGTTAATTTATTAAATAGCTGGAAAGAAGAAGTTAAAATAGATTTAGGTAAGATTACTGAAGATGGAGGTAAATTCGCCTTAAAATCATTACAAGCCGCTGTTGGAGCTTTAAAAAATAATCAAATAGACCTTATTGTTACCGCCCCTATTAACAAAGAGAATATTCAATCTGAAGAATTTAAATTCCCAGGTCACACAGAGTATTTAGAAGAAAACTTTGATGGAAAAAGCTTAATGATTTTAATGACTGATGAATTACGTATTGGTTTAATTACGGGTCATATTCCTGTATCTAAAGTAGCAGAAGCAATTACTCCAGAACTAATTAAGTCTAAAGTTGAGATCATGTACAACTCATTAAAACAAGATTTCAACATTAGTAAACCTAAAATTGCAGTATTAGGATTAAATCCACACTGTGGTGATAATGGAATAATTGGCACCGAAGACGACGAAATTATTCGTCCAACTATTACAGAAATTAAAGAATCCGGTAAATTAGTTTTTGGTCCGTATGCAGCCGATGGTTTTTTTGGTTCAAAAACCTATGAACAATTTGACGGAGTTTTAGCCATGTATCACGATCAAGGTTTAGCTCCTTTTAAAGCTTTATCGTTTGGAAATGGTGTAAATTTCACTGCTGGTTTGAGCAAGATAAGAACCTCCCCTGACCATGGAACTGGATTTGATATTGCAGGTAAAAATAAAGCCAACCCTACGTCTTTTAAAGAAGCCTTATTTACCTCATTACAAATATTTAAGAACAGAAAAGAGTATCAAGAACTTACAAAAAACGCATTAAAAGCAAAATAGTTCATTTTTTTTACTCAAAACATAAAAGTAAAAACATTTTTTATATCTTTGCACGCTCAAATTGATAGTTGTAGATGAAAGACTTAAAACAATTCAACATACCTTTTGTAGGTTTAAAAGAAGGAAGTCATTTGTTTGAATATCAAATTGACAAAACGTTCTTTGAAGCATTTCAGTTTGACGAGTTTAACAACACCAACGTAAAAGCTGATATTACATTTGTTAAAAAAAGTACTTTACTGGAGCTATCTTTTAACATAAACGGGACAGTTAATGTTCCTTGTGATATTACTAATGAATTATTTGACTTACCAGTTAATGGTAATTTAAATTTAGTTGTTAAGTTTGGACCTGAGTTTAATGATGAACACGATGAAATTTTGATACTTCCACACGAAGCTTATCAAGTAAATGTATCTCAATACATATATGAGTTAATTGTGTTATCAGTACCTAGCAAAAGGATACATCCAGATGTTGTTGATGGTACTATGCAGTCAGATGCTTTGAGAAAATTAGAAGAATTAAGAATAAACGAAGAAAAAACTGTTGAGGAAGAATCAACAGACCCTAGATGGGATAAATTAAAGGATTTACTAACAGATAAATAAGACATAAAATGGCACATCCAAAGAGAAAAATATCTAAAACTAGAAGAGATAAGAGAAGAACTCACTATAAAGCTTCTGTACCTCAAATAGCTGTTGATCCTACAACTGGAGAAGCTCATTTATACCACAGAGCTCACTGGCATGAAGGAAAACTTTATTACAGAGGTCAAGTAGTATTAGAAAGTGCTGCTGCTGAGGCTTAAAAACTAGTTTAAAAAATTAAAAAACCCTCTACTTTGAGGGTTTTTTTATGTTTTTACATCAAAAAATACTCTTTTTGATGTTTTTTTCTATAAAAAAGTGAAATAATTTTCATTACTTTGAAAACTCGTTTTACTACAAAACAAACAACTATGACTAAAATAACTGCAGCTATAACAGCGGTAGGAAAATATATTCCAGAATATGCTCTAACCAATAAAGAGCTAGAAACAATGGTGGACACCAATGATGAATGGATTACTACCAGAACAGGAATCAAAGAAAGAAGAATCTTAAAAGGTGAAGGTCTTGGAACTTCTTTCATGGCTATAAAAGCAGCAGAAGATTTACTTCAAAAATCAAACACAAAACCTGAAGATATCGACATGGTAATTGTAGCAACCGCTACTCCAGATATGCCTGTAGCTTCAACAGCTGCTTATACTGCGTCTAAGATAGGAGCCGTAAATGCTTTTTCTTACGATTTACAAGCTGCTTGTTCAAGCTTTTTATACGGTATGTCTACTGCCTCAAGTTATATTGAAAGTGGTCGATATAAAAAAGTATTGTTAATTGGTGCCGATAAAATGTCATCAATTATTGATTATAGCGATAGAGCTACTTGTATCATATTTGGTGATGGCGCGGGTGCTGTTTTATTTGAACCTAATAACGACGGTTTAGGGTTGCAAGATGAGTATTTAAGAAGCGACGGAATTGGTCGTGAATTCTTAAAGATTGATGCAGGTGGATCAATTTTGCCAGCATCAGAAGACACTGTTAAAAATAAACAACACTTTGTTCACCAAGAAGGGAGAACTGTATTTAAGTTTGCTGTTTCTAACATGGCTGATGTTTCTGAAAAAATGTTAACCAGAAACAACTTAACAAAAGATGATATTCAGTGGTTAGTACCACATCAAGCTAATAAAAGAATCATCGAAGCTACTGCAAATAGAGTTGGCTTAGAAGATGATAAAGTAATGATGAATATTCATAAGTACGGAAATACTACTTCTGCTACTTTACCGTTATTGCTTGCTGACTATGAAAAAGAGTTGAAAAAAGGAGATAATTTAATTTTTGCTGCATTTGGTGGTGGCTTCACATGGGGAGCTATCTACTTAAAATGGGCATATAACTCATAACTAAACAACTAAAATTTAGGAAAATGGACATTAAAGAAATTCAAAGTCTTATAAAATTTGTAGCTAAGTCAGGTGCAAGTGAAGTAAAGCTAGAAATGGAAGATATTAAAATCACCATTAAAACTGGAAGTGATACTCCTGAAACTACTATTATTCAAGCTCCTGCTCCTGCAGCAGCTCCACAAATGATAGCCCCTGCTCCTGCTGCACAGCCAGCTACTCCAGCTGCAGCCCCAGTAGCAGCTGAAACTACAGACGACTCAAAATATGTAACTATAAAATCACCTATCATTGGTACTTTCTACAGAAAACCTTCTCCAGACAAGCCTAATTTTGCTGAAGTAGGAACAGAAGTAAAAGTTGGTGATACTGTTTGTATCATTGAAGCAATGAAGTTATTTAACGAAATTGAATCAGAAGTATCTGGTAAAATCGTTAAAGTATTAGTGGATGATTCTTCTCCTGTAGAATTTGATCAACCATTATTTTTAGTAGACCCATCATAATTTTTGGTTTAGAAGTTTTAAGTTTAGAAGTTTAGCTAAATGCTAAACTCTTAAACAACTAAACCCAATAAACTCATAAACTAAAAGACATGTTTAAAAAGATATTAATTGCCAATAGAGGCGAAATCGCGCTACGTGTAATTAGAACCTGTAAAGAGATGGGTATTAAAACAGTAGCTGTATATTCTAAAGCAGATGCTGAAAGTTTACACGTACGATTTGCTGATGAAGCTGTTTGTATTGGGCCTGCTCCAAGTAGCGAGTCTTATTTAAAAATGGATCGTATCATTGCTGCGGCAGAAATTACAAACGCTGACGGAATTCACCCAGGATATGGTTTCTTAGCTGAAAATGCTAAATTCTCAAAATTATGCGAAGAGCACGAAATTAAGTTCATCGGAGCTTCTCCTGAGATGATTGATAGAATGGGAGATAAAGCAAACGCTAAAGCTACCATGAAAGCTGCTGGTGTACCATGTGTACCAGGTAGTGATGGTGTAATCACTACTTTTGAAGATTGTGAAAAAATCGCTGTAGAAACAGGGTATCCTGTTATGTTAAAAGCATCTGCTGGTGGTGGTGGTAAAGGAATGCGTGCTGTTTGGAAAGCTGAAGATTTAAAAGATGCTTGGGATTCTGCAAGACAAGAATCTAAAGCAGCATTTGGAAACGATGATATGTATATGGAGAAGTTAATTGAAGAGCCTCGCCATATCGAAATTCAAGTAGTGGGTGATGCTTACGGTAAAGCTTGTCACTTATCTGAAAGAGATTGTTCAGTACAACGTCGTCACCAAAAATTAACTGAAGAAACTCCTTCTCCATTCATGACAGAAGAATTACGTGATGCTATGGGAGCTGCTGCTGTTAAAGCTGCTGAGTACATTAAATATGAAGGTGCTGGTACGGTTGAGTTCTTAGTAGATAAACATCGTAATTTCTACTTTATGGAAATGAATACTCGTATTCAGGTAGAACATCCTATTACTGAAGAAGTTGTTGATTACGATTTAATTCGTGAGCAAATTTTAGTTGCAGCTGGTGTGCCAATTTCTGGTAAAAACTACAAGCCACAATTACACTCAATAGAATGTAGAATTAATGCAGAAGATCCATATAATGGATTTAGACCTGCGCCAGGAAAAATAACCTCTTATCATGCGCCAGGTGGTCATGGTGTTCGTATCGATACTCACGTATATGCAGGATATATGATTCCACCAAACTACGATTCAATGATTTCTAAGTTAATTGTTACTGCACAAACTCGTGAAGAAGCGATTAACAAAATGAAGCGTGCATTAGATGAGTATGTTATTGAAGGTGTAAAAACAACTATTCCTTTCCACAGACAATTAATGGATCATCCAGATTACGTAGCTGGTAATTATACCACTAAGTTCATGGAAGATTTTGAAATGGAAAAATAACATATTTCAACATAGAATAAAAAATCAGTGAGTAACTTCACTGATTTTTTTATTTCATAAATTCGCATAATGAATTTTTTATACAATTTACTTCTTGCCATAGTATCTATCTTACTTCCAATTGTAGCTTTATTCAACAAAAAAATAAAGCTGTTTTACCAAGGGAGAAAAGAAACGTTTTCTAAACTCGAAAGTATTTCTAAAACTGATAAAGTAGTTTGGTTTCATGCTGCTTCTTTAGGAGAATTTGAACAAGGAAGACCTATTATTGAGGAGTTGAAAGAGCTCTATTCAGATTATAAAATTGTGGTTACATTTTTTTCTCCTTCAGGATATGAGATCAGAAAAAATTATCCATTAGCCGATGTTATTTGCTATTTACCTTTGGACACTAAATCGAACGTTAAAAAATTCATCAAACTAGTGCATCCTGATGTAGCTATCATGATTAAATATGAGTTTTGGCCTAACCTCCTTTCTGAATTAAAAAAGCATGGTGCTCCTACAATTTTAATTTCAGGAATTTTTAGAAAAAAACAATCCTTCTTTAAATGGTATGGAGGTTTTATGCGTGGAAAATTGACGGCGTTTAATCACTTTTTTGTGCAAAACGAAACTTCTAAAAACCTATTAAATTCTATTGATTTTCACAACGTAACCATTGCTGGTGATACTCGATTTGATCGTGTATATGATATTTTACAACAAGACAACTCTTTAGAGTTTATTTCTGAGTTTAAAAACAGTCAGTATACCGTAATTGCAGGAAGCACTTGGAAAGAAGATGAAGAATTGATTATCAATTACATTAATAATAACGCTACTGATGACGAAAAGTTTATTATTGCTCCACACAACATCAACCAAAAACAGATTAAAGAACTACAGAGCTTAATCAACAAGAAAACGATTCTTTTTTCTGAAAAAGAAGAAAAACTGCTATCCAATTATCAAGTTTTTATAATTGACACAATTGGGTTACTTACCAAAATTTACTCTTATGCTGATGTAGCTTACGTAGGCGGTGGACTCGCTACTGGTTTACATAATATTTTAGAACCAGCGACATATGGTGTTCCTGTTATTTTTGGTGGTAATAAATACAATAAGTTTCAAGAAGCAATTGATTTAGTTGAAATAGGAGGTGCAAAGACCGTTACAAATACTAACGAATTTTCTAGTAATTTTGCTTTATTGAAATCAGGCAAAAAACTAAGAGAGCAAATGGGGAATGTTAACCACAATTACATTTTAAAAAATGTGGGGGCAACAAAAACCATTATCACTTATTTAAAAAACATATTATAATGGATTTTATATTACAACCATGGCCTTGGTATGTATCTGGGTCACTTATTGCTATAGTACTTTTTTTGTTTTTTTACTTCGGAAAAAATTTTGGGGTATCAACGAATTTAGAAACTATGTGTACCATGGTTGGTGCAGGTAAAGTTTCTGATTATTTTAAGAAAGATTGGAAAGAGCGTGACTGGGCTATTTTCTTTTTAGTTGGTTTATTAATTGGAGGTTATATCGCTATAAACTTTTTATCTTCTACATCAGGAGTTGACTTAAATCCAACAACTATAAATGAATTAGCTGATTTGGGGTTTGCTGATGCAGGAGAAACCTATGTACCAAATGAAATCTTTAGTATTGATAATATGTTAACCCCAAAAGGCTTTGCTATTTTATTAATTGCAGGACTTTTAATTGGTTTTGGAACTCGTTATGCTGATGGTTGTACTTCTGGTCATGCTATTACAGGGTTAAGCAGCTTTCAATTGCCTTCTTTAATTGCTGTAATTGGTTTTTTTATTGGTGGTTTAATTATGATTTGGGTGCTATTCCCTTTAATATTTGGTTAAAATGAAGAATTTAAAATTTTTAGTTATAGGTATAGTTTTCGGAATTATTTTGTCTAAATCTGAAGCAGTTTCTTGGTATCGAATTTATGAAATGTTCAAGTTTCAATCTTTCCACATGTATGGTATCATTGGTTCTGCTGTAGCTATCTCTGCTATATTTATGTATTTCTTTAAAAGTGGAAAAATTAAAGATTACTTAGGGAACCAAGTTAACGTCAAAGAGAAAAAGAAAGGTTTTATTAGAACTTTAGTTGGCGGTACTATCTTCGGATTAGGCTGGGCTTTAGCAGGCGCTTGTCCTGCTCCTATTTTTGTTTTGATTGGACAAGGAATACTCCCAATGATTATTGTGCTCTTAGGAGCTCTTATAGGAGCTTTTATTTATGGTGTAATAAGTAAAAAATTACCTCATTAATATATAAAAAACCTTGGACAATATTCATCCAAGGTTTTTTTGTTACTTCGTCGTTATATCTATAAGATATGGTTTTAATGGATACCCTTCTTTAGATTGAAAAAAATCAGTTACTAAAATTTGTTGTTTAAGTTTTGGTTTTAACTCAATTTCATAAAACAATTTAGTTCTATCTTCCGACCATCCTTTAAAACTTGTCACACTTAACAAATTTGGCTCTCCTAACGGACCTAATCTTAGATTCATTATTTTTTCATTCATTGGTTTAGAAAATTCAATAGTCAATGTTCTTATAGCTGAATCCACATCAATGTCATTATTCTTAAATTCTTTTATAGAAACGACATAAGGTCTATGCTTTTCATTTTCTTTTCTTATTTCAGAAATTGGTTTATCAAAAAAATTAACTGAATCTACAAATTCAATGATGGTTTCGTCACTACTATAATCTAATTCTATCAGTTTTTTTATTGCCAAGTTTTTATCTTTATCAAAATCATTATAGTATTTTTCAGCTATTTTATATCCAATAAAATACCCCAAATCTCTCTGATTAAATTTATTTGGCATTGAACTCCATAACCAATACGAATTAGTTTTATTAAACATTTCAATTTCAAATTGATCTTTAATAGCTTGAGTATTTTTCTTACCATACTCTAGACCTTCCATACTTGACTTTTCTCCTAAAGCTTTTTCAGCAACAAACTCTGCTACTCCTTCATATAAGCTTGCTACTAATAAACTCTCTTTAAAAAAAGATTTTTGTTGTGTGTGAATAAACTCGTGAACTCCTGTAAACTTTACATTATTAATTGGATTTGTTTTTTGAAAAGTTTTTACATTATCTAGGCTTTTTTCGAACTCAGAAGTATTAATATTTTCATCTAACATTTGCATATCTACACCAAAAATCACTAAACTATCTACAGCTGTTCCTCCAGTTCTAAATGCTCCAACAGTAAAGTACACTTTAGCGGGTTTAAAGTCTGGATAAAATAGCTTTAACTTTTGTAGCCCATTCTCTATCTCTGAACTGAAACCTTTACTTTTTAAGGTGTTTTCTCTAATAGAGTTCCAAAATTTTGGGTAATTATTAATGTTTTCAATATACTCTTGGGGAGTACAATTTCTAACTTTGAACATTGTTTTTTGCCCAATCGAAGCTTTATCTATAAACTCTTCTTTTAAATATTTAAGTTGTAAAACAGAGTCCTTTGTAGTAATTATTTTATCATACGCTTTCCAATAATTATCCACATCTTGTGTATAAACTAATTTTTCCTTTTCTCTCTTACTACAGGCTAATAGCACTAGTAATACTACTGTAGCAATTGCATATATTTTTTTCATAATTCTTTTTAAAATTATCGCAAATATATTTTTAAAAAGTAAATGAAAATTGTAAAAAAATTACCCTCTATCATACATCCAATTAATTCCTTGTTCTTCTTTATCTACTTTTTTAAAAAAATCTTTTGGAGTATAACCTGTTAAAGATTTAAAATCTTTTATCATATGAGATTGATCAAAAAAATTCACTAACAAACTAAGGTTGGTTAAACTAAAGTCCATTTTTTTATCGTCTTTAAACTCCTTTAAAATATTTCGAAATCTTACTATTTTTTTAAACTCAACTGGAGTTCTTTTTAAGTATAGTTTACTATGTTTAATAAATGTTTTTGGGCTAATGTGATTTTCTTTTGAATACTCTAAAACTGTTTTATCAACACCTCGGTACACATCTTGAACAAATGTTTTTAAAAAAGGATGCTCAAACTTATTTAATTTTGACAGTAAATATCCTTCGATATTATCTAGAAAAGTATTTGAGTTAACATTAAAAAGCTCAGCTAACTTAAAGCTATCATTTCCAATGAAACTATCTAAAGAGAGGTCATTATGATTTTTTAGGAAAGACTGAAATCCTAGAGGTTTAAAAACAATCGATATCTCTTTAAAACTCCCTAAACAATTTACTCTTACTGGTTTTGTATACGAAGTTGTTAAGTCATAACTTATTTCCTCAACTGGACAAGGCTTGATATTTATATTATCCTCTTGGTACTCTATTTTAGCACCTTTTATAATAGACAATACAGTATTATGAATAGGAAACACCAAATAAGTTGTTTTTTTATCAACTTCAATTTCTTCTGTAAAATAATAGAATTCTATATATTCTTTTAAGCTTTGATCCTTAGGTTTAAAAACTTTCAAACTCATTAATTTAATCTTTCAATAGTAAAGGTTTAAAAACACCAGAATTAGTATTATCCACAACTTTCCAATTATAAATTTTAGAAAGTTGGTAAATCTTTGATAATTCTTCAAACAAACGAGTTTTAGCATCTTCTTGTAGTTGAGAAACTGTTATTGTCGATTTAATCTTTTCAATAGCTTTAGCATTCAGCTTATTTAGCTCTTGTTTAGAGAAGGTATTGAACTGACTCTGTTGTAAATCGAAATATTTAATGTCGGGAGAAATTAGAATTTCTTCTTTAGGAATTTTATTAATGATGATTTGTTTACCAACACTATCTATTTGAATTTCTAATTCTGATAAATCATACCCCACCTCAACCTTAGCATTTACTGAGAGCATTGCTTTTTTCTCGAATGTAAGATATCCGTAAAAGTATTTTTTTGCATCAGTAAAGCTATACATTTCAGAAAAATTCCCTTCTGAAACCACTAACTTACTTAGATTCTGAATTCCGTTTAAAACCACCTGAATTTCTTCTTGCTCATATTTTTTTTCCTTTTTTTCGTACCAGAATTTAGCAATTAAAAACCCTAGTGCAAAAACAGCAAGATATTTTAGTAAACGCATTAATTTCTTTTTCTATAAATATAGGAAAAGTATTTAAAGTGCTTTTATGAAGCTGGTTTTGTTTCTTTTTCTTCTTTAGGAAATGCTTGCTTATTAAATAAAAATAGTAAAGCTACTCCTATAGTAATCCAAGAATCTGCTCCGTTAAAAATAGCATTGAAAAAGGTAAAACTTTCTCCTTCATAAATAGGAAAATATAGCATGTCTACTACTTTTCCGTGAAACAATTCTCCATATGGATTATCTGAAAAAAGTGTAGCAACATTATGGTAAGAAGAATCGAAAATTACACCATAAAAAACAGAATCGATAATATTACCTACTGCTCCTGCTAAAATTAGCGCTATTGCAATAATAACGGCTGTATGCGCTTTTTTCTTGATAGATTGCCACAACCAATACACAATACCTGTAACGGCAACAACTCTAAATAAAGTTAAGAATAATTTTCCTGCTTTACCACCAAATTCAAAGCCCCACGCCATTCCGTTATTTTCTGTAAAATGAATTCTAAACCAATCATTGAAAACAATAACTTCTTCTCCTAATTGGAAATGTGTTTTGATATAAATTTTACTGATTTGATCAATTAAAATTGCCAAAATTACGGTAAGTATTGCGATGTGTTTTTTAGACATTTTTTTTATTTAATGGAAACAAAAATAAGAAAACTATTTTTATGTTTTTCTTCTGATTTATAGAAAGAAAAAGACCAATAGTCTTTGAGACATATTGGTCTTAAACTTATTCATTAAAAAAGGAAATTACCCTTTTAACCAAGCTTTTCTTAATTCTTTTTGCTTTTGTGTTGCATTAGGATCATCTTTTAAACTAGTTCCTTTGGTGTATGATTGAGTTAAAGTTGTTTTAATAATTACCTCTTTACCATCTCTTTCTAGTTTTACCTCAACTTCGTTTCCTGGTTGCCACATAAACATTTTCGTAAAAATCTGGTTTGCACTTTCCTTTGTTACTGCTACTCCATCAACCTCTTTAATTGCATCGTTAGGTTGTGCTCCATTTTCAGCCCAAAAGCTATTATCTTTTACTGCTTCTGAAAATCTGATTGTTTTTGTCGCTTGGTCTGCTCTAACAATCATAGCTCCATCATTTTGGATATAATTTGTTTTTACTTTTGATTCATTCAACACTAATCCTGCCTTTGCAAAAAACTCATTATAATTAATTGGTGTGCCTTCTACTACGTGTGTGTTCAAAAACGCTCCTATTGAAGGGTATGTCATTTCTGTAATTTCTTCAATTAATTTATCATCCTCGAATGGTTTATTTTTTCCATATTTTAATGATAATTCTTTCATTAATGACAACACGCCTCTATTTCCATTACTTTCTTCACGCATTAAAATATCAATACACATACCGATTAAAGCTCCCTTTTGGTAAACATTATAATACTGAGAAGCATAAGGCTCATCTAATACATTTTCACTCATTTTAGTAAAACTCATAGAGTCATTCATAGAAGATGCTGTTTTAATTTTACCCATAATTTTACTGTAAAATTCATCTTCTGTTACTAAACCTTGATTTACTTGAAATAATGTAGCAAAGTATTCTGTAATTCCTTCATACATCCATAAATGTTTAGAGAATGTTGGTTGATTGTAATCGAAATAATGTACGTCTTCTGAATGCACACTTAACGGAGTTACGATATGGAAAAACTCATGAGATACTACATCTATCATACTTTTTGCTAATGCTTCATCTGGCATTGCTTCTGGTAATACTACTACGGTTGATGTATGATGTTCTAAAGCTCCAAATCCTTTAGGTGCTTTTTCAGTTCCATCAGATAGATATAAATAAATATCGTAACGAGCAGTACTGTTAACACTTCCTAAGTATGCTTTTTGTGCTTGCATCATTTTCTCCATAACTTTTTTAAGCTTTTCTGCTGAGTGCTTTTTGTTTGGAGAGTATACACTTAATACAATTTTAATATCACCTACTTTAAACTCTTCTACATCTAGTTCTCCGTAAAACATCGGGTTGTCTGTAATATCAAAATAACGTGGGGCAAAATAGCTTGAAGTTAAAGTTAAACCATCTTCGCTTGTTTTTGTTCCTACTTCTTGTAATGCTGAAGTTCTTTTAAAATTAGTAGGCGAAACAACATCTAACTTATATTGATTATTTTTTAATGAATCAAAATACCCTACAAACCCATGAAGATTTAATACATAGTTAGTAGATTCTATATTGGTTCCTGCTGGTGAAAATGGTGTATCTCCTCCAATTCCTCCTGAAACTTCCATATCAAAAGTATCGTTTACCAAATAGGTTACTTTATCTAATTTTTGGGCATTGGTAATTTCCCATGTATTGGTGTCAACTTTTGTTGCTTCTAATTCGTTTCCTTCATAATCTAAAGCCTTAAAACTATCTACATATTTACCAAAATCACTTACAGAATAAGTTCCTTGGACTACTCTTGGTAACCTATATGTTACTTTTTCAACTGTAAATCTACCTGGGTTAACAGTTACCGGTACTTTATCATTATCAACCTTTGTTAAATCTAAGGTTGTTGCTATTGGGGTTTGAACAGCTAAATCGTTTGTTGCTTTTTTTGTGGAGTTACAGCTTATTAATAATAATGCTGCAATGGCTGCGGTTAGTATCCTTTTGTTCATTTCTTAGTTTTTAATTAACCATTAGACAAAGTAACTTATGTTTTGTTACGTGTAATTATTATAAAATTTTGTTAATTACTCTAATTCTATATTTATGTTGGCATGAATTGAATTTATGGCAAGTTTTTTAGAAGTTGATGGAGTTTCTTGAGAGAACGGAGATTCTTTTTTCTCTCCATTTATAAAAATTGTTCCGTTATTAGTTTTTAAGTTTAACATACTTTTTGAAGTTATTTTCGCAAATACATTTCCTTGAAAAAGACGCACATTTACGTTCCTTTCAATAATATTCAGTTTTATATTTCCTCTTTCAATATAAACATCTAAATCTCCAGCGTAACTTTTTGAATTAACTCCTATGGTTTTTCCATGTATGCTTATATGTTTGTTTTTAGGAACTTTTATAACCGCTCTAGCTCTTTCTAGTCTTCTTGTTATATATTTTCGAAAAACTTCATTTTTTAGTGTTGGAATATTTAACTCAAATGCTATTGTAATGACTTCTCCTTCTTTTTTGAACAGTATATTATGTGTATGTGGGTTTTCATCAAGTAAAATTACTTCTAGCTCGTTACTCTTTGAATTTTCTATTACAATATCGTCTAACCCGTAAGTAACTACTTCGAGTTCGTTTACTAACATTTTTCTCTTCTGTATTATTTTTTCTTGACAGTAAAGAAATTGAACACTTATTAGAGTATATAATAATAGATATTTTTTCATACAAAAAAAGCCTCTAAAAGAGGCTCTATTTATTTTAACTTTAAAAGTTATTGTTTTCGTTTTGCTTCGATACTTAAAGTAGCGTGTGGTACTAGCTTTAAGCGTTCTTTTTGAATTAGCTTACCTGTAACTCTACAAATACCATACGTTTTATTTTCAATACGAACTAAGGCATTTTTTAAATCACGAATAAACTTTTCTTGACGAATGGCTAGCTGCATATTTGCTTCTTTAGCCATTGTATCTGAACCTTCTTCAAAAGATTTAAATGTTGGCGATGTATCATCGGTTCCATTATCTGAACCATTTTTATACGATGCTTGTAACAGTTTTAAGTCTTCTTCAGCTTTTTCAATTTTCTTTTGAATGATTTCCTTAAACTCTAGTAAATCACTATCTGAATATCTTATTTTAACATCATCCATAATGCTATATTTTTTCAATTAACATTCTACTTTTAATGGTATCAAACTCAATTTCTGTACCATTTTTTAAATCATCAACAAAAACTAATTCGTTTGTTAATGTTTCTGCTTTAATGTAGTTTTCATTTGCCAATACCGATTCTCTTAAATCATCAGCTTGTAAAATGGTTAATTTTATTTTATCGGTTACTTCTAAACCTGTGTCTTTTCGTGCGTTTTGAATTCTATTAACTAATTCTCTTGCCACACCTTCTTTGCGTAATTCGTCGTTTATTGTAACATCTAAAGCAACTGTTAACCCTTCTGCATTGGCTACTAACCACCCTTCGATATCTTTCGATGAAATCTCCACATCAGCGGTTCCTAAAGTAATCAATTTATCGTTAATTTCCACAGAAATTTCACCTTCTTTTTCTATTTTGATGATATCATCTTGTGTAAATCCTTGTATCTTATTAGCTATCAACTTCATATCTTTACCAAACTTAGGCCCTAAAGCTTTAAAATTTGGTTTGATTTGTTTTACTAAAATCCCTGAAGCATCGTCTAATAACTCTATCTCCTTAACGTTAACTTCTGATTTTATTAAGTCTGCTACTGCTAAAATTTCTTCCTTCTGCGTTGCATCCAATACAGGAATCATAATTTTTTGTAACGGTTGACGTACTTTAATTTTTTCTTTAGCTCTTAAAGATAGTACTAACGAAGATATTGTTTGTGCATTTTCCATTTTACGCTCTAACGACTTATCTACTAAATCAGCATTATATTTAGGAAACTCTGCTATATGTACGCTTTCAAAACTTTCTTTTCCTGTAGCTTTTATTAAATCTTTATACAAACGATCCATAAAGAAAGGTGCTACTGGAGAACCTAATTTAGCTACCGTTAACATACAAGTGTATAACGTTTGATATGCTGAAATTTTATCTTGTGCATATTCTCCTTTCCAGAAACGTCTTCTACATAAACGTACATACCAGTTACTTAAATGATCTTGTACAAAATCAGAAATAGCTCTAGTTGCCTTGGTTGGTTCGTATTCTGCATAGAATTTATCTACCTTTTGAACTAACGTATTTAATTCAGATAAAATCCAACGATCTATCTCCGGTCTTTCATTAATAGCTATTTCAGCTTCACTATAGGTGAAGTTATCAATGTTTGCATATAAAGAGAAGAATGAATACGTATTATATAAAGTTCCAAAGAACTTACGTTTTACTTCTTCTATTCCTGCTAAATCAAATTTTAAGTTATCCCAAGGATTTGCATTCGAAATCATGTACCAACGCGTTGCATCTGGACCAAATTCAGATAATGTAGTAAATGGGTCTACTGCATTTCCTAAACGCTTTGACATTTTTTGTCCGTTCTTATCTAACACTAATCCGTTAGACACTACATTTTTATAAGCTACAGAATCGAACACCATTGTTCCGATAGCATGTAATGTATAGAACCATCCACGAGTTTGGTCTACTCCCTCTGCAATAAAGTTAGCTGGATAACTTTCTTTATTATCAATTAATTCTTTGTTTTCAAATGGATAATGCCATTGTGCATATGGCATAGAACCAGAATCAAACCAAACATCAATTAAATCGCTTTCACGCTTCATTGGTTTTCCTGAAGTAGAAACTAAGATAATTTTATCTACTACATTTTTGTGTAAATCGATTTTATCATAGTTATCTTCTGACATATTTCCTATTTCAAAATCAGCAAAAATGTCTTCAGACATTACGCCTGCATCAACTGACTTTTGAATCTCTTCTTTTAATTCAGCTACAGAACCGATACAGATTTGCTCTGTTCCGTCTTCAGTACGCCAAATTGGTAATGGAATTCCCCAGAAACGAGAACGTGACAAGTTCCAGTCATTCGCATTTTTTAACCAGTTACCAAAACGTCCTTCTCCTGTTGATTTTGGTTTCCAGTTAATAGTTTCGTTTAAATCGAACATTTTATCCTTTACATCAGTTACCTTGATAAACCAAGAATCTAATGGATAGTATAAGATTGGTTTATCTGTACGCCAACAGTTAGGATAACTGTGTACATATTTTTCAACCTTAAAGGCTTTATTTTCTGTTTTTAGTTGAATTGCTAATTCTACATCTACCGATTTTTCTGGAGCTTCTCCATCTGCGTAGTATTCATTTTTCACATACTTCCCTGCAAATTCACCCATTTCTGGACGAAACTTCCCTTGTAAATCTACTAATGGAACTGGATTTTCATTTTCATCCAATACTAACATTGGCGGCACTTCTGGTGTTGCTTGTTTTGCAACTAAAGCATCATCAGCACCAAATGTTGGGGCTGTATGTACGATACCTGTACCATCTTCGGTAGTTACAAAATCTCCTGAAATTACTCTAAAAGCATTTTCTGGGTTTTGATATGGTAAAGCAAATGGTAATAATTGCTCGTATTTAATACCTACTAAGTCCTTTCCTATAAATTCTTTTACAACTGCATATGGAATTTGCTTATCTCCTTCAGCATAATTTGCTAATTCCGCTACATCTTCTACTTGATTAAACTTCTTCCCAGCAAATTGTTTTGACACTAAGTTTTTAGCCAACACCACTTGAATTGGCTCAAATGTATATTGGTTGAATGTTTTAACTAAAACGTATTCTATTTTTGGTCCAACCGTTAATGCTGTATTCGATGGAAGTGTCCATGGTGTAGTTGTCCAAGCTAAAAAGTGTACATCTCCATCAACTTGTAAAAAGTCTGGTAATGTTTCTTTTATCGTTTTAAACTGAGCTACTACTGTAGTATCTGTAACATCTTGATAAGTTCCTGGTTGATTTAATTCATGCGAACTTAACCCTGTTCCTGCTTTTGGTGAATATGGCTGAATTGTATATCCTTTGTATAACAAATCCTTATTATAGATTTGTTTTAACAACCACCAAACCGATTCCATATATTTTGGTTTATAGGTTATATATGGATCTTCCATATCTACCCAATATCCCATTTTTTGAGTTAGGTCGTTCCAAATATCGGTATAACGCATTACAGCTTTTTTACATGCTTCGTTATATTCTTCAACCGTAATTTTGGTTCCGATATCTTCTTTGGTAATTCCTAATTCTTTTTCAACCCCCAATTCTACAGGTAAACCATGCGTATCCCAACCTGCTTTACGCTTAACTTGGTATCCTTTTTGGGTTTTATAACGACAAAAAATATCTTTAATGGCACGTGCCATTACGTGGTGAATTCCTGGTAAACCGTTTGCTGAAGGTGGTCCTTCAAAAAACACAAATGGTTCGTTTCCTTCACGTGTAGTAATACTTTTTTCAAAGATGTTGTTTTCCTCCCAATAGTTTAATATTTCTTCTGCTACTTTTGGTAAATCCAATCCTTTGTATTCAGTAAACTTCTTACTCATTTTGTCGGTTTATTAATTGAATGTGCGAAATTACGTATTTTCTTGTAATTGTTGAATTTGAGACATAAAAAAACACCTCAAATTTGAGGTGTTTTTCACATAATTCTTAATTTTATCTGAACATATTAACTAATCCCACGTTCTTTTTTAATTTGTTCGTAAGCTGCTTGAATTTTTTGAAATTTCTCGTTAGCTCCTTTTTTATGCTCTTCTCCTAAGTTTTGTAACTTATCTGGGTGATGTTTTTTAGCCATTCTTCTGTAGGCTTTTTTTACTTCATCGTTAGTCGATTCTTTCGTTATCTCTAGCATTTTATAAGCTCCATCAGACTCATCATAAAACATTGCTTTTATTGATGAGTAATCATATTCATTGATATATAAATAGCTTGCTATTTTTCTAATTTCTTCTTCCTCTACACTAGTTACTTGCCCATCTGCTTTTGCTATTCCAAACAAAAAATGTAATAATTGTAATCGCGTAGCATGCGACATATACTGACGTATTTGTAAGCAAACTTGGCGTGTAGATATTTGTTTTTTTATAATTCCATTGAATAGCTTGAATGCGTGATTTGCTCGTTCTTTACCATACATTTTCACAAAGTAAGCACGAACATAATCTAACTCTCTCTTATCTATTTTTCCATCAGATTTTATAACTACTGATGCTAATATTAACAAGCTTATTTCGAAATCACCTGATGTAGCTCTTCCTCTTCTTGGTTGACCTCCAGTCTTTTTTTGAAATTCTTGCTGTTCTTGTACAAAATCTTCTACAGAAATTCCATCAATAAAACTTCCTACAGCAAACCCAATTATTGCTCCTATTGGCCCTCCTAATGTAAAGCCAGCTCCAGCTCCAAGCCATTTTGCAAATTTTCCCATTGTTTGTTTTTTAGAGGCTACAAAGATAAAACATTACCAATCTATCTCCATACTTATTTCGAGTTGATTGTTGGCACGAAAAGAAGTATCTTTGCCTTAAATTTTAATTCAAAAATATGTATCCAGAAGAATTAGTAAAACCAATGCGCGATCAATTAATCGATGCCGGTTTTGAAGCTTTATATACTGCTGAAGATGTTGACAATGCTTTAGCCAAAGAAGGAACTACGTTAGTAATGGTAAACTCTGTTTGTGGGTGTGCTGCAGGTACTGCAAGACCTGGTGCTATCGCTTCTTTAGGAGCAGATAAAACTCCTACGAACTTAACTACAGTTTTTGCAGGTGTAGAGAAAGAATCTACAGCGAAGGCAAGAGAATATATGATTCCTTTCCCTCCATCATCTCCTGCAATTGCTTTATTTAAAGATGGTAATTTAGTACATATGTTAGAGCGTCATCATATTGAAGGACGTTCTGCACAAGCTATTGCACAGAATTTAGCCGCTGCTTACGATGAATTTTGTTAATCTTTTTAAGATACAAGATTTTTAGAGTAAAGAATAAAGACAAAAAATCCAGCAAATAGCTGGATTTTTTTATTCTGAGATACTTCACACAAAATTCAGATTGACTTTTTGATCTTTCTAAAAAAAGTCTTGATTCTTCTATCTAACAGCAAAGCGGTCTTGTTTCTCCGCTACACCTTCTTAATTACATTAGTTACAACTCCCCAAATAATAAAGTTGTTTTCTTCAGTGATTTTTATAATTGGATAATCTGGGTTTTCAGGTTGTAGCCAAACTTCACTACCTTCAACTCGCAGACGTTTTACAGTAAACTCACCATCTAAAAAACATACTGCTATTTTATTATTGGTTGGAGGAATACTTCTATCGATTACCAATAAATCATTGTCATCTAAACCTGCACCAATCATCGATTGTCCGCTTACTCGTGCAAAAAAAGTAGCTTCTTTATTTCTAATAAGTTCTTCATCTAACGAAATACGCGTTTCCCTGAAATCATCAGCAGGTGAAGGAAACCCTGCAGAAATACCTGTATCCATTAAAATTGCTCCTTCGCTTTCATTTAACTCTTTTGGCAAGAAAAAAGTCAATGTCTCTGATGCTTTTACTGGCTTTAATTTTCGTAACATCTTATTGTTTGTTATTTAACTAAACTTATTTTACCTTAATAATATCGTTAATATTTGTAGTGTATTTGGGCGATAATCGTTCTTGACGCATCTTCCAAGTACGTTGTAAATCTTGATTGGCTAATTTAATCTTATCTGCTTTATAAGTTTGATTAATTTTATCAATCGCACTCATTAAAGAGGCATGCTTCGGGTTTTCTCTTGCAAACATATCTATCTGATAATTATCTGAAGGAATCAATCCTGTTACAATTACTCCTGCTCTTTTATACTTTATTCCTTCTTTAAAAATAGTTATTACTGCTTGTACTGCACTTTTACTTATTGTTAATGTGGAATTTGTTGGATATGGAAACACAACTGTTTTACTCACTCGATGTTGTTCAGTATCTTTTTTATGATAATCACTTCGTAACAAAACAATCACCATGTGACAACTAGAGTTTTGTTTGCGTAATTTTTCTGCACAACTCACCGCAAAGGTTGAAATTCTTTCTTTAATATTATCTAAGTCAGAAAATGTATATTCAAAACTTCGGGTTGTTGCTATTGCTTTCTTATTAGTAGGTTCATCTAACTGTATTTTAGACTCTCCTTCTAAATCTTTTTTTAACTTCCAGCCAGTTATAGAAAGATTTTTTAATACCCAATCATCGTTTAACTGCGTAAAATCGTATGCCTTTTTACATCCTTTGGCGAGCAACCTCTTCTGTATACCTCTACCAATTCCCCAAACACTTTCTATAGGAGTCCACTGTAATGCTTTGATTCTTTTTTCTTCGGAATTTATTACATACACTCCTCCTGTTTCTTTTGGAAATTTACGAGCTATTTTATTGGCTACTTTACTTAACGCTTTTGTTGGTGCAATTCCTACACAGGTTGGAATCCCCGTCCACTTCAATAGTCTTTCCCTAATTTCTTTCCCATAGGAATTAAAATCATACTCATCAAAACCTTTGAATTGTAAAAAAGCTTCATCAATAGAGTATACTTCTACATCTGGAGAAAATTGTTCTAGAATTTTCATCACTCTAGCACTCATATCGCCATACAGTGGGTAGTTTGAAGACAACACTGAGATATTGTTGTTCTTACAAAATTGATCCCACTTAAAAATTGGTGCCCCAAATGGAAGCTGTAACTTTTTTGCTTCATCACTCATTGAAATAACGCAACCATCATTATTACTTAAAATAGCCACAGGTTTTCCTTGCAAATTCGGATTAAAAACCCGTTCGCAAGAAGCATAAAAATTATTACAATCTACCAACGCATACATAACTGTAAAGGTACAGAATCTTCTGTTTTTACTCCTCTACAAATTCTAAAATATCTGCTGGTTGACAATCTAATGCTTTGCAAATAGCTTCTAATGTTGAAAAACGAATAGCTTTTGCTTTTCCTGATTTTAAGATTGATAAATTTGCCGTAGTAATTCCCACAATTTCTGCCAATTCTTTGCTTTTCATCTTCCGTTTAGCAAGCATTACATCTAAGTTTACAATAATTGGCATACCTTATATTGTTAAGTCGTTTTCTTGTTTTAACTCTTTTGAAGTTCTAAATATCTCTGAAAGCACTAAAAAGAAAAGCCCAAAACAGATAGTTAAATAATGAGTCCCAACTCCAAAATCAAAATTTATGACTGATGTCGTTGTTAGTTTTAAACCAACTCTAGCAACAATCATTAAAATACCTGAAATAAGTAATAAATTTCCTATTCCCTTTAAATTCATAATTACCTTTTCTGAAAACACCTTAGTTCTAACAAATTCGGTTAACACTATTCTAAACTTATAAATTGCATTATAAACTAGCACATACACCAATAAAAAAATTGCTACAAATACTTTTGATATTATACTTGTGCCCACATTAAAATCTAATCCTAGTATTTTAAAACTACTTTGTTCTGTCATAAAAAACACAGTAGGAATCCCTATAATAAGAAAAGGAACCATGAGACTATACACAATAAAAATAAAGTCAATTAAGCTTTTTAAAATTTTTAATTTTCTCATAATTAGTTTTTATTAGATGGTTAGATCGTTTTCTTCTTGTAAAACGTTTCCTTTTCCTACAATGAAAGAAATAAATTGCACAAATAAAGCCATTACAAATACTGATAAAACTTGATTTACCGCTCCCCCTATAAGATGTCCAAGATCATACCCAGGACTAGGTTTGTTTATTAGAACTCCTAAAAGAACATAAAAAAGAAACATAATAATTCCATAGATTATTCCACCTCGACCTACTCTTCTTAATTGATTACTATTTTCTTCAGTAAACACTTCATTCTTTGAAAAATTAAAAATTACTTGTCTAAAATCAACCGTTAAAAGAACCATATAAATAATTAGAATTAAAGAAGTAATTGATAAAAAGTTATACACACCATCTGGCCAATTATCCGGTATTTGCATATTAAAAACTAAAGATCTTTCTCCTCCATTAAACAAGTAATAGAAAATTTTATGCAGCCTTTTTATAAAATCGATAAACACACTAACTACTAATAGTGTACAAAAAACCTTTAAAATACTTAATACTGATTTCATATTCAATTTTTGATTAATTAATGAGGAGGCAAATATAATAAAATTATTGAAAAACAATAATTTATTGTTTTTTATTGATAATCAAACTTTCCTTATTTTTGTTTCATGGTTAGAAAATTAAAAATTGACGGAATTGATAAAATCATTATCAAACGCCTTGTTAAAGATGCACGTACTCCTATTTTAAGCATTGCTCGAGAAGTGGGTATATCTGGTGCTGCCATTCATCAACGGTTGCGAAAATTAGACGAATCGGATTTAATTGATGGTTACAAAATGATATTAAACCCAAAAGCATTAGGATACACTACTACCGCTTTTGTTGGTGTTTTTTTAGATTCTTCTAGCCTATACTCTTCAGCAATTAAACGTTTAAAAGAAATTCCTGAGATTGTAGAAAGTCACTACACTACTGGTAACTATGCCATTTTCATTAAAATACTGTGTAAAAACAATGAAGATTTAATGCATTTGTTAAATAAGGATATTCAAACCATAAAAGGGGTTTCGAGAACCGAAACTTTTATATCTTTAGACCAACAAATAGATCGACAAATAAAAATTTAAAAACCCCGAATGAACGATTTTATCTTCTACTTTAAAACAGGCTTGTTTCATGTACTAGATTTTAAAGCCTATGACCATATTTTATTCTTAATTGTATTAGCTGTTGTATATCAATTTAAACAGTGGACAAAAGTTTTATGGTTAATCACTTTATTTACTATTGGACACTCGATAACCTTAGCACTTTCAGCTTACGGAATCTTAAATGTGCGAGCAGATTTAATTGAATTTTTAATTCCATTAACCATTTTTATTACTGGATTAATGAATGTATTAACTGCTAAAAAAGCATCAGTAGGAAAAGAAAATCAGAATTTATTTTTTGCTTTATTTTTTGGACTAATTCACGGACTTGGTTTTTCCAACTATTTTAAAATTATGATTGGAAAAACTTCTGATAAGTTTTTACCATTATTAGAATTTGCATTAGGTGTAGAAGTAGCACAAATTATCATTGTATTAGGAATTTTATTAATTGGTGCTTTAGTACAATCAATCTTTAGTGTAAACCGTCGCGATTGGATTTTAATCATGTCTTCTATCGTTATAGGCTTTGCTTTACAAATGATGTTTGACCGAGTTTTTTGGTAAAAAATTAACGACTAACTAACTCAAATCTAACTACCTTAGCTTATCTAAGAAAAACCACACTGAAAATTTTGAAGAAAAAACAATTAAAATATGACATTGCCTATTTAAAAATGGCAAATGAATGGGGACAACTTTCTCACTGTATTCGTAAAAAAGTAGGAGCCTTAATTGTTAAAGATCGAATGATTATTTCTGATGGTTATAACGGTACTCCTTCTGGTTTTGAAAATTATTGTGAAGATGAAGAAGGATACACCAAATGGTATGTACTACACGCAGAAGCCAATGCTATTTTAAAAGTAGCTTCTTCTACACAATCGTGTAAAGGTGCTACTTTATATATTACACTTTCTCCTTGCCAACAATGTAGTAAATTAATACATCAAGCAGGAATAAAACGTGTAGTATACGCCCAAGCATACAAAGATCGATCAGGATTGGATTTTTTAGAAAAAGCAGGTGTTGAACTGACGTATTTACCTTATGAACAAGAATAATTTACCTATATATTTATCTATTGCTGTAATTTTCGGTATTCTTATCGGAACTTTTTTTAGCAATGGAAACTCAAGTAACCTTATTGGAAAAAGCTCATCAAGCGAACGTAAAATAAAACGCTTGATAGACTATATTCAAAGTGATTATGTTGATGATGTAAATACTGATGAATTACTAGATGGAGCGATTGCCGAAATGCTAGGTAAATTAGATCCACATTCAGTATATATTCCAAAGGAAAACTTACAACTGGTTACTGAAAACATGCAAGGTAATTTTGTTGGTATTGGTGTTCAATTTAGAATGATTGGTGATACCATAACAGTTATTGAACCTATTAAAGGCGGACCAAGTATTGATGCTGGTATTAAAGCAGGTGATAGAATTTTGCTTGCAGATAAAGATACGCTGTACGGAAAAAAATTACAAACTTCCCAAATAATGAAAGCTTTAAAAGGGAAGCCAAATACTAAAGTTAACCTACAGGTTTACAGAAAAACCAACGATAGTATTTTTGATATTACTATTAATCGTGGTAAGGTAAATATTAAAAGTGTTGATGTTGCATATATGCTAAACGATAGTATTGGTTATATAAAGTTAGATCGTTTTGCTCGTAACACTTATATTGAATTTAAATCTTCTCTAAATAAATTACTCACCAAAGGAATGACAGATTTAGTTCTAGATCTTCGTGGAAATGGTGGTGGTTTTATAGATATTGCTAATGATATTGTTGATGAGTTTTTGGAAGATGAAAAGCTGATTGTATTTACAAAAAATAATAAAGGTGATATTGTAGAGTCTTTCGCTACTGATAAAGGAGATTTTGAAAATGGAGGTTTGTATGTATTGATAGATGAAAACTCTGCTTCTGCTTCTGAAATTGTAGCTGGTGCTTTACAAGATAATGACAAAGGTATTATTATTGGACGTCGTTCTTTTGGAAAAGGATTGGTGCAACAAGAAATGGATTTAGGAGATGGTTCTGCGGTGCGATTAACTACGGCTAGGTATTACACTCCAACAGGGCGATCTATCCAAAAACCTTATAAAAAAGACGCAGATTCAGAAGAATACAGTCACGATTTTGAACATCGATTAGAAAATGGTGAGTTATTTACCAAGGATAGTATTAAAACTGTTGATAGCTTAAAATACACAACTCCTAAAGGAAAAGTAGTATATGGTGGTGGTGGAATTATTCCTGATTATTTTGTAGCAGTCGACACCTCAGCATATATTCCTACAATATTCTTCCGTCCTTTAAATGATTTTGCTTTCTCTTATGTGGACGATAATCGTAAAAAATTGGCTTCACTAACTGTTGAAGATTTTATTAGCAATTTTGATAAAGACAATGAGGTTTCTAACAAATTCTTAGCAGAACTTAAAGATTTCAGGCTTTCTGAAAGAACAAAAAATCAGCTTCGTAGTAACCTAAAAGTATTGATAGCTCGCGAACTTTTTAGTGACGAAGGTTTGTATAAAGTAGATCAGCAAGACGATAAGATGCTACAAAAAGTGTTTGAGTTAGAACAAAAACAAAATGAATAAGAAAATATTTAAAGTAATAGTGGTGCTTTTTGCAACAGTGTTGACTTTTGAGTTCTTTAGTTTTATTATTGAGAACTTCATACATGGATGGAATCTCCCTAGCTAAAATCTCTTTTTAACCTAAATTGTAGTCTTAGCATTACTTTGTTATGTACATAATAGTAAATTTGTACTACATGTAAATTAATAAAGAGTACGCTATAACGAATGAAAAAATCTGCGAACACAAGAGCAACTATTTTACAACAAGCTTTTGAACTTATTTATAAAAAAGGATATCAATCTACCAGTATCGATGAAATAATAGCTACTACTAAAGTTACAAAAGGTGCTTTTTATTATCATTTTAAAAATAAAAAGCAAATGGGAATTGCTGTTATTAAAGAGGTAATACAACCAAAAACCATCGACTTATCTATTAGTTCTCTCTCTTCTCCCGATAGTTTATGTGATTCTTTATACACAATGATTGAAGAGTTACTTTTACACAACTCTTTTTTAACGATAGAGCATGGTTGTCCTCTAGCCAACTTAACTCAAGAAATGTCTCCATTAGACAATGACTTTAAACAGGCTCTTAACGAAGTAAAATCTCTATGGACAGATGCTATTTCTAGTTCTATAATCAAAGAACAACAAAATAACACCTTAAACCCAAGTATTAACGCTGAAGAAGTTGCTGATTTTATTATAGCTATCTATTGGGGAGCTAGAGCTTTAGGAAAATTAAGCAATAAGACAGATACTTATACCCATCATTTAAAGCAATTAAAACTTTACTTAACTGGTTTAAAATAATATCAGACTCAAAAAACATACTAGTTAGTATGTTTTTATTTTATATTTGCTTTGTTCGAAAAAAATAAGCAATGCAAATACATAATAACCATAGTCCTTCTGTACTCAACAGAAAAGAAGTTCAACAATTTAAAAAACTCTTAATTACTTCTAAATTAAAAGAAACTTATGCTAAGTTTTTATATAAAACTGGCATTAAGTCTAAACTAGATTTTGACATTAACACTATTGAAATTCCAGACTCTAAACTATCTAAACTGGCTTTAGAAGAGGCAAATGAGTTATGTAACCCGATACTTTTATATCATTCTTATAGAACCTTTTTTTGGTCGGCTGGAATTGCTCTTTCAGAAAAATTACACTATGATAAAGAATTACTTTTTGTATCATCAATACTACATGATATTGGTTTGACTGATTCTCACAACCATGTATGTAGTCAACAATGTTTTGCTAATTATGGTGGTTCTTATGCTGATGATTTTGTAAAGAAAAATGACACTGAAAATAAAGCTGCTATTATTAAAACGGCTATTGATATGCACTTATATCCTTCAGTAGACAAAAAGAAGTTTGGTAATGAAGCTTATTTACTATCAAAAGGGGCAGCTATGGATGTGATTGGTTCACACTGTTTCCAAGTTCCCACTCCTTTTATTAAAGAAGTTCATAAAACTTATCATAGAAATGGTTTCAAAAAAGATATAATAGAAACTATGGAAACACTGAATCATAAAGAAAATACCAGAGCTGATATTTTGTACAAAATGGGGTTTGCCTCTATGGCTTCAAAAAATATTTTAGATTCTAAAAAGTTTAGTTTTTAGTTTTAAACTTCGCTTCCCTCTTACTCTTATACACTTCTTCAATGGTTGGGTTTTGAGGGCAGCTTTTAACCTGTTCAAACTCATCTCCAGCTTTTACAAAACCTGTTTGTAGTATTTTAAAATAGACTCCTGGTAAATTTTGTTGCCAAAACTGTTTTACAATCTTCATGTCATTGAAACGCACACCAAGTTTCATGCATGGTTGACGCGGCTTAGTAACTTCAATAATAACTTCTCCCACTTTAAAAGTATCTCCCACGTGCAATTGACTTTCCTCTAAATCCGAAACAGTCAAGTTTTCACCAAACATTCCAAGTTCCCAATCTAAATTTGGATATAACTCTTTCCAATATGCATAGTGTTTCTCTGAATAAGCATACACTGCTTGGTCTATTCCTCCATGATACTTTCTATCACAAATAGCATCATCTTTTACTTTTTCTACATCTAAAAAAATAGGAGTTTCAACAGGGAATTTAAAAATACCTGTTGTCACAATTTTTCCTTTCCAATCAATTTCTTTTCTTTCTCCAATGTTAGTAGCTACAATTTTCATTTTATTTTTTTTATTCAATTAAGAAATCTTCTAATACATCCGCTATTTTTCTATTGTCTGATAGCTGTGGGATTTTATTCTGACCTCCAAACTTTCCTATGGATTTCATATACTCGTGGAAACCTCCTTTTTTCACTTTTCTAATGATAAGAGGACGTAAAATTTTACCTTCAATTAAATCAAAGTAATATACATTTTGCTCTTGCATAGAAGCATCAATTTTAGATGCTAACTCATCCAAGTTCTCAGGTTCATTTTCAAACTCAATAAACCACTCATGATATGGTAATCCACTTTCAGGGTTTACTTGCGGAGCTACTGTGAACTCACTCACATTAACATCTGTTCCTTTTATAGCGTCGTTTAATGCTTTTTCAACCTCTTTTCCTATTACATGCTCCCCAAAAGCAGAAATAAAGTGTTTTATACGTCCTGTTACTTTTATTCTGTAAGGCTTTAACGAAGTAAATTCAACAGTATCACCAATATTATAGCCCCATAAACCAGCAGAAGTGTTTAAGATAATAACATAGTTTACTCCTAACTGAACGTCTTTTAACGATATTCTTGTTGGGTTTTCATCAAAAAATTCATTTGCTGGAATAAATTCATAAAACATTCCTGAATTTAATTGTAGCAACATACCTTTTTCAGTTTGCGAATCTTGATATGCAATAAATCCTTCGGAAGCAGGGTATAACTCTACATAGTCTATTTTTTTTCCTATCAACGCTTCAAACTTATTCTTGTATGGTTCAAAGTTTACTCCACCATACACAAAGAAATTAAAGTTTGGAAAGAGTTCGGAAACATTCTTACCTGTTTTCTCCTTCAAACGTTCAAAATACATTTGTACCCACGACGGAATTCCGCTTATCACCGTCATATTCTCTGGTAATGTTTCCTCAACTACTTTATCTACTTTTGTATCCCAATCTTCAATACAGTTGGTTTCCCAACTCGGTAAACGGTTTTTTAAGAGGTAATTTGGAACATAATGTGCTGCTATTCCACTTAAACGTCCTAATTTTACTCCGTTTTTATCTTCCAAAACTGGACTTCCTTGTAAAAAAATCATCTTCCCATCAACAAAACTAGCGTCGTTTGTTTCTGTTATATAAAACAACAAAGCATTTCGAGCTGCTTTAATGTGTGTTGGCATCGATTCTTTACTTATAGGAATGTATTTTGCTCCTGAAGTTGTTCCTGAAGTTTTAGCAAAATATAAAGGCTTTCCCTTCCACAAAACATTTTCTTCACCTGCTACAACTCTATCTACATAATGACGTAAACCTTCATAATCATTTATTGGAACTCTTTTTTTAAAATCTTCGTAATTGTTGATTGATATAAAATCGTGATCTTTTCCAAATGCTGTTTTACACCCTTCAGTAACCAAATATTCAAAAACTTTTTCTTGAGTTTTGTGTGGGTTGTTTGCCCATTTATATACTTGTTTACGAACAATTTTCGCAAATGGAATTGCTAGTATTGATTTTATGCTCATTCTCTTTTTTCTTTTTTACTGAAAATCTATATAGTTTGTTGGATTTACTGGAAACCCGTTATTCCACAACTCAAAATGTAAATGAGGACCTGTGGTTAGTTCTCCTGTAGAACCTACGCTTGCGATTGCTTCTCCCGATTTTACAACATCTCCTTGTTGTTTTAATAAGGTTCCGTTATGCTTATAAACTGAAATAAACTCGTTAGAATGTTGTATGGTTATTACATATCCTGTTTCTGCTGTCCATTCTGCTAAAATAACCGTACCATCTGCTACTGCTTTTACTGGTGTACCCGTTTTTGCTACAATATCAATAGCATAATGTTTATCATTAACATCAAATGGTTGCGAAATGCTTCCTGTTAATGGGGAAAAGAATACATTTTTAACTCTATTTGCTCCTCCATTATACAAAGGAAATAAGTCTTTACTCTCAACTTTTTCTCTAAACAAAGAATCCTCCTTTGATGCTTGTAATTTACTTTCATCAAAAGCTATCGTTTTCATTTCTTTTGTTATAGAATCTATTTTTTCTGGCTCTATTTCTCCTGTTAAAACAGGTTTTAAAGCTTTAGTATAACCTTCAAGAACTGACAACCTAGTTTTTAGCGAATCTGTCTCATATGTTAATCGAGTGGCTTTCTTTTTTAAAGCTGTTGAAGAATATCCTGGTATGTATTCTCGTATACCTGTGAATGCAATTAACAAAGTAGTAAGTACAATAAGAAGTATAGAAAACACTCCTCCAAATACAAAAACGTTTAATCGTGATAATTTTAAAGAAAATCGTTCTTGAAACGTATCTTCATTTATAATTACTAAGCGATATTTATCCGTAAGTTTTTGTTTAAGCTTTCGCTTTTTTATTTTTTTTGCCACGTTTTATACTTGTTTGGATTTCAAATATACAACGAAAAAACGGCGAAACTATTTTTTATAAAAATTCATCTCATCTATATACTTCCACACCTTATCAGACAGCAAAGGTTTGCAGTTTTTCCCTTCATTTATAGCATTGCGAATCATGGTTGAAGATATTTGTACAATGGGAGCTTCTACTCTATGAATTTTTTTGTGATCTTTAAATTGATTTTCTACCACGCCGTTTGAAACTCTGGGGTAAACATAAATATCATAATCTTCTAAAATAACTTCATAGTTCTTCCATTTATGTAAACTTTTCAGATTGTCTTCTCCCATAATTAAGCTAAACTTATAATTAGGAAATTTCTCTGAAATATGAACTAATGTATTTATTGTATAGTTTGGTTGTGGTAGCTTAAACTCAATATCGGATGGTTGAATTTTCTCATATTCCTCAGTTGCTAAATACACCATTTCTAAACGATGATGATTATCTAACAAAGAACTTTTCTTTTTAAAAGGGTTATGAGGCGTCACTACCATCCAGATTTCATCTAAATCAGAATTTTCAACCATATGGTTGGCTATGATTAAATGTCCTATGTGAATTGGATTAAAAGTTCCGAAGTACAATCCGATATTTTTAACCATTAAATATTACTATTACTTAATTAACTGTAAAAATATTGTATTCATTTTACTTTTTTACTCATCAAATAAAATTTATTTCAAAAAAATTAGGGTTTATTAATTTTCAATTGTTTTAAACATCAAAAAAGTTATGATCTTTCTTATCTAGAAAGAAAAAGGGTTAAAAATTAAGCTAATTATCACAATCATTTTTTAAATAAATTTTCTATAAAAAAAACACTATTAACACTTTTTGCAACCATTATTATGTTTTCTTGTAATAATGAAAACAATGCGCTCATTAAAGAAAAAACAACGAATAGAGCATTAAATGTTGAATACAATAATGGTCTTTTAATATTTAAAGATATTAATTCATTACAAAGAAACCTATAACACTCTTAAAGAAATGGAAAACCCTAAGGAGGGGTTTAATAAGTTTTACAAAGACGGTTTTACTCCTTTAAAAGTTGCTGGGTATTTAACAGAGCAAGAAGCAGAATCTTTTTATTATTTAAAACAAAAAAAATACCTAAATAAAAGTAGTAAAAACAATTATCCTGAAGAAAATCTTATTCAAAACGAATTATTTGCCAACTTATTAAATGAAAAAGGAGAAATAGAAGTTGCTAATAAGATATATAAATATACAGAAAAAGGAATATTTAGTGTTAACAAGGAAAATAGAAAATTGTTAGATAATATAACCTCTAATAACAACAAAGGAAAAGCTTACAAGAATGATTTGGTAGAACTATATATTCCAGACAAAAGTAAATTACCTAATATGAGAATAGAACCTCCAAGAGAAATAGAATACCCCGAAGGTGGTGGAGGTGGAGGTAGTACTCCAACCCCTAATATTGGTCTTCCTACAAATACATCTCATTTTAGTGTTTGCTTAAACACCAAAGACGGATGGATAGATAATATTTTTGGAAAATCTTACGCTTGTGAATATAAGTTTAACAGCAAAAAGAAACTAAGAACGGTCTTTGCTGCGGAAGATTATTGGCTTTTTACTGATGTATATATGCAAGCTAAATTTAAACAAAAAACTTGGTTTGGGTGGTTTTCAGATAGAAGTGCTAATAAAGTCTATATCAAGAATAAGAAATCTATCTTTAAGATGAAAACAAGAAACATAGACATAAGTATAAATTCAAAAGAAGCTAAAAAAGTTTATACTAAAATAAGTGAGTACATAAAAAAACTTTTAGAAAAAAAAGAAACAATTAGTTATTTATCTGGTGTTTATGATTTAGACAACAAAACTCTAACATCTACACAACTAAGCTACAATGATTTAGTAATGTACGCTAATACACCTGTATTTACCCCAAAAAAACATGTAAGAAAAAGTTTTATAGATTTAGGTATTAATATTAAAAATTTGTTTAAAGGAGGAGCTAATAAAGTTGCTGTTGTAAATATTTCTGGAAAGAACGTTTTAAATCTTAAAAGTAAAGATTTTTACTTTTATGCTGGAAAAGCACTACAAAACACCTTAGTTGATTTAAGGAAAAATCAAAAAGGAGCTGTTATAATAACAAACTATGATCCAGATAAAGACAAATATAAACCCATAGCATATTTCTTTGAAAATGAAATTGTAGAGGTAAAAAAGCTAGCTATAGCGCGAAGAACATTTAATCTACCTAAAAATTTCAAAGTAGATAAGGCTTTATTGAGTTTTACAGATGGAGATGGTAATTCAGATTTTGTTTTAGATTTGAAATTCACTTGGGATATCGTAGGAAGTGTTTCTGTTGATATGGAATCGGGAGCATACTACAATAGACAGTGGGGTGGTTCTAAATTTAGAGTTGAATATTAATCAATAGTTATAATGAAAAAAAATATTTTTAGTATCGTTTTATGCTTCTTTGTAATAAGCATGACTTTTTCTCAAGAAAAATTAAAAGCAAGTTTAACCAATCAATTTAAAATCAATTATTATCTAACAGGTTTAGACGCATCATACGAAATTCCTTTAAATAACAAATTTACTTTTGAAGCAGGAGCAGGTATTGGAGCGGGAAGCTTTATTAGAAGCCTTCCTTTTTTAGAAGAATCTTTTCGAATAGACTTTAACACTTTTCCTGTTCTAAGATTAAGGAGTAAATTAAAATATATTTACAACAGAGAAAACAGAATAAAGAAAGGAAAAAGTATTGATCATAATTCTGGTAATTACTTTGCGCTACAAGGAACTTTTTCTTCTAAAAAAGAAGATGTAGCAAACAATATACTTTTTAGTGAGCTACACTGGGGAATTCAAAGAAGTTTAGGAGGCAATTGGCTTTTTAATATAAATGCTGGTGTTGGCTATGCAAAAGATTTCAATTCTAAATTAGACAGATTTTATCCAACAATAGGATTAGAATTTTCTTATATTCTCTTTTAATAAAAAATCTTTTTTGAATATAACAAACCCCATCATTTTAATTATAAAATGATGGGGTTTGTTATGATTTTTAGCTTTAGGTTCTTTTGTTATAACCCTAAAAAATCATCTACTAAATCTTCTGCCTCTTGTAAAGCTACAGGTAAATCGTAGTTTTTAATGATTTTATCAAATTGTGGCGCTGTTGCTAACTCTACTGATGCTTTAGCAATACGCATGTTAATTTTATCTTCGCTTTCAGTACTTCTTTTCTTTAAACGAATTTTCAATTCATCAACACTAGGTGGTTTTACAAAAACGGCTAAGGTTTCTTCAGGAAATTTCTTCTTAATACGTAAACCTCCAACTACATCAATATCAAAAATTACATGTTTTCCTTGTGACCAAATTCGTTCAACTTCTGTTTTTAACGTTCCATAAAAGTTATCACGATACACTTCTTCCCACTCTAAAAACTCATCGTTTTTTATTTTTTGCTTGAACTCTTTTGCTGATATAAAATAATAATCTTTTCCATCTACTTCTTCTCCTCTTGGTGCTCTAGATGTAGCAGATATAGAAAACTCTAAATTAAAACGTTCTTGTGCCAACAAATGGCGTACAATAGTGGTTTTACCTGAACCTGATGGTGCTGAAAACACAAATAATTTCCCTTTAAACTCTTTCGACATTCTTATAAAACGTTTAAAATTTGCTCTTTTATTTTTTCTAACTCGTCTTTCATTTGGATGACTAATTTTTGCATTGGTGCAAAATTAGCTTTTGATCCTGTTGTGTTGATTTCTCTTCCAATTTCCTGTACAATAAACCCTAATTTTTTCCCATTAGAATCTTGAGTAGCTAATTGTTGTAAGAAATATTCTAAGTGATTAGCTAAACGAACTTTTTCTTCGTTAATATCTAACTTTTCTAAATAGTAGATTAATTCTTGTTCAAAACGATTTTCATCAACCTCAACTTTTAAATCTGTTAATGCTTTTTGTAAACGCTCCTTAACATGCTCAATTCTATCTCCATCTAACTTTTTAACCTCTTCTAAAGCTGATTGAATATTTAATATTCTTGTTTTAAAGTCTTCTTCTAACGATTTTGCTTCGTCAGTTCTATATTGGATAATTTCTTTTAAAGCTTCATCAATATGGGCTTCAATTTGCTTCCATTCTTCTTCATCTAACTCTTCACGTTCAGTTTTTAATGCGTCTGGCATTCTAACAGCCATTTTCATCAACTCAACATCATCAGAAGTTCCTACTTGAGTTACATTTCTTAATTGTTGCATGTACTCTCGTACCACACCTGTATTTACAGTAGTTGAAGTTTCATCTGCAGTCATTTCTACATAAATAGAAAAATCTACTTTACCTCGTACTAAATTGCTTGCTAGTTTTTTTCGAACACTTAGCTCCTTTTCTCTGTAATATGAAGGAATTCTTGTATTTAAATCTAAATTTTTACTGTTTAAAGATTTAATTTCGATTGTTACTTTTTTAGAGGGTAAATGTAGTACGGATTTACCGTAACCCGTCATTGACTGTATCATAACTTCGGTTTAATAATCCGCAAAGATACGTTTATTTATTGGGAGTTTCTGTTGGGCGTTTAGTTACTAAAAATACTCCTAAAAAGATTAATAGTGCTGCCCCTATTTTAACCATATCTAAATGATCGCTTCCTACTATTAATGCATAAATAGCCGCTACTACAGGTTGCAAATACATAAAAACACTTACTGTAGTTGGTTTAAGTTTTGATAATGCAAATAAGTTAAACAAGTACGTAATACAAGTTGTAAATAATACCACAAAACCTACTTTTAAGAAAATTGATATTGGCATTGTTTGCCATTGTACTTCTAACAATTCAAAGAATCCAAAAGGTAGTACCATTATTAACCCGAAAAGATATAACCACTTTACAAAAACAATTGGATTATACTTTGCTATTAGTTTTTTGGTAACAACTAAATACATACCATACGATGCTGCATTAATAAATACTAAAAAATTTCCTAAAACCATGTTAGTTGCATCACCTTTAAGTGGATCTCCATAAGCTATTAAAATTATAGCTCCTACCATACCAACAACAACACCTACAATTTTTCTTAAAATAAGTTTCTCTTTTAAAAGAATACTCGCAAAAATTAGCACTAAAATAGGCGTAGTTACCATCATTACCGATGCATTGATTGGTGTAGTATAACTTAGTCCTTTAAAAAAGGTTAACATGTTAAAAGCAATTCCAAAAAAAGCAGCCATTGCCACTCTTTTATAATCTTCTTTTTCAATAGACGGTGCTTTTACAAAAAGCCCTAATAACCAAAAAATTATAGCAGCTCCCCCAACACGAAGCAGTATAAATCCAAAAGGTTGAATATATCCTTCCATCACTTCCTTGGCTACTGTAAATGTAACTCCGTAAATAAGTGTTGCGATAGATGCTGCAGTAAGTGCTAACGCTCTTTGGTTCATTTTTAATTATTTTAAAAACAAGTGCAAAGATGATGATAATATTCTTCTTTTCTATTACTTTTTTTACCCTATACTAATTTTAAAATATCTCATTTTTATAAACTAAAAAAGCACTACAAATGCAGTGCTTTTCCCTTTGGTTGATTAACTTTTGATTAGTCCACTAAAGGTGGTATTCTTAATACTTGTCCTGGATAAATTTTATCAGGATGTGTTAACATTGGTTTGTTTGCTTCAAAAATTACTGGGTACTTCATAGCATCTCCATAAAACTCTTTTGCAATTTTACTTAATGAATCTCCACTTACTACTGTATGAAACTGAGCCATAGCAGCTTCTTCGATAACCTCAACCTCTTTAACTGTCATGTTATCTTCTACAGAAGCAATACCTTCTGTATTACCTACTACTAAAACTACTTTTTCTTTAGTAGCTAAATCCGCTGCTTCTCCTGTTACCGTAGCTTTATCATCATCTACATTAACAGCTAAGTTTTCAACAGAAAGCCCTAGCTTATTTACTGCGTCTACTAATTTTGCAGCTTTTTCTGTTGCTTCTTCTTCAGTTGTTTTTCCGATACCGAAAACTTTTGCTCCGGCGTTTTTAATAAATGAAAAAATTCCCATTCTCTTTTTTGATTTTTGTTAATATTCTTTTTACTATCTGACTAATATACAATTTTTATACCAGCTTTTTTATTCTACAATAATTTTAAAAGAGTCTTTTTAAAACTAAAAAAGCACCCAAATTTGGGTGCTTATTCTATTATGTTTATTGTCTACTCTTTACTAAAAGAATTCCAACCTTGTGCTTTTAACTCAATTTCCTGATTAGCACGTGTTACCAAATTCATTCCTTCATTTTCTTCGGTAATATGACCAATAACTGTTAAGTTAGGATTTCCCTTTATTTTATCATAATCATCTATAGAAACCGTAAATAATAACTCATAATCTTCTCCACCACTTAAAGCTATCATCGTACTATCCATATTAAACTCTTCAGAGGTAGAAATTACTTGAGGATCTAATGGCAACTTGTCTTCATAAATCTTACATCCTGTTTTACTCTGTGTACAGATATGCATAATTTCAGAAGATAATCCATCAGAAATATCAATCATAGAAGTCGGTTTTACTTCTAACTCCTCTAATAATTTAGGAATATCTTTACGCGCCTCTGGCTTTAACTGACGTTCTATTATATAGGTATATTTATCTAAGTCTGGTTGATTTTGAGGGTTTACCTGGAAAACTTGCTTTTCACGCTCCAATACTTGTAAACCTAAATACGCTCCTCCTAAATCACCCGAAACAACAATTAAATCAGTAGCCTTAGCTCCATTTCTATATACAATATCTTCTTTGTTCGCTTTACCAATAGCTGTAACAGAAATTAAAATTCCTTTTGTTGAAGATGTAGTATCTCCTCCAACTAAATCTACTTTATATGTATCACACGCTAATTGTATTCCTGCATATAATTCTTCTATAGCTTCTAATGGAAAACGATTAGAAACTGCTATTGACACTGTAATTTGTTCTGCATCAGCATTCATAGCATACACATCTGATAAATTGACCATTACCGCTTTGTATCCTAAATGCTTCAAAGGCATATAACTCAAATCAAAATGTACACCTTCAACTAATAAATCTGTAGTTATTACAGTTTCTTTATCTGACGCACTAATTACAGCTGCATCATCTCCCACGCCTTTAACTGTTGAAGAATGATACATTTTAAAATGCTTTGTTAAATGGTTTATTAACCCAAACTCTCCAAGCTCAGCTAACGAAGTTCTTTCTTGATTTTTATCTTCTAACATGCTGCAAAGATAACGACTAACTAACAAAAAGAACTATTTTGCTTAAGGTAATCTATACAAAATAAAAATAGGGTTTTGCAGTTTTTGTATGTTATATAAATAGTTAATTACTTAATTTAGTGTTTTTAAACCCCGATTTATGAAAAACTTTAAAATTCTATTTGTTTTAGCTGGAATGTTGTTTTTAACATCATGTTCTTCTTCAAATGAAGATCCTGTAAAGGATCAGGATAACGACGGTATTGTGGATACTCAAGATAACTGTCCAGCAACCGCTAATCCAAACCAAGAAGACGCAGATGGCGATGGCATTGGTGATGTATGTGATGATAATACCCCTACTAATAAAAAACCTTGTGAAAATGGAATGGCAGATGGTTTTCCTTGTAATGGTTACGACCTCCTATTAAATATCCCTGTAAACACGTTTAATGCAGCAGAAGTAAATGATAGCTGGGGATGGACAGACCCAACAAGTAATAAAGAATACGCTATTGTAGGTTTAGATAATGGAACTGCTTTTGTTGACATAACTGACACTGAAAACCCAGTATATTTAGGCAAACTTCCTACTCCTACTATTAGCAGTGATTGGAGAGATGTAAAAGTATATAATAATCATGCGTTTATCGTTGCCGACAATAACCAAGGAGATACTGGACATGGTATGCAAGTGTTTGATTTAACTAGATTAAGAAATGTAACCAATCCTCCCAACACATTTACAGCAGATACACATTTTACCGATTTTGGAAAAGCGCATAATATTGTAATTAATGAAGATACTGGTTATGCATATCCTGTGGGTACTGATAGAACTGGAACGTATAAAGGAGGTCCTTTATTCATCAATATCCAAGACCCTAAAAACCCTGTAAGTGAAGGCGGTTGGGGAACTGATAATTACAGTCACGATGCTCAGGTAATTACTTATAATGGACCTGATACCGATTATACTGGTAAAGAAATTTTGATAGGAAGTAATGAAAATGAAGTTGTAATTGTTAACATTACCGATAAATCAAACCCTGTAACTATTTCTAAAATTTCATATGCAAATGTAGGGTACACCCATCAAGGTTGGTTTACTGAAAATCAACGGTATTTTATCTTAGGAGATGAGTTAGATGAACAAAAATTTGGCAACAATACAAGAACAATTATTTTTGATTTTTCCGATTTAGACAACCCTAAACAACATTTTACTTATAACGGACCTACCAAAGCAATCGACCATAATTTATACGTGAGTGGAACTACTCTTTATTTAGCTAATTACACTTCGGGTATTCGTTTTATTGATATTTCAAACATTGAAAGTAAAAGCATCACTGAAGTAGCTTATTTTGATACCCATCCAGAAAATGACAATGCTAATTTTAATGGAGCTTGGAATGTATATCCTTTCTTTAAAAGTGGTAAAATTGTTGTAAGTGATATCAACAGAGGTTTATTTATTCTTAAAAAACAATAAATGCTCAAGCAACTTTCAGTATTACTTTTCGTATTAACCATTATTTGTAGTTGTAGCAAAGATGATGGCATACATTTTAATTCCTCATCAAAAGCCCCTGAAGTTAGCTTAATTAAAACTCTTGGAGGTTCTGTAAACGAAAGTGGCAGAAGTGTAATAAGTACTTCCGATGGCGGTTATATTGTCGCTGGATATACTCAGAGCATTGATGGAGATATAGAAACCACCCAAAATACAATTCAATATGATTTTTGGGTTTTAAAATTCAATGTAAGCGATAACCTTCAATGGCAAAAGACTTACGGAGGTTCAAAAGACGACAAAGCATTTAAAATTATTCAAACAAATGATAATGGCTTTGCTATTGTTGGCTACGGAAAAAGTGATGACGGAGACGTAGATTCTAACGAAGGGTTTGATGATGTTTGGATTTTAAAACTAGATAGCAATGGTACAATAGTTTGGCAAAAAACTATTGGTTTCTCTGGAGCTGATCAAGGTTTTTCAATCATTCAAACTTCTGATGGAGGCTATTTTATCGGGAGTATTCTAGACGTAACAGCATCTGGAGGTTTAGGAAATTCAAAACAAGCAGCAAAGCATGCTGGTGGAGACTACTGGGGGATTAAGCTTAATCCTAGTGGAGATATTGAATGGAGAAAATATTTTGGAGGAACAAACACTGATACTTGCTACGATGTAGCAGAAGCTACTAACGGCTATCTATTAATTGGCTCTTCTGACAGCAATGATGTAGACATAAAAAACAACAAAGGTTCTTACGACTTTTGGATTGTTAAAACTGACAAAAACGGAAATTTACTTTGGGAAAAATCTTTTGGTGGTACAGAAATTGATGAAGCTAGAGCAATAACAAAAACCAATGATGGGAACTTTATTATTGTTGGAGATACACGTAGTTCTGATAAAGATATTTCCCAAAACAATGGTGGTGCCGATTTATGGGTAATCAAAATAACTAGTCAAGGTGAATTACTTTGGCAAAGAAGTTATGGAGGTTCTAGTTTTGATGTTGGCCGATCAATTAAAAAAACATTGAACGGAGATTTTTTAATATCTGGAAGTTCAAGAAGTGCTGACAACAACTTTATCAATAAAGGTCAAAATGACGCATTAATAATGAAAATTGACACAAACGGAAACCTTTTGTGGCAAAAAACAATAGGAGGTACAGAAATAGATTTTTGTTACGATGCTGTTGAATTAACAAACGGAAATATTATTGCTGTTGGTGAAAGCAGTAGCAATAATCAAGATATAACAACAAACAAAGGTTTTTCAGACCTATTAATTATTAAACTAAAATAAATGAAATATTTTTTAACTTTCTTTCTTAGTGCATTACTTTTTTCTTGTAGCTCAGATAATGATGAATCTATCAAAGAAGTTTCAGTAAAACTAAAATTTAGTCAAAACTGGGATGGAACTGTAATTGAAAAATCTGATTTAGAGAACACCGAGTTCACTAACAAAACAGGAAGTAAACTTTCTATAAGCAGACTACGCTATTTAATATCACGCATTAGTCTTGTTAATGGAGCAGGGGACACAACCAAGTTTGATAGTTATAAATTAATAGATGTAAGTAAACCAGACAGTTTAACCTATGCTCTTTCTAAAAAAGTATCAGAAGGAAGCTATAAACTACTTTTCACCTTTGGGTTCAACAATGATGATAATAAAGATGGTGAGTATCCAGACCTAAACTCTGTTAGTTGGAATGCTGATTCAGTTGGTGGTTATCACTACATGCAATTAGATGGTAAGTACAAAGACACTTTAGGGGTAGAAAATTCATACAATTTTCACGCTGTAAGAGCTTACGACAAAGAAAAAGACTCTATCCTAGATACTTCTTTTGGAGTTGAAACTGGTTCTATTCTCTTAAAAAGCAATGCTACTATAGAAATTAAAATGAATGTAGCAGGATGGTTTAAAAGCCCTAATGACTGGGATTTAAACGACAAAAGCATTAATTTAATGCCTGACTTTGAAGCTCAGAAAGAAATATCAGAGAACGGTAAAAGCGGTGTATTTAGTTTAGGAGCTATTTCTCAATAAAAATAAAATGACACAAAAAAGTATATACCTTTCTTTATTGCTACTCCTTTTAATCAGTTGTTCTTCAAAAGGAGAAGAAGAAAGTATATACACTCCTGTTCCCGCTAGTTTAGAAATCCCTGAATTATTTCAACAAAAATTAATCGCTCCTGTTATTCCAACTAACAACCCTTTAACAGAAGAAGGCATAACACTTGGTAAAAAACTTTTTTTTGATCCAATTTTATCAAGAGACAACACACAATCTTGTGCTAGTTGTCACAACCCAAAAAATGCTTTTACAGATGACGCTCGTTTTAGTGAAGGGATTGACGGTAAATTTGGAACACGAAACTCAATGCCGCTATTTAATTTAGCTTGGAACTTCGACGAACGTTTTATGTGGGACGGAAAAGAACTCAGTATAGAGCGTCAAGCATTCTCACCTGTTCGTAATCCAATTGAAATGCATAGCGATTGGAAAAATGTAGCTAAAAAATTACTAGAACACGCTGAATACCCCACACTTTTTCAACAAGCTTTTGGAACATCTAAAATAGATTCAACCTTAGTCACCAAAGCAATTGCTCAATTTGAAAGAACCTTAATTTCAGGAAACTCAAAGTTTGATCAATACCTTTTAGGCAAAGTAGAACTAACACCTGAAGAACAAAACGGATTTAATGTGTTTATGGATGAAACCAGAGGTGACTGTTTTCATTGTCACGGAAGTAATAACAATCCTTTATGGACAGACAATAATTTCCATAACAACGGTTTAGACGAAACTTTTGCCGACTTGGGTTTAGGCGCTGTTACCGGTGACCCTAACGATAATGGGAAATTTAAGAGTCCATCCTTACGAAACTTAAAATTCACAGCACCATATATGCATGATGGTCGATTTGCCACTTTAGAAGAGGTAATTAACCACTACTCTGAAGGATTAAAAATATCTTCTACAATCGATCCTCTAATGAAAAAAGCCAATCAGGGAGGAGTACAACTTTCAGATAAAGATAAAGCCGACTTAAAAGCTTTTCTTTTGAGTCTTTCTGATGCTAATTTTGTAAACAACCCTGATTTCCAACAATAATCTTCTAACAATCAGTTAGTAGAATTATAGTATAGACAATTTTTATCGCTTAATAACTATATTCATTTCAAAAAATGATATAAATCATATTTTGTCATTATCTTTGCAGTCACTTAGATTTAATCTATTTAAACGATGATAAAAGTTTCAGACACAGCAAAAAAGAAAGTCATTGAACTAATGACTGATGACGGATTTGATACTACAACCGACTTTGTTCGTGTTGGAGTGAAAAGTGGCGGTTGTTCAGGATTATCATACGACTTAACTTTTGACAAAACCCAACAAGAAAACGATAAGGTTTTTGAAGATAACAATGTAAAAATTGTTGTTGACAAAAAGAGTTTTTTATACTTAGTTGGAACAACTTTAGAATATTCTGGAGGTTTAAATGGTAAAGGATTTGTATTTAACAATCCTAATGCTAACAGAACTTGTGGTTGCGGAGAGAGTTTCTCTCTATAAGCCTATACATCACAAAAAGAATACAAAAAACTGATGAGTAAATACACCGAGGACGATTTAAGAGAAGAATTAAAAACCAAAGAGTACGAATATGGTTTTTATACTGATATTGAAAGTGAAAAGTTTCCTAATGGGATAAACGAGGATATCGTTCGTGCCATTTCTAAAAAGAAAAATGAGCCAGAATGGATGACTGAATGGCGTTTAGAAGCTTTTAGAATTTGGGAACAAATGGAAGAACCAGAGTGGGCTAATGTTACCTATAAAAAACCGAGTTTTCAAGATATTTCTTATTACTCAGCACCTAAAAAGAAACCTAAATTAAATAGTTTAGATGAGGTAGACCCTGATTTGTTGGCTACTTTTGAAAAGTTAGGAATTTCTTTAGAAGAACAAAAAAGATTAGCTAATGTAGCAGTTGATATTGTAATGGACTCTGTTTCTGTAGCTACTACTTTTAAAGAAACGTTAGCTGAAAAAGGAATTATTTTCATGCCTATTTCTGAAGCGATTCAAGAGCATCCAGAATTGGTAAAAAAATATATTGGCTCAGTTGTACCACCAACTGATAACTTTTATGCCGCATTAAACTCAGCAGTATTTTCTGACGGATCTTTCTGTTACATTCCAAAAGGAGTTCGTTGTCCAATGGAATTATCTACTTACTTCCGTATCAACGAAGGAGGAACTGGTCAATTCGAACGTACCTTAGTTGTTGCTGATGAAAGCAGTTATGTTTCTTATTTAGAAGGATGTACTGCTCCGCAACGTGATGAAAACCAATTACACGCAGCAGTAGTAGAGCTAATTGCTTTAGACGATGCTGAAATAAAATATTCAACAGTTCAAAACTGGTTCCCTGGTGATTCAGAAGGAAAAGGTGGAGTTTTTAACTTTGTAACCAAAAGAGGTTTATGTGAAACCAACGCTAAGATTTCTTGGACACAAGTTGAAACAGGTTCAGCAATTACGTGGAAATACCCTAGTTGTATTCTTAAAGGAAATAATTCAGTAGGTGAATTTTATTCAATTGCAGTAACTAACAACCATCAACAAGCCGATACTGGTACCAAGATGATTCACTTAGGAAAGAATACTAAGTCAACCATTATTTCTAAAGGAATTTCAGCAGGTAAATCACAAAATAGTTACCGTGGTTTAGTACAAGTAAACTCTAGAGCTGAAAATGCTCGTAACTTCTCTCAATGTGATTCTTTATTAATGGGTAATGAGTGTGGTGCACATACTTTCCCTTATATCGAAGCTAAAAATAAATCAGCTCAAATAGAACACGAAGCTACTACAAGTAAAATTGGTGAAGATCAATTATTCTATTGTAATCAACGTGGTATTGATACTGAAAAAGCTATTGCATTAATCGTTAACGGATTTAGTAAAGAAGTACTAAACAAGTTACCAATGGAATTTGCTGTAGAAGCTCAAAAACTACTAGAAATTAGTTTAGAAGGAAGTGTAGGCTAACCAAAACCGCAATAAAATGAAAAAAATATTTTTATTAGCTCTTATAACTATTGTTACATTTAGTTGTAAAAATGCTAAAAAAGAACAAACCACAGAAGAAAAAACAGTTGAAAAGCCTCAAGTAAAACTTCATGTTTTAGATGGTGGTTCAATTTTAGTTAACAAACTTGAAGTTTTTTCTCAAGATACAACATACACAGGGCAGTCTAAACAGTTCTCTGATGCTTACTATGTAATATCTCATCCTAAAGGAAATTTAATGTGGGATGCTGGTTTACCTGAAACCTTAATTGTAGATGAACCTTTTACAGAGCCTTCTGGTACTTTTACTTTACAACGTAAAGATTCATTAAAAAACCAGTTAAAATCTATAGGATTAACTATTAACGATTTTAAATACTTTGCACTATCTCATCCTCATTTCGATCATACTGGTCATGCAAATTACTTTAAAAATGCAACTTGGTTAGTTCAAGAAAATGAGTATAATTTTATTACCAACGATTCTGCAAAAGTTAAAGACCCTGACACCTATAACTCTATTAAGGAATTAAAGAATGTTGAAAAAATTAATGGTGATTATGATGTTTTTGGAGATGGTACAGTAGTTATCAAATATATGCCAGGTCATACAATTGGTCATCAAGCTTTATATATTGAAGCAGGTTTAGAAAAACCAATTTTATTAACAGGTGATTTATATCACTTTGAAGAAAATAGAGAAACTAAAGGTGTTCCTTCATTTAATTACAATGTTGAACAAACTCTAGAAAGCATGAAAAAATTTGAAGCTTTCGCTAAAGAAAAGAATGCTGAGGTGATTATTCAACACTCACCAAAAGATTTCAAAAAATTACAAAATCTATTAAAAAAGTAACTATACAGTAATGTTAAAAATAGAAAACTTACACGCACAGGTAGAAGATAAAGATATTCTTAAAGGAATTAACTTAGAAGTAAAAGCAGGAGAGGTTCATGCGATTATGGGACCAAACGGTGCAGGTAAAAGTACCTTATCATCTGTAATTGCTGGTAATGAAACTTATGAAGTAACTTCTGGTTCTATTGAGTTAGAAGGTGAAGATATTAGCGAATTAGCTCCTGAAGAAAGAGCTCATGCTGGTGTATTCTTATCTTTTCAATATCCAGTAGAAATACCTGGTGTTACTGTTACAAACTTTATTAAGACAGCAATTAACGAATCACGTAAAGCTCAAGGTTTAGAAGAAATGCCTGCTAAAGATATGCTTAAGAAGATTCGTGAAAAATCAGAATTATTAGAAATCGATCGTAAATTCTTATCTCGTTCTTTAAACGAAGGATTTTCTGGTGGAGAGAAAAAACGTAATGAGATTTTTCAAATGGCAATGTTAGAACCTAAATTAGCTATTTTAGATGAAACTGATTCTGGTTTAGATATCGATGCTTTACGTATTGTTGCTAATGGAGTTAATAAATTAAAATCTAAAGATAATGCTGTAGTGGTTATTACTCACTATCAACGTTTATTAGATTATATCGTTCCTGATTATGTACATGTTTTACACGATGGAAAAATCGTTAAAACTGGTGACGCTTCTCTTGCTTTAGAGCTAGAAGAAAAAGGATACGATTGGATTAAAGAAGAGGCTAATAGTTAGAAAAGTTGAAAAGTAAAAAGTGAAAAGTTGCCTATAAAACAAGCTTCTTTTCAGCTTTACAAACTTTTATACTTTATAAACTTTACAACTAAAAACAATGGAGTTGAGAGAAAAAATATTATCATCATACGTAGCTTTTGAAGACAGTGTAAACATCAATTCAGATTTACACGAAATAAGAACAAAAGCACTACAAAATTTTGAAAAACTAGGCTTTCCTACTAAGAAACTAGAAGCTTGGAAATACACTTCTTTAAATTCAATTTTAAAAGAAGATTATAGTATATTTCCTGATAGAGATGCTTCTGTAGAGTTTGCTGATGTTAAAAAATATTTCATTCACGAAATAGACAGCTATAAAATAGTTTTTGTAGATGGAAAGTACAGCTCATTTTTATCAACTACTACTCATGATGGAAAAGATGTTTGTTTATTATCTGCTGCTTTTTCAAAAGAAAAGTACAAGCCTGTTGTTGAAAAATATTTTAACAAAATAGCAAAACAAGATAATTTAACATCATTAAATACTGCATTTGCTACTGAGGGTGCTTTTATTCACATTCCAAAAAATGTTGAAGTTGAAAAACCTATTCAAATAATTAACTTTACTACTGGTAAAGAACATGCAACTATGTTACAACCACGTAACTTAATTGTAGTTGAACAAAATGCACATGTTCAAATTATTGAACGCCACCAAAATCTTAATAACAATGCTGTTTTAACAAATGCTGTAACTGAAATTTATACAGATACACATGCTACAGTAGATTATTATAAGATTCAAAACGACAATAATGATGCTTCTTTAGTTGACAATACATATATTGAACAACAAAAAGAAAGTACTTGTTCTGTACATACATTTTCTTTTGGTGGAAATATTACTAGAAACAACTTAAACTTCTACCAAAAAGGAGAACATATAAACTCTATTTTAAAAGGGATTACTATTATTGAAGGAAAACAACATGTTGACCATCATACATTAGTGAATCATATAGAGCCTAACTGTGAAAGCCACCAAGATTACAAAGGTATTTATGCTGATCGTTCTACTGGTGTATTTAACGGTAAAGTTATCGTTGAAAAAGAGGCTCAAAAAACTAATGCTTACCAGCAAAACAATAATGTTTTAATTAGTGATAAAGCAACAATAAATGCTAAACCTCAATTAGAAATTTTTGCTGACGACGTAAAATGTTCTCATGGTTGTACTATCGGTCAATTAGATGATCAAGCATTATTTTATATGCAACAAAGAGGTATTCCTAAAAAAGAAGCAAAAGCGCTATTAATGTATGCCTTTGCTAATACTGTTTTAGAAAGTGTTAAAATACCAGAGGTTAAGAAAAGAATTACCAAATTAATTGCCAATAAATTAGGCGTTAACATTGGTTTTGAACTATAAAACAAATAAAAAGGCATTATTAACATAATGCCTTTTTAATTCTTTAAATGTTATGAAATCTAAGTTTTTTAAAAACTTATCAATTCCCTACCCTTATTTATTTCATACCAAAAGAAACCTTATTATTGCTTGTGCATTAAGCATAATTATTTTCTTAATTAATTATTACTCGCTCCAAAACACAAGTGTTAGCAATGTATTTTTAGTAAACAAACTTTATGCTTGTTTATCTGCTAGCTTCGTTACTTTTTTAAGCATCTTATTTTTTACTGAACTTGTCCCTAAAGTTTTTTTTACTGCTGAAATTAAAGAAAGCTGGAACACTGTTAGAGAGTTTTTCTTTACGCTAGGAATACTTATTTCTATCGCTCTTTTTCAAAACAGTTTTTTATATCCTTTAAAGAATGTTTCTAATAGTAACTTTTTTTTAAGCTTAGTTAATACTTTTATTTATGTTATTTTAATAGGTACCGTACCTATATTTATCATTATTTGGGTAAACTATGTTATCATCTTAAAAGAGAATTTAAGAAGTGTTAAAGCATACAATAAAGAGCTAGAAAAAGAATTAAAACAGAAAGACAAAAATGTTGTTTTATCGATAAAAACGAATAATGTAAATGAAACACTAATTCTTGATTTGACTACTTTCTTATTTGCTAAATCTGAGGGGAACTATGTAGACATTTACACTAAAAATATTGATTCGGTAGATGTTAAACCTTATAGAATATCTATTCAAAAACTACTTAATAGTTTGTCCGATTACTCTTTTATTTTAAGTACGCATCGTTCTTATATAATCAATATTAAAAACATAAGAAGAACCTCTGGAAACGCAAGAAACTATAAAATTTCATTTCCCGATGTTTCACATGAGGTTCCTGTATCAAGAAGTAAGTTTAAATTATTTAAAGAGGAGTTTGACAAGTATTATAAATAGATATGTTTTTATAACATATACCCTACTCCCATACCAAAAAACAACCTTGAATCAAAGTCTCCAGGTCTAAACCTTCCACTATCAGTAATTCCTTTTAACGAACTCCAAATATCAAAAGTTACTGTTACCCTATTAAAAGTATAGCCTAAAGAATTTACCATTCCGTAATTAAAATAAGAATATGAGTTTTTAAACTTCTCATAAACGTTTAAATGGTCTATATATAAACTCCCTTTAGATTTTAAATTTGTATACCCTAAAAAAGGTTGAACCGACATATAAAACCTCCTTTTATTAAATGGATAAAAACTAAAGTCAAACAAACCAACAAAAGATATATCTCTTGTATAGCCACCTACATGGTTTGTGAACATGTTTTCTTCTTCATTTATAAAACTATTTTGATACCCTGCACCGACCATTAAAGTTATTTTTTTACTTTCTAAAATCTTTCTTTTTGCCTTAAAAACTAAACCATAATGTTCTCCAAAACTTGCATTGATTATATCAGTTGTGTAACCTAATTCTAATTTCCACTTTCTAGTAGTATTAGATTCTTGAGCATTCATCATAAAACAACTCAATAATAGTATATATAAGATATTCTTCATTTTATTATTCAATAATTTGTAATCCTTTTTTAAATCCTTGTATTGGGCTATTTCTATGTGAAGTATCTTCAAACCTTTCATAACTAAAATTAAAATCATTATAGTTACTAAGCTCAAGTTGTTTTGTTAAAGCTTGAAAAGATGCATTCATACCAACTCCTTCTAAGTCTCCCATAGACATATAAATACCTTTTCCGTTTAATAAATTCAATTCCTTAGCATTGCTCTCTAAATCGAAAATAAAAGAGTTATACCACATTAAATTTGGGCTTATCACTATAGCATTATTAAAAGGGTTTTCTTGCTCCTCTTGCATCATTACATACAAAGCGAAATATCCTCCAAGGGAATGTCCATAGATTGTTTTTGTTAAACTCATTATTTGGTAATCTTCCTCAATTTTAGGTATTAACTCAGAGTTTATAAAGTCTATAAATCTCTTTGCTCCCCCTGAGTCTCCATCAAAATCTCTATCATACGGATAAGAATAGTCAGTTCCCCTTTCATTATCATCAGCATAACCAATACTTATTATAATAATACTCTCTTTGTTTTCTGAACTTATTATTTGCATACACTCATTGTAATAATCGTCACCATCTAGCAAATAAACTACATGATAATTTTTGTTTACATCAACTTCTTTAAGGCTTCCTATTTTAACATCATATTTAAAATTTGTTGACTTTGATTTTATTGTGAAGTTTTGCTGTTTTATGTTAGAAGGTAAATCTTCTTCAATACAACTAGCAAAGAAAAAGAGTATAAAACTTAAAAATAAGATTGGTCTTTTTGTATAAGAATACGTAATCATTTTTGATATTTTTATTTATTAATCCACATCAAAAATATCTGACCTGTATCCTCTCATATACAATGAAAGCTCCTATGGTATGAAATGCTCCTTATTTGTGACAAAAGGACTCTTTTATGACAAATAATACTAACTAAAATCATTCATTTAGCTGTATAATTTGTTTTTCTTATCTTTAAAAGAAACAATTCTATTATGAACAACTCACTTAAAACAATTGCTTTTATTTCTGGAATAGTAATTTTAGCATACGGAGTATACACTCTTTTTAAACCTGAAACTCAAATTTCTATCGGTGATGTAGATCTAATAGAAGCACAAGACAACACCAACTCATATATTACTATTGCTGTTGGTATTATTATTGTTGCTTTAAGTTCAATTATAGGAAAAAAATAAAATTTCTATTTTCTTAAATCAAAAACCACCTTTTTCAGGTGGTTTTTTACTTCTATAAAATTTTATGTAATGAATTAAATCAGTCTACGTCAAAAGTACCGTAAACTAATTTATTTACTTAAAATTTAAAAAATGCGAAAAACAATTACCCTCACTTTAACATGTTTACTACTTTTCGTAAGCATCCAATCACATGCACAGACTGATGTATATGATGCTCTTTTAAAAACCTACGTTAGCTCTGAAGGAGATGTAGATTACAAAGGGCTGAGAAAAAACCGTGCTCTATTGGATATCTATATCAAGCATTTAGAAAATACTATACCTAGTGATAAATGGTCTTTAAATGAAGCTAAAGCTTTCTGGATAAACGCCTATAATGCATATACTATTAAATTAATTTTAGATAGTTATCCTTTAAAGAAAATCACTGACATAAAGCGTAAAGGAAGAAATGCATGGAAAATTCCATTTGCATCAGTTGGTAAAAAATTGTACTCACTTGACTACATTGAACATAAGATACTTAGAAGATGGTATGACGACCCTAGAATTCATGTTGCGTTGAACGCCGCTTCTAAATCTGGTCCTAGGTTTGTAAACTTTGCTTTTACCAAAAACAATGTAGAAAATGAGTTAAAAAACCTAATGAAAGCTTTTATAAATGACTCTACAAAAAATAAAATAACCTTAACCAAGGTTGAAGTATCAAAAATATTTCAATGGTACCAAGAAGATTTTACTTCTCGTAATACCTTAGTTGATTATATTAATAAATACTCTGATATTAAAGCTAATGATAATGCTGAAGTTGTGTATTTAGAATACGATTGGAACTTAAATAGCAAAGAATAATTTTCCCTTATTACATATTAAAAGCAATGAAAACAGTAATTGTTTTCGTTGCTTTTTACACATGTTGGTCTATTAAAATTGTATTTCCATCAGGATCAAAGAAAACGATACTTGCAGGCCCTTTAGTATCTTTATCTACTTCTCTTTTTAACTTGATATGGTTTTCTCTTAAATGCTTTTGAATGTCTCTTACATCATCAAAATCATCTAACGTGTTTGCATTTTCATCCCAACCTGGATTGAAAGTTAGAATATTGTTTTCAAACATTCCTTGAAACAACCCAATTAATGAGTTTCCGTTTTTCATAATCAAATAATTCTTCTCTAGCTCACCTGCAAAAACAGTAAACCCAAGCATTTCATAAAAATCTTTGGATTTATCTATGTCTTTAACCGATAGACTGATTGAAAAAGCCCCTAATTTCATAATCTTATATTTTTAATTTCTCTCTTCAAATGGTATAATAATTCCTTTTTCCACATAACTTTTAAGCCCATTTAATAATAGTGCCCAACAATAAGAGGAATGTTTAAAATGATTGTTTTGTTCTACCCAACCTTTATGAAAAAAATGCACCCAAGTTACTCCTTCATCTTTTTCAAACAAGTCAAAACCGAAAGTTGTTGGATTCCAGTCTTCATCCGACTTTGTCATTTTTATATAAAAAGATTCATTTTTTTTATACTTAACTACTTCTCCGTACCAATTATATGGTTCTCCAAAGAAAAAATTATATTCTGCTCCTAACTCAGGTACTCCACTACATTTTAATGGCCACCAATGAACCAAATCACCTGGGTTAGTAATTGCTTTAAAAACCTTATTAGATAACTCTTTTATAGGAAAGTTATGGTAAACAGTAAACCCTTCTTCAGTAACTTTCATAATCAGTTGATTTTATAGCTATTAAAGTTACTAAAAAATAAACAAGAACCCTATACAAATTGTATAGGGCTTAACTTCTGTAGTAAATTTAACTCACTAAAACTTTCCATTTGTATGAGCCATTTCTTTTGGAATTTCTTGGATAACATCCCAGTGTTCAACAATTTTATCATTCTTTAACCTAAATAAGTCATAAAAAGCTTGAGATTTTCCATTCCATTCACCTTCACTCATTGTAAGAACAAAATTACCTTCGCCTAATACCTTATGCAATTTTTTATATTTAAACATATTATTTTGAGAAGTTAAGTAGTTTATCGCTTCCCCTAACCCATCTAATCCATCCTTTATCATAGGGTTATGCTGAAGATACTCCTTTGTACTAACGTAATTTGTAACTTTCTCTGGTGCTTTTCCAAATAAAATATCATTAACAAAATTAGTTACAATCTCTTTATTTGAATTTGTCTTATCTAAATCAGTAATCTCACTAGTACCGTCTACTTGTGAACGACCACTAGCTGTTTTATTAACCTTTGACGTAAGATTATCCCAATGCTCTGCAACTTTACCATCTTCCATCCTCCAAACATCAAATGCAACAAGTTCTTTTGCTCCAAAAGCATCTGCATTGTGATAAGAATTATGAAAAACAACATACTCTCCGTCTTGTAACAACCTATGATTGGTATATATTGTTTTTGCTTCTTTTAAAGCAGGCAGAACCCCTAATACTGGCTCAATACCAGTAGGTACATGTGGGTTGTGCTGAATATAATTAGCTGCGAAATATTTTTTTACTCCCTCTTCATCGTAATCTGTAAAAAAAGCATCTTGCGCTTTTTGTGCTATAATTTTTAAATTTTCCATTTTAGAATCTGTTTTAATTTGACCTTGTAATTTTAAAGTACAACTTAATAATGTTGCAAAACCAACTGCTATAACTATCCTTTTTTTCATTTTTGATTACCTTTTAATAATGATGGCACAAAATTATGGAAGATGATAGGCAACAAATAGGTCAATCAAAAGAATAAAATGGTAAATACCGAACCTCTACACTTTATTATACTCTTTTTTAAACTCATTAGGGGTTAATCCTGTACGTTTTTTAAAATACTTTACAAAATTTGTAGATTCTTCAAACCCCATTAAGTAAGCTAATTCCGTGCTTTTAATTGTAGAATTAACAAGATTTCTTTTAGCTTCTAGAATTACAAACTCATCAATATACTGTTTAGCTGTTTTGTTTATTACCTCTTTAGTAACAACATTCAAATGCTTATAAGTCACGCCTAATTCATTCGCATAGAAATCAGCATTTTTATTAATTACAAATGTCTTTTTTAACTTAGCTTGAAACCTCAAAAAGAGCCTTAGCTTTTCAGAATCTTTAATATAATGTGTTTCGTTTTTTTTAATTTCTTCAACTTTAGAAAAAATAATATTAAATAAAGAGTCAATGATATACTTCTTGTTAAAACTTTCAGTTGTTTTATAAAACTCTTTAAAAATCAATTTTACATAGACTGGTAAATTAGATATTTGGGCTACTTGAACTTTTGGAGAAAAAAGTTGCGGAGTTAATAAACGAATTGCTGTATCTTTTGGAATTTTTGCTAATTCCTTTTTTAAGTAATCTTCAGTAAAAAGTATTAAATATCCTTTTAAGCTCTCATTAAACTTGAATGCATTTACCTGTCCTTTTGACACATATATTACTGTATTCTTTTGCACTTTGTACCATACAAAATCTACCAATTGTTCTGATACTCCTTCCGTGTAAAAAGCTAATTGATAAAACTCTAATTGATGTGCTTTTTCTGGAGAGTGAGTAAAACTATCTTTTCCTTCTTTAATTTTTTCTAAGGCTATTATTTCAATACCTGATATTTCAGGTGATTCAGATTTAAATAATAAGTTAGGAATCTCTATCTCCATAAACAAAACAGCTAAACAGTATATTTCATAAAAATAACAATTCTTGAACAAAAAAAATCCTGCACTTTAGTACAGGATTTCATATCTATAAAACCAAATTTTGGTTTACATTTCTAAAGCTTTCTTAGGATTGTTATCCATTAATAATTCTACTGGGTTTTCTAATGCTTCTTTTACAGCTACTAAGAAACCAACAGATTCTTTACCATCGATAATTCTATGGTCGTAAGATAATGCTACATACATAATTGGCTGAATCACTACTTCTCCATTCACCGCCATTGGACGATTTACAATATTATGCATTCCTAAAATTCCACTTTGTGGTGGGTTGATAATTGGTGTAGATAACATAGAACCGAATACTCCACCGTTTGTGATTGTAAACGTACCACCTGTCATTTCATCCACAGTAATTTGCCCATCACGAGCACGTAATGCTAAACGCTTTACTTCACTCTCAACACCTCTAAATGTTAAGTTTTCAGCATTTCTAATTACTGGTACCATTAATCCTTTAGGACCAGATACAGCGATAGAAATATCTTGGAAATCGTGACTTACTTTGTAATCTCCATCAATCATAGAGTTTACATCTGGATACATTTCTAAAGCTCTTACTACAGCTAATGTAAAGAAAGACATAAACCCTAAACCTACACCGTGTTTTGCTTTAAACTCTTCTTTATACTCGTTACGTAAGTCAAAAATTGGCTGCATGTTTACTTCGTTAAACGTAGTTAACATCGCAGTTTCGTTCTTTACAGAAACTAAACGTTGTGCCACTTTACGACGTAACATAGATAATTTTTTACGCTCTGTACCACGAGATCCCATTCCAGGAGTTCCCATTGAAGGCACTGCTTTTACAGCATCTTCTTTTGTTACACGACCGTCTTTACCTGTTCCTTTAACATCAGATGCACTAATTCCTTTTTCAGCTAATACTTTTTTAGCTGCTGGAGACGCTGTACCTGTAGCATATGTTTCTTTTGCTGATTCAGCTTTTGGTGCTTCTTTTTTCTCTTCAGTTTTTGGTGCTGCTGCTTTAGGTGCTCCTGCTCCTTCTGGTTTTGCAGCATCCATATCAATATGACAAACTACTGCACCTACTGCTACTGCATCACCTTCTTCAGCTTTTAAAGTGATTATTCCACTTTCTTCCGCAGGCAATTCTAACGTTGCTTTGTCAGAATCTACTTCAGCAATTGGTTGATCTTTCTCAACGTAATCACCATCTTCAACTAACCAAGTTGCAATTTCTACTTCTGTAATTGATTCCCCCGGAGAAGGAACTTTCATTTCTAAAACCATCAGTTCTAAATTTTATATATCTGAATTATTTTATTTCTTTTATTTGGGCGTTCCCTATCGGGTCGGGCTTTTCGCGTTACACGGTAACTTGCTTCAATCCCTAACGCATTTATTTTTTAATCAAAAACCTTATCTATAATAGCTTGATGACGTCTTTTAAAACGTGCACTTGAACCTGCCGCTGGTGCCGAACGATACTCTTCCGAAGCACATTCTAACCTAGCTAATTCAAAACGTTCTAACATATAACCCCAAGCTCCCATATTTTTTGGTTCTTCTTGTGCCCAAACGTAACGATCTACATTTGGATATTTATCCATTACTTCTTTGATTTTATCATTGTGTAATGGGAATAATTGCTCTATACGAACTAAAGCTACATCTTCTCTTCCTAATTTTTCACGCTCAGCTAATAAATCGTAATAGAATTTACCTGTACAGAACACCATTTTTTTAGCTTTTGATGTATCGATAGTATCATCAATTACTTCTTGGAAAGTTCCATTAGCTAAATCTTCAATAGGATTTACAGCTTTTGGTAAACGTAATAAACTTTTTGGTGTGAAAACAATTAATGGTTTTCTAAAATCACGTTTCATCTGACGACGCAAAATATGGTACATGTTTGCTGGTGTAGAACAGTTTGCTATTGTCCAGTTATCAGTTGATGATGATTGTAAGAAACGTTCTATTCTACCTGATGAATGCTCTGGCCCTTGACCTTCGTATCCATGAGGTAATAACATTACTAATCCATTTTGTAACTTCCATTTATCTTCTGCCGAAGAAATATATTGGTCGAACATAATTTGTGCTCCGTTGGCAAAATCACCAAACTGAGCTTCCCAAATAGTTAAAGTATTTGGAGCTGCCATTGCATATCCGTAATCAAAACCTAACACCCCGTATTCTGATAAGTGAGAGTTATAAATAGTCATCTCTCCTTTATTCTTAGGATTCGTGTTTAATAAATTGACACGCTCTAAAGTTTCTTCATCACGCATAATTGCATGACGGTGAGAGAATGTTCCTCTTTCTACATCTTCTCCAGAAATACGAACATCATATCCTTCTTCTAATAACGTACCGTATGCTAAGTTTTCAGCAGTACCCCAATCTAATAAATTATCTTCAAAAACCATTTTTTCACGTCCCTTTAAGATACGTTCTGCCTTGCGAACAAATTTATGTCCTTCTGGTGTTTTTGAAATAACTCTTGCAATTCCTTTTAAGTCTTCTACCGAATAAGTTGTATCTACAGGTTGTAACATTTCTTGCAATTGCTTGCGTACAAATCCTTCCCATACATCAGGCATAAACTCTTGAATTTTAGACGTTTCTTTCTTTTTAGACTCTGTAAATTCAGCTTCTAAATGCGTCTTAAATTCATCTGTAATCTTTTGTAAGTAGTCCGCTGTTATACTTCCTTCTTCAATTAATTTATTAGCATAAATTTCTCTTGCATTTTTGTGCTTAGAAATTGCTTTATATAGTTTTGGCTGTGTAAAACGTGGCTCATCACCTTCGTTATGACCATACTTACGATATCCTAATAAGTCAATAAAAATATCTTTATTGAATTTCATACGATATTCAACTGCCATTTCCATTGCGTGACATACTGCTTCTGCATCGTCTGCATTTACATGTAGCACTGGAGATAATGTTACTTTTGCTACATCAGTACAATATGTACTTGAACGTGCGTCTAAGTAATTAGTTGTAAAACCAACTTGGTTATTTACCACAATATGAATAGTACCTCCTGTTTTATATCCATTTAATTGTGCCATTTGCACAACTTCATATACTATTCCTTGAGCCGCTACTGCCGCATCACCATGTACTAAAATTGGAAGTACTTTATTTTCGTTTCCTTCGTAATCTTTATCTATTTTAGCTCTAACAATTCCTTCTGCAACTGCATCAACTGTTTCTAAGTGAGATGGATTTGGAACTAAATTCATCTTCATCTTTTGTCCACCTTGATACGCTTTGCTTAAAGTTAAACCTAAGTGATATTTAACATCTCCATCAATTTCTTGATCTTCAAAATCTTTCCCTTCAAACTCACTAAATAAATCGCGAATTGGCTTTTTGAAAATGTTTACCAAAGTATTTAAACGTCCACGATGTGCCATTCCTAACACACACTCTTCTACTCCGTATTCTTCAGCCGCGTCTCTTAACGCTACACTTACTCCTGGGATTAACGTTTCACCTCCTTCTACAGAGAATCGTTTTTGCCCAACATATTTAGTTTGTAAAAAGCTTTCGAAAGTTGATGCTTGATTAAGCTTCGTAAGAATGTATTTCTTAGACTCTACATCATAACTAGGGTGGTTTGCATTTTTATTCAAACGCTCGTTCCACCATTTTAACTCTTCAGGGTTTCGTACATACATGTACTCTACTCCGATGCTTTCACAGAAAACAGATTTTAAATAATTTATAATTTCTGCTAAACTTTTAGGCCCTATACCTAAAATTTCTCCTGCACTAAAAACAGTGGATAAATCTGATTGATTTAGTCCAAAGTTCTCAATATCTAATGTTGGAGTGTATGTTCTTCTATTTCGTACTGGGTTTGTTTTGGTAAACAAATGACCACGGGTACGGTAACCATTGATTAAATCGATTACTAAAAACTCTTTACGTACTTCTTCAGGGACTTCTACCGAAACTTCTTCATCTGTTAATGAGTAATTCTCGTTAGCCAAATCATATCCTTGAAAAAAACTTCTCCAACTTGGTTCTATCGCATCAGGATTTTTTTGATATTGTTCATACAAATCACCTATAAAACCTGCATGTGCTGCGTTTAAGAACGAAAACTTGTCCATATATTTTGTTATACTTTTCTATCTATAAGAATAATGGTGACAAAAGTACAACTTTTACGAAAAATACCATTCCTTTTTAGTCTAATTTTAAACTCTTTAACGAGTATTAGCTTTTTGTTAAATTTCAGTTAAAAGGATAATTTTTAAAAAATAAATTACTGAAATTCAGAAATAAAAGATTTTACTTGTACTTTTTATCAAAAATAATTTGCAGATATAAAAAAAGCACTTAAATTTGCACTCGCATTTTAAGACAAGCATGTTTTAAATTCCTCCTTAGCTCAGTTGGTTAGAGCATCTGACTGTTAATCAGAGGGTCCTTGGTTCGAGCCCAAGAGGGGGAGCAAAGGCAACGTAGAAGCCGATAATTTCTACAATACATATATATTGTTCTATACGAACATTCCTCCTTAGCTCAGTTGGTTAGAGCATCTGACTGTTAATCAGAGGGTCCTTGGTTCGAGCCCAAGAGGGGGAGCAGAAAAGCAAAAGCCAATCTATAAATAGATTGGCTTTTTTGTTTTAACTAAACTTAAACTTCACGCAGCTGCCTTGTCTACTTAAAAAATAAATTTGACCGCTGTGTTCTTACATATTCAAAAATTAAAGAAACAATAGTTTTTAATGTTATTGAGCACTCCACCCCCCATCTAAGGCAAATGAGGTTCCTGTTATGGTTGAAGAACTGTCTTTTGCTAACAACAAAGCCATATCTGTAATTGTTTCCAACGAAACAAATTCTTTTACCGCTTGTTTTTTTAGCATTACTTTCCCTACAACTTCCTCAGCAGACATATTATGTGCTTTAGCTTGGTCTTTTATTTGACCTTCTACTAAAGGCGTTTTTACATATCCTGGACAAATTGCATTACACGTTATGTTATATTCAGCTCCTTCTAAGGCTAATACCTTAGTCATACCTATTACACCATGTTTTGAAGCCACATACGCTGTTTTAAACTCGGATGCTCTTAAACCATGAACAGACGAGACATTAATAATTCTACCAAAATTCTGGTTTTTCATAAATTCCCATGCTTTTTTAGAAGCATAGAAAGCAGCATTCATATTAATAGCAATGATATTTTCGTACTTATTATTTGGAAAATCTTCTATTGGAGCAACATACTGTATTCCTGCATTGTTAACAAGTATATGCAACATTCCGAACTTCTTTATTGTTTGCTCAATTAATTTCTCAACCTCATCTGCAACGAGTAAATTTGCACTTGAAAAAGAAACTTCTACATTATACTTATCTCCTACTTCTTTAGCTATGCTAGCCCCATTAGCCTCTAAACCATGAAACATAATACTGTAACCTGCTTTGGCAAAACCTTCTGCAATACCTAAACCGATACCACTAGTACTACCCGTTATTAACGCTACTTTATTCATAGTTTAAAAAATTTTCGAGTATTTTATTAAATTCTTTTGGCTGATCTATAACTGTTCCATGTCTTGAGTTTTTAATGACACTCAATTCTGCATTAGGCATCCTTTTAACGTATTTTTCTTTAAACGAAACGGGAGTATAGTCCATATCGGAAGCTACAATTAGTGTTCTAGTTTTAATTTCTTTTAATTTATCTCCCAAGCCCCAATTCATTAGTGTAACAAATGAATTATAATACGCATCATAATCATTCTTCTTACATCGTTCTTCAAATTCATTTCTCATATTAACCTGAGTATCTTCAGGAAACATATTATAAGCTATTTCTTTTGCTAAAGCGCTTAGTCCTTTTGTTTTTAAAAACTCCGTTCTGTTATTCAATAGATCTTCTCCTATCTTTCCCATATTGTTAAAATCTGGACCACTATTTACAATCACCAAGTTCTTTATTTTTTCAGGGCAATCGTACGCTAATTGAAAGGCAACAGCTCCTCCCATAGAAAACCCCACAATACTAGTTTCTTCTATTTTTAAAACATCCAACAACTGCTTAATATCCTCAGTCATAAACCTTACTCCATAATCCTTAGAAGGAATGGATGTTTTTCCATGCCCCCTAAGATCTACTACCACAACACGATATTTTTTTAAAAAGAAAGGAACTTGCGCATCCCAATCTGCCTTGGTAGAACCTAATCCATGAAGAAACAAAAGGACTTCGCCTTTTCCATATTCTTCATAATTAAGCTCTATTTTATTTACTTTTATTTTTGGCATACTCTACAAGCTTAATTAATTGGCTTTACTTTTTCTTAAACGCATTGAAATTATACTTCAACTCGAATGAAATTAGCCTTCCTATTTCTGGTGAAGCAACAAACTCTCTTATACTTGCATCAAAAATATTACTAACATTAACCCCAACTGAAACGTTATCGTTTAGATTATATCCTAGGTTTGCATCTACAGTAAAGCCACCTAACGGACCATAGTTCCAAGTTCTTCCTACACGAGCATTTTCCACAATTTCGTTTACACCATCCCCATCCAAATCTTGCGTTTTTGAGGCTACATTAATTCCTGAAAAGAAGTCATAATCTTGCACCCAACGACCAAAAAGAGCTCCGTATAGCTTCTTCCCTCCATAGTGCAAGCCTAAACTAAGTTTATTTTCCGGTGTATTAATCGGTAATTCACTTTCTAAGACAACTCCATCCAAATTACCATCATTCCCTAAATCATCTTTATCTAAACTTCTTCCAAAGTATGAGTAATTTAACGATGTTCTAATCGCATCAGTAAAATAATAGTTCAAACCTAGATCAACCCCATAAGTATCTACATTTCCAAAATTACTATACGTTAATAAAAACGGTGAAGCACTAGCTCCTGCTGAAACCTCATCAATAGGTTGTTCCCCCATATGAGTTACGTAATTTCCATTAGCCGCATCAACTATATTACGTAACGGGCTAATAAAATTTTCTGACATATTGTAGTAAGCACTAGCATCGATAAAAAACTTATCCGATAGCTTTCCATTAAATCCAAATTCAAAAGAGTTAATAGTTTCTACTTCTAACTTATCTATTTTAGTACCATCCGTTAATGTAAATCCTTCACCGTTTCCTAATACTAAACCTCCAAATAGATTTCCCTTTAAGTTTAATATTGAAGGCACTGCCATACCTCTACCATAAGTTAACCTAAACGTACCCGCATCAATAGTTTTTGTTATTGCTGCTTTTGGTAAAAAGTTAGTTCCGTATAAATCATGGTTATCCAATCTTACTCCAGCTAGAAAATTCCAACCTGAATCTAATTTATATTCAAATTGACCGTACACTCCTTTTTGAGCTATATCTATAGATCCTTCCTGATCCAATAAGTAAGTTCCTTTAGAATCAGCCATATCCAATTGATACTGCACCCCAGTTGTTAAGTAAAAATCACCCCAATTATTATTATACTGCGCCTCTGCATTAAACCTCTCTGAAGCATCTTTAAACAACGCTCCTCTTGGTATAGCTATCCCATATGCTGGTACCCATTGCTCATACAATGCTCTACTCCAAGATTCTTCTTCAGAAAACCCATTTTCAATAAACGATACATAGTTTTGTGTACGTTGATTAATAGCGTATGTATCATCCGTTTTACTCCATGTATAGTATGCATTAGCAAAGAAGTTCTTAGACACATACTTCAGTTGAGCTATATCTAATGTCCAGTCTTTAATTTGGTTACGTCCTGCGTTGGTTACAGCTAAATTGGTATTATTACTATGCCCATAATACGCTGTTATTTCAGAGCTTGTATTAGGTCTAAAATACAGAGAAGCTCCATATTTTAAAGCATTAAAATCACGATCTAGGTTTTTCTCTCCATATGCTTTAGTTCCCACATAAACACTATCTACATACTCAAACTCTGTTCCTTGTGTACTTTCTAAATGAATTTTATATGCAAACTTATCACTTAACACCTGTGCGTGGCGTAATCTTCCTGTAATTACATTTTGACTTCCTGCTCCAAATGCAATTGTTGTTCCTTCAGAAGTTCTTGGGTTTTTAGTTATTGTACTTACTAAACCATTGTGCGCATTTGGACCATATAATGTACCATTAGGGCCTAATAAAATCTCAACACGCTCAACATCATCTTTGGTTACTGTTGAAAAAGAACCATAAGGCAACCCTGTTGCAATTAACATAGAAACCCTATCATCAGTCATTTGTAAGTTTTTGGAGTTAAAAGCAGAGTTAAATCCGCGAATATTTATTCCTGTTCCTAAAACTCCACTACGTACAAAGTCAACCCCTTTTTGTCTTGCTGCTAATTCTCCAATATTAAAACTTGGAAAGTCTTGAATATCTTTAGCATTAATAACACTAACTGTAGCTGGAACTTCCGTCCTTTTTTGTGGTTTTTTATTTGCCGTTAAGATGACTTCATCTAAAACACTACTTGCTTCTTTTAAAGAAGCATTTAATTGTACTTTATTTCCACTTTCAACAGCAACTGTTTTTACTACACTTTCAAAGCCTACAAATGAAATAGACACATTATAAGTTCCTGTTTTTATATTTTCAATCGCAAATTTCCCATCAAAATCTGTATCAATTCCTTTATCTATACTTTTAATATATACTGTGGCACCACCCAAAGGAACTCCGTTAACATCTGTAATTACCCCTTCAATACTCCCTGTACTTTGAGCTTTAACAGCTAAGGAAGTTATTAAGACTAAAAAGAAAAATAGTTTTTTCATAAGTTTAGATTGTTATTAAGTTTGTTTCTCTCGCAATCTATTGGTAAATAGAGAATAAACTATTTTAAAAACAAAAACTACAAAGTGTGACTTTTTACTTTACTAAAGTTTTTTCTTTCAAAAACAAACAAAACCTCCTTTTTTAAAAGAGATTTACTCAATATGTGACTTTAGTTTAAAAAATGCTTCAGGTAAATTATCTGAGAGCTTATTTATCACCTTAAACATTAGTTGTTTTTGGTTGATTGTAGGTTGAATATTTTCTAAAGGCTTTTTTATTTCCTCTAGCAAACGACTAGAATTTATCTTTCCTTCCATATATCTTGATAGTGAAATACTCCATGATATATTAGGAACGTAATTATTTTTCTTTTGACGTTCTTTCTCTTTTTCTATCAAGTTAAATTTTGAAGCTAATTTTAATACTTCTTCGTATTTTTCTTCTGTGACTAATACATTTATATAGGACGTAAAAAAGTGATGCCAACGATGTTTTAATACTTCATTTTTATGCTTTCTTAAAAATGTTCTTGCAGTAGCTTCTGCTTGTTTATATTTATGCAGTTCGGAAAGTACACGTACTTTATAAGAACAGTACCCTATTTTTTGATGATAGTTATGTATTTCTTTATACAAACTCTCATACTTATGAAGTAAATCGAAAGCTTCTTCTGGATTATTATTTCTTAGTAAAATAGCTACCAAGTTATTCAAATACATGAGTGTATCATTATTATTCTGTCTAATTGATAAGTACCCATAAAACTCTGCTTCTTTAAACTCATTTTGTTTAGAATGTAACAAAACCCTACTAGCGTAATAATTAGAAAGTAAACGTCTGGAATACATTTTACCTTGACTGAAGTACTCATCAATTTGATCAAAGAGCAACTTTAACTTACCATTCTCATTGTAATTTGTATACATAAAAGCGAGTAAAACAAAGGCTTGATACCGATTTTTACCATCAATAGACTCATCTTTAAATACCTGTAAAAGCCATTTTTCTAAATGCTTTGTTTCAATATTATTTAATGTATACTGATTGGTAATATCTGTAGTTGCTTCATACAGTTTTTCATGTATTTCTTTTGAAGTTTTATAATGCGTTTCGTATTCTTTTAAGAAGTTTGCCACAATTTTATGGTCTTTATAACGCATTCGAACTAAGAGGTAAGATTTATACTCTTTGGCTAATGTGTATAAGCTTTGAAAATTATACTCTATTGTTTTATATGTTACTATATATTGAAGGAATTCTTTTTCTTCTTGAGATGTAATTGCATCGGTTAAAATTTTCTTTTTTAAAGACATTAACCAATCTATTGTAACATCAACATCTATGCTTGCTAACTTTTTCTGTGTCCAATTTTTTATATATGAATACTTACGTTTATCAATAGAAGTATTAAAGGCTATAGTCTTATTTTTAGATAGTGCATTTTTAACTATCAGATTACTTATTTCTTGTTTTTCTTTGCCCTTAAATTGATAAACTGTTTGAAGATATTTCGCCTCATTTGGCAAAATAGTTTTACTAAATTCAGTAAATTTCTTAAGTTTTGTTTTCATTAATCACTTTCTACAAATTCCTGTATGAGCAAGTTAACTTTTTCAGGCTTTTCAAACTGAGCAAAATGCCCACAATTTTCTACATACTTAACAGTAACATTTTTAATTTTATCTACAGCTATATTTCCCACATCTTGAATAGTTAATTCCGGATGTAAATACCTATTCGGAATTAACATATCTTTATTTCCAAAAACAACTAAAGTTTTTTGAGATATTTTCTCCAAATCCTTATGTACAGGATCATCTAACATTCCATACACACTTTTTACAATTGCTTCACAATGTGCATTAAAGTCTGACGCTTGTTTAATTCGAATACGATCTTCAATCATTTTTGAAACCTCTTTTGGTTGCTCATAAAAGTTTAGTGCATAATTTTTCGTTATCTGATCATCTGTCGTGTTTTTAACAACTTTAGCTGTATAAACACTTTTAAGAATATTCCCTTGCGCTTCTGAAAACTGCTCTAATCCTGCTGGGGCTATTAACACTAGTTTTTCAATAACCTCTGGATGCATCAATACTAACTTCATACTTGCTTGTCCTCCCATAGAATGACCAACTAAAATCACATTTTTCAACCTTTTCTTTTTAATAAATTTAAACACTACATCAGCAAAGAATGTAGGTGTATAAGCTTCTTCTGGTTTTGAAGATTTTCCATGACCTGGTAAATCAATAGCCACACAAGTGTAATTTTCTTTTAGAGTTTCTATGTTTTTAAACCAAGCATCAGCATTACTACTTAAGCCATGTAAAAAAAGTAAGGTTTTGCCTCCCTTACCTTCTTTAAGATAAGTCATTTCTATATCATCAACTTTTACACATCGAGTTTTAAATTCATATGCTGAAAGAAGCTTTTTCATTGATTTTTTTGGGTTTTGTGCAAGCACTATAGTACTTGTTAATATGAAAATTAGCGCTAAACCTAACTGTTTCATTTTTTTTATATTTTTATTGAGTTATAATAGCGTAACAAGTCTTTTCTTGAAACTTTCCCCACACTGGTTAAAGGTATCTCATCTAAAAAGAAAATATACTTTGGGTGCTTATAAGATGCTAATGTTTTTTTTAGTTGAAGCCTCACTTTTTCTACTGTAATATTTTTATTTACAACAGTAACAAAAGCAATTCCTGTTTCACCCCATTTCTTATCTTTAACACTCAGAACTACTGCTTTTTTTATCTCATTTAAAGACTCTAAGTGCGCTTCTATTTCTTGCGGATAAATATTTTCTCCACCCGATATATACATATCATTTTTTCTGCCCTTTACATACAAGTATCCGTCTTCATCCTTATAAACATAATCTCCTGTAAACAACCACCCTTTTTTAATGTTATTACTTGTTTTCACTGAGTTATTCCAATAACCTGGGGTCACAATCTCTCCTCGAATACACAATTCACCAACTTCATTTACCCCTACTTCTTTTCCTTTCTCATCAACAATTTTTGTATCTAAGTAAAAATTAGGTTTTCCGATAGAATTAGGTTTTAATGCGGCCATTTTATGATGCAATGAGGTAATACTAGGACCAGCTTCAGTTAAACCATATCCTGGTCGAATATAAATATTCTTTTTTTGCTTCCAATATGACACTAATTCAGGTGGTACTTTTTCTCCTCCTGAAATAATATATCTTAGTTCCTGAAGTCCAACTTTTTTAAAAACAGTTGTTTTTTGCATCATTAACAGCATAGTGGGAAGTGCTAAAAATAGACTCATTTTATTCAACTCTAACAAACACAACACCTTTTCTGCATCAAATTTTTCTAACATTCCTATATGTCCTCCTTTGTGCAACAGCGGTGTTACAAAAACATTCCATCCTGATGTATGGTAAGGAGGTAATGTGTTTAGCGTAGAGTCTCTAAAAGTAATTCCTAATTGCATAGAGGTGTTCAAGCTATTCCAAAACAACATTTTATTAGTATATACAACACCTTTAGGATCTCCTGTTGTTCCTGACGTATAAAATATAAAGAGTGGGCTATCTTCTTTAATTTTATATTCTCTTTTTAAAATTTTTATTGTTTTACTCTGATAAAAATATTTTACATCATTCATTAAAAGAGTAGAAGTTTCACCTAATTCCAACCCTTCTACCTTATCTGTAAAACTCTTACTATATATAAATAGACTTGGAGTACAGTCAGACACTAATCTTTGAAGTTCACTTATTGAAAGACGATAGTTTAAAGGCACTAAGACAACTCCCATTCGTTGACAAGCAACAAAAAGCACAATAAATGCTAAACCATGCTCTGCTAAAACAGCAACCCTATCTCCTTCTTCTAACCCCATTTTTGTAAACTTGACAACTAACTTATCTGCATATGTATCTAAGCTACTATATGTATAACTTTCATTAGTGTCATACGATGTCAGCGCCACCTTGTTAGGTGTATAATCTGCCCATTTAGCTATCCAGTTTAACATATTTTAGAGTTTTTTCAAATCCAATTTATAAAAAACAAAACCAACAATAAGTGATGCTACTATGCCAAAAGCTGCAGATACTCCTGGGTTATTCACTGGTTCTTGCATGTAAGGAGTTATTCTTCCGTAATAAATACCAAAATGCACCACAATAGCAGTTATACTTGCTATAAAAACGGATCTTGTTGATACGTTTTTCAAAAAAGTTCCGAACAAAACAGGTACAAAGGCTGCTGCAAAATAAGCGTACACTCCATTTTGAGCAAAAATAGCTACACTTACATCTGGACTTTTTATTTGCTGCCAACTCAATAAAAAACTTACAACCCCTAAAAGAACAATTACAACCTTATTTATTGTTATTGTATTGTTGTTAATTTGATCTTTAAATATTGGTTTTAGTATATCTGATGTAATTGTTATTGACAACGATTGTATTAGACTCTCCAAAGTAGAAAGTCCTGCAGAAATAAGTCCCACAACTATAATTAAGCCTACTCCTACAGAAAACTTACTCACAACATACGTTGGTATAATTTCATCCATTTTTATTGCCCTCCCATCAACAGTTAAATCAGGGAAACTAATTCTTGCATATAGACCTACAATTACCACTAAAAAAAACACAACCATAAAGACAATTCCACTAAACAAGTATTTATTAATTTTTGAAGCATCTTTAAGTAAAAGTGATTTAGTTATGATATGAGGCTGACAAACAATTGCTACTCCAATAATTACTTGTGCTACTATAATTTCAAAATAATCACGAAATAGAAAACTCGTTGCGTTAGTTGTTTTGGTTAGATTTGGATCTATACTAGATAATTTATCCATAAACCCTCCTATTCCTTCATCAAAAAAATGATATCCCGAACCTATTAAAATCAGAGCTACTATAAACATAATAATAGCCTGAATTGTATTCGTATACACCATAGAGTTGGCTCCTCCAAACATCATATACCCAAAAACAAATATTGTGATTGCCATTAACACATAAAAAGGGTCAGTATTTAAAGCTTTTGAAATAACTTGTGTAAGCCCTACATTAATCAACACAATAAACGTAATTAACAACAGCGCTATAATTCCGAAGAAAAAAGCATAACTTTTACTATCATACCGCTTTCCTATCCATTGAGCCATGGTAGTTGCTTTTACCGTACTACCATACTTTGCAAATCCTTTTGTAAAAACAATTAACGAAATAAATGCTGCTATTGGCAGAACGATTGCAAAAGAAATTACCCCTGAAACACCATATAATGCAATAAATCCAGGGTTGATAATAAAGGTGGCAGCACTCGTCATAGAAGCCGCTAATGACAACCCTACAACCCAAGATGGAAACCCTAAATTACCAACAGCATAATCTTTTATGTTCGTGTTTTTTCGCGCTCCTCTTATTACAAAATATAAAATTACAGCAGCATACACCGCCAACAAAACATACATGTAAGTTACTAACCTTTCTGATGCTATCATAAATTATAAAATCTGTTTAAAAACAAATAAAAAAACTTTAAACTAGTAATGCTGATAAATTTAACTTTATTCAAGTGAGACTTTTAGTTAAAAAACAACTTTAACATTTAATTTTTATTTAAAAAATAAGTAAATAAAATAGTGAGACTATTAAAAATAAACATTATAAGCACAAAACTTTTCTAGCTAAATAAATACAATATTAAAAAAGGCTTCTTTATTTTTACACTATGCAATTTCCTAAGAAACTACAGCAAAAAATTTCACAACGAGTAGCACAAAACTCTCTAAGAAAACTCGGTAAAGAAAACTCGCTTATCGATTTTTCTTCAAACGATTACTTAGGGTTTGCTAAATCTGAAGTTATTTTTAATAAAACACATCAATTTCTAGTTGATAACAACAGTAAAGTTAATGGCGCAACGGGTTCTCGCCTACTTTCAGGAAATCATAAACTCTATACTGAAGTTGAAAAACAACTAGCAAAGCTTCATAATTCTGAAACAGCTTTAGTTTTTAACTCTGGTTATGATGCTAATATTGGCTTTTTTGCTTCTGTACCTCAACGTGGTGACATTATTTTATATGATGAATTTATTCATGCTTCAATACGAGACGGCATACAACTATCTAATGCGAAATCGTTTAAGTTTAAGCATAACGATTTAACTCATCTTGAAGAGCTACTAAAACGAATTCATCAGAATGACTTAGAAGTTTATGTGATTACTGAATCTGTTTTTTCTATGGACGGAGATTCTCCTGATTTAGTAACCATATCACAGATAACCAATAAACATACTAATGTACATTTAGTTATAGATGAAGCGCATGCCTTAGGTGTTTTTGGTTTTGGATTAATTCAAAAACTGCAATTAGAAAATGCTGTTTTCGCAACAATTATTACCTTCGGAAAAGGTTTAGGGTGTCATGGAGCAGCTATTTTAGGAAGTGAACAATTACAACAATATCTTGTAAATTTTGCCCGTAGCTTTATTTACACCACAGGGTTATCACCTCATGCTTTAGCTACTATAAAAATTGCTTACGACGAATTATCTATCAGCAATTCCAAAGAACAACTGCAACAAAACATTCAGCATTTTATTTCAGAATCAAACAGATTACAGTTAAATTTTATTGAAAGTTCTTCTGCCATTCATTGTTGTATTATTTCTGGAAATGAGCGCGTAAAGAACATCGCTCTACAATTACAACAAAACGCATTTGATGTAAAACCTATTTTATCGCCTACCGTTCCTTTAAATCAAGAACGTTTACGTTTTTGTTTACACGCATATAATTCTAAAGAAGAAATTACCGATGTTTTAGAGAAGCTTGCTACTTTTGTTTAAAAAATAAGATGCAAGATAATTATACCATTTTGGCAGTTTTCGAATACTCATCTGAAGCACAAGTAGCAAAGGCTAAATTAGATTCGGAAGATATTAGAACTATGTTAATGGATGAAAAAACAATAGATTCTGACCCATTGATTAGTCAAGCTATTGGTGGAGTAAAATTACTGGTACACAACAATGATTTAGAAAAAGCTGCTACTGCTTATAATGAAATAAGAGAATACACAAAGGATGAAAATGGAAATAACATTCATTGTCCTAAATGTAATTCAACAAAAATATTAGTTGCCGATTTACAACGTAAAAATATCTTTTTTATGCTCTTTCCTTTTTTTGAAAGCAAAAAATTAATCTGCAACGATTGTAAAACAATTTTCAAATGAAAAAAAAATATTTTATTACAGGAATTTCAACTGAAGTAGGAAAAACCGTGGCTTCTGCCATCATAACTGAAGCTCTAGAAGCTGATTATTGGAAACCTATTCAGTCGGGGGATTTAGAATATTCTGACACTCATAAAGTTGAAAAGTTCATTTCAAATTCAAAAACTGTTTTTCATCCAAACTCATATGCTTTACAAACACCTATGAGTCCACATGCAGCTGCAGAAATTGATGGAATTACCATTGATATCGACAACATAAAAGAACCTTCAACAAAAAATCACTTAGTAATTGAAGGTGCGGGTGGACTATTGGTTCCTTTGAATGATAAAAACACCTTGTTAGATGTTATAAAACCAGATTATAAAGTAATCGTTGTTTCTCGTCATTATTTAGGAAGCATTAATCATACCTTACTAACAGTTAACTTACTGAAAGAAAAAGGCTTTGATGTTGCTTTGGTTTTTTCTGGAAACGAACACAAAACCACTGAAGATATTATCAAAAAAATGACTAAGGCTCCTGTAATTGGGCGTATTGAAGAAGAACCTTATTTTGATAAAAATGTGATTAAAGAATACGCTGAACTATTTAAAGATAAGCTATAAATGAAATCTGCTACTGCAAAACATCTTTGGTCTTTCCCTCTAATCTTTGGTTTTTTGGGAGCTATCATAGGTTTGATTTTGCGATATGCATTTACAGGTAGTATTACCAACTTTCCATTTAAATTTGTGCTACATTCCCACTCTCACATTATGTTGTTGGGATTTGTTTTCAATGCTTTAATTGTACTACTTTTCACTCGTTTTACTAACGGAATAGACAAAACCTCATACTTTCTTTACATTGCTTTACAAGTTTGTATTGGTGTTTTATTGGTCGGTTTTATCATTCAAGGATACGCCTTGGTTACTATTACCTTTTCCACCATACATTTATGGATAAGCTATTGGTTACTTATACGATTATGGAAACGTTTACATGGTAAAAAATCAGATGTAACTTTAATTAAAACAGGAATTGTTTTTCATTTTATTTCATCAATTGGTCCTTATGCTTTAGGTCCGCTAATGGCTATGAAAATGCAAACTTCTCCTTGGTATCAACAAGCTATCTTTTTTTATTTACACTTCCAGTATTTTGGTTCATTCTTTCTTTGGATGCTTGTAGTACTCTTTCAAACAACAACAATTAAGCTTTCAAAAAATCAAATTACCTTAATTATTACCTCTCTAGTATTATTGTATACTCATTCATTAAAATACAGCTTCAATTATTTGACTATTCAAATAGCAGGAGGCATTGGTGCAGGAACTTTAATCATAACAATTTTCAAACTTAAAAGTTCATTTTTACAGCAAAAACTACAATACCGATTGTTTTTTGGTATTTTATTACTTGTTGGTATTTTAAACTGCTTTGGTAGCATTCCTTATTTTTCAAATTTGGTAATATCCAACAGGTTTATGCTTATAGCTTGGTTACATCTCCTTTTTTTAGGAATGTACCTACCTTTTATTTGGATAGAATTAGGTCAGAGTATTCATAAAACCGTCTGGATTTTTTATACCTTTTTTATACTCACTTCAGAACTTTTTTTAGTTTTTCCAGCATTTTTCTCTGAGTTATTTTCAACCTCAATTATGTGGCTATTGTTTATTGCCTATTTCGGAGTAGTTTTATGTATTTCTATTGTACATTTGACAGCTCTTTTTCAAAAGAACAAAACATATGAACTTACAAGAACGCGATAAAAAACATTTGTGGCACCCGTTAAAACAACACCAAACACACCCTGATAGTTTAGGAATTGTAAAAGCAAAAGGATGCATACTAACCGACGAGCATGGTAATGAATATATCGACGCTATTTCTTCTTGGTACACCTGTATGTTTGGGCATTGCAACGATTTTATTACGAGTCGTGTTTACCAACAAATGCAAACCTTAGATCAGATTATGTTTAGTGATTTTACCCATGAACCTGCGGTGAAATTATCAGAAGAATTAATTAAAATTCTTCCTGAAAATCAAAATAGAATCTTTTTTAATGATAACGGATCTACTGCTGTAGAAGCAGGAATTAAAATGGCTTTGCAATACTATTTTAATAAGGGTGAGAAACGTACAACATTCATTGCTTTTGAAGATGGATTTCATGGCGATACATTTGGAGCCATGTCTGTTTCTGGTTTATCTGTGTATAATGGACCTTTTGAAGATTTTTTGATGGATATTCAACGAATTCCTGTTCCTAATGGAGAGAATAATGAGGTTATCGCACAAAAATTACAAGAGATTATTTCAGAACACAATGTTGCCGGATTCATTTACGAACCTTTAGTTCAAGGAGCAGCTGGGATGAAAATTCATAAGGCCAAAGACCTAAACAACATCTTGGAAGTTTGCAAAAGCAATAATATTCTTACCATCGCTGATGAAGTAATGACAGGTTTTGGTAAAACAGGTAACAATTTCGCTTCTGATGAAATTACTACTAAACCAGATATTATATGTTTAAGTAAAGCCTTAACAGCTGGTTTAGTTCCAATGTCAATTACTTCTTGTACTGAAGAAATTTACACTGCTTTTTTGGATAATGATATTTCTAAAGGTTTTTTTCATTGCCATACTTATTCTGCAAATCCAATAGCTTGTAGTGCTGCACTAGCGAGTATTGAGCTATTGAAAACTCAAGAAATCCAAGACAATATTCAGTTTATTGAAGAGTCTAATAAAACTTTTGCAAAAAAAATAGAAAGTCATCAAAAAGTAAATTCAACAAGAGGTAAAGGCGTTATTTTAGCTATTGATTTAAACACCAATTCTGGTCGCTATGGAACGTTGCGTGACCAGCTTTTAAAATCTTTTATGAATGAAGGAGTTTTTTTACGACCATTAGGAAACACCGTTTACATTCAACCTCCCTATGTTATCACAAAGGAACAACTTAACAAAATATATACAACTATAGAAAAGGTTCTAGATAGTCTCTAGAACTTTTTCCTTTTCTAATAAGTTAATTTCTTCTTGAGTTTCTTTAATGTAAACGTATAAATCTTCATAAATCCATTCACCATCTACTTTAATACCTCTAACAATTAAAGTACCTTCTCCTTTATCGCCTCTTATAGAAATAGAAAAATCTACATTTCCATCGTCGTTAGTAAGAGAAATGTTACCAGAGGGTATTCCATATTGTTCAATCGGTTCTCCTAAGTTCTCTATAACCAATTTGTTTTTAGACGCTTGTTCAATAGCATATTCAACAGGGGTTGAATTTGTCATTATTTTTGACACTCCAAAAAATGCCGCCCCTACACCTAAAACAATTAATAAAATAAAGCCTAAACATCCTGTTAATGGTATAAACCACAACCAATTTCTTCCAAACCAACTTTTTTGTCTTTGTTCACTCATAACCTTAATAATTTTATACCAAGATAAATATTTTTATTTTCTTTAGAATACTTGATTTTACCTTTATTTTTGCTGAAATTTTTATCGTGTTGAAAGAACTCATCTCAATAACATCATTTGCTTCTGTTTCTGCCTTAGGAAGTACTCCTGAGAAAATTTGGGAGCACTATCTAAATAATCAACATTTTTTAAGTTTTAAAGACTTTGAAGATTCCAAAGCATGGGTAGCACAATTATCTGATGAAGATAAACGTGCTATTGAAGATGTTAGAAACTCTGACAATAAATATAAAAATTTAGATCCGTCTGTTTTGTACACCCTTTTTGTTGCTAGAAAAGCAATGGAACAGACAAACTGGAAAGCTTCTGATAACTTCGGAATTAATATAGGTTCTTCTCGAGGGGCAACTTCTTTGTTTGAGAAATATCATAAGGAGTTTTTAGCTACAGGCAAATCATCTACCTTAAGCTCTCCAACAACTACGCTAGGTAATATTTCATCTTGGATAGCACACGATTTACAAACCAATGGTCCTGAAATTTCACATTCTATAACTTGCTCAACTGGACTGCATTCTTTATTAAATGGAGTCGCTTGGTTACAATCGGGAATGTCAGAAAAATTTATGATTGGTGCTAGTGAAGCTTCTCTAACTGATTTTACTATTGCCCAAATGCAGGCATTAAAAGTGTACTCTAAAGAAATTAATGAATACCCTTGTAAAGCTTTCGACCTTAACAAAACTAAAAACACCATGGTGTTGGGAGAAGGTGCTTCGGTATTTTGTTTAGAGGAAGGAACTAAAAAAAATGCTCTAGCTTTTATTGAAGGTGTAGGATATGCTACTGAAGTTTTGAAACATAATACTTCTGTAACAACAGATGCAGAATGTTTTCAAAAATCAATGAAAATGGCTTTAGGAACAACCTCTCCTGATGAAGTGGATGCTATCGTAATGCATGCCCCAGGAACCATTAAAGGAGATCAGTCAGAAATTAATGCGATTCAAAAAGTATTCTGTAACAAAACTCCTTTTTTAACTACTAATAAATGGAAACTCGGTCACACTTTTGGTGCTTCTGGCTTGTTAAGTTTAGAGTTAGCAATGTTAATGATACAACATCAACAAGTAATTGAAGTTCCTTTTGCTGAACCTCAACAAACTCCAAAAAAACTCAATAAAATACTAGTAAATGCTGTTGGTTTTGGTGGAAATGCAGTTTCTGTTTTAATAACATCAAAAAACACATAAAACTAATTGAAGAAGACAATTCTTCTTCCAAAGAAAAATAAGACTCATAAAATTCCGCTTTCGAAGCGGAATTTTTTATTTTTACCACCACAAACAACTCGAATTTATGACTGATATTAGACACGATTGGACGAAAGAGGAAATTCTAGAAGTATACAATAAGCCTTTAATGGAGCTTTTGTACGAGGCTTCAACTATGCATAGAAAATACCACGACCCAAATACAGTACAAGTAAGTACATTAATTTCTATAAAAACTGGTGGGTGTTCTGAAGACTGTGGATATTGTCCGCAAGCAGCACGTTATCACACCAATGTTGAAGGAAATGATTTGATGACTGTAAACCAAGTTAAGGCACAAGCTTTACGTGCTAAAGAAGGTGGATCATCAAGAGTTTGTATGGGTGCAGCTTGGAGAAATGTAAAAGACGGACCAGAATTTGACCAAGTGTTAGAAATGGTGCGTACTATTAACAAGCTAGACATGGAAGTTTGTTGTACGTTAGGAATGGTAACTGAAAACCAAGCAAATCGTTTAGCTGAAGCTGGTTTATATGCTTACAACCACAATATAGATACTTCTGAAGATTATTACGACGATGTAATTTCTACACGTGCTTTTAAAGATAGAGTAGACACTATTGAAAACGTGCGTAAAACAAATGTAACTGTTTGTTCTGGAGGTATTATTGGTATGGGAGAATCGTTAGAAGATAGAGCTGGAATGCTTGAAACTTTAACTCGTTTTTCTCCACATCCTGAGTCTGTGCCTATTAACGCATTAGTGGCTGTAGAGGGTACTCCGTTAGAGGAGCAACCTCCTGTTAACATTTTTGAAATGGTTCGTATGGTAGCTACTGCTCGTATTGTATTGCCAGACTCACAAGTACGTTTATCTGCAGGTAGAACGCAAATGAGTAGAGAAGGTCAAGCAATGTGTTTCTTTGCTGGAGCTAACTCAATTTTTGCAGGTGATAAGTTATTAACTACTCCAAATCCTGACATCAATGAGGATATGAAAATGTTTGAAGATTTAGGTTTAAATACACAGAAGCCTTTCTTTAAACATGAGCAAAGAGAGTCTGTTGAAGCTAAAGATTCTCAATATGAAGCTTTAGGTGAAAAACCAAAATGGACGAGACCAGATCATAAGATTGAACGTAACGAACAAAAAAAGCAAGAGGCTAAAGAAGTAAGAGCCTAATTAGATAAAAATAACCGTCAAATTAATTTGACGGTTATTTTTTTATCATTTTAATAAATAGTTCCATTCCTTGTCGGCTTCCAGAAGAATTGTAACAAGTCTCCATACTTCCTTTAAAATACGGTGTAAAATATTCTTCATATTCTCTTTTACTTCCTCCAAAAGGTGGATGGTCTTCATTTAGTACTGCATCGAACAGCAAACCTATTAACTTTCCTCCATCATTTAGTAATTCATGTGCTTTTTGTGCATACTTTGACCGTAGTTTAGGATTTATAGCGCAGAAAAAAGTTTGCTCAATTATCACATCAAAAGTTCCTTTTAAATCAAAAAAATCAGCGTGAATTAAATTTTCCTTTGGGAAGTTAGGATCTCTATTTTGTATTCTTTTTAAAGGTTCTTCAGCAATATCAACTACAAAAACATTCTTAAATCCTTTATTAAATAAATATTCTGCTTCGTATGAATTGCCTCCCCCAGGTATTAAAATTCGAAGATTTTTATCTTCTAATTGATTAAAATATTCTTTTAGCGGATTTGATATTTCTCCTAAATCCCATCCAGTTTTATTGTCTAGGTACTTATTGTTCCAAAATACTTCTGATAGCTCTATCATTTCTTCTTACTTTCATTTTCACAAATTTAGAAATAATATCATGTTTTATGATAAAAGAGCTTGATTGTAGAAAAAAAGCGATGTTTAAAACATCGCTTTTTATTAGAAGTCAAACCCTATGTAAAACTGCCAGACTCTATTTTTGGGTTTATCTTCATCATAAATATCATTTAATCCTAAATGGTATCTTACTCCTAAACTTACTCCACTATTTGTTTTAAAACCTCCACCAAAATTCAATCCCCAATCAAAATTCCTAGGATCAAACTCTTTTGAAGTATCATACAGAATAAAGCCACTATCAAAAGTTTCTTTGTGTGCTATTGAAAGTCCTATTTGAGGTCCTGCTTCTAAAAAAAAGTTTTCAGAAGGATACAGTTTCATCATTAAAGGAAGATTAATATAGTCTAACTCTTGCTTATAAGTACCACTTCCATCTATAATTTTATACCCTTGTTGTGAATACAGTAATTCTAATTGTAGTGAAACATTACTCCCTATGAATGACTCTCCATAAAAACCTATATGGAATCCGTGTAGCTGTTCCGTTTCAGAATCTCCATTAAAACTCACTGCAGACAAGTTATACCCTCCTTTAATACCTGCCTTGGACTTTTTACTACTATCTTGTGCAACTACTGATGCACTAATCATTGCTATAAATAATATTACTAACTGAATTTTTTTTATCTTTAATCGATTTAATTTTACAATCTATCTTCCTCCATTAGCTTGTAAATCTGCTATACATTGACTATCTAGTTTTGGGATTTGATTTGATGAGAATAAATTTCCAATACCTTGACTAGTTTCTGCTGCCCAATACATTAAACAGCTTTCTTCATTACAGTGTTTTGGATGGTCTGCATCTTCATGATCTGTTTGTAAAGGAGTTCCTAAATTTGTAAGTCCTAGAATATGACCAAATTCATGATGAATTACACTAGATTCTAATAAGCTTCTTTCTGGTTCAAATGTACCATTACTTAGTTCTCTTATAGTTTCTTCAAAAATTACAAATGACGTATTATAGTATGCAGTACCTAAAACAAAAGAAGAATCTGAGTCTTTTGATGATTTACCATTTACAAACAATGCCCAAACCGCTATAGTATTTTGTGTATTATAATAAGTTCTGTACTGATTTTCTATAGCTACAATATCATTAATTGTATACACCTCTTTTCCTGTTACAGGTATTGATTTTACATGTAACTCTACTCCATTTGATTTAAAAGTTCTTTCTTCAATAAAACTCTTAAAATTGTTCTTTGCTTCTTCAGTAGGTTCAAAGCCTTCTACATAAGCTAACTCTACAATCGTTTTTTTATAAATATTGCCTGATAACAAATCATTTGCTGATGCACCTGTAGGTTTTCTATTCTCTTTTACGACCTCAACATCACCATTAATTATTGATTCACTTTCTGTAGAACATGCCCAAAATAGAACACTTAATAGTAAAACTGTAAAAAACTCTTTTCTCATTATTATTCCTTTATCTTACTTACGTAATTTTAATATCAATGGTTTTTAAAACCTTAGGCCACTACTAGAGCAGCCATAAAGTTTCAAAATCAACGAATTTATGAGGTCTTTATATCTTTTTAAATGTTAACGTTACTGAACTGTCTGTTTTACTTTGTAATGTTAGTAAAGTACTCGTATAAGTAGTTACTACCCACTCATTATTTAAAGCACTTATAGCTGTTCCGGTTCCAAACTGAACCTCTAAAAGAACTCTTGTATCTGATTCTACATCATACTCCCCTTCAATGTTTTCTAAAGTTGTGTTTACAATATTTCTTGCTATTAATTTCCCTTCATTTGTAAACTCTATAGTATATGCAGCGTATTCTTCTGCCTTTTCTACTCCAGCTTCTATAAAGCTTTCTACCTTAAACTTAGCTTTACTGATAATGGTTTCTAATTCGTCAGCTGCTTCTTCTGCTGCTTCCTCTTCCTCTTCATAAGTAGTACACTCTTCAACAGCATCTTCAAATTCAGAATCACTATTTATTTCAATAGAACTACCGTTGCTTAGAGTTACAATTATTGGGTATTTCACAGAGAATAACTCATTTGAGCCTAAATCATCTACAAAATTGTACAATTGTTTTTCTGATTCAATTACAACAGTACCTGTTTGTTCTAAACTAATATCGTAGGTTAACATTGATATTGGAAATTCGATTTTTGCACAAGAAATAGCATCTTCCATTTCATCTGAGGCTTCATCACATTTTTTATTTAATTCTTCCAATTCTGTTTGAGAAGTAATAGTTACTTCTGTATAATTATTCAACTTTACTGTAATTGGAAAATTAAAAACTACTGTATCATCATCATCATTAAATTCGTCCATTATTTCAAGAACCAAATTATAATCTAGTTCATTTATTATAGTTACCTCTTTTCCGTTTATGGTTGCCGTTATAGGAAACAATAACTCAGCACATGAATTTCCATCTAAAAAATCATCTTCTGATCCATCATTCATACCTGTTCTTTTATACTTCTTTGCGGTTTCAGATGTTGGGGTATTTGCATTTGGATTTGTACCTATTTGTTCGTTTTCTTCAGATTGACATGAAGTAAAAATTGTCAAAGTAGTTAATGCTATTATGGTTAATATTTTTATCGTTTTCATCTTAATTAGTTTTAATTTTTTAAACATTTATTTTTTGAGCTCTTTCTGTCCTTTAGAAAACTATAAATCGTTTTACCCTACCTTTGTTTTCGATTTTTTTTCTATTTTAACTCTATAAAAGCATTCATATGACTAAAAAATCACTGTGTAACGAGGAAGACTTTAACGAGTTTTACAAATCTAACATTCAATTCGTTACCAACTTCTCATCTTATAAATCTAACGATAAAGATACTGCCCTAGATTTAATACAAGAAGCTTTTTTAAAAATGTGGGAAAAATGTTCAGAAATATCATATGAAAAAGCAAAATCGTACTTATTTACCAGTGTAAACAACCTTTTTTTAAATAAATTAAAGCATGAAAAAGTTGTTTTAAACTATGCTAAAAACTCTCCTTATTTAGATATAAATAATCAAAACCCGGAATACTTACTAGAAGAGGAAGAATTTAAAAATAAACTAAAAAATGCTATTGAAAATTTAACAGAGGCTGAACGAGAAGTTTTTTTAATGAATAGAATAGATGGTAAAAAATATAGAGAAATTGCTGAGTTACTAAATATCTCACAAAAAGCCGTTGAAAAAAGGATGTCTTCAGCTTTAAAAAAATTAAGGTCAAAAATAGAATTATTGTAAGGGTAGGGAAATTTACTTCTTTATTGTCTAAAAGTTAGTTAAGCATAAAATGAAAGATGAACAATACATATTAAAATGGTTAAACGGAGAAATCTCTGATGAAGAGCTGTCTTTATTAAAACAAGATAAAAATTTTAAAAATCTTGAAAAAATAGCACATTATTCTTCTCACATAAAAACTCCTAAAGTAGATATTGATAAAGCTCTTAAAGAATTTGAACTAAAAAAATCTACTTCTAAAAAAAGCAAGATTACTCCATTAAGTTATAAGTATGCAGCAGCTATTATTGTTTTATTGGTTTCTTCTTATTTTTTATTCTTTAATAACGCAGTGAACTTTAGTACGCAATATGCGGAAACAAAAACCTTTAATTTACCAGATGATTCTGAAGTTGTTTTAAACGCTAACTCTTCCATTTCATTTAACAAAAAGGATTGGAAAAGTAGTAGAAATTTACAACTTAAAGGAGAAGCATTTTTTAAAGTTAAAAAAGGAGAGTCTTTTACCGTAAACACTTCTGTTGGAAAAGTTACAGTTTTAGGAACTCAATTTAACGTTAAAGAAAGAAAGAATTATTTTGAAGTAAAAACCTACGAAGGTTTAGTTAGTGTAAACTATAACAACTCACTTATTAAATTAGCTAAAGGAAAAATATTTAAAGTTACAAATGGTAAAATTGATACTGTAAACACCTTTAACATTAATAATAAATCTTGGTTACAAGATGAGTCTAATTTTAAAAGTACTCCTTTACAATTTGTGCTAAACGACATACAAAACCAATATGGTTATGTTATAAAAACTAAAGATGTTAATTTAGAGCAGCTTTATACTGGTGGTTTTACTCATAAAGACATAAATGTAGCTCTGCAAGCAGTTACAATTCCTTTGCAATTATCGTATAAAATAGAAGGAAAAAACATTACTATATACAAGAATGGTCAATAAAAAAACTACTTTTTTATTTCTTTTCCTATTTACCTTTGCTATCAAAGCACAGGATGTTATTACCAAAACTTTATTGAAAGACGTCTTAATTGAAATTGAAAAAAAACATCAGGTAACTTTTACTTATTCTGATAAGGATTTAGAAAGTGTATACATTACAAAACCTGATAATACTTTATCATTATCTGAAACTATAAGTTACTTAGAGTCTGTTACCATCTTTAATTTTAAAATTTTAGATAATCGGTTTATTACTATATCATACTTAGAAAAGAAAATTCCTATTTGTGGAACAATAGTAGACAGTAACACACTTGAACCATTAGTTTTAGCAACTATTTTAGTTAATAATACTCATAATGGAACTACATCTAATAGTAACGGAAAATTCAATATCAACTCAGTTTCTGTAAATGCAAATGTTTCTATTTCTTACGTTGGGTACAAATCTATTATACTACCAGCAAAAGATTTATTCTCTCAAAACTTATGTAAAGAAATACACCTAGAAAGTTTGTCAGAAGAGTTATCAGAAGTAATTATTCCTAACTTTTTAACCACTGGTCTCCAAAAAAATATTGATGGAAGTACTGTTTTAAAAACTAAAAAATTTGGAATTCTTCCTGGATTAATCGAACCCGATATTTTAAAAACAATAAAAGTACTTCCTGGAGTAGAAAGCGTAAACGAAAGTGTATCGAACATTAATGTTCGAGGTGGAACAAACGATCAAAATTTAATGCTTTGGGATGGAATTAAGATGTACCACACAAGTCATTTTTTTGGTCTAATCTCTGCATATAACCCGTATTTAACAGAAAAAGCTACTGTAACTAAAAACGGTACTAGTACAAAGTTTAGCGACGGTGTTTCTAGTACTGTTAATATGCAAACAAACAATAAAGTTACTGATACGTTTTCCGGCGGCGCTGGTTTTAATTTATTAAGTGCTGATGCTTTTGTACAAATTCCTTTAACTAAAAAACTTGGAGTTCACGCTTCGGTAAGAAGGTCTTATACAGATTTTTTTGATACCCCTACCTATGACAAGTATTTTAGTAGAAGCTTTCAAGAAAACTCTATAGCTTCCAACAAAGAAAATGAAGCCTCAACTGATTTCTATTTCTATGATTATTCTTTTAAAGTCTTATACGATATTAATCAAAATCATTTATTAAGAGCTAACTTAATAAATATAAAAAACAATTTAGAATACACAGAAGATTACACTAACAATGGAGCTACAATAGAAGAAAATAGTAATTTAAAACAAAAGAATCTTGGTGCTAATATTAGCTGGAATGCCACTTGGTCATCCGAATTTTCTACAGAACTCTCTACTTTTATTTCTGATTATAAAATAAATTCGGCAGATTTTAACAAAGAGACTGATCAATTTCAAACACAGTTTAACAATGTTTTAGAAACTGAAATTAAATTTATTACAAATCATTATTTTTCAGATACTTTTCAACTTATTAATGGTGCTATTTTTAATGAAATAGGTATTGCTAATAAGACAACTGTTAATGCTCCTGACTTTTCTAAATCTGTAAAAGAAGTTTTACTTAAATCTGCATTTTTTTCTGAAATAACGTATAATAAAAATAACACTTATGCTAGAGTTGGTTTTCGTGCCAATTATTTTCACGATTTCAATAAACTCATCATTGAACCAAGAATTAATCTGAGACAACAGCTTAGTAATAGTATTTTTTTTAAGTTAGAAGGAGAATTCAAAAACCAAACAACTACGCAAAAAATAGATTTTCAAGATAATTTTTTAGGTATTGAAAAAAGAAGATGGGTACTGGCTGACAATAATAAAACTCCAATAATTAAAAGTAAACAATTATCTTTTGGAACTGAGTACTCTAAAAACAACCTACAAATAGATGTTACAGGGTTTTATAAATTTGTTAATGGTATAACTGTTGCCAATCAAGGCTTTTATAACAATGTGCAAACACTAAACTCTATAGGGGACTACAAAATAAAAGGCGTTGAATTTTTAATTAATAAAAAAACTAAAAAGTTTAGCAGCTGGCTGAGTTACACCTTTGCTGAAAACAACTATACTTTTAAAACCTTTACTCCTGATACTTTTCCTAGTAGTTTAGATATTACACACTCTTTTAGTAGTGCTGTAAACTATGATATTACAAATAACATCAAACTATCTTTAGGTGCTGTTTTACGATCTGGCACACCATATACAAAACCTGTTGTAGATAATGAAACCATACAAGATGGAAATAGAACTATAGTAAATTACGATACTCCAAATAAAGAAAGACACCCAAACTTCTTTAGGGTTAATGCTTCTGGAAGTTATAATTTTAATATTTCAAAAGGCCTAAAATCAACTGTAAGAATTGGCTTTACCAATATTACCAACAGAAGAAACATTATAAACACCTACTATGTTGTTGATGAAAATAATACTGATAATGCTAAAGAGATAAATACCTATTCATTACCCTTTACACCAAATATTAGCTTCAGAATTAACTTTTAAAATCCACTCAGGTTTGAGTTAATTTTTTAACACTGTTAACTCAAAAAAACATCATAACATTTTCTTAACTTTGCTTCTCGAAAAAATTGAATGTATGGGATTACAGTTGCAACAAATAGACAGAGTAGAAACCATTACTAAAGAAGACTTTATTAAAAATTACTTCAAACCTCAAAAACCTGTAGTTATTGAGCGTTTTATTGAGGATTGGCCAGCATATTCTAAATGGTCTTTAGAATATATGAAGGAAATAGCAGGCGATAAAACTGTTCCTTTATATGATGACAGACCTGTGGATTATAAGGATGGGTTTAATGAGCCTCATGCAACCATGAAAATGAGTGAATATGTAGATTTACTAAAACGTGAGCCTACTAAGTTCAGAATTTTCTTGTGGAATATTTTAAAGGAAGTTCCTCAATTACAAAAAGACTTTACTTTTCCTGACTTTGGTTTGCGCTTAATGAAAGGATTACCAATGTTATTTTTTGGTGGACGTGATTCATATACATTTATGCATTATGACATTGATTTAGCCAATATTTTCCACTTTCATTTTGAAGGAAAAAAGAAATGTATTTTGTTTGACCAAAAACAAAATAAATTCTTGTATAAAATTCCGCATTCGTTAATTACTCGTGAAGATATTGATTTTAACAACCCAGATTTTGAAAAGTGGCCTGCACTAAAAAATGCAAAAGGTCATGTTGCTGAACTTGAGCATGGTAATGTTTTGTATATGCCTGAAGGTTATTGGCACTATATGCGTTATGTTACTCCTGGTTTTTCAATGAGTTTACGTGCTATTGCTCGTAATCCTAAAAATTTAGGAAAGGCCGTTTACAATGTTTTTATTATGCGTACGATAGATAATGTTATGCGCCGTATTAAAGGTCAAAAATGGATTGACTGGAAAAACGAACAAGCTGTTGTTAGAACAAATAAAGCTAATAATATAGCATCATAAAAAAAGCGCCGACTGGCGCTTTTCTTTTATCTTTATTTTCCAAAGAGTCTTTGAAAAAAACTTTTAGTTTTGGTTTTAGTCTCTTGAAATTCTTCGTTAGCATCTTCTGCAAAATCGGCTATATGTTCACCAGCTTCTCCTGCAACTTCTGAAGCTTTTTCAGTTATCTTTTCTAATACTTCTTTAGCTTCGTTAGTTAATTCGTTCGCCTTTTCCTTACCTTTTTGAATTGATTCGTCGGAAATAATTTCTTCAACTTTTTCTTTTACATCTTCAACTATATCTACCAAGTGTTCACTTGTTTCTCCAGCCAACTCACTAGCTTTCTCTGTTATGTTATCCATAACTTCTTTAGCTTTATCTAAGTTATCCTTTGAATTTTTATCGTTAGACATAGTGTAAGTATTAAAAAAGAATGTTTAGAACCAACCTTTTTGATTTACTTGATAAGTTTCAATAAACTCTTCGTCAGATTTTGTTAAATAGATGATTCCTTCTATTAAGCCAATAATACTTGTTATAAAACCTCCAAAACCACAAGTCAACACTGTTAATAAAAGCATTATAACTCCTTCCTTTGTATATCCTAGTACAAATTTATGAATACCTAGTGATCCCAATAAGATTCCTAAAACACCAGCAATAACCCTTTTACTTTCTTGATTAGGAACAGTATTCCCATTTTCATCAATTACATTCATTTTTTTATCTTTTTATTTATTAGACGGTGCTAAATTTATAAAAAAGCTTCGTCTTTTGGCTCCCATAACTCAATTTTATTTCCATCTAAATCTACAATCCATCCAAATTTTCCATAATCGTACTCTTCTACTTTATCCATAACCGTAACACCACTTTCTTTTAACTCTTCCAACAACTCTTCTAAATTTTCTACTCGATAGTTAAACATAAAGTCTTTTTTAGACGGTTCAAAATAGTTAGTATCTTCTGCAAACGGACTCCATTGGGTAGACGCTTTTTTTCCTTCATTATCTTTCCACCAAAAGGTACAACCCCAATCATCTGTATTAAAACCTAGGTTATTTTTATACCATTCTTTTGTTGCTTTTGGATCTTCTGTTTTAAAAAAAACACCTCCTATTCCTAGTACTTTACCTTTTTTCTTCATTTTATTTCTTTTTTACGACTGATTCATAAATAGAAATCCATTCATCTACAGTCATTTTTGTACATAATTCAGTAATTAATTCATACGGAATATCATCTAACTTTTTAAAACGAATACAGCTCTTCCCCATATCTAGTTTTCTTTTTGAATATTTAGGATATTCAGATACAAACCAATCGTGTAACTCTTTTTTAGCATAAATCCCACTATGATATAAGTTGATTGAGTTTTTTTGTGAGGCTAAATTTATAAAAGGAAGTGGTAATTTAGGATCGCAATGATAGCCTTCAGGATATTTTGAATGTGGAACATAATACCCAATCATATTATAATTGATTCCTTCTTCAAATCCTTCTGGCAAGTTTTCCTTAATAAGATTACTAAGCTTTTGTAAAATTTCTTGGCGTTCTTCAGGAACTTGAGAAATGTATTCTTTTATTGATAATGCTTCATATTTCATGTAACATGAATTTGAAGCATCAAGTTAGCAAAATTTTTCTCGATAATCGAGTATTAAAAACCTTTAGCTATTATAACTTATAAAAACATTAAGTTCTTATTCTCTTTTTTAAAATTTCTCAATGTGATAGTTTTCTTTGATTTTATCTACAATAGTTTGCGCTAACTTTTCTTTACTTTCTACGGTCCAACCAGCAACGTGGGGAGAAAGCAACACGTTTTCTGCATTTATTAAATACTGAAATGCCTCAGGCATTTTTTGATTAGTAAATAGATTTTCGAAAGATTTTTTCTCATACTCCAATACATCTAAACCTGCTCCTAAAACTTTCCCTGATTGTAAGGCTAATACTAAATCTTTTGTCACTACTGATTTTCCTCTGGCTGTATTTAACAACCAAAAAGGTTTAGAAAAATTATTGATAAAATCTGAGCTCACCATTTTCATGGTAAGTTCTGTTTGTGGGGTGTGTAAACTTAAAACATCAACCCTTTTTTGAAGCTCATCTAAAGAAACTTGTTGAGCATTTTCATCACCTACATTTGGTTTAATATCGTAACAGATTACTTCTACATCAAATCCTCTAAGTTTTTTAGCAAAGGCTTTCCCCATATTACCATAACCTATGATTCCAACAGTTTTTCCATCTAATTCTATTCCTCTATTTTCTTCTCTCAACCATTTTCCTTCTCGTACTTCTTTATCTGCTTTATTAAGCTTATTAAATAAAGAAAGTAGCATTCCTAAGGTATGTTCTCCGACTGCATTTCGATTTCCCTCTGGTGCTGATATTAAACGTACTCCTTTCTTTTCAGCATAATTACAATCAATATTTTCTAAACCAGCTCCTACTCGCCCTATAAACTTAAGGTTTGCTGCTTTATCTAAAAATTGTTTATCTATAGTAAATCGACTACGAATAACAATTCCGTCATACTCGTGAATTTTATCTTCAATTTCTGATTTTGAAGAAGTATAGTCCTCATAATTTTCAAAACCTAAACTCTTTAGTTGGTTCATTAAAAGAGGATGATTCGTATCTAAATGAAGTATTTTCATTAAAATAGATTATTAGATGGTTGGATATTTAGAATTTTTGATAGTTATATTTAGCTTAATGTTGAATTGAATTTAGACATCATTTTCACTATACTCATTAAAGTTTCTGTATAATTTTCTAAATCAGTTTTAGAGATAAAACCCAAATCATAACTAAGTAATAATTGAGTTTCAACCTCATAGCATGAGCCTAATGCAATTACCAGAAACCTAGCAAAATCTTTATTGGATGTTCTTGAGCAACCTTCAGCTATATTTGAAGGAATAGATACTGAAGCTCTTCTCAATTGAGAAACTAATCCGTACTTTTCATCTTCAGGAAATTTTGATGTGAGTAAATAAATGTCTTTGCAAAAAGATCTACTCACTTGCCAAAATTTAAAATCCTTATATCTATGCATCTCTTAACTTCTAGAAATCGAATAATCCAACTATCTAAAAATCTAAATTAATATTGTTCTTCTTCGTTTGGAAAGTCTTGATTTTTCACATCAGTAATATACTGCTCAAAAGCATTAGTCATTTCTGTATGTAAATCTAAATACCTACGTAAAAAACGAGGATTAAACTCATGTGTCATTCCTAACATATCATGCATCACTAACACTTGTCCATCAACACCTCCCCCTGCTCCAATTCCTATTACTGGAATTGTTAAAGCTTCTGCTACTTTTTGTGCTAACTTTGCTGGAACTTTTTCTAATACAATAGCAAAACATCCTAACCTTTCTAGCATTAAAGCATCTTTCATTAATTTTTCTGCTTCTTCTTCCTCTTTTGCTCTTACCGTATAAGTTCCAAACTTATAAATAGATTGTGGAGTTAATCCTAAATGCCCCATCACTGGAATACCTGCATTTAAAATTCGTTTGATAGAATCTTTTATCTCTTTTCCTCCTTCTAATTTTATAGAATGTGCTCCACTTTCTTTCATAATTCGAATAGCAGAACGTAATGCTTCTTTAGGGTCTGATTGATAACTACCAAAAGGTAAATCAACCACTACTAAGCAACGATCGATTCCTCTTACTACAGAACTTGCATGATAAATCATTTGATCTAATGTAATAGGTAATGTAGTTTCATGACCCGCCATTACATTTGACGCTGAATCTCCCACTAAAATTACATCTATTCCTGCACCATCAACAATTTTTGCCATGGTATAGTCATAAGCTGTAAGCATTGAGATTTTCTCTCCATTTGCTTTCATTTCAACAAGAGATTTAGTGGTAATTCTTTTATATTGTTTTTTTGCTACTGACATTTCTTTTGTTTTATGGATTGTAAAAATACATAATTATTCAGTGGTTTTATTTATTATGAACCTTTAAGCCTTTCGTTTTTTACTTTTTTAACCTCGTTAATCTTCTGTTAATTAAACTTTATCCGTTTATTTTTTTAATAGTTTTACCTAGCTAAACTAAACTAACATGCAAAAGATTTTTACTTTACTAATCGTTTTTGTTCTTACAACTATGGTAAGTGCACAAGAAAACTCAGAAAAAAAAGCCATTAAAAATACTATTGAAACCTTTTTTGAAGGATTACATAAAGGTGACAGTACATTAGTAAGTTCTACTCTTAATTCTACAATTAACATTCAAACTACTTTTACAAATAAAGAAGGCAAAAAAGTTTTAGTTACCGAAAGTAAAGCCAAACTACTTACTAATATTGCTAATAAAAAACCTGAACATACTTATTTAGAAAAATTATTATCATGGGATATTAAAGTAGATGGTAATTTAGCTTCTGTTTGGACACCTTATGAGTTTTATTTAAACGATAAGTTTAGCCATTGTGGAGCAAATTCTTTTCAGCTTTTCAACAATAATGGAAAATGGGAAATCATATACTTAGTTGACATGAGACGTAGAGATAATTGCAAAGCTCTTAAATAGTAGTTTTTATGAAGAAAATTGGATTTCTTTTTTTATTTATTTCCTGTTTTGGTTTTGCACAAAAACCTGAATTGTTCCTCCCTGAATTATTTAATGGACTGCCTAATGTCAGAGATTTTTCGATGAGTAAAAATCAAGACGAGTTTTATTTTACTGTTGAAAGTTACTTAAAAGAATATTCGTTTATAGCCTATTCAAAAAAAGTAAATGGAGAATGGAAAAAACCAGAAGTGGTTAGTTTTTCTGGACAATACAAGGATTTAGAACCTTTTTTATCTCCTGACGGCTTAAAACTTTTTTTTGCTTCTAATAGAAATAACAATGATTCAGGAGAGGTAAAAAAAGATATGGATATTTGGTATGTAACACGAAAATCTTTCTCTGATAATTGGTCTAAACCTATAAGTGTTGGCCCAATAATTAATACTTCTGCCAATGAATTTTACCCTTCAGTAACAGAAAAAGGTGATTTATTCTTCACAGCAGAGTATGAAAATTCTAAAGGCAAAGAAGATATTTATGTAAGCAGACTTGTCAATGGAAAATATACTGCGTCTGTTCCTCTTGGCTCAGGAGTAAACTCTGATAAATACGAGTTCAATGCCTTCGTCGCTCCAGATGAAAGCTTTATAATTTTTACTTCTTACGGAAGAAAAGACGATTTAGGTAGAGGTGATTTATACTTAAGTAAAAAAGGAAATAATAACGAATGGTTGCCTGCTAAACACTTAACTAACCTCAATTCAAAAAAACTGGATTATTGTCCTTTTGTAGATCTTACAAATAATAAAATTTACTATACAACTAGCAAAAGTGCTATCACAAGTAAATTAAATGAAAAGAAAAGCTTTGAAGAAATAATTGATTTTATTAAAAACGCCCCCAATGGACTAAGTAGAATTTACGTTACTTATTTCCCCAAAAAATAACTTATCTTTGATTTAATGAATCTAACAAATCCATCAAATACTTTATCTCCTGATAAATGGGTAGACAATTATGCTGATTACCTATTTAATTATGCTGTTGTACGTGTAAATAACTCTAATGTTGCTAAAGATTTAGTGCAAGAAACTTTTTTTGCAGGATTAAAGTCTGCAAAGAATTTTGAAGGAAAATCTACTGAACGAACATGGTTAGTTTCAATTTTAAAAAGAAAAATAATAGATTACTATCGAAAAATAAACTCAAAAAAGGGACAAGCTGAAGTTAGAATGAGTTTTTATGATAGTGGTGAAAATGAGGGAAGTTGGATTGAAGAACGAGTGCCACAAACTTGGGGTAATGATGCTGATAAGGATATTGAAAATGAAGAATTAAAAGATCAATTAGATAAATGTATTGATAACCTTCCTGAAAAATATGCTATGGTTTTTAAAATGAAAACCATACAACAGTTTGAAACTGAAGATATTTGTAAGGAGCTAAATATTTCTCCGTCAAACCTATGGGTTATCATTCATAGAGCTAGAACACAATTGAGAGGCTGTATGGAAAAAAATTGGTTTAATAAGTAAAAATACAATGTTTAAATTTTTTAAAATTACATGTGATGAAGCCACAACCATTTGCGATAAAAGTCAATATGGAGAAGCTTCAGTATATGAAAAATTACAACTTAATTGGCATTTGTTTGTGTGTAAAGTATGTGCTTTATACTCTAAACAAAACAAGAAGATGTCACAAATTTTGAAAGTAAAAACTAATAACTGTAATAAAGATAAAGCTTGCTTGTCAAGCAAAGACAAGCAGGAATTAAAAGAACAATTAAGTAAACTTAATTAAACAATTTTGGTTTTTTTTTAAAACCATTTTTTGATTTTTTGTTAGATTGAAACGGAATTTATTATAGCAATAAATTCCGTTTTTTTAATTTTGCACACTAAAAACAACTTACATGCACTTTTTACCTGAAGAATTAGATAATTATGTTGTTAAACATTCTCAAGCTGAACCAAAAATACTACAAGAACTAGGTAGAGAGACTTGGCAAAAGGTTTTAAACCCTCGTATGTTAAGTGGGGCTTTTCAAGGAAGGGTTTTATCTATGATTTCAAAATTAATTCAGCCCAAATCAATTTTAGAAATTGGTACTTACACTGGGTATTCTGCTTTATGTTTAGCTGAAGGATTATCTGAGGAAGGAAAACTTTATACAATTGATAAAAATGAAGAATTAGAAGAGCTTCAATATAAGTACTTTGAAAAATCTGATTATAAAAACCAAATAACACAATATGTTGGTAATGCTATAGATATTATTCCCACTATCGATTCTAAATTTGATTTAGTATTTATAGATGCTGACAAGTCTAATTATGTAAATTATTTTCATCTAATTATTGAAAAAATGAATAAAGGAGGAGTAATTTTATCTGACAATGTCTTATGGAGTGGAAAAGTTGTTGAAGAACTAGACCCTAAAGATACAGATACTAAAATTCTTTTAGAGTATAATAGACTTTTAAATGAAGATAGTCGCTTAGAAACGGTATTACTACCCATACGAGACGGATTAACTATTAGTAGAGTTATTTAAAAAGAAGAGTAAACCAAAAAGGTTTACTCTTTCTTTTTAAAATATGTTTTTAATTATAAGTTAATCTTTCAGCTACAAATAATTCTTTTTCGTAATCTTTAATAAAAGCATCTATTTGTTCTTTTTTTGTACCAGGAACACAAATAATATGTGCCATTTTGTTTTCTGATGCTAATTGATACTTTTTACATAAAGCTTCAGAAGGTTTCTCTAAAACTACTGTAAGCGCCTCATTATTTCTCCATGTTTTAACTCCTATCTCTTTTAACCTTTGCTCTGTATACGCTGCTAATTCTTGAGACTTTCTAGCTCTTGTAATTAGACCATCTTTTCCGTATTTTTCAATAAAAGACCATAATAATAATGGAGTTAAACCATTTCTTGAACCTGTAATGGTTGTGTCTAAAGTTCCAACATAAGAAACTGAGTTTACAATTCTATCTCTATGCTTTCTTTTTGCTAAAACAATTCCACAGGGGATTGGTCCACCAATAAATTTGTGTCCTGATATAGAAATGCTGTCAATTCCTTCTGCAAAATCAAATTTTGGTTTAGGGTCGACAAAAGGAGCAATACATCCTAAAAATGCTGCATCACAATGGATATAATAATCTTTAATAGCATATTTTTTGATAATACCTTTAATTTTATCTAAATCATCCACAGCTTCAGTCATTGTTGTACCTATGTTTAAAAAGAAAACTGCTGGTTTATCTCTATGAAGAGTTATAAGACTTTCTAGATCATCATAATCAATCTCACCATTATCTTGACTTCTCACTACTATATTCTTTAAATTTAGTAGGTGTAAATTCTTTTTAACACTATAATGTGTAGACTCGCTATAATATACTACAGGATTATTAAAACTTTCTCTAGCCAAATACAGGCCATAAAGATTTCCTTCTGTTCCTCCATTCGTAATATATCCCCATACATCATTAGTTGAAGATGATAATATATCAGCAAAAAAACTGATAACTTCTCTTTCTATATCTTTCGTATCTATTGATAAGGTTGAAGGAGATTCTGGATCCCCTACATTATTGATACATAAATTTAAAAAAGGTGCAAATTCACTGTAGTTAAAATCTTTTGCTAGAGGGTATCCTAAAAAATTAGATGAAGCCTCACTAATTCTGTTATAAATTTCATTTATTCTACTCATATCTACCTGTTTTAAATGTTATTAAATCACTTAACAAATATAGTTTTAAAGAATAAAAACCTACTTAAAACGCTTAAACAAAGAAAAAATAACTATTTTTAACTATTAAACAGCAATTAAAACTATTAACAACATTAAAAGTGTTTTAAAACAGAAAAACTTACCATGGAACAACTAGATAATGTGGATAAAAAACTATTAGATGAGCTGCAAAAAGACTGCAAACAATCCATTAAACAACTAGCAAGTAAAGTAAACCTGTCTATTACTCCAACTCATGAGCGAATAAAAAAGATGGAATTAAATGGGATTATAGATAAGTATGTTGCCTTATTAAATTTAGAAACTATTGATAAAAATTTAATTGTGTATTGTCAAGTAACACTTGTTAAACATCAAGAAACTGCTTTTAAAGAGTTTGAGGATTATATGTCTAAAATAGATGAAATAGTAGAAGTATCTTATATAGCTGGAGTCTATGATTTTTTACTAAAAGTTGTTTTAAAAGATATGAACGAATATCAAGATTTTGTATTAAAAAAATTATCGCAATTAGAAGTTATTTCGAATATTCAAAGTTCATTTGTCATGAAACAGGTAAAGAACACCACAAAAATAAAAATGGTGTAGTTTGTAAACTACACCATTTTTATTTTTTAACGATTCCTTTTTATAGGACCTGTAAAATCATCTATATTGTCTTTAACTTCGTTCACTTCCTTATTGATATCTCTCACAAAATCCGTGTCAATACCTTGATTTTTTGCACTATCATTAATTTCTTTTTTAATGTCATTAGTAGCATCTTTAATTTGACGCATACCTTTTCCAAGCCCTCTTGCTATTTCCGGAATTTTATCCGCTCCAAATAACATGACTACTATCAACAGGATTACAAAAATCTCTGGTCCTCCAATAAATAAAAATATTCCATTCATCACTGCAAAGATAATTAAATTCAATCTGGTATCCTTTACTGAATAAAAAAAAGCCAAACAATATTTGTTTGGCTTTTCATTTTATGCTTAAAACGTATTAATCTGCAAGAATAATCGCTTTATTATCTTTCATTTCTATGGTTCCAGACTTAATCTTTAAAATCAAAATTTTATCATCTTCTGGTAACCTTTCGATGCTTCCATGTAAATCATCAAAAACTAAATGCTCTTGAGTATGTACATGTACTTTTACTCTTCCTTCATTTAAAATAGACACCACTGGTGCGTGATTATTTAACATTTGGAATTCTCCATTTACACCTGGCACTACTACAGAATCAACTTCAGATGAAAATAAGATAGCTTCTGGTGTTACAATTTCTAAATACATACTTTAATGCTTTAGGCTTTAAGCTTTTGCTTAAGGCAATTAATTACGCTTCTGCTAACATTTTCTCTCCAGCATCAATTGCTTCTTGAATTGATCCTTTTAAGTTGAATGCAGCTTCAGGATATTTGTCTAATTCTCCATCCATAATCATATTGAATCCTTTGATAGTATCTTTAATATCTACTAATACACCTGGTATCCCTGTAAACTGCTCTGCTACGTGGAATGGTTGAGATAAGAAACGTTGTACACGACGAGCTCTGTGAACTACTAATTTATCTTCTTCAGATAATTCTTCCATACCTAAAATTGCGATAATATCTTGTAATTCTTTATAACGTTGTAAAATTTCTTTTACTCTTTGTGCACAGTTATAGTGCTCATCTCCTAAAATATCAGCAGTTAAAATTCTTGAAGTAGAATCTAATGGATCTACTGCTGGGTAAATACCTAACTCAGCAATTTTACGAGATAATACTGTAGTAGCATCTAAGTGAGCAAACGTTGTTGCTGGTGCTGGATCCGTTAAATCATCTGCAGGTACATATACCGCTTGTACAGATGTAATAGATCCCTTCTTAGTAGAAGTAATACGCTCTTGCATTGCTCCCATTTCTGTTGCTAATGTTGGTTGGTAACCCACCGCTGATGGCATACGACCTAATAAAGCCGATACCTCAGAACCTGCTTGAGTAAAACGGAAGATATTATCAACGAAGAATAATACGTCTTTTCCTTGAGCTTCACCAGCTCCATCACGGAAATACTCAGCAATTGTTAATCCAGATAAAGCTACACGAGCACGTGCTCCAGGTGGCTCATTCATCTGACCGAATACGAAAGTTGCCTTTGAATCTCTCATTCCTGGTTTATCTACTTTAGATAAATCCCATCCACCATCTTCCATAGAGTGCATGAAATCATCACCATATTTGATAATTCCAGACTCTAACATCTCACGTAATAAATCGTTTCCTTCACGAGTTCTTTCTCCAACTCCTGCAAATACAGATAAACCTCCGTGTCCTTTTGCAATGTTGTTAATTAACTCCTGAATTAATACTGTTTTTCCTACTCCTGCTCCACCAAATAATCCAATCTTACCTCCTTTTGCATAAGGCTCAATTAAATCGATTACTTTAATTCCAGTAAATAACACTTCGGTAGAAGTTGATAATTCTTCAAATTTTGGAGCTTGACGGTGAATTGGTAAACCAGCTTCACCTTCTTTAGGTAAATCTCCTAATCCATCAATAGCATCACCTGTTACATTAAATAAACGACCGTAGATATCATTACCTATTGGCATTTGAATTGGGTTACCAGTAGCAACTACTTCTTGCCCTCTTTGTAAACCATCAGTTGCATCCATAGAAATGGTACGAACTGTATCTTCACCAATGTGTTGTTGAACTTCTAAAACTAAAGTTGAACCGTCTGCTTTTTTAATTTCTAACGAATCATAAATCTTTGGTAATTCAGCATTTTCTGTATTAAACTCAACATCGATTACTGGACCAATAATTTGAGAAACTTTACCTGTTATTGTAGACATTACTATATGTAATTAAAGTTATTTTATTTACTATATGAGTTTTAACTCATTTTTTCAAGGTGCAAAGGTAATTTTTTTAGTGGAATTTAAAAAACCTTTCGAAGTATTTTTCCATAAAAAAAAGCCTCACGAATGTGAGGCCTTTATTGATGTTATAATTGTAATTAAATTACTTTACTAATTTAATCTCAACACGTCTGTTTTCAGCTCTACCAGCTCTTGTTTTGTTATCAGCAATTGGGTAGTCTTCACCAAATCCAGCAGAAGTTAATCTTTTTGAATCGATTCCTCCTTTAGTGATTAAGTAATCTAAAACAGCTTTAGCTCTTTTTTCAGATAATCTTTGGTTTAAAGTGTTAGATCCTGAACTATCAGTGTGACCTTGAATGCTAAAGTTAGCTTTAGGGTACTCCTTCATAATTCCTGCGATTAAATCTAATTTACCAGTAACTCCTTTTCTGAATGAAGTTTTACCTGAGTTAAAGTAGATAGCTCTTGCGAACTCGTTTAATTTCTTAACAGCTTCTTCTTTGATTACTACTTCAGGACATCCGTTATTAGATGCTACACCTGCTTCGTTTGGACATTTATCATCTTTGTCTAATACTCCGTCTCCGTCAGTATCTGGCCAAGGACATCCGTTGTTAGCAGCTGGACCAGCTTCGTTTGGACACTTATCTTTTCCGTCTACAACACCGTCTCCATCAGCATCAGGACATCCGTTATTAGCTTTAGTTCCTTTTTCAGTTGGACAAGCATCATCTTTATCAGCGATACCATCACCATCACCATCAGGACAACCATTTAAAGCAGCTAAACCAGCAACTTCTGGACAAGCATCGTCAGAATCTTTAATTCCGTCTCCGTCAGTATCAGGACATCCGTTGAATTCTTTTAAACCAGCAACTTCTGGACAAGCATCATCTTTATCATATACTCCGTCTCCGTCAGTATCTTTTCCTCCGAACTTAAATACTAAACCAATTGAGTGTTGGAAGTGATCTCTTACTTTATCAGCAAATTCTTTCTTTCCTCCTGTTTGGAAATTTAAACCTAAGTTATCGTTAAACCAAACATTGAATCCAGCACCAGCATTTAACATACCTTCACCTTCATCAGCTAAAGAAGTATAACCTCCACCAACGTATACATAAGGATCCCACCAACCAGTGTTACCTACTAAGTTGTTTAAGTCATACTTTACGTTAGCATCGATAGCCCAGTAAAGCTCATCCATATCATCTTCTGTACGGAAAGTCTCAATCTTATTTAAAGATCCTGCTAATTGTAAAGTAAAACCATCATTTAAGTATCTATCAACAGTTACTCTTGAAATTGATGGTAAGATATTCCAGTCACTAGTACCGATATAATCTTTAGCATAATCTCCAAAATCTGAAGGGATCCTAACGTCTACTGCGTTAACCCCGAAACCAACCGCCCAAGGGTTGTCTGAATCCTGTGCGCTAACGTTTACTGCGGCAAACGCAAATAAAGCCATCACAGCTAATTTTAATTGTTTCATTATTAAAAATTTAAATTAAAAGTTCGTTTATATATTACGCAAATGTAAGTTGTTCAAACTTATTTACAAAAACAAATCTACAAAAACTTACAATAAATGCAAGTTTTTGAACGACTATTTTATATCACTTTCAACTCTTTTCCAACCTTGATAAATGCGTTTATTGCCTTATCTAAATGTTCTTTTTCATGAGCTGCTGATAATTGAACTCGAATTCTTGCTTGCTCTTTTGGAACTACAGGATAAAAGAAACCTATTACATAAATTCCTTCTTCTAACAACTTATTTGCCATAGTTTGCGACAGTTTTGCATCATACAACATCACTGGCACAATTGCTGCATCAGCTCCTACTAAATCAAAACCTGCTTTTTCCATTTCTTCACGGAAATAGTTTGTATTCCATTCTAATTTATCACGTAATGTAGTATCATTAGATAATAAATCAAATACTTTTAATGAAGCTCCTACAATTGCTGGCGCTAATGAGTTTGAAAATAAATACGGACGTGAACGTTGACGTAAAATTTCAATAATCTCTTTTTTACCTGTAGTATATCCTCCCATGGCTCCTCCAAGTGCTTTACCTAAGGTTCCTGTAACAATATCTACACGATCCATTACATTTTTCAATTCTACAGTTCCACGCCCAGTTTTTCCGATAAACCCAGCCGCATGACATTCATCCACCATCACCATAGCATCATATTTATCTGCTAAATCACAAATTTCATCAAGCTTTGCTACAATTCCGTCCATAGAAAAAACACCATCAGTTACAATTATCTTAAAACGATGCCCTAGTTTGTTTGCTTCAATTAACTGTTCCTCTAAAGAAGCCATGTCATTGTTATTATAACGATAACGTGCTGCCTTACACAAACGAACTCCATCAATGATAGATGCATGATTTAAACTATCAGAAATAATAGCATCCTCTTTAGTTAACAAAGGCTCAAAAACTCCTCCGTTTGCATCAAAAGCTGCGGCATATAAAATGGTATCTTCTGTGGTATAAAAATCTGCAATCTTTTGCTCTAATTGCTTATGAATATCTTGTGTTCCACAAATGAAACGTACAGACGACATTCCAAAACCATGTGTATCCATGATATCTTTTGCTGCTTGAATTACTTCTGGATGATTTGACAATCCTAAATAGTTGTTAGCACAAAAATTAACTACTTCTTCTCCTGTAGATATTTTAATCACTGCATCTTGTGATGAAGTAATTATACGCTCTGACTTATATAATCCAGCATCTTTTATATCCTGAATTTCTTGTTGTAATTGTTCCTTTATTTTCCCGTACATAATTTATGTTTGAAAGTTGTTTGCTATAAAAGTTCAAAGTTAGTTGTTATACTTCTTCAACCAAAATTTCTTCGTCAATATATATAAGTAGTTTTTTCAACACCTTAAAATTCAACGTTTGTAATACTCTTCCATATCGCAATAATTGCTGATGATATGCTTTAGACGGTTTTCCTGTTTTATAATCAATAATTACCACTTCGTTATCTTGATTAAAGATCAACCTGTCTGGGATTACTATCTGTCCATCAACATCTACAATTTCTCTCTCGTTAAACACTACAACTTCTTCAGAAAAGTATTCTTTTAATTTAGAATGATTTACTATTTGCTGTATGCTTTTTATTACTTCAGATGATTTTTCTTGAGGCAAAATCCCTTGCTGTTCATAACGATAAACAACCTTTTCAATATCATCTTTTGTAATAATTTCTGCCATCATTTCATGAATCAAATTACCAAATTCAATAGCTTTACCTTGCTCGGTATCCCACAATTTTGATGCACTTGCTAACATGTGAATATTATGTTCTTTCCACGGTGTGGATATAAAACCTTCTTGTATTTGAACTCCTGATGTTTTCTCCTTTAAAACACTTACCCTTTCTTTATTCCCAAAGGAATATTCTAAAACCTCATCACTCCATTCATCAACCTTTTTTAGGTAGTTGATAAATACTCCCGAGTAAAAATTCGTGTTTTCTTCACCTTTGGATGAAATTTTCTTTTCTGTTACAATATACAATTGCTCCACAGCTCTTGTAAGTGCTACATATAATAAGTTGAAATTATCTAGCTCTAACTCTTCTCTTTGTTGCTGGTAAATCTCAGAACCTCTATCATTAACATAACTCAAATCTTTATTGAAAGGAACGAGTAATTCTTTAAATCCGTCATAACTCTCTGGCAATTCATTTAACCAAACTTTAGGATTTATTTGTCTATAAACATCTAAATCATACGGAAAAATAACTACTGGAAATTCTAGTCCTTTCGATTTATGAATTGTCATTACTTGTACCGCATTGCCACTTTCTGGAGCTACAATACTGAGTTTATCTTTTTTCTCTGACCAGTAATCTAAAAATTCTTGAATACTTGTTCCTTTTCTTTGTTGTTCCAGAACTACATCTAAAAAGAATTGTACATAAGCGTCTGAAGAAGTAACCAGTTGAAAACCTCTAATAATTTCCTCTATTTTTTCGTAAAAAGGTAACTGATGAAACATCGACAATTCAAAGGATGTTTCATAATCTTTTAATTCTTGAAAAATAGCTTTATTAGACTGATGTATTAACTTAGCTATAAACGAATGCTTGTCTTCCAAGACCTTTAAATGCTCATGTAAAAAGTACAACATTTCTAAACAGGTATCTTTATCGTTTGGATGCTGAATTATCTGTAGCGTGTTTACTATAAAGTTGACTTTTGAACTGTTTTCTAATAGTAGTGTTTCTGAAGAAACTATATCAATTCCATTTTCAGATAAGTAATTCGCTACTGTAATCCCATCTTTCTTTTTACGAACTAGAATACAAATTTCATCTAGCGAAAATTCAGTCTCTAAACTTTTAACAAGTTCTAAAATCTTTTTCGGATACTTTATTTTTTCTTCCTCCTTATCTTCTTCTTTTTCTAAAAAAGATAGTGAGACAAAGCCTCCTTTTTTAGTTGTTGTTAACTGTTTATTTCCTTCAACAAACAATTGTTTGTAAGAGTCATTCTGTAAGAAGTTTGCAGTATGTTGAAAAAACTGATTATTAAAGTTAATCACCTCAGCATAACTTCTAAAATTGGTTTCTAAGGTTTTTACTTCTTTAGAAATTTGAAATGGGTTATCTTTTTCTGAACCTAATCCTATAAATTGTTCTGATTTACCTCCACGCCAACGATAAATTGCTTGTTTTCCATCACCTACCAATAACAAATTACTGTTTTCTTGTGCTAATGCATTATCTATTAGCGGAATTAAATTTTGCCATTGCAAGGTTGATGTATCTTGCATTTCATCAATAAAATAATGCATAAAACGCTGCCCAATTCGCTCATAAATAAAAGGTGCAGGTTGGTCTTTAATATTTTCCGAAATTAGCTGATTAAATTCAGCATTCAATCTTAAATTATTTTCTTCTTTTAAATGTGTTAATTCTTGATTGATATTGTTTAAAACCGCTAACGGAATAATACTTTTCAATGCTAGTTTATTCATTGAAAACTGTTGATATAATTGTTCCGATTCTGTATACAACTTCAGTAGTTCTGGTAAAACTCCTTCAATAGCAGATTTTACATCTTCTGGTTTTGACTTGGAATAAAAATTACTCTCCTCAATTCGCTCTCTTAATTTGCTTTGATCAAAAAACTTTGCTTTTTCAGGATTACTGGCTAGTGCTACAAAATGATTTGGCAACATCGATCGATAAAAATCTTTATGATCTAACTTTACTGATTCAATCACTCTCAATGCTTCATCTCCAACCTCTTTCCATCTGTTTTTTATATGTATTTGGTGTTTTGAAATCTTGGTTTTTAAATCGGTAAAATCAGCAAGTTGTTTATCAGCTAGTTTTTTAAAATTCTTAGTATCATCTTCATTCAACAAAATTTTGGAAAACTCGTTTAATTCACAAGAAATATCCCAAGATTTATCGTCATCTGCCTTATCAAGCGAAAAATCTATCAATAATTTAGTCAATGTTTCATCACTTCCTATTTTTGAAATTAGCACATCTACCGCTTCATTCAACAAAGAAACAGCATCCATTTCCACTTCAAAATTTAAAGGCAATCCTAAATCGTAGGCAAAACTTTTAATTATTTTATGAGTAAAACTATCAATTGTAGTGATTGAAAAAGCAGAATAGTTTCGAAGAATTTCATCTAATATTTTTTTGCTTCGACTTTTTACTATGGTTCTATCAAGTGAAGTTTCTTCTAAAATAATTTCTAGTAAGTCATTGCTTTCTCCATCAGCAAAATCTTGCAGGTTATCCAACACACGCTCTTTCATTTCTCCTGCTGCTTTGTTAGTAAACGTAATTGCTAATATTTTTTGAAAACGAAAAATATCTTCGGATTGTAGTAATACCTTCAGGTATTCTTTTACTAAAGTAAAAGTTTTACCACTACCTGCCGAGGCATTGTATACTTGAAAAATTGATGGTTGCTGCACTAATTAAATTTTATGCAAAATACAAAAAGCTAAACAGGATTTGTTTAGCTTTTTAAGTTTATTCTTATTTAATCTCTACCCTAAACCAACGTCTAAAGACATCATTACTATAAATCCACCTATGAAACCTAGAGTTGCAATGTCGGTATATTTATCTCGTTGTGTTTCTGGAATTACTTCTTCAACTACTACAAAAATCATTGCTCCTGCAGCAAACGCCAAAGCATATGGTAAAATAGGTGTAAAAAACGATACTGCTACTGCTCCTAAAACTGCTGCTACTGGCTCTACAACAGCAGACAATTGTCCGAACCAAAAACTTTTAAAACGACTTATTCCCTGTCTTCTCAAAGGCATAGCTACTGCAAATCCTTCTGGAAAATTTTGAATTCCGATACCAATAGCTAATGAAATGGCTGCAATAATCATCTCTGTTTGCTCAACTCCTACCATTGTTGAAGCAGCCCCAAACAAAACACCTACAGCTAACCCTTCTGGAATGTTATGTAAGGTTATTGCCAAAACTAGCAAAGTGGTTTTATGCCAATCTGTTTTTACACCTTCCACTTCATGCTCTTTAAAGTTTATATGCAAGTGAGGCAACAATTTATCCATCCCAAATAAAGCCAATGCTCCCAGAGCAAAACCTATTGCTGAAGGTAATACTTTTACAAATCCTTCTCCTGGACTGTTATCAATTGCTGGTGCTAACAAACTCCAAAAACTTGCCGCAACCATCACTCCTCCTGTAAAACCAAGCATTCCATCTAAAACGGCTCGGTTCATTTTTTTAAAAAAGAAAACTAATGCTGCTCCTAAAGCAGTTAACCCCCAAGTAAATAATGAAGCATATAACGCTGCTTGAATAGGGTGTTCTTTCCCAAAACTAACTAATTGATTAAATAAATCCATTTATAAAAATATTGTCTTTTTAACGTGGTTTTTGAATATATAAGTTACTTGCTATTTTGTTAGATACAGAAAGTGTTTTACCATCCATCTCTATGACTAAAGAACCATCAAAAGGTTCTTTTTCCACTACTTTTATTTGTTTTCCTAAGGCGATTTCTTGCTTATCTAGAAAACGCAAAAATTCTGAAGAGCTATCGTCAACTCCAACACAAACTCCTATTTCATTTTTCTTTAAAGTAGACAACAAGCTTTTTTCTATTATTTGCAGGTTTCCTTCTTTATCTGGAATAGGGTCTCCATGTGGATCTCTTTTTGGATAATCTAAAAAAGCATCCAGCTCATTAATTAATTTTGGAGACTTTATATGCTCTAATTGTTCCGCTACTTCATGCACTTCATCCCAAGAAAAGTTTAGTTTATCTACTAAAAAAACTTCCCATAATCTATGCTTACGAACAATATTCGCAGCTGTTTTTTTTCCAAAATCAGTTAACGTTACTCCCTGATACTTTTTATAACTAACAACATTTTTCTCTGATAGTTTTTTAACCATATCGGTTACTGAAGATGCTTTTGTATCTAGCTTTTTTGCTATTGCATTTGTACTGATTCCTTTTTTATAATCAGCCGCTAAATGATACATTGTTTTTATGTAGTTTTCTTCAGATTGACTAAACATTATTATTTTTTTAGGTATGCAAATATATAGTTTTTGATTTAATTAAACATATTTTTAGTCTAGGCTAAAAATTAATTTATATTTGCATAAAATTTTAATTTAAAAACTGTTCAACAGGAGACCATTTTCAACATGAGAAATCATATTGCCATAGCTATTATATTATTATCAAGCATTGTAAACGGACAAGTAATTAAAGGAAAAGTTACTTCTTCTTCAGGAGAAACCATTCCCTTTGTTAATGTATTTATAAAAGGAACAGATATTGGAACCACCACAGATGAGTCTGGAAACTATACATTAGAAACAACGAAAAATAAATTCGTTTTAGTTTCTTCAATGATTGGTTTTATATCGGAAAGAAAAACTGTTACCCTACACTCTTCTCAAGAAAAAATAGTCAATTTCACATTGATTGAAACTGCAGAAATTTTAGATCAAGTTACTGTCACCGGGACTCGTACCGATAAACGCAGAACTAATAGCCCAGTTATAGTTAATGTAATTAATAGTCAAACCTTGGCTGATGTACAAGCATGTAATTTATCAGAAGGTTTAAAGTTTCAAACTGGTTTACGTGTAGAAACCGATTGTCAGACTTGCAACTACACGCAACTTCGTATGAATGGATTAGCCGGCGGATATTCTCAAATTTTAATTAATGGACGCCCCATCTTTAGTCCACTAACTGGATTATACGGATTAGAACAAGTCCCTACAAATATGATTGAACGAATAGAAGTTGTTCGTGGTGGTGGGTCTGCTTTATATGGCTCGAGCGCTATTGGAGGTACAGTAAATGTTATTACGAAAATTCCGAAAAAAAACAATTATAGTATCGGCTATACCTATCAAAACATTAAAGGAGCTTCAGATCACATTATTGCCGGAAATGCTACCGTGATAAATGAAGATAGAAATGCTGGTGCTTCATTTTTTATTAATAATAGAAAAAGAGAATTGTACGATGCTAACGGTGATAACTTTTCCGAATTACCTGAATTAAAGAATAATTCATTTGGAACTAACTTATTTTTCCTTCCGACAGATAATCAAAAAATAGAAGTGAATTTTAGTAAAATGAATGAGTACCGTTATGGTGGAGAAATGGTTGATAAAGCCCCTCATTTTGCAATGCAATCGGAAGAACGTGTTCATGATGTTTATGTAGGAAATATTGATTATCAAATTAACTTTAACGATGACAAAAGCTCTATAATTTCTTATTTCGCTACACAATATACCGACAGAGAACACTATACTGGAATTAGACCAGACGTTGATACTGATGAAGATACTAAGCACTTGGCTAAACCACCTTATGGTAACTCGACAACTACTACTTTTCAAGGAGGGTTACAATTCAATCATCAATTAGAGAAGTTTTTAGGAGGAAACAATGTACTAACTTTAGGTGGTGAATTTGCACAAGATGATGTTTTTGATGTTATTGATGCATACGAATACAAAGTAGATCAATTAACTCAGAACTTTGGATTCTTTTTCCAAAGCGATTGGGAAATAAACAAACAATTAAATTTACTAACAGGTATTCGTTACGATAATCACAAATTAAATGCTTTAAAGCAAGACGGAACTGAAAAAGCTATTGTAAATAACATTGCTAGTCCACGAGTATCTTTACTGTTTAAACCTTTTGAAAACACACAAATTAGAGGAACTTGGGGAACTGGCTTTAGAGCTCCACAAGCTTTTGACACTGATTTACATATTGCTTTTGCTGGTGGTGGAATTTCACGGGTACTACTATCTGACAACTTAAAAAGAGAACGTTCTAATAGTTATACCTTATCTTTTAATTATGATAAACCTAACGAACATTATATTTACGGATTCACTTTCGAGAGTTTTTATACTAACCTAAAGGATGCTTTTTATTTAGAATCTATTGGAGAGGATGAATTTGGTGAAGTTTTTGAAAAAAGAAATGGTGATGACGCCGTAGTTAAAGGAATTACTTTAGAAACACGCTTCAACTATGATGGTATTTTACAATTAGATGCAGGTTTCACCTATCAGTCTAGTAAGTACAATTCAGCTGTTAACAATTCTAACGAACTTCCTTTAAAAAAAGAGTTTTTACGCACTCCTAACACCTATGGATATGCTACAGCAACCTATACACCAAACCAAAAATTTAAGACAGCTTTAAATTTAGTATATACAGGTAGTATGGAAGTATTGCATTTAGCTTCTCCCCAAAACCTAACAGCAGATGAATACTTTAACTCTCCTTCTTTTTTAAATTTGGGAATTAACAGTAGTTATACATTTAATATAGAAAAGCTTAACACAAACATAGAACTTAACGCAGGTATTAAGAACATTTTAGACGATTATCAAAATGATTTTGACAAAGGAAAAGATAGAGATAGTAACTTTATTTTTGGTCCTGCAACCCCAAGAACCTTTACTTTCGGTATAAAATTTACAAGTAATTAACGTTTAAGTAACGTAACTGAATCCAATTAACATTAACTAAACATTCTAATAATACAAACGTAATTCCTACATAACATTAGCTTTACTGTTTAACTTGAATTTTGCGCCATAAATAAACAGAATTCAAAGATTAGAATGAAAAAAATATTATTTATAGCTTTTTTAAGCTTATGTAATTTAGCATTTTCTCAAAGCAAAGGTACTGTTACTGGTACTGTTACTGACAAAGAAATGAGCGGTGAAGCATTGCCTTTTGCTAATGTTTTTATTAAAGGAACTTCTATCGGGGGGACAACCGATATGGATGGTAAGTACACACTTAGTGTACCTACAGGAAATCAAACTATTGTTTTTAGTTTCGTTGGTTATCAAACTATTGAAAAGCAAATAGTAGTAAAAGAGAACGAAACACTTATAACAAACCAAGAACTAGGTGCTAATGAAGGGGTAGCGCTAGATGAGGTTAAAATTAACGCAACTGTTAGTAGGGAAAAAGAAACTGCTTTATTATTAGAGCAAAAGAAAGCTACAGTAATTAAAGAAAGTATTGGAGCACAAGAGCTAGCTAAAAAAGGAGTTAGTGATGCAGCTGCTGCAACTACAAAAATTTCTGGTGTTAACAAAAGTGAAGGATCAGGAGATATTTACATTCGTGGTTTAGGTGACAGATATTTATCAACTACAATGAATGGATTACCAATTCCTTCTGACGATGTAAGTAACAAGAATGTTAACTTAAGTTTATTCAATACAAACGTTATACAAAACGTAGGTATCAGTAAAACATATGCTACCTCAAGCTATGCAGATCAAGCTTCAGGAAATGTAGATATTGCTTCTAAAGAGTATACAAAGGATATGTTTTCCATAGGTATTAAAGGAGGTGTTAACACTAACGCTATTGAAGTTGACAACTTTAGAAGTACTATTATTAGTAACGATGTAACTTTTGGGTTTCATCAAAAGAAGTTTGCTCTTCAAAACCAAATGACTTTACAAGGCTGGGATACAAAAAAAGGTGAAACACCAATTAACTATGGTATTTCATTATCAGGAGCAAAAAGATTCAACTTATTTAATAAAGAATGGAAAATCTTAGCTTCTGCTTCACATTCTAAATCATCTGAATACAGAAATGGTTTATTTAAAGCTTACAGATCTAATGTATTAAACAACTCATTTACGGATGTTGAAAACTTCATTGCTAAAACAAATTCTACTGGTTACATAAGAGTTGATCTAAAATTAAACGACAACAATAAATTAAAGTACAATACTTTATTTGTTAACAAAGGTGAAGATGGATTATATGAACAAGGTAGAAATGGAGAAGGGTATGTATTTGATCAAGACCCACAAGAAGAGGGTGCTTTTGTTAGAGATCAAAACTTTAAACAAACTACCATGTTTGTAAACCAATTAATGGGTGAACATAAATGGAATAAAAACAATGAATTAAACTGGGCAGCAGGTTATAACTTTGTTTTAGCAGAAGAGCCAAATCGTATTAGAAATGAAGTAAACATCTTAGATATTGATTCTAGTCCATTAATTCAATTTGCACACGTTGGAGATTATCAACAAAGAAAATCTTCTCAAAAAATTGAAGATACTGAATATAATGCTTTTATTGAAAATCACTGGTCTCTAGGTAGCGTTGCAGATGAATATGAAGACAAACCTTATACGTTAAACTACGGATTAAACTTCCGTAAGAAAGAAAGGTCTTTTAACTCTTTGTTTATTGGATTTAGAGCAAAAGATTTTACAGCTCCTTCTGTTGATCAAATCTCAGAGACTTTACAACAAGGAACTAATGCTGGTTTAATTTTAAGAGAACAACAACCAGATTTATATCAAGGAGAATTGTTTGTTTTAGCAGCTTACACAAACTTCGATTTTAAGTTTGATAACAGATTATCTGGTAATATTGGATTACGTTTTGAGAGAGACGAAATCGATATGGCATGGAATGTAGCTAACCGTCCTGGTAGATTTGGATCAACTAATAGAGTTTACGAAAGCTTATATCCAAGTGTAAACTTAAAATACGAATTAAACGATAGAAACTTTATCCGTTTTGCATCAAGTGTAACTCAAACGTTACCTGAATTTAAAGAATTGTCTCCTTTCGAATACGTTTCTCCAACTGGTCGTGTTATTGGAGGTAACGAAGACTTAGAAAAATCTGATGTATATAATGTTGATTTAAAATGGGAGTTTTTCCCAAGCAGAAGCCAATTAATTTCTGCAACAGCTTTTTACAAACAAATCAACAACCCTATAAACTTAACACAAGATCAAGGTTCATCAGGTTACTTTAAATTCTTTAATACAGGTGAACAAGCTGATATTTTAGGTTTCGAAGTTGAAGGTAGATTAGATCTTTTAAAGAATGAAGACGAAGAAACTGTGTTAAATGCTACAGCTAACTTAACTAAAATGTGGTTTAATCAAGATTTATCTCCTAGATATCAATTTAAAGGAAAATCTGAATCTGAATTACAAGGAGCTTCAGACTTTATTGTTAACGGTTCTTTAAGCTATACAAACAATAAAGAAAACGAATTCATTGCTACTTTAACTGGTAATTATGCTTCAGATAAAATTTACGCTTTAGGTGCTCCTGAAGATTTTGATAACAGTGCTACCCTTTACAATGATGAAATTATTGAAAAAGGTTTTATAACTCTAGACCTTGTATTAAGCAAGCAAATCTTTAAAGGGTTCACTGCTAAGTTAGTTGGTAAAAACTTATTAGACCCTAAAATTGAACAAAATCAATTAGTTCGTGATTTAAACACCTTAATTGAAACTAATGAAACTGTACTTTCTTACAAAAAGGGAAGACAAGTTTCTCTAAGCTTAAATTATACATTTTAGACCTCTTTAACTTTAAATTAATATTAATGGTTTTATATAACAATCAATTAATATTCAGTTAAAAGAAACAAAAGATATAGGTTTTTTATTTGTACAATAAAATTAAACTAAAGAAATCAAAATGAAAAGATCATTTAAATTATTAAGTATAGCAGCTCTTTCTGTTGCAGCTTTAACTTTTACAAGTTGTGGTAGCGATGACCCTGCAATTTTACCTCCAGACGTTTCTAATGTTGTAGAAAAATTACAAAATGGAATTATGAGCGGTGAACTTTCTGAAGATTATACATTATCAAACGCTTCTTATGCATTAACTAGCTCTTTCGTTATTAAAGACGGCGCTACATTAACTATTCCTGCAGGAACAAGTATTGTTGCTGATGCTAAAGGAACTGATGTTTATATCGCTGTTTTACAAGGTGGAAAAATCAACATTAACGGAACTAACAGCAATCCAGTAGTTATGAGTTCTAGCGATGGTAAGCCTGGTGATTGGGGTGGTTTAACTATCTGTGGTAAAGCTACTACTACCGCTGGTACTAATGTTACTGCTGAAGTTGGTGGATTTATTTACGGTGGTACTCAAGACGATGATAACTCAGGAGTTATCAAAAACTTAGTAATTAAAGGTACTGGCGCACAAATTAATACAGAGTCTCAATACAATGGAGTTTCTTTCTATTCAGTAGGTTCTGGAACTACAGTTGAAAACATTGCTGTTTTTGATGGAGCTGATGATGGGGTTGAATTCTTTGGAGGAACTGTTTCTGCTAAAAATATATACTTAGAAAACTTAGAAGACGATGCTATTGATTGGACTGAAGGATGGAATGGTACTGTTGAAAACTCTTATGTAGTAAATACAAAAGCTGGTTTCTCAACTGTTGTAGAAGCTGACAAAGACAACAAAAATCCTAAGTTAGTTAACTTAACAGCTAAATCAATTGTTGGTGGTACTGCTTTGCAATTTAAAAAGCAATCTGGAGCTACTATTACAAACCTATTTTTAGAAGGATATGATGACAACATCGATATGAAAGATGGTGGTCCTTTAGCAAACGTAATTATTGAAGGAGAAGCTGCAAAATTAGACACTGAATACAAAGCTGGAACTAAAGTTGATATCTCTGGTTGGTCATTCATCAATGGTGAAATCGTTGAAATTACTCCTTTAGTAGGTGAAGTTACAGGAAACGTAACATTAACTTCTAACAAGACTTATAACTTAACTGGATCTTACATTGTAAAAGACGGAGCTACTTTAAATATTGAAGCTGGCACAAAAATTATTGTTGATCCTAAAGGAACAGATGTTTATATCGCTGTTTTACAGGGTGCAAAAATCAACATTAACGGTACTGTTGATGCTCCTGTAGTAATGGCTTCTGCTGCTGGAAAACCAGGAGACTGGGGAGGTTTAACTATCTGTGGTAAAGCTACTACTTCTGCTGGTACAGATGTTACTGCTGAAGTTGGAGGATTTATCTACGGTGGTACTCAAGATGATGATAACTCTGGTATTATCAAAAACTTAGTAATTAAAGGTACTGGTGCACAAATTAACACTGAATCTCAATATAACGGAGTTTCTTTCTACTCAGTAGGTTCTGGAACTGTTGTTGAAAACATTGCTGTAATTAACGGTGCTGATGATGGAGTTGAGTTTTTTGGAGGAACTGTTTCTGCAACTAACCTATACTTAGAAAATAACGAAGATGATTCTGTAGATTGGACAGAAGGATGGAACGGAAAAGTAACTAATACTTATATCTCTCATACTATTGCTGGTTTCTCAACTGCTTTTGAAGGAGATAAAGTTAATAACAATCCTCAGTTTGAAAACCTAACAGCTATTTCTACTGTTGGTGGTACAGCTTTACAGTTTAAAAAGACTTCTGGAGCTACTATAACTAACATTTGGTTAGAAGGATACGATATGAACATCGACATGAAAGATGGTGGTCCTTTAGCTAACGTTGTAATTGACGGAGAAGCTGCTTCTACTACAGCTGATTATAAAACAGGAACTAAAGTTGACATCTCTACTTGGTCTTGGAGAGAAGCTGGATTATAATAGCTTAACTTTAATCAGAAATAAAAAAAAACCGAGCAAATTGCTCGGTTTTTTTGTTTATTCTTTTAAATCAGAAAGACTGTATAATAAATCTTCTAGTTTTTTTAATTCTTTTGGCGGATTACCAGCATCGAATATGCTCGATTTATATTCCTTATCAGCTATTTTAATAGTGAATTCCGCATGCAACGCCCCATCTGTTATTCTTTTTTCGCTTGGAGCCTTCAAATCGCTTATTTCATCTAAATTTAACTCGCTAACTATCCTTTTTAGCTCTTCTAACTGTTCTTTATTTACTTCTTTAGTTCCTTCCTTTTGATGCGTTTTGTATGATAATTTATTTCCTTCAATAGTTAACTGCACCAAACTTCCTCTTGTTTGAGCTTCATAAGCTATTTTATCAAACTCTTTTGTTTTATTCTGTGCTGCACAATTCATCATTAATAAAAACACTACAGGTACTATTATTCTTAAGTATTTCATCTATTCTTACTCTTTAGTTTATGATAATAAAAAGACGCTCTTTTAAATAAAGAACGTCTTAATATATGAATTTCGTATTAAAACAGACTAGTCTGCCATAGTAGCTCTAAATCCTCCTAGAGCAAATACTGCATCCATTCTAGCTTTTTGACCTTCTGTAAACATATACATACAGCTATCGTCAGAATAATCCATAAAGTTCATCGTCATGTTAGCACTACCACACTCAATTACTGGGTAAGTAGGGCATCCTCTACTATTTCCGTCAGCGTCTGGAGTATCAGCAACAAAATCGCTAGCACCACATCCACCATCACCCCAAATGTGACGTAAGTTTAAATAGTGACCAACTTCATGCGTTGCAGTTCTTTGGTTACGACCAACAAAACTATGTGCTAAAACTACACCGTCTGTAGACCAACTACCTCCTGGAAACTGTGCGTATCCTAAAATTTGTCCTCCTCTATATGGCATAACGTTTACAATCCAGATATTTAAAAATTCTTGTGGATTAACAACATCACTACCTCCTGAAGAAGTAAATTTCATTGAATCATCTGGTCTCCAACTTCTCTTTTTTGTATTTTGAACTCTAATTACATCCTCAATAACAAAATCGATATTTACATTTGCTTCAACTCCTGCAAACTCAGCAGGCATTGCTCCTCTGTTAGGATTCTGCATATTAAAGTCTTCGTTCAATGCATCAATTTGGTCTTGCAATACCGATAATGATAAGTTTTCACTTGCTTGACGATAAATTACATGATAAACTACTGGTATTTGTATTTTTCCATTTACTAACCTAGCTTGAACATCTCCAGATTTAACTTTTTGTAAGTAAGATGCTGTAAAGTTTTCAATGTTTTCCATTTTGCTCTTTAAACCAGGGTCATTAGCCATATTTGCTTCTAGAACATCGTTAGCAAAACATTGCTTTTCTGCTTTTTGCAGCGTTGTTACATCTGCTTCAGGTTCTAAATCTGGGTTTTGTTCATTTGTTTGACAACCTACTAAAATTCCAGCAGCGATTGCCATGGTAAGAAAAATTCTTTTCATGTTGTGAATGTTTAAAAATTAGTATTAGAAACACTAAAAAGTGTTGTTTGTTTTGTTAAAAAACTACAAACAAAATTCTTTTAAAGAAGATAAATTGTTAATTTTTTATTATTTAAATAATAATTTGAAGGGTTTTTTAACGATACGCAATATATAATTTTCAACACACAATTAAAATTTTTTTTTCTTACTCATTTACAACACCTTAGTCCCTTTAAACATCACTTGCGAGAAATAAAAGACAATGCTCTCTTTTTTTAAACACCTAATAATGAAAGCAGTAAAAAAAGTCATTTTTAATCATCAAGTACAAAAAAAGGTGCCCAATTGGGCACCTTTTTATTTTATATTTAAAGTAAGCGATTACTTAAGTTTCTTCTTAACTGCAACTTCAGTATAAGCTTCTAATGTATCCCCTTCTTTAATATCGTTATATCCTTTTATTTGAAGACCACAATCGTATCCTTTAGTTACTTCCTTAACATCGTCTTTAAAACGCTTTAATGAGGCTAATATACCATCATGAACTACAATTCCATCTCTAATTACACGAACTTTAGAATCTCTTGTAATTTTTCCTGTCATTACCATACATCCTGCAATGTTACCAATCTTAGAAATTTTATAAACTTCTCTTATTTCTACATTACCAAGAACTTCTTCTTTCATTTCAGGAGATAGCATTCCTTCCATTGCATCTTTCAGGTCATTGATAGCGTCATAGATGATTGAATAAGTTCTGATATCAACTTCCTCTCTATCTGCTACCGAACGTGCATTTCCTTGCGGACGTACATTAAATCCAACGATAATTGCATCTGAAGCTGTTGCTAACAATACATCAGATTCTGTAATTGCACCAACTCCTTTATGAATTATATTTACTTGAATTTCTTCTGTAGATAATTTTTGGAATGAATCTGTTAAAGCTTCTACCGAACCATCCACATCTCCTTTTAAGATAATATTTAATTCTTTGAAGTCTCCTAACGCAATACGACGACCAATTTCTGCAAGTGTTAGTGTTTTTTGTGTTCTAACTGATTGCTCACGTTGTAATTGAGAACGTTTAGCTGCTATTTGCTTGGCTTCACGCTCATCTTCAAATACATTGAACTTATCACCTGCTTGTGGCGCTCCATCTAATCCTAAAATTGATACTGGCGTAGAAGGTCCTGCTTCTTTTACTTTTCTTCCTTTATCATCAAACATAGCTCTTACTTTACCACTATGCTTTCCTGCTAAGATATAATCTCCAATTTTTAATGTACCTGCTTGTACTAATATTGTAGATACATATCCTCTACCTTTATCTAATAAAGCTTCTACAACAGCCCCGTTTGCATTCTTATTAGGGTTTGCTTTTAACTCTAATACTTCAGCTTCTAATAATACTTTTTCTAATAATTCATCAACCCCTTGTCCTGTTTTAGCAGAAATTTCTTGTGATTGAATATTACCACCCCAATCTTCAACTAATAAGTTCATAGAAGAAAGTTGTGTTTTAATATTATCTGGATTTGCGTTAGGCTTATCTATCTTGTTTATTGCGAAAATAATTGGAACTCCTGCTGCTTGTGCGTGAGAAATTGCCTCTTTTGTTTGTGGCATTACATCATCATCGGCAGCTACTACGATAATTACTAAATCGGTTACTTGAGCTCCACGAGCACGCATTGCTGTAAAGGCTTCGTGACCTGGTGTATCTAAGAAGGCAATTTTTTGATCTCCAACATTTACAGCATAAGCTCCAATGTGCTGAGTAATACCTCCTGATTCCCCTTCAATTACATTCGCATTACGGATGTAATCTAATAATGATGTTTTACCGTGATCTACGTGACCCATTACTGTAATAATTGGAGCACGAGTAACTAAATCTTCTGGTTTATCTTCTGTTTCTTCAATAGATTCCTCTACTTCAGCTCCAACAAACTCTACTGTATAATTAAACTCTTCAGCAACAATTTGCAATGTTTCAGCATCTAAACGTTGGTTCATTGTTACCATCATTCCTAGCATCATACAACTAGAAATAATTTGAGTAACAGGAACATCCATCATCGTAGCTACTTCACTTACTGTAACAAATTCTGTTACTTTTAACACCTTGCTTTCAGCTTGTGCTGCTTGTAATTCGGCTTCACTTTGCTGACGGTGAGCATCTCTTTTATCTCTACGGTATTTTGCACCTTTTCCTTTTTTAGATTTTCCTTGAAGTTTTTCTAAGGTTTCTCTAACTTGTTTTTGGATTTGTGCTTCTGTTAGCTCTTCTTTTGGAGCGGTATTTTGTCTTCTACCTCTTTGACCTCCTCGGTTTCCACCTCTTTGGCCTCCGCGGTTTTGACCTCCTCTATTATTTCCTTGAGGTTTTGCTCCTGAACCTGGGGCTCCTGGTTTGCTAATTCTCTTACGTTTCTTCTTATCTCCGTCTGTCTTAGCTTCTGGTTTTTTCTTTTTTGGTCTTTCGAATTGTTTTAAATCAATTTTTTGACCTGTAAAGTTAGGACCATCTAATTTCTTGTACTGAGTTTTAATTTTCTCAGCATTTTCTGGAGTAACCTCAGTTTCTTTTTCTGATTGCTTCACCTCTTTAACCTTTTTTTCAACAGTCTTTTTTACTTCTTTAGGCTGTTCTTTTTTCTCTTCCTTTTTAGGAGTATTAACTGTTTTTGCTTTTGGCTTTTCTATTTTTGGAGGCTCTGGCTTTTTCTCTTCTACCTTTACTGGTTCTTCTACTTTTTTAGTTTCTTGAACTGGTTGAACAGGTTCTTCTTTCTTAGGCTCTTCTACCTTTTGCTCCTCTTTTTTTGCAGGTTCAGGTTTTGCTTCTTCTGGTTTTTCTTCTACAGCTTTACCAGTTTCAACATCTATTTTACCTACAGTTTTAAGTTCTAACTTTTCTGCTTTGGCTTTTAAAACTTCTTGTTTTTTAGCTTCTTCTTCTAATCGTTTTCTTTCTTGCTCTTGCTCTAATTGCTGACGAATTGCCTCTTTCTCTTTTTTCTTTTCTTCGCTAACTTCTTTAGAGGCCACCTTTTTAGATTTATCAGTTTGAAAACCATCAAATAAAATTTGATATTCTTTATCTGATATTTTGGTAGTAGGGCGAGCTTCTATCTCATAGCCATTTTTAGCTAGGTGTTCTACAGCTCTATCTAAAGAAATGTTTAGTTCTCTTAAAACCTTATTTAGTCTTAATTTTTTGCCTTCAGCCATATATTGTTTTATACTTTTTATTGAAAAAACACACTTTACACGTAATACGCATAGTTATGCTTTTTTTCTACTTTTTGCTAGATTTTATATGGATTTCCCACAAAGGAAACTAGCTTCCTTACTATATTTAGTCTTCGAATTCTTCTCTTAAAATTCGTTGAACATCTAAAATTGTTTCTTCTTCTAAATCGGTTCTCTGTACTAGCATTGACACGTCTTTTTCCAAAACACTCTTTGCTGTATCTAAACCAATCTTCTTGAATTCTTCAATTACCCAAGCTTCGATTTCATCTGAGAATTCTGTTAACTCTACATCTTCTTCTTCTATTCCTTCTCTTTGAACATCTATTTCGTAACCTGTTAACTCACTTGCTAAACGAATATTAACACCAGCTCTACCAATTGCTTTTGATACTTCTTCTGGTTTTAATAAAACATTTACACGTCCTTTTTTACCATTCTTCTCTTCTTCATACATTTCAATGTCTACAGAAGTTACTTTTGCTGGACTTAATGCTCTTGCTACAAATAACTGCTCGTTCTTTGTATAATTGATTACATCAATATTTTCGTTTCCTAATTCACGAACAATACCGTGAATACGAGAACCTTTTACACCAACACAAGCTCCAACAGGGTCAATTCTATCATCATAAGAATCTACTGCTATTTTTGCTTTGTCTCCAGGAATTCTTGCAACACCTTCAATAGTAATTAAACCGTCGAAAACTTCAGGAATTTCTTGTTCAAATAATTTTACTAAGAACGCTGGCGAAGTTCTTGATAAAATAATAGCTGGTTTATTACCTCTTAGCTCTACTGATTTTATCACTCCTCTAACTGCATCTCCTTTTCTAAAGAAGTCAGAACGAATTTGTTCACTCTTAGGTAAAACAATCTCATTTCCTTCGTCATCCAACAAAATTACAGCATTATGACGAATATGGTGCACTTCTGCACTATAAATTTCTCCTTCTAAGTCTTTAAATTGCTTGAAAACGTTTGTACTATCGTGTTCATGAATTTTAGAAATTAGGTTTTGACGCAATGCTAAGATAGCACGTCTACCTAAATCTACAAGCTTTACTTCTTCAGAAACATCTTCACCAATTTCAAAATCTGGTTCTATTTTTCTTGCTTCTGATAGTTCAATTTCCTCATTATCGTCTTCAGACATTCCATCTGCTACCACCACTCGGTTTCTCCAAATCTCTAAATCTCCTTTATCTGGGTTGATAATGATATCAAAGTTTTCGTCAGACCCAAACCTACGTTTTAAGGCTGCACGAAATACTTCTTCTAGGATAGACATTAATGTTACTCTGTCTATACTTTTATTATCTTTAAACTCCGAAAATGATTCTATTAACGCAATATTTTCCATTTCATTCTCTAATTAAAATATGATCTTCACTTTTGCTTCTTTAATATCTTGATACGCTAGTGTCTTTGTTTTCTCTACCGTATGCTTCCCTTTACCTATTGGTTTAGGTTCTCTTGCTTTCCAAAACAAGGTAATAGTATTTTCTGTTACCTCTGTTAAGGTTCCTTCAAATTCTTCAGTTGCTGTTTTAACTTTTAGAATTCTGTTTATGTTCTTTTTATACTGACGCTTAACTGTTAATGGTTGAGCTATATCAGGAGTTGTAACTTCTAACGAAAAATCTTCTTCTTCTCTATCTAAATTATGCTCTATATTTCTACTAATACGAATACACTCACTTAGAGGTACACCTGAGTCACCATCTACTATTACTTTTATTTTATTCTCTGCCAAAAACTGTAAATCTATTAAATATAATGATTCGTTTTCTTGTAAGGCTTCTTGTAATAATTCTTTAACTCGTTCTTGATTCATCTTAGGTATAAAAAGAGGGGACTCTCGTCCCCTTCATCTATCTGATTAATAAATTTGCTGCAAATATAGTAAGTTATTCATTAACACACAAATATCTTTTATTTGTTAATTGTTTTTTCGTATATTTAAGAAACTATCTCTCTTTAAATCTTCTTATTATGAAAAAAATACTAGTCCCAATCGATTTTTCAAAACCTTCGGAATACGCTTCGAAGCTAGCCTCGACAATAGCTAAAAAAGCTAATAGCGAAGTTCATCTACTTCATATGGTTGAACTCCCTACTGGATTTGTAGACATGGGCTCAGGAACTAACTTTAGTATTCCTGAAAGCATGTTGTATATTAGAAAAGTTCGTGACAGAATGCTTGATTACAAAAAGCAGTTTTTTCCAAAAAACAACAATATCAAGCATGCTATCAGATTTCAAACTCCCTTTGATGGAATTCAAGATTACTCTAAAAAAATTGGAACAGATCTTATTATTATGGGAGCCAAAGGCCACACAAACTTAGAAGAGATTCTTATAGGTTCTAACACTGAAAAAGTTGTAAGAAATTCTGAAGCCCCTGTTATTGTTACTAAAAAAAACGGGGATAATTTCGTTCCTAAGAATCTTGTTTTTGCTTCAAGCTTTAAACCTGATAAAACCAAAGCTTTTGAACGGTTTTTAGACTTTGCTCAAAATTTTGATAGTAAAATTAACTTATTAAAAGTAAACACACCTCAAAAATTTGAAAACACTCAAGAAACCAATAAACGAATTAAAAAATTTATCGAAAAGTATGATTTAAAAAACTACACTATTAATGTTTATAACGATTCTTCAATCGAAAAAGGAATTTTAAATTTTTCAAACAAAATAAATGCAGATATTATTGCTTTAGCTACTCATGGAAGAAGTGGTTTGTCTCATATTTTTAATGGAAGTATTACAAAGCATTTGTCTAAAAAGTCAATAAAGCCAATGCTTACTTTCAAGGTTTAAAAAACTTTTAATAAAGAAGAAACGCTAAGATAATTATCTTAGCGTTTCTTTTGTTTGGTTAGTTCAAGTTTCAAAAGGTATGTTTAGAGAAGCCTTTTAATCAACCTCTCTAAACAATTCCTACTCATAATTCAGATTACTTTCTTTTCTTAGGTCGCATTGCTATAATTTTCTTATTAACAACACCTCTACTTGTAATCATTCTTACAATTAAAGCTTGATTTTGAACATTTGACAAGTCAATGATCATTTGCTCTTTAGTTCCTTTGATATAAGAATTATTTTCAACTCTTTTTATCATAATACCATTCATAGTGTAAATCTCAATAGCCACATTGGTATCAAACTTATAACTATACTCTACTGTTAGCTCATTTTCAAATGGTACTGGGTAAGCACTAAAGCTTAGTGGCTCCTGAATTTGCTCTTCAACAGGTGCATCACATGGCGCTACAGAACCACCTGGAGTATAAGTTCCTCCATCATCTTCAGATGGAACACATCTACAAACTTCTTCACAAGTTACCGCATGCGCAATTACATATATTGGTCCACTAGCTTCTATAGGTCCTACTGTATAATTGGATACATAATCTAATTTTTTAGTATTAAAATTATATTGTCCAGGCGCTACAGTTTCTTTACCATTCTTCGCAGGATATTTCTCACATCCTATATATACATGTGCTACACTCATTACATAACCTTCAAATAGATTATACTCTACCGATACATAACCATCTAAGTAAGTAACCGTTACTTCTCCTGTTTGATCACCTTTTGATGGATCACATTGTGCTGCTCCAGTATATAACGGTATAGTGTATGTACCTTCTTCAGCAAAATAATTTGTCCAACCCCAACGGTTAAAGCCGTCATCTAAGAAACATGTATAATTATCAGCCCTCGCAAATGCAGTTCCACAATTTTCAAACAGATCTGTTTTGTTTGACATCGTAACGGTTTCTGTAACTTTATTACCACAATCGTCTGTAGCAGTAAATACATAATCTGCATATGTAACACAACTTTCTTCTCTTATATTAGTTGGATACGCTACTAAATCACCACCAGCTGAACAATTGTCTGTCCATCTTGCATTCAACACTTCTGGTAATTCACCATTACATAACTCCAAGCTTTCTGGTAAATCAACTATTACAGGAGCAGTCTCATCGTACATTCTAGTTACACGGATTACTACTTCTGCTGCTGGGTTACCACAATCATCTGTTGCATTGAACGTGTAGTCTCTGTATTGTGTACAGCCGTCTTCGCCTGTCATTACTTCTCCAGCTACTCCGTTTAGGCTTCCTGATTTCTCTCCACCGATGCCACAGTTGTCTGTCCAAGTAGTACTCACCACTTCTGGCCATGCTTGGTTACATTCTTCTAGCATGATATCGTCTTGATCGGCAATCACTGGGGCAGTCTCATCGTACATTCTGGTTACACGGATTACTACTTCTGCTGCTGGGTTGCCACAATCATCTGTTGCATTGAACGTGTAGTCTCTGTATTGTGTACAGCCGTCTTCGCCTGTCATTACTTCTCCGGCTACTCCGTTTAGGCTTCCTGATTTCTCTCCACCGATGCCACAGTTGTCTGTCCAAGTAGTACTCACCACTTCTGGCCATGCTTGGTTACATTCTTCTAGCATGATATCGTCTTGGTCGGCAATTACTGGCGCGGTTTCATCGTACATTCTGGTTACACGGATTACTACTTCTGCTGCTGGGTTACCACAATCATCTGTTGCATTGAACGTGTAGTCTCTGTATTGTGTACAGCCGTCTTCGCCTGTCATTACTTCTCCGGCTACTCCGTTTAGGCTTCCTGATTTCTCTCCGCCGATTCCACAGTTGTCTGTCCAAGTAGTACTCACCACTTCTGGCCATGCTTGGTTACATTCTTCTAGCATGATATCGTCTTGGTCGGCAATTACTGGCGCGGTCTCATCGTACATTCTAGTTACACGGATTACTACTTCTGCTGCTGGGTTACCACAATCATCTGTTGCATTGAACGTGTAGTCTCTGTATTGTGTACAGCCGTCTTCGCCTGTCATTACTTCTCCGGCTACTCCGTTTAGGCTTCCTGATTTCTCGCCTCCGATGCCACAGTTGTCTGTCCAAGTAGTACTCACCACTTCTGGCCATGCTTGGTTACATTCTTCTAGCATGATATCGTCTTGATCGGCAATCACTGGGGCAGTCTCATCGTACATTCTGGTTACACGGATTACTACTTCTGCTGCTGGGTTACCACAATCATCTGTTGCATTGAACGTGTAGTCTCTGTATTGTGTACAGCCGTCTTCGCCTGTCATTACTTCTCCGGCTACTCCGTTTAGGCTTCCTGATTTCTCTCCACCGATGCCACAGTTGTCTGTCCAAGTAGTACTCACCACTTCTGGCCATGCTTGGTTACATTCTTCTAGCATGATATCATCTTGGTCGGCAATCACTGGGGCAGTCTCATCGTACATTCTGGTTACACGGATTACTACTTCTGCTGCTGGGTTACCACAATCATCTGTTGCATTGAACGTGTAGTCTCTGTATTGTGTACAGCCGTCTTCGCCTGTCATTACTTCTCCGGCTACTCCGTTTAGGCTTCCTGATTTCTCTCCACCGATGCCACAGTTGTCTGTCCAAGTAGTACTCACCACTTCTGGCCATGCTTGGTTACATTCTTCTAGCATGATATCGTCTTGGTCGGCAATTACTGGCGCGGTCTCATCGTACATTCTAGTTACACGGATTACTACTTCTGCTGCTGGGTTACCACAATCATCTGTTGCATTGAACGTGTAGTCTCTGTATTGTGTACAGCCGTCTTCGCCTGTCATTACTTCTCCGGCTACTCCGTTTAGGCTTCCTGATTTCTCTCCACCGATGCCACAGTTGTCTGTCCAAGTAGTACTCACCACTTCTGGCCATGCTTGGTTACATTCTTCTAGCATGATATCGTCTTGGTCGGCAATTACTGGCGCGGTTTCATCGTACATTCTGGTTACACGGATTACTACTTCTGCTGCTGGGTTACCACAATCATCTGTTGCATTGAACGTGTAGTCTCTGTATTGTGTACAGCCGTCTTCGCCTGTCATTACTTCTCCGGCTACTCCGTTTAGGCTTCCTGATTTCTCTCCGCCGATGCCACAGTTGTCTGTCCAAGTAGTACTCACCACTTCTGGCCATGCTTGGTTACATTCTTCTAGCATGATATCGTCTTGGTCGGCAATTACTGGCGCGGTCTCATCGTACATTCTAGTTACACGGATTACTACTTCTGCTGCTGGGTTACCACAATCATCTGTTGCATTGAACGTGTAGTCTCTGTATTGTGTACAGCCGTCTTCGCCTGTCATTACTTCTCCGGCTACTCCGTTTAGGCTTCCTGATTTCTCTCCACCGATGCCACAGTTGTCTGTCCAAGTAGTACTCACCACTTCTGGCCATGCTTGGTTACATTCTTCTAGCATGATATCGTCTTGGTCGGCAATTACTGGCGCGGTCTCATCGTACATTCTAGTTACACGGATTACTACTTCTGCTGCTGGGTTACCACAATCATCTGTTGCATTGAACGTGTAGTCTCTGTATTGTGTACAGCCGTCTTCGCCTGTCATTACTTCTCCGGCTACTCCGTTTAGGCTTCCTAATTTCTCGCCTCCGATGCCACAGTTGTCTGTCCAAGTAGTACTCACCACTTCTGGCCATGCTTGGTTACATTCTTCTAGCATGATATCGTCTTGGTCGGCAATTACTGGCGCGGTTTCATCGTACATTCTAGTTACACGGATTACTACTTCTGCTGCTGGGTTACCACAATCATCTGTTGCATTGAACGTGTAGTCTCTGTATTGTGTACAGCCGTCTTCGCCTGTCATTACTTCTCCGGCTACTCCGTTTAGGCTTCCTGATTTCTCTCCACCGATGCCACAGTTGTCTGTCCAAGTAGTACTCACCACTTCTGGCCATGCTTGGTTACATTCTTCTAGCATGATATCGTCTTGGTCGGCAATTACTGGCGCGGTTTCATCGTACATTCTAGTTACACGGATTACTACTTCTGCTGCTGGGTTACCACAATCATCTGTTGCATTGAACGTGTAGTCTCTGTATTGTGTACAGCCGTCTTCGCCTGTCATTACTTCTCCGGCTACTCCGTTTAGGCTTCCTGATTTCTCTCCACCGATGCCACAGTTGTCTGTCCAAGTAGTACTCACCACTTCTGGCCATGCTTGGTTACATTCTTCTAGCATGATATCGTCTTGGTCGGCAATTACTGGCGCGGTCTCATCGTACATTCTAGTTACACGGATTACTACTTCTGCTGCTGGGTTACCACAATCATCTGTTGCATTGAACGTGTAGTCTCTGTATTGTGTACAGCCGTCTTCGCCTGTCATTACTTCTCCGGCTACTCCGTTTAGGCTTCCTAATTTCTCGCCTCCGATGCCACAGTTGTCTGTCCAAGTAGTACTCACCACTTCTGGCCATGCTTGGTTACATTCTTCTAGCATGATATCGTCTTGGTCGGCAATTACTGGCGCGGTTTCATCGTACATTCTAGTTACACGGATTACTACTTCTGCTGCTGGGTTACCACAATCATCTGTTGCATTGAACGTGTAGTCTCTGTATTGTGTACAGCCGTCTTCGCCTGTCATTACTTCTCCGGCTACTCCGTTTAGGCTTCCTGATTTCTCTCCACCGATGCCACAGTTGTCTGTCCAAGTAGTACTCACCACTTCTGGCCATGCTTGGTTACATTCTTCTAGCATGATATCGTCTTGGTCGGCAATTACTGGCGCGGTTTCATCGTACATTCTAGTTACACGGATTACTACTTCTGCTGCTGGGTTACCACAATCATCTGTTGCATTGAACGTGTAGTCTCTGTATTGTGTACAGCCGTCTTCGCCTGTCATTACTTCTCCGGCTACTCCGTTTAGGCTTCCTGATTTCTCTCCACCGATGCCACAGTTGTCTGTCCAAGTAGTACTCACCACTTCTGGCCATGCTTGGTTACATTCTTCTAGCATGATATCGTCTTGGTCGGCAATTACTGGCGCGGTCTCATCGTACATTCTAGTTACACGGATTACTACTTCTGCTGCTGGGTTACCACAATCATCTGTTGCATTGAACGTGTAGTCTCTGTATTGTGTACAGCCGTCTTCGCCTGTCATTACTTCTCCGGCTACTCCGTTTAGGCTTCCTAATTTCTCGCCTCCGATGCCACAGTTGTCTGTCCAAGTAGTACTCACCACTTCTGGCCATGCTTGGTTACATTCTTCTAGCATGATATCGTCTTGGTCGGCAATTACTGGCGCGGTTTCATCGTACATTCTAGTTACACGGATTACTACTTCTGCTGCTGGGTTACCACAATCATCTGTTGCATTGAACGTGTAGTCTCTGTATTGTGTACAGCCGTCTTCGCCTGTCATTACTTCTCCGGCTACCCCGTTTAGGCTTCCTGATTTCTCTCCACCGATGCCACAGTTGTCTGTCCAAGTAGTACTCACCACTTCTGGCCATGCTTGGTTACATTCTTCTAGCATGATATCGTCTTGGTCGGCAATTACTGGCGCGGTTTCATCGTACATTCTGGTTACACGGATTACTACTTCTGCTGCTGGGTTACCACAATCATCTGTTGCATTGAACGTGTAGTCTCTGTATTGTGTACAGCCGTCTTCGCCTGTCATTACTTCTCCGGCTACTCCGTTTAGGCTTCCTGATTTCTCTCCGCCGATTCCACAGTTGTCTGTCCAAGTAGTACTCACCACTTCTGGCCATGCTTGGTTACATTCTTCTAGCATGATATCGTCTTGGTCGGCAATTACTGGCGCGGTCTCATCGTACATTCTAGTTACACGGATTACTACTTCTGCTGCTGGGTTACCACAATCATCTGTTGCATTGAACGTGTAGTCTCTGTATTGTGTACAGCCGTCTTCGCCTGTCATTACTTCTCCGGCTACTCCGTTTAGGCTTCCTGATTTCTCTCCACCGATGCCACAGTTGTCTGTCCAAGTAGTACTCACCACTTCTGGCCATGCTTGGTTACATTCTTCTAGCATGATATCGTCTTGGTCGGCAATTACTGGCGCGGTCTCATCGTACATTCTAATTACACGGATTACTACTTCTGCTGCTGGGTTACCACAATCATCTGTTGCATTGAACGTGTAGTCTCTGTATTGTGTACAGCCGTCTTCGCCTGTCATTACTTCTCCGGCTACTCCGTTTAGGCTTCCTAATTTCTCGCCTCCGATGCCACAGTTGTCTGTCCAAGTAGTACTCACCACTTCTGGCCATGCTTGGTTACATTCTTCTAGCATGATATCGTCTTGGTCGGCAATTACTGGCGCGGTTTCATCGTACATTCTAGTTACACGGATTACTACTTCTGCTGCTGGGTTACCACAATCATCTGTTGCATTGAACGTGTAGTCTCTGTATTGTGTACAGCCGTCTTCGCCTGTCATTACTTCTCCGGCTACTCCGTTTAGGCTTCCTGATTTCTCTCCACCGATGCCACAGTTGTCTGTCCAAGTAGTACTCACCACTTCTGGCCATGCTTGGTTACATTCTTCTAGCATGATATCGTCTTGGTCGGCAATTACTGGCGCGGTTTCATCGTACATTCTAGTTACACGGATTACTACTTCTGCTGCTGGGTTACCACAATCATCTGTTGCATTGAACGTGTAGTCTCTGTATTGTGTACAGCCGTCTTCGCCTGTCATTACTTCTCCGGCTACTCCGTTTAGGCTTCCTGATTTCTCTCCACCGATGCCACAGTTGTCTGTCCAAGTAGTACTCACCACTTCTGGCCATGCTTGGTTACATTCTTCTAGCATGATATCGTCTTGGTCGGCAATTACTGGGGCTTCATCATCTGCTGTAACTGTAAATGTTCTTTCACAAGAAACTACTTGTTCACATTCATCAGAGACTTCATATCTTAAAACAACACTTCCTCCACAAGCATCTGGCGCTTCAAGAGTATTTACATCAACTTCATTTTCTCCTATATAATATTTCTCTACTACTGTTCCATTTCCTCCTGAAGTTGAAAATCCAGATAACCAAGTAGTAAAAGCACTATTAATATCTTCTTGTGAAGTACATTCTGGTATTGTTTGGTTTTCTGGACAAACTTGATTCAAAGGAATTAAAGGCTCTCCATTCACCTCAAAATCATCTTCTGCCGTACAACCAAAAACTCCTGGAGCAAACTCTAAGGTTGCTGCTACACTATACGTCCCTGCTTCAGTTACTTCTAAAGTGTTTCCTGTTTCTCCTTCTAATTCTTCTCCGTTTTTATACCACACATACGTAAAGGTATTTCCTTCTGGAGTTGCAGTTGCTGTTAATGTAATACTGTCTTCTGTACATCCTAAATCTTCACCTTCAATTTCTACTGTTACTTCAGGTGTATCTGCTAAACTAAATGGCCCAGCTAAATCTTTTAACTCTGCGGTAAATGAATCTGAAGACCTTGTTTTTACAATTACACTTCCTAACGGACTTATACAATCTATTCCAGGAGTACTACTTGAATCAAAACCTAATGCTGATGCATTAATTGCTATTTCTGCAAAAGTAGTTTGAGAGTAGTCAGACACTATATTTCCTCCTTTATTAATTGTTCCCCAAGGCCCTGCTGGCACAGGACCAGCGTCATTTACCTGAGAAAATACTGCATCTGGTGCTCCTTGTCTTAATTGTATTTCTGCATATCCATAATTTCCTGCTCCATCACCACCATCATACTGTATATACCCATTATTGTCTTGTTTAAACTCAAATGGTCTAAAAGGCAACGTGTTATGTGTATCAAAATAAGAATCTGGAACCCCTACTAATTCAACCCAAACAAATAGTTTGATTATTGCATTAGCTCCTCCATTAGCATAATTAACAGAAAGGATGATATCTCCATGTTGTAGTACTGAACCATCTGGATTAAATACATATGGGGTTCTTCCTCCTGTAGCTGATAAGTCCACCTCTGATTGAATAGTTCCACCTACTAAGTTTACTTTTTCTCTAAAATATTCGAAGTCTAAATAGCTATCTCCACTATCATTTCTTGTTGAAGCTCCTAAAAAAGCCCATTCATCTGTTCCCACAGTAGCTCCTTCTCTTCTTAAGTGTCCAAAAACATCTATAATATCATTTTTTTGAGGTACTGAGGCATCAGTAATTGTCCAAGTATTTGGATTATCATTGTTTTTATCTGACCCTCCTGTAAATACATTTGAATCTGTATTATTACCTTGAGCATTCTGATCCCTGATAAATACAGCATCTATCCACAACCTTCCATCTACAACTGTGTAAATAGGAACACTCATTCTTATTTCTGCAGAAGCATTATCGTCTACTAATAGATTTGCTGTAACTGCTGTTGGTGTTTCGTCTATCACCCCTTTTCCTGAGTCTCCTAAAAACCAATCGTCTGTTCCAAATGGGAAGACTGCTCCATTTGGAAAGGATACTATTCCTGAATACACATCAGCATCAACACCAAAGTTGGCCTGAACCGTTGTTTCTGTATTTACTAATTGTGCATTCACTGCATTTGTTGAAAACAAAAAAAGCACGACAAGAAAACCCGTCATACTATATAGGCACCTTTTAAAACCTTCATCAATGCAGTTTTTTAACGTTTTTAACCCTCTCCTTTTACAGGCAGGTTCTGTATCATTAAGCAACATATTGTAATATTTTACATGGTATTATTCTTTAATTTTATGTTATTAAAGGGGTTACACATCTAGCTGACATAAGAAGTAAATCAGCTGTAAAACATCTATTAAAGAGGTTGTTAAATAACTAAAAGTATTAATCTTTCGTTTTAAGAGAGGTTACAATATAAAGAGGTTAAAAGGGATTTTTTGTTGAGAGGTTACAAAAACTCATGTAAGAAAGATGAGTTAGGAGAGCAAAGTTAATCAATTAACACTTATTTAACAACTTCACTTACAGACACTAAAAAGAAAAAGGGGTTTTCCCCCTATATCTAAAAGCACTCCTTTAAAGTCATTTAATAACTACGGAGCTATTGTTTATTGAATTAAAAAGTTTGATCTTTTTTCAGGTAAAATACTTAATTGCTAAGGTTTTTTATTGATTTCTTTGTACACTTCAACCAAACCTTCAGCTTCTTTTCGAGCACTCCAATTTTCTTCAATTTCTTTTCTAGCACTACTTCCTAAACTAGGAAGCTTATCATTTATTAGGTTTGTAATTATTTCTTGAAGTTCTGCTGTATTTCCTGAAGTAAACAAGTACCCTGACTTTAAATTTGTTATTAGTTCAGAATGTACTCCAACATTTTTTGTTGCTACTACTGTATTTCCGCATGCCATTGCTTCAGCACAAACTAAAGAAAACCCTTCTGTAAAAGATGGTACTACCGAAATTTTAGCTGCTTGATAATAAGAAACAATATCTAGAGTTTCATCAATAAAATAAACCTGATTTTCTACTTTATTTTTTTTTGCTATAGCTTTTAATTCTTCTAAAAATGGTGGTTTATCTACTTTCCCTACAACAACCAATGCCCAGTCTTTATTTTTTTGTAATTCGGGTGCTACTGCTTCCAATAATACTATTTGTCCTTTCGCCTTTCTTACTCTTCCTGCACAAAGGATAATATTCTTTTGAGCAATGTTACTTAACTTTTTTTCTGGATTAGGAATAAAAAGGTTTGTATCTACACCATGCGGTACCTTTACGTTAGATATCCCTAAACTCTTATGCATTGAATTTGTTAACGTAACAATCTCATCTGATTTCTTAAGTAAAAACTTAGTAAAACCAGACGGTTCTGTTTCTGCATGTCTTGTAGCTACTAGTTTGAATTTTGCTCCTAAAGTTCTATACCATAGCATTTTTAAAATTTCATTGTTACGATGACAATGAACGACTATATTTTCTTTGGAAAACAGTAACTTTTTTAACTGAGAAACTGTAATTTTTTCTCCTTCTATGCCATACCCATACAAATAAGTCGTACACAACCTCTTTAATTCAGGAAGTATATTTTCAATACTTCTTGTAACACCTGTTCTTCGTTTATGAAAGTGAGTATGTATGACTATAAGATTAGAATTCATCTAAGCAAACCTTCTTTCAATGATTTCCAACAACCTATTTTCATATTCTTCTTTTTCCGACCAGTCATAATCTGGTTTTATCATTTTATTGATAAACTTTTTTGCTTCTTTTTCTGTTTTAATAGTATTTAGTTGAGATACTACTCTGTTAAAATCGTTTTGATCTCCATTAAACAAATGTTTAACAAAAGCAATCCTGTCATTCAAATCAATTTGAATTGTAGTTTGAAAATGGTCATTTAATGATTTCTTAGGTGTTGCTTTAGTGAATAAGTCTGTCATAACATCAACCGAAATGGTATCTTGTAACTCATCTTCTAAAGTTGGAGTTTTTCTTTCTCCAACATCTTTTACATCATTTTTTACATCGTCAGCATCTCCATGTAACAGTTCTTCTAACTCATCAAAAGGCTGCTCAATAATTTCATTAGTAATTATTTCTTCATTAATTCCTTCTATTACTTTTTCAGCTATTTCATCTGCTTCTTGCTCAAACTTTTCTTTTAAGTCTTCTTCTAAGCGATGTACTTTCCTATCTTCTAAAGGTTCTTCCTTTTGCACCTTTTCTTCTACAGACTTTTCTACTTTTTCCTCTTCTTGAATTGATTGAATTGGTTGTTCCGTCTTTTCTATATCAGCACCTAAATCACCTATAACCTCTTCCTCTACACTTACCTCTTCTACTTTAGGTAAAATTTCTTCCATCGTTTCTGCCTGCTTTTTTTCTTCAGCAAGTAAAACTTCTTTTAACAGCTCTTCTTTGGTTTTTGTTGGATTTGGAGTGTTATTTATATATTCTTCTACATACGCTAAAACCGAAAGTTTTTCGTAAACCTCATATGCTTTTTGTTTTAACTCAAACACATCTTCTCTATTTTTCATCTGTAAGATACTGTGTGCTAAACTGGTTAAATCCGATGCTAGTTTTTTGTGCATAAGTTGTTGTTTGAATTTAATTTTTGCTGTTAAATTTTAATAAATTTGTTCCTCATTCGAAAGTAATACAAAAATCAATAATTTAGAGCTTAAAATTACAAAATGTTTCTTGAAAATACAGTAAATCATACAGAACAATTTGGTTGGATTGAGGTAATTTGTGGCTCAATGTTTTCGGGGAAAACCGAAGAATTAATTCGTAGACTTAAACGTGCGCAGTTTGCTAAACAACGTGTTGAGATTTTTAAACCTTCTGTTGACACAAGGTACGATGATGAGGAAGTAGTATCTCATAATGAAAATAGAATTCGTTCTACACCTGTTCCTGCATCTTCAAATATTAGACTATTAGCTAATAATGTTGATGTTATTGGAATAGACGAAGCACAGTTTTTTGACGACGAAATCGTAGCTGTCTGTAACGATTTAGCCAATAGAGGAATTCGTGTTATAGTAGCTGGTTTAGATATGGATTTTAAAGGAAAGCCATTTGGACCTATGCCTGCATTAATGGCTACCGCAGAATATGTTACTAAAGTTCATGCTGTATGTACACGTACAGGAAATTTAGCCCACTATAGTTATAGAAAAGCTCAAAGTGATGACTTAGTGCTTTTAGGCGAAACTCAAGAATACGAACCACTAAGTAGAGCTGCTTATTATAAGGCTATGAAGGAACACGAAATGCATAATAAAAAAGAACGTAATAATGAACAGTAATCACGTAACCGTATTAGAAATTGATGCTAAAGCTGCACTACACAACTTAGCCTATTTTAAACAGAAGCTACAGCCTACAACAAAAATATTAGTTGTTGTTAAAGCTTTTGGTTACGGAAGTGAGTCTACAGAGGTTGCCAAAATCGTACAAGATCATGTTGATTATTTTGCTGTTGCTTATTCAAGTGAAGGAATAGCTTTGCGCGAAGCTGGAATTTCAACTCCTATTTTAGTTCTAAATCCACAAATTCAAAACTTAAAAGATATTGTAAAATATCGACTTGAACCTAGTTTGTATAGTTTCAAAATATTTGATGCTTTTTTAAAACTTGCTGATGAAGAACCTTTAATGAACTACCCTATACATTTAAAATTTAATACAGGATTAAATCGATTAGGGTTTTGGCATACTGATGTTCCTACCATTGTAGCAGAGCTAAAAAAATCAAATAACGTAAAAGTTGAGTCTATATTTTCTCATTTAGCCGCTAGTGAAGACCCTCGTGAGCAAGAGTTTACTATTGGACAAATCAACAACTTTGCTTATATAGTAAAACAAGTTTATGAGCACCTAGGATATCAACCTATGATACACATCTTGAATACATCAGGAATTATCTATTACCCACAAGCTCAATTTGATATGGTACGCCTAGGAATAGGTTTATATGGTTTTGGAAATAATGAACAAGAAACCGCTCAACTTAAAAACACACACACGCTTAAGTCTATAATTTCTCAAATCAATATAGTTCAACCAGGTGAAACAGTTGGATACAATAGAGCTTTTGTAGCTAGTCAACCTACACGAAGTGCAACAATTCCTATAGGACATGCCGATGGTATTTCAAGAAAACTAGGAAATAAAAATGGATTCGTTTTCATTAACAACCAACCAGCACCTATCATTGGAAATGTGTGTATGGATATGATTATGGTAGATGTTACTAAAATTGATTGTAAAGAAGGTGACGAAGTTATTATTTTCAATCATCAACAACATGTAGAATATATGGCTCATAAATGTGAAACTATTTCATACGAAATACTTACTGCCTTATCTCAACGTATAAAAAGATTGGTGAAAAGTTAATTTTTTTATACTTTTCAATTCAATTAACTATTTAAAATTCAAAAATATGGGAATGCTCAAAGAGTTTAAAGACTTTGCAATGAAAGGAAATTTAGTAGACATTGCAGTAGGTTTTGTAATGGGTGCTGCTTTTAAACAAGTAGTAACTTCTTTTACTGGAGGAATTGTTTCTCCTTTAATTGGACTTATTTTCAAGGCTGATTTTAAAGACGTAAAATACATTCTTAAAGAAGGTGTAGCTGATGAGGCTGGTAAAATAACAGGAGAAGTTGCTATAATGTATGGTGAGTTTTTAACCAATGTTATCGACTTTATTATTGTAGCTTTTGTAATGTTTATGGTTGTAAAAGCTGTAAATGCTATGAAGAAAAAAGAAGAACCTGCACCAGAAGCTCCAAAGGGACCTAGCCAAGAAGAGTTATTGGCAGAGATTAGAGATTTATTAAAAAAATAATCTATTAAATACTTAATAAAAAAGCTCGCAATTGCGAGCTTTTTTATTTTTGCTAATTTCATTTATACATGCTTTCCTTTATTCCAACCATGTTTTCCTAAATATTGTTCTCCACTTTCCACTGCACCACCTTCTATACTTGTTCCCATAGAATCATTCCATCTATTTAAATATCCAAAGAGAGAAATTACGCCTAACATTTCAACAATTTCCCCTTCTTCCCAGTATTTATATAATTCTTCTTTAATTTTTTCATCCACCATATTCGGAACCATAGAAGCTGCCAATGAAAAATCTAACGCAGCACGTTCAGCATCAGAAAAGGCAGGATGTGTTTTATATTCCCAAATATTATCTAGTTGTTCTTGTTCTGCGCCATAACGTTCTGCTGCACGAATTGCATGCGCTTGACAATAACGACAACCCGTAGCATTACTACTTACCCAAGCAATCATACGTTTTAAAGCAGATGTTACACGACCATGGTTTGCCATAACTGCTTTATTTAAATTGATAAAAGCTTTGGAAATTTCTGGTCTTCGTTGCATAGTTAACACTGAATTAGGGCAAAAACCTAATGTTTCATTATAAAAATCGGATAGTTGTTTGGTTTCAACATCGTGGTTTGGATCTAAAGGAGTTACTAAAGGCATAGATTTATTTTTTAAGTTTTTAATACTAACTTTTTACTGTAAGTTTGTGTTACTATTTAAATGTATTAAGTCGAAATTTACATTGACTTACTTACGCAATAAACAAAAAATTATCAAGATATGGCAACAAACACAGTTACAACCGTTTGGAAAGAAAACATGCAATTTGAAAGTGATAACCCAAGTGGTCATTCAATAGTAATTGATACTTCTGAAGAACATGGAGGAAATAATACTGGTTTACGACCTAAAGCTATGATGCTTTCTTCCTTAGCTGGTTGTTCAGGTTTAGACATTGTTCCTATGTTAGAAAAAATGCGTGTTAAAATTGATGATTTTAAAATTGTTGTTACTGGTGAATTGACCGAAGAACACCCAAAATACTATCATAAGGTTTTAGTTGATTACCATTTTTACGGGAGTGATTTAGACGAGAAAAAAATTAATAAAGCAGTAGATTTATCAATAGAAAAATATTGTGGTGTTATGGAAATGTTTAGAAAATTTGCTGATGTAACTACAGCCATTCATTTACATAACAACTAATTTATTTTTGATAAAATTGCTATGCGCTGGACATTAAAACCGCAACCAGACACCATTAAAGTAAAACAATTAGCTAAAGAATTATCTATCGATACAACCTTGGCTAAAATTTTGGTACAACGTGGTATTGAAACATTTGATGAAGCTAAACATTTCTTTCGCCCTTCGTTGAGTGATTTACACAATCCTTTTTTAATGAAGGATATGGAAATCGCAGTACAACGCATTGAAACAGCTATTGCAAACAACGAAAACATTTTAGTTTTTGGCGATTACGATGTCGACGGAACTACAGCTGTTTCTTTGATGTCTTCTTACTTAAAAACAATTCATCCTAATATTGCAACCTATATTCCTGATCGTTATGAAGAAGGATATGGTGTTTCTTTTCAAGGAATTGATTTTGCTGAAGACAATGGGTTTTCTCTCATCATAGCTTTAGACTGCGGTATTAAAGCCATTGATAAAGTTACCTACGCTACTGAAAAAAAAATCGATTTTATTATTTGTGACCATCACAAACCTGGAAGTGAAATTCCTAAAGCAGTTGCTGTTTTAAATCCTAAGCAAATAGATTGTAACTATCCATATGATGAATTGTGTGGCTGTGGCGTTGGTTTTAAATTGATTCAAGCATTAGCTTCAAAAAGAAATCAAACTATTGAAGATTTAGTTCCGTATTTAGATTTAGTAGCTACAGCAATTGCAGCTGATATTGTTCCAATGACTGGTGAAAATAGAGTATTAGCTTATCACGGATTACAAGTTATTAATTCACAACCTCGTAATGGTATCAAAGCTATTATTCATCAATTACAAAAAAAAGAACTCACTATTACTGATGTCGTTTTCATAATCGCTCCACGAATAAATGCTGCGGGACGTATGAAACATGGAAATTATGCTGTTGAATTGTTAACTGAAATGGATTTTGACTCGGCAATTGAATTTGCTTCAGCAATAGAAAAATTTAATTCAGATAGAAAAGAATTGGATAGAGCAATTACCCAAGAAGCTTTATTACAAATTGAAAATAACAACGAACAAGAAAATTACACCACAGTTGTTTTTGATGAAAGTTGGCACAAAGGAGTAATTGGTATAGTAGCCTCTCGTTTAACAGAAACCTACTACAGACCTACTTTGGTATTTACAAAAAGTGGAGAAAAATTAGCTGCTTCTGCTCGTTCAGTAAAAGGATTTGATGTGTATAATGCTTTAGAAGCATGTTCTGAGTTTATAGAACAATTTGGAGGACATAAATATGCTGCAGGTTTAACGCTCTTACCCGAACAATATGAGAATTTTAAAAATAAATTCGAAGAAGTTGTTTCCGCTACTATCGAAAAAAGCTTATTAACACCTGAAATTACTATTGATACTGAGATAGACCTGTCAGAAATTACTCCAAAATTCTTCCGTATTATTCAACAAATGGCACCTTTTGGCCCACTAAATATGAAGCCTATTTTTACCACTACAGCTGTGAGAGACAATGGTTATGGAAAACAAGTTGGTGCTGATTCTAGTCATTTAAAGTTAAATCTTATCTATGGTTCAGATCAAAAAACATACAATGCTATTGGATTTGGTTTGGGTGATAAAATAACTTCAACACAGAATGATTTTGATATTGCCTACACGTTAGATGAAAACACATGGAATGGTTATACTTCAATTCAACTAATGTTAAAAGATTTAAAGTAGCAAAAGCCTCTGTTTTTTTATTTAGAATAATTCCAAATAAACTCATATATTTGTTATCGAAATAAATATAGTTATGGACGGAATTACTAAAATATACGACAACAACATAGGTATTTCTTTTCATTGGAAAGAAAACGATTCAAACTTAGTTCAATTAATATTTAGAGACACAGGCTTTCATTTAACTGAGCAAGAAATAGAGTTATTTTTAGACAAAGTAACTGATTCTAAGCTTCAAAAAAATTGCGCCACTTGTAGTAAAGGTAGAGATTGTAGATCCATTCTACTTCAAACCCCCTCAAATAAAGTAAGTATGGCTGTATCATTAGTTGAACTGTGGCAAATAGACGATCTTTTAAAAGGGACTTTGTTTCAGCTAAGAATGAATAATTATTTAAATGACATATGTAAAAACTAAAAAGGCTTGCAAAATTTGCAAGCCTTTTTAGTTATTTATCTTCTTTAATCAAGTACATATATACTGGGTAATGATCACTATACCCTCCTGTATACCTTCCATAAGAAAAGCTTCTGAAAGGGTACCCTTTATAACGTCCACTCTTTTGGGTTAAAAAACGCTTATTAAAAATTCCTGACTTAAACATTTTGTATGTTAAAAAGTCTTTTTTTCCATTGTCTAATAAAGGAGAGGTGAACATAATTTGATCAAACAGGTTGATATTATCTCTGTATCCAAGTGTATTAAATCCACGACGAAACATATCTTCATATGGATTATAAATATCACCTTCTTTTACATTCTTCTTCTTACTTTTAGTTTGCAAAACAGTTTTAAAGCTAGAGTTGATAGGATCATCGTTAAAGTCCCCCATAATTAACACTTTCGGATTCGGATCGTTCAGCTTAATTTTTTCTATAATTTGCTTCACTTTGTAAGCTGCTTTTTCACGCAATGGTCTACTTTTTGCTTCCCCCCCTCTTCGAGATGGCCAGTGATTTACAATAACGTGTATTAATTCATCATCTAAATAACCTGAGACTAATAAAATATCACGTGTATAAACTTTTCTGTTTTCATCATAAATATTAGGGTTGAATGCCTCAAAATGGATCGGCTTGAAATAACGTGGTTGGTACAGCAACCCTACATCAATTCCTCTTTTGTCTGGAGAATCAAAATGGATAATACTATATCGCTTCTTTTTTAACCTTTCTGACGCTACTAAATCTTCTAAAACTTTTTTATTCTCAACCTCAGCAACTCCTAAAATTGCCGGACTAGTCTTAGCTTTTTCCGCTCCTAATTGAAAGATAACTTCTCCCAATTTATCAATTTTATCTAAATAAACTTCTTCTTTATCCCCTTTCATTTCCATTATCGGACTTGCTTCATCATTCTTTTCAGGATCATTCTTTGTATCAAAAAGGTTTTCTAAATTATAAAAACCAACAGTTCTTATTTTATATTTTTTTGCTCCTTGTTGTGCATATGAAGAGAATCCAATAAAAATAAAAACTAAAAGAGTAGTTATATTTCTCATTTTATAAATTTTAGGTGGCAAAAATAAAACAATTTTCGAGCCAAAACTCATAATTAATACAATGTCACCATTCATAATATTAACTTAACATTAACATAATTGAAATTTTCGTAGTTTTGCCTCCCTTTTGCCGTAATTATCGGTCACAGGGATTAATATATTCAAATATTTTATAAACAATCATTTATGAGAAATTTTACGATAACAATGTTATTGCTTTTTTCAGGTTTATTTGGCTTGAATGCGCAGAATATTGTAAAGGGGATCGTAATAAACGGCGATTCTGAAAATCCTATGCAAGGTGTTTCTGTAAGTGTAAAAGAAGCTAACATCTCTGGTACTACAGATACTAGTGGTGCTTTTACACTAAATGGTTTACCAAACGGAAGACAAATTGTAACGGTATCTTTAAATGGGTATGAAACCCAAAACTTTCCAGTTGAACTATCTGGAAAAACAGTAGATTTAGGTACAATCTTTATGTATGAAGATTTATCTGAAGATCAAGATTTAAGTACCATCACTATCACTGACGATGAATTAAGCGGTGATACAAGTGCTGCTGATAACATTTCTGGACTGTTACAAGCTTCTAGAGATATATACTTACGTACAGCAGCTTTTGAATGGAGTGGTTCTTTTTACAGAGTTCGTGGTTTAGATTCTGAAAACGGTGAAGTTTTGCTTAATGGTATTGAAATGAATAAGTTGTACAACGGAAGACCTCAATGGAGTAACTGGGGTGGATTAAACGATGTATTACGTAACCAAGAATTTAGTAATGGTTTAGCTCCCTCAAATTACACATTTGGTGGTGTTTTAGGATCTACAAACATTAATACAAGAGCTTCTGAATACAGTGAAGGAGGCCGTATTTCTTATGCTTCTTCTAATAGAAGTTACAATCACCGTTTAATGGCAACATACTCTTCTGGCTTGTTAGCTAATGGTTGGGCAATAACTGTTTCTGGTAGTAGAAGAGCTGGTAATGAAGGATATGTAGATGGTACTTTTTATGATGCTAACTCAATCTTTCTTTCACTTGAAAAACAAATTAGTGATGCTCACAGCTTAAACTTAACTGTAATTGCTGCCGAAAACGAAAGAGGAAAATCAGCCGCACATACACAAGAAGCATATGACTTAAAAGGAATTAAATACAATGAATACTGGGGGTATCAAAATGGTAAAATGAGAAACTCTAGAGTTAAAAGAGTTTACGAACCAATTATAATGCTTAATCACTATTGGGACATCTCTAATAACACTTCATTAAACACGAATGTATCGTATCAATTCGGCGAAATAGGAAATAGTAGAATAGATTATAATGGAGGAAACAACCCTAGCCCTGTTTACTACCAAAACCTTCCTAGTTATTGGTTAGACAGAAATAATTTACAACAAGCCTACGAATATGAACAAAACTTCATAAACGGTGGACAGTTAAATTGGGATCAAATAATTCGTGACAATAAAAATAGTAACAAAGGAAATGCTCCTTATGTTTTATACGAAGACAGAAATGACGACAAGCAATTAACAATTAATTCCATCTTAAATACAGAAATTAATGAAAATATCACTCTAAATACTAAACTACAATATAGTAAATTAGAGTCAAATAATTTTGCTGTTGTTATAGATCAATTAGGAGGTAATGGCTATTTAGATATTAATCGTTTTGGAAGTATTGGAACCGACTCAAGACAAAACGATTTATTAAACCCTAATAGGGTAGTAGAAAACGGAGATAAATTCAAATACAATTACAAATTAAACTCTGAAATATACAACGCATTCTTACAAGCTCAATTTAAATATAACAAAGTAGACTTTTATGTAGCTGGAGATATTTCTATGACCTCTCACCAAAGAAATGGTCTCTATCAAAATGGAAGATTTGCAAATAACTCTTTTGGAAAATCACCAGAACAAGAATTTACAAACTTTGGAGCTAAAGCAGGTTTAACTTACAAAATTACTGGACGTCATTTATTCGATTTTAATGCTGGTTATATAACTAAAGCCCCATCTATTAGAAATACTTTTTCAAATGCTAGAGAAAACAATGCAATTGTTATCGGTTTGGATAGTGAAAAAATATTATCTGCTGATGCTAGCTATATTTTCAGAAACCCAATCATTCAAGCTAAACTTACAGGTTACTATACAAAGATTGAAGATGCAACGGATATAGGCTTCTTCTTTTTACAAACAGCATTTGCTGAAGCTTTTGTGCAAGAAGTTACTACAGGAATTAATAAGAAACATTTTGGTGCTGAATTAGGTATTGAGGCTCAAGTTACACCTACAATAAAACTAAAAGGAGCTGCTAATTTTGGTCAATACACTTATGACAATAACCCTAATGTATATGTCTCTTCTGAAGATTTTATTACAGACAACAACGCTTTAGGGATTCGTAATTTAGGTACTACATACTTAAAAAACTATAGAGTTGCTACTGGGCCTCAAAAAGCTTATTCTTTAGGATTTGAATATAGAGATCCTGACTATTGGTTCATTGGAGCCACGGCTAACTATCTAGATGACGCTTTTATAGACATTAGCCCTATTACTAGAAGTGATTCGTTCTATAAAGATTCTGATGGCCTACCTTTCAATAATTATGACCCTTCAGTAGCAAAAGAATTACTAAGACAAGAAGAGTTTGATAGCTATTTAGTGGTGAATGCTCTTGGAGGTAAGTCATGGAAAATAGGCGATTATTATATCGGTACATTTGCTAGTATCAACAATATTTTCGGAAAAGAGTATAAATCTGGAGGCTATGAACAAAGTAGACGGGCAGATTACAATCAATTATTAGAAGAATCACAAAGAGAAAAAAGATTATTTGGCAATAAATATTGGTTTGGTAGAGGTACAACCTACTTCCTAAATGTTTATTTCAGATTTTAAATTAAAACAACACTTATTATGAAATTTTTAAAAAACTTAATTCTTACGTTAGTAGTAACTACTGGTATAGGGTTCACTTCATGTGTAGATAATAATGACTATACTCTTCCTAATGTAATAGGAAATGAAGAAAACAATGCTTTAAATGCTGTTTTAGATAGCATTAACAACGGAGATTTAACTCTAAGAACAATTAGTCAAATAAAAGAAGATTTTTTTACTTCAAGAGAAGCAAAACTAGTAACTCAAAATTTAGTAGTGAAAGGTTATGTTACTTCTTCTGATGCCTCTGGTAATTTTTTTAGAGAATTTTACATGCAGGATGCTCCTGAAAATGCAACCGCAGGTATAAAAGTTGTTTTAAACCAAACTAATTCTCACAACCAATTCAATATTGGTAGAGAAGTATACATTAGATTAAAAGGATTATACATTGGAGAAACTCGATCTGGAGACAAAGATGTAACTATCGGCGGGTTTGTTGAAGATGGCGGTACAGAGTTAGAGGCCATTTCTGAAAATCAAATTAAAAAGTTCAATCATATTTTAAGATCTAATAATTCTGAAGAAATCATTCCTTTAACAGTTAAATTTTCCACTATAGGAGAACAACATTTAGGAATGCTTGTTAAAGTAGAAAATGCTTATTTCGACGAAAGTTTAGCTGGTAATACTTACTTTGACCCTACAAGAGATTTCGACACAGATAGATTAATGAAGAGTTGTGAAGGCTTCGATTTTGGTGAGTTTACTTTATCAACTAGTTCTTTTGCTAACTTTGGTGGTGCTTTATTACCAACAGGAGGTGGCTCTATAAAAGCTATCGTTACTAAAAACTACGATAGACAATTACGCTTAGCTTTAAACTCAGTTGAAGATGTTGATATGAATAGAGAAAAATGTACTCTTTTAGATATTAACAATTTTGAAGCTGTTTTTGAAGAAGACTTTCAAACAGCTGTAGATAATACAAATTTAGACTTTACAGGGTGGACTAACTTTGCCAAAGAAGGATCTGAACTTTGGACTGAACAAGTATTTAGCGGAAATGGTTATACAGAGTTTAGTGGCTATAGAACTGGTGAAGACTCAAACATTGGATGGTTAGTTTCTCCAGGTATCGACATGGATTCTAAAGACAATGAGTTTTTATCATTTAAAGCTGCTCAACATCACGTTGATAACTCTGATGATAACACATTAGAAGTTTATGTTTCAACTGACTTTGATGGAACCAATGTGATTGCTGCTACTTGGACAAAAGTAAATGCTACATTACCTACTAAAAACTCTAGTTGGTATCAATTTCAAGATTCTGGGTTAATTGACCTTTCTTCTTACACAGGCACATTATATGTTGCATTTAAATCTGTCTCTTCAGGTAACAACACTAACCTTGATGGGTCATACATGATAGATGACCTTAAAGTTTTAGCTGAAAAATAAACTACTTTTTCTATAATAATAAAAGCCCAAGGTTTAAACCTTGGGCTTTTTTATTCTATGTTTAAAATTACTTTTTAACTAATTGTTTAGTATACGTTTTTCCTGTATCATCTAAAGACACAAAATAAATTCCTACTGATAATTTTGAAACATCTACATTATTACTTCTAGAGCTCATTTTTATTTTTTTCAACAACCTTCCATTTACATTATAAATAGCAACTTCTTTATTTTTCCACAACTCGTTATTTATCTGCAAAGTGATTGAGTTGTTTTCAACAGGGTTCGGAGAAAAAATAATTACATCTTTATCATTTACTAAAACTTGCCTTACATTTAAATTATCGGTTTTAGCACCACCACAGTTTCCAATATTATTCCATCCACTTGAAGTTCTCTCATACAAAACATTAAAATAAACAACTCTATCACCAACCTGATAGTTTTGAGAAGAATCATATTGAGGTACACCATCACAAATATCTGTGCTAGTACCTCCATCTCCTTCAATAATATTTAGAGTATAATCTTCAACCTCTCCATAATCAAATGAACCACAAGAAGAAGGAGTATTATTGTATCGCATAGACACTCTCATTCTTGTTACTCCTAATTTTGCAGTATTAGGTACAGTAAAGCTACCACTAACTGAATTATCAGTAGAAGCACCTTTAACCCACACTTGCTCTCCGTTATCTTCAAAATCAGAATCCTGATTATAATCAATCCAAACAGCATATCCTTCTTTATAAACCGTTCCTGTCCATTTAGGTGTAACAGTTATTGTATTGGAGCTTCCTTGCTCTATATCAGTAGAAACATTAGTAAAATCTTCATATCCATTTGTTGCTCCTGAATTATTATTAATTGACCCAAGTGTTACATTCTGAATATATTCATCATTCACATTATTTCCTTTTGAATCGCAATAAGTTGGTACACTAACGCTTCCTTTACTTTTAGCTACCTCAATTAAATACTCTAAACCAAGTTTAGCAAATTTTGCCGCATGCGTAGCATTAGCAGTTGGAAATCGGTCAGATGTATCATTTACAGTATGAATATAAGGACTTGAACCATTAAATGATGCTTCAAAAGGGAAAGCTGCATCGTATCCTTGTTGTGCCCAACTATAATGATCAGAACAACCATAGTTACATCGTGTATAATCGTAAGTAAATTGATGACTTCCTGAAGCATTATAATGATCCATAAGACTTGCTAAAAAAGCATTAAGAGTACTGCTGTTATAACTATCATCAGAAATGTAGACATCTTTAGGTGATCCTTTATAATTTGTCATATCAAATTGCACGTATGATAACACATTAACATTTCTATTTTTATAATCTTGTGCAATCTCTTTTGAGCCTCTTAAACCAACTTCTTCAGCAGCAAATGCCATAAACTCAATAGTTCGTTTTGGCTGAAAATCCATTTGAAAGAGTACTCTAGCCATTTCTGTAATTGTAGCAATACCAGAAGCATTGTCATCAGCACCAGGTGCATTTGTTTCTCTTTCTGGACTAACAGAATCGATATGACCTCCTATTATTACGTATTCATTTGGAAGATCACTTCCTTGAATTGTCATAACTACAGAAGGCATTATAGTACTACTATGGTTAACTATTCTAACACTAACGTCAGACCTACCACTAGCCATTGTTTCCCATTTTTGTTTTAAATCTTGAACAGCTTGCGTAGCTTTTTGAGTTGTATGATATCTAGTACCGTAATTTTCAAGCTCTACAATATGATTAGCAATATTTGTATTATTCACCAAACCTATGCTTTGATTTACAAGTTGATCTTCACTAATAGTATACGATGCTCTCTGCTGATGAGTTTTTTTACTTTGAAGTTTCTGAATGGTTTGTAAAGCTTCATTTTCAGAAGATTCATAAATAAACCCGGGACCATGAGTTAAAATCATATGATGTAATTTTTCAGCTGCATGATGACTTAACTTTACAGCACTAAAGCCATTTGTGGAGGAAAGAATCTTAATATCGGTAGGAGCAACTTTTTGTAGTTTTAAGGCGTCTTTGGTTTCAATAGTACCATAAAACATTTTTTCTTGGCTGTAAACATTAGAAAAACTAAGGCACAGCAATAGTAACGAAAGTAGTAAATACTTTTTTTTCATTTTTGAAGGGTATTAATATTAATTATAAATTTTCTTGTAAGTTATTAAAAATTAACATCATAGAACTAAAATATTTTTCACCTTCTTATTTAATCATAAACTTAACTTAATAGCTTACCTTTTTAACACTCAATAAATTTTGTTGTATATTTCATTTTTTTGCACCTTTATATGCGCATAAACTTCTACTACCAATGTCTTCAAATCATAGAATAAACAGAGCTTTTAAAAGAGCAAAGGAGCTACCTTTAAATGAGAGTTCTAAATATATTTTATTTTCTGATTGCCATAGAGGTGACAACAGTTTTGCTGATGACTTTGCTCGTAATAGAAAAATATATCACTATGCTTTATCCCAATATTTACAAAAAGAATTCACCTATATAGAGTTAGGAGATGGTGATGAGCTTTGGGAAAATAAATTTGTAAACATTTTCAATGCTAATAAATACATTTACCTATTACTTCAAAAGTTTCACCAACAAAACAGGTTATATTTTATCTGGGGAAACCATGATATGAATTATCGAAAGCCTAAAAATGTTGCTAAAAACTTTAATTCTTATTACGACACTATTGACGGAAAGAAAAAAGAGTTAATGCCAAATGCTTCTTTTTCTGAAGCAATTAAACTGGTACAAGAAAATGGTAAATCTATTTTCTTACTCCACGGTCATCAAGCAGATTGGTTTAATTATACTTTTTGGAAATTCAGCAGGTTTTTGGTTCGTGTTTTATGGCGACCTTTACAAATACATGGAATTAAAGACCCCACAAGTCCTGCTCAAAACTTTAAAGGATTAATAAAGGTAGAACGCCGTTTAGAAGAATGGATTAAGAGTAATAATAATCAAATGATTATTACAGGACATACACATCGTCCCAGATTTCCATCAAAAAACAAACTTCCACATTTTAATGATGGTAGCTGTGTACACCCTAGATGCATAACTGGTTTAGAAATTGAGAGTAATGAAATAACTCTTATTAAGTGGCATGTAGTAACTAAAGAAGATGGTACTATGCAAATTACAAGATCTGTTCTTGAGGGGCCTAAAAAAATAACCGACTACATTTAACTTCGTAACTTTTTATTAACTCAAAACCCCACATCACATAACAGTTTATTAAATTGTACTTAATATTTATATTAAAAAAAGAGAATACTTTTGATTCACCTCTAAAAGAGGAGTAGTCATTATAAATTTATTAGTTTTTGTCGACTATTTATTTGACTCACTATATACTGCCTTGAAAACAAGGCAGTTTTTTAATATTAGATTAACACTAAGTTAACATAAGGGTTAGTTATTTGCGGCGACAAAAACTAATAAACAACATCTAATGAACTATAAAACAGTACTTACGTCTGTAAGTATGTTTGTGTTACTCTACACACATGCACAACAAACAAACGCACCAAAATTTGGAAAGGGTATATTTAATCTAGTTGGAAAAGACAGTACTTGGTCTATGAATATGGGTGCTAGAATGCAATTTTTAGCAACAGCAGAATGGGATTCTAACAAAGATGGTTTATATAACCCAACATCTTCAATGTTAGTAAGAAGAGCTCGATTAAAATTTAAAGGATTTGCTTTTTCTCCTAAATTAAAATATAAAATGGAACTTGGATTGTCTAATAGAGATATTAGTGGCGCTTCAGAACATACAGGAAACGCCCCAAGATACATTTTAGATGCAGTTCTAAAGTGGAACTTCCATCAAAATTTTGAATTATGGTTTGGGCAAACCAAACTACCTGGAAATCGTGAACGTGTTATTTCTTCAGCAAATATGCAATTAGTAGATCGTTCTTTATTAAACAAACGTTTTAATATTGATAGAGATATGGGAATACAGTTAAGACATCATTTTAATTTATCTGATAAGTTTATTGTTAGAGAAGCTTTAGCTTTTTCGCAAGGTGAAGGAAGAAATGTTACTGTAGGAAACCTAGGCGGACATCAATATACTGCTCATCTAGAATTTTTACCTTTTGGAAAGTTTGAAGGCAAAGGAGATTATATAGGTGGAGACTTAAAAAGAGAGCAAGCACCTAAACTTGCTATTGGTATGAGTTATGACTTTAATAACAATGCCGTAAAAACTAGAAGTAACCAAGGTACATATATGGTTAATGATGAAGGTTACTATCAAACAAACATATCAACCTTTTTTATGGATGCTATGTTTAAATATAAAGGATTCTCTTTTATGGGAGAATATTCATACCGAGACGCCGAAGATCCTTTCGCAAAAAACTCAGATGGAACTCTTACTGGAGAAATTGTACAAGTAGGAAGTGGTTTAAACCTTCAATCAGGGTATTTATTTGCCAAAGACTGGGAAGTATCTGGTCGTTTTACTAACATTTCTTTGGACGAAAACATTACAGGAAAAGGAACTGAAAATCAATACACAATAGGATTATCAAAGTACATTGTTGGTCATAAATTAAAAGTACAAACCGATATTAGTTACTTAGATATAGCAACAGCTACAAATCAATTGATGTATAGATTACAGGTAGACATACACCTTTAAATGATAACATAAACATAACATGAGAGCGTTCTTGTGTAACTAAATTTGCAAAACTTAATTAAAAACTAAAAAATGGGAGATCCATATATTTTGATGCTAGTCGCTTTGGCTGTTTTAGCTATTGTAGACTTGGTTGTGGGAGTTAGTAACGATGCTGTTAACTTTTTAAATTCAGCAATTGGTTCTAAAGCAATTAAAGTAAGAAATATTATGATAATTGCGAGCGTTGGGGTGTTTTTTGGAGCAGTTACCTCAAGCGGTATGATGGAAGTAGCACGTAAGGGGATTTTTAACCCTAGCATGTTTATGTTCCAAGACATCATGTTTATTTTTATGGCTGTTATGATTACTGATATCTTACTATTAGATATCTTTAACTCATTAGGAATGCCTACCTCAACAACAGTTTCTATTGTATTTGAATTATTAGGGGCAGCTGTTTGTGTGTCATTAATTAAAATTGCAGCTAACGAAGCTCAATCAATTTCAGACATTTGGAACTACATTAATCATAAAAAAGCTATTCAGATTATTAATGGTATTCTACTCTCCGTAGTAGTTGCTTTTTCTGTTGGTGCAATTGTACAGTTCTTTTCTCGTTTAATTTATTCGTTTAATTTTGAAAAAAGAGCTAGTTACATCAATGCTTTATTTGGTGGTTTCGCAATTACGGCTATTACATATTTTATCTTTGTTAAAGGAATGAAAGGAACTCCTTTTTATAAAGATATAAAACATTTAGTTGAAGGAAACACACTTGTTATAATTGCTGGAGGCTTTGTTTTTTGGAGTGCTATATCTCAAGTATTAATCCATTTTTTCAAAGTCAATATCTTAAAATTGATTATTGGTGTAGGTACCTTCTCTTTAGCAATGGCCTTTTCTGGTAACGATTTAGTAAACTTTATTGGTGTACCAATTGCTGCTTGGAACTCATACCAAGCTTGGGAAGTATCTGGTGTTGCACCTGATGCATTCTCTATGGGGATTTTAGCTAAGAAAGTACCTTCTAACGTATGGTTATTATTATTGGCAGGAGCAGTAATGGTTGTCACTTTATGGACTTCTAGCAAAGCTAGAAATGTAATTAAAACTGGTATTGATTTATCTCGCCAAGGAGACGGACATGAAAAATTTCAACCGAACCCATTATCTAGAGTTGTAGTTAGAGCAGCTATGGGAGTAAACCTAGGTATTAGTGCTATTATACCTAAAAAGACTTTAAACTTTATCGATTCAAAGTTTCAAAAACCTGTAATTGAATTACCTAAAGACAAAACTTACGAAATGCCTGCTTTCGATTTAGTAAGAGCATCTGTAAACTTAATTGTTGCTGGTATTTTAATTTCTATTGCAACTTCAATGAAATTACCATTATCTACCACTTATGTAACATTTATGGTTGCAATGGGTACCTCTTTAGCTGATAGAGCTTGGGGACGTGAAAGTGCTGTTTATAGAGTTGCTGGTGTAATTAATGTTATTGGTGGATGGTTCTTAACAGCGATTACAGCTTTCTTAACTGCAGCTTTAGTAGCTTACTTAATTAGCTGGGATATGGTAATGATTCCTGTATTGTTATTAGTGGTTGCTCTTTTAATTGCAAGAAACACTTTACAACACAGAAAAAAATCTAAAGAAGAGAAGAAACAAGTACATATGGAGAGAGCAGAATTAATCACCATTAACGGTGTGATTGAAGAAAGTTCAGATCATATTGCTGGTGTTGCTCACCGTATTAATAAATTATACTCAAGCGTTGTAAAAGACCTTGCTACACACGATTTAGTAAAATTGCGTAAAACTGATAAACACGTTACAAAACTAAATGATGAAATTGATAACTTAAAAGACGGTGTATTCTACTTTATTAAGTCTTTAGACGATACTTCGGTACAAGCAAGTAGATTCTATATTTTAATTTTAGGGTATTTACAAGACGTTGCTCAGTCTATTAGCTACATCTCTAGAGCTACTTACAAGCACGTTAATAACAACCATAAAAACCTTAAAAAAGGACAAATTAAAGATCTTAAAAGTATTGACAATACGCTTTCTAAGCTATTAGCTGATATTGGTGATACTTTTGAAAATAGAAGTTTTGATAATTTAGGACATATTATTAACGAAAAGAAAGAGTTATTAAAAGATGTATCTAAATCTATAGAAAAACAAGTAGAACGTATTAGAACAGATGAAACAAGTCCAAAGAATACTACATTATACTTTAGTATTTTAATTGAGACACAAGATTTAGTATCTGGATTAATGAGTTTACTAGAAACATATGAAGAGTTTCATATCAGTACAAAAACAGCTGAAATAGAAGCTTAATCAAATAAAAAAAGCCGAGTTAATTAACTCGGCTTTTTTTATTTCTTATCTATATTAACTATTACTTCTTCTTCATGGGACGCATTAAACCTTCTTGCGCAACTGAAGCTATTAACTTACCATCTCTAGTATAAATATTTCCACAAGCAAAACCTCTTGCTCCATTAGTGTTAGGGCTTTCAACAGAGAATAACATCCAATCATTAAAATCAAAATCGCGGTAAAACCACATGGAGTGATCTAAACTTGCCATTTGTGTATTTCCAAAATTGGCTACACTAGCATTAGGATTTAAACAAGCTGTTAAAATATTATAGTCCGATATATAAGTTAATATTTGTTGTTTAATTCCTAGTGGTAAATCAGATGCTTCTCCTTTTAATTTAAACCAAACATCAACTACGGGTGGTAAATCCTTTCGGTCTAACGGATTTACAATTTGTACTGGTTTAAAATCAATAGGACGCTCAATACTTAAAAAGTCTTTCATTTTCTTTGGTAAAAAAGCTCCAAACTGATCTAACATATCTGTCCAACTTAACAACTCTTCTGGTTGTTTTAAGTCCTTTTTTATTGGCATTTGATGCTCATAACCATCTTCTTTTTTATGAAATGAACAGGACAAAATAAAAATTGTTTTATCATTTTGATGTGCTGTTACTCTACGCGTAGAAAAACTACCTCCATCACGGATAGTTTGTACGTTATAAGTTATAGGTAACTCTAAATTCCCTGCTTCTAAAAAATATGAATGTAACGAATGTAAAATACGTTCCTTTGGTGTTGTTCTATAAGCAGCATTTAAAGCTTGTGCTAATACTTGACCACCAAAAACATTTGGGCTTCCTATATCTCTACTTACTCCGTTAAAGTTCCCTTCACCTAAATCGTCAAGGGTAAGTATATTTAATAATTCTTGTGTGTTTTTCATTTGTTAATACAATAAAGAGGATTTAATTCTTTATACTTTTTTTATTTTAAAAGGTTTAATTAACCTAAATTCTGTTGGCTGAATTCTATTCAAAAATAAACTTAAAATACGGTTTGGAATACTTTTTCTATGTCGTAAATAAATTGTTAAGTCTTGAGGCACTGCTCCTACAGAACTTTTTATTTCACTAGCTGTTCTTCCAAAGTTTATGGCTTTTATATTTCTATCAATAGCCAATGAAATATAATCATACAACATTCTTTGATAAATTGCATAGGTCCTATTAACTGTATAATCAATCCCTACAAAATGCGCATCTAACGAGTTTTGATTTATCATTCCTGACAAAAACCCAACTAACTTATCTCCTAACCAATATACCTTAATAACATAATCATCTTTTAAGTTCTCTTTTAAACACATGTAGGTTTCAATATTAAAGTACCCTAAATTAAAACTCGCCTTATTTGATACGTTCTTATATAGTAACGCCATTTCGGGCAATAATTGTTTTAAAGATTCAATTGTTATCTCTTCAGTTTGTATACCTGTACTCATTTTCAAAGCCTTTCTAGCTTTTACTCTATACTTTGTTTTTAATGCCGCTAAATAATCTTCAAAAGTATTCCAATTACTGTCTAATGTTAATACCATATTAGGATCCACATTAAAAGAATTATAACCAACATTATGTAGTGCATCAGTAATAAAAAGAGATTCGTTCACAAAATCTTTCAGCATAAAAGCATCTATTGTTTCTTTTGAAATCTCTTTTTCAAAGGCTATAATAGCTTTAGCTAATTGTATTACTACTTCTTTCTTATCTTGATTAGGTTTTATAAAAATTCCATGTTCACCACTTACAAAAGTATTACCACATGTAAGTATTTTAAAGGGTTTTTGAGAAGACAATAAGTGTAATTTCCTCCCCATACAACGCATCCATTCTACAATCGATTGTAAATCGTTTTGAACACTGTCTAAATAAAAATCGACTAACTTAATGGCAGCGAAAGCTATCGCTTCTTGCTTTTCATCAAACAATAAAATATAAGAAAACTGTATTTGTTTATTGTTCTTTTCTAGAGCCTCCAAATATTCTGGCTGAAGATATAAGTTATTTGTACACTGAAGCTCTTTCCAAACATTTTCAGGTATCTCCCTTACTGAAGAAAAGTAACATGTATTGGATGATTTTTTTTTACAGGATAAAATAATGTCAGCTTTTACGATTTGTATTTGTGTAAATTAGTAAAAGTTTATCAAATACCTATAAATTATTTTAAGCTACTCCATTATTCCAAACAGGTACTTTTAAAAATCTACTTATTTTTACCATATCGCTTAACAAATATTCTTTATCACCGTGATTTAGTAAGTTATGACGCTCTCCATTTTGAGTAACCAAATTAACTTCATAACAATAATAACCTCCTGACTTATTTCCTTCAACAAATTTTGACAATACTTGTAATGCATACACTTGTTGAAAAGGTATTATTTCACCATCAACTAATACTTTCCTTTTTTGTGAGTATAAAAATGCTTTGGCTCCAAAAGAAAATAATAAGAAAGCACCTACTAATAAAAAAGGACCTCCTGAAGTAAAAAACATCTTTCCTCCATGCATAAATGTTAAAGGTTCTTTTGAAAATTCAAAAAATTCTATAAAAGACCAAACCACATAGTTTAACCCCATTAAAAGGAAACTCCAAGCTGCAAATTTCAAATAAGAGCTAGAGGTTATTTTATAACCAAAAGCTGTTTTTTGTAAGCGTTCACTTAAAAAATTACTTCCTGAGCCTTTAACAGCACTCCAAGAAATGTTTTGCCCAATAGCATCGGTTGTAAAGTCACCAAAAGAAAACTCTATTTGTTTATTGGTTGGTGAGTTTTTCTTTCTTTTTGCCCAATAACTAGAACCAAACATACCTATAAGCATAAAAGCTAATACCGCTAAGATCCCACCAGTTTTATAGTAAGTATATCGTTGTTTACTTATACTTAACTTATGAACTGGAACAGTAATTTCAAGACGTTTTATATCATTTAAATCTTTTCTTGTGGGGTTTGTAAGCTGTTGTAATGAGTCTAGTTCTCGTACACTTTGCTGTACTTCAATTTCTCTTTTATGAAACGCTTCGTACACGTTTTGTAACTGTGGAAATGCTACAAAAATGAAAATACCAATTGGAATTATTGCAAAAATCCATGAATTGTTAAGGGATACTTTTTTCATATTTTATTTTTTTGGAAAGCAAATTTGAGAAAAGTTTTTGACTTTATCACATAAAATAAGAAAGCCTTTACATGCATGTAAAGGCTTTCTTTTAAACAATATTTTTAACTATTATTCACAAAAAGGAACTGTAAAAAATCCTTCTATTGAATTATCAGCACTTGAATTTGCTTTTATTTTTATGGTTAGTTCATTATTTGTAAACCTTACAACCTCCGCAACTCCTTGAAAAAAGTTTAAAGGGTTAGATCCTTTCTTACTAAAAACTACATTCACATTATCATAAGTTCCTAACTCTGCTTTCACATAAGTTGAAATCTCTAATTCATAATCAAAAATATCTGAACTACAATCTGCTTGTATATTGGTAATATGTACTGAAAGTTCATTATTTCCAGACATAAATGCTTTACCTCCTTCTGCCGTAAAACTTGTTCCAAATACGTTTCCTGATAATTTTGTGTTTGCAATTCCAGCTGGATCATTATCGCTATCAGAACAGCTACTCATTACTAAAGTTAGGCACATCAAAACCGCATAACTAATTTTAAAAATCTTTTTCATTCGTTGAAATTTTAATTTGTTTTTACAAGGCGCGAATTTAGTTTAAAAATAAAAACCCACAAACAAATTAATTGCTTGTGGGCTTTTTATATTAATAAGGTTAGCTTACCCTACAATATTTATAATTTTTCCTGGGACAATAATTACTTTTTTAGGCTCTCTTCCTTGTAATTGTTGTTGCGTTTTTTCATGTGCCATGACCGTTTTTTCAATTTCGTCTTTGCTCATATCTAACGGTAACTCTAAGGTAAAACGCATTTTACCATTGAAAGAAACTGGATAGTTCTTAGAACTTTCAACTAAATGCTTCTCTTCAAATTTTGGAAAAGCTACGGTTGCAATAGACTCATCATGTCCTAACTGACTCCATAATTCTTCTGCAATATGTGGTGCATACGGAGAAATTAACACTAACAATGGTTCTAAAATAGCTCGTTTGTTACATTTTAACGCTGTTAACTCATTTACTGCAATCATGAAAGTAGAAACGGATGTGTTGAACGAGAAGTTCTCAATATCTTCTTCTACTTTTTTAATCGTTTTATGTAAGGTCTTTAATTCGTCTTTCGTTGGTTCAGCATCAGAAACATTGATTCCATTTTCATCTGTAAATAATTTCCATAATTTCTTTAGGAAAGAATATACTCCTGAAATCCCTGAAGTTTTCCAAGGTTTTGTTTGTTCTAACGGTCCTAAGAACATTTCGAATAAACGTAAACTGTCTGCTCCGTATTCTTCACAAATTAAATCTGGATTTACAACATTGTATTTCGATTTTGACATTTTTTCAACCTCGCGTCCTACAATGTATTTACCATCTTCTAAAATGAATTCTGCATCTTTAAAATCAACATTTAATGGATGCTTTTTAAACGCTTCAATATCTAACTCATCAGAAGAATTTACTAAAGAAACATCGGCATGAATAGGTTGTACTATTTTGTCTCCTATTAACCCTTTAGAAACAAATGTATTTGTGCCTTCTACTCTATAAACAAAAGCAGAAGTTCCTAAAATCATTCCTTGGTTGATTAGTTTTTTAGCAAACTCATCTACTGGTAACAATCCTCTATCAAATAAGAATTTTTGCCAAAAACGCGCATATAATAAGTGTCCTGTAGCGTGTTCTGAACCTCCAATATATAAATCTATTTGTTTCCAATAGTCAACCGCTTCTTTACTTACAAACTCTCCTTCGTTATTCGAGTCCATATAACGGTTAAAATACCAAGAACTTCCTGCCCACCCTGGCATAGTATTCAGTTCTAACGGGAAAACAGTTTCGTTGTCAATCTTGCTATTTTCAACAACAGTATTTGTTGTTGTATCCCATGCCCAAACCTCTGCGTTTCCTAATGGTGGTTTTCCATCTTCAGTAGGTAAATATTTTTCTACTTCTGGTAATACAATTGGTAAATGCTTCGCATCAATCATTTGTGGCATTCCGTCTTTGTAATATACAGGGAAAGGTTCTCCCCAATAACGTTGACGACTGAATACTGCATCACGTAAACGATAGTTTATTTTTCCGTAACCAAATCCACGTTTTTCTAATTCGTAGATTACAGTTTTCATTCCTTTTTTATAATTTAAACCATCTAAGAAATCAGAGTTTGCTAATTTAATTCCATCTTTAGCATCGTTTGCTTTTTCAGAAATATCTATATCTGCAAAAATATTCGGAATCTCTAATCCGAAATGTTTTGCAAAATCATAATCACGTTGGTCACCACATGGTACCGCCATCACCGCTCCTGTACCGTAACTTGCTAATACATAATCACCAATCCAAATTGGTACTTGTTTTCCTGTAAACGGATGCAACGCATACGCACCAGTAAACACACCTGAAATGGTTTTTACATCAGCCATACGATCACGCTCAGAACGTTTTGCTGTAGCTTCAACATAAGCTTCAACTACTTCTTTTTGTTCAGCTGTAGTAATTTGTGCTACTAAATCGTGTTCTGGAGCTAAGGTCATAAAAGACACTCCAAAAATAGTATCAGGACGTGTTGTGAATACGTCTATTTTAGCATCGTGTCCGTCCACATCAAAAGACACCATTGCCCCTTGTGAACGACCAATCCAGTTAGTTTGGCTATCTTTTAATGGCTGTGGCCAATCAATATTTTGTAATCCGTCTAATAAACGTTGTGCATACGCAGAAATTCGCATAGACCATTGAGTCATTTTTTTACGAACTACAGGATGCCCTCCACGTTCTGAAACTCCATTTACAATTTCATCATTTGCTAATACCGTTCCTAGTGCTGGACACCAGTTTACTTCAGTATCAGATAAAAATGTTAAACGGTATTGTAATAGTATTTCTTGTTGTTCTTTGTTAGAGAAGTTTTTCCATTCTTCCGCAGAAAAAATAGTTATATCTTCATCAGCAACTGCATTTACATTCGTATTTCCTTCTGCTTCAAACTTTGCTACTAAGGTTGCAATATCTTCTGCTTTATCCGTGTCTTTATTGTACCAAGAATTGAACAGTTGAATAAAAATCCACTGTGTCCATTTATAATATTCTGGATTTGAAGTACGAACTTCACGAGACCAATCGAACGAAAACCCAATATTATCTAACTGACGACGGTAAGTTTTAATATTCGTTTCTGTAGTAATTGCTGGATGCTGCCCTGTTTGAATCGCATATTGTTCAGCAGGCAGCCCGAAAGAGTCATATCCTTGTGGATGCAATACATTAAACCCTTTATGACGCTTGTAACGTGCATAAATATCTGAGGCGATATACCCTAATGGATGCCCAACATGTAACCCTGCTCCTGATGGATAAGGAAACATATCTAACACATAATATTTTGGTTTATCAGAATTATTTTCAGCTTTAAATGTACCTTGATCTGCCCAGTACTTTTGCCACTTTTTTTCTATCTCTTGATGATTGTATTGCATTTGTAATCGCTTGTTTTAAAGGATGCAAATTTACAGTTATTGTTGATAAGTAAAAAGTTTAGTTCTTTTAATACTTTATAAAGACTTAAATAAACAAAAAACCTCACAAGCATTTAAGCTTTGTAAGGTTTAAAATTGAAATAAGAGAGTTTTTATATTGTACTAATGTGCTATGTACATCAAAATTACTTTTAACGTTACTACACATCATGACTATTAAACGTTATGTGCTTTTACTAATTCTTTTATTTGGTGTTATTCGCAAAATATTAATTGAGTTGTTATAAAAACTGAAAAAGATCCTTACTGCCTATTTTTGAGTAATAAGTGATTTAATTTCAGTCTCTAAAACTGTTAACATAACTTCATTAGCTTCTTTTTTAACTAATTCTATTTTTCTAATTTAGGGAGCTCAACAACTAACCTACTTATGAGCGAAAATATAACGACTTTAGATATTAAAGGAAAAATATCTACCTTACTTAAAGACTCTATTGAACAATCTGAAATTGAAAATTTAATAAACGAAATACACACTTACTTTAAAGAATTAACTCAGCTCACTGGATTCGACAATCATATAGAGCACTTAGCCGCCATAACAACTTCAAAAGGAAAAGCTTTAGGATTAAATCATGCTGCACAATGTTTGCTAGATTACAAACGAACTGTGAAGTTTTTAAAAGCTATGGTAATGGCGATTAAAGAAAAACAACAAAACCACCCTAATGAGACTATTCGTATTTTTTATGCTGGTTGTGGACCTTATGCTCCGTTTATTACTCTAATTGCTCCGCTTTTTAGCCCTGAAGAAATACAATTTTCTTTACTAGAAATTAATGATAAATCTCTAGAGTATGCTAAAAACCTTATAAAAAAACTGGAGCTTACTAATTATGTAACAAACTACTATACTGCTGATGCTGTTACTTTCAAAATACCTGAACCTGAAAAGTATCATATACTCTTTAGTGAAACGTTGGATGCTTTGTTATATAGAGAGTGCTATGTTCCTATTTTATTCAACTTGCTTCCTCAACTACCAAAAGATACCGCTGTAATTCCAGAAAACGTATTAATAAAAATGAGTTTATCGGTTAATCCTATTACTGATTCCAAACACATAACTGAAGAAATTGATACCATTATTGATGTTAGAGAAGCTATTTCATTAAATACAGTAAACACAATAATTCCTACTCAACTACCTGATAAAAAAGTAGCTGTAAAATCATTAAACATAGAACAGTACAATTACTTACTATTGGATACATTGGTACATGTTTATGGTGATATTTGGCTGACAAGAAATGAGTCTTCTCTAACAATTCCTCTTGAAATGGGAATTGAGCACCCTTTTCACTTTAATTCAATTATTTACACTTACCAAATGGATCCAGACATTGAGCTAAAGTACTCTTTAGAAAAGTAAAGTACTACTTAATAAAAAACCTCTCAAAAGAGAGGTTTTTATATTGTTAAAACTGATATCCAACAGAAATTTGAAAAGAACCGTTTTTAATATCAGGATTTTCTTGAATTGCTGTTAGCCCTAAATTATATCGTGTTTGCACAAATAAGCCTTGTTTAAATTGGTAACCTAAACCAAGGTTTGCACTCAAATCATAGTTTTCTACATCTGGATCTAAGCTTGTACCATCATTTGTTTTTAAAACATCATCTACTAAAAATGATATTTGAGGACCTAACTCAAGGGAAAAACCATCAACAATATAGTATTTAGCCATGACTGGTAACGAAATGTAATCTATTTTTAATTTATTAACATCGTTTTCTGTCCCCATTTGTGAGTACAAAACTTCTGGTTGAATAGAAAATGAATCTGATAATTTCAATTCTACTAATCCCCCTACATGAAGCCCCAATCTAGAATCGGTATTTAAGTTATCTCCATGGATTGTAGCAACATTTAACCCTGCTTTAACTCCAAATTTAACTTGTTGAGCTTTAACTCCTGAAAATGCGATTATACATAAAATTACAAGTACTGTTTTTTTCATCATAATAGTTTTTAGTTTATACAGAGAAGTTTTGAAACAATCACCATGCCAATTTTCTTAATATTTTGTTGAAGCTTTTGTTATCTTTCTTTGTAAATTTCAACATAACCCACAAAAAAACAGGCATCTAAAATGCCTGTTCTTTTTTATATTTAATTATAATTATCCTTTTATAGGAACAGTAACAATAACGTTATCCCAACCAATGTACATGTTAAATGTATCGTCTTCTCCTTCAAAAACAATAGAAAAAGCTTCGATTGTTTCATCTGACTTAGTAGTAGGTGCAATAATTCTAGCTACATCTTCACTTTCACTATAAAAGTAAGACCCCCAAACATTTTTAGCTGTATTTAAAATAAGAGTCCATTCTCTTTCTCCAGGAATAGTAAATAATGTATATGTTCCTGCTTTTACTTTTTTATCTCCAAAAGTTACATCTTTATAAAATGTGATTTCTGCAGCTTCGTTTGCTCCTGTTCTCCAAACTTTTCCCATAGGAGCTAGTTTTGCTAAAGATCTTCCCTTTAATTGTGGACGACTATAAACAACTTTTACTTTCTTATCTGAAATTCTGTAACTACTTGGATAAGCAGCTGCATCCATTGGACTTTTATCTAAGCTTGCAAATTTTTGAGCCTCTACATCGTTTGTAAACACAAGTGCTACAGCAAATACGATAATTGATAAAATTGATTTTTTCATGTTCTTCTTTTTAATTGTTAATTGAGGATTTGTCTTCAAAATTAAACATCCTTACACAAAAACTAAAACTTATACTGCAAAAATGCTGTAAAATTTCTTCCTGGTTCGTTAATTCTTGTCATTGACAAACCTGCTTGATTTTTATATGAGAAATTTAAATGGTTCGTATAATTCTCATCAAAAACATTTAAACAAGCAAGTCCTAATGTAAACTTTTTAAAAGGTTTAACCCCTAATTTAACATCTAAAGTTTGATACCCTTCAGTTACTGTTTCACCAAAAGAAGGCGCAATTTTTTCTTGTTTCGACACAATATTGTATTGTGCTTTTGCCCAATATTTTTCTTTGTCTAAACCAACAGAAATTTTTGACGTAAAAGGAGGATTTAATGGTAGCGATTCATCAAAATCTTCATTTTCTGTCTTTACATAAGCTACTTCTGCTTGAAAATAGTAATCGTTAAACATTTGTAATTTAGTTGCTACTTCAAACCCTATTTTGCTAGCATCTTCAATATTTGTAAACACTTTTGTAAATTCTGGTTGTTGATTCGGCATAAACTTTCTTGGAATGGTTGGATCGACTACTGCAGAAATATAATCTTCAAAAATTGAATAAAATGCTGATGTTTGATAATGTAATTGCAAGCTGTTATTCAACCCCAGTTTTCCTTTCAACCCTAACTCAAATTGATTATTTACTTCTGGTCGTAACATAGGGTTCCCCAAATATTCATACGAATCTGATCCTATTGTAAAATGATTAATATAACGCTCAGCCATATTTGCTGTACGCACTCCTCTACCAAAAGCAGCTTCTAAAATTGCTTTTTTAGAAAATGCATGCTTTACAGAAATATTACCACTCACATTGGTTTCATTTGTTTTTACCACAGGATATATTGCGGCAAAATCAGCTTCTAAATCTTTTGCATTTGCATTTACAACATCTATACGAATACCTGTAGTTAATACGGTTTTAGCCGCTAAATTGAATTTTGCTTCAGAAAATACACCAAAATCATTTATATAAGCATCTTGCCAAATCTTATCTACTTTAACCATAGGCATTGGCAACATCATACCGTTCATCATTTTTATAGTACGTGTACGATTTCCTTCTCTTTTAATGTGATTAATATCACTTCCTACAAACAAATCAAAGTTTTTATGTAAATCTAACTCAAACTCTACTTTACCTCCGATAGTAGTTGACTCCACTGGTGACGAAGCAAAAACCATGTTGAAATTTGGTCGGTTTTCATTCGTCATTAAATGATCTACATAGCTATAAAAACCTTTTGTCGTGATTGTTTTTAATATGCCATCTATGTTTATTGCTTTGTAATCAAGCGACACAATCGTACTGTTGTCATAATCGGTATCCATTGGTAACGCCGCATGCTTTATATCTCTACCAAAAGATTGACGCCAATGTGCTTGTAAGCGTTGATTTTGGGTAAGGTTGTAACCTAATTTAACCCCGTAATCGGTACTGGTAAATGATGATGGTATCTCTATACCGTTTCCGTCTTTATAATCACCAAAATTTCGGTACCCTACATTTCCTATTACATCGAACTTGTTTGTAACATGTTGTAACTGTAACATATTTACAAATGAGTTTCCATTTGTTTCATATCCTGATGAGAATTTTCCATGAAACCCACTATCTAATAATCTATGGTTTTCAGTTACCATGTTTACAATACCTCCAAAAGTTGCACCATATCTCACTGTAAAAGGCCCTTTTATAATTTCAATTTTTGAAATTTCTTCTGGAATGATGTGTGTGGTAATCGGATCCATTCTATTCGGACAAGCATTTACAGCTTTTGTACCTCCATCGTACATAACATTTAATTGTTCATAAGCAGCACCTCTAAATGTAGGGTCCATGGCATAATTTCCTCTTTTTATTACTGAAAACCCATTGATTTCAGAAAATAAGTCTGCTACGTTTTTAGGTTGAATTACTTTTTTTTGATAATCATTTTTAACTGTAGCATGAACAGGATTTGTTTTTATTTTTCCGTCTACAATTACTTCGTTTAATTGTATAGTTTCTTGTTTAACCGTGTCTTTTTTTTGTTCTTGAGCAGACACAGCTATTGTGCAGATGCTAAAAAGCATCCATCCTAAATTTTTCATTAAAGTTGAATTTAATTTTTTACATAATTGTATAATAGCACCTTCCAATTCAAAAACATTTGAATTGTTAATAGCGCAAAAAACTGTATGAAAAAATTAAACTATTGGTGGATGAAACACTTTTTTGTTAAGTAAGTAGTGGTAATTTTTCTTAAATGAAAACAATGCTTTCCTTTCAGTAAATTTCTTTTCTTCTAATTCTATAGCTAAGATATTTACAAACCCTATCGGATATTCTTCCATTGAAATTCGCAACGAATTAAAATCATCATCTTGTTGTTGTTCAAGCTCCATCATTAACTGACATTTACCATTACAGTTTAACTCTGGTTTATCTTTGTTGATACACAAAACTTTTGATATATAATCATAATTTATCGCATACTCTACAAAAGGAGCTATCGGTCGTAGCATGGCTATCATGTACAGTGCAACAAAAAAATATATGCTAAGTTTTTTTAACAAGAAAGGGGTATTTTTTACTCACACAAAGATACGACTATCCCTACTGATAACCAATAACAAAAATTAAGGTTTTTTCTTTTATTTTAATTTATTCTAAATAAAAAACTTATATTTGCACGGATTTTACGAAAAGATAATGATTGTTTTTTATACTGAAACCAAGAAAGTTACCTCAAAAACTTCTGTTAAAACATTACAGAAAACTACTATTTGTAGTTCTTCATGCACAAGCAATTGTATTAAACCTAAAAGTAAATGCTGCAATAAGTATCAAAAGAAAGGAATTAATTGTAAAAGATGTCCTTTAACGTTTGATTTAAAAGCTGTCTCATAATTTATAACGATTTCCCCCGTTTGTTTATATATCACAAACAAAAAGCCCTTAAAAGAAATTTCTTTTAAGGGCTTTTAATTTTATCTAAAAAGACTTTTACGCTACCTTTAATAAAAAGTAATTTTTCTTTCCTCTTTGTAGTAACACATATTTATCAGCAATAAGGTCTTTTGAAGTGATAACAAAGTCTTCACCCACTTTTTCCTTATTTACTGATATTGAGTTCTCTTTTAATGCTCTTCTTGCATCTCCATTTGATTTTAAGAAACCTGTCTTAGCAGCTAAAGCTGCAATCATGTCTAGGCCTTCAGCTATGTCTTCCGACGTTACCTCAGCTTGCGGAACCCCATCAAACACATCTAAAAAAGTTTGCTCATCTAAATTCTTTAAATCTTCAGCTGTTGACTTTCCAAATAAAATATTTGAGGCAGCTATTGCTTTATCTAACTCTTCTTTTGAATGTACAAAAATTGTTACTTCCTCAGCTAACTTCTTTTGTAAAACTCTTTGATGCGGAGCTTCTTTATGCTCAGCAATTAAAGCATCAATAGTATTTTTATCTAAAAATGTAAATATTTTAATATACTTTTCAGCGTCTTCATCCGAAGTATTTAACCAAAACTGGTAAAATTTGTAGACTGATGTTTTATCGGCATCTAACCAAACGTTTCCTCCTTCTGATTTTCCAAACTTTGAACCATCAGCTTTTGTAATTAATGGGCACGTAGCTGCAAATGCTTTTGCATCTTCACCTGGTGTCATTCTACGAACTAGTTCTGTACCTGTGGTAATGTTTCCCCATTGGTCAGAACCTCCCATTTGTAATTTACAGTTTAAGGTTTTATATAAGTGATAGAAGTCATACCCTTGAATTAATTGATACGTAAACTCTGTAAAGCTCATTCCGTTACCTGCTTCTCCTGTAATACGCTTTTTTACAGAATCTTTTGCCATCATGTAGTTTACAGTGATTCTCTTACCAACATCTCGTACAAATTCGATAAATGAAAAATCCTTCATCCAATCGTAATTGTTTACCAATAAAGGAGAGTTTTTAGCTCCGTTATCAAAGTCTAAAAAGCGACCTAATGTTCTTTTTAAACCTGCTACATTTTTAGCTAAAGCTTCTTCATTTAATAAATTACGCTCATCAGACTTTCCTGTTGGATCACCGATCATACCTGTTGCACCTCCTACTAAAGCTACTGGCTGATGCCCTGCTTTTTCAATGTGAACTAGTAAAATAATTGGAACTAAACTACCAATGTGTAACGAATCTGCAGTTGGATCAAAGCCAATATAAACCGATGTCATTTCTTTTTGAAGTTGTTCTTCGGTTCCTGGCATAATGTCGTGAATCATTCCACGCCATTGTAATTCTTCTACTAAATTCTTGGTCATTTTATTCTATTTTTAAAGAAGCAAAGATAAGTTTATCAACCAAAATAAACTAAATTCGCTTTATGATTTTAGTTACAGGAGGAACAGGTTTAGTAGGCTCACATTTATTATATCATTTAAGCCAAAAAAACGACAAGATTCGAGCTATTTTTAGAACTGAAAAAAAGCGTGAACATGTTAAAAAAATCTTTTCTTTTTATACCGATAATGTACAACAGTATTTTTCAAAAATTGAATGGGTACAAGCTGACATTACCGATACCCCTTCATTAGAACCTGTATTTAATAACATTACACAAGTTTACCATTGCGCTGCATTAGTTTCTTTCAATCCAAAGGATTATAGGAAAATGCGCCAAGTGAATATTGAAGGAACTGCTAACCTTATTAATTTTGCTATTGATGCAAATGTTGATAAGTTTTGTTTTGTAAGCTCTATCGCTGCTGTTGGTAATACTATTAATGGCAAACCAGTTAACGAAGAAAATGAATGGCTTGATAGTGATGAGAATCATGGATATGCAATTACCAAGTATGGTGCTGAAATGGAAGTTTGGAGAGGTAGCCAAGAGGATTTAAATGTAGTAATTGTGAACCCTGGAGTAATTCTGGGTGGTGGCTTTTGGAATGAGGGCTCTGGAAAAATGTTTACCCAAATAAATAGTGGTTTAACGTTTTACACAGAAGGTGTTACTGGTTTTGTTGGAGTATATGATGTGGTAAGAGCAATGATAAACCTAATGGGTTCTGACATAAAAAATGAACGTTTTATTCTTGTTTCAGAAAACAAATCGTTTAAAGATGTTCTATTTAGTATTGCTGATAACCTGAATAAAAAAAGACCTTCAAGAAAAGTTGGCAAACTGATTACTTCAATATTTTGGAGAGTGGATTGGCTTTTAACAAAACTTACAGGTAAAGAACCTTTGTTAACTAAAAACTCTGCTAAATCCGCTCATAATACATCATTCTATAGTTCAAAAAAGATTATAGAGCAACTTAACTTTGAGTTTGAACCTCTTAATGAGGTTATTGCTAAAGTTTCTAAAGAGTTTAAAAAGTAAGTTACTTAATCTTCTTTAAGTCTTTTTTCTCAAACTCTCTATCTTCTCTTTTTATTAACTCTTTAGGAGCATCATCTAATAATAGATCCCTATCTAAAACTGTATCTCTTTTTAGTTTACTTCCCTTTTTAATTCCTTTTATAGAGTCTTGAACTTCTTGCTTTTTTCTATATAAAACGTCTAATGAATCAATGTTCTTTTTTACTTTATTTAAAATTTCAGTATACTCATCGACCATAGAAGTATAATATGTATTGCTGGCATCAAAACGAGTACTATCGATTCTATACTTTTCGTATACCAAAAACATATAGTTTTTTTCTCTCTTTAAAAACTTGTTTTTTTGGTTTTTAGCAGAAGAGGCTATATACATATCGGTTAATAACGAAATCATAGAATCTTTCGGAATTAAGTTCTTAGGCTTTTCATAAATCGTATTACTAGTGCACGACACCAAAAGCAAACCAATACATATGTAAAAAAAAGACTTCATTTATCTGTTAAATAATAATCGTTTTCCTTTAATTTCTTCGTTAAAAATCCCCTCGTTATACATTAAGTTTCCGTTTACAAATGTGTGAGTTATTTGATTTGAAAACTCAACTCCCTCAAACGGAGACCATCCGCATTTATACAATACGTTTTCTTTATCTACTGTCCATTTTTTATCAGCATCAACTAAAACTAAGTCAGCATAAAAACCTTCCTTTATAAATCCTCTTTTTTCGACTTTAAAGATTTTTGCAGGGTTGTGACTCATCTTTTCTACCGCTTTTTCAATTGGCAACACTCCTTCTTTCACCTTTTCTAAAATAGCTGGAATTGCATGTTGCACTAACGGACCTCCACTAGGTGCTTTTGTATATACGTTATCCTTTTCTTCTAAGGTATGTGGTGCATGATCGGTTGCAATGATATCAATTCTATCATCTAACAAGGCTTTCCATAAACCATCTTTATCTTTTTGTGTTTTCACAGCAGGATTCCACTTAATGTGTGTTCCTTTTTTGTCATAGTCAGCATCTGTAAACCATAAATGATGTACACAAACCTCAGCAGTAATTTGCTTTTCTTCTAATGGAATATCATTTCTAAATAAATGCGTTTCTTTTTCTGTAGATAAGTGGAAAATATGTAAACGTGCACCTGTTTTCTTTGCTAATGCAATTGCTCTTGAAGAAGATAAATAACAAGCTTCTTCACTACGAATTAACGGGTGATATTTTACAGGAATATCATCTCCATGTTTTGCTTTATACTCTTCTGTGTTTTTTCTAATAGTTGCTTCATCTTCACAATGTACAGAGATTAACATTTTAGTTGAAGAAAATATTTTCTCTAGAACCTCTTCATTATCTACCAACATGTTTCCTGTTGAAGAACCTAAAAACAACTTGATACCCGCAACATCTTTAGGGTTTGTTTTTAACAATTCTTCTAAATTATCATTCGTTCCACCAAACATAAACGAATAGTTTGCGTATGATGTTTTACTTGCAATATCAAACTTATCAGCTAACAATTCTTGAGTTGTGGCTTGAGGTACCGTATTCGGCATTTCTATAAACGACGTAATTCCTCCAGCAATTGCTGCCTTACTTTCTGTAGCAATATTAGCTTTATGTGTTAAACCTGGTTCACGAAAATGTACTTGGTCATCAATCATACCAGGAATTAAGAACTTTCCTTCCGCATCAACCATTAATACATCATCGGTAGGAATTATGTTTTCTCCTATCTCCTTAATAAATTCTCCTTCTATTAAAACATCGCCTTTAAAAACCTTGTTTTCATTAACGATTTGTGCGTTTTTAATTAAATATGATTGCATGTTGTTATTTTGGTAATCCGTTAATTCTCATTTTTATCACACCAAAGACAGCTTCTTTAATAATTCCTTTGCTTAGTTTTGACTTTCCTAGGACTCTATCAGTAAAGATAACTGAAACTTCTTTAATGTTAAATTTATGCTTCCATGCTTTGTATTTCATCTCTATTTGAAATGCGTAACCAACAAATTTAACTTTATCAAGTTTAATTGTTTCTAACACTTTTCTTTTATAGCATACAAAACCTGCTGTAGTATCATGAATTGGCATTCTGGTAATTAGTCGTACATATTTTGATGCAAAATAAGAGAGTAATACCCTACTCATTGGCCAATTAACCACATTTACCCCTACAGAATATCTTGAGCCTATAGCCACATCTGCTCCTTCATTAACACATTCATCATACAATCTAATTAAATCATTGGGGTTGTGTGAGAAGTCGGCATCCATTTCTATGATATAATCATATTGTTTTGCTATTGCCCATTTGAATCCATGAATGTATGCGGTACCTAATCCATTTTTCCCTGCCCTCTTTTCAATAAAAAGTTGGTTAGGAAACTCTTCTTGTAAATTTTCTACAATTGCTGCTGTTCCATCAGGGGAATTATCATCAACAACCAATACATGAAATACCTTTTTTTGACTAAAAGTTGCTCGAATAATAGCTTCGATGTTTTCTTTCTCGTTATACGTAGGAATTATGACTAAAGCGTCTGACTTCATGTAATTTTCATATAAATCTGGGCAAAGATACACTTATTTATTACTAATTTTGTGTTAATTAAAAAGTATAAAAGCAATTGCAAGCAGTAGAACGAATTATAAACCATGATAGTTGGATTACCTTAGTTATTGTATTGGCTATTGTGTTATTGGCTATGATGAAATCGTTAAAACCTACTAAATTATATGGATATACTATTGCTTTTATAACTCCTGGTTTTTTTCATAAAAGAACTGAAGAAGGAGCCTCTTTTTTTACCCCTTTTAAGCTACTCTTATTTTCTTTTTCATCGATTGTTATTTCTCTGTTCTTATTCTTGACTTTAGTATCAGAAATATACTCTCATAGTTTTTTAGCTTTTCTAGGATTATTTTTATTTGTTATTTTATACTTTTTGCTACGCTTTTTAATAGATTATTCATTAGCAAACGTTTTAGGTTTATCATCAATTGTAAATTATTTTTTACATACTAAATCAGGATATTTATATGTTCTTAGCATATGGTTACTCCCTATTATCATACTTTATCAATATGCTTTTACCAACAAGCATTTTTTAATTTATTCCTTCGCTATCTTGCTTATTTTTAGAGCTTTTTTAATTTTAACAAATAATAAAAAACTTGTAATTAGCAAGTTGTTTTATTTTATTTTGTACTTTTGCACCCTTGAAATAGCACCGCTATTAATTCTTTATAAAACAACAACTACGTAATAAAGAGAAAGTTTATGAAAGTTAAAACTATTTTAGTCTCTCAACCTAAACCGAAGACAGAAACATCGCCATATTTTGATTTGGCGGAAAAGCAAAAGGTTAAGGTTGACTTTCGATCGTTTATTCATGTCGAGGGAATTCCTGTTAAGGAGGTAAGAGCTCAAAAAGTTGATTTAAACAATTACACAGCAATCATACTTACTAGTAGAAATGCTGTTGATCATTTTTTTAGAATAGCTGAAGAAATGCGCTTTACAGTTCCTGATGACATGAAGTACTTCTGTCAATCTGAAGCCGTAGCTTATTATTTACAGAAATACGTTGTGTACCGTAAACGTAAAATTTATGTTGGTAACAGAACGTTTCCTGAATTAACCAAACTAATTAAGAAACATAAAGATGAGAAGTTTTTACTTCCTTCTTCTGATAAGCTAAAGCCTTTAATTCCTGCTGAATTAGACAAGTTAGGAGTAGACTGGAAACGTGCAGATTTATATCGTACCGTAGTGAGTGATTTATCTGATTTAGAAGATGTTTTTTACGATATTTTAGTATTCTTTAGTCCATCAGGAATTGATAGTTTATTTAAAAACTTCCCTGATTTCAAACAAAATAATACTCGAATAGCCGTATTTGGTAATACTACTATCAAAGCTGTTGAAGATAGAGGTTTACGTGTAGATATTGCTGCACCAACACCTGAAACCCCTTCAATGACAATGGCTTTAGAAAAATACATTAAAGAAGCTAACAAGAAGTAGTTCGCTTGTTTTTAACACTTTAAACAGCCATCAAAGTATTTTTGATGGCTGTTTACGTTTACGCATGTAAGTTTAATTTAACTCTACCGTCAAAGGAGTCATACTTAAATTAAACTTATGATTTTTTTACTACTTTTTTTAGCTGCTAGTTTTCTTGCATATAGTAATGGAGCAAATGACAATTTTAAAGGTGTTGCTACGCTATTTGGATCTGGTACAACCAATTACAAGAAAGCTATTAATTGGGCTACCATAACCACTTTTTCTGGTTCTGTAGCTGCAATATTTTTAGCAGATGAATTAGTAAAAAACTTCTCAGGAAAGGGTTTAGTTCCAAATAATTTGATTCAAACACCAATATTTGCCATATCCATTGCTATAGGAGCAGCTATCACAGTGTTTTTAGCAACAAAAATAGGAATGCCTATTTCTACTACACATAGTTTAGTTGGAGCTTTATTTGGCACAGGTATTGTAGCTGTAGGAAATACTTTTAATTTCAAATTACTAACTAGTACTTTTCTTTTTCCTTTAATTATTAGTCCTTTAATAGCTACCATTTTAAGCCTAATCGTTTATCTTATTTTTAAGTTTATACGAAAACAAATTCCAAGCTTAAACAAAAATAACCCAACTTTATTTAACTTTTCTTCTGTAAAGATCTTAAATAATTTACATTATTTAAGTTCGGGTGTTGTTAGTTTTGCTAGAGGATTAAATGATACTCCAAAGATTGTAGGCCTGTTAATTATTGCCAATACTATTGACTTAAAGTGGAATATGCTATTAATTGCAGTAACTATGGCTTTAGGCGGATTGTTAAACGCAAAAAATGTGGGCGAAACTATGAGTAAAAAAATCACTAAAATGAATGCTGGCCAAGGGTTTACCGCTAATATTGTTACTGGTTTACTCGTAACCACCGCCAGCATACATGGTTTACCCGTTTCCACTACGCATGTATCTGTAGGATCTTTATTTGGTATTGGAACCGTTACCAAAAAAGCTAATTACAAAGTGATTACTAACATTTTACTATCGTGGATACTTACTTTACCTATATCCGCTATTATAAGCGCTATAATTTTTAAAACCTTAGAAATAATTTAACTAATTTATATTTTGTAATTGCTATTTTTAAATTCTTTATGGATAGGTACATAGACATTATAAAAAACTCATATACTGGTTACTGGAATTACATTAAGCAATCGGTACTTATGGAATTAAGCTGGGAAAATTATTTTTATGGTTTAATTATTATCTCTCTTGTTGTTTGGGGACTAGAGATCATTTTCCCTTGGCGAAAAAACCAACCTTTATTTCGTAAAGATTTTTGGCTGGATACTTTTTACATGTTTTTCAATTTCTTTTTATTAAACCTAATTGTACTTATTGCTTTATCAAACACAGCAGAACAATTATTTAATGATATACTTGGTCTAGTTGGTTTATCAGTTGCTAGTTTTCAATTGTTTGATATTAATACATTTCCTTATTGGGCAAGAATCACCGTGTTTTTTATCATTATTGATTTTGTGCAGTGGTTTACACATACTTTACTCCACAGATATGAATTTTTATGGAACTTTCACAAAGTACATCATTCCGTAAAACAAATGGGATTTGCAGCACACCTTCGTTATCATTGGATGGAACCTGTGGTGTACAACTCAATGAAATACATTCCGCTAGCTATTATGGGCGGATTCACAGCACAAGACGTTGCTATTGTTCACTTTTTCAATATTACTATTGGACACTTAAATCATGCCAATATTAATTGGGATTATGGTTGGTTAAAGTATATTTTAAATAATCCTAGAATGCATATTTGGCATCATGCTAAAGAGCTTCCAACAGAAAGAAGAATGGGTGTTAACTTTGGTATTACACTAAGTATATGGGACTACATTTTTAAAACCAACTACATTCCTTACAATGGACGTGATATTGAGTTAGGTTTTGACGGAGATGAAAAATTCCCAAAAGACTTCATCCACCAAGAACTCTATCCTATAGGAAAGAAATAATGTTTTAAGTCTTTTTTAACCTATTACTTCATACTTTCAACAAGCTATTTTACTACCAATTTGTATCTTTAGCTTTTTAAAAACAAACAAATGAAGTACATAAAAATTCTATTCTTATTTATTGTCGTTCAAGTTACTGCACAACAAGGTGGCATGTGGATTCCTTCGCTTTTAGAAGGAATGAACGAACAAGAAATGACTTCTTTAGGAAGTAAACTTACCGCAAAAGACATTTACGATGTAAACAACTCAAGTTTAAAAGATGCTATTGGGCACTTTAATGGAGGTTGTACTAGTGAAGTAATTTCTCCTGAAGGATTAATTTTAACCAATCACCACTGTGGTTTCGGACAAATTCAATCACACTCATCTTTAGAAAACGATTATTTAAAAGATGGTTTTTGGGCAATGAGTAAAAAAGAAGAATTGCCTAACAAAGGTTTATATGTTGAGTTTATTGTTCGTATTGATGATGTAACTACCAAAGCTTTAAATGGAGTTAACAACGCAATGACTGAACGTGAAAAACAATCTACTATTGATAAAAACATCAATGAAATTACTAAATCAGTAAAAAAAGAAGCTTGGCAAAACAGTAAGGTAAAGCCTTTTTACAAAGGAAACCAATATTTCTTATTTGTTACTGAAAAATTTGAAGACGTTCGTTTGGTTGGGGCGCCACCAAGTAGTATTGGAAAGTTTGGTAGTGATACCGATAACTGGGTTTTTCCTCGTCATACGGGAGATTTTTCATTATTTAGAATTTATGCTGATAAAAACAATCGTCCGGCTAAATACAGTAAAGACAACGTTCCTTACAAACCAAAACACTTTTTACCTGTTTCTTTAGACGGAATTGAAGAAGGTGACTTTACTATGGTTTTTGGTTTCCCAGGTCGTACTAATGAGTATTTACCAGCCGTTGCTATTAAGCATATCACACAAGAGTTTAACCCGAGTAACATTGCTATTAGAGAAGCTGCATTAAAAGAAATTGATGCACAAATGAAAGCAAGTGACGCTGTTCGTATTAAGTATGCTTCAAAACAAGCACGTATTGCAAATGCTTTGAAAAAATGGATTGGTGAAAATTTAGGAATTAAAAAGAGCAATGCTATTGCAGAGCGTCAAGCTTTTGAAGCTACATTCAAAAAGGCACTAAAAGAAAAAGGGTTAGAAAATGCCTACGGAAATATTCTTCCTGAGTTTGAAAAGTTATATGCTAATTTTGCTGATATCAATATTAAAAGAAGAAATTTTATTGAAGTTTTCTTGGTTACTAATGAGTTAATGCAAATGACTTTTAGAGCGTATCAATTAGAACAAGTAGCCTTAAATAAACCTGAAAAATTTGAAGATGCAAAAACTTCATTAATCAATAGAATTAAAGGAATTCATAAAAACTTTGATGTAAATGTAGACAAAGGTGTGTTTAAAAATGTGATGCCTTTATACAATCCTACTAATATAGATGCTTCTATTTATAACAAAACAAGTTTTACTGATCTAAACAAGGCTTTACAATTATTAGAAGGTGATGCTAAAAAGGTGGTTAAAAACTTAAACAAGGATGCTGCTTACCAATATGCAAAACCTATGATTGAAGAGTTTTATACTAAAATCAATCCAGAGTTTCAGCAAAAAAATCAGCCAATTACAGCCTTACAAAAAACATACATGAAAGCATTAATGGAAGCGTTACCTAATGCACGCTATTTTCCAGATGCTAACAGTACTTTGCGTGTTACTTACGGTCAAGTTCGTGGATACTCGCCTAGAGATGCTGTATACTATAATCCTGTAAGTTATTTAGACGGAGTTATTGAAAAGTATGTTCCTGGAGATTATGAATTTGATGTTCCAAAAAAATTACGTGATTTATACGACGCTAAAGACTTTGGGCAATACACTGATAAAAACGGAAAAGTACCTGTATGTTTCTTAGGAACTAACCATACCACAGGCGGTAACTCAGGAAGTCCTGCTATTGATGCACATGGAAACTTGATTGGTTTAAACTTTGACCGTGTATGGGAAGGAACGATGAGTGACATGAATTACGATCCAGAAATTTGTAGAAATATTATGGTAGATGTTCGTTATGTATTATTCATTGTTGATAAATACGCAGGAGCAAAGCATTTAATTGAAGAAATGAAGTTAGTGCATCCAAAGAAAAAATAAAACATTTTTCTACATAAGAATAATTTAAAAAGCGAGGTTTGTATTTTACAACCTCGTTTTTTTATACAACCTTGGAGATTGGACTCTTGGCTATCGTCCTGCGATTAAAAATATTGACCTATCCCAAATACAAATCCTTTTGATGCATTCTTTGTAAGTCCATGTCCATAATCAATTCTAAAAACTGCATTGAATATTTTTTTATTGATAAAACGCAAACCAATACCAGAATACATTCTAACATTATCACTATCTACAAAATCACTTAATGCTCCTCCAGGCTTTCGCCAAGTTCCAACATCTGTAAAGACATTTCCTTGCAAAACAAACCATTTCTTTTCATACAAGGTATAGCGGTACTCTGTATTTAAAACAATGCTTCCTGTTCCTCTATCAACTAAAATACCAACGCCTCGTAAATTCAAATTATTATCCAAAGCAAATGGGGCGAATGGAGTATTATCATTAGATGACAAACCAACTCGTAATCTATTTGCCCAATTTCCTTTATTACCTAGTCTTTTAAAATAAAATAAGTCATTCCAAAAAATTAAAAAGTCATTTTGATATTTATTCTCCGATGTTACATATTGTCCATGAAACTCATTTTTTATTCCATTAATGTACTGATAATTATAATCTAGATTATCAAAAACATAAATTAGCTTCAGTAGCTTTTTATCTACATTTAACTCAGTAGGAACACCTGATGAAGTACTTCCACTTAAATAATTATACTTTTCCTTAAAAAAATTAATTCCAAACTGAAACTGATTTTTAAAATTATGCTGGTATAAAGCCAAAGCTTCATAAGAAATATTCTGATACTTATAATTGGCCGATTCACTACCAAAATAAAGTGGTTCTTCACTTGTCCAGTTTTGATGACTTAATGACACTCCCCATTTTGCTGAAAATAACGTAGGAGCCCTAAAGTTAATTCCATAAGAATCAAAACCATTGTATTGGTAAAACCCACCTAAGGTCATGTTCCTCCCCAAAAAGTTATACTCACCCACTCCAATTCTATAGGCTAATCTTTGATTAATCGTTTTATGAAAATTGACTTCTGGAATTATTGTAAAATTCTCTTCTACAGTTACAACAACATTGCATTTACCCTCAGAACATGATGTTTTAAAATACGCATTAGAAATTGCTGGTAAACGCTTCAAACGAATCATGTCTTCTTTTAGTACTATTAAATCAAGTACTTTATTTTCTTTTGATTTCAGTATTTTCTTTAAGACATGTGTTTTAGTTTTTTTAGCTCCTGAAAAAGTAATTTTTTCTATACTTCTTTCTTGTGAATAACAGTTTACAGGCAACCAAAATGTTGCAAGAATTATTGTCTTCAAGAAAAATAGACACTTATTTCTATGCTTCTCATTTACTACTTTCATACATCTTTTTTATAGTCAATTCTGCTGGTTTGTTTTGAGGTGTAAACCTATTGTTATCTTCCCCTCCAACTTCTTTATGATTATGAAACCATTTCCAAACAAAACCACCAGCAAACCAATCTTCTTTCCAAAATTGATTATACAAAGCCTGTAATGCTTTTTGTTGATTTTCTAAATTGACATCTCCTTCTATTCTACCTGAGTTCCATGGTTCTTTACCTGTAAAATTTACACTTCTATACCCGTACTCAGTAAATAAAACAGGTTTATTAAACTTACTTTGAACCTGAATAACTTCATTTTTGTGAGGTTGCCAACCTTTTTCAAAATCTTTAAGAGTAGGAGATTTTTGATCACTTAACGGAAAATAAGCATCAATTCCTATAAAGTCTAAATCCTCCCAAAAGTCTACTCGCTTAAATTCATCCCAATTTGCTGCATAGGTTAATTTTCCAAAGTATACCTTTCTAATTTTTTTAATGAGTTTTTTCCAGTATTTTGGTCTGTTTTTTACAAACTGCTCCAATTCTGTTCCAATACAAAAAATTTCTGCATTAATTTCTTCTGCTACTTTGGCAAAAGCAAGGATAAAGTCTTCATAAGATTGTTCTAATTTTCTCCATTCATCTTCGGAATTCATTTTTATAGATCCTGTATAAACACCGTTCCAAACCCAAATTTGTGGTTTCAACATAATCTTTATTTTACTTTGTTGAAACTCTTTGGCATATTGTTTTACACCTTCTTTTGTCTCTCCAAACCATTGTTTCTTGGAGTTATAAATCACATTTGGAGATGATAAATTTTTAACAAATCCAAAAGGCATCAGTGTAACATAATTTGCTGACACCTTTTTTACATCATCAATATGTTGATTTGTTATCTCTTTTGATGAAGCAACAAAACTAACACCATTTATCTTTTTTGACTGACTCGTACAAGAACCCACAAAAAAGATAAAACTTACTAAAAGGAGTTTTAGAGTTTTCATTACTCCTCTAATTTACTACTTTTAAAATAATGCTCTTAATCCTAAATTAAAGCTTTGCCCCAATCCATTATTTGTTCCTCTAACAAAATTACTATACAATACCTCCAAGTTTAAAACACTAGTTAATTGATATTTTCCTCCCAAACCTAAAGCTGTATAATCTTGTGTAAAATCTCCAAACCTTTGTGAATGCTGTGTAAAAGCCAAAACTGTAGACTTTTCATTTGGAAAGTAACTGAAGAAGATTCCTGGAGCTAATAAAAAAGTATTGTTAGCAAAACTATCCTCATCCCCAAAATTATACTCTGTATTTAACTCTGTAAACAACTGCCATTTTCCATTAGAAAAAGTATAATCATAAAAGAATCGATTTTGAAAAGTCCAAGCTGTTTGATCCAAAAACACACCATTTTCTGTTTCATTGCTAACTAAAGGAATATGTACTGCTGATTGAACTGAAAAATTTCCTACATTTTTTAATGGTTGGAACTTAATAGCTGGTGCAAATGATGTAATTCCTTTTCTCTCTGTATTTGGATTGTCTTTTAAACTAAATACTGATAATGCTTGGCGATCACCAATTGTATTAGAACGAAACTCAATAATTGCTCCTATATTAATACGATTGTTTTCCGAAATTCCTGTAAAAGCTTCTAATGTTGAAGTAAAGTAGTTTTCTCTTAGCTTTGATTTACTTTTACCATCGGCATCAGCAAATTTTGTTTCTGTATACAAGTTATTAAACCACTTAATATCCCATTGTCCATTGTTTAAAAGTTTAGATGGTGTATACGTTTGAATGTTTGATTTTTCTACTTTATCTTCTTGAGCATTTGAAATTTGTACTACCAAAAAGAATAAAATTGAAAAGCTTATTAATTGTCGTTTCATATGATAAATTTTATATAAATCATAGGTCGCCTTAAAAAAACTCCACTTACAAAACCCTTTTATTTAAAATGATTCTAAATTTAATTCCTTCATTAAGTTCTTAACTTTAGCAACGACCTAAACTGCAAATCAACATTTATGGAGCACGTTGTTATTATTGGTAATGGAATTTCTGGAGTTACAGCCGCAAGGCATATCAGAAAATTATCAGACAAAAAAATTACCATTATTTCTTCTGAGACTGATGAGTTCTTTTCAAGAACCGCTTTAATGTATGTGTACATGGGACACATGAAGTTTGAACATACACAGCCATACGAATCTTGGTTTTGGAAGAAAAACAATATCGATCTCAAAAAAGGTTTTATTTCAAAAATACATTCATCAAAAAAAGAAGTAGAGTTTAGTACTGGGGAGAAATTGTCTTACGATAAATTAATTATTGCCACCGGTTCAAAACCTAACAAATTTGGCTGGCCTGGTCAAGATTTAAAAGGTGTTATGGGAATGTATCATAAACAAGATTTAGAGGCTCTTGAAAAATACGCTCCAAATAATGATGTGTGTAAAAGAGCTGTAATTGTTGGTGGAGGTTTAATTGGTATTGAACTTGCCGAAATGCTTCATAGCAGAAATATTCCTGTTACCTTTTTAGTTCGTGAAGATAGTTTTTGGGATAAAGTATTGCCTTTGGAAGAATCTGCCATGATAAATCGTGAAATTACAGAAAATCATATCGATTTACGTTTAGGTGTAAATCTAAAGGAAATAAAGTCAGATAAAAACGGACAAGTTACATCTGTAATTATTGAAGAAACCGGTGAAGAAATACCTTGTAATGTTGTTGGTTTGACTGCTGGTGTTTCTCCTAATATTGACTTTTTAAAAGATTCTGAAATTGAACTTGGCAGAGGTGTTAAAGTCAATCGTTTTTTAAAAACCAATATCAAAGATGTGTATGCAATTGGAGATTGTGCAGAACAACATGAAGCCATTGGTTTACGTCGTCCTATTGAAGCTGTTTGGTATACTGGTAGAATGATGGGAGAAACTGTTGCGCAAACTATTTGTGGCAACCGAATTGAATACAAACCAGGACATTGGTTTAATTCTGCAAAATTTATTGATATAGAATACCAAACCTATGGTTGGGTTTGGCCGCAACCTAAAGAAGATGAAGCTCATTTTTACTGGGAACAAGAGAGTGGTAAAAAATGTATTCGAATTAACTATGATAAAAACACGCAAGAATTCCTTGGTATAAATACATTAGGAATACGAATGCGTCATGAGTTTTTTGACAAAGTTTTGAATGAAAAGCAGTCTGTAACTTATACTTTAGAACATTTAGCAGATGCAAACTTCGACCCAGAATTCTATAAACTTCACGAATCGGAAATTGTAGCAAAATTCAACAAAGAAAACAACACCAATATTCAATTAAAAAAGAAAAGCTGGAAGCGAATTTTCAGCAGAGTTTAGGATGAAAATAATAAAACAAACAGGTTTACTTCTATTCTTAATAGGGTTAATCATTTTTTCAGGAGTAATTTTTACAGGCTCTTTTAGTTTAAGTCAATCAAAATTAGACTCATTCATTACTGAAAAAGGGTATAAAAGTGAAATTATAAAAGATGAACTTAGTAAAGCTATCGTTACCGATCAAAGCTTAAATATTTTTGAGTTTTCTAGCCGAGTTAGAAATGCTTACGAAGCATCTAACAATCATTACAATACTCTAATTGCTAAATACGATGCTGAAAAGAATTGGGATAAAAAAGGTGAACAATACCAATATTTAATTTATGGTAAACCTCATACGTTAAGTTATGAATTAGCTAAAAAATCAGGTAATGGTTTTGTTAAAAACAACTCTGGCTTGTTATGGTTACTCACTTTTGGTTTAGGTATTTTCGGGGCGCTATTATTTATACTTCCTAATTTCATTTTATTAGGGCCTAAAGGAATAAAAAACAACGGCATTTATTTAGAAGCAAGCACAAACCGTGGTTGGATAGCTTGGTTAGTTTTAATTTATCTGGTAGTATTTTACTTATTACTTTATTTTTTTCCTGACTATGTTGTTAACTGGACCTTTATATTAGATCCTATTAGTAAGTTTTTAAACGGTGGAGAAGCAAGTCAGTGGTTCGTATATGGTTTTTTATACTGTGTAATTATGCTTACCATGGGAGTAAGAATGTATATAAAATACAGACACAATAAATATCAAGTTATTAGAACAACTTCTGTATTATTCTTTCAAATTGTATTTGCCTTCCTTATTCCAGAAATAATGACAAGTTTAAATATGCCAGGGTATGATTTTAAAAATGCTTTTCCGTTAGATTATGACTTCTTTTTTGAATGGAATTTAGATAGTTTAAGAAACAGCGGAGCTATTGGTTTATTTATTTTAGTTTGGGGTATTGTACTTACACTTATCATTGTTCCTGTAATGGTATATTTCTTCGGAAAAAGATGGTATTGCTCTTGGGTTTGCGGTTGTGGTGGTTTAGCAGAAACTTTGGGTGACCCATACCGCCAGCACTCTAACAAAAGTTTGAATGCATGGAAGCTAGAACGTTGGTTAATACATAGTGTTTTGGTATTTTCTTTAGTAATGACCATTGTGACCTTATACTGTTACTTTACTGGAGCACAATCTTTCCTTGGAATCAACTCTCAATGGATTAAAGACACCTATAGCTTTTTAATAGGCGCTTGGTTTGCAGGAGTTATTGGTACTGGGTTTTATCCAATTTTTGGAAATCGTGTTTGGTGTCGTTTTGGTTGTCCGTTGGCCGCTTATTTAGGAATTGTTCAACGTTTTAAATCTCGTTTCAGAATTACTACTAACGGTGGACAATGTATTTCTTGCGGAAATTGTTCTACGTATTGTGAGCAAGGTATTGATGTGCGTGCATACGCCCAAAAAGGAGAAAATATTGTTCGTGCAAGTTGTGTTGGATGCGGAATTTGTTCAGCAGTATGTCCTCGTGGAGTTTTAAAGCTAGAAAATGGTCCAGAAAAAGGGCGTATTAATCCAACAGAAATTTTATTAGGTAACGATGTAGATTTAATGAAATTAGTGAATGAAAAATAATGTTTTCATAGTATGCTTTTTTGTTACTTTCTCTTTAGTAGGACAGAAAATATATCATAAATCATTCTATGAAAACGGAACATTAAAGAAAGAAGGTTGGCTTGAAAACAATCAGAAAACCGATTATTGGATCTTCTATTATAAAAATGGAAACATAAAAAAAGAAGGTAGATTTAAAAGTAATCTTCCTGTAAAATACTGGTACTTTTATCGTGAAAATTCTTCTAGAGAAAAGGAAGGGCACTTTGTTAATGGTATTCAAAGCAAATGGTGGATTTTTTATAGTAAAAAAGAAAACACTTATCAAAAGTGTCAAATCAAAAACAATAAAAAAAACGGATACTGTTTATTATACAAGAAACATAAATTAACAAAAGCTGTAAAGTTTAAAGAAGGAGTAAAGTTAAAAGAATGGAATAATTTGTCTTCTTTTGCAGAAGAAAATAATCTCAACGACTTAAAATAATAAATGAATCCACTTATAAAAGTTATCATCCCCGCATATAACGAACAAGATTCAATTGTACATGTAATTAATGATATTCCCTCTTTGGTAAACGAGGTAATTGTTATTAGTAACAATTCAACAGATAACACTGAAGTTAATGCTAAAAATGCAGGAGCTACTGTACTTACTGAAGACAGAAAAGGCTATGGTTACGCTTGCTTAAAAGGAATGGAGTACATAGCTTCATCTTCTATAAAAAACCCAAACAACAAACCTGATATTATTGTTTTTTTAGATGGTGATTATTCTGATTACCCTGAACAACTTACCGAACTTATAGCTCCAATAATAAATGATGATATTGATTTTGTAATTGGTGCTCGTGTACAACGACTACGTGAAAAGGGTTCTATGACTCCTCAACAAGTTTTTGGTAATTGGCTAGCAACCTTTTTAATGAAATTATTTTTTGGTGCAACTTTTACAGATTTAGGTCCTTTTAGAGCCATTAAGTACGATAAATTACTTGCTTTAAACATGGAAGATAAAACGTATGGTTGGACAGTAGAGATGCAATTAAAGGCTTTAAAACAAAAATTATCTTATACAGAAATTCCAATGAAATATAGAAATAGAATTGGCGTTTCAAAGGTTTCAGGAACTGTAAAAGGTAGTATATTAGCCGGCATAAAAATTTTAGGTTGGATCTTTAAATATAGCTTTAAATAATGGTCTTAGAATACATAATAATTACGCTATACACTATATCACTAATACTTATACTGCTATACGCTATAGCACAGTTAAATCTACTTATCAATTATTTAAAAGCTCAGAAAAAAAAGCAAAATATCCCTACATTAGATGTATCTGACATTAACAAAGTTCCGTATGTAACAATACAGTTACCTGTTTATAATGAACTTTATGTAATGGAGCGTTTATTAAACAACATTGCCAAGTTAGATTATCCACAAGAAAGGTTAGAAATTCAAGTATTAGATGATTCTACTGATGAATCAGTTGAGAGTACAGCTGCACAAATTAAAGAGCTTCAAAAAACAGGTTTAGACATTCAACATATTCGACGTGAAAATCGTCAAGGGTTCAAAGCTGGTGCTCTAAAAGAAGGACTTAAAACGGCTAAAGGTGAGTTCATTGCTATTTTTGATGCTGACTTTTTACCTAAAGAAAATTGGTTACTGGAAACCGTTCCATATTTTAAAGATCCTGAAATAGGGGTAGTACAAACTCGTTGGGGACACATTAATAGAAACTATTCAACCTTAACAAAAATTCAGGCCTTTGCTTTAGATGCACATTTTACATTGGAGCAAGTAGGTAGAAATAGTCAAGGACATTTTATCAATTTTAATGGTACTGCGGGTATTTGGCGTAAAGAATGTATTTACGATGCTGGAAATTGGGAAGGTGATACATTAACAGAAGATTTAGATTTAAGCTACCGAGCTCAATTAAAAAACTGGAAGTTTAAATATTTAGAGAATGTAGTTACTCCTGCTGAATTACCTGTAGTTATTAGTGCTGCTCGCTCTCAACAGTTTAGGTGGAACAAAGGTGGGGCAGAGAATTTTCAGAAAATGTTAAAAAGGATTATTACAAGTTCTACTATTCCTTTTAAAACAAAACTTCATGGAACGCTACACTTACTAAATAGCTCTATGTTTACTTGCATATTTTTAGTTGCTGTTTTAAGTATACCTATGCTATATATTAAAAATGAATACGCTCATTTAAAAATTTACTTTTTAGTAATGAGTTTTTTCATTGTAAGTACCTTTATTTTCTTTATCTGTTACTGGTTTATGTATAAAAGAACTTATGGTGGCGGCTTTTGGAATTTTATTAAATATATTGGTGCCTTTTTTGCTTTTTTCTCTATTGCTATGGGCTTCTCTTTACACAATACGATTGCTGTATTGGAAGGTCATTTAGGTAAAAAAAGTGAATTTGTAAGAACACCAAAATTCAATATCAAATCTTTAAAAGATAGTTGGAAAAACAATAAATACATTCGTAAAAGACCTTCTTTACATGTAATTATAGAAGGTTTGTTAGCTTTATACTTTGCTTTTGGTATGTATAGTGCTTTTATAGTTGGTGATCAAGGTGGAGATTTTGGTTTATTCCCTTTTCACCTGATGTTATTTGTTGGCTTTGGATACGTCTTTTTTAAATCGATTTTCTCAAAAGCTTAGATGTCTTTTTTAAAAAAATATAGCTCAATTATGCTAACATTTGTTAGTGTAGTACTTTATTTTTTATTTGCTTATACAATTGAACGTACTGAGTTTAATAAGTTACTTTTTATATGGGTTGCCTTATTTACTTGTTATTTTGGTCTTTTACAAAATAAGCAGTTATCCTTTGTACATTTAGCTGGTATTGCTGTTTTATTTCGATTGGCTTTCTTTTTTGCTATCCCTAATTTATCACAAGATTTCTATCGCTTTATCTGGGATGGTCGTATGATTTTAGAAGGGTTAAACCCTTATTTATCCTTGCCTCAAACATTTATTGAACAAAACAGCTATCCCATAAACCAAGCTAAGGAGTTATATGGAGGAATGGGGGCTTTGAATGGTAGTCATTATACCAACTACCCTCCAATTAATCAACTTTGTTTTTTAATAGCTGCTCTTTTGGCTAAAAATAGCATTATTGGAAGTGTTGTTGTAATGAGAGTATTGATTATTTTAGCTGATATAGGTATTTTATACTTCGGAAAAAAAATTTTAGAAAGGCTACAGTTACCTGTTAAAAACATTTTTCTATATATTTTAAATCCTTTTGTGATAATTGAACTTACTGGAAACTTACATTTTGAACCTGTAATGTTATTTTTTTTGGTTTGGAGCATTTATAAGTTACAGCAACAAAAATGGTTTTCAGCAGCTATATTACTAGCTTGTTCTATTTCAGTTAAATTAATTCCTTTACTCTTTTTACCCTTATATTTTCAATGGTTTGTAAAGAATGATTTCTCATTCCTTAGAGGTTTCAAAAAATTAGTATCCTTCTACGTAACTGTAATTTTTACAGTCATTTTACTTTTTCTTCCATTTTATTCTTCTGAATTAGTTTCAAACTACATGAACTCTGTTGGCTTATGGTTCAGAAATTTTGAGTTTAATGCTAGTTTTTACTACTTAGCGAGAGAAATTGGTTATTTATTTAGAGGCTATAATGAAATAGCTATTATTGGTAAGATTATACCTATTGTTACTATTTTCTTTTTATTGATTCTTACTTTTTTAAAAAAAAACAAGTCTGTAAAACAGTTAATTGTAAGCATGCTATTTGCTTTATCATTCTACTATTTTTTAACAACAACAATGCACCCTTGGTATATAGCAACTCTTTTAATTTTATCGGTGTTTACCCAATATCGTTATACTGTTTTATGGAGTTTAGTAATTATATTGAGTTATCAAGCATATGCTAACTCTCCATGGAAAGAAAATCTTTGGTTAATTACTTTGGAGTATCTAATTCTGTATACTTACTTTATTTGGGAAGTTTTTATAAAAAGAAAACCCACTCAAAATTGAGTGGGAAAAATTGCTATGAAAAAGAAAAAGAAAGTGGTTTTAAAACCACTGTTCAAATATAAATAAGATTTTTCTTTTCACAAATGTTTTTTTTATTTTTTTTACTTTTTTAAAACTTTACCTTAAAGTTTTCTTAACTCATTGTCCTCCAACATGTATTTTTCTCCACTTTCTGGACATATAGCCAAACCATCTTTATCAAAAGTTAAACGATGTCCGTATTCGCTAATCCACCCTATCTGTTTCGATGGATTTCCTACAACTAAAGCGTAGGGTTGCACTTCTTTAGTTACCACAGCTCCTGCCCCTATAAAAGCATACTCTCCAATATTATTACCGCACACAATTGTTGCATTTGCTCCTATACTTGCGCCTTTTTTAACAATTGTTTCTAAATACTGATCCTGTCTTTTTATTGCGCTACGTGGATTAATTACATTTGTAAAAACCATAGAGGGTCCTAAAAAAACATCGTCTTCGCATGTTACTCCTGTATATATGGAAACATTATTTTGAACCTTAACATTATTTCCTAAAACAGCTTTTGGTGACACCACAACATTTTGTCCAATATTACAGTTGTTTCCAATAATACAATTAGGCATAATATGGCTAAAGTGCCATATTTTTGTTCCATTTCCAATTTTACAACCGTCATCAATAACTGCTGTTTCGTGTGCAAAAAACGTTTTGTCTGTATCCATATATAACAAAAATAAAAAAAACTCAACCAGTTGGTTGAGTTTTTAATTTTTATTCTACCCTAAAAGTAATAGGCAAGGTATATTTTACTTTTACTTCTTTATTATTCTGTTTACCTGGAATAAATTTTGGTATTTTATTTACAACCCTATCAGTTTCTTTTTTTAATTTATAATGTGGAGCTCTAATTTTAACATCAACTACATCTCCTTTTTTATCAATAATAAATTGAGTTATTATTTTATGCTTTCCTGAGTTTAATCCTACTTCTTGTGCTAATTCAGAATTAAAATTACGTTGTATATGCTGTTGTATTTTTCTTTCAAAGCACTTTATATTTTCTTCTTCTGATAGTCCTTCACATCCTTTAAAAACAGGTGTATTTTGAACATTATTAATTGAAACTGGATCATCGTCTTTATCAACTACCTCTTCTTCTTTTACCTGAGTTAGTGTTGCAACATCTATAGAACCATTATCTACAGGTAAATCTATTACAGTGGTGTTTTCCGTATTATTATCTACCACTTCTTGTTTAAATACTTCTTTAATTACGCGCTCTTGCTTTGGCTTTTCTATTTCTTTTACTTCTCTTTTTACAATAACGGGAGTGTCAAAAGTGTAAACTTTCTCATAAACTTTTGCATTCGTAGGTTCAACTATTGCAATGTCTTTGGCTGTTTCATGTTCTAAAACAAGAAAAACTACAAACAAAGTTAGCACCAAACCTAACTGTGTAAAAATAGTTGAGAATTTTTCTAATTGCTTTTTAGCATGTTTCTTAGGTGTTTTCATAGTATTAAATTTTTATGTTAATACTATGTTAAAAACAAGAAACGTGCCAATAAAAAAGGCAATCCATATGGATTGCCTTTTTTATATTTTATTAAAGCTATTACTACTCTACATTAAATGTAATTGGTAAAGTATAACCTACTCTTACTGCTCTACCTCTTTGTCTACCAGGTTTCATTTTTGGTATCTTTCTAGCAACTCTTTCTGCTTCCTTCTTTAATCTTGGATGCGGAGCTCTAGCCATTACGTTTGTGATAGAACCATCTTTATCAATTTTAAATTGAACATAGATTCTTTTCTTTCCTGGAGATAAACCTAACTCATTAGCAAGTTCTGCATTAAAGTTACGTTGAATATGCTTCTGTAACTTTTTGTTTAAACATGCTTTCTTTTGAGCCTTTGTTCCACTACAGCCTGGAAATACAGGAACTTCCTCAATAATAGCGAATGGTACATCTTCTACTACCTCTTCTACTTCTTCTACTTCTTGAATATCTTCTACCTCTACAGCTTCAGATTCATCAGTTTCAGTTGATTCAATAATAGTTTCTTCAATCTCTTCCTCGTCTTCTACTACTTCAATTTTTTCAGGAGCTGGTGGTGGAGGTGTATTTGGTTTTGGTTTTGGTGGCTCAATTTGAAGTTCGATAGTTTCCTCTTCAATATCAGAAGCCATGTTAGCCATACCTAACTCTCCATACTCTTTATCATATGTCTTATTCTCAATAGCAACATACGTTACAAATAAAGCTAAAACCAAACCTATTTGCATAAATAGTTTACTATAGTTTTCTAAGTTTGATTTTGGATTTTTCTTGATTTCCATCCTAAATGTTTTTAATAGTTCGCTAATTTAATTAATTTATTTCAACTTTTACAAGCTTAATCTTTAAATAGCTTTATTTTTCTTAAAAAAAGAATTGTAAACTATGAAAGCTATTAAAATACCAGTCGTATTTGCCACTATATCTAAAATCTCTCCTGATCTATATGACGTGGTTGTACCTTGTAAAACCTCAATAATTATGCCGTAAAAAAAACAACAAAAAACAATTATATATTTATTAATTTTTGTTGTTCTTGAAGCTAGCAACCATACTAAACTTAACACAAAATAAGCGAAGGCATGTTCTAACTTATCTATATGGTTAATTTGTATAGGAGCCTTTCCTAGTTTGATTAAACTAATAATAGCAATACTTATGGTTATTAGTATTGCTATTATAATTATTAGTTTATCCTTTAATAAGTTCTTGATATGCTTCAGCACTTAATAAGTCTGCTACTTGTGAATCGTCTGATAATTTTACCTTTATCATCCATCCATTTCCATAAGGATCTGAATTTACTAATTCTGGTTCATCTTCTAACGCTTCATTAAACTCTACTACTTCTCCTGATAAAGGCATAAAAAGGTCTGAAACTGTTTTTACTGCTTCTACAGAACCGAAAACTTCTTCAGCATCTAATTCCTCATCTAATGTATCAACATCAACGTATACGATATCTCCTAACTCTCCTTGTGCAAAATCAGTAATACCAATAGTTGCTACACCGTTTTCTACTTTAACCCACTCATGGTCTTTGGTGTACTTTAATTCTGATGGAATGTTCATTGTAATGATTTTTTATTGTGTTTGTTTTAATTTCCTAAGTTGTATACTAAATTAATTCCTGCATTAATAGATTGTCTTGGGAAAGTTGTAGAAACTGCGTATTCAAACGTTTGGTGATTATAATAAAAAGATGCTGTTAAGTTGCTACTTAAATTATAGTCGGCAATAAATTTTAATCCAAATAATTTCTCACCTCCTGTAATCTGACTATTCTCTTCATCTACACTTCTTATCAACGTTAAATTGTCTCTTAACGAAATATCAGCTCTTAAATTTATATCTCCTTTTAAGGTTTCTTTCTTTCCTGTAAATCTGGTGACAAATTTAACATCTCTAATCTTATATCCAAATCCTAAAACATATTCTGTTCCTTTAATATCTGTTAAAGTATTGTTGTTAAAATTTAATGTTAAAGATCTGTCTCTTCTTATCTCTCCTTTGAATGAAACTGAATTTTTCATTCTAAAATCAACTTTTATTAATGGTGAAAACTCATCAATTAAAGTTGCCGACGAAATTAAGAGTTCTGATTGATAATTACCAGAAGTATTTGTATTTGTTGGTGTATTTGAATCGTACTGTAAATTATTGGTATAACTACCTATTGTATACGAAGATTTATAGCCATGCGATAAGGTAAACGAAGTAAAGTTTTTCTTAAACCACTTATACTTCATAAATCCATTATAACGTAGTGTCCAGTTAGGAATTGGTATGTTTTTAAAGATTCCTGTACTTACTGAATTTGGACTATTTCCTGAATATGCTGCAATAAATGCTGGTAACATTGCTTGTTGTCCATTTTCCTTAAACCCAGGATTATTATTGTTTCGATCAGAATCGTTTGCTGCTATTCCTCTTTCAGTAGCTATTCTATCTGAAATTGTCCTTCTATAATCTAAGAAATTTTGATACAACGCTTCATTATCGGTAAAAATAGTTCCTAACATAAAATGACTAATACTATAATTACCAGTTTCAAAAGGTTTAATATTTGGGTCTTGTTCAAAACCTCCGCTACCATTTGAAACTACATCTAACTGTTGCGTTAAATTACTAGTCTGAATTCTATTCCCGCGTAAATCAATAGTTAAATCTCTAAATGGTTTTACAGATACATTATAATCTAGCTTTTTATATCTCGTTTTTGAGTAATTCTTACTATAATATTCATCTCCAGCATTTCTAGTAATCAACCATCCATTCTCTATAGCCGTATTTAAAATGTCGGTTTGACTACCAAATACAAATCCTAATGTTGGAGCTAAACCTCCATCAAAGCCATTTCTTCCTAAGAACCCTACTGAAGGTTTATATCCTTGTAATAACGTTCCGTTGTTTTGAGAATAACTAATCTTTGCTCTTTTTACAGAAGTTAACACATCATATACTCCCTTTCCTAATTTCTGTCCAAAAGTAGCTTTCTTTTTAAGTTTTGCTTTTTGGGCTACTTGACTTCCTCCTAATGTAGCTGTTCCTTTTTGAGTAGGTTGTTTTTTAGTTCCTTTTAACAATAGTTTATCTACACCTACAATTTTATAAAAACGTCCGAAATCTATATTTGTATTTAAGTTATGTGTGTTGGCATTTTGAATCATGTTACCAACTTGCTCAATATAACTTTGCGATCCTGCTTTCCAATCAAAATCAGCGGTATAACCATAATCTGCATTGATAAAATTCAAGAACGGGAACTTATCTAGTGGTAGCTTATAAGTTGCGTTTAACTTCTGATGATAATTATCGGGTCTTCCTATACTGAAAAATTGATCGTAAACTTCTAATTGTTCATCTTCACCAAAACTATCATATATATAATTGTTTGTTGCATTAAAGTTTAATTGTAGCGATTTAGTTAAATCAAAACCAATTGTATAATCCCAATTAAATAAAAATCTTCGTTGGATTAACTCTGGCTGTGCAGGTAAAGGGTTTACAGGGTCAATAATTAGATTTCTAGATTGTTGACTATTGTAGTTTCTGTTAATTCTTGAGTTTAGTGCTATTGTTTTTGGTACCGGATTAAAGTTTAGATCTCTTATAAATTGTAAGTATCTATTTTTAAATCCTTCTGATTTTTTAAATGGTTCTATATTAAAAGGAACGAATGTAAAATTATAACTAGCCCCAGCCATTACATTTTTATTTACATAGCTTTCAATATTATAATCTTTATGAAACTCTTCACTATGCGCATACGAAGCAGAGAAATTCTCTACATCATAAAATTTAGGTTTCTTCTTACTTTCTGGATTTCTATTCTTTTTTACATTGATAAAACTAATGCTTTTTCTTCTTGTATAATCTTGAGCATTTTTACTATTTGGGTTTTTATCAATTGCATCTTCTAATTCTACGTCTTGGAATTGTGGATCGTATTTTGGATCTCTAAATTCTTCTCCATAGCTGTAATTCATCGGCACTTGCATGTTCCATTTTTTAGGCATCATTTTACCTAACTGAATATTTGTAGCTACGCTATATTGTTTTATTTCTTCAATGCTTCTTTGTTGTACACGATCTTCTACATTACCAAAACCTATGGTTGACATTCTTCCTGCTAAAGACACATCCATCACATCGGCCATATTAGCATCTGCATTTACCACAGCTGCCCATCCTCCTTTATTATCAAAACCAACAGCACGTAATTCATTAAACCAAACTTCAACAGTTTTATCATCTGCTACAGTATTTTTCACCCCTAACATTACAGTTCTTACTTGTGCTAATGTTGGATTACCTCTTACAGAGATTTTTAACCCATTAGAACTTGTTGACGAATACACATCAGTAAGGTTACTACCCGTAGGTCTTTCAATTTTTAAGTTAGCTAATTCTTCTAACGGAATATCTAAATTATTTTCTTTAGGCCAAACATCTAAAGATGATGTATTTGATGTAGATATTTTTAATGGTTTTTCTACTTGGTAATAATTATCGTTTAAATCTGTACCTAAACGTATAATAGCAACCATTTCATCATCATTAGCTCCTGTTGCACTATTTTGGTTTTCAGCATGTAAAAACATACGTAGTTTTTTATACCTACGCATATCAATACTAATATTTTTATAAATCGTTCTAACCTCATCTGCTTCTAAGTCAGTTACCTTTAAAGTTACTGATTGCTCATTTTGACGTTGAATTCTATTTGTTCCTTGTAAACGTTCTCTTTGAATTCCTGGTGGTAGCTTATAACGATCTTGATTTTGCTCAATACTTACTACACCTACCTCAAACTTGTTTAATTCATCTGCGTCTAAATCCTCAGAAGGAATACTTGTATCTGGTAATGTTTTTGTGTAACGTCTCCAGTCTCCTCTTACCAATTCTAATTCTCCAAAACGTAATACTACTGGCATTTTGAATTGTGTTAAAAACATTCGTATAAAACGGATACTATTAAAATCTGTAATTCCATTAATTTTCTGAGCATCAGTAACATTCCTAACTGGTATTCTAAATTGATACCATTTAGTGCTTCTTGTTGCTCCGTTTAAAAGTGTTACATTTTGTGTTTTAACATCAATAATATGATTTTGTCCTAATACTAAATCTGTTTTATTTAAAGAAACCTCATACTCAAAGTAACTATTTACAGGATTCATTGTTTGATCCTTATTAATATCTTCTGTATCTGGGTAAGTGGTAGATGACGTCGGATAAGATTCTCCTGATTGACTTGCTGTGGGTGAGTTACCTTCAGTTCCGTTAAAGTTTTTATATCTAGATAAAACTGATGGGTTGGTACTTTCAATAGCTCCACCTCTGAAAAACTGGAAGTTATCTCCAGCAGGGTCATCTAATCCTGCAAATGCAGGGTACTTTGCTCTTTCCTCCTCATCGTTTAATCCATCTAAACCAATATCTTGATTTGTTCTTGCATCATTACTAGAGTCAAAAGCATACAAAATAGAAGGGTTTATAGGTGTATCTCCCCAAATAGATGTTTGAATGTTACCTCCGTCTGCCTTTTGTCCATCAGCAGGTAGTCCGTTTTCGTACTGCTTTCTACCATCTTTTAATATATCTTCAGAAACATTACCTAAATTAATGAATAATTTACCTACTTGGTTTGTTGGATCATTTGGATTAATTCCAGCCGGTAGACCTTCTTCAGTTGTAATTGAGTAATTTTCATACGGATCCATTAACCAAAACTGGATATACTCAACATTTGCTTGTTCAAAATTGTTTGTAGTTAACGATCGCATAATACCTCCCCAACGCTCCTCTGCTGTAACAGTATTTGCATTCTCATTATAGTTATACGGACCTCTTTCTGCTGGGTAATAAGCTAAATCTAAGGTTCTAACTAAATTTTGCTGCGTAATATCAAGATCTGTATTCGGGAATAATTCATTATAGCGAATTTGACGTACCTCATCTCTAGACAATTCATTTTCATCAATATTATCTGGTCTATTTCCACTACCATAAAATAGTTGATCAATATTATACCAAGCTAATTTTCCTCTTTTGTAATTGTATTCTAAACCAAATGTTCCTCCATCAAACCCTTGTGATTCTGGTGTACTTGCCAAAAACCATTGTTGTGGTGAATTTAAATTGATGGGGATTTGTGAAGCTTCAAAATCATCTAAATACGAAGTTGCAGTACCATCTACATTAATTCCACTAGGAGATCCTGGTAATAAATAAGCCATATCCGCTCTAACCGAAACATTCGACGGAGCTTCAGTTTCAACGAAAGGTAGTTTATTTGCTAGTTTTGTTAAATAAGGTACTTCCGAAGAGTAATCTAAGTTCAAACCTAACATGATATTATCTATAGGTTCTCCTCCCAAATTAACTTTTGGCGTAATTGGTTTTTCACTAACATTTAAAAAAGTTCCACCTAAAATAAAATCTTCAGAAAAACGGTGTTCAACATCTATTCCTATAAATGTTTTTCGCTGCTGGTTAAAAAATGTATTGTTTTCTACAGATGCATTGATTGGAATTCCTGAAGCTTCTAAACCTGGGTCTAAAATTTGTACACGACCTAACTGATAATCTACCACATAATCTATCCCTTCAACCAATTGTCTTCCTCCAGCAGTAACTCTCACCGAACCTCTAGGTACATTAAAAGCTCCAAGAGAGATACCTCTACTGGTTTCTGATTTAAAATATCCTTTTAAGAAGAATTTATCTAAATTCTGATACTCATTTTTTGCTTGAATTTTTGTAGTTAAATACAACTCTTCAAACACATATTTATCTTGATCTGCTGGATTGGTAAGTTCATCTTTTAAATCATTACCAAATGGCTCTGGCTCTGGAAATAGAATATAACCTCTTTCAGAATTTACTGTAATTCCCTCAACATAATCAAAGAAACCATCTCCATTGGGAACTGCATATTCACTTTGGTCTAATTTATCTAAGTTTAAAATACGTAATAATGGCTTGTCTGTTACCCCCGGTGTTTGTGCTTTTTGCAGAGTATTTTGTAACGTACCAGTTTCGTCATCACGATACAATAACTCAAAACGAAATCCATCGCGCTGTAATGGAAAAGCCCCTAAAGCGTATACGTTTTTCATCATCAGCCTCCAAGTTGGAAAAGCTTCTGTATCGTCTCCTGGCCTTGTTGTATTTAATATTTCACTTCTTAATAACTTAACTGCAATATTTGCTGGTGCTACAACTCCATCGTTTGAAAACTCTCCTACTTTAAATACTGTTTCTCCATTAGAAGCTCCAACTACAGTATACTCAAAAGCTACCGCTAAAACTTCTCCATCGTTTAACCTTCTGTTTAAAGAGATAAAACCTAATTGTGAGTGTAATTTAAACTCGTTAGGCTGTAATCTACGAGCGTTTTGCAAATATGTGTAGTTAAACCCTTGTTGTGCTGGCACTCCAATACCATTAATAGCGGCATCAATTGTTGCAACATCCCTAATTCCTCCTGAATTTGCTGCTAATAATGAGCTTAAGTTATTCACTCCATTATATGGTATAATTTCAGAGTTAACAGATATGGCTCCTGGTGTTGTTGTTATTTCAGCTGGATTTACCTCATTTGCATCTTCTGATTCTCCTAAATCGGCAAGAGCTACAATACTACGGTAATCGCTTACATTTTGGTTTCTATTAGTTACCCAAACTTCAACTCTCGTTATATTTATAGGGCTATTAATTAATGGATAATTCTCTAAAGCCTCTTTATAATTTTCTCTAAAGTATTGTGATAAAAAGAAGTGTCGATCATTATCATAATCTGAAGCTCGTAATTCAAAAGGCTCGATAGTTGCTCCGCCTTCTGCAACTACTGTTTTAGATTGTGAATTTTGTTGCGAAAAAGCAGCAGTTACATATGTTTTACCGAACTGTAATTCTGTTTTTACCCCAAATAACGATTGTGCTCCATTAATAAGCGAGTTTTTAATTGGCATACTAATATTACCCGCCTCTATATTTCTAATAATATCATCTTCAGTAGGAGTATATTCTAGCTTTATAATATTTTGAAAGTCAAAAGTTGATTGAGTATCATAGTTTGCTGTTACTGTTAATCGTTTACCTACTTTAGCCTGTAAGCTTGCACTAATTTGTTGATCAAAATCAAATGTAAAACTACTTTGATTCTCTACAGAAATTTGAGGGTTTTCATTATTTTGATATACTCCTCCAAGTTTAATATTAATCTGTCCTGTTGGGTTTACCTCAACAGTGTTACCTCCAAAAACGGATTCAAAAAACTTAGAGTTTACATAGTATTTAGGTAATAAATTTTTACGTGCTGCTTCGTTTCCTTTCTTTTTAGGATTGGTAGCATCTACTTTTTCTTTGAAGTAATCTTTTAAATCATTTTTTAAACGGTACTCATTATACTCTTTAGGAGTCATAAAAATAGGTGTACCTACATAGTAGTCTCCTATTTTTTCAACAATCATAAATTTATTTAACGTCTTGTCATAAGTAACTACTTTTTGAGTAGGGTTATTTAAGTAAAGTGTTCCGTTTTGATTGTATTTAAAATTGTATTTAAGGGGAGTTACAGTATCTTTTTTAACAGCGTTAGTGCTATCTTTTTGAGTATTTTGCGAAAACGAAACAACACTTACTAAAACAGTAAGCACCGTAAGTAATCTATTCATAACTGCTTTTTCCAACCTTTTTTATAAGTTTTTTAACGCCTGTTTTATAAGTTTTTCAACACTTGCATCAGGTGTTTCTTTTAATATATTCCCTATTACCTTGTCAGCTTGCTTTCTTGCAAACCCAAGAACCTCTAAAGCAGATAACGCTTCTTCTTTATTTGTATTGTTCTGTACCACAGAAACTTCGTCAACGTCAAAGGTTTTTAATACCTTATCTTTTAAATCAACAATAACTCGTTGTGCAGTTTTAGCTCCAATACCTTTAACTGTTTGAATCAGTTTTACATTTTCAGAAGCTATTGCTTGCGAGACTTCTTGTGAAGTCATTGAAGAAAGCATTGTTCGTGCAGTACTTGGACCTACACCTGAAACGGAGGTTAATAACCTAAAAACTTCTCGTTCAATTTTTGTTGAAAACCCATATAAAGTATGAGCATCTTCTCTAATAGATAAGTGTGTATACAACAACACATATTCATCGTTTGGTAATGATGAATATGTGTTTAAAGAAATATGCATTAAGTATCCTACTCCATTGCAATCTACAACAGCGTATGTAGGATTTTTTTCCACAAGTTTTCCCCTTATTTGTGTTATCATCCAGCTATTTTTTCTATTTGTCTAAAATAGACAAAATTATCTTTTAAAAAAATTTCTCTTAACCTATTGAGAAACTTTGTTTTTAGCTTTCATTTCCTTGTTTTGAGCATCTACAACTGCTACTGCAGCCATATTTACCATTTCATCTACACTTGCCCCCAATTGCAAGATGTGTACTGGCTTGCTCATTCCTAATAAAATAGGCCCTATAGTTTCTACTTCATCAACAGCTTTCATTAACTTATAAGTTATGTTGGCTGACTCTAAATTAGGGAAAATTAGCACATTTGCTCTTTTTCCATTTAATTTAGAGAATGGAAATTCTTTTGCTAATAATTCTGGATTCAAAGCAAAATCTGCTTGCAACTCCCCATCTACCACAACATTAGGATAATGGCGGTGAATGTAAGAAACTGCTTCTCTAATCTTAGTTGAACTTTCGGCTTTTGATGATCCAAAATTTGAAAACCCTAACATTGCAACATTTGGTTTCATTCCAAACATTTTAGCTAATACAGATGTTAACTGTGTAATTTTAGCTAAATCTTTTGCCGTTGGATTAATATTAATTGTGGTATCTGCTAAGAACATAGGTCCCTGCTTTGTTAACATCATGTTTGTTGCCGCAACCCTTGTTACTCCTTGATCTTTTTCAATCAATTCTAACATTGGTTTCACTACAGATGGGTATGGTCTTGAATATCCTGTAATTAACGCATCTGCCTCACCAGAATTAACCATCATTGCCGCAAAATAATTACGTTCACGCATCCATTTTTGAGCTTCTAAAAAGGTAACCCCTTTACGCTGCCTTGATTTCCAAAATATTTCAGCATATCGGTTTCTTCTTTCTTCCTCTTCATCAGTTTTAGGATCAATAATCGGTACATCAGCATCAAATCCTAACTCCGTTTTCAACTCTAAAATAATTTCTCTTCTTCCTAATAAAATCGGTTTTCCAATTTTTTCTTCATACACTCTCTGTGCTGCTTTTAATACATCTAAATGATCTGCTTCAGCAAACACTAACCTCTTAGGGTTCTTTTTAGCTCTATTGTGTAGTAATCGTACTTCTTTACTTCCTGTTCCTGAACGATCCATCAACTCTTCACGGTACTTATCCCAGTCATCAATTGGTTCTTGAGCCACACCTGATTCCATCGCTGCTTTTGCAATTGCTGGAGGAATTTCATAGATTAATCTTGGATCAAACGGTTTTGGAATAATATATTCTTTTCCAAAAGAAAGGCTTACTTCATCGTATACAATATTTACTTGCTCTGGTACAGATTGCTTCGCTAAATCTGCTAATGCATGTACCGCTGCCATTTTCATTTCTTCATTAATCTTCTTAGCACGAACATCTAACGCTCCACGGAAAATAAAAGGAAAACCTAATACATTATTCACTTGGTTAGGATGGTCTGACCTTCCCGTTGCCATTATAATATCGTCTCTTGTCGCAATTGCTAAATCGTATTCAATTTCTGGTTCTGGATTAGCCATTGCAAAGACAATAGGATTTTTCGCCATTGATAACAACATCTCAGGAGATACCACATTTCCTTTTGACAAACCAATAAACACATCAGCGTTTAACATCGCTTCTTCTAAAGTATTCACGTCTTGATCTGTAGCAAATTCTGCTTTTTGCGATGTTAGGTTATCTCTATCTTTTCTGATAACACCTTTACTATCACACATAATTACGTTTTCACGACTCGCTCCTAAGGCTAGATATAAACGTGTACATGAAATTGCTGCGGCTCCTGCTCCATTAACAACAATTTTTACATCCTTAATATCCTTTTCATTAATCTCTAATGCATTTTTTAAGGCTGCGGCAGAAATAATTGCTGTACCATGTTGATCATCGTGCATTACAGGAATGTCTAGCTCATCTTTTAATCTTCTCTCTATTTCAAACGCTTCAGGTGCTTTAATGTCTTCTAAGTTAATCCCTCCAAAAGTTGGAGCTATAGCCTTAACAGTTTCTACAAATTTATCTACATCTGTAGCATCTACTTCAATATCAAAAACATCAATATCCGCAAAAATTTTAAATAGCAGTCCTTTACCTTCCATTACTGGTTTAGATGCTTCAGGACCAATATCTCCTAGTCCTAAAACCGCTGTTCCATTTGAAATAACAGCTACTAAGTTGCTTTTTGATGTATATTTATAAACGTTGTTTTTGTCTTTAGCTATTTCTAAACAAGGCTCTGCTACTCCTGGTGAATATGCTAACGATAGATCGTGTTGAGTTGCATATTTTTTGGTAGGTACTACTGCTATTTTTCCCGGCTTCGGCTTAGCATGATAAAGTAGTGCTTCATGCCTTTTTCTAGAATCTCTCATAGGTTCGTTCTTGTTTGTTTGAACTTACAAATATACATTTTGTTATGAAGTAAAAAGAATTTGTAACCTGATAAAAGTCATATTTCGTCTTTAAAAATTTCCTGAATTTTGCTCTAACCTTAAACCAAATAAAAAATGGAAACTACACAAAGACACATTATTGACGAAGAAGTACAATGGGACAAAACAAAAACTATTGTAAGTAAAACCGATGTTTATGGAACTATTTTATATGCTAACGATGTTTTTTCTAACACCTGTGAGTATAGTACTATTGAGTTAGTTGGTGAGCCTCATAACATTATTCGTCATCCAGACATGCCTAAAGTCGCTTTTAAAGTATTGTGGGATGCCCTTAAAAAAGGCGAAAACTTCCATGCTATTGTTAAAAACCTAACAAGAACAGGTAGATATTACTGGGTTATTACCGATTTTACTATTGATAAAGATGAAGATGGTAAAATTGTTGGATATACAGCCAGAAGAAAAGCTGTTCCAGATGGAGTTGTAAAAAAGATTGAGCCTATATACAAAACACTTTTAGATATTGAAAAACTAAAAGGAGAGAAAGCAAGTGAAATGTATTTTGATGCCTACTTAAAAGAAGAAGTTGGTAAAACTTATAATGAATTTGTGGTTGATCTTTTTAACGAAGAACTTTCTAAAGAAGAAGCTGAAAAAGTTAAAAACGAAACAAATCCTTTAAAGAAAGGTTTGAATTGGTTCTTCTTTGGAGAAACAAATCCAACATAAAATTTATTATTTCCCCCTAAATAATCCTCTTAAAGAACTTTTAAATAGGGTTGAAACACTTGTTTCAACCCTATTTTATTTTAAAATAAAAGTCTACATGATACTTTCTTTTAAAAAATAACACTATCCTATTATTTTTAAGCAAAAAAACAACACAATACAATCACTTAAAAACCAGTATTTTAGATTAAATAAAAATTACTTCTTTTTTACAGCTTTTAACCTAACTAAAACCTAAATCAAAACATCCTCCTGCTCCAAAAACCTTATATTTGCTGATTATTTTTAAGTAAACCACCCCGAATAACTATTAAAACAAAAAAAATGCACACAAACAATGCTCTAAGACCTTCCAAAGTTATAGATGAGGAAGTAAAATGGGACAAGTCTAAAACAATTATTAGTAAAACAGACCCTGCTGGAACTATTTTATACATGAACGATACTTTTGAAGAAGCTTCGGAATACAATAAAATAGAACTTATTGGAGAACCTCACAACGTGATTAGGCATCCTGATATGCCTAAAGTAGTTTTTAAAGTATTATGGGACAACCTTAAACAAGGAAACAACTTCCATGCTATTGTTAAAAACTTAACAAGAACAGGTAGATACTACTGGGTTATTACTGACTTTGATGTAGAAAAAGATGATAACGGAAAAATAACTGGGTATACAGGAAGAAGGAAATCTTTACCTGAAAATGTTGTAAAAAAAATAGAGCCTTTATACAAAACGTTATTAGAAATTGAAAAAATTAAAGGTGAAAAGGCAAGTGAATTATATTTTAATTCATATTTACAAGAAGAAGTTAACTCTTCGTATGATGAATTTGTTGTAAACTTATTTGAAGGAGAAAGTGCTGACACAAAAGAGGCTGACAAGAAAGAAACTCCTGCAAAAGAAAGCGGAATGATTAAAAAGGGACTTAATTGGTTCTTCTTCGGAGAAACAAACCCTAAATAATTTTCAAAAAACATAAATAAAACCGCTTTTAAAAGCGGTTTTATTGTTTTATAAAGTCAATATTTCTTAATAATCCTGAAAACTTAGTACGCTTAACTGCCGATTTTTTGAACACTTTACTAAAGGTTTCTTGTGTTAATTCTTGCCAGTCACGTTTATTCATTTGTAACAAGTTTTCTTGAGGTGAAAATAGACTTTCTTCATGTGGTTGTGAAAAACGATTCCACGGACAAACATCTTGACACACATCACAACCAAACATCCAATCTTGCATTTCTCCTTTAAATTCTGACGGAATTGCATCTTTTAACTCAATTGTTAAGTACGAAATACATTTACTACCATCAACCGTATTGTTAGGTAAAATAGCTTGTGTTGGACACGCATCAATACAACGAGTACAGCTACCACAATGGTCTGTCTTAAAAGGTTTATCATATTCTAATTCTAAATCGATAATTAATTCAGCTAAAAAGAAAAACGACCCTTGTTGTTTTTGAATTAACAACGAATGTTTTCCATTCCAACCCAATCCTGACTTTTGCGCCCATGCTCGTTCCAAAACAGGTGCTGAGTCTACAAAACAACGACCAGAGACTTCTCCTATTTCATCATTTATTAACTGTAACAATTCACGTAATTTTCCTTTTATAATATGATGATAATCTTGACCGTAAGCATATTTCGAAATCTTATAACTTCCTTCTTCCTGAACTTCCGAAGGAAAATAGTTGTACGACAAAGAAATTACTGATTTTGCTCCATCAACCAATAAACGAGGGTCTAAACGTTTATCAAAATGATTTTCCATATAATGCATTTCACCATGATACCCATTTTGTAACCATTTTTCTAAACGAGGTGCTTCTTCTTCTAAAAAGTCAGCTTTTGCAATACCACAACCTAAAAAACCCAAACGTTTTGCTTGTGTTTTTATAAAATTTGAGTATTGCTGTTTCTTATTCAAAATACGTGTTTTTAACAGCGCAAAATTACCAAAAGAAAAATTATAATTTTATTCACTTTCTATTTACAAATAAATGTTGAAATTTGTTCGTTAGTATTACATGACAAACTTTATTCATAATGAAAAAGATATATAAGATATTATTAGGTATTGTAGTTTTTTTCTTCATCCTTTTGGTTAGTATTCCCCTACTATTTCAAGATAAAGTGATGAACTTGGTAAAAACTACCATTAACAACAACGTAAACGCCAAAGTTGATTTTAGCGATTCTAGCTTAAGCTTACTTAGAAATTTCCCAAATGCATCAGTTCAATTATCTAACCTAACGGTTATTAATAATGCTCCTTTTGAAGGTGATACTTTAGTATATGCCAAAGAGGTAAATTTAGCATTAAAACTTACAGAGCTTTTTAAGGCTTCATCTGAGCAGCTAAACATCAAATCATTTACTATTGATGATGCTTTAGTAAATGTATTAGTTGATAAAAAAGGAAATGCCAATTATGATATTGCTAAACCTTCTGAAACAGAAGACACAAAAGATGAAGAACCATCTACTTTCGGGCTATCTATTAATTCATACGCTATTAACAATGCTACGATAAAATACAATGATGAGCAAAGCAAATTAAACCTTGAGCTAACCGAATTAAATCATAGTGGAAGTGGTGATTTCTCTCAGTCTAATACAGAACTAGACACACAAACATCCACTTTAGTTTCTTTTGGAATGGACGGTAATTCTTATGCTAAGAATCAAAAAATAGAGTTAGATGCTATTTTGGGAATGGACTTAACTAACATGAAGTTTTCTTTCTTAAAAAATGAAGCTAAGTTAAATAACCTTCCGTTGGTATTTGATGGTTTTGTTCAAATAAACGAAAAAAACCAAGAAGTTGACATTAACTTTAAGACTCCTTCGTCTGACTTTAAAAACTTCTTAGGGTTAATTCCTGAAGCCTACACTAAAAGTATTGCCGGTGTAAGTACCACAGGTAATTTCAGCGTAAACGGAAAAGTAAATGGAATTATTGACGATAAACACATTCCGAAGTTAGATATTTCTATGAAGTCAAATAACGCTTCATTTAAATATCCTGATTTACCTAAAAGTGTTCAAAACATTAATATTGACGCACAAATAAAAAATACTACTGGTAAAACCGAAAATACGTTTGTTACTATTAACGGTCTTTCTTTTAAAGTTGATCAAGATACTTTTTCTGGAAAAGGAAATATTTATAACCTAACTACCAACCCTAAAATAAATGCTAGTTTAAAAGGCGTTTTAAACCTAGCTAATATAAACAAAGCGTATCCTATTGATTTAGAAAATGAGTTAAGTGGGATTTTAAAAGCCGATTTACGCACAGAATTCGACATGAAAGCTATTGAAAACAATACTTTAAGTCGTATAAAAAATAACGGAAAAATGGAGGTAAGTGACTTTGTTTTTTCTTCAGAAGATGTTGTTAATCCTCTTCATATTAAAAATACAATCGTCAACTTTACACCAGGTACCGTTAGTTTAACAAAGTTTGATGCCACTACTGGAAAAAGTGATTTAAATGCTACTGGAACACTTAAAAATTTACTAGGGTTTTTACTTTCAGATAAAAAGTTACAAGGGAACTTCAAGTTAAATTCTAACAAGTTTTATGTTAGTGATTTTATGCAAGAAAACCCTGAAGCTATTGAAAATGAAGAAAGTGATTCCAAAAAAGATACACCAACGGAATCTTTAAAGATTCCTGCATTTTTAGACTGTGCCGTTTCTGCAAACGCTAAAACTGTATATTACGATAATTTAACCCTACAAAATGTAAGAGGTACGCTTCTTTTAAAAGATGAAAAAGCCATATTACAAAATATGAATGCTGGTATTTTTAATGGTCAAATTGCTTTAAACGGAGAGGTTAACACACAACAAAAGAAACCTACTTTCGATATGAAATTAGGTATTAAATCTTTCGATATAGCACAATCGTTTACTAGTTTAGAGTTATTACAATCAATAAGTCCTATTGCTGGTGCTATGAACGGTAAATTAAATTCTGACATTGACTTAGCGGGGAGTTTAAATGATGATTTTACTCCTAACTTAGCTTCTGTTTCTGGTAAAGCACTTGCTGAATTATTAACAACCAGTATCAATCCACAAAAAACGAAAGCTTTAAGTTTATTAAATGATAAGTTATCTTTTATGGATTTATCAAAACTAGATTTATCTGATATTAAAACACACCTGTCTTTTAAAGAGGGTAAAGTGGTGGTAAAACCATTTGATTTAAAATATAATGATATTGGTATTACTGTTGGTGGTAGCCATGGTTTTGATAAAACAATGAACTATAATGTTACGTTGAATGTCCCTGCAAAATATTTAGGTAATGAAGCACAAGGACTACTTTCTAAATTAAGTGCTAAAGACCAACAAAACATTACTGTTCCTGTTACCGCAAGTATTGCTGGAAACATGACTAACCCTTCTGTAAAAACAGATTTGTCATCATCAGTTACTAAGTTGAGTCAGCAATTAGTTCAGCAACAAAAAGACAAACTGGTTAACAATGCTATAGGTGGATTATTAGGGAATAAGAAGAAGGATAGTACTAGCACAACCAACAAAAAGGAAGAAACCGTTAAAAAAGTAACGGATGTTTTAGGTGGTTTATTCGGAAAAAAGAAGAAAAAACAACAAAAAGACACTGTTAAATAGTCTTTTGTAACATTTTTTATTTTTCGTAGTCTTACATTATATTAAGAGAACTTTGTAAGTTATTTAACACTTCTTAAATACACTTTACAAAGTTCTTCTTTTATGTTTGTTACCAACAACTAACTGACTATGAAAAATATAACTACATTATTATTTTTAACATGCTCTTCAATAACCTTTTCTCAAATTACAGGAAAGGTAACCAATACTAAAAACCAACCTATTTCTTTTGTAAGTGTATATTTAGAAAACACTATTACAGGTACCACAACCAATACAAATGGTGATTATGAGTTAGCCTTTAACTCAATAGGACAGCACACTGTAATATTTCAAATGTTAGGTTATAAAACCATTAAAAAAACGGTTGAAATCAACTCTTTTCCTTTTATACTAAATGTTGTTTTGGCTGAAGAAGAGGTTACCTTAGATGAAGTGGTTGTTTCTTCTGAAGAAAACCCTGCTAACAAAATTATTAGAAATGCTATTGCTAATAAAGCTAAAAACACAGATAAGTTTGCTGAGTATACTGCTGATTTTTACTCTCGTGGTTTGTTTAAGGTAAAAGATTTACCGAAGAAGTTTTTAGGACAAGACATTGGTGATATGGGCGGTGGATTGGATTCTACCCGAAGTGGTGTGGTATACCTTTCTGAAACGGTCTCAAAAATCGCTTTCCAAAAAAGACCTATAAACTTTAAAGAACATATTATAGCTTCAAAAGTTAGTGGACAAGACAACGGAATTAGTTTTAATCAAGCAGAAGATGTAAATTTTAATTTTTATGAAAACTCTTTTGATTTGGCTGATGTTAAAGTTGTTTCACCCATTGCTAATGGTGCTTTTGGATACTACAACTATAAACTAACAGGTGTTTTTTATGATAAAAATGGAAAACTAATTAACAAAATTCAACTTTTACCCAAACGTAAAAACGATCGGGTTTTTAGTGGTTATATCTATATAGTTGAAGATGATTGGGCTATTTATGGTGCCGATGTTATTGTTACTGGCGCACAAATAAGCTTGCCTATTGTAGATTCTCTACATATAAAACAGAACTATAATTTCTCTGCTAAAAACAAAGCTTGGGTGCCCGTTACACAAACCATAGATTTTAAAGCTGGGTTATTTGGGTTTCATTTTAACGGACGCTTTTCTGCTGCTTATTCTAACTATAATTTTAATCCTAATTTTACTAAAGATACTTTTGGTAACGAAGTGCTTTCGTTTGCAGAAAATGCTACTGAAAAGGATTCAACATATTGGAAAAAAATTCGCCCTGTAACTTTAACTTCTGAAGAAATATCGGATTACAAATTAAAAGACAGCATAAAAACCATTCGAAAATCGAAGAAATATTTAGATTCGATTGACACAAAAAACAACAAGTTTAAACCGTTGGATATTCTTTCTGGTTACACCTATCAAAATTCTTATAACAAGTGGTCGATAAGCACTTCTTCTCCTATTGAAAATCTCAATTTTAATACGGTGCAAGGATGGAACTCTTCTTTAGGTGTTAATTACCGAAAATCACTTAACAAAAAAGGGAAACGTTTTAGTATTGGGACTGATATTAATTATGGTTTTTCAGAGAAAAAAGTGCGACCTACAGCCAACTTTAACTATCGTTGGAACAATACTACACGACCTGTTTTAACAATTTCTGGAGGAATTGCTACACCACAGTTCAACCCAAAACAACCCATTTCTAAGTTTTGGAACACAATAAGTTCTATTGGTTTTGAAAGAAACTATTTGAAAATTTATGAAAAGGCATTTGCCAAAGCATCCTTTTCTCAAGAAGTAACGAACGGAATACGTATGTTTTCTTCTTTAGAATTTGCAGATAGAAAACCATTATTTAATACAACTGATTATGTAATGTTTCCGCAAGACGATGTAAACTATACTTCTAACAGTCCGCAAAATCCTGCCGATTTTTCAACAGGTTTTATACCTCATCAAATGTGGACTTTTTCTTTAGGAGCCAACATTAATTTTGGACAAAAATATTTATCATATCCTGATGGAAAATACAACATCCCTAGTCGTAAGTACCCATCACTATACATTGGCTATCAAAAAAACTTCGGATCAGAAAATTCTGAGTGGAATTCAGATGTGATTTTTTCTCAATTGTATCAACAAATCAACCTAGGTAACTGGGGTGAATTTGCTTACAAAGCAAAAGGAGGTATGTTTTTAGAGAAAAAAGATATTCCCTTTATGGATTATGCTCATTTTAACGGAAATCGCTTGTTAATAGCTCCAAAAGACAACTATTTGGACAACTTTTACATGCTACCGTATTATAAGTTAAGTTCTAATGATAAATACGCTGAGCTCCATGGAGAATATAACTTTAAAGGAGCATTATTAAGCAAGGTTCCTTTGTTAAACAAACTCAACTTTCATCTAGTTACTGGAGCAAAAGGATTATTTACTGCGGGTAATAAACCTTATTCTGAATTTGCTATTGGTTTAGATAATGTTGGTATTGGAAAATGGCGTTTTTTACGTGTAGATTTTGCTCGCTCTTACTTTAACGGAAAACATGAAAACAGAGTTGTTTTCGGTATAAAATTGTAGATTTGTTATATGAAAATAAGCATTCTATTTTTCGGTATGGCAACAGATTTAGTTGATAGTTCTTCATTAGAAATTGAACTTCCTAACAAAATCACTGTTGCTAACTTTAAAGAATTTCTTGTAGCAGAATTCCCTGAGCTACAAAAAATGAGCTCATATGCAGTAGCCATTAACGAAAGTTACGCTACAGACGATATACTCATAAAAGAAAATGATGTAATCGCAATTATCCCTCCAGTTAGCGGAGGATGATATTCAATGTAGCAATTTTAAAATTTGATAATGTCTCAATTTTACATTTATACATTGCTACATGAGAACGTTACCCCATTGTTATACGGTTTCTTGTTTAAGGTATTTTCCGACGAAAAATGTTCCGAAAGGTAAGATAGAAAGTAAACAAACTATTCCGAAAGTTTTACCATTCCAGTTTAGCTCATACTTTAACATGATTGCTAACACTATGTATCCTACAAATAACAATCCGTGAGGCATACCCAACATTTTTACATACTCTGGATTTCCTTGTAAATATTTAATTGGAACCGCTATAAAAAGTAATAAAATATAAGATATCCCTTCTAATAAACTTACTAACTTAAAAAAATTAATCATTGAATTTTTACTTAAAAATTGGTTAGCAAAGATACTGAAATATTACGTCCTGCAGCTGAAACTCCAGAAGCAAATTCCTTATAATGTTCATCAAATAAGTTAGACAATTGCGCTTGTAAAGCTATGTTTTTTGTGAACTGGAATTTACCATATAATCCAACAGTCATCCAACTAGGACTTCCGTAGTATTTATCAATATCTTCGGTAGCATTCGCGTTAACAATTGGTGTTTGTTCATGGTTATCAATACCTTCAGTTATATTATAGTCTGAAATATCTTTCTTTGCATTAAAAACTAAGTTAGCTCCACCTTCAAACTTCTTGTTTACATAACTTAAATCAAAACGACCAAATAACGGTGGAATAGACGACATTGGTTCGTTGGTATCATAAGTTTTACCATAGGTATAAGTAACAAACCCAGAAGTATTCCAGTTTCTATGTAGTTTACCTTGATAACTTACTGTTGCGCCTGTAACATATGCTGTTCCTTTATTTACATTAGCAACAATGGCTCCATCTTCTCCATCATATTCGATAATTGAGCTTCCATTCAGCTCAAAACTCTCTCTATAGATGTAGTTATTCAATAAAGTATAATACACATTTGCCCCAACTCTAAATTTTCTATTATTAAAATATTTTTGAGCACCTATTTCAGCATTATATGCATGTTCTGGTTTTAAACTAATATTTGGTATAGTTACTTTTCCATTCTTCTCTCTTATCTTTCCTACATCATCAATGTTTGGTGATCTAAAACCAGAAGATAATACTGTATTTAACTGCCATGTTTTATTAGGCTTGTATACATACCCTATAGTTGCTGTTAATGATTGATTATCTAACTGAATATCATTTTGAGGAATATCAATAAAAGTTTCATCCAACCACTTTGCTTTCAATACAGTATTTGTTCCTCTAATTCCTGTGTTTAATGTTGATTTGCTATTAATATCTTGACGGTAATCTACATAAAAAGCAGAGCTAAAATAACTACTTCCTCCATCAGGGTAACGCGACTGTACTGTAAAATCTCCATCAAAGCCAATTATGTTACTATCATTAACTCGTAACGTTTTTCCGTAAGAATTAGATTCCACATCATTGTAAGTTACTTCAATTCCATATCCTAAATTTCTATTTTCTGCTAACGGTACTGTAAAATCTCCATTCAAACTAAAAGCATCCACACTTTCTTTTCTGTAAGATCTATCTAGGCTTCCAAACTTTCGTTGGATACGACTTTCTTTTATATTTTGATAAGCTAAAGTGATGGTTCCATTATCCATCCACTTTTTCTTTGGGTTGATAATTAACTGCGGAGAAATCAACAAACGTTCTTGTGGTCCGTAATACCATTCAGCAAATTTTAAACTTCCTTTTTTCAATTCATTTAACTTATCAAAACGAGGTATATCAGAAGAAGTTGAATATTGAATGTTTAATTTAAAATCTGTATTTTTTGAAAAAGGCACATAAAACTTTTGCAATACATCTGTTTGACTGTAACCTGTATTTCTTTGTAAATTTTGGTCAGAATTAGCAACTGGCGTATCACTATAAAAAGTGTTTGTATTATTGGAATAATAAGGAACCTTTCCCCAATTATCAAAGCCATGAGAACGATTTTCTCCCATCTTTAAGTCTCCAAAATTACTATGAGCTATACTTGTAAAAGATGCCCATTTTTTGAATCTTAATTCAGCAGAAACCACATTGGTTACTTCATTATTTGCTGAACTATATCGCAAAAATGTATTTCCTTTTATTTCACTTCCCTTTTCCGATAGTTTTGGGGTTTTAGTATAATAGTGAATAACCCCACCTAATGCATCAGAACCATAAATTACTGACGACGGACCAAAAACAACTTCTGTTCTGTCTAATAGATTTGGAGCTACTGTTATTGAGTTTTGTAAGTGTCCTTTTCGATAAATTGCATTGTTCATACGAACACCGTCAACTACCAAAAGAACTCGGTTACTTTCCATTCCGCGTAAAACAGGACTTCCTCCCCCGAACTGTGATTTCTGAACTTTTATTCCTGGAACACTCGCTAATAAATCTGCTGATGTTTGTGGTGATAATTTCTCTATTTCTTTTGAAGATACTACCGCAATTTGTTCTGCAATACGATTAGTTTTTTCTCTGTTTTTAAAAACAGAGACAACTACCTCATCTAATTGTTCTGAGTTTTTTGATAAATAAACATGGTAGTTATTCTTTTTTATTACTGATTTTTTTTCTTGATACTGTGCATATGACACATGGGTAAACGTAAGCAACTCATTTTTCTTAAAGTCAGAAATATCAATTTTTCCTAATTCATCACTTACCGCCGATGCTGTTTTATCTTTATTAAAAACAGCAACAGCCTCTACAGGTTTACCTGTTTCAGCATCAATAACAGTAATGGTTTGAGAAAAAATTGTGGTAACAAAAAGTAAAAAAAATACAGTAATTCTGTGTTTCATATTAATTAAATACGGTTTCTAAAATATCTAATGATTTAGGTTTTCTAAATCCCTCCAAGTGTAATTCATAATACTGAACTATAATTCGGAGAATAATTTGTCTTTCTTTTTTTGAATAAGAAATTGAGTTAATCACATCAAAATTTATGCCTAACAAGCTTTTAAACAGCATTATTTCTTTTTCTGAAATCGTTAATTTTTCATATTCAGTATCAGTAAAACTTCCTTCTAACAAATTAAATGCTGTTTTATCAATATTGGTTGTGTCTGGATAAAAGCCTAGATATCTAGATAAATTTAATAAAAACAGTAAGTGAAAGTTTGCAACCTCATCATGTGTATCTAACCAAATTAAAGATGTTTCAATATAACTGTATAAAGGATTATTTTCTTCCTCTTCTTGTAAAATATATGATAACACTTCTGATAAAAACAGTACAATTGATTGTTTTACTATAGAAGTATAAATGGTTTCATACGGATGAATCACTTGCACTTCTTTAATAGAATGTAACGAGCTTTTATTGCTGTGATTTGCAGTAAGATTTAATTGTGTTAGTGGTTGAAAGTGCGCAGGCTTTAACTTTCCTTTTTTTGATTTTAGCACTCCTTTTATCATGTACGATTTTACTCCTTCTTGTAAAGTAAAGCATTTTACAACCAAACTAGTGTCTCCATATTTAAGAGAGCTTAAAACAATGGCTTTTGTAGTAATTACTGCCATTTAACCAAGTTTAACTATTAAAATCATTAATCAAAGATATACCAATAATATCAACAAAAATAGTACATTCGTGTAAAATTGATTCCTTTAACATGGCAACAGAGATAGAGCGAAAATTCTTGGTAAAATCTATTGAGTTTAAACAAGAAGCTTTTCAAAAAAACTACATAAAACAAGGTTTTTTAAATTCAAATAAAGAAAGAGTTGTACGAGTTCGTTTAAAAGACGATACTGGTTTTTTAACCATCAAAGGGCCATCAAATGCTAATGGAACTACTCGATTTGAATGGGAAAAAGAAATTGATAAAAAAGAAGCTGAAAGTCTTTTTGACTTATGTGAAAAAGGTAGTATTGAAAAGTATAGATATTTAGTAAAAATTGACAATCATACTTTTGAAGTAGATGAATTTTTAGGAGATAATAATGGCTTACTTATTGCTGAAGTTGAATTAGAAAGTGAAAATGAAAGTTTTACAAAACCTGAGTGGTTAGGTGAAGAAGTTACTGGAGTTCCTAAATACTATAACTCAAACCTAAGTAAGTTACCTTATAATAAGTGGTAAAAAAGCTGTTTGAAAATTTTCCAAACAGCTTTTACTCCCCTAATTAAAACTCTTTTCTTATTTTTTTAGAATACTAAGAGTTTTTACTTGTTTTCCTGACTGTATCTTTAACAAATACATACCTTCTTTCTTTAGTATACTTTCATCTATTAATATAAATGTAGAAGGGGATTGAATCTCTTTACTATGTACATGTCTTCCCAATAAATCATAGACATCTAATCGAATAGCTCCATCTTTTGAAATACTGGAAATATCAATTTTTGTTTGTGTTACAAATGGGTTAGGTATTGCAGAGATAACTCCACTATTATTTAACTTTTCATCGTTAGGTCCTACAACTCCACTTCTTTTTACTGTTGTAATTGGCAAATTTGCCGTTTTATTGTAAGCATAATCTGTCAACGTATAAGATAACCCATCGTTTGCTACCAAAACATGAAACCATCCATAGTGTATGCTTCCGTTTATTTTAAAAGTAAACCCGATAAAGCCAGTCTTTCCATTCCAAGACGTATAATTGGATGAGCTAATTGTATAAGGGTTAGAGTTTGTTATAAAATTACTTGACGCTCCAACAGAAACCCCTTCTGCTAAATAAGACACGTTACTAGTTGTTCCTTCACAAACAATACTTTTATTGTAAGTTTCTAATCGCACTGAGTTGCTAGTATACCAAGCTCCATAATCTGCATCGTCTCCTACTTCAATTCTAAAAAACTTCCAAGGGTCACTTGAGGTTACCGTTAGGTCATCTATATCAACATATACAATGTCATCATTTGTACTACACGGTTCACAAGAACCTCCACAGTCAACTCCTGTTTCATCTCCATTTTGAATTCCATCACTACAGTTTCCATCACCAATAACAACCTTATAATCCTCTACCTCTCCATAACTAAACGATTCACAAGACGTAGGTATACTGTTATATTTCATAGACACTCTCATTCTAGTATCTCCTGAAATTGCTGAACTAGGCACAGTAAATTGCCCTGTTACTGAAGTATCTTTTGACGCCGTTTTACTCCAAACCTGTTCACCTGTATCTATAAAATCTCCGTCTTGATTGTAATCAATCCAAACACTATACCCCTCAGAATAAATAGTACTACTCCAGCTTGGTGTTATAGTTATTGTATAATCTCCTCCTTTTGATAAGTTAGTTGATACTGTAGATGTATAATCCTCATATCCGCCACTTGATCCTGACGAACTATTACTAATGCTATTTAATTCAACTTTACTAATGAATTCATCATTTACACTCTTTCCGTTGGAATCACAATATACCACTGCACAAGGCTCACAAGAACCACCACAGTCTACACCAGTTTCATCTCCATTTTGAATTCCATCGCTACAAGTAGCTCCTGTATTTCCATCCCACACTTTACTTCCAGCTTTGATTGCTCCAAAAGGTTCTGTACTATATGCATAATCTAGTAACGTATACGACGTGCCGTCATTGTTAACACTAACTCTGAACCAACCGTAATTAGTTTTTCCTGTGTATAATTCTAATTGAAAACCTATATAAGCAGTTTTACCATCCCAAGAGGTATAACTTGCATTTCTAATTACATGCAAATCAGGATACGCACCTCCATCAACCCAAGAACTTTGTTCGTCTATTATAGTATTCAGCTCAATTGGTTTTACATTTCTAGTTCCCGATTGACATACTAATGCCTTTTTATATGTTTCTAATATTAATGAGTTCTTCTCATAAAAAGTTCCAAACCTATTATTACTAGCATCGTTTATTGTAAAAAAAGTCCAAGTGTTTCCAGAGTTAGCTGTGTAATCTTGATTATCAAAATACACTACTTTATAAGGGTCATAAAAAGAAAAACTAAACGTTACTTTATCAGAGTTTAAAGAAGAACTTCCTCCAGAAATTGCAGCATCTTTAAACATAACAGAACCTGTAGTATTATTTAATTTGGAATGGTTTGTTACTTGTCCTGTAAACTTCACACTAAGTGTTTTATTGTTAAGTACAGTTATTTGAGCTGATAAGCCTTGAGGAAGGCTAGCATCAAAATGAGTCCCAGAAATTAAACTTCCTGAAGAAACTGAGAAAGTCGTTCCTTCTATAGATATATTTTTAGTTTCATCAACTATTGAACCATCATTTGATAATGCTTCTTCTACTGTGGTAGAATCCACTATTAGAGATGCCCCATTTAAGTTTACTCCTGTATCTGTTAAATTATCAGGTTGCCACAAAGGCTTACGGGCTGGGTGCTGTAATGCTGTAAGCATTCTATCAATTTGCCCTTGTGTAAACATTTTTCCACAACCAGCAGCAGCATCGTACCCCATGTAGTTTTCATAATTAATTAAATTACCACAATCACTTGCTCCAACCGTACACCCATCATCTCCTGAATTAGAATCTTCTTTTGGAGTATCATCTACATAATCTCCATTTGGATCATTACATCCACCTTCAAACGTGTGTATAAGATTTAACCAATGACCAAATTCATGCGTTAATACCGAAGCAAACTCTTTATCCGTATTCCCATGAATGTAACGCCCATTATAAACTACTCTAGCAGTATTATTATCAGACATTGCAGTATTTGGATACCATGCAACGCCAGAGTTTGTTACACTTCCATCTGCATATAAATCCCCCATAATGTATACATTCATATACTTATAGTTATCCCATGCGTCTGCTGCAATTTGATCGTCATAACCACCTCCGTTTCCATATCCTGATTTTTCTGGATAAAAAACCACGCCATTAGTACTACCTCCGTTAGGATCTATCTTTGCTAAAGCAAACCTAATACTAAGAGCACCTCTTCTTCCTGAAAAAACAGGGTCAACTGTATTAAAGTCATCATTAAGTCCGTTAAAATCCTCATTCAATTTATCTAACGCAACTTTTATTTTATCATATGTTACAGTTTGTCCGTGCTGAACTGAACCATAAACATGTACAACCACTGGAATGGTATAAGTCTCTCCAACTTTATTAAAAAGTGAAGTTTGTTTTTTTCTAACTACATTTTTTGTGTAGCTGTTAAATTTGTCAAATTCTTTTTTTGATTCGGGGTATTTTAAAAATACCTTTTGATTTTCACTTGTAACCTTACAGTCTTGAGCTGGCGCAGTCTCAACACAGAAAAACAACAAAAAGAAGAAGGGTAACAAAATGTTCTTTTGTTTCATAATTGATTGATTTTAAATTACTTAAAACAAACCTACAGTTATAAATCAAATCAATTTGATACAATACTAACCAATACAAACAATAAATTACCTATAACAAGTTTTTTAACTTTAATTTTACAGATATTTTATTTTTTTACCGTAAAAAGTTAGTCAATAAAGAAAATAGCTAAAAAATGACTCAAACTACCCAACAATACAAAAACATGGAAGGTTGCATGGCTATACTTTATTTTTTTTAAGGAATAGAAAATAGCTCCTACAGTATAAAAAACTCCACCAAGAAAAAGATACGACAACCCTTCATTTGATAAATTTTCCATTAAAGGTTTTATTACAAAAACAACTTGCCATCCCATTAATAAGTACAACGCAGTTGATAGTTTATCAAACCGTCCTGTAAAAAATAACTTTAATACAACTCCGGTAATGGCAAATAGCCAAACAAAAATAAACATATACCAACCTAGTTTTGGTAGTAATACAACCAAACAAAACGGAGTATACGTTCCGGCTATTAATACATAAATGGCTGCATGATCAAAAATATTAAGTCTTCGCCTAAGCTTAGGTTTTTTAGCTGCGTGATAAAAAGTAGATGCTGCATATAGAATTACTAAACTCAATCCGTAAATACAGAAACTAGCAGCTTTCCAAAAGTTATGATAACTTAGTGATTTTTGGATAAGAAAGGGAAGAGCTACTATACTTAGTAGCAAACCAAACCCGTGAGTAAGGATGTTTAATCTTTCTTCTTTTTCGCTATAAAAGTGATTTAAATTCTCGCTCATTGTTAGGTCGATTAGTATCCTTCATATACAACTCATCATTTATTAATTCATTGTATATCACATCATATGTTTCTTCTTTAAGTTTTTTCTTATCCTTAGCTTCTAAGTTATCCGTTTCAATAAATGCGCATTGTTTTACTCTAAGTATTCCTGGAGATCCTTTAAAAAAATCCCAAGAAAATAAACGTTTTCCATCATAATACACTTGAGGAACAATCGGTATTTGGTGCTCGATAGCTAAGCTAAATGCTCCGTTTTTAAACGGTGCTAAAACAATGTTTTCAGCAGGTACTAATCCTTCAGGAAAAATAGCAACACTTGTTCCATTCTTTAACCTACTATGAGCTTCTTCGTATACTCTTTTTCGGCTTTCTAAATCACTTCTATCAACTACAATAACCACTTTTTTGTAAAAGAAACCAAAAATTGGAAATTTTGCTAATTCTTTCTTCCCAACGAAAACTATTGGGTTTTTACTCATAGCTATTAGAATCCATGGATCTATAAATGACGCATGGTTAGCACAAAACATATAACTTTTGTTTCGATCAATTTCTTGCTCTTTTTCAACTTTTAATCGGAACCCCATTCCGTAGATTAAAAAATAAGCCCATGCTCTTACCACCTTCCAAAAAACTGGATAATACTTTTCATCTGAAGTTAAAACCAGCATAAAAGGCGCCATTATTAATATTGAAACTACAATTAGTGTGTAGAACCAAACACGCCAAATAAAACGAATAGGAAAAAATATATACTTCAATTCTTCTAAATTATAATCAACTAACTAACCTTGTACTTCTTCTATCAAAAAAATTTAGTATCAAGGTTCCCCTAATATGCGAATGTAGTAATTTCTTTTGTTTGATAAATTTTAAGCTTATTTTTGCTCACTTAAGCAAGCACTTATTTAAAAACATTTCAAAACAGACTTATGTCAAGAATTTTAACAGGAGTACAAAGTACAGGAACCCCACATTTAGGGAATTTATTAGGAGCAATTTTACCTGCAATTGAAATGGCAAATGATTCTAAAAACGAATCGTTTATTTTTATTGCCGACATGCATTCTTTAACACAGATTAAAGACGGAAACGAATTGCGAGAAAACACCTATAGTGTTGCGGCTACTTGGCTTGCCTGTGGTATTGACATTAACAAAACAGTATTTTATCGCCAAAGTGATATTCCTGAAGTTACTGAATTAACTTGGTATTTAAGCTGTTTTTTTCCATACCAACGTTTAACATTAGCACATGGTTTTAAAGATAAAGCTGATCGTTTAGCTGATGTAAATACTGGATTATTTACCTACCCTATGTTAATGGCAGCTGACATTTTATTGTACGATGCTGAAGTTGTTCCTGTAGGAAAAGATCAATTGCAGCATTTAGAAATGACACGCGACGTTGCTAACAGGTTTAATAATATTGTGGGTGAAACTTTAGTTCCACCTCAAGCAAAGATAAATGAAAACACAAAATTAGTTCCTGGAACTGATGGTGAAAAAATGAGTAAATCTCGAAATAATTTCATCAATATTTTCTTACCAGACAAAAAGTTACGTAAGCAAATTATGGGAATTCAAACAGATAGTAAAGCTCTAGAAGATCCAAAAGATCCAGATACTGATAATGTTTTCGCTTTATATAAATTATTAGCTTCGGAAGAGCAAATAGCCGAAATGCGTACTAATTATGAAAATGGTGGTTATGGCTACGGACATGCAAAACAAGCTTTATATGAATTGATTATTGATAAATTTTCTGATGTACGCGCTAAGTATAATCACTATATGGAAAACCGCCATGAAATTGATGAAGCTTTAGCTGTAGGTGCAGAAAAAGCTCGTTCAATTGCCAAAGATGTGCTACAAAGAGTTAGAGAAAAAATAGGATACTAATAATTTATACCACCTAATAAATAAGTCATTTTATCCTTAAAAAATCAGGAGTATATCCCTATGAAAAACAGGGAATAGGTAACCTTTGTTAGTTGTGTTTTTTGATAGTTTTACACTACTATTAACCTCAAACTAACATATTATGCCACATTATGCACAAGGAACAACAGGATGGACAAAATTAAAAGGTTATCAGGCTTTATGGGATCCTAAAATTGATTTGGGTAAGTTTTACTTTACAACATTTCAGGGGAAAAGACAAGAAACTCCATATATGACAGCAGATAATTTTGCTAGAGTAATTGATATTCTAAGAAATGAAACTCCAGTATATGGAAACGCAACTACTGGCTCTGTAACCACGCAAGGAGAACTTGTTGGTGAAGAGGAGAGCTAGGAGGTTTAAATATCATAATTAACTAAACCCAGAATAAATTTATTCTGGGTTTTTTATGCTTATTTTTATAAATTCACAACATGAAAAAATTATTAATTTTAGTATTCTTAGGAATCGTTGCCTGTAGTACTCCAAAAGAAAAAACACAAATAGTAGAAGCTTCATGCGGTCAATGTAAGTTTGGTTTAGATAGCCAACATGGCTGTGATTTAGCTGTAAAAGTAGATGGACAAGCCTATTTTATTGATGGTGCACACATTGATGATTATGGTGATGCCCATGATAAAAATATCGGTTTTTGCAATGTTGTTAGAAAAGCAGAAGTTACTGGAAAGATTGAAGGTGGTAAGTTTAAAGCTTCTTCTTTTAAAATTGTAGAAGAATGATTTTTAGACCTCTATATAAATAAAAACCGAAGTAATTATTACTTCGGTTTTTTATTACTTCAAAAATATTTTCATTTTTATAATAATCTACCCTTTCTACCTTATCAAAACAACACCCCAACAGAATTAAATCGCTGATTTTGTGAACATTTACAATAAAAATAGTATTTTTAAACTCATTAAAATTCTTTCGCGAGAAAAAATAGACATAAACCTTGAGTGTCTATAAAATGTTCAGGGATTTAATCAAATTAATTAAATCGTTATTATTATGAAAAAACAAATTTTAAATCTAGGAAAAAGATTAAACAGAAAAGACCAAGAAGAAATTAAAGGAGGAAGAATGTTTTATGACTGTGCAGACTTTTGTAGAACTGCTTGGCGTGAAGGGGATAGAGATTTTTACATACAGGATCAAATGGAAAAGTATGGTTTAGATTGGTCTCACTGTGTTTGTTAGTATCGAAATATATTGATATAAAAAACGCCTGAAAAATATTTTTCAGGCGTTTTCATTTTTATCTACACTCCAACTATGGCGCTGGATTTGGAATCACTTTATGCACAGTTTCTATCTCTGCTAAAATAGCATCAGACAATTCAATATTAATTGAATTAATATTCTCTTTTAACTGACTCATTTTTGTAGCTCCAATAATATTGCTCGTTACAAATGGCAACTGATTGATATATGCTAATGATAGTTCAGTTAACGTTAATCCGTGTTTATTCGCTATTTTTTGATACTCTAAAACTGCTTTTTCCGAGCCTTCATTTTTATATCGTGCAATAAAACGTGGAAATAAAGTTCCCCTTGCTCCTTCTGGAGTTTTTCCATCGATATATTTTCCTGTTAATACTCCTTGTGCTAATGGAGAATAAGCTAATAAACCTATATTTTCTCTCATCGAAACCTCAGACATCCCTACTTCATACCCTCTATGAATTAATGAGTATGAGTTTTGAATCGTTACCATTCTTGGTAAACCTTGCTGTTCTGCAGTTTGTAAGTACTTCATCGTTCCCCAAGGAGTTTCGTTAGACAAACCAACGTGTTTAATCTTTCCTTGTTTCACAAAATCATTCAGCGTTTCTAAAATTTCTAAATGCTTTTCAGCTTCTTTTGCAGAGGTTTTGTATGGATAATCACGTACCCCAAAACAGTTTACCCCACGATCTGGCCAATGCAGTTGGTATAAGTCAATATAATCGGTTTGTAGGCGTTTTAAGCTCCCTTCAATGGCTTCGCTTATATTCTTTCTATTGAAACCACCTGTTCTAATATGAGCTGTGTAATCACCTCCTCCTGCGATTTTAGAAGCCAACACTACTTTCTCTCTATTTCCTGTTTTTTTGAACCAAGAACCTATTATTTTCTCTGTTGCTCCATAGGTTTCTGGAGTAGCAGGAACAGAATATAATTCCGCAGTATCAAAAAAGTTCACCCCTTGTTCTAAGGCATAATCCATTTGTTCATGACCTTCGGCTTCTGTATTTTGTCGTCCCCATGTCATAGTTCCTAAACAAATTTTTGAAACTTTTACATCGGTATTGGGTAGTGTTGTATATTTCATATTATTCTGTAATTATTAAAGGCTTACTTTACTGCAAACCAATAGTCATTTCGAAAGAGTTTAGATTGAGAAATCTTTAACTTGAAAGTTACTTCCTTAATGAGATTTCTCGCTACCGCTCGAAATGACGAATTATTTTAAAATTGCTTCAATTCCTGGTAAGGTTTGTCCTTCTAACATTTCTAACATCGCTCCTCCACCTGTAGATACATAACTCACTTTATCCGCAAATCCGAATTGTTTTACAGCTGCAACCGAATCTCCTCCTCCTACTAATGAAAACGCCCCGTTTTTAGTGGCTTCTTCAATAGCATTTCCTAAACCAATGGTTCCTTGGGCAAACTTTTCCATTTCAAAAACACCTAAAGGGCCATTCCATAAAATAGTCTTTGATTTTGCAATAACTTCAGCAAATTTTTCAACGGTTTTAGGTCCGCAGTCTAATCCCATCCATCCATCTGGAATTTCATTAGTATCTACTACTTGTGTATTTGCATCGTTTGAAAAAGCATCTGCAATAACTGCATCTACTGGTAAGTGAATTTCTGTATTGTTTTCTTTCGCTTTAGCTAATATTTCTAATGCTAACTCTAATTTATCTTCTTCAACTAGTGAATTTCCAATCTTTCCTCCTAGAGCTTTGATAAACGTAAACGTCATTCCTCCACCAACGATGATATGATCTACTTTTTCAATAATATTTTCAATCACTCCAATTTTAGACGACACTTTTGCTCCTCCTAAAATAGCAGTTACTGGTTTTTCTGAGTTGTTTAATACTTTATCAATGCTTTCAATCTCTGTTGCTAATAAGTTTCCGAAGCATTTATTTTCTGGAAAAAATTGCGCAATAATAGCAGTAGAAGCATGGGCTCTGTGTGCTGTACCAAAAGCATCATTTACATACACATCTCCCCATTTAGACAATTGTTCAGCAAAAGCAATATCTCCTGCTTTTTCTTCTGGGTAAAAACGTAAGTTTTCTAATAATAAAACCTCACCGCTTTTTAAGTTTGTAACCACATCTTCAACAGTTGAACCAATACAGTCATCTACAAACTTAACTTGTACACCTAAAACTTCTGTTACTTTACTAACAATATGACGTAACGAAAATTGATCTTCTTTTCCTTTTGGACGCCCTAAGTGAGACATTAAAACACAGCTACCACCATCTTCTAATATTTTTATAATAGTTGGTTTTGCTGCTTGAATTCTTGTATCGTCAGTTACTTCAAAACTATCATTTAAAGGCACATTAAAATCTACACGGATTAATGCTTTTTTATTTTCAAAATTGAAATCGTTCAATGTTTTCATCTTAAGTTGTGTTCTGTTTCAGCTAACAAAAATAATTATTTAAATCTGATTGGTTTCTATTCTTTTTAAGCTTTCAATCTTATATCTTTGTTAAACTTACATACTGGAGATTATGAATACAACTTCCATAAAAATAACTTCGGATAGACTTAGCCTACAAAAATGTTACGATTTTGTAGATGATCCTTCTTGTGGTGGAATTGCTGTTTTTGTAGGTACTGTGAGAAATGCTACGCAAAACAAGCAAGTAACTCAATTAGATTTCTCTACTTATAAACCAATGGCCATAAAAGAAATGCAAAAAATTGCAGACGCTGCTTTGGAAAAATTTGGAGTGACAAAAATAGCCATACATCATGCAGAAGGTTTATTAACTATTGGTGATATTCCTGTAATTATTACGGTTTCTTCTCCACACAGAAAAGCTGCTTTTGAAGCTTGCCAGTATGCTATTGACACCCTAAAAGAAACAGTTCCTATTTGGAAAAAAGAATTTTTTAAAGATGGTGAGGTTTGGGTAAATGCGCATCCTTAAAAATACTATATTTGGATATGTTAGTTTTAACTAGGGGCATTAGCTCAGTTGGCTAGAGCGTTTGACTGGCAGTCAAAAGGTCATCGGTTCGACTCCGATATGCTCCACTATTTTTTTAATCATGATTGAATTTATTACGGCTACTAACCAAACCGATTTGCTTCAGATATTGGATTTACAGCGACAAAATTTGCCTGAAAAATTATCAGAAACAGATAAAAAAGAACAGGGTTTTGTTACTGTTCGTCATGATTTAGAAATACTTCAAAAAATGAACGATATGCACCCGCATATTATTGCTAGGAATGATGGTAAAGTCATTGGCTATGCTCTTTCAATGTCTAAAAGTTTTAGAAATGACATTCCAATTCTCATTCCTATGTTTGATGAAATAGACACAACTTCAAAAGGAGCTAAACCCTATATTTTAATGGGGCAAGTTTGTATTGACAAACACTTCCGAGGAAAAGGTATTTTTAGAGGATTGTATGCTAAAATGAAGGAAGAATTCACTGGAATATACGATTCTATTATTACAGAGATTGACGAAAAAAACACTCGATCTATCAACGCGCATAAAGCCATTGGTTTTAAAACTTTAAAAACCTACAAAAGTAACAATCATGACTGGGAAATTATTTATTTAGAGATTTAATAAGGTAAATCGGTAGGCTCAATAAAATTGATTGTCGGGTCGTATAATTCCGTTAACAGATTCTTTATTTCAGCCATAAATTCTTCTAATTTTTCTTCTGTAATAGCATTATCAGGCTTTCGGTAATTGGATGAAAAGTTCATTTGTAAAAAACCACTTTTTAAATTTTTAAACGAGATTATTCCTGCTTCTAGTGGTTTTTCAAAATTAAATTTTGTGTGTTGAGTGTATAAAAAAGCATACAACATTACCTGAATAGCTTTATGATACTTTAAATCGCGTATAGCTTCAAAATCGAGTACTTTTAAGTTTGTACTATCCACCATTCCTGTTTTATAGTCGATAATTCTAGCAACTCCATTTAGCTCATCAATACGATCTACAATTCCTTTTATTTTTATCGGAAAATTAATTCCTTCAACCATAATTTCTGAAGACAATTCTTGCTCAGTAGCTACTACTTTCAGTTGGTTATTTTCGTCTTTTAAGAGTTGTTTTTCTTTAGCTAAAAAGTTCTCTACAAAACGATTCGCAACTTCAAAAATTAATCGATTCTTTCCTGTGGTTAAATCTCCATTTTTAAAATGTTTTGAGAAATAAAAGCTTACTAGTTCCTTTGTTTTTTTCTGCATATTCTCAATATCTCCTACTTGCAGAAATTTTCCTTCAAAGGGCTTATATAATTCTTCCAAAGTATCATGCACAACAGTTCCCATAGTATTTGTAGCAACCGTTTCTTCAACGTCGTCTAGTTCATTAATTTTTAAAATTTTCTGCTTGTAAAAAGCAATCGGATTGTACAAGTAATTGGTTAGTGCTGATGGAGAAATTCCTTTTTGAGCTAATTCTTGTAAGCGTTCTAGTACTTTTTCATCTTTTTGAATTTCTTTTAACTGCACAGGTGATGTTACTACTTTCGGACTTATAATTTTTTCTGTAATATCATCTCGCATCATTTCTAACTGCGTTACAAAACGGCTTTTTTCTCCACTTCCAAACACATCATGCTCTGTATTATACAAAATGTAAATATTTTTTGCACGTTGTAGTAATCTAAAAAAGTGGTACGAGAAAAGTGCATCTTTTTCTCTATAGGTTGGTAATCCAAACTCTATTTTTACATCAAAAGGAATAAAAGTGTTTTGCTGTTGGTTGGCTGGTAAAATTCCTTCATTTACTGAAGTTATGATTACATTTTCAAAATCTAACACACGTGTTTCTAACACTCCCATTAACTGCAATCCCTGTAACGGTTCTCCTTGAAATGATAAACTTTCTGACTGGATTAATTGTCTAAAAAATTGATGCAAGGTTTTTAAGTCTTGTACGTAACCAAATTCATTATGTAAATTTTGTAACTGAGTAAATGCGGTATAGAAACGGAATAAATATTCTTTTTCCAGTTCATTCGTATTCTCTTTTAGCAAATTAATCAACTCAATTATTCTGTTTAAAAATTCACTAATTGATGAAAACGGATTGAAAATACTCTTTATATTTTTCTTTATTTCTTCATTTACAGGGGATAAAAATGTAGTTACTTCTTCTTGGCTAACAAATGTGTTGTTTTCTTTGGCTACAGCTTCTGAAATTACATCTGCAATATTCTTTTCTTCATTTATTTGTAGTAGCGTATAAATTGTTGCATCTTTTACTAATCTGACTACATCTTTATGATAAAAAAGATTTTCTTCCTTCTTTTCTAACTTTTCTTGATTGATAAATAAATGAAAGATTGCAAAAACTAAACTTGTTGTAGGAATATCTTTTAGCGGATATCCCATTGTAATATTTACCGCATCTACACTCTTAGGCAACGAGTTTAAAGTAATTGGCAACAGCGTTTCATCTGCCAACACTAATGCTGTATTGTTATAATTAGGAAGTTTGGCTAAAATTTCTCCTGCATATTTTATCTGTGTAATGTTTTTAGACGCTCCAATTACTTCAATATGTTTCTCTTCTGAAAAATACTCTTTAATGGTTTGAATTGGGTATTGTTGATAATATTTCCAACGAGTTTTGTACTTTCTTAAAAAGCTTCCTGCTTGATGTTGGCTCTCATAAAACGTTCTATCAATATCCCAATATGCTTCTGCATTTCCGTTTAATAAAAATTGTTCAAACAAGAACTCTTCCGCAGCATTTAAAGCATTAAACCCTATAAAAAAGTACTTTTTTTTATGATTTTCACTAATAAAGTTTGCTACTTTTTTGGTCGCTTCTCTATACAAAACCCCTTGATACCCGATATTATTTTCAAGTAAAAACTGATAAAAAGCATCGTAATATTTGTTCAACTTTTCCATGAAAGCAAAATGATCTTTCATCAATTCAGTTTCTTGAAACTCTCCCTTTACCGACCATTTTCTTAAACGATGTATATCTCGTAAGTACACAAATATTTCTCGTGTATTAATTAAATGCTGATCGATTTCATTAAAGTCTTGCAATACGGTAAATGCCCAAGATGAAAACACATCAAATGAATCTGGCTTTTCTTCTTGTATTTTATAGATTGTATAAAAATGGAAAAGTAGCTGAACGGAGTCTACCTTTTTCATTTCTGAAATTTCTTCAACGAAATCTCCAATATTTATAATTTCTGGTAAGAAGCCTGCTGAAATTTTATTTTTAAACGTTTCTTTTACAAAAACTCCCGCCCTTTGTGAAGGCAGCACAAACACAACATTCTCAAACGATTTGGTGCTTTGTAAAATAGTATCTAACGTTTCTGAAATAAAAGACTGCATTTTTTATAAAATGATTTTAGCTTGAATCGAAAGTACAATTTTTATCCTATTTTTGAGAGTACAAATAGCCTATATTCATGAACACAACGAATCACTTAAGAGTAGCTTTGATTCAATCGGATTTAATTTGGGAAAATCCAACAGCAAACAGAAAACAATTTGAGGAAAAAACAAACAGTTTGACTGAAGATATCGACTTAGTTATTTTACCTGAAATGTTTACTACTGGTTTCACTATGAATGCTTCAGATGTTGCTGAAACTATGGAAGGTGAAACAGTACAATGGCTAAAAAATTTAGCTAAAAAAAAATCTATAGCTATTACTGGTAGTATTGTTGTTTCTGAAAATAATCATTTTTACAATCGATTGTTATTTGTTCATCCTTCAGGAAAAATAGACACGTATGATAAAAAACATACGTTTACCCTAGCGGGTGAACATGAGGTTTTTTCTGCAGGAACTGATAGAATTACAGTTGACTATAAAGGATGGAAAATTTGTCCGCTAATTTGTTATGATTTGCGCTTTCCTATATGGGCTAGAAATACTGAAAACTATGATTTATTGCTATATGTGGCGAGTTGGCCTAAACCGCGTATTGAAGCTTGGGATAGTTTATTAAAAGCTCGTGCTATTGAAAATATGAGCTATACAATTGGTGTAAATAGAGCAGGTGTTGATGCTAACAAATATGAGTATACAGGAAATACGGTTTGTTACGATACCTTAGGAAACTGTTTAGCAAAAAACAACCAAGGAACTGAAGAAATATTGATTGTTGAATTAGATAAAGAAATACAAATAAAAACTCGTAATCGATTTCAATTCTTAGATGATAGAGACGAATTTATACTTCAATAAAAAAGCAACCTAATAGGTTGCTTTTTTACTTTTATGCAGGAATCATCCATTTAAAATTGAACTTTGTATCAGGTACTACAATACGTTCAGTGATTCGGTACATTCTGTCTGGTAATTTCATTAAGAAATCTCGTGCTTTTTCTGCTTCTGGAGTTAGATTAGTAATCTTATCTATTTCCCAAGCTTCATTTAGTTTTCTTACGATATCAACATAATCAAAACCAGTGTATACACCTATTCTTTGCGCAACGGTTGAAAAATCATCAAACAGACTTCCTTTTTCCCCAAATGACTCTCTTAAATGCATTGCAGGCATTACAATTTTATGCTTCATCATGTGTTGAAACGCTAACATCATTTCACTTGGATCAATTTTAAAAATCTCTTTTACAAACTCAGTATACGCTAAGTGGTGACGCATTTCATCTCCTGCAATAATTCGAGACATTTTTGCCAAGGCTTTGTGTCCTTTTTTCTTTGCTATTTTAGCAACATTTAAGTGCGAAACATACGTTGCTAATTCCTGAAAACTTGTATACACAAAGTTTTTGTAAGGATCGGTAGCTGTACCAATATCAAATCCGTCAGCTATTAAATGTTGTGTTGATACTTCTACCTCACGCATGTTTACTCTTCCAGATAGGTATAAGTACTTATTTAACACATCTCCATGACGGTTTTCTTCAGCGGTCCAAGCACGAATCCATTTTGCCCAACCATTATCTGGTTGTTGTGTTACTCCATCTAAGTCTAATAACCAAGATTCATAAGTTGGTAAAGCTTCTTCGGTAATAGTATCTCCTACTAAAACCACCCAAAAATCATCATCAAGCTCTTTTGATAGTTCTTGAATCTCTTTTACTTCTTCTATAAAAGAATCTTGTTGTGAATTGGGTAAAAAATCGGTTGGTTGCCAAATTTTTTCAATTGGCATTAAGAATCTGTCTACAAAACTGTCAATGTTTTTTTCCAGCGTTTGCATTACTTCCTTTCGAATGTTTTGTATTGACATAATTTACTTTAAGGGTTTATATTTATTGTTGTTTGTTTTCGTTTAGTATATCCCAGACTTTACAGCTGTTTCTGTTTTCGAAATTAACTCATCAAACGGTAAACTGCTTACTTTTATTGGTTTGTGGGTTTTTATCTTTATCGGGCTTCCAATTCCTAACGGGAATTTTCCGTACTTAAATACTTTCCATGAGTTATTAATTGATATTGGAACAACATAGGCTTCTGGATTGTATTTAGCTATCATTTTAAGCCCGTTAACAGAAAATGACTTAGGTTTTCCTGTTCTACTTCTTGTTCCTTCCGGAAAAATAGCCGCAGACCATTTATTCTGGTTTATGCGTTTCGCAAATTTTCCTAATTCTGACAATGCTTGTTTGGCGTCTTTTCTATCAATTAAAGCCGCTCCTCCATGTTTTAAATTGAAGGAAATACTAGGAATTCCTTTTCCTAGCTCTTTTTTTGATACAAATTTTGGGTAGTGTTTCCTAAGATACCAAATAATTGGCGGAATATCAAATGTACTTTGATGATTTGCGACAAAAATTAAGGTTGTATTTTCTGGTAAATCCTGTTTATTTTCAAACTGAACTCTAATTCCTAATATCAATAATGATTTTATGAGGAACCAATTCATAATATTTACTACATTCTGGTGTCCTTCTTGTCCAAAGAGCTTAAGACCTAACCATTGTAATGGATGAAAAATTAATAATAAAGAAAAAAACACCAATGCAAAGATTGATGAGAGTATATAACTTAAAACCTTCATTCTATTAGTTGTTTTGTTATTTGCTTAGTCTTTTATTTAATAAGTTAATCATACCGATTTCATTATTAAAACATTACTAGTGCGCAAAAATAGAAAATCCCGCGGAAGCGGGACTATAATTTTATCTTAAAACCAATTGCTCCAAGGAATTCTTGCGAGAATTAGTACTAAAGCTAAACCATAAAAGATGGTAAAGGTTTTAAACTTAGCTTCGCTTTTTACTTGTTTTTTATGTTTTGACCAACCTATCGTGATTAACACGATGGCAATTATCATGGTTAATGGGTGCTCAATAGCCAATAGTCTTGCCATTGGTTCTTTCATTACTTCACCTCCGTTAGATTTTAAGGCCTTATACCAAGGAGACATAAAATACCATCCTAAACCTATTAATAGTTGAATATGAGTTGTAATTAAAGTAAACAACCCTAAACGAAACTCTTTATGGGTAAATTCTTTTTTTTGTACTAATCCTATAATAGCATTTACAACAGTAAAAATTAAAACTGCTAATACAATATATGCCCAATAAGAGTGCAAAGTTTTCATCATGATTTTATACATTTTTAGTTAGTGTAAAAATACTGAATTTTCTGCATAAAAAAACCACCTCAATTGAGGTGGTTTTTGAATTTATTTTTTCTTAAAGTTTGACATTAAAAAGTATAAGTCAACCCTAAGTTCCAAGTTCTACCATAACCAAAAAACACTCTGTTAGAAGTATTAATACCATTCCAAGTTGTATCTCCAGGACGAGCAGCATTATTTGTATCTGCTTCTGAAATGTATAACTCATCTGTTAAGTTATTTACGTTAAAACGTAACCCTAAAGAGTTATCATTCTTAAAAGTATACTTGTACGAAATTCCAGCATCAGTTAATGAATAACCAGGCAATTTTAATGATTCAGAATCCTGAGAAGTGAATCCATCTGCATCAATAGACCCATATAAATTGGCTACATAGAACTGGCTGATATCAAACTTCAACCCTTCAGTGATTTTATAATCAAACCCTAATCTGAAAGTAGTATGAGGTACATCTCCAACTTTTTTATCTTCCAAATACAATGTTTTCTCTTGTTCCACTCCTCCTACAATAATTGGGTTATTAGATTCATCAAAATAAGTTGCAACAACATCAGAACCATACTCATAGTTACCGATTGATCCCATTAAGTTAACTGTTAAGTTACCAAATTTAGCTGTTGCCTCTAACTCAACTCCCATATGAATTTGCTCAACTCCTTGTAAATTAGCTGTCCCTCTAATATCATCTCTATCATCACTAGGTGTATTATTAATATCAAATTCACCAGATGCTGTCAAAAATCTATCTTTCCAAGATGTTCTATATAAGTTAATGTTTACGTTATAGTTTTCGTGTCTAAAACCATACCCTACTTCAAGACCTAAAATTTTTTCGTTGGTTAACCCCTCACTTACAGTATTAGAGTTATAATCTGGGAAAACAGCATCAAATAAAGGTTGCTTAGAATAATAACCTGCATTTGCAAACACATTGTGTTGTTCATTTATATTCCAATTAATTCCACCTTTAATATTACCTCCCCAAAGGTTTTGCCAATCCGATGCCTGCTCTGGGTCAGAATCTAAATAGTTAAAGTAATCTATTCTTTGGAATCCTTGACGAGAAACTGCTCCTTGAATAAATGCAGAAATATTATCTTTACTATACTCTAACTGAGTAAAAGCTCCCATCCAATTTACTTTTCCGTCATTATAATAATCTATTTTTTGTTCATCATCTACACTTTTGAAAACATTCCAAATATTTGAAATTTCTGGAGCGTATGTCTCAGTAATTACAGCTCCATCAGGGGTATTTATATTATCATAATCAACATAACTATCAGCTCCCATTAAATCCACTAACCTCCTATAGTGAATTCCTTTGTAAGTTCTTAAATCAACTCCAAAATCCAATGTTAACTCATCAGTTAGTTTAGTATTGAAGTTTGAAATTGCTCCAAACCAGTTATGAGAATTCATCGAAGATCTTTGAGAAATACCGTTATCACTTCCGTATTTACCTTCACCTGTAGGATGACCATCATTACCTGTATTAACATACGCTCCATTGAATTGACTTCTCATAGTAGGGTCGTTATATTGTCCTCCACCAAAATCAACTACCTCTTCTCCTCTGTTCCATCTTATAATATCATCAATGCGAACTAAACCATTTTCATCTTTTAATTTAGATCCAAAAGACTGATTTCCATTAATACGTCCAATAGACCCAACTGATCCTCCTCTCCCTAAAGAGGCATATAATACTGTAGACAATTTAGAATTATCGTTTATTCTCCAATCCCAGTTTAAAGAAGCAACAGGCTTGTGGTAAAAGTTCCCACTAAAAGTTTCTTCTTTACCGTTTCTATACCCCCAATCAGAGTTATACTTCCTGTTAGGGTCAACTCCATCACCATAATTAATATAATCATTTAATGAAGGTGCATAACCTCTACCGTTATGCCTTTGAGGAGCTCCTGTTACCGTGAACTGAAAGTCGTGATTTTCATTAGGTTTGTAACCTAAAGCTAAGTAGAAATTATATCCTTCAAACTCAGTACCATCAACATAACCATCTCCAGCCACTCTACCGAACAAAGCTGAAACAGATAAACCATTTTCTAACAAACCTGTATTGTAAGAAACGGTTGTTTTTAAATAATTATCATTTCCTACACTAGCATAAACTCTACCTCCTTCTTTTTTATCAGCAGAACTAGTTAATACGTTTATAGTACCACCAACAGAAGAAATAGCTAATTTAGAAGACCCTAAACCTCTTTGCACTTGCATAGCAGAAGTTACATCAGATAGACCAGCCCAGTTAGACCAATATACCCAACCATTTTCCATATCATTAACAGGCATCCCGTTAATCATAACAGCTGTATTTCTTTGGTCAAAACCACGAATATTAATTCTTGAATCACCAAAACCACCACCTTGCTTTGTTGCATAAACAGAAGGAGTAGTATTTAAAATTTCTGGAAATTCCTTAGATCCAAGTTTTTCTTGGATTTCTTCAGATTTAATAGTAGATACAGCTACTGGAGTTTTTCTATCTTTTGCAATATCAACAACCCCAGTGATAATAACCTCTCCTAATACATTGGAAGGCTCTAAAGCAATAGTTCCTAAATCAGAAGCTCCAGAAAAAGACACTTCTTTGTTAGTATACCCAACAAACGATACTACTACTGCTCCTGTGTTTGAGCTAGCGTTTAGTATAAATTTTCCATCAAAGTCAGTTGCTGAACCGTTTGTAGTCCCTTTTACTACAACGTTAGCTCCTGGTAATGGCTCCCCCATTTCGTCAACTACTGTACCAGTAATTTTTGTTTGACCTAAAACTGTAGCTGTTACAAAGAACAAAGCTACAAGTAATACATTTTTAAATGTTTTCATTTTTTAATCTAATTGTTATTAAATGCAGGTGCAAATATCCTGCTTTTCATTAGTGCTAATATTAACTTAATGTTAAGTTTTAACGATAAATTAAGACCCTACAATATCTAAAAAAAGCTATTTAACACTGAAAAACAACACATTACACCCAACCTTAATTGTTAACAAAACCTATATATAGGTTAAAAAACGTAAAAGAGATACGATTAGGTAGAATTTAATCGTTTATAAGTTTTTTTTTGGCTAGTTCTTTTCCTAATTCAACACCAAATTGATCGTATGAGAATATATTCCATAAAACTCCTTGAGTAAAAATTTTATGTTCGTATATGGCTAAGAGCATTCCTAAAGAATAAGGTGTTAATTTTTTAAAAGTTATTGAATTACTAGGGTGGTTACCATTAAACACTTTATAAGGTAAAAGTGTATTTATTTGGTTTAGTTGATTATTAACCTTTAATTCTAAATGAGCTTCTTCTTTAGTTCTTCCAAAAGCTAAAGCCTCTTGTTGAGCAAAACAATTTGCGAGTAACTTTTCGTGATGTTCTTCTAAACTATGTAAAGACTCTTTAAATTCAATAAAATCAACTGGTATTAATTTTGTTCCATGATGCAATAACTGCATAAAAGCATGTTGTGAATTGACTCCCGTTCCTCCCCAAACAATAGTTCCTGTTTGGTAATCAACTCTATTTCCATTTCTATCAACATCTTTACCATTGCTTTCCATCACAGCTTGTTGCAAGTATGAGGGTAACTTTTCTAAGTATTCACTGTACGGCATTACCATTTCTGTTTCTGAACCAAAGAAATTATTATACCAAATACTCAAAAGGGCTAATATAACTGGTATATTTTTGTCAAAATTGGTAGTTTTAAAATGGTCATCAATTTTTTCAGCTCCTCTTAACAGTTTTTCAAAGTTATCAAAGCCTAAGGATAATGAAATCGATAAACCTACAGTTGACCAGAGAGAAAATCGACCACCAACCCAGTCCCACATAGGGAATATGTTTTTTTTATCAACTCCAAAATTATCAACTGCTTTAGTATTACACGATACTGCAACAAAATGCTTTGAAACATCAAAGACAGTAGCTGATTTTAAAAACCAATCTCTTATTGTATTAGCATTATTAATTGTTTCTTGAGTTGTAAAACTCTTAGAAACTACAACAAAAAGCGTTGTCTCTGGATTTATCTTTTTTAAGACTTCAAAAACATGATCTCCATCAATATTTGATACAAAATGTGTATTGAGTTTATTTTTGTAGAATTGTAATGCTTCTACAACAATTTTAGGTCCTAAATCTGACCCACCTACACCAATGTTTACTACATCTGTGATAGGTTTTCCTGTATACCCTTTCCACTTTCCTGAAATAACTTTATTACTAAAAGCTTTCATCTTTCGTAAAGCTGTTTTAATTTTAGGTTTTACATCTTTACCATCTACAAAAATAGGCGTATCAGAACTACTTCTTAAAGCTGTGTGTAATACTGCTCTATTTTCCGTAACATTAATTTTATCTCCTGAAAAATATTTTTCGATAGCATCTTTTAATTCTACTTCTTCAGCTAAAGAAATCAATAAGTCTATTGTTTCTTGGGTTATTCTGTTTTTAGAATAATCCACAGACAATTCGTCTAAACAAATAGAAAACTCATCTTTTCTATTTTTATTCTTACGAAACAGTTCCTTTAACTCATAACCTTTCGCTTCATTAAAATGTTTTGTTAACCTCTCCCAAGCATTAGTTCCCGTAGGGTTTATATTCTGTAATGGCATAATTAATGTGTAGCTAAAATTTCTTTTTCTTTAAATGAAAGTGGTTCTGGTTGTGGCAATTTTATACTATCCAACTGACTTTTTAATGGTTTTATATACTCTAAATATGTGGGTTTTATTTTAGGGTCTAAAGGTTCTGCTGAGGGTAATTTTTCACGAAACGGATCCACTTGTCTTCCATTTTTCCAAAAACGGTAGCAAACATGAGGTCCACTTGTGTTACCTGTCATACCTACCCAACCAATAATATCTCCTTGTTTTACATATTCACCAACTCTCACTTTCCTCCTTTTCATATGTAAATACTGAGTTGTATAGGTGCTATTATGCTTTACTTTAACATAATTCCCATTACCTCCTCTTCTTGCAGATTCTACAACAGTACCACTAGCTGTAGTCATAATAGGAGTTCCATATCTAGCAGCAAAATCAGTTCCTTTATGGGCCCTCACTCTGTTACCATAAAGTTTTATTCGCCTTCTTAAATTATAACGTGACGATATTCTGTATTGAAATTTAATTGGAGATTTTAAAAATGCTCTACGCAGCATATTTCCTTCTTGATCGTAATATTCAGGAATTTTTTTTATTGAATCGGCTACATATCTGTACGCATACAAATCTTCACCTCCATGAGTGAAAATTGCGGCTTTTACTTCGCCATATCCGACAAAGGTGGTATCGTTTATAAACTTTTCTTCAAAAATCAATTTAAATGTGTCTCCTTTTTGTAAACGATAAAAATCTAGTGTCCAAGCATAAATATCTGCTACTGTATTGGTAAGTGTTGGTTTTAACTGTAAACTATCCATTGTTATAGATAAATTAGAGTAAATCTTACCTGCTATTTCTTTTTCAACAGTCTTAATCTTTTTTCTATGTTTATATGCAGATATTATAGAATCTTTAAAATCGATAATAGTAGCTTCTACTTTGTTATGTTTATAAATAAAAACCTGTGCTTGATCTAAACTGTCTTTTGAAGCTAAAATTGTGTACGCTTTTCCTGATCGTATCCTTCTTACATCAAAAGTATCTTTAATTCTGGTTGCTATTTCGTTAATTTTAGGATACATTACATGATGTCTATCCATAATAACTCCAAAACTTTCTCCACTCTTTATAGTATCGTTAATAACCTTATAATTATCTAAATTAAAACCATAAGCTATAACAGGCTTTGGTTTTTCTATTTTGACAGGTTCTTGTACGACTATTTTCTTTTCTTTTTTACATGAAAAGAAAAGGCATGAGATAATGAATGTAAGAATGAGTTTTTTCAAAAAAAAGCTGCTTTAAATTTGAGTTTATGCGCAAAAGTACAAATAAATACTATTTTTCCTCCCACTTTAACAATTCTTAAACAGCTTATATAGTTTTTTTAATCTACAACTATTTCAAAAGGGTTTGCTAATCCTTTATAAGCATCTAATTCTGCACGTAATGAACCTACGGCTAAAGAAGCTTTCATTTTTATTGGTATTTTATTGTCATCTGCTGAAATCCAAATAGTAACGCTTTCTTTTGCTTTAAAAACTCTACCCGCTTGAACCAAAGGTCTAAATTTTTGTGTTTTAACCTTACCAAACTTTGTTTTTAATGTTTCGTGCCCCAAAAATCGTAATTTAAACGGGTAACTTTTATTATCGAAAAACATATCAAGCTTGATTTCATCTCCTTTTCTTAAGTTTTTGGTATTCTGACTTCTTAAAAAATAGAAAGTAGAAATCATGTCTTGAGGTGATCTAACAGAAATTAATGTATCTTTTTGCTTACGGAAATCTTGAACGTACGCTGTGTTTTTTTTATGATTAAAGGTTATATGACGATTCTTTTTATGACCTCCTTCATCTATTTTTCTTTTGAATAAATAAGGTTGCACTTTGTCAATTCCAAAATAACTTTCATACCTGTCTTCAACCTTAAAAAACCAACTTATAACACCCGTTGTTTTACCTGTTCCTACAGCATGTAGTACTTTTTGGTTATTTAAATTCTTTTCTTTTAACTGTAAAACTGCTGTTCCTGCTTTTAAAAACCCACTATAGCTCATATCAAAACGAAGCCATTCTCCGCTCTTATAAGCTGTTGGTTTACTTTGTGCAAAAAAACTTTGTGCAACTACTAAAAATGTAAAAAACAATATTCTTTTTCTCATAATGTTCAAACTTATGAAAATTGATAGACAATTACCGTTCCAAAAATTAAAAAAAGCTGTTTAACAGAATATTAAACAGCTTTTATCTTATAGTTACTAGAATTTAAAACGTTCCCCAGTTTTCTAATTCTTCTTGGCTCCATAGGTATGGAAAGAAAATTCTTCTTTGATATTTTGGGTGCAAATATTTACGCCAATTACTACCTCCTGTGGCTTCTAGGTCTCCATCGCTTCCTCCTAAATATTTCCCAGCTGCATTATAATGTGCCATTACCCATTTAACATTTACAGTATAATCGTAATGACGCATTGCTTTTATTAGCTCTTCATTTTCTTGAACTTCTTCAGGTAATTGCTTGAATTTTTTTGAAAGGTTACAGTCATTATAATCTTCCATAAAATCTATAAATTCACCCATATACTTTTTCTCAAACAAATTTAATAAAGTTGTTTTTTGACCTGTTGTATAATTTTTACCTGCTGCTTGCCAGTATAAGTGATCATAGGCATTTTTAAATGATGAATTTCTATCAATTGTATCTCGATAACGTGCATCTATCAAATTAATAAGGTCTGTAGAGGCAAATTCAATTTTACGGTATTGTGCACTTTGAAAACCACTTGCAGGCGTTAGTGTATTGCGGAATTTTAAGTATTGTTCTACATCCATTCCGTCACCCATAACTGTAAAAGAACTACATAACATATCAAAATAACGACTAATACGCATTAAGTGTTTTGAGAACTTATCTGCTGTAATTTCTTCTGCTTTTGCTACTTGGTCAATTTCCCACAAAATCATTTTAAACAACAATTCATTTACTTGATGATACATGATAAAAACCATTTCATCAGGTAACGTAGTTCTAGGAATTTGTAGCCCTAGTAGCGCATCTGTTTGTATATAATCCCAATAGGTTATAGGCTCACTCCAAAGCAACCCTTCTAGCATTGCTTCAACAGGAACACCTAATTTATCGTATTTTTCTTCTATTGCTTTTAATATTTCTTCTTTACTCATTTGTTTGTTCTTTTATAATTGTTCTACATTCTTACTCTTTAGGTTAAGTAAGTTTTATGAGAAAGGAGATTTTATATTTAAATACCTATTTTGATTCATCATATAAATAATAAAAACCAAGAAACAAGGCAATTTTTACTGTCTTGAATCTTGATTTTTAATTTGCTTTATCTTATAAAATAAATTTTTACAGAGTTCCTCTTAATTCTTGCTCTCTTTCAATTGATTCGAACAAGGCCTTAAAGTTTCCTGCTCCAAATCCACGAGCACCCATACGTTGAATGATTTCAAAGAATAAGGTTGGACGATCTTCTACTGGTTTTGTAAAGATTTGTAATAAATATCCTTCTTCATCAGCATCTATCATGATTCCTAAAGATTTTAACCTTTCAATGTCTTCTCTTAACTCATGACTAAACTCTTCTAATCTTCCCGGTACAGCTTGATAATATGTTTCTGGTGGAGTTGATAAAAACTCTACTCCTTGAGACTTTAATTGACTTACTGTTTTTATAATATCGTCAGTAGCTACAGCAATATGTTGAACACCTGCACCTTCATAAAAATCTAAATACTCTTCAATTTGAGAACGTTTTTTCCCTTCGGCTGGTTCGTTAATTGGAAATTTAATTCTTCCGTTTCCATTAGACATTACCTTACTCATTAATGCCGAGTATTCTGTATGAATTTGTTTATCATCAAATGATAAGAAATTTTCAAATCCCATTACATCTTCATACCATTTCACCCAAACATCCATTTGGTTCCAACCAACATTACCTACCATATGATCGATATATTTTAAACCTGCTGCTGGTGGGTTATAATCTGATTCCCATTTTTTGAAACCTGGTAAGAACGTTCCGTTATAATTTTTACGTTCTACAAACATATGAACAGTTTCTCCATAAGTATAAACCCCTGCTCTTACAACTTCTCCGTGTTCGTCTGTTTCAACAGTTGGTTCCATGTATGATTTTGCTCCACGTGAAGTTGTTTCTTCATATGCTTTTCTTGCATCTTCAACCCAAAGTGCTACTACTTTAACTCCATCTCCATGTTTTACAATATGATCATTAATTGGAGATTTACTGTTTAATGGAGTTGTTAAAACTAATTTGATTTTATCTTGTTTTAACACATAACTTACTTCTTCTTTAGATCCTGTTTCTAATCCTTTGTATGCATATGATTGGAAACCGAATGCAGTTTTATAAAAGTGTGCTGCTTGCTTTGCATTTCCTACATAAAACTCTACATAATCTGTTCCTAAAAGTGGTAAGAAGTCTTGTGCTCCTTCAAATATTTTTTCTAAACCGTAGTTTACTGATTTTATTTCTTTTGACATTTCTCTCTATTTTGAAAATTTGATAATTAGTTAATTTGAAAATTGAATTGACACATTTTCAAATTGTCACATTGATATACTGAACTACTCTAACCAAGATTTATAATAATCTTCATCAGCTATTTTCATAGCTTCTTCAGTTACTTTTAATGGTTTAAAAGTATCTACCATTACCGCCAATTCTTCGGTTACTGTTTCTCCAATACTTCTTTCTGCTGCTCCTGGGTGTGGTCCGTGAGGAATTCCCGCTGGGTGTAAAGAAATATGTCCTGCATCTATATCATTTCTACTCATAAAGTCTCCATCTACATAATACAATACTTCGTCAGAATCAATATTACTATGATTGTATGGAGCTGGTATTGCTTCTGGATGATAATCGTATAAACGAGGTACAAAACTACAGATTACGAATGCATCTGTCTCAAATGTTTGGTGTACTGGAGGCGGTTGATGTATACGACCTGTTATTGGTTCAAAATCGTGAATTGAAAAAGCATATGGATAGTTATATCCATCATACCCAACAACATCAAAAGGGTGTGTTGCGTATACCATTTCAATAATTTCGTTTTGTTTTTTTACATTAATAACGAAGTCTCCTTTTTCGTTATGTGTTTCTAGTTCTTCTGGTCTACGAATATCACGCTCACAAAATGGTGAGTGTTCTAATAATTGACCAAACCAGTTACGATATCTTTTTGGAGTGTATACTGGACGATAAGATTCAACGATAAATAATCTGTTATCTTCTGTATCAAAATCCAATTTATAAATTACTCCACGAGGAATTACTAAGTAATCACCGTATTTAAAATCTAAGTTACCTAACATAGTGCGTAATTTCCCAGTTCCCTTATGGATGAAAATTACCTCATCTGCATCAGTATTTTTATAAAAGTATTCTTTGGTAGACTCTTTTGGAGCTGCTAAAATAATATTACAGTCAGAGTTGGTAAGTACTACTTTTCTACTTTCTAAATAATCATTTTCTGGAGCTACTTGAAACCCTCTAAAACGATATGATTGAATATTATTTTCTTTTGCTACCTTAGGTGCTATCGAATATTGTTTACGGATTTCTTTGACCATTGTTGGTCTATATTCATGGTAACTATTAGTTGACATTCCGTCAAAACCAATCGTACCAAATAATTGTTCGTAATATAAACTTCCGTCTTCTTTACGAAACTGAATATGTCGCTTGTGTGGAATTTTTCCTAATTTATGATAAAAAGGCATCTTTTCTTAATTTGATAATTCAACAATGTGTTAATCTTACAATTAACTCTCTTTCTTTATTAGTCTATTTATTATAGTAATGACTAACTCCTAAAATCAATCAATTATAGCTACTCCGGATTCCGTTTTATCATGAACTTTAAATGCGCTAAAAGATCTTTCCAATGCATTTTAATAGGTTTTTAGTTGCGTTTTACAAATATACCAAATTTAAAAAGATGTTGATATCTCATTAAATTTCAAAATTTTAGATTTTTTTATTTAAAATTAATCTAAATAAATTTTGATACTTAACCTCTCTGAGATACATTTGCGACATTAAATAATTTTTATTAAATCTAAATAAACAAGCAAAATGAAGAAAATTATACCTGTATCGTTGGTATTGTTTTTATTTATTACGACAACATTAGTTGCCCAAAACAATTCTATTAAAGGGATCATCGTAACTGATAATAATGATTTCCTTACTTCAGTAAACATAACTCTTAGCCCAACTAATAAAGGACTTACCAGCAACGAAAAAGGAGAGTTTAAGTTTGAAAACTTAAAAAAAGGTAAATATGTAGTTAATCTATCAATGGTTGGATTTGAAAAAAAATCAATTACCGTAAGACTTAAAGACAACGAATCTAAAAACCTAGGCAAAATCGTTCTTAAAGAGGCTATTGATCAATTAGATGAAGTTACAATTAACGGAGTAAAAAACAAATATTCTAAAAACAAAGTATCAAACTCATTACGTTTGAAAACTCCTATAAAACAGTTACCACAAAATGTTCAAGTAGTAGGTTTTGAAATATTACAAGACCAACTTGTAACAAATATGTTAGAAGGTGCTTTTAGAAATGTTAGTGGCGTTAGCAATATAGAGCATTGGGGACATTTTGCTCGTGTTAACATGCGTGGATTCAGATTACCTGCTTTTAGGAATGGAGTAAACATCCAAGATTCATGGGGACCATTATCCGAAGATACTTATATGGTAGATCGTATTGAATTTGTTAAAGGACCTTCTGGTTTTATGATGGCTGCTGGTGAACCTGGTGGTTTTTACAACGTGGTAACTAAAAAACCTACAGAAGAAAGAATAGGATCTGTAAACTTAATGGCTGGAAGTTTTGACACATACAGAGCTGCGGCTGACTTTGGAGGTGCTTTAACAAGCGACAAACGTCTGCTAGCTCGTTTAAATATTTTATATCAAAACACAGGAAGTCATAGAAAATTTGAAGATACCGAACGAATTGGTATTGCTCCATCTTTATCTTATAAGATAACAGATAAAACAAATTTCTTAACCGAATTCTCTTTTCAAAAACTAAACACTCTTGTTGGTGCAGCTTATATATTTGGTCCTGTAGATAAAGGATTTGGTAGCCTACCAAAGGATTTTACTATGATTGATAGTAATTTCCCTGATACCGATATCAAGGAAGTTAGTTTATTAAACCAAATAACTCATAACTTTAACGAAAACTGGTCTGTAGAAGCAAAATATGTAACAATGCTTTACACACAAGAAGGGGCTTCTGCATGGTTAGGTAGTATACAAAATAATGGTGATGCTATTAGAAGTATAAGTATTTGGGATGCTATTTCTGAAAGCGAATACTTCCAATTATATGCTAACGGTAAGTTCAACACAGGTTCTGTAAGCCATAAAATTATGGGAGGTTTTGATTATACTGATAAAGAGTATTTTGCTGATTTTAGTCAGGCTGGTGCAGTAGATACTCCTGCAAATCCATTCAATATTTATAACCCGACTTATGGAGATAGAGTTTTTCCAGTATTTGATAGAAGTACTCCTTTAAAAGAACGTGCTAGTTTGTATACCTACGGAACAAAAATCAACTCTTTATATGCTCAAGATGAATTAAGTTTTTTAGAAAACAAAATACGTTTGACATTAGCAGGTAGATATACTCAATTAACTCCTAAAGGTGACATTACAACTAAAAAATTCACTCCTAGAATTGGTTTAAGTGCTGATATTACTCCACAGATTACTGCTTATGGTTTATATGACCAATCATTCTTAGCAAATGATGCTATTGATAATACAGGAAAAAGATTTGATCCTATTGAAGGAACTATCTACGAAGCTGGTTTAAAAACCAATTGGTTAAACGGGAAAATAAATGCTTCTTTAAGTGCATACATTATCAATAAAAATAATATGACTACTAGTGATCCTACCGATCCTACTCGTCAGTTTAGCATTTTGCTTGGAGAAGTAGAATCAAAAGGTTTTGAGTTTGATATGCAAGCGCACATTACAAGTGAATTAGACTTATTATTGAATTACGCAAATACAAATGTTGAAATTGCCAAATCAGATATTCCAAATACAGTAGGAACAAGAATTGCTGGACATGCAAAGCATATTACCAACGGATGGTTAAACTACAACTTTAATAAGAACTCTGCACTTAAAGGTTTTGGTCTTTCTCTAGGATATCAATATTTAGTAGATAGATCTTCTTGGACTTGGAATGCAAACAATAATACTGAATTACCTGACTATTTTAGAATGGATGGTGGTGTTCATTGGAAAAACAACAAGTTACGTGTTGCCTTAAATATCAATAATATTTTAAACAAGCATTTATATTCTGGTGCAAACTACGGAACTTATTTATACTGGCAGTCTGAGTCAGGAATTAACGGAAGAGTTTCTCTTACCTATAACCTATTCTAAAAAATCAATAACCACCTAAAGAGTTTAGGTGGTTTATATAATTTATTAAAAATGAAAAAATCAATTTTAACATTACTCTTTTTAGCGGTAATTAGTAATTCTTTTGCCCATTACATTTGGATTGAAACTAACCCTTCAGGAAGGGTCAACAATAAACATGAGGTTAAAATTCGCTTCGGAGAATTTTCTGAGGGTGTGATTGAAAAAGTAGACGGAGAACATTTCAGTAATGTCAAAGACTTTACTGTTTGGTTAATAGCTCCTGACGGAAGCAAAACCTCTTTACAAACAATAGCAAAAAACGATTACTATAGCACCTCTTTCATTCCGAAACAAAAAGGAACCTATACTATTGCTTTAGACAACAAAAAAATAAAAGTGTTTGATTATACAAAATATGATTATACAACTTTTAAACCTGAATATCATGCAAAAGCAAGAATTGTAGTTGGTAACTCAATTAGTGAATTAAAACCTACAAATCCTAAAGGAATAGAGATTATTGATGTTACTCCAAAACGTCATAACCGCTCTGATAAAATTACTTTAAAGGTATTGTATAAAAATTTGACTCTTAAAAATGGAGAGATTACTTTATTCAGTGGTGATAAATGGTCTTTAAAGGGAAAGACTAACGAAAAAGGGCTAGTCACTTTCAAGTTACCTAAAAAAACTACGTATACTGTAGAAGCAACTCATGAAGAAAAAACTCCTGGAACCTTTAAAGGAGATGACTATAAAATTATTTGGCACTGCGCTACATATTTTATTAATAACAAACTATAGCTTTAGTTATAAATTTTAAATATGAATAGCTATTTGAATTATTAAATGTTGCAAACACAAAACTCTGAACTTTTATGTTCAGGGTTTTGTCATTTGATTAAACCACTATGAAAACAGTTACTTTTCTTTTTATTTTCTTAGGATGTTATTCCTTATATAACTCTTCTGAAAAGGCACATTTAACTAAGAATACCCTCTTACAAAAATGGCTTCAAAATAATAAACGTAATACCAACATAATTGGAATAATTACATTACTTACTAGCTTGTTTCTCTCAATCAACTTTTTTGGACTTTCAGCTGGAATTATTACTTGGATTGTATCAACTTCTTTGTTTTTAAGTCTTATCATACTTATTACCCCTTTAAGAGTGATAAACTATGTCTCTTTAGCTGTCTTATTTACGTTAACTTTTTTAATAGAACTAATTTTTTAATATGCCTGCTAATTCTAAATATTTAAACCAATCACCTTGGCAGCAGTTTGCAAAAATCTCTGCTGGTCTCATTGGTGGATACATCATAAGTGCTCTACTACATATGTGTTTAGTTTTATGGCTACCTAATCCAAAAGAAATACTAATCACATCTATTTACACCATTTTTATTGTTTGGGGTGCTTTGTTAGTTGTTCCTTACTTGTTTAAAAATGGGTGGAAAGCTTGGATTCTATACATTATTATTTCAATAATTCTATATGTAATTTATTACTTCGGAAACCTACAAAATCCATTCATATAATGAGTAACAGAAATTACAATGTATTTTTCAACACGCACACAGTTAGTGGTATTGTTATAAGTGTAGCCTTATATGTGATCTTTTTCACAGGTGCTTTTGCTCTTTTCAAAGATGAAATTGAAGCTTGGGAAGATGGTAAACATTCACAAAATATCGCCAGAGAAAACATCGATTATGATTCTTTATTAAAAAAACTCTCAGAAAATCATCATTTAACGAGTAGAGATATTCGTTTTTACTTGGGGCATAAAAGCGACAACATCTATGTCTTAACCTCAGCTGCGAAAGACACAGTAAATATTCCTGATGAAGCAAAATATCAAAACTATCAAGCTATAAATATTCATACTGGTGAAACAGCTAGTTATGTAGAAAAATATGGTTTAGGAGAGTTTTTATACCGTTTACATTTCTTTACACAAATTCCTACTATTGGAATTTATCTTGCCGGTTTTGTTTCCTTATTCTTTTTATTTGCCATAGTTACTGGAGTGATTGTGCATTGGAAAAAAATTATTTCAAACTTTTACCAGTTCAATCCCAAAATTGCTTTAAAAAGAGTCTGGACAGATGCCCATACTGCATTGGGGATTATTGGACTTCCTTTTCAGTTTATGTATGCTGTTACTGCTGCTTATTTCTGTTTAAGTTTATTTGTTTTACTTCCTGCAAACTTTTTATACGGTGGTGATCAAGATAAACTAATGGAAGATTTACGTCCCGACCGTACATCGTATGAATGGATTGCTAAAACAGACAAAGAAATTCCTAGTGTCAATAAATTTGTAAAAGAAAATGCTAACCGCTGGTCTCATTTTAATTCAAATTATGTTTTAATTAAAAACTATGGTGGTACTAATATGAAATACTGCTTGATTGGTGAGCTGGATTATAAAGAACGCTTTTTAAGTTCAGGGATGATATTTTATGATTTTGAGACTGATAAAACTTCGATTGTAAGAAATCCTAATGAAAGTAAGTATACAGATGACATCCAGCTTTCTGTAAGTCGCTTACATTATGGTAATTTTGGAGGTGTTGCTGTAAAAGTCATTTACTTTATCCTAGCGCTTATTACTTGCTTCGTAATTATCACGGGGGTATTAATCTGGATTGAAGCTCGCAATAAAAAAAGCATGAGCTTAAAGCAACGTTTATACACAGCCAAGGTAGGACATATTTATCTTGCTATTTGCTTGTCATTATTTCCTGTTATCGCCTTATTTTTCTTGGTCGTAAAATTATTACCAGCAACTTATCAAACTCAAAAAATGAGTATTTTATACACTTGGTTTTTTGTTGTTTGGTTATTAGCTACTCTTTATTTTAGGTTTAAGCGAAATAATTATCTCACAAACAAAACTACTTTGTTAGCAGGTACTATTCTTGGCTTCTTAGTTCCAATTGCTAGTGGTATTATTTCCAACAACTGGATTTGGAACACCTATAAAGCTAAGCAATTTGATATTCTTACAGTTGATTTATTATGGATAGGTATTTCAGTTACTGCGCTATTCACCTACCTTAAAATTAAACCTGATGCAAAAGCTAAAAGTGCTTTCACAAAGCATCCTATAGATTATAAAAATTGTAAACAGTTATTAGCTGAAGAAGTACAGAAGACAGCTAAAGATTTAACTAACGAGAAAAAACAATTATTAAAAGATAAAAACCACATACCAATGAGAACAAAAATTATAATCCTTTGGATATTTTTAGCAATTGGCTGGATAGTTCACCACATTTATGGACTGTTCAATATATACTACAACGAAACCTTAGTAATGGAAGGTGCGACTGGCGAAGCTCCTTTTATACATCACATATATCGTATCTTATTTGAAGGAATGTGTTTACTCTTTGGTTTATTAACTATTGAAATTTCTAAAAAATGGTTTAAAATAACTTCAATAGTATGGGCAAGTATTGCTGGTTTGTATAACGTATATCATTTCTTAGAAGCCATCTTACATGAATCAAGTAATATTTCTGAGATATTCATGCTTCTTTTGGTTGCTATTGCAAGTGTACTTTTAATTATTAATATTTATAAATGGATTAAAGACCATCAATAAATAATAAGCTTAATCTACATTTCCTTTGTCCCCCAATTTTATGGAAATTGCTATTACCAATGATGAAACATTGCAATTAAAAAAAATACTGCAGTTACAAAATAAAAGTATAAACTGTGGTATAACAACCTGCATCTATACAGTTAATTCTAATTATGGTTGTGGAATTATAACTAGTTACTATTTTGATGGTTTATTAATTACTATAATAAGTGCGAAGTTTAAAAAAGATTTTCTTTTTACTTCAAATCATAATTTAAGCTCTTTAGAGCTCTCTGTTTTAATAGAAGGGGAAAAGATTATTCGTTTTTCTAATTTCAAAAATGACTTTATTCTTGAAAAAAATGAAAGTTGTCTTTTATACAATAACAATGAAGATAATAAAGCCTTTTTTTACAGAGATAAACCGATAAACGAAATTAAAATTAGCATGTATGATTCTTTCATACAAAAACATCAAATGCAAGCTCTTTTGTCTAATGATAAGGCGCTTGGTTTAAAAAAAACAGAAAACTTTACTCAACAATTAACTTCTAATATGGAGAAAATTGTTAATGAAGTACTCCTTAATTCACAAAAAGGATTGCTAAAGCGCCTTTTTTTAGAATCAAAAACGTTAGAATTATTACATCTACAATTAGATGTTCGTTCTAAAAAAGCGAGTAATTCTAATGAGAATATTCTTAAGAAAATATATAAAGTAGAAGCTATACTTCAAACGAATCTACATGAACAGATATCTATACAGCAACTTGCTCGTAAAGTATTATTGAATCAAAATGTTTTAAAAAATGAGTTTAAAAAATTGTTTGATGAAACTATTTTCAATTATGCTAAAAAATTAAGAATGGAAAAGGCTAAAAACTTATTGACTCATACTCAAAGGCCTATTTATGAAGTAGCTGATATGGTAGGGTATAAAAACCCTACTCATTTTACAGCTGCTTTTAAAAAGTTTGAAAAAGTTACTCCTAAAGAGTTTAGAAAGAATTATTCTCCCCCTTAAAAGCTAGAATCTAATTTTATTATTCTTTTATTTATTAAGTTTATTTAACCAAGCTTCATTCCTGTACTCTCTTGCTTTTTTTCCTCCATCAATGTGATTCCAACCTGGAGGCTTAAAAATATACTTTACTTTATCTATTAATCTTGGTGCCTTTTTAACGTCTAACCATAATTCTTTCCATAATAGAAACTGTACATCCCATAGGCTTTCGCTATTCAATTTGTCATGCATAATTCCATATTCAATCTTTTCATTATCTAATTCTTTTTGAAAAGTTTTAAATAAGCGATCCCAAATACTAAAGGTTTCGCCATAATTTCTATCTAAATAAATATGATTTTTAGCATGATGCACCCTATGAACTGAAGGTGTAATTAATATCTTATCCAGTTGTTTCTGCTTCCCTATAACTTTTTCGTTTATATGCGTTAATGTAGCATATAGTCTTGCTATCGGCTCAATTACAAAAATCATTAATGGATGAAATCCTACTATTGGAAGCCATATAAAATTAAACGGAGTAAAAAACACATCAAATATTGATCCTCGTGCAACTACAGTTAAATTCATTTCTTCTGCTGTATGATGCACACCATGAATACACCATAAAACTCGAACTTTATGTCCTAATAAATGAATAAAAAACACTGTAAAATCGTACAATAAGTAAGCCGCAACCCAGACATACCATTGAAACCCCAAGGTAAACAATCTGTTTTCATACAACCAAAACATGCTAGCCACAATAAACACTTTTGACAATAAAAAATATGGAATGCTTTGTACTAAATATGATATAATACTAACCACTCCTTCTTTGTTTTTTTCTACATAACTTGTTACTATAAGAATTCCCCATTCAACTAGCATTAAAACAAGCACTATTATACTCATATGTTCTAATTGACCTACAAGTACTTTTATAGATGATAAATCCATTTTTTAATTATTCTTATAAAAATTATTCTTTAAAAAAGCACACACTTGTGCTACTGCTCCTTTTGAAGCTTCGGTTTTTCTAAGAGCATTTAGTACTATAAAATCGTGTATTGTTCCTCCATATCTTGTTGATATAACTGGTACTTTAGCTGTTCTTAATTTTTTTGCATACGCTTCACCTTCATCTCTTAGCACATCATATTCCGCCGTTATTAAAAGAGTTTTAGGTAAATTTTGAAGTTCTTCTAAACTTGCTTTTAAAGGAGCTACAGTTGCTAATGATTGTGTACTTTTATCAGGAGCGTATACTTCCCAAAACCATTTCATGGTAGCTCTAGTTAAATAATGTCCTTTTGAAAATTGTTCGTATGATTTGGTGTTTAAATTAGCATCGGTTACAGGATACAACAATACTTGTCCAAGAATTTTAGGGGTTCCATTTTCTTTTGCCTTCATTGCTACAACAATTGCCATGTTTCCTCCTACACTGTCACCACCAACTATAATTCTGTTTGAATCTAATCCATAGTTTTTCCCATATTTTGACATAAATAAAGCTGCTGCATACCCTTCTTCATTTGCTACAGGATATTTTACTTCTGGTGCTCTTGAATATTCTACAAAAACAACTCCTACATTTGCTTTTAAAGCAATATCTCGCATTAATCGTTTGTGTGTTTCAAAGCTATTAAACACCCATCCTCCTCCATGGAAATACACTAATATTGGAAGCAATTTTTCAGCCTTTTTAGGCTTTATGATTACTGAATTTACTCTTCGATTTCCTTCTTTAAAGGAAACTTTTGTAAAAGTTACTTTATCATAAGTTAAGGTTGAATCTTTTTGCATGTTTTCCATTGCTAGCCTTCCCACATCCAGAGGCAAATCTTGTAATGGTGGGCCTTGATAAGAATGGATAACTTCTAAAAATTCTTGAACAGTAGGGTCTAATCCATAGCTCCCTGCTAATGTTGATTGCGCTGTAGATTTAAGCTGCAATAAAACAACAGCAATAATTAATAACTTCCTCATACCTATGCTATTTGTTGTGTTACCCTTGTTTTTTTACTTCTTTTTGCAACCTTGTATTTGTTAAACAGGTACAATAAGCTGAAAGTTCCTAAGTTTACAACTAACATAATGGCTAAAACCATTGGTTCATTATAAGCTGAAAATTCTGTAAATGCTAACAACCAATAAATTAACACCCATTGCATTATATAAAAAGGAGTAACATTTTTGCTACAATAAAAGAACAATCTGCTTACATAATTGTGATTAGGAAGATTCCGTTCTATTAAATAATACAGCCAGAAAAGAACTAAAATACACCCCATTAATCCCATACTTCCTCCTGGACCTAAATGATAATAATCTCCAAAATGGTATTCATAATTATAATCACACAGTAACTTTCCTGTTACGAGAAAAACGATACCTATATACAACATTGGTCTGAATAAAGATTTATCAGCATTTTCAGGTGCTTCTTGGTATCTTAATCCTAAATACAGTCCCATCAGAATAAATGAAATCCATGGAAATAAAGGAAAATATACATCAAAGTTATTACCCCAAATAAGGTTTAAAACATAATCTACTCCAGGAATTCCAAGTTGGATACCACTTACAATTTTTGAAAGCCACATAACGACTAGTGCTATAAGTATGAGTATGTTTTTATTCTTAATTAAGAACTTGAACGACAGCCCTATTAAAAATAATGATATACCTATTAATTGAAACATATCACCTTTTAAGAAGTAGTTTAACATACTATATGGATTACTTACCTGAAGCCCGCTTGCCTTTACAAAACTTTCTGGGAAACCTCCAAAAAACAAAAGAGGTACTATAAATCTTAAGAAGTTTAAAACGTATCCTAAAGTAATTATGAATAATGCTTTTTTAAGGATTCCTTTTCTATTTGAATTTCTTGAGAATGCAAATGATATCCCCATTACAATAAGGAAAACCGGTGATCCTCTTTCTAATATCTGAGCTATATTTCCAGTTATCGAGTTTTCCCAAGTATCCATACTTGAAAAAATCATCATCACATGTACTGGAATCATAATAAGAACACTAAACCCTCTTACAAAGTCTACAGCTCTTACTCTATTTTGTTTTTCCATTTAATTCTTTTTTAATTCTATATTTTTTGAGCTATTGTTTTTACTGCTGTCTCTTCTTTTTTAAATCTTGCTAGTGGATTCTCTAGAGTTCCTTCCAATTTTAAGCTTTCAATTGGATCGGCTAAACTCAACATTTGTTTTGTATTACTTAATTGTAATCTGTTTAAGCAGCAACGATCAAACTCATTAACAAACAAATCGTATCGCTCATATTTTTCTGAAAACTCTGGATGCTCTTCCTGATACTCATACACACATTCTGCGACCAATTGCCAAAAGTTATTTTCTGAAAAGTTTGCGTAACTATCTAATTGTTGCCCCATAAAGCGAAAAAAGCAATCAAAAACATCTGTGAAAATTGTTAGTATTTTCATTGTATCAGAGGTTTTAGTGAACAATCTTTTGGCATGCTCTGGCAAGTGCATTGCTTCATTAAAAACAATCACTTCTTCAGTAATGTCTTTCATTAGCACATATACTGGTGTGTTTTCTTCTAGCACTAGAATAAGATTTTCTCCATGTGGCATAAACACAAACTCGTACTTATAAAAACAATGTAATAGTGGTGTTAAATAAGCTTTTAAATAACGTTTAATCCATGTACCTGTATCATATGGTGATGCTTCTACCAAAGACGCTAACAGTGATTTGTCTTGATAATCTATATGCAATAAAGCAGCCATAGTAAGCACTCGCTGGTTAGAGCTTATTTTTGTAAACGGACTCTCTCGCCACAAGGCTGATAACATCTTGTTGTGCGGATTCGTTTTTCCTAACATCTCATAATAATGATTACGATATCCTACCGTTGCCACTTCTCCCAACATGGTAAATCCATTGTTTTGTAAATATGTGTCGTCTACCAACAAATCTGTTATCCATTGAGTAATGTGCGGTGTACTTTGCATGTAATACGGAGATAGCCCACGCATAAAGCCCATGTTTAAAATTGACAATGCTGTTTTCGTATATAACTTTTCTGGATGTGAAACATTAAAAAGTGTTCTGATAGATTGTTGAGCTGAAAAGTCATCATCGCTTTCACCTAGCAGAATGATGTTTTTTTGAGCAATCTCTGCCCCAAAAACGGCTACTATTTTATTTTTCCATTGCCAAGGATGTACAGGCATAAAAATGTAATCGTCTAAGACTACGTTTTGCTTCTTTACAATTTCTTTAAATGATGTTAGTTTTTCTTTTCCTAACTCACTTTCTAAAAGTTTTTCATATTCATAATCTTCAACAGCTGTGTAAGTCGTATATTTTTTATGAGCTGCAATCCATACAATTTTAAATGAATGATTGCTTTCTGGCGCGTATGTATGGTAATCATCTATATTGAATCCTATTCTCCCATTATTTGCCACAAAACATGGGTGACCTTCTGTCATCGCATGCTCTATTTCTTGAAAGCTTTTCTCAGCTAAATCATTGGCTAAAAATTTCTCATGAGTATACTTATATGCTGCTCCTGAAAGCGTACTTGTTATTTCCTCTAAATAGGTTGCTAAAAATTCATTAGGAATCCCCAAAGTATTTTGGAACTCTGTTATAAAATTTAGTGCGTCTAGGCAAACTTCTTCCGAAGCATTGTTCTTTTTAGTAATACTTTTTGCATCTATCAACCAATGATCTAACAAATACCTTTTAGCTTTAAAACGATAGGTAAATTCATTATTATCAGAAGTTATTTGATATATGCATCCATCCTCTTCTTCTAAAATAAACTCAGGAGTTAAAATAAGTTCGTGTGAAAACTCACTAATTGCTTTTTTTATTAATTGACGATTTACAAACCTCCAGACATCTGGTTGTAAATGTGTTATATTATTTGTCATGTTGTTCTAGTTTGGTTAAAGCTGATTGATACATCTCTCTTGTACAAAAAGCTAAGGCTGCTTTTTTATGAGGTAACTCAATTTCTTTTTGATATACAAAGCCTGCTTTTCTATTTAGCGTATGAATCTTTTCATTATTTACATCTGGTTCAACAACAATTCTTTCTATTTGTGGTACACTGAAAAAATAATCGATAATGGCTGAAAACACATGCCATGTAAACTGTGGTATTCTTTTTTCTACTGGTGCTACTAAAACATGCATTCCATAATCCTTTTCTTGTACATCATAATAGTTTGCAATGATGTCTTCTGATGCTTTGTATTGTTCCATCAAAAACACAGGAGCATCATTTAACATCCCGGTATAACTATGATGAAATTGGTTGTTTTCAATTTCTTGATATTCGGCACGTACTTCTTCTAAAGATTTTTCCAACATCCCCCAATATTTTGCATACGGTTGTGTTACCCAGCTATGCAACATTGGTGTATCCGTTTCCAATTGAAACGGACGAATACTTATTTCTCCTAGCCCTGTTATATCTTTACTAAATACTTTTTGATGCGTTTGAACCATAATTATACTTCCTGAGTTTTAAATGCTGCTATCGGGTTTTTTAACTTTCCTGCAAATTGGAGTAAGGCAACAGGGTCATCTAAATCAATCATTTGTTTGTGATTATTTAATTGTAATCTGTTTAAACATGAAAGCTTAAAATCTTCAGCAAACAAATCATACTGTTTAAACTTATTTGATAATTCTGGAAACTGTTCTTGATATTCCTGAATATTTTCTGCTACCAACTCCCAAAAACGGTGCTCACTATAATTAGCATGCTCCTCTAAAATTGGCGCTAAAAAGCGGAAAAAACCATCAAACATATCTGTAAATATTGATAGTAATTTTACATCTTCTGGTACTGGAGCATACATTCTCTTCAAGTCCTCAGGAAGTTCAACTTCAGAATTTAAAATACATGCTTCTTCAGTAATATCTTTTAATAAAACATATACCGGAATGTTATTTTCTAATACCATGATAATGTTTTCCCCATGTGGCATAAACACCAAATCGTACTCATAAAAACAGTGTAACATTGGACTTAAATATGCTTTTAAATAGCTACGCAACCAGTTGTCTATTGAAATTCCAGAGTCTTTAATAATTTCAGGTAATAATGCTTTTCCGTGATGGTCTATATGCAATAATGCAGCCATCGTTAGTGGTTTTTGGTTTTGTCTAACTACAGAATATGGGCTTTCTCTCCACAATGACGCTAACATTTTATTATAATCGTTATGCGGACCAAATTCTTCAAAATATGGATTCACATAGCTTACCGAGCCTATTTCACTTAACATCCTAAATCCGTTTGCCTTTATATAAGCATCGCTATATAATAGGTTTTCTAACCAAACTGCCATTTTTGGAGCTGTTCCTAAATAGTACAAAGGCAATCCTCTCATAAAGCCCATATTTAGGATGGACAATGCCGATTTCGTATAAAATTTCTGTGGATTGGTTATATTAAATAAAGTTCTTATGGATTGCTGCGCTAAGTATTGGTCTGGTCCGTATCCTAGGCAGATTAAATCTCCTTTAGCTACTTCTGAAGCAAAAATTGTAGCTAATTTGTTAAACCACTGCCATGGATGAACAGGAATAAATAAGTAATCCTTTGGACTAAAGCCTTTTTCTTCAATTATTTTATTGAATTGTGTTATGGTATCAGCATCTAACTCTTGCTGTATTAAGGTTTCATAAGGCAATGCTTCTATTGCTGAATACACTGCTTTCACTGTATGCCCCGCCAACCATAATAAAGAAAAAGAGTTTCCTGCTTCAGGTGCATACGAACGATAATCGCTACTATCAAAACCTATTCTACCATTATTTGCAACAAACCCTGGATGCCCTTCAGTCATTGATTGCTCTATCGTTTGAAAATCGGCTGTTGCTAATTCTTCTGCTGTAGGATTTCCTTTTGTAATCTTAAACGCACTTCCATATAGCGTACTTATGATTTCTTCTAAATACACTGGCATTTTTTCATCAGCAATTCCTAATGCTTTTCTAAACTCTTTTATAAAAGTGATTGCATCAACTTCTTCTTCAACATCTTTCACATACCTTCTTATAGAACCTTCATCAATCATCAAATGATTCAAAGCCATTGGTTTTGCTTTAAACTCATATTGAATTTCTGCATTATCTGCATGAACTTTATACAACTTATATCCGCTATTTAGTTCTTGAATTACTTCAGGTTGTATTAGTAGTTCATGTGAAAACTCACACAATGCTTTTTTTACTAATAATAAATTGGCTTTTTGCCAAACTTTGGGTTGTATATGTTGTGTTGATTGTTGTGGAGAAACCACATTATCTAAAGTATTCATGGCACTTCTTTTTGATGGTGAAAAGGATTGGATTTTTTGTTGGTAATTGGTCTTGGTTAAAAATGCTAACTGTGCTGTTTTGTTAGGTAATTCTATTACATTTCCTAGTTGAAAACCTATGCGTTGACACAGTGCAAACATTTTTTTGTTTCGAATATCTGGCTCCACTACTATTCTGTTAATAGTTGGGTTTGTAAAAACAAAATCCATAACTGCTCGAAACATAAACCACGTAAAGTTTGGTGTTTTAGTGATTTTTGGCGGCGCTACAATAATGTGTACTCCACAATCGGATGTTTTAGCTTTATAAAAATCATTAATAATATCTAGTTGCGGATTGTAGCGTTCTACTATAAATGCGGGTTCGTTATGAAACATTCCTACAAAAACATCGTAATGTTTTGGTGCAACAAGTTGGGTATATTCTTCTTCAACTTCTTCTACCGTTGCGTTTTGCATTCCCCAAAAAACAGCATATTCTTGAGTTACCCATTGGTGTAAAAAAGCACTGTCTTTTTTTACTTGAAAAGGACGAATGATAATCGTTCCGAAGTCTTTATAATCTTTTGAAAAAACTATGGTATTTGTAGTTATCATAATTTAGGCTTTAGCTAGTTGTTTGTGTACTTTCTTTACAGATTTAAAAACCATAAAGTATAAGGCAAGCGTTAATACAAAACCTCCTAAGGCAATGACAAACGGTATACGTAATCCGAAACCTTCAACTATAATCCCTACATTTAATGAAGCTAAGAGTACACCTAAGTTTTGGAAGAAATGGATTTTGCTATAATCTACTGAGTAGGATTCTGGCGTGCTTAATTCGAATAATAAAATGTCGAATTTCACGACTCCTTGGAAAATTGCCCATCCGTAAATAACTCTTCCTAAAACTACTGATGCTTCATTGGGTATTCCTTGTAATACAAGTCCAATTAACCCAATACACAAAGCATTGATAATTCCCTCGTGTCCTTCTGATTTTCGTTTGTTGTTAATCCATAAGGCTACTAATGCTACAAAACCAGGAATGGCATACATAGTACCAGAAACCAATTTGCTTTTATACATTGAAAAACTTTCCCAGTACGTTGAAAAGAAAGGTCTGATTAAAAAATCGCTGAAGTATAGTATCAATGTGATTAGACCTAATTTTAAAATAAATCCTTTCGGAATAAACTTTTTATCAGTAACATCTGGTTCTTCTGAAATGATTAAATCGGTAGCGTATTTTTTACTTTTTAATAAATAACCGCTCATAGCCATTTGAATAAAATCTCCTGCTGCCATAATTAAAAAAATACTACTCGGATTTATATAGTCCACCGTTATTCCTCCTAATACAGCTCCTAAAATCCCTCCTAAATGCACCACTACAGAAAGTAACCCAATTGTACTTGGGTGTTCTTCTTTGGTAATAATCTTTAAAATATAAGGGTACACTAACAAGTAACTTCCTTTAAATAATACCATAACAAGAGATATTATCCAAAAATTAATGTATGATGTAGTGTAATAGCAATACAATGCTAATACACCTGCAATTGCTTGAGTGTATACTAAAATATTTAATTCTGATACTTTTTTAGAAACATATGCCCAAAATGGAAATGCAATCATTACCATAAAACAGATGGCTGCAAAGTAGTATCCTACATTTTTAGGATTCGTGATTCCAAAGCGAAGCTCGAAAAACTGCGGATAAAATGGATGCAGCAGGTAATCACTTACTACTGCAACCAACGTCATTACAATTAAAAATGTTTTTAGCTTCATATTCTTAAGCAAAAACATTGAGTTCTATTTCTTCCTCTTGCGTTACTTCAAATTGTTGAAACGCTATTTTTTGCTCAATAGGATAATGCTCTACTCCTGTTATCTCTTTAATGATATATGAGTTTTTATAAGCAGCCATACCTAAATCGGGTGTTACAAAACCGTGGGTGTGCAGCTCAACATTCTGAACAAAGATTTCGTTTTGGTTTATATCAATACTGTAATTGCGTTGTACATCGAATCGATCTTGATAATCCCATAAAATCCTGTTTGAAATTCCCTCTATAAAATCAGGTAATTGGTATTCGTAACCTGTAGCAAGAACCAATCCGTCAGTTTCATGTTCAAAATACTTGTCTTGTTCTATCTGATGTAGCTCAAGTTTAATACCTTCATCTGATACCTTGGTGGTTTTCAATTCAGAATTGGTACGTAACGAAACTTTTAATGGCTCTTTTGACACTACTCGTTTTGCGTACAAGGTATCGTGGATAGACCCTATTAAATCTTGATTTATTCCTTTGTATAAATGCTTTTGATTTTTAATGAGTGTATCTCTTTTGGATGCTGGTAAGTTGAAAAAGTAGTCTACATACTCTGGTGAGGTCATTTCTAACGTTAACTTAGCATACTCTAACGGGAAGAAACGAGGTGAACGGGTTATCCAATTCAACTCATACCCTTTAATATCTATTTCTTGTAATAAATCAGAAAATATTTCCGCAGCACTTTGTCCGCTTCCCAACACTGTTATCCTTTTCTTATTTTGTAATTGTTCTTTATTAGGCAGATATTGTGATGAGTGAACAGCTACATCTTTCAACTTTTTACAACAAGCAGGAATGTAAGGTTGTGTTCCTGTTCCTAAAACCAGTTTTTTTGCTTTATAGATTTTAATTTCCTGTGTCTTTGTACAAACACTCGTAACTACATAAATACCGTCTTTTTGATCGTAGTCTACATTCGTAACTTCTGTATTAAAATATATGTTAGAAAGCTTGCTAATTACCCACTGACAATAATGGTTGTACTCATTTCTAAGTAACAAGAAGTTCTCTCGTATGTAAAAAGAATAAATTCTTCCTTGTTCTTTTATATAGTTAAGAAAACTAAAAGGACTTGTTGGGTCGGCAAGTGTTACCAAGTCTGCCATAAAAGGTACTTGTAAAGTAGTGTCTTCTAACAACATTCCTGGATGCCAATCAAATTTATCTTTTTTATCAAGAAAAACTCCATTTAAACCTTCAATAGGTTCTGATAAACATGCTAATCCTAGGTTAAAAGGACCTACTCCAATAGCTATAAAGTCTACTATATTATTCTTCATCTTTTTTTAGTTTGTAGTTTTGTATTGTTCTCCCGTAGTTTTAATCATTTCTATGATATTAAGGAGATTGTTAATTGTATTTTTCGGATTTAGTAAAGTAAATTTCAGATAGATATTACCATTTAACTTTGTACTTGCTACTGATGCTTTCCCAGCTTTGTATAAAGTATTCTTGATGTATAAATTAATCGAGTTATGAATAATATCTTCAGCTATACCTTCTGCTTTATATCTAAATACTAGTGTACTTAGTTCAGGTGCATGAGCAACTTCAAAACATTCTTGATCTCTTATGCTTTCATATACTTCCTTTGTTAAAGAGTGTACATCTTCTAAGTAATTAGCAATAGTTTTTGTTCCTAAAATTTTTAAGGTCAACCAAACTTTTAAGGCATCGAATCGGCGTGTTGTTTGGATTGATTTTTCTATAAGGTTTGGTCGCTCTGGATCTTTATCTTCAATAGGGTTTAAGTAGTCTGCATAATAAGATACATACTTAAAATGTTGCTTGTTATTAACTAAGAAAGCGCTACAACTTACAGGTTGGAATAAGGTTTTATGAAAATCTATAGTAATAGAATCAGCTAACTCAATACCTTCAAAATGCTTTTTATGGGTATTCGTAAGTGCAAAAGCACCACCATAGGCACCATCTGCATGTAACCACATGTTGTGTTCTTTGGCAATCTTCCCTATAGTTTGTATTGGATCAAAACTACCATAATCGGTAGTACCTAATGTTGTTACAACTGCTATTGGAATATTACCTTCTTGCTTTGTTTTTTCTATAGCCAGCACAAGTTCATTTGCATCCATTTGCATTTTCTTATCAACTTTTACGGGTATAACAGCGTCATAGCCCATACCTAACAAAGCGGCACTTTTCTGAATACTGAAATGTGCTTTTTCTGAACAAAAAACTCTAAACCTACTTATTTCATTACTCCATCCATGCTGTTTAATATTAATTCCAAAATGTTTGAAAGCATAATTATCTCGAGCCATTAATAACCCCATGAAATTAGATTGTGTTCCTCCGCTTGTAAAAACACCATCTGAATTATTTGAAAGCTTAAATACGTTGGTTATCCATTGAATAACTTCTTGTTCTATAAAAGTTGCTGAAGTACTCTGATCCCATGTTTCTACTGCAGTATTGATTGTGGTTGTAATCATTTCTGCTATGATTGATGGTAAGGTAATTGGGCAATTTAAATGTGCTACGTAAGTGGGGTTATGAAATGCTATTGCATTTTTTATATACAAGTTATTCAACTCTTCTAAAACACTATCAATGGGCTGTGTTTCTTCAATGTTTATAAGCTTTGCTTGATTTCTATTCCTTAAAATTTCCTCAAGATCGTCACCTTTATAAAAGGTTCTTTTGGATAAAAATTGCTGAATATAAGTGGTTGTTTTCTGAATATACTCTTCATACAACTGTGCTGATTCATCACTAAACAAATAACTATTTAATGACAATTCTTTTAGTGAAGGGCTAGGTTTAAGAATCATTTATTTTTATTTAGTCTTAATAATTTAAAGCAAAAGTATATTCAGACCAAACAAACTAAATGACGTAAATGGAATTTAAAATGACGTAAATAGCATATTTTACAAAAAAGAAAGCGCAGTATTTTAGTGTACACTAAATACTGCGCTTTAAAAACTTTATTTTTTTGTTCTTAGCTCTCTGGAGCTAACTCTACTTCTAAACCATCTAAATCAGGGGTCATTTGTATTTGACAACCCAATCGGCTATTATCTTCTACATAAAAAGCCTCTGCTAACATTGCTTCTTCATCATCTCCCATTTCTGGCAATTCGTGATTTGATTTTACATAGCATTGACATGATGCACACATGGCCATTCCTCCACAAATACCAATAGTTCCTTCAGGAGCTAATTCGTACGAACGAACTACTTCCATTAAGTTCATAGCCATATCTGTTGGTGCTTGTACCTCGTGCGTTACTCCATCACGGTCGGTAATTTTTATCTTAATATCTTGATCCATATTTTCTAATTCCTATTTTCTATCTCCAAACAACTTTTTCCTCAAAACCTTTGCTCTTTTATCTTCTCCATCATGTGTCCAACCTGGTGAATTAAATATATAATTTAGCTTATCACTCCATTTATCAGCTCTTTTTACATCATTCAAAATTGCGGCATATTCATGGGTTGCCACTTTTACTGGATTAAAAGTTTCAATGTTTACTGTCAATCCATATACTGGTTTATCAATTTCTTTTAATTCTTCAGAAAAAGTACCAAACATACGATCCCAAATAATTAAAATTCCCGCATGATTACAATCTAAATAACGAATATTAGATGCGTGATGCACTCTGTGATGTGATGGCGTATTGAAAATTAATTCAATAGGTTTTGGTAGCTTATCAACTAATTCTGTGTGCACAAAAAACTGATATATTAAGCTAATTCCCATCATAGTAAACATCATTAAAGGGTCAAACCCTAATAACGGAATCCACATCCAAAAGAAAAATTTATGGATACGCTCTCCAACTCCTTGACGTAGTGCTGTTCCTAAATTCATATGCACTGACGAATGGTGTGGTACATGACCTGCCCAAAACAAACGCACTTCATGATTTAATCGGTGAAACCAGTAATAAGCAAAATCATCAGCTAGTAATAACAAAATCCACGCCCACCATTGACGTTGTACAATACCTTTTAATGGACTAACTTCGTACAAATAGAAAAAAGCAACAAAGGCTAAAATTTTTGGAATAAATTCAACAATAGCAGAAAACACCATCATTAACATAGATACTCCCGTGTCTTTACTATTATATTTTTCTTTTGCAATTCGGTATTCTACCAACATAGAAATGAAAAACACAGGTAAGGCGAAGTACAATAATTTGTCTTCTGATAATTGCTGTATGTATTCAGTTAATGTCAATGTTTTTATTAGTTCTTATATAAACTTAATGTCTCTTTTACAAAGTTTGTTTTTCCTAAAACATAGGCTCCCCTATCGTTTCTATATTTTAAAGCTAATTCAATTTTTAGTTTTTCATATTCTTTTGCTCTATCAGGGTTTTCAATTAGGTAATCTCTAAATTTTAACTGATCACACATTACATTATCCTTTGGACACATATGAATATGAAAAATTTGCTCTTTTTTTCCTTCAAAATTATATCCCTTTGCAAAAGACATATACGCTGCTATATCTTCTCGTGCTGGAACCTCAAAGAAAGAATACCCTAACTTTTCAAATTGTTTTATTAATTCTTTATCAAATAAAAACTCTTTTGGAATCTCAATAAACAAGTCAACATAATTCTTTGCTTTTATATTGGGAATTGATGTACTCCCAAAATGTTCAATTCTATTAAAATATGAATTATCTATATGCAGAAGTATGCGTTGTTTCTCCTCTTCAAAAATATACTTCCATTTGGTATTATGCTCAGATAATTCAATAGGGAAGAGTATATTCCAGTCTTCCCTTGTTAAATCGTATAATGTTCTTTTCACTAATTACTTAGTTAATCGCTTTTACTACTGCTTTTGGTGCTTCTTTTCGAGTACCATCAAATCCATCTACTCCACCAACAGTTGTGTATTTCATCACATATTTCTTATCTGGGTGAATGCGTTTATATGCACTCTGACACATTAACGTTGCTTCGTGGAATCCACATAAAATTAACTTTAATTTTCCAGGGTATGTATTCACATCACCAATCGCATAAATTCCTTCTACATTCGTTTGATAATCTAAAGCGTTATTTACTTTTATGGCATTTTTTTCTATTTCTAATCCCCAATTAGCTATTGGACCTAATTTTGGAGATAATCCAAACAATGGAATAAAATGCTCACAAGGTAATGTAAACGGTTCTTTATCTTTTTGCTCTACTAATACACCTTCTACCTTTCCTTCTCCTACAATACCTTTAACTTCTGCTGGTGTAATTAGCATTAGTTTTCCTTCATTCTTTAATTCTTGTACTTTATCAACAGAGTCTAAAGCTCCACGGAACTCATTTCTTCTGTGAATTAAAGTTACCGATTTTGCTACATCAGTTAAGAAGATAGACCAATCTAAAGCTGAATCTCCACCACCAGCAATTACCACGTCTTTACCACGATAAATTTCTGGTTCTTTAATCATGTATTCCACTCCTTTGTCTTCAAAATCAGCAATATTTGGAATAGGTGGTTTACGCGGTTCAAAACTTCCTAAACCTCCTGCAATTGCTACTACTGGTGCTTGGTGTTTTGTTCCTTTATTGGTGGTTACGATAAACGTTCCGTCATCTTGCTTTTCAATAGTATCAGCGCGTTCACCTAAGGTAAAACCTGGTTCAAATTGTTTAATTTGTTCCATTAATTTATCGGTTAAATTTCCTGCTAAAATCTCTGGATATGCTGGGATATCATAAATTGGTTTTTTGGGATAAATTTCTGAACACTGACCTCCTGGTTGTGGTAAGGCATCAATTAAATGACAACGTAATTTTAATAATCCTGCTTCAAAAACCGTAAATAATCCTGTAGGTCCTGCTCCAATAATTAATATATCTGTTTGTATCATTTTATAACAAAATTCTCTTATTTATACTGAGATTCCTGCCTTTTGATATAAGACAGGAATATGTATGCGTTAGTGATTGAGTGGCTTGTTTGAGCTCTCCCTATTTTTTAATTGGGAAGCGAGTAACGAAAGCACGCCCGAACGTCCAAAATTAAAGCAATAGTCTAGCTTAAAACCTGACTTTTATCAGTTAAGCTACATTAATTACTTCTGTAATTTCTGGTGCGTATTTTTTTATAGTTGCTTCTACTCCGTTTTTCAAGGTCATTTGATTGACTGAACAACCGCTGCAAGCTCCTTCTAATTGTACTTTTACTGTACTGTCTTCTATAGATAATAGTTTAATATTACCTCCATCACTTACTAAAAAAGGTCGGATTTCTTCCAACGCTTTTTCTACGTTATTTCTTATGTCTGCTGTTGCCATAACTGCTTATTTTGAGCTACAACCACTCATGGTAGTAATTCGTACTACTTCTGTTGGTGGTAAGTTTGCATTTCTTTTTAATAGTTGCGAAACCATTTCTTTGGTTACCTCTGTAAAAGCTTCTGCTAGTGGTGTGTTTTCTTGTAAAGCTACTGGGTGTCCAACATCTCCTGCTTCACGTATGCTTTGTACTAATGGTATTTCTCCTAAGAAACTTGTTTCAATATCTTCGGCTAAATTTTTAGCGCCTCCTTCTCCAAAAATATAATATTTATTGTTAGGAAGTTCTGCTGGTGTAAAATACGCCATATTTTCAACGATACCTAATACCGGTACGTTAATACTTTCTTGTTTAAACATTGCTACTCCTTTTTTAGCGTCTGCTAAGGCAATGTTTTGCGGTGTACTTACTACAACTGCCCCGTTAATTGGCACTGCTTGTACTATTGATAAATGTACATCTCCTGTTCCTGGAGGTAAGTCAATTAATAAGAAATCTAACTCTCCCCAATCTGCATCAAATATTAGTTGATTTAATGCTTTTGAAGCCATTGGTCCACGCCAGATTACTGCCTGACTTGGGTCGGTAAAGAAACCTAGTGATAATAATTTTACTCCGTAACTTTCAATCGGCTTCATTTTTGAACGTCCATTTACGTTTACCGCTAATGGCTTTTCTCTTTCTACATCAAACATTAAGTGCTGTGATGGCCCATAAACATCGGCATCTAACACTCCTACTTTGAATCCCATTTTTGCTAATGAAACAGCCATATTTGAGGTAATAGTAGACTTTCCTACTCCACCTTTTCCCGAAGCTATAGCAATAATGTTTTGAATATTAGGAATTTCTTTTCCTCTAATTTGATTCGGGTTTTCTTTTTGTTGAACTTCCACCTTCACATTCACTTTTACATCGATTTTTTGATCAACGTGTTGGTGAATAGCCTTCATTATCTCTACTTCTATTTTCTTTTTAGCTTGTAATGATGGGTTTGCTATAGTAACATCAACAATAACTTCATCTCCAAATGTAACTACATTGGTTATATTTTCGTTTTCTACTAAACTTTTACCTTCTCCTGGTGCTGTTATCGTTTCTAACGCTTTGTATATATCTTGTTTTTTAAAACTCATGTTTTATGCTATATGCTTTAAACAGCAAGCGATAAGCTCGTTGCTTATTTTTATTTAATCTTAACTGCAAAGATACGTTTTAGCCCTCAGAAAATAAAGTCTTTAGATTGGTAATATTTATAGGTTGATAAGTTGGTTTTATAGAGAAGTTTTATGTTGAATTGTCTTTCCGAAATCAACCAAAGTAAATTTTAGTTTTTTCTTAAAAACTAGGATATGTAGCCTTTTTGAAATCCATAAGTTAATAATGCTTCATACGGATTTCCTTTTAAGTTTAAAAGCTTTGCAAATGCTGGTTCAGTTTTGAGTCCTTGTTGTTTTAAGGCTATAATTTCAGACCTAAATACTTCTCCTTCTTTTAACAACACCTGATATTCAATAAGCATATGTAGGTATGAGTCTTGCTCTTCTGGTAGTTTATTTTGTACAAAAATTTCTATTGGAAAGGTTTTATACTCAAGTGTAATGATTGTTGTTTTTAAGTTTTTGTATGATGGAATTGTTTTTATTTCAAACTCAGGGAGTTTTCCATATTTCTCACTCACAAGTTTTACAATATCTTCGTGATTTTCACTTTGACAAATAATGTCTAAATCACTTGATTCTACATCAATATCGATAGGTATTGTGCCTACCAAAATAGGGTTACAATTTTTTAATAGTTCAAAAAGATTCAACTCTAATAATACTTTATGAGCTTCTTTTTGACGGATAGTTCCTTCTTTTAAATATGATGTATCTTTAAAGTTTATCACAATTCTTCACTTGGATTCCAAAATACCTTTTCAAAATTTTGAATTTGGCTATCAACAACTTCTATTCCTTCACTTTCTAACAATTGTTGCATGAGATTTGTCCCATCAAAATGGTGTTTTCCTGTTAACAGTCCTTTTCTGTTTACTACTCGATGTGCTGGTACTTCTTTTTCTGAAGAGTTATTCATTGCCCAACCTACCATTCTTGCCGAACGAGCTGCACCTAAATAGGTTGCTATAGCTCCATAACTTGTAACCCTTCCATGTGGTATTAAACGAGCTACTTCATACACTTTTTCGAAGAAATTTTTATCTGTCATTTGGTAAAGATAGCTTTCTTTTAGAATTAAATTGGAATATATGAAGAACGCCTAAAACAAAAAATCCTGCTAATTAGCAGGATTAATAGTTTAATTTGAATTTTATATAGGTAATCGGTTTTCCGATTTCTAAATATTGTTTCTCGTAAAATGTTTGTGTTCCTGTTACTTCTTCAGGACTGTACACATTTTTATAAACATCGTGATTAGCATGTAAAATTTCGTGACCTTCTCCATGCAATAAACCTAAAGTGTAACCGTGCATGAATTCACTATCAGTTTTTAGGTTGACTGTTCCTTCTGATTTTAAAATCCCATGGTATTTCTTTAAAAACTCAGAATTCGTCATACGGTGCTTAGTACGCTTATACTTAATTTGTGGATCTGGGAAGGTTATCCAAATTTCAGAAACTTCATTTTCAGCAAAAATATAATCTACTAACTCTATTTGAGTTCTAATAAAAGCTACATTTTCCATGTTATTTTCTAGTGCTGTTTTAGCTCCTCGCCAAAATCGTGCACCTTTAATATCAATTCCAATAAAGTTTTTATCAGGATTTTTTTCTGCTAAAGCAATCGTATATTCACCTTTACCACAACCTAGCTCTAAGACTATTGGGTTGTTATTTTTAAAAAAAGTATTCCACTTTCCTTTATAAGAAAAGTTGTTGATTACTTCTTCTCGTGTTGGTTGAATAACGTTATCAAACGTTTCATTTTCTCTGAAACGTTTTAGTTTATTTTTACTTCCCAAAGTTTATAGAAATTAGGCTCTATCTTCTGTTCCTTCTCTTTGAAAACGAGCAGCTTCTTTCATCCAATAAGCAAATAACACTAATAGGATTAATAAAAAGAACCAGTTTACGGCGTTTGAAGTCCACCAACCTGCATCTGATTTAGCTATTGTTAAGCGTAACCAATTGAATGGTGCAAATAAAAAGTCGGTAAATAAACTACCAATCCATCTAAAAATATTGCCTGCTATCATATCTTAAGTATCTTTACAGCTGCAAAAATATAAAAAGAAACAATGTTAGCCAATTTTTTCGGTAAATCTAAACCTATAAATTTTATTGTACTGTTTGTACTATTCTTAGGGTATTTTGTTTTAAGTATTTTTTCTAAAGAATTATCTTTCAACCTTGTTAAGGAACTTGGTTGGTTTTTAGTCGTTTTTTCGGTGTATAATTTTATTATTGCTAAGAACTTATTAACCTACGATAACTCTTTTGCTTTTTTATTTCTTGTGATATTAATTGGTTTTTTTCCTGATACCATACAAATAAATAAAACTTTTTACGCCAACTTAACTATACTTCTTTTTTTACGAAAAGTATATAGCTTACAGTCTTCTAAAAATATTCTTCATAAGTTATTCGATGGTGGTTTGTGGCTTGGAATTTCATTTTTAATAGAGCCTTATGCCCCTTTATTACTGATATTACTTTACTTGTCTATATTTTTACACCAACGTTTTACCTATCAAACATTATTAACACCTGTAATTGGTTTTTTCGCCCCTGTTTTTCTGTATTTCACTTACTATTTTTGGTATGATAACCTTGAAAATTTTTGGTTGCTTTTTGATTGGAATTTTTATCCTGATTTAAGCTTTTATTCTCATGAGAAGTATTTGTTCCCTATTCTTTTTATAAGCTTTTTTTTAATCGCTTCTATTTTTTTAAAAAGTCCAAAGGCACTTGCTGTTAAAAATAAATTCAGAAAAAACTGGATATTGATTCTTACTCATCTTGTCATAACTACAGCTATTTTACTTTTAGTTCAAGACGGTTCTGGAAGTGAATTTTTATATGTATTCTTCCCTGTTTCTGTTATTCTAGCTAACGGAATAGAGTTTTTTCAAAAGAAGTGGCATGCTGATGCTATTATTATTTTATTCTTAATAGCTTCTTTTACTATAAGTGCTATTGTATAAACTACAGTTTTGCTCCGTAAGCTAAATCTCCTGCATCTCCTAAACCAGGAACAATATAACCTTTGTCGTTTAACTTTTCGTCAATATCAGCAATCCATAAAGTAGTACTTTCTGGTAAGTGTTTAGCAACATATTCTACACCTTCTACTGAACCAATAACCGAAGCTATAATTATTTCTTTTGGTGTTCCGTATTTTTTTATTCCTTCATAAACCTCAACCATAGAACGCCCTGTTGCTAACATTGGGTCTACTAATAATAATGTTTTTCCGTCAATAGAAGGTGATGCAAAGTACTCTACCACTATTTCGAATTCTTCATCGTTATTCGGGTGATGACGGTATGCTGAGATAAAAGCATTTTCTACATCATCAAAATAATTCAACATTCCATTGTGTAATGGTAACCCTGCTCTAAGGATAGAGCATAAAACTATATTATTTGCTGGTAATTCTACCTTTCTTGTCCCTAATGGTGTTGTTATTTCTTTTGTTTCATAATTTAACTCTTTACTTAATTCGTAGGCTAAAACTTCTCCTATTCTTTCAATGTTTCTGCGGAAACGCATAGAGTCTTTTTGAATTGAGACATCTCTGAGTTCAGCTAGGAATTTATTAAGAATAGAATTTTGTTTGGCTAAGTGATGAGTTTTCATGAAATATATTCTTTTTGTGCTCTACAAAAGTAACGGATTTTATCAAGCTTTTATAAAGTTGGTTAGTGCTTTTAATAGTTCTTCTTTTGCTTCTACATGACTCATGTGTCCGTTTGGTAATGCAATTAATGAGGTATTGGTTCTCTTTGCTTCTTCTTCAACAGTAGTATAATTTAATATTGGATCATTTTTACCTGCAATTATTAACCTCTTTTCTATTGTTTGTAAAACAGCTTCTTTGTTTTTACGCAAGCGCATTCCTTCTGTAGCTGCAATGTACCCTCTAACAAGTGTTTTTAAGGCTTCTTCTCTTATTTCCTCTATTTCTTCGGATAACTGTAAACGCATATTCTCTGCAAACAAGTTACTAATTGACATTTTTACTAACGTTTCATAGTTTTCCTTAGCCATTTCAACAGCTCTGAGTCGCAACTTTTTTCTTTCTTCACTATCTGCTTGAGATGTAGAGTTCATCAAACAAACTCCTTTTACATTTTTTGGATACTTTTCTGCAAAGGCTAAAGCAACATACCCTCCCATAGAATGTCCTATAAAAGTAGCCCGACGGATTCTTAACTCTTTTAACACTGCTTTTACAGCATCTGCCATTTCTTCCATCGAATGTACATACCCAATACACCCTGTTTTTCCACTTCCTAATAAATCAACACAAACTATTCTGTATTTTTTAGATAATTCTTTACTTATACTACTCCACATCGTAGAGTTCTCTAAAAATCCATGGAGCAATACTATAACACTTCCTTTTCCTTCATCAGTAAAGTAAATATTTGTGTTTTTAAATTCTATACTGTTTTGCATTAGGCAAAAATATGTATCTTTCATTTGTAATCTCATCAAATAATTGCTAAAATGTTGATTTCTCCTTTTCAAAACCTTTCTAAAAAACAAGAGCGAAATCTTACGATTTTTCTTATAACTTCTACATTAATTCTTATACTTTGTATGCTTTATTTGGATAGTTTTCTAAAAAATGAAGTATGTAAAAATGGTATTATAAGCTTTGAATTAGCAAAAGACATTGCAATATCTGAGAAATATATTAATTCTTGGAACGAGACTTCTAAAATTGCTTGCGGTATTAGCTTAGGGCTTGATTACCTTTTTTTAATTTCATATTCTTTATTAATAGCTGTTTTTATTCATAAGCTTAATAAGAAACTTTGGAAAGACTCTTCTTTATACAGCTTTGGAGTAATCCTTATATTTTCTTTGTTTTTTGCTGGTTTTTGTGATGCTATAGAAAACGTTGGGTTAATTAAATTACTAATGGGAAGCACGAAACAGCTATGGAGTTCTATTGCTTATTTTTTTGCTATACCTAAGTTTGTTTTTATTGCTATTGGAGTACTTTATATCCTTTTCAATTTTGTTTATTTGTTATTTATAAAACAAAACAAATGAAATTCTCAAAAGAAACTTTAATTACCGGCTTTGCTTTATTTTCTATGTTTTTTGGAGCTGGTAATTTAATTTTGCCTCCTTTTTTAGGAAAGAGTGCTGGTAATTTATGGTTTTTGGTAACTGTTGGTTTTTTTATTACCGCTGTTTTTATTCCTATGATAGGTATTTTAGCTCATGCTAAACTACAAGGTACTATGTACGATTTTGGTAAAAAAGTATCTCCTACTTTTAGCTTTATATATTGCTTTGTTGTATACACCATTTGTATTGCTTTGCCTGCGCCTAGAACTGCATCGGTTACTCATGAAATGGCCATTGCTCCTTACTTTAACAATAGTAGTTCTTTAGTTACAAGTACAATTTATTTCGGACTTGTTTTTCTTTTCACCATGAACCGATCAAAAGTACTAAACCTACTCGGCAAATTTTTAACACCTCTTATTATATTCATTCTATTGGCTATTATTTTTGTTGGAATTTTTACAGCTCCAGACATAATAAATCCAACTACGCTTAAAGCTCCTTTTGTTGATGGTTTACTAGAAGGATATCAAACTTTTGATGCCATTGCCTCTATAGTTGTTGGTGGTGTTTTAGTTGTTTCAATGAATTTTAATACGAGTACAACTTTTGAAGAGAAAAAAGAACTAATTACCAAAGCTGGTTTTATTGCTGGGTTTGGTTTGTTAATTATTTATGCTGGTCTTATTTATAATGGTGTTTTATTTAGTTCTACTTTTTCTGAAAATGCTAACAGAACAGAAATTTTAAACTCTTTAAGTAACCAAACTTTAGGAAATATTGGAAGTATTTTTCTTAGTGTTTTAGTCGCTTTAGCATGTTTCACAACAGCCGTTGGGGTTATTACTGGTACTGCTGATTATTTTAAAGGTATTAACAATAACTCTCAAAACGTTTTTACAATCACTGCTATTATTGGCTGCATATTAGGGATTGCTGTTGGTCAATTTGATGTAAAATATATTATCAACATTGCTTTGCCTGCTTTAATGTTTATTTACCCTATTACTATTACATTAATTGTACTGAATGTACTTCCAGAAAAATACACCTCAACTTTAGTTTTTAAAATTGTAGTAGGAGTGACTTTCTTATTTAGTATTCCAGATTTTCTAGGTTACGTTATTAACCCTAGTTATTTAACTGAAATTAAAAATAATATTCCTTTTGCTAATTATAATTTAGGATGGGTATTACCTGCTATATTGAGTTTTACATTTGCTAATTTGATTAAAAATAAAAAGTAACTCTTAATAAAAATACTTACTTATAAACTAAAAAAGCTCGCAATTGCGAGCTTTATATTTTTTTGAATGAGTATCATTAAAAGCGATACCCTAAGTTTATTCCTACTCTAGGTACAATTGAACGAGCCTCTGAAGTAAATAGGTTTCTACCTAAACCTCCATATATATCAAGCACAAAACCTCCTGAAGAAACATATTTTGACCCAAAAGCTAACCCTAAAGCCCCGTCAGTATATTCCTTAAAAGTATTAGGCGAACCATCAAGCTCAATTTCTCTTTCTCCTGTATTAATCCCCATAAAAACTTCACCAAAGTAATTCCAATTGCTATTGTTCGTAAAATAATGGCGGAAAAAAGGAGTAAACATTCGTTCTTCGTTATATCTAAAATCTGCTGATTTTTTTTCAAAGTTAAATAACGCTGAAATACCTATTGAGGAACGATCGGTAGTATAATATTCATACGATACTTCTAAGGTTTTAAAAGCTAATGCATCTAGTAAATCTACTTTTACCTCTTGCTGTGCATAGGTAAAAGAGCTAACAAAAACCACAGCTGCTAATAATATTTTTTTCATTTGAATTTTTACTATTTATAATTTATGTATTGCCTACAAGTATAATACCACAAACATACATTTTTTATAAAAAACTGTATGGTAAATATACTTTCTCTCTTACGAGCAGTTACAGTTTGTATCGCAACCGCTATTTTTTTTAGGCTTAAAAAAGAACTTTTTAACTAAAAAAATAACTGCTCCACAAACAACCGCATATGTTAAAACTTCTTGCATTAACTTAAAATTTGATAGGCTATAAATGCTGATAAATATGCCAAAGCCCCCATACTTACTAATTGAACCATTGGCCACTTCCAACTTTTAGTTTCTCTTTTTACAATTGCTAACGTTGCCATACATTGCATTGCAAACGCATAAAACAACAATAAAGAAATTCCTGTAGCAAAATTAAACCTCTTCTCTCCTGTGTCAGGATTTATCTCTGATGCCATTTTTTGTTTGATAGTAGTCGTATCTTCTCCGTCGTCTTCTACACTATAAATAGTTGCTAACGTACCAATAAACACCTCTCTCGCAGCAAAAGAACTAATTAATCCAATACCTATCTTCCAATCATAACCTAAAGGCTTAACAACTGGCTCTATTGTTTTTCCTGCTATTCCTATATATGAGTTTGCAAGTTTAGCTGAAGCGACTTTTTTTGTTAGCTCTTCTTCTGATAATTGTTGATTTGCTACATTTTCAATTACATTTTTCTCTGCATTTTCAAACGATGATGGCCCGTGAGATGCTAAAAACCATAATACTATTGAAATCGCTAAAATGATTTTTCCTGCCCCAAAAACAAATGCTTTTGTTTTATCTAACACATCATAAAACACATTTTTAACCGATGGTATCTTGTAGTTAGGCATCTCAACTACAAAAAGCGAGTTGTTTTTTATCTTCAATGTCTTATGTAACACATATGCTGCTATAATTGCAGCCGCAAATCCTAAAATGTATAAAGCTAACAGGGTAAAACCTTGTAAACTAAAAAAACCAAACAGCTTAGTATCAGGAATAATTAAAGCTATTAAAATAGCATACACAGGTAATCTTGCGGAACAGGTTGTAAATGGTGTTACCAATATGGTAATTAATCGTTCTTTCCAACTACCAATAGTTCTAGTTGCCATAATTGCTGGAATAGCACATGCTGTTCCTGAGATTAAAGGAATAACACTTTTACCACTCATTCCAAAGCGACGCATAATTTTATCCATCAAAAATACCACGCGGCTCATATATCCTGTTTCTTCAAGAATGGATATAAAAAGAAATAAAATAGCTATTTGAGGAATAAAAATTACAACTCCACCAACTCCAGGAATAATTCCATCAGTTAATAAATCAGTAAACATTCCTGCTGGTAATTGTGCTTTTGTAAACTCTGCAATATTGGCAAACAACCCATCTATAAGATCCATAGGTGTAGACGCCCAATCAAAAATAGATTGAAATATTAGCAATAACAATCCGAAGAAAATAACATACCCAAATATTTTATGAGTAAATACTCTATCTAATCTACTGCGTATATCTGTCGCTTTAGAAGCATCTATCTTATACGTTTTATTTAAAACAGAGTTTATTTGCTGATATCTATATATTGTTTCTTTATGCTGATATTTTTTCTGCTTTGTAATTTCACCTTCAAACTCTTTTATTGCTTCTTTTTCTGAAGAAGAAAGTAATGGAGTGTGGTTTTTAGTTAACATCATCCACAACTCATACGAAGTAAACTCTTTACTCACCGTAGCCAATCGGTCAAAGTAAGTTGTATCAATTTTTTTAGATAGTTCGTTAAAATTTGAATGTACTTTTAACGATTCATAATTCGCTACTACCTCTTTTAAATCGTCAACACCTTCATTTGTTCTTGCCGACATTAATACTACTTTAGTGTGTAACTCTTTTTCTAAAGCAGGTATGTCAATAGAAATTCCTTTTCGCTTTAGTTGGTCTGCCATGTTTAAAGCTAAAACTGTAGGAACTTCTAAATCCTGAATTTGTGAAAACAGTAATAAGTTTCTTTTTAGGTTTTCAATATCAGCAACTACAACAATTACATCTGGCTTTTCTTCTTGATGTGTAGTCATCAAAGCTTTTAAAACAATGCTTTCATCTAAAGAAGTTGGGTTGATACTATAGGTACCTGGCAAATCAGTAATCATTGCACTTTTACCTTCTGGCAACTTACAAACCCCTTGTTTTTTATCAACCGTAACCCCAGGATAATTCCCTACTTTTTGGTTTAACCCTGTTAGCTGATTAAATAACGATGTTTTACCTGTATTAGGATTTCCAATTAAAGCTACATTAATACGATTACTCATCAGCTATAGTTTTATAATTGAAATTTGACTAGCTGTTTCTTTTCGAATCGCTAAATGACTTCCATTTACGCATATATACATAGGATCTTTTAGTGGAGCAATTTGAAGTAACTCTACTTCACTTCCTGGTAAACACCCCATTTCTAATAACTTCAGTGGAATCTTATCTAAGCACTCTTCAGATATAATTCCTTTTTCCCCTAAATGTAACGATGCGATAGTACTCAAAAGATATATTTTTAGCTTGCAAATATACTAAAATAGAATCGTTCTAAACAGTATATCAAAACAATATATCATTTATTTACAATAGGTTGTTCTCTTTGTTTGATGTCTTATATTTGTGGTATGACTTTCGACGATATTATTGGGCAAGAACACATCAAAAAACACTTACAGCAATCAGCTGAAAACAATAGAATTCCGCATGCACAACTCTTTGTTGGCAAAGAAGGCAGCGGTACTCTACCCATGGCTATTGCCTACGCTCAATTTCTATTGTGTAATTTTTCTGACAACCCAGAAGCTTGTAATATAAAATGTAGTAAACTACAACACCCTGATTTACATTTTGCTTTTCCAGTGACTACAAATGACTCGGTAAAAAAACACCCTGTTAGTAATTTGTTTTTAGAGGATTGGCGTTCTTTTATTGAAGAGCAACCTTATGGAAGTTTGTTTAATTGGCTACAACATATTGGTGTTGAAAATAAACAAGGTCAAATTGGTGTTGATGAAGCAGAAGACATTGTAAAAAAGCTACAATTAAAATCGTATGAAGGTGGCTTTAAAGTAATGATTATTTGGATGGCTGAAAAAATGAATGTTGCTGCCTCTAACAAATTATTAAAACTAATTGAAGAACCACCAAGCAAAACTATTTTCATTCTTATTACCGAAGATGAAGAACAAATTATAAATACCATAAAATCTAGGTGTCAGGCTTTACATTTCCCTGCATTAAGTGAAAGTGATATAGCTAATAATCTAGTTCAGCAAGAAGGTGTATCAGAAAATGAAGCTGTAAAAATTGCTCATCAATCTGAAGGAAACTACAACAAAGCACTGCATATTTTAAACAATAATTCAAACGACTTAGTTTTTGAGCAATGGTTTATTACGTGGATTCGAGCTGCCTTTAGAGCTAAAGGAAATGCTGCCGTTATTCAAGATTTAATAGGATGGTCAGAAGAAATTGCTAAATCTGGTAGAGAGACTCAAAAACAATTTTTACAATACTGTTTACAGTTTTTTAGACAAGCCTTACTTCTCAACTACGGAACTCCAGACCTAGTGTTTTTAGAAACAAAATCTGCAAACTTTGACCTCTCTAAATTTGCTCCGTTTATTCATAGTGCCAATATTTTAATTATCGAAAAAGAAGTAAGCGATGCTCAATATCATATTGAAAGAAACGGAAATGCTAAAATTATTTTGTTAGATTTATCTATTAAACTAACGCGTCTTCTACACACCAAAGAAGAAAAAATTCAATCTTAATCATGAAAACAAAACATATAATTACCGCGCTTATTTTCGGAATACTTTTTGTTGCTTGTAAACAAGAAAAAAAAGAACCTTTATTACAAGAGTATTTGGTTGGTAGCTGGGAAACTACATATTTAAAAATTGAATATTTAACTGCTAACGAAACCGATAGTACTTCTGTTTTTGAAGATGATTTTAGTAAACCTAATTCAGGAAAAGCACAATCTACCTATAACAATGATGGCACTTTTTCTGCCTGGTTTCTACAAGCTGACGGAAAAAAAGTTGGTAAAACAGATGGAAAGTGGGAAACAAGTGGCGATAGTCTGTTTGTTGATTACCCTTATTTAGGAAAACAAGTACAAGCTTGGTATAAAATTACACAAACAAACGACGGATTTAGTGCTATATCTACTTATGATTGGGATAATGATGGAGAAACGGATGACACTTTGCTTATGAAAACTAAAAAAATTGAGTTATAAAATTGCGTATTTTCAATAACATATCACTTCGAATTAGAATTTTTTTGTCAATGATACTTTTAGTGCTATTGGCATCAATTTTAATTGTAATCGTTACTATTTATCAATATGACGAGCAAACAAAAGATTATAATACTGCACGTTTTGAGCGTAAAGAATTCTCTACAAAACAAGATATTGAAATAGAGCTTAAGCGTAGAACCACATACCCTGTAACTACAGAAAACCTATCCAAAATTTTTCAAGATAGAATTTATGATATTGCTTATGTTCATAAACTTACTATCTCTATGTACGACATGGATGGAAAGTTACTAAAATCTTCTATTCCATATAATTTCGACAAAAAAGAAGGTCAAAACTTAGCCAATGAAACCGTTAGAGATTTAGCTAACAATTCAAATCATAAAATTTTTAAGAGTAGATCCGAAAAGGGTATTACTTACCAATCTTCATACACCTATATAAATGATCCTCGTTTTAAGAGGATTGGTATTTTAGAGCTACAAATAGCGCAAGATAACGAAGAGCAAAAACACGAACTAAGAGAATTTATTTCTCGCCTATCATTAGTTTACCTACTAATGCTTATTATTGCCATTATTTTAGCTTACTTTTTATCAACCTATATCACACGATCAATTCAAACCATCTCACAAAAAATAAACGAAACACGTTTAAATAAGCGTAACGAAAAGATTACCTTAAACTCTGCCAGTTCAGAAATCAATTCTCTAGTTGCCGCTTATAACAACATGATTGATCAATTAGAAGAAAGTGCTGTAAAACTGGCTCAAAGTGAGCGAGAACAAGCTTGGAGAGAAATGGCTAAACAGGTGGCTCACGAGATTAAAAATCCGTTAACACCAATGCGCTTATCAGTACAAAGTTTTGAGAGAAAATTCAACCCAGAAGATCCTAACATCAAAGAGAAAATGTCTGAATACAGTGAAACACTTATTCAACAAATTGATGTAATGAGTTCTATAGCTTCTGCTTTTTCGGATTTTGCTAAAATGCCTACACAACGCCGAGAAAAACTGAATGTAGTTGATATTGTTAAACATTCTTTAGATATTTTTACTGAAGACTACATACATTATTTTCCTCAAGAAAAAGAGCTATACGCTAGTTTAGATAAAACACAATTGATACGAATTGTTACCAACCTAGTTAAAAACTCAATTCAGGCAATAAAAGACACTGATAAGAACCCTAAAATAGAAGTCAAAGTTGCTTCTGAAGGGAATAATGTTAAGATAACAGTTTCTGATAACGGAAAAGGTATTAGTGAAGAAAATAAAGAGTTAATTTTCGAGCCTAAGTTTACTACTAAAACAAGCGGAATGGGCTTAGGACTTTCTATAATAAAAAATATAATTGAAGCGTATGACGGTACAATTTCCTTTACCTCAACTAAAGGAGTTGGAACTGTTTTTACTGTAATATTACCTAAAACATAAACATAGTATGAATTTTGAAAATATTTTAGTTGAACAAGCTAACGGATTGGCAACTATTACAATTAACCGACCAAAAAAACTAAACGCTTTAAACAAAGCTACTATTGAAGAACTTCATAATGCTTTCAAGGATTTAGAAGAAGACAGTGCTGTTAAAGTAATTATTATCACAGGAAGTGGAGAAAAAGCATTTGTTGCTGGGGCAGATATTTCTGAGTTTGCACATTTCTCTGTTGAAGAAGGAGGAATGTTAGCTAGAAAAGGACAAGAAATCTTATTTGACTTTGTTGAAAACCTATCTACTCCAGTTATAGCTGCTGTTAATGGCTTTGCTTTAGGAGGTGGATTAGAGTTAGCAATGGCTTGTCATTTTAGAGTAGCTTCTGATAATGCTAAAATGGGCTTACCTGAAGTTTCTTTAGGAGTTATTCCTGGATATGGTGGTACACAACGCTTACCTCAATTGGTTGGTAAGGGAAAGGCTATGGAATTAATAATGACAGCAGATATGATTTCTGCCGAGGAAGCTAAAGAAGCTGGATTGGTAAATCATGTAACTTCACAAGAAGAGCTTTTACCTTTAGCTGAAAAGATTGCTTCAAAAATTATGCGCAACTCTTCAGTTGCCATTAGCGCAGCAATTAAAGCTGTTAACGATAATTTCAAAGATGGTGTAAATGGTTTTGAAAGCGAAATTACAGAGTTTGGGAATTGTTTTGGCACCGAAGATTTTAAAGAAGGAACCACCGCCTTTCTAGAGAAACGTAAACCTGATTTCCCAGGAAAATAATACCTTTTTTAAAGAATATTCTACATAAAAAAATAGCATCTAAATAGAATTTAGATGCTATTTTTACAATAAGGGGATTACATTAATAAAATGGGGGTTATTAACTGAAGCAAATATATACTAAATTCAATAACATCCAAATTTTAACGTAAACTTTTTATTAAAACAACACAATCTTTACATTATTAACACAATAAGCACTAATTCTTTCCATTCCACTCTTTATAAAACTGTTCTAAAAAACCTTCCATGTAAGTATGCCTCTGTTCTGCAATTGATTTTCCTGTAGTAGTATTCATCTTATCTTTTAAAAGCAAAAGTTTTTCATAAAAGTGATTAATTGTAGGCGCTGTAGACTTTTTATATTCTTCTTTAGTCATGTTTAAATTTGGGGTAACCTCTGGATTATAAAGCTCCCTGTTTTTAAACCCTCCGTAATTAAAGCAACGAGCTATTCCTACAGCTCCAATGGCATCTAGTCTATCAGCATCTTGAACAACATTTAACTCAGGAGAAGTGAAGTTTTGTTTAAAGTTTCCTCCTTTAAAAGAGATATTAGTGATGATTTTTTCTATATGAGTAATTATTTCTTCTGATACTTTTTGACTTTCAAGAAAAGCTCTTGCTTTTTGTGGACCAACAGTTTCATCTCCATCATGAAATTTACTATCAGCTATATCATGCAACAATGCTCCTAAAGAAACCACAAATTCATCAACTTTTTCATCTTTTGCAATTAACAAAGCATTTTTATAAACTCGTTCAATGTGAAAAAAATCATGTCCGCCTTCTGCTCCTTGTAAAGTTTCTTTTACAAACTCAATGGTGTTTTGTATTATTTGTTCTTTGTTCATTATCCAAAAATAAAAATCCTGTACTTATAAGCACAGGATTTTAAAAGTATTATTATAAATTATTTTATGCAGTAACAGATGGTTTAACCAAATTGTTAGCTACTAAATATTCTGCTATTTGAATAGTATTAGTTGCAGCTCCTTTGCGAAGATTATCTGCAACAATCCACATGTTTAACGTATTTGGTTGAGATTCATCCCTTCTAATTCTACCCACAAAAACCTCATCTTTATTATTTGCTAAAATAGGCATAGGGTATACATTGTTTTGTACATCATCTTGTACAATAACACCATCCGTTTTACCAAGTAACTCACGTACTTTTTCTAGTTCAAAATCATTTTCAAACTGAACATTTACAGCCTCAGAATGTCCTCCTGCTGTTGGAATTCTAACTGCTGTTGCTGTAACTGCGAAAGAATCGTCTCGTAAAATCTTTTTAGGTTCTTTTACAAGCTTCATTTCTTCTTTAGTATACCCGTTTTCTAAGAATACATCGCAATGAGGTAATGCATTTCTTCCTATCGGATGCGGATACGCCATTTCTCCCTCAATTCCAGCCTCTTCATTATCCAATTGCTGAACAGCTTTTACACCTGTTCCTGAAACTGATTGATACGTTGAAATCACCACACGTTTCATGTTATATTCTTTATGTAACGGAGCTAATGCCATTACTAACTGAATAGTAGAGCAGTTTGGGTTTGCAATAATCTTATCTTCACTAGTTAATACATCTCCATTAATTTCAGGAACTACTAGTTTTTTGGTTGGATCCATTCTCCAAGCAGATGAATTATCAATTACTGTTGTTCCAACAGCTGCAAACTTCGGAGCCCATTCTAAAGAAGTGTCTCCACCTGCTGAAAACAATGCAATATCAGGTTGCATTTTCACTGCGGTTTCTAAACCAACCACCGTATAATTTGTTCCTTTAAATTCTATTTTATTTCCTACCGAACGCTCTGAAGCAACAGGAATTAATTCTGTTACTGGAAAATTACGTTCTGCTAAAACTTGTAACATTACATTACCTACCATTCCGGTAGCGCCTACTACTGCTACTCTCATCTTTTTACTATTTGAGTATAAAATTAATTGTTTGTATGTTACAAAGGTTTAAAAAAAACAAATTGGTTGTATCTTAATTGTGTAAAAAAATACGTTAAAGTTTAAAATTATATCACTTTTGATTAAAAAGTGTTGTTTTAAACAGTAAAACTCAAAAAATCAGTACATTTGCACCGATTTTTTATTAAAATCATAACATATTTGTTTAACTTAAAAAAGTATAGCATGCAACTGTACAACAAGTTAAGCGCTGAAGAACGCGCTAAATTAATAGACGATGCGGGTAAAGACCGTATTACCATTTCATTCTATCAATACCACAAGATAGAAAATCCAACTTTATTTAGAAATAAATTATTCCTTGAGTGGAATGAGCTAGATGTTTTAGGAAGAACGTATGTTTCTTACGAAGGAATCAATGCTCAAATATCCGTACCATCTGAAAACTTTTTAGCTTTAAAAGATCAGTTAGATAGTATTTCTTTTTTAAATGGAATTCGTTTGAATGTTGCCATTGAACACGACAACAAATCCTTTTTAAAACTAAAAGTAAAAGTTCGTAACAAGATTGTTGCTGACGGATTAAATGATGACACTTTTGATGTTACTGATAAAGGAGTGCACCTAAATGCAAAAGAGTTTAATGAAATGCTAGCAAACCCTAATACGGTTTGTGTAGATATGCGTAATCATTACGAAAGTGAAATTGGACATTTTGATGGGGCTGTAACTCCAGATGTAGATACGTTTAGAGATTCTTTAGATATTATTGAAGAAGATTTAAAAGATCATAAAGAAGACAAAAACTTATTAATGTATTGTACTGGTGGTATTCGATGTGAAAAAGCATCTGCCTACTACAAACACAAAGGTTTTAAAAATGTTTTTCAGCTTGAAGGAGGAATTATTGAATATACTCGCCAAGTAAAAGCTGAAGGTATAGAAAATAAATTTTTAGGAAAGAATTTTGTTTTTGACCATAGAAGAGCTGAAAAGATTTCTGATGATGTAATTGCTAATTGCCACCAATGCGGAAAACCTTGCGACACCCATACTAACTGTGCTAACGAAGGTTGTCACTTACTATTTATTCAGTGTGATGAATGTGCTGAGAAAATGGAAAACACCTGTTCTCCTGAATGTCAAGACATCATTCATTTACCATACGAAGAACAAAAAGAATTGCGTAAAGGAAAACACGCAAGTAATAAAATATTTAAAAAAGGACGTTCAGAAGCTTTAAAATTTAAAAAGTAATGCAAAAGATTGAGTTAATGGCTCCTGCTGGTAATTTTGAATCGTTACAAGCAGCATTAGACAATGGATGTGATTCAATATATTTTGGTGTTGAGCAATTAAATATGCGTGCTCGAGCATCTATCAACTTTACCTTAGACGATTTAGAAGAGATTTCTCGTAGATGTACTGAGAAAAATGTTCGTACGTATTTAACATTAAATACTATTGTATACGATCATGATTTATCTATCGTAAAAACCTTAATCAAAAGAGCTAAAGAAGCTAATATTACTGCCGTAATCGCTATGGATCAAGCTGTAATTGCAATGGCTAGAGCTGAAGGTATGGAGGTTCATATTTCTACTCAAATTAATATCACCAACATCGAAACAGTTAAGTTTTATGCTATGTTTGCTGATACTGTGGTATTGAGTAGAGAACTAAGTTTACGTCAGGTAAAAAAGATTACAGAGCAGATTGAAAAAGAAGAAATCAAAGGGCCTTCTGGTCGTTTGTTAGAAATTGAAATTTTTGGTCACGGAGCACTTTGTATGGCGGTTTCTGGAAAATGTTATATGAGTTTACATTCACATAATTCATCAGCAAACAGAGGTGCATGTAAACAAAATTGCCGCAAAAAATATACGGTAATTGACCAAGAATCTGGTTTTGAAATGGAATTAGACAATGAGTATATCATGTCTCCAAAAGATTTATGTACCATCGATTTCTTAGATCAGGTTGCAGATGCTGGAATTAAAGTATTGAAGATTGAAGGTCGTGGACGTGCACCAGAATATGTAGCTAAAGTTATTAAGTGCTATCGTGATGCTATTGATAGTTTATACAATGGAACTTACGATAAAGAAAAGGTAATTAGCTGGATGCAAGAGTTAGAAAAAGTATATAATCGCGGTTTCTGGAACGGGTATTATTTAGGACAAAAGTTAGGTGAGTGGAGTAAAGAACCTGGTTCGCATGCTACTCAAAAGAAGGTGTATTTAGGAAAGGGAATGCACTATTTCCCTAAAGCAGAAGTTGGAGAGTTTAAGATTGAAGCATACGATTTAGCAATTGGTGATACCATTTTAATTACAGGGCCAACAACAGGTGCTCAAGAAATGGAATTAAAGAGCATGTTTGTAAACGACAAAGAATCACAAACTGCTACCAAAGGTGATGAAGTTACGATGAAGTTAGATTTCAGAATTCGTCCTTCAGACAAATTATACAAAATTGTAAAAACTGAATTTGCTAAAAACTAATGGTTGTAATTACCTTACAAAGAAACAAATGTATTGGTTGTAATTATTGCGTGGAGTTAGCTCCGGCACAATTTCAAATGTCGAAAAAGGACGGAAAATCAGTTTTATTACATTCCGCAGAAAAGAAAGGTTTCTTTACTATAAAATCTCACGACGACAGTATTTTTGAAGCTGCTCACGAAGCAAAAAAAGCATGTCCTGTTAAAATAATTGAAGTAAAACAAGTATAGTTTTAGAGAAAAGACCGCTTTCGCTGTTAGAAAAAAGAATCAAGACTAACAAAAAGCTCTCTTACGAGGGCTTTTGTTATTTTTACAGAATGGAATTACAACCTCCTTTTCGTAAAATTATTCATGTAGATATGGATGCTTTTTATGCATCTGTTGAGCAATTGGATAATCCTGAATTGCGAGGTAAGCCTGTTGCTGTTGGTGGTAGCGAAATACGTGGTGTGGTTTCGGCGGCAAGCTATGAAGCTAGAAAGTTTGGGGTTCGTTCTGCAATGAGTGGAGTATTAGCAAAACAAAAATGTCCGCACATCATCTTTGTACCTCCTAGATTTGATCGCTACAAAGAAATTTCCTCAAAAATTAGAAAAATCTTTTACGATTATACCGATTTGGTAGAGCCCCTATCTTTAGACGAAGCTTATTTAGATGTTACTGAAAACAAAAAAGGAAATCCATCTGCAAGTATGATTGCTCAAGAAATTCGTCAGCGAATATGGGACGAATTAGAATTACGAGCATCTGCAGGTATCTCTATCAATAAATTTATAGCAAAAGTAGCTTCTGACATTAACAAACCTAACGGACAAAAAACCATCAACCCAGAAGAAGTGATAGAGTTTTTAGAACAACTTCCTGTAAATAAATTTTATGGAGTAGGTAAAGTTACCGCTGCTAAAATGCACAACTTAGGCATATTTACAGGATTAGATTTAAAACAAAAATCTTTGGATGAACTCAGTAAATTATTTGGAAAATCAGGATTGCATTATTACAACATTGTTAGGGGTATTCATAATTCGGAAGTGAAGCCAAATCGCGTTAGAAAATCGATTGCTGCCGAAACTACTTTTAGAGAAAATTTATCTTCAGAGGTTTTTATGTTAGAACGTCTTGAAAAAATAGCTGATGAATTGGAACGTCGAATGAAAAAATCGAACACCAAAGGTAAAACAGTAACTCTTAAAATTAAATACAGCGATTTTACGCAACAAACCCGTAGTAAAACTACCAACCATTACCTTCAGCTAAAAAAAGAGTTCTATCCTATCGTAAAAGAGCTATTGTATCAAGATACACTTAACAACTCTGTCCGCTTATTAGGCATTTCTTTTAGCAACTTAAATACAGAGAAAAAAGAACCTGTTTGGGTTCAATTACGATTTGACTTTTAAAGGATTGGTATTTTCAACGAAACTTTGGTGCCTTTAGGGTTTCCTTCTTCGTCAATTATATCTGTATAAATTAATGAATAGTTATTTGCATACTCATTTGCAAAGTTTCGCAATCGTTCTTTAGTTAAATCTATACCTATAGACCTACGATTTAACGATTTGTTTTTTCTAATTTTCATAGCAGCATCCCTACCAATTCCATTATCTACAATATCAATTTGTATAAACTCATCTGATATTTTTGTAACCGACAATGAAACTTCTTTTTTTCCTTTCTTAGATGAAAGTCCATGCCAAATAGAGTTTTCTAAAAAAGGTTGCAATATTAATGGTGGAACTTTTATCCTTTCTATGTTTACATTTGGATCAATATTTTCAATGTAATTCACTTCATTTGATAATCGAATGTTCTCGATACTCATATATAAATTCATTGTTTTTAGCTCTTCACTTAACGTTACTTCCTTAACAGATGAAGACTCCAAAATGCTGCGAATTAATTTTGAAAATTTATTTAAATAATATACTGCGTTCTTCTGTTCATTATTTATAACATAGAGCTTAATAGAGTTTAACGCATTAAATACAAAATGCGGATTCATTTGAATTCTTAAAGCTTCCTGTTCTAGCATTAATATTTTCTTGTCATTATTTAATAAACGTTGCCTATACATAGAATATAACAACACGCCTAATAACGCTATAGAAACTAATGCTATAATTAAAACATTTCTATTTCGTAATAATTTTAGTTTTGCTATTTCATTCTCTTTTGCTAAATTTTTTATCTTATTTCTGCTTACCTCATTATCATATTTATTAATAAGGTTGTTTACGTATAGTATATTTTTATCATTAAACGTTTTACGCTCTCCTTCAATAGCTTTCTTATAAAAACTATACGCTTTTTCATAATTTTTTTGTTTCTCATACAGCTCAGACAAGTGCAAGTTAGATTGATTAATTCCTGAAGGAATTTTATGCTTATTAGCTACCTCTAAACCTTTTTCTAAATATATTTTTGCTTTATCTAAACTATCTAACTTTAATTGTACGTTTCCAAACGTAACATACACATCAGATGTGTAATATTGGTTTCCTATTTCCTCTGAAAGATCTACCACTTCACTTATATAGTTGTACGCTTCCTCATACTTTCCTTGCAGTAGTAAAACATTACTAATACTATTATGACAAATAACTTTTCCTATACTTGAGTTATTCTCTATATTATATTGTAAAGATTTATTATAGTGTTCTAACGCAGCATCTATATCTCCTAAATTTTGAAAAGCAAGCCCCATATTTTGGTGATTAATAGCCAACCCTCTTTTGTCTTCAGTTTTTTCTTGAATTAAAATTGCTTTTTTAAACTTTTCTAAAGCTAGTTGGTATTGCTTAAGAGCCAGATAAATATTACCAATACTATTGTTTGATATACTTATGCTTATTTTAGTATCAACATCTGGAATCTCAATTTTATCCGCTAATTCGAGTGCCATTTGATGATAATTTAAGGCATTTCTAATCTTATCTTGCCTTCTATATACAACTCCTATTTGATTGAGCGTAACAATTTCTGCATTTACGTCCTCTATTTCTCTTGATAACTCAAGAGCTTTCATATAATTCTCTATTGAACTATCAAAAAAAGAGTTGTTTCTGTAGTGCCTTCCTAGTAAGTTATAAGCATATACCTCACCTAACCTATACTCTTTTTTTTGACTTTCTCTTAAAAGAAAGTCTATATCTTCTTTATTAAATCGTTTACGTTGAAAAAAACGATATAAATCATAATAATCATCTATCTTTTTTTCTATTGCCAGCTGTATTAAATTATCTACGTTCTTCTTCTCTTCTTGTGAAAAACAAGAAAACGATACATAAAATAAAAAGATGATTATAATTAATTTCTTCATTTAAAATTTTTCTAGGAAATCCGATTTTCTTTGTCTAGAAACAGGAATTTTATGGTTATTTTCTAATACAACATAACCATCTGATTTTAAAAACTCTTTTATTTTATTTAAGTTAATTATATATGAATTATGTATTCTAAAAAAATGATCTTCTGGAAGAAGTAAGTTTATTTCTTTTAGTTTTTTTGTAACTACAATTTTCTTATTCGCTCCAGTAGTATATATTGTTGAATAATTACCATCAGACTCTACAAACAAAATTTCATCTTGAGACAAAAAAACTAGTTTACCATCTGTATTAATAGTTATTTTTCTTCTATTGAATTTTTCATTAAAGCTTGATAATATTTTCTCAACCTTTTCGGTATTGTTATTCTTCTTATAGTGTTGTTTAACTCTACCTATAGTTTCCTCCAAATCATCAGAATCAATAGGTTTAAGGAGATAATCTATCGCTTGATTCTTCAATGCCTTAATTGCATATTCATTATATGCTGTTGTAATAATTACGGCAAAATCTTTATTCTCAATTTTCTCTAACAATTGAAAACCATCCATCGTAGGCATTTCAATGTCTAGAAAAAGACAATCAATACTATTCTCATTTATAAACTTAATTGCTTTCTCAGCAACCGTGAATGTTTCTATGACTTCTATATCATTCCCAAAGCTTGATAGTTCCCAAGAAAGTCCCTGTATTGCTTTTGGTTCATCATCAACTATAACTGCTCTTAACATTTCATGTACATTTATATCAAATGTAACAGATAATATTTTAAAAATAAAATGTAACTAATACGATTTTAGCAAAAAATCAGTTCAAAACTATGTCATAAACATATTTTTTTTACCATTTACACAAAAAAGCAAACCATTTATACATCCTTTACATTAATAAACGTTCTTTTATATGATATTTGCAGTGTAATACACAAGGGGAATCATATTGATAAATTGGGGGATTAATCAATAATGATATTAAGTTATGAAACACCACTTTAAAGTGGTGTTTTTTTTATATAAATTCTAATGTTCGTTTATTTATATATACAAAAAAGCTCAACTAAATTTAGTTGAGCTTTTTATCTTATCCTAATCAGTTAGTTTCTTAAGCCTCAAATGGAGTTACAGAAACATATGATTTATTATCTCTTTTCTTTTGGAATTTTACAACACCATCAACTTTAGCATGTAAAGTATGATCTTTACCCATGTAAACATTTTCACCTGGATTGTGTTGAGTTCCTCTTTGACGAACAATAATGTTACCTGCAATAGCAGCTTGTCCTCCAAAAATCTTTACTCCTAATCGTTTCGATTCTGATTCACGACCGTTTTTCGAACTACCGACACCTTTCTTATGAGCCATCTTTGTAAGTTTTTAAAGTTAATTATTTACTTAATGCTTCAATTAATTCTGCTTTCTTTAAAGAAGTGTATCCTGTAATACCTTGTTCTTTAGCTAAAGCTTTTAATTCTGCTACAGTCATTGAACTTAAATCCTTCGATTCTTCTTTTGCTTCAGCCTTAGGAGCTTCTTTCTTAGCAGCCGCCTTTTTTACTCCTGACGCAGAAATTCCTTCGATTTGAATTTCAGTTAAATACTGTCTGTGTCCATTTTTCTTTTTGTAACCTTTTCTTCTTTTCTTTTTGAAAACGATTACTTTATCACCTTTTAAGTGACCTAAAATCTTTGCAGTTACTCCTGCACCTTCTATAGCTGGGGCGCCAATAGTTACGTTTCCTTTATCTTCAATAAGCATTACATTATCAAAAGTTACTTTTGATCCTTCTGCTTCTGGTAAACGGTGTACGTATACTTTTTGGTCTTTTGCTACTTTAAATTGCTGCCCTGCTATCTCTACGATTGCGTACATACTATTTGTTTTGCGTTTATACTTTATTCACACTTTCTTAAATAAAAATGCGGGTGCAAATATACATTTTTTACTTCAAAAAAAAATGTATTACTCAGAAAATTACTCTTTTAGCATAAAAAAGGTTCGTTTTTATTATTTCAACTGTAACAAATACTATAATTTCACGTCAAATACACGAAAATCATTAAAAATTAAATTTCAATCAATGAGAAAAAGAGTTATCACTCTAGCTTCAGCTTTGTTGTTAGGCTTATCGGCTAATGCACAAAAAGTTGAGTTTGAAGAGTACGATTTAAGCAACGGAATGCACGTTATTTTGCATCAAGACAATTCTGCTCCTGTTGTTACTGTTGGAGTAATGTACCATGTAGGGTCTAAAGATGAAGAGAATGGGAAAACAGGAATGGCGCATTTTTATGAGCACTTGTTATTTACCGGAACTAAAAATATTGGCCGTGGTGAATGGAATAAAATTGAAGCTGCGAATGGTGGAACTGGTAATGCTAACACTAACTGGGACAGAACCTACTACTACGAAACATTCCCTTCTAATAACTTACAGTTAGGTTTATGGATGGAATCTGAGCGATTGTTACATCCAATTATCGACCAAAAAGCTGTAGATACTCAAAACGAAGTGGTTAAAGAAGAAAAACGTCAACGTATGGATAATGCTCCTTATGGGAAAATTATATATGGAGACGTGTATAGTCATATTTTTGACAAGCACAATTATGGTAGACCTATGATTGGTTACATTAAAGATTTAGATGCCGCTAAACTGAGTGAATTTCAAGATTTTTACAACAAGTGGTACATGCCAAATAATGCTGTGTTAGTTGTTGCTGGTGATTTTGAAAAAACTTCTACTAAAAAGTTAATTAAAGATTATTTTGAGCCAATTCCTGCAAGAACACTTCCAAAAAGAGACAAAGTGGTTGAGCCTGAAAAAGCTAAAGAAAAGCGTGTAAAAGAATACGATTCAAACATTCAATTACCAGCTATTTTATTAGCACACAAAACTCCTTCAATGAAAGAAAGAGACTCTAAAGTATTGGATGTAATTTCGACTATTTTAAGTAACGGAAAAAGCTCTAGATTGTATAAAAAACTAGTTGACGATAAGAAAAAAGCATTACAAGTATTTTCTTTTGCTCGTAACCTAGAAGATTACAGTGTTTACAACATTGGAGCTATTCCTTTAGGAAAAACTTCTTTAAATGATTTAATTAAAGAAATGGATGAAGAAATTGAAAAACTTCAAACAGAGTTAATTTCTGATAGAGATTTACAAAAGGTTCGTAATAAATTTGAAAATCAGTTTGTTGCTTCAAATTCTAGTGTACAAGGTATCGCTAACTCTTTAGCAAGAAATTATATGTTAGTTGGAAACACTAATCAAATTAACAAAGAGTTAGAAGTTATCAACTCTATTACTAAAGAAGAAATTAGAGACGTTGCTAAAAAATATTTAGCTAAAAACCGTCGTGTTGTTATCGAATATTTACCAAAAAAGAAATAATCATCTAAACTGAATTTTAATGAAAACGAAAATATTTTCAATTATCACAATATTATTTCTATCATTAACTGTTTCAGCGCAGATTGATAGAACCCAACAGCCAAAACCAGGTCCAGCTCCTAAAATTAACTTAGGAACTCCTAAAAAGTTTGCTTTACCTAACGGATTGCAAGTTTTAGTGGTTGAAAATCATAAGTTACCAAGAGTATCTGCTACATTAACTATTGACAACCCACCAATGTCTTATGGAGATAAAAAAGGTGTTGAGGGCTTATTAAGCGGAATGCTTGGAACTGGATCTACAAACACTCCAAAAGCAAAGTTTGATGAAGAAGTTGACTTTTTAGGAGCTAACATCTCTTTTTGGGATGAAGGAGCTAGAGCAAGTTCATTATCTAAATACTTTCCAAAAGTACTAGGATTAATGGCTGATGCTGCTTTTAACCCTGTGTTTACTCAAGAAGAATTTGATAAGCAAATGAAACAATCTCTTGACGGAATAAAAAACAATGCCAAGAGTGTTAAAGCTATTGCTAGTAGAGTTGAAAACGCATTAACGTATGGTAAAAATCACCCTTTTGGAGAGTTTACCTCTGAAGAAACGTTAAAAAATGTTACGTTACAAGATGTTAAAGACTTATACAACAAAACGTATAAGCCTAATAATGCATACTTAATTATAATTGGTGATGTGAACTTTAACGATATTAAGTCACAAGTTAAAAACTTATTTGGAACTTGGAAAAAAGGTGATTTAGTTACTCAAAAATTACCAAAAGTTGAAAATCCAACAACTACTGAGATCAACTTTATTGATATGCCAAATGCTGTTCAGTCTGAATTATCTATCATTAACGCAGTAGATTTAAAGATGAACGATAAAGACTACTATGCTGCTTTATTAGCTAACCAAATTCTTGGTGGAGGCGGTACTGGTAGATTATACAAAAATCTTCGTGAAGATAAAGGGTACACTTATGGAGCTTATTCAGGAATCGGGTCAAGTAGATATGCTTCTCGTTTTAAAACAACTGCATCTGTAAGGAACATGGTTACTGATAGCGCTATGGTTGAAGCGATGAAAGAAATCAACAAAATCCGTTACCAAAAAGCAACTCAAGAAGAGTTAGATATAGCTAAAGCTAAATACATTGGAAACTTTGTTCGTAACGTTGAGAAGCCTCAAACAGTAGCTTCATATGCTTTAAACATTTTAACAAACGACTTACCTGCTGATTATTACAAGAACTACTTAAAAAATATTAATGCTGTGACATTAAACGATGTTCAAAATGCAGCAATTAAGTACTTCAAAGGAGATAAAGCTCGTATTATTATTACAGGTAAAGGAATTGATGTTTTAAAGAACTTAGAAAAAACAGCTGATTATAAAATCAACTATTTTGATAAAAACGGAAATCCTACTGAAAAACCAGCAATGAGTTTACCTATTCCTAACGGTGTTACAGCATCTAGTGTAGTGGATGATTATTTTAAAGCAATTGGAGGAAAAGACAAAGTAGCAAACGTAAAATCTGTAATGATTACTTCTAATGCTGCAGTTCAAGGAATGCAATTAAGTTTAGTTCAAAAAAATGCAACTCCTAACAAGTCTTCTGTTATTGTTTCTATGATGGGTAATGTAATGCAAAAAGTAATTTTTGACGGAACTAAAGGGTACCAAGAAGCTAACGGTCAGAAAAAAGAAATGACAGGAGAAGAGTTAGAAAAAGCAAAAAAGGAATCTGCTCCTTTTGCTGATAAAGCATATAAATCTGGAACTTTAGATAGAATTGAGCCTATAGACGGAAACAATGCTTATGTTATTAAACATGGTAAAAAAGAAATTTTTTATGATGTAAAGTCTGGATTAAAGGTTAAAGAGGTAAAATCTGCTAAAGGACCACAAGGAGAAATAAAAGTACCTGTAGTATTTGCAGATTACAAAGAGGTAAATGGAATTAAATTCCCTCATAAGATGATCCAAACTATGGGACCAATGAAAATGGAGTTTATTACAAAAGAAATTAAAATTAACGAAGGGGTTTCTGACGCTGATTTTAAATAAGAATTAGACCTAAGTCTATAAAAATGAAAGAGCCAAAATGCAATATTTTGGCTCTTTTTATTTTAAGTAATTTTAAAACTATCTAGCTTTATTTACCAACCAAACTCCAAACAAAATAATCCCTCCTGCTAATAACTGAATTAAGCTTAGCTTTTCTCCATCAACAATTCCCCAAATTACGGCAACCGCTGGAATTAAATATGTAACTGAAGCTGCAAAAACGGGAGATGATAGATGTACCATTTTATTAAATAGCACTTTTGCTATTCCTGTTCCTACAACAGCTAAAACAGTAATATAACCCAGTGCTGAAGTTGTTTCTGCTGTTACTTCAAAAGTTGAAAAGAATCCAGAAAAAGCTAAAACTATAAACGCTGGTATTATCAATAATAAAAAGTTTCCGGTTGTAATTGCCAGTGCATCTAAATCATCTAAATACTTTTTAATCATATTTACATTAAACGCATATCCTATTGAAGCTATTAGTATTAAAACAGCATACCAATAATTTTGATTCGGGTTTAATTCAGCTCCCTTTAAAATAAGTATCAAAGTACCTGCTAAACCTATTAAAACCCCATAAAACTGTTTTCTTTTAAAAGTAAACCCAAACACCAATGCTCCAAAAATAAATGTATTAAAAGGCGTTAATGAGTTTAAAATAGCTGGTATAGAGCTGTCTATTTTACTTACAGCAAAAGCAAACAAAAACGAAGGAAAAAAAGTACCCAAAATTGCTGTGTAAGCAACATATTTCCAGTGCTTCTTTTCTATTCTCTTTAAACTTTTAAATCCAACCAACAATAAAAAAACTGCTGTAATTAGCATTCGTAAAGCTCCTACTTGAATTGGAGTTAACCCAATTAGTGCCTTCTTCATTAAAATAAAAGAGCTTCCCCAAACCAGTGAAAGCACTATTAAAAACAACCATTTTTGTTGTTGACTATTCATTCTCAATTAATTTAAGTACAAAAGTCGTTTATTTCTATTTTTAATTTTGATTTTATTGATAAATTTGCTGAATAACTCAATAAATAAAAATGATGAAAATTCAGAAAATACTATTTGCTTTAGCTTTTGTTAGCTTTTTAGCTGTTGGATGTAAAAACGAAGCTAAAAAAGAGGAGGCACCTCAAGAGCAAAAAACAGCGGTAGCAGCTGATTCTAAAGAGCTTTCTTTAAGTATTTCAGGAATGACTTGTGAAATAGGTTGTGCTAGAAAAATAGCTTCTGACTTAAGCAAGAAAGAAGGTGTTTTAGAAGCAAATGTTGTTTTTAACGACAGTATTGCAACTATAAAATATGATGCTAACAAAACAAACAAAGCAGATTTAATTGCTTTTGTAGAAGGAATTGGTAGCGGAGACATGTATAAAGCTTCTGAAACAGCAAAAAAAGAAGCAGATAAAAAAGTATGCAATATGGAATGTTGCGCAGACAAAACAGAAGCAGAAAAGGCTTCTTGTGAAAAAGAATGCTGCACAAAAACAGAAGCAGAAAAAGCTGCTTGTAAAGAAGATTGCACCATGGCATGTTGTGCTGAAACAAAAAAAGCGTAATTGCTAATTCAAACAAAATCGAAAGCTCCTAATTTGGGAGCTTTTTTTATGCCTTTTAAGTATCTTTGCTAAAACTTTTTGTCAGATGAAAAAACATTTTCCTCTCATTGTAAAAATCTCGTTAATTGCTGTATATGCTATTTTTTTAGCTGGTTCTGTTGTTCGTATGACAGGTTCTGGAATGGGATGCCCTGATTGGCCAAAGTGTTTTGGTTATTACATTCCGCCAACTTCTGAAGAACAAATTACTTGGCAACCTGATTCTGAATACAAGAAAGGAATGATTATCGTAAAAGACGAAGCACTATTTGTAGCAGGTCATGATATTAAAACTTCTGAAAAGTTTAATGCCAACAACTGGGAAAAATACACTAAACATAACTACGCTAAATTTAATAAGTTTCATACCTGGACAGAGTATATTAACCGATTAAGTTCTGCTTTGGCTGGAATTCCGTTTTTGTTTTTAATTTTTGTTTCTCTTAAGTTTTGGAAAGAAAACAAACAAATAACACTTCTATCATTTGGTGCTTTCTTCTTGATGTTATTTGAAGCTTGGCTTGGTAAAACTGTTGTAGACTCTAACTTAAAACCAACTATAATTACCATTCACATGGTTGGTGGTTTAGTTATTGTTGCTTTGTTGTTATGGTTATTGTATATAGTTTCCGACCAAAAGAAAACATCTTATAAATACAATTCACTGTTTAGTAAATTAGTAATTCTTTCAGCTATATTTTCATTAATTCAAATTGCTTTAGGAACTCAAGTTCGTCAATTTATTGATGAACAAGTAAAACTACATGGGTTCGAAAACAAACATTATAGTTTGATGGATCCAAACATTAAATTTTACATCCATCGTTCATTTACCATAGCTATCGTATTGGTAAATCTTGGGCTTTTTTACTTAAATCAGATAAAAAATTTAGGTTACAAGTTAATAAATTGGATTGTTGCTTTAATCTTTTTAGAGACAATTACAGGTATTTTAATGTACTATGCTGAATTCCCACTAGGAACACAAGCTGTACACTTGTTATCGGGCGCTATTCTGTTTGGGTTACAGTTTTATTTGTGGTTGCAATCGAGAAAAGTAACGATTCAATAGCTTACTTTTTCCATTCCAACGTTTCCATCATGTGAATCATATCTTTTTTGATATATTCCACTGCTGGTAAAATAGAATCGTAATTTGGTTTGGTATAAAAGAATAAAGACCCTTTTAAAAAGTGTTTAGAGCTATCTGTTGCATGAAATTGCACTTGTGAAGCAGCGTTACCTAGAATTTGGTATAAACTTCCGTAAACTTTTGTATTTGGATTTGCATATTCTACTGGAGCAGTGATTTGATCTGCTTTAATAGCATGTTCAAATACTAGTTTCTCAGATTCAATTAATAACTCTCTTAAATTTCCTTCAATAGGACGATACGTAATATCTACCGATGCTTTTAAGCTTGGATACTCAACTTTCATCCAGTTTTTAGGCAAACCTTTAGTTTTAGCTATTTCAGCTGTCTCAAACGTATATGGTTTATTTAGGTTTTCTTTTTTATAAGTTTTATCAGGATATTCTAAACTTAGATAGCCTTTTGGTTTAGGTAAGGTTTCCTCACCACAACTTATTAAAAACATTGCTGATGCCAGCAAAAATAATTTACGCATTTCGGGTAACTTTTACTTGTTTTATACGTTTTTTAGCCAACGCTTCAATAGTAAACGTATAATTACTGAAGTTTATTTTTTCACCTTTTTTAGGAAACTTTCCTGAGACTTCTAAAATAAAACCAGCTATGGTTTCACTTTCTCCTTTAGCCTCTTCAAACTTTTCCTCATCTTCATCTTCTAAGACACGGCAAAAATCTTTAATGGTTATTTTTCCTTCAAAAATATAATTATTTTCATCAAGTTTCGAATAAGTTAGGTCTTCATCATCAAATTCATCATTAATATCTCCTACAATTTCTTCTATTACATCTTCTAATGTTACAATTCCACTAGTTCCGCCATATTCATCAACCACAATAGCTAAGTGCTTTTTCATTTCTTGAAACTCCACCAATAAATCGTCCAACTTTTTATTTTCTGGAACAAAAAAAGGTTCTCTCAACAGTTTCTGCCACTTAAATGTTTTCTTGTTTAAATGCTCTAATAAGTCTTTAGCATATAAAACACCAATAATATTATCTACATTCTCGTGATACACTGGGTTTCGAGAATATCCATTTTTTAAAATAGTTTTTAACACATCTTCATAACTAGTGTCATCAGCAATAGCACACACATCTGTTCGAGGCTTCATAATTTGTACAGTTTCAGTATTCCCGAAACTTACAATTCCTTCTAAAATCTTTTGTTCTTCTTTAGTCGTTGCATCATCAGATGTTAACTCTAATGCTTGCGACAAACGTTCTACAGAAAGATTATTATTCTTATTTCCTAGCTTGTTTTCAACAACACTTGTTAACCTTATAAGAGGAAGACTTAATGGGGTTAACAAAGTATTTAATACTTGAATAGGCTTAGCCATAAACTCTGCAAATTGCAATGATTTTCTGCTAGCATATACTTTTGGCAATACTTCACCAAACAATAAAATTAAAAAAGTAATGAGTACTATCTCTATAAGAAAAAGGACAGATACGTTAAAAAAGTAAAAGTTTAATTCGTAATCTAACCCCTCAAACAAAACCTTACCAATACTTGCAAAAAGTAACACGATAAGGATATTGATAAAGTTATTAGTGATTAAAATAGTTCCTAATAATTTTTTAGGATCATCGAGTAGTTTTACCACTATATTTTCCTCTTTAGAATTTGCGGAAAGCTCGTCTAATTCAGTTTGTGAAATTGAAAAAAAGGCAACTTCAGTTCCTGAAACTAACGCTGAGCAAACTAATAATAAAAGTAATAATAAACAGTTGATGGTAGTCAACCAGTCAAAACTTGATAATAATAAAAGTAAAGGTTCGGGTTCTGGGTCCAATTTTTAAAATTTAATTAAACTAAAATGGTAAATCATCATCTTCTTCACTAGCTACACTTGGTGGTGTAGGATTAGGGTTCCCTTGAGTTGGTGCTGTGTTTGGTTGCGTATTATTTGGATCTTTTTTTGTTGATAAGAACGTCATATCTTGTACATGAATTTCAGTTGTGTACCTTTTTTGTCCATCAACCTCATATTGACGTGTTTTTATACGTCCTTCGCAATACACACGATCTCCTTTGGTCAAATATTTTTCACAGATTTCAGCCAACTTATTACGCACTACTATATTATGCCATTCAACATTTGTTATTTTCTCTCCAGTTTGACGATTGGTATACGTTTCATTGGTTGCTAAAGGAAAGCGACCTATTGAGTTTCCTCCCTCAAAATAATGCATTTTTACCTCATCTCCTAAATGTCCTATTAAAATAACCTTGTTTATTGTTCCTGCCATAGCATTATAGTTTTGTGTAAAATCAAATATACAAATTTTAAGATTCTTTGTTTAAATATTCCTCTAAAAACTTATCAATTAACACAGGTACTGGGTGCTCTTTAACTGTTGTCCAGTCTATAGTTCTTGTATTTACACCTATAGTTTTTACTACCCAAAACTTAGTAATTAAATGCTGATGTGATAGTTTATGAATAATATCTTCTTTATTGAAAAGAGAGATTGTGGTTTCATTTGGAAAAAGCCTAACAAACTGCTCACTTTCTATTAATTTTTCTTCACTTATAGTCTTTTGTGCTTCTATCAAAGGAAATTGATAAAGCCCTTGCCATATACCTTTACCTTTTCGTTCTTCTAAAACAGTTTCATTCTCTTTTGTTACTGGAACTAGGTAATTAAAATATCGCTTTTTTACCTTTATCTTCTTTTCTTTAACAGGTAGCTCTTTTACTTTATTCTCTGCCAAAGCCATGCAACTGTCAGCTAGTGGACACTTATCACATAAAGGTTTTTGAGGCTTGCAATGTAACGCTCCAAAATCCATTATAGCTTGATTATACACTCCTGGTTGCGATGCATCTATTAGCGTTTGTGCTAATTCTTTAAACTCTTTTATCCCTTTAGTAGAATTAATTGGTGTATCTATACCAAAAAAACGAGAAAGAACCCTATAAACATTACCATCAACAACTGCAACTGGCTCATCATAACAAATAGAAGCAATTGCAGAAGCAGTATAATCTCCCACTCCTTTTAATTTAAGTAACTCTTTATATGTTTTAGGAAACACTCCATTTAATTCATTTGCTACAAGCTTAGCTGTAAAATGTAAGTTTCTTGCGCGAGAATAATAACCAAGTCCTTGCCATAACTTCAGTACTTCACTTTCATCCGCTTTAGCTAAATCAAATACTGTTGGAAAAGTTTCTGTAAACTTTAAAAAATAAGGTAAGCCTTGTGCTACACGTGTTTGCTGTAACATAATTTCACTTAACCAAACCCGGTATGGATCCTTAGTTTTTCTCCAAGGAAGCTCTCTTTTATTTTGTAAATACCACGAAACCAAATTTGAAACCATAAAAAAATACGTTTATTTTTAACAAAAATCAAAAACATATCAACGCTATTAAACTATCAACAACAAAAACTAAAAAAACATTGTAATTACATTATTTTTTAAACCTTTTCGTAAAAAAAGTAGGGTATAATCACCTTTATCTGTTATTATATTCAATAATGAAGGGGGAAATAATTTTTTCCTGGGTACTAATTTAAATAATTTAATTAATGAAATCTAAATTCATGCTAACGCTATTTATAGTGTTACTTGGGCGTATAACCTATGCTCAAGAAAAAAGTATTTCTGGTACAGTTTCCGATACTACTGGTCCTCTGCCCGGCGTTACTGTTTTAATCAAGAACACAACCAAAGGAACAGACACAGATTTTGATGGAAATTATACCATAAAAGTAAACCAAGGAGATGTACTTGTTTTCAGGTTTGTTGGTAAAAAAACTACTGAGATAAAGGTACAAAACCAAACCGTTATTAATTTAGTATTGGAAGATGATTCTAATATTCTTAACGAAGTAGAAGTTATCGCTACTGGTTATGACAAAATAAACAAAAAAACTTTTACTGGATCTGCTATTTCTGTTGGAATCGATGATTTAAAAATAGACGGGGTTGTAGATGTAACTCGAATGTTAGAGGGTAGAGTTGCAGGAGTCAATATCCAAAATCTTTCTGGTACTTTTGGTACTGCTCCAAACATCACTATTAGAGGCTCTTCCTCTATCTTTGGGAACAACACACCTCTATACGTAATTGATGGTGTAGTACAAGAGGATGTAATAGAACAAGACTTAGATCAATTAACATCAGGAGACCCTTCAACTTTAATTAGCTCATCTATAGCTGGTATAAACGCCAGCGATATAAAAAAAATAGATATCTTAAAAGACGCTTCTGCAACATCAATTTATGGTGCACGAGCTAGAAATGGTGTAGTAGTAATAACTACTAAATCTGGAAGAAAAGACTCTCCTTTAAAACTAAACTATAACCTAGAGCAAACAATACGTGACATACCTTCATATAGTAATTTTGATTTGCTAAACTCAAAAGAAAGCATGGCTATTTTTAGAGAAAATGAAAGTAGAGGTTTTTTCCAACTACCTAATGTTTCTAGAGGTAGATATGGCGGTGTTTATTACATCAGAGCTACTGCTTTAGATAACTATAACGAGTCAACTGGAATGTTTGAACTAGGGAACACTCCTGAAGCCAGAGAAGCTTTTTTACGCAAATATGAACTAGCCAACACTAATTGGTTTAAAACATTATTTAGAAATAGCTCTTTAATGCAAAACCACTCTTTAAGTCTTTCTGGTGGTAGTGAAAATAATTCTTACTATGCTTCTGTGAGTCTTTTGCATGATCCGGGGTGGACTATTGCTGATAAGGTAACTCGTTTTACAACTAACTTAAAAAATACGTTCTATTTTTCTGATAAGTTTAATGCTACACTTGCTGTAAACGCATCCATAAGAAAACAAAAAGCACCTGGTACATTCAGCAGAGAGTCAGATCCAGTAACAGGAGACATATCTCGTGAATTTGATATCAACCCTTTTAGTTACGCTCTTAATACCTCTAGAACATTAAGACCATATAACGATATTGGAGGTTATGAGTATTATAGAAATAACTGGGCTGATTTTAATATATTAGAAGAGTTAGCAAACAACTCTATTGACATCAACCAAAGAGATATTCGATTCCAATTAGATGCATCTTATAAAATAACTGACAACATCACTTACGGCTTTAATGGTGCTGGTCGTTTTGTTAATACCGTAAGAGAACATAACGTTAGAGAAAATTCAAATGTTGTAAGAGCTTATAATGCTGATTCTTCAACAGTTTTAAGAGACGATAATATATTCTTATATCAAGACCCTACAGATCCTGATGCTTTACCTGTTGCGGTTTTACCAAACGGTGGTATCTATTTTAAAAACGACGACTACTTAACAACTTTTTATGCTAGAAATAGCTTTAAATACGACAATACGTTTAATGAAAAACATAATTTTAATGCATTGTTAGGTCAAGAGATAAGATTTGTAAATAGAAATTCAGACAGATTTACAGGATATGGATTACAATACGACAATGGTTTAACAGCATTTACAGACCCTAGAATTCTTGAAAAACTGATAAATGGAGGCGAAGCTTATTTTGGATTAACTAAAGAAAGAGAAAGAACAGTAGCTTTCTTTGGTAAGGCAACTTATTCTTATGACGATAAATATGTTTTCTCTTTAACAGGAAGATATGACGGGTCTAACAGACAAGGGCGTAGTAGTAGCTCAAGATGGTTACCAACAGGAACTGTTAGTGCTAAATGGAACGCTAGTAAAGAGTCTTTCTTAGAAAACTCTAACACTTTTAGCAACTTACAGTTTAGAACTTCATATGGTTTAGTGGCAACTCCTGGTAACGCAACAAATGCATTAGCTATATTTACAAGTCAAATAGCAGACAGACTTTTACCAGCAGATAGAGAAAACTTCTTAAATATAACTGCATTACAAAATTCTGAGTTAACATGGGAAAAGCAATATGAATTAAACTTTGGTGTCGACTTAGGCTTATTCAACAATAGAGTTAATTTAATAACAGATGTTTACAAAAGAGATATATTTGATAATATTGATTTTGTAAGAACTTCTGGTATCGGTGGGCAATTTATAAAACAAGGAAATAACGCAGATGTTGAAACTTATGGTATAGAATTTACTTTAGACACTAAAAACATAGTAACAGATAACTTCACATGGTCTTCTAACATTAATTTCTCATATTTTGATCAAGAAATTACAAAATTAGACAATACACCTATTGCTTTTGATTTAGTAGATCAAACTGGAGGTAATGTTGTAGGGTACCCTATCAACTCAATGTTTTCTTTTCAATTTGCAGGTTTAAATAACGAAGGATTACCACAGTTTATAAATAAAGATGGTGAAGTAGCTTCTGTTTTAGACTTTCAAAACAACGAAAACTTAACTAACTACTTAAAACACGAAGGTTCTGTAAACCCTAATATATCAGTTGGTTTTTCTAACAATTTCACTTACAAAAACTGGGATTTAGGAGTATTAATAACTGGTAGCGGAGGAAATAAAGTAAGGTTAAACCCTGTATTTAGCTCTACTTATTCAGATACAAGCATTTTTTCTAAGAGCCATGTAAACAGATGGCTTAACCCTGGAGATGAGAATATAACCAACATCCCTGTATTACCAGACCCTTCTGCTTTTCAAAGAAACTCAAACTTAAGAACGGTTTATAATGCTTACAACTATTCTACTGAGCGAGTAGCTGATGGGGATTTTTTACGTATGAAAAACATTTCATTAGGATATAAGTTTAATAATGAACTAGTTGAAAAACTAGGCCTTTCACATTTAAAAGTTAAATTTCAAGGAACAAACTTGTTTTTATTATACTCTGACTCTAAACTTAACGGTCAAGATCCAGAATTCTATCAAACAGGTGGAGTTGCATTACCAATTACTAGGCAATATACTTTCTCATTAAATTTAGGATTTTAACAAAAAAAAAGTATGATTAAAAATAAAATAAACAAAGTTATACTATATGCTACATTAGCCTTTACTTTTGTAGGATGTAGTGAATACTTATCTGAATTACCAGATAACAGAACATTAATTGATTCTCCTGATAAAGTTTCTCAATTAATTACAGCAGCATATCCAGATCAAGATTATGCACTAATGGCAGAAATAATGTCTGACAATGCTGATGATAAAGGTAATGTTTCAAATGTTGAACAATTAGACCTACAACTATATCAATGGCAAGACTCTAATTTAGAAGAAAGAGGCTCTCCTGTTAACTATTGGAATTCTTGTTATGAAGCAATTTCACAAGCAAACCAAGCATTAGCTTCTATTGAAGAATTAAAAAATAAGTTTGACTTAAATACTCAAAAAGGTGAAGCTTTAATTGCCAGAGCTTATGCTCATTTTATGTTAGTTAATTTTTGGGCAAAACACTATGATGCTAATACAGCTTCTACCGACCTAGGAATTCCTTACGTATTAGAACCTGAAACTGTTCTTTTTAAAACCTACAAAAGAAATACAGTTCAAGAGGTATATGATTTTATTGAGAAAGATTTAATTAAAGGACTTTCAATGGTTGGTGATAATTATAACTCTCCTAAGTTTCATTTCACTAAAGATGCTGCTAATGCCTTTGCTGCTAGATTTTATTTATACAAAGGTCAATGGGATAAAGTAATTGAGCATGCGGATAAAGTAGTTACCAATCCTACTTCTGAAGCTAGAAATATGGTTGCTTATGGAAATATGAATTTAACAGGAATAAGAATGCTATATAATAGTGTTGACGAGCCTGCCAATTTATTAATTATTTCTACAAACTCAATATGGGCAAGAAGACATAGATCTTCACGATTTGGGTTATCGGTAGACAAAATAAGACCTCAATTATTTACAGGATCATCAAACCCATTTAAAAAGAATTGGGCCTATGATTTATACAGAGGAAATCAATACACTTATTTCACTCCTAAGTATAACGAATATTTTAAGTATACAAATGAAAGTGCTGGTATAGGTTTACCTTTTTTAGCACAAACAATGTTTGATAAAGATGAAGTAATACTAAATAGAGCAGAAGCATCTGCTATGCTAGAAAATTACAATGATGCTTTAATGTATCTAAATGCATATATCGCTAATAAAACACAAGGTTACGACCCAAATAGCGATATGTTAACAGAAAGTTTAATTCAGTCAGAATATCCTGTTATTGCTAATGAGTACACACCAGCTTATGGCTTAAATGATAAGCAAACCTCTTTCATTAAAGCTATAGCTGAGTTTAAAAGAAGACAGTTTTACCACGAAGGCTTCCGTTGGTTCGATGTAAGACGTTTTAACCTAAGTATTACACACGAACTAGATAATGGTTCAGATGTTATGCTTGAAAAACAGGATTTAAGAAAACAATTACAAATACCTTTAACAGCTCAAAACGGAGGTTTACAGCAAAACCCAAGATAAAACAAACAGTATGAAAAAAATAAACAAATTATTATTAGGTATTGGCGTGCTGGGATTAATTTGCTCATCATGCACAACAAAGGAGGAAGATTTGGGTTCAAGTAATATAAATATCTCTACACCTGTACTGAATGAAACCGACAAATGGTTACGAGATAATTATACTACACCCTATAACATAGAGGTTTCTTACAAATGGGGACCTGGAAAAGTTGATTTAAACAGGTATTTACACCCGCCAAAGATAGAGAATGTTAGACCTGCAATGGAGGCTATTAAAGCAGTTTGGGTTGAACCTTACTCGCAATTAGGAGGTGAAAACTTTATTAAAAATATAGCACCAAGAGAAATTCTTTTAGTGGGTGGACAAAACATAAACCCAGGTGGAGCAACTTCTGTTTTAGGTTTAGCCGAAAGTGGAATGCGAATCGTGTTTTTTGAAGTAGATAATCAAGACTATAAAAACAAAGATCAATTAATACAATTCATTGGAACAATTCAACATGAATATATACATATTTTAAACCAAAGAATTCCCTTTGATGAGATAGCTTATAGAAACATTACTCCGTCTGATTACACAGGGCAATGGTTCGAGATATCTGATGCTGAGGCTAGAGAATTAGGGTTTATTTCTGCTTATGCAAGAGCAAACGAACATGAAGATTTTGCTGAAATGATAAACGCTATGCTATCTTCAAACAGAGCAGATTATGATGCCTTAGTAAATGGTATTACAAGTGCAAAAGCAAAAGAAGATATCAGAAAAAAGGAAGCTATTGTAGTTAAATATTATAAAGATAACTTTAATATTGACTTGTATGAATTACAAGAGTTAGTAGCAAAAAATGTTGATGAATTCACTAAATAATTAAAATGGTAAAAAAACATATAACTAAAATACGTGTCCTTTTGGCTTTATTCACTCTATCTCTTTTCATTACATCTTGTAATGAAAATAAAGAAGAGGAGTTATTTAATCAATCGCCAACTGAACGTATGAATCAAAGAGAGAAAGAATTAAGAGATTTACTTCTTTCTTCAGAACACGGATGGAAAACAGTATACTTTACTGATAATAATAACCTAGGAGGATATACTTTCTTATTTGATTTTTTAGATGATTCTAAAGTTAGAACAATAGGTAACTTTAATAATAATATTTCACCAGTTGAAAGTGAATATACCGTAGGTTTAAACACTACAACAACTTTAATTTTCACTACAAAAAGTGAACTTCATGAATTATCAGATTCTGGTAACTCAGCTCCATTGCCTAATTTTGGCGGTAGTGGATATAAAGGTGATTTTAACTTTATGTATTACGGTGTTGAAAATGATGAAATTGTTTTTAGAACTTCTAGAGATTTTGTTGAGGTGAGATTTAAAAAAGCTACAGCAGAAGATTGGACAGATTTTCAAAAGTACCAAGACATGAAAGATTTCCTTAATAATTCTTCTGGTCATTTAGCTTATCAAAATAATGGAACTGTTCACAATTTTTCTTATATTGGAAACGATGAAATAAGGTTTGCTACAAACCTTGAAGGTAATTCTTCGTTGAACTTCGGAGTAGGTTTCACGTCTAGTGGTATCGAAATTTCACCAGCGATTGCCGTTAACGGGACTAAATATTCTGAATTTATACTAAACAAAACAGAAAATAAATACACCTCTATTGACGGTAATTTTTCAATATCTTTAGTTTCTAGTCCTATCGACATGACTGTTACTTGGACTACAGCTGCTAGACCTGCATTTAATAATCAAGAATTTATTGATACTTTTAATACAGTAAAACCTATCCACGACTCGTTATTTCCTCCTTTCCCTTTAAATGATATATATCTTCTTGGTGAAGGTGAGGTTACATTTTTAATAGGCTCTACTTCTGGTGTACACGGTATGTCATTCTCTGGTGTTTTAGATAACGAAGATTTATTAGCAATAGGTAAATTAGCTCCTGGTAGAAACTGGAGTTTACTACCACATTTAAATCCACTTGTTGATTTATTAGTTAATAAATCTCCTTACAAAGTACAATTAATAAACCCTGACACTGCCATTTTAACAAGTGATGGCGACCCTAACTTTGTATTTACAATGGTCAAATAAAACCTTGTTCTCATTAAACTTACCCAAAAAACAATTGTTTTTTGGGTTTTTTATTCTTATTTTTTTCGGAATAGATTAATTATCATATATTTGCACCCTCAATTTTTAAAAGAAAACAAACAAAATATATTTATAATGACAAAAGCAGATATCGTATCTAAGATTTCAGATAAGAGCGGAATTGAAAAAGCGGATGTTTTAGCGACTGTTGAAGCATTTATGGAAGAAGTAAAAGATGCATTAGAGAATGGTGATAATGTATATTTAAGAGGTTTTGGTAGCTTCATTATTAAAACTAGAGCAGAAAAAACTGGTAGAAACATTTCTAAGAATACAACTATCAAGATTCCTGCACACAACATACCTGCTTTTAAGCCTTCTAAAGTGTTTACTGAAGGGGTAAAAACAAAAGTAGCTGTAAAGTAATTAAAAAAGTATTAACCCAAAACCTTTACCTTTAAGGTTTTACAAAACATTTTAACTATGCCAAGTGGTAAAAAAAGAAAGAGAGCTAAGATCTCTACACACAAAAGAAAGAAAAGAGCAAGAGCAAATCGCCATAAGAAAAAGTAAGCATTAGCTTACTTTTTCGTTGCTTTTATAAGTTACGTTCATTGACATTAAGGTTTTAACACCTTAAAAATGGTATAAACATATACCTGTTTACAAATTTTAATCCGTCTTCGTAAATTTTACGTTGGCACAAAACCATATTCAGAATGAAAACAGAATTAATAATTCGTTCCAATTCTTCTGATATTGATTTCGCCTTACTAAGAGATGGTAAACTTATTGAGTTAAACAAAGAAACAAGCGACAATAATTTTTCAGTTGGGGATATTTTTCTTGCCAAAATAGGAAAAGTGATGACTGGTTTAAATGCCGCTTTTGTAAATGTTGGATACCCTAAAGATGGTTTTTTACACTACCACGATTTAGGTCCACAAGTACAATCTTTAAACAAATTCATTAAGAAAGTAAGCACAGGTAATTACAAAGAATTCACTTTAAAAAACTTTCGCTTTGAAGAAGATATCAACAAAGATGGAAGTATTAACGACGTACTAAAATCAGGTCAAAATTTATTAGTACAAATTGTAAAAGAACCTATTTCTACCAAAGGTCCGCGTATTAGTTCGGAACTTTCTATTGCAGGTAGATTTTTAGTTTTAGTTCCTTTTTCTAACCGTATATCGGTATCGCAAAAAATAGCAGATCCGAAAGAAAAGGAGCGTTTAAAAAAATTAGCAAAAAGTATCAGACCAAAAGGGTTTGGACTTATTTTACGTACTGTTGCCGAAGGTAAAAAGGTAGCAGAACTTGACAAAGATTTACAAAACTCACTTGACCGTTGGAAGACTATGTGTAAACGCATAGCTAATAACAATACTCCAACAAAAATATTAAGTGAGTTAAACAGAGCATCTTCTATCTTAAGAGATGTAATGAACGATTCTTTTACAAGTATAGTAACCAATGATGAAACTCTTAAGGTTGAAATTAAAGAGTACTTACAAGAAATATACCCTGAAAAGGAAAACATTGTAAGACACCATCGTTCTGATGTACCTATTTTTGAAAAATACGGTATTGAGCGACAAATAAAAACATCGTTTGGTAAAACAGTTTCAATGAGTAAAGGAGCATATTTAGTTATTGAACATACCGAAGCTTTGCATGTTATAGATGTAAATAGTGGTAATCGTTCTAACAAATCCTTAAACCAAGAAGAAACTGCCTTAGAAGTCAATTTAATTGCTGCCAGTGAAATAGCTCGTCAATTACAGTTACGAGATATGGGCGGTATTATAGTTGTTGACTTTATTGATATGAAATCTGCTGAAAACAGACAGAAATTATATCAACATTTAAAAGATGCAATGTCTTTAGACCGTACTAAACATAAAATTTTACCTCCAAGTAAATTTGGTTTAGTTCAAATTACAAGACAACGTGTACGACCTGAATTAGAGATAAAAACACGTGAACCAAACCCAAATAAAAATGGAGAGGTTGAAGCTCCTATTGTTCTTTTAGACAAAATAGAAGCAGAATTAGAACGCATATTAAATAGCGGTAAAAAATATAAAGAAATCACATTAAATGTGCATCCGTTTATAGCTGCTTATTTAACAAAAGGCGTTAACTCAATCCGTTTTAAATGGTTTGTTCAACATAAAAAGTGGATTAAAATATTACCTAGAGATGCTTACCAGTACTTACAATATAAGTTTTATTTAAAAAAGAATAAAAAAAGTAAGTAAGGCAATCTTATTATGAAATAAAAATCCCGTATCATCTGATACGGGATTTTTTTATCTCTAAAACCAAAAACCAAGGTTAAATAACCAGTAATGCTCCGAATGATCTGGAGACCATGTGTACTTTAACTCTATAGGTCCTAAAAATGTTTCTACACTATATCCAACAGCATATCCTGACTTAGTATTTTTAAACAAATCACCATCCTCAAATATATCCTCTTCTACACGTGCATAATTAGCTATAAACATTGCATAATGCTTTTTATACACTTCATAACGTAGATTAAACTCTGATCTTAAATAAGATTGATTATTTAACCCGCCAGTATCATAACCATACATTGGAATGAAGTTATTAATATAGTTTTGATTATAACCTCCTAAATGATAATCAAATATTTCAAACGTTTTTTTTCCTAGCGTATATCCTGCTTGTGAAGTATATTGAAATGTTAGTTTATCGTAAAAAGTTGTTGCAAAACCTAACGTTCCGCCTAATTGAGAAAACTGATGAAAAGGTTCGCTATTTTCTATTAATTCATCTAGCCTATTGTTTCTATCAGACCATATAAACCATTTAAACCCTATATCTGCATAAAAACCTTTCTTTGGGAACATTTCTTTATCATAAGTGTCTAACTTTAAGAAAGCATAGGTATTTATGTAATTACTATTATCAAAAAAGTCTTCTTTAACTTCTGTTGAAATATTTTTTGTGCTTGCATTGATATTTTTATGTTCTGCACCTACACCTATGGCAAATTTTTTATCAAATGTTGTTTGTAGGTATAACGAAGTTGAGAAATCTCTATACTTTCCATTTATAAGACCTGTATCATATATAAAATCGCTGTTAAATACATTATACCTTGTTCTAAAACCATAACTTGGTAACAAGCCATTATCAATAAAATACTCAACATTATATCTAATTTTGTCACCTACGCCAACATCCAAAGAAAATTCATCATTTTGAAAAAGCATTTTCTTATGATTGTAGTTTAATAATACTGCTGATTTATAAAGTAAATCATAGTGTAAACCCAGTCTTAAATACGATTGTATTTTTTCTTCTTTAACGGTTAGTTCAAGCTTTTTTCCTTGAAAAGATTTTTCAAAATGATAATCAATTCTTTTAAAGTTTTTTGACGCTGTAAGTGTATTAATTTTTTTAGAAATTTCTTTATATGAAACACTATCACCTTCTCTTAACTGTAACTTTCCTAAAATATAGTTATTTGTGTAGTTTTTATTTCCTTTTATAATAATTCTATCAACCAAAAATCTTTTTCCTTTAGGTGATATTTTAGAGATTTTCTTTTTTTTAGGTTGCATTTTTGCAATACTATCAAAAACTACCCTGTACTTTTTTGCTGTTTTTTCTCCTTCTGCTAAAATTTCATTCTTTACATCAAATGAAATCACACTGTAGTCTATAACATTTGGTCTTATATAAATGTCTAATAATTCTACCTGTTCATCAGACTTTTTATACATCTGAAAATTAATAATCTGTAACAATAACGAAGCTACAGACACTAATTCTTCTCTTTTTAACAACTCTCCTTGTACGCTAACACCAATAACAATATCTACGTCTTTTTTTTTCATTACATCAACAGGGAAATTGTTTACAACTCCTCCATCTACTAATAACTTTCCATCAATATCCACTGGATTTAACAACGAAGGAAACGCAGCACTTGCCCTTAAAGCTAGAGGTAATGATCCGCTTTCTAAAACTTCTTCTTCTCCTGTTTCAATATTAGTTCCTATACAATAAAAAGGGATTGGGAGCTTTGAAAAGTCAGTAACCTCATCAACAGGAGCTAATAACTCTGTTAAAAAATTAAGCACGTTTTGTCCTTTTGATAAACCTAAGGGCAACCCTAAATTTCCTTTTTTAATGGGTAAAGAAATAGCATATTTTTCTCCATGTTCTTTTCTAAAAAAAGGCTTTTCTCTTCTAGAAACTTTATCTTGTAACAAATCCATAAAATCTGTTTCAAGAACAGCTTCTTCAATTTGTTCCGCTGTATATCCAGAAGCATACAGTCCACCAACAATAGCTCCCATACTTGTACCACCAATGTAATCTACTTGTACTCCTGCTTTTTCAAGTTCTTTTAATATACCAATATGCGCAATTCCTTTTGCTCCACCTCCACTAAGCACCAACCCTACCTTGGGTTGATCTTGTGCCAACATATATGCTGGTAGTAATAATAAAATTAGCAACTTTTTCATTCTTCTTTTTTTTGATAGTGTTTGTATATTTTTTGAGCCCTAGCATTTCCAACCACTTCTTTCAATTCTTCAAAAGTAGCTGATTTAACTCTTTTAGCTGATTTAAACTTACGTAATAAATTAGTAATGGTTTGCTTACCTATATCAGGAATTTGTTCTAATTCTGATTGTATTGCGCTTTTACTTCGTTTATTCCTATGGAAAGTAATTCCAAAGCGGTGTGCTTCATTACGTAAATACTGAATAATTTTAAGTGTCTCTGATTTTTTATCTAAATATAACGGAACAAGGTCTCCTGGGTAAAAAATCTCTTCCAGTCTTTTTGCTATACCAATAATGGCTATTTTTCCTCTTAACCCTAAAGCATCTAAACTTTTTAAAGCAGAGGATAATTGCCCTTTACCCCCATCAATAACTATTAATTGTGGTAAAGGTTGTTCTTCGTCTAATAATCGCTTATACCTTCGGTATACGACTTCTTCCATCGATGCAAAATCGTCAGGACCTTCTACTGTTTTTATATTAAAGTGACGATAGTCTTTTTTACTTGGTTTTCCATCTTTAAAAACCACACACGCAGCGACTGGATTTGTTCCTTGGATATTTGAGTTATCAAAACATTCAATATGGCGTGGTTCTTTTCCTAATCGTAGATCTTTTTGCATTTGCGACATAATTCTTTTTACATGACGGTCTGGATCTACAATTTTTATTTGTTTAAACTGTTCTTGACGATAAAACTTTGCGTTACGTTCAGACAGTTCTACAATACGTTTTTTGTCTCCTAATTTTGGTATTGTAACTTTAACATCTTTACCCACATTCACTTTAAACGGAACGAAAATTTCTCTTGACAAAGAATTAAAGCGCTGACGAGTTTCAATAATAAATAACTCAAGAAGCTCCTTATCTGTTTCCTCTAGTTTTTTCTTAATCTCTGTGGTATAAGATTGCACTATTGAGCCATTCATTATTTTGAAAAAGTTTGCATATCCATGAGATTCATCAGAAATGATAGAAAACACGTCTACATTATTTATAGACGGGTTTACAATCGTTGATTTTGCTTGATAATTCTGTAAAGACGCTAATTTTTCTTTGATTTTTTGTGCTTCTTCAAACCGCATATCTGCAGCAAAGTCAAGCATTATTTTTTCAAACTGCTGTAAACTCTCTTTAAAGTTTCCTTTAATAATATTTCTAATAGCTCTTATATCATCTAAATAATCTTCCTCAGTTTGATACCCTTCACATGGTCCTTTACAATTTCCTAAGTGATATTCTAAACAAACTTTGTATTTATCAGCATCAATTTTTTCTTGACTTAAATCATAATTACACGTTCTTAATGGATACAACTCTTTAATTAAATCTAACAACGCATGCACTGTTCGTACATTTGTATAAGGTCCAAAATACTCTGACCCATCTTTAACAACTCTTCTTGTAGAAAATATACGTGGAAATCGTTCCTTTTTAATACAAATCCATGGATATGTCTTATCGTCTTTTAATAAAACATTATATCGAGGTTTATATTTTTTTATTAGATTATTTTCAAGTAGTAATGCATCTGTTTCTGTATCAACTACCACATGTTCTATTCGAACAATTTTTTTTACTAAAACTCGCGTTTTACCATTCTCATGATTCTTAGTAAAATAAGACGAAACTCGTTTCTTTAAATTCTTCGCTTTCCCAACATAAATAATCGTGTCATCTTTATCAAAATATTGATAAACTCCTGGCAAATTTGGTAGTGTTTTTATTTGAAGTTCGAGTGATGTTGGCATACAACGAAAATACGATTTTATTAAAAGATATTTGTTGTAATGCTTTACATTTATCCTTTTCAATTAAAAATGCAACAACCTCAAGATTTTTACAATAAAGAACTGAAAGATTTAGCTGTTCAACTTTCAAAAATAAATAGTAAAATAACCTTTATAAGAATACTCAGGCTATTTGTTTTTTTAGGCTTTTCTTTTGGAGTTTATTTAACCTTCCATCAAACCTACATACCATTTATAATTGGATTTATTGGAGTTTTACTCTTTGCTATTTTAGTTATACAACATCAACATATAAAAGAAAAACGTACCATTCTTCAACTTAAAAAAGACAAAAATCAACTAGAAATTGATGTTCTTAATGGTCGTTCTGAATCACTTCCTGAAGGAACAGAGTTTACAAATTCTACCCATTATTATAGTAATGACATTGATTTATTCGGAAAGGGATCCTTTTTTCAATATATAAATAGAACTGCAACAACCAATGGTAAAAAATTACTAGCTTCCTTATTAACTAGTAATTCAATTTCTTTTATTGAAGAAAAGCAAAAAGCACTTAAAGAATTATCTGAAAAGATTCATTGGCGACAACATTTTACTTCACTAGCACATTTAGTTTCGTCAACCACTCAAGAAACCTCAGTGATTACAAAATGGTTAATCAACTATGAGTCAAAACTAGCAACTGCTTTAAAATGGGTTTCTATGTTTTTTTCAATCATTTCAATAACTTTAATAGTCTTATTGGTTTTTAACGCTATTCCTTTTTCAGTTGTTTTAATTTGGTTTTTTATCGGTCTAACAATTACAATCTTCCATATTAAAAAAACACAACATATTTACACCTCATCGAGTAAAGCTAAAGATACTTTTAAACAGTATTATTTGCTTCTGGAACAAATTGAAAAAGAAACTTTTACTTCTGCTCTTCTAAAAGAAAAGCAACAAAAAATAGCTACTAAAACAAAAAAAGCTTCTGTTATTTTTAAAGAGTTTTCTAAAATTTTAGACACTTTCGATCAACGTAATAATATTGTTATTGCTATTATTGGAAATGGCTTGTTTTTATGGGATATTACCCTTGCTATAAGAGTAGAAAAATGGATTCTTTCCTATAGAGAAACTACCGATGAGTGGTTTAACGTTGTAAATTTTTTCGATGCTTATAACTCTTTTGCCAATTTCGTTTTTAATCATCCTACTTTTACTTCCCCTACTCTTCAAAAAGAAAACAACGGTATTATTGCTCAAAACCTTGGACATCCACTTTTGAAATCTTCAAAAAGAGTTGACAATGATTTTACGATTTCTAAAGGGCAATTTTTTATTATAACTGGTGCTAACATGGCAGGAAAAAGCACATTTTTGCGTACCGTTTCCTTATCCATAGTCATGGCAAACTGTGGACTGCCTGTATGCGCCACTAATTATCAATACACACCTATAAAATTAATTACAAGTATGCGAACATCTGACTCATTAACCGAGGATGAGTCTTATTTTTATTCGGAACTAAAACGGTTAAAATTTATTGTTGACACTATTGAAACCGATCGCTATTTTATTATTCTTGATGAAATTTTAAAAGGGACAAACAGTAAAGATAAAGCATCAGGCTCTAGAAAATTTGTTGAAAAACTTACACGTTCAAAATCTACTGGAATTATAGCTACTCACGATGTAAGTTTGTGCGAACTCGCCAAAGAGCACCCTCAAATACTTAATTATTATTTTGATGCTGAAATTGTAAATAATGAATTGTTTTTCGATTACACCATAAAACCTGGAACTTGCAAAAACATGAATGCTTCTTTTCTCCTTAAAAAAATGAGAATTGTGTAGGCTTTAATTTGGGAACGTCTGTATTATCTTTCATCAAAACCATGACATATGACAGGAAAAATTGATTGATTAATCCGTACCTTTACGCTATGAGCAAACTCATAGATAATTTTGGAAGACAAATCAACTACGTTCGTTTAGCAGTAACCGACCGCTGTAACTTACGTTGTCAATATTGTATGCCTGCTCAAGGAATTGATATTGTACCTCGTAAAGAGCTACTTACCTACAAAGAAATGTACCGAATAATTCGAGTACTTACTGAGTTGGGTGTTAACAAAGTTCGTTTAACAGGAGGAGAGCCTTTTGTAAGAAAAGATTTTGTTTCTTTTTTAGAAATGTTGTCTTATAATGACTTGTTAGATGATATAAATATTACAACAAACGGAGCTCTTATTTCTAAACATATCAAAACAATAGAAAACCTTAAAAAGGTAAAAAACATTAATTTAAGTATTGATAGTTTACATCCTGAAAAGTTTGCTAAAATTACTCGTAGAGATGTTTTCCCAGAAGTATATAAAACGTTTGAATTATTAGAAAAAAGTTCGTTGAATTTGAAGTTAAATGTAGTTGTGCAGTCTGGATTTAATACTGATGAAATTAACGATTTTGTAAAGCTTACTAAAGATAAAAACATTGCTGTACGTTTTATTGAAGAAATGCCTTTTAATGGTAAAGGACAACGAAACTCGGAAGAAGTTTGGAACTACAATAAAATCTTAGATGAAATTCAGTCTCAGTTCACTGTAACTAAGCTACCTTCAAAAAAATCATCTACTTCTAGAAATTTTTCTATAGAAAATCATACAGGGACTATAGGAATTATTCCTGCATTCACTCGTACTATTTGTAATGATTGTAACCGAATTAGGATTACCTCAACAGGAACTTTTAAGAACTGTTTGTTTGATGATGGCGTTTTTAATCTACGTGACTTTATTAGAAGCGGTGCAAGCAATGAAGACTTGAAAGCCTTGTTTTTATCATTGATAAAAGAAAAACCTGAAAATGGTTTTGTGGCTGAAGCAAACAGAAAAGGAAACGTAACCGAAAGTATGAGTACGATTGGAGGATAGACTAATGAAAAAATAGTTTAATGAGTTAATGTAGTAATAGAAGTTTCAGTATTTAAAATGCAAACTAAAGACTAAACATTAAAAATTTAAACCTAATTAATGATTACAGTACAAGAAGCTAAACATATAATTTTAGAAAACACACAAAATTTTGGAATTGAAGAAATTCCGTTTTTACAAGCTATTGGAAGGGTTTTAAAAGAAGATATTGTTGCTGACAGAGATTTCCCTCCTTTCAACCGAGTGGCCATGGATGGTATTGCAATCAACTATCGTTTTTTTGAGCACGGTATTCGCGATTTTAAAATAGAAGGAATCCAAGCTGCTGGAAGTCCACAAAAAACACTGGATAATGCAGCCAACTGTTATGAGGTTATGACAGGAGCTGTATTACCTAACAATACTGATACGGTAATTCGTTATGAAGATATTGATATTAATACACAAATAGCTACAGTTAATGTTGATGAGATCAAAGAAGGACAGAATATTCACAGAAAAGGTTCCGATAAAAGTAAAGGTACAATTCTAATAAAAAAGAACACTATAATCTCCGCTGCTGAAATTGGAGTGCTGGCTACTGTAGGTAAAGCTACTGTAAAAGTTGCCAAACAACCTAAAGTAATGATTGTTTCTACTGGTGATGAATTGGTTGATGTAAATGAAAATCCGTTAGACCACCAAATTCGTAGAAGTAATGTATACACGTTAGTTTCCTTATTGAACAATTTAAAAATCCCAGCAGAAACAGCCCATATTACTGATAAAAAATCAGTTTTAAAAGAAAAAATTGAATCGTATTTAAAACAATACGATGTACTGTTATTTAGCGGTGCTGTAAGCAAAGGTAAATTTGATTTTTTACCTGAAGTTTTAGATGAGTTAGGCGCTCAAAAATTATTTCATAGAGTTTCGCAACGACCTGGTAAACCTTTTTGGTTTGGCACTACAGACAACTGCAATGTGTTCGCTTTTCCAGGGAATCCAGTTTCAACCTTTGTAAACTGTTTGGTGTATTTTTATCCTTGGTATTATAAGTCTTTAGATTTACAACGAGAAACACAAACAGCAATTTTAGCTAAAGACATTACTTTTAAACCTAACTTAAGCTGTTTCATGCAAGTAAACTTGACTTCAAAAAATGGACAAGTATACGCCACCCCAATACAAGGAAATGGTTCAGGGGATTTAGCTAGCTTAGTAGAAGTAGATGGTTTTATCGAACTACCAAAGACAGAAGAAGTAACATTTAAAAAAGGAAGTGTTTTTCCGATACTAGTATATCGGAATTTTTAATTATTAATGTTTAGTTTTGAGTTAAAAATTTGAAATGAAGGAAAGTATTGTTCAAAATAAAAGTTTTCAATTCTCTTTAAAAATAATTTCTTTATACAAGAAGCTACAGCAAGAAAAAGAGTTTATAATTTCAAAACAACTATTAAGAAGTGGAACTTCAATTGGAGCAAATATAGAAGAGGCTCTGGCTGGCCAAAGCAAAAGAGACTTTATTGCTAAAATGTCTATTTCTTCAAAAGAAGCCAGAGAAACTAAGTACTGGTTGCGCTTATTAAAAGAAAGTGATTTAACAAACATTAATGTTACAGACATACTTTCAGATATTCACGAGCTAATTAGGCTATTAACAGCAATTGTAAAAACATCACAACAAAGCTTAACGAAGATTTAAAACTTAAAATTAAAAACTAAAAAAAGTGAGCAACTTTTCCCACATAAACGAACAAAACCAACCTAAAATGGTAAATGTTTCTGATAAAAAAATCACGAAACGTACAGCCATTGCAAAAGCCACCATGTTTTTAGGTTCAGAAATTATAAGTCATTTTAAAAACGATGAACTCATCACTAAAAAAGGACCAGTTTTTCAAACTGCTATTATTGCCGGAATTCAAGCTGTGAAAAAAACTTCTGATATCATTCCAATGTGCCATCCTTTGTTAATCAATGGTGTGGACATTGATATCAATATTGTAGACGATGAGCATGTGGAGGTTTTTTGTAAAGTAACCATTGAAGGAAAAACGGGAGTAGAAATGGAAGCACTTACAGGAGCTTCTGCAACTTGTTTAACCATTTACGATATGTGTAAAGCTATCAGTCAAAAAATGGTGATTCAAGAAGTGAAATTGGTAGAGAAAACTGGTGGTAAATCGGATATTAAAAATGGATAAAAAACATACTAAACATACGAATCTAGTTAAGAAGTATAATGATAATTTTGCGCCTAACGAAGTTGCTATTTTAGGAACTAAGTGTGGGGTTATCGCTGATTTAGTTCATAACGTTTCAAAAAGATTATCAAACTATAACTTAGGATATTTTGATGCATCACATGCTAAAGATGTTGAGCAAAACACCGTATCTGAATACACCTTTCATCATGAAGGAAATTTACAACTAAACACAACTTCTTCTGTAAACAAATATGAACAACGTTTACAGTTTTACAATCATGACTTTGTGTTCATTAATGGAAATCATTACCAAGGATCAAAACAAATTTTAATTTTAGATGATGAAAAAGAAGCCTCGGTAAAAAAACGACTAGATCAATTAACAAATATTCAGTTTGTAATTCTATTGAATGAAAACTCAACCTATTTTGATTGTTTACTAGAACGTTTTCCACATATAAAAAACATTACTAGCTACACAATTGACCAAGTGGATGAAATTACACAGCATATTCAAAATTTGATTGAAGAATATATCGCTCCTGTGAAAGGTTTAGTATTAGTTGGTGGAAAAAGTACTCGAATGGGTAGTGACAAATCAGAATTAAGTTATTTTGGAAAACCTCAAAAACAATACGCTAAAGAGTTGTTAGAAAACTGTTCTTTAGACACTTTCTTTTCTGTTCAAAAACCTTCTGAAAAAGAAAATGAAATTCACGACACCTTTTTTAACTTAGGACCTTTTGGAGGTATCTGTTCTGCTTTTCAAAAGAACCCAAATACAGCTTGGTTAGTGCTAGCAACCGATGTTCCTTTTGTAAATAACGAACTTATCTCTTTACTTTTACAGAAAAGAAACCCAAGTAAAGTTGCTACAGCAATCAAAGGAAAAAACAAAGAATTTCCTGAACCATTAATTACCATTTACGAGCCAAAGGCTTACGGAAAACTACTTCAGTATTTAGCACAAGGGTATTCTTGCCCTCGTAAAATGTTAATTAACTCTGATGTAGAAATTATTGAAGTTGATGATAACCTTATTAGAAACATTAACACTCCTGAAGAGTTTAAAGAAGCTGTTCGTTTTATAAAAAAGTTATAAGTTTCTTTTTCTAAACTCTGTAGGCGTCATTTTTGTCTTTCTTCTTCAAAAAAAACATATTTATATTTTATAAAAATTAAAGTATTAAAAAGCCACACTTTAAAAAGTGTGGCTTTTTTCATTTATAAATAAACTATATTTTATCTTCTGCTTCTAATCTCTCTTGATTTTGAAACGTTTTCTTTTGATCTATTAAAATTTCTACTTCTATTTATTTTAGTATTAGATCTTGACGAATTCCCTCTACTTTTATAACTTCTTTGATTTCTATTTGTTGCACTTGTAGAACGATTTCTAGAATATCCTCGTGTACTTTTTGTTTGAACATTTCTTTTAGATCTATTATACGTTCTTGTAGGTCTATTATATTTTGATGTTCTAGTATTTGATTTCTCAGCTACCTTATTTCTGCTTCTTTCTCTCGTACTTGGAGTTCTTCTTGAAATAGAATTATTACTTCCTCTTTCTCTAGAAACTGTTCTAGTATTTCTTGCTACTGTGCGAGATCTATTTCTACTATAATCCCTATTATTTGCTACTCTAGAATTCTCTCTTGTATTTTTACGATAGTTACGATCGTTTCTTTGATACATTGTTCTTCTATGATCTTTCGATCTAAAATTCACATTTCTCGCATTGGTAAGCCTACGTCCTCTGTTAAAATTTCTTACACTATTCCCTGGCCTATAATAACTACGGTTTATATATGACCTATTGTAATACCCATCATAATAATTGTTTCTATATACCGAATACGAATACCTATATGGAGAATAGAATCTTCTATATGGGCGATTCCAAACCACGCACCTATCAACTACAGGGGCTGCAAAATATCTGTGAAAAGGTCTATACACATAATATCTATTAAAACTGTTGATATATCCAGTACAATTTAAGAAGTTACCATAACTATTATAGTGAACAAACAACCCACCAACTCGAGATACTCTTCCCCAGCGATTGTATCTAATAAACACATCACCTGCCTGTACTATTCTACCATAATGATCATAAAAAATTGGAATATCTTCAATTTGAACTACCGCACCATAATCATCATATTGTACAAATGGATCATAATTGTAGCCTGAATTAAAACTTATATTTACTCCAGGAGCATTAAAATTAACATTTACTCCTCTTCTTGAACCATTCAAATAGAAATCGAATTGACCATCTGGATACACAGCAAATTCAACACCTGCTTCTGTAAAAATGAATGATTTCCCATAATTGGAATACCCTTCACCAGCATAAGCGGCTGATTCTGATGCATTAATCGTAAATGACGTTAGTAAAAGTCCAGTAAGTAGTAAAACAAAATTTTTCATACGATCTGATTTTAAATGTCTATCATTTTTTGATACACAGTTAAATATTACCAAGTAACATGCCAAAAATTAAAACTATGTAGAAATTATATTTTAAAATAGAATAAAAACTTGAGCATGTTTTTAAGTACAAAACAGTTTCCTTAAAAAAGAAAACCACAACAAACAGAACCCTATTAATTGGATTTTTTATGAAATTTACCTAAAAAGTTTTTTTATGAAACTCGTGAAGCATTAAATAAAAACTCTATACAAATTGAATAATTTCAAAATAAAAAAGCCGAGTTAAAAACTCAGCTTTCTAAAATTTGTACCAAAGGTGGGACTCGAACCCACACGCCCTTGCGAGCATCGGATTTTGAATATAATGTTTTTCGTTTATAGAACAACCTTCAAAAATTTCACAAAACCAATTATAAATATGTTTATCAGTCATTTATAAATTAAAAACATAAATGATGAAAAATTTTATTTTCTTTGACAAAGAAAAAGTACCTACAAAAGTACCTGTAATTTCAATTAAAAAAATGTTTTCTGAACCTAAGCTTTATATCCCAAAGATTAAAGGAACTAATAAACCTAATATAAATAAGCCGTGGCATATATGGTATTATTATAGAAATCCATTCACTGGGGCTATGGATAAAATAATTGAAAAACGAGGATTAAATAGGATTAAAACCATAACTGAAAGAAAAAGAATAGGTAATGCTTTAAGGAAAGCTAGACTTCGTTTACTTCAAGAAGGCTATAGCCCTTTTGAAGAAAAACAGGAAGAAATTTTGGACAAGAAAAGCTATACTATATCAGAAGCTTTAGAGTTAGCTTTAAATGAAAAAAATAAAGTTTGGGCTGAAAAAACAAAACATGGAAACTCTAGCATGTACAACATCTTTGTTAAGTGGATGACAGAAAAAAAACTTACCAATAAAGGTATAGACCAACTTACTAAAAGACATATTATAGTCTTTTTAAACCACATCTCAGACACTTCATCTAACACAACTAGAAATAACTTTAAAAGACTTATTTCTTCTTTATTGTCTCAATTAGTGGCTGATGATATTTTAAGCTATAACTTTGTTAAAGATATTCCATCATTAAAAGCTAAGCCTGAAAAAAATCAACCTTTCACAATACAACAATTAGAAGCAATAAAAAACTATCTTGTAAAAAATGATAAATACCTTTATCAATACATGAAATTTGTCATTTATGCTCTAATACGACCGGTTGAAATTTGTAGATTGAAGGTAAAAGATATTGATTTACAGAACAACACTATATTATTTGCAGAGACAAAAACAGAAAGGGCAAATATTCTGATAATTGAACCTTTAAAAGAGGTTTTTCAAAAAATGAATTTAGAAAACTATAATCCTGATGATTTTCTATTTACCAAAAAAGAAACCCCAGGAAAATGGGATGTAAAAAAAGAGTCTTCTAAAAATGAGTTTTTTAGTAGACGCTTCAAGAAGTTAAAAGATGATATAGGAAAAGAGATTAACCTAAATGACAACCATAGTATCTATTCAGCAAGACACACAGCAGCAAAAATACTCTTTACTTCTTTTAAGAAACAGGGATTAACTGATTTGCAGGCTAAACATAGGTTAATGACTATAACAAGGCATAAATCATTAAGTGGATTAGAAAATTATTTAAGAGACATTGGAGCTTCTCTACCTGACGATTATACAGAAAATTATACTGTTATATTTTAGTTTTTTATTAATGACTAAAACTTATTATTCTCCTTAAAAGTTGAGATAATTCTTCAATTCCAAAAAAAGAAGGCAATATGACCCCATTTAATATAATAGCGGGTGTTCCATCTAGGTTGAGTTCATTTGACCACTCGCTTTGTTTTGTTAATGATTCATCAACCTTTTTAGGAAGTTCTTTCTTTTTTGTAGCAAAATTTAAGTTATTCTTTAAGAAAAAGAGTTTCTCTTTTTGAGTCAAAGCTTCCATAGATTTGAATAGTTCAAAGAACATTATTTTACTTTTAAAATTACTGTCAGTTACTCCCGAATACAAAACTCTCAACTGTATGGAGTTTTCAAACTCTAAAAACAATCTTGATAAATTTTTTAAAATAGCTTTACACCTTTTGCATTCAGGGTTCATAAACAATATAATTTCAAAGTCAGCAGTATTTTCTCCTATTACAATTTCATTTTCAAACATCTTATTTCCAATATCACTATTAACAAACCCAAATGAGGTTATAGGAGAATTGAAAAATGAATCTAAACGATATGAAAACTTTTTAGATTTCTCATTTAACAGTAAGTTGTTTATTACCAAACTCGTAACTAAAATAGAAATAGCCAATGAAAACAAAACTTCTATATTAGGAATAACAAAGCTCAACGCAAACCTTTCGTAAGAAAAAAGAATAAGAGAACTTAAAACTAACACAATTGAAAGACACATAATACAATAAGTTCTTAGCCTCAATTGTTGATATAATGAATAAAAAATACTTAAGGCTGACATGTATATAAGTGGTAAAACAAATTGTACAGAGTTATCTTGTCTATTTATTAATGTGTTTACTATAAGAAATAGAAAAAAAACTATACTTATCTCTGATAGTGAGAACCCTAATAGTTTACTATCTTTAGATGAGACAACTTTATCACAATCAAATTTTTTCCCAATTTTGCAAATATCAAACCCCTCTTGTGTAAAAAAAGAATGTTCTCTTAATAATAAATAAGATGAAAACGAAAACCCAAAAATAGAGATTATAAAGAAAAATATATCATTTTTATTTATATATAAAAGGCTTAAAATAATACAAGAAAAAAAACTAGTTATAATTAACCCCTTTATGATGTCAATTTTTTTTCCCTCTTTAATCTTTATTTCTTCATTTATTTCTCCTGAATCTTCATTAGCTTCAAGTATAATAGAAAAGCCACTCCAAATACTTAACAGTTCTTCTTTACTTATCGTTTTGTATTTTGATTCGTTAGAGAAGAAGCATACATAATTCTCGTTTTTTTTCTCCCATATAAAAAAATATTCTTTATCATTAGTTAAAGATAACATAGGTTTAGGAGCTTTCTCAACCATTTCTAACGGAATTTCTACTAATAAATTCTTAATACCCCAAGTATTAAAAATATTAGAGAATTCATTTAAATTAGGCTCATAATAATAAGTTCCAAGTCGTTTTTTTATTTCTTCTTTTCTTACCGAAACAGAAAGTCTTCTTAATATTTCTGTTAAAAAAATAAATTTTTCTTTTTTCATGTAATTGTTTTTTGTAGTTTTGAGTAGCTATTGAATGAAAGAAAATGAATATTGCTATGAGTTTTCAAAATCAACTTTTTGGTAAAAATAATAGATTTTTAAATTTTATTTGGAAAATAGCTACACTAAAAATGTAAGTTTAATTTTAAATCCAATATAATATGGAAAATTTAAGTAAAGTCGAAAGCTTTGAAAGCTTTCAGGTTTCAAAACAGGTAATGAACCAAGTTGCTGGTGGACGTACTAAAGTCTTTCAAGAAATGGCTGGAAAGTGTACAAAAGTAACTGATAATAATAGTGGAACAGAAATAAGAGTAAAAGTAAAAGATCGGTATGAAGGTAAATGTTAATTTTTATACATACGCTAAATCTAAAAAAAATAATTTTTAATTTATATATTATGGAGAACTTATCTCAAATAAAAAGCTTTAAAAGCTTTCAAGTATCAAAACAATCAATGAATCAAGTTACTGGAGGACGCTCAAAAAGTTTTGAAAAAGAAGAAGGAACTGGAATCTGTTTGAAAGTAATAGATCAAGGAGGTACCATAAAGAAAAAGCATAAAGAGCGTTTTAACCGCCATTGCTGGTAAAATTAATTTTGATTATGAAAGAAATGGAAAAATTGGAGAGCTTCAAAAGTTTTGAGATTTCCAAATTAGGAATGAACGAGATTAATGGTCAACGTTCAAAAGAGTTTATTAGAAGACCTAATGGAGACTGCGCAAAGTTTATTGATTACGCAGGTTATAGTAAATTCAAAGTCAAAGATCGCTACGAAGGAAAGTGCGATTAACTTATTTATTATTTAAAAATCATTTTATGAAGCTTTAATTCATATAAATTATAATTAAAGCTTCCTTTATCAAATTATCAAATTATCAACACTAAATATAAAATATTAATTTTATTTCTCTGCTGTACATTTAATTTTTATTCTCAGGAGTTTTTAAGCTATTATTATACAATCAATGATGCTGAAATCTCTCATTTAGAAAATAAATACCTCAAATCTGACTCATTATATCAAAAAGCATTTTCTTTAGTTCAAAAACCTTTTAAAGAAGATTACCTATTAGCCGCTATAAATTCTGACAAGTTAAAGAATACTAAAAACAGTTTCGAGTATTTAGTCAAAGGTATCCAAAGTGGACTTACTTTGAAGAGAATTAAAAAGAAAAAGAAAAATCTTAAACATTTTTTTAAATCAAAAGAATATACTGTCTTGTTAAAAAAATATAAAGCCATAAGAGAGATGCATTTAAACACTATTGATGTTTCTCTAAGAAAAGAAATTGAAAAAATGGTTTGTATTGATCAAAAATCTAGAAAACCTATTTTTGGAAGCGCAAGTGAGATGAATAAAACTGACAATCAAAATTACAAAAGATTGATTGAAATTATAAAAGAAAATGGAAACAAATGGCCTGGTTTTACTACCATAGGTGAAATTTCTCCGAAGGGAAAGTATGATTTTGATTTACTAGGTACTATTGCAATTATGCCTCTACATTTTAAAAAAGAACAAATAAAGATAATTGAACCTTACATGAGAAAAGCTGTTTTGAATGGAGAAATGTATCCTTATCAGTATGCGAGAATAATTGATTATAGATTAAAAAATAAAGTAGTTGAAATTGAAGGAAATAAAAGAGTAAAAAAATATAAACTTTGTACTTTATATGGCACATTTACAAAAGAATTGATTTGCGATTGTGAAATTGCTAATAAAGAACGAAAGAAAATTGGCTTAGAGTCGTTGAAAGACTTTTACAGAAAAAAAGAACTGAATTACAATTGTAAAAAATAAAATTTTCTTAGCTCATGTAATTCTTTTTTGTAGTTTTGAGTAGCTATTGAATGAAAGAAAATGAATAATGCTATGAATTTTCAAAATCAACTTTTTGGTAAAAAAAATAAATTTTATTTGGAAAATAGCTACACTAAAAATGTATGTTTAATTTTAAATCCAATATAATATGGAAAATTTAAGTAAAATGGAGAGCTTTGAAAGCTTTCAAGTATCAAAACAATCAATGAATCAGATAGCTGGTGGTCGCACTAGAAGGTTTGAAAAACAAGATGGTTATAATGGTAATTCAGTTTGTCTAAAAATCGTTGACAATAACTCTGGAATGACTATTAAAAAGAAATTAAAAGACGATTCTAGGTGTGAGTAAAGTTTCTTTTTAAAAACCATATAAGCACCAAAGTAGTTTGCTAAAAACTATCTTGGTGCTTTAAAATTTATAATCGACATGAGAAATACAATTTTATTATTTTTTTTAATTCTTTCGAAGAATATTTATTCTCAAGATTTTTTGAAGTACTACGAGGTTATCAATAAGGCCGAATTATTTACATTAGAAAATAAATTTGTTTTATCCGACTCACTATATAAAAAAGCTTTCGCCCTAGTTGATAAACCTTTTAAAGAAGACCTTTTTTTAGCTGCAATGAACTCAGATAAAATAAAGAAAAATGAAGAAGTTGATGCTTATTTAAGAAGAGCAATTAAAAAAGGTTTAATTTTCAAGAGAATTAAAAAAAATTTAGTCCATTATAAAAAATCAACCTTTTGGGGAATTTTAAAAAAAGATTACAAAAACCTTAGAAAAGAATACACCGAAAATATTAATTATCCTTTATATAAAGAGATTGATAATATGATAAAAAAAGATCAATCGTCAAGAGGGGCTATATTTGGAGGAAGTAAAAAATCTCGTATAACTGATGATTCAAATTACAAAAAACTTTTTAGTATAATAAAAAATATAAAGAAATGGCCCGGTTTTTCTATAATAGGAGAGAATACACCCAAAGGAAAATATGATGTTACGGGTAATATTTCTCTAATGCTACTTCATTTTAAAAAAGAACAGATAAAAGTATTAGAACCTTATATGCTAGATGCTGTTTTAAATGGTGAAATGTACCCTTACCATTATGCAAGAATATTAGATTATACATCCAGTAAAATAACTATCGAAAAAGATTCTTTAACTGGAAAAAAAAGTATAAAGCAGTGTTTTGAATACGGAACATATTTAAATGAATCTATTTGTGATTGTGATCGCGCAGAACAAAAAAGAAAAAAAATTGGTTTTGAACCAATAAAAGATTATTATCAAAAACGTAAATCAACATATTATTGCAACTAGTTTTGAATGAAAACAACCTTAATTATTTCAGAAGATATAGATGCAAGTACAAATACTGTTATAGATTGGTGCTTTAATTCCTTAAATATTATAAGAGCCAACAAGAATGATTTAAAAATTGCTTCTATAGATTATCAAAAAGAAGAAATAATTTTTCAATTTAGAGAAGAGTTTATAAGCTCTAAAAATATAACTTCTTTTTGGTATCGAAGAGGTTATCTTGCCAACGACTATTCAATTAACAATAACAATAAAGATTTAGAATACTTAATTTATAGTCACCTAGATAGTGAGTGGATTGAAATTATCCGCTTTTTTACTCAAATCTTCGTTAATAATAAAGTAAAATCTTTAGGTTCATACCAAGTTAAAGACCAAAAGCTTGCACAGTTAAAACATGCCCAAAAGGTAGGCTTGAGAATCCCTAAAACCTTTATTACTTCTTCTAAAGAAGACCTACTTTTACGCAAGAAAAATTGTGATAACAATCTTATAACGAAAGGGATTAGTGCCTCACCATCATTTACTTTCGATAATATTTCATTAGAAGGATATACAGAGTTAGTATCTAGTGAATTTATCCAATCATTACCTGATACTTTTTTTCCAAGTTTGTTTCAAGAAAGTATAGAAAAATTATATGAACTAAGAATTTTTTATTTAAAAGAAAAATTTTATTCTATGGCTATTTTCTCACAAAATAACTTGCAAACAAAAATAGATGTTAGAAAGTATGATGATTCCAAACCGAATAGGACTGTTCCTTACCAATTACCTAAGAGCATAGAGGAAAAGTTAAATAAATTCATGGTTAATATGGGCTTAGATACCGGGTCTATTGATATGTTAGTAGATAGAAATAATGATTTCTATTTTTTAGAAGTCAACCCTAATGGTCAATTTGGTATGGTTTCTACACCTTGTAATTATTATATTGAAAGAGAAATAGCAAAAGAATTAATATGAAAATAAATGAACTTCCTTTTTATAAAGGTTTTTTGAAAAAAGAATTAGAAAGTCTTCCTGTAAACTATCAGCTTTTAACTCATTTTACTTTTGAACAAAATGTAATAACATCTGAGAATAGCGAAAACTCACAAGGAATAGACATTAGTTTGTATAATGGAAAAATACTCACTTCAGAAAAACATTTTTCTCCAATTTCAAAAATAATTGATTTTGACTAAAAAGACAGCCTTATACAGTAATTGTATTTTAGTTAAAGGAGCTTCACGCTCTGTTATATGTGATTTGCAATTACAACAAATGCATTACATCCCTAATAGTTTATATGAATTATTAGAAAATCATTTAGGAAAGACAGTTGAAGATATTAAAAAGGCGTATAATAACAAATATGACGATATAATAGATAGTTATTTTCAATTTCTTGAAGAAAAAGACTGTGTGTTTTTTACTGAACACCCTGAAAGATTTCCTAAATTGAACATGGATTGGGACTTCCCTCATAAAATCTCAAATGCTATAGTTGATTATCACTCAAAATCAAGTTATGACATAATAAATGTATTAAATCAACTTGATGAGTTAAAGTGTAAATCTATCCAAATACGCTTTTTTTCAAAAATTGAGGAAGAAAAACTAACTTCAATTTTAAGCTACCTCAAAGAGAAAGAGTCTATTATTGCTTCTGTAGAGGTTTATTTAGAAGTTTCTGAATGGACTAATAAAGATAGGCTTATAGATATTATATCTAGCTATCCTAGGGTAAATCAGTGTGTTGTGCATTCTTCAACTTTTGAAGACATAATAGACTTAGGAAATAAATATTTAATATACACTAAACAAAAAGTAAACTCAGAATTACATTGTGGAATAATATCTCCAAAATACTTTTCTATTAACCTAAAAACCTTTACCGAGTCTAAAAACTATAACTCTTGCTTAAATAGGAAAGTTTCTGTAGATAAAGAAGGTTTAATTAAAAATTGCCCATCTATGACAAACGATTATGGTAGCATTAAAAATACCACTTTAAAAAAAGTTGTAGAGAGTGAAAAGTTTAGACAAATTTGGTCTATAAAGAAAGATCAAATCAGCATCTGTAAAGATTGTGAGTTTAGGTATGTCTGTACAGATTGTAGAGCATATATAGAAGACTCTAAAGATAACTTTTCAAAGCCTATAAAATGTGGTTATAACCCATACACTAATAAGTGGGAAAAATGGAGTGAAAACCAACTAAAAAAAGTGGCTATTGAAAATTATGGTCTAACTGAAATAATCTAAATAATCAATTGAGTAAGTTTCCTGTATATAAGCAAGCAGAAGAAAAAGACTGCGGTCCTACTTGTATTAGAATAATTTCGAAATTTTATAAAAAAAACATTCCAGTTCAACACATACGTAGATTAAGTGAAACAACGAGGGATGGTAGTACTCTTTTAGGAATTAGCAGTGCTTCAGAAAAAATAGGGTTTAAGTCATTAGGTGTAAAACTAACCTTGAAAAAACTACTTGAAGCTCCCTTACCTTGTATTTTACATTGGAATAAAGAACATTTTGTGGTCTTATATAAAATATCTAACAAAGGAACTTTATTTCATATATCAGACCCTTCTTATGGTTTAATAACATATTCTAAAGAGGAATTTTTGAAGTTTTGGATAGGTAATAATGCTAAAGAGACTACTAGAGAGGGAATAGCTTTATTATTAGAACCAACTCCAAAATTTTACGATGTTGATTTCAATAATAATAAAGAAAGGCTTGGTATTTCTTTTCTTGCAAAATATTTATTTCCTTATAAGAAATTTTTAGTGCAGTTAGCTATAGGTTTATTAGCTGGTAGTTTATTGCAATTAATTTTCCCTTTCTTAACCCAAAGTATTGTTGATGTAGGCATTAAAAACCAAGATATTCATTTTATTTATTTAATTCTATTCGCTCAATTAGCTCTATTTTTTGGTAGAACTGCTATTGAAGTTGTAAGGAGTTGGATATTATTACATTTAAGTTCTCGTATAAATATCTCGTTAATTTCAGACTTTTTTATTAAGCTAATGAATCTCCCTATTTCTTTTTTCGACACTAGAATGACAGGAGATATTTTACAACGTATTAGCGACCATGAGCGAATTGAAAGGATTTTAACAACATCTTCTTTAAACGTTTTATTTTCAACAGTAAACCTACTTGTATTTAGCTTTGTATTAGCTTATTACAATATCCAAATTTTTGCAATATTTCTAGTTGGTAGTTTTTGTTATTTTTTCTGGATTACTCTTTTTTTAAAAAAAAGAAAAACTTTAGACTACAAACGTTTTTCTGAACTTAGTGAGGAACAAAGTAAAGTTATAGAACTTGTAAATGGAATGCAAGAAATAAAACTACACAATGCTGAAAAGAAAAAACGCTGGTCTTGGGAGTATTTACAAGCTAGACTATTTAAAGTCTCAGTTGAAGGTCTTGCGCTAGAACAATACCAAAATGTTGGTTCAGATTTCATTAATGAATTAAAAAACATTCTTATAACAATCTTATCAGCTAAATTGGTTATTGATGGAGAAATTACTTTAGGTATGATGCTAGCCATTAGCTACATTGTAGGACAATTAAACTCCCCTATTTCACAACTAATTGATTTCATGCGTGAAATTCAGGATGCCAAAATTTCTTTAGAACGTTTATCAGAAATCCATGAGAAAGAAGATGAAGAGCCACTTAATAAAGAACTCATCACAGACTTTAATACAAGCTTAAACTTAGACCTAAAAAAAGTTTCTTTTAGATACATTGGCACTCAAAAAAAAGTGCTCAAAAAAATAAACTTACATATTCCTACAAATAAAATCACTGCCATTGTAGGGGTTAGTGGAAGTGGTAAGACTACCCTAATGAAATTATTATTAAAGTTTTATAATCCTGACTCTGGAGAAATAAAACTAGGAAAACACGATTTTAAAAATATATCTCAGAAAAAATGGAGAGGTGAATGCGGAGTTGTTATGCAAGAAGGATATATTTTTAATGACACTATTGCTAATAACATTGCAATTGGTGATGATTACATTGATAAAAAGAAGTTAGCTCATGCCGTTGATGTCGCTAATATTCAGGAGTTTATTGAAGAGTTACCATTATCATATAATACAAAAATTGGAAATGAAGGTATTGGATTAAGTACGGGTCAAAAACAACGTTTATTTATTGCTAGAGCAGTCTATAAAAACCCTAACTTTTTATTTTTTGATGAAGCAACTTCTGCTTTGGATGCCAACAATGAAAAAGTCATCATGGAAAAACTCAATACATTTTTCAATAATAAAACAGTAGTTGTTATTGCACACAGACTAAGTACTGTGAAAAATGCACATCAAATTGTTGTCTTAGATAAAGGAAAAATTGCAGAAGTTGGAAATCATGATACTTTAATTCAGGAAAAAGGAAATTACTATCATTTGGTAAAAAACCAATTAGAATTAGGAAAATAAAATGCCAGAAAATAATCATTTAGATAATATAGAATTACGAAGTGAAGAAGTACAAGAAATACTTACTAAAGTACCTCATTGGATGATTCGTTGGGGAAATTCTTTATTTTTAGTATTAATTCTAATGCTCTTACTTTTATCTTGGTTTATCAAGTATCCAGATATTATTACTTCAGAAGCTACGATAACTACAAAAATTCCTCCTCAAAAAGCATTTGCTAGAGTTACAGGGAAAATAGATACTATTTTAGTAAAAGACAATCAGCAAATCACAGAGGGTAGCCCTATTGCTCTTATCGAAAATACAGCTAATTATGAAGATGTGTTTTTTCTGAAGTCTATTTTAGATACTATTACCTTGAAAAAGGATAGCTTTTCTTATCCTCTTGAAAAAATGCCTCTTTTATTTCTTGGAGATATAGAAAATGCCTATGCTAATTTTGAGAATAGCTATATACAATACATTTTAAACAAGCAGTTGCAACCCTACTCAAATGAAGCAATTGCTAACAGCATTACTACATCTGAACTAAGAAGAAGGCTACAAAACCTTAAATCTCAAAAAAAAATAAACAAAGCTGAATTAGGTTTTAAAAAGAAAGACTTAGATAGAAGTCAATCTTTATTTGAAAAAGGTGTAATTTCTGCAAAAGATTATGAAACTAAACAATTAGATTATTTACAAGCAGAGCGCAATTATCAAAACATGAGTTCTTCAATCTCTCAATTACGTGAAGCAATTGCCAACAGTAATAAAACCTCTAAAGGAACTGAAATCACTCGTATTCGTGAAGAAATGACCTTATTAAAAAATACTATTCAATCTTTTAATTTATTAAAGAAAGCTATTAAAGATTGGGAATTACAATATGCTTTTATATCTAAAGTAAACGGAACTGTTTCTTTTTTGAATTATTGGAATGAAAATCAAACGGTAACACAGGGTGACTTGGTTTTTACTATTATTCCTTCTCAATATTCAGCCTATATAGCTAAGCTAAAAACTCCTTCTCATAACTCTGGAAAAATAGCTATTGGACAACTAGTAAATGTAAAACTACAAAACTACCCTGATTATGAGTTTGGTGTTTTAAAAGGAACAGTCAATAATATTTCTATGATTCCTGATAAAGAGGGCTTTTATACAATAGATGTGCTACTTCCTAAAAAGTTAGTTACTTCTTATGATAAAACAATAGAGTTTAAACACGAAATGCGTGGAACAGCAGAAATCATCACTGAAGATTTACGTTTGATAGAGCGTTTCTTCTACCAATTCAGACAAGTTTTAAATAGAGCTTAATGAATACATATTTACAATCGCTTCACTCGTAGTTTCTCCACTTCCTCTATAGTTAAACCAGTAGCAAAAACAATCGTTTCATTATCGACTCCTTTTCTTTTTAACTGTTTAGCTATTTCAATATTTCTATTCTTTTCGATTATTTTCGACATTTCCTTTTTTATCTGTTCTTCTAAAACATATTTAGGAACATATCTTTTGCTTTTTTCTAATTCCTCTAAAAGACCTATATTTTTAAAACTCATATAACTCTTATCAGAAATAATTAAATGGTCTATTACATGGGTATTGACTATAATACCTACTTGTATCAACCTATCGGTTAAATTCTTATCATTGTCGGATGGTGTTAACTCTCCACTTGGGTGGTTATGACATAACACAATTTTCACAGCTCTTTTTTGTAGTGCAAGACTAAAGACCTCCATAGGCTCCACCAAGGTTGCATTGACTGTCCCTAAACTTATCAGTTCTATAAAAAGAATACGGTTGTTGTTTTCCAATCCTATAATCCAAAAATGCTCCCTGTTTTGGTCTATCTTACTTTCACGGAGTAATACCTTTTGCATGATTCCGTAAATATCATCTGAATTTAGAATTTTTATTTTTTCCGCTTCTGTCAATTTTATATCCATAAAAACAAAAGTAAGGTTTTATTTTATTAACTCTTAGTACAAAAAATCCCGCAAAACAATTGTAAATCATCTTGCGGGATATATCCTAAAATTCCACTTCTTTCGGCATCACATTTTCTGTGCCTACTTCTTCAGACACAATCGGGTCGAGTTTCCCTGAATAAATATTGTATTTCAACTCATCGAGTGGTTTATCTTGATAACGGTTTTTATCCGTGTAAATAAAGTTAGTCTTGTAATGATTTGTTTTCTCAGTAAAGAAAATACAATCTCCATCAAAGCCACTTTTTGAGCCTCCTCTCATCTTCCCATCTGCCGTTTGTTGGAAGATGATAAAAAACAATTTCCCGTCGTATTTCTTTCGTAAGTCTTTGTCGATTTCAAATTTACTATCCAGTTCCTTTAACTTAGCAAAACTATCAATCACAATCACATCGTTTTCTCTAATCAGCTTATCTAATTGGTCTAAGTTTTCAATATCAGGATTGGACAAGTTTCGTTCTGCTACTTCGTTAAAATACATATCTGCTTTGTCCCAATACAACGCACTTTCAGGGTGTTCTTCCATAGAGGCATGACCGACCTTGTATTTTTGAGCTAGTACATTGATAAACTTAAAGGCAAAGTGTGTTTTGCTTGAACCTCGTTTCCCTGCTAGGGTAATCACCAAACTTTCTTTGGTTTTTATCTCTAACTTTCCTAAAAAGCTCGCTAGTACGGCATCCTCAATTTGGTAATACTCAAAGGTTCTATGTCGTAGTTGCTTTCGTTTGTAAGCTACCGAGTTTGTATTGAGATTCCCTGGTATATTGTTTTTGGGTTGAGGCTTTGATGCTCTTTTGATGGGTCTGTTTAAAGCAGGTGTTTTCGTTGATTTTGGGCTTGCTTTTTGACTGGTTTTTACCAGTGCTTTGTAAAACTTGGGTTCTTTGTTGGTATCCACTTGTAAGAGATAATCCACTGCTTTTTGTGCCTCACTAGCTGCACGCATTAAAAGCTTTGTATCTTCTTGCATAAATTGCAACGCCAATTGCCAGTTTTTTAGGTAGTCCGCATGGTTTGCTTGTGTCTTCCATAAAATCCCTGCTTGTGCGGATAAAAACACCGCTCCAAATTCTGCTATGAGTTCTTCTTTGGCATAGACCACATCGCCAAAGCGTTTTCCAAAAGGACGGTTCAATCGGCTTGGGTGTCCTGTACTGTGTATCATTTCATGGAATAGCGTACTGTAGTAGTCTACACTCTGATAAAAGGCTTCGTACTTAGGCATTTTTACTTTGTCTTGTGCTACATTGTAACTCGCTCCTTTAAATCCGTGTGCTATCTTTGCACTGTCTTTCGGAAAGTGTTGAATGATAAGTTCTGCTATCGGGTTCTTTTCTTCCGTATTGTGAGGGGTACTTGGTGCAACAAAACCTAAGCGTGCTTTTTCTAAAGCGGTTAGTTTATTCAATCCAAAATCAATACCCTCAATATCTGCTCCATTGAACACCGTGTAGTATTTTAAAATAGGAATGGTCTGTACGAGAAAATCAAAATGACTCGTATCATAGCCTTTCGATTGTAAAAAGTCTTGCATTTTTTGTTTGTTATAGGTGGCGTATTCGAGTCCTTTTTGAGCATCTGAAAATTTATACAAGCGGGTAAAGTAGATTACTTCTAATCCTTTAGCACCTTTTTTGAGTTTTCCTTTTGCTTCCTGTATTTGCTTAAAGGTTAAGAAATAAGGGTTCTGATACGCTCCAAAAGGATTGCCTTTTTTTAGTAGTATGATATTAATGCCTCTATAGGCTTTTTTAGAGGCAAAGCTCACAGGCGATAGATACCCGCCTTTTTCTAAAAAGGTATCATCCCATCCCAATTTTGGTGTTCCTTTAGCGCTCTTGATAGCACTGATAAGCTTGTCCGTAATCATCTGATAGATTTGGTCGGGACGTACAGGGGCATTCAGCCCTTTGGTGTTGGTGTCTTCTTCCTGAATGAAGTCTAAACCTGCTAAAAATTCCAAGGGGATATTTTCAGCAGGTTGTTGGGTTTTAGTGACAGGCGCTACAGCACTTTTTTTTTTGAGGTAGCTTTTACAATCCTACCTCCTTTTGCATATTTATAGCCTTTTTTCAAACGCCCACTAGCAGTCAATCCCTCTTTTCTTTTTGGGGCTGCCAATCCTTTTCGAGTAGGTTTGGGTACTTTGGCGCTTGCTTTGACTACACGTCCTTTGATAAAACGCCATCCTTTGCGCAAACGTCCGCAACTGGTTAAGGCTTCTTTGTATGCTCCTGTATGCCTTGGTGCGTTCAGTCCTGTTGCATATCGTTTGACTGAAATGTTAAACGTCGTGTATTTAGGGTGGTCGTTTAAGATTTTTGAGACTCTATAAATAACCTCCGTATTGTTTTCTTTTTTTGCCTGTGTTACTAATCTTTCTAAAGTACTTCGGCTAACTTCTTTGCCGTCTAAGGCTTGAAATTTTTGTATGGTATTCATCTTATTTTTTCTTTTTCTTTTTAGCTTTTGTATATATCACATAGCTGATAAGGGCTATGCCTGCAATACTTCCTAGTAGCGGTGCTACCTTTTTTTTTGAGGTCAACACCAAACTTATGGGCTAGTGCAAACACTCTCCCTGTCCAGCTCGTTGCGAAGTATTGGTAGTCTTTTAAGCGTTTGTAATAGGCGAGACGTTCTTTTCCTATCCGCTCAAAGAGCTGTTTGGCATCTACCGAGTTAATGGCTTTGATAGTGTTAAATCCTATGACATAATCTACCTGTAGGTTTTTGCCAAAGTATCGGTTTAAAGAGCGTTGCACGATACCTGCGGTTACTCTTGGATTGGCGTTTATCGCATGGTCGACTATCATTTCTGCCACTGCTTGACTACGGATGCTATCGGCTCGCATTTTGTCCCAAAACTCATTTTTAAAAAGGATATGGGCTTCTACTTTGGTAAGGCTTTTCATATCGCTGATGCTTGGAGGTCTGCCTAGTATCTTTTCGTAGAATTTAGCGGAGATTCCGTGATTGGTTCCGACTCGTTCTTTTTTTGAGTTGTAGTTTCCTTTGTCATTTTTTAGGTTTTGATACCCGCCCTCTGCTTGTTCTAAAGAGGGTTTGAATAGTTCATAGCTTGCCATTTTCTTTTTTCTTTTTCTTCTTTTTTAAAATTGTACGGTTCGTGTGTTCCCTAAAGTGGCTACGTCCAGTTCAAAACGCAACGCCTTTATAAAGTCCTGTTGCTTTTTTTGAAGCTCCTCAAAAACCAATTGTCCTACAGTGAGTACTGGCAGGTTAATGTGCGTGGGTGGTAACTGGTACATACCGCCACTAGGAATACTAATTTTGTGAGTGTTTAGCTTGGTAAAGGCTAATTGTTTCCCTGTCTTCTTTTCATACACTCGTAGCTCTTTTGCACTTATAAACCCTGTATTGATGTTCAAATGTTCCTTTGTTGGGTTTCGTATTTGTATATCTAGTTCTAAGGCAATGTGTTGCCATGAGAGCTGCACATTTCTAATTCCTGAAACACGAAACTGTAATTGTTCTATAATACGGGTCAGTTGGGCTTTCTTTTGGCTAATAAAAGCAGTTAGGGTTATTAAGCCTATACCTGCTCCAACGACCCATAGTTTTCTTGTGTTCATTCGTGGTTTTAGGTTGTTTTGACGATTCCATAGACCATGCCTGCAAGCACTAAGAGCAGTACCCAAACCCACATGGGCAATCGGTGTGTTGTGGTTTGCTCTTTTCGCTCTTGTTTTTTCTTTTTGTACTGACTCGTTAATGTACTATCCCGCTGTTTGGTTACAACCTCCTTGGTAGCGCCTATGGTACTGCGTATCTCAAATCCTTGGGCTTGGGTATCGTAACGAACGCTATAACTGTTTGTACCGCTTTGTTTGCTACTGGCAAAGTGTTGTAATTTTTGATTCACAAGGCTATCTAGTAGGGTATCTCCAGTGGCAACCTTTATAAATATTTTGTCTTGAATAGCGCTATTGATAGTGATGTGCTGTACGCTGTCTTTCTGTACATAGACACTATCCACTTGGGTTTCTAAAGTGTGGGTCTTACTGTGTTTGGTTGTCCCACATCCTATAATCAGTAGTAGTAAAACAATACTGAGTATTTTAAATGTCTTTTCCATATTTTGTGATGTATTTGTCGAGTTCTTGTTGTTGCTTGGCTACAATGCTGTGTAGCTTTGTGTTCATGTGTTCCAATTGTTCGATATACTGATGTAGTGAACCGATACGAGCCATAAAATCACTTTTAATGCTTTCTATCATTTCTGCATTGATGTCAAAGGCTCGTTTGTAATTCTCTAGCTTTTGTAAATCGGCTTTGTAACGTCTTTCTAAGGCTAGGTTTTTGGCTTCTTGGTGGCGTATCTTCCGCATTTTAAAGCCTGCGAAAAAGGAAAAAACTAGCCCTAAAATGCCTGTGATTTTTTCCCAGTGCATGAGTATAAATTCCATTAGGTCGTTGTTTTATTCTTTTTCTTATCCTTGGCAATCGCATACACAAACAGTAAACCTAACAGTCCCATACTGGCATAGATATAGTTGTTATCTCCTTTCTTATTAGCGGTTATCACTACTTCTGATAGTAGTTCCGAGCTTTCCTGCAACGTGATGGTGGCAGGTAGTTTTGAGGCTGCTATTTGTAGGGTATCATAGCCCACAAAGGAAATGTGTATCACATCGGTAGGACTGGCATACAATTGAAATGCTCCGTTTGCATCGGGTGTCGTTCCTTTTTTGGTTTGGGTATTGTACACATTGACAAGCCCTGCTTCAAAGGGTTTTCCTGTGCTTCCGTTGATAATGATTCCGCTGATTAATTGTTGTGCTGTTGTATTCATCGTACATCCGCAATTTTTTTTCGTGTCAAATTCTTCTTGGGCTTGTTGGGTGTCGGGACATGCCAACCCGTAAATTGGTAAACTTGCTTCCATTGTTCTTTTTCATTTTTTTTTATTTAAAAGGGCATATCTGCGCTTTGTACTCGTTGTTTGATTTGGTGGTATAATTGCCTATCCCACGTCTCTGAAATCTCTGCTTTGAGCCAGTAGATTAAATCGTAATCGTCTGCAAGCTTTTTATCGAGCCATACCGTTGGGGTTTTGCCTCCCATGCGTTTTCTTCTGCCAAAGATTTTATACACGAGTCTAAAGTCATCGCCTGTTTGTAGTTTATCAAAGACTTGTTGTACTTTGGCTTCATCGGTGGCAGGAAGTCCAAAAGCGGTGTCGTTAAAAGCATCTAGTAAGGACTTGGCTAAAACCTTCGCTTGTTCTTTATTGATGCTTAGCTTTCCTGTATTGACGTGTAGGTCTGCTTCGATATGGTCGTTTGCTACGTCTTGAAAAACTTCGGTTACCGCATCGGCTGATTGTTTGAGTCTTTTGTATAGGAAATATGCTACGACACTTCCGCCTGCTACTAGCAGTAGCGGTTTGTTGGCTAGTAAAAAGGCACTGGCTTCATTGGCTTTGCTTACCGCTTTTTTAGCGTTGTTTCGGGTGGCTATTTTCGATACACTTGTTTTCTTTTTCATCGCTTTTTTTTCTCCTGTATCTTGTTGTTGCTTTCTACCTTAAAAAGCTCTTGACTGCGCCGTATTTTATCGGACATGCAAAGTAGCTTTGTGCTTCTTTATGACTGGATAGCTCTGCTAGGCGTATCAATACTTTTTCTGGTAATTTTTCTAATTGGGCAATGGCTTCTTTTTTAGTTTGTATCTTCATGGTGTTCTTGTTGTTGTTCGATAATCTGTGCTACTTGTGTGATTAAATCTTCTTGCCAGTTGTCAAGCAAATAGTTAAAAAACATCACTTGTTCGTCGGTGGCAGTGGAAAGCTTTTGTACAAAGGCTTTTTGTATGGGGGAAACATTCGGGCTTGCTAACTGACTCGGGTGTCCTACGGCATTACTTCCTGAAGCTTCTAAGATTTTAGGAAGCATCCCGCCCAAGGTTTCCATCGTCTTTTCAAAGGCGGGCGTTTCTAAAAAGCTTTTTTTCTTCAGTAGTTCTCGCTCGACTCTGAGTTCTTCTCGTTCTTTTGCCGTCTCTAACTTAATGGTGAGTGAGCTGTTGGTTTCTTCTAATACTCGATTGCGAGAGCGCAGGTCTTTGACGGTTTCTTTTAGCTCTTGTACTTGCTCTTTATAGTCTGCCGAACGTTCTGCTTGTACCATCTTTGCCATCAGCTCTGGCGCTCCTAAAAAGGCAGTGGTGGGGTCGGTAGCATTCATATCTTGGGTTAATTTTTCTGTGAGTGTTTGTAGCGTGTGATAGGTGGTTTTGCCATCTTTGGTATAGGTTTTTTGTAGGGTAAAGACCACCGTTCCGCTAAATCCTTTTTCGGGTAAGGCTTGTAAAAATTGGGCTATCGAACCGTATTTGCTTTCAATGTCTTCTAAGGTAAAGGCGTACTTCTGTGCCGAAGTAGACTTGACAAGTTTTACGCCGTTACTCGATACCTTGATAACATGATTGCTTCCTCCTTGTAGGTGGTTTTCTACGATGTTCGATAATTGATTATTCACAATATAAATACCTTACTATGGCTTTTTTAAAAGGTGTTGTTTGCACGGCTGTGAGTGCTGGGTATTCTGAAAACTCAAAGCGTATCAAGCCGTCTACAATTGGGTGATTGGTGTCTATGATAAAAGGGGCTTGGGCAGTGATTCGCTGTCCTGAACCGTCTTTGATAAGTAAAGGAACGCTTAGCTCGTGTGGGTGTATTTCAAGCTTTACAACGCCTTTGCAATCGTTCTTCTCGGAAAAGTTTATCTCAAAATCATCGGTAAACTGTTCGCTGTGGTATAGGGTCTTCATTCTTAGCACAGATTAGGGGCTTCTATCTCAAAAATGAACTCACCACAAATGGGTCTGTTTCCTAGGGTTTCCCAACTGATAGTCACTCGTTCGTTTTTGCTTTCAAAGTCGAGTTCTTTAAAGCCCTCGTTATAGCCTCCATTCTTATGTTCATAGTCTTTGATGTCCGTGGTCTCAGTCAGTAAATGCCCTCTGCTGTCTTTGAGGGTAATGTCTGTTTGAGAAATCCCAAAAGGAACTAATCTCGACATGGTTTCTCCTGTGGGCATGCCTGTGTCCATAGGGGGCATATAGGAGATAAAATACACTCCGATTACTTTTCCTGTGGGAATGGTGTCACTGACCTCATTTTGTAAGAGTTCTTCAGGGGGAAGATTGGTCTTTAAAAGGTCTTTGTTGATTTTTATGCGTTTGTATATCTTTTTCATCTTTGGTACTTGTGGTAACACTTTGCGCTTGTCTTAGCGCAAAGTGTGGTTATAAAAATGAGCTTAGCGTTTTTGATAGGTCGCAAATCCTGATAAGCGTGCAGAAGCGAACAGGGCTTTTCCGTCTTCTAACGTGATTTTTGCACCTTCTGGGTATTGGATTTCGATTTCGGTAATGGTGTCGTCTTCCAACAGGGCAAATGAGCCTAGTTTGAAATAGTGGTTACCGCTTTCGGTAGCGCCTAAAATGTCACAAATCGGTAGTTCAATCAGGATTTCGTTTTTTTGCTTGACTACAACCATCGATTGCATTAAGGTATTTGGAACTTTGGCAATGCTATAAGCAATGTCTTGCTCTGGTTTGCTAGCATCATCAATGGCGCATTTAAACGTGATGCCATTGGCTACAAACACACGTCCTTTGACTAAGGAATTCCCATCAAAATTGGTCACGCCTCTTTTGGCTACTGACGAACCTGTTAACAGGGACACCGTACCGCCTACATCTACTTTTTTGTTGGCGTATAAAAAGCTTGGCATGGGCTTCATCGCACTGATGTTCCACTTTTCGTTTTCTTTGCGTTTGGAGTTCTTGTATTTTAAATACTCGGTTACTCGTAAATAAGGTTCTTCGTTTCTTAAAAAATTCATCTTTTTCTTTTCTTTTTTTCTCACTAAGTGAGCTTTAGCATTACTTTGATACGTTTGTATCTACTGGTTTTTGTTTCACTGAATACCTCGTATTTTTTTTCGAGGCTATTTTTATTTCTTTAGCTATTAAAATCTTCTACGGTTTCGTAGGAAATATCTTCGGAAATTCCATCGTAGTTAGGACTGGTGTAGCTTGATAAAAAGTCGGTGCTATCTAGCGCAAAGGGTTCGTTCCAATTGTCATAGGGTGACCCTAAAGCGGAATGTAATAGCGGGTTGTTCTGTAACTTTTCATCCAACAGTTCTTTGACAAGTTCGCCTGTTTGGGTGACGGCGGTTCCCATTGCCATGTCTTGTGCAATGGCTTTGCCTGTGGTTTTCCTGTCCAAATAGGCTGCGCCTACGACGCCTGCCAAGGCTAACATGCCTTTTTTGAGCTTGGTGTTTTGCATCGGTAGCTTTTTAGCGGTTACACGTGAAAGCATTGCGCCTGCACTCATACTTAGCAAACTGACTACCGAGTTTTCTATTGATTCTTTTCTCATCGTTTATTTTTTTTGTGTCATCACGTACATGCCTCCTAACAATACGAGTATGCCTGCTCCAACTCCTACATACAACAGCGTGTTGTCTTTTTTGGGGGCTTGTTGTTGTGTTTGTAATTGTAGTTGCATCATTTTTACCAAGTTGTCTACCGAGGTTTGCTGTGCTTGTGCTTGTTGTTCTAACTTGGCTATTAGCATCGGAGCAATGTCCTTGGTTTCTCCATTGGCTTGTTGTACATAGACTGGTTTTCCGTTTCGGGCTTGTTCTATTTGCGACCATGTTCCGCCAACGGTATTGATTATTCCCATTAGATTCGCTCCGTCCCAAAATCCATGAAGTCCGCTTGCTTGTGGTTTAGAAAGTGCTTGACTTTCTAAGGCTTCTTCTTGTTCGGCAAGCAATAGGTGTGTTTGTAACAAATTCATCGTTCTTAGTTTTATACACTTACGGACTTCACCGTTTTGTGGGTTGGACTTCTTTTATTGAGATAGACGACTGCGCCTAACAGTGCAATACCTCCTAGTATCAATGGTGCATTTTCTTTGGCGATTCCTGCAATGCGTTTCTTGTTGGCGTTGCTGACCTCGGCGGGTGTGGCGTTGGCTGCTTGGGCTTTTTCATGGTCTCTTTCTGCTTTGTACTTCGCAATTTTTTGCTTGACTTGGACAATGCTTTGTTTAATGGCATTGAGCTTTTGTTGGTTTGCTTTAATCACTGCATTGGCTTCTTTGATACCTTGGGTTTGTTGACGTTCCAAGGTTTGAAAAGCGCCTTTGATGTGTCCTAGGGACTTTTCTGCATTGCGTAAACTTTCTTCGGCTTTTTTTCTTTTGGATACTGCGCCGTTACACCAAGCGCCTAAGCCTAACGCATCGGCGATGCCTTCTTCTTGGGCTAATTGTTGTTGTTCGGCTTTTATGGCTTGTTCTAAGCGCCGTACTTCTTTTTTTAGGCTTTCCCATTCGGCGGCTTGTCGTCCGTTTTGGAGTGCCTTGTACTTGTTGTCCCATTCGGCTTTTTGCGCCCATACGCCTTTGGCTTGGTTGTTCAATCGACTGGCGATTCCATTGGAGGGACAAAAGCCGTCGAACCAACCGTACAGCCCATACGGAACATGCGTGCCTATGGTGTCAAATTCTTCATTCATAACTTTTTATTTTTTTTGTAAAAACAATACGAGCAAGGCGGAGGCTGCTGCGCCAATACCTACTTGGATTTTTAATCGTTTGCGCTTTTTGGCTTGCTTATCTTCTGCCACATTTTTTTTAAAGCGTTCTTGATAGTCTCGTAGGGCTAATTCATTAGCGGTACGTGTGTTTTGAGCTTCTTCTTTTAGGTATTGGGTGTAGTTTGCATCGTATCGCAACCATACTTTGTAGAGTTCTCGTTGTAAGGGTTGTTCGAAATAATACAGCATTTCTCCGCCTAAATGTGCTTTGGCTCGTAAAGCTTTTACTTTTTCTAAGAGTGGGGTTATTTCTTTTTCATAGCTTTTTTCCCGTCCGTCGTTATAGGTTTTTTGTAAATGGGCTAGGTTGTTTACTAACCATTGTTCTGCATTGGCTTCAAATGGAAATATCGGGTCTAGTCCATAGGTGGATATTTCTTTTCGTACCACAATAAAGCGGTAGTCAGCTACGATGGGGTTGGTCTCGTTTTCCACCACAAAATAGAGCGTTCTACTGTTCACATTGGCTGACTTGGTAAATGCTTCTACCTTGAAATAAGGGGCGTGCTTTTTAAATTCTTCGAAAAAATTATCTATAAATGTTTTTAATTTTTCCGCAAAGGCTAACGCATGGGCTAGGGTTTCTCCGTCGCAATGTTCGTAGGAACTATAAGCGGTTTCATTGCGTAAATGGGCGATGCCTAAATCTACTTCTTTGAATATTTCGTTGAACAAGTGTTGTGTCCTTGCACGGTTTCTAAAAGTGATGGCTTCGCCTAATTGGGTGATTTTTTGTTGTAGCTTGTCTCGTAAATCACGTCTGATTTTAAGCTCTACTACTGAGGCATCGTAATACGAACCACTGCACGAGTTCATTTCTTGTATGAATTCACTCACGGCATAGTTCACTAGTTTTCCAACGCCTTTTACCAGTTCTCCGCCAATAGCTCCTGATAAGCCTTGGGTTTTTGGGGTCATTAGTACATCGTCAGATTGGTGTATGTCCTGTTCTTTGAATGTTTGTAAGGTGCCGTCTATGGTATAGTACCCGTCGTTTAGGTCAAATGTGTGTTGGTTTTTTGGAACTATTACATATACATGACTGTAACCCTCGCCCTCTTGTTGTATAACACGTCGCAAGTAGTGTGTAACCCCACAATTTAATAACACACTGCTTGCGAAAATGCTATAACTTTTGCAATCCAATCCTTGTGAGCGAGTCGCCCAAGCACAGGCAGGGCTACGTAATAATTGGTCGTAGGTATCTATCTTGTATTGTAGATGCTGATACAAAAACCTGTGTAGCTCCTTACATAATTTTTGTAAGGGGTGCTTTGCAAATTTTTCTTGGGATAGCTTTTGGGTGTGGTGTTGGTATTTATATACCCACAATGCCATACTTTCAATTGCTACCTTGGTGTCTCCGTTGGCAATTTTTACACTACTACAGTCGCTATGTGGAAGTAACTTGTCGTATGTACTTCCTTTTTGGATGGGTCTGTATAAGATGGTATTAATTGCCTCGGGATTCACTTCTTTTTCTTTTGCTGAGTCAAAAGTACTTGAAGTGTTTTGTGGGTGTTCAGGGTTTGAAAGGCTTCGCTAAGTTATGCTGTAATTAGCTAACTTTTGGGAGGGTTTGGTTAGATTTGAGAGGGTTTACAATGTTTTAAATTTTCTCAAAATATTCTTCTTCAGTTGTCATCTTAAGATACTTTTCTAAATGCTTTGCTTGATTATATACATACCCATCATATCCTACGCTTTTCAATAGTAATTTACTAATCAAAGTAAATAGTTTTGCAGAAACATACATCATATAAATATCAATTGTATTTTCATCTTTTTCCTCTTGGGTTTTGAGTAAAATATTCCCATGTAATAGATCGTTACGATGTTCGATTATATTAATATCGTGCAGTGTTAATTTTATTCCTAATTGCTCAAATGGACGAGTTAATTTCTCGCTATTGGTTAGGCGTTTTTTGTTGACAGGTTTATTAAACTCATTTAATCGTCTTTTTATTTTTAAAATACTTTCATCTGTTAAGTTAGTAGCTTTATCATCAATAACCTTGTGAAGTTCTTTTAGTATTTTATTTTTGAGTTCATCATCTTTTATAGGTCTCTCTGTTCCTGTTTCTTCTACACCCAAATGCTTTGATAATTGTTCAATAATCACAGCAAAAGAACTTGGAATTACCAATAATGACTTTAATGAAGTAACTTCCAATATGACTAAAATAGCTATTGAAAACTCAGGTTCATTATGAATTTTATGAGTTAAGTTTGATAATGTTTTTAACGAAATTCTTGTCAGTTTTTGATACCATTCATCTGCAACTGCTTTATCAAAATCCTTTTTATATGGATTTGTTACAATAGGGATATACATTCCTTTTATTGAGGGTCTGATATAGTTAGAGTAATAAACATTTCCTCTATCATCAAACACGAATTTTTCCCCTCCTACCATAAAGCTACTAATGAAACCTATTGCTTGCTGAATGGAAAAACAAGACTTTGAAAATTCATCATAGCTCTGTTCTTCTAAGCATTCAAAAATATAATATCCTTTTGTTTCATCTTTAAATTGTATAACATCATACGTTTTTCCTTGTAATTTAATACGTAAACAATTATAAGAGTACTTTTCTTCTTCAATTTGATAAGAAACGGTTTCAAATTCTCTATGAAATGTTTTAATCTCATTTACATCAACTTCGTAGAATGCCTTATAAGTACTCTCTTTACAAAACTCTTTTGAGTAAAATTCTTTTAGTTCGAACTTTGTTTGAAAATCTACCGATTCACCTACTCTTATATTTGTACTATTCGAAACGCTACCTGTTGTTTTTGTTTCATAAAAAACATTATCAACCTTAAAGGGTAAATCAATAGAACCTTCGTCTATTTCTTCTTCAATCCTTTCTTTCACTTCTAGTTTAAAACCACCTAATTCTCTTGATAAAACTGCTGGTATTGATTCATTATCTACTAAGTGAGCTTTGTGCTTATTAAAAGAGGTCAGCTTATCTATAACCTGTAATTCTTTTTCAAAATCTTTAGCGTTTTCTATCTTTTGGGTTGACTTTTTCATTTTTAGCAACTGTGTGGAAAAATTATACTTATTTCTCTTCTTTACATATTTTTTCGTCTTCTTTTCTCAACTTTTTAATCTCAAGATGGGTAATATCTTTTATTGGGAAAATAAAATTGGTTTCTTGTTTTAAATCTCTAAGAAAAATAAAATCAGAAGTTTTACCTAGAAAAACAAGTTCAGAATGACTTTCAATCGGTTTATTTTTATAATTAAACTTGACATCACTTGTCTCATGGTGTATTGTTTTTTCAATAAGTGTCTTTTGGTAATAAGTGAGTGAGAATAGAACAGTCATTATTAATAAAATGACATGTATAAAATTAATTACTCTTTTGTTACTAAAACGATAAATAATTGTATAAACAATACTAATCCATATTATCAAGCATAAAATTGTTGATACCCCTGATGTTAAAAATGGTCTATATTCCTTAAATGCACCATCAAATGGAGAAAACAATAAATCGAAAATAATAGATGAGAAAACAACAAAAAACAACCATAATAATATTTTGATTAACAAGCTGATAAAAAAAGATAATAATTCTGAAAAATGAGCAAAAGCTCTTCTACAGCTACCTTTTCTTAGTTTATGTAAAAATAAAATTAAAGACCTTAATGATTTTTGATGTGATTCATTAAAAATTAGGTTAATATTTACTTTCTTATTTGATTGTATTCTTCTAAGTCTTTTCTCGGCTGGTGTTAAATGTGAATCGTCAAAAGATTTTTCTTTATTCGTTTTATCTGAATCATCTCTTGGAAGAATAGCTATAAAAATCATGTAGCATAATCCTAGAAAAAGGGTTATAAATAAGGGAATAACCATAGAAACAAAAGAAAAGAGTAGTTCCGATATATTGAGATAGTGAAATATTTCTATATTAAAAAAACCATAGTAAATATAGTAGTTATAGTACCCTAAAAAGATAGCTATAGGGTAAATAATAGGAATGAACTTTGTAATGTTTTCTATTTTCTCTTTCATCTTTTTTTAGTCATAGTAATGCTCTTTGTAAAGATACAATGATTTTATACTTTTTTAAAAGTCTCTTAATTTTATGGAAGCGTATTTTAAAGGTTTACTTGTTTCCGTAAAATAATAATACTCGCTTTTGTATCTTTAAAGTCTTTTAATTTAAAACAAGAAAAACTATGGAAGTAATTAAAAAAAGTGACTTATTAAAAAGTACTTATGAGTACAAATGGACTATAGAAGATGGCGACAATCCAAAAATAACAGGAAAACCTGATAAAGATAGGTTGGATAGAAGTGAGGGGTATGAAATGGTTGACTTCATCAATTATATTTGTAAAACTTTCAATTTAACCACGAAAAAAGAAGCTTTTGAAATAGAAGAACTATTACAAAACAAAGTTCCATCTAATATGGTAATGAAAGATGAAATTGAAGAAAAGCTGAGTAGCCTTCTTTTTGTAAAAGAAAGAGTTAAAAACTTTGTTAAAGACAAACAAAAATCTTTATATGAATCTATTAATGAGAGGTTTCAAGAAGGGGATAAAAAAGATGAGTAGGAATAATCATAAAAAAACCTTTTCTTTCTGTAAATATTTTTAAATAAATGAGTTATGACAGAAAAAGTAGATAAGAAAAATCAAATTAAAGAGATAGTTAACTCACTTTCTTGGGTGTTGATTAATTCTTTGGGAAAGTTAAAGATTAGTAAGAGCAGTTATTATTATCTTGTAGTTGTTCCTATTTTAGTAAAGGTGTTAGATGAGATTGAAAGTCCTTTACAATTATTGGTATTTGGCTCTCATTTAGAATTAAATATAAAACTTCCTTTTAGTTGGTATCTGTTTTATTTTGGAGCTATTTTTATCGCTGTGGGTTCGATAATTTATCAGTTATTTTGTCCAGAACTTATAAAAAACTATAAGAATTATGGAGAGTTTTTAAATGCTGGAGAATCCGATAGTTATTTAGAAGAAACAAGAAAAAGATTCGATATATCAATTTTTAGTAGATTTCTATTTCTTGAAAAGCCATATATAGAAAACAAAAGAAAAGAAAAAATTGAAATCGAAACATATCATAGAGGATTAAAAGAAACCGACTATAAGGAAGTTGAGAAAATAATAGGTTATGAACCTAACATAAAATATCAAGAGGAGAGAAAAAATTATTTTAATGATTTATATAGAGTAGTAAAATATAGTAATAGAAAATTAATTTACTTTTCGTTTTTCTTTTATGTTATAGGTTTTATCGCTTTTTTATGGGTAATACTTCAAAATATAAAGTTTGTAGTAAAACATTTATTTATACAATGACATTATTAGGTTTTTAAACAGAAAAGAGGAAGTGATTAAAACTTCCTCTTTTCTATACTAAATCATATACTTCTAAAAATCGTCGTACCTCACTTGGGCGTAATTTCTTTTTATGTTTGGCAACCTCAAAAGGTAAATGGCGTATCTCTGCGATAATCTCATTAATCGTTACACGCATTTCTCTCTCTGGTAGGTAATAGTATTTCTCAAATAGTTTCTTTTTACTGTAAATAGCGGTCATTATTCGTGTGTTTACTGCTAATAGGCTTTCTCATAGACATACCCTGTAATGGTATTATTGCCATCATACACATATACCTTTTTGGGTTCGTGTACGTAACTGGTGCTTCCTGACATTAGAATGTAATTGATAAGGCTCTGGTTGTCTAGCTTGTAATAGTAACGCAGGGTTACTCGAATGATAAATGTTTCAAACTGACAAAAAAATTCTTCTTCGCTTATTCTACCGTCTTCATGGTGTTTTTTTCCTCCGATATTGTCTTGATGCTCTTTAACAAAACTTAACAGCTTTTCGTAAGTGTTGGCTTGCAAGTAAGCGACATACATCGGGTCTTGCTCTTTGGTTTTAGGTGGAGCTTCCGTTGTTCCTCCTTGTAATACTAATTCGTTTTCTAACATACTTTTTAGACTGTGTGCATTTCCATAAAATCTCGTATCGTTTACATTGGTTACGTTTCTTGCGAGCATGGTAATGCCTTGTTCTTCGTCTTTGTAATTGGTATTGTGAGTAATTAGTATTGCTTCGTTAGGGTATCTCGGGTGCTTATGGATAGCTATTGTGGGTAAAATATGTTCTATCGCTCCTGATGTTCCTGTGATTACTATATTACCATTTGCTGATTGTTGTATTTTCATGTTCTCTTTTTAATTGTACTTCTCTTTTTGCGTTTCCTTGCGCTTTATTGCGTTTTTCTTGCGTCTTCCAATACTGCTTTTCTTCTTGGAGTTCACACCATTTTTGATAACTGTTCATTGCTTATTTTTTATCTAATTCTGATCTCCCAACGATAGACTGATTTACTGGCGAGCTTAATGGGTATTTCGGGGTTTCAGAGTTTCAGTCTCATACTACAAACCCTTTTTCTGTGTTGGTTGATGCTTTGTTGTTCTTTTTATGCGGTTACTATTGTCATGATATGTTGTTTGGTTTGGTTGTCAAAAAACATAAGCTTATTGGTAGCGCCTACATATTTTGATTTTTGAAACCGTTTGTACATGCTATTGATTAAGGTGTTTATAGTTTTATTGTTTTTACTCAAATGGTTATACCAAACGGGGTTTGCATAGGTGGTATGGCTTGTTTTATACTTTAAATGACTATTCCCATTTTTTAAGAGGATAACCATTTTTAGCTTGCTACATTTTGGACAGGTGATTTTGTGTTCTGTTCCGCAATGGCATCGGTTTTCTTTTTTGCTCATTTTTTAGATTCTGTTTTGATTGTTATAGTGTATCATAGTGGGCAATGCTGACAGATAGCTATGTGGTAGGTTGGTTTGTACATAGGTATATAGCTGTTTTGCCGTATAATTACCCTTTTCATATTTCTTGATAGCTGTTGTAATTTTCTTTTGATAGGTCGCTTTGCGCTTTCTTGCGTTTGTTGTTGCGCTTTTTTTTGTTTGTTTTTTTCCTGATACTTCACATGGGTTTTCCATACTTTGTGTAGTCCAAAAAAGCCTATTTCATGGGATTGGGTACGTGTTTTATCAAAGTATAACGAGGGATACAATGCGGTTACTTGTGATTTGATAAACCACTTGCGGGCAAACTCTAGTTTCCAACGGTATTCTTTGAGCTTTTGAATTAGGGTTGTCTTTTGAGTGATGTTTGTAAACAATTCGTTGTTTAGGTAATTGATGGCTTTTTTCCATTCGCCTACATAGACATTGTGTTGTTTCCACAGTTTTGCAGATGTTTTGATACAATCTTGTAGTAAAATTGCCTTAAATTCTTCAGTCGTTACATTGGCGTAGAGTTCTATTTTTTGCAAATAGTCATAACGCAATCCTTTGTAACTGTCATACACACCGTCTGCCAGTTCTTGGGCTAGTTCTCTATCGTCTTGCAATCGAGCTAAAAAATTATGCGTAAGCGGACTGTTTGTGCCTTGGCTTGGTTTTTCTTGCTTTAAAAAATCAGGCAACAGGGCTTTGACTGCTTTGGAAGTTTGGCACGGGCGAGTGGTTGTTTTCTTGCTTATCACTGTGGTGTTCTTGTAGAAGCCGTCCGCAGGACATGTAAATTCTTCCTTTTGAAACCCTGTGTTATTTACACAGTCTTTTATTTCTTTTTCTTTTAATAAAAAGGTTCTAGTAGTATCATTATTATCTGGTAATTCTTTCCAGTTCTTCTGTTTAAAAAATTGGTTTTCAATTCTTTTGGGTTTTGGAGGATTTCCGTCTAAAATTGTTAGAATTTCAGGGTGAAAATTAACCGTTATGGGTTTGTATTGGTTGGTATATGTATAGTTGATTAAGATGTTGGCTTCTCTAAGGCGTTTGATGTGATTTTGCGCTGTTTTTTTGCAAATAGCAAGCCTTGGTATCTCTGCAATAGTATGTGTTGCTAATTTGCGGTGGTCTATGGTTAGCTTTGGTAAGGCATTTTTTAATACAGTGGTTGGACGATTCATTTCTAAGAGATATGAATTGCGTTGTTTTAATTGGGCGATGTAAAAGCCTACCAAGACATTAAATAAAAGCTCGGTGGTGTACTTGATGGTTGGTTTGCGCTTTTTTGCGATATAGTTTGCGTTTTTTTGCGCATTGAATTTTGCTACAGCTTTGTTGTAGTGAATTGTAAATTCACTACGGTGTTTCTTTGTAAAGTCTGCAACTTGTTGGGCTAGTCTTGGGGTACTAGGAACTATAACCGTTTTGTTATACTCGGCTACGGTTTTGTTGTATATAGTAACTTGTTGATTATAGTTATGTACATATTGACGGTAGTTATCCATCGTACTTTTCATAGCACTTCTATCTAAAAAGGGATAGTTGATATAGTTGTAGTGTTTACTTGTCGCTTTTTCATAGTCTTTTCCCTTTTTTAAAAGTAAATAACCGTGTTGGGTATTAAATTTCTCTACAGCTTTGTTGTATTGCGCATCGTTTAACTTATTGCGCTGCGCATTGTCTTTAAATAGCTTAATGGTTAGTTGGGTGATGGCATCCAACGTTTTATTACGTAAATGCTCATGTACTTTTTGATTGTACAATCCTATCGCTGTGAGCGATACATTACTTTTTTTCATATCTTTGAGGTTCTTAAAAGGTTCTGCGTCCTTGCAGAATTTTTTTCTTTTTCATAGCAATTTTTTAAACGGTTAGTGACAGCTAACCGTTTTTTGCTTTAAAAAAGTAACCCACAACCTGAATGTTGTGAGCTACTTACAATAAGTGCTTACTTATCGCTGTGGTGTCTTTGCGCTTTTTGCGTTTTTTTAATCGCTGTCTTACTTCTTCATTATGCTTTTTCTTCAACAATTGATAAAAATATTCTTCATCGTATTTATGCTTTTCATTCTTTTTTGTAGGCTTTTCTTTTGGTTTTACATTATCATTTACAATAACAGACAAAAACAACTCTCTTTCGGAAGCCGTTAGTTTTCCGAAGTGCTGCATCGTTAATGTCAAGTTATTTTGTAGCATATATTAATTAAATGACGAATTTCCACGCATTTATACCATTTTTTTGTAAATTCGTCGAAATTCAGAGCGCAAATATAACGATGATTTTCGCTTATTTAAGATTTATAACGATGATTTTCGCTTCTTCAAAACAAAGATTAAAGCATTATCTTGATACTAAAGGTATTAGTAAAGCTAAATTTTACAGAGATACTGGTATTAAAAGAGGTTTTCTTGATTCTGACAAATTAAATAGCTCAATTTCTGATACCTTTTTAGCAACAATTACAGATGTTTATAAAGATTTAAGCTTATCATGGTTGATAGCTGAGACAGGTAAAATGGAAGTAAACAGTACTGATGCAAAATGGATAGAATATGGACAGTTTAAATTAGTTCCATTAATAAGTAAAAGGGCTAGAGCTGGTTTTTTATCTGGTTGGGAAGACGACGAATATATAGAAGAACTACCTAAAATCCCATGGGAAGTGGATAGAGAATATAAGGGAAACTATCTTACATTTGAAGTTGTTGGTGATAGTATGGAGTGTGATAGCCCAAGAGAAAGTATACTGGAAGGTGATTTACTTTTGGGGAGAGAAGTAAGAAATGAGTACTGGACAAGTAAACTACACATTCATAAATGGGATTTTATCATTGTTCATAAAACCGAAGGAATTTTAGTAAAAAGAATTATTGAACATGATGTTTCAAGTGGTAAACTAATACTGAAAAGTCTTAATCCCTACTATGAAGACCAGACAGTTTACATGAATGACTTAACAGGAATATTTAATATTGTAGATATAAAACGTTCAAGAAGAAGATAATTTACTACAATTAAAGTATTTAAACTAAGTTTTAAAATAAAAAAGAGTACCTTTAAAAGTACCTGTTATTACAAAAAAGTCATAAAAAAAACCAATTACAAAAATGCTGACTAACACTTATATAATTGATTTTTAGTACCAAAGGTGGGACTCGAACCCACACGCCCTTGCGAGCATCGGATTTTGAATCCGACGTGTCTACCAATTCCACCACTTTGGCTTTTGGAGAGTGCAAATCTATAAAATATTTCATTTAAAATATCTTTTAAACTCTTAAAATAGTTTTATTTTTGCCTCAACAACAACACTAACTAAAAATATCTTTTTGTAAATGGCTACAAATCAATTAAGCCCAAAAATCTTTGCATGTTCTCAAAGTGTCGAACTAGCAGAAGAAATTGCCAATGCCTACGGTACCAAACTAGGAAATGTAATTACTACACATTTTAGTGATGGTGAATTTCAACCTGCTTTTGAAGAATCAATTAGAGGGCGAAGAGTTTTCATTGTAGGATCAACTTTTCCTTCTACTGATAACTTAATGGAAATGTTATTAATGTGTGATGCTGCTAAACGTGCTTCTGCAAGACATATTACTGCTGTAATGCCTTATTTTGGTTGGGCTCGCCAAGACAGAAAAGACAAGCCCCGTGTGGCAATTGGAGCTAAACTAGTAGCTAAATTGTTAGAAACTGCTGGAGCCACTAGAATTATGACCATGGATTTACATGCTGATCAAATTCAAGGCTTCTTTGAAAAACCAGTAGATCATTTATTCGCATCTACCATCTTTTTACCATACGTTAAAAGTTTAAAGTTAGATAACTTAACTATCGCTTCACCTGATATGGGAGGGTCTAAAAGAGCTTATGCCTATTCTAAATACTTAGAAAGTGATGTTGTTATTTGCTATAAACAACGTCAAAAAGCCAATGTAATTTCTCATATGGAGTTAATTGGTGAAGTAGAAGGTAAGAATGTTATTCTTGTAGATGACATGATAGATACTGGAGGAACACTCACCAAAGCAGCTGATTTAATGATGGAGCGTGGTGCCAAAAGTGTACGCGCTATTTGTACACACCCAATTCTTTCTGGTAATGCTTATGAAAGAATTCAAAACTCGCAATTAACAGAGCTAATCGTTTCAGATACAATCCCTTTAAAAAAGAACATTTCTAAAATAAAAGTTGTATCTTGCGCCGCTTTGTTCGCTGATGTGATGCATAAAGTTCAAGACAACACATCTATTAGCGATCAATTTTTAATGTAAATAAACTTAATAAACAAAGTAATGAAATCAATTACAATCAAAGGATCTCAAAGAGAAAGCGTAGGTAAAAAAGCAACCAAAGCCTTACGTAATGCTGGAAAGGTTCCTTGCGTATTATACGGAGGAGACAAGCCTGTTCACTTTTCAGCTGACGAAAAATCGTTCAAGCCATTAGTATATACTCCAGACGTATTTACTGCTACGATTGAATTAGATGGTGTAACATATAATGCTGTGTTACAAGATATACAGTTCCACCCAGTACATGATAGCATTTTACACGTAGACTTCTACCAATTATTTGAAGATAAGGCTGTAACTATGGATATTCCTGTGCGTTTAGTAGGATCTTCTAAAGGTGTTATGGTAGGGGGTGCTTTACGTCACAACTTACGTAAATTAAAAGTAAAAGCATTACCTGCTAACTTACCAGATTTTATCGAAGCTGATATTACTGAGTTAGAAATTGGTAATAAACTATATGTTACTGAGTTAAAGAATGATAAATATACTTTCTTACACCCAGACAACACAGTAGTTGCTCAAGTTCGTATGTCTCGTAATGCTGCTAAAGCAGCTTCTGAAGCAGAAGCATAGACCACAAAACTATAATCATACAAAAGCGTTACCGAGTGTAGCGCTTTTTTTTATTTTTGACGTATGATTTTTAATACTCTTTGGAAAAGATTATTTGGTTTTTCTAAAACACATTCAATAGCTACAGAAGACGATACAATGAAGAAATTTTTAATAGTAGGTTTAGGTAATATTGGTGAAAAATATGACAATACACGTCATAATATTGGCTTTAAAATAGTAGATGCTTTCGTAAAAGAACATGAAGGCTCTTTTGAATCTGAAAAGTTAGGTGATGTAGCTAAACTTAAAATAAAAGGTAAGACAGTTATCGTTTTAAAACCGAGTACTTATATGAACTTAAGTGGAAAAGCGGTTAAATACTGGATGCAAAAAGAAAACATTCAGGTTGAAAACTTATTAATTATTACCGACGACTTAAATATTGATTTCGGAAAGATTCGTATCAAAGGAAAAGGAAGTTCTGGAGGGCACAACGGACTAAAAGATATTCAAGATAAATTTAACACAGGTGCTTACCCACGTTTTCGCTTTGGTGTAGGAGCTGAATATAGTAAAGGTCGTCAAGTAGATTATGTTTTAGGAGAATGGAATGCTGACGAGGAAAGTGCAATGATTGAACGCATCCCTTTTTCTGTAAAAGCGGTTACCTCTTTTATTACAGCTGGTTTAGCTAATACCATGAATGAGTTTAACGGAAAATAATTAAACTTTACACCGTTAACTCATTAAAAAAATTAATTATCAGAAGCATACCACTCAGCAAAACTAGTATCTGTTTCCTGTAATTTAATGCCATGCAGTTTGATGTTTTCAGGAAGTCTGCTTTGAATTTTCTTAGCAAAATCAATCACCATCATTTCACTTGTTGGCTGATAATCTACTAGAATCACATGATGTCCTCTATTTTTTAGCTCCTGTGCCAACTCAACATGAGGTGTGTTTTTGTTAAACACTGTAGCATGATCAAATACATCAACAATATCTTCTTTTACAATCTTTTTTAGATCTCCAAAGTCAATTACCATACCGTATTTAACATTATTTGTATCTGTAATTGGAGAACCAATCACAGTAACAGAAAGCTTATAACTATGTCCGTGAACATTTTTACACTTTCCGTCATAACCATACAGCGCATGCCCAGTTTCAAAAGTGAACTGTTTGGTAATTCGAATCTTACTCATAAATTTTCTATTTATAAAGAAGCGATAAAATAGCCTTTTTAAAGGTTATTTCTCTACGTTTGTTCTGGTGACTCTTATTTTCTTTTAAACCTTTTGTTAGCTCTATATTTATTAAAAAAATAAATAACTGCAACACCTGCTGCTAAAATAGCGAAGAAAGAATTTCCCATTTTAATACTTGTTTTATTCGCCAAAAGTACGAATTTGCTTTACAACTTTTGTTAAAATCCACACAAAACCTACTGAAACTACAGCACCTATAAATACCGCTAATATAGGATTATGTGCTATCCATTGTCCTACTTCATATCCTGCTTTATAGGCTGTAGAACTTTTTTCTTCTTGAATTAAAAACATTCTTATTTCTTAAATTTTTCTAATGCCTTTTTAGTAAACTCAGACAAAACTAACTTACCTGATGTCTCAGCTCTTTCTATTAACAGCTCTTCCCAATACTCGGTTCCTTTCCATAAAGCTTTTTTCATCTCTGCTAATGCTTCAGGATTGTATGAAGCTAGTTTTTCTGATAAAATCTCAACTTCTTTATCTAATTCACTTTGTGTTTCAAAAACACGGGCGTACAAGCCTTTTTCTTTTGCCCAATATGCACTTTTCCAACTGGTAGCATCTAAGGTTAATTCTGCTAATCCACTAACGCTTATTTTGCGTTCTACGGCTGGCGCAATTACAAACGGACCAATACCTATTGTAAATTCAGAAAGTTTAATAGAAGCGTGCTCTGTGGCTAATACATAATCACAAGCTGCTGCTAAACCAACTCCACCTCCAACTGTTTTTCCTTGAATTCTTCCAACAATTAGTTTTGAACAACGACGCATCGCATTAATTACATTCGCAAATCCCGAGAAAAAAGCTTTCCCGTCTTCTAAATTATCAATCGCTACCAATTCGTCAAAAGATGCACCAGCACAGAAAGCTCGCTCTCCTTCTGATTTTAATACAATTACCGACACCTCATCATTCGTTGAAAGTTTATCAAATTCATTAGCTAAACGTTCTAACAATACACTTGGAAAAGAGTTACTTGCTGGGTGTCCAAATTCTACCGTTGCAATCTTGTTTTCTATGTAGGTGTATAAACTTCCGTTTTCTCTAGTTGTAGTCATTTGTTTTTCTTGTTTCTTCAAAATTACATTTTTTGAGCTAGGGGTAAAAACTTTCTTCTAAACTTAACAATTAATGGAGTTCCTCTCGCAATCATCCACAAGAAAAAAGCTATCCAAATAGCATAGAGTTTATACCCAAGAGAGTCAAAATATAATAATGTAGGAACAAACACTAATCCTGTTGCTAATAACAAAACATTTCGTAGAAATTTCATTTCTCCCATTCCTTTGAACATTCCGTCATAAATAAAAGCGATTGAACATATAGGTTGCATGATTAAAATAACCCAAAAAGTATTGTAAAACTGTTCTAAAACCTCTGGTTCTTTAGTGAATACTTCTCCTATAAATTGATATAAAACAAACCCCACAACAGCTAATAATAATCCGAAAAGGAATCCGTATTTAATTAATCTATTTCCTAAAATTACCAATGTTTTATAAGCTTTAGCACCCAATAATTTACCTGATAAAATATTTCCTGCAGAAGAATATCCATCAATCATAAAAGCGCCTGTAAGCCATAAATTGAATCCGATGGTATAGGCTGCAATGTAGGCATCTCCATAGTCAGTAGCGTAAGAAGTTCCAAAGTACAATGCAACATTTAGTGCTATAGTTCTTACGAAAAGATTCAACACCATTACTATGAATTTTGGAATTTCAGTGTTAAATGGTAAGCTGAATTTTAATGAAATATCTGTCTTTTTTAATAATAATACAGCAGAGATTATTGCCATCGTAACTTGTGCAATAACACTCGCATAGGCTGCTCCTTGAATATGCATAGCAGGAATAAAACCTTCTACTCCGTAAACCAAAACAACGTCTAGTACAATATTAACAAACGTTCCAATGAGTGCAATTACCATCGGGTAATAGGTATTTTGTAAACCTCTAAATGTACCAAAAATAGCGATGGTAAAAAGCGTAAACGGGAACCCAAAAACACGGATTTTATAATACTCAACAGAATAATCTAAAATGGTTCCAGAAGCATTGTATAATTCAAAAATTTCCTTTGCAAACGGATAACTAATTCCTAAAATAAGCGCACTTACGCCTAACACAATAACAATAGCTTGTGCTGGTAAGTTTTTTATTTCATCAAGTTTATCAGCTCCTAAATATTGTGAAACGATAGAAGAAATTCCGCTGCGTGTTTGCCCAAAAACCCAAATTAGCATCGATAAAAAAGCACCTACAATACCAATAGCAGCAATACTTTCAGTAGCGTTGTACTCTATATTACCTACAATAGCTAAATCTGTAGTAGAAAGTAAAGGCTCTGCTACTCCTGCAATTAGTGCAGGCATTGCTAGTTTGTTTATATGTTTAAAGCTAATGTCGTGTTGCAATACTTTTACTTTTTCGTCAACATTCGTTTAATTTCGTTCAGCTTCATGAGCGCTTCAATCGGTGTTAACGTGTCTATATTTGTAGTTAAAATTTCTTCTCTAATATCTTCTAACAACGGATCGTCTAACTGAAAAAAGCTCATTTGCATATCTTCGTGCTGTGCTTCTTTCAAGGTTTCTTTAACCTCTTTGTATGAATGTGAGTCTTCTAACTCTTTTAGAATTTTGTTTGCTCTATGAATTACCATACTTGGCATTCCCGCTAATTTTGCTACATGAATACCAAAACTATGATCGCTTCCTCCTTTTACCAATTTACGCAAGAAAATAATGCTATTATCTAACTCTTTTACCGATACATTAAAGTTCTTAATACGCTCAAATGTCGAGGTCATTTCGTTCAGCTCGTGATAGTGTGTTGCAAATAACGTTTTTGCTTTCGAAGGATGTTCGTGTAAATATTCCGAAATCGCCCAAGCAATAGAAATTCCGTCGTAGGTAGACGTTCCTCTTCCAATTTCATCTAACAATACCAAACTACGGTCAGAAATGTTATTCAAAATAGAAGCTGTTTCGTTCATTTCTACCATAAATGTAGATTCTCCCATCGAAATATTGTCGCTAGCTCCTACTCTGGTAAATATCTTATCCACCATACCAATGCGAGCATTTTGTGCGGGAACATAACTTCCCATTTGTGCTAATAACACAATCAAGGCTGTTTGACGTAAAATTGCTGATTTACCAGACATGTTCGGACCTGTAATCATAATAATTTGTTGCTGATTACGGTTCAAGACAACATCATTGGCTATGTATTCTTCACCAATTGGTAATTGTTTTTCAATAACTGGGTGACGACCATTTTTTATTTCAATATCGGTACTGTCATCCATTAACGGACGCACATAATTATTCTCGGTAGCTAAGGTTGCGAAAGATTGTAAAGTATCAATCTTAGCTACATTTTGTGCATTTTGTTGTACAGGTTGTACAAAACCAATAATATACTGTACTAACTTGGCAAAAATCTCTGTTTCTAACTGCTGAATCTTCTCTTCTGCTCCTAAAATTTTAGCTTCGTATTCTTTTAACTCTTCGGTAATGTAACGTTCTGCATTCACTAAGGTTTGCTTACGAATCCACTCTTCAGGAACTTTATCTTTGTGTGTATTTCTAACTTCAATATAATATCCGAAAACATTATTAAAAGCAATTTTTAAACTCGGAATTCCTGTTCGTTCTGTTTCGCGAGCTAGCATCGTATCTAAATACTCTTTTCCAGAGTTTGAAATGTTACGTAATTCATCCAGTTCTTCTGAAACTCCATTTGCAATAGCATTTCCTTTATTAATATTTACAGGAGCTTCTTCTAAAACTGTCTCAATAATTTTATCAATCAGCGTTTTGCAATCGTGCAATTGTTTTCCTATTTCTTGAACTGCTTTATTATTACTTTTTTCTGCAGATTCTTTTATAGGAAGAATTGCTTTTAACGAATTTTTCAACAAAATTACTTCTCTTGGAGAAACCTTACCCGTAGCAACTTTCGATATCAATCGTTCGATATCAGAAATTTGTTTTAACTGGTAGGTTACTGTTTCAGAAAAAGTATCGTCATCAATTAAAAATTTTACTAACTCATGTCGCTGTTGAATTTGGGATAAATCTTTTAATGGAAGCGCTAACCAACGTTTTAATAAACGTCCTCCCATAGGAGAAATCGTTTTATCAATCACATCCAATAACGAAACTGAGTTCACCGAATTTCCGCCGTATAATTCTAAGTTTTTTACGGTAAAGCGATCCATCCACACATAATTATCTTCCGCAATTCTGCTAATAGATTGTATGTGCTCTATTTTGTTATGTTGTGTTTCCGATAAGTAGTACATTGCTGCACCCCCAGCCACAATTCCATATTCTAACTCTTCAACTCCAAATCCTTTTAATGTTTTTACCTTAAAGTGATTTCGAAGCAATTCATCTCCATAATCTTTTTGAAACACCCAATCATCCAAATAAAATGCATGAAAACGATTGGTAAAAGCTTCTAAAAATCGTTGCTTATGTTTCTTTTCAACCAAAACTTCACTAGGTGTAAAGTTTTGTAAAAGTTTATCTATATATTCTTCATTTCCTTGTGCGATGAGAAATTCCCCAGTTGACACATCTAAAAACGAAACTCCCAATAGCTTTTTCCCAAAATGAACTGCTGCTAAAAAGTTATTAGACTTTGATTGTAATACTTCATCATTCAACGCAACTCCAGGAGTTACCAACTCCGTTACTCCACGTTTTACAATCTTTTTAGTCATTTTTGGATCTTCCAACTGATCGCAAATAGCAACACGCAATCCAGATTTTACTAACTTTGGCAAATAAGTATTTAAGGAATGGTGCGGAAAACCAGCCAACGCTGTTTCACTCTCACTACCACTTCCTCTTTTGGTTAAAATAATACCTAAAACTTTGGATGCTTTTATAGCATCTTCTCCAAAGGTTTCATAAAAATCGCCTACTCTAAATAATAACATCGCATCCGGATATTTTGCTTTAATTCCGTTATACTGTTGCATTAATGGAGTTACCTTTTTTGCCTTTGTTTTTGCCAAATTTCTAGATTTTTTGGGTTAGTTTTGCGAAGATAGAAAAGTTTAGAGTTTCTTTTGTTTCAAGTTATCCACAACTTTAAACTTTTGAACCTGAAAACCACTTTATGAGAAAATTAAAAAACAGCGAACTAGGCAGGAAAACAGTTGAAGAGTTTAAACAAACAAACAAAACTCCTATTATAGTAGTATTAGATAATATACGTAGTCTGAATAACGTAGGTTCTGTTTTTAGAACTTCAGATGCTTTTTTAATTGAAAAAATTTATTTGTGCGGTATTACAGCAACTCCACCTAACAAAGAAATTCATAAAACTGCTTTAGGTGCTACCGAATCTGTAGATTGGGAATATGTTGAAAACACCATGGATTTAGTTGAAAAACTACAAGCAGAAAATGTAAAAGTCCTATCCATAGAACAAGCAGAAAATAGCACGATGTTAGATACTTTTACTCCTGAAACTGATCAAAAATATGCAGTTGTATTTGGTAATGAAGTAAAAGGTGTGCAGCAGGAGATAGTTTCTGCTTCAGATATTTGTATTGAAATTCCGCAATTAGGCACTAAACATTCGCTTAATATTTCGGTAAGTTGTGGAGTCGTGTTATGGGATTTGTTTACGAAAATGAAAAAGTAATGTCATTACGAGGAACAATAGTGACGAAGTAATCTGTTTATTTAGAGTTCATAATTCAAAGATTGCTTCACTTTAGCCTGTCTTGAGCGACAGTCGAAAGATTCGCAAAGACGATTTCATTCTTTTAAAAGCAGAATGTTAAATTTTTGACTTTCTCCTAAAAACCCACTACATTAGACACTTGATTACCCCCATCCCCAAGTATTATTTTGTAATTAAAAACCCTATTTAACATGGAAAACAAGTACTTAAAAGAAACAGCAATGAGTTTAAACCCTGGTGGAGATACTGAAATTACTGAAGGAGGTAGTGATACTGGAGGAACTGGAGGAGGAGGAACGGGAAGTCAAGGAGGAGATTAAGTTTAACTCTTTCTTTATCTAACAGATATTATACTTAAATTAAGAACCATTACTTTTGAAAAGTAGTGGTTTTATTTATAACTATGAAAAGCTTACTCTGTATAATTCTACTTTACTCTTCATTTCTTTTTTCACAAGAAGACAAAGAATACCTTTCTAAAAGAGATACATTAATAGAAAAGGGAAGACAAGCTTATTTTGACAATAACCTTCCTTTACTAAAGACAATTACCAAACAGGTTGACTTATTATATCAAAAAACGAATGATTCTATTTTATTGGCTAAATATTTTCATTTTAAAGCCCTACAAAGTAAACTTACTTATACCAACGATAGTGCCTTTTACTACTATCACCTTTCAAAAGATATCTCTAAAAAAATAAATGACTCTTTGGCTGTTGGGAGACGCTTATTAAGTTTGGCTATTCTACAAAAAGAAGCAAAAGATTTTTTAGGTAGTGAAGTAAGTTTAATTGAAGCCTTACAGTATTTAGAGCCAATTAACTCTAGCGTATATTTAGAAATTGTTTATAATAATTTAGGAATTGTTTCTGAAGAATTAAGACAACAAAAGGAAGCTCTATCCAACTATAATAAAGCGATAATTCATAATAAAGAAAATAAAAATAACGGAGGTTATTTATATATTATTAATAATCTGGGTTTTTTTTACCAAAACCAAAACCAACATAAAAAAGCAATTACTTATTTCAACAAAGGTCTATCTCAAGATAGTGTCAAAGAAAAATTCCCTATTCAATATGCTTTATTATTAGAGAATTTAGCGTTTAGCAATTACTCTTTAGGGAGGAAAGAAAATGTACTTAGACAGTATGAAGAAGTCTTATTAATAAGGGAAAAATTAAATGACTTAAGTAATTTGAGCATGTTACATATTAACATTTCCAACTATTACAAAGATTTAAATAAAACCAAAAAAGCTCAACACCATTCTAACGAAGCTTTAAAATATGCCAAACAAACCCATAATAATAAAAAATGGTTAGAAGCATTAAAAAATCTTTCAACATTAACTACCGGAGAAAAATCAAAACAATACCTAGAAGAGTACATTACATTAAACGATAGTCTTTTCCAAAACGAACGCAGATTAAAAAATCAGTTTGCTAAAATCAGGTATGAAACTGATAAGAAAGAAAAAGAAAATGTAGTTTTAAAAACAGAAAATCAGCAAAAGCAAGCAGAAATACTTTATCATAAACAACAAAAAACAATAGGTTGGTTAGCTGCTGCAATTGGTCTTTTACTATTTGGTTTTAGTGTGATGTTCTATTTTCAACGTAGAAAAAAATTATTATACCAAGCACAACTACAACAGGTACAAGTAAGAGAACATGAACGCAAACAAATAGCTAAGTCTTTGCATGATGAAGTAGCTGGAGACTTACGCTTACTACATCGTAAGTTAGAAAAGTCTAATTTATTAGAGGAAGCTCAAAAATTAGATGCTGTAAAAGAAAATGTACGTAATTTATCACATCAATTAAGTAGTGTTAGCTTTAATAAAGTTTCCTTTAAAAATCAAATTATTAATTTAGTGAGTGATTATTTTGAACCTGATTTTAAAATAAAACTAAATGGATTACAAAACTATAATTGGACTACTGTTGATAATTCTATAAAGCGTCTGCTCTACCTGAGTACTCGAGAAAGCATACAAAATTGTAAAAAATATGCAAAGGCAAGTAAGATAATTATCAATTTTTCTGTACATAAAAAATACGTACATTTGGATATTATTGATGATGGTATTGGTTTTGATACCAACATTAGTAAAAAAGGAATTGGTTTACAAAACCTACAAGAACGCATTGAAGAGTTAAACGGAACGTTAACCATTAATAGTGAAGTAGGTAAAGGAACCCAAACCGATATTCAAATACCCCTAAATGGCTGGACAAACAAAAATACTTTTAGTTGATGACCATCAGTTAATTCTTGAAGGAATTCTTTCGTATTTGAAAGATATAGATGGTTTAGAAATTGAAACGGCAAATTCATGTGACGAAGCTTTTTCTAAAATAAAATCAAGTTTAAGCGAAAATCCATTTCATATTGTTTTTACCGATTTAAGTTTTGACAATCAAAACAAAAATGTTGTTTTAGATGGTGGCGAGTCTTTTATAAAGTCTATCCTCAAAGAAGAAATTCCAATTAAAGTAGGAGTGATTACAGGGCATTCTGAAACTAACAGAATTTTTAATGTAATACATAATTTAAACCCTTCTGCATATATCTTAAAAGGTAAGTGTAGCACTGACGAATTGACCTTTGCTATTCAAAAAATGTTGAAAGGGGAAGTATATTACACCCATGAAATTCATCAAAAACTCTTAAAGAGAGCCTTGGTAGAAATACAAATGGATGATATTGCTGTTCAAATTTTAAAAGAACTTCCTAAACATGCTAAGATTTCTAATCTAGAAGGTTTAATTAAAAAAAGTGATGGTTCATTAATAAAAGTCCGTTCTATAGAAAGTAAGCTATCTAAGCTAAGAACTGACCTACAAGCCAATAACAATACAGACCTTGTGTTAAAAGCAAAGGAATTAGGAATTATAGATTAGATTCTTTTGCGGAAATACGCATTTATTTTTACGGTTATCCCTTTTTATACATTAGAAACAAAGAATACTTTCGCAAAAGAATTCAAAAACCATTGTTGGGAAGAATCTTGAAAGAGAGAGAATATAAAAAAAGCCTTTAGATATCTAAAGGCTTTTTTGTTGAAAACGGTTTCCTTTTGTGTTTTGCGGAAAACCACACTTTTTTTTGCGGAAATACCCTTTTTTAACCTTTAATCTCTCCTTACATTTGTAACATCTTCTTTTCAAGATTAATTGAAAAAAGACATTTAAGGGGAATAATGAACCTTCTAGAAATTCTAGAAGGTTTTTTTTATGCTCTTTCGGAAAATTACACTTTTAACTTCGGAAATCCCGTTTTATACCTCTGATTATCAACATATCTTTGACATGTTCATTCTTTAATGACAATTAATTTAAGGGGAATTAAATTATTTTAAAAATGGGAAAATTACTACTACGCAAGACGAGCAAAGGTTTAAACACTTTACTTTCAGTATTAGCTGAATTTGGTAAAGGAGCCGGATATGCTTTGAGACACTAAAAGTTAACTAACCAAACTTAAACGTGTAAACCTTCTAGAAGTTCTAGAAGGTTTTTTTTATTACATATGACTAAAATTGTAAATTAGGCGTTCAATCATTTTATGCCTAAATGACTCAAAAATATATTATTGCTTTAGACCAAGGAACAACTAGCTGTCGTACAGTTATTCTTAATAAAGAAGAAGAAATTATTGCAAAAACTCAAGAAGAGTTTCAACAAATATTTCCTCAACCTGGTTGGGTAGAGCACGATGCCAACGAAATTTTACAAACTCAGTTAAAAACCTTACATAAAGCTCTTGAACAAGCTAAAATATTGCCTTCAGAAATAGCGGGAATAGGTATTACCAATCAACGTGAAACTACGGTTGTTTGGAACAAAAACACTGGCAAACCAATATATAATGCTATTGTTTGGCAAGACAAGCGAACTGCTAATACTTGTGAATTACTCAAAGAAACCGGACTTGAAAACTATGTTCGTAAAACCACTGGATTAGTAATTGATAGCTATTTTTCAGCTACTAAAATTCATTGGATTTTAAATAATATAGATGGAGCTCAAGAAGATGCTGAAAAAGGAAATTTGTTATTTGGAACTATTGATTCTTGGCTTTTATGGAACTTAACCAATAGCAAAGTTCACGCTACTGATTATAGCAACGCTTCGCGTACCATGTTATACGATATAAAAAACTTGTGTTGGGATGAAACTTTAGTAAAAGAGTTAAACATTCCAACTTCAATGTTGCCTGAAGTAAAACCTTCTTCTTATCATTTTGGAAATTATAAATTAAATGGAGTTCAAATTCCAATTGCAGGTATTGCAGGAGATCAACAATCTGCCTTATTCGGACAAGCATGTTTTAAAAAAGGGGAAGCTAAAAACACTTACGGAACTGGATGCTTTATGTTGATGAACACAGGTGAAAACTTAGAATATTCTGAAAATGGTTTGATTTCCACTATTGCTTGGGGAATTAACAACAAAGTGTATTATGCTCTCGAAGGAAGTGTTTTTGTTGCTGGTTCTGCAATTCAATGGTTACGTGATGGGCTACAAATTATCAATAGCGCAGAAGAAAGTGAGCTTTTTGCTGAGAAAGTTACTGAAGTAAACCCTGTTTATGTGGTTCCTGCTTTTGCTGGCTTAGGAGCTCCTTATTGGGATATGTATGCACGAGGAGCTATTTTCGGTTTAACTCGTGATACTGGAAAAAACCATTTAATTAAAGCTACTTTACAATCATTAGCTTATCAAACCAAAGACATTTTAGACGTTATGCAAAAAGACAGTATGCTACAGCTTTCTTCTTTAAAAGTTGATGGTGGGGCTTGTGTTAATAATTTATTGATGCAATTTCAAGCAGACATCTTAAATGTAGATGTGGAACGTCCTGAAGAAATTGAAACCACCGTAATGGGAGCTGCTTATTTAGCGGGTTTCTGTGTTGGTTTTTGGCAACAAAACGATATTATTAATAAACGAAAAATAGATAAAACCTTCACTCCTTCTTTTCCTAAAGAAAAAAGAGAAAAACTATACCGTACTTGGCAAAAAGCTGTTGAACGTACTAAAGATTGGATTGACTAAAAGAAAAAAATCATAAAAAATATTAGTTTTTTTATTCAAAAAAAATGAGCATTTTTGTAAGAAAAACATGAAAAACTACCTTAACCATCTATTTATCAGCTTCTTATTAATGTTTTTTAGTTGTAGTGACACTGATACCCTTCAAAAAGATCTGCCAGTAGCCATTAACACTACTACAAAAGAAAACTTAGAAATTACTTATACTACAATCAAAATTAGCGGTGAAGTCAAATCGCTTGATGAAAACGAAATTATCAGTCAAGGAATTTGCTGGAGTACAAACCCAAATCCAACTATTTATGATAATGTAATAACTGAAAATACCAATGTTTTTTCAGAAACAATTTCTGATTTAACAGCAAATACAACTTATTACTTCAAAATTTATGCGACTAATATTAATGGAACTGCATATAGTGAAGAAGTGCCTTATACGACATCTTCTTTGGGTGGTACTACTTGGGACTTCCTATTAATACATGATCCTACCAATCCTAATGAATATTATGGTTATTGGCATGCAGATGTAACTTTCAATGAAGATGGAACTACTGTATATGATGAACCTGATTTTCCTGGTACATATACAACTTATGGGACATGGTTATTAGACGGAAATACTCTAAACTATGATTTAGATTCTTCAGAAGATTCAAATACAGGATACCAATTTAAAGGTACTATTACCAAAAACTCTATGGAGGGTACCTATAATTTTGGTTCTGAAAATAAAACATGGAGTGCTACAAAATATTAGAAATTTATAACCCTAATGATTTAAAAACAGTACTTATAAGGTTAAGATATATTGAGTATACTTCAAAAAATAAAGAATCATGGCTAAGTTTTACGACAAAATAACTAATCGAGTTCAAAAATTTATTGAAGCTCAAAAGATGTTTTTTGTTGCTACAGCAGCAAAAGAAGGAAGAATTAATCTTTCACCAAAAGGAATGGACACCTTTAGAGTGCTTAACGAAAATAAGGTTGCTTGGTTAAGTGTAACAGGTAGCGGAAACGAAACCTCAGCGCATTTGCTAAACGACAATCGAATAACTATCATGTTTTGTGCTTTTGATGGTGCTCCAAACATACTAAGGCTATATGGAAAAGCAAAAGAAATTCTTCCTACTCATGATAAGTGGAGTAATTATGCTAATTTGTTTCCTAAACTTCCAGGTACTCGTCAAATATTTATTGTTTCTGTAGAAAGTGTGCAAACCTCTTGCGGAATGTCGATTCCTTTTTACGAATATCATGGAGAACGAAATCAGTTAAATGATTGGGCTATTGAAAAAGGTGAAGAAGGAATTAAACAATATTGGAATGACAGAAACCAAACTAGTATTGATAGTCTAAAAAGTGGCTTAGGTTCTTAGCTTTCTTTGCTTATAAGGTTTTTAATTTGAACACTAGACCTAATCTATAATCGTTTTAACGATCAACACATTAACAATATACGCTGCGAAACAATTATTATACTATGAAAAAAAGCCTCCTATCTTTAACTGTTTTCCTTTCTCTATTTTTAATATCCTGTACAAAAGAGGAATCTAAGGTAATTGAAGAACCTTCAGAAAATATATTATTTTTTGATGACTTTGAAAGAGGTGACTTATCTCAAACAGAAAATAATGTTAACTACGGTAGCAGTACCTACTCATCTGTTTCTAATAAAGTAAAGAAAGATGGAGAGTATTCTCTTCAGTTTTACTATAAGGGCGGATCATCAGGAGAAGATGCTTTTGCTGAGCAAAGAATATCATACCCAAATACTGGAGAGTTATGGATAAAATATGACCTTTACATTCCTAATAATTATACCCATCGTAAAGAAAACTCAGCTAGCAATAATAAATTTTTAGCTGTTTATAAAAATGATTATCGTTCTCCAGGTTTTCAGGTAAATTGGTCATTATCTCCAAATAATACTGGAGGTTCTAATTTAACCTTACATAGATACAGAAATGGAACCGAGCAACCAAGTATATCACCTTCAGGGGGCTTAGGAACTAATTTTATTACCGAAGACGATCATGGAAAATGGATTCACATTATGGCTAGAGTTAAAGCTCCAAGTAATGAAAATGCTACTGATGGAGTAATGCAACTATGGAAAAATAATATTCTGGTTTGTAATGAAACAGCACTTAACATGTATGGTGGTATTGATGAAAACTTTATGAACGAAATGTATTTAATGGGCTGGTCGAACTCAGGATACTTAGAGGATACTATTTTTTATATAGATAATCTATCTTTAAATTACTCTGCATTTTAACATAAAAAACTTAAACATTCGTAAACTAAACAATACTAAACAGATAGAATTTAAATCAAACTAGTTTTTACGGTTTCGATACATTATTAAAAAAGGAAATATCTTTCTAATCTATTTTATAAAATCTCTTCATTTTTTTCAAAACCCTGATAAAAATCATGTTTTAACTTAAACTATGCTTGTATTTTTGAGACAGTAAAGTATAAGAAGAAATGGTAGAATTAATGAACATCCCAATGGTATCTTGGACAAACGGAACCATTATGATGATTATTTTCGGTTTGGTTTGTATAGGTTTAGTAACCGCTCTTTTAATTCTTGTTAATGGTGGCAAGAAGAAAGAGTAGGTAAATTTTAGTTTTAATAGTTGATTGAAGAAGCACTCTTTAATAATGTGTTAGTGGTTTAACGTTTGAGTGCTTCTTCTTCTTTTTTATTTAAATGCATTTAATCCTGTGATATCTAATCCTGTGATTAATAAATGGACATCATGTGTTCCTTCATAGGTTATTACACTTTCTAAATTCATTGCATGTCTCATAATTGAGTACTCTCCAGAAATTCCCATTGCTCCTAACACTTGTCTTGCTTCTCGAGCTATTTTTAATGCCATATCAACATTATTTCGCTTCGCCATAGATATTTGAGCAGATGTTGCACGACCTTCGTTCTTCAGTACTCCCAAACGCCATGTTAGTAACTGTGCTTTGGTAATTTCAGTAATCATTTCAGCTAGTTTTTTTTGTTGTAACTGAAATTGACCTATTGGTTTTCCAAATTGTGTACGTTCTTTCGCATAACGCAATGCCGTATCGTAACAATCCATCGCAGCACCAATAGCACCCCAAGCAATACCATAACGCGCTGAGTCAAGACACAACAAAGGTGCTCCTAATCCTGATTTATTTGGCAATAAGTTTTCTTTTGGAACTTTTACATTATCAAAAATTAACTCACCTGTAATTGATGCTCTTAACGACCATTTGTTATGAGTTTCTGGTGTAGAAAAACCTTCCATACCACGTTCTACTATCAAACCATGAATGCGTCCTTCTTCGTTTTTTGCCCATACAACTGCTACGTTACAAATTGGCGCATTTGAAATCCACATTTTTGCTCCATTCAATAAATAATGATCTCCCATGTCTTTAAACTTGGTTTCCATTCCTCCAGGGTTACTACCGTGATTTGGTTCAGTTAACCCAAAACTTCCCATCCATTCACCAGAAGCTAGTTTTGGTAAGTATTTTTGTCTTTGTGCTTCGGTTCCGTAGTTATAAATAGGTCCCATAACAAGAGAAGACTGTACTGAAGCAGTAGATCGAACTCCACTATCACCCCTTTCTAGCTCTTGCATAATTAACCCGTAAGAAATTTGATCTAACCCTGCACCTCCATACTTTTCAGGAATATAAGATCCGAAAGCTCCCACTTCTGCCAATCCGTTAATTAATTCCTTCGGAAATTCTGCACGTTGTGCATACTCTTCAATAATTGGAGATAAGTTTTTCTTAACCCATTCACGAGCTGTGTCTCGAACAAGTTTATGTTCATCGGTTAATAAATCGTCTATTTGATAATAATCTGGGGCTTGAAATAAATCAGACTTCATAAATATATTTTAAAATTAATTTTACTAATTGTATAAGAGAAGTGTAAAATTAATCGCGGTTTGATTTTATGTGGTTTCTTAAAAGAATTATTTCAAAAATACTTAAAAAAATGGTTATTAGTGCAGGTTTGCGTATGTTTGTACTAATGAGATTTACTTTAGGAAAAGAGGAGCGTTTAAAAAGCAAAAAGCTCATAGGAAGATTATATGAGGAGGGAAAGGTGATAAAAGTTTTTCCACTAAGAATGGTATATATACAAACCGAACACACCTCTAAGTTCCCTGCACAAGTTGGAGTTTCTGTACCTAAACGTAACTTTAAAAAAGCCGTGGATAGAAACCGTATAAAACGGTTACTTCGCGAAACATACCGTAAAGAAAAGCATACTATTTATGAGACTGTAGATAAACCGTATGTGTTTATGATTTCTTATCTTGCAAGAGATGAATGGAAATATGCTGATTTAGAGCATAAAATGAAGAAATTATTAACACAGTTTATTACAGAAGTTACTCAAAATGAAAAATAAAAAATTCCTTTTTTTTGGTTCACTCATTGTAATCTCTCTTTTCTTTTCTTTTCAATCTCGTTTTTTTGAGATTGCTAAACAAATTGAAATTTACAACAACCTTTTTAAAGAGTTAAACATTAATTATATTGATGAAATTAACCCAGGAGATTTAACTGACAAAGCGATAAAAAACACGCTTAAAAATTTAGATCCTTATACCAATTTTTATAACGAACAAGATGTTGAAGATGCGCGTATTCGTCGTGAAGGTGAATATGGTGGTATTGGTATTTCTACATTTTATACTAAAAAAGGAATTGTAGTTTCTGAAGTTTACAAAGGTTTTTCGGCTGATAAAGCTGGCTTAAAAGCTGGTGATATTATTACCAATGTAAATGGACAAGAATTAAATACCTTAGAAAGAAGTCAGTTCTCTCAAATGCTAAAAGGAGTACCAGGAAAAGAGCTTTCTTTAAAGGTAGAAAGGAATAACCTTACAAAAAGTGTTTCTGTAAAACTTGATAAAGTTATTTTAGACCCTGTTCCTTTTTATGATATGATTGATAACGAAACAGGATATATTGTTTTAACACGATTTATCAGTCAAAAAGCTACCGAAAGTGTTGTAAACGCATTTGGCGATCTAAAAAAAAGAGGAATGAAAAAATTAGTGTTTGACTTAAGGTACAATCCTGGAGGCTCTTTATTTGACGCAATAAACATTACCAATTTATTTATTCCTAAAGGCTTGAAAGTTGTAGATACTCGTGGAAAAACTCAAAAAAACAGTAGAACTTATAAAACAAATAGAGAACCTTTAGATGCTGAAATTCCTATTGTAGTATTAATAAACGGTCGATCGGCTTCTGCTTCAGAAATTGTTTCTGGTGCTTTACAAGACTATGACAGAGCTGTAATTATGGGTGAGCGTTCTTTTGGAAAAGGACTAGTGCAACGTTACTTTGATTTGAGTTACGGAACACAAATGAAAATCACAATTTCTAAATATTACACTCCTAGCGGGCGTTGTATTCAGGAATTAGATTATGCTAATAGAGATTTAAAAACAGGAAAAGTGCCTAAGTTTTCGGATATTACTCTTAATGAGTTTACAACTCAAAATGGACGAAAAGTATACGATGGAGGTGGTGTAACTCCTGATGTAGAAAGTGAATTTTCTAAAAAAACAAAAGAAACAGATGAATTACTAAAATCAAGAGCTATTTTTAATTTTGTAACTGATTTTACATATCAGAACCCTAATTTATCTGCTGAAAACTATACTTTCTCATCTACAAACTTTAATCAATTTAAAGAATATTTGCTTAGTAAAGACACCGCTTTTGTATCTAAAGAAGAAAAACTTTTCCAAGAAGCATATAAATCAGTAGAAAACAATAATAAAATTACTTCAGAATATAACACGATTATCCAACAACTAAAAGCCGCTAAAGTTGCAAAAGTTTTGGTGAATGAAGATATTTTATCAAAAGAAATTGAAAATGAAATTGTTGAGCGTTATGCATATAAAGAAGGGGTGTATAAACATTTATTTAAAAATGATATAACTATAAAAAATGCCGTTAACTTGCTAAATAGCCCTAAAAAATATAGCAGTATTTTAAAAAAATAGCTTCTTTAACATAATTTGTATATTTGTACTTTAAAAACATATGTCAAAACCTATCCTAAAAGAACGTACAAGAGCCCAAGAATCTACAAATGCTATTGAGCGTTTATACATTTCAATGCGACACTTATTTAGTCGCGGTTTTTACAAGCCAATGGGTGTTTCTGGAGAAACATTACGTAAATCACTTTTATCTTTACGTCCAGAAATTTATGGTTCAATTGCAGAAAATAAAACTGAATTAAACGGACTGGTATACGTAATTGAACGTTTACCTGAAGGAATTGAAGAATGTCAGTTTATTTATTTAACTGCTGATGAAGGGTATCGTAACTCTAAGTTCAAGGCAATTATTCCTCCTAAAAGAAGAAGAAACTGCTATCGTATTGACAAGAACCAAATGAATATTGAAATTACCAGAGGACGATCTGAAATTTACGATATTCTTACACACTTGACATTTTTATTTATTGAATCTCATAAAATTAAAGACCGTGTAGTTTTTAATAATGGAGAAAGCTTTATTCGTGAATGGTTACAACTAGAAGATATTGTAATACATAATAAAACACTTACCGATGAGAAAAAAGATGTAATTGTTGTACATCTTGGTAATATTTTAGGAAGAACTTATGATGAAGTATATGATGCATACAACACGTTTGCAACAGAAGAGAATCCAAATAGGTTTTTCCATCTAATTTATTGGTTAGGTAAGCTTGCTATTAATGAAGCTTTATACGACCAAAAACGCTCTATAAAATTCAGTTCTGTTTTAATTGAAGAAATTGGACACCATTATTATGGAGAAATATGGGCTAACAACATTAAAAAAGTGTTGTTAGACAACGGATTAATAGAACGTCCTATTCATATAATTAGTGCAAACATGCACAGTGTAATGAATAGTATTTATGCCCAAAATGCTTTACCAAAAGAAGCTAAAAAACATAAAGACTTTCAGCTTTTTGAAGTATTGAGTAATACCAATAGTAGCGCTTTACAATCTGCCGTTAAAAATTATGCTTCAGAAAACGGGCTAATTTATATTAAAGACACTTCAGGAACCAACATCAATGTTCAGGTAATTGATACTGGAAAAATTGATTTTGAAACGAATTCTTTTAACAAAGTTAATTCTGTTGGAGAAGATCCTGTAATTATTGTAATGGATTATGCCTTTGGTGAGCAAGCTTTTGAAACTATGGACGAATTGTTAAAGCCATACAAAACAAAAGGAGATAAAATTCATCTAGATGTTCAATCTGTTTCGATTATGGGTAAAGCTGGTATTTTAGAAGGTGGTAAAGGAGATATAATGATTCCTTCTTCACATATTTTTGAAGGTACTGCTGATAACTATCCATTTAAAAATGAATTATCAAAAGAAGATTTAGAAGGTTTTGGTGTTCAGGTTTTTGATGGAGCTATGATTACTGTATTAGGAACATCATTACAAAATAAAGATTTATTACGATTCTTCCATGATTCTACTTGGGATGTAATCGGACTAGAGATGGAAGGAGCGCACTACCAAAAAGCGATTCAATCTGCCTCAAAAATTAGAGGAAACATTTCAGAAAATGTAAAAGTACGCTATGCTTACTACGCTTCTGATAACCCGCTTGAAACTGGTGCAACACTTGCTTCTGGTGGACTTGGAATGAGCGGAGTAACACCAACTTATGCTATTACACAAAAAATACTAGAGCAAATATTTTAGAAAAACTATACGTCATTGCGAACGAAGTGAAGTAATCTGTCTATTAAGAACTCACATCTTAAAGATTGCCACGCTTTAGCCTGTCTTAAGCGACAGCCAAAAGACTCGCAATGACGAATTTTTAATATTTTCTATCCCTCCCCTCTTTTTCTTATTTTATATTTGCATTCACAATACAACAACACACAACAATGAATATTCTAATTTTAGGATCGGGCGGTAGAGAACACGCCTTTGCTAAAAAACTTTCAGAAAGTACTAAAATCAACAATCTTTTTGTTGCTCCTGGTAACGCAGGAACTGATGCAATTGCTAAAAATATTGCAATCAATCCAACTGATTTTGCACAGGTAAAAGAAACTGTTTTACAACACGATATCAATATGGTAGTTGTAGGTCCTGAAGCTCCTTTAGTTGAAGGGGTTCATGACTTTTTCTTAGCTGATAAAGAATTAAAAAACATTCCTGTAATTGGACCTAAAAAAGACGGTGCTTTGTTAGAGGGAAGTAAAGATTTTTCGAAGCAGTTTATGAAAAAACACAACATTCCTACAGCTCGCTACCAATCTTTTACTACTGATACTTTAGCTGAAGGAAAAAAATTCTTAGAAACTTTAGATGCACCGTATGTATTGAAAGCGGACGGATTAGCTGCTGGAAAGGGTGTTTTAATTTTAAATGACTTAGAGGAGGCAAAAGCTGAGTTAGAAGAAATGCTTTCTAATCAAAAGTTTGGAAGTGCTTCATCAACTGTAGTTATTGAAGAATTTTTAAAAGGAATAGAATTATCTGTTTTTGTATTAACGGACGGAAAGAATTATAAAATTCTACCTTCTGCTAAAGATTACAAACGTATTGGAGAAGGTGATACAGGGCTAAATACAGGCGGTATGGGAGCTATTTCTCCTGTTCCTTTTGCTACAGATGATTTTTTAACAAAAGTGGAAAAATTAGTCGTTAAACCAACAATTGACGGTTTACAAAAAGACGGAATAGATTATAGAGGGTTTATTTTTATCGGATTGATGAATGATAACGGAAATCCATCTGTAGTTGAGTATAATGTTCGTATGGGAGACCCTGAAACTGAAGTGGTGTTACCACGTATTCAATCAGACTTACTAGATTTATTTGAAGGTGTTGCTACGCAAACCTTAGGTGAAAAATCATACGAAGTTACTCCACAAACGGCAACTACAGTAATGTTAGTTTCTGGTGGGTATCCTGAAGCTTATGAAAAAGGGAAAGAAATTACAGGTTTTAATACTGTAGATGATTCTATCGTTTTTCATGCAGGAACCACTTTAAAAGAAGGCAAAGTTGTTACGAGTGGTGGACGTGTTATGGCGATTACTTCTTTTGGAAACTCTATAGAAGAGGCCTTAGAAAAATCGTATAAAAGCATTGACAAAATAGCTTTTGATAAAATGAATTATCGAAAAGATATCGGATTCGATTTAAAATAATAATAAAAAAAGGAGTTGATAATCAACTCCTTTTTTTATTTCATTGCCTTTTCTAATGTAAAAGAGAACTCAGAACCTTCTCCGTGTACACTCTTTAAAAGTATGGTTTCGTTATGTGCTTCAATAATGTGTTTTACAATAGAAAGCCCTAAACCTGAACCTCCTTGTTCACGCGAACGACTTTGATCTACACGATAAAATCGTTCAAATAAACGAGATATGTGCTCTTGTTTTATTCCTTCACCGTTATCATTTATTTTAATAATAAGTTTATGCTGATTATACGGTTCAACACTCACTGTAGTAATACCTCCTACTTTTCCGTACTTAATAGAATTTACAACAAGATTTATAAGTACTTGTTCAATCCTTTCTATATCTCCTTTTACCAAATGAGGAAAGTCATATACTTTATCAAAACGTAGTGTAATATTTCTCTTTTTAGCCTTCATTTCAAACAAATCGAACACATTTTGAATCAGCTCAATAATATTGAATGTTTGCATGTTCATTTTCATTCCCTCAGTTTCTAACTTAGCAATCATATCTAAGTCTTTTACAATTGAGGTTAACCTCTCCACTCCTTTGTTTGCTCTTTCTAAATATTTTTCAAGGATTTCTTTGTCATCGGCAGCACCTTCAATAAGCGTTAAAATATATCCTTGTACAGTAAAAAGTGGTGTTTTAAGCTCATGAGCCACATTTCCTAAGAAATCGCGACGAAATGAGTCTCTTTGGGTTAAATTCGCTATCTCTTCACTCTTCCCTTCAACGTATTCTTGTACACTCTTAGTTAGTGCTTCTACATCTGTTGTTACTTTTTTTCGCTTTAAATCGTTAACATCTAAAATAGAAATATCTTCATACATCTTTTTTACTCGTTGGTAAATAAAGTGTTCTGCTCTGTATTGAATTACAAAAAAAGAAACAATAAACATTGCTACTCCAAAAATAACAATGGTTACAACACCTAGGCTATTTAGTAAAAGTAGATACGATAATACTGCAATAACTATAGATAATAGTGTTGAGTATAATGCCGACCAGAGTGCGTAGTTATAGGTTTTTTTTATTTTTTTCATCTGTTTTTTCTATTATTCTTTTAAATGTCAGATGTAATTCGCTATTAATTATCTTGTGAAGTATCAAGAATTATTATAGCTCATTTCATGATAAAAAAATAGATTGCTAGCTAGCAATCTACTTATTAATTTTTGAGTTTAAAAATTATTTGTCTGTTTCGTCTAGCACAAACTTGTATCCAACTCCTTTTACCGTTTTAAAATAGTGATCTCCTATTTTCTCGCGGAGTTTACGTATGTGTACATCAATTGTTCTTCCTCCTACAACTACTTCATTTCCCCAAACGCTATCTAAAATAACTTCTCTTTTAAATACTTTTCCTGGCTTTGAAGTTAAAAGTGAGAATAGTTCAAATTCCTTTCTTGGTAAAGATATTTTTTCTTCTCCTTTGAAAACTACATACTCGTCTCTATTGATTACAATATCTCCAATTTTTGTAGTGGTATCCGCTTTTTCTTCTGTCTTTAAACGACGTAATAAAGATTTAACTTTACTTATTAGTACTTTTGGTTTTACTGGTTTAGTTATATAATCATCTGCTCCAGCATCAAAACCTGCTACTTGTGAGTAGTCTTCTCCTCTAGCGGTTAAAAAAGAAATTATAACATCTTCGAGAGATTTTATATTTCTAATTTTTTCGCACGCTTCGATACCATCCATTTCTGGCATCATAATATCTAGTAAGATTAAATGTGGAGTTACTTTTTTTGCTGTTTTTACAGCTTCTGCACCATTGCTTGCAGTAAAAACCTGATACCCTTCTGATTTTAAATTGTATCCTACAATTTCTAAGATATCTGGTTCATCATCAACTAGTAAAATTTTAATGTCGCTAGTGTTCATTATTCATTTTTATTGTGTTACCCAAAAGTAATCATAAAAAAGTAAACCCTTTGTATGCATGCTTAACTTAACGTTCATTTAATATTTACTAAACTTTTGCTTAAAAGAAATAAGGAATAATCTTTTGCTTTTCATTTTTTGCAGTTTTTGTATCTTTAGACAAATTGTTTCCTATGAAAATTATTTCTTCCCTTGGAGAAATTACTTCCAAAGCCAAAGGTGCCTTTAAACGATTTCCTATAACCCTTTCATGGGCAATAGTAGGTACGTTGTTTACTTTATTTACAATTGAAGCAAATACTTTTGACAATGCTTTTAACGGTAAGGTTATTTTAATTTTTATTCTAGGAATAAGCTGGTTAATTGCTACTCGTTTTTTTGAAGAACAGTTTAAAAAAGACAATACCTGGGTATTTTTGCTAACTCTCGGTTTTCTACTCTTATTTTATTTTAGTGTTGATATTGATGGTTCAGAGATTCATCAAAACTCTATCACCCGTTTTGTGCTTTACTTTATAACTGGACATTTACTTGTAATGGTTGCTCCTTTTGTTTTTAGTTGGAATAAATCCGCTTATTTTAATTACCTAAAATCTGTTTTTATAGCACTCTTTAGAAGTTTATTTTTCTCCCTGATATTATATTTAGGTATTGTGTTAGCATTACTCGCTATTAAACACTTGTTCACTATTGATTTTAAAGGAGAACGTTTTTTTCAGGTTTTTGTGCTTTGTATAGGAATTGTAAATACATGGATTTACCTTTCTGATTTTCCTAAAGATGTTCATAACCAACTTGCTATTAACTACACCAAAGCTTTAGAAGTACTGGTTAAATATATCTTAATTCCATTAGTAATTTTATACCTCATCATTTTATATGCCTATAGTTTAAAAATAGTAATCAATTGGAACTTACCTAAAGGATGGGTTTCTTATTTAGTTATTGCCCTTTCCTTTTTAGGATTTATCGTTCAAATACTTATCAACCCTATTCAAAAAACTATAGATTCTCGCACAATTAAAAAATTTCATCCATGGTTTTATTATTTGTTATTACCTTTAATTGCCTTGCTTTTTGTCGCTATTTTCAGGCGTATTAACGAATATGGCATTACCGAAAACCGTTATTTCGTATTTATTTTAGCTAGTTGGATCTTAGCCATGACCTTATACATACTTTTTAGTAAACGTAAAAAAATTAAGGTCTTTCCTTTTAGTTTAGCTGTTATTTCTTTTCTTATTTCTTTTGGTTTTTGGGGTGCTTTTTCGATATCAACAAAGAACCAACTTCTTCAATTTGAAAAAGTGTATACAGACATTAAAAATGATAATTTCACAACCACTTTTGAAAAGAAAAATCAATTACGTTCTATCGTTAGATATTTAAATAATAAACATGAATTAGATAAAGTAGAAAGTATTTTAGGCTATAATCCAAAAACAGTATTTAAAACCGAAAGTAATTGGCAACTACAAAATAAATTAATGGATAGTTTAAATATTAAAGTAACTAACGATCCTTATAAAGGATACCAAAACAATTACTATAATGTTGACGAACAAAACTTAACCATTAGCACCAAGAACTACGATTTTTTTAAAAAAATATTTCTTAATCGTTACAATAAAGAGAATATAATTCAGGGATATCGTTTTTATTTGAGTGAAAAAACAAATACTATTAAAGTTTTAAAAGGTGATACTTCTATTGGTGAAATTGATTGCTCTGGTATGATTAAAAAACTTAAATCCCAAGAAAAGAATTACAATATATCACCTAATTTAATGACAGTTGAGCATCATTTTAAAACACTAAGTGTAAAGTTTATTTTTAAAAGTATTAGCTTATCAAAAATAGATGATGATGCTTCCGAAAATTATTTATCTAACGCTGATATTTATACTTTAATTAAAGAAAAAAATGCTGAATAAACTTAACCTACAAAACATCTTGTTTTTAGATATCGAAACGGTTCCTGAAGTAGAATTTTTTACTGATTTATCTACTGAAATGCAAGAGTTATATGCTTTGAAAACACAATACCAACGTAAAGATGAATTTACTCCTGAAGAGTTTTATCATCGAGCAGGTATTTGGGCTGAGTTTGGAAAAATAATCTGTATTTCTGTAGGGTATTTTGTAGAACGTAAGGGGGTAAACCAACTCCGGGTTACTTCTTTTTATGGTGATAACGAGCATAAACTTTTGGTTGATTTTAAAAATTTGTTAGATACACATTTTAACCATCCAAACCATCTATTATGTGCACACAATGGTAAAGAATTTGATTTTCCATATATCGCACGACGTATGATTATCAATCGAATTGACTTACCTAGTAAACTCAACCTATTTGGTAAAAAACCTTGGGAAGTTCCGCATTTAGATACTTTAGACCTATGGAAATTTGGCGACTATAAACACTATACTTCTTTAAAATTACTCACCGCTATTTTAGGAATTCCGTCACCCAAACAAGATATTGATGGAAGTGAGGTTGCTAATGTTTATTACCAAGAGAAAAACCTATCACGTATTGTTGAATATTGCGAACGAGATACCGTCGCAGTAGCTCAGCTTTTATTGAGGTTTTTAAATAAACCTTTGGTTGAAGAAATTGATATTATAAAAGTGTAATATCAACCTATTCTCCTTCCAATTTCATTGAAAGTTCAAACCAACGTTCTTCTTTTTCTTCTAAACTTTCTATAATTTCTTGTAGCTCTAAAGATTTTTCATTGATATCATCCATCGCTATTTCTCCTTTGGTGAATTGCGCTTCTAATTTTACTTTCTTCTTTTGTAACCTTTCAATATCAACCTCTAGTTGACCAAACTCTCGTTTTTCGTTATAACTTAACTTTCCTTTCTGAGGCGTTTTTTCTTGCTTTTCAGCTACTTTCTTCTCTTCTTTAGGCCCTGGTGGTAAAGAGCTTTCATACGCTCTGTAATCAGAGTAATTTCCTGGAAAATTTTCTACTTCTCCATTTCCTTTAAAAACAAATAAGCCATCAACTATTTTATCCATAAAATAACGGTCGTGTGATACTACCATTAAGTTCCCCGGGTAATCCAATAAGAAGCTTTCTAATACATTTAGGGTTACCACATCTAAATCGTTGGTAGGCTCATCAAGAATTAAAAAATTAGGGTTTTGAATCAAAACAGCACACAGGTACAAACGCTTCTGTTCTCCACCACTTAATTTTTCGACAAAATCATATTGCTTTTTTCTATCAAATAAAAAGCGTTCTAATAACTGAGCTGCAGAAATTCTTCTTCCTTTGGTTAGCGGAATTTCTTCTCCAAACTCTTTAATAACTTCTATTACTTTTTGTCCTTCTTTTATTTGGATTCCTTTTTGAGTGTAGTAACCAAATTTTACCGTTTCTCCAACAATTACTTTACCTCCATCTACAGGAATTTTGCCTGTTAGTATGTTTAAGAAAGAAGATTTCCCTGTTCCGTTTTTTCCAATGATTCCTATACGTTCTCCTCGTTTAAAAACATAGTCAAATCCATCTAAAATAACTTTATCTCCAAAGTTCTTTTTTAGTTTATGAAGCTCTACTATTTTACTTCCTAAACGCTCCATGTTAATTTCTAGCTGAACTTCATGCTCTTTTCTTCGTTGATGTGCTTTTTCTTTAATTTGGAAAAAATCATCAATACGTGATTTAGATTTAGTCGTACGTGCTTTAGGCTGACGACGCATCCAATCCAGCTCTTTTTTAAACAAGCTTTTTGCTTTGCTTAAGTTCGTTGCTTCTAAAGCTAATCGTTCTTCTTTGTTTTGAAGGTAATATGAGTAGTTTCCTTTGTATTTGTATAGTTTTCCATTATCTAATTCTATAATCTCATTACACACACGTTCTAAAAAATAACGATCGTGTGTTACCATGAATAAGGTTATTTTTTCCTTAGCGAAAAATGCTTCTAACCACTCAATCATTTCCAAATCTAAATGGTTGGTTGGCTCGTCGAGTATTAATAAATCAGGTTTATTAATTAGAATGATTGCTAACGACAGTCGCTTCTTTTGTCCTCCAGAAAGCTTTCCTACTTTTTGTGACAAATCATCAAGCTTTAACTTGAATAAAATTTGTTTGTATTGTGTTTCGAAATCCCATGCATTGTGTTGCTCCATCAATTCAAATGCCTTTTGATATGCTTCTGTATCATCAGGGTTTTGCAATGCTTTTTCGTATTGCTGAATAATTGGAAGAATGGTGTTTTCTGTAGAAAAAATCGTTTCTTCAATGGTTAAATCTGGGTTCAAGTCATCGTCTTGTGCTAGATAAGCAATATTAATTCCTTTTCTACTGATAACTTGGCCTTCATCTGGTGTATCTTTTCCTGCAATAATGTTTAAAATAGAGGTTTTTCCACTACCATTTTTAGCAACAAAGGCTATTTTTTGGTCTTTATTAATTCCAAAAGAAATATCTTCAAATAAGACCTTTTCGCCATACGATTTTGCTATATTTTCTACTGATAGGTAATTCATTCTCTATAATTTTATGCAAAGAAACAAAAAACCCGAGCAATTGCTCGGGTTTTGTTATAATTAAAAGAAAAGCTATTATTTCTTCATTAATTTAATGGTTTCCGACTTTTTACCATCGTTCGCCTCTAATAAATAAATTCCTGTTTTTAAATTAGAAACATTTACAGTACCATTAACTGTTTTTCCTGTTAATACAACTCTACCAATTGTATTTGTTATTTTATAACTTACATTTTCGTTGCTTCCAAATTTTACAGTAACATTACTTATTGCTGGATTTGGGTATGCTGTTAAGCTCGATTTTGCTTCTCTATCTAATGGTTCAGCAAACTCATCGCTTGTACCTGATACTGCTACTGAAGATGATGAGTTAACAATATTAACTGTATAATCTTCTACTTCTCCATCTGCAAAAGTTTCACAAGCTGTTGATGCTCCGTTGTACTTCATGGATACACGCATTCTTGTTTGTCCTAATAACGCGCTTGATGGAATAGATATGTTTGCTGATCTATTTGCTGCTGTACTAGAAGAACCTAAAGATGTTTGTTCACTACTTTCAAAAGTTCCGTTACGGTTATAATCAATCCAAACCGTAAAATGCTCAGTATATGAAGAACCGCTAAATCCTGCACTTACAATAATTTGGTTTGTTGTTCCTTGAGTAACTGTTGCAACTTTATTCGTGAAATCACCATACCCTCCATTTGCAGAAGTTGTATTTGTCATTCCTCCAAAAGAAACATAATCTATCCATTCGTAAGTAACTCTATTTCCTTTTGAAGAACAATAGCTAACAACATTATCTAATGTAGTTACATTTACCGTATTACTTGCTGAAGAAATATTTCCTGCTGCATCTTTTGCTTTTACTGAGAAAGTATAAGCTGTATTAGCTGTTAACCCTGTTACATTGTAAGATGTTGTTGTAACAGTTGTTAATTTAGTTGCTCCTTGATATACGTCATATCCTGTAACACCTACATTGTCTGTTGATGCTGTCCAAGATAAAGTTAACGTGGTTTGTGCTACACTTGATGAAGCTAAACTACTAGGTGCTGTTGGTGCTTGAGTATCTGCTACTGCAGCTCCAATATTTACTGTATAATCTTCTACTTCACCGTAAGAGAATGATGCCTCACAAGCTGTTGGTGTTGCATTATACTTCATAACGATTCTCATTCTTGTTGCTCCATCTAAAGCTGAACTTGGCACTGTAAACGATGTGCTTACAGGAGTATCTTTAGATTTAGCTTTTGTCCACACTGTTTCTCCTGCATCAGAAAAATCTCCATCTTGGTTGTAATCAATCCAAACTCCATACCCTTCATCATAACTACTTCCTGTCCAAGTTGGTGTAATTGTAATTGTGTTTGATTTTCCTTTTTCTAAATCTGTAGAAATTGCAGTATGATCAGAGTATCCGTTTCCTCCTCCTGAAGAATTATCAATACTTCCTAATTGAACTCTTCCAATATATTCATCAGAAACACTATTACCCTTAGAGTTACAGTATGTAATTGTTGCGGCTGTAGTAGTAGCGTTTGCTGTATTACTTACTGCTGAAATATTTCCTGCTGCATCTTTTGCTTTTACAGTAAAAGTATATGCTGTACTTGCTGTTAATCCAGTTACATTATATGAAGTAGTTGTTGAACTTCCTATTTTAGTTGCTCCTTGATATACATCATACCCTGTTACTGCAACATTATCTGTTGAAGCTGTCCAATTTAACGTTAAAGTTGTTGCTGTTATAGAACTTGCTGCTAAACTAGTTGGAGCAGACGGTGCTTCAGTATCAGCAGCAGCATTACTAGTAAATGAACCTGTAAACACTCCTCTACCGTATGTAGAAGCAATTACTTTATTTGTTGTATGATCTCCACTTACATTCCAATAATCAAATGAGGTAACACTAACATCGCTCATTCCATTATATGCTTGATTCCAGTTAGGGTTTGCATCATTAAAATTAGATGTTGACCAAACTCCTAATTGAGTTGCTAAAATAGCTTCAGTTCTGTCTAATGGATTTTGTAAAATATCTCTTACAGGAATATTTGGTAAGTTTCCTTCTTTGCTTACCCAATTTGCTCCTCCATCTGAAGTAGCCCAAACACTTGTTACCCCGTAGTTATGTATCGTTACGAAAATATCATCTTCAGTAGCTCCAAATCTTACTGAAGATACAGAACCAACAAAAGGTGTATTTATATTTGACCATGTAGCATTAGAATTAGTAACGTTTGTTAACTTTAATAGTTTACCATTCGCTAATCCTACAAACCATGCATTATTTGTAAAAGGAGATGCTTGAAAAGCTGTTGGACTTGCGTCTAATAATGCATTTGTAATATTTCCTTTTGAATTTGATGCTACATTAATACTCAATATTGAGTTAGCAGAACTTGTTGATGCATTTGATAATAGGCGGTTTGCATCATTATCATACCCCATTGGGTTTACAAAATCTCCTGTGTTTTGATCACTTGATAACGTTGTTGCTCCTCCTTGCTGTCTACCTAAACCATTCCAAGGTAAGCTAAACCTATATATTACGTTGTTTACATACGTAGCAATCATATAGTCTCCATCTTTATCAACGAAAGTGTAGAATCCATCACCATCACTTAATTGAGTAGAGCTATTAATTCCTGCGACTGCATTTCTAAATGCTTGTGTACCGTTATCTTGTGCTCCTGCACTAAAAATTCCGTCAACATCTCCTGCTCCGTCAGGACCAATACCTGCTTTTACAAACTGAGTTACATTATAACCTTTGTTTCTTACACTAATTGTACTTCCTGAATTTCCTGAATAATAGATTCCTCCATCATTACCGAATAATATTTTAGAAGAGTCATTATTTCCAAAAGCCATTGAGTGTTGATCTGCATGAACATTTTGATGACCAAAACCTCCGTACCAATGTGATAATTGAGACCAAGAAGAACCTCCGTTTGTGGTTTTAAATAAGTCGATACCTCCAACATATACGATGTTATCATTTGTTGGATCTGCTTCAATTACTAAGTCATAAAACGCTTGTCCTCTACAAAAATCATTTGCCGAAATATTTGTATCTGCATCATTTGGTAATGATGTTGCACTTGCTGTTGAAAAAGCATTTGTTGTTTTATAAATATGAACAGGCGCTGTACTTGTTGTTCCTTGCGTTAATGCATAAATCTTATTTGCATCAGTAGCAGAAGGTTCAATTTCTACTCTATTAGATTCAGTTAATGGAGATGCAGCTGCTTCTGTCCAAGTACCTCCATTTGTAGAGCTAAATACTCTACCTCCACCTTCTCCTAAGGCAGAAGCAATAGTACCCATCCATAAAGTATTGTTAGCACTTACTTCTAAATCATTAGCTATATAATAGTAGTCTTTTCCTCCAAAAGTATACTTCATATTAGCAGATTCTATTCTACTCCAATTCGCCCCGTTATCTGTAGAACGGTACAATCCTGCTGATTGTAATCCTAACCAGTTTCTAGGACTAGAAGAATCTCCGTACACGTGTGCTCCTACTGCAACGAATAATTCTGTTGACGTTCCATTATCCCATGCTAATACATCGTTTACGAAATGAACTCCTGATAAGAAAACATTACTTGCATTGTAATTAATAATTGCATCTCCTGCTGCTGGTATATTAACCGCATTCCATGTTGTACCTCCATCGGTAGTTACATAAACACCGTTTCCTACCACATCACCTGCTGTGTATTGTTCTCCTGTACCTACATACCATCTGTTAGAGTTTCTTGGATCTACTGTAATAGAAGTTACAGATAAATTTCCTGGTACATTTTGTACTCTTGTCCATTGTGAATTAGCATTACTGATATCAGTATTTTTCCATAAACCTCCACTTACTCCACCTGCATATACAGTGTTATTTGTAGCGTCATTTGGATCAAATAAAACAACTCTTGTACGCCCTCCTACATTATTAGGTCCTCTTTCTGCCCAAGAATTTCCATTGTCTCCAGGACTTTTTTGTTGTGCTCTCTTTTTCAACAGATCTTCTCTTAATCCTGCTAAACTTCCATCTTCCATTTTTCCTGTAGCTGGATTCATGGTGAGTAACTGCATTTGATCAAAATACCTATTAGGTGGTAACCCTCTAAGTTTTCTTTCTTTTTTCCCCCATTTTAACGATTCATTTAAAGGACTTTCCTTTAAAAAAGTACTATGCACTTTACGTTGTTCGGCCAGTTTATCAGCAACATCTTGCTTTTTAAGATAATCTGAACCAATAATTGAAACTGCTGCAACAGACAGCCCTCCAATTAGAAATTTAAACTTTTTGTTCATTTGAATCAATTTAAGTTGAATAATTAAGTTTTTGTTTCCTAGTTCTTTTACAATTCTACCTTTTCTTTATCATTCACACCTTTTGAATAGACTCATTTTTAACCCTTTACAAACTAATTTTTAATAGTTTAGCCACCCCTAGCTAAGTCAAAGATTTTATTCTCAATGGTATTTTACAATTTAAAACAAGCAAAAGCCTGAGTAAAAAACTCAGACTTTTGTTTTTCTTTAATGTTTTTAAAAACTTACTTTTTAAATAATTTAGTTGTAAGCAGTTTTTGTCCATCATTTACCTCTAAAATGTACATTCCAGTATTTAACTTTGAAACGTCTAGATTAGAAGATTTTAAACGACCTTCTTTAACTACTTTACCTACAGTATTTATAAGTTTATAATTTATTTTCTCTGCTTTTGAAGCTAGTTTTATTTGTATAAAATCTACCGCAGGATTAGGATATGTTAATAAATCTAAGCTTTCTTCATTTCCTATTGCTTCTCCACTAATATTTGCTGCAAAACCAGTTATTGCAGCTACTGAAGAACCAGAAGAAATATTAACGGTATAATCTTCTACCTCACCATAGGTAAATGTTTCACATGCTGTTTGAGCACTGTTATACTTCATAGAAACTCTAAGTCTTGTAGTTCCTGAAACATTTGATGGAATTGTAAAATCTTCATAAAGCTCACCAGCACTTGAAGAAGAACCACTTAGTACTACTTCAGTGTCTTCAAAAACACCATCTTTATCATAATCAATCCATGCTTTCCAGTACTCGGTATAAGAAGAACTACTAAATCCAGCACTTACATATAATCTATTAGATCCTGGAGCCACATTCATTGTTAGGTTTGTATAATCTTTATAACCACCATCGTTTCCTGTGTTATTGTCAACTCCTCCCATAGAAACTCTATCAATCCATTCGTAAGAAGAATTATTTCCTTGAGAAGCACAATACTCTACTGCTGATACTTCTTTTGTTGTAAATGTTGCCGTATTACTCGATCCCGAAACATTTCCTGCAGCGTCTTTAGCTTTTACTGTAAAATTATACGTTGTATTTGCAGTTAACCCAGTTAAGTTCATTGATGTACCACTAACAGTTCCTGCACTTGTAGCTCCATTAAATACCTCGTAACTAGTTACTCCAACATTATCTGTAGATGCTGTCCAACTTAATGTTGCTGTTGTTTCTTCAACATTAGATGCTGTTACTGAAGAAGGCGCCGTTGGTGCTTCTGTATCTGGTGTAGCATTTGTAATATTAACTGTATAATCTTCTACTTCACCATAAGAGAATGTTGCTTCACAAGCTGTTGGTGTAGCATTATATTTTAATACAATTCTCATTCTAGTAGTTCCTTGAGTTGCTGAGGCTGGTACTGTAAATGATGTACTTACAGGAGTATCTTTCGATGCTGCTTTCGTCCAAACTGTTTCTCCAGAATCAGAAAAATCTCCATCTTGATTATAATCAATCCATACTCCATAACCTTCACTGTAAACAGTACCTGTCCATTTAGGAGTAATAGTTATTGTATTAGAATCACCAATAGATAAATCAGTTGAAATTGTAGTGAAATCAGAATATCCTCCACCTCCATCAGAAGTATTATCTATACTTCCTAATTGGACTCTTTCAATATATTCATCAGCAACACTATTTCCTTGTGAAGAACAATAATTAAGTGGTGGTGTTCCTGTTGTAGTTACATTTAATGTTGCTGGTGTTCCTGTTCCGCCTGTTGTACATTTTGCAGCTACAGATACTGTATATTCTGTTCCGCTTAATAATCCTGTAGCGTTAAATGATGTTCCAGATACATTTGTTGTATTTCCTCCAATGGTTACATCGTAAGAAGCTGCTCCTGAAACTGCCGTCCAAGTTACTGTAAACCCATTATCACCAATATTTGATGAATTTAAGTTTGTTGGTGCTGCTAAAGCACAAGTTTGTACAAACTCTTCTCCTACATTAACTGCATAAAAAGCATTTGTTGTAGAAATTACCTCTTGAGAGTTTGCTCCGTATAAATCTGTAGCAGCTTGAATAGCTCCTGTTCTTGCATCAGCAAAAGTTGAACTTGCTGATAAATAGTTAGCTTCGGTACGATAAGCAATTTTAGCTGCTTTTGTTATACCTATTCCTGTTACATTATAGTTATCACTTGCATCGTTTGTTCCAGACCCACCAACTGATAGTAAATAAAACCATTTATTTAAAACTCCTGAGTTTGTATGAACTCCACAGTAATCATTAAATCTTGTTGGTGTTCCACAGTTAGGGTTCTTCCAATAAGTTCCTCCATAAGTATCTGGTTGACCTTGTGATTTTGGATCGTTCATAGAACGTAAAGCAGCAGAACCACTACGTCTGTCTATTTCATCTCCTATTAACCAAACTGAAAGGTCTGGGTTTAAATCGTTTCCATTTCCTTTTGCAAAATGTTCAACAGCTGCTCCCCAAATATCTGAGAAACCTTCATTTAAAGCTCCTGATTCTCTTTGGTATGCTAAGTTTGCTGTATAAGTACATACCGCATGCCCTATTTCATGGGCAGCAACATCAATAGAAGTTAAGGCATCGAAGTTACCATTTCCTTCTGTTCCATTCGAAGAACCATCTCCATAAGACATTACAGAACCATTCCAAAAGGCATTATCATAGTTAGTATCAACATGTACATAGCTTCTAATTTGAGCTCCACTGTTATCATAACTATTTCTGTTATGTTTTTGTAAAAAATACTCATAGGTCATCATTGCTCCCCAATGAGCATCTAATGCTGCATCATCTTTGTTAGCGCTATGTTCTGCTGTAGTCCAATTATTATCATTATCAGTAAACTGATCGTAATTTGTAACATATGGATATGTAGAACCTGGTGCTTGGTTTTTTGCGTCTCTGGTGTAAATTTTTCTTCCAGAATCACTTAAAATGTAGTTTCCTCCACTTAGTGAAGTTTCAATAGTTCTTGTACCACTATAACGAGTTTGTGCTGTACCTGATGCAAACGCTGCTGTTATAGCTTCTGTAGCTTTTTTACTTTTTTTAGCATGTTCCGTAAGTTCACCTACATGACCAAATTCATCTAAATGCTTAATAATAGCATTGTAAAATAATGCTTCTCCTGTGTGAGCATCTATATATAAATAACCTCTGCTAAGTGGTTTTGTAGCAAAGATGTCAAATTTATAAGCTAATCTTGGTTCTTTTTTTCCAATTACCTCTCTAGGAAGAATTAATAACTCCCCTTCAGGTTTTTTATAGTTATCCATTTCTTTAGCAGCATCAGGAAATTCCCATAAATACTTTTCTGCTCCTGTGTGTGATAAAGCTTTTTGAAATGCTTGAGCTTTTGATAGCTTAGGGATTACTTTTACTTTTCCAACATCATAAAATTCACCATTCATACTCATTAAAGCACCATTTTTTGCATGTGCTGTATACGTAGCAAATTCTACTTTTATTCCTTTAAATTTTTGTTGAAATTTTTCATGTGTAAAACCTAAATCATCTCTATTTGATTTAATTTTTTGTAAACCATCATTTTTAAATAGCTTTAATTTTTGTCTAATTAAATCTGGTGCTTTTTGTAAAGACACCTTTGAAGATTTGTTGAACTTAACGTGTTTTAACTCTCTATTTTCTTGGGCGTTTATGGTAGAAACTCCTGCGAATAGAAAAGCAGATAAAAACACAGTTCTTGCATAATTGTGTTTCATTTTTGAAGGGTTTAGTTAATTGATTTTAATTAAAAAGCCTGAGAAATAACTCAGGCTTTTGTAAAGTTTATTTTTTAAATACCTTAGTAGTTAGTAGTTTTTGACCATCATTAACTTCTAAAATATACATACCTGTATTTAGTTTAGAAACATCGATGCTTGAAGAATTTAAGCGACCTGCTTTCATTACTCTACCAATTGTATTTACAATTCTATAAGTCATATTATCAGCTCTAGAGGCTAATTTTACTTGTATAAAGTCTACTGCTGGATTAGGATATGTCATCAAGTCTAAACTATTTTCATTTCCTAATCTTTCTGCATTTACACTAACTGAAGATTCTTGTCTTGTACTAGAAACAATATTTACTGTATAGTCTTCTACTTCTCCATAAGTAAATGTTTCACAAGCTGTTTGAGCAGCATTATATTTCATAGAAACACGCATTCTTGTTGTTCCTAAAGTTGCTCCTGCAGGGACATCAACTGTAGATGTTAAGTTATTTGCACTTGATGAAGATCCTGTTACAACTTTTTCACTGCTCTCAAATGTTCCATTTTGATTAAAATCAATCCAAACAGCCCAATACTCTGTATATGAAGAACTACTGAATCCTGCACTAATAGTCATTTGGTTTGAACTTCCTACTGCTAAGGTTGCTGTTTTTGAAGTAAAATCAGCATATCCTCCATTATCTCCAGTTGCATTAGTCATTCCTCCTAACTCAACATTATCAATCCATTCATAAGAAGAGTTATTTCCTTTTGAGTCACAGTATGAAACTGAGTTTGATAAAGTTGTTACGTTTATTCCACTACTAGACGCAGAAACATTTCCTGCTGCATCTTTTGCTCTTACTGAGAAAGTATAAGTAGTAGCTGCTGTTAATCCTGTTACATTCATTGTAGTTCCTGTTACAGAACCAATATTGCTAGTTCCTTGATAAACATCATAACCAGTTACTCCAACGTTATCAGTAGATGCTGACCAGTTTAATGTTAAAGAAGTTTGTGTTACACTAGAAGCTGCTAAGTTTGTTGGCGCTGTTGGTGCTGTTGTATCTGCTGTTCCTGCTCCAATTACTACTGTATAGTCTTCTACTTCTCCATAAGAAAATGAAGCTTCACATGCCGTTGGTGTTGCATTGTATTTTAAAACTATACGCATTCTTGTTGCTCCATCTGTAGCAGAAGCTGGTACTGTAAAAGATGTACTAACTGGTGTATCTTTAGAAGCAGCCTTTGTCCAAACAGTTTCTCCTGAATCAGAAAAATCTCCATCTTGATTATAATCTATCCAAACACCATATCCTTCGTTATATACAGTTCCTGTCCAAGTTGGTGTAATAGTAATAGTATGAGAAGTTCCTTTTGCTAAATTAGTTGAAATTCCTGTATGGTTAGAATAACCATTTCCTCCTCCAGTACTATTATCAATAGTTCCTAATTGTACTCTTCCAATATACTCATCAGAAACACTATTTCCTTTTGAAGAACAATAAGAAATTGTTACTTCAGGAGTTGTAAAAGTTGAAGATGCACTATATGCTGAATTTGAACCATCAGAACATTTACTACGTACTTGTACTTCATATTGAGTAGATGCTGATAATCCGCTTAAAGATGTTGATGTTCCTGAAACCGCATTAGTTGTCCATGATGAAGTTCCTGTTTGACGATATCTTACATCGTATGTAGCTCCTGAAACTGCTGTCCAAGATACTGATGCTCCTGAAGAAGTAATACTAGATACAGTTACACCTGTTGGTACCGTTGCTGTACATGAAGTAGAACCTCCAGTTTTATCTGATAAAGCTAAACTTCTACGTACTCCTCCTGACTCTAAAACAGCACGCATTCTATTTTTTTGACCTAAAGTAAATAGGTTCATACAAGTATCATCAGAATAATCCATGTAGTTTTCAACCATATCTGCTGATCCACAAGAAGAGTGACTTGAAGCACATCCATAGTTTGCAGCATCAGATTCTGGAGTATCAGAAACAAAATCGTCAACACCACAACCACCATCACCCCAGATGTGTCTAAGGTTTAAAAAGTGACCTACTTCGTGAGTAGTTGTTCTTCCTTTGTCAAATGGAGATGATAAATAGAAACCTGATCCTTTATCTGAACTACCAAAATATTGTGGACTCATTACAACTCCATCAGTAGCAGCACTACCTCCTGGAAATTGTGCATATCCTAAGATTCCACCACCAATATTACATACCCACATGTTAAGGTATTCTGAAGCATCCCATGGGTCTACTCCTCCTTGTGATGATTTTTTCATTGCATCATTAGTTCCCCATGAAGTTTTAGATGATGATTTTCTTGTAATACCTGTTGTTGGATTACCATTTGGGTCTATTTGAGCTAAATAAAATTCTATTTCTGTATCTGCTGCTTGAGACCATTTATTTGTTTTGTCTGAGTTCGTTCTTCTGTAATCTTCATTTAAAACATCTATTTGTGACTGAATTTGTGCCACACTGATGTTTTCTTGAGAATTACTGTAAATAACGTGTACAACTACTGGAATTTGAATAATACTTCCTACAATTTTTCCTTGGAAGTTCTTCTTTTCTGCAATTCTTTTTTGAGTAAAAGACTCAATTTCTTGCATTTTGCTTTTTAAAGAAGGATTAAGGGATTGTCTGTACTCAAGATTTTCCATTGAGTGACAGTTTCTTTTTTCTTGGGCATACGAAGCACCAACAAAAAATAAGCACAAAAGTGCTAGGGTAATTTTGTTTTTCATTTTTGAAGGGTTTTTAGTTGAATTAATAAAACTTTAAGAGCCTTTTTTGAGCTTAAACCCCAAATAAAAACTCTTAATTATTTGTTAAAACATTGACAAATATATAAAAAAAGATAAAAAAAGATGCTTTTTAGGTAGTTAATTAACTGTTTATGTTTCTTTTATAAAACCAAAACAACCCTTTATCCCAGTTAAACACTAGGTTTTCAAGGAAAGAAAAAAAGATAATCTATTACTGCTTACCTATCAAATAGTTAAGATAAATCATTATTCTGAAAACGTATAATGAGAATATTAATTGTACTTTTATTAAAATTTATGATCAATGCTTGAAGTTAAAAACTTAGAAATATCTTTTAAAAACTCTCAGCCTTTAGTTCAACAAGTTTCTTTTAGTGTTGAAAAAAATAAAACACTAGGAATCGTAGGAGAGAGTGGTAGCGGTAAATCAATAAGTTCTTTAGCTATTTTAGGGTTACTTCCTAAAACTGCTACGGTGAAAGGTGATCTATTTTTTAACCAACAACCTTTATTAGGTTATAATGAGCAAGATTATCAAAAAATACGAGGAAATCAAATCGCGATGATTTTTCAAGAACCGATGAGTTCTTTAAACCCAACATTAACTTGCGGTTTTCAAGTTGCTGAAATGTTACAGCAACACACACAGTTATCTAATCAAGAAATTAAAGAGGAAGTTATTTCTTTGTTTTCAAAAGTAAAACTTCCAAGACCTGAGGCTATTTATAATTCATATCCGCATCAAATAAGCGGAGGACAAAAGCAACGTGTAATGATTGCCGTGGCAATTGCTTGTAAACCTCAACTTTTAATTGCTGATGAACCTACTACAGCATTGGATGTTACTGTACAAAAAGAAATAATTTCTTTATTAAAAGAATTACAACAAGAATTTGAAATGGGAATTATTTTTATTTCTCACGATTTAGCATTAGTTTCTGAAATTGCAGATTCTGTTGTTGTTATGCATAAAGGAAAAATAGTAGAGAAGGGAAGTGCTAATCGTGTTTTTTTAGATCCAAAAGAAAATTATACAAAAGCTTTAATCAATTCAAAACCAAACACAAAAAAACGACTTAAAACTTTACCTACAGTTAGTGACTTTATCAACGAAACTATAGATTCTACAATTTATACAGATGAAGAACGCAATGCTTTTCATCAAAAAATATACAAGCGCCCTCCTTTGCTAGAAATTGTAAATTTGCATAAAGATTTTATTAGTAATGCTTCATGGTTTTCAAAACCAGCTGTTGTGAAAGCAGTCAATGATGTGTCTTTTAAAATTTATGAAGGAGAAACATTAGGGCTAGTAGGAGAGAGTGGATGTGGAAAAACCACTTTAAGCAGAACTATTTTACAACTAGAAAAAGCCACCTCTGGAAGTATTTTATATAAAGGGACTGACATTGCTAAACTTTCAAAATCGACTTTTAAAAAACTTCGAAAAGAAATTCAAATTATATTTCAAGATCCGTTTTCATCCTTAAACCCAAGAGTTACTGTGGGTAATGCTATTTTAGAACCAATGAAAGTTCACAATATTTTAGAGTCTAACAAAAAACGAAAAGAATATGTGTGTGGTTTGTTAGAAAAAGTAGGTTTAGAAGCAACTCATTTTAATCGTTATCCACATGAATTTTCTGGAGGACAACGTCAACGTATAGGAATTGCTCGTGCTATTGCTTTACAACCAAAACTAATTATTTGTGATGAATCTGTTTCGGCTCTGGACGTGTCTGTACAAGCTCAAGTATTAAATTTATTAAACCAATTAAAATCAGAATTTAATTTTACTTACATATTCATTTCTCATGATTTATCTGTCGTAAAATATATGGCCGATCAATTAGTTGTAATGAACAAAGGTAGGGTAGAAGAGATTGCTGATGCAGACGAAATTTATCAACATCCAAAGACAAAATATACCCAAACATTAATCGAAGCCATTCCAAAAGGGCTATAACTTTTTTCACTGCGTTATTAATGGTATATTGCACCGTTAAAAACGAAAAGAGAGAATATGAAGATTATAGTACCAATGGCTGGAATTGGGTCTCGTTTAAGACCCCATACATTAACAACTCCTAAGCCATTAACAGTTATTGCTGGTAAATCAATTGTACAGCGATTAGTGGAAGATATTACTTCTGTTGTAGACCAACCTATAGAGGAAATTGCTTTTATAATTGGGCCTGCTGCTAAAGGATTTCCTGCTGACACAAAAGATAAATTAATAAAAATAGCAGAAAATTTAGGTGCAAAAGGTTCTGTATACGTACAAGAAGAAGCATTAGGAACTGCACACGCTATTTACTGTGCTAAAGAATCATTAGGTGGTTCTTGCGTTGTCGCTTTTGCTGATACATTATTTAAGGCTGACTTTACCTTAGACGCTAATGCTGATGGGGCTATTTGGGTGAAGCAAGTAGAAGATCCAAGCGCTTTTGGTGTGGTAAAATTAAAAGACGGTTTTATTACTGATTTTGTTGAAAAACCTAAAGAATTTGTCTCTGATTTAGCTATTATTGGTATTTATTACTTTAAAGATGCTGACAAGTTACTTGAAGAAATAAAATATTTAATTGATAACGATATCAGACCTTCTGGTGAATATCAATTAACTGAAGCTCTTGAAGCTTTAAAAGTAAAAGGAGCTAAGTTTATTCCTGGTAAAGTAAATACTTGGATGGATTGTGGTAAAAAAGACCCAACCGTAGATACTAACAAGCAAGTTTTAGGTTTTGAACAAGCTGATGGCAACAATTTAGTGTCTGAAGACGTTGTATTAGAGAACGCTGAAATTATTCAGCCATGTTATGTTGGAAAAAATGTAGTGTTGAAAAACACTAAAATAGGACCTTTTGTTTCAATTGGAGAAAATAGTGTTGTTGAAAACTCAACAATAACAAACTCTTTAATTCAAACAAACGTGCATATTTCAAATGCCAATTTAGATAATGCAATGATTGGTAACCACGCAAAATACAACGCTAATTATACATCGGTAAGTATAGGTGATTATACAGAGCTTACATAAAATCTCAATAGAAAAGAGAAGAGAGAAGAGAGAGAAAATTATTTTTTCTAAAGTGATACTGTCTTTTTTCTTTCTTCTTTTTTCTTTCTTTCTAAACGCTCAAGATAGTATTCCTGCATCAGTTAATACAGCTGAGAAAAACAATATAGAATTTCAACAACATTTTTTTAAAGCACTTTCAGACAAAGCTATTTTTAACTATCAAAAAGCTATACAAAGTCTAGAAAAGTGTAACAGAATACTTCCAAATAACAAAGCTGTTTTATTTGAACTTTCTAAAAACTATGAAAAGTTAGGCAGAAACCCTGAAGCTTTAACCTATATTGATTTAGCTTTAGAATTAGAACCCAATAATGTTTGGATGCTTGAACACAAAGTTTTTACTTTAAGAAAGTTAGCTAATTTTTCTGATGCCATTATTGCTCAACAAAAAATAGCTGCTACGCACCCTAAGAAAAAACAATTACTTGTTTTTTTACATTTACAAAACAAAGACCTTCCATCTGCTAAAAAAGTATTGGCTGAATTAAAAGAAGCTAAATTATTAAACAGTAGACTTCGTTCTATTGAAAGAAAAATAAATGCTCGAAAAACAACTGAAGAGCAACCAACAAAAATTACTGAGAACCTTAACCCTAAATCGCTTTTCGAAAAAGAAAAATCCTATAAAAATTTAAAAGCTTTATTAGATAAGTTAGCTACTGATAATGATGCTGACTTGTTAAAATACAGTGAACAAGGTTTATCACTTTTTCCTGCGCAACCTTTCGTATATTTAATGAATGGAAAAGCGTTTAATAACAATAAAGAATATAAAAAAGCATTAGAAACCTTACAAAACGGCATTGATTTTGTTATTGATAATAATGAAATAGAAGCCAAGTTTTACTTAGAAATGTCTAAAGCTTACCAAGGGTTGAATAATATTAAAAAAGCCAATTCTTATAAAAACAAAGCTGAAAAGATTTTAAAATAAGTTTCGTTAGCACAAATTTTATGAAATATACCACCTTATTAGTCATATTATTTTTAGGATTAACCTCTTGTAAATCTACCAAAAACGTTACTGGTGATGTCGCTATTAAAGAATTGTCGGCACGCAAAGTAGCTAAGAAACATATTGCTACAAGTTTTGACAAAAAAACGGTAGATGCTCGTTTAAAAGTTAATTACAAAAACAATAAAGAAAGTTTAGGTTTTTCAGTACGAATGAAAATAAAAAAAGATGAAGTTATTTGGTTAAAAGGAACCAAAATCATTTCTATTTTTAAAGCTAAAATCACTCCAACAAAAGTTCAATTTTACTCTCCATATGAAAAGAGTTATTTTGATGGAGATTTTATGATGCTAAAAAAGCTATTAGGAACTGATATTAACTTTCAACAATTACAAAGCATGTTATTGGGTGAAGCTTTAATGGATGTAAAATCTGAGCGTCAAGAAGTTCAAATTCAAGAAAAATCATATCAGTTATCTCCTAAAAAACAACCTGTTTTATTCGATTTGTTTTTCTACATAAACCCTAAACACTTTAAGCTAAATAAGCAGTTAATTGTAAACTCGTTGAAAGATCAACGTTTAGATATTAGTTACCCAAAATATCATAAGAAAAACACTACTTTTTTCCCTGAGAAAATTAACATAAAAGCTAAAGAAAAAAATAAATTTACTATTATTGATATTACTACACGCTCAGTAGAATACGATACTAAACTAAATGTAAGTTTTAATATTCCTAACGGATACAAAGAAATTCAATTATAATTATGAAGTACCCTGTTTTTTACATCTCTTTTTTATGCCTGTTTTTTGTAGGAACTTCTTCTTTTGCTCAAAGTAGGAAAGAGCTAGAAAATAGGCGAAAGAAACTAAAAAATGAAATAGAGCAGGTTAATAATCTTTTGTTTAAAACAAAGAAAAAAAAGAGCAGCGCTTTAGATGATTTAAAAGACCTAAACCAAAAAATTGGTGTTAGAGAACGCTTAATTGAAACTATTGAGTTAGAAACCAAATTACTTTCAAAAGAAATCAAATCTAACGAGCAACAATTAAAAAAATACAACGACGAACTAGCTGAATTAAAAAATGACTACCGAGATATGGTAGTTAAATCTTATAAAAGTAAATCGCAACAGAGTAAAACCATGTTTTTATTGTCTTCTGAAAGCTTTTACCAAGCCTATAAGCGCTTAAAGTACATGCAACAGTACAAAGACTACAGAAAAAAGCAAGGAGAAGAAATTATCGTAAAAGCTAAAGAGGTAGAGCAATTAAACGATTCACTAACTGCTCAAAAAAAATCAAAAGAAGCTTTACTTTCTGACGAGAAAAGTCAGAAAAAAGAAATTGAAGACGATAAGAAAAACCAAGAAAAACTCATCTCTAAAATTAAAAAAGAAGAGAAAAAATATAAAAGCGATTTACAGAAAAAGCAACGAGAAGAAAAAAGGATTGCTGCAAGAATTGATAAGTTAATTAGAGATGCTATTGCCAAAGCAAATAAGGGTAAAAAAACAACAAAAGGTAAAACCAAAAGCTCTGGTTTTATTTTAAATGCCGAAGAAAAAGCTTTACTTGCTAACTTTGAACAAAATAGGGGTAATTTACCTTGGCCAGTTAAAGGTGTCATTACACGAAAATATGGAGTTCAACCACACCCTACATTTCCTGGAATTAGCATCAACAGTCACGGGTTATATATTGCAACCAAAGCAAATACCGATGTAAAAAGTATTTTTAATGGAAAAGTTTTGGTTATTCAATTACATTCTGATGGAAGAAAATCAGTTTTAGTACAACACGGTAACTATATTTCTGCATACAATAAGTTAAAAGAAGTTTATGTAAAAAAAGGTGATGCTGTTAAAACTGGCGACAAACTAGGAAAAGTATTTACTAACAAAGTAACAGGTAAAACACAGCTTAGTTTTATGTTGTATAAAGACCGAAATCGATTAAATCCTGCTAAGTGGATTCGTTCATAGCACCATAACAAGAACATTAATAAATTTTATTTTTTAAATTGTAATCAAATTTAAACGTGTGAAAAACGCATCAAACTTTATTATTGTAACCGTAGCAATTATTGCAACATTGGTTATTGGAAAAGGAATTTTAATTCCTTTTGTTTTTGCACTTATCTTTTGGTTTTTAACACGTGAAATTCGGAAAACCATCTATAAAATTCCTTTTGCTAAACGTTTTATTCCTTTTTGGTTAAGTAATGTATTTGTTTTTACGCTTATAATTTTAGGTTTTGGTTTTGTTTCGGAAATAATTACCAATAGTATTTCAAATTTAACCACTTCGTACTCAAAATACGAACCAAATGTTGATGCTATTATAAAACGTTTAGATGCCTATTTTCATATCGATATTATTAAGTCATTACAATCGGTTGTTGGAGATTTTGATTACGGCTCTGTTTTAGGCGATATAGCGAACGGAATTAGTAGTTTACTAGGAAATACCTTTATGATTATTATTTATGCCTTATTCATCTTCTTAGAGGAAAGTAATTTTAAAAAGAAGTTGCAAAAAGTGTTTATGAGTTCTCAAAACAACCCTAAAAGCTTTCAATCTATCTTAAAAAAGATTGAAGACTCTATTTCAAACTATTTACGACTAAAAACCTATGTTAGTTTGTTAACTGGTATACTTAGTTATTTTGTATTGTTGTTAGTAGGGGTAGACGGAGCTCCGTTTTGGGCGTTTCTTATCTTTTTACTGAATTATATTCCTACTATAGGATCGTTAATAGCAACTGCTTTTCCTGCGATATTTTGTTTAATTCAATTTGGAGAGTTTCCTCCTTTTTTAGTCGTTTTATTTGCAGTAGGAAGTATCCAAGTAGTAGTTGGTAATGTTGTAGAACCTAGAGTTTTTGGAAAGTCGCTAAATTTAAGTCCGTTAGTTACTATACTTTCTTTAGCTGTTTGGGGAGAAATATGGGGAATAACAGGAATGATACTTTCAGTGCCTATTACAGTAATTATGATTATTATCTTTTCACAGTTTGATAAAACAAAAAACATTGCCATTTTCTTATCTGAAAGCGGCAATGTTGATGAAATATAAACTGTTTTAATCCATAAAAATAGATTTCAACTCTATTGCTTCCTTAGGATCCATTTTTCCTGCTAAAACCAAGCTTAATTGCTTTCTACGCAAAGCTGCTTCATAACGTTGCTTTTCTAATTCTGTTTCTGGTTCAATTTGAGGAATTGGTACTGGTTTTCCTGTTTCGTCAACAGCTACAAACGTATAAATTCCTTCATTTACCTTCGTTTTTTCACCAGATTGACGGTCTTCAATCCATACATCTACATAAATCTCCATTGATGATTTAAAAGCACGTGAAACCTTTGCTTCTAAAGTTACCACACTTCCTACAGGTACCGACTTGGTAAATGCTACGTGGTTTACAGAGGCTGTTACTACAATTCTTCTCGAATGACGGCGCGCAGCAATACTACAAGCTCTATCCATACGAGCTAATAATTCTCCTCCAAAAAGGTTATCTAAATAATTTGTTTCTCCTGGTAAAACTAAATCGGTAAGTACAGTTAACGATTCTTTTGGTGATTTTGCTCTCATCAAATAAATTTTGATGCAAAGATACAGCAACAAAAAAATCTACCTAAAATAAATGCAGATTATTTAGCCAATAACCAAGCGTCTTCGCTTACTGATTCTTTAATAATTTCTAAGGCTTTTCTAGCTTCAACCTTAGTTGCATAACTTGCAAAAGCTACTTGAGTTAAGCCTAATCCATTCTTTCCAACAATAGAAGCATCATAACCTTTATCTTGTAGTTCAGCTAATTTATTTTCAGCATTGTGCTCTTCTTGAAAAGCTCCAGCTATGATATGAAAATTTCTAGCTTCTTTACTTACGTTTAAGTTAATGGTTGGTAACGGGTTTTCAATTACAAAAGTTGCTGATTGAATTTTCTTCTCAACAGCCTCTTCTTGGTTTGCTAATACTTGTTGTTGATTTTGAACACCATTCCATCCTACATAAGCAATTCCTACAAAAACAGCCGCTGCTGCAGCTCTTCTTACATATAACGGAATTGTTTTTTTGTTTTCTTCAGTAGTAGGTAATGATTTAATTGTTACCTCTTTTACTCTTTCTACAGACGGTGTTGAAACCTCAGCCAAACCAAAAGATTCAGTTAAAAAGTTACTTGATAGGTTAGGCTCAAAAACAACTTGCTTAGCTTCATTTAAAGACAAACTTCCTACAGAAGCAACAGTTACACTTGTTGTTTCCAACTTCTCATTCCATTGCGCAACTTCCTCAGCAATAAAAGTAACAGCTTCTTCAAAAGAAATATTTTTACTCGAAGCTATATAATTAGCCAATAAACCATCATTATGCTGTAAATACGCGTTGAACGTTAGTTGTTTTTTTGGCGGATAAAAAGTGTGCGTAGTAGTATTTACTCTAGCTCCAATTTTATTCGTTACAAATCCTCCAAAATTAGGAACAATTACGCAATCGTATCTATATAATAAATCGTTAATGTAGTTGGCTAATGTCATAATAACAAATATAGCTTTTTAGTGCATTACTTTCAAGTAATCTTGTAATTTTTATTAACAGTTTTTTGTATATTGATACTCAAATTATTGCTATATGAATTCAGAAAAATTGCTAGCCATTCTACGGTTACAGGCAACAAAAAACGTAGGTGATATTTTGGCAAAAAAGCTAATTACCTCCGTAGGAAGTGTTGAACAAGTGTTTTTAGAGAAGAAAAATACACTACATAAAATTAACGGAATAGGAACTCATGTAACTCAACATCTCTTTGATGAAAACAACCTAAAAAGAGCAGAAAAGGAGCTAACATATATTCAACAAAACAACATTTCTTTTTCGTATTTTTTAGATGAAGATTACCCTCAACAACTAAAGCATTGTATTGACGCTCCTATCTTACTTTTTAAAGATGGAAACCTCAACCTAAAAAACAATAAAATCATTTCAATTGTAGGAACTCGGAAAATGAGTTCGTACGGACGCGATTTCTGCAATAAACTTATTGAAGATTTAAAAGATTATAATCCCATAATTGTAAGTGGATTTGCTTACGGAGTAGACATTTGTGCACATAAAGCCGCAATAAAAAACAACTTACAAACTATTGCTGTGTTGGCACATGGGTTGGATGAAATTTATCCGAAAACTCATAAAAAATATATTCATCAAGTAAATGAGAATGGTGGCTTTATTACTGAGTTTTGGCACGATGAGCAGCCTATGAGAGAAAACTTTTTAAAACGAAATCGCATTGTAGCTGGATTATCTAAAGCAACTATTATTATTGAATCTGCCCAAAAAGGTGGTTCATTAGTTACTGCTGATATTGCCAATTCGTACAACCGAGATGTATTTGCACTACCTGGTAGAGCTACTGATGTATATAGTAAAGGATGTAATAATCTCATTAAAAATAATCAAGCACATTTACTCACTTCGGCCCAAGATATTATAACAATGCTCAACTGGGATCTACGGCAAACTGCCGTACCTAAACAAAAAGAATTATTTGTTGATTTGAATGAAACCGAACAAAAAATACACGATTATTTACAACAAAATGGTAAACAGTTGTTAGATGTTATTGCTTTGGATTGTAATCTTCCTACTTATCAATTGTCATCTATTTTAGTTCAAATGGAATTAAAAGGGGTTATAAAACCTTTACCGGGAAAAATGTTTGAAGTTTAGTACCTTTGAGGCATGTCAGAATATAAACTCATATCACAAAAAAAACCTGCTTTTCCAGTTAATAAAAAACTAGGAAACTACTTGAAAAGGCATAACAGAACTATAAAGATTCCTATTTTTTATGATGATTTGTTACGTTTTCAAGGAGCAGTTGCTGTGTATGATAAACACGATAATGATACGTTGTGGATACGTGTTTTTTACAATGAGTTTGAGCGAGCAGAAATTGATTTATACCTAAAAAAAGTATACAACATCTTACACTCTAATGGTTCTGACGCCAGTATTAAACACTTAAATGTTGATGCTATCGACTTTTGTACGTTTGGTAACTCAAAACCTTTTCGTATAAAAATTCGAAATATTTTAAATGATAACTACACTTATTTTTACGTAAAAAGAACCGATGCTTCTCGTATTTACGGACTAGAGTTAGAGGATATTTTATCACCTTATAACTTAAACTTTTTGGTATATGAAGATACACTCATAGAAGAGCACATATCAGGAATTCCAGGAGATGTTTTTATCAACGATTATTTAGAGGATTGTTTGGATATTGAAAAAGCACAACTAGCTAAAGAATTTGTAAAATTTAACGAACGTTGTATGATTCGTTTGTTGGGTGATATGCGTTCGTACAACTATGTTGTAGTACCTACACACGATTTTGAAAATGTGGTATATAAAATTCGTCCGATAGATTTTGACCAGCAGTGTTATGAGGGGAAGTTTAAAGTGTATTATCCACAGTTTTTTAAAGAAAATTTAAAGCTAGTTCAATTGGTAGGAGACAAGCTTACTTCAGAATCTATTGAGCAATATCAAATAGAAGAACGATCAATTGTTGCTAAAAGAATTTTAGGTTCTCGTTCTCGATTAAACCGCTTGCTTGCTGCTATGAAATCAGATAATATTTCTACTCCTAAAAATATCGAACAATTAAAATCTGAAATTTTTGAGTTTACTGGTGATATTAATTTTAGAGATAGTGACGGTATGGGAGAGGTTTTAGATAGCGCACTAACTTTTGTTCGTAGAAATTATGAAGATGTGAGTATGAAAACCATTATTCAGCAGCAGCAAAGAATACACTAGCCTTTTCTACTTCGAATACTTTCAATAATTACTGTTGTTAAAATCAAGCTTCCACCAATAAACGTGTTCCACGTAGGAACTTCGTTTAAGAAAATAAATGCCAACAAAATTCCGAAAACAGGCTGAATGCTACTTATTATGCTTGCAGTTGATGCGGTGAAAAACTGTAAGGAATGTACCATTAAACTATGTCCAATAGCGGTAGTTAACAACGCTAATAATAACAAATAGGGGAGTTGTTCCTGAAATCCTGAAACATCCATAAAAAATAAGACTGGAACTAATAAAACTGTAATGATTACGGTTTGATAAAACATCAACATTACTCCGTTGTATTGTATTACGTATTGCTTTAATATTAAAATTCTTATAGAATACGATAGGGCAGAGAGTAAGCCAAACAATACTCCTTGAACTTGAGTGTTTTTAATATCAAACTCAGGAGCTAGAATATACAACCCTAGTAAAACCATTAGACCTAATACAATGTGGATTGGGTTGAATTTTATCTTTAAAAATAGCGGTTCTAAAAAAGCAATCATTACCGGAAAAGTGTACAACGACAACATTCCAATGGCTACATTAGATAGTTTTAAAGCGTAGAAATACGTAATCCAATGTGCTCCCATAAAAATTCCGCCCATTAAAAACGGAAACAAATGTCTTCTTGATTGTATGGTTAAATCAATCTTTTTAAATCGGCAAAACACGTATAAAATTACCATAGCAAACACCGATCGAAACCACACAATAACTTCTGAAGGCATTGCAATATACTTACCTAGTACTCCTGAAGTACTGATAAATAACGTAGCTAAAATAATTCCTGATAGATTTTTTGCGTGATTGGTTTGCATGGATGTAAAAGTATGTCATTTCGACCAGAGGGAGAAATCTCTTTCAAAGGAGTAATTCTTAATCTTAAGGTTTCTCGCTACCGCTCGAAATGACGTTTTGTTTATTCTCGTCATTGCGAATGTAACGCAGTGAAATGAAGCAATCTTTAAATCGTAAGTTCCCAACATACAGATTACTTTGCTTACTTCAATACAGGTTTTTTTTATTCTTTACAACAGCTTACTTAACCCATAAAAAAACAATCCTCCAAATATTAAAATTCCAATAAAATTTACTTTCACTTTTATATTTTTTAGATCATTCCAAGTAGATTTTAATTTCTCCTTATCTGATGTAATGACTTTTGTATTTGCAAGAAAATCTCCAAGACGTCTTTGAGGGTTTATTAGTCCAACAATTACTTCTAAAGGCCAACCAATAATAGTTAAGTTTCTTATAAAACATTGAAATTCACTCGCTGGTTTACTCGTTTTAATATCAATAATTTGATACCCCATGATTCGTTTTGCAGGACTTTTTGCCTTTAAAAAATCTTTGTTCATGTAAATAAACATTGGTATAGAAAACAGTATCATTCCTATAGATTTTGTATGAGTTAGTTCAAATTTAAAAACTATCACTGAAACTATAATTCCTAATGGAATAGTTAAAAGACACATTATAAAATGATCTAATAACATACTCGAAACACGATGAAACCTTGGGTTAATATTCGAAATCCTACTAATTTCTTTATATATAAACCCTTTATCTTCTATATCTTCCATTATTAATTATTTTTACACTTTCTGTAACGTCTCTAACGCTTTATGTACACTATCAATTTTTATAAATGTGATGAGTAAGCGTAATCCGTTTTTGGTTTTCTTTTCTTTCATTACACAACTCTTCGGATTGTTCTGTACGTATTTCAACATCTTCGTAAATGCTTCGGTTTGATAAAAAGCACTTTGCTGATCGGCTACAAAATATCCTAACATGCGTTTTTGCTTTAAAATCACCTTTTCTAAGCCTAATTCTTTCGCTAACCATTTAATACGAACACTGTCTAATAAATCGGCTACTTGTGTTGGATATTCTCCAAAACGGTCGATAATTTCTGTCTCAAATGTTTGCAATTCTTCTTCCGTGGTTAAGGTTCCTAATTTGTTGTATAAGCTCAAACGTTCGGTTACTGAATTCACATAATCATCTGGGAATAGAATTTCAAAATCGGTATCAATTTGCACCTCTTTTACATACTCTTTCGGTGCATTTTCATCCGTAGGATATAAGTCTTTAAACTCATTTTCCTTCAGTTCTTCAATGGCTTCTTGTAAGATTTTCTGATATGTATCAAAACCAATATCGTTAATAAATCCGCTTTGTTCACCTCCTAACAAATCTCCAGCACCACGAATTTCCAAATCTTTCATGGCAATATTCAATCCGCTTCCTAAATCAGAAAACAGTTCTAATGCCTGAATTCGTTTACGTGCATCATCGGTCATATGATGATACGGTGGCGTAATAAAATAACAGAAGGCTTTTTTGTTCGAACGTCCTACACGACCACGCATTTGGTGCAAGTCAGACAATCCGAAGTTATTTGCATTATTAATAAAAATCGTGTTGGCATTTGGTACATCCAAACCACTTTCAATAATGGTGGTAGACACTAATACATCAAACTCATTGTTCATAAAGCCAAGCATGAGTTCTTCTAACTTTTTTCCTTCCATTTGCCCGTGCCCAATCCCAATTTTTGCATTCGGTAGTAAGCGTTGCAACAATCCTGCTACTTCTTTGATGTTTTCAATACGATTGTGGATAAAAAACACCTGTCCACCACGAGAAATCTCGTACGAAATCGCATCACGAATGGTTTCCTCACTAAAGCGAATTACATTGGTTTCTATGGGGTGACGGTTAGGTGGTGGCGTTTTAATTACCGATAAATCACGCGCCGCCATTAAACTGAACTGTAAGGTACGCGGAATCGGGGTTGCCGTTAAAGTCAACGTATCTACATTTTCTTTAATCGTTTTTAACTTGTCTTTTGCCGCTACTCCAAATTTTTGTTCCTCATCAATAATCAACAATCCTAAATCTTTAAACTGAACTGCTTTATTTGTTAATTGATGTGTTCCTATCACAATATCTACACTTCCATCGGTAACCCCTTCTAAAACGCCTTTGCGCTGTTTTGTGGTTCTAAAACGGTTTAGGTAGTCAATCGTAACCGGAAAGTCTTTTAATCGCTTAGAAAAGGTTTTAAAGTGCTGAAATGCTAAAACCGTGGTTGGTACTAACACTGCAACTTGTTTTCCGTTATCAACGGCTTTAAAAGCAGCTCTAATAGCAATTTCTGTTTTTCCAAAACCAACATCACCACACACCAAACGATCCATGGGTTGTTCTTTTTCCATATCGGCTTTTACCTCTTGGGTAGAAGAGAACTGATCGGGTGTATCTTCGTATAAGAAACTTGCTTCCAACTCATGCTGCATGTGTGTATCTGGTCCGAAAGCAAATCCTTTTTGCAGTTTTCGTTTTGCGTATAACTGAATTAAGTTGAACGCAATATGTTTTACGCGGGCTTTAGTTTTCTGCTTGACTTTTTTCCAAGCATTCGACCCTAGTTTATATACTTTAGGTGGTTTTCCGTCTTTTCCGTTGAATTTTGATATTTTGTGTAGCGAGTGAATGCTCACGTATAAAATATCGCGGTCGCCATAAATTAGCTTGATGGCTTCTTGCTTTTTACCTTCTACATCAATTTTTTGAAGTCCGCCAAACTTTCCAATACCGTGGTCGATGTGGGTTACATAATCACCTACGTCTAATTTGGTCAATTCTTGTAGGGTGATGGATTGCTTTTTCGCGTATCCATTCTTCAATCTGAATTTGTAATAACGCTCAAAGATTTGATGATCGGTATAACAAACAATTTTATTGTCTAAATCTACAAATCCTTGATATAACGGAAACACAATGGTTTCATAGGAAACTTCTTGTTCACCATCGTCAAAAATATCGTGGAAACGCTGTGCTTGCTTGTCGTTGGAACAGAAAATATAATTGGTGAATCCTTTTGCCGAAAACTCGTTGAAATTCTGAATTAACAGGTCGAATTTTTTGTTGAAAGACGGCTGTGGATGCGTATCAAAACGTATTTCAGTGAGATCTCTCGCTTCCGCTCGAGATGACAAGTGCGCTAATGTAAATTCTTGTAATTGATTTTTAATTAACTCACCGTTGCAAAACAGTTCTTCTGGTTTTGCGTGTTTGATTTCTGTAGATAGTTCGTTGAACGACAATTCTGCTTTTCGGTAGAATTTGTCTAACGAATCGCTTAACAAGTCTACATTTTTAACAAAAACAGCCGTTTTAGACCAAATGTATTTTAAAAAGCTTTCTCTGCTTTCTTCCAACGCTTTGTTTTCTACATTGGGCATTATGCTTACTTTCTTAAGTTTTTCTTTAGAAAGTTGGGTTTCTACATCAAACGTTCGGATGCTGTCTACCTCATCACCAAAAAACTCAATACGATAAGGTTCGTCGTGAGAAAACGAAAACACATCGATAATTCCACCACGTACCGAAAACTCTCCTGGTTCGGTTACAAAATCAACACGTTTAAAATGGTATTCGAACAGTACTTCGTTGACAAAATCGAGTGAAACTTGCTCACCCACCACCACTTTTAGCGTGTTCTTTTCCAACTCTTTTTTGGTCACTACTTTTTCAAACAGGGCAGTAGGGTAGGTAACAATAATCGCAGGTTTTTTACGAGAATTGATACGGTTTAACACCTCTGAACGCAGCAGTACATTGGCATTGTCGGTTTCTTCTATCTGATACGGTCTGCGATATGAACCTGGATAAAACAACACGTTTTTATCGCCCAATAACTGCTCTAAATCGTTTAGATAATAGGCAGCTTCTTCCTTGTCGTTAAAAATTAACAAGTAAGGTTTATCGGCCTGTTTAAAAGTTTCGGAAATGACAAAAGACAACGAAGAACCGACCAAATTCGTAATTTGAAAATGGTGTGGATCTTGTTGAAGCTGATTTACAATCTGTTTTACATTCTCAGATTGTTGGTATTGGTTTACAATTGCTTGCTTGCTCAACGTACAAAAATTTTACGCAAATGTACGAGGATTATTTTTTGTGTGGGAGTTTTGTTTTTTAACTCTTACTTATATTGTTTAGTGCAGTGGAAAATGCTTTTTTATTCAAATATTTTCTCTCTAATATACTCTTTAAAGGTTTTTCCTGTTTCGTGAATAGTTTCATCACCTCCTGGAGAATATTCAATAACTAAACAGTCTTTAGTTTTTAAATCAAACCCAAAATATTCATCTTCATAATCATCTCCAAAGAACTTTATCTTGTCATTCACATCAATCGAGGGATAAATACCCAGTTCTTCTAAATAAAATAACCCTTCATATATTCTGAATGCCTTTTCTCTAAAACTTCCAGCTCCAATATTTTTTAAAAAATCAATATATTCTACAGGCAAATTCTCATAGTACATTCTAAGTTTGCGAATTTCTTTTTTACCAAGTCGTTGTCTTGTATTTTCAATACCTTCTTTTTCCTCTACTTTTTTGAGGTGGCTTATTTCTTCGTAAAAATTAGTTTTCATAGTTTGTAATATAGAGTGATTACTATTTTAGAAAAAAATAAATACACAAAACAGTGTTAGTAAGTGTCTTTTTGAAACACATTCACAATAGATTCTTTGCTCAAAGTATAAAATTTTACGTAAATGTATGAGTATTAATATTAATTTATGAGAACATTGTATATTGTTTATCTATATCCCTATCAACAGGAATAAGCTCTAAATACCTTATTCTTGGCCTTTTTTCTATAAAATTCCCTTTTTTATCCAATCTATCTATAAACCCTTTAATTGTACAATTAGTAAACAGCTTACTTTTATCTTTACTAATATTACCCCTATCTGGATAACAGGTTAATATATGTCCTGAATATTGAAAACCAATTGTATTTGAATTTTCATTTCCTCTTGTTACATGTCCTTCTAATTCGACATATATACCTTCTTCTAATTCAGGAAATAAAACTTCGTCTTCTTCCTCTAATTGATAAAAAATATCTTTGTTAATAAAACCAATACTGACTTCTTTTGTGTCATCTAAATCTCCTTTTTCATCACCTACAAAATTTATAAACAACTCTCTTTCAAACTCAATAGGCTTTGCTATTTTTGAAAATATAGCTGGTGGTAATTTGGCAAATTGCTCAAGATAAACCTTAGGAACAAATAAAATTTCTCCATTCTCGTTCATTACTCCAATAAATTGTATACCATTTTCTTCTTTGAACTTAACATTCTCAAAAATCTTTTTCTTAGTGGTTTTAAGATGTTTAGCTAACTCTATACTCCATTTTATGGACTTTACTATTTTCTTAAATATTACCTTAAATCCTGTATCTTTAAAATCCGATTTAGCCATTTCTTTTAAAGCTGCTACTGTATAAGTTGTAAACCCAGTACCAGCAATTAATCGAAGCCACTCTCCTATGTTTTCAGGAATTAATGCTTCCCAACTGCCTTTCCTAATCCTAACAGGTATTTCAAAATCGATTTTTGCAATTTCAGGTTCGTATTGAGCTAAGAAATACCTGAAAAGCTCATCAATACCATTTAATGCTTCTGCAGATTTTCTTAAGTCTAAATAACCATCTTTTACAGCTTCTCCTTTATATTTAAAATACGCTAAACCATCATTTTCCATAGAATTTATTCCCTTTCAATTATTTTACCATCCTTTCACTATAAAAGGTTTTAAACCTAGTTATATGAAACCACTATTCTTTACGGTAATCCATAAAGAAGTATTTGTTGTTACTTTTTAAATAAAAAAATAGTTGAGATAAGGGGTAGTACTACTTTTTACTTTTTTAGCGTGTTAAACATAGTAAAAAAAGAGGAGGGAGGCAAGGGTTATTTATTTGTGTGTGAGTTTATAAGGGTGTTTATTGCTTTTAAGAGTGAGAGATTTCTCCCTACGGTCGAAATGACAGGACACCATGCAACCTCAACGTCATTTCGAAGGAGGCACGACTGAGAAACCGCAAGGTTCAGCGGAGCTAAATCTTACAGTCGTGTGTTAGGTACTTTAAAGGGTATTTGTGACTCACATGAATGAGATTTCTCAGTCGCTCATAAAATCGCTTCTTCGAAATGACAGTAGTAATAAAAAGTATTGCTTAAAAAACCTCATTATTCAAAAAATACCACTCAGGATTAAAACTATTAATTAAGGCTTCTTTCTTTTCTCTGCGCCATTTTTTCAATTCTTTTTCTCTGTGAATTGCTTCATTCACGCTCTCAAAAGTTTCATAGTAAACTAAATAATAGCAGTTGTACTTTCCTGAAAAGGATTTTTTAGCATGTTCACTATCAAAATAATGTTGCGATAATCGTTTTTGAAGATTGTTGGTAACACCAATATATAACGTGGTTTTATTCTTATTTGTAATGATGTATACAACGTAATTTTCTAGCATTTTTCTTTTAAAGATATAAAAAATTATAAACGTCATTTCAAAGGAGCTACGACTGAGAAGTCTCAAGATTCAGCAGAACTAAATCTTATAATGGTCTATTAGGTATTTTCAATAATGCTTCTAACTAGAATTAAACAGATTTCTCCCTACGGTCGAAATGACAACTCAAACGTCATTTCGAACTGGAGTGCAACGAAAGTGAGAAATCTTACAGTCGCGTGTTAGGTACTTTAAAGGATGTTTCTAACTCCCGTGAGTGAGATTTCTCGCTATCGCTCGAAATGACAGGACACCATGCAACCTTAACGTCTTTCTTATGTTGTACAAGGATTTTTTTGTAGAAAAAAGTTTGTACAGCCTGTGTACAAGAAAATATTTTTCAAAATTTTATTTGTACATCAAACGGAGCGATCTTGATGTACAAGAAAAAAAATAACTTTAAAAATTTGTACAAAAAAAGGCTTTATTCCTTACAAATAGTAATCGCTTCAACTCGTGCTAACTGACTTACAAAATCAAATACATCCATCAATTCCCAAGTAGGAGTGAGGTGGTTTTGTAATTCTTCAAAGCTTATGATTTCTCCTGTGTTTAGCTTTTCTATAATTGTGCTTAGTTGTGAGTTATTGCTAACTATAACTTCATTTCCTCTTGCCATTATACAGGTTTTCTCTGTGTTTTCTGTGTGTAGCAACAACGGAAAAATTGTCTTTCCTGTAATTTGAAATGGCGGGTTGGGTACTCCTTCGTTGTTTTGAAGTATTGATGGGTTTAATACCCCTGCGTTACTTTTTAGTTTGGTTATGTATTTTGTAAGCGTGCTTTTGTATTTATTTTCCCACGTTTTTGGGTTTAATAAGCTATTCCAATCCAATTCTTCGGTTGTGGTATCTACAGGTGGTAAGTACCCTACTTTTGGATTTTTAGTTAACTCACTTGAGGCTATTTGTGCAGCAATTGTTTTTTCTAAATAGTCTCTAGAAGGATTGATATAATCCATTACCACACTCAACGAAAATTCATCAGTTTTTGCAATATGGTATACATGATGCGGAATAAACATGGCCGATTTTGCTTTTAATGGATATTTTGTGGAGCTTGGTAGCATTGTATCTACCTCGTGGAACACTTTCGTATTGTGTTCTATTTGGTTGTATTCTTCAATATCCCAAGTATAAAAATCTTTATGATTTGGACCTAAATGAAACAAAAATCCTTCTTCTCCTTTGGCTTCTTTATGAATTCCAAAAGGGGTAAACCCATAGTTTCCCATAAAAAACAAAAAGGAAAGTCCGCCCAATGGCATGCCTGCTTTTTGAAGTAACGGAGCTACTATCTGACACATTCTCTCGGTAAACTCATTACTAAAGGTTTCTAAACTATTGAAAACAACTCCGAATTTTTGATCTCCGAATAGCTTCATACACCACTGCTCAATAGTTTCATGTTCTTCGGGTCTATTAGCAGCCATTTCTTCTGCTATTCCGTTTTGAAGCTCGTGGTTTATGTATACTTTGATGCCTTTGTGTAATTCTCCTTTGTCTAAAAACCGATTGATGATGTTTTTTAATTCTTGTTTTAAAAAGGTTACATCGTCATCAGAAAGTATGTTGTCTATTGATGTTGGTTTGGTGAGTTCTTGTGAGTTTTGGTAGAGTTTTTTCCAAGTTTTAGAATTATTCTCGTTGTTCATAGGCTGGTTTTAAAGCTTCTGCTCATAAAAATAAGGTATTTTGAAAATTATTTTTATGCTTTTATTCCCTTATTTTAATCAGTTATACCACCTCAACGTTATTTCGAAAGAGTAGGTGACCTAAGTAATCTGTTAGTTGGAAACACACGATTTAAAGATTGCTTCGCTATCGCTCGCAATGACGATGACAAGTTAAAACATAAAAAAAGCTACCTAAATAGACAGCTTTTTTGTTTTTTACATCATTTCTGAAGTGTTTAAGACACTTTCTGTAGCATCTCTTACCATCCTGGATGCATCTTCTAAAAAGGGTTTTAAAACGTTTGTAGCTTCTTCAGATTCAGAAAGCATTTCTATCAATTCTACACGTTTATCTACTGAGAAGTTTTGTGATAGGTCAAACAGTTTTTCTGCTCCTAAAGCAATAAACCAATTTATTGAGGTTTCACTATAATCATCAAGCGCTATATCTGCAATGTATAATGGATTTATTTCTAGAGAATCTAAAAGATTTAGTAAGTATGTAAATGCTGCTTCTTTATACTCATCTTCTTCTGATTTTTCTCTTATTTCTTCTAAACTAACTTCTTTTTCACGTACTTTCATTCGTAAAAATGCTTTGGTGAAATCTCTCGTTAGCATTTGGGTTCCTTCAAGACTATGGTTTGCAAAAAGTTTGATAAAACGATGTTGTTTTTCTTCTGATAGCATCCAAATAAATTGCTGAATTGTCATCGCTGAATAATTTCTATCATAGACGTTGAAATCTTCTTTTTTAAGCATTTTATTACATAGTGATGTCATATCTGCGTAACTCACCTCATCATTTAAATACTTTTGTAATTTAATAACTAACAATTCAACATCTTCCGCATCGGTAGTTTGATTACGAATGGCGTTTAAAATTGCATCTGTATCTATTTCTTCGGGAAATAACACAAACTGACCAAAAGGTAGCGATACTTTTTCGGGTGTTATTTGCGAGTCTTCAAATCTATGGTCGTTATACTCTTTATCTAGTTGTAAAATAACGAGTTTTTCTCCTTTCTTTTGGAGTAATTGAACTTGGTTGTAATCGTTAATTTTTGTAGAAAGATTGATAACTGCATTTGGATGAAATGATATTGGTAATTTCTCTAAAGCACTAATTTCTTCATTCTCGTTATTGTAATGATTATGATAATTTTTACATGTATTGTCGTCGTATACAGATAGTCTTTTATACCATGGTACTAAATTTACTTGAAACAATTTACCTAGTGTTTCTTTAAATGCTTCTGGCTGGTTAAAAGGAAAACGCTCATTTTGTAGTGATAAGTCGATAAAATATTCAATTCGTCTATTTGCTTCGATATAATGCATTCCTTCGTCTAAGGCTATTGCACGTTTTTTATCCATTACATCAAACATACCAGTTGCTGTACTGTCTATTTCATTATACTTATCTAACCATACTAAATAAGGAGCTTTATCTCCTTCCCAACTATTATGAAACTCTTTTTGAGCTACTACCATTTGAAAAGCAATACTTTGTGATTTTGGTACTCCATTTCTTTCAATTCTGTCGTAAAAATCAATTTCTTTTATAGGCTTTTCAAATGTGTAATCGTATTCATCGTCTGCATTTATTTTTGCTAAAAATTGTATTACTCTTTGCGGAGCTAAGGCTACCCACAATTTCCATAATCGTTTTCCTTGTTTTTGACTTGGTAGTGGCATTTGCGATAAACAATAACAAATAAGTACAGTACATTGGTTGTCTTCATAGGCATTATCGAATAAATCGTACTTTTTTTGTTTAGCACTTGCTTCTTCTTTTTTGTCTACTCGTAAGACTTTTTTAAAGATTTTTAATGCTTCTTCTTCTGTTAATGTAGTGTTTGCTTCTGTGATATAAGCTAAAGCTTGCTCTTTGATAGTATCTAAGTCTTTATCCTTTTCATCAATAGGGTTTACCAATGATTCTTTTACCATTTTAGCCATCAGCGCCCAAACATTTTCATTGATATAATTAAATAAATCTTGGGTATATTGATCACCTACACGTTGTTGAAAGTCTTGAAAGAGTAGGTGCGTTGCTAAAGCACAACAACCTATGTTATCTTTTGGCCACCAAGAGCAATCGCGACGTTCTTTTTTTTCTTCAAAAACAAAAGCTGCATCGTCAAAATTCTTTTTACTTAGTTTTGTATCAAGATCTGCAAACTCTTGTAATACTTCTATTATGATGTTTTTTTCGTGCTTTTCTTTTTCTTTAGGTGTTGCTTCTTTTGAAAGCTGAGAATAGTAACGTTGCTGATATTCCTTAACAGTTAATAAAGGATCATTTTTAGTTACAATTTCTTTAATATCGTCATCAAACGGTTTTTTACCAAATGCGTAATAGAACACATCTAGTATACGTAAATACATAGCGTTACGTACTTGTTGCCTTTGTTCTACTTCAGTATCTTCTGCTGCGCCAGTTGGTCGTGTTTTGATTGTAAGAATTAGACCGTTTTGATAAATTTCTTCAATATCTTCTTCTTCAAACGATAATAGTTCTGCTGTAACATCACTAATAATATTTTCTAGAGATTCACGAACTTCATTTTCATCACGATAACCACCTGTGAAATACATCATTCTTAAGTGCATAACACGAGCATGCTCTTTAGCCAAAGGCAATAAATCAGTCTGAGGTAAATCTTTTAAGGCATCTTTATGTTGACCTGTTTGCACATATTTCCAAAGATCTGCACCGCGATTTAGGTGTAAGATTAACTCTTTTACACTTTTTAACCCATCTCCATATTCATAATTATCAAAATAGGCTTCTCTTTCTTCGTCTTCATCTTTTTCTCTTTGTGCCTCTTCACTAATTTTACTTAAAGGTTTTTGAAGTGTATTTTTTATATTTTTTTCTAAATCAAGTGCTTCATTTTCTAAAGTGTCTTCAATAAAATGTTCTTGTAATACCTCTTCATTATCCTCTATCGACTCTGCCCATTCTTCAGCAACCACTACTAAGCTGAAATAAATATCTAATACAGGGTGTACTTCTTCTGGGTCACTATCACTATAAGGTAATAGTACTGGTTCTTCTATTAATCGTTCTTTAAGTGCTTGTTTAAAATAGTTATATTCTTCTGGATTTGCTTTTAAATAATTTCCTAATGATTCTTCTTGTGATGTTGCAATAGCTTGTCTAAAATAACTATTATCACACCAAATAAAAGCTTTAATCATAGGTCTGCTCCATCCATTTATTCCGAATAAATCGCGTAAATATTCTTCGTAACCAACAGCATGTTCGTCATCCCAATAAGGAATTAAAAATTGCGATAGTAAGTAAGTATAACTAGCATTTGTTCGTGCGAGCATATAGAGAGCTTCAATACCAAAAACACGCATATCGTCTATCCATAAATTCCAGGTATCATTAAAGCGTCTACTATATGCTACAATTGCTTTTGCTGTAGTAACAACTGCTTCTTTTAATGAAGGATACTCCAGTGCAATGGCAAAAAAGAGTACTTCAGAAATATAAATTTCATCAGTATCTCCAATATGTTCTGGGTAATAACTTGAACCTCCATCTGGTCCCATGTTCAGTGCGCTTTTTACCAACTTTTGATTGTTGGTGTCTGCTACTTGAATACGACGTTGAGTATCGTTTTCAATAATTTTAAACTCTACATCGAATACTTGGTTTATGACTGCTTTGTTGCTGTCTAATAACTCTTTGTACTTTGCTAAAGCTTCTTTAATAGAGGCTTCATTCCCTAAATAAAAAGGAATGATTTGATGCTTATCAAATTGATTCATTTACAATAAAATTTTTAGTTTTCTTTTCAATTTTTTTGAGAAGAGTGACTGAATAGAAACTACAGCAATGTTTTTGCAATTCTTTTTTAAGGCTGAAGTAATTAACAATCGTGGGGAACTCTGCGCAAAACTCTACACAAATTTACGTTTTCGATCAGATTTTATACTTAGTAGGTGCTAAATTTTACAATACTTTAACAGATGAAAAAAGTGGCATTTTTGTTAGTTATTTAATTTTGAATTAAATACGATTTTAAAGTTAAATTTCAGTTTTGATAGGATTTTTACTACTAAAGTTTTGACAGGTTTCTTCTTACAATCGAAATGACAAATGGAGGATAAAACAACTTAAAAATTGCTGTCTAATTTACAAACATTTACCTGATTCAAAATCTTCTTTAGTAATTGGCTTTCCATTCATAGTATCAGTATCCCAGTCTTGCGAAATTAACCATACACCACTCTTTTTATTAAGTAACACGTGAAACCTTCCGTATACAATACGTGGTTCTTTGTCTTTTTCAGTGTATATAATTCGGTAATAACCTACTTCGTAACCAGTACTTCCTTTGTAAGTTCTTTGATTGAAACAAAAATCTATTTGTCTTTTCTTAGTCGTTGGTTTTTGATAAGATGTTTGTACCGATGTTTTGTATTCTTCTCCTATGCGAATTCCATACTTATTAACTCTTAAAACATCATTAGTATGTAAACTATTAAATGTATTCCAATCTCTAGCTTCAAAAGATTTTTTAAATGGTTGCCATATTTGTTGATTAACCTCTTTTTCTATTACTTCATTATTTTGTGAAAAACTAAACGTAACCGAAACTAAAAAAATTAAAATAGTATATACCGTTTTCATTTTTGATAAGATTGAAAATTCATATGCTACAAGTTAGTAATTTTAAAAACGAAAAACTAAATTAAGATTTATTGATTCTTTTCGTGTATTTTATAAATATCCTCTATTAAGGTTTCGTTTTTCTGTGTTTTTTTATTAAAACCTCCATAATCGCTATTTTAAAGAATAAAAAAACACTAGTATAAACATTTGTATTAACTAAAAATAAAAATTCTTTAAAACATCTAAAAAACACCTGTTTTTTATTAGTAGTTTTTATATGTTTTTAAATTATAATAAGAAAAAATAATACTTTGTTTTTGGTTAGAATTGTTAACTTTCGGCGGTATTTATGTGACTTTATTTAAACTTTGCTTCTAAATAAATACCACTTACTTTCAATCTAAAAAAAACAAAAAAATTATGTCTATATCAGATTTATATTCAACCGGAAAACATAAACAAGAAATAGGGCACTTTGCTAGTGTAGTAAAAATTGCTGAGACTGATGGAATTATTTCAGAAGGAGAACAGTTATTATTAGACAGAGCTGCAAAAAAATTAAATATTAGTGAAGAGGAATATAAGCTAATCTTAAAAAGTCCTGAAAAATACCCAATAAACGCCCCAGTAAGTTACGACGAGCGTATTGAGCGCTTATATCGTTTAACAAGAATGATTTTTGCTGATGAAGATGTAGCCAAAGAGGAAGTTGGCATACTTCGTAAAATTGCAGTAGCTTTGCATTTCTCTGCTGAGAATGCTGAGAAAGTTTGTGATGAAGCCGTTCATTTAGTTTTAAACGATAACGACTTAGATAATTTTACCGCAGCTATTAAAAAGGTGAATGCCAATTAATTTAATTATACTAAAAACTTATTAAACCAGTTATTACTCTAAACACTTATCTCCCGATGAAACATAAAATTTTATTCATAGCAATCTTTACTTGTTTAACAACATCCGTTTTTTCTCAAAACTTAAACGACTCTTGGCAAATAGGTGTAGGTTTCGGAATAACGAAATTTAGTGAAAGTGATGCCGCATTTATTGGTGATCAATACTTATTTCAAGTACCTACTTTAAGTTTAACCATGCCTATTGGTGATCGTTTTTCTTTAGACGGTGCTATGTCTTTTAATACTATTGATGATGTTGGTTTTATTAAAAATTCAGCAAAGTATTTTTCTATGGATGCTTCGTTTCGTTATAACTTGAATGCTATGTTTAACAAGTTTGCTCCGTATGTTTTTATAGGAGGAAGTGTAGTTGACTCTGAACGTAAAATGACACCTACTCTTAATGTTGGTGCTGGTGGAATTTACTGGGTTAGCGATAATATTGGTATTAATCCACAATTATATTATAAACACTCTTTTGAAGGTTACGAAAGTATGCGTTCACATATTCAAGGAACTTTAGGTGTTGTATTTAAATTAAACTGGAATAATGGCGGTGGTAATAATGGTCGTAATGCTGCAAAACATTTAGGAGGTTGTATGTTTTAAACCTTCTTAAAATATAATAAAAAAGCCGCTTTTTAAGCGGCTTTTTTATTTTTTATGATAGTTCGTTTATCGCGTTTTCTATTCTTGTAATGGTAGTTTCTTTACCTATCATTGTCATAATATCAAACAAATCTGGTCCTGCCAATTTACCTACTAAACTCAAACGAAGTGGTTGCATCACTTTACCAAACCCTATTTCTTTTGAGGTAATCCATCCCTTAATTTCAGTTTGGGCATTTTCAATTGAAAAATCTTCTATTTTAGAAATTACTTCTACTAATTCTTGCATTAACTCACTCGTAGTGTCTTTCCATTGCTTTTTAACCGCTTTTGCATCGTATTCTGAAGGGTTTTGATAGAAAAAGCTAGATAACTCCCAAAAATCAGCTACAAACGTTGCACGCTCTTTTATTAACGAAACTACTTTCTCTGTACGATCCTTATCTGTAGTTATACCTTTTTCTTCAAGAATAGGCAAGAATAAAGCTGTAAGTTCTTCGTTAGATTTTTGCTGTAAATACTGCTGATTAAACCATTTGGTTTTATCTGGACTAAACTTAGCTCCTGATTTACTTACGCGCGCTAAATCGAATGCTTCTGTTAGTTCTTTTAAACTAAAAATTTCTTGTTCTGTTCCAGGATTCCATCCTAAGAATGCTAACATATTTATAAATGCATCAGCAAAATAACCGTCTTCTTTGTATCCACGTGAAACATCTCCTGTTTGCTCATTTGTATATTCTAATGGAAATACTGGGAAACCTAATTTATCACCATCTCGCTTACTTAATTTTCCTTTTCCTACTGGTTTTAAAATTAATGGTAAGTGTGCAAATTTTGGTGCTTTCCAATCAAACGAACGATATAATAACTCATGAAGTGGGAGAGAAGGCAACCATTCTTCACCACGAATTACATGTGAAATTTCCATTAAATAGTCATCTACAATATTTGCTAGGTGATAGGTTGGCATACCATCAGATTTAAACAATACTTTATCATCTAAAGTGTTTGTTTCAACTTTAATCGTACCACGAATTTCATCTTGTAAAATCAACGTTTCATCTTGTGGAGTTTTAAAACGAATCACAAATTTTTCTCCTGCATTAATCTTAGCTGCTACTTCATCAGCAGAAAGAGCCAACGAATTGTTTAATTTTTGACGATTATGCCAATTATAGATAAACGTTTTTCCTTGCTCTTCGTGATTTTTTCGATGTGCATCTAACTCTTCAGCTGTATCAAAGGCATAATATGCCCAACCGCTTTCAATTAACTGATCGGCATATTTTTTATACAAATCTTTACGTTCTGACTGACGATAAGGTCCGAATTTTTCGTTTTTACCTGGGCCTTCATCAAATGGAATATTACACCATTCTAACGAATCGATGATATATTGTTCTGCATTGGCTACATAACGTGTTTGATCCGTATCTTCAATACGTAAAACAAAGGTTCCGTTATGTTTTTTAGCAAATAAATAATTGAATAAAGCAGTTCTTACACCACCTATGTGTAAAGGTCCTGTCGGACTCGGAGCAAAGCGTACTCTTACGTTCTCAGTCATTTTTTTATTGATTTGAAAGCGCAAAGATAGTTTTATGTTAATAGAAAAGAAAAAGGAGGAAAGAGAAAAAAGAAAAAAAGCGAGTTTAACTCGCTTTTAAAATAATTTTTATGAGTTATCTGGAACACATGCACAAGCTGTGAAATCATACACGTAACCCACATAACAAGGCTCAAGAGGAAAGCATCCTCCGTTTCCTTTAATTATCTTTTGTTCCTTTTTACTAAGTAATTTACCAGTTTTTGAAATGTTCTTTAACATAATTTTTAAATTTATAGATTAATATAAAAAGCGAACCTAAGTCCGCTTATTGTTTCTTAGCACATATCTTGTTTACAATCATAAAAACAAGCACTAAACTCTTCCTTAGTTTGAAAATTTTGTGATCTACAAAAATCTACACAAACCGAACAAAAAATTAGAGAACCTCCATTAATAAGTTTTTGCTCTTTTTTGTTTAGCGTACTACCTAAATTTGAAATATTCTTCAACATAAAATGTTTTAAGATATTTGACAATAACCCCAATAACAAAAGAAACGTTCATTTTCCATTCCTGGGTAAGAATTAAGAATATCACAATCGCTATTTGAAGAGCATTGCATAGTTCCTCCGCCAAAACCACCATTAATGTTTTTTTGTTCTTTTTTGTTTAGGCTACTACCTAAGCTTGAAATGTTTTTTAACATCTTTAAAGTTTTTAAAATTAGTACTAGCAATTTAATTCAACTTTTAAGACTCTTAGTTGATTTTTCCTTACAAAAAGTAAGGAAAAACCTTACTTTTTAGATTCTTTTTTTAATTATTTATATTGGCAATAGCCATGGAAGCAGTACATGTCTCTTCTTGGACAATCTTGGTCGTATCTACATCTGGTAAGTCCAAAACCTCCGTTAATATTTTTTTGTTCTTTTTTGTTTAGGGTAGTACCTAAATTTGAAATGTTTTTTAACATCTTTTAAAGTTTTTAAATTAGTACTAGCAATTTAATTCAACTTTAAAAATTCTTCAGTGATTTTGCCTTACAAAAGGTAAGGATAATCCATACTTTTTTAAAACTTATGATATAATCCAAAACTCAAAGCTGGAGCTTTGGCAACATTTCTTCCAGCAAAGGCTCCGCCAAATCCTACATTAACACCAAATGATTTATTAAACTCTCCAATAAACTTGAATCCAAATGCAGCATAGCTTTGATTATTTACATACAAACCTGTAGCTAAGTTTTCTTGAGGTAACACAACATCACCATTTTTTAAAGAAGCAACACCATCTAAAAAACCAGCTATCCATAGCCAATTTAAAGCTTTATACCCTATTTCTCCTCCTAGTTTATAGTTAGAACTATAATCATTTGTTCTAATATCAAAACCCGTAAAAGCCTGTATATACCATGAGCCAAAACCTCTCCCTGTTAAAAATAACGGTGTAAATGTCCACGCATCATAACCACTTCTTAATCCTGAATTTTCTTTGTAAGTACTTGTATTTGCTTCTATAGAAAGTTGTCCTGAAAGCAACCACTTATTGTTAGAAAAGTTATGTTTTATTCCTAATTGGATATTTCCTAACAAGGTTTCTGAAGCTTCATCGATAGTAAAAGAAGGAAAAATTACAGACATATCTTCTGTAAAGTCACCTGTTTTTACCATTTTTAAAGGAACGTTAGCAAATAATGTTGTTTTATCTGTTACACCATATTCTCCATATAATTGTAATGTATTGTCGGTAATTTCTCGTTGAGGCTTATAATCTGGATTCCCATAAATTTTATCATAGCTTCCAATTGAGGTAAATGATGCTTGAATATATCCTTCGTTTTTGTTTTTTGTCCACGGACTTTGAGAAAAAACATTAAGTGTAATTAAAAATAATACTGGTATAACTAGTTGTTTCATGCTGAAAATATTTTTTAGTTAGTTTACAAAAGCTTTTGTTCCTTACAAAAAGTACTTATTATTTGAACTACACTTCATAAAAAAAGCAGCATTTAAATAAATACTGCTTTCATACATTTTCTGGATCTTAGCTTATACAACACAAACCATCTTGTATAATTCCTGAACAACTCATTCCATAAGGCGTATCAAAAGCACATGGATTTCCTTCGCCACGACCAACATAACCGTTTCCTCCCGGATAACTTTCATAACACCCTGTTATATCACACTCGTTATTTCCTGAAAAGAAACCTCCATTAATATTTTTTTGATCTACCTTATTAAGCAGAATACCTAAGTTTGAAATGTTTTTTAACATCTTTAAAGTTTTTAAAATTAGTACTAGCAATTTAATTCAACTTTATATACTCATCGTTTTTTTTACCTTATAAAAGGTATGGTAAATCCTTATTTTTTCTTCAAATAACGTATTTAAAGTAGTTTATTAATGAAATATGAGTGTTTAAATAAATCTTTAACTAAGATTTCCTCATAAAACATGTATTTTTATACTTAGATATGGGAGATTTTAATAAAATACAACAGAAACTAGAGCTGTTTAGTAAGAAATTTTACACAAACGAATTGATAAAAGGAAGCATTTTATTTTTTTCGTTAGGATTGATTTATTTACTATTTACACTGTTTATTGAATATTTTTTATGGTTAAAACCAACTGCTAGAACTATTTTATTTTGGTTATTTATTGCAGTAGAAGCATTCTTATTTTTCCGTTTTATTTGTTTTCCTATTTTTAAAATAGTGGGGCTACAAAAAGGAATTTCTTTTGAGGAAGCTTCTAAAATTATCGGAAATCATTTTCCTGAAGTAAAAGATAAACTATTAAACGTTTTACAATTACAGCAAAACAATCAGCAATCTGATTTATTAGCTGCAAGCATTGAGCAAAAATCAAAAGAATTGCAGCCTGTTTCTTTTAATAAGGCCATTGACTTTAGTAGAAACAAAAAGTATGTAAAATATGCTTTAATTCCTTTCTTAATTTGGGGAATTTCTATGCTTACAGGAACTTCTAGTAAACTTTCACAAAGTTTTAATCGTGTAGTAAATCATTCAGTAGCATATAACCCTCCAGCTCCTTTTTATTTTAGTTTAACAGCAAAAGATTTGCATGTTATTAAAGGAAAAGATATAACCGTTTACTTACAAACAGAAGGGGAGGTAATACCTCAGGAAACCAAAATTCATTTTAATAATCAACAATACTTTATGGAAAGTGAAGGAAATGGTTTGTTTTCATATACGTTTTCTGAAGTTCAAAACCCTATTACTTTTTATGCTAGTGCCAACGGAATTGAATCTAATGAGTATAGCATAACAATTATTAAAACTCCATCTATTCAAAATATAGCATTAAACTTAACTTACCCTTCATACATAGGTAAAGCTTCTGAAACAATTAACAACACCGGAAACTTAAATGTTCCACAAGGAACAATTATAAAATGGGACATAAAAACTTCTGAAACCGATACAGTTACCTTCATAGAAAAAGAGAAAAGAACAAATTTTATTCAAAAAGAAAACAACGAATTTGAGTTTACAAAACGTGTTTTAAATAATACAAACTATCAAATAACTACATCTAACAAAAATCTAACAGATTACGAACAACTACAGTTTTCTATTAATGTGACTAAAGATGAATATCCAACTATTAATGTAAATTCAAATATTGATAGTATTTCAAGAGGAAATGCACAGTTTGTAGGTCAAATTGCTGATGATTATGGTTTTAAGAGGTTAGAATTGGTTTATTATGATAAAAACAATAATCAAAACACTGATAATCAATTTATTAATATAAATAAAGAAAATATTCAAACCTTTTATTTTGAGTTTCCTGGAAATTTAGGTTTAAAAGAGGGAATAGACTATGAAATGTACTTTCAAGTATACGATAATGATATTGTAAATGGTAGTAAAAAAGCCATGAGTAGAAAGTTTAGCTATCGACAAAAAACGGAGGAGGAGATAGAAGAAGAACTATTACAAGAGCAAAAAAACTACATTGAAAACATTACTAATTCATTAGATCAACAACAAAAAAGTAAGAAAGATTTAGAAAAGATTCAGTTTGATTTACAGAATAAGAAGAATATTAACTGGAATGATCAAAAGAAAATTCAAAATTTAATAAAGCGCCAGGAGCAATACAAGCAAATGATGCAACGTCAAACGCAAAAATTACAAGAGAATTTTTCTGAAAAGAAAGAAGAAAATGAAACCTTAGAACAGAAAAAAGAAAACCTTAAAAAACGTATTGAAGAACTTAAAAAGTTAGAAAAACAACAAAAATTACTAGACGAATTAAACAAGCTAGCAGATAAATTAAAGAAAGAAGATTTAATTAAAAAGACAAAAGAACTAGCTGAACAAAACAAACAACAGGAGCGTAGTTTAGAACGTATCTTAGAAATGACTAAGCGTTTTTATGTTGAACAAAAAATGAATCAGTTAGCAAACAAGCTTGATGATTTATCTAAAAAACAAGAAGAGTTAAGTAACAAAGAAACTAATAAGGAAGAACAACAACAGATTAATGAGGAGTTTCAAAAAGCGAAAAAAGAATTAGACGACTTAGAAAAAGATAATAAGAAGTTGAAACAACCCATGGAAATGCCTTCTATGGAAGATTTAGAAAAACAGGCTCAAGAAGAATTAAATAAAGCTGGAGAAAACTTAGAAAAAAATAACGCTTCTGAAACTAAAAAAAGTCAGAAAAAAGCTGCTAAAAAAATGCAGCAAATGAGTCAGAAAATGCAACAATCCATGCAATCAATGAGCGCTGAAATGGAAGAGGAAAACATGGAGGGGTTACGTCAAATTTTAGAAAACCTTATTACATTTTCTTTCGACCAAGAAGCTTTGATGAATGAGTTTTCTTCCTCAAATTCATCACATCCTAACTTTGGTAAAAACCTTCAAAAACAACATCAACTTAAAACCTATTTTGAGCATATTGATGATAGTTTATTTGTGCTTTCTATGCGTGTTCCTAGCATCTCATCAAAGATTCAAGATCACTTAGCACAAGCTCATTATAACTTAGATCAGTCTTTAGAAAACTTTGCAGATAATTATTTCCAGACTGGTATATCAAATCAACAATATGTTATGACCTCTGCTAATACATTGGCAGATATGTTAAGTAATACTTTAGATGCTATGCAGAACCCTAAACCTGGTAATGGAAAAGGGAAGGGAAAAGGGAAATCATTTAGTTTACCAGACATCATTCAAAAGCAAAATGAATTGATGGAAAAGATGAAACAAGGTATGCAAAAGAAAAACCAAGGGAATCCTAAAAATGGAAAAGATGGTGAAAATGAAGGACAAAACGGTGAACAAAGTGATGATTTAGATGGTGAATTATATCAAATTTATAAAGAACAATCTCAACTAAGAGAACAATTAGAAAATGCTATTAGAGAAGGTAAAGGAGGGAATGGTGATGCTAAAAAAGCATTAAAAGAAATGGAACAATTAGAAAATGAAATTTTAGAAAAAGGGTTTACTCAAGAAAGCATTAATAGGATGCAGCAATTAAACTATGAATTACTTAAATTAGATAAAGCAACTTTTGAACAAAATAAAGATAAACAGCGTAAATCAAATACCAATTTACAGGAGTTTAATAACAATACTACTAAAGAATTGAAGTTTAAAAAGTTGTTTTATAACCAAACGGAGATATTAAACAGACAATCACTACCTTTGCGCCAAAATTACAAAAAGAAGGTTCAAGAGTACTTTAGCCTTCCAAAGGATAAAAAATAACGTATTAAAAAGCCTCTAGATTATATAAATACTATTGCTTTTTAATTAAGTTTTTAAGACATTAATAATAGTATTTGATATAAAGAAATGATTGCATTTAATTACGAAACCGAGTTTCAATTAAACAATGAAGAAAACACTTCTAAATGGATACAAGAATGTATCGAAAGAGAAGATTTTGAACTGGGAGAAATCAACTATATTTTTTGTGACGACGCTTATTTACATAAAATAAATATTGAGTTTTTACAACACGATACCTTTACTGATATTATCAGTTTTGATTATACATTAGGTAAGTTAGTTGGTGGTGATATTTTTATTTCTGTAGAAAGGGTAGAGGAAAACGCTAAAGAATTTAATACTTCTTTTGAAAACGAATTACACCGAGTGATAATTCATGGTATTTTACATTATATGAAATACAAAGATAAGACTGATGAAGAGAAGCAAATTATGCGCTCTAAAGAAAATGAATGTTTAGAAATTTTAGATAAAAAATAAAAGAGTTCCACGTGGAACTAATTATAAAAAATGAGTTTATTTAATACAACATACGATGTAATTGTAGTAGGAGGTGGACATGCTGGTAGCGAAGCTGCAGCAGCAAGTGCAAACATGGGAGCACACACTTTGTTAATTACAATGAACTTACAAAACATTGCTCAAATGAGTTGTAATCCTGCTATGGGTGGAATTGCAAAAGGGCAAATAGTACGAGAAATTGATGCATTAGGAGGTTATAGCGCTATTGTGACTGACAAGACAGCTATACAGTTTAAAATGCTAAATAAATCAAAAGGACCTGCTATGTGGAGTCCTAGAGCACAATCTGACAGAATGCAGTTTGCAGAGTGCTGGAGAACAATGTTAGAACAAACAGAAAACTTAGATTTTTATCAAGATTCTGTTAATGGATTATTGTTTGATGGTGATACTATTACAGGAGTTAAAACTGCTTTAGGTTTAGAAATAAAAGCTAAAACTGTAATTGTTACAGCTGGTACTTTTTTAAATGGATTAATTCATATTGGTGAAAAAACATTTGGTGGTGGTAGAGCAGGTGAGGGAGCTTCAACTGGTATTACAGAAGATTTAGTTACTAAAGGTTTTGAAGCTGGCAGAATGAAAACAGGAACTCCACCTCGTGTAGACGGACGCTCTTTAGATTACTCTAAAATGACTGAACAACCTGGTGATGATTCTCCAGAAAAATTCTCTTATTTACCAATAACAAAAACATTAACAAAACAACGTTCTTGTTACCTTACTTACACCAATCCAGAAGTACACGATTTACTTCGTGAAGGTTTTGAACGTTCTCCTATGTTTAACGGTAGAATTAAATCTACAGGACCTCGTTATTGTCCTTCTGTAGAAGATAAGATTAATCGTTTTGCAGAAAAGGAGCGTCATCAAATATTTGTGGAACCAGAAGGATGGAACACAGTTGAAATTTATGTAAACGGATTTTCAACATCACTTCCAGAAGATATTCAAGATAAAGCAATACGTGCTATCCCTGGATTTGAAAACGTAAAGTTCTTTAGATATGGTTACGCTATAGAATATGATTATTTCCCACCTACTCAATTAAAACATAACTTAGAAACTAAGTTAATTAATAACTTATTTTTTGCTGGTCAAATTAATGGTACAACAGGTTATGAAGAAGCAGCAGCACAAGGTTTAATGGCTGGTGTAAATGCAGCTTTAAAAACCCAAAATAAAGAACCTTTTATTTTAAAAAGAAGTGAGGCTTATATTGGAGTTTTAATTGATGATTTAATTACTAAAGGGACAGAAGAACCATATAGAATGTTTACTTCACGTGCTGAGTATAGAACATTATTAAGACAAGATAATGCCGATTTACGCTTAACGGAAAAAGCTTATAACTTAGGGTTAGCTTCTCAAGAAAGAATGGATAGGGTAGAAGAGAAGAAGAATAAAACTCAAAACTTAATAGACTTCATTACTAAATTAAGTATTACTAAGGAAGATGTTAATCCTATTTTAGAAAGTAAAAATTTAGCGACAATTAACCAATCTATGAAATTGTATAAAATTGCTGCTAGACCTCAATTAACGTTTTCTGATTTTAGATCTATTGATAAGCTTGAAAACTATGTTAAAGAAAATGGAATTGATAATGAAATTATAGAACAAGTTGAAATCCATTTAAAATACTCTGGTTATATCGAAAAAGAAAAGAATAATGCAGACAAATTAAATAGATTAGAAAACGTACCTATTCCTTCTACATTTGATTATAGCAAAGTAAAGTCTCTATCATATGAAGCAAGAGAAAAATTATCTAAAATACAACCTACTTCAATTTCACAAGCGAGTAGAATAAGTGGTGTTTCACCAAGTGATATTTCTGTCTTACTTGTTTACATGGGTAGATAAATTCTAATTTAGATTTACAAAAAATAAAATGTTCCATGTGGAACGTTTTATTTTTTTATGTATAATTGTTTAACCAAAAACCAATGTTCCACAAGGAACACTCAACACAATTTATTAATTTGATTTCAGAGAAAGAGTTCTACAAGAACTTAAAACCTTTTTTAAACTGTATTGACCATACAGTATCAAAAGAGAGTTATGAGGTTATGATAAATGAAGATTACAATATGTTAGTAACTTCTCCTGTACCTAATAACTTAGAGAAGTACTATGCTAGTGAAGATTATATTTCACATACAGATAGTAAGACTTCTCTTTTTGATAAAACATATCAATTTGTAAAAAACTATACTTTAAAGAAAAAACTAAAATTGATTAATTCTTTTAATACTGAAAACAAATTAATTTTAGATGTTGGTGCTGGTACAGGTGATTTTTTAAAAGTATGTGAAAATGGTGGTTGGAAAATTACAGGTGTTGAACCATCTGAAAAAGCAAGAGTTTTTGCTAAGAATAAAAACATACGTCTTTTAGAAGATCTTTCAAAAATAGAAAACAAACAATTTGATGTTATTACACTTTGGCATGTCTTAGAACATATTCCTAATTTAACGGAATATATAAAGCAATTAAAATTGCTTTTAAAACCAAACGGAGTTTTAATTATTGCTGTTCCAAATTATCAAAGCTTTGATGCAAAACACTACAAAGAGTTTTGGGCTGCTTATGATGTTCCAAGACATTTATGGCACTTTTCGAAAACATCAATTTCAAAAATATTTTCTTTGGTTGAAATGGAAGTTAAAAAAACACTACCAATGAAATTTGATTCTTTTTATGTTTCTTTATTATCGGAAAAATATAAGACAAAAAAATCAAGACCAATTCAAGCTTTTTTAACAGGATTAAAGTCAAATGTAAAGGCAAGTCGTGATGGTGAATATTCTTCTTTAATTTACATCATAAAAAATGTATAAAACTCAATTTAAGGCTATTTTAACTAGTTTTTTACGTTACAATATACAAACACCTTACTAAAATTTAAAATCCTCTTAAAAATAGCTTTTTAAGAGGATTATAAATAAGCAAATATTATTATTAAATAATAATAAAATAGTTTTTATCTATTTAATAAATATACTGCTAAAATTGCGATTATAAAGTAAACTGCTAATGTCATAGCACCAGCATAATCTTTTGCTAATCTTTGACCAATTAATAAAAAGATTAATGTTACTGCTGATAATTCTGCTCCTATTAAAGCTATATTATGATTACCTGTTGTTGATAAATGAAAAATTCCAACAAACATTAATGCACCTGCTAATAATTCCATAACTAAAATTACTGCTAATAAAAGAGGTACTGAGTTTTTTAAAGGAGAATCTTTAAAATGTCCTTTAATAAAAGATAAGTTTCCTTTCCAATCTGTTACTTTATCAATTCCTGATTGTAAAAAAGTAACAATTAAAAAAAGTAGAATTAAAATTTCTGTTATGCTTTGTTGTATAAGTTCCATATAATTGATTTTTTACAAATATAATTTTTAAAAAAGAATTGTAACAATTCAAATAAAATTCGTCTTATAAATATCTACTATTAAGTAGTATCTTTATCAAAAAAAATTACTAACATTTTAAAAATTAAAAACTATGTCAATTTACATGTATCCGGTAATTGTTGTCGGTATTCTAGTATTCTTATCATTATTCTTTATTGTTAAGCAACAAACTGCTGCAATTGTTGAACGCTTTGGTCGCTTTCAAAGCATTCGTCACTCTGGTTTACAATTAAAAATTCCTATTGTTGATAGAATAGCAGGTAAACTAAGCTTAAAGATTCAACAGTTAGATGTAATTGTTGAAACAAAAACCTTGGATGATGTATTTGTGAAATTAAAAGTTTCTGTACAATATAAAGTAATTCGTGATAAGGTATATGATGCTTTTTATAAGCTAGATTATCCTCATGATCAAATTACATCTTATGTTTTTGATGTAGTACGTGCAGAAGTGCCTAAAATGAAGTTAGATGATGTATTTGTTAAAAAAGATGATATTGCAATTGCTGTAAAAACTGAATTAAACGATGCAATGGCTGATTATGGTTATGATATTATAAAAACTTTAGTAACAGATATTGATCCTGATGCACAAGTAAAGGCAGCAATGAACCGTATTAATGCTTCTGAGCGTGAAAAAATAGCAGCACAATTTGAAGGAGATGCTCAACGTATTTTAATTGTTGAAAAAGCAAAAGCTGAAGCTGAAAGTAAGCGTTTACAAGGGCAAGGTATTGCTGATCAACGTAGAGAAATTGCTCGTGGTTTAGAAGAATCAGTAGAAGTATTAAATAAAGTTGGGATTAACAGCCAAGAAGCATCTGCATTAATTGTTGTTACACAACACTACGATACTTTACAATCTATTGGTGAAGAAACTAATAGTAACTTAATTCTATTACCTAATTCACCTCAAGCTGGTAGTAATATGTTGAATGATATGGTAGCGAGCTTTACAGCTAGTAATCAAATTGGTGAGGCTATGAAGAAAGCACAAGAAAATAAAGACAAAGAATAATTATGATATTATCTACTACACCATCGTTAGAAAATAAACCTGCTAAAGAATATTTAGGTGTTGTTACTGGTGAAACAATTATAGGTGCGAACATTTTTAAGGACTTTTTTGCCGGTATTAGAGACATTGTAGGAGGTAGATCTGGATCGTATGAAAAAGTTCTAAGAGAAGCTAAAGAAATAGCTATGAAAGAGATGTCTGAAAGGGCTCAAATGTTAGGAGCTGATGCAGTTGTTGGAATTGACTTAGATTATGAAACCGTAGGTGCCAATGGAGGTATGCTTATGGTTACTGCTTCTGGAACAGCCGTAAAACTTTAATTAAATAAAAAACCGAAACATTAAATGTTTCGGTTTTTTATTTATAATAGATATCTTATTTCTTATCTTCTACTTTATCTGTTTTTTCTTCATCTTCATTTTTAGTAGCATCTTTAAATTCTTTGATACCTGTTCCTAAACCTCGCATTAATTCAGGAATTTTTCTACCTCCGAATAATAATAATACTAATGCAACGACAATAGCTATTTGCCATGGTCCGATCATTCCTAAAAATATAGTAAGTAAATTCATTTTTATTAAATTTTGCGCAACAAAGATACGAAATTAACTTCGGTGTTCAATTACTCCGCCAATTACTTTTTTATCTCTAAATACTTCTGGTTTTCCTTTGTAAAAAATTGAACCACCAAACGATACTTTAGCATCTAATGTTTCTCCTGATTGTACCTCTACTTTAGATCCAGATCCAGCTTTTACAGTGGTCATTTCTTCTACTAATAATTTATATCCATGATACATTCCACCTAAATCAGCATTTACATTTTGATTCTTAGTTGCACCAGAAAGCCTAATTACAGCTCCTGAAGAGCTTTTTACATTCAAATGCTTAACATTAACCACAAGGTTAATAAAAGCTCCTTCTTGAGCTCTAATTTCAACTTTTTGCTGTTTAATGTCTTTACCTGTAATCGTTGCTCCTTCATTGGCATCAATAATTGATAAAGTTTTATTGTAATATAATGTTGCTCTTACTTTACCATCTGCAGTAGTTTCAGGGAATCTCAATAATATTTTTAGAGTAGTTCCATCCAACTTAATTTTAACCTTATCTGTTTTTTCACCAGTAACTATAATTTTAGAAACATCAGATTTAACAAGTTTTAAATCTATTCCATTATACACTTTTACAATTGAAAAGTCTCCTAAATTCTTAGTTATGGTTGTTTGAGCTGATGCTAAAACGGTCATCAAAAACAAACTTAATATTGCTAACTTCTTCATAATAAATTCCATTAGTTAATTGAGTATAACCAATAATTATACCAATACTATAAAGTAAAATCTTAATTTTTATTGTTTAAAACTGTACAAATTAGTGTGAAATAAGGTTAAAATCAAGGTGTTTACGTTCCAAATCGGTGTGTTTAACTTTTACTACTACTTCATCACCTAATTGAATCATATTTTTGGTTGATTGTCCAATCACAGCATATTGTTTTTCGTCAAAGATATAATAATCATCTTTAATATCTTTTATACGAACCATACCTTCACATTTATTGGATTTTATTTCAACATAAATTCCCCATTCAGTAACACCAGAAATTACACCCTCAAATTCTTGATCTTTATGATCTTGCATGTATTTAACTTGCATGTATTTGATAGAATCTCTTTCTGCTTTTGATGCTAATTCTTCCATTTTAGAAGAATGTTTACACTTTTCTTCATATATTTCTGCTTTAGGTGAGTTTCCGCCATCTAAATAGTGTTGTAATAAACGGTGCGTCATCACATCAGGGTAACGACGAATTGGTGAAGTAAAGTGGCTGTAATAATCAAAAGCTAAACCGTAGTGACCTATATTTTGTGTAGTATATTCAGCTTTACTCATTGAACGTATTGCTAAGGTTTCTACCATATTGGCTTCTCCTTTACCATGAACGTCAGATAATAATTTATTTAAACTATCAGATGTTTTTTGACGTGTTTCTGTGTTGATTTTATATCCAAATTTGCTAACAATGTTCTGTAATGAAGCTAATTTTTCTACATCTGGTTCATCATGTACACGATATACAAATGTTTTCTTACTAGGTCTTCCTGCTGATAACCCTACAAATTCTGCTACTTTTTTATTTGCTAATAACATAAACTCTTCAATTAGTTTATTAGCATCTTTAGCTTCTTTAAAGAAAACACCTGTAGGGTTAGCATCTTCATCTAAATCAAACTTAACTTCAACTCTATCGAAAGAAATAGCTCCTGATTTCATACGTTTCTTACGCATCTTTTTAGCTAATTCATCTAGCTTTAATGTTGCTTCAACAATATTTTCGTCAACTTCATAAGTTTCTCCTGTTAAAGAAACATCTGCTGGAATAATATTGCTTTTATTTTCAATAATTGCTTGTGCTTCTTCGTAAGCAAAGCGTTTATCAGAATAAGTGACTGTTCTTCCAAACCATTGGTTAATAACTTGTGCTTTCTCATTTATTTCAAAAACTGCTGAAAAAGTTAGTTTTTCTTCATTTGGTCGTAATGAACAAACTCCGTTACTTAACATTTCAGGAAGCATTGGTACCACTCTATCAACTAGATATACAGAAGTAGCTCGGTCGTAAGCTTCGTCATCTAAAATAGTTTTAGGCTGTAAATAATGAGATACATCGGCTATATGGATTCCTATTTCATAATTACCATTTTCAAGTTTTGTAAATGATAAAGCATCATCAAAATCTTTAGCATCTTTTGGATCAATTGTAAAGGTTAAATCACCACGCATATCTCTACGTTTAGCAATTTCTTCATTCGTAATTTCAATAGGTAATTCTGATGCTTCTTTTTCTACTTCAGCAGGAAATTCATAAGGTAAACCATACTCTAATAAAATAGAATGGATTTCTGTGTCATGATCTCCTGGTCGTCCTAGAACTTGAGTAATTTTTCCAAACGGATTTTTAGAATTCTCTGGCCAATCAGTCATTGTAGCAACGACTTTATCACCATCATTAGCTCCATTTAATTTACTTTGAGAGATGAAGATATCAGCATACATTTTATTACTGTCTGGTATAACAAATCCGAAGTTTTTATTCATTTGTAAAACACCAACAAATTCAGTTTTAGCTCTTTCTATAATTTCTACAACATCAGCTTCTAATTTATTACTTCTACGTTTTTTATATACGTAAGCTTTAACAGTATCATTATGTAAACCTTTACCTAAGTTTACTGAAGGTACAAAAATATCATGTTCAAAATCATCACAAATAAAATAGGCATTACCGTTAGAAGTAGCGTCAAGTGTACCAACATGATATTTTCGATCTTCGTTAATTTGATATTTACCTCTATCAACTTCTTTAATCTTTTTATTTGCGGTTAATTCTGCTAGTTTCTTAATAATTTGATTCTTACCATCAGTATCAGAAACTTTTAATTTGGCAGCAATCTGTTTATAATTGTAGTATTTATTACTGTCTTCGTTAAGTATTTTGAAAATGTTTCGGGTAAGATCTTTGATAACTTTACCCTTTTTTTTGTAGATTTTTTTCTTTCTAGTCATTAATCTTTCGTCTAATTTAATTTTCTACCAAAGTACGAATAAAATTAATGCTACTAATTTAAATAACTGTTATAAATTCATTTTGTACTTTACCGCTCTTTATTTAATGTATTTGTATGAATGATTCTTGGTTTGTTGTTGTGAATCCTGTTGCCGGTAATGGTAAATTCAGTAAATATTGGTCTGATATTCGACAGGAATTAAAGTTTAATAACATAACTTATGAGTATGCAAAAACAGAATATTCAAATCATGAAAAATTAATTGTTCAACAAGCTATTAATAAAGGTTATAATAAAATAATTTCTGTTGGTGGTGATGGCACTTTACATCACGTTATTAACGGGATTATGTCTCAAAACACAATAAATTCAAAAGAAATAACAGTTGCAGTTATCCCTTTAGGTACTGGTAATGATTGGATTAAAACTTATAATATACCAAAAAATATAAAAGCTTCAGTTAATTTAATAAAACAGGAAAATACTGTTTTTCAAGACATTGGTTATTTAGAATTAGCTAATACTACTTCTTATTTTAATAATGTTGCAGGTATTGGCTATGACGGATATGTTGTTAATAAGTTGAATAAATTGAAGAGATTTGGACCTATTGCATACTTATTAAGCGGTATAGCAGGTTTATTACTCTATAAAAAAACTACTTTTAAAATAGCTATTAACAACAAAATCATTGAAACAAAGTGTTTAATGACTTTATTTGGTATATGTAAGTATTCTGCAGGAGGTATGCAATTAACTGATTTTAAAGACTCTAATAATGGTTTATTTGATTTAACAATCGCTAAAAATCTATCATTTTTGGACTTATTATTTTCAATAAAGAAATTATACAATGGAAAGATTCTTCAGCATAAAAAAGTAGAAACACATGTGACTAACTCTTTGTTAATAACTCCACAAAACAAGAATGATCTTCCTTATATTCAAGCAGATGGAGAGTTGATAGGTAGAGGAGAAGTTAAAGTTAATATTATTAAAAGCGCTATTCGAATAGTAATTCCTTAAAAAGTTAAAAAAAACTTAATAAAACTGTAACGTTTGTTAAACTCATCCGTCTTTATAATAAGAAAGTCGTTATAAATGAAAAACTTACGTAAAATAATAGCGTTGTTTATTTTTATATTTATTACAGGAATTATCGTTACTGTAGTAAGTATAAACACGACTTTAAACAAGAAAACTCCATATGAAGTAGTAACTAAAGATACTATTTACCTTATGAAAGCTTCTAAAAAAGCTGTTTAAGCCCTTTTCTTCACTTATTAGCACTTATCAACAAACGTAGTATTTAAACCTTATTTTTCGCAATTTGCCCAAACATAACTAAAGAAAAAACCATCTTCTTTAGTTTTAGTTCATACTACTCAATTCTTATTTAATAGTAAAGTCCTTTGAAATTTAAACTTCAAAAAAACTGTTATTAACATATTATATTATTAATAAAAGAAGTTTTAAAAATTTTAAAAAAGAAATGATTGTTATTATAGTCTGTTAATATGTAGAATAAAAAGTGGATTTTATTTTTGGTTAAGTGACTTATTAAAATAAATAAACAAGTTATTAGTCTAATAAAATCTTAAAAATCAACTATAAAATAGAGTTATTAACAAAAGTTATAAACAGCAATTCACTAAAAATTATGAATAGTTAATTTTATTTTCAATGTAAAAAAAGGGTTAATTTAATGTTGATAAATGTTCATTAAAATCTCAAAAAAAAAGTTGCATAATTAATTCTTGTTCTTGTATTGTAAAAAATATCTAGAAAATCAAATTTTCTTTTCAGAATCTACTACTAGTTCTTAACAATTAGTTAATATAGTTTAACCCCTTAATTTTAAAGAGGTTATTAAGAATGCTAAAAAAAGCATTGTTAATTACTGTTGATAACCGTGAATAACTGTATTTTTGTAACTCACAACTGAATTAAAATCAACAAATTATGACAATCGCTGTAGGAAATGACCATGCAGGTACAGAATATAAGTTTGAAATTGTTAAACTTTTAGAAGAATTAGGACATAAAGTAATCAACTTTGGTACAAATGAAACCGATAGTATGGATTACCCAGATACAATTCATCCAGCTGCTGAAGCTGTGGAGACAGGACAAGCTGAAATGGGAATTATTTTATGTGGAAGTGGTAATGGAGCACAAATGACTGCTAACAAGCACCAGGGTGTTCGTGCTGCTTTGTGTTGGAACAATGAATTGGTTGAATTAACACGTCAGCACAATGATGCTAATATTTTAACAATTCCTGCGCGTTTTGTATCGTTACAACAAGCCTTAGGTTTTGTAAAGATTTTCCTATCTACTGAATTTGAAGGTGGTCGTCATGCTAACAGAGTAAATAAAATAGCTTGCTGTTAATGAATTTTACAGTAAAAACATTTCAAGAATTAACAACTTCAGAACTATATGAATTACTTCAATTACGTTCTGAAGTTTTTGTTGTTGAACAAGATTGTGTTTATCAAGATATTGATGGTAAAGATCAAAAGGCATTACATGTTATAGGTGTAAAAGAAGGAAAAATAATAGCTTATACACGATTGTTTAATAGTGGTGAATATTTTGATACACCTAGTATTGGTAGGGTAGTAGTAAAGGAAAGTGAACGCAAATATGGTTATGGACACGATTTAATTAAAGTATCTATAAAAGCAATTGTTGATAACTATAATGAAACAACTATTACCATTTCAGCACAAACCTATTTACAAAAATTCTATGAATCTCATGGATTTAAACAATTAGGTGAAGGCTATTTAGAAGATGGAATTCCACATATAAGGATGGTGAGGAGTTAATTTAATTCCTCAACTTCTTTTACTTCTCCAACCTGCATATTACCTAATAAAATATCACCTACACGAACACGTACTAAACGAAGAGTAGGAAATCCAACAGCAGAAGTCATTTTACGTACCTGTCTAAATTTTCCTTCAGTTAAGGTAACTGATATCCAAGGTGTAGGGCCATGACGAGCATCGCGAATTTTTTTCGAACGTTCAGGTAAATCAGGAGTATCAATTAACTTAACTTTACAAGGTTTGGTTTGGTATTTTTTCCCATCAAATCCAATTTCTACTCCTTTTTGTAATTGTTTAACGGCCTCTGAAGTAATAGCCCCATCTAATTGAACATAATATTCCTTTTCAACTCCGCCTCTAGTAGTAATAAAATCACTTACTTTTCCATCAGTTGTTAATAACAATAAACCTTCCGATTTTGCATCTAATCTACCTACAGCCATAGTTCCTTCAGGAAAATCATGTAATTCTCCTAACAATTTATGTTTACCTCCTTTTTTTTGATTGGTAATAAATTGTGATAAAAAACCATAAGGTTTGTAAATCATGAAGTGACGATGGGTTGACATCTTTTCTTTTTTTTAAGAAGCACAATATTACAAAATGTAACATAAAAAGATAGGATATTAAAGCTAGTTTTTCATAACTTAGCCGTTCTTATTACTTAAAATAATTAGCACGATTTATGGCAGCAGATAAAGAAAAAGAAGCGAAATTAAAAGCGCTTCAACTTACACTAGATAAGTTAGATAAAACGTACGGTAAAGGAACCGTAATGAAGTTAGGAGATAGCCAAGTAGAAGATGTAGATGCAATATCGTCAGGTTCTTTAGGATTAGATTTAGCCTTAGGAGTAGGAGGGTATCCTCGTGGAAGAATTATAGAAATTTACGGACCAGAATCATCAGGTAAAACTACTTTAACAATACATGCAATTGCAGAAGCACAAAAAGCAGGAGGTATTGCTGCTTTTATTGATGCAGAACATGCTTTTGATCGTTTTTATGCTGAAAGTTTAGGTGTGGATGTTGATAACTTAATTATTTCTCAACCAGATCACGGTGAACAAGCTTTAGAAATTGCTGATAATTTAATTCGTTCAGGTGCTATTGATATTGTTGTTATTGACTCGGTTGCAGCATTAACACCAAAATCTGAGATTGAAGGTGAAATGGGGGACTCTAAAATGGGACTTCATGCACGTTTAATGTCACAAGCTTTACGTAAATTAACAGGTACAATTAGTAAAACAAACTGTACTGTTATATTTATTAACCAGTTACGTGAAAAGATTGGAGTTATGTTTGGTAACCCAGAAACTACAACAGGAGGTAATGCTTTAAAATTCTATGCATCTGTTCGTTTAGATATTCGTCGTAGAACACAAATTAAAGATGGCGATAAAGTAATTGGTAACAGTACTAAAGTTAAGATTGTAAAGAATAAAGTAGCTCCACCATTCCAACAAACTGAATTTGATATTATGTATGGTGCAGGAATATCAAAAGTTGGTGAAGTTTTAGATATTGGAGTAGAATATGGAATAATAAAGAAAAGTGGTTCATGGTTTAGCTATGGAGACACTAAATTAGGTCAGGGTAGAGATGCTGTTAAAGGTGTTATTAAAGACAATCCTGAATTAATGGAAGAGCTAGAAAATAAAATTAAAGAAGCTATTGAAAATCAAGAATAAGTAATTTAAATTTAAAGTTCAAACTATTACTATTTTTAAAAAGCTGTTCTGTTTATTAGAGCAGCTTTTTTTATTAATAAGATATGATTAGAATCTCAAATACCATACAATTACAAGAAATTAAGGTTAAAGATTTTAAAGTTCTGAAAACCTTAATGAACGATGTATACAAAGAAGCATATAAACATTTTTGGAAAGATGCAGGAGAATGGTATGTTCAAAGTCAATTTTCTAAAATTAATCTAGAAAAAGAATTATCAGAAGATAATACAAGCTATTACTTTGTTCTTTTTAAGACAGAAATAGTGGGTGTTTTCAGAGTCTTGTGGGATAAGAAACTTTTAGGACTAGAGAATAAGAAGTCATTAAAACTCCATCGAATTTATTTACATCAAAATACTCAAGGTAAAGGAGTTGGTAAAGAGTTGTTAAATTGGTTAGAAGAAGAAGCTAGAAAAAAACAATATGAATTAATATGGTTAGATACTATGGATGAGCAACCGCAAGCTTTTGAATTTTATAAAAAACTAGGGTACCAATATTATTCACATTGTTTTTTAGATTTTGAATTATTGTTTGATGAAGTTCGAAAAATGAGTCAAGTATATAAAAATATTACTTAAACTCCAGTACTTCCAAAACCACCAGCACCACGTTCAGTTTCATTTAAAACAGTTACTTCTTGCCAGTTTACACGTTCGTGTTTTGCAATAACTAATTGCGCAATACGTTCACCATCATTTACAATAAATTCTTCATTAGATAAATTCACTAGAATTACACCAATTTCACCACGATAATCTGCATCAACAGTACCAGGAGAGTTTAATACAGTAATTCCTTTTTTAGCAGCTAATCCACTACGTGGTCGAACTTGAGCTTCATATCCAACAGGAAGCGCAATAAATAATCCAGTTTTTATAATAGCTCTTTCTAAAGGTTTTAAAGTAATAGCTGCATCTATATTAGCACGCAAATCCATACCTGCAGAACCCTCGGTTTCATATGCTGGAGTTTGGTGTTTAGATTTGTTTATAATTTGTACATTCATGTGTTCTTGATTTTCAATTTTCAAATATAATAACCTTTAAGTTTAGAGAGTCGTTTATAGATTTCTTAATTTTGTAATACAAACAAATACTACTTATGAGCAATCAAACTAGAATAGCCGTTTTAGGAGGTGGAAGTTGGGCAACAGCTATTGTTAAAATGTTATCTGAAAACTTAGAAACTATTGGTTGGTATATGCGCAGCATTTATGCTATTGAACATATTAAACGTAACAAACATAATCCTAGTTATTTAAGTTCTGCAGAATTACACCCAGAGCAATTAGATTTGTCTGAAGATATAAACCATATTATTGAAAATTACGATGTGTTAATTTTTGCTATTCCTTCAGCTTTTTTAAACGCAGAATTAGAAAAACTAACAACATCTTTAGAGAATAAAGTTATTTTTTCTGCTATTAAAGGAATTGTTCCAGAATCAGGATTAATTGTTGGAGAACATTTTCATTCACTATATAATATACCATATGAAAATATTGGAGTAATATCAGGACCATGCCACGCAGAAGAAGTAGCAATGGAACGTTTATCGTATTTAACACTGGCTTGTCAAGATGAAAAAAAGGCAAAAAAGCTTAGCAAAGCTATAGCAGGACGTTACATTAAAACCAAAATTTCAGATGATATTATTGGTACTGAATATGCAGCAATGTTGAAAAACATTTATGCCATAGCAGCAGGAATTGCTCATGGTTTAGGTTATGGAGATAACTTTCAAGCGGTATTAATGAGTAATGGTATTCGTGAAATGAAACGCTTTATTAAAAAGATTCATAAAATGAAGCGAAATATCAATAACTCAGCATATTTGGGTGATTTATTAGTTACTGGATATTCAACATTTAGTAGAAATAGAATGTTTGGAAACATGATAGGAAAAGGCTACACTGTAAAATCTGCTATGTTAGAAATGAGTATGGTTGCTGAAGGATACTACGCAACAAAAAGTGCATATAAAATTAATCAAAAAAATAAAGCTAAAACTCCAATAATCGACGCTGTTTATAACGTTTTATACGACAAGAAAGAAGCGAAAGATGAGTTTTTAAAGTTAACAAATAGATTAGATTAGTTGTTTGCATTTGTACAAATAATCCTTCTTAATAAAAATTAAGAAGCCCCATCAATCGCTTCTATAATTGAGTTGTGTATAGGTCTTGTAACAAGATACAATATCGACAAATTTAGTTTAAAAATCTGATTAACAAAGATTTTAATTAAATATATTACAAATTAAAAATATAGTATAAATTCACTATTAATTGTATTTTTGTTACTTTTAGTTTAAAACTAAACAAACATGAAAACAATTCAAGAAGCTGTTGAAATCACCATCAGAAAAACTCCTTTTATAGAAGAAGCTCTAAATGAGAAGTTAATTAATGTATCATCGTTAGCAAGAGAAATTTTACCAGAAGTTTCTAAACTGTTAAAAAAAGAGGTAAAAGTTGGTGCAGTTATGATGGCTATTAATAGGTTATCTCCAGCAAATGAATTAAGAGTTCGTAAAAATATAAAACGACTTGCATTGAATTTGGGAGACGTAATTGTACGCTCAGATTTGTGCGATTTCACTTTCAAAAACACTACGTCTTTATTAAAAGAAATTGCTAAAATTTTAAGTAAATCTGCAGATAGTAAAGATTATTTTTTAACGGTTTCTCAAGGTATTTTTGAAACAAATATCGTTACAAGTAAAAACTTAAAACCTTTTGTTGAAGAAATTTTTAAGAAAGAAGCTTTAATAAATAATGTGAATGACTTAGCTTCTATAACCATAAAACTTCCAAAAGGAAATCTAGATCAATCAGGTATTTATTACTTTATTTTAAAGCAATTTGCTTGGGCAAATATTGCTGTACAAGAAGTAATTTCTACGACACACGAAATGACCATAGTGGTAAAAGAAAGAGATGTTAATGAAACATTTGCCATTTTAATGGACTTGAAATTAAATTAATTTATGGAGAAAAAAGACCCCTACGCATCCCTAAGAATCAAAGAGTTTAATATTTTTCTTTTAGTACGCTTTGCCTTAGTATTTGCATGGTCTATGCAATTTATTATTATCGAATGGCAAGTATACAGTATTACTAAAAATCCATTATCGTTAGGAATCATAGGTTTAATGGAAGTAATTCCAGCAGTATCTATGGCATTATTTGCAGGTCATATTGTAGATCAAAAAGAAAAGAGAAATCTATTAGCCTTGTGTATTGGTTTATTTTCACTGATTAGTTTGGGACTGTTCTTTTTAACATTGCCTAGTTTTATTGAAGGCTGGAATAAAAATACAGTACTTTACGCTATTTATGCTTTAGTGTTTTTTGGCGGATTATTACGTTCGTTTTTCGGACCTACTATTTTTTCATTAATAGCTTTAATAGTACCTAAAAAACTATATCCAAACGCAGCTACTTGGAGTAGTTCAACATGGCAAATTGCTTCTGTACTAGGACCTGCTTTTGCAGGGTTAACTATTTCATGGATTGGAGTACATTGGTCATTATGTATTGTCTTCGGATTAGTATCAGTATCATTTCTAACAGTATTTTTCATTAAAAAGAAACCAATTTTAAATCCTAAAATTGGTGAGCCAGTAATGAAAAGTTTAAAAGAAGGAGTTCGCTTTGTGTATAAGACAAAAGCTATTTTAGGAGCACTAACCTTAGACATGATTTCGGTACTGTTTGGTGGAGCGGTAGCATTATTACCAGTATATGCTCAAGATATATTAAAAGTAGGGCCAGAAGGTTTTGGTGCATTGCGTGCAGCACCAGCTATAGGAGCCTTTTTAACTATGCTGATAACTGCTTATATACCTATAAGCAGAAATGCAGGAATGAAGCTTTTAGCGGCTATATTTGGCTTCGGAATTTGTATTATAGTATTTGGTTTATCAACCATTTTTTGGATCTCTATTGTAGCTCTATTCTTTAGCGGTGTAACCGATGGAGTTTCGATGGTAATTCGCCAAACTATTTTACAATTAAAAACACCCGATCATATGCGCGGTAGAGTAGCTTCAGTAAACTCTATGTTTGTTGGTTCTTCTAACGAATTAGGAGCTTTTGAAAGCGGTGTAACAGCAAAATTAATGGGAACAGTAACAGCAGTAGTTTTTGGTGGAACTATGACCTTAATTACAGTTGTTACAACAGGAATTGTAAACCCAACGCTTCGAAAATTAGACCTAACTAAAGATTTAGAAGAACACGAAAAGGAAGAATAATAAGGCAACTATACAGATATAAAAAAAGCCCAGAAACATAGTTTCTGGGCTTTTTTTAGTGTGATTTTCTAGATCAATTACGACATATCGAAATAATTGATCTTTGTAATTTTTTTAGTTGCTTGATCAAAAGCTATGTTTATAAAAACATCACAACTATCACATTCAGCATATAAAATACTTTTAGAGCCATTTCTACCAGTACTTAAGGCAACTTCACCTAGTTTACTAATAGGATCTCCTATAGTTACTGTAATCCCTTTAATTGTAAAGGTAGCTTCACTATTTAGAACATCTAAAGATTCAATATAAGGCTTCCTACCTGAAGTAGAAAAATCAAGTTTTAAACCGTTAAATCTAAAATAATAGTAAAAGCCATTATCTTCATAAGAAGTAGCTGCACCTAATAAAGATTCTACTTTTGCTTGTTTACCAAAGGTTTTTTTTATGTCAGTTAAAGCAACATTATTTATCTTAATATTATCAAAATCTGAATTAGAAATAATATTAGTTTGACTTTTTGCTATAAGAGTGGTTAATAGAAAAAATACAAGTACTAGTTGTTTCATATTACTTAAAAAATTAATTGTACAAACCTTTTACGTAGCCAATTTTAGCAGTCGCCAAAGATATGATACTCGTTTAATTTTACGTATAAGAAACTAGTTAAAATTTATGGTTAAATCTATTTTCTTGTCTAATTCTTGTTGGTGCTTTAAAGTTGTATTTTTGTCCCACTTAAAACGGTTTGTAAATTCCTGAATAACAAGGTTTTTATACGAGTCAACACTAGGTTTATCAAAAAACAAACGACCAGTTCTTCGCATAAAAAAGTCGGTAGGAGTACAGGTCATTTCATGTTTTATAGTAAACCACACCTCAGCTTTTAATAAACGTTCTTGTAAATTTTCTTCATTTAACTCATCAAACTTATCTAAAATAAGTTCTGTTTGTTTACCATAGTTATGCACTAAATAACTGGCATCTTTTTCAGAAAAACCGAATGGTTTTATGCGTTTATAAATCTGATTTATATATAATTTTACCGATTTATAATTTTGAAAAGGTCCTCCTGATAAAACGATTTCTTCAGTTTGAATTGAATCAAATTCAACGTCAAAACGTCTTTTCATTTTTTTAGCAACAATATCAACGATACGCTCTGCCATTTTTCTATAACCTGTTAATTTTCCTCCAGCAATTGATATTAATTTGGTGTCGGACACAAAAATTTCATCTTTTCTAGATAACTCTGAAGCCGATTTTCCTTCTTCGTGAATTAACGGACGTAATCCTGCCCAAGATGATTGAATATCATCAATAGTTAATTGAATATCTGGAAACATGTTATTTACTGCTTCAATTAAATACAAAGCATCAACCATTGAGGTTTCAACGGTGTTTTTATCTTGTTGATAATTAGTATCAGTGGTTCCGAAATAGGTTACCTTTCCACGAGGAATAGCAAACATCATACGGCCATCAGGAATATCAAAATATACGGATTGTTTTACTGGTAATTTTTCATGCGGAACAACTAAGTGAACTCCTTTGGTTAAGTGCAATCGCTTTCCAATTTTTGAATTGTTTATTTGACGTAATTCATCTACCCATGGTCCCGCTGCATTTACTACATATTTAGCTTTGATATCATAGCTTTCATCGGTAAAAGCATCTGTTACTTTAGCACCTACTACACGTTTGTTTTCGTAAATAAATTCGTCTGCACGAGTGTAGTTCAATATTTGAGCATCGTATTGACTTGCTGTTTTTAAAACTTCTATAGTTAGACGTGCATCATCAGTACGATATTCAGCATAAAAACCAGCACCATTTAAAATATTCTCTGGTAACAAAGGCTCTTTTTCTAAGGCTTCCTTTTTATCAAGCATTTTACGTTTATCGTCTCCTTCAACAGAAGCTAAAACATCGTAAACTTTAAGTCCAATAGATGTTAACCACGAACCGTAAGTTCCTCCTTCAATTAACGGTAAAATCATTTTTTCAGGAATTACCAAATGTGGAGCTAGTTTATGAACAATAGCACGTTCGGTACCTACTTCTTTTACCAACCAAAAATCAAACTGCTTTAAGTAGCGTAAACCTCCATGAATTAATTTGGTAGATTTGCTTGAAGTACCCGAAGCAAAGTCGTTTTTTTCAATTAAAGCGACTTTCATTCCGCGTGATGCTGCATCTAAAGCAATACCTGCACCAGTGATACCGCCACCAATTACTAGAATATCAAATTCGGTAGTTTGTAATTCTTGTTGAATGTTTTTTCTATTGAAAGAAGAGAAATTATTCATAGAGCTGTTTTTATCAACCAAAAATAAGAATAAAAAGAAACGATAAGTATAAAAAAAGAGCTGAAATTATCAGCCCTTTTAGAAGTCGCCCCCGCAACTATTAAATCTAAACTAACGATTCAATTTTTTCCAATTAACATCTGCTTGTTTTTTGAGCTCTTCAGGTTTTTCTTTTAACCACATTTTTAAAGTATTGGTTCCCCAAGAGTTATAAAATAAATACAATTTACCATCTCGTATTTCAAAAGTTTTTGGATCAATATCCACCTTTTCACCTGTTTTACCAATGGCATAAGCACAATATCCACCATATTGAGGATTGTATTTTTCAGGATTTTTAAGGAAAGTGGTTAAATTTTCTTTTGATGAAAAACGAAAGGAAACGTTATTATATTTAGTTGTAAATTTTTTATTTCCTTTTTCGGCTTTATGATTAAAATAACTTACTACATCATAGCCTTTAGCAACTACTCCGTTTTTAGTATTGTATTCTTGTGAGAAGACAATACTTGAAAAAAATAGAAAGAAGATAAAAAAATGTTTCATTTTAATCCTTTTTATGTTTTAGTTCTTCCCAGTTTATATCGCCCTGAGCTTGTAATTTTTTAGTATCACCATTTTTCCAATCATCAAGTTTACTAGAAATCCAAGAACTATAAAAAAGGTATAGTTTACCATCTCTAATTTCATAAGCTTCAGCATCAATATACATTTTTGTTTTTTTAGCAGCTACAGCATAAGCACAATATCCACCATATTGAGGAATGTATTTTGTTGGATTTTCTTTAAATAGGGATAAGTTTTTTTCTGAGGAAAACTTGAATTTTGCTCCGTCATATGTTGTTTGAAACTTCTTTTTTCCTTCTACGGGTTCATCATTTGTAAAGTAAGAAACAACATCATAACCTTCGGCTACGTAGCCTTTTTTGGTATTATAATCTGTTTTTTGAGCATATAACGCAGTAGAAACTACTACTAAAAGTAGTGTAAAAAAGTTTTTCATTGTTTGTAGATTTTGAAGGTAGTCGACAAAAAACAATAAACATTACAAATACAATCATAAATTATTTAATAATTGCCAAGGCTGTTGAATTTTACCGTTTCTAATAGGTAAAATTTCTCCGAATTGTAAAAAAACAAATTCACTTTGGTGTGGTCTTAAGAACACAAAATCATCTATTTGTAAAGACTCACTTTTCGGGATATTAATCATGGTTTGATTGGTAGATGCACCAAACAAATTATTTTGTTTTATACCTTTTGGATAGTAATAATCAGCTTTCCAAAATCCACCATAAATAAAAGCTGACTTTTTAGTAAAAAATTGTTTTAGCTTTTCTAAACCTGGCAGCGTTGTATTTGAAAAAGTCTTTAAAATAGGAGTAGCTATAAATGTTGCTGGCTTATAGTTTTTTAAGGAAGGAATATCAAACGCTGTAGGTTTTACAAAACATGAACCAATAGCAATATCGTTTATTGGAGAATTTTGTTCTTTATGCAATTTTAAGGTAGGGCTTCCAGCTCCGTTAAAGGTTAAGTTATTATTCCATAGTTCTGGAAAATCATTTTTAATTAAATTTTTGCATTGCTCGTAAAATTGATTTGCTAAATGTGATGCTTTTTTTTGAGAACGAATAATATTTGGAAGTTTTACCACATGAGGATCATAGCCCATAAACCCTGAAAATTCCACAAAGTCTTGATTGTTTTCAATGAGTGATAGCCCTTTTGTTAAACTTTTTAATGAAGAAAATCCACCACGGTGTAAGCCCACATCAATTTCAATATTCAACCGCAATTTTTGATTGAGTTGTTTGGCTAATTTGATGTATTCTTCAATTCTTTTCTCAGTATCTACCAACCATTGAATTTGTGTGTACGGATTTAATCCGTTGTGTTGCTGAGGTAAGTTGTTATAAAAATACTCTGCTGTTTTTATAGGCATTGGTTTACCCAATAAAATATCAACTTTGTTATTTAATCGAGAAGTTAAATCGGTTAAAAAAGGCTGATGAAAAACCATCAACTTGTTTGAGTTAGTTTTTTGTAAAATGTATTCAATCAATTGAACTGAAGGCAATGATTTTACTACAATTCTGAGCGAAGCATCCTTTCTAAAATTAGAAAGCGCTTCTGCAATATTTTCATCTAAAATATCTAAATCTACTAACAAACAAGGAATGGCTCGTTGATAGTTTTTTAGCTCTTTATTTAAGGTTTTAAAATAAGCATCCATAGTATTAAATACCTAACAGTTTTTGGAGATACGGGTTCACAAATATGTTTTCTGGATCATGTTCTTTTCTGAAAGTCATAAAATCTGTGAATTTAGGATACATTCTTGCGATATCATCAGTGGTAAATGTGTTCATTTTACCCCAATGAGGTCTTCCGTCATAGGCTTTAAAAACTTCTTCTAAAGCAGCAAAATAAGCACTGCTATCTTTTTTATTATATACATGGCATGCGATATAAGCAGAATCTCTATTGTAAGCAGGACTCATGTATACATCATCGCCTTTAACCCAGCGATTTTCAATAGGAAAATGAATATTAAATTTCTTTGAATTGACAATTTTTTGCACATCTTTAAACACATCTTGATAAGTTTCTGCAGGAATATTGTATTCCATTTCATGAAACTTTACCATTCGTTGTGTGGCATATACTTTATGACTGTGATATACTTTTTTTACATTACTAATACTTGCTGCAGTGATGTTAGCTACTGTTTTGTTTTGTGATGGAAAAATGGTAGCATATTCACACATGAGTTTGAAAATGTAATTTTCAAGTATATATTCAGTCCAATAATTAAAAAAGTTTACTTTATCAGGTTCAGAATCTTCAACAATGTTTGAAGTTTTGGTCCAGGCAGTATTTGTATAAGGAATCCAGTAAAACTCAAAATTTCTATTTTGGGAATTTCGTTCATTTAAAGTTGCTAAAACATTGCTTAACTTCTCTTTTTTGTTTTGAAGTTTTAGTTTGTAGGCAGGTACACACTGTAAAGTAACTTCCGTAATAACTCCTAAGCACCCTAAAGATACCTGAGTAGCTTTAAATAGTTCTGTATTTTTTGTGGTGGAGCACTCAATAATTTCTCCTTTCCCATTCACAAATTTTAACCCAATAACTTGGTTACTGATAGATTTAAGATTTACACCAGTTCCATGTGTTCCGGTACTTATAGCTCCTGCGATTGACTGAACGTTAATATCGCCCATATTTTCCATGGCTAATCCTTCTTTAAAAAGAAGTTCTCCTAATAAAGAAAGTTTCGTTCCTGCTTTTACAGTAGCTTGATTTTTTTCTTTATTAATAGAAATGAGTCCTTGAAAATTATCGAGTGTTACCAATATTTCATCAGTACTACATAAAGAAGTAAAAGAATGTCCAGAACCAATAACTCGAATTTTTTGGTTAAATTGAATAGCTTTTAAAACAAGTTGCTGAATTTCATTTTCCGAATGAGGAAATGCAACAGCAGATGGACTCCACTGTACATTTTCTGCCCAGTTTTTCATAATACCTTGAACTAATAGAGGTTAATAGCAAGGTAAGATAGCAAAAAATAAAAAAGGATTACAAAACCATTAAATTACAACCACGAATATCAGAGTTATCAAAACGACCAATAATTTCAAAACTGTTGTCTTGGTATACTTTACCTAAATCTTGTGTAGCAATAAAAGAGCAAGAATTGTAGTTTGCTAAATCAATTACATTGATTCCACCAGATCTTCCTTTAGGAAAAATAGTCAAAGCATCTTCTGTATCACGAGTTAAAATTTGCATCCAAGGCGGACAGTTAAAAATACCTTTTCTTTTTGAATATCCTTGACTTAACAACTCTGTCATTCCATATTCAGAATGAATTGTATTTACACCAAAACCATTACTTAAAATTGTGTGTAATTCGTTACGAATAAGTTCTTTTCTTCTTCCTTTCATTCCACCAGTTTCCATAATAATGGTATTGGATAGATTGAATTGATACTGCTCAATTAAATCTAATAAAGCAAAAGAAACACCAATTAATAATACTTTCTTGTTTTGTTTATCTAGTTGTATGAGTTTTTTAGCAAGTTCGTCAAGGTTATTAAGATAAAAACCACTTTCAGAATGGTTAGAACGCTTAATTAAATCATTAACCATATAAATCAAAGAAGATCCTTTTCGCTCAAGGTAATTAGGCAGTAAAGCTAACACAACATAGTCTTCAATATTTCCGTAAAAGTGCTTAAAACCTTTTAAGTAACTGGTTTCATACCAAGATAAATCGGTTACTAAATGCTTACTGGCTGTACTTCCCGTAGTTCCAGAGCTTGTAAAAGTTTCTTGGATTTCACCTGTTGATGAAAGTACTTCTCTAGTTTTAAAAAACTGAATAGGTAAGAAGGGAATTTGTTCAATAGTATGTACATCGGATGGATGAACGTATATCAAATCACAAAAAGAACGATATACCCTATTATTTTTAAACTGATATTTAAAAACTTGCAGTGCAGTTTTATTAAAATCTTCTGTAGACTGTATGTTAAAAATGGTGTTTTTCATAAACTTTTACAAAAGTAAGAGTATTCGACGCAACCTTTTAAACTTTTTTTCATCTAGTATATAAACCATGGAAAATTAAAATAATAATAACCCCAATTTATATATGTCATGAAAAAATTTTTAATCCTTTTTTTAAGTGTATTTACGTTTTATTCTTGTTTAGATGATGACAGCCCTAATTTTAGGTATGAGTTTTTAAAGGTTGATAGTGCCACAACCCCTGAAAGTTTTACATTCGGAGAAGTTGATACAATTAAGATAAAGTATACGTTACCCAACGGTTGCTATTCTTTTGATGGGTTGTACTACCAAAAAGTAGATACAACTAGAATTGTAGCTGGTACAGCGATAGTAGCTCTTGATATTGCTTGTACTGAAGAAGAGAGACAAGAAGAATATGCTTTTCCTGTTGAGGCAACTCAAGAAGAAGATTATGTTTTTAAGTTTTGGAAAGGTAAAAATACTGAAGGAGAAGATGTATACGAAGAAGTGGTAATTCCAGTAAATTTGTAACATCAATTTAGAAAAACTCATACAAGGATGCTGTCATCAAAATATCACAGCGCAAGCTCAAGTTTACCAGTTGTTCTCTGGTAAACTTTTTGCGCTGTGTTTAAAGTACTCTCGTAATTATCAAGATGCAGAAGATACTTTACAAGATAGTTTTTTAACTATTTTTAAAAAGATGCCTCAATATCAACATAAAGGATCTTTTGAAGGATGGATGAAGAGAATAACCATAAATACAGCATTACAAAAGTATAGAGAAAAATCACCTTTGCATTTAGTTTCAGAAGCACCTGATGATGAAATAGTAGAAGAAGTGGAGCTTGAAACTGAAAAAGTGAATGTTGATATTTTATTAGAACTAATTCAAAGTTTACCGGACAGGTATCGTTTAGTTTTTAACTTGTATGTGTTAGATAATTATTCACATAAAGAAATAGCAGAGTTATTAAATATTTCTGTAGGAACATCAAAATCAAATTTATCAAGAGCAAGACAGATATTGAAAAATGAAATGGAACTATATCAAGCAAAAGAGGAAAAAGCATAACTGATGGAAGAAAAAAACATCGATAGACTGTTTCAAGAAAAATTTAAAGATTTGGAGGTAACTCCAAATGAAAGAGTATGGAATGCTATTGAAGAAAAGCTCCAAAAAAAGAAAAAAAATCGAGTTTTTCCTATTTGGTGGTTTTCAGGAGGGGTTGCTGCTGTGCTTGTTTTGGGCCTTTTATTTTATCCTTACGTTAAGGATGAAGAAAATATAGAGGATATAGATGCTATTATTGTTGAAACACCTAAGTTTGCACCCGAAAAAAAATCGAGTAAAAAAGAGGAGTTAAAAGACAATTTATTAAAAGAGCCAACAAAAGAAAATATAGAAAAAACACTTATTGTAAAAAAAGAAACGAAAAAGAAAAATGTATTGAAAGAAAAGCTTCATGAAAATGAAGTTTTAACCGCTAATCATGTTGTGAAGGTTAGCAAAAAAGAGTTGCATGGAAAGGATAGCAACAACACGTCAAGTAGAGTAGTTGAAGGGGCTTTGCTGGATAATAATGATGTTGTGAAACAAGTGCAACTTACTGGCAAGCTTGAAAATAGCTTGCCAGTTTTTAAAAAGAAAGAAAATACCTTTTTGAAAAAAGAAAATGATACGATTAATCAGGTTCTGAAACCTAAAAAAGACTTTTTAGCAGTTGTAAATGGTGAAGAAGAAGAAAATGAAGAGGAAAAAATAAATAAACTATGGACCGTTTCACCAACTGTAGCGGTATTAAACTCAAATTCGTTTTCTAAATCATCTCCAATAGACGCGAGTTTATCAAATTCAACAAAAGGAAATACAAGCTATTCGTATGGAGTTCAAGTAGCATATCAGTTGAATAAAAAATGGACACTTCAATCTGGAATACATTTACAGGAAATGGGATTTTCTAATAATAATGTAGCTGTAAACCCTGTAAAATCAAGTAGTTCTAATGTAGCTTTTAGTTCAGGAGAAAGTTATGCGCTAAATGATACTTCTCAAACAGGTTTTAGTACAAGCTCTGTATCTATAAGTTCAGGAAGCCTCGATGGTGAGTTGAATCAAAGTTATGGGTATATTGAGGTTCCAGTAGAAGTTAAGTACAGTGTATTAGAAGGAAAAAAGTTAAAAACACAAGTAGTTGTTGGTTTTAGTTCCTTGTTTTTAAATAAGAATGATGTGAATTTAAAAACAACTGCTTTTTCAACTTCAGGAGAAGCAAATAACTTAAATGACATTAACTTTAGTGGAAATTTAGGGATAGATCTTAATTATAAGTTCAGTAAAAAATGGTCTTTAAATATTAATCCAATGTTAAAAACCCAATTAAATACATTTAAAAATGATTCAAATGGGTTTCAGCCCTATTTTATAGGTGTTTATACAGGTTTAAGCTACCAGTTTTAATCGTTATAAATCTTAATAATTAAATCACCTTTATCGTTCATTGAAGCTCTGTACATTCCAGCAGTGTTAAATTCAAAAGACATATTTCCATTTTTATCTAAGGCAACTACACCACCAGTTCCACCAAGCTTGGTTAATTTGTTTTGAATAACATCTTTAGTAGCTTCTTTTAATGATTTTTGTTGATATTCCATTTGAGCAGAAATATCATAAGCTACTTGAGATCGTATAAAGTATTCACCCCAACCAGTTGAAGAAACACCACAAGTTTTATTATTTGCATAGGTACCCGAACCAATAATAGGAGAATCTCCAATACGTCCCCAACGTTTGTTAGTCATTCCTCCTGTAGAAGTTCCCGCAGTAATATTTCCATTTTTATCTAAGGCTACACAACCTACAGTACCAAACTTACTATTTTTAATATCAGTATCATAAAAAGAAGCCTCTTTATCATCATGATCTAATGCTGTTTTTTCTTTATCTTTAATTCGTTGTAAAGATTTAAAGCGATTTTCAGTATAAAAATAACTTGGGTCTACAATTTCTAACCCTTGTTCTTTAGCAAACTGAGAAGCACCAGAACCAGATAACATAACATGATCTGAGTTTGTCATTACTATTCTAGCAGCTTCAATAGGGCTTTTTATATCTTTTACTCCAGCTACTGCACCAGCGTTCAGTGTTTTTCCATCCATAAAAGAAGCATCTAATTCATTAGTTTCATCATGCGTAAATACAGCACCTTTTCCTGCATTAAACAAAGGAGATTCTTCCATTACTTGAATGGTTTTTACAACAGCATCACCACTAGAACCACCATTTTTTAAAATCTCATATCCAGTTCTAATTGCTTCTTCCAACTTAGTTTTGTAAGCAGTTTCTTTTTCTGGAGTCATGTTCTTTTTTAGTATAGTTCCAGCACCACCATGAATAATAATTGCAAATTCATTTACAGGTGTGTTTTTCTGTTTATTAGTTGTTTTAGGAGCATTACATGCTGACGAAATCAACAGTAAAGAAAGTAGTAGATAAATGTTTTTCATGACTATTTGTTAATTTTTAAACAAAAACAACACTGTTTGTTTAATTTATTAATTGTAAAATTATTCGTAGTTTTGAGCTTTAAATTTAAACAACTAAAATTACAATATAAAATATGGCAGATTTTGGTATCAAAGAAGCATTAGCTACTTTAGGATTAAAAGAGATAAATGAAGGAACTTCAACAGGTTCAGTAAACTTTTCAAACGGTGAAATTATAGAATCATATTCACCAGTAGATGGAAAGTTAATAGGAAAAGTAAAAGCTTCTACCAAAGAAGATTACGAAAAAGTGATGGATGCTGCTACTTCAGCATTTAAAAGCTGGAGAACAATGCCTGCACCTCAACGTGGAGAAATTGTACGTCAATTTGGAAACAAATTAAGAGAGTTAAAAGAGCCGTTAGGTAAATTAGTTTCTTATGAAATGGGAAAATCTTACCAAGAAGGTTTAGGTGAGGTTCAAGAAATGATTGATATCTGTGATTTTGCTGTAGGTTTATCTCGTCAATTAAACGGACAAGTAATTCCTTCAGAAAGACCAGGACACGTAATGAGAGAGCAATGGCACCCATTAGGAGTTGTTGGTATTATATCAGCATTTAACTTCCCAGTTGCTGTTTGGTCTTGGAACACAGCTTTAGCATGGATTTGTGGTAACGTATGTGTATGGAAAGGTTCAGAAAAAGCACCTTTATGTTCAGTTGCTTGCCAAAATATTATAGCTGAGGTTTTAAAAGCTAACAATTTACCAGAAGGAATTTCTTGTATTGTTAATGGAGATTACAAAGTTGGTGAATATATTACTGAAGATGCACGTATTCCTTTAGTATCTGCTACTGGTTCTACAAGAATGGGACGTATTGTTGGTACTAAAGTCGCTGAGCGTTTTGGTAAGTCTTTATTAGAGTTAGGAGGAAACAATGCAATTATCATTACTCCAACTGCTGACTTAAAAGTAGTAGTTCCTGGAGCTGTATTTGGAGCTGTAGGTACTTGTGGTCAACGTTGTACTTCAACACGTCGTTTAATCATTCACGAATCTGTATACGATAAAGTAAGAGATGCGATTGTTGGAGCTTACGGTCAAATTAAGATTGGAAATCCATTAGATGAAAATAATCACGTTGGACCATTAATTGATAAAGATTCAGTAAATACTTATTTAGCTGCTATTGAAAAAGCAAAAGCTGAAGGAGGAAACGTATTAGTTGAAGGAGGCGTTTTAGAAGGTGAAGGTTACGAAAGTGGTTGTTATGTTAAGCCAGCAATTATTGAAGCTGAAAACCATTTTGAAATTGTTCAACATGAAACATTTGCTCCAATTTTATACTTAATGAAGTATTCAGGAGATGTTGAAAACGCTATTGAATTACAAAACGGAGTTGCACAAGGATTATCTTCTTCAATCATGACAAGCGAAATGAAAGAAGCTGAAAAATTCTTATCATTTGCAGGATCAGATTGTGGTATTGCTAACGTAAACATTGGTACTTCTGGTGCTGAAATAGGTGGAGCTTTTGGTGGTGAAAAAGAAACAGGTGGTGGACGTGAGTCTGGATCTGATGCTTGGAAAGTATACATGCGTCGTCAAACAAATACTGTAAATTACTCTGATGAATTACCTTTAGCACAAGGAATAAAGTTCGATTTATAAGAAAGCACAGAGTTTTCAAAATATAAAAAGTCTCATCATAACGATGAGACTTTTTGTTTTTAACTAAGTTGGTGGCTATACTATTTTTCTAAAGCAGCAGCAATAACTGTATAAGCTTCATGCGCTTTCGACATTTTAGCATATTCTAAAGCAGTATATCCTCTTTCTGATTTTACTTTTAATTTTGCTCCACTATCAATTAATAATTGAACAATATCTGCTTTGTTATATCTAGCAGCAAACATTAAAGGAGTTAATCCAGTAGATTTTCTGTTAATATCTGTTCCGTTTTCAACCATAGCCTTCACAGCTTCAAAGTTTCCGGCTCTAATTAATTTACAAAAAGTACTTACGTTAGGGTATTCTAGGCTAGTTTTAACAGGAGCTTCATATGAAGTTGAAGCAGCAGTAATAGTTCCGAAAGATAAAGCGATTGCTAAAGCAGTTAATACAAATTTTTTCATGATGTTAAGTTTTTATTCTAAGATTAGGTTACAGCTAAAAGACGCCTATAAAAACAAAACGTTTCAAGAAATATGCACACTTAACAATTATTTAAGATAAGGTCTTAAAAATCTCTTAATAGATTAAATATTTTTTAATAAATTAACAATCAGTAATTTAACTAACTATTAACCGAATAATAAAATCATGAATTGGTGTATATTAATTTCAATAGCAGTAGCAATAATTACCGCTATTTTAGGCTATTTACTAGGAAAGCTATCAAGTAAAAACATTAAGAAAGATGAAATAGTTCTCTTAAAAAATAAAATAGCAAAGTTAGAATCAAGTTTAAGAAACTGTAAAGAGAGTAAATCGGTATTAGAAACCGATTTAAAATTAGCAAAATCTAATATGGCACCCTCTATATCTGAAGAAGAAAAAACATTTAATATAAATGAAGTTAAAAAGATTTTTGGGAAAAAAATAAAAGAGAATGATTTAAAAATAGTAGAAGGAATTGGACCAAAAATAGAAGAACTTTTTCATAATTTTAATATCAATACCTGGAAGTCGTTAGCAGAAACATCTGTAGAAAAATGTCAAGAAGTATTAAAAAGCGGAGGAGATCGTTATAGAGCTCATAAACCTAATACATGGCCTAAACAAGCAAAATTAGCTTACGAAGGTAAATGGCAAGAGCTAAAAAATTGGCAAGACGATTTAGACGGAGGAAAGTAAAAGATTATAAATAAATGATAAAAATCCCTTGTATTTTATAAGGGATTTTTTCTTGTATGTTTATTATAAAACAAAAAGAAATAATAAGTTTAGAATTTTCTTTTTTTATGAATTTAGAAATACAAATCAATATTTATGACTTTTTTTTATTTTTTTAGTGTTATCAATTGTATTTATTAACGATATGAAAAAAACAACAAGCTTATCACTTCTTCTTTTTATACTTTTATTAGGTATAGGGTGTAGCAAAAACTCTAAAAAAATAACAAAAGAGAGTACGGATTTAAAAGATTACACAAAGTATGTAAACCCTTTAATTGGAACCAGTAAAATGGGACATGTTTTTCCAGGTGCAACTGCTCCTTTTGGCATGGTACAATTAAGCCCTCAAACAAATTTTGAGGTAATGTTTGATGAAGATGGGAGGTATAACAAAGAAACATATGAATATTGTGCAGGATACCAATATAAAGACTCAACCATAATTGGTTTTGCACACACAAACTTTAGTGGAACAGGACATGCTGACCTTGGAGACTTTTTAGTAATGCCAACTACTGGTGATTTAGTTTTAGATCCACTAAAAAAGAAAGAAGGAACCAAAGGTTTTTACTCTACTTTTTCACATGATACAGAAAAAGCTTCTCCTGGGTTTTATGAAGTAAACTTAGATAGTTATAATATTAAAGCAGAGCTTACTGCAAGTGAACGTGTAGGTTTTCATCAATATACGTTTCCAAAATCAGACAACGCACACATTATTCTAGATTTAGTATACAATGTATATCATCATGATAACAAAAATGTATGGACATTTATTCGTGTTGAAAACGATTCATTGGTAACTGGGTATAGACAAACTAAAGGTTGGGCTAGAACAAAAAAAGTGTTCTTTGCTATGGAATTCTCTAAACCATTTAAAAGTTACGGACATAAAAAATACAATAAGGAAACCTATGATGGTTTTTATAGAAAGTTTAAACAAAATGAAAATTTTCCTGAAATGGCAGGAAAAGATATTAGAGCCTATTTTAATTTTGATACTGAAGAAGGAGAGAAAATTAAGGTAAAATTTGCTTTATCTCCTGTAAGTACTAATGGAGCACTTAATAATTTAAATACTGAAATTCCTAATTGGGATTTCAATAAAACAAAAGAAGAAACTAAAAATAAGTGGAATAAAGAGCTTAGTAAAATCGATGTAGAAACCATTTCAGAAAAAGATAAAACAACATTCTACACCGCATTATATCACACAAATTTATCTCCTATTTTATATGAAGATGTCGATGGAAAATACCGTGGATTAGATCAAAATATTTATACTTCAGAAGGATTTACAAACTATACTATTTTTTCACTTTGGGACACCTATAGAGCGTTACACCCGCTATATAATATTACGCAACCACAGCGAAATAACGATATGATCAAGTCGATGTTAGCACATCATGATCAAAGTGTTCATAAAATGCTACCTATTTGGAGTCATTATGCGAATGAAAACTGGTGTATGATAGGTTATCATGCAACCTCTGTAATTGCAGATGCATTGGCAAAAAATGTAGGAAATTTTGATGTAAATCATGCACTTAAAGCTTCAACTAATACAGCTACTGTTAGGTATTTTGATGGAATAGGAGACTATATGGATTACAAATATGTTCCAGAAGATAAAAGTGGTTCATCTGTTTCAAAAACACTAGAATATGCCTATAATGATTGGTGTATTGCTCAAATAGCTACTAAAGTAGGAGATAAGGATGTAGAAAATGAGTATTTAGCGAGAGCTGAATATTATAAAAACGTGTATGATCCAACGATAGGTTTTATGCGACCAAAACTTTCTAATGGAAAGTTTAGAGAGAATTTTGATCCGATGGATACACATGGGCAAGGTTTTATAGAAGGAAATGCTTGGAATTATGGTTTATACGTACCTCAAAACATTGATAATATGATTGAAATGATGGGAGGTAAAGAAAAGTTCAGTAAGCAATTAGATGAGCTATTTACAACCGAAATAGATGATAAATATATCGCACATCATGAAGATATTACGAGAGATGGAATTATAGGTAATTATGTACATGGTAATGAACCAGGGCACCATATTCCGTATTTATATAATTGGACAGGGCATCTAGAAAAAACACAACAACGTGTTCGCATGATTATGGATACCATGTATGCAGACACTGTAGAAGGTTTATGTGGAAACGACGATGCGGGGCAAATGAGTGCATGGTATATTTTTAGTAGTCTAGGTTTTTACCCAGTAACTCCAGGATCGCCTTACTATGCTTTGGGAAGCCCAAACATAAAAGAAGCGACGATTCATTTAGAAAATGGAAAAACACTTAAAATCATAGCAAAAAACCAAAGTAAAGAAAATGTGTATGTAAAAAGCGTGATCGTTAATGGTAAAAAGTTAGACAACTTTTTGTTAAGCCATCAAGATATTCTGAATGGAGGTGAAATAGTCTTCGAAATGAGTAACAAATAAACAATATAAGTCCCTCGCAAAAAAGCGAGGGATTTTCTTTTATCTTTGTTTGTAACAACTAACGTTACTATGAAAATTATCGATCTATCCAAATCTATCCAGTATAACAAACAAGATCCTTGGTTTATGAAAGTTAAAATAAAACATAAACCACACCATAAAGCAAAATGGCTAATTAGAATACTAGGATTACCATTCAAGCTTTTTCCTAAAAACTTTACAGGATGGGCAGATGATACAATTCAAAAAATGGGAGTACACTCCACAACTCATATTGATGCACCTTGGCATTATTCTCCAACAGTTAATGGAGAAAAAGCAAAAACGATAGATGAAGTTCCGTTAGATTGGTGTTTTGGAGAAGGTATTGTGATTGACATGAAACATAAGGTAGATTTTGATCCAATCACAGTTGAAGATATTCAACAATTTTTAGAAGAAAATCAGCTAGAAATACAACCAAATATGATTGTATTGATTAAAACTGGACGCGATAAATTTAACGGAACAAAAGACTTTCATAAAAAAGGTACTGGAGTAAGTGCAAAAGCAACTGAATGGTTGATTGATCAAGGAATTAAAGTGATGGGAATTGATGCTTGGGGATGGGATTTACCACTTCCGTACATGATTCAAAAAGCAAAAGAAACTAATAATTCTGAATTGTTCTGGGAAGGGCATTTAGTAGGACAAAACAAGGAGTATTGTCATATGGAACAATTGGTAAACTTAGATGTATTACCGTTAACTGGATTTAAAGTAGCGGTATTTCCGTTAAAAATTGTAGGAGCTTCAGCTGCTCCAGCAAGAGTGGTTGCTATGTTAGAATAAAAAACGATGAAAGATATTAACTTCATATTTTTACTATTAGCTCTAGTAGCTGAAGTTATTGGAACAATAGGTGGCTTCGGATCATCAGTTTTCTTTGTTCCGTTAGGAAATTTTTATTTCGATTTTTATTCCGTTTTAGGGCTTACAGCTATTTTTCACTTGTCGAGTAATGTGAGTAAAATTTTTTTGTTTAAAAAAGGATTAGATAAGAAGTTGTTGATAAATATCGGAATTCCTTCTGTCGTTTTTGTGATTTTAGGAGGAATATTATCAAAACATTTAAACAGTACATATTTAGAAATATTTTTAGGACTGTTTTTAGTTGCATTTAGTGCTTTCTTCCTGATTAAAAGTAAGTTTACTATTTCTCCAAACAGAAGAAATGCTATTGTAGGAGGTTCTTTTTCAGGGTTTTCTGCTGGATTGTTAGGTACCGGTGGAGCTATTAGAGGTTTAACTATGGCAGCGTTTAATTTAGAAAAAAGTGTGTTTATAGCAACTTCGGCTTTTATAGATTTTATGATCGATTTTTCAAGAACATTTGTCTACTACAACAACGGTTATATTCATGACCATGATTTAAAATATGTACCTTTTTTATTCGTAATAGGGCTAGTAGGGTCATTTTTAGGAAAGAAAATATTAGCATATATACCACAGTCAAAATTTAGAAAACTATCGTTGTCTTTTATTCTATTAATTGGAATAGTTACAATTGTACAATTAGTGTTGAGGTAATAGATTCTATTTATATTAGTAACGAATATTCTTAATACAACGTTAGTTGTTTTTTTTATATTAATTAAATGGTATTATTTTTGATGAAATACAAGTTTAGAAATTTAAATAATGTTCAGTTATGAAAAAAATTATCATTTTATCTATTTTCTTATTCAGTTTTAGCCTTTTTTCTCAAAAAGAAAATTATACTTTATCAAACTCAAAGAGCAGTCATGAAAAAAAAGCAAAACCATATCAAGTTTTATACAGTTCACCTTCATTGAAATATAGAATTGTGAAAAAAAATGGTACAACAAATAAAATAACTTTTTTGGCAAAAGGTAATGGAAGACTACCACAATTAGAATTATTGAATACAAGTGGTTTTCTTTTTAATGAAAAAAGAAAAACGGGGTTTGTAGATATTCAATATCCATTTGAATGTAAATTATCATGTAGTGTTAATTTTACTGAAAACGGTTTTAATTCTTTACCTTCAGCAATAAATGGTTTTAAAATTAAAATTAATGAACCAGGTGAATGGGAGGTTATTTTTATAAATTAAACAATCTAATTATATTTCACTTTACGTATTACTCGCATAGCTTCTTTGTATTTAATGTAGGTGGTTTTATCTTCTAAGTTTTTGATATAATTTTTTGCTTTTTTAAGTTGCAGAGGAGCACTTTCAAAACCGTTTAAATAACAAATTAAATAGGAGGTGGGTAATCGATATACATCTTCATGTTCAATAACCGAAAGTGGTTTCTTTTTTACAATTTTAGCAACAATACTATTATTGTTTTTATAAATAAGCTGTAAAATATCGTTATGATACTGAGGAGCTTCAAAGAGAAATTCGGTAACAATGTCATGCTTTCCGTTATCTTTAAAATTGATAATCGTTTTTTCTAACGGATAACGTTTTTCACTCTTATCAATCCCTAAAACGATGTACTCAGTAATAATAAATGATTGTTCGTTATAATTAATTTGTACATCATCTAACGAAGAAAAAAACAAACGTACTTGTTCGTTTACTAATTCAATATCAACTCGTGTAAAAAACTCCTCATTATTTATAATCTTCTTCTTTCCAGCCCAACAAAGTACAAACTGTTCGTTAAACACCTTGTATTGCGGATTATATTCTGGTTTATGCCTTTCAATAAAATCAAAAACACCATCGAGTGTGAGCTGTATATTATTACTTGCATTCTTTTCAATAGCTTCAACAATAGCCTTGTTGTTGTTTTTAATAATAAAGTTTTTCTCAGCAGGCATAGAGTTACTACCTCTACGATAAAAAATTGTTCCTCTACGATACTTCCAGGCATTTTTAGATAAAGAGGTAATTAATTTGGTAGGATAAATAGTTACCAAACCAATTACCTTATGACGTTGTAAACGAGGAAAAGGAACGTTTTCATACTCTATTTTAGGTGGGTTATTCAGATAAGCATTTACTAAATTTTGGATTTTACTATCATCATAAAAATCTACACCAATAATTTTATTTTCTTCATCTTCAATACCAATAACAATGTAAGAATTATTGTTAGGGTTTGAATTAGAAAGGGCGCAAACGTGTTTTATAAACTTAGCTTTTCCTTCTTTAGAACCTAAGGATAACTTTTGCTTTTTATCATAAAAACTATTCTCATCGTTATGAGACAGTAAGTTTTTAATTAAAAGACGTTTGTTAATCACAACTTAAGCATTTTTGTTCACAATAGTTGCACTAGCTTGGGCTGTTGGATATACAATTAAATCTTCAATATTAACATGGTATGGACGTGTAACTACAAAGAGAATAATATCTGCAATATCTTCAGGTTGTAGTGCTTTGTAGCCTTGATATACGGTTTTAGCTCTTTCAGAATCTCCTTTAAAACGAACGTCAGAAAATTCTGTTTCTACCAACCCAGGATGAATAGCGCTTACGCGAATATTATGTTGATTCAAATCTATACGCATTCCTTTATTTAAAGCGTTTACAGCAAACTTTGATGCACAATACACATTTCCATTAGGGTACACATCTTTTCCTGCAATAGAACCAATATTTACAATAAAACCGTTGTTACGCTCTACCATTTGAGGAATAATTGCTTTTGAAACATATAAAAGACCTTTTACGTTTCCGTCAATCATAGCGTCCCAATCGTCAATATTTCCATTTTGAATGCTATCTAATCCATGAGCATTACCAGCATTGTTAATAAGAATATCAATATGTTTAAATTCACCAGGTAAACTATTAATAGCATTTTGTACTTCTTCATTATAACGAACATCAAACGGAAGTATATGTACTTTGGTAAATTGAGATAGTTCTTGTTGAAGCTTTTGAAGCTTTTCTATACGTCTACCACAAATAATTAAGTTAATGTTATTCTTAGCAAAAATTTGAGCGGTTGCCTTACCAATACCTGAGGTTGCTCCTGTAATTAAAGCAGTTTGTTGCATGGTGTTTTGTTTTGTATAAAGGTAAAGTTTTTTATGTTAAGCCACTATTATAAAATGAAAAACCGCCCCTTACGGAGCGGTTCCTTTTAGTTGGCTACTACACCAACCAAAAATCAACTAACCAAACTTTATTTTTATTTCCTTTTCGGAACTGTTTCTCTTTCTATTTTAGTACGCTTTCTACCACTATTTCTTACAGCTGGTTTAGCAGTACTTGTTTTTTCTCCTTTAAGATATTGTATAAAACCTCTTCCAGAAAAAACATATGTTGTTTGTGAACTAACATGGTATAACCTTATTGTTTCATCATTTATAACGGTTAAATCAAACTCTTCAGTATCTCCGTTATCATAATTAAGTGTTAAATATTTTAAATTTTCTTCACCTTGAACATCACGGACTATATAGCTCCCTTTAAAGTCCCAACTTATGTAATCAATATTTGTGCCAAAAGGGTCATGAGACGAGTAGAATGTTACATCATTTTCAGGAGTAAACTGTAAATAATTTTCATAATCAAATGGGTTTTCAACACCATTAAATCTTTCAGTTCTTTCCCAAGCTTCAAACTCTTGTAAAAAATACTCAATATTGTCGTAGAACAACATGTCATAATCAAAAGTGTTTACTTGGTAACCTACTAAATAATAACTGACATTCTGCGATAAATCATCAATTCTAATTTCATTACTAGAAAGTTGTACCACGTCAAATTCAAAGTATCCATCTATATCATGACGCGTTTCTAAAACGGTTCCATAGGTTCCATAGTTACCAACAGCTATTCCAAAACCATTCCCTGTTTTACCAATATCTACAATATTGTTATTTGCATACATGGTTCCGTTTAAAAAAGAAATGGTAAAAGCTCTAGATAAAAAAGGAACTTCTCCACTACCTGTTGTTCTGTGATAATCTACATACCATAAATCATAACTTGAAATATATTCGTTTAAAGAAAAACCATCATCTACAATTTCATTTCTTACAACACACGACGTAAGTGTTACACTACTAATAAGTAGTACTAAAAGTAATTTTATACGTTTCATAAGCATTCGTTTTATGGTTATGCTTATAAGTTTTCAAATTACGTGCCAAAAATAAAAACACCTCAAAAAAGAGGTGTTTCAAACTATTTTATGTTAAGATCTTTATTGCATAAAAACCTTATCTTTTTTTACAATGTTTTCTACTTTAACGTAGTATGTTTCCTCTCCTTTTATATAAGAAATCATTGCTTCGTTTTCTTTTAATTCAAACGGAAATTTTTCTTCTGAAACATTAGGAGTATTTCCAAACTCTTTTTTAGGATCCGCATGTAAAATGATATCTTTTCTATCATTAGATGAGGTTTTATAACGAGCAGCTATATATTGTTTGTCGTTATGTTGCTCAACAACAGCTTCAGTTATCTTGTTTTGAAAGTATACTTTTTGAAAATTAACAGGTTTTTCAGCAGTAAAATTGATAATTAAGTTAGTAGAATTATAACTACCTTTTACTCCTCCTGTTACATGAGAATAACTTGCTGATTCTATTTTGAAAGGGTGATTATTTTCCATTTTTACACTTGCGCATTTCGTAAAGCTTAAAGCTAAAATTAAGATTCCAATTAATTTCATAGAGTTGTTTTTTAATGTTTAAATTTAGACATTCAAGGAGTGTGCCAAGTCACAAATATAATCAGATTTATATGATATTGAATTTCAGTTACTGGGAACTAAAAGAATGGTTTACAAATATTGATTTTACTGTAGTAGGAAGTGGAATTGTGGGGTTAAATTGTGCGCTACAGTTACGAGAAAAATACCCCAAGGCAAAAATTATAATTTTAGAAAAAGGAATGTTACCACAAGGAGCTAGTACTAAAAATGCAGGTTTTGCTTGTTTTGGAAGCTTATCAGAATTAATTGATGATTTACAAACGCATACAGAAGAAGAGGTTTTTAACTTGGTAAAAAAACGATGGGAAGGGTTACAGCTTTTAAGAACTACGTTAGGTGATAAAAATATTGATTTTCAACAAAATAAAGGTTATGAATTGTTTTTAACAAACGAGTTATATGAATCTTGTTTGGATAAAAAAGAAGCTATTAACAGTCTTTTACAACCATTATTTAATTCAGATGTTTTTACGGTTGATTATAATAAGTTTAGCTTTCAAAATATCCATAAAAACTATATAACCAATCAATTTGAAGGCCAGATTGATACCGGTAAAATGGCTGCAAAGTTGTTAGAAAAGGTATTGTCTTCAGGAATAAAAATTGTCAATAATATTCAAGTTAAAGAATTTTCTGAGAGCAACGAGCAAGTAGTGGTTGAAACAAGCCAAGTTACATTTAACACAAAAAGGCTATTTATTGCTACCAATGGCTTCGCAAATGAATTGTTAAATGAAAATGTAAAACCAGCAAGAGCACAAGTATTAATTACGAAGCCAATTAAAGATCTACATATCAAAGGAACTTTTCACTTAGATAAAGGATATTATTATTTTAGAAATATTGATAATAGAATTTTGTTTGGAGGAGGAAGAAACCTTGATTTTAAAGGAGAAGAAACGACTGAATTTGGACAAACTACGCTTATTCAAAACAAACTAGAAGAAGTCTTAAAGACAACAATTTTACCAAATACTAAATTTGAAATAGAGCATCGTTGGAGTGGAATTATGGGAGTTGGAAATCAGAAAAAAACTATTGTAAAACAGCTTTCAAGTAATGTGTTTTGTGGAGTTCGTTTAGGTGGAATGGGTGTTGCTATAGGTAGTTTAGTAGGCAAGGAATTAGCTGAGCTTATGAATTAATGATGTTTACATGGGTAAAATTAATATAAAAGAGGAACTATATAAACAATGTGAGTTGTATGTAAACAAACGTTTACAAACTGTGGAAGAAACAATTACCTCTCATCAAAAAGCTTTGCAGTCTGAAACAAAAAGTTCAGCAGGAGATAAGCATGAAACCGGTAGAGCAATGCTACAGTTAGAAATGGAAAAAGCGAGTCAACAACTTAGTGGAATTGCTCAAATGAAAGAAACACTAGCTAAAATTAATACAGATACAACTTCAAAAGTAGCTCATTTAGGCAGTGTTGTTACAACTACCTCAACTATTAATTATTTTATTAGTGTAAGTGTAGGGTTGTTAATTGTAAAAGAAAAAAAATATTTTGCTATTTCTCCATCTTCACCAATAGGTAGGTTAATTTTAGGGAAAAAGGAAGGAGAATCTTTTGAGTTTAATGGGGCAAAAAACATCATAAAAGAAATTTTTTAGAAAAAAAGTAGGGTAAAATAAAAGTTACTTGTTTTAGTTCTGGAAAGGTTGTTATAACCAGAACAGAAAAAGAAGCTATAATACACTTTTATCTTTTGGTGTTTAAGACGGTAAGGGTGTATTTTTTTTAGAAAAAATAATTTATTTTAAGATAGTTGAGTAATAATTATTGAGATAGTTATTATTGGTTTAAACAGTCTCTTTTAACTTAAATGAGACTGTTTTTTTATGTTCAATATTTTCAAAGTGATTTATAAAAACTGATTGGTTATTATATGCAACCTCTATTAACCAGTAACCACCTTTAAAATAAGAGTTCAACACAGTTCCCTCTAGTTTTGATTTTTCTTTAGTAATTTCAAGTAAACTAGGGTAAAGTAGAAATGTTTGTTTGTTAATAGTAAGCTCATTTACATCATCAAACAAAGAAGCAATATATTTTTCCTTCGGATTTTTATATAGGTTAGAAGGACTGTCATGCGCAATAATTTGATGATTACGAATTACCATCATAGTATCAGCAAAAGAAAGGGCATCGTTCCCGTCATGTGTTGCTACAATACAAGCAATATTTTTCTTTTTTAAATATGCAAATAGTCGTCTTCTTAATGAGTTCTTTTTAAAGTTATCTATTTGGCTAAAAGGTTCATCTAACAATAATAATTCAGGTTCTTTAGCCAACGCTCTAGCAATGGCTACTCTTTGTTGCTGACCACCACTTAAGTTTTTAACTTTTTCGTTTGCCAATTCGGTCATTTCAATAACCTCTAAAAGCTCTTGAGTTCTTTCTTCAGCTTCTTTTGGATAAAACCTAGATAAAAACTTCTTAATATTTTCACTTACCGAAGTAAAAGGCATCAAATCAAAATCTTGTGCGACATATTTAAAAAACTCCATTCCTGGAACTAAATGGTGCTCAGGACCTAAAATTTGAATATCATTCCAAAATAAATCCCCTTTATCAATATCAATTAGGCCATATACAATTTTTAAAAGAGTAGATTTTCCACAACCACTTTCACCCATAACACATAAATGCTCACCTTTTTGAAGTTTAAAATGGATGTTTTCTAGAGTTTTTTCTTTTGATGGATAAGTGAATGAAATATTATTTACTTGTAGCATAGTTGCAAAAATACATAAAGGATTAAGATAATTTATAAACATGATTTTTCATTTCAAGTTTCTCTTTAAAGAGTCTTATTTTTTTAAGAATTAGACCTAAGTATATTTGTTATAAATGATATGAAGAGTTTTTTTAAAAAAATGCAATAGAAAATAAAAAGTACGTCTTTATAATTGAGGAGCTCAAAGAAAGCCTGTAAATGAACCAAGAAACGGAAAATAAAAAGAAATTAAAAGCCTTTTTTGATAAAGAATATAGTGCTCTTAAGTCTTATGTTGGAACTAAAATTAAACAAAGTATTCATCAAGATGCAGAAGATATTATTCAAGAAGTTGCTTTAAAGTTGTTTTCTGGAGTAAGTGGAAATTCACCTATAAACAATGTAGCTGGCTTTGTTTATAGATCCTTAAAAAATAAAATCATTGATAATTTAAGAAAAAAGAAATACGAATCTTCAGCTTCAGATATTGATGAAATGAAATTGATTGAATTCACAGAGATTTTATATGGAACTCCTGATAATACGTATTCTGAAGTAATAAAAAAGGAGCTAGAATTAAAAATAATGAATCTTAAACCAGTATATAAAGAAATAATTATAGCTATTGACTTTGAAGGATACACATATAAAGATCTATCAGAGGAACTTGAAATACCTGTTGGAACTTTAATGTCTAGAAGACATAGAGCGTTAGGAATACTACTGAGGAAAATTGAAAACAAAAAATAAAAAAAATGGAAAATTTGTTTAAAGAACGAAAAGATGGAGAATCTCCAGGAATATTTGTAGGAAGAATAATATTCGGAATAATTGCTGTTTTAGCGCTTGCAATACTTTTTGGATATGCAATTATGTGGCTTTGGAATAATCTTATGCCAGAGATTTTCGGATTACCAGTTATTAACTATTGGCAGGCAGTAGGGTTATTTATTTTAGCTAAAATTTTATTTTCATCTAGTGAGTGCGGTGGAAAACAAAAATCAAAGAAATATTCAAGTAAAAGAAGAAAACACAAATTCAAATCACATTTTGAAAAAAACTGTAAAGGAAATTTTTCAGATTGGGAACATTATGATAGGTTTTGGGAAGAAGAGGGGAGTGAAGCTTATCAAAAATATGTAGACAAATTAAATAAAGAAACGGAACAAGAATAAAAACCAGTGAATTATGAAACTATTCATCTATGGAACCGATATTGACACAAAGAAAAAAGAAGATTCTATACGTCAATTATTCAATCAAGATAATAATATAATTAACGTATCAATTGATCTTGAGGATGTTGATAATGTTTTAAGAATAGAGGCAACAGATATTACAACGGAAGCTGACATTATAAATAAGGTAAAAGAGAAAGGGTTTAACTGTATGGAGTTAGCAGATTAAACATAAAAAAAACCGACATTATTTAATGTCGGTTTTGTTTTTTTAAGCGCTTCTTTCTACGTAGCGTATAATACTTTTTGCTACATCTTTCCCAGTTGCTTTTTCTATACCTTCTAAACCAGGAGAAGAATTAACTTCTAAAATTAATGGACCTCTATCTGATTGTAACATATCTACACCAGCGATACCTAATTTCATTGCTTTTACAGCTTTTAAAGCAGCGTTTTCTTCTTCATCGGTTAATTCTATAATTTCTGAAGTTCCTCCTCTATGTAAGTTTGATCTAAACTCTCCTTCCTTTCCTTGACGCTTCATAGCTCCAACAACAACTCCATCTACTACAAAAACACGGATATCTGCTCCTTTAGCTTCTTTGATATATTCCTGAACAATTACACGTGCCTGTAAGCCATTAAAAGCCTCTATAACAGATTCAGCTGCTTTTTTAGTTTCAGCTAATACAACACCTAAACCTTGTGTTCCTTCTAAAAGCTTAACAATTAAAGGAGCTCCACCAACTTTTTTAATAATTTCAGAGGTGTCTTTTGAATAATTGGTAAAAACGGTTTTTGGAAGCCCTAAATTCGCTCTAGAGAGTACTTGTAAACTACTTAGTTTATCTCTAGACCTAACTAGTGCTTGAGATTCTACAGCAGAAAACACCTTCATCATTTCGAATTGACGTACAACAGCAGTACCATAAAAAGTAACTGAAGCACCAATACGTGGGATAATAGCATCAACATCAGTTACAAGCTCATGATTGTATACTATAGCAGGCTTCTTTTTTTCTATTATAAGATCACATTTGGTATGATCTAATACGACCATTTCATGACCTCTTTTTTCGCCTGCTTCTACTAAGCGTTTGGTTGAATATAATTTTGAGTTTCTAGAAAGAACAACAATTTTCATTTTTTATATTTCTTTTGAAGTGATGTTTTTTTGTGAAACATCCACAATAAATTTTTTGTTTAAAAATTTTCTACCAATTAATACCGGGTAATTCATTTTACCTCTATCTGATAACGATAGTTTTATTTTATATTTTTTACCATAAAAAATAGCGGACGTAGAAACGACATATCTTTTTTGTTTCTTTCCGTTCGAACTTCTTATACTTTTAACTTTATACTTTGTTGTATGGAGCAATTTATTGTTATATTTTTCTGTCTTTGGACATAATAATATAAACTCTAATACACCGTCTTTTTCTTCAATATGCTTGCAATGTATTGCAGAAGTATAGGCTCCTGTATCAATTTTTACTGGTAAATCTTCTATTTCCCAGTTTAAAAAGGATATCTTTTCAATCCTTCCAATTAGTCTCATTCTTTTAAAAATTAAGGAGGGCGAATTACTTACTATTTTTTCAAATACACAATATTTGCTATTAATTTTTGAAAATAAAAAAAACCAGCGTGAAAACGCTGGTTTAAAGGTACTTATTTTTTAATTGAATTTACCAAATTCTTACACGATCTTCTGGTTTTAAGTACATTTTATCACCTTCTTTAACATCAAAAGCTTCATAAAAAGCATCTACGTTTTTAAGAGGCATATAAGCCCTGTACATTCCAGGAGCATGCGTATCTGTCATGATACGGTTTTTTAATGCTTCATCACGCATCTTAGTTCTCCAAATTGTTCCCCAAGAAAGGAAGAAACGTTGTTCAGGAGTATATCCGTCAATATTTTCAGGACGACCATTCTTTTCTAAGAAAATTTGTAATCCCTCATAAGCAGCTTGTACACCACCTAAATCACCGATATTTTCACCTAACGTAAATTCACCGTTTAAATTCATACTATCAATAGCAACGATATCGCTAAACTGCTTTATTAATTTGCTTCCTGCTTCTTTGAACTTTTCAGAATCTTGTTCTGTCCACCAGTTTTTTAAGTTTCCATCACCATCAAAACGAGCTCCAGAGTCATCGAAACTATGTGAAATTTCGTGACCAATAACAGCTCCAATTCCTCCATAATTTACAGCTTCATCAGCTTTGTAGTTATAGAAAGGAGGTTGTAAAATTGCTGCTGGGAATACGATTTCATTATTTACAGGGTTAAAGTAAGCGTTTACTGTTTGAGGAGACATTCCCCACTCAGTTCTATCCACTTCTTTACCTAACTTAGCCATATCTTTTTCAAAGTTCCATTTACGAACGTTTACGGCATTGTCAAAATATGTACCACCTTCATCTAATCCTTTAACAAGTAAAGCCGAGTAGTCTTTCCATTTATCAGGGTATGCAATTTTAACAGTTAATTTGTGTAATTTTTCTAAAGCTTTCTCTTTTGTTTCAGCACTCATCCAAGGTAATTGCGCAATACGTTTTTCAAAACCTAACATTACGTTATCAATCATTTCCTTAGCTTTTTGCTTCGCTTCTGGTGGAAACTTTTCATCTACATATAATTTACCTAAAGCCTCACCAATAGCTCCATTTAAGTTTGCTAAAGCACGCTCGTTTCTTGGGCGTTGTTGTTTAGCACCACGCATTTCTTTGCTATAAAATTCCCAATTAGCTTTTTCTAAATCGGTAGATAATAAACCTAATGAGTTGTTAATAGCATTCCAACGTAATGATAATTTAACCGTTTCAATAGGACTATTCTTAAGCACATCATTCATTGCTTTGAAGTAACCTGGATCTGTAACAATAATCTTTTCAAGACCTTTAGAACCATCTAAACCTTCAAGATCAACACCAATTCCTTTTAAATGAGCTTCCCAATCAATTACAGGAGCTAATTCAGTTAACTCAGCAAGAGTCATTGGGTTGTAAATTTTACGAGTATCTCTACGTTCTTCTTTTGTCATTCTAGGTTCAGCTAAACTCTTTTCAAAAGCAACAATAGTTGCTGCATTCTTTTTAGCTGTAGCCTCGTCATCACCAAACTCTTGTAACATTTTAGCTACAAAAACTTCATATTTTTCAAGCTTGTCTTTTACCTTTTCATCCACATAGTAATCTCTTGATAAACCAAGTCCACCAGCTCCCATGTAACCAGCATTCATACTACTGTTCTTAAGGTCGTTAAATACGCCAAAACCATAAAAACCAGCACCTCCATAAGGAGCCATGTTAGTAATGAATGTTTGTACGTCGTTTAAATCTTTAATTTCTTCAATTTTTTCAAGAAAAGGTTGTACTGGGGCTTTACCAGCTTTGTTTCTAGCTACGGTATCCATAATGGTTTCGTAGTAGTTTACTGCTTTTTCTTGGTCAGAATCTATTTCTTTTCCTTCAGCATCTTTTACTTTTGGGAAGTTACCTTCTTCAATAGCTTTGTTTAAAATAGCTAATACATCTTTGGTAGTAGTTTTTCTTAACTGATTAAAACCTCCCCAAGAAGTTTCGTCAGCTGGAATTTCAGTATTGTCAATCCAAGAACCGTTAACATATCTAAAGAAATCATCGGTTGGTTTAACCGAAGTATCCATGTTTTCTAAAACAATTGCCTGTACTTTTTCTTCAGGCTTTTTGTCTGTTTTACACGCAACAACCCCTAAAGAAGCAACAGCAGTAGTAAACAGTACTTTGTGAATGGTTTTCATTTTTAATGTTTTTTGAATGAGTTTTAATTTTAACAAACTACCTCGAGATTTTGTCCCGAGGTAGTAAATTTACTCTAATAAGAGTCTGTTTTTATAAAAATGTTACAGTTTTTAACTTTTTATTTTAGATTTTGGAGCATTTGGTAATGTTTCAAATCCCATGTTAAATAAAGTAAAACCAAAAATATCAGCATACTGCTCAATAGTTTTTGCTACAGGAGTTCCTGCCCCGTGACCAGCATTTGTTTCAATTCTAATCAAAACAGGATTGTTCCCTTGTTGTTTTTCCTGTAATTCAGCAGCAAACTTAAAACTATGAGCTGGTACAACACGATCGTCATGATCTCCTGTTGTTACCATAGTTGCAGGGTACTGAGTACCTTCTTTTACATTATGTACAGGTGAATATCCTTTTAAGTATTCAAACATTTCTTTACTCTGCTCAGAAGTCCCATAGTCATATGCCCAACCTGCTCCTGCTGTAAAGGTGTGGTAACGTAACATGTCTAATACTCCAACTGCAGGTAAAGCTACCTTCATTAAATCAGGACGTTGAGTCATAGTGGCACCTACCAATAAACCTCCGTTAGATCCTCCTCTAATAGCTAAGTAATCAGATGAAGTATAGTTTTCTTTGATTAAGTATTCAGCAGCAGCAATAAAATCATCAAATACATTTTGCTTTTTTAATTGCGTACCTGCATCGTGCCATTTTTTACCATACTCTCCACCACCACGTAAGTTAGGTACAGCGTATACACCACCTTGTTCCATCCAAACAGCGTTAGCAATACTAAAACTAGGAGTTAAGCTTACATTGAATCCACCATAACCATATAAAATAGTAGGGTTTTTACCATTTAACTCTAATCCTTTTTTATAGGTAATAATCATAGGAACTTTTGTTCCGTCTTTTGAAGTATAAAATACTTGCTTACTTTCATAGTCATCTGCATTGAATGAAATAGCAGGTTTCCAGTATAATTCGTAAGTTCCATCTTCTGGATTGAACTTGTATGAAGAACTTGGAGTATTGTAGTTGGTAAAAGAGAAATATAATTCTTTTGCATCAGTTTTTCCTCCAAAACCACCTGCAGAACCTACACCTGGTAATTTTACTTCACGGATTAATTTCCCATCAAAATCATATTGTAATACTTTAGAAACTGCATCTACCATATACTTTGCAAAGAAATATCCAGATCCTGTTGATGGAGATAATACATTTTCAGTTTCAGGAATAAAATCTACCCAGTTTTCTGGCGTTGGGTTTGCAGCATCTACAGTAACAATTTTCTTGTTAGGTGCATTTAAGTTGGTTACTAAGTATAACTTACTTCCTTTACTATCAATAACACCAGTGTCGCTATCAAAATTGTTAATGATTGGTGTTAATTTGCTATTAGGATCTGTTAAATCCTTAATAAATAACTTGTTTCCTGAAGTTGAGGTTGAAGCAGATACAAATAAGTATTTGTTATCCTCTGTTAAGTATCCACCAACATAACGGTGTTTTTCTTCTGGAGTAGCTCCAAAAATAACTTCATCAGAATTTTGAGGAGTTCCTAATTTGTGGAAATATAATTTATGTTGATCTGTTTTTGCAGATAACTCACTTCCTTTAGGTTTGTCGTAACTAGAATAGTAAAAACCTTCGTTTCCTCTCCAAGCAATTCCAGAGAATTTTACATCAACTAAAGTATCTTCTTTAATCTCCTTAGTTTCTGCATCCATTATAATAACCTTTCTCCAATCACTTCCTCCTTCTGAAATTGAGTAGGCTACAGTTTTTCCGTCTTTGGTAAAACTTACTGAGCCTAATGATGTAGTTCCATCTTCAGCAAACGTATTAGGATCTAAGAAAACCTCTTCTTTACCATCTTTATCCTTTCTATATAAAACATATTGATTTTGTAATCCGTTGTTTTTATAAAAATAGGTATAGTCACCTTCTTTAAATGGAGTTCCTACTTTTTCGTAGTTCCATAATTCAGATAAACGATTTTTTAATTGTTCACGATATGGAATTTTGTCTAAGTAATCGAAAGTAACTTCGTTTTCAGCTTTTACCCAAGCTTCAGTTTCAGTACTTCTATCGTCTTCTAACCAACGATAGTTATCGGTTACTTTAGTTCCAAAATATTCATCTACAACAGGTTTTTTAGTTGTTTCTGGATAACTCACACTAATATTGTTTTTAGGTTGCTTTTCTTCTTTACAAGAAACTAAAATAGTTCCTGCACAAATAATGGGAAGAAGGATTTTTTTCATGATTAAAAAATTGGTTAATTAGACCAAAGTTAGAAGAAAAACATTCACAGCAATTTATTTTAAGATGACTTTAACAAAAACACCCTTGTAAATCTATTGAAATAAAAACGACTACCTTTACATAATTATAATATAATAAGCATGACTGAAAATTTAAACAAAGAAGCTTTTTTTAAAAAGGTTTTTAACTATGAAGAAAATAAAGAATGGAAATTTGAAGGAGATTTACCTGTAATAATTGATTTTTATGCTGATTGGTGTGGACCATGTAAAGCACTTGCTCCAGTTTTGGAAGAACTAAGTACAGAGTATGATGGAAAAATTAATATTTATAAAATAGATACAGAAGCAGAACAAGAATTAGCAGCTGCTTTTGGAATAAGAAGTATCCCTTCTATGTTATTTTGTCCTGCTAACGATGATCCTCAAATGGCTCATGGAGCATTGCCAAAAAAACAAATTGAACAGATAATTGAAGACGTTTTAAAGGTTACGAAATAACCAAAAAAAACAAGAAAATTAAGGTTTAAAAAGTGACACATTTTGTGTCACTTTTTTTATGTTGAAACACAAAATAAGAAACTCAGTGAGTATCACTTATCAAGCGTTTTTTTTAATTTTAAAACATTGATTTATAAGTTTTTGTAAAAACTCAAAAATGTTGTAAATTGAAGAAAAAAAAGTAATTTGTTAAAAACTTCAAGGGATTTGTGAATAAGTATAGCTTTCAGAATTTAGCAAATTTTCCAATCTTTGTTTCTATACTCAGGGAATAAAAATAACACACTAAAAAGAGCTTAAAAAGCATGGCATCGATTGAACCAATTTTACAAGAAAATAAAGACAGATTTGTAATTTTTCCAATTCAACATAATGACTTATGGGAATGGTATAAAAAGCAACAAGCTTGTTTTTGGACTGCTGAAGAAATTGATTTACATTCAGACTTAACAGACTGGAATTCTAAACTAACAGACGATGAGCGTTACTTTATTAAGCATGTTTTAGCATTTTTTGCTGCATCTGATGGAATTGTAAATGAAAATTTAGCAGAAAACTTTGTAAACGAAGTTCAATATTCGGAAGCAAAATTCTTTTATGGTTTCCAAATCATGATGGAGAATATTCACTCTGAAACGTATTCATTATTAATTGATACGTATATTAAGGATGAAGAAGAGAAAGATAGATTATTCAAAGCAATTGAAGTTTTTCCAGCAATTAAAAAGAAGGCAGATTGGGCTTTAAAATGGATCGAATCTGATTCATTTGCTGAGCGTTTAATCGCTTTTGCCGCTGTTGAAGGAATTTTCTTCTCAGGATCTTTTTGCTCAATTTTCTGGTTAAAGAAACGTGGGTTATTACCTGGATTAACATTCTCAAATGAGTTAATTTCTCGTGATGAGGGTATGCACTGTGATTTTGCTGTACACTTACACAACAATCACTTAGTAAATAAAGTGCCAAAAGAAAGAATAAGAAATATTATTATCTCAGCTTTAGATATTGAAAGAGAGTTTATTACCGAGTCTCTACCTGTTAGTTTAATAGGTATGAATGCAACGTTAATGACGCAATATTTAGAGTATGTTACCGATAGACTACTTTTAGAATTCGGATGTGAAAAAGAGTATGAGTCTACCAATCCATTTGACTTCATGGAAATGATTTCTTTGGAAGGGAAAACTAACTTCTTTGAAAAAAGAGTATCAGAGTACCAAAAAGCTGGAGTAAAATCAGGTGGTACAGGAAGCATCAGCTTTGATGCAGATTTTTAGGAACCAATAAGCTGCTATTTCCCCTACATGCAGTATTACTCAGCTAGAGCACTTTTTTCAGTGCTTTAGCGTTATAATCGTTTCAAAAGAAACAAACAAGTATTAACATTTTACATGTTGTCATAAACAACTATGTTTTGGCGACGCTATTAACCAAAAAACAATATCAATATGTATGTAGTAAAAAGAGACGGCAGAAAAGAGCCTGTGATGTTCGATAAAATCACAGCAAGGGTTAGAAAAATGTGTTATGGATTAAACAATATTGTTGATCCAGTAAAAGTAGCAATGCGTGTTATTGAAGGGCTGTATGATGGGGTAACTACTTCTGAATTAGATAATTTAGCAGCTGAAATTGCTGCGACAATGACAACTGCGCATCCTGATTATGCGAAATTAGCAGCTAGAATTGCCGTATCTAACTTACATAAAAACACCAAGAAATCGTTTTCGGAAACAATGACGGATTTATACGAATACATCAATCCACGTACAGGAAATAAAGCTCCTTTACTAGCAGATGATGTGTATAAAATTATCATGGATAATGCTGACAAATTAGATTCAACAATTATCTATAGCCGTGATTTTAACTACGATTATTTTGGTTTTAAAACATTAGAGCGTTCTTACTTATTAAAATTAAACGGAAACATTGTTGAGCGTCCGCAACAAATGTTAATGCGTGTTGCTATAGGTATACATAAAGAAGATATTGACGAGGCAATTGCTACATACGAATTAATGAGTAAAAAATATTTTACCCATGCAACGCCAACGTTATTTAATTCAGGTACGCCAAAACCACAAATGTCGTCTTGTTTCTTACTACAAATGCAAGATGATAGTATTGATGGAATTTATGATACTTTAAAACAAACAGCTAAAATTTCACAATCAGCTGGAGGTATCGGTTTATCTATTCACAATATCCGTGCTACTGGAAGTTATATTGCAGGTACTAACGGAACATCAAATGGAATTGTACCTATGTTACGAGTATTTAACGATACAGCTCGTTATGTAGATCAAGGAGGAGGAAAGCGTAAAGGTTCATTTGCAATGTATTTAGAACCATGGCACGCTGATATTTATGATTTCTTAGATTTGAAGAAAAACCATGGTAAAGAAGAAATGCGTGCACGTGATTTGTTCTACGCTATGTGGATTTCAGATTTATTCATGAAGCGCGTACAAGAAGATGCTGACTGGACGTTAATGTGTCCGCATGAGTGTCCACATTTATACGATACCTATGGTGAAGAGTTTGAGCGTTTATATACAAGTTATGAAGCTGCCGGAAAAGGAAGAAAAACTATTAAAGCGCGTGATTTATGGGAGAAAATCTTAGAATCACAAATAGAAACAGGTACTCCGTACATGTTATATAAAGATGCAGCTAACCGTAAATCAAATCAAAAGAATTTAGGAACAATCCGTTCTTCAAACTTATGTACTGAGATTATGGAATATACTGCTGAAGATGAAGTAGCGGTATGTAACTTAGCATCAATAGCAATACCAATGTTTGTTGCTGAAGATGAAAATGGTAATAAGTTTTTTGATCATCAAAAGCTATTTAAAGTAACTAAAAAGGTAATCCGTAATTTAGATACGGTAATCGATCGTAATTATTATCCAGTAAAAGAAGCAGAAAACTCAAACTTCCGTCACCGTCCAGTAGGATTAGGAATTCAAGGGTTAGCAGATGCTTTTATCATGTTACGTTTACCATTTACTTCTGAAGAAGCAAAGAAATTAAATCAAGAAATTTTTGAAACCTTATATTTTGCTTCTGTAACCTCATCAATGGAAGTTGCTAAAACTAAAGGAGCTTATTCAACTTACAAAGGATCTCCAATGTCACAAGGAGAGTTCCAACACAATATGTGGGGAATTAAAGATGAAGAATTAAGTGGTCGTTGGGATTGGGCGAAGTTACGTAAAGATGTAAAAAAACATGGAGTTCGTAACTCATTGTTAGTAGCACCAATGCCTACAGCATCTACTTCTCAAATCTTAGGAAACAACGAAGCTTTTGAACCATATACTTCTAATATTTATACACGTAGAGTATTATCAGGAGAGTTTATTGTTGTAAACAAACATTTACTAGAAGATTTAGTAGAGCTAGGCTTATGGGATAACAATATGAAGGAAGATATCATGCGTGCAAACGGATCAATTCAACATATTGAAGCAATTCCACAAAACTTAAAAGATTTATACAAAACTGTTTGGGAAATGAGTATGAAAGATATTATTGATATGGCACGTCATAGAGGATATTTTATCGATCAATCTCAATCGTTAAACTTATTTATGCAAGATCCTGATTTTGCGAAGTTAACTTCAATGCATTTCTATGCATGGAAATCTGGATTAAAGACAGGAATGTATTATTTACGTACAAAATCTGCTGTAAATGCGAAGCAGTTTACGTTGAATGTTGAAAAGAAAGAAGAAGACAAACCAATGAGTCCTGAAGAATTTAAGGCTATGGTTGAAGCTTCTAAAAATGCAGAAGGCCCAGACGACTGTTTAATGTGTGGATCTTAATTAGAATTAAATTAAAAGTGATAAAGAGAAGTCGAAAGGCTTCTCTTTTTTAGTATTTTCGAAAAAATTTTTTACTCATAATGATGAACTGGGAACAACTCCTTTCTTTAAAACGTTTTGGTGATATCCAAAAACGTGAACGTGCAAAACAAGATGAAACTCGTTTAGGTTTTGAGGTAGATTTTGATAGAATTATATTTTCATCGGCTTTTCGCAGCCTGCAAGATAAAACACAGGTAATTCCATTATCAAAAACTGATTTTGTCCATACACGCTTAACACATAGTTTAGAAGTGTCAGTTGTTGGACGTACGTTAGGACGTAGAGTGGGTAAGGAGCTGTTAGAACGTCATCCACACTTAAAAGAATTAGGATATACTTTTAATGATTTCGGTGCCATTGTGGCTGCTGCATCTGTAATGCATGATATAGGAAATCCGCCGTTCGGACATTCAGGAGAAAAAGCCATTGGAGAATACTTTAAAACAGGAAAAGGGCTTCATTATAAAGATCAATTAACTGATTCGGAATATCAAGATTTAATAGATTTTGAAGGAAACGCCAACGGATTTAAAATTCTTACAGAAAATAGAGATGGAATTCAAGGAGGGTTACGTTTGTCGTATGCAACTCTAGGAGCTTTTTTAAAGTACCCTAAAGAGAGTTTACCAAAGAAACCGACCAATCATATAGTAGATAAGAAATACGGCTTTTTTCAGTCAGAAAAAGATGCTTTTTTAGATGTAGTTGAAGATTTAGGTTTATTAAAAAAAGAATCTGAAAGAATTTCTTATTACCGACATCCATTAGCGTATTTAGTAGAAGCGGCAGATGATATTTGTTATACAATTATCGATTTTGAAGATGGAATCAATTTAGGTTTAATTGAAGAAGATTATGCCTTAGAATACATGATTAAGTTGGTGAAAGATACGATTGATAGCAAAAAATACCATTCATTACAACACACTAAAGATCGGGTAAGTTATTTACGAGCTTTAGCCATAGGAGTATTAATTAATGAAGCAGTGACGATCTTTCTAGATAATGAAGAAACTATTTTAAATGGAACATTTGACAAAGGATTGTTAGATAAGTGTAAATATGAAGCACAGATTAATGATATTATTAAAATAAGTGTTGATAAAATTTACAGAAGCAAAGAGGTTGTTGAAAAAGAAGTTGCAGGATATAAAATTATTGCAGATCTTCTAGATGTTTTTGTAACGGCTTTGAATAATAAGTTTGATAGTAGACAATCTAATTATGATAAGTTAGTATTGAATTTAATTCCACAAGAGTATCAACAAGAAAAAGAAAGCCTATACGATAGAATTATGCAAATTTCTAGCTATGTGGCTGGTTTATCTGATGGGTATGCTATTCGTTTACACAGAAAAATAATGGGGAATATTAGTTAATTAAAACCATATAAAATAAAAAAACGACGCTATTTAGCGTCGTTTTTAGCAATATACCTTTTTTACCAAGTAAAAGTTTCGTTTGTTTCATGATTGGTATATGAACCCGTTCCGTTAGCATTCCAAATATATTTAGCTGTTAAAGAATCGCTTTCATAAACTTTAATAGTTCCTTCTTTAGTAGAAGTGTTAGTTTCTAAATATATTTTTTGATTTTCAGAAATCATTTCTGCTTTTATACTATCACCATTTACCCAAAACTTAAAAGTAGCAACAACAGAGTTTTCATTATACATCGAAAATTCAGCACAACTACCGTCTTTAAGTTGGTATCCACTTATTAGTTTTCCAGTAAAATCAGAACTTTCTACGTAGTAAGAAAAAGTATAACGGTCACTGGTTTCTGTAATAGTGTATTTAACTGTAATTCCGTCAGAAGACCAAGTATAGGTTTTACTACCACTAACATAAGTTCCTTTACCACTTCTTTCAGGTCTTGAGGATGAAGCATTAGAGGGTACTGTTAAAAAAGCAGAAAAACTTTGCCCTAAGTTTTTTACAGCATTAAACTGATATGAAGCTTCTTGTGCGTAAGTGTTTTCAGAGCTTTCTAAAGCAGAAGGTAAATCCATTTGGTTTACTTTCTCTTGAAACTCTTCAGTAACGGTCGCTAGTTCTTTTTCTTGAATTTCATCATCACTACTACATGACGTAAAACTAACAATCAAAGCAAGTAGTAAAAAGGTTGTGATTTTTTTCATAGTATTAAAATTTAAAGATTAACTTTTAAAATAAGTCATAAATTTAATACATTAATTAGAACAGCAATAAGAGAGTTAAATAAAATTATCTGTTTAGCTGTTTCTCAGCTACTTTTTCAAGTTCGTCGTACCAGTTTTGTCCAAATTTTCTTATTAAAGCTTGTTTTACAAATTTGTATACAGGAACACTCAACTCTTTTCCTAAAGAGCAAGCATCATCACAAATTTCCCATTTGTGGTAGTTTACAGCAGCAAACTCACTATAATCTTTTACACGAACAGGGTATAAATGACAAGAAACAGGTTTTTTCCAATCTACAATACCTTGGTTATATGCTTCTTCAATGGCACATAAGGCAGTGCCCTTATCATCAAAAATAACATAGGCACAATCAGCATCATTAATTAAGGGAGTTTCTAGTTCACCAAAATCACTAGTAACCCATGTACCTTGTTTTTCAATTGCTTCAATTCCTTCTTTTCGTAAAAACGGTTTTATCTTAGGGTAAATTTCCTCTAAAATTGTTGTTTCCTCTTTTTCAAGGGGTGCACCTGCATCACCATCTATACAACAAGCTCCTTTGCATGCAGATAAGTTACAGACAAACTCCTTTTCTATAAGGTCTTCTGAAACTATTGTTTTTCCTAATTGAAACATAATTTGTGTTTAAAATTGGAAGTTTGTATTAACTTCCCGTAAATTTAAATGCAAAAATACTAGATTGTAACATTACTTATATAATTTTGCACGCGAAAATATAGCAACTATGGACTTTAACTTCAAAGAAATCTTTACAGCCTTTATGGTACTGTTTGCGGTAATTGATATTGTTGGAAACATTCCTATCATTATTGATTTACGTAAAAAAGTAGGACACATTCAATCAGAAAAAGCTTCTGTAATAGCAGGATTTATTATGATTCTGTTTTTATTCTTAGGACAGCGACTATTAAATTTAATAGGTATAGATGTACACTCATTTGCAGTAGCAGGTGCATTTATTTTATTTTTTCTAGCATTAGAAATGATACTAGGAATCACTCTTTATAAAGAAGATGATGAGGAAGCATTAAGTGCAACAGTTTTTCCGTTAGCTTTTCCATTAATAGCAGGCCCTGGTAGTTTAACAACATTACTTTCGTTACGAGCAGAATTTAATCTTGAAAATATAATTGTAGCTGTTTTATTAAATGTAATCGTAATATACATTGTATTGAAAACTTCTACAAAAATTGAAAAAGTAATTGGACCAAACGGAATTAAAATTATTAGAAAAATATTTGGTGTAATTTTATTAGCTATAGCAGTTAAATTATTTGCAGCTAATTTTAAAATGTTGATAGCGTAATATGATTTTTGATGTACTTATTGTAGGAGGTGGAGTATCAGGTATGCAATGTGCCTTAGTTTTAGGTTCTGCACTTAATAAAGAATATGCTAAAGACAAAAAAGTAGGTATTATAATGCATCAGCGTTCTTCTCATCTACAAGATGCACTTTTTAACAATGTTCTTGGTTTGGTTCCTGGAACTTTAGGAAAAGATATTTTAAAGGAAGGTAGAGGTCAGTTGGAGAAGTTATACCCTGAGGTATCTCAAATTGAGAATGAAAAAGTAATAGCTGTTTTTGAAGAGGAAAATAGGTACAAAGTTGTTACAAATAAAAAAGAATATTACAGTAAAAATGTAGTTATTGCGCTCAATTATTCTAAACCTTTTGATATAGCAGGATTAGAGCAATATGTAGAACGTCATATTCGTGCAAATGCTATGAAGGACAGAATACAACTACGTAATTTTAATCATTTAATTAAAGAAGGGCTATATGTCTGTGGAACTTTAGCAGGTTGGAGAAGTCAGTTTGCAATAGCAGCCGGTAGTGGAGCAAGTGTAGCAACAGATATTTTGACTATATGGAATGATAATGTACCTACCAAAGTCCATGATAAACATAAAAAAGACTAATTATTTAATGAGAATTATGAAGAAAGAGATAGGAATAATAACAATGTTAGCATTGTTTATTAACTGTGGGGGAAGTGATAGCGAAGTTTTACCACCAAAAGAAGACAAGGTTGTCGCTTTAAATGATTCTTATGAAGTAACCGAAGATACAGCTTATGAATTAAACTTCTTATCAAATGATACGTATACGCAAGGAAGTATAGAAGTGTCGTTCCCAATAGCTTCTAATGAAAATGGTATTATAGTTCAAACCAACAATGAAGTGACATATACGCCAGCTAAAAGCTTTGTTGGGGCAGATTCTTTTACTTATACTATTTGTAGTACTAAAGAAGAGGATAAATGTGCAACAGCAACAGTAAGTATAACTGTTGTAGATCAAGGAAATCCAGAAGCAAAAGATGATGCTTATACTACACAAAAAAATACAGAAATTACGATTAGTAATTTCTTAGAAAATGACAGTCTAATTGATGATGCGCAATTAGATGCTATTAATAATTCTAGCACAAATGGATCGGTTACCTTGAATAGTAATGGAACAATAACATATATACCACAAGCTGACTTTGTAGGTAATGACATGTTTACGTATACAATTTGTGATGATGATGCTACAAAAAGTTGTTCTACAACCACCATAACTATTAAGGTAGAAGAGCCTTCTAATAATACTGGGAGTTTTAATATACCTTCTGAATTAGCTGAATATTATAAAAATACCGATTTCAATTTGACGGGTAATGACCTAAAAGAGGAATTAGCTACAACGACAATAAGCACACATACTACCAACTTATCATATACTCCTGGTGTATGGGATGTATTAAAACAATCAGATTTAGACACTACAGATAATAGCAAAGTAGTTTTAATTTACGGGTATGATGATAATGACGGAAATTATGTAACAGATAGAACCCGTAGTAAAGATGCAAATGGAGGTACACAAGGAACTGATTGGAATAGAGAACATGTGTATCCTAAGGCTTTAGGAAACCCGAATTTAGGTACATCTGGTCCTGGTGCAGATGCACACCATTTAAGACCTTCTGATGTTAAATTTAATAATGATAGATCGAGTAAAAAATTTGCTGCTGGCTCAGGAAATGCAGGTGATGTATCAGGAAATTGGTACCCAGGTGATGAATGGAAAGGTGATGTAGCGCGTATGATGATGTATATGTACTTACGTTATGGTAGTCAATGTTTACCAAAAAATGTAGCTGTAGGATCTGTTGTAGCGTCAGATAGTAATATGGTTGATTTGTTATTAGAGTGGAATGCTCAAGATCCTGTTTCAGATTTAGAAATACAACGAAACAATATTGTTGCTAATGAACAAGGAAATAGAAATCCATTTATTGATAACCCTTACCTAGCTACAGTAATTTGGAGTGGTAATGAAGCTGAAAATACTTGGAAATAAAGTATAAGTAAAATTAAAAATGCAAAAGCCTGAGTATATACTCAGGCTTTTTTGATTTAGTAATAGATAGTCCCCCACAGATTATCATATTGTAATCATTGGTAACAAATGTAGCTTCTTTCTATTCTTTTAAATTAAAAAAAGGCATGAGTGTTTAAATATTAAGTATAAAAAAAACCGAAGCACTAGCTTCGGTTTTTTCTATATAAGTAAGGTTGTATTTTATCCTTTAAAACTCGCTTTTAAGAACTCTGAATTCATACGAGCAATGTTTTCTAAAGAAATTCCTTTAGGACATTCAATTTCACAAGCTCCAGTATTTGTACAGTTACCAAAACCTTCTAAATCCATTTGAGCAACCATGTTTTTAACACGCTCAGTGGCCTCTACTTGACCTTGAGGTAGTAAAGCATACTGAGATACTTTAGCTCCCACAAATAGCATTGCAGAAGAGTTTTTACAAGTAGCTACACAAGCACCACAACCAATACAAGTTGCAGCATCCATAGCTTTATCAGCATTTTCTTTAGGAACTAAGATAGCATTTGCATCTGTGGTGTTTCCTGATGTGTTTACAGAGATATAACCACCTGCTTGTTGAATTCTTTCAAAAGAACCTCTATCAACTACTAAATCTTTAATTACTGGGAAAGCAGCAGCTCTAAATGGCTCAATTGTAATCGTGTCGCCATCGTTAAACATACGCATGTGTAACTGACAAGTAGTTACACCACGGTCTGGTCCGTGTGCTTCACCGTTAATGTACATCGAACACATACCGCAAATTCCTTCACGACAGTCGTGGTCGAATGCTACAGGCTCTTCACCAGTGTTTACTAATTGTTCGTTTAATACGTCCATCATTTCTAAGAAAGACATATGCTCAGAAATATCGGTCACCTTATATTCGACCATTTTTCCTTTATCACTTGCGTTTTTTTGACGCCAAATTTTAAGTGTTAAATTCATAATTCTCTCTTATTTGTATGAACGTTGTTTTAATTCAATATCGTTAAACTCTAATTCTTCTTTGTGTAAAACAGCATCAGCTGGTTCTCCTTTATATTCCCAAGCAGAAACGTAAGCAAAATTAGCATCATCACGTTTTGCTTCTCCTTTTTGAGGTCCATCTAATTCAACAGATTCTTCTCTAAAATGACCTCCACAAGATTCTGTTCTGTTTAAGGCGTCTTTAGCGAATAATTCTCCAAGCTCTAAGAAATCAGCAACTCTTCCTGCTTTTTCTAATTCTGGGTTCATTTCATTCGCATCTCCTGGAACAGTTACGTTCTTCCAGAAGTCTTCACGTAATGCTTTAATTTCAGCCATAGCTTCTTTTAAACCTTGTTCGTTACGTGCCATTCCACATTTTTCCCACATGATTTTTCCTAATTTCTTGTGGTAATAATCTACAGAATGCTCTCCTTTATTGTTAATGAAGAAATCGATACGATCTTTAACCGCTTTCTCAGCTTCTTCAAATTCTTTAGTCTCAGTTGAAATTTTACCTGTACGGATATCGTTAGATAAGTAATTACCAATTGTATAAGGTAATACGAAATATCCGTCAGCTAAACCTTGCATTAATGCAGAAGCTCCTAAACGGTTAGCACCGTGATCAGAGAAGTTTGCTTCACCAATAGCATAACAACCATCAATGGTAGTCATTAAGTTATAATCTACCCAAATTCCACCCATTGTATAGTGAGTTGCAGGATAAATCATCATTGGTGTTTTATATGGATTGTCATCAACAATCTTCTCATACATTTGGAATAAGTTTCCGTATTTAGCCTCTACTACTTTTTCACCTTCCTCAATAATTTTTTCTTGAGTAGGGTTTTTAATTCCGTGTAATTTACATTGCTCTTTACCGTAACGTTCAATAGCCGATTTAAAATCTAAGTAAACAGCCTCTCCTGTAGCATTTACACCGTAACCAGCATCACAACGCTCTTTTGCAGCACGAGAAGCTACATCACGAGGTACTAAGTTACCAAAAGCAGGATATCTTCTTTCTAAGTAGTAATCTCTATCCTCTTCAGCAATTTGAGTTGGTTTTAATTTTCCTTCTCTAATTGCTAATACATCTTCCATTTTCTTTGGAACCCAAATACGTCCATCGTTACGTAACGATTCAGACATCAGGGTTAATTTAGACTGATAGTCTCCTGAACGAGGAATACAAGTTGGGTGAATTTGCGTGTAACAAGGGTTTGCAAAGAAGGCACCTTTTTTATGAACTTTCCAAGCTGCTGTTGCGTTAGAACCCATTGCGTTGGTTGATAAGAAATACACATTTCCGTATCCACCAGAAGCAATTACTACTGCGTGTGCAGAGTGACGCTCAATTTCACCAGTAACTAAGTTACGAGCAATAATACCACGAGCTTTTCCATCAACAATTACCAAATCTAACATTTCATGACGATTGAACATTTCAATCTTACCACGAGCAATTTGACGGTTCATTGCTGAATAAGCTCCTAATAATAACTGCTGACCAGTTTGACCTTTCGCATAAAAAGTACGAGATACTAATACCCCACCAAACGAACGGTTATCTAATTGTCCACCATAATCACGAGCAAAAGGAACTCCTTGCGCCACACATTGATCGATGATGTTTGCAGAAACCTCAGCTAAACGATAAACGTTTGCTTCACGAGAGCGGTAATCACCTCCTTTTACTGTATCATAAAATAAGCGGTAAAAAGAATCACCATCTCCTTGATAGTTCTTCGCTGCGTTAATACCTCCTTGTGCTGCAATAGAGTGTGCACGACGAGGCGAATCTTGGTAAGCAAAAGCTTTAACGTTATATCCTAATTCTGCTAAAGTTGCAGAAGCAGAACCACCCGCTAAACCAGTACCCACTACAATAACGTCAATTAAACGCTTGTTAGCAGGGTTTACCAAGTCAATTTTATCTTTATAAGTTGTCCATTTATCTTTTAATGGACCTTTTGGAATTTTTGAATCTAAAGTTGCCATACTTGTTGCGTATTAGTGATTGAAATGATGAAATAATGCAATAATTACGAATCCTAACGGAATTAAGATTGCGTAAAGCTTACCAAAAGTTTTCAATCCTTTAGTATATTTATTATTTGCTCCCACAGATTGGAAAGCAGAATTAAATCCGTGTAATAAGTGTAATGCTAAGAATACAAAAGCAATTACATAAGCACCAACTCTAATAGGGCTTAAGAACTTGTGTTGTAATTCATGGAAGTACCTAAACTCACCATCGTGTAATCCACTCCAATCACCTTGAATAAATTTGGTGTTGATTTCAGGAAACCAAAAATCGATAAAGTGTAATACAATAAATGCTAAAATAGCAGCTCCACTGTAAATCATGTTTCTACTCATCCAAGTAGAATTTGCAGCTCCGTTATTTTTAGCATAGCTAACTTTACGTGCACTTTTGTTTTTAATTTCTAAGATGAATCCCATTACAAAGTGAAACACTACACCAATAATTAAAACTGGTTGCATTACATATTGAATTAACGGATTCGTCCCCATAAAGTGCGACAATTTGTTAAATGTTGCTCCGTTATCTGGAAAAATCGAAGTAATGTTAATTGCAAAATGTTGTAATAAGAAAAACATCAGGAAGAATGCCGAAAGTGCCATGGCAAACTTTCTTCCGATAGAAGATTTTAGTAATCCGCTCATTATTTTGTTTGTTGATTAAATAATAGCACAAATTTAAGAGGATGACAGTACTTGAACAAACTTTACGAATTGTTTTCTTAAATATTTAGAATGGGTTTAAATAGCGTCCTGAAAAACTATTTTCCCTAATATTTACAGGGGAAAGAATGAGAGTGAGCTAATGTTTTTTGGTGTAAACACCTTTAAAAACCATATTTTCTAAACGTTAAATTAACTCTAGGTTTTAAATATTTAGGGTTTTCGGGTAAGCTATGTTCGTAGTATTCTTGACAACCTTCTTCCATAACTAACAAACTTCCGTGCTTTAAAAGTATTTTGTTTTCAACCATCGTTTTGTTTTCTCGGATATAAAATAAACGTTCTTCACCTAAACTAATTGAAGGAATAATATCAGTGTTTCCAAAAGCCATTTTATCTGTATGATAATCAATACCAGAGTTTCCATCAGGATAATAAATACAAACACAAGTTTTAAACTCCTGTTCAGTATGTTCTTCAATCTGTTTTTTTATAGATAGCATATATTTTGGCCATACCATAACGTTTCCCCAAGTTGATTTTGGAAAAATATTTTTCTCTACCAAATCAGAGTCAACAAACATTAATTTACCAAAGTTGTATTTAACTACATCACCAGAAGGAAGTTTCATTTCCATCATATTTGTGAGTTCAGAGAGGCTTGTTAATTGCTTAAATAACTCTGTAGCATCTTTTTCAGTTAAAAAATTAGGGCTGTAACTGATAACATTGTTGATGTTAGTTGACATTTTATATTGTTAGTTGATGGTTAAGTTTAGTATTGATGCCAATTCTTCAGGTTTTTCAAGAGGAACCATATGACCACAATTCTTAATCATTACGTATGTTCCTTTTTGAGATTTGCTGACAAACTCTTTAAGTTTTTTGGGATTTACAAGTGCATCATTTTCGGCAGCAATAAAAAATATAGGAGTGTTTAAGGTTAAAACTTTTTGTGAAATATCTAACCGAGTTGAAGTTGCTCTTAATTGACGAAGTAGCACATCTTTTCCTAAATCGGCATCCATTTTTTTAATAACAGAAATAATTTCGGAATTACGGTGATTATCTGGGTGTAAAAACTGTTGAATTCTTGCTTGAGATATTCCTTTGTAGGTGTGCTTTTCTAAAAAGTCAATAGTGCTTTTTCTTAGTTGAATTTCTGAATCACTTAACCCATCAGTGTTGGCAGCAACTACAACTAACTTTTTTACTTTTTCAGGAAAATGGATGCTAAAATTCATTGCTGAAAATCCACCTAAAGAAAACCCGACAATAACTGCGGGTTCGGTAATAACTGAAAGAATAATTTTATTGATTTCTTCAAAAGAACTAGCAGGAGTAATATCAATATGGATTGGCAGTATATTTTTTAGTTTAGGAAAAACATGTTGCCATAAATCTACTGTACACATGGTACCTGAAATTACATATACTTTTTGCATTTACCTTTTGTAATTTGAATTAATTAAGCATTTGTTGTTTTCCCATTTTCCGACTAGTGATTTTTTAGGAATCATCTCATTATTACAAGTCAGAAAATTACCGTTTTTATCTTTTTTAATAATTTTTAATTTTCCTTGATGAATAGCGTTGATTACTCTGTAAATCAATCCATTTTTAGGAAGGTTACCTCCTTTTTTGGAAAGTGTTAAACCAACTTCGTTGTTAAATAAATCCATTTCTGAAGAAACTTTATCAGGAATAACACCGTCCTCTAATTTTCGTTCTTTGTATGTTTTGTAGTTGTCTTTTTCATGGGCTTTACCAAGTGAACGAGCTGCATTTTCACCAATTTGTTGTTTTAATAAAGCCATCCAAAAAGCATGACGAAATGCATCTACTTGTCCGCCTGCATGATCACCATCCAGTAGGGGAGAAACTCTTAGAGAGTCACTTACTCTTGATGCTTCACGTGAAACAATAAAAGCTTTTTTTGCTTTAAATGGATGGAGTAGTACCCATGTTTTTTGGGCTCCTTGTAGTTTTTTAAATTGTTGCCAGTTGGATTGGGCAGAGGTGTAAAAAGGGAGTAAAAGAACTAAAAAAAGCAGTTTTTTAAGCATAAAAATTAATTTTTACTGCTAATTTGCTCTTCTAATTCAACAATTTTACTTTCTAAATCGTGTAATCTATCATAAACATCAACAGGTTCAGGCATTTGTTTGGATGCGAACATAGTTACATACCAAACTTCCATAATTTCCTCAGCATTTATGGTATAAGTAGGATAGTTACCATCTTTATTGTCACTTTTTAAAATAAGTTTACCTCTTTCTTCTATTCTATTAATGACACGTTTTAAAACAATACCATCATTCTTACTTACAATTACACATACACGACCATCTTTAATATCATGTAAATTCTCAACATACTTTCCAAAAACTAAATCTCCATCAAAAAAAGTACGCACCATAGAGTTTCCCTGTACTTCAAAACAACGAAAGGTACCATTATTAAGATGAGGCATATTAAAAGAAGGAAGTTGTTCTATGTAACTTGAATCACCATAACCATTTAAATAACCAGCTCTTGCTTGTATAGGAACATAAACCACGTTTTCATTACCCGAAGAATTCACAGAAACAACCTGAGGAACTCCAGAATATGTTTGAATATTTGTAGGTTCAGTTTTTAGCATTATATCACTTTTTCCAAATAAATAATCAGGATTAATGTTAAATTCATTAATAATAGAAGTAAGAACATCGTAACCAGGTTTTGTTTTTTTTCTACTGCCGTCAGGTTGAGGTCTCCCATTAATAATGCTATCTATAGTGGTTCCAGTAACACCTATTTTTTTTGAAAAAGAAAAGTTGTTTAAGTTGAAAGCATCTCTAATTGCTGCTATTTTTTCGGAAATTCCCATAACATTTCATGTTTTTACATATTGCAAAAATAATTAAACTTTTGTTTGTTTAAGTGTGTAATATGTTTTATATTTGCATCGTTAATTAATTGCTAATATACAAAAAAATTGTAATAATCAAACATTTGTGTGGTTTTAGCGATTGTGTTTTTAAGATTTCAACTTGATTTTCTTCACTTTTTTGAAATCTATACTCGTTTATTCAAACATTTTTTTGAATAAAACCAAAAATCAAGAAAAAAGAACTGTTAGAAAAGCAACTAAACAGGGCTCTTTTTTGAGCTTGATTAAGAATTAATTAAATTTTATAAAAATGAGTAAAAAACCAATCAAATCAAACCTATTTAGGTTTGTAACATTACGTAGTCCACAATTAATTGAAGACAAAGAAATCGGATTTGTTTCCTTTCCAGAAGAAAAAAAAGCAGAAAGTTTAGCTTTTCAAGCAATACAAGGAGCTACTACAGATGAAGAAAGAAAAACAGCCTTAAAAGGAGCTTATAGTACGAATTTTACACCAATAGCTAGTAGGGTAGAGATTAAAAATTTACACGAAGCGTTATATCAGTTTTCTGGATGGTTAGTGCGCAATAAGACAGTATTATCGTATGCTGGTATTGATGCTAATTTATATGCAGCACAAGAACTTACTGTTGATGAAGAGTTAGTTTTATGGGAAAACTTATTTCATCAAACCATTAATAAGGAATCGGCTATTGTTCGAGAAGGACTGATTCAAATGTTGGTAGCGAATAAGTTTTTAAAAGCATTTAATGTATTTACTAACAGCTTTTCAAAAGAAACAGAGGGGGAAATTGTTTTTACAGAAGAAAATGAAAAAGAATTTGTACGTAGAGCGAATGCAAGTGTTATTGTGCCTAAAGAAGTGGTTATTTCAGATCAACAATTTGAAGGAGGAGCTACAAACATAAGTCCTAGTTCATCAGAGTATTTGACATCTAGTTTACAGGTTGAGATGGCTAAAACACGTTTACAACAATATGAACTAGGTTTAAAGGAAATTGAAAAAGCTGAGTATGTTTATAATAAAAGTGAGCAGGTACGATATAAAGAAGCTTTACAAGCTCATGAATTAGCTGTAGAAGATATAAAAAATGCAGCTCAACCAACAATTCAAACAATTGTAGACGCTAAATCAGGATTTGAAAAAAGATTAGAAATATATCCAGATTTAGAATTGCCTAAGTTTGAATTTGAAAAAGCAGAAGAGATTAGTAGAGCTGCGGACGGTACAACAACAACTACTTTTCAGTATTCAGAAGAGACTAAAGATTTATTAAATTCAGAAGGGCTTAAATTATATGATAATTTTTATGAAGCTAAAACGGTTCTTAGACAAAAAATAAAAGAAGAGAATCAGAAAATTTTAGAAAATACTCCAGAAAAAGTAAGAGCTGTTTCTATTCAAGGAGGGACTCTAAATTATAACCTTAGTAAAAGTACACCATTGTACTCTTATTCGGGAGATGTTTTTGGTCAAATAGGGAAGGGATCAAAAATTATTATGTTTTTAAAGGTTGAAGATTCTACTAATGTAAGAGTAACAGAAGCAAACTATACTTTAGATGATGCTGATGCTCAGGTGCCATATACTGGTACTTCATTTAAGAGTAGTCCTGCTAGTTTTGATAATACATTGTTACGAATTGAATTATTTCCAGAAAATTTACAACAGTTAATTTCAGGACCTGTATTTGGTTTGAACGGTAGTTTTGTTTTAAGTAACGGAGTGTCATTAGAGTTTAAAAACATTATGTTTCAGGTTAAGTTTGATGATGGGTACTATGAAATTGCTAACAAGTTCGTTGGTCAATGTATAGTTAGTGGTAATGTCCCTGAGGGGTCAAGTGCTGACGGAAAAGGTGTTCTTTATGGAATATCTCAATTAGGAGTGGCAGATTTTAGGCGAGTAGAACAAGAAGTGTGTTGCTATGTGCCCGGAGAAGTGTCGCATATAGAAAATATCATGGCACGCGAATATAAAGAGCGTTCTACTAGAGACTTAAGAGTTTCAGAAACAACTACGGAAACAACAACAGAAAAAGAAGTAGAAAACTTGACGGACACTACTTCAACAGAACGTAATGAAATGCAAAACGAAGCGTCGTCTATTGTAAATAGTGATAATGCTACTAGTTTTGGAGCAAATGCAAGTGTGTCTGCTGAATTTGCTAAAACTAGATTTTCTGCAGGAGCTAATTATAATAACTCTTCATCAACTTCTGCTTCTGATTCTAATTTACAAGCGCAAACGTATGCTCAGGAGGTAACAGAAAGAGCTTTAGAACGTGTGGTTCAGAAAATTAGTACCAAACGTACGTCTCGTATATTACGAGAATATGAAGAGAATAATACTCATGGATTTGACAATCGTAAGGGAGATAAGCATGTAACAGGAGTATATCGTTGGGTAGATAAGATTTATAAGAATAAGTTGATAAATTATGGTAAACGCTTAATGTATGAATTTGCGTTACCAGAACCTGCGAAGTTTTATATTGAGTCGTATTTAAAAAATGGAGAAGGAAGTAGAAAAACATCAACAGGATTTGATATTTCGGGAAAACCTGTTCATCCAAGTGGTTTAAGAATGTATGCTATTAATAACTCAAAAGAATTAAACCAAAACAATTACCAGTATCTAGCTTCGATTTATAATGCAGAGGTTGAAACCGCACCAGTTAATGAGATTTATGTTAGTGAATCTTTTAAATTAGATTCGACTAAAACTATTAACGCTTATGAGTCATCTTCAATAGAAGGGGATGTAAAATTACCTGAGGGTTATGAGTCGGTTGAAGTTAGTGTAAGTTATTCAGGTGTGGAGGATGATAAAGCTGAAAATGCAAAAGGGTTCTTTATTAATGTAGGGAGCATTAAAATAACAGATAGAGAAAATCAACCGAAGTTGCATAAAGAGGTTACTAGAACAATGTCAGGACATACAGGTAATGTTGCTGTTTCTGCTACACAAGTTGATTTTTTTACTGGTAGTTTAAATGTAGTTATAAAGTGTAGGGTAGATAGAAAAGGTATTGAAAAATGGCAAAATGAAACTTATAAAGCTATTATAGATGCTTATAATGAGCGTTTAAAAGAATATGAAGATTTAAAAAAATCTCAAGAGACGGAAAAAGAGCCTAATGAAAAGAAAAAAGAACTAAGTTCTCAAATAAACCGTAGTATTGAAAAACGTGAACTAAAACGTATTGCTATCGACTTAATGACAAAACCTTTTGATATTGTTACCGCTCAAGATAATTATAAAGAAGAAGGTAAAGAAGTGGAAGCCAAACATGTTGTAAGAACGTCTAAATTTCAAAAGCACGCTGAAACAGTTAAGTTTTTTGAACAAGCATTTGATTGGGAAATTATGGCGTATACATTCTATCCTTATTTCTATGGAGCAGAAGGTAGTTGGGATGCTAATTTTGAGTATAACGAAGGTAGCGACCCTATTTTCCAAGCTTTTTTACAAAGTGGTATGGCAAGATCTGTAGTACCTGTACGTCCAGGTTTTGAAGAAGCTGTAAACTGGTATATGAAAACTGGTGAAATTTGGAATGGTCAAGGAATGGTTACCGATATGGACGACGATTTATATGTTTCTGTTGCCGAAGAAATGCAAACCATTGAAGGTGAAGTAGAAGGTACTTGGGAAACTCGTGTACCAACAACCTTAACCGTGTTACAAGCAGATTCTGTTGTGTTAAACGAAGGAGGTTTGCCGTGTAATCCAGACTGTGAAGGTCAAGGCTTATTTGATGTAAGTACCTATAAGATAGGAGATGGACCAGATGGTGTAGATTACGATATTGTAGGCGATACCAACAATGTAGCATAAGTGCAGTAAAAATGTTTGTTAAACAAACATTTTTCTATACACACAGTCACAAACCTTACCCAAAAAAATCAGTAAAACTTATTGTATTTGTTAGTTCCTTCCTCTTTTTGAGAAGAGGAGGGCTGGGTGAGGTTTGTTTTTTATTAATCATAAAAAATAAAAAATATGCATGCTCATGAATATGGAAGCAAACATTTTAAACACAAAACCAATTTTAAAGATTTGGTCGTGTTTTCAGATGTTCAGCAACAAAAAATAAAAGAAACAGCAGTTCCAAGCCCCAATATATATGTAGAAATAGAAAAAGGAGTAATTACTTCAGATAAATGGTTACTTCATTTTAATAGTCGATTGTCTGGTGAATATGGAGATTTTTTTCTAGAAAATAATCCTCCTTATGGGCAAATTAATAAACTAGAATATGAAGAAAATGATGAAAACTTTGCATTTATTCAAAATACCATTGTTGATTTTCAAAACGGAACATTGCCTTATTATAAAATTAATGAGAAGTTTTATATCCAACTTGATAATAGTATCGATTTAGAGGAGGTAATTGTAAATGCAAATCCATCGCCAACACCTAGAAAGGTAAAAAGTATCGAGTATGACGCTTTTACCACCTTGTTTATTTCTGAAGATGGAGCGCAATTATTACAAGCTTATGAAGCCATACAAAGTGTAAGTGCACACGAGGTAGTTATTTTTATTGAGCGTAGCTCGGGAAGTAACCTTTTCGGAACAGTGTTCAGAATAAAAAAAGGGAAAAATGTAAGTTCTCTTATAGAAACGAACAGAATTCGCATTGCAGAAATTACCAGAGCTTATGGGGTAGATGTTTTTACGAACGAGCTAAGTAAAATGCTGGAACAAGAACTTAAAAAGAAAGAAGAAAGCGATTTTTACTTGGTCTTGGCAAAAGGTGGGCAAGTGGTGCGTTGGGGAGCGGATGTCACCTTAAATAATTTGTCTAAATTTCTAAGAAATATAGGTAAAGAAATTGATGAGTTAAAATTTGGGGAAAACTATTGGAAAACAACGGTAGACGGAAAAGAGAACTCAAAATACAATCCGTTATTACCCAAGCTTAATATTAATGAGAGTTTTTCTTCCGAGGAATTGGCAAATTCAATTTATAAAAATTATGTAGTTCACATTGAAGCCCCTATTGTAACGTTTGCAGAGCGATTTAATAAACATTGGTTGTTTAAAGAGCTTATGCCTTTTAAAAGTGAACGTATTACCAAGTTGTTTAAGCAAGTACCAGGTATACTTAAAGAGTTTTTAGATGGTGTAAAAGAAAACGCACAAAACACCTACAATTTTATTAACGGATTGTTAGTAGGGCTTATTAATAGTATAATTGACTTCTTTAAATCTATCTTTGATATTTTAGCTATTTTGGTAGATGTTTTAAACGGCGTTATCCAAACAGGAAAGTTCTTTGAAAAACCAGGTCATTACCTACGTTTATTAGCAGAAGGCTTTGAAAACCTTATCGATTTAGTACTCAGTACTTTTACATTAGCAAACCTAAAAGCGTGGATGCAGTTTTTAATAGAAATGCCTATAATAACTGCTAAACTATTAATAGTTTTATTAGCTAAGGCATCTAATACAAAAATCAAGATAGATACAGGTGCTTTAGGGTATTATATAGGTTTTATTGTTGGTTTTATCGCTTCAGAAGTAGTACAATTTATTGCCACTGGAGGAACAGCTAATATAGCCAAAGCAACCAAAGCAGTATTAAAATCGTATCAAGAGTTAGCGAATGTAGTAGCTAAAAAAGTGGTAAAAACAGCAGAAATAACAGTAGATGTAGTTTTAGCTGCGATTAGAAAGCTTAAAGAATTTGCTAAAAACTTTGCGAAACATTTAGATGATCTTAAAAAATGGATTAGTGAGTTGGTTGTTAAGTTGGTAAACGTGGCTAATCAATTATTTAAAGGGTTTGAAGCTGTTTTAGAATTATTGTATGATTTAGGAGTTGTTGTTTTTGAGAAACTAGACCCTAACACGGGAAAAGTTTTAGTAAGCCCTGACGGAGTTATTTATACTATAAAACAAGGAGATAAAACCATTTTAGAAGGGACTGAAGATGCTATTCGAAAATTTGCTCAAAAGATTGATGAAATTCGTTCTAGTGGTGGGAATAGTAAAAAGAAAGTTCAAAATTATTTGGATGAGTTGGCTGATAGCTTGAATGTAAAGCATAAAGATTTTCTTGAAACCAATGGTTTAAGGATTGAAAAACCGACAAGAGCTAGAAATAACCTTCAACTTTTAGATAAAAATGGAGATGTTTATTTTTATGGAAAGCCAGAGGAGGTAGATGAATATATTCGATTAACAACTAGAACTAATACAGAAAAAATTGCAGATTATAAAAAAGTAATTGAATATTTTGATTCGAGTACTGCTAAATACAGGAGAGAAAAAATTTGGGATAATGGTGCTGCTTTGAAGTTTAGTGAACATAATACCCCTCCTTTAAGCGTTGATTTTAAACATACACCTCAATTTCTTTATGGGAAAAAGAATGGAAAACCAGGAGTTGTTAAAATTAAATTAACGGGAAATGATTTAATTGACTTTAAAATGGCTTTTAAAAAAGCAGGCATATCAGATGATTTGGCTAAAAACCTTAAGGAAGACTATGTTTGGCATCATTTGGATGATTTTGACCCTGTTACTGGAGAATGCTCTATGCAGTTGGTTAACAGGAAAGTACATGAGTTTTCTTGTCCGCATATTGGAGGAGGTGGACTCTACAAAGCCTTTATGGGTATAGGGTATCCTAATAGAAAAATTAATTTTAGTTTATAATAAAGATGAAAAAAATAACATTAAATAATAGTAAGAATTCTTTAACGAATTTAGAGATTGAGAATTTCGAAAAGAAAAACAATTTTACTTTTCCTGTATCCTATAAAAAATTTTTATTAATAGGAAATGGAGGAGTACCAAAAGAAAATATTTTTTGGGATGGGGAAATAGAGAGTGATGTATCATTTTTTTACTCACTTATATATGGAAGTAATAATATTGAAAGTGTTTTAGAAAATCTTCACAGAGAAGATGCTCTACCTAAGACATTTTTCCCGTTTGCAAGTACTGGAGGAGGAAGTATATATGCTTTTTCAATGAGAGAAGATAGTTTTGAGGAGGTTTATTTGTTTCATTTTGATGGTTCAGAACCTTTAAAGTTGTGTAACACATTTAAAGAATTTATAAATAACCTTGAAGAAGATGAATAAAGAGTGAATTATCTCAAAACCGCCTAAAATTTTAGGCGGTTTTTTTATGTAAAAAGTTATAGGGAATTTTCAAGAACACCCTAAATTAAAACATAATGCAAAATATTTGTAATTTGTTTTGTTTTAATTGTAATATGTTGTATATTTGTCTTGCTTTTCTAACAGTTCATTGTTATTTATTAATCTTTAATGTAAGCAGAAACGAAAAAAAGTTATGATTAACCCCTTTCAGGTCTAGAAAAAGAAAAAGAATCAACAACTTACAAGTTTTGTCTGCAAGCGCTTTAAAAAAATTAAACATTTGTATGAATAATTTAATATCAGTAGCGTTATCGCAATACGGAGTCAAAGAGGTGAAAGGCTCAAAAGATCATCCTCAAATTGTAAACTATTTTACTTCATTAGGTTTTGATGGAGGAAAATTTAAAGATGAAACTGCTTGGTGCAGTGCCTTTGCAAATTGGGTAGCTAAAAAAGCAGGTTATGAATACACAAACCAGCTAACAGCACGCAGTTGGTTGTCGGTAGGAGACTCTACTACAAAACCAGAACCAGGAGATGTGGTGGTTTTATGGAGAGAAAATCCTAATAGTTGGAAAGGACATGTTGGGTTCTTAATTAAAGAAACCCGACGATATGTATACCTATTAGGAGGTAATCAAGGAAATAGTGTAAGTATTAAAGCATATCCTAAAAACAGGGTATTAGACTTTAGAAAACTAAAAAAGAATGGATAAATTTTCGCATTTCATTTTTTGGTTGCTTGCTTTACTGTCGCCTTTAAATGGAGTGTTAACTACCATGATGTTACTAATAGTAGTTGATTTTATTACAGGAGCTTATGCCTCTTTAAAATTACAAATACCTATAAAAAGCGAACGAATTGGACATACCATTTCTAAGTTTGTTATTTATAATTTGGTAATTATATCAGCTTATTTTTTAGAAAAACACATTGTAAATGAAGTTCCTTTTTTAAAAATAATAGCAGGATTTATAGCTATTACCGAAACAAAGTCAATTTTAGAAAACTACAACAAAATTTATGGAGTAAACCCCTTTAAAGCATTGCACAGTTTGTTAAAACAAGCGGATATGCAAAGTACCTTAGAGCAAACAACCGAAAAACAAAAAAACAACGACAAAGAAAAAGTTTAGTCGCTAACACTCTTTTTAGCGACTCTTTTTTATCAAAAACAAATTTAAAAACGATAAAAAAGAACAAAAATGAAACAAAACAAAGAAACATTAAAACAGTTTTTTGAAACAGGCGATAAACCTACTCAAGAACAGTATTCCGATTTAATTGATAGTTATATCGACGCCAAACAACCAGAAGGAGAGGCAAACCGCAGGTTTGTAATTGACGAAACAGGAGAAGTAAGTGTAGCTTCTGAACAGCAAGTTCCAACTTACCAAGCAGGAACTAATATTATGATTGATGAAACAGATCCAGATAGACCTATAATAAATGCTGATACAAGCAACCTAGTACCATATACAGGAGCTACACAAGATGTTGACTTAGGAGAACATGTATTAAAAGTTGGAAAAGAAATAACTATACCTAATAAAGCTAAGTATGAAACATATTTATTAGATGATTCTAATAGACCTATTTTTAGAAATATTAAATCTATATGGAATGGTTTTTCTTATATACCTGTAAGTTCAGCTTTAGGTTTTGGCTTTAAATCTTTGGAAGAAGCACACGGTCTTGAGTTAACAGGTTTTGGAGATAACACTTTAAGATATAATAATGGTAGTTATAATGTTGGAGTAGGGACTACTTCTTTGTCTTTTAATACTTCTGATCATAATACTGGAGTAGGTTATTATACATTAAGGTTTAATGAAGGTATATATAATACTGCAGTTGGAGCAGGAGCAGCTGATAGTTTTAATGGTTTATATCTTCAAAGAAAAGTTTTTAGCAATACGGATGTAAATATTGTTACAAACAGAATTACCTTACCTAGTCATAATTTAGGTCCAAATAATAAAGTTATCCTACTCAAATATAAAAAGACAAGTGGTGCTAATATTAATGGGTTTATAGGTTCTGGAATACAGCAATATAAAATTATAGATAGTGATACAATTGAAGCCTTTAATTTTGAATTGTCAGGGACAAACTCAACAGGTACCCATACCTTTGAGTTTCAAGAAGTATTTAATAATACAACTGTTTTAGGAGCTAGAGCAAAAGCATCAAAGTCAAATCAAGTTGTTTTAGGTGGTCCTGGAACTCAAGAGGTTACAACGCAAGGAGATTATATAAGTACAATGCCATCTAGAGGAATGGTATTAACGACTCCTGATGGTACAAAACAATATCGTATTAGTATTGATGACTCAGGAAACATTGTAACTTCTTTAATTTAGATGAATAATGGATAAAGAGCAAAAAGAAGCACTTACATTTTTAATAAAAAGTATAGAATATGCACAAAGTAAAGGGGTTTTTAGTTTATTAGAAGCTAATACAGCATTAAACTCCATAAACATATTAATGCCTTTCTTGGAGGAAAAAGAATAAAAGTCTAGCCACTAACAAATACAGTTTTTAGCGGCTCTTTTTTATCAAAAAAAAATAAAAACGATAAAAAAGAACAAAAATGAAACAAAACAAAGAAACCTTAAAGCAATTTTTTGAAACAGGCGATAAACCTACTCAAGAGCAGTATTCTAATTTAATTGATAGTTATATTGATGCCAAACAACCAGAAGGAGAAGCAAACCGAAGGTTTGTAATTGATAAAACAGGAGAAGTAAGTGTAGCTTCTGAACAACAAGTGCCAACATATAAAGCAGGTGCAAATATTACACTAGATAATTCAGATTACTTAAACCCTGTGATTAGTGCGAATATAAGTGGTTTAGAATTCGTTAGTCAGAGTCCTGGTAGAAGGGGGTGGAGATTAATAGGTCGGGATGAGACAAAAGATGGTCAAGTAGGTTACCTATCTGTCGACTTCTCATATTCTACTTTTTTTGAATATAGTAAAGGAGCTTCAGGTATGTATTCATTTACAACAGGTCAAGATGTTACTGCTTTAGGAAACAATTCATTTTCTACGGGTATTTCAAATTTTTCAAAAAGTTTTGCTGAAACATCAGTAGGGCATTATGGTACTTCATATGAAGGAAATGGTTCTTTAATAGTACCAATTGATAGGTTGTTCAATGTAGGAAACGGTATAGATACAAGTAATAGAAACGATGCTTTTACAATTTTGAAAAGAGGAGATGTAGGTATTGGGATTGATAATTTTGAAGCCAATACCACAGGGGAAAAATTACAGGTAAACGGAGTTATAAAAGCAGAGAAAATTAATTTTACAGGGTTACCTACTTATGCAGATGATGCTTCAGCAGGAACAGGAGGATTAATAACTGGAGACTGTTATAAAACTTCTACTGGAGAATTGAGAATTAAATTATAAATTTTAGAAACAAACAAAAAGTCTAGCCCCTAACAAAAACAGTTTTTAGCGGCTCTTTTTTATCAAAAAAACAATTTAAAAACGATAAAAAAGAACAAAAATGAAACAAAACAAAGAAACCTTAAAGCAATTTTTTGAAACAGGTGACAAACCAACTCAACAACAATATGCCGATTTAATTGATAGCTATATCGATGCAAAACAACCTGAAGGAGAGGTAAACCGTAGGTTTGTCATTGATGAAACAGGAGAGGTAAGTGTAGCTTCTGAACAGCAAGTACCTGAATATACATTATCTCCCATTTCTGGAACTAATACGGTTGATTTATTAAAAGACGGGGTAAGTGTTTCACAAATTGATTTAACACCGTATTTAGACAATACAAATTTAGCGCGATTAGTATCAGGAACTGTTGATGCTAATGGGGTAGCCACTTTTACACGAGATGATAACTCAACATTTACAGTAGATTTAAGTAATTTGAAAGACAACCCTACCTTACAAAATGCGACTGATAATGGAAATGCAACAACAAATGAAATTAAGTTAATTAATACTAAAACAGATAATTACCTAAATCTATCGTCATCTAAATTGACAGTAGATAGTGCAAGTGCTACTTCTCCCTATAGAAAATCAGAATTAAATAGTAAATCTTTAAGACTTTATAGAGAAAACAATCATGTAACATTGAGTTGTAGTTCTAGCTTAGCATCAGATAAATCAGTTTACTTAGATAATGTAGCTCATTTAAATGATATTCCACAAATACAAGCAGGTTCAAACATTACGATTGATAACACAGATCCATTACAACCCGTAATTAATGCGACAGCAGGCAGCGGAGGAACTACAGATTTATCATACGATGTAGCAACGAGAACGGTAGCGTCTAGTTCAGGAACAGGTGCAGTTTTACCTCTAGCAGATGCTACTAATGCTGGATTACAAAAAGCGAATTTTTATGAAGAAGGTACTTTTACACCTGCTTTGGAAGACGCTAATGGAGCGTCTACATATAGTTCTTCTATTGATGCAAGGTTTAAAAGGGTTGGGAATATTGTTCAGTTCAGTATATTTTTTAATGGAATAACTACAAATGTAACTCCTTCAGGTTCTTTAAAAATAACAGGAATGCCTTTTTCAGCAGAAACAGCCCCTATGGGAACTACAATTAGTTTTAATAGAATGTTAGGTTCTGATTCGTCACAAACACCTAATTCGGGATATGTAGGGAACACAACTCTGTATCTAAGAGATCAACCAATAGGAGCTACTTTAGATTCAGGTTATATAGCACCAACTTTTACAACAGGTGTTTTTGCATTAACAGGAACATACACAACAAACGTATACACCCCATAACCCAAAACAAAGTCTAACCACTAACATTCGTTTTCAGAGGTTCTTTTTCTAGTAAATTTTAGTGTTTTGTGTCATTTCGACAAGGTACGAGGAGAAATCTCATTTTTAAGAGGTTTCTCGTCACTCATTCTTCGTTCTTTGGACTGACAAACATTTTTCTAATACCAGTTATGATTTCAAGTTGTAAATGGTATAAACGCTAAAACAAAAACATCATGAATTTTTTTAACTATAAAACCGATAGGTTGCTATTGGGTGTCATTATAGTGCTGTTATTTGTCAATCTTTTTAACAAAAGAAATCAAAAAGTAGCACCTCAAGAACCTAAAATAACCGTGATAAAAGACACGGTTTGGCAAACCAAAATAGATACGTTTAAAGTACAAACCATTAAATACAAAAAAGTATATGTGCATAAAAATGATGTAACCAATGTTGTAAAAGACACCATTTTTATCAAAGACACTACCGACTATGTAGCCGCAAAAATATACCGAGATACCTTAAAGAATGCCGATATAGAAATTTATAACTACGATTTGGTAAAAGGAAAATTGTTAGATAGTCAGTTATCGTATAAACTCAAAGTACCACGAGAAATAACCATTACCAAAACGATTGAGTATCCAAAAACCTACAGAAGTGGCTTGTATCTCTTTACCGAGATAGGAGGAAATCCACAAACCTTTGACAACCTTAGTTTCGGATTACAATACAACCGAAAAGGAAAATGGTTTGCTAGTTACCGACTCAATATTAACCAAGGTAATCAACCTACCCATAATGTAGGTGTAGGGTATCGATTGTTGAATTAAAAGAATTAATATTCAATCATAGAAGTTAAAAATTCGTTTTAAAACCCGAATTATCAGTTATTCGGATTTTAAAACGAATTTTAAGTTTTAAAAACTTGTCAGTTCTTCCTATTTTTTTCGACAAACGATAAAACTATGTATAAATGGCGGTACAAGATATTCAAAACTATTCCTATCAAAATATTTTTTCGTTACAAACAGTTCAGTTTGAAGAATTATGTGTGGTAAACTCACCACAGCAAATAGATCAATACAAGGTGTTTTGGATAAAAGAAGGAACAGGTAGGTATAATATCGATTTTAAAAGCTATTCTTTTGAAGATGGAGTATTGTTTTTTTTATCACCAGGACAGGTATTTTCAGTAGATTCAGAAAAAATTAAAGAAGCTTATCAACTTAGTTTTACTAGAGATTTTTATTGTATTCAAACGCACGATGCTGAGGTGTCATGTAATGGAGTGTTGTTTAATAATATATATGAAACCCCTTTTGTAGTACCTTCAGAAAAAGAAACACAAAAATTAGATTTTATTCTTCAAAACCTAATAGAAGAGTTTGAGTTAGAAGAAACAGCCCAATACGATATGTTGCAATCGCTTTTAAAGCAGTTTATTGTATATTCTGTACGTATAAAAAAAGAAAAAGATGTTGTAAAAGAGAGTGTAGAAACCAAGCTTTTTAAAGATTTTAGCCTATTGGTAGAGCAAAATTTTAAAAAGATACACCGAGTTACAGGGTATGCTTATCGGTTAGGTTTATCACCAAAATCACTAACAAAACACCTTCAAAAAATAGGAACGGAAACTCCAAGCGACTTTATAAAAAACAGAATTATTACCGAAGCAAAAAGATTGCTACTCTATACTGATAATTCTATTAAAGAAGTTGCTTTTGATTTAGGATTCAATGATCCTGCATACTTTTCTCGATTTTTTACAAAATCTACAGGGCAATCGCCAAAACAATTTAAAAGAAGCTATAGCTTATAAAAGAAAAAACCACGCAACGCGTGGTAAACTACACAACTAATAAAGTTTTTTGTTACACTAATACAAACAACCTTTTTTCGACGAGATAAAAGTACTACAGTAAACATGTTAATGCGTTACCTGTACTTTATGAAACCGTGAATAAAAAGCTAGCTTTTTGTAAGAAAATTGTTAGCAAAACAGTATGTCCAAGTTTTAAGAACCTTTGTCCATTTTTTAAGGTCTATTCCTGTCGCACCTTTGTACCAGAATTCAAAAACAACGAATTATGAGAACAGAAATTAACCAATGCCCAAATTGTTGGGGATACCAAGAATACGACGAGCAGTTTCCAGAAAGAGAATTATGTAACTGCGAAAAAATAAACTAAAAATAGAATCTTAAAATAGTAAAATTATGAGTACAAGAATTGAAACGTTGAATCCAGAAACCACAACAGGAAAATCAAAAGAATTGTTTGATGCAGTTCAAAATAAGTTAGGATTTATTCCAAACCTAATTAAAGTAATGGGGAATTCACCAGCACTTTTGCAAAGCTATTTAAGCTTAGGAGAATTAAACGGAGGTGGAAACTTTTCAAACAAGTTTAGAGAGCAATTAGCTTTAGTTATTGCAGAAGAAAATGAATGTAACTATTGTTTATCTGCACACACAGCTATAGGAAAAAATAATGGTTTATCAGAAGAAGAAATTGAACAAAACAGACAAGCTGAGGCTTCTGATGCTAAAACCAAAGCAGGTTTAAAATTTGCACAAAGTGTTACAAAAAACAAAGGAAATGTGAGTTCAGCAGAAATAGCTGAGGTAAAAGCAGCAGGATATAACGACGGAGATATTTTAGAAATCGTATTAAATGTTGTTGCAAATACCTTAACAAATTATGTAAACCACATAGCAGAAACCGAAGTTGATTTTCCAAAAGTAGAAGCAGGAAAAATTAAACAAAACGCATAAAAAACGAATAGCTCTTGTGGCCTTATTTTCAAAGTGTAGTTACGGGGTTTTAGGTTACAGAGCTATTCATCTATAAAAAGTAAAACCATAAAAATCAATAAAAATGAAAAAAGTAGTAGCTATTTTAGTATTATTAGTAGGATTTGCATTTACAGCAAATGCACAAAAAGCAAAAACCATTTCTTTAGAACAAACAAAAGGAAAATTCACTCAAAAATCGTTAACCATTTCAGAAGGAACTTATGTTTTTGAAATTTCAAACAAGAATGTAGGACATGATGTAGGTTTTGTATTAGCGCCAAAGGGAAAAACAGATGAAAAGCATCATATAAAAAATGCATACGTAACATCTTTGGTAAAAAACAATAGTAAGTCAAGCTCTAAGAAAGTAACCTTAACAAAAGGAGAGTACGTTTACTTTTGCCCGTTGAATCCAACACCTCAATACACTTTAACGGTGAAGTAATAATTAAAATTTGATTAATAATTTTAAAGAGCCCTAAATAAGGGCTCTTTTATGTTTTTTAATAATGAAATAGTATTATTAAGGTCTGGCTTCTAAAATAAGGTTAAAAGGATTTTGTGTTGCTAGCCTAAATTGAGTAAATCCTCCTCTTGTAGCAACATCTTCTAATCTTTTTTGTCCTGCTTGAGCTCCAAGCGCAAGTCCAACTTCCTGATTTAAAGAACATGGAGTGCAAATAGTGGTTGAAAAAGCATAAAAAGCACGTCCAACAGGGTTTAAGTTATCTTTTAATTCGTCATTAGCAAAAGGTTCAACAATCATACAAGTTCCATCTGGTTTTAAAGCACTTTTTACATGTCTACAAGCGCCTACAGGATCTCCCATATCGTGTAAACAATCAAAAAAACAGATAAGGTCATAATCCTTTCCAGGAAAATCTTTAGCAGTAGCTACTTGAAAAGAAATATTATCAACTCCGGCTTCTTTAGCTTTTTCTGTTGCTTTTTTTATAGATTCATCATGAAAATCGTATCCAACAAAAGTAGAATTTGGAAAAGCCTTTGCCATTATAATTGTTGAAGCAGCATGACCACATCCAATATCGGCAACTTTAGCACCTTTTTTTAACTTTTCTACCACACCGTCCAATTCTGGAAGCCAGTTATTAACCAAGTTGCCTTCATAAGAAGGACTAAAGAATTTTTCGGTACCACAAAACAAACAAGTGCTATGATCTCCCCAAGAAATTCCTTCTCCAGTTTTAAAAGCTTCTTCTACTTTGGGTTCGTCATGATATACAGAAGAAACAGCGTAAAACCCACCAGTCATAAAAACAGGGCTTTTATTATTACCAAAAACAGCAGTTTGTTCAGGTGTCATGTAAAATTTATTACTGTCAGAATCATATTCTACATATCCAGATGCAGCTTGAGTGGCTAACCATTCCCTTACATATCTTTCAGAAGTATTTGTTTTTGCGGCTAATTCACCAGAAGATAAAGAATCAGATTCAGAGAGAGATTTGTACAATCCAAGTTTGTCACCAATGGTAACAAGAGGTCCATTAGCAGCGGCTCCCATTTCAGTAACCACTTTGCCTAATAAATCGTGTAATTTAGTTTCGTTTAGTTCCATAATTAACAGTTTAGTTATTCTTAAATCAGCTAATGAGCATCAATATGTTAATTATAAAAAGTACAGAAAGACAGTTGAGAGACTCATTAGTTACATGAGGGAGAAGAGCCTAAGTAAATATTTTAATTTGAAATAAACAAAGGAAAACCCCGCTAAGCAACAGGGTTTTTTTACTGTTTTTAATAAAAAGAGATTTTATTTATTCAACACGTGAAAACATGCTTCCTAGTCCGTCGTAATTATTATCGGAAATCTCTAAGACGTTAGGTTTTGTAACTCTAATGATTCCTGACAGTATAATTCCAGAAATTTGTTGGTCGCCAGATAGTTGTATAAACCTTTCTTCTTTATTTGAATAAATAGCTTTTTTCATTGTTATAGTATAGGTACCTTTTAAAGTTTCTTTACCATCTTCAAAAATTGAAAACTGATAGTTTTTTTCTAAGGTAACTTGTACTTTTTTACCAAGTGACTCAGGAGTTTTATGAATGTGGTTTCCAAAACCACCATCGGTATTGGTCCAATTCCAAGTTCCGACCAAATCGGAATTATCAAATTTGTTTATTTGGCTAGAAGCACATGAAATTAATGCGAAAGCGAATATGTAAAGTAGGTTTTTCATCGTGAAGGGTTTTTGTTTACTTTTTTATCTTTTGTTCTCTTCCAATTAGAAAATATAAAACAGCACCAAAAAAGTTAGCTAATAAAACAACGAGAATCCAAACAATTTTATTGTTTCCTTTAAACTCACTTTTTAAAATATCAACAAGAGCAATAATTGTTGGAATAATTCCAATTAAAATAATTAAGATTAAAATTAGTTGCCATACTCCAATCATTTCTAAATAAGTCATCATCATAACAATTTTTAAACACTAAAAATACTAAAAAACAAAAACGTCATTAAAATTTCCAAAAAAAGGAGTTTTAATGACGTTTTAAAAGTATGGGAAATGATACTATTTATTCATAATATCTTCTATTTCGTCAGCTTCAATAGGTATGTTGCGCATTAAGTTGAATGGCTCACCTGTTTCTTGAACAACAACATCATCCTCTAAACGAATACCAAAACCTTCATCAGGAATATAAATACCAGGTTCAACTGTAAATACTTGGTTTGCTTGCATTGGCTCATGTAACAGTCCGTAGTCATGCGTATCTAGCCCCATGTGGTGAGAAGTACCATGCATAAAATACTTTTTATATGCTGGCCAGTTTGGGTCTTCGTTTTGAACATCTGCTTTGTCTAATAACCCTAAACCTAATAATTCCGAAGTCATTAATTTACCAACTTCAACATGATACTCAGCCCAAAGAGTTCCTGGAACTAACATTTTTGTCGCGTCATTTTTTACACGATTTACAGCATTATATACCTCTTTTTGTCTGTCTGTAAAACGCCCAGAAACAGGAATTGTACGAGACATATCTGATGAATAGTTAGCGTACTCAGCACCAACATCCATTAAAATTAAATCACCAGCTTTACATTGTTGGTTGTTTTCAATATAGTGTAACACGTTTGCATTGTTACCTGAAGCAATAATAGGAGTATAAGCGAATTTCTTAGATCGATTTCTGATGAATTCGTGAATGTATTCTGCTTCAATTTCGTATTCCCAAACACCTGGTTTTACGAAATCTAAAACGCGTCTAAAACCTTTTTCAGTAATATCACAAGCCTTTTGAATTAAATCAATTTCAATTTGATCTTTTACAGAACGTAAACGTTGTAAAATAGGATTGCTTTTTGCTACTGAATGTGCAGGGTATTTGTTTAATAACCATTTTGTAAAACGAGCTTCACGAGTTTCAGTTTCAATATTTGCACGATAGTGCTCGTTGGTATTAATATAAACGGTATCGGCTAAAGCCATCATTTCAGCTAATACTTTTTCTAAATCTTGTAGCCAATGTACGTTTTTAATCCCACTAGTTTCTAAAGCCTTTTCTTTGGTTAGTTTTTCACCTTCCCAAACAGCAATATGCTCATTAGTTTCACGTAAAAATAGTACTTCACGTAAATTTTCTTTCGGAGAATCAGGAAATAAAATTAAGATACTTTCTTCTTGATCAACACCACTTAAAAAGAAAATATCACGATGTTGCTCAAAAGGTAAAGTGCTATCAGCACTTACAGGGTAAATATCGTTTGAGTTAAAAATTGCTAAACTATTATGCTTCATTTGAGTCATAAAGTTCTTGCGATTTTTTATAAATAATTGACTGTTTATTGCGTCGTACTTCATAATGATTCAATTAAATTGATAAGATTCCCTCAAAAATACGGAAAGAAACTGTGCAAATATTAGCCATTTGGCGCTAATTTATATTTTTTCGAATTCTACTCATATGTCGAGTAGAAATTCCTAAAAATGAAGCCAAATAATGTAGTGGAACTTCTTGAAGTAATTTGGGTTCATTTACGAGTAGCTTTTTATAACGTTCTTCAGGAGTTAAAGTCAACAAATCAATACGGTAATCATCAATTAAAAAAATTTGATTTTCTATAAAGTTGTAATAAAATTGATGAAAAGCTTTGTTATTTTTCATTAAGTGTTTAAAGTCATTAATTTTTAGCCCCCAAAGTTTACAGGCACTTAATGCTTTTATGTTTTTTGGTGAAGGAGTTTGTTGTAAAAAACTTTTTAAAGAAGAAGCAAAGCCATTTCTTAAAGCTAAATAGGTGGTTTTTTCTTGTCCAGAAACGGTAACAGCGTATTGTAAAATACCACTTTCTACAAAACAGAAATACCGACAAGCTTCTCCTTTTTTGACTAAAAATTCATTTTTTGATAAGGAAAACTCTTTAAAACAGTCAATAATTTCTGGAATTAACGTGTTTAAGTTTTCATCATTTATGATGTTTTGTATGCGCTGTGTAATAGCTTTTTTAGAAGCGTCCATTTATGGAAATAAATTTTAGCTTAAAAGTATAAAAAAAGGATGCTTTTTACAGCATCCTTTTTAATAATTTATGTTGAGTGAGTTATTCTAACTCAACCGTCCCCATATCTGTATTTTCTCCTAATACTACAGTAACTTCTTCAACTGTTTTAGCAGTTAATCCAGAAGCTTCATCAGGAGTAAAAGTTACGCTATAAGTACCAGCAGGTACTCCGTGTAACATAAATTTACCTTCTTCATTTGTTAAAGTAGTGATAGCCTCTTCGGTACCAGAAACAGCACTAACCTCTACTTGATATTCAAATGGGTTTACCATTCCAGAAATAGCACCAGAAGCAGCTTCAGTAGTTACTCTAATAGTTGGCTTTAGGCTGTAATCACCAGTACCTTCAACTACGATTGACTTATCAACCATAAAGTCTAAGATAAACGTGTACTTTACACCACCTACTAAATCTTGGTGTACGTTTAATTTTAATCCTGATTGTTGTGCGCTTGGGGTTGCTAATGGATACGTTTCTCCATCTACTACAATAGAATTGTTTTCACCTAAAACTAAACGAATTTGCCCAATTTTACCAGCAGGAATTTCAGTGTCTACTAATAAAGCGTCAATTCCACCTGTTAACTCAAGTAAGTTGTATACTTGTGGAGTAACGTTTCCAAGGCTTTGCCAACCATTTTCTTCGTCTCCGGCGTTAATCATAACATCCTGTACGTCGATGTTTACTTCATCGTAATCTCCAGGTGCATCTACTAAGCGAACTGCTACTTGAGACGTTTGGGGATCGTCACTAGAACAGCTAACAAATGCGGTAAAAAAAGTTGCTAATGCAACTAGTAATAAAACATGTTTTTTCATAATTATTGGTTTTTGTAATACACAATAAATATAACAATATTTATACCAAAATATTGTTTCACTTAGTGAGTAAAGTGTCAAAAACACTGATAATTAAACAGATAAAATGTTATTTTGTTAACTCTTAAGATGGTTTGTTGTTATTCCTTCTATTACGGTTATTTCGTTTTCTAGGTGTATGTTTTTTTGAACTTTCTGTTGAGGTTTTTTTGTTTTTTTTCTTTGGATTAGAAGATGTTTTAAACGGTTTTTTAGCAGGTTTATTTTTAGGTTGCTGCTTTGGTCGTTCAGTTTTAACTTCATTTTTTATAGTAGATAAATCAAACCCTTCTAACTCGGAAATAGTGATTTTTTGTCCTAATAACTTCTCAATACTTTTTAAGTAAGTTTCTTCTTCTTGAGCTACTAATGAAATAGCTTCTCCACTAGCACCTGCTCTTCCTGTTCTACCAATTCGGTGTACATAATCTTCAGGAACGTTTGGAAGTTCAAAATTAATAACATGTGGTAGTAATGGAATATCTAATCCACGTGCAGCAATATCAGTAGCTACCAAAACACGGATAGAGTTGTCTTTAAAACCTTTTAAGGCTTTAGTTCTTGCTCCTTGACTTTTGTTTCCGTGAATAGCGGCGGCAGAAATTCCTCTTTTAATTAGTTTTTCAGTCAATCTATTAGCACCATGTTTAGTTCGAGTAAAAATTAAGACTTGGCTCCAATTTCCTTTTGAAATTAATTGACCAACTAATTCGGTTTTCTTGCTTTTCGGAACTTTGTAAAGTTTCTGATTTACTTTTTCAGCAGTCGTATTTTCAGGAGCTGCTTCAACCATTACAGGATTGTGTAAAATACCTTGCGCTAATTTTTTTATTTCTTTTGAAAAAGTAGCTGAAAACAATAAGTTTTGACGTTTTTGAGGTAAAAAAGAGATGATTTTTTTAATATCTCGTAAAAACCCCATGTCGAGCATTCTGTCTGCTTCATCTAAAACTAAAACATCTACACGTTTTAAAGAAAGTTGATTTTGTTCGTGTAAATCTATTAATCTACCAGGCGTAGCTACCAAAACATCAATTCCGTTTTTAAGTGTTGCTATTTGTGAACTAGGTTTTACCCCGCCAAAAATAGCGGTAGATTTAATATTTAAATGTGTACTGTATTCGCGCACATTATCATATACCTGTGCAGCTAACTCTCTTGTAGGTGTTAGTACCAATGCTTTGATTGGACGATATTTTGGATTCTTTTTTTCTGATATGTTTTGTAAAATAGGCAAGGTAAACCCTGCTGTTTTACCTGTTCCGGTTTGTGCAGAAGCTAATACGTCTTTGCCTTCTAAAATAACTGGAATTGCTTTTTCTTGAATAGGAGAGGGGGTTTCATACCCTTTTTCGGTTACAGCTTTCACTAAAGCTTTTGATAAACCTAACGATGTAAATGTCATATATAATTCTTCAGTAGTATCTAAAGAAAATACTACTATGAGCCAACAAAGGTACTGCTATTTTATTGGGCTTCGGCTATAAATAAAAAAGACGCCTTATTTAGACGTCTTTTTTTTAAAGTTTTAATATGTGTTTAACTTTTAGCCATGGCGCTTTTAATAACACCAACAATAACTAGTAAAACAGCTCCACCAACACCACTGGCTGCAATGTTACCGATAATACCAGAAATATCAATATTTAACATTCCTAGTAATTGAGCTCCTAGCCCCCCACCTAAAATCCCTACAACAGAGTTCCAAAGGGTACCTAAAGAAAACTTTTTTAACAATGCACCAGCAAGATTACCACCTACTGCTCCACTTAATAAGCTAATAAGAAATTCCATAATTTATAATTTTTGATTAGTTAATTGGAATTAAAGTAAGTAAAAATTAACGGATAAAACAAATAAAATCAGATTGTTATATTTTGCCTAAATGAAATAAAGCGTCGCCCATATTAATAATAGGGAAGTTGTTTTTAGCAATAATATAACCGTCATAAGGAGACTTTACTGAAAAATTTGTTTCTCCATAGGTATCCATAATATGTCCTAAAATCTGTCCTTTTTTTACTTTTTCTCCATTGTGAACAATAGGAGTAAATAAGCCCGCAACTTTAGCTCTAACCCATTTGTGTTTATTAATGTGTATTGAAGTTGGGTTTTTAGGTATTTCTATACTTTTTTTTACCATTTTAAAGTGTTTTAAAATACGAAGAGTTCCATTAATACCTTGTTGAATAGCTTTTTCTTCTAGTCTTAATGATTCTCCTCCTTCATATACAATTACAGGAATATTGTTTTTATAGCATTGATTTCTAAAAGATTTTGGAATAAGTTTAGAACCAAACATAAAAGGAGCATTAAAAATATTGGCTAGCTGAAGAGCTCTATCATCTTCAGGAGTATATCGTATTTGCGGAAAGTTGTTTCGTTGTTCTCCTCCTGTATGGAAATCAATAGCAAAATCTACATTATTTGTAATTTCTTTCATTAAATAATATGCCATTCTGCTTGCCAAAGAACCAGTTTTTGAACCTGGAAAACTTCTATTTACATCTTTGCCATGCATATCGCGAGACATGTTTAAAAAACCAAAAATGTTCAATAATGGAACTACAATAACACAACCACGATGAATTTTGTACGATTTATCAATTAACATTCTACGCACCAATTCAACACTATTTACTTCGTCACCATGTAAACCACCTTGTAGTAGAATAGTTGGTCCTAATTGGTCACCATTAAAAATATACACAGGAATTTCTATTAGAGTTCCTGTAGGCAATCTATCAATAGGAATTTTAATTAATTTAGATTCACCTAAACCAATTTTTTGTCCACGAATTTCTATGATTCCGTTTTTAAAATTTTGTTCGAACATTTTTCTTCTAAAAATTTAATAATAGCCTTAGCAATATTATCCTTAGTGTAAACTTCAATTCCTTGTAATCCAGGAGTCGAGTTAACTTCAATTAATAAGGGACCTCTTTTTGATCGTATCATATCAACGCCAGCAATAGGAAGTTCTAAGTATTGAGCTGCTTTAATAGCTATTTCTTCTTCCTCAGCAGTTAAAGTAACCTTGTGTCCACTTCCACCTTTATGAATATTAGAACGAAAATCTTCCTTCAATCCTTTACGTTTCATAGAAGAGACTACTTTACCATTTACAACAAAAGCACGAATATCTTCACTGTTACTTTCTTTTATAAACTCTTGAAGTAAAATACTGGTATTAGTTCCGTGCATAGTATCTATGATAGACATGGCAGATTTTTTACTTTCAGCCAAAATTACACCTGAGCCATGTGTTCCTTCTTGTAATTTAATAATTACAGGAGAGCCACCTAATAAATCTATTTGCTCACCAATATTTTCAGCGTCAACAGAAAAAACAGTCTGAGGAATAGGAAGTCCATTTCTGCTCATTATTTGTAAAGTACGAGCTTTGTTCTGTGCATCAACAATACCTAAATAACTAGCAGTACTATATCCCCCGTTCATTTCAAATTCTTTTACAACGGTAGCCCCATGTTTCATAGCAGAAACACCTATTCGAGGAATAATTATATCAGGAATATCAATAATATTTTTGCCTTTATATATAATAGCAGGCTTACCATCACCAAGTTTTATAGAACATTTTAAATGGTTTATAATTTCAACTTTATGTCCACGACGACGAGCTTCTTTGTATATTCTTTGTGTTGAATAAATTTGGTCACTAACAGAAAGAATAAAAATAGTCATAGCCTAAAAATTTTGAGGTTAAACAAAGCTAATAATTTTTTTGTTTGACAAGAGCTTCAAAAGAAGTCTCTCAATATTCTGTTAATTTTTTTGAAATACTATTAGCTTACTGTATTTTCACTTCTTCTAAACCAAATTATAATGAGAATCTTAGCCAAAGTTTTTATAGCTTTATTTCCGTTTACAGTAGTTGCTCAGCAGCCTACATCAGCAGAAAAAATACAGCAAGCTTTACAACAAAAGAAAGCTTTAATTACAAACTCCACCGTAAAAAATATACCGTTTAAAAACATTGGACCTACAGTGATGAGTGGACGTGTGGTAGATATTGATGTAAATCCAGAAAATACTACAGAGTTTTATGTAGGATATGCTTCAGGAGGAGTATGGCATACCAATAATAACGGAACTACTTTTACTCCAGTTTTAGATAATTCTTCAACACAAAACGTGGGTGATATTGCTGTAGATTGGAAAAATGGGACAATTTGGGTAGGTACAGGAGAAAATAATTCTTCTCGTTCGTCATATGCTGGAATTGGAATTTTAAAATCTACCGATGAAGGTAAAACTTGGGCAAACGTTGGATTACTCGATTCACATCACATAGGGCGTATTTTAATCAACCCAAACAATCCTGATGAGGTAATTGTTGGATCTATTGGTCATTTATACTCATCAAACAAAGAAAGAGGAGTTTTTAAAACTTTTGATGGAGGAAAAACTTGGGCAAAAACCTTGTTTATTAATGAAAACACAGGGATTATAGATATTCAACCAGTACCAAATAACTTCAATATTTTATATGCTGCTGCTTGGGAACGTGAACGTAAAGCATGGAATTTTGATGGAGACGGGAAAAATTCTGCAATTTATAAATCGACTGATGCTGGAAATACTTGGACTAAAATTTCTGATAATAATGGTTTTCCAAATGGTAAAGGAGTTGGTAGAATAGGATTAGCCGTATATGACGAAAACACAGTATACGCTTTTCATGATAATCAATTTCGAAGAAAAAAAGACTCTACTAAAAGTGCAAAAGGATCTGGTGCTCTGACAAAAGAAGAACTTGCATCAGTTTCAACTGATGAGCTTTTAAATATGAAAGACAAAAAATTGAATTCATATATCAAAATGAATGGTCTTCAGGAGAAATATCGTGCAGAAAATATTAAACAAATCATTCGCTCAAGTCCAGGAGAAATAAGACCAAGTGATTTGGTTGGTTACTTAAAAGATGCTAATGCTGCATTATTCGATACTCCAGTAATAGGGGCGGAGGTTTTTAAAACTACTGATGGAGGAAAAACTTGGAAAAAAACACATAAAGGTCATTTAGACGATTTATACTATTCGTATGGTTACTATTTTGGGGAAATTCGTGTTGATCCGCAAGACCAAAATGGAATTTATGTATTGGGAGTTCCAATTTTAAAATCGAAAGATGGTGGAAAAACATTTACATCTATTAGTAAAGAAAATGTGCATGCAGACCATCAGGCTTTATGGGTAAATCCTGAAAAACAAGGGCACTTAATTGATGGGAATGATGGTGGTTTGAATATCTCTTATGATGATGGTGAAAGCTGGATTAAATTAAATCAGCCAGCAGTTGGGCAGTTTTATACCGTATATGCGGATAACCAAGAAAATTATAAGGTGTATGGAGGAATGCAAGATAATGGTGTTTGGGTAGGAAACCACAATGCAAAAATTGACAAAAGTTGGCATCAAACAGGAAAGAATCCTTATGAAAGTTTAATGGGAGGTGACGGTATGCAAGTTGCCGTTGATGGTAGAAACCCAAACATTGTGTATACAGGATATCAATTTGGAAACTATTATCGAATAGATAGAGCTACAGGAAAACAAACTTATATTCAACCAAAACCAGAAAAAGATAAACCAGCATATCGATTCAATTGGCAAACTCCTATTCAGTTATCAAAACACAATCAAGATATCCTGTATTTAGGAGGGAATAAGTTACACCGTTCACTAAATAAAGGTGATGATTGGGAAGAAATCTCAGGAGATTTAACCAAAGGAGAAAAGGAAGGAAATGTAGCTTACGGAACTTTAACCACCATTTCTGAAAGCCCATTTCAATTTGGACTAATCTATGTAGGTTCTGATGATGGATTGGTACAGGTGACAAAAAACGGAGGAGGAAGTTGGGAGAAGATTTCAAATTCTTTTCCACAAAATTTATGGGTAAGTCGTGTAATAGCTTCAAAATATAAAAAGGAACGTGTGTATGTTACATTAAACGGATACCGTTTTGACGATTTTACTCCGTATGTATACGTTTCTGATGATTATGGAAAAACATGGAAAAACATCAGTAATAATATTCCAACTTCTGCGGTAAATGTGATTAAGGAAGATCCTAAAAAAGAAAATGTTCTATACTTAGGAACTGATAACGGATTATATGTTTCTTTTAATCAAGGTTCAACATGGGAAGCTTTTAGTAACGGATTACCAAATGTAGCGGTACACGATTTAGTAATTCAACCTAAAGCAAAACATTTATTAGTAGGAACACATGGGCGTAGTTTATACAAAGCAAATATTACTTCTTTACAAGAGTTTGATAATAAAGAGGCTGTTTTCAGTATTAAGGACATTAAGAAAAGGAAATCTTGGGGTAGTTCTTGGAGTAAGTGGTTAGAACCAAATACACCAAAAATTACAATTCCTTTTTATGTAAATGCAGATAAAGAAGTTGTATTAGAAGTATACTCAGATAAAGTTTTGGTAAATATTATAAAAACGAATGCAACAAAAGGATTTAATGAAGTGGTGTATGATGTTTCTTTTTCTGAAAAAGGAAGAAAAAAGTATTTAAAGAAACACAAAGATGCTGAGATAAAAAAAGCAAAGAACGATAAATACTATTTGCCAAAAGGAAAGTATAAAGTAACGATGGGTGAGTTAAATCAAACATTTGAAATAAAGTAGTTTGTAACGTTTTTTAATTTTTCGACTCTTATAAATAAAAACTAAAAGTATTTATGAGTAAGCCATTAAATTATACCTGTCCGAAATGTAATAATAAAACCTATGAAGTAGCTGAAATGAGGGCTACTGGAGGGACGTTGTCTAAAATTTTTGATGTACAAAACAAAAAATTCACGAGTATAACATGTAAAAGATGTAGTTATACTGAGTTTTACAAAGCGAGAACAAGTGCTTTAAGCAACATATTCGATTTCTTTACGAATTAATAGACACGTCATTTCGAACGAAGTGAGAAATCTTATTATTTTAAGAAATGAATAATATTGTTAAGGTCTTTTACGATTATTGAAAAAACACGAAGAATGCTTTTAAATAAGTAAACATTGCTATTTTTGTGGCATGGGAATTATACGTGTAAACGACATTCGTATTTTTACAAATCACGGATGTTTAGATGAAGAAGCTAGAATAGGTTCGGAATACCGAGTAGATATCGAAGTAAAAGCCGATTTACAAAAATCAGCACAAACTGATGATTTGGTTGATACAGTAGATTATGTGCATTTGAATCAAATTGTAAAAGAAGAGATGGCAATTCGTTCTAAATTACTAGAGCATGTTGCTCAACGAATTTTAGATAGAATTTTTAAAGAAATACAACTGGTTGATGAAGCGGAAGTTAGCGTAGCAAAAATTAACCCACCAATTGGCGGAAATGTTGCTGAGGTAGCAATTGTTTTATCAGATGTGCGTAAAAAGTAAAAAAAGCTTGCAAAAAAAGATAAAAGCTGTAAATTTGCAGTCCTTATCAATATAAGGTGTCGTGGCCGAGTGGCTAGGCAGTGGTCTGCAACACCATCTACAGCGGTTCGAATCCGCTCGACACCTCAAAAAGCTCATCAATAATTGATGAGCTTTTTTTGTTTTTATCGAAATAAAAAAGAGAAAGAAAACAAATTGAAAAGTCAATGAAAAACAAAATAATTAAGCTTTTATTAATGTGTCTACTATTATCTATAGTCTATTATGTAGCCACTATTACATTGACAAATCATGGACAATTTGTGAATTATTATCATTATCCGTCGAATAGTATCTCAGAATCTAAAGAGTATTCCAACTTTTTAAGGGTTGTACCAAAAAAGAATGTAATAATAGTTGAAGGAGATGAAGAGTTTAAGAAATTTATAGAAAATGATTTGAATTTATGGTTTGATAAATTTAAAGTTAATAAGTCTTTTGGACTGCTAAACCTTTTTTCATACAACACAATTAATGAAAAAAAAATATTTTTAAGAATAGGTTATAAAGACTCTGATAAAAGTCACTCATTAAGTTATGATGAATTAACATGGCTAACGATACAAAATAATGAAATAAAAAGTGTTTCAAATACCTATGGCATGCCTTCTAAGGTAGGTAGTACAGTAACTTTAAAGTTTTACGAAGACAAAAAGAAGAAAAAACCTTTGGGAGCTTTAGAAGTTTTAATTGATAAATAATAGGATATGAAAAACTTAGCTATAAGATTTATAATTTTTTTAGGTATATCATTATGTGTCAATTATAAAATTCCAGAGACTTTCTATGATATTATAATTGCTTTATTATTGTTGCTAGGGCTTATTATATCATATAAAGAAATTAGAGAGAATAATATCAACAATATTCTATCAAATTATTTATTTTGGATTGTTTGTTCATATATTATTTTAATAGAAAAAAAAGAGGTTGTTTTTAGTCTCAGTAATGTATTTGTTATATTATTTATAATTAAATCAGTTTTGCTTGTTATAAACTATTTTAAGTTTAAAAAATTAGAGACACCAAGTACAGTTTTAAGTAAAATGTGGGTTTTTACTTTATTTCTTTATTTAATTGAGTTGGTGTTAAATTCAACACATGGAACTAAATACTTGTTTTACTATATAGGTCTGGTTTCTTCTATTGAACTTTTTATTATTCTTTTAGTTATAAAAGAATGGAAGCTAAAAATAAATTCAGTTATAAATGTATTCAAGTAAAGACGCTATGGAAAATGGTATAACTTCAGTAAAAAAGAATACACCAAATGCTACTGTAGAAGAGTTTTCTTAGTATAGAAATAGCATATTAAAACAAGCAAGAAGATAGACTTAGGTTCATCTTTTTGTTTTTTGTTTAGTTTTTTCAAAATTATACAGCTCAGTTACCCAAAAGTAAGATGTCTTTTTTATTAAAACAATTAAGGTTTGTTAAACATCTACAATGCGTTAATTATGGCAGATAGCATTTTTAGAAACTAGGCACTTTTTGTTTTCATTAACAAAATAATTCGTTAAAAATCTGCATCTTTGTAGCTATGCGAATTTATCCAATAGAAACAGGAAACTTTAAATTAGACGGAGGCGCTATGTTTGGCGTAGTTCCGAAAACGATTTGGCAAAAGACAAATCCAGCCGATGAAAACAACATGATCTCAATGGGCATGCGTTGTATGCTAATTGAAGATGGTGACCGTTTAACACTAATTGATACAGGTATTGGTAATAAGCAGTCCGATAAATTTTTTGGATATTATTATTTATATGGAGACTTTTCATTAGATACTTCTTTAGCAAAATATGGTTTCCATAGAGATGATATTACCGATGTGTTTTTAACACACCTACATTTCGACCATTGTGGAGGAGCAATTCAATGGAATAAAGACAGAACAGGCTACGAACCAGCTTTTAAAAATGCACGTTTTTGGAGTAACCAACGTCATTGGGACTGGGCAGTACACCCAAATGCGAGAGAAAAAGCATCTTTTTTAAAAGAAAACATCTTACCCATTGAAGAAAGCGGACAACTAAACTTTTTGCATCTAAACGCAAAAGATTATGTTGGGTTTGATGTGCTGTTTAAAGATGGACATACCGAAAAACAAATGCTACCGAAAATAGAATGTCAAGGAAAAACATTGGTGTTTATGGCAGATTTATTGCCAACAGCAGGTCATGTTCCTTTGCCTTATGTTATGGGGTATGATACAAGACCACTACTTACCTTAAAAGAAAAAGAAGCTTTTTTAAACGAAGCAGCCGATAAAGAATTTTACCTGTTTTTAGAGCACGATGCTTACAACGAAGTAATAACAGTAAAACATACAGAAAAAGGAGTTCGTTTAAAGGAAACATTTAAGTTTACAGATATTTTTAATTAAGATAGAGATTATGAGAGTTTTAAAGCCCGTATTTTATTCGGCAATTGCAGTGGTTACCTTAGCTAGCTGTAAGACAATAAGCAAAATCCCTGTGCCAGCAGGTAGTAATACCGTAGTGAATATTCCAGCAAAAAAAGCTGAATTAACAGACTATGAGCAAGAAAACTGGCAACATTTAGACTTGGCCACAGATACAATTCCAGGAATGAGTGTAAATAAAGCCTATGAGTTCTTAAAAGGTAAGAAGCATGTAGGAGTTGTAGTTGGTGTAGTTGATTCAGGAACTGATTTAAAACATGAAGATTTAGTTGATGTAGCTTGGGTAAATGCTAAAGAAATAGCTGGAGATGGAATTGATAATGATAAAAATGGATATGTTGATGATATCAACGGTTGGAATTTCTTAGGAGATGCTTATAAAGAACACTTAGAGTATGAGCGTATTTTAATGAAGCCAGAAGTTGCTGATGCTGAAACCTTAGCAGAAGTAAAAGCGTATCAAGCTGAGAAAATAGCAGAAGCAAAGAAAACAGTTGCTCGTTATGGAGGTTTAAAAGGAATGGTTTCAGATGCTGATAAAGCATTTACCAAATACTTTGGGAAATCAACCTATACTAAAGACGAAGTAGAAGCTATCAATACAAATGACGAGATGTTAGGTAATGCAAAAAACTTTGCAACTAGAATGTTTGGTTATTTTGATACGCTAGAAGAAGCTAAAGAGTACTTTGAAAAAGGTATTAAAAATGCAGAAAAGACAATAAACGGAGACAATTTAAAAACTGATTACCGCACAGTTGTTGGTGATAATGCATATGATATTAACGATAAGCCAGGATACGGAAATGGTAATACAGGTCATTCTGAAAAAGATGAAGCGCATGGTTCTCACGTTTCTGGTATAATTGGGGCAGCAAGAGATAATGATAAAGGAATGAACGGAGTTGCTAATGTGAAAATTATGGCTGTACGTTCAGTATCTGATGGAGATGAGTATGATAAAGATGTTGCTTTAGGTATCCGTTATGCGGTAGACAATGGAGCAAAAGTTATCAATACGAGTTTTGGTAAAGGTTTTTCACCAAACAAAGAGTGGGTTTATGATGCAATTAAATATGCAGCATCTAAAGATGTATTAATTGTAAATGCAGCAGGAAATGATGGAAAGAATATTGATGTTGAGAAGACTTTCCCTAACGACGCACCAGATTTAGTGAATGAAATTGCAGATAATTTTTTAACTATTGGAGCAATGAGTGCTAATTATGATAAAACATTACCAGCGAACTTCTCTAACTACGGTAAAAAGAATGTAGACGTATTTGCCCCTGGGGTACAAGTATATTCAACTACTCCAGATAATGAATACAAGAAGTTTAACGGAACTTCTATGGCATCTCCAGCAGCAGCAGGAGTTGCAGCATTAGTGCGTTCTTACTACCCTGAGTTAACGGCAAGTCAAGTAAAGCATATTTTAATGAACTCTGGAACTAAGATAGATTTAGAGGTTGTTAAACCAGGAACCAGAGATGAGATGGTACCTTTCTCAGAATTATCAGTATCAGGACGTGTTGTAAATGCATACAATGCAGTTAGAATGGCTGATAGAATGGTAAACGGAAGAAAGTAATATAATATTTAGATAGATTAAAAAAAGAGCATTGTTATTTGATGCTCTTTTTTTGTTATAACAAGCATCATGCAGCTAGAATTTAACAAAAAAACACAGGAATTAACAATTAAAGATGAAGTACCAATGCATTCATGGTTAATAATCTCTTTGATGTTAATTAATGGAATTAATATGGGAGTTCAGTTGTATTTAATGAGTTACAAAAACAATGAAACTCTTTTTGTTTTTATGTTTTTACTTGCAGTAGTTTCAGTAGTAGTAATATTTTATTACATGGTAAAAAGATCATGGAAATCTAAATATCATCTTAATGAAATTGAAGGAATAGAAACAAGAAAAGTTTATGGGAAAGAACGAGTTTTTCTAAAATTACGTAACGGAAAAAGACGTAGTTTTCCAGTGTTAAAAAATGAAAAAGAACTAAGTGATTTTAAGAAAACACTAATCTCAATGGGAATTAAACTAGTTTAATATGAAGAAAATAATCTTAAGCCTTTTATTGTTACCGGTTATTTCTTGTGCTACAGTAAATAGTACAACTAACAAAACCATAACAAAAACAAAAGTACACAAACAGTCTAACAGAGGGTATTGGCAACAACATGTTGATTATACTATGGATATTGATATGAATGTTAAAACATATCAATACAAAGGAACACAAAAATTAGTGTACACAAACAACTCACCTGATGTATTAAATAAAGTATTTTATCACTTATATTTCAATGCATTTCAACCAAACTCTCAAATGGATGTTCGTTCAAGAAATATTAAAGATCCAGACAGAAGAGTAGGAGATCGTATTAGTAAGCTATCACCATCAGAAATAGGGTACATTAAAGTTAATTCATTAAAACAAGATGGGGCGATAGTAAAACACGAGACTGTTGGAACGATTTTAGAAGTAACATTAAATAAATCAATTCAACCAGGAGAAAGTGTAACGTTTGATATGATTTTTGATGCACAAGTACCAAAACAAATCCGTCGTTCTGGGCGTAATAGTGCAGAAGGAGTTGCTTTGTCAATGACACAATGGTATCCTAAAATGGCAGAATACGATTTTGAAGGTTGGCATACACCACCATACTTAGGAAGAGAATTCCACGGAGTTTGGGGTAATTTTGATGTAACACTTCATATTGATAAAAACTATGTAGTTGGGGGAACTGGATATGTGCAGAACCCGCAAGAAGTAGGTCATGGTTATGAAGACAAAACGAAACCATTAAACGCACCTTCAGGAGATAAATTAACTTGGAAGTTTACAGCACCAAATGTGCATGATTTTACTTGGGGAGCTGATCCAGAGTTTATTCACGATACGTATAAAATGGATAACGGAATCGACTTACATTTCCTATACAAGAAAACATTAGATGCGGATTATTTAGAGAACTGGAAAAAACTACAACCTAAAACAGCTGAGTTAATGAACTACTTCAGTAAGCATATAGGTCAGTATCCATATAAGCAATACTCAGTTATTCAAGGAGGAGATGGGGGTATGGAGTATGCAATGTGTACACTAATTACTGGGCAACGTAAATGGGGAAGCTTATTTGGTGTAACAGCACACGAATTAGCACATACTTGGTTCCAATTCTTATTAGCAACGAACGAAAGCAAGCACCCTTGGATGGATGAAGGGTTTACAACCTATATTTCAAACAAAGCAGAAAATGAAATCTTAGGAGAAGGAAAAGAAAACCCGCATGCTGGTTCTTACAGAGGATACAATTATGTGGTAGGTAATAATATTGAAGAGCCTTTAACAACGCATGCTGATAGGTATCATACAAATACAGCGTATGGAGTTGCGAGTTATTCTAAAGGAAACATTTTCTTATCTCAGTTGGAATATGTTATTGGAAAAGAAAATGTAGCAAAAACGTTGAAGAAGTATTTTGAAGATTTTTCTTTTAAACATCCAACCCCAAACGATATTAAGCGCACTGCTGAAAAAGTTTCAGGACTTCAGTTAGATTGGTATTTAAATGAATGGACGCAAACAACACATACTATTGATTACGGAATTAAAGCAGTAAACGGAAAAGAAATCACATTAGAGCGTATTGGTCAAATGCCAATGCCAATTGATGTTGAGGTTACGTATACAGATGGTTCAAAAGAATCATTCAATATTCCGTTACGTATGATGCGTGGAGAAAAACCAACTGATGCAACAGTTATTACCGATTGGACTTTTGCACATCCAACATATACTTTTACAGTCAAAAAAGATGTAAAATCAGTTGAAATTGATCCGTCTAAATTAATGGCAGATGTAAATCAAGCAAACAATTCGTACGGTAAGTAAAACTTATTGATAATAAATACTAAAAACGGAAAATCTATATAGGTTTTCCGTTTTTTATTATAAAAAATCTAATCCATAATTTTCTTTGTGTAATTATCTCATAGATTCTATGTAATTTTGTTGCTTAAACCTTTTAAGTAGCTCTTAATTAATTATGTTTTAAAAGAGAATTACATAAGGTTATAAATAGAACACGTACATAATTTATAAAGATGTCAGAAGAAAAGAAATCATTGAATTTTTTAGAGCAAATTGTTGAAGAAGATTTGGCAAATGGAATGCCAAAAGAAAATTTGCGTTTTCGTTTTCCACCAGAACCAAACGGATATTTACATATAGGACATACAAAAGCTATAGGTATTAGTTTTGGTTTAGGAGAAAAATACAATGCTCCAGTAAATCTTCGTTTTGATGATACAAACCCAGCAAAAGAAGAGCAAGAATATGTAGATGCTATTAAGCGTGATGTAGCTTGGTTAGGATATCAATGGGAAAAAGAGTGTTATTCTTCTGATTATTTCCAGCAATTGTATGATTGGGCAGTTCAATTGATTAAAGACGGAAAAGCATATGTAGATAACCAGTCTTCTGAAGCTATGGCTGAGCAAAAAGGAACGCCAACGCAACCAGGAGTCGCAGGTCCGAATAGAGACAAAAGTGTTGAAGAAAACTTAGATTTATTTACACGTATGAAAAATGGTGAGTTTGAAGAAGGGTCTCATGTGTTACGTGCTAAAATAGATATGGCTTCACCAAATATGTTAATGCGTGACCCTATCATGTACCGTATTTTAAAGAAAGAACACCACCGTACAGGAAGCGATTGGGTAATTTATCCAATGTACGATTGGACTCATGGTGAAAGTGATTATATAGAACAAATATCGCACTCATTATGTTCATTAGAATTTAAGCCTCACCGTGAACTGTATAATTGGTTTAGAGATAATGTGTATGAGTACAGTCAATCAGAATACCCATTACCACCAAAACAACGAGAGTTTTCACGTTTAAACTTAAGCTATACAGTAATGAGTAAGCGTAAGTTGATGAAATTGGTTGAAGAAGGAATTGTTTCAGGATGGGATGATCCACGTATGCCTACTATTTCAGGATTACGTCGCCGTGGTTATACACCTGCTTCTATTCGTAGTTTTGTTGAAACAGTAGGGGTTTCTAAACGCGAAAATGTGATTGATGTGGCGTTGTTAGAGTTTAAAATCCGTGAAGATTTAAATAAAACAGCAAATCGTGTGATGGCGGTTTTAGATCCAGTAAAAGTGGTAATTGATAATTACCCTGAAGATCAAGAAGAGATTTTAATTGCTGAAAACAATCCAGAGGACGAAAACTCAGGAACAAGAGAAGTTCCATTTTCAAGAGAAATTTATATAGAACGTGAAGACTTTAGAGAAGAAGCAAACAAAAAATTCTTCCGTTTAAAATTAGGAAAAGAAGTTCGTTTAAAGAATGCTTATTTTATCACAGCTAATAGTGTAGAAAAAGACGAAAACGGAAACATTACCTTAATTCACTGTACGTACGATCCATTAACAAAATCAGGAAGCGGTACAGAAGAAAGTAAACGTAAGGTAAAAGGGACATTGCATTGGGTGTCGGTAAAACATGCTGTAAAAGCTGAGGTAAGAGCGTATGACAGACTGTTTTCAGATGAGGCACCAGACAGTCATAAAGACAAAGACTTCATGGAATTCTTAAACCCTAATTCTTTAGAAAAAATTACAGCTTATGTTGAACCAAGCTTACAAACAGCACAAATTGGAGACCGTTTTCAGTTTCAACGTTTAGGATACTTTAATGTAGATGACGATTCAACATCTGAAAGTTTAGTATTCAATAAAACTGTTGGGTTACGAGATAACTGGGCAAAAAAGAACAAATAGTACCTAAAGACATAAAAACAAATAAAAAATGCTGCTTTTTAACTTAAAAGCAGCATTTTTTTTAACAAAAAAATCAATTTTCACTTTTCATTAGAATATGTATCTTTACAGATTAAGGATAGTTGTTATAAAGTAAATTTTATACAGCTGAAAATCAAATAATAAAAATGTTTTTTGATACTGTAAATATCACAGGTTTAAAAAATATTTCAAAAAAATATACTATCGTATGAGTTGTAGCAGTTGCTCAACTAACAAAAGCGGTGTGCCAAATGGCTGTAAGAGTAACGGAAATTGTGCAACAGGCACATGTGGAAGTGGAAATAAACTCGCTGTTTTTGATTGGTTATCAAATATGACTTTACCTTCAGGTGAAGCACCATTTAATATTTTTGAAGTCCGTTTTAAAAATGGACGAAAACACTTTTATAAAAATCCTGAAAATTTAACTCTTTCCATGGGAGATGTGGTTGCAGTTGAAGGATCTTCAGGGCACGATGTTGGTATTGTTTCTTTAGCAGGAGAGCTTGTAAGAGTTCAAATGAAAAAAAGAAAAATTACTGCAGATAGTGATGAAGTAAAGAAAATTTACAGAAAAGCCTCTCAAAAAGACATTGATGTTTGGCAAGAAGCCAGAGGAAGAGAGCTAGAAACACAACGAAAAGGAAGAGAAATTATTAGCCGTTTAGGATTGAAAATGAAGCTTTCTGATGTTGAATATCAAGGAGACGGAACCAAAGCTACTTTTTACTATACAGCAGATGAACGTGTAGATTTTCGTCAGTTAATTCGCGATTTAGCAAGTGCTTTCTCTATTCGTGTAGAAATGCGTCAAGTTGGAATGCGCCAAGAAGCAGCTCGTTTAGGAGGAATTGGTTCTTGTGGTAGAGAGCTCTGTTGTTCTACTTGGTTAACTGATTTTAGAAAGGTAAATACCGCAGCAGCTCGTTATCAGCAACTATCATTAAACCCACTAAAATTAGCAGGACAATGTGGTAAGCTAAAGTGTTGTTTAAACTACGAATTAGATACGTATTTAGATGCACTACAAAGCTTCCCTAAACAAGATAAAGTACTAAAAACAGAAAAAGGAGATGCTGTTTTCGTTAAAATGGACATCTTCAAAAAGTTACTTTGGTATACCTACAAAGAAGAAAGTTTTAAATGGTATAAACTATCGTTAGATCAAGTTCAAGAAATTATAGAATTAAACAAAAATAATGAACTTGCGTTACCGTTAGAAGAGTATGAATTAGAGATAACAGAAGAAGTTTCAGTTGACTTTGAAAATGTTGTTGGTCAAGATAGTTTAACGCGTTTTGATACGCCTAAAAAAGGACGTAAAAATACTAGACGCAGAAAAAGAAAGCCAACAGGTAAAAAGGAAGAAAATAAACAACCTCCTGCAAATAAAAGACAAAAGAAAAAGCCACAAGGAAAACCAACCAAAACTGAAGGAGGGCAAAAAACGGAAAAAAAGAGAGTTGATAATAGGAAACCAAGACCTAAAAACAACCCAAAAACTAGAAAGCCTAAGCCAGAAAGTAAAACAACTGATAAGCCACAAGGGCAACAAAAGAAACCAAGACCCCCTAGAAAAAAAAATAACAATCAACGTAAAAAAAACAATAGCGATAATAAAAATAACACCAATAATGAAAAGTAAAGTTGGCATCTTTTTTTTAGTAGCTATGCTATTAGCTTCATGCGACTCAAACAGTGAGTTTGATAACTATATTACACTTCCAAAAAGCGCATGGAATAAAAAAAACACAATACAATTTACATTTCCAATTAACGATTCAATTGGTAAGAAAAACCTTTTTATAAACCTTAGAAATAATAAGGATTACGCATACAGTAATCTTTTTTTAATCACGCAAATGAATTTTCCTGACGGACAAATAATCATAGATACTCTGGAATATGATATGACTGATGTTACAGGAAAGTTTTTAGGGCAGGGTTTTACTGATATTAAAGAAAACAAACTTTTTTATAAAGAAAACATAACGTTTCCCCGCAAAGGAGAATATACCTTTAAAGTTCGACAAGCCATGAGAAAAAATGGAGAAATAGAAGGGATTGAAGAACTAGAAGGAATAACTCATGTAGGGTTTAGAATTGAAAAAATAAAGTAATGACAGAGAAAAAAACAACAAATTTTAGCAAGTACATTAAATGGTTTTGGGGAATCATTTTAGGAGGTTTTTTATTTATTAGCCTGCTATTTTTACTAGCTTCTTGGGGAGTGTTTGGGGCATTGCCAACTTTTGAAGAGTTAGAAAACCCAGAAAATAATTTAGCCACAGAAATTATTTCATCAGACGGTAAAACTTTAGGAAAATACGCTGTTGAAAATAGAACACCAATAAAATATAAAGATATTCCAGAAAGCATGGTTAAAGCGTTAGTTGCAACAGAAGATGAGCGCTTTTATGAACACTCAGGAATAGACTTTAGAGGAACAGCAAGAGCTATTTTAAAACCAGGAAGTGGAGGTGCGAGTACAATAACCCAACAGCTAGCAAAAATGTTATTTACGAAAAAAGCCTCTCGAAACATTTTTAAAAGAGTACTTCAAAAAGTAAAAGAATGGGTAGTAGCTGTAAAGCTAGAACGCCAATATACCAAAGAAGAAATCATAACCATGTATTTAAATAAATACGATTTCTTAAATCAAGCGGTAGGAGTACGTTCGGCAGCTAGAATTTATTTTGGAAAGGAACCAAAAGAGCTAGATGTAGAAGAATCTGCAATGCTAGTAGGAATGCTTAAAAACTCTTCTCTTTTTAACCCGTTAAGAAGGAAAGAGATGGTAAAACAACGAAGAAATGTTGTTTTAAAACAAATGACTAGAAACGAGTTTATTACTCAGCAACAAAAGGACTCATTACAAAAACTAGGTTTAGGACTTAATATAAATAGAGAAGGGCATAGTGATGGTTTAGCAACATACTTTAGAGAGCATTTGAGAAGTATTTTAAAAGAGTGGGTAAAAGAACATCCAAAGCCAAACGGAGAAGAGTATAATATTTATAGAGATGGATTAAAAATTTATACAACAATAGATTCTCGTATGCAAAAATATGCTGAAGAAGCAGTATATGAACATATGGCAAACCTTCAAACATATTTTGATAAGGAACAAAAAAGAAATAAAAATGCTCCTTTCTATGATATAAGCAAAAAAGATATAGAGAAGATTATAAGAAGAGCAAAACAAAACTCAGACCGTTATAAGCGAATGAAAGCAGCAGGGAAGTCTGAAAAAGAGATAGATAAGGTCTTTAATACAGCTACCGATATGCGTGTTTTTACATGGAAAGGTGAACGTGATACGGTAATGACACCTTATGACTCAATACGTCATTATAAATATTTCTTACGTTCAGGTTTGGTATCTATTGAGCCTCAAACAGGTCATATTAAAGCTTGGGTAGGAGGAATTAATCATAGGTATTTTAAATATGATGCGGTAGAACAACAAAAGCGTCAAGTAGGTTCTACATTTAAACCTTTCGTATACGCTACGGCAATTAACCAGTTAAAAATGTCACCATGTGATAAATTACCTAATACCCCATATACTATTCCTAAGGAAAAATATGGAATGCCAGAAGATTGGACACCTAAAAATGCAGGAGGTAAATATGGAGGTGAGTTAACGCTAAAAGACGCGTTAGCAAGTTCTGTAAATGTAATTACTGCACAGTTAATAGACAAAGTCTCACCTATAAATGTGGTACGATTGGCAGAATCTGCAGGAATAAAATCTAAATTAGAGGCAAATCCATCTATTGCATTAGGAGCAGTTGATTTATCTTTATTAGAAATGGTAAGTGCATATTCAACCTTTGCCAATAAAGGGTTACGTGTAAGTCCTTTAATGATTACCCGAATAGAAGACAAAAATGGAACTGTTTTAGAAGAATTTGTACCAGAAACTAAAGAGGTATTGAGTGAAGAGTCCGCCTATGTAATTTTAGATTTAATGCAAGGAGTAACGCATAGAGGTTCAGGAGTATGGTTACGTTCATCATGGGCTTCAGCAGGAGACGCAGTAACAGGTTTTCCGTATAAGTTTACCAATCAAATTGCTGGTAAAACAGGTACAACACAAAACCAATCAGATGGTTGGTTTATGGGAATTGTTCCTAACTTAGTAACAGGTGTTTGGACAGGAGGAGAAGACAGGGCTACACACTTTGCAGGACTAAGATATGGACAAGGAGCGACTATGTCATTACCAACATGGGCTATTTTTATGAGAAAGTGTTATGAAGATAAAACATTAGATATTAGTCAAGAAAGTTTTGAAAAACCTAAAGATATAAGTATAAATTTAGACTGTTCAAAAGTAGAAGAACCAAAAGAAGGAGAGGAAGAAGAAACAGCGCCAGACGATACAGATTTTTAGTATATTATAAGATGTTTAATCACTTAGTAAACAAAGCTTAAAAACAACAACTATAATGATAAATAAAAAAGTAAATAACGTACAAGAAGCATTGCAAGGTGTACAAGATGGAATGACCTTTATGTTAGGAGGATTCGGTTTATGTGGAATACCTGAAAATGCTATTGCTGAGTTAGTAAAAATAGGAGTAAAAGAAGTTACTTGTATTTCTAATAACGCAGGAGTTGATGATTTTGGCTTAGGGTTGTTATTACAAAATCGTCAAATAAAGAAAATGATTTCTTCTTATGTAGGAGAAAATGATGAATTTGAACGTCAAATGTTATCTGGAGAACTTGAGGTAGAGTTAACACCACAAGGAACTTTAGCAGAAAAATGTAGAGCAGCACAAGCAGGTTTTCCAGCATTTTATACTCCAGCAGGTTATGGAACAGAGGTAGCAGAAGGAAAAGAAACTCGCGAGTTTGACGGAAAAATGTATGTGTTAGAACCAGCATTTAAAGCAGACTTTGCTTTTGTAAAAGCATGGAAAGGAGATGCTGCTGGAAACTTAATTTTTAAAGGAACTTCAAGAAACTTTAACCCAAATATGTGTGGAGCAGCTACAATAACAGTTGCTGAAGTTGAGGAGTTAGTCCCAGTAGGAGAACTAGACCCAAATCAAATTCATATTCCAGGAATTTTTGTACAACGCATTTTCCAAGGAGAAAAGTATGAGAAGAGAATTGAACAACGAACCGTTCGCAAACGAGACTAGTCTTTAATGGATCAATTTGAAAATTTGAAAATGTAACAATGAGAAGTGATAAAGAAAATTTAATTGTAAAATTAACTTTTGAGTTTTCTCTTGAAATTATCAAGTTTTCAGAAGAAATAAGGGCTTTACATCGTTATGAAATGGCATCTCAGGTTTTTAGAAGTGGAACATCAATAGGAGCCAATATTAGAGAAGCACAAAATGCAGAAAGTAAAGCAGATTTTATTCATAAATTTAAAATTTCAGCGAAAGAAGCTGATGAATTGGAGTATTGGTTATTATTATGTGAACAATCAGAATTTTATCCAAGCCCAAAAAAGAAGTTACTAACAGATTTGAAAACAATTATTAAGATAATAAGTAAAATAATAGCTTCCTCAAAAAAGAAGTAATTTTCAAATCAACAAATTTTCAAATTAAAAAATGTTAGATAAAAACGGAATAGCGAAGAGAATCGCAAAAGAAGTAAAAAACGGATATTATGTAAATCTTGGTATCGGAATACCAACATTAGTAGCAAACTTTGTTCGTGATGATATTGAAGTAGAATTTCAATCAGAAAATGGCGTATTAGGTATGGGACCTTTTCCTTTTGAAGGAGAAGAAGACGCAGATATTATCAATGCGGGAAAACAAACTATAACTACGTTGCCAGGAGCAAGTTTTTTTGATTCTGCTACTAGTTTTTCAATGATTCGTGGTAAACATGTTCACCTAACTATTTTAGGAGCTATGGAAGTAGCTGAGAATGGAGACATAGCTAACTGGAAAATACCAGGAAAAATGGTAAAAGGTATGGGAGGAGCAATGGATTTAGTAGCCTCTGCCGACAATATTATTGTAGCAATGATGCATACCAACAAAAGGGGAGAATCAAAGTTGCTTAAAAAATGTTCATTACCATTAACAGGTGTAGGTTGTGTAACAAAAATTGTAACAAATCTAGCGGTATTAGAAATTAAAGACAATAAATTTCACTTATTAGAAAGAGCTCCAGGAGTATCTGTAGAAGAAATTCAAGCAGCTACAGAAGGAACTTTAGTAGTCGAAGGAGACATTCCAGAAATGGATATTTAACAAAATTATAGGATTAAAAAAAGACGTAAAGCACTATGCTTTACGTTTTTGTATTTTTAAAAGTAGATGAAAATAATCTCATACAACGTAAACGGAATTAGAGCAGCATTAAAAAAAGGATTTATCGATTGGTTACAAGCAGCAAATCCTGATGTAATTTGTATTCAAGAAACCAAAGCACACAAAGAACAATTAGATGTAACAGAGTTTGAAAACGCAGGCTATCCACATCATTTTTGGTTTTCAGCAGAAAAAAAAGGGTATTCATCAGTTGCAATTTTCTGTAAAGAAGAACCAAAACATGTAGAGTACGGAACAGGAATTGAATCAATGGATTTTGAAGGAAGAAATCTTCGTGTAGATTTCGATGAGGTTTCAGTAATGAGCATGTATTTGCCTTCAGGAACTAATAGTGCTCGATTAGACTATAAATTCAACTACATGGATGAAATTCTAGACTACGCTACAGAGTTAAGAAAAGAAATTCCTAACTTAGTTATTTGTGGAGATTATAACATTTGTCATGAAGAAATAGATATCCACAACCCAAAAATGAAAGGTGTATCTGGTTTTTTACCAGAAGAACGAGAGTGGTTAGGAAAATTTATTAATAGTGGATTTATTGATAGTTTCCGTCACTTACATCCAGAAAAACAAGAATACTCTTGGTGGAGCTACCGAGCAAATGCAAGAGCAAATAACAAAGGTTGGCGTATTGATTACAATATGGTAACTGAAACATTAAAAGATAAAATTTCAAGAGCATATATTTTACCAGAAGCAAAACATTCAGATCATTGCCCAATTGCTGTTGAATTAGATTTATAAAACCAAAATGAAGAAATTACTAACACTACTCCTTTTTACAACTTCAATTTTTGCGCAACAACCTGTTGATAGCTTATTCGTAGCTAAAGACAGTGTTAATGTTGTAGTAAGCGATTCTATAAATCCAACACAAAGCCAAGAATTATTTTCTACGGAAGATTTAAAGATGATTGATAGCTTACTAATTGAAGAAAAGTTCAATTCGTCTTTGTTTGACAGTATTCAATATGTAATTAATGATAAAGACATTTTAGGTAACACAACCACAATTCTTACAACCGACTTATTAAAGAAAAGGCTACAAGATTTAAATGTAAAGACACCATTTCATTTAGAATATAATCCTGCGTTAGAAAAAGTAATCAACAGTTATTTAAAATACCGTAAAAAATACTATCCAGCTTTAATGGCTCGTGCTCAATATTATTTTCCAATGTTTGAGCAATACCTAGATCAATATGATATTCCGTTAGAAATGAAATATTTGGCTATTGTTGAGTCAGCGTTAAGACCAGACGCACGATCTTGGGTAGGAGCTACTGGTTTATGGCAGTTTATGTATGGAACAGGAGTTCAGTTTGATTTGAAAGTGAATTCGTATGTAGATGAACGTCAAGACCCTGTAAAATCAACAAAAGCAGCCTGTCAATACTTAAGTCAATTATATAAAATTTTTGGAGATTGGGATTTAGCTTTAGCTGCATACAACTCAGGACCAGGAAATGTATCAAAAGCGATAAAGCGTTCAGGAGGGTATAAGAACTATTGGAACATTCGTCCATTTTTACCTCGTGAAACAGCAGGTTATGTACCAGCATTTTACGCAACGATGTATATTTTTGAATACGCAGAAAAACATCACATTTACCCTGAAGCACCAAAAATTTTCAACTTTGAAACAGATACGGTTCGTGTAAAAAGAACTATTAGTTTTGATCAGATTTCAGAAAAAACTGGGATTGATTCTGATTTATTAGCTTTTTTGAATCCGTCGTACAAACTAGACATTATTCCGTATGTAAAAGAAAAAAAATATGCAGTTCGATTACCTCGAAGAAACTTAATGGACTTCTTAGAAAAGGAAAAAGAAATTTATGCCTTAGCAAATGAAGATGATGCTAAAAGGGAGAAACCATTACCAAAGTACTTTGAAATGGATAAACGCATTCGTTACAGGGTTCGAAGTGGAGATTATTTAGGTAAAATAGCTAATAAATTCGGGGTGCGAGTAAGTGATATTAAACGTTGGAATGGTTTACGCACACATCACTTAAAAATAGGTCAAAGATTAAGTGTTTATCCTAAAAGAATGGCTGTTCCAAAAAAGGTTTCAAAGAAAAAATATAAAACACCAACAGGCAAGCATGAGGTGTATGTTGTTAAAGAAGGAGATTCATTATGGACCATTTCAAAAAAGTATCCATCAGTTTCTGTTGAAGAAATTAAAAAATGGAACAATATTTGGAGTGTTAAAAGTTTGAAACCAGGAATGAAACTTAAAATTTTTAAAAGTTAAAAAACAACTACTAAACACCACAAACTATGAATAAACTAATAGCATTATTTGCCCTAATTTTTATAACAGTTTCGTGTAAAAATAATGGAGGGAAAAGCGACTACGTTTTACCAACATCAAACGGAAACACCAATAAAATATTGGTAGTGATTAAAGGAAATGATTGGGAAGGTAAAATTGGTGACGAAATCCGTTCTGTTTTTGGAGAACACCAAGTAGGTTTACCACAACCAGAAACACTACTTTCAGTAGGTCAAATAGACCCTGTTGGGTTTAATGGATTTATGAGGCATGCAAAAGCCGTTTTAATTCTTAGAGAAGGAGAGAAAGAAAAAATTGAAGTAGAAAAAAACAAGTATGCTGAACCTCAAATATTAGTTTACGCAACAGCCAAAAGCAAAGGGGATTTGGTAGATTTAATTCGAAACAGAGGAAAAGAAATAATTAAGTTATTTAAAGATGAAGATGTAAGATTTACTCAAAGAATCTTTAAAAAGGAAAAACTAGATGAAAGTAAGTTTCAAACAATTAAAAATTTAGGAATTACATTAACCATTCCTGAAAGATTTAAACTAGTTGAAGATACAGGAGACTTTTTATGGTTACGCCAACACTTAAAAAGTGGAATTGCTAGAGGAGATGGAACGAACAACATTTTAGTATATAGTTATCCATTAGAAGATGAAAGCAAAGTGGCCGATAATATTACAAGAATGAGAGATACAATCGGTAAAAAATATATTCCAGGAAGTAAAGAAGGGATGCACATGATTACCGAACAAGCGTATACACCATTTACTTTTGATGCAGAGATTGATGGAAAAAAGGCCTTTGAAACAAGAGGTAAATGGGAAGTGAAAAATGATTTCATGGCAGGACCATTTATCAATTATACAGTAATTGATAAGGAAAACAAACGTGTTATTGTGTTTGAAGGGTTTACCTACGCACCATCAGTAAATAAAAGAGATTTTATCTTTGAGTTAGAAGCGATAGCAAAATCGTTAAAAATTAAATAAGAAGAATATTACTTCATAAGAAACAAGTAAAAGCATTAAACGTAAGTTTGGTGCTTTTTTTGTTATATTTGATTGACAACCAAAACTTTATAATCTTATGAAATTTAATTTTTTAATTACAGCAATTGCTGCCTTAGTACCTATGGTAATGGGTTTTATTTGGTACGGACCTATGTTGTTTAAAAACGCTTGGATGAAAGAGGTAGGTTTTACCGATGAATCTATGAAAGGCTCAAATATGGGGCTCATTTTTGGTTTAGCTTATGTGTTTAGTTTTTTGTTAGCTTTTATCTTACAAACATTAGTAATCCATCAATGGGGAGTGCAATCAACCTTAATGGGAGAACCGGGTTTTGTAGAACAAACAGGGGGAGCATATGCCTACTTTCAGGAGTTTATAGCCAACTTTGGAGACCGATTTAGAACATTTAAACATGGGGCGTTACATGGAACTATGATAGGTTTACTAATTGGTTTACCTATTTTAGCTACACAAGCATTATTTGAAAGAAAAAGTGTTAAGTATGTAGCTATTAATGCTGGTTATTGGATTATTACATTAGCCTTAATGGGAGGAGTAATTTGTCAATGGGCATAACTGATTTATTTAAAAAAGATAAATTTAAAAGCATCAATTTTTAAAATTGATGCTTTTTTATGTAACAAAAAACTGTTAGAAAAGACAAATAAGATAGTCAACCAAATACAAAACCAAATGATTGCACATTTTTTAAAGTTAGAGTGGAAGCAGTTTTTTCGCTCCTCTTATTTCGGAAAAAGTATTGCACTAAAAATTATCATGGGCTTTTTTGCATTGTATATGCTAGTTTCATTTTTAATGATAGGAATAGGAGGGTATTTTTTCATAAAAAAAGAATATCCAAATACAGATCCACTATTTCTTGTTAATGGTCTTCTTGTTTTTTTACTACTGGGAGATTTAATTTTTCGCTATTTAATGCAAAAATTACCAGTACTAAACATTAAGCCGTTTCTAAACTTACCAGTAAAAAAAGAAAAGTTAGTTCATTTTGTGTTGGGAAAATCAGCATTGTCATTTTTCAATATAATGCCACTGTTTTTTTACGTGCCTTTTTCAATAGTACTAATAGGTGAAGGTTATGATATTATGGGAGTTTTAGGATGGTTGTTTTTAATGTTAATGCTGGTGTTAAGTGCTAACTATGTAAATTTTCTAATCAACAAAAATAATTATGCACTAGGAGCAATGATTGCTGTACTAGCGATATTGTTTTTTGCAAATAAATACCAGCTATTTAATGTAAACGATGTATTTGCACCTGTTTTTCAATCAGTATATAATTTTCCTGCATTATCTTTAATAGGAGTGGTTCTATTGATAGGTTTATATTATGTAAACTTTAAATTATTAAGAGAAAAAGCATATTTAGATGATGCTATAAAAAGTAAAGAAGAAGTAGCTAAAGAGTCAAATTTATCTTTTGTTGATAGACTAGGAGATGTAGCACCATTTATAAAAAATGATATCCGTCAAATCTGGAGGAATAAACGAACTAAAACAGTGTTTTTTATGTCGTTTTTATTTCTTTTTTATGGAGCTATTTTCTTTGGAGAAGAAACTTATCGAGAAAAAATGCCAGCTTTCTTAGTATTTGCAGCAATTTTTGTAACAGGAGGTTTTACATTAAACTATGGTCAGTTCATCCCAGCATGGGATAGTGAGTATTATAAAATGCTTATGAGTCAAAACATTCGTTATAGAAAGTTTTTAGAAAGTAAGTGGTATTTAATGGTTGTAGTATCAGGAGTGTTATATCTTTTAAGTATTCCTTATATTTATTTCTACGGATTAGATATTTTTTTAATGATAACCGCTGGGGCAATATTTAATATAGGGTTTAATTCACTCTTTTTGTTATTTGCAGGTTCTTTTAACCGAAAACGTATAGACCTAAATAAAAGTGGGTTTTCAAACTATCAAGGAACTAGCGCAACACAATTTTTAATAATAATTCCAATAATGGGAATTCCTATGTTCCTATTTTGGATTTTTAACAAGTTTGTTGGCTTTAATGCTGGAGTTTTAGCAATTGCTATTGCAGGAGTACTAGCATTAGCGTTCAAAAATTACTTTATGAATTTTATAGAAAAAAGATACATTAAAAGTAAGTACGCAGTAATACATGCATTCAGCCAAAAATCATAACCAACTAAAAAACTAAACAAAATGATATTTATAAATAACATTTCAAAAACATACGGAACTACACAAGTCTTAAATCTAGAAGAATTAAAAATTCCTAGCGGACAATCTTTTGGGTTAGTAGGAAATAATGGAGCAGGAAAAACGACGCTATTTAATCTGCTGTTAGATTTAATTAGACCAACTACAGGAGAAATTATAAATAATGAAGTTACTGTAAATAAAAGTGAAAATTGGAAGACGTTTACAGGGTCGTTTATAGATGAAACTTTTTTAATAGGGTACTTAACACCTGAAGAATATTTTGATTTTGTTGGAGACTTACGTGGAATGAATAAAGCTGATGTAAAAGCTTTCTTAGCTCAATTTGATGAATTTTTTAATGATGAAATTTTAGGAAAGAAAAAATATTTACGAAGTTTAAGTAAAGGAAATCAGAAAAAGGTAGGTATTGTTGCTGCAATGATGGGGAATCCGCAAGTGATAATTTTAGACGAACCTTTCGCTAATTTAGACCCTACAACACAAATTCGATTAAAAAAAATAATTAAAAGGCTAACAGAAAATAATGATGTAACCGTATTAGTTTCTAGTCACGATTTAAGTCATGTAACTGAGGTTTGCGAACGTATTGTAGTTTTAGATAAAGGAAATGTTGTAAAGGACATAAATACATCGCAAGAAACCCTACAAGAATTAGAAAGCTATTTTTCTGCATAAAACAAGGTGAAAATCATCTTATAATTATTATTTTTACCTCTTTACGTACAAAAAACACAATTATTACGTTGTTGTACTGTAAAAGTAATAGTATATGAAAAAAGGGGTAAAGATAATAGTATTCAGTGTTTTAGCAGCTATCGTGTATTCGTGTAGTGTTAAAAAGGATGCTTTTTTAAATAGAAATTACCATGCTGTTACCACCAAATACAATGTGCTTTTTAACGGGGAGCAAGCGTATTTAAAAGGACTTGAAGAAATTCAAGAAAAGCACGAAGACAATTTCTGGAAACGCTTGCAAATAGAGCCTATAACTTTTAATGAAAGTAAATTAACTACAAAAGTACTTACCCCAGGTACAGGTTTTAAAGCAGATGAAGAAGAAGAAAATAAGAATCTAACGCCCTTTGAAAAAGCAGAAGAAAAGGCTATAAAAGCAGTTCAAACTCATTCAATGAACATTAATGGTTATGAAAGAAATAGCCAAATAGATGATGCTTATTTATTATTAGGAAAGTCAAGATACTACACACAACGTTTCATTCCTGCATTAGAAGCTTTTAATTATGTAATAGTTAACTATCCAAAGGCTGATTTAAACTACGAAACAAAAATTTGGAGAGCAAAAACCAATATTCGTTTAGGGAATGAAAAAAGAGCCATAGAAACATTAATGCTATTGTTAGATGTTTTAGATGAGAAAGAAAAAATAAACAAATCGGTAAAAGAGCAAGCTTACACAGCTATGGCTATGGCTTATGAACAAACAGATACCATCCAAAAAATGGTAGATTATCTAAAGTTAGCTACTAGAACACATTATAACAGAGAACAATCAGCTCGAAATATGTTTGTTTTAGGGCAAGTTTACAGCGAATTAGATAGAAAAGATTCAGCAAGAATGGTGTTTCGAAAATTATCAGAATTTAAAAGAGCACCAGACAAATTCCGTATTCGAGCAAATATAGAACTTGCTAAAAATACACCAAATGATTCAACATCAATATTAATGTTGGCGAGGTTAAGAAAACTGATTAAAAATTCTGATAACCGTAAGTTTTTAAACGAATTATACTATCAGGCAGGAGTAATTCAAGAAGGAAGAAATAACCCTGAAGCTGCTGCAGAATATTATAAAAAGTCTTTACAAGCAAAGCATAATAACAATTATCAAAAAACATATGCCTATGAACGCTTGGCAAACATGGCTTTTGAAAAAGAGAATTATTTGTTAGCAGGCTCGTATTACGATAGTGTAATGCAAGTGGTTTCTAAAGAGTTTGATCAAGAAAAAAGAATCCGTAGAATTCGAAGAAAAAATAAAGGACTTACAACTCTAAGAAAGTACGAGGAAACTGTTAAAAATAACGACAGTATTCTTGGTTTGGTGGCAATGACACCAGATGAAAGAACTTCTTTTTTTGAAGCATATATTGAAAAAATAAAAAAAGAGGACGAAGAAAAAAGACAACAAATACTCAATGCTCAAAACTTTGGAAGTGGTTTTGGTGGAGGAGCATCTATAAATAATACCGCGAATAAAGGGAAGTGGTATTTTTATAACACACAAGCTTTAGGATTTGGAAGAGCGGAGTTTCAAAAAATATGGGGAACACGTCCTTTGGAAGATAACTGGCGATTATCAGATAAATCTATCAGTGTTGCAGATAATGTGTCAAATGACACTGATGGAAACAAGGTAAATAAGAGATATGAACTTTCAACATATCTTGATGCTATACCTACAGATAAAAATGTAATTAGTGAGCTAGTAAAAGAACGTAACGACGCATTATATCAACTAGGTTTAATTTATAAGGAGCAGTTTACAAATGAAACACTAGCTATTAAGAATCTAGAGCGTTTAAAAGAAGTAAGTACAGATGATAAATTAGAATTGCCAATAAGTTATCATTTGTATCAGATATATAAAAACCAAGGAGAGGTAGCTAAGGCAAATGAATACAAGAATGCTATCTTGCAAAAGTATCCAGAAACAAGTTTTGCTCAAATAATTTTAAATCCTGAGAAAAAACTTGTGGAAGAGAAAAAAGAAGATGAGGTTTTAAATAAATATAAAGAAATATATTATTTATATAAAGAAAATAAGTTTGAAGAGGTTGTTAATGAGGTAGATAATTTTTCAACGACCCTAAAAAATTCAAATTTAATCCCTAAATTTGCGCTCCTAAAAGCCTTGGCTATAGGTAAATATCAAGATAAAGATACCTATAAAAAAGCATTAGAGTTTGTTGCAGTTAGTTATGCAACTACGCAAGAAGGTAAGAAAGCAAAAGAAATCATAGAACAATTAAATAAAACATAAACACCCATAAATTCCCCGAATATGTTTGGTAAAGAGAGTAAAAAAACAGGAGAAAATAAAGTTGCAGAGAGAAACATTATAGGAAAAAACACTAAAATTACTGGAGAAATCATTTCTGAAGGAGATTTTAGAATCGACGGAACCTTAGAAGGAACTATAGAAACTAATGGTAGAGTAATTATTGGTAGTACTGGTTTAATTAAAGGAAAAGTAGAGTGTACTAATGCTGATGTAGAAGGAGAGTTTTCAGGAGAGTTATTTGTATCAAATACATTAACAGTAAAATCTTCAGCAAACATTACAGGAGATGTAGTTATAGGAAAGCTATCTGTAGAACCAGGAGCAGAATTCAACGCTACTTGTGCCATGAAAGGAGCGGTAAAAGAATTAAATAAGAATGAGCAAGGACTCAAAGAAAAATCCGCTTAATAAATACATACGATTCACAGGAATCGCACTTCAAATGGGACTAACTATTTACCTAGGAAGTTTACTAGGTGAATGGTTAGACCAAAAATACCCAAACGACAATCAACTTTACGTAAAAATTTGTACACTTGTTGCGGTTTTCGGAGCCATGCTTTCGGTAATTATACAAGTAACCAATCTAACAAAAAACGATGATTAAACGAATTATAATTTTTACTGTAGTTGTAGTTGTATTAGCTACTTTAGGATTCTTTATTAATAATTATTTCATAGAGAAAAACGCTGTAAGTTTATCTTTTTCGTTACTATCAGTGTATACATTTAATTTAGTAGCTTCGTTAGTAATTTATATTGCAGTTGAAATAGTAATAAGCTATTTACCTAATGAAACAGGTTATTTATACCTTGGTTTAATGTTGGTGAAGTTTGGAGTGTTTATTTTATTATATCAAGATTCCATTTTTTCTGAAACAGGTTTAACTAAACCTGAAAAAGTTTCAATACTACTTCCTATTCTTACTTTTTTGTTAGTAGAAGCTATTGGTGTTTCAAAGTTGTTGAATAATAGATAGTTTGCTGTTTTTTGATGTCTTTGGAAGGCTTAGAAAAACTAAATAAAAAAACCGTTTGTAGTTTTAATTTATTGTGTACCTTTGCACGGAAATTTAGAGACCATAATTCTATATTTAGTAAGGTATGATGATAGCAAAAAAACCTATCTATTTTTTAACGGTACTAGCAATAGTATTTAGTTCATTTACAGCATTCGCTGGAGGAGGTGATACTTCAAACGGAGGTCAAATTAATACACGAGAGCAAATTGATGGATATATTAAACATCACTTAGCTGATTCACATGATTTCACATTGTTTTCGTATACAAATGATGCAGGAGAGCGTAAGCATGTTGGTTTTCCTTTGCCAGTAATCGTTTGGACAAGTCAAGGATTAAAAACATTTATGTCTTCAGAATTTCACCACAATGATGACGGTCACGTTGTTTTAGAAAAAGGTGGAGTAAAACTTACTAAAATTCACAGTAAAATATACGAGTTAAACGAAGGAGAAACAGTTGTTTCTTTTGATGAAGCTCATCATGCTACTAATGCACACAGAGTATTAGATTTTTCTATAACTAAGAGTGTGTTTGGTATGTTGTTCGCAGGTTTGTTAATGTTGTTAGGTTTTGGGTCTTTAGCTAAAAGCTATAAGAAAGGAGCAATCCCAACGGGAGTTGGACGTGTGTTAGAGCCTTTAGTACTTTACGTAAGAGATGAAATAGCACGACCAAACATAGGTGAGAAAAAGTATATGAAGTTTATGCCTTACTTATTAACGGTATTTTTCTTTATTTGGATATTAAACTTGTTAGGATTAACTCCGTTAGGATTTAACGTTACAGGGCAAATTGCAGTAACAGTGTGTTTAGCATTGTTTACGTTAGTAATTTATTTAACAAATGGTAGTAAAGATTTCTGGGCTCACACATTATGGATGCCAGGTGTTCCAGTAATTCTAAGACCAATATTAGCAGTAATCGAATTGATTGGTTTTATTTTAATTAAACCTTTCTCATTATTAGTGCGTTTATTTGCAAACATTACTGCGGGTCACTTTGTGGTAATGAGCTTAATAGCATTAATGATTACATTAAAAAATCAGTTCGGATCTGTAGGTTCAACAAGTATTTCATTATTGTTAGCATTATTTATTACAGTAATTGAAATTTTAGTAGCGTTCTTACAAGCATTTATTTTTACAATGTTATCGTCATTATTTATTGGTATGGCGGTTGAAGAGCACGAACATCATTAATTTAGAATAAGAATTTGTTTAATTATATATAAATCAATTAGTATGTACAATTTAATTGGAGCAGGATTAATCGTTATCGGAGGAGGATTAGGATTAGGTAAAATTGGTGGTAGCGCAATGGAAGCTATCGCTCGTCAACCAGAAGCAGCTGGTAAAATCCAAACAGCGATGATCATTATCGGAGCATTATTAGAAGGATTAGCATTTGGTGCTTTAATCTTAGGAAAATAATTCCGAAACAAAACAGAAGTAAAACATTTTCCTGTAACGATTGGTTGCAGGAAATGTTTTCAAATTAAACAAAAAACAAAACAGTAAAAAGATTAAATTTCAGATACAATGGATCAGTTAATAAATGATTTTTCTCCAGGGCTATTTGCTATGCAAGCATTAATATTAGTAATCTTACTAGTTTTATTGTTCAAATTTGCATGGAAACCAATTATGGCTGCTTTAACAGAACGTGAAGAAGGTATTCAAAATGCATTAGATCAAGCAGAAAATGCTCGTAAAGAAATGCAAAATTTACAAGCTGATAACGAGCGTTTATTAAAAGAAGCAAGAGCTGAGAGAGATGCGATGATGAAAGAAGCTCGTGAGATTAAAGATAAAATCATTGCTGATGCAAAGCAAGAAGCTGAAGAGCAAACATCTACTATGGTAGAGAATGCTAAAGCTACTATTAAGCAAGAGCAACAAGCAGCAATCGCTGAGTTAAAGAAGAAAGTAGGAGACTTGTCTATCGAAATAGCTCAAAAGGTTGTAAGAAAAGAATTAGCTTCACAAGACGATCAATTAAAGCTTGTAGAAGGAATGTTAGAAGAGGTTACTTTAAACTAATCAGTAGATGAAAGAAGCAAGAGCAGCATTACGTTACGCAAAAGCAATTTTAAAATTAGCTAAAGATTCAGGTAATGAAACTTTAGTAAACGATAACATGAAGTTAATCGTAGATACAATTGCTGAGAGCGCTGATTTAGATGTTATGCTTAAAAGTCCTGTAATCAAAGCTGCAGATAAGAGTAAAGTTTTAAATGCACTTTTTGGTGATAAAGTAGATAACATTGTAAAAGGGTTATTTAACTTATTAGAGGAAAATAAGCGTATGGTGATGTTAGAGCCTATTGCTAAGCAATATGCTGTTATATATGATCACTACAAGAACATGAAAGTTGCTAGAGTTACTACAGCAGTAGCTTTAACAAAAGAGTTAGAAGATAAAATACAAGCTAAAATTGTAGCCCTTACAGGAAACAATGCTAGTATTGAGAATATAGTAAATCCTGATATATTAGGAGGATTTATCTTACGAGTTGGAGATGTGCAATACGATGCAAGTATCTCTAGCCAATTTAATGAGTTAAGGAGAGAGTTTGACAACGGTCATTACATTCCAAAAATTTAATTATACATCAAAAGAAATAAGATGGCAGCAATTAAACCAGCTGAAGTATCAGCAATTTTAAAGGAACAATTAACAAATTTTGAGTCTAAGGCTTCATTAAACGAAGTAGGGACAGTATTACAAGTAGGTGATGGTATTGCACGTGTTTATGGATTATCTAACGTACAATACGGAGAATTAGTAGAATTCGATAACGGATTAGAAGGTATCGTATTAAACTTAGAAGAAGATAATGCAGGTGTTGTATTATTAGGAGCTTCTACTTCAGTAAGAGAAGGATCTACTGTGAAACGTACAGAAAGAATTGCTTCTTTAAAAGCTGGAGAAGGAATCGTAGGACGTGTTGTTAACACTTTAGGACAACCAATAGATGGTAAAGGGCCAATTCAAGGTGAAACTTTTGAAATGCCTTTAGAGCGTAAAGCACCAGGGGTTATCTTCCGTGAGCCTGTAACTGAGCCAATGCAAACAGGTATCAAATCTATTGATGCAATGATTCCAGTAGGACGTGGTCAACGTGAGTTAATCATTGGAGACCGTCAAACAGGTAAATCAACTGTTGCTATTGATACTATCTTAAATCAGAAAGAATTTTATGATGCAGGACAACCAGTGTACTGTATCTACGTAGCTATCGGTCAAAAAGCTTCAACAGTAGCAGCTATTGCTAACATGTTAGAAGAAAAAGGAGCGTTAGCTTATACAACTATCGTTGCTGCAAATGCATCTGATCCTGCACCAATGCAAGTATATGCACCATTCGCAGGAGCTGCAATTGGAGAATATTTCCGTGATACTGGTAGACCAGCTTTAATTGTTTATGATGATTTATCTAAGCAAGCAGTAGCGTATCGTGAGGTGTCTTTATTATTAAGAAGACCACCAGGACGTGAGGCTTACCCAGGGGATGTATTTTACTTACACTCAAGATTATTAGAGCGTGCTGCTAAGGTAATTGCTGATGATTCTATCGCTAAAGAAATGAATGATTTACCAGAATCATTAAAGTCTAAAGTAAAAGGTGGAGGATCTTTAACAGCTTTACCAATTATTGAAACTCAAGCAGGAGACGTTTCAGCATATATTCCAACAAACGTAATTTCGATTACTGATGGACAGATTTTCTTAGAGTCTGATTTATTCAACTCAGGGGTTCGTCCAGCGATTAACGTAGGTATCTCTGTATCACGTGTAGGAGGATCTGCTCAGATTAAATCAATGAAAAAAGTATCTGGTACTTTAAAGTTAGATCAAGCTCAGTACCGTGAATTAGAAGCATTCGCTAAGTTTGGTTCTGATTTAGATGCTGCTACTTTAAATGTAATTGAAAAAGGTAAGCGTAACGTAGAGATCTTAAAGCAAGCTCAAAACGATCCTTATACTGTAGAAGATCAGGTAGCTATTATCTATGCAGGTTCTAAGAACTTGTTAAAAGATGTACCTGTAAACAAGGTGAAAGAATTCGAAAAAGATTATTTAGAGTACTTAAATGCTAAGCATAGAGATACTTTAGATACTTTAAAAGCAGGAAAGTTAACTGATGAAGTAATTGATACTTTAAGAGACGCTGCTAAAGAAGTTTCAGCTAAATTTTCAGCTTAATAAAAACAAAAAAGGCATCCCCGCATAACAATGCGGGGGTTTTATAAATTTTAAGTTCAATTAAATGGCAAACTTAAAAGAAATACGTAACAGAATTACTTCGATTAAATCAACAATGCAGATTACCTCTGCCATGAAAATGGTATCGGCTGCAAAGTTGAAAAAAGCTCAAGATGCAATTACAGCAATGCGTCCGTATTCATCTAAGCTTACCGAATTATTACAAAGCTTAAGTGCTACATTAGATAGCGATGCAGGTGGAGTATATTCAACAGAAAGAGAAGTAAACAAAGTATTGTTAGTTACTGTAACTTCAAATAGAGGTTTATGTGGAGGTTTTAACTCATCTATTATTAAAGAAACGGTTAAAACTATCAACGAGAAATACAATGATGCTGCTGTTGATTTATTGACTATTGGTAAAAAAGGAAACGATATTTTATCAAAAGACTATACAGTTATCGAGAATAGAAGTAATATTTTTGATGACTTAACTTTTGATAATGTTGCTGAAATAGCTGAACAGTTAATGAATTTATTCGTAGATGGTTCTTATGACAAGATAGAAATCATATACAACAGATTTAAAAACGCAGCGACTCAAATACCACAGGTAGAGCAATTCTTACCAATTCAATCTGTAGAAGGAGAATCAAAAGCTAATTTAGATTACATTTTTGAGCCTTCTAAAGAAGAAATCATTTTAGAGTTAATTCCTAAGTCATTAAAGACGCAATTATACAAAGCAATTCGTGATTCATTTGCTGCCGAACACGGTGCTCGTATGACTGCAATGCATAAAGCAACTGATAATGCTACGGAATTACGTGATGAGTTATTATTAACTTATAACAAAGCACGTCAAGCTGCAATTACAAACGAAATCTTAGAAATCGTTGGTGGAGCAGAAGCTTTAAATAACTAAGAAAAGAGAATTTCTCAGAAATATTCTGAGAGTTACCATAAAAAAAGCGAACCAATTTGGTTCGCTTTTTTATTTATATAATTTTATTATTCAAAATCAGATGATAAGTAATAGTTTTCTAATGTTACTGGATATAAATCATTTTCAAAAAACTGATTCATAATTCTTGTGGTAACAGGGCTAATTCCTGTACTTACTCCATCTACTTCATGAGGGTATGTCATATTTGAAGAATGGTTATAACCAATAGTATGTCCTATTTCATGTGCTGTTATAAAACCAGTTTCTTTACGAATATAATCTCTTAGTACATGTTCAGCTAAACCAAAGGTTGCGCCACCACCTAAACCAGAAACATTAACAACCTTACCACAGTTATAGCGAGTTTTGTTTAAAATAATATTATAAGCTCCTTTCTTTTCGTTTTCTGTTAAAGCAGTTGTGCCATCATTTCCGATAATATTTTCATTAATAAATTCATTTTTAAAATTATCAGAAGCAAAAACAACTCCAAGGTTAATCATTAACCCAGTAAACCTACGGATATCTTTTGCAGTAATATCTTCGGCCCAATTGTTATCTGGATTGTTGTCTGTATCAAAGTCATGGTATTTTATCGTCCACTTTAGTTTATGTAAACCTTTAAGCTTTTGGATAATTTCGTTATCACCAGTAAAATCAAAAACAATATTACTAGGGTCAATACCTGTATCTTTAAAAATTGAAAGATCAACTTCTTGATTGCTTGTATTTAAAAACAAGGAAGAGTTGTTTATAAAAGGGTAGTTAATTTCTTGCTTACCATGGGCTCTTATTTTATCAATTTTAAATAATTTAATAGGTTTATGAAAACCTTCAGCCTCAATCGTAGCTGTAATAGTTATATCTTCTAAATCTATCGGAGCAAAATTAGCAATCTCAATAGTTTTATTATCAATTGGCTTAACTCTTATTACTTTACTTATTTCATACACACGAGATTCTGAAGTCATTACTTCTTGAGGTTCTCCGTCTTGAAACATTAAGCTAGAATTGGTTTCAGAATCAAAAGAATAAGTTTTAAGCTCAACGTTAGGGATACTTTCTTTATCACTACATGAAAAGAATAAAAAGGAAGAACAAACTAATGTTTTAAATAATAGTTTCATTTTTGAAATATTAGGGGGTTATTTTTTGGCGAATATAAAGCTTACAAACTATAAGTTTCAGAAAGCACTAAAAAACAACTTCAAATTTATTTCTACCTATAATCATTCACATGTGGTAAGGTATAATTAGGTAAATAAATTAGACAGAAACTAAACTGTTGTTAGTTCTAGACTTTTCAGAATTGTTTTTGACTAAGTATAGATAAACCAGTAGTGGTATTAATCCGTGAGGAAGTCTATATATTGTTAAGTATAAATACTGATGCATAATACTTAAAGAAAAATCATAATGAAAGCCACTAAGAATTCTTGCTAAAGCAGTAACAATACCCCAAAAGCATGCATATAGCAAGGCTGCTTTTGAAAGTTTAGGAATAAATATAGCAATAGCAATAATGAAATCTAAAACACCAGCTACAAATAATAGGTTTTTAGCCATTTCTTCTTGTACAGGAAGTATGTTCAACGTCATGGTAACGAAATTACCTGGTAACGGATAAAAAACACCAATAGCGTACATTCCATGACAAGTGAAAGCTAATGCAATAAAAACTTTTAGGTAAAAAAGTAAGATAGGTGTGTTTTTGTGTTTTAAAAAATATAATAAAGCGACAGGAACTCCAAACTGAATGGTGTGCTCAAAAAACATTATAAAGTGATAAAACTTATTTTTTGTAATCATTAAAGCTAAAAAAATTAAACTTACTGCGCCTAATTTTAAAATATTACTCATCCATTTTTTTGAGTTTTCATTTATTAAAATTGAAATAACAGCACAAACTAGATATAAAACACCAATGCTTCTGGTTAAAACTTGAATAGCAAAATCGGTGTTAAGATTTGTAACGTATGATTGCCAACTAGTGTTAAAAAGAAAATTAATAACAGGCTCCAATAAATGTTGATCCCAAAAAAAGCTTCGGTAGGGTGCATCCCAAAATAAATGCTGGTAAGCTCTGCCAAAAAAAATAAAAAAAGAACAGAATTTTAAAAAAGTAAGAAGGGTTTTAGTGTTCATAAATTAAGGTTTAAACAAAAGTAAAAATAGGGGGTATGTAGTTTGTTAAAATAAGATTAGTAAACTATAAAACAATAGTTAGGTTAAAGTTAATCAGGTTATTATATAATTAATTTTAATAAAAATAACCTATTAATTTGAAAGGGAAAAAATATATTTGTGTAACTAACTATTAAACTTTAAAGTCCCTCACAATGAAAAAAATTATTTTAACACTGTTATTATTAGCTGTTCTTAGTACTTATGCCTCTAATGATAAGTACAGATTAATCATCACAGACAATCCGGCAACAACTATAATGATTGGTTGGAATCAAATTTCAGGATCTAACCCAATTGTATACTATGGAACGACAGATAATGGAACTAACTGGTCAAATTATCCAAATTCCAAATCTGTAGATCGCTCAGTTTCTTATAAAGGAATGAGTAATACTTTTGCCAAATTAACCGGATTAAGTCCTAATACTAACTATTATTTTGTAATTAAAGATAGCCAAGGGGTAAGTAGCCGTTTTTGGTTTAAAACAGCTCCAAATACCAACGATAAAATGTCTTTTATTGCTGGAGGAGATTCAAGAAATAATAGAACACCAAGAAGAGATGCTAACTTGTTAGTTTCTAAATTAAAGCCAACCGCAGTGTTCTTTGGTGGAGATATGACTAACGGAGACTCTAGTTCTGAATGGCAAGACTGGTTTAATGATTGGCAATATACCACAGCAAATGACGGAAGAATGTTTCCTATAGTGCCGACAAGAGGAAATCACGAAGGTTCCAATAATAGTATTTATAACCTGTTTAATGTTCCATCAACAAGTGTTTATTACGATATAACTTTTGGAAACAACTTGTATACAATTTATACACTGAATTCAGAAATTTCCGCTGGTGGTACTCAGTATTCATGGTTAAGTCAAAAATTGAATGCAAATAATTCTATTTGGAAGTCTGCTCAATATCACAAACCGATGCGTCCACACGTATCATCAAAATCAGAAGGAAATGATGAATACTCTAGTTGGTCTCAATTATTTTATGATAAAGGAGTGAATTTAGTATTCGAATCAGATTCTCATACAGTAAAAACGACATGGCCGGTAAAACCTTGTTCCGGCGGAAGTAATTGCGATGAAGGTTTTGTTAGAGATGATGCTAACGGAACCGTTTATGTAGGGGAAGGTTGTTGGGGAGCACCTTTACGATCATCGAATGATTCAAAAAACTGGACAAGAGACGCGAGTACCTTTAACCAGTTTAAATGGATTTTTGTTGAAGAGTCTAAAATAGAAGTTAGAACAATTAAGGTAGATAATGCGAGTAGCGTTGGTTCTGTTTCAAACCAAAACCCATTCATAATACCGTCTAATTTAGATATATGGAGCCCATCTAATGGAAGTGTGGTAACAATTATAAGTAGTAACGTTAGCTATCCAGAAGTTGCAATTACAAGTCCATCATCAGGTTCATCACATACCGTAAATACTCCAGTAACAATTTCCGCTACTGCTACAGATAGTGATGGAACAATTTCAAGTGTTAAGTTTTATGTAAATAACACTTTAGTAAGCACAGATACAAATACTCCATATTCTTATAACTGGACGCCTACAATTGATAACCAATCATATACTCTGAAAGCAATAGCTACAGATAATGATGGATATGAAACTACCTCTGAAGAAGTTTTAGTTTTTGTAGGAAACGTTTCTAAGACAGTAACATCAACAATAAATAGCACAAATGATGATGCAGAGCAATATGAGTCTTCAGGACAAATGTATATGGACAGTTCTGATTTAGAATTAGTGTATGATGGAAGTTCGAAAGGAAATCAACATGTAGGAATGTTATTTAGAAACTTAAATATACCTGCAAATGCTACGGTAACGAATGCATACATACAATTTACAACAGATGAAACAAATTCGGGAAGTACATCATTAGCAATAAAAATTCAAGATTCATCAAATGCACCAGACATTACTTCACAAAGCTATAATATAACCTCAAGAAGTTATTACAGTCAATCGGTTGCTTGGAATCCTAGTTCTTGGAGTTCTGTTGGAGCATCTGGTACAGCACAAAAAACACCAGATTTAAAATCACTAGTACAATATGTAGTGAATAAATCCAATTGGAATTCTGGTAATTCAATGATGTTTTATATTTCTGGAACAGGAGAACGAACAGCAGAATCGTATGATGGAACTAGTGCGAGTGCACCAAAATTAGTAGTTACTTATAGTACTGGAAACCCCGATAATGGAGGAGAAACTCCAGAATGTGAGGATGTAAACGTAACAATTACCTTCGATAAATATTCTTATGAAACTTCTTGGGCTTTGAAGGATGGCAATGGACAAACGGTGATGAGTGGAGGTGATTATACTCAAGGAAATGGAGAATCTATTACCGTTTCAGAATGTTTACCTGTTGGGTGTTATGATTTTACAATTAATGATACATATGGTGATGGCATTTGCTGTAGTTATGGAAGTGGTTCGTATGAAATAACTAATAATAATGGAGATGTATTAGCTTCAGGAGGAAGCTTTGGCTCTTCTGAAACCAAACAAGTTTGTTTAAATACTTCTACTTCTGCAAAGGAGCAATTAAGAAGTAAAAAAATAGAAGAAAGAAAAACCTCAGAAATGAGTATTTATCCCAATCCAGCTGTTGATAGGATTTATATTAAAGGAGGAAAAAATACAGTTTTGTGGATCGCAAAAATAATAGACGTATCAGGAAGAAAAGTAATAGAAGCACCTGTAATTAATAATTCGATAGATGTTTCTACAGTTTCAAGCAACTCAATTTACATTGTTGAAATATATGATGAACTAGGACAAAAGAAACTTTCTGAAAAGACAATGAAGAAATAAACTTTGAAATAAAGAGTTGAAAAGCGAACCAATTTGGTTCGCTTTTCTTTTATAGTAGACTTTTAATTACTTTTTGAATGAAGATTGTATCAATTCCACATACTTCTTGCAACTGTTGAATCGTACCATGATGGATAAACTCATCAGGAACTCCTAAAAGTTTAATTTTTCCTTGATAGTTTACTTCGGAAGCATATTCTAACACAGCACTTCCAAATCCACCTTTGATAGTGCCATCTTCAACAGTAATAATAGTCTCGAATTTATTGAAAATAGTGTCTAAAAGTTGCTTGTCTAAAGGTTTTACAAAACATAGGTCGTAATGTGCAATGGATTTGTTGTTTTCAAACTGATTTATTGCTTCTGAGACATTATCAGCTATTGTTCCAATAGATAACACTGCAATTTGAGTTCCTTCTTTTAAACAGGTTCCTTTTCCAACTTCTATGGTTTCGAATGGAAGTTGCCATTGCTCTAATTTGCCTTTCCCTCTGGGATACCTAATAGCTATCGGATGTTCAAGACCCTGTTGTGCGGTAAACATCATGTTACGTAGCTCAATTTCATTGCGAGGAGCAAATACAATTAGGTTAGGAATGCAACGTAAATAAGCCAAATCAAAAACACCGTGATGTGTGGCTCCATCTTCACCTACTAACCCAGCTCTATCTAAGCAAAAAATTACAGGTAAGTTTTGTAAGGCTACATCGTGAATTACTTGGTCGTATGCACGTTGTAAAAAGGTAGAATAAATATTACAAAACGGAACTAGTCCTTGTGTAGCCATACCAGCCGCTAAAGTTACTGCATGTTGTTCGGCAATACCTACATCAAATGTTCTATCAGGAAACTCTTGCATCATAAACTTTAAGGAACTTCCAGTTAACATAGCAGGTGTAATTCCTACAATTTTTTCGTTTTGCTGCGCTAGTTCAACTATAGTTTTCCCAAAAACATCTTGAAATTTAGTGTATTTGCTTGCTTCTTTAGGTAGGACATCTCCAGAAACTTTGTCAAACTTCCCAGGAGCATGATACCTTACTTGGTCTTGTTCAGCTTGTCGTAACCCTTTCCCTTTTGTAGTTATTACGTGTAAAAACTTAGGACCTTGAACACCTTTTAAGCGTTCTAGTTCACGTAACAACTCTTCAAAATTATGTCCGTCAATAGGTCCAGAATAATCAAAGTTTAAGGCTTCAAAAATATTGTGTTGTTCGATTTCTAATCGAGGAGCTTTAATTTTTGTTAAATAATCTTTTAAAGCACCTACCGATGGATCAATACCAATCGCATTGTCATTTAGAATAACTAACAAATTTGCATTCGTGTCTCCTGCATGATTCAAAGCTTCAAAAGCCATTCCGCTAGCGATAGAAGCATCGCCAATAACAGCAATATGATGTTTTTCAATATCTTGTAATTTCGAGGCAATTGCCATCCCTAAAGCTGCTGAAATAGCGGTAGAAGAATGTCCTACACCAAAAGTGTCATACTCACTTTCTGAGCGTTTTGGAAATCCTGAAACACCATCAAACTGTCTATTAGTATGAAAAACGTTTTTTCTTCCGGTTAAAATTTTATGCCCATAGGCTTGATGCCCAACATCCCAAACTAATAAATCGTTTGGAGTATCAAATAAATAATGTAGTGCAATAGTGAGTTCAACGACACCTAAACTCGCACCTAAATGACCTTCTTTTGTAGAAACTACATCAATAATAAATTCACGCAATTCTTTCGCTAATTGCGGAAGCTTTTCAGGTGTTAACTTCCTTACATCTGAAGGGAAATCAATATTTTTTAACAGCTTTTTTGGCATAGGACAAATGTAAGAAAACTTTGTTGTAGCTTTGTTGTATGAGTAAACTGTATTTGGTACCTACACCGATTGGAAATTTAGAAGATATTACGCTAAGAGCACTAAATATTTTAAAAGAAGTAGACTATATTTTAGCTGAAGATACACGTACAAGTGGAAAACTGTTAAAGCATTATGATATTGCCACACCAATGCAATCGCACCATATGCATAATGAGCATAAAACAGTAGAAACAATTGTAAAACGTTTGCAAAGTGGTGAAACATTTGCGTTAATTTCTGACGCAGGAACTCCCGCAATTTCAGATCCTGGTTTTTTATTAACTAGGGCGTGTATACAGAATGGGGTAGATGTAGAATGTTTACCAGGCGCTACTGCATTTATACCAGCGTTGGTAAACTCTGGATTACCAAATGATAAATTTGTTTTTGAAGGCTTTTTACCTGTAAAAAAGGGACGTCAAACACGATTAAAATTTTTAGCGGAAGAAACTCGCACCATGATTTTTTATGAGAGTCCACATAAATTATTAAAAACCTTAGCAAATTTTGCAGAGTATTTTGGAGAGGATAGACAAATATCTGTTTCTAGAGAACTAACAAAATTATTTGAAGAAACCAAACGAGGAAGTGTAAAAGAAGTGTTAGCATACTATACTGAAAAACCACCGAAAGGTGAAATTGTTATTGTTGTTGAAGGTAAAAAGTAGTTTTTACTTATTTGCTAGTTTATATTCTAGATAATGTTCTTCGAGAAGTTCTTTTGACTTTTTAGGGATTAACTCTAAAGTGATGTAAGACACTAATATTAAAAGAACCGAAAAGACAGAAATATGAAGTGTGAACTCTTTTCTATGCATCAGTTCTGCTAATCGAAAAATATTATACACATTACAAAAAAAGACAATAAAGTTAGAAGATGCCATTTTAAAAATAATATCTTCTAATAACCAGTTTTTACCAGTTTCTATTACTCGCTGCTTTTGTTGCTTGATTAAAAATTGACATCTAATTATTATAAAAAGGAAAAAGAAAACGTCTAAACTATAGAAGAAATACTTTCCATAATATGGTATTTGGAATAAAAAATAAAAGATAAAAACAGAACTTACAGTTAAAATTATTTTAGGTAGCTCCATATAATTTTTCGGTACTTTTTTCCCAGTTGTTTTTGTTTTTTTTCTACCACGGTCATAAATCCAAACATACCAAATTTTTTAAACGAGTTTTCTCTAGCTTGCTCAAAAGTGAGTGTTGGGTTTTCTTCCCAAATTTGCTCAATATCGTTAGCAAGATGATCTACTAACTCGGTTTGTACATCATAATGCTCAACAAAATGTTGACGGGTAAACCTGTATAATTGTTCTATATGTTGGTCGGTTAGTTTCATATAGCTAATTCTTTTTTTATTTTCTCAATTTTTGTAAAGGCAGTTCTAAAAACTTTGTATCCAGTATAATTTAGTACCCAAAAAAGCGATAACAAGAAAATACTAATCAATTTTTGAGAATTTTCTGGCAATTCCTTACTTAATTGTAAAGGAAGACTGATTATTAAATAAGGAAATGAAAAGTAGAACATACCATAATCTAAATTTACAGATCTCCCATATTTTTTAGATAGTTGTTTTAAGGAGATAAAAAGAAATAGAATTGAAGGAATTAAGAAAACAGCTAGGCTTATTTTTTTAAAGCTATCAAAACTTAGTTGTTTTGAAATGGAGTAATATAGAAGAGTGATTATACTATATATAAAAAGAGTTCTAGGAGATTTAAAAAAACGTATAATTTCTTTTACATAGCTTTTTCTGTATTTTCCGTTTACATTTTTCCAGCCTTCTTGATTTTCCTTCCTTAAATTTTCGTGCCAACTTAATTTTTTAAGAGATTTTTCCAATTCTACTTTAAAGTCGTTTGTTGTTGCGTTTTCTTCAATATCAGAAATAACATGGTCTACCATTTCGATACGCAAATCCCAATATTTTATTCCTCTTGTTTTTAGATGAGTATCTATTTTTTTTATTTGCTCTTTGGTTAATTCCATAGTAATTAAGCTAAGTTTTTAAGGCGTTTTTGAATATTTGTTTTTTCATTTAGAAAACACTTAAAAACTAAAAAATTAATAATTAGAGCTGTAACACATTTATATAGAAGAAAAGGTGAATAATTACCTTCACTAAAAATGGGAGTAATTCCGGGAAAGTGAAAAGAGATAATGTAGTTAAACATTAAAATAGATGTATAAGCATGAATAATCTTAACGTCTCCAAATTTCTTTTTAAACTGATTAAATTTTATTGTAAAGTAAAAGAAAGTAAGAAAAAATGAAATAAAAACAACTTCACTTGTATATTTTAGACTGAACTTCTCTAGGAGGTTAATAGCAAATAAAAAGAGTAAAATAGCTATAAAGTTGATAGGTTTTATAGACTCTTTGAAAACAGTAACTAGTGTTTTTTTTATATTAAACCAAAGAGCTCTTCTTTTTTGCTTTTTATAGCTTTCGAAGTATTCCTTTTTTCTGCTAAGCATATATTTTATGAAAGGAGTTTGAAAGCCATTATACTCAAAAAAAGTAGTAGTATCGTCAATGTTATTTTCAATTTCAGTAGCAATATGATCTACCATTTCAAAACGAATATCTATATATTCAATTCCTATTCCTTCTAAAAAAAGGTCTATTTTTTTAATTTGTTCTTTGGTTAATTCCATTAGCTTATACCAATACGTGAGGATATTGTTTTTTTACAGTTTGTTTGTTTTTATAAAATACATATTCACCTGACCAATAAAAAAGTAGCAATAAAACAAATACTCCTAAATGAATTAAATTATAATTAGTATTAGTAAAGCTCTGGTTATTTCTAAAAGTAACACTGCTGTTAAAAAAGATAAAAAGAGTATTAATAAGTTGTAAAAACATATCTGACTTATTGAGTACTAAAAAATGTTCCTTTCGATTAAAGCGTTCTCTTTGATTACCAAATTCAATAGAAATACGGATTAATAATTGTACAATTATTAAAAGACCAATCCCACTGAGCAAATCGAAGAAGTATTCTTTGTTTTCAAAAAGATTCATTAGTTCTTTAAATATAAAAAAAAGAGCTACCGTAATTAATACTTTAGGTAGTTTAAAGAATGATTGAAGGTGTAAAAAAGTCAGCTTATAAAAGCGTTTGCGAACAGTATCAGCTTTTGTTTTTAATAGTTTTTTAAAGCCTTGGTCACTAAATTTTTTATGTTCTTCTATAATAGCTTTATGAATATCTAATTTAGGTTCTATTTCTAGACGTTCTTCTAAAATTGAGGCAAAATGATCTACTAATTCAGCTTTTACATCATAAAATTTAATACCACATGCAGCAATATAGTTGTCAATTTCTTGTATTTGTTCTTTTGTTAATTCCATTTGTAAGCATATTTTTTTACAGATAAGAAGTGGTTTTTATATAGCTTTATACCTAGTTGTACAGTAAAAGCACTAAATAGTAGCATTACCATTTGAACAAGGTCAAGATTACCCTTTTCAGTAAGAAAATCACCGAAAAGCATCAGGGGTAAAAGTATATAAGGTAATACTTGCGATTCAAAAAGAAAACGATAGGATGTTTTTTGTTTTGATTGCCATATTACGATGTAGCCTAAACTAATAATAAAAGATACAGTATAGATAAAAAGTTTTGCAAAAAAGTTTATTGTTTGCGCATGTGAAGTAGTTACTTCTAGTTTTGAACTAAGTAATAAAAACATTAAAGCAATAGTCCCCCATATTTTAATAACATGTGGTCTACCATATTTTTTCATTTTATCAATCACAATTTTCGGCTTTACATAGGCATAGCCTAAATAAACACTAGAAGAGCTTTGTAAAAGAGTATTCCATTTTTTAATGGTGTTACTAAAAGTATTTTCAAACGAAAAATTTTTATCTATATCGTTTTCTAATTCTGAAAGGATATGGTCGAGAACTTCAACTCTAACATCTATATAGTTTATTTTTTTTACATCAAGATACTTTTCTACTCTTTGTATTTGTTCTTTTGTTAATTCCATAGCGATATATTTTTATTCGAAACTAAACTTAGGGTTTACCAATTGTTGCATGGTGTTTAAAAACTCTTGCATTTCTGAAAGACGATTTGCGGTTTCTTTAGTACCATTTTCAGTAAGCTTGTAATATTTACGTAAACGATTTCCTACTTTGGCTACTTCAACATCTAGTAGACCTTCAGCTTCTAACTTATGTAATGCAGGATACAAAGCTCCTTCAGTAATTTTTAATTCTCCTTTAGTAAGTTCTTTTACTTTTTGAGTGATTTCATATCCGTACATTTTATCATTTTGAGCTAATAACTTCAAAATAATAGTCTGTAATGATCCTTTGTATAGTTTTTGGTTTCCCATAATTATGAGTTTTCTTATACCTAAGAATTTTAGGTATACAAATATACATAATTTTCTTATGTATAAAACTCTTGTATATATTTTTTATAAAAACCCTAACTTTTCTTCTTCTTGAGTTTCTTATTTTTGTAACTCTTTAAAAAGATCAAATGTCTACATTTCATAAACTACGTATAGAAAAAATAATAAAAGAAACGGCAGATGCTGTATCTATTTTATTTGATATTCCAGCAGAACTAAAAGATAACTACACTTTTGTTGCTGGTCAATATATTACCATAAAAGCTATCTTAGACGATAAGGAAATAAGAAGAGCTTATTCTATTTGTGCTTCTCCAAACAGTAAGCAAATTAAAGTTGCTGTAAAAGCAGTTGATCATGGAAAATTTTCAACCTATGCAACTACTAAGCTAAAAGAAGATACTTATTTAGAGGTTTCTGAACCAGAAGGTAAATTTATTTTAGAGCCTCAAGCACAAAAAAACTATCTTGCTTTTGCCGCAGGAAGTGGAATTACTCCAGTTTTATCAATGGTAAAAACGGTGCTAGAGAATGAACCTACTTCAACAGTTACACTAGTTTTTGGAAATAAAAAAGCAGAAAGCACAATTTTTTATGATGAGTTAAATGAGTTAGCTGAAAAGTATTCTTCTCAATTAAACTTACACTATGTGTTTAGTCAAGAAGTAAGAACTGACTGCAAATTTGGTAGAATCGATAAAGGACATGTAAATTATTTTGTAAATAATATTCACAAGGATATTTCTTTTAATTCTGCATATTTATGCGGTCCTGAAGAAATGATTCAAACAGTTTCTAACACACTTCAAGAAGATGGTTTTGATGAAAGAGACATTTATTTTGAATTATTTACCGCTACCATTTCAGATGAAGAAGCAGCATTAAATATTCCTGATGGAAAATCAGAGATTAAAGTAGTGTTAGATGATGAAGAACACACTTTTATGATGGAGAAAACCGATACGGTTTTAGCAGCTTCTTTACGCAACAAGTTAGACGCTCCATATTCTTGTCAAGGAGGAGTTTGTAGTAGTTGTATAGCAAAAGTTACGGAAGGAAAAGCTGTAATGGCAAAAAACTCTATTTTAACTGATGACGAATTAGAAGAGGGTTTAATACTTACATGTCAAGCACACCCAACTACACAGAAAATAGTGGTAGATTTTGACGATGTTTAGGTAAAATCGTAACTTTATAGAATGGATTTTTACGACTTTAAAAACGCATTTTTTGTAGGTGTTTTCATGGCTTTTATGATAGGCCCCGTGTTTTTTATGCTGATTAAAACCAGTATTTTAAAAGGAGCTAGAGCAGCTATAGCCTTTGATGTGGGTGTAATCTTAGGAGACATCTCTTTTATGTTAATAGCTTATTTTGGAAGTAGGAGTCTGCTAGAAAAAATAAAAGATGATCCGCGTTTATTTCTTATCGGAGGGTTGGTACTAATTGTTTATGGATTAATTACTTATTTAGATAAAAACAATAAGAAAGAAGCAAAAGCTCCCGATGTTGTTTTACCTGTAAGTAATAATTATTTAAAACTCCTTTTTAAAGGCTTTTTCTTAAATTTTATAAACATAGGAGTATTAGCTTTTTGGCTGGGATTAATTGTGGTTATAGGACCAACGTATGATATGAATCCGAAGTATTTGGTTTGGTATTTTGGTACTGTAATAGCAGGTTACGCAATTACAGATTTAGGAAAAATATTACTAGCTAAACAACTTAAGAGTAGGTTAACCCCATTAGTTATTTATCGAATAAAACGTGGAATGGGAGTGTTATTAATCGTTTTTGGTGCTGTGTTAATGCTAAAAGGATTTATTCCTGAAAGTAAGATTGATAACCTGATTGAGAAAGTAGAATCGCTAGATTAAAAGCCAATAATCATTTTTGCTATCCAAAAATAGATTAAAATCCCAAAAATATCATTACTCGTTGTAATAAATGGTCCAGTAGCAATTGCAGGGTCAATACCTCTTTTATCTAAAAATAATGGAATAAAAGTACCCACCAAACCAGCTACAATAATTACCGTAAATAACGAAGATGAAATAGCAGAGGCAATTGTTATATCTCCTTTCCAAATCCAAATAAAGAAAAACAAGATAACAGCCAAAACAAGCCCATTTACAGCGGCTAAAGACATTTCTTTTAATAACCTATTAGTAACACTTCCTTTTACATCATCGTTAGCTAAACCTTGTACAATAATTGCTGAAGATTGTACCCCAACATTACCAGCCATAGCTGCAATAAGAGGTGTAAACATAAAAAGAATAGCATTTTCTTCTAATGCACCTTCAAAAAAGCCCATAATTCTTGCAGCTCCAATACCTCCAATTAAACCTAGGAACAACCATGGTAATCGAGCTCGGGTTAACTGTAAAATGCTATCTTCAGAGTCAACATCTTGGGTAATACCTGCTGCTAATTGATAATCTTTTTCAGCTTCCTCTTTAATTACATCAACAATATCATCAATAGTAATTCTACCCACTAAAACACCTAATTCATCCACAACAGGAATAGCTTCTAAGTCATATTTACGCATAATGTTAGCTACGTCTTCCGCTTCATCGTGTACATGAACAAAATCTACTTTAGGAATATAAACATCCGAAATTTTAGAACGAGTAGAAGCCATTAACAAGTCTTTTAACGATAAACGCCCTTTTAACTTACCTTCATCATCAACCACATAAATAGAATGAACTCTAGTAACCTCTTCTGCTTGCTGACGCATTTTTTTAACACAGGTAAGTACATTCCAATTCTCATTTACTTTTACAAGCTCTTTTGCCATTAATCCACCAGCAGAATCTTCATCATATCGTAGTAATTCTACAATTTCTTTAGCATGTTCACGGTCTTCAATTTTTCGAATTACATCTTGTTTTCGTTCTTCAGGAAGTTCAGCAATAACATCGGCAGCATCATCGGTATCAAGTTCATTAACCTCTTCGGCAATTTCTTTGGCAGATAGTTGTTCAAAAACTTTTTCACGAACTTCTTCATCAACTTCCATTAATACATCCGAAGTTGTTTCACTATCTAATAAACGTATAATGTAAACTGCTTCTTCAAAAGTAAGTTCATCTAAAACTTCAGCAATATCAGCGTAGTGAATATCTGAAAAAACCTCAGAAAGAGCTGTGTCTTTTTGTTGCTGAATCAGTTCTTTTACGTTTTCTAATAAGTCTTTTGTGATTTCTAATGCCATTGCTTGCAATTTTGCTCGATAATCGAGGTTTTGAATATGTTGAAATCTAATTCAAAAAGAAGACTTGTTCTTATCTAAAAAAGGACTCTTAACTATTGTTTTGAGCTATCTTTTGTGTCAACTCAATGAATTTTTGCACCGACAACTGTTCCGGACGCATCGCAAATATAGGGTCTTCTTTTAAGGTATCCGAAAGATTAAAAGATTTTAAACTGGAACGTAACATTTTTCTTCGTTGATTAAAAGCTGTTTTTACCACTCTAAAAAATAATTTTTCATCAACAGGAAGTGTGTAGTTTTCTTTTCTGATAAGTCTAATAACTCCAGAATCTACTTTTGGCGGTGGATTGAATACAGAAGGAGGTACGGTAAATAAGTATTCAGCATCATAAAAAGCTTGCGTTAATACCGAGAGTATTCCGTAAGTTTTACTTCCTTCTTTTTCAGCAATTCGCTGAGCAACTTCCTTTTGAAACATTCCTGAAAATTCTGGAACAAATTCGCGGTTTTCAATAGCTTTAAAAACAATTTGTGATGAAATGTTGTATGGAAAGTTCCCGATAATTGCTACTTGCTGATTTTTGAAAATTTCAGTGAAATCTTTCTTTAAAAAATCACCTTCAATAATGGTAAACTTTTCTTTTGAAGTATTTAGTTTTATGTGCTCAACAGGAAATGTTTCTTGTAAATAGGTTACTGACTCTGAATCTAACTCCATTACCGTAACTTTTGGTTTTTTCTCTAACAAATATTTAGTTAGAACTCCCATACCAGGACCAATTTCTAATACGTCATCGTATCCTTTTTCGGTTAACGAATCGGAAATTTTCTTAGCGATGTTTTCATCGTTTAAAAAATGTTGTCCTAAATGTTTTTTTGCTCTTACGGTCATAGATTCAGTTTAATAGATTTTTCTATACGTAATACGTTTAGAATCTTGGTTTTGGGTCTTAACTAATTACTATTTACTGTAGGGAAAAACTCATTTACTACTTTTAATTCAGTACGGAAAGCTAGCATTTTATCAGCAAATTTTTTTAATCCGTCGTTACGTAGTTTGTCTGCACTATGTTTATAATAGTTGTCTAAATCTTCACGTGTTTTAGCGGTATATTGAATAGAGTAGGTAATACCTCCCATTTCTTCTTCAACCAACACTTGTGTCATTTTAGCACTTAAAAAGTGTCCTGTTGCTAATACTTCAGGTATATGGCTTTCAATCCAAGTTAACCATTCAGCATGTATACTTTCGTCTATATTTATTGTTACGTTGTATATGTACATATTTTTAATTTTAAAAATGAAGTAAAAGGAACATCTTCAGTTTTTTAAATGTCGTCTCCTCTTAATTTTCTAAACTTTTTTCGGGCTTCTACTAGGTAGATACTCGATGGGTGGTCAAAAATAATCTTTTGATAGTATTCTTTAGCCTTTTCTGGATTATTTAATTCATTGTTATATAATTCAGCCATGTGATAATATACATCGTCAACATAAATTCCTTCTTTATCCAAGGCAGTTATCTTGGCATAATTTAAAATGGCTTCATCATATTGTTTCTTTTTAACAAATAGTTGAGCTTGTTTAAATAATGCTTCATCTTCAATAGATTGCCCACCGTAATTAGCAATTATAGTACTTAAAATAGCAATTGCTTCGTCATTTTTATTTTGATAAGCTAACAGGTCAGCTTTGGCATACTCTTTTAAACCAGTACCAATACTATCTTTAGGCTCGTTATCTGAAATTGTCAAGAACAAATCGGCAGCATCGTTAGCAATAAGTTGTGTTGCTGATCCTTTTAAAACTTTTAGTTGAGCCTTTGCCCAAGTAAAATCATTTTTAAAATAAGAAGCTTGTGCTACTTTAAAGCGGGCTTCTTGACCTATATAATTGTTTTTAAATAGCGTTTGAACTTGAGAAAAATAAATTAATCCTTTGTTAAATTTACCCATATATACAAAAACATCACCAAGCTTAAGTTTTATAGTTGCTTTTATAAACTTTGAATTGGTAAAATTTAAGGCATTTTTTAAAATAACAGATGCTTCTTGTGGGGTGTTTTTTGTAAACGTTAAATAATTAGCGTACTCTATTTGTGTGAAAAGTGTTTTGGAGTTAATTCCATATTCTTTAAAAATAGCATTAAAACGCTCATCTACATCAGGTTGTTTTGTCTCAATTGCTATTTTAAGGTTGTTATTTATAGCTTTAAACTTGTCTCTAGGGTAATTCGTTTTTTCAATAATAAGATCAAAACACTCTTTTGCAGTTTCGTAGTCTTTGTTCTCTAGAGATATTTTACCTAAATCATTAATTTTACCTAAATTATCAGGGTCTCTTGCAAGTAATGCCTTGTTTTGAATAAGGGCTTTGCTGTATTGTTTTTGCCTAATAAATAACCAAGAAAGTAAATCATTCCAAATGTCTTTAGGGTTACTTATAGATTTTCGTAATAGTGCTTTTTTGAATAAAACATTGTTCTCATCTTCGCTATCATCAGTTAAATATTTACCAGCATAACGTTTTACATTGTTGAGGTAGCCACTATTTTTGTCAACCAAATCAATGTATGATTTGAACATTTGTTCAAAATCTCCTTTTTCACCATAAATTTGTGCCAATTGAAACCCATAATTAGCTTTTGGGTTAATTTCCATTACTTTATTAAAAGCTTCAATAGCTAAATCTAATTTACTATAGTTTTTAAACAAGCCAGCGATTAAAGAACCGTAATTTGCTTTTTTATTGATGGATTCGATTGCTTTTTGATAATATTTATTAGCGTCTTCTATTTTTTCTTGTCGTTCACTATTATAACCTAGAATTACATATAAGTAAGATAAATTAGGTTTTTCTTTTAGTTTTTGAGTGAGTAAATTTTCAGCAGTAGTAAATTGTTCTGTCTCCTGATAACAAGTGATTAACTTTTTTAAATAAGTTGTGTTATATGGGCTTTGATCGTATAATCTTTTATATAACTGAATTGCCTTTTCATATTCATTATTTCTAAAATAATTTTCAGCAATGATAAATTCGTTTTGCTGTGCTTGGCAAAACAAACTTAAAATCAGTAAATTAAATAAAATAATGGCTTTTTTCATTTTGAAAATTTTAAGCGTTGTGTTTTTGTGCTTAATTCAGTTAAGAGGGTTTTGTCTATCAAAAATACAGAAGATAATTGTTAAAATACTATTAAAAGAGGTGCTTTTTTGAAAAGCAGTGTAACATTTTGGCACGAACTTTGTCTTATTAGTAAAACAACTAAACAATGTAAACTATGAGAAACTTTACGACACAATATGAAATAGCAAAGCAGAATGCAAATGAGTTTATGAGAAAAGGTCAAATAACTCAATATTTTGAAGCATTGCTAGAAATGAATAAGTACAAGAGATTAATGGTAGCGGTAGTTGCCAACTAAACATATTTTTTTCAATGGGGATTGATTAATTAAAAATCCCAAGCATCGTAATTGAGGCTTGGGATTTTTTCATTTTTATATTTAAGATTGATTAATCAATCATATCAAAACCACAATAAGGAACTAATACTTCAGGAATTTTAATTCCGTTTTCAGTTTGATAATTCTCTAAAATACCAGCAAGTACACGAGGTAATGCTAAAGAACTTCCGTTTAAAGTGTGTACTAATTGACTTTTTCCTTCTTTGTTTTTAAAACGTAACTTTAAACGATTTGCTTGAAAAGTTTCAAAGTTTGAAGCAGAACTAATTTCTAACCAACGTTCTTGAGCTGTAGAATATAATTCAAAGTCAAATGTAAGGGCAGAGGTAAACCCTGTATCTCCACCACAAAGACGTAAAATACGGTATGGTAATTTTAGCTCACGTAAAATTTCTTTGATATGTTCAACCATTCCATTTAAAGCATTATATGAATTGTCAGGGTGTTCAACACGAACAATCTCAACTTTATCAAATTGGTGTAAACGATTTAATCCACGAACATGAGCTCCATAACTTCCAGCTTCACGACGGAAACAAGGAGTATAGCCTGTAACTGCAATAGGTAAATCAGCTTCTTTTACTAAATCACCTCTAAACATATTAGTTACTGGAACTTCAGCGGTAGGGATTAAGTATAAGTTATCTCCAGTTACATGATACATTTGTCCTTCTTTGTCAGGTAATTGACCTGTACCAAAACCTGAAGCTTCATTTACTAAATGAGGAACTTGTACCTCGTTATATCCAGCTGCTGTGTTTTTATCTAAGAAGTAATTAATTAAAGCACGTTGTAAACGAGCTCCTTTTCCTTTATACACAGGAAAACCAGCACCCGTAATTTTGGCACCTAAATCAAAATCAATAATATCATACTTTTTCGCTAATTCCCAGTGAGGTAATGCTTTTTCTCCTAAATCAGGAATAATTCCTTCTTTAAAAATTTCTTCGTTATCCTCTTCACTTTTTCCTGCTTTTACAGAAGGATGAGGAATATTAGGGATTTGGTACAACAATTCGTTTAACTTATCAGCAGCAGAGTTTAATTCTTCTGTTAATTGTTTAGATTGCTCTTTTAATTCACCTGTTTTTGCTTTAAGTTGATTTGCTTCTTCAACTTTTCCAGACTTAAAAAGTCCCCCAATTTCTTTGGATATTTTGTTCGATTCAGCTAAGACATTATCTAAAGAAACTTGTGTAGCTCTACGCGTTTCATCAGCAGTTAATACTTCTTCAATAATTGTTTCGGCATCAGCAAAATTACGTTTTGCTAATCCGTCTAAAACAGTTTGTTTGTTTTCTCTAATAAACTGAACCTGTAACATCTTTTTAATTTTTTAAGAAAAGCAAAGATAAAAGAAGCTATAGACTTAAGCAATGTGTTTTGTGTACTAAATTTCTTCGAGCATCATAAAGAAGTCAGATAAAGTAATGTTGAAATAATCACATATTTTCTGAAGAGTGGTAATAGTGACATTTGTTTTTCCTTGTTCTATTCTTGCCAAATGTATTCCAGTATCAATATAAAACTCATTTGAAGTAATATGATACTCTTCTCTTAAAGTTTTTACGCAAAGGGCCACCTTTTTTAAGGTTACCTCATTTTTTGACAGCATTATTCTTTTTCGATACAAAATCTTAAAAACATATGAAATACATAATGACATACTTGTCATTATGTGGGTTTTAAAAAAATTAACTTTGTATGCAGTTACGTCAATAATACTAATTCTAAAGCTATTTGAAACCGGGGGGCTTTGAGTATGATTTTAAGGTTAGACTTTGGCGTAACTTTTTAAAAAGAGCATTGAATTTTGCTTGTCTTTTTTTAATTGAGAAATTAAGCCAGAAACAGAATCGAACTTTTGTTCGTCTCTTAAATAGTAAAGTAGCTCAATAGTTAACTCTTTACCATATAAATTTTGGTTAAAATTGAAATAATGTACTTCAATTGTTTGATGCTCTCCATCAACTGTTGGTCGATTACCAATATTCATCATTCCATAAACAGTAGTGTTATCAATAGTAGACTTTACTATATAAACACCTGTTTTAGGAATTAACTTATAATCTTCAGGTATGTCAATATTTGCGGTAGGAAAACCTATTTTTCCACCTAGCTGTTTTCCATTCACAACTTTTCCAGTAAGTGAAAAGTTATACCCTAAGTAATTATTAGCAGTTTTTAAATGTCCGTTAGCAAGGGCTTTTCTAATTTTGGTAGAACTAACTGAGACTTCGTCAATGTCTTGGGCAGGAATTTCTTCAACAGTAAAATCATATAAGTGAGAATACTCAGTTAATTGTTCAATATTACCTTCTCTATTTTTTCCAAAATGATGATCGTAACCAATAATCAATTTAGATATATTCAGTTGGTTTACTAAAATATCACGAACAAAATCTAAAGCGGTAAGTCTTGAAAATTCTCTACTAAAAGGATGAATAATTAAATAATCTAATCCTAATTTTTCGAGGTGTTGAGCTCTTTCATCAATAGTATTTATTAGTTTAATGGAAACATCTTTTTGTAATACCATCCTTGGGTGAGGAAAAAATGTTAGCAATACCGATTTTTTATTACTAGCTTTTGCTTCACTAACTAGTTTCTCAATAATTTTTTGATGCCCAATATGCACTCCATCAAAAGTACCGATGGTGACCATTGTTTTTTGAGAAGGGGTAAGATCAAAAATAGAATGTATAATTTCCAAGACTACTAATAAGTTTAGGCAAAAATACAATTTGTATAAGATGATAAATAATAAATTAAGAAATAAAATATAAAATTAGTTTTTGGTAAGTTTTTGTCTTTATAATTACTATAATTACAAAAAAAGAGGGTAAATATTTCGCAAATGAAAAAAAATTGTATTTTGCACTACAGTTAACAAATTATTTTACATTATGATGAAAAAACTATTACTTGTTGCATTTGTGCTATTTGGTACGGCAATGATGGTTGCTCAAACTACCATTACAGGTACGGTTAATGATGCTTCGCTTGGTGGGCCACTACCGGGAGCAAACATTAAAGTTTCGAGAAAAGCAGTAGGAACGTCTACCGATTTTGATGGTAAGTTTACAATGACGGTAACAGATATCCCTCCGTTTACCATTGAAATTTCTTCTTTAGGGTATCAAACAAAAACAGTTGAGATAACAAAAAACAACCAAGTTGTTGAGGTTAGCTTAACAGAAAATGCAACATCTTTAGATGAGGTAGTTGTATCGGCTTCGAGAACTCCAGAACGTGTTATGGAATCACCTGTAACAATTGAACGTTTTGATTCTAGAGCGATTAAGAATACAGCTTCTGCTTCATATTACGATGGATTAGAAAATTTAAAAGGAGTTGATATCAACTCAGGAGGTTTAACATTTAAAACAGTAAACACACGTGGTTTTGCTACGTTTGGTAATGAGCGTTTTGTACAGTTAGTTGATGGTATGGATAACGCTTCTCCAGCACTTAACTTTGCTATTGGAAACTTATTAGGAATTTCTGAAGTAGATGTAAAAAGTGTTGAAATTTTACCAGGAGCAGCTTCAGCTTTATATGGGGCTAATGCATTTAACGGTATTATGTTAATGCGTAGTGAAAACCCATTTAATGAACAAGGTATTAGTGTTGGTTTAAAAACTGGCTTAACTAGTCAAGAAGCAGCAGGAGATAATGGATATTATGATGCTACAATTAAAATGGCACATGCTTTTGATGATTACTTTGCAGTTAAAGCTAGCTTTTCTTATTTGAAAGGAGAAGAATGGCATGCAACTGATTATAGAAATACAACAGGTATTGGAGGTACATACATTCCAGGAATGAGTCATAATGATGATCCTAACTATGATGGTGCAAATGTATATGGAGATGAGGTTTCTGTTGATTTAGGAGGAGCTATTGGAAAAGTTAGTAGAACAGGATATAGAGAAGTAGACTTAATGTCTAACGAAGCTAAAAGTGTAAAATTCAATGGAGCTATTCATTACCGCCCTCTAGGTAATGACCGTGTTGAAATTATTTGGAATTCTAAATACGGTAGAGGTAATACTATCTATCAAGGACAAAACCGTTACAATTTAGCTAACTTCTTTATGGAGCAACATAAATTAGAAGTAAGAGGTAAAAACTTCTTCATAAGAGGGTATTATGCAGGAGAAGATGCAGGTGATTCTTATGATACTCGTTTTGCTGCAATTAATATTAATAGCAAATGGAAATCTAACACAGATTGGTTTGGACAATATGCAGCAGCATACTTAGGTGCTATACCAGGTGTTCCTGCTTCTAATCATGCAGCGGCAAGAGCAGTAGCTGATAGTGGAAGACCAGAACCGGGTTCTGCTGAGTTTACAAGATTATTTAATGAAGTAACAGCTGACCCAGATTTATTAACAGGGTCAAAGTTTAGAGATAATACAAGCTACTATCATGCAGATGGTAACTTAAACTTACGTGATTATATCGATTGGGCAGAGGTTCAAGTAGGAGGTTCATATAGACAATATAGATTAAACTCTTATGGAACTATTTATACTGATAGTGACGGTCCAATTAAATATGGAGAGTATGGATTATATACTCAAATTCAGAAAAAAATGATGGATGATCGTTTAAAATTTACAGGGTCTATTCGTTATGATAAGTCTGATAATTTTGATGGAAACGTTACACCTAGAGTTTCTTTAGCTTATGCAGCAGGAGAAAACAAAAACCATAACTTTAGAGCGTCTTTCCAAACAGGTTTCCGTAATCCAACAACGCAAGACCAATATATAGGTTTAGCAACAGGAGCAGGATTTATTTTAGGAACAGCTCCAGATAATATTGGGCGTTTTTCTGCACCAGCAATTACAACAACAGGAAGTTTTGTTTTAACAGGACAAGATGTATTTGATAGAGGTTATTCTGCTAACTCTATAGCAAACGGAAATCCTACTTTGGCAACTACAGATTTAGTAGAGCCAGAAAAAGTAAAATCTTTTGAAGTTGGTTATCGTGCAGCAGTTCCTTTAGGAGAAAATAAGTTGTCTATTGATTTTAGTACATACTATAATATGTATTCTGACTTTATTTCTAATAAAGATGTAGTTGTATTGGTAGATCCAAATACACCAGTAACCGTAGGTAACTTAACGAATAGAGATTTAGTTAGAACATTTAGTGTAAAAACTAATTCAACAGTTGATGTAGATTCTTATGGAGTAGGTTTAGGATTAAACACGAAGGTATTTAATGGGTTTGATGTTGGATTAAACTATACATGGTCTAAGTTTGATTTTGATCAAGCTGCTGACCCTGATTTTGAAGCCGGATTTAATACGCCAGAACATAAAGTAAAAATGCAATTTGGACACACAAATTTATTTGAAAACTTTGGATTTAATGTAAGTGCTCGTTGGCAAAATGAGTTCTACTGGCAGTCTACTTTCTTAGAAGGTACTGTAGAGGAAAGAACAGTTCTTGATGCTCAAATTAACTATTCTGTTCCTTCAATTAAGTCGGTGTTTAAAGTAGGAGGGTCTAATTTAACAGGTGAAGAATACTTAAGTGCACCTGGAGTAGGAGCGGTAGGTTCTCAATACTACATTTCTTGGACTATCAACAACTAAAAAAAGAAACAATGAAAAATACAATTAAATATACTTTTTTGTCTGCATTATTTCTAGGTTTAGCCGCCTGTGATGTAGATAATACATTACCTGAAATTAAAGGAGAAGCAGAAAGTACTGTAGCATTGCAGGCTGGTAGCGTAGATTTTTCTAATTATGTCGCTGTAGGAGCTTCCTTTACAGCAGGCTTTTCAGATGGAGCTTTATTTAAAGCTTCTCAAGAAAATTCTTTTCCAAATATATTAGCTAGTAAGTTTGCTATGGTAGGCGGAGGAGATTTTACACAGCCTCTAATGAGTGATAACATAGGTGGTTTTTTAATAGCCGGGGTAGAAAAAGCTGAACCAAGGTTTTATTTTAATGGAACTGGACCTACAAGGTTATCAGCAACTCCAACTACTGAAATAGGAAATATACAGGCAGGACCTTATAGTAATATGGGGGTGCCAGGAATAAAAAGTTTTCATTTAGGAGTAGAAGGTTATGGAGCATTAGCAGCTTTACCAAATGCTAACCCTTATTATGTAAGAATGGCATCTAACCCTATGGCAAGTGTTATACAAGATGTGTTAATGCAACAACCAACATTTTTTACATTATCTGAAATAGGAGGAAATGATGTTTTAGGTTATTCTATTGCTGGTGGTGTAGGTGAAGATCATAATGAAACAGGAAATGTAGATCCAACAACTTATGGAATAAATGATATTACAAACTCTAATGTTTTTGCTTCAGTTTTTTCAAGTACTGTAGACGCTTTAGCAGCAGGAGATAGAAAAGGAGTTGTAGCTAATTTACCATATATAACATCGTTACCTTACTTTACTACAGTACCTTATGCACCATTAGATCCTAGTAACCCTGATTTTGGAGCACAAATTCCGACATTAAATAATGTTTTTGGGGCAATTAATGGAGTTTTTGAAGCAATTGGTGTTCCAGAACGATCAATAGTTTTTGCTACAGATGCTGCAAGTGCAGTTGTAATTAAAGATGAGTCTTTAGAAGATAAAACAGCTCAAATAGTTGGCGCTTTATTAGCAAGTCCTACATTCCCTCCTTTTGTGGCAAGTTTCGGATTACCTACTGATGCAACTACATTACAAAAAGTAGCAGGTTTATTAGGTACTTATTACGGTCAAGCAAGACAAGCAACAGAAGAAGATTTATTAGTATTACCAAGTAGTACTATAATAGGAGAGGTAAATACTGATTCTGTAGAATTTTTAATGTTACAAGGTCTACCAGAACAGTTAGCAGGAATGTTTTCTGTAGAAGGAGTTTCACTACCTCTTGAAGACAAATGGGTGTTAACTCAAGATGAAGTAAGTAGAGTTAAGAGTGCTACAGATTCATATAATGCAACTATTAAAGCGGTAGCCGAAGCTAAAGGTTTAGCTTTTGTAGATTTTAAAGCTATTTTACAAGAAGCCTCTACATCTGGGTTAGAGTTTGGAAATTATAATATGAATACTAGTTTAGTAACTGGTGGTTTAGTCGGTTTAGACGGAGTTCATTTAACTGGTAGAGGGTATGCATTAATGGCTAATAAAATGTTAGCTGCTATTGATGCTACATACGGATCTAATTTTACTATAGGTAAAGATGGTTTAGCTAAACCAGATGATTACCCAACAAATTACTCACCTACTTTACAATAGTGAGCAAAATATAAAGTAAAAAAGCTGAAGATTAATCTTCAGCTTTTTTTTTGTCCTTATCAGAGTTCATAACGTACTTTTTGTACTTACCATCTTTATATCTATGGTAAATAAATAAAGGCATTAATATAAATGACATATATAAAACTCCTAAACCCATTACTATTTGTGCTTTAGGGTGCTCTGTGTTTAAAAGATAAGCACCAGTTATCATCCAAAGTAAAAAGATGATAAATAATATTTTAAGTACAGTTTTCATCTGTTCCCTATTTTATCGGTTAGTTATGATCTAATATTAAAAACCTTATTTAATATTAAGATTCGTATGTGAAAAAATTATTTACTATTGCAAAAATAAAAATCCTAAACAGTTACGTTTAGGATTCTTGCTTTATTTTGTCGTTTTAAGATTTATGCTTCCATTTTTTGTAACCAAGAACGTACATCTACCTCTTGTTTAATAATGTTGCTTAATTCTTCTATTTTAACACGTTTTTGCTCCATAGTATCTCTATGACGAATGGTAACAGTATTGTCTTCTAAAGTATCATGGTCTACTGTAATACAGAAAGGTGTACCAACAGCGTCTTGACGACGATATCTTCTTCCAACAGCATCTTTTTCATCATAAACAACATTAAAGTCCCATTTTAAATCGTCAACAATTTTACGAGCGATTTCTGGTAAACCGTCTTTTTTAACCAATGGTAAAATAGCTGCTTTGGTAGGTGCTAAAACTGCAGGTAATTTTAAAACTGTTCTAGTTGAACCGTTTTCAAGTTCTTCTTCTTGTAAAGAGTTAGAGAAAACAGCTAAGAACATTCTGTCTAAACCAATTGAAGTTTCAATTACGTAAGGAACATAACTAGTATTGTCTTCATGATCGAAGTACTGTAGTTTTTTACCAGAAAACTTTTCATGCTGACTTAAGTCAAAATCAGTACGAGAATGAATTCCTTCTAATTCTTTGAATCCAAAAGGAAAATTAAATTCAATATCAGCAGCAGCATCAGCATAATGAGCTAATTTATCATGATCGTGGAAACGGTAGTTTTCTTCTCCCATTTCTAACGACATATGCCATTTTAAACGGGTTTCTTTCCATTTTTCATACCATTCCATTTGAGTGCCTGGTTTTACAAAAAATTGCATTTCCATTTGCTCAAACTCTCGTTGTCTAAATATAAATTGACGCGCAACTATTTCGTTACGAAAAGCTTTACCAGTTTGTGCAATTCCAAAAGGAATTTTCATACGTCCAGTTTTTTGTACGTTTAAAAAGTTTACAAAAATACCTTGTGCTGTTTCAGGTCGTAAATATACTTCTGTAGAACTGTCAGCAGAAGCTCCAAGTTGCGTTCCAAACATTAGGTTAAACTGCTTAACTTCTGTCCAGTTTTTAGAACCAGAAACGGGACATGTTATACCTAAGTCTATAATTAAATTTCTAAACCCTTCTAAGTCGTTTTCCTCCTGAACTCTAGTTAGTTCAACTGTTATTTCGTCAATTTGCTTTTGACGTCTTAAAACGTTAGGATTTGTACTTCTAAATTCATCTTCATTAAAAGCATCACCAAAACGCTTTTTTGCTTTGGTTATATCTTTTTGAATTTTTTCGTTGATTTTTTCTCTAAAATCTTCAACTAAAACATCAGCTCTATAACGTTTTTTAGAGTCTTTATTATCAATTAAAGGATCGTTGAAAGCATCAACGTGGCCTGAGGCTTTCCAAGTAGTTGGGTGCATTAGTATTGCTGCGTCAATACCTACAATGTTTTCGTGCATTTGCACCATTGCTTTCCACCAATAATCACGAATATTTTTCTTTAATTCTACTCCATTTTGAGCATAATCATACACCGCGCTTAAACCATCATAAATTTCAGATGATTGGAACACATAACCGTATTCTTTTGCGTGCGATAATACTTTTTTAAATTGATCTTCTTGTTTTGCCATGTTGCAAAAATAAAATAAGGATTTAAACTAAGGGTATGGAAAAAGAAAAAAGTGAAGAATTAATTAAACTCTTCACTTTTTAGTTGCGTTTTGTGCTTATTATCGTTGTTTATCTTAGTTTTATTATTGTGTTTCCAGAGTAAACACCATCAACAAATGCGCTAATTACATATTTTCCTTTTTTAATATCGTCTCTGTTTACTAATACTAAAGACACAAGGCTTAAACGATTGTTATTATAGTTAATCTCAAGAGAGTCTGTATATTGAACTTTTTGTCCGTTTTTTAGGTCAGTTTTCCCTTTTGGAGCAACTACATTTTTATTTTCATCAGCAATTTGAATATATACGCGTTTTTCACCTGCCGTAGTTATTGGGTTTTCTAACAAATCAAAATTGATTCTAAAAGCATCAGTTCTGCTAGATCTACTTGTAGATGTTAGTTTACCACTACTACGTTCTTTCATAGCAACTGCTTTTACGGGGCTTGTTTTAATAATTCCACCAATAGCAACTTTAGCTTCTAATTCTTTGTTCTTTTCCGTTAAAGTTTCATTTACACTATCTTTTTGTTGTAAAATTTCGTTAGCGATAACATTTTCTTGTGTTAAAGCATCATTAGCACTATTTAGAGAGTCTATTTGAATGAAAAGCTTTTTATTTTCACGCTCTAAGCTTGCAATTCTACTTCTGTATTTTCTTATAAGTCCAAAATTGTCAGACTTTAAGAGTTTGATAGAGTCTCTTAGGTTTTTCATTTTTATTAGCTCTACTTCTAATCTGTCAGCTAAACGTTTTTTTCCAACAACAACATCAGTGTAGTCTTTAATCATTTCATCAAGATCTTGTTGTAATTCAGCTTTTTCTTCTAAGAAAATGTTTTGAAGGTTCTCATTTTCACTTGATTTTTGAAACGAGTAATAAAAAAGGAAAAGAGATAGGATAATTAATACTAAAATTAAAACATTCTTGGTTTTTTGTTGATTCATGGTTTAGGGGGGATTGATTTATATTAAGTTTTATTAATTTAAGGGGATTATTTTAATGCTAGAGATTTATTGCCAGCTTGAATACCATTTACAAATGTATTAATGTGATAGGTTCCAGCATCAATTTCGCCATTTACATTAACAAAAGAAATCATAGATAGCTGTTTGTTATTATATTCGGCAGTTAAAATATCACTACACCATATTTTTTTGTTGTTTTGCAAACTTACTTCTTTAAATGGGGTAATAACTTTTTTATTTGTATCCATCACTTGGATATAAACTTTTTTAGGACCAGGGGAGGCCACTTTGTTTTCTAGTAAATCGAATTCTATTTTAAATGCATTTACCTTATTAGATCTTGTTGTTGAGGTGAATTTTCCATTTCTTTTCTTTTTCATAGCCTCTGCCTTAATAGTAGAAATTTCAATAATTTCAGCAGTAGCTATTTTTCTTTTTAAGTCTTGCTTTTCTTTACTTAAAAAACGGTTTATGTTAGTAAGTTTAGTGTTTTGTTTTTCTTTTACGAACAAAGCTTCTTGTACACTATCGTTTTTTGTAATTAATTCGTTGTTAATTGTATTAAGATGATTTAATTGAGTGAAAAGCTTTTCGTTTTCCTCAATAAGTATTCCTGTTCTTTTTCTGTAGTATCTAATAAACTTATAGTCTACTTCCTTTAAGTTTTTAACAGAATCTCTAAGTTGAATTACTTTATGAATCTCATCTTTTAGTTTTAATGAGTATTCACTTTTTTTATAATTTGTTTCTTCATAATCTTCTATAATATTTGTTAACTCACCTTCTAACTCTTTTTTTTCTTGCTCAAAAACAGCTTTGAGCTCAGAGTAATCTCTGGCATTTTCGTAGGATAAAAATCCAATAACAAGTATTAGTAAAATTAAAAAGGCAATGAAGCCGTTGTTTTTTATTCTTGAGGCAGGCATCATTTTAGGGGTTATAATGAGGGTTATGCTCCGTGCTAATATACTATTTATTTTTTAACACATTTGTAAATAAAAGCAGGAGGGAAATTTAGAGGTTCAAAGCTTAAATCGATAGCGTTACCAAAAACTTCTTTTAGTTTTTTGTAGTAAGTCAAACTATATTGATATTGAATAAAAAGCCCTGTGGTAGTTAAAAAGTTATAGCTTTTTGTTAAAATAGAGTGCGATATTTCTTTAGGAATTATTGTTAATGGTAAACTAGAAACAATATAGTCTGCTTTTGAATATCCTAATTTTTCTATTTCAAACTTTATATTTTCAGCAGAAGCTTTTAAAACAACTAATTGTGGGTGTTTTATTTTTTTAAGCTCTTTGTAAAAAGCATTGTTTATTTCAAAACATATTAATATGGTATTAGGCTGAAGTTTTTTTAATATGTATTGTGTGATGGCTCCATTTCCAGGTCCTAGTTCTACAATAACTTCAGCAGTTTTAAAATCAATTTCTTTTAGCATTTTATTTGCCAAGTATCTAGAACTTGGAACAACTGTACCAGATGTTTTGTAGTTTTTTACGGCTTCTTTGAAAAAATTAAACTTTTTACTCAAAATATAACTTCTGTTGTTTTTTGTATCTTTCTGTTAAAAAAGGCTTGTAAAGATGCAATTTTTAAAAGAGATATTCTATTTATTTTACCCCAATTTATGTGTTAACTGTGAAAAGACGTTGTTACAAAATGAAACATTCGTATGCACTTTTTGTAAAAACGACTTACCAATTATAGACGATAATGAGCATACAAATGTTACATTAATGTCAAATTTTTATGGAAAAGTGCCAATACAAGCTGTACGTTCTTTTCTTTTTTACAGAAAGAAAGGAGTAACCCAAAAACTTATTCATCAGTTAAAATATAAAAACCAACCAGAAATAGGAATATTTATAGCAGACTGGTTTGGAGAAAAATTAAAGAAATCAAGTATTTTTGTAGATGTAGATTACATTATTCCTGTGCCACTACATTCAAAAAAGTTTAAAAAGAGAGGGTATAATCAAGTAACTATGTTTGGTGAACGATTGAGCGATATTTTGAATATTGAGTATAAATCAGATATTCTAATTAGAACTTCTAAAACTAAAACACAAACTCTAAAACAACGATTTGAACGGTTTTCTAATAACAAAACAAAGTTTAAACTTGTTGATACGACTTTTTTTGAAAATAAACACGTCTTGCTTATTGATGATGTTATTACTACAGGAGCAACATTGGAAGCTTGTGCAAACGAACTTTTAAAAACGCAAAATATAACTATAAGTGTAGCGACAATGGCTTATACACAAAAAGACTAATACAATTCCATCTTAATTTACTACTTTTGAAAATGGATTTTAAACCATTAATTTGTGAAAAATAAACACTTTATTTTAGTAACTCTTTTCGCTTTTTTAATAAGTAGTTGTGCACGTAAGGGACGACCAGAAGGAGGTCCAAAAGATGAAACTGCACCAATAATGGTTACTGCAAATCCTCCTTATGAAACTATTCATTTTGATGATGATAACATTCGTATTTATTTTGATGAATATATTGTTTTAAAAGACTTACAAAAACAGTTGGTAGTTTCTCCTCCAATGAAAAATCCACCATTAATTACACCTCAAGGAACACCAAGCAAGTATATAAATATTAAAATATTAGACACATTACAACCGAGCACTACTTATACCTTTAATTTTGGAAACGCAGTTCAAGACAATAATGAAAATAATAAGTTAGAGAGTTTTAAATATGTGTTTTCAACGGGAGACTATATTGATTCTTTAAAAATTAAAGGGACAGTAGCTGATGCTTTTGATAAAAAAGAGGTAAAAGAAATTAGTGTTTTACTATATAAACTAGATAGTACCTATAATGACACTATTATTTTTAAACAGAAACCAAACTATGTAACAAATACACTAGATTCTACAAATTTTGAGTTTAGTAATTTGCGAGAAGGAAAATATTTAATGTTAGCATTAAAAGAACCTTCAAACGATTATATTTTTAATAGTCGAACAGATAAAATTGGGTTTGTAGTAGATACAATTACGTTGCCTCAAGATACTTTAATAAGTAAGCCTATCCGTTTCTTTAAAGAAATTCAACCGTATGAGTTTAAAAGAGGAAAAGAAGTAACAAAAGGGAAAATTCAGTTTGGTTTTGAAGGTAAGCAGAAAAATATGAGTATTGAATTGCTGTCAGAGGTTCCACAAGATTTTAAGTCGTTTACTCAATTTGAAAAAGATAAAGACACGCTAAATTATTGGTATACGCCTTTAGAAAGAGATTCATTGAATTTTATAGTAAATAATGAGAATTTTAAAGATACTGTTACAGTGTTTTTAAGAAAAAAGAAAATTGATTCTTTATCTGTGTCATCTAGTGTAAGTGGAGACCTGAATTTAAAAGACACAATGTTTATCAAAACAAACAACCCAATTGTTTCTTATGATAAATCTAAATTCTCATTAATTGATAAAGATACTGTTGATGTACCTTTTGAATTGAAAAAACAATCAATTAATAAAATAGCAGTATTATTTGAAAAGAAACCCAAATACGGTTATATTTTTAAAGGGTTACCAGAAGGGATAACTGATATTTATGAAACTACAAACGATACATTAGATTATAAGTTTTCAACACGAACAGTAGAAGATTATGGAAGTATTGTATTAGATGTTAAAAACGAAACAGAATCTCCTGTTATTATTGAACTATTAAGTCAAGATAAGGTAGTAGAAAAAAGATATATTACATCGTCTAAAAAAATAGAATTTACTCTATTAGAACCTAAAGAATATAGTGTTAGAGCGATAGTTGATGAAAATAACAACCGTATGTGGGATACTGGTGATTTCTTATTAAGAAAACAGCCAGAGCAAATCATCTATTTAGAAACAATATTTAAGCTAAGGGCTAACTGGGTACAAAATGAAACATTTGTAATAAAGTAGATAATGTCATCTTGAAAGAATAAAGAAACCGAATACAGAAACTAATAGCTTCTCTATTCGGTTTTTTGTTACATTATACTTTATTGTTTTTACAACAATTCTTCACAATAAAACCCATGATGTTGTATTGCTTTTAAAACGTCATCAGCTTTAACCATTTGAGTCTCTACTCGAAGGATATTATCACAATCTTCTAAGTCAAAATTCCAGCGGTCATTTTTGGTAATCAAACGATTTAAAGTAGGTTGAACAATTTTAATTTCTTTGTTTCTTGTAACTGATGTTTTAAATACCAAAACTGTTTTCATTTTAGGTGCTTTTTTATTAACGTTCATAAAAATAAGGAGGCTCAATACCTAAAGCACGTAGATAAACATATCCCTGTCCGCGATGATGGATTTCATTATCAATAAAATAAAAAATTGATGACCAAACCGTACCTTCATATTGACCAAATATTTTAATGTTCTGCTGGAATTGTTCTGGTTTAATTTGTGCCCAATAGGTGTTTATTTCATCAGTAGCTTTATCCCAAAGTTCAAGAATTTTTGCTTTTTTGTTGCCGTGATCAACCTCTTCAATTAGTTCTTGTATTTCTCCAGTAGCAATTTCTTTAATACCTGGACCTGCTATACCTAAAAGTTCCATAACCATATCAGCAAAAGTACGCATGCCTCCTATAGAATAATTAAAGAAGGCTTCTTCAGGAAAAGCTTCAATAGTTCTTCGGGTTAAACCTCTGTGTCCTTGCCAATGTGCTAATAACTCAGATGGTGTAATTACTTGTTTTAATAATGTGCTTGTTGTTGATTCCATAATTGTAATTTTTATTATTTGAAACCAAAATTAATATGGGGTAGTGACAGCATTATGTCAGTAGGAAGAAATAAAATTTAAAAATATCTATTGACAAGCAGTTGTCACTTACCGTATGTTTATTTGTGTATCATAAGAAGTAGAGTTATTATGTTGAAGCAAAAATTTAAAAAATACTTCAGCCTGAAATCCTATCTTTGGGAAATATGTTATAGCATTATGAGTTTAGACACGGTAAAACGGTTTGATAGAATTGTAGCCATCCTTATTCAGTTACAATCCAAACGTATTGTAAAAGCACAAGAATTAGCTGATAGATTTCAAGTAAGTTTACGTACTATTTATCGTGATATACGAACACTTGAAGCTTCGGGAGTACCCATTATAAGTGAGGCAGGAGTTGGTTATTCTATTATGGAAGGATACCGTTTACCACCTGTTATGTTTACTAGAGAAGAAGTAGGAAGTTTTGTAGCAGCCGAAAAATTAATGCAAAAGTTTGTAGATAAATCGTTGGGAAATTACTACGAATCTGCCATGATGAAATTAAAATCAGTTTTACGTGGTCGTGAAAAAGATTGGATTTCTGCTTTAGAATCACAAATACTGGTTGACCCTACAAATAAATTATTCAATGATAGTTTACCAAATGCGCTTGAAACATTATTTGAAAGCATTGCTGAAAAAAGACAGGTATTTTTAAAATATCAAGCATTAAATCGAGAAACACCTTCTGAGCGTTTTGTGGAACCTGTAGGTATTTATCATGAGTCAGGATTTTGGTATGTATTAGCTTTTTGCCATTTAAGGAGTGATTACAGACAGTTTAGAACCGATAGAATGTTAGCTATTAAATCAACCCAAAATAGTTTTACTAGAGAACACATTACTTTAGATGAATACCGCAGCCAGTATGAAAATACACCAAAAACAAAAGTTGTTATTTCTGTTGATAAAAGTGTCGTACGGTATATAAGCAATAGTAAAATGCAACATGGTTTTGTCTCTGAAAAAATTAAAGGAAACCAGGTAGAAATGACATTTATGACTTCTTATGTTGAACACGGCTTTTCCAGATGGTACATTGTGTTTTCTGACTATGCTAAAATTATTGAACCTGAAAGTTTAAAACTTCAGGTAAAAGAGATTTTAGAGAAAGCAATTACTAAACTTTAATGTGCTTCTAACCAATTAACTCCTGTATCAATTTCAACATCTAATGGAACAGTCATTTTAAAGGCATTTTCCATTTCTTGTTTAATGATAGGTTTAATGATGTCTACTTCATCTTTATGTGCATCAAATACCAATTCATCATGTACTTGTAATAACATTTTCGATTTAAAGTTTTCTTGCTCAAATCGCTTGTAAATGTTAATCATGGCAAGTTTTATAATATCCGCAGCAGAACCCTGAATAGGTGCGTTTACGGCATTTCTTTCCGCAGCACCACGAACAATAGCGTTACGAGAATTAATGTCTTTTAAATAACGACGACGATGTAATACAGTTTCTACATATCCGTGCTCACGAGCAAAATCAACTTGTTTAGAAATGTAATTTCGTAGTTTCGGATAGGTTGCATAATAGGTGTCAATCAACTCTTTTGCTTCTTTACGAGACAAATCGGTTTGATTACTTAATCCGAAGGCAGAAACCCCATAAATAATTCCAAAGTTTACTGTTTTAGCATTACTACGTTGCTCACGAGTTACGTCTTCAATAGGAACGTTAAATACTTTTGCAGCAGTAGAAGCGTGAATATCTTCCCCATCTTTAAATGCCTTAATCATGGTTTCTTCTTCACTTAAAGCAGCAATAATTCGTAATTCTATCTGGCTATAATCTGCTGCTAACAACACATAATTTTCATCTCTTGGAATAAATGCTTTACGAACTTCCTGTCCGCGCTTAGTACGAATAGGAATGTTCTGCAAGTTCGGGTTGTTAGAACTTAAACGCCCAGTAGCAGCAACAGCTTGAGCATATACAGTGTGTACTCTTCCTGTTTTTGGATTGATTTCGTTAGGAAGTGCATCAACATAGGTACTTTGTAATTTTTTATACTGACGATATTTTAAAATATCAGCAACAATTTGGTGGTCTTTAGCTAAGTAAGAAAGCACATCTTCCGCAGTAGAATATTGCCCCGTTTTGGTTTTCTTAGGTTTGTCAACCAGTTTTAACTTGTCAAATAGAATAGGTCCTAATTGCTTTGGTGATGCAATATTAAATTCTTCACCAGCTTGTTCGTATATATTTTGTTCAAGTTGAGAAATATCTTTAGATAATGCTTCAGAAAGAGTTTTTAAGAAGTCGACATCTAAATTAATACCTTCAATTTCCATAGCTGTTAATACAGAAACTAACGGAGTTTCTACTTCGTTAAATAACTTGGTAACATTACCACTTTCTAGTTCTTTAGAAAAGTGCTCTTTTAATTGATAAGTAATATCAGCATCTTCAACAGCATATTCAGTTTGTTTAGGTAGTTCAACTTGTCGCATTGAAAGTTGATTTTTACCTTTTTTACCAATCAACTCTGTAATAGGTTGTGGTTGATAGTTTAAGTATGTTTCTGCAAGTACATCCATATTATGACGCATATCTGGATTGATAAGGTAATGCGCAATCATGGTGTCAAACAATTTACCTTGTACAGGCATGTTGTAGTTTGACAGTACTTTAATGTCGTATTTTAAATTATGACCAATTTTTTCGATGGTTTCGGCTTCAAAAAATGATCGGAACTCTTCTAGAATAGTCTTTGTTTCTTCTTGGTTTTCAGGAAAAGGGACATAATAGCCTTTGCCAGCCTCCCAAGAAAATGCAATTCCAACAAGCTCAACTTCTAAGGCTTTTAATCCTGTCGTTTCAGTATCAAAACAAACAGAGTTTTGTTGCATTAATTTCTCTAACAATAATTTTCTTGAAAGAGGCGTATCTACTAATTGATAGAAGTGATTAGTGTTTTCAATGGTTTTAAAGCCGTTGATATTTGTGTCTTTAGAAGCACTTCCACTACCAGGAGCAGCAAATAAATCAAACTGTCCAGCTGCACTAGCCTTTGTTGTTTTTGGTTTTTCAGTCGTGGTAGTACTTTCTTCAGTAGGAGCAAATGTTTTTAAGAAGTTTTCTGTTAAACGACGGAACTCTAGCTCCGTAAAAATTTCTTTGGTAGCTTCTATATTAGGTTGTTCAAAAACTAATTTATCCAACTCTAATTCAACAGGAACATCTAGCATAATAGTAGCTAGCTTTTTAGAAAGTAGACCTAATTCTTGATTAGCTTCTACCTTTTCTTTCATTTTTCCTTTTAGCTCATGTATATTTTCAAATAAGCCTTCCATACTTCCATAAGCAGCAATGAATTTTTTAGCTGTTTTTTCACCAACACCAGGTAAACCAGGAATATTATCAACAGCATCACCCATCATTCCTAAAAAGTCAATTACTTGCAAAGGGTTTTCAACACCAAACTTTGTTTTAACTTCTTCAATACCCCATTTTTCGTAACCATTTCCCATACGAGGCGGACGGTACATAAAAATATGTTCAGAAACTAGTTGAGCAAAATCTTTATCAGGTGTTACCATATAGGTGTAAAGCCCTTCTTTCTCGGCTTTTTTAGCAAGTGTTCCTATAATATCATCAGCTTCATACCCCTCTTTTACAATGGCAGGAATGTTCATGGCTTCTAATATTTTTTCAATATAAGGCACTGCTAAGCGAATGGCTTCAGGCGTTTCTTGTCGGTTTGCTTTGTAATCTTCAAAAGCTTCAACACGATCTACACTTCCGCCTCTGTCAAAACATACCGCTAGGTAATCAGGCTTTTCACGCTTTATTACATCTAGTAAAGAGTTAGTAAAACCCATAATTGCAGAAGTATCTAATCCTTTAGAGTTGATACGTGGATTTTTAATAAAGGCATAATATCCTCTAAAAATTAAAGCGTATGCGTCGAGTAAAAAAAGTCGTTTATGATCTGCCATGTTTTGTCTTAAGCCTATTGAAATAAAATGTTGATACCGATTTGTTTACAGAAAAAAGTAGAAAACTATAGTTTCTTTGAACTTTGGAGGTAAAGCTACAAAACTTTAACAAGATGTTAAAAATCAATTTTAAGAATCGCTGTATCTTTGTTTCTCCTTAAAAATGAAATAGATGTCTCGTTGGTTAGTAACAGTTATTATAATATCAGCAATAATTATTGTGTTTGAAGCATATGCTTTTCAGGCAATAAAAACACTTACTAAAAGTAAGATTATTCGTTATGGGTGGTTGTTTATTGGACTGCTAGCTTATGCAAACTTTTTTTATGTGATATTTACTTCTGATAGAAGTTCTGGTCAAACAAGAGAGTTTCAATGGGCAATGGGGATGCTTTTACTTGTTTTAATTCCTAAAGTGGTAGTTTTTATATTAATGTTTGGAGAAGATGTGGTGAGATGGATTCAAAAGGGAATTTCTTTTTTATCTAAAGGAGAAACTAAAGATTTGAATGGAAGAAGAGCTTTTATATCGAAAATAGCCTTAGGATTGGCAGCTTTACCATTTGCAAGTTTGTTGTATGGTATGGTTAGAGGAAAGTATAATTACAAGGTGTTAAAATATCAATTAAGTTTTAAAGATTTACCAGAAGCTTTTGATGGTTTTACCATATCTCATATAACTGATATTCACTCAGGAAGTTTTGATAATAAAGAAAAAATCCAATATGGAGTAGATTTAATTAACGAGCAGGAATCAGACATGATTTTGTTTACAGGTGATATCGTTAATAATTTTGCTCATGAAATGGATGATTGGGTGTCAATGTTTTCGGAACTAAAAGCACCTATGGGGAAATATTCCATTCTTGGAAATCATGATTACGGAGATTATTCTGATTGGAAAACACCAGAAGATAAAAAGGCAAATTTTCAAGCGGTAAAAGATATTCATCCAAAAATAGGGTTTGAGCTATTGTTGAATGAAAATAGGTATATAGAAAGAAATGGAGAGAGAATTGCTTTGGTTGGTGTAGAAAATTGGGGAAAAGGACGTTTTAGCAAAGCAGGAGACCTTAAAAAAGCATCAGAAGGGGTAAGTAAAGAAGATTTTAAAATTTTACTGTCTCATGATCCTAGTCATTGGGAACATAAGGTAAAGCAAGATGATTTTAATTATCATTTAACCTTGAGCGGTCATACCCATGGTTTACAGTTTGGTATTGAAATTCCTGGTTGGATTAAGTGGAGCCCTTCTAAATATGTATATAAGCAGTGGGCAGGATTGTATAAAGAGTTTGATAGATATATTAACGTAAATAGAGGTTTTGGGTATCATGCTTTCCCAGGTAGAGTAGGAATTTGGCCAGAAATTACTGTAATTGAGTTAAAAAAAGCTTGATTTTCAGTATTTTTAAGATTTTCATAATAATTACCTAACAAAAAATTAGTAATTTTAGGCTCTTTAGTGATTAAACGTATGCAAAAGATGACAAAGTTTGGTGAAATTATAAGCATTAACAAACCTGTGTTAATCGATTTTTATGCAGATTGGAGTGAACTAGAACCTAGTTTAGACACGCTTCGTGATGTAGCTGCTGCATTAGGTGATAAAGCCAAAGTAATTAAAATAGACATTAAAAAGAATGAAATTCTTGCCGATGCCCTACGAGTTAAGGGGAATCCTACTTTTATGATTTATAAAAACGGTGAGATGAAATGGCGTCAAACAGGAGAGCAAGATGCTAATACGTTAATAGGATTGGTTCAGCAGTTTGTTTAAGTTATTGCTTTAAAGTCATACCCTTTTTGCGAAAATTCTTTTAAAACTTTTGGAAGCGCATAATACAATTTGTCGCTAGCTTTTATACTATCGTGAAAAACGATGATACTTCCGTTTTGTACATTTTCAAGTACGTTTTGCAAACATTTTTCCTTTGTGACGCTCGAATCAAAATCTGCGGATAATACGTCCCACATAATAATTTTATAGCCACTAGCAAGAAGTTGTTTAGCTTGTTTTCTTTTTATTTTTCCATACGGAGGACGAAATAATTTTGTTTTTTGATTAGGTAATAAGCCTTCACATTTACTAGTATTTTCAATATAAGTCGTATAGCTACTTTTCCAGCCGTTTAAGTGATTAAAAGTATGGTTTCCTACCGAATGTCCTTCTTTAACAATTCTTGAGAAAACAACAGGGTGTTTTCGAATATTATCACCAATACAAAAAAAGGTAGCTTTTGCATTAAAATTATGTAGTTGGTCTAATACAAATTCAGTAACCTCAGGAATAGGTCCATCATCAAAAGTGAGATAGATTTCTTTCTTATTGGTAAAAAAAGACCACGTATACTTAGCAAATAAACGTTTAAGTATACGTGGTGTCTTTATAAAATATAACCTCATTAAATTAAGGTTTAATAGTATCGAGTTCTTGAGGTAACTCAGTTTCTTCTTCAGGCATTAAATGACTAAATAAGCGAGCGTGTGTTATATAATTTTCAAAAAACTTTTTACCGTATTCTTCGTCTTTGTCGTATCGAGTAATTTGTTGAACTAAGTTTTGATACATGTATAAACTAGTCTCTAAATTATCGATGATTAAATCAATATCCTGAGTATTAAATGTGCTGTAATATTTTAATTTTTGTTGAAAAATATCAGCTAAAGTTTCTGCAGTTTCTCTAGCTTTTTCAATATCACCTATGCGATAATATAACTCTGGATAACCTAAAGAGAAATTGTAATGATCAAAATCTTTAATAGGCATTTTGTGTAACGATAAATCTAATACATCTTTTGCGTTTACAGAATCTCCCTTCTGTAAAAACTCTTCTGATAGACGAATTAAGTTATTACGTAATGAAATTGCGTTACGCTTACTTTGCTCATCTAGGTAAATTTCTCCGTTATTGATTGTTTTCCAATCCCATTTTTTAACATTATCATACATTTTTTCAGGATCTATACGTCCCATATCAAAAATTGTACGCCCTTTATTAGATGTTTTAATAGGTACTAATTTGTACGCCATTCCATCTAATTGTAAGTAATCTTTTAACCAAATGTACTCTTCATCTGCATTTGCACCGCCAGTGAAGTAAATAGGTCGCTTCCAATCAAAATTGTTCAAGATATCTAACATTAAAAGCCTTGCTTTTGATAAGGCTCTATCATCAACAGTAATATCAATATAATCTACCATTTTATCAGCATCTTTTTGAGCCACTAATCCAGTTTTTAACGCGTTTTCTTTGTTAACAGGAATGCGAATTTTGTTAGTTGGGTAAAATTTTTCTTTAGCGCCATCACCAGCGTCTAAATAGGTAGCATCGTTATCACTGTCAATCCAACGCATAAAATCTTTTATAGTAAGTAAAGAATCTTTTAGCTGTGGAAGAGGGTAGTAATACGCCATATCTAAGGTTCCATACTTGTACTGATCGTGTGTTAACTGTGACGGAATAGGATCTGCATCGTAGGTTTTCTTTTTCATTTGGTCGATGTACCAATCTGTTTGAAAAAGACTTGTATTTACTATTTTAATATCTCTACGAACACCTTCTACTTGTTGCATATACCAAAGAGGGAAAGTATCATTGTCTCCAATAGTAAAGATGATTGCATTCGGATCGCAACTTTCTAAATATGTTTGTGCATTTAACTGTGCTAAATAACGGTCAGATCTATCATGATCGTCCCAGTTTTGGAAGCCCATTAAAATAGGAACAGCTAGCAATGAAACTACTGAAACAGCAATAGCAACTACCTTTTTACTAGCGTACTTTTTAAAATAATCATATAAGGCAAGTACTCCGAAACCAATCCAAATGGCAAATACATAAAAAGAACCTACTACCGCATAATCACGCTCACGAGGTTCAAAAGGTTTTGGATTGGTGTAAAATATAATTGCTAACCCAGTAAATAAAAAGAACAGTGTTAATACATAAAAATTCTTTTTATCCTTATTGAGTTGATATAATAAACCAATAAGACCTAAAATAAAAGGTAAAAAGAAGTAAGTATTACGTCCTTTATTATTTTTAATATCGTCTGGTAAGTTTTGTTGTGAGCCTAAGCGGGCTTCGTCAACAAAATTAATACCACTTAACCAATTTCCGTTTTCAACATCCAAATGTCCTTGAATATCATTTTGGCGACCTACAAAATTCCACATAAAATAACGCCCGTACATATATCCAAATTGAAAATCAACCATGAATTTTATGTTTTCTAAAAACGTTGGACGTCTTTTACTACGAGCAGGAATTCCAGCAATACTTTTGTATTGTTGCTCAGAAGCAGGATTTACCATACGAGGAATGAACCCTTTGTGTTTACTTGAATAATTTGGAAGTACGTTTTTGTATCTGTTTACAATAACGTACTTACCATCTATTTTTTCGTACTTAGGTTTGTCGTCTTTATAAGGATTATCAGCATCTTGTTCTCTATCATAAGCTACAGAATAGTAATTATCATAAAAAACATTAGAGTCACCGTATTGTTCACGGTTATAGTAAGCTAATAATTCACGTGCACTTGATGGATTATTTTCGTTGATAATAGTATCAGCATTTGCACGAATTGGTAACATTAACCAAGACGAGAATCCAATCATAATAAATAATACTGAAAGTACTAAAGTATTTGCCGTAACTAGGTTCTTTTTACGAGTGTATTTTAAACCGTAAAAGAACAAACCTATTAAAACAATTCCAGCAATGATGGTTCCTGAGTTATAAGGCAATCCTACTTGGTTGATAAAAAATAGTTCAGCAGCACTAAAGAATTTTAAAGTAAAAGGGAATAAAAACTTAAATACAAAAGCTAATACTAGTATTGCCACTAGGGTAGCAATTGCAGTTGTTTTTATGTTGATGTCTTTATATGTTTTGAAGAAATATACTAAAACGATTGATGGAATTACTAATAAAGAAAGTATATGAACCCCAAAAGATAGTCCAACTACAAAACTGATTAATACCAACCATTTATTTCCTCTAGGAGTATTTAACTCACTTTCCCAACGCAATCCTAACCAAAATAGTAACGCCATTAAGAAAGAAGACATGGCATACACTTCACCTTCAACAGCACTAAACCAAAAACTATCAGAAAAAGTATAGGCTAAAGCACCTACTAATCCACTTCCTAAAACAGCAATAGCTTCATTATTACCTAACTTTCCATTTTTAAAGGCCATTTTTCTGGCTAAATTGGTAATTGTCCAAAACATGAAAAGAATGGTAAAAGCACTTGCTAACCCAGACATAAAGTTGACCATTTTTGCTAACTGACTAGGATCACTAGTAAACATAGCGAAAAAAGCACCTAACATTTGAAATAAAGGAGCACCAGGAGGGTGTCCAACTTCTAAATTTACAGCAGTTGCAATATATTCTCCACAATCCCATGAACTCACTGTAGGCTCAAGAGTTAAGGTATAGGTAATTAACGCTACTGCAAACGAAACCCATCCTAAAATGATGTTCCACTTTTTATAGTTAAACTCAGTCATAGTTTTTTATCTAGATATAAAGTACGAATGTATTAATTACTAATGATTTTTTAGTTGAAAACAAAAATATAATTTTAACAGTTTCTCTAAAACAACCTCCTATATAAAGTTCTGTTAAATGAATTTTAAGGAGTAAAAAAGATGTAAACGAAAAAAAGTGTAAAAAATTTGCTAAAATAAAAGTTTGTTTTATATTTGCACCCGCAATAAGCAATTGGCCTATGGTGTAATGGTAACACACCGGTTTTTGGTACCGATATTCAAGGTTCGAGTCCTTGTAGGCCAACAAAATCCTTACGAACTTCGTGAGGATTTTTTTATAAAAAGTGTTTAATGATTTCTAAATATAAAACTTTGTTTTTATATTTGCACTGTAAACATTGGCCCATGGTGTAATGGTAACACACCGGTTTTTGGTACCGATATTCAAGGTTCGAGTCCTTGTGGGCCAACTAAAAAGTCTTAACTGAATAAGTTAAGGCTTTTTTTGTGTTAACAGTTAATCAAATTTATAATGAGTATAATTGAGGTTGTTATTAATAAATTAAGGATTGCTATATGGTAAGTATTGAAAAGGTAAAAAAATACTCAATTGAAGAACTTATAGAGTATATATATAATAATAAAATAAGTAAAGATACATTTATCAATGCTTATGATAAAAGTTCTTTAACTATAAAAGAAGCAGAAAGTCTGCTTTATAATATTGATGTTTCTTACAAAAGAATTAATGAATCTTTAGAATTTGAGTTGAAGCTTTTTTATGTACTAGTTCCTTTTGGTATTGTTAATGTATTTCTTGATTCTCATAATTCAGATATTAAAAGATTTGAAACATTTAAGTTTAAAAGAAAAATTAGGCAATATTACCTTTATTCTTCAGTAGGTAGTATTGCTTACATAATAAGTGGAATACTTATAGGAATATTCTCTTAACCAAAAAAGCAAATAAAATACCTCAATAAAAATTATTAAACGCTAATATAATTTTTATGTAACAAAACTTTAGTCATTTCGTCTTCATTTAAAACACTATTATTATGAAACGAATTGCAACCATCTTTTTCTGCTTTTTTGTGTTAAGCTCTTTTGCACAAAAAGAAAATTTTAAAACATTTTACCAATCTAATAAAGATAGAGCTGAAGTATCTTTAAATATCCCTAGTTTTTTTGCCAATATGTTCATCTCTGATGAAGACACCGATGAGTTTGGCGTTTTCTTGAAGAAATCTAAAAATTATAAAATCATGGTGTTCAATAACAACATGGCTTCAGTGCAAAAAGATTTTAAAAAGTTTGCAAGAAGAAATAATTTAAAAACTTTAGTAAGAGTAAAGGATGGTCAAGAAAGAGTTACAGTATATTTTAGAAAGACAAAAGATCGTATCAAAGAAATTATTGTAAATGTTCACGATAAAAGTGACGAAATGGTATTGTTAGGGATTAAAACAAACCTTACGATGGATGAACTATCGGCTATGGTTGAGGCTTCCACCAAGAATAATAGTGTTGCTGTTAACTAATATCGTTATGTGTAATTAAATATACTTCCTGAATGTAGTAGAAGGAATATAAATAATAAAGAATCCTATTAAAAACTCCGACTTTTAAAGTCGGAGTTTTTCAATTAATTAAGTAATGCTTTTAAACTTTCCACTACCTTTTTACTGTTCCCAATAAAAGTTTGGTTATCAACAATAAAAACAGGACGTTTTAAAAATGTGTATTCATTTAAAATATATTGCTTGTAATCAGCTTCCGCTAAATTCTGATTTTTCAAATCCATTTCACGATATAGTTTTGCGCGTTTGTTAAACAAGCTTTCGTAGCTATCTGTCAATTTGCGCATTTCTTCTAATTGAGTAACGGTAACCGGATTTGCCTTTATTTCTTGCTTTTCAAATCCGTCAAGATTTACTGCTTTTAAAATTCGTCGGCAAGTATCACAGGTTTGTAAAAAATAAACTTTCTTCATTTATATAAGTTTTGTTGTATTAGCTATAGATTAGTTTTAACCATTAAATAACAAATACTCATTATAGGTTTTCATGGCTAAATAGGTATCTTTGATGTAGCTAAAATAAGTAGAAAAATGAACAAACAGTTTGAAGTTTTAAAAAGATCAAGAGACTTAGTTCTAAAAAGAATAGAAGGATTATCATTAGAACAATTGCACATAACTCCTGAAGGATTTAATAATAACATTGCATGGAATGTAGCACATTTAGTAGTTACACAACAATTATTACATTACAAGTTATCAGGATTAAATTGTTTAGCACCAGATGAGTTAATTGAAGGTTATAGAAAAGGAACTTTTCCAACGAAAGATTTTACCGAGGAAGAATTTGAAGAGGTAAAAGAACTATTAATTGGTTTACCAGAAACCTTAGAAGAAGATTTTGAAGCAGGTATTTTTAAAGAATATCAAGAATATGAAACAAGCACAGGTTTTGTGATAGATTCTTTTGAAAGTGCTGTAGCTTTTAATAATTTACATGAGGGAATGCACTTAGGAATTATCATGAACCTGAGTAAATTAGTTTAGTTCTCTAATAATATAATGTTGCTTTAAAGTATGGCAATAATAAATGTTAACAGATGAAATTCAACACAAAAACTATACATGGGGGTCAACAACATGAAGAAGCTACAGGAGCAGTAATGCCTCCGATTTTTCAAACGTCAACCTATGCACAGTCAAGTCCAGGAGTGAATAAAGGATATGCTTATTCACGTTCAGCGAATCCTACACGTACCGCTTTAGAAAATGCATTTGCATCTCTTGAAAATGGAACACACGGATTTGCTTTTTCTTCTGGTTTATCGGCTATTGACTGTGTGCTTCGCACATTAAATCCAGGTGATGAGGTTATTGCAGGCGATGATATTTATGGGGGGACATATAGAATGTTTACAAACATGTTTGAAAAATATGGATTGAAGTTTCAGTATGTTGACATGAATGAAGTAGCCAATGTAGTTAATGCAATTTCAGAAAAAACAAAACTAATTTGGATAGAAACACCTACGAATCCGTTAATGAAAATTGCGGATATAGAGGAAATCACCAAAGCGGTGAAAAATAAAAAACCAGCTATTATAGTAGCGGTTGATAATACTTTTGCAACACCGTATTTACAGCGTCCGTTAGATTTGGGTGTAGATATCGTAATGCATTCAGCAACTAAGTATTTAGGAGGGCATTCTGATTTGGTGATGGGAGCTTTAATGACTAAAAATGCTGAGTTAGCAGAACAATTACACTTTATTCAGTTTGCTGCAGGTGCTATTGCAGGGCCTATGGATTCGTTTTTAGCACTTCGTGGAGTAAAAACCTTGCATTTACGTATGCAACGTCATTGTGAGAATGGAAAAACAGTAGCTAAATATTTATCAGAACATCCAAAAGTAGGAGAGGTATTTTATCCGGGATTAGAAAATCATCCAAATCATGAAATAGCCAAAAAGCAAATGGATGATTTTGGAGGCATGGTTTCTTTCCGTTTAAAAGATCAGAGTAAACAAGCAGCCTTATCTTTCTTAGAAAATACTAAAATTTTCACCTTGGCAGAATCATTGGGAGGAGTAGAGAGCTTGGTAAGTCACCCAGTAACGATGACGCATGCATCAATTCCTGAAGCTGATCGTTTAAAAATAGGAATTACCGACTCTTTAATCCGTTTAAGTGTTGGAGTAGAAGATATCGATGATTTACTAGGTGATTTAGAGCAGGCACTTTCTAAATAAAAAAGACAACCAAGAATAAAAATGAAAAAAACCGAAGCATCAAAGCTTCGGTTTTTTTATCCTTTCAAGGATAAAATATACCGTTCAGTATATTTTATATATATTTGTATCTCAAACTTTTTTGAAAAATGTCTAAATCAGAAAGAACAAAGGCTTTTATAATAGAAACAGTAGCTCCTATTTTTAATAAGAATGGTTATGCAGCCATGAGTTTATCTAAAATTACTGAGGCTACAGGTTTGACTAAAGGAGCCATTTACGGACATTTTGAAAACAAAGAAGAGTTAGCCATAGAATCGTTTAAGTTTTCAGTAAGAAAAGTACTAAAAGATCTTAATGAAACTGTTAATAAGGGTGAGACACCTATAGAAATGTTATTTAATGTGGCACTTTTTTATGAAGGTTATTATGAATATAATAAGCAATTTGGCGGTTGCCCTATTTTAAACATCGGTGTAGATGCTAATAATCAAAATAAGGTAATTGCTCAACTGGTTCAATCGTATAATCACAGAATTTTAGAACAGTTTTCTATACTCATTGAAAAAGCAAAAGAAGCCAATGAGATTAAAAACTCAATAGATAGTATGTTATATGCTAAACGCTTTTTTTACATGATTGAAGGAGCGGTATATATGACACATATAATGAAAGATGACAGTTACTTAAAGGATGTATCTACAGTATTACAACAAATTATAAAACAAGAATTACAGAAATAACTATTTTTTTAATCAAAAATATACCGTTTGGTATATTTTAAACTTAATACCATGGAAATACCAAAAATTTTAGAAAGTAAAACAAAAATCAGATTTCAAGATTGTGACCCTTTTAATCATTTAAATAATGCATCCTATTTCAATTATCTTATCAATGCTAGAGAAGATCAATTAATAGCTAATTATAATTTGGATATCTACCAACACGGAAAAGAGCGAGGAAAGAGCTGGGTGGTAGGTTCACATCAAATAGCTTATTTAAAACCAGCAACCTTAATGGAAACAGTAACGATAGATTCTCAGTTAATTCATTATGGAGAAAGAAATTTGTTAGTTGAAATACGCATGTGGAATGAAGATAAGACAGAATTGAAAGCAATACTTTGGAGCTCTTTTGTGTATTTTGATTTGATAAAATTATCAACAGCAAAACACTCAGAAGATTTATTAGAGTTGTTTGAAAATGCTGTTCTACCAATAGAACAAACTAGTTTTGAAGAAAGAACAAAAAGTTTTCGATATCAAAAAGTGTCATAATAAAAAAGACCTGCAAAATGCAGGTCTTTTTTTATTTATTGCAAAAGCTAAAATTATTTAGCTTCAGCATATCTTCTTTCTACCTCGTTCCAGTTGATTACTTTAAAGAAAGCTTCAATGTAATCAGGACGACGGTTTTGGTAGTTTAAGTAATAAGCGTGTTCCCAAACGTCTAATCCTAAAATAGGAGTTCCGCCACAAGTAACACCTGGCATTAATGGGTTGTCTTGGTTAGGAGTAGAGCAAACTTCTACTTTTCCTCCTTTGTGTACACATAACCAAGCCCATCCTGAACCAAATTGTGTAGCAGCTGCTTTAGAAAAAGCATCGATAAACGCTTCTTTTGAACCAAATTCAGCTTCGATAGCATCTTTTAATTCTCCAGATAAATAACCTCTATCTTCTGGGTTCATTACTGTCCAGAATAAAGAGTGATTGTAAAAACCACCACCATTGTTACGAACACCAGCGTTGTTCATGTCTAAGTTAGTTAAAATATCTTCGATAGATTTTCCTTCTAAATCAGTACCTTCAATAGCAGCATTTAATTTAGTAGTATATCCGTTGTGGTGCTTGCTATGGTGAATTTCCATAGTTCTAGCATCTATATGTGGTTCTAAAGCGTCGTAAGCGTATCCTAATTCTGGTAAGTTAAAAGCCATAATTATTTGTTTTTTAATAGATTAATTTTTTCGTTTTTCCGAATGTAAATTTAACCCAAAAAAATAAGGCAAACAACTGTTTGCCTTATGGATAATTTATTTGAGTATAAATAATAACTATTCTTTAGTATACTGGTTTATCATCAGATGAAAATTCAGTCATAAACTCTTCTGCTTTTTCAACCATTTGTATACTTCCACAATAAAAAGGTACACGTTGGTGTAACTCTGTTGGTTTAATATCTAAAATACGAGTAAACCCATCAGAAGCTTTACCACCTGCTTGCTCACAAATAAACGCCATAGGATTACATTCGTATAATAAACGTAACTTTCCTTTTGGTGTTATAGCAGTAGCAGGATAAATATATACACCACCTTTTATCATATTTCTATGAAAATCTGAAACTAACGAGCCAATATAACGTGCTGTATACGGACGGTTATCTGCTTCGTTTAATTCTTTACAGTGAATTAAGAAACGTTTCATTCCTTCTTGGAAATGTGTAAAATACCCTTCACTTACTGAGTAAATTCTGCCAATTTCAGGGTAACTCATGTTTGGGTGCGATAAGTAAAAAGTACCAATAGCAGGATTTAACGTAAATCCATTCACTCCATTACCAGTAGTAAAAACTAACATAGTTGAGGTACCATAAGCTACATAACCTGCAGCTACTTGCTCGCTACCCTTTTGTAAAAAGTCTTCTTTAGTTACAGGGGTTCCAACAGGAGAAATTCTTCTGTAAATAGAAAAAATAGTTCCTACAGAAACATTTACATCAATGTTAGATGATCCGTCTAAAGGATCCATTAACAACACATATTTATTTTCGTTGGCTTTGTTTTGACCTTCAACCACAACAAAGTCGTCTTCTTCTTCACTAGCAATACCACAAACAATTTCACGATTAATCAATGTTTGCTTAAATAAATCGTTCGCTAAAACATCTAGTTTTTGTTGTGCTTCACCTTGTACATTAATGTCACCAGCAGCTCCAGTAATATCAACCAATCCAGCTTTTCTAATTTCGTGGTTTACTACTTTAGCAGCTAAACGGATAGAATTTATTAAGCGAGATAATTCACCAGAAGAATATTTAAAGTCTTTTTGTTTGCTGATGATAAACTCACCCAGCGTCATATGCTTGTTACTCATGTCAAATTTTTGTGTTGTGCGTACAAAGATGCCAACTTTTATTTAGTATTTTAAAATTTTCAACAAAAAAATATGATGTGTTTTAATTTTTCATTTGTTTTATCAGAAAGTTTTAAGAGAAGTATCTTTACCAAAAAAAGTAAGAAATGAGTTTTATTATCAGACCAGGAGAGCAAAAAGATGCTCAAGCTATATTAGATTTAATCGTCGAATTAGCTGTTTTTGAGAAGGAACCCAACGCGGTTAAAATTACGGTAGAAGACATTGTTAAAGATGGTTTTTCTGAAAAACCGAAGTTTAAAACCTTTGTAGCTGAAGAAGATAATAAGATTATAGGTATGGCGTTGTTTTATGAACGTTATTCTACATGGAAAGGAAAAGCAATTCACTTAGAAGATTTAATGGTAACGCAATCTAAAAGAGGTATTGGGGCAGGAAAAGCATTGTATAGTGCTGTTATGAATTATGCACATAAAAACAATTGTAAAAGAGTGGCGTGGGAAGTATTAGATTGGAATACAGGGGCTGTTGATTTTTACAAAAGTACAGGCGCAACGGTATATGATGAGTGGAGAGTATGTCATATGAATGAACAAAGCTTAGAACAATTTTGTAATGAGAATATTTAAGTTTGGAGGAGCATCGGTAAAAGATGCGAATGGAGTAAAAAATGTTGCAAAAGTATTGCAACATGAAGGTACAGAAAATACGTTGGTTGTAATTTCTGCCATGGGAAAAATGACCAACGCTTTTGAGCAGGTGGTTAATGATTATTTCTATAAAAAAGAAAGTCTTAAAGATTCTTTGAGTTTTGTAGAAGGCTTTCATCAAAATATGTTGAACAATTTGTTCAGCACAAACCATGAAGTATATAATAAAGTAAATCATTTATTTGGTGAATTGAGTGGTTTCATGGCTCGAAACACTTCTAAAGATTATAATTATGTGTATGATCAAATGGTTGGTTTTGGAGAGTTTTTATCTACTACTATTGTAAGTGCTTATTTGTCTGAAATAGGAGTAGAGAACCAATGGTTAGATGTAAGAGAGTACATAAAAACCGATGGTACTTATCGAGACGCTAAAATAGATTGGGAGCAAACTGAGCAACAAATCAAAGAAAAAGTTGATGTATCTAAGCTAAATATTACACAAGGATTTTTAGGAGGATTTGGTACAGAAATAACAACGTTAGGAAGAGAAGGTTCCGATTATACCGCAGGTATTTTTGCTTATTGTTTGGATGCTGATAGTGTTACTATTTGGAAAGATGTTCAAGGAGTATTAAATGCTGATCCTAGAGTATTTTCAGAAACAGCTTTGTTACAAGAAATTTCGTATACCGAAGCTATTGAAATGGCATTTTACGGAGCCTCAGTAATTCACCCAAAAACAATTCAGCCATTAGAACAAAAAAACATTCCGTTATATGTGCGTTCGTTTGAAGATGTTACAAAATTAGGAACATGTGTTGGGAGAGGGAAAAAAATAACACCAGAAGTTCCTTGTTTTATCGTAAAGAAAAATCAAATTTTAGTAGCAATTTCAGCAAAAGATTTCTCTTTTATGGTAGAAGATAATATTAGTGATGTTTTTAAGAAGTTACACGACTATAATTTAAAAGTAAACTTAATTCAAAATTCAGCGATTAGTTTTTCTGTTTGTATAGAGGATAAGTACAATAATTTTGAGAATTTTTACAATGATTTAAAAGGCGCTTATAAAATTAGAGCTTATAAGGATACTACTTTATACACAATTCGTCATTTTAATGATGAAGCGATAAAAACAATAAGAAAGCGAGGAAAATCAATCATTCGTCAAATAAATACTGAAACTGCACAGTTAGTGATTCAAGAAAACATGTAAAGCTTGCAAAAAATCGATTATATTTGCAGTTATGTCAATTGATAACTATGTATGGGATTAGTAACACCTAAAGAAGTTGCAAAAGCAATAGGAGCCGACAAGTTCGGCGTTTTCGGAACGTTTTCAGGTTGGTTGCTGATGAAAGTTTTGCGAATTTCTACCGCCAATGAAATTTATAACAAGCACAAGCACAAAAAAGATTTACCTTTTTTAAATGGTTTGCTTGATGAGTTTCAAATAGAGTTTGAAATTCCTGAAGAAGATTTAAAACGTATTCCTAAAGAAGGACCTTTTATAACAATTTCTAACCATCCGCTTGGAGGGATAGATGGTATTTTATTATTAAAACTCTTATTAGAGCATAGAACTGATTACAAGATTATAGCAAACTTTTTATTGCATAGAATAGAGCCTTTAAAGCCTTATGTAATGCCAGTAAATCCTTTTGAGAATCATAAGGATGCTAAATCGAGTGTAGCAGGAATTAAAAATGCCTTATTACATTTAAGAGAAGGAAAGCCGTTAGGGCTTTTTCCAGCAGGTGAAGTATCTACGTATCGCGATGGAAAGTTAATGGTAGATAAAGAATGGGAGCAAGGAGCTGTACGCTTGATAAAAAAAGCGAAAGTACCTGTTATTCCTATTTACTTTCACGCTAAAAATAGTCAGCTGTTTTACACATTGTCTAAGATTAGTGATACGCTAAGAACAGCAAAGCTTCCGTCAGAATTATTATCTCAGAAAAACAGAGTTATTAAAGTAAGAATTGGTAAGCCTATATCAGTTAAAGATCAAGATTCATTTACTGAAATACCTGATTTTTACCAGTTTTTACGTAGAAAAACTTACATGTTGGCGAATCCGTATGAGAAAGCATCTCCGAAAATATTGTCAACACACAATTTAAAAATTCCGAAGAAAGCCAAAAAAATCACTTCTCAAAAATCACCAGATTTATTTGTAAAAGAAGTTGACGCTTTACGAGAAAAAGGAAGTAGATTATTACAAAGTAAGAACTATGAGGTGTTTTTTGCTAGTGCAAAAGAAATACCAAATATTTTACATGAAATAGGTCGTTTACGCGAAATTACCTTTAGAGAAGTAGGAGAAGGGACAAATAAACCTATTGATTTAGATAGGTTTGATAAATATTATCACCACTTATTTTTATGGGATGACCAACAAAACAGATTGGTTGGAGCCTATAGAATGGGCTTAGGAAAAGATATTTTTAAGAAACACGGAATAAATGGTTTTTATATTCAAACATTATTTAGAATAGAGCCAGAATTATACCCTATGATGGAAAAAACCATTGAAATGGGACGTGCCTTTATTATTAAAGAATATCAACAAAAACCAATGCCATTATTTTTATTGTGGAAAGGGATTGTACATGTTACATTACGTTACCCAGAACATAAATATTTAATGGGAGGAGTAAGCATAAGTAATCAGTTTTCTGAATTCTCAAAATCGTTAATGATTGAGTTTATGAAATCTCATTATTACGATCCGTATGTGGCACAATACATTCGTCCGAAGAAAGAATTTAAAGTAAAATTAAAAGATGCTGATAAAGACTTTGTGTTTGATGCTACTGAGGCAGACATGCAAAAGTTTGATAAAATTATTGACGAGCTTGAGCCAGGAGAATTACGTATTCCGGTATTAATTAAAAAGTATGTGAAGCAAAATGCACGTTTGGTTGCGTTTAACGTAGATCCTAAGTTTAATAACGCAATTGATGGGTTAATGTATATTAAGGTAGCAGATATACCAGAAAGCACCGTAAAACCTGTTATGGAAGAATTTCAAGAAGAATTAGAACGTCGCGCAGCAGAGAATTTAAATAAGTAGAAGCCAAGTTAAATATAGCATAAACTAAAAAAGCATCGTACTACTCAGTACGATGCTTTTTTAGTTTGTATTGCTTATAGGTTATTTGAATAACCTAAATATATCGTTTCCGTTGGCAAATAATAATAAGGCAATTAATAAGATAAATCCTGTAATTTGAGCATATTCTAAGAACTTATCACCTGGTTTTTTACCCGTAATCATTTCCCATAAGGTAAATACAACATGACCACCATCTAAAGCAGGGATTGGTAATAAATTCATAAATCCTAACATAATTGATAAGAATGCTGTAATGTTCCAGAATGTTTCCCAGCTAAATTCTGAAGGAAATATACTTCCGATAGAAATAAATCCACCTAAACCTTTGTAAGCACCTGTACTAGGATTTAAAATCTTTTTCATTTGCTTAATATAGTTGGTTAAGGTTGTCCAAGCTTTTTGAGTACCAGCAGGTATAGCTTCTCCAAAAGAATAGGTTCTCTCAGCTAAATTATAGTAACCTAACTTTTCTAAGTCTGTTAAAGGTAAGTTTGTAGCATAAATTCCTAATTTTCCTTCATCAGAAACCTTAGCAGGAATAGTTATGTTTTGATTACCTCGTTTAACAGTAACATTTATTTCTTGCCCTTTTTTACTTTCTAAAACTACTTGAACCTGATCAAAATAAGGAGTAGAAATACCATTAATAGCAGTTATGATGTCTTTCTTTTGTAATTCACTTTTTATATTTGGAGAATCTTCAGGGATTTGCCCAATAACAAAAGGTTGTCTGTACATTATAAAAGCTCCAGCATCCTTACCTCTATCTACTAATTTTGAAATAAAATCGGTTGGTATTTCTTTTTCAAGAACAGTTCCGTTTCTTTCAACAGTGTAATTAGTACCGTTAATAAACTCTAACGGAAGTTCTCTAAATTTCTCAATTTTTTGTCCGTCAATTGTTAAGATTTTATCTCCAGTTTCTAAACCTAAATCTTTTCCTAATTGATCTTGAACCCAAACACCATCTTTTAAACTTTCATTAGGTAAGTATTTCTCACCATAAGCCCACATTAAACAGATGTAAATTAAAATACCTAACACAAAATTAACAATAACTCCACCTAGCATAATAATTAAACGTTGCCATGCAGGTTTAGAACGAAACTCCCATGGTTGCGCAGGTTTTTGCATTTGTTCGGTATCCATACTCTCATCAATCATTCCTGCAATTTTAACATAACCACCTAACGGAATCCAACCAATACCATAAACTGTTTCACCAACTTTCTTTTTAAATAAAGAGAATTTATAATCGAAAAACAGGTAGAATTTTTCTACACGGGTTTTGAATAATTTTGCTGGAATAAAGTGTCCTAACTCGTGTAAAACGATTAAGAGCGATAAGCTTAAAATAAATTGTGATGCTTTTATTAAAATTTCCATAAATGGTGTTCGTCTAAATTTAAAATCTGACAAATGTACGTTTTTCAGTACAGTTCTAAAAGTTTGTGTAACAGTTGCGCATTTGTTTTAACAAAGTTTTTAGTATAGTGGTTTATAAACGCTGTTTTTAGTCGTATTTTTGCAGAAAATTTTAGTACTGTGGATTTTAAATTCTTTAAAAAGTCAAAAAGCACCTTAATTTTTATTTTAGTTTTCTGTGCTATTGGTGTACCTGTTTTTTATCACTTAGTAAAGGTTGACAAAAAGTTGCCTATTTATAACCCTGCTGATATTAATCCAAAATTGGTTGATGCTTCTGTGAGAAATAGAACAAAAAACCATAGAGTAGGAGATTTTACCTTAATTAACCAGAATGGAGATACTATTACGAATGCTGATTATAAAGGAAAGATATATATAGCTGATTTCTTTTTTACCCGTTGTCAAACTATTTGTATTGCGATGGCGTATAATATGAGTGAGCTGCAAGAACATTATAAAAATGATGACGATATTATGTTTTTATCACACTCCGTAACTCCAGTAATGGATAGCGTACCACAATTACGAAAGTATGCTGATGAAAAAGGTGTGATTGATGGAAAATGGAATGTAACTACAGGAAAAAAGAAACATATTTACAACTTAGCACGAAAGCACTATTTTGCTGTGTTGGATGAAGGTGATGGGGGCGAGAATGATTGGGTTCATACTGAAAATTTTGTGTTAATTGACAAAGAGGGGCGTATTAGAGGTTCGTATGATGGAACCAAAAAGGAAAACATGCAGAAAATTATTGATGATATTACACTGCTTAAAGAAGAGTATAAAAAATAATCAATTAAGACGGTCAATAAAAAAGACACGTATGAGTTTAAAAAAAGACCTTGATGTTTTTACAAAAACATCAAGGTCTTTTAGTTAAAACGTTTAGATAAGTTTGTCTTAAGAATATGAATACTCGTTAATTTACTTGTAAAACAGTAGCTTTATCATATTCTGAAATACGCCCAATTAGCCAAACAAAAGGCTCTATTTGACCTTTTAAAGTACAAAAACCATTTGAAATAGTACTTAATAAGTCTTGAATATTAAAAGACTCTAAAGCGTCTATAGCAGCTTTTTCACTTATAAGTAGAGAACAAGTAGGTAGTTCATAAGTAGAGTTATGATTAAGAGTAACCTTGTTATCTTTTATTAAGATAGATATAGTGTCAGGATTTTCATTGCTTTTTAACTCTATAGCTAAGTTAGGTGTGTTTTCATTGATTACTGTTTTTAAGTAGTATGAAAAACTTTTAGCCCAATTTTCTAATTCAGAAAAAGAAACAGTTGTGTTTCTTTTATCTTTTTGTTGCTCTTTAAGTAAAACGTCAACTTCTCGTTCCGCTTTAATCAGAGCAGCCAATGTTTTATCTACATCTTCACGGGTATGTGCGGCGGAGCAAATTAATCGTAATCGTCCTCTTCCACTTTCAACAATAGGATAAGTAACTGCAGATGTTTGAATACCTAGTTTGTATAGTTTTTGTACAATAGCGTAAAGCTTATCTTTATCTGCAAAATGAGGCGTAACAATAGGACCATCACCAGTGCCTAAATCGTATCCAGCTTCTTCAAATTTTTGACGCATGTAGTAAGTCGTATCCCATAATCTCTGACGTAGCGCATCATCTTTTCTAAGTCTTCTTAATGCTGTTAATGCTGCTGCCATATCAGCGGGACTAATAGAAGCTTGAAAAATATAGGCTCTCGAAGATGATTTTAATAAGTCGATATGTTCTTTACTGGCAGCTACCACACCACCAATACTTCCTAAGGCTTTGCTTAACGTTGTCATGATAAAATCTGCTTCTTCGGTTATTCCCTGTGCTGCACATATTCCTGCACCACCTTTACCATAAAAACCAAAAGAATGAGCCTCATCTACTAAAGTGAGGGCATTATATTTTTTAGCCGTTTTAACAATTTTTGCTACTGGAGCTGCTCCTTCACCCATGCTATACACTCCTTCTAAAACCACTAAAATAGTACGATACGGAGATACTTCAGCCTGTAAAATATCTTCTAAATCTTCAGGATCATTATGTTTGAAAGTTCGAACTTTGGCTCCACAAAGTCTAGCACCATCTACAATAGAAGCATGACAGAGTTGATCTATAAGAACCATGTCGTTTCTTCCTAAAAGTCCAGCCACAGCACCTACATTAGCAGTATAACCTGTAGGAAACAAGCAAGCACTGGGCTTTCCTACCAAGTCCGCAAACTCTTCTTCAAATTCAAGATGCTGGCGCGTCATACCTGAGGCTGCAGCAGATGTTCCCATACCTGTTCCATACTTTTCTAAAGAAATAGCAGCTTCTTTTATTACTTCAGGATCACGATTTAATCCTAGGTACAGGTTTGTTGTCCAAATAATTGCTTCTTGTGTTTCGTCATTATAAGCGTCTCCTACTAATCCTTTGGTAGCACTTCCAGTAAGCAACACTTTACTGTATGGATTTCTACGTGTACCGTTTACCATTTGCAATACTTCTTGTACTAGTTTGCTTTTATCGTTTACTGACCATGCAGAAACCTTAGCTGCTTGAAAAGTGGGATGACTGGACTGAATATGAGTTTGAAAACTTGTAAGTGTATCTGTTTTTAATTTTAAGTTCTTGTTTTCTTTGGTGTTTTCTTTTGAGCCAATTATATGATTAATTAAGGCATTGGGCGTAGGGTTTTCAAAGATATCATACGCACTAATATCTAGCTGTAACATGTTACTTAACCTACTACTGAGCTCTAGTGTGGTTAACGAATCTATTCCAAGGTTGTCAAATGAATCATCAGGCAATACATTTGCTGAGTTGTTCATGGTAAGAAGTTTAGCTACTTCATTTTGAATGGTTTGTAATAGGTGTTCTTTATAATCATTTGAAAAAGTGTGTTGCTTTGGAGGTTTTTGATAGTGTTGAGAATTTTTGGTTGCTAATTCAGAAGATAGCTCGATAGTAAGATTAGCTAGTTTTTTTCTGTCAAGCTTATCATTAGGAAGCAAAGGAAGCTCATCTATTTGTTTAACAATTTGTGGAACCATGTATTTGGGTAATAATTGATGCACGTGGGATATTACATCAGTAGTCTTTACTTCTTTTCCATGAGTATTAACTACGTAAGCAACTAATATTTTTTGTCCTATATTTCCTTCAGAAATCGCTACAGCGGCAGCATCAACGGATTCAATTTCCTCAATAACTGTTTCTATTTCTTCAAGTTCAATTCGGTGTCCCCTTATTTTAACTTGTTGATCGGCACGACCAACAAACTCTATTTCATTATTAGGAGTCCAACGACATAAATCACCTGTTTTATATAAACGAATACTTGTATTTTGGTTGTTAAACTTTACATTGATAAACCTTTTTTTTGTTAGTTCTTCATCAAATAAATAGCCATGGGATACTTTATTTCCTGAAAGGTGTAATTCTCCCACTTCTCCATTGGGAACAATTTGAAGATTTTCATCTAAAATATAAGCACGCGAACCAGGTACAGAAGTACCAATAGTAATAAGCTCATCTTCTTTATGTATTCTAGCTATGGTAGCATATACAGTATCTTCTGTAGGTCCATAAGCATTGAAAATTTTCAAATTAGGTTTTTGTTGGTATACTTGTTTTACTAAAGAGCGCTTAAGAGCTTCACCTCCAAACACTAAACACTGTAAGTTTTTAGGCAATTTTTTTGATGAGATAATGGCTTGTACTGCTGAGGGAACCATTACAATCATTGTAATAATATCAACGGAAGGAAGAGAAGTAAGCTCTAGCGCATTTTTAGCTAGTATAACAGTCCCTCCTAATGATAGCGTACCAAAAATTTCCATGACAGAGGTGTCAAAACAAACAGAAGCTGCAGCGAGTGTGCCTTTTAAATCGTCTTCAGTAAATAGTTGTTTCATGGAATTTACCAGAGGAATTAGGTTTTGATGTTCAATAGCAACACCTTTGGGTCGTCCAGTAGATCCTGAGGTATAAATCACATAAGCTAATTCATTTGGTGACGCGTGAATTTTTGTGTCTGTATGGTTGCCTATTTTATCAATCCAAATTAATTCTTGAACTTTTTTACATAGGTTTGCACTAATATCAGAGTCGACAAAAACTGCAGAAGTACGAGAATGTTCTAACATATATTCTATGCGATCTTTTGGGTATGCAGGGTCTAATGGTATATACGTGCACCCAGCTTGCATAATACCTATTAGAGTTGCTACCAATTCCCACGAACGGTTCATGCAGACTCCAATTAAAGCTCCAGATTTTATTCCTTTACTTTTGAGTTCTCCTGCTACCTCATTACTACGCTTAATTAAAGTAGCATAATCTATATGAGTAGTTCCGTCTATAATAGCGTCTCGTTGAGGATGAGCTATCATTTGTTTGTTAATTAGCTCACATATTGTTGTAGAGCTATCATTGTTGTTGAGTAAAGCCATTGTAATTAATTGGTTTAATTATGTGAATTAATTTTACAGGCCCTTCATTTTGTTGTTATATCTAGGTTAACAAATACTTTTATCCAGTAGTAAATATACTATGTTTTTGATAGCTCTTTAGGTCATTATTGTGTTTAACTCATAAAAAGAAAGTTAAAGTGTTTGTTTAAAGCTATTGTGAAAACAATTTTTTACTGTTGGTTTTTTTACACATGTAAGATATGAGTGGATATAAAAAAAGACCTTGATGTTTTGTAAAAACATCAAGGTCTTTTAGTTAAAACGTCTTGAAGAATTTTTTACTTCTTATTTCCGTCCTCATCAAAATTCTTATTTATTTCTTGTTCAGTTTTAACAACAGATACCGCTAGTGACAATAACATAATTGCCATAGGTTGCCATGTTAATTCTTTTGATATAAAAGCTAATACCAAAGCTGCAACTAATGAAATTGCTGAGTATTTCATAAATTCTTTGGTAAAAAAAGCATTGGCAAATTGCCATATAGTATCATTCTTCATAGTTTTATTCGTACGATACCCATAAATGGCATTAATCTTTTTAGGTGGGAAAAAGTGAAAAATAACACTGAATAAAAAAAGCAATCCGTTTATAGAAAGCACGTAATAAAAAGGATTCATGGTTTAATTTTTAATAGAATTTATAATTCCTTTTAACAAGGTGTTTACGTCTGCATTTTTGGTAAGTCCGGTACGAACAACTACCAAATCTTGACTAGGCAAAATAAATACATTTTGACCTTTATATCCATTAAAAGAAAACATATTTTTTGGTGCATCAGGATATCTACCACCAGCATTTAGCCATATTTGTGCACCATACCAACCATTTGAAGTAGGAGTAGGGGTTGTAGCATAGCTTACCCAATCTTTATCAAACAAATGTTCTCCGTTCCATTCACCATTATGTAGGTATAATAAGCCTAGTTTAGCCCAATCTCTTGCAGTTGCCCAAGCGTAAGAAGAACCTACGAAGTGATTGCTCATGTCGGTTTCAACAATCATAGAGTTCATGCCTATTTTATCAATCAAAGCACTATACCAAAAATCAAGATACTCTTGGTGTGTGTCGAATCTTGTTCGTAAAATACCAGATAACAAATTAGAAGTTCCCGAAGAATAATTCCAAGTTTCATTGGGTTTTCCTACTAAAGGTTTGTTCACTTGAACTTTGGTCATATCCTTTTCTAAAAAAAGCATCTTGGTAGCATCAGAAATACTATTGTAATCTTCGTTCCATTCTAAACCAGAATTCATTTGTAATAAATTATGAATTGTAATGTTTTTACGGTCATCGTTTTTCCATTCAGAAAACAAGTTATTTTCTTGAACATCAACTTTTCCTTGACATTTTAAAATTCCGAACAAAGTACCCGTAATACTTTTGGTCATAGACCAACCTAGTTGCTTCGATTCTTTGGTAAAACCAGTATCATATTTTTCAGCAATAATTTTATTTTTATATATCACTACTACCGAACGTGTTTGATTTCTATCATTAAAAATAGTATCAATAGTTTCATTTAGTTTTGTATAATCAATGTTAGCGAAAATAGTATCTTTATGATCAGCGTTTCCATATGGAAATGGAGTAGTATTATTAGGAGTAGAGCGTTTTGGAGTGAGTTGAGGTTTGGTGATGTCAAAATCATCTGTAACTAAAACAGCACCAAGTCCTTCTCTGTATACAGCCTTTCTTTTTAGCAATCCGTACACTGAACCTGTAGCAGATTTTTCTTCTGTATTAATTTCATCAGAAGTAATATTTATAGGAGAAAAGTTATTGTCATTAGCATCGGTAAACTCTAAACTTCTTTTGGCTAGAAATACTGATGAAGCTGTATTTTTAGCGGAGTATCCTGCAAGAATATTTAGCTTCGGATAGTTGTAAAAAATAGTAATTGCAAGGGCAATTAAAATAAGAAAAAGGATTCTTTTAAAATTTTTCATGTGAGAGGTTTCTAGCAAATGTAAGAATTTAATTGTTTGATGTTTGTATTTGAAACGCAAGCCCTACCTTTGTGCTAAATTTGATATTTTACATGTTTAGTATAGATAAAATTCGAGCTGATTTTCCTATTTTAAATAGAGAAGTACATGGGAAAAAATTAGTGTATTTAGATAACGGAGCAACTTCGCAAACACCTCAGGTAGTAATTGATGCTATTGTTGATTATTATTCTAATTATAATGCAAATATTCATAGAGGTGTACATACATTAAGTCAGGAAGCAACTAATAAGTATGAGGAAGCCAGAATTAAGATTCAAAAACATTTCAATGCGAAGCATTCTTATGAAATTATTTTAACCTCAGGAACAACACATGGAGTTAATATTGTAGCATCTGGTTTCGCATCAATTTTACAAGAAGGAGATGAAATAATTGTTTCTGCCTTAGAGCATCATTCTAACATCGTGCCTTGGCAAATGTTATGTGAAAAAACAGGAGCTATTTTAAAGGTAATTCCAATGGGTGAAGATGGTTCTTTACGCATGGATTTATACCATGAATTATTGAATCCAAAAACAAAATTAGTTTTTTGTAACCACGTGTCGAATGCATTAGGAACAATTAATCCAATAAAAGAAATTATTCATGCTGCACACAAATTTGGTGCTTATGTGTTGATTGATGGTGCACAAGCAGTACCGCATATAAAACCAGATGTTCAAGCATTAGATGCTGATTTTTATGTAGCTTCAGCTCATAAAATGTGTGGGCCAACAGGTGTTGGAATGTTATATGGAAAAGAAGAATTGTTACAGTTATTACCGCCATACCAAGGAGGAGGAGAAATGATTGAAACTGTAACTTTTGAAAAAACTACTTACGCTGGATTGCCTCATAAATTCGAAGCTGGGACACCTAATATTTGTGGAGGAATAGCTTTTGGAGTTGCTATTGATTATATGAATTCAGTTGGTTTTGATTCTATTGAAAAACAAGAAAATGAATTGTTATCATATGCAACGCAAGAGTTAGAAAAAATAGATGGATTGAAAATTTATGGTACTTCTAATAAAACATCAGTAATATCTTTTAATTTAGAAGGAATTCATCCGTATGATGTTGGTGCAATTTTAGATAAACTAGGAGTAGCGGTTCGTACAGGACACCATTGTGCACAACCTATTATGGACTTTTATTGTATCTCAGGTACAGTGCGCGCTTCTTTTTCTTTTTATAATACTAAAGAAGAAGTTGATGTATTGGTAAGTGCTGTTAAGAAAGCACAGATGATGTTAAGTTAAAAGGAACTTAATTTAGATAAGAATAAAAAAAGCCTCCAAGTGGAGGCTTTTTTTATATATAATAGTTTTTTATTAATCTCTCGACATAAATATTTGTAATACATACCAGAATAATAGCATCAAAGAAGCAAATAACCCTAGTGCAGCAGGAATGTAATCATCTGTAGAAAATTTATGAACTAAGTTAGAAGTTTGATATAAGATAGAACCAGCTGCTAACACACACATTCCAACAGAAAACCATAACCCTAAATTAAACCCAAATAAAGCACCAGCAATAATCAATCCTATTGCAATAAAGAATCCAACTGACAATCCAGCTCTTATAAAAGAAAAATCTTTTTTGGTAATAAAAACGATTGATGAAATTCCAATAAACAACGATAGTGTAACAATCCCTGCTTGTTTTATAACATCAAAGTTGTTAGTGTACGCTATTGCAATATAAATCAGCGGAATAAAAATAAACGCTTCAGCAAAGATATACCCTGAATATGCTAAGTATTGTAAGTTTTTATCAGAGGTTTTTAAAGCAGTACTTTCTGCATAATTGGTAATTAACATAAAACCACCTAACAGTAATAACCATTTGTAGCCTTGCGTCATAGATAATGCAAATTCAACAATAGTAGCACTTTGTAAAAATAAATATTCAAACAAAACAAACAATAACACACCACCAGCAACATGTGCGTAAGTTTTTTTGTAAAATGCAATTCTATCAGCTTCTGATACCTGTGCAACAAGCACTTTTGAGTTAAATGAGTTTTCCATAATTAATTTTTTAATAGAGTGTAAAGATATGTTTTTTAGACTACTTTAAAACAGTCTATTTGTGTTGTATAAAAAATGATTTTTTGACTTTAAAATTATCGTATTGACGATTTAATTTGTTTAAAATTGACGTTTTTTTATTCTTTTTGTTAAATTTTAACATTTCGGTAATATTAAAAAATGGAAGGTCGCAAGTGATAAAACCTAAGAAATTAACTTTTCTTTAACTTTTTCTTAGCATTAAAAAAAAATTATATATTGCACATCGTTAAAAAACCCTTCAAATAATTGTCAAAGTAGTAGGTATTTAACAATTTAATTGTTGAAACTTTCTCTTTTGAGTTTTTTAACGAGTTTATTGCCTTTAAGGCAGTTTTTTCAATAACTAATTTTTTTAATTTTTCACAACATGAAAAGAATTTTTTTAACACTAGCTGTAGCAGCCTCAGTTTTAGTAGGATGTCAGGAAAACTCTAAAGATGAAGCTTTAGACCCTCAACAATCAATTGATATGAGTGACTTCTATGTAGAAACTGAAGAAGTTTCTCACAAAGGAGGATCTGAGCAATGTCACTCAATGAGAGTTTTAAACAGACAAGTAAAAGAAAACCCAGGATTATACAAGAAAATGTATAATATTGAGTATGCTACAAGAAAGTTAACAACAGCGAAAGGTAAACCAGGAGGTGGAGATACTGGTGGAGGAGATGTAGATGTATTACCAATCGAAGACGGTTTAGGAACTATTAATATTCCTGTATACGTACACGTTGTTTTACCAAATGCAAATAGTGTTTCTGATAGTCAAATCCAAGCACAAATGAATGTGTTAAATGATGACTTTAGTAATCCAAATACAAATCAACTTCCTTCAGGAGCTTCTGATTTTATCAATGATGCTACTGATACAGGAATTCAATTTACATTAGCAGGTACTTTTAGACATAATGACTCTAAGTCTTCTTGGGGAACTAACGATGCTGTAAAAGCTGCTTACCCTCCAATTACTCCATCAACTCACTTAAACATTTGGGTGTGTGAAATAGGAGGAGGTATCTTAGGATATGCTCAATTCCCAGGAGGAAACTCTTCTACTGATGGTGTAGTGTTATTAGCAGGAAGTTTACCAGGTGGTTCTTCTGCTCCATACAACATGGGTAGAACTGCAACTCACGAAGTTGGTCACTATTTAAATTTACGTCACATTTGGGGAGACGGAAGATGTCGTCAAGACGATTTCGTAGCTGATACTCCATCTTCTGATGCTTCAAACTACGGATGTCCAACTTTCCCAGATGTTAGCTGTAAATCTGCTGATATGACAATGAACTATATGGACTATACAAACGATGCTTGTATGTATATGTTTACAGATGGTCAACGTAACAGAATGAGAGCTTTATTTGCTTCTGGAGGAGCTAGAGCTTCTATGTTAAACTAGAAAACCAATAGTCTTTTTTAAGACGTTCTCAATAATTATTACAATTATTATAAAGCCAAGAGATTTGAATCTCTTGGCTTTTTTATTTAGAAAATAACTAAGCTCTTAATGTTAAAAAGGAGGTTAAGTTGTTGTTTATCAGGTGTTTTTCCTGTTTTTATTTGTTTTTGTTATTTGTAAATTGGATAGCTATAAAATGAAAATTTTAACTAACTCTTTAAAACTTAAAAAATGAAAAAACTTTTTCTAGGGCTTGTAGTAATAGCAAGCTTGTTAACAAGCTGTCAAGATGAAACTAATGATAAACAAGAAATATCACAGGAAGTAGCTGTAGATATGAGTGACTTTTATGTAAAAACTGATGAGGTCGCATCGAAAGGAACTGTATCTAGTAAATGTTATTCCATGAAGGTTTTAAATCGACAAGTAAATGAAACTCCAGGATTGTATAAGAAAATGTATGACATAGAATACGCCACAAGAAAGTTTTTAAACAGTAAAAAACCTGATGGAACACCAGGAGGTGGAAACGGAGGAAATAATGGAGGAGGTGATGGAGACGTTGATGTTGAACCAATAGATGATGGTTTAAGTATTGATATCCCTGTATACTTTCATATTGTACTTCCAAATGCTAGTGCGGTTACAAACTCACAAGTACAATCACAAATGAATGTCATTAATAGTGATTTTACAAGTCCAAACACAAATCAATTACCATCAGGAGCCACTGATTTTATTAATGACGCTACTAATACTGAAATAACTTTTACGCTAGCAGGTACTTTTAGGTATGATGACTCTAGGTCTTCATGGGGAACAAATGATGCAGTAAAGCAAGCTTATCCACCAATTACTCCAGAAACTCATTTAAATATATGGGTATGTAATATTGGAGGTGGAATTTTAGGATATGCTCAATTTCCAGGAGGAAACTCAGCTACGGATGGAGTAGTTTTATTATATTCTAGTTTACCAGGAGGTTCTGCAGCACCTTATAATGAAGGAAGAACTTTAACTCATGAAATAGGACATTATTTAAACTTACGTCATATTTGGGGTGATGGTAGATGTCGTCAAGACGATTTTGTAGAAGATACACCAGCTTCTGATGGACCTAATTATGGTTGTCCTTCATACCCAACAGTTAATTGTAAGTCTGCGGATATGACAATGAACTATATGGATTATACAGACGATGCTTGTATGTATATGTTTACAGACGGTCAACGAAATAGAATGAGAGCAATCTTTCAACCAGGAGGAGCTAGAGCTTCTATGTTAAATTAGAAAACCAAAGTCTTTTTTCAATATTCCCAATAATTATTTTAATTATTATTAAACCAAGAGATTTGCATCTCTTGGTTTTTTTTACTTTTATGGAGATAAATAATAATTCATTGTCTTGAAGAATATTAAATTTCCAACTCCACATACTATCTTATTATTAATAGCAGGATTAGTTGCTATTTTAACGTGGTTTATACCAGCAGGCAAGTTCGATACCTTACAGTATCAAGAAAACAGCAATTCTTTTGCTTACATACATTTAGAGGATAAAAAGACAATGCTTGCAAGTCAAGAAACATTAGAAGACTTAGGTATTAAAATCCCATTAGAAAAGTTTACTAATGGAGATATAGGAAAACCAATTAGTGTACCAGGAACATACACACAGTTAGATCCAAAACCACAAGGTTTTTTAGACTTTTTTAAATCTCCTATAAAAGGAATTATTCAATCTTCTGATATAATTTTATTTGTTTTGATTTTAGGGGGAATTATAGGAATAATGAACTTCACAGGCGCTTTTGATGCTGGAATAGCTTGGTTAGCAAAAACATTAAAAGGAAAAGAGTACTGGCTCATATTTGTAGTAACAACCTTAATAGCCGTAGGAGGAACAACTTTTGGATTAGCAGAAGAAACCATTGCCTTTTATCCGATATTAATTCCAATATTTTTAGCAGCAAAATATGACGCCATTGTAGCTTTAGCGTGTGTGTATATTGGATCATCTATAGGTACAATGTGTTCAACAGTAAATCCGTTTAGTGTTATAATAGCTTCAGATGCAGCAGGAATTAATTGGACAACAGGTTTTACAGGAAGGCTGTTAATGTTAATTGGAGGAATTGTAATATGTGTCATTTACATTTTACGTTATGCAAATAAAGTTCAAAAAGATCCAACAAAATCTATTATTTACGACCAAAAAGAGATGATTGAAAATCTTTTTGGGAGTTCAACTTCAAATACGCACAGTTTAACAGGTAGGTTAAGAGTAATACTAACCATTTTTGCGATGTGCTTTGTAATCATGATTTATGGAGTTTCTCGCTTAGGTTGGTGGTTTGAAGAAATGACTGTTGTGTTTTTAATAGGGGCTATTTTAATAGGTTTTTTAGCTAGAATGAAAGAAGAAAACTTTGTAAATACTTTTATTAAAGGAGCAGGAGATTTATTAGGAGTAGCTTTTATTATTGGTATTGCTCGTGGAGTTTCTGTATTAATGGAGCAAGGTTTAATTAGCGATACTATTTTACAACATGCAAGTGAGTTTACTACTGGGATGCCTAAAGGAATTTTTACCAATGTAATGTTGTTTATTTATTCAGGTTTATCCTTTTTTATTCCAAGTTCATCAGGTATGGCAGTACTAACAATGCCTATCATGTCACCTTTAGCCGATACCGTTGGAGTAGGTAGGGAGGTGATTGTAAACACATATCAATATGGAATGGGGTTATTTGCTTTTATCAATCCGACAGGCTTAATTTTAGCGTCGTTAGCAATTGTTAAAGTAGGATATGATAGATGGTTGAAGTTTGTAATTCCGTTAGTGATTATTTTAACAGTTTTTACAATGTTAGTTTTAACCGCTCAAGTATACCTGTAAATAATGAAACAAATTTATGTACTGTTTTTCTTATCTCTTTTCTTCGGATGCAAGACAGAAACTAAAACAACTAATATGCAAAAGAAAATAGTAATTGCCCATAGAGGTGCCTCAGGATATTTACCAGAACACACTATGGAAGCTAAAGCCATGGCGTATACTATGAGCCCTGATTATATAGAACAAGATCTAGTATTAAGTAAAGATAATGTTCCTGTAGTGATTCATGATATTTATTTAGATGATGTTACTGATGTGGCTGAAAAATTTCCAGAAAGAAAACGAGAAGACGAACGTTTTTATGTAATTGATTTTACATTTGATGAGTTACAACAATTGAGTGTAACTGAGCGATTCAATCCAAAAACAGGAGTACAAGTGTATCCGAATCGATTCCCAAAGGGAAAAGGAAACTTTAAGTTACATTCTTTACAAGAGGAAATAGAGTTAATTCAAGGATTGAATGCTTCCACAGGAAAAAATATTGGAATTTATCCCGAAATTAAAAACCCAGAATTTCATCATCAAAATGGAAAAGACATTGCCAAAACTACGCTGAACATTCTTTCAGAATACGGTTATATAACCAAGAAAGATAAATGTATGTTTCAGTGTTTTGATGCTAAAGAACTAGAGCGAGTGCGTACTGCATTACAATCGGAATTGTTTTTAGTGCAGTTAATTGAGTTCCCTGAGGAAACCAAACTGCTTAAACATTTTGCAGCCTATGCTGATGGGTTAGGACCTTGGTACAAGCAAATTTTAGATAAGAAAGAAGGAACTCAGTGGAAGTTTACAACATTGGTTGAAGAAGCTCATAAACTAGGCTTAAAAGTACATCCATATACCTTTAGATCAGATCAACTAGATGAGTTTACTTCTTTTGAAGAAATGATGCAAGTATTGATTTTCGAAGCAAATGTTGACGGCGGTTTTACCGATTTTCCTGATAAAATGGTACAATATTTAACTAAACAGTAACCTCAATTAGTTTGTTTCTATATACAGAAAGCAGTTTTGATTTAGATATAAAACCAACATAAACTCCATTTTTAACAACAGGTAAGTTCCATGCGCCACTTTCTTTAAATTTTTGCATTACCTTTTCAGTATCGTCATCATAAAAAATAATGGCGGGAGCTATTTTCATAATATCCCTTACTGTAGTTGTTTCGTAAAGATCTTGATTAAACATCATGGGACGAATATCATCTAATAAAACAATTCCTCTAAACTTGTTTTCACTATCAACCACAGGAAAAATATTTCTTTTTGATTTAGAAACAGCTTGTTTTAGCATTTCTCCCAAAGTCATCTCAGGATGAATTTTAATAAAGTTCTTTTCAATAATTTTACTAATCTTCATCATCATCATTACATTTTTGTCCTTATTGTGTGTAATAAGTTCACCACGTTTAGCTAGTTCGATAGTGTAAATTGAGTTAGAAACAAAATACTTAGTAATAGCATAAGAAACGGCAGAAACAAGCATTAGCGGAACAAATAAATCATAACCTCCAGTAATTTCAGCAATTAAGAAAATAGCCGTTAAAGGAGCATGTAAAACCCCTGCCATTAAGCCTGTCATTCCAATTAACGTAAAGTTAGTTTCTGAGACATCAAATCCAAATTGGTTAATAATTTTAGCAGTAACATTTCCTAAAGCGCTTCCCATAACAAGCGTAGGGATAAAAATTCCACCAACTCCACCAGCAGCAAAAGTTGTCGTCATGGCAATTACTTTAAAAACACCAATAATTAACAGAAAAATAATAACCATCCAAACATTTTCAAAATCAATATTGTAATGAATACTTCTAAGGGCTTCACTAGCATTTTCAGATAATAGGTTGTTGATAATTCCATAACCTTCACCAAATAAAGGAGGAATTAAAAACAGCATTATACCAATAGCAATTCCACCAAAGACTAGCCGTTTAAAAGGATTGTATTTTTTGAAAAAATTAATAATTCTAAAATAAATTTTAGAAAAATATACAGAAGAGAACCCTGTAAAAATAGCCAAAGCAATATAAAAGATGAGGTCGTTAATTTCAAAAGCATCTTGAAGTTGTACACTAAATAGTACATCCTTTCCTAAAAAGAAATAAGAAGTAATTACAGCAGAAACAGATGCTAATAATAACGGAACTAACGATGCAAAAGCAAGGTCTAAACTAAAAATTTCTACTGCAAAAATAATAGCAGCAATAGGAGCTTTGAACATTGAAGACATAGCCCCAGCAGTAGCACAACCAATTAATAACATACGAGTTCTCATGTTCATATGAAATAACTGCGCTACTCCAGAACCTAAAGCGGCACCGGTACTTACAGCAGGACCTTGTAGTCCTACTGAACCTCCAAAACCAACAGTTATGGGAGCTGTAATTAAAGAAGCATAAATCTTATAACGCTCTATAATTCCATTTTTTTTAGAAATGGATTGTAGGGTGGTGGAAATACCATGACCAATATCTTTTTTGATGAGGTATTTTTTAATGTAATACACTAAAAACAGCCCTAAAATAGGGAAGATGAAGTATAAAGAATGATGATAGTCCTTAATAAGACCATCTTCTAAAATCCTATGAAAGTAGAAAGTAAGGTTTTTAAGAATTAAGGTACCAATACCTGCTAAAAACCCAACTAAAACGCTTAAAACATATACAAACTGTCGTTCAGAGATATGTTTATATCTCCAAATTAATACTTTTTTATAAGCTTCCTTAGATGTAGGCATTGTTTTCTAGACTCTTAGTTGATTTTTGAAAAGCTAGTTAATAATACTTAAAGATACTATCCTCTTTTGATTTATTAAATAAGAAGAAATATTTTTATTAAACGATTAATCGGACACCACCAAGCTCTTCAACTTTATAAGGAAATTTATTACTTGGAGCTCCTATAAACATAAAATTAATAGGAATGTTCCATTTTTCAGAAAGTTCCTTAATAAGTTCAGGACTAAACTTTCCTTGAACAACTTGAAAGTTTACTTTAATCTTTGGGTACTCTCTATCTAAAAAAGTAATCTCATTAGGCAAGTTTTCAGGAATTGTGTCTCCTTCATCAAGAGCTAATACAATTTTTATCTTTTTAGTGTGTTCATTTTTAATAATGTATAGCATAACTTTATTAAGAGTAGCTATATTATCTCCTTTGGTAAAAAAGACGAACTCTTGATCGTTTATTTTGTTAATGGTCTTGGTTATTTTTCTATCCATACTTGAAACGAGTCGTCTCAAAGGATTAAAAATAGCATAAATTATTTGGAGTACTAGTTTTAATAAAACAGTACGATTTAGCATAATTATGATAAAAATTATGGTTGGAATAAAATAATTTAAAAAGACTGAAGTATTGCTAGGTAAACCATCTTTTGGCTCCATTAAAATATTACCAGCTAAAGCACATAAAACAGCAATTATAGCTAATAAAACAGAAGCCCAGGTTGCCTTTTCAGGTCTAGGAAGCTGATTTCTGCGTATCTTTAACAAGATGTTTCCTATCGCAAATAATGCCATTACCGATAAAAAAGAAATAGTATATACACCAGCTAATAAGCCAACATTTCCATTAGTTATTAGTAATACAGAAACAGCGAGGATAAAGAATAAAATAATAATTCGGTAAGAGCTACCTCTTTTATTCTTTTTTAAAAAGAATTGAGGCATAATTCGGTCTAATGTCATACGTTCCAGCAATCCAGTAACACCAACAAAACTCGTTAAAACGGCTCCACTTAATACTAAAAAAGCATCTATAGCTATAACGGCAGCAACCCAATCACCTCCAACATATTCTCCCATTTGAACTAATAAAGTATTTTGGTAATCAGCACTCTGTAAAACAGGGATTGCGAAAAGAGATAATGCAAAAACAGCCATTAGAGGGTTAATGATACTTACAATTACCCACATGTTTTTTAACGTTTTTGGAAACACACCTTTCTGTTGTTCTTCAACAAAGTTTGCAGAACTTTCAAAACCAGAAACTCCCAACATTGAAGCTGCAAAACCAAAAAATATAGCATACCAAATACTGTTTTCTGATTGATGACCCCAGTTGCTAAAAAGAATGTCAATTCCATTTTGAGACAAATAAATGATGATAAAAAGGGCAAGAACGACTAATGATAGTAGATGAAATAAAAAAATTCCGACAGCTACTTTAGCGGATTCCGTTATACCTCCAATAGTTAATAAAGCAAAAAACAACAATAGACCAACAGTTGATATAATAATGGGCATTGAAGGAATTAAGTGATGCAGGTAATGAATTGCTTCATTGGCAGAAATAACAGCTGTAGCCATATAAGAAAGTATGGTAAGTGTTGCAGCAAAAGAAGCCATTAACTTACTGGTAGTATTAAGTAAAGCATTGTATGCGCCACCATTTAAAGGCATAGCACCAACTACTTCTCCATAAATTTTCCGAAATAAAAATAATACTACTGATACGATTAATAATGTTATCCATGCGTATTGACCAGCAAACGCAATAGCTAATGCTGATACATATAAAACAGAAGAGCTAATATCGTTACCACAAATAGCAGTTGATTCTAGCTCATTAAGCTTTTTAGAAATAGCTTGTTTCATGATATGTTATTGATTTGTTTTCGTGAAGTTTTTACCTTTTCAAGACGTACATTAAAGGTAATAAAAAACCCTGCAAATTTTGCAGGATTTTTTATTTTTTAAGACTTAATATCTGTTTCATTGTTTGAAGAAACAAATATTTAAAGGTAAAATACATTAAACTTTTGTTGTTGTAATACGTGTTAAAAAGTATGAGGAAAATAGAAACAGAATAAAAAAATTAGTAACATTGCGCCTTGAAATAAAAAATTAAATTCTATGTTATCAAAAGAAAAAGAAATCCGTTTTACTAATGAAGGTACAGTGGAGCTTATTGTTAAAGAGTATAATGAGGTAATAGTATATCAGTATGCTGGATTTTGGGAGCGTTTTCTAGCTAGGTTTTTAGATACGTTAATCATTATTATACCTCAGTTATGTATCCCTTTGGTGCCTGCTTGGTTATATTGGTCGTTACAACAAAGTAGTGAAAAAGAAAGAACAGTTGGTCAGGGAGTAGCTCAAATAAAGCTAATGAGTATTGATGGTAATAAAGTAACTTTTGGTCAGGCAACAGGAAGGTTTTTTGGTAATTTTTTAAATGTTATCACTTTTTTTGTAGGGTATTTATTATTCTTTACGGGTGAAAAAAAGCAATGTTTACACGACATGCTTTCAGGAACAATTGTAGTAAAGGAAATCGGGAGAAAAAAGATAAACGAATAATATAAATCAAAAACCCATGGCATTGCCATGGGTTTTTGATTTATATAAAGTTATTACTTTTATTCTTTTACATCTAACTTGATGCTTAATTCTTGTAGTTGTTCATCGTCTATAGTTGCAGGTGCATCAATCATTACATCGCGTCCTGAATTGTTTTTAGGAAAGGCAATAAAATCTCTAATTGTTTCTTGACCTCCTAAAATAGCTACCAATCTATCTAAACCAAAAGCTAAACCTCCGTGTGGTGGTGCTCCGTATTCAAAAGCATCCATTAAGAATCCGAACTGAGCTTTCGCTTCTTCTTCGGTAAATCCTAAATGCTTAAACATGATAGCTTGTGTTTCTTTATCATGAATTCTAATAGAACCTCCACCAATTTCGTTTCCGTTTAAAACTAAATCGTAAGCGTTTGCTTTAACAACTCCTGGGTCAGTGTCTAATAATGCTAATTGACCTGGCTTAGGAGAAGTAAATGGATGGTGCATTGCGTGGTAATGACCCGTTTCTTCATCTAATTCTAATAAAGGGAAATCGATTACCCATAACGGAGCAAACTCATCAGGTTTACGTAAACCTAAACGCTCAGCCATTTCCATACGTAAAGCGCTTAATTGTGCGCGAACTTTGTTAGTGTTTCCTGAAAGCACACAAATTAAATCTCCTGCCTTCGCACCTGTAGCTTCAGCCCATTTAGCTAAATCTTCTTGATCGTAAAATTTATCTACTGAAGATTTAAAGCTTCCGTCTTCGTTACACTTTACATATACCATTCCTAAAGCTCCTACCTGAGGACGCTTTACCCAATCGATTAATTTATCAATTTCTTTACGAGTATATGAAGCTCCTCCTGGTACTGCAATACCCACTACTAATTCTGCTGAATTGAATACTTTGAAATCTTTATGTTGTGCAACTTCGTTTAATTCACCAAACTCCATCCCGAAACGAATATCTGGTTTATCGTTACCATACTTACGCATTGCCTCATCAAACGTAATTCTTGGGAATTCCGCTACTTCAACTCCGTTGATTTCTTTTAGTAAATGACGCGTCATTCCTTCGAAAATCTCTAAAATATCTTCTTGCTCAACAAACGCCATTTCACAGTCTATCTGTGTAAATTCTGGTTGACGGTCGGCACGTAAATCTTCATCTCTAAAACACTTTACAATCTGGAAGTATTTATCCATTCCACCTACCATTAACAACTGCTTAAAGGTTTGTGGTGATTGTGGTAAGGCATAAAACTGACCCGCATTCATACGCGAAGGCACCAAGAAATCACGTGCTCCTTCTGGAGTAGATTTGATTAAATATGGAGTTTCTACATCAATAAATCCTTTGTCAGATAAATATTTGCGAACTTCCATTGATACTTTATGACGGAAAACCAAGCTGTTTTTTACTGGGTTACGACGGATATCTAAATAACGATACTTCATACGTAAATCTTCACCACCATCAGTTTCATCTTCAATAGTAAAAGGTGGTAACTTAGCTTCGTTTAAAATTTCCAAGTTCGATACTAAAACTTCTACATCACCTGTTGGAATATTGGCGTTTTTAGATTGACGCTCAATAACTTTACCAGTTACTTGTACTACAAACTCACGTCCTAAGGTCTTTGCTTTATCCATTAACTCTTTAGAAGTACGTTCTTCGTCGAAAATTAATTGTGTAATTCCGTAACGATCACGTAAATCTACCCAAATCATAAAACCTTTGTCACGTGATTTTTGTACCCAACCAGAAAGGGTAACTTCAGTATTGATGTGCGATGCTCTTAATTCACCACAAGTATGCGTTCTGTACATTTCTTGAAATTTTTGCTGTGCAAATTTAACTATAAATGTTAGTTTGTAAAAAATTACTACGAGTTAGTTTTTATGAGTTTTAATCTTTTGTTTTGTAGCGTAAAACCTTTTTAAAATGACACTAGATAGATTTAAAGAAACGATACAAAGTACACCAGAAAAAGTTAAGTTTTCTGATACTATATCAGTGATTGAAAACGTATATAATTTTACACCCACTGCCTTTAAAAATGGAAATTTATACAATGAAGCTGAAAAAAATCAAGGTTCATGTAAAGTGTTTTCGTTTGCTATACAACAGGGGTTCAGTAAAGAAGAAACCTTGGCTTGTTTTGGACAGTATTATTTTGAAGATGTTTTAAAAAATCCTGAAGGAACAGATCATCAAAACATTAGAAATTTTATAAAAACTGGTTTTGAAGGCCTATTTTTTGAAGGAGAGGCGCTAAAAAAACGTTAAGGATTCTCTAGAGAATTAGTCTACTTCTTCTATCTCAAATAAATGCTCCACAGTAGTATTAAAAACCTAAGATTACTTTTTATAAAGTAATAAGGGCTTTATTATTTATTGATTTTTTTGTAAATTATAGGGTAATGTGTGATTATGAAGAATTCGGCGATGTTTTTAGTGTTGTTTGTCACTATTTTTTTATTGGTGCTAACTGCTTTGGTCTATACTAATATAGGCTTTAGCTGGGTGTTTACACTTACAGTTATAGGTCAGTTACTAGTAGTGTTAATGGTTTACAAAGTATTAAAAGACAATTACACCACCGATAAAACCTTTGAAGATTTTTATGAAGATTATCCGATAGGGAGAGAGTAAAGCCACCAGAGCCTGATAATAAATCATAAACTATAAAGCAGATAATAGATTAATTAACTTTTCATTATCAAATACTATTAATAAAATTATAGCTACTATGATGGGTAGGACTACATAAAATACAATCAGTTTTATTGATTTATGAATATATTTTCCAGTAAACTTAGGAAGTATGTTAAAGTTATTGTTCATTATTATAATCCTATTTAACTTTCTATTAACCCAAAGCTACAAATCATTTCTTCTAAAGTGGTTAAATAAAGTTTGTTCATTGTTTTTTGTTACTAATTATTTTTAACAATATTAATATTGAGGGTTAAATAATAAAAGGACAGTTTAACTTATTGGTAAATAGGTGTTTGTGTGTTTGGTTATTTATAAATAAAGGGCTTGAATAAAACTAACAGGACATAAAAGGGTTAATTCATATAAATTACTGTATTACAGGTTTTTGTCTTGGTTTTTAAGGTGGGTTTATTCACTTTGATTTGGAAAAAGAAGCTAATTATGATTGAATTTCTGGTTTTTTAGAAAAGTTAAAACGGCATCTTTTCTGAAAATTTTTATTTTGTCCTTTTCAATAAGTAAAAGAACTAAAAATAAAAACTATAAAAAGTGTACTTTTAAAGCCACAAAATCCCGTTATGCTAAAAAAAATCTATCTATTACCTATCATTCTATTACTTATAAGTTGTAAGAAAGAAAATGTTGTTCCAGTTTTAAACACCTCTAATTATTTCGATGTTTTAAATGAAGAATTTACGGGTGATTTAGCTTATGAAACAACTTCTTTTGTAGAAAAATATTGGCGTGTTGTTGGTAATACTGGCTTTAATAAAAGTGTATATAAAATTGCTGAAGAATTAGAAAAATCAGGTTTCGTTAAAGAAGATAGTGCTACGAGTAATGATATTTTAACCTACAGGATAGAAAAAAGACCCTTAAAAAATCCTACTTGGGAATCTGTAAATGCTTCTGTAAAGATAAAAGGAGAAGATCTACCTCTTTTACAGCACAGCACAAATAGGAATATGATTGCTTTAAACTCTTACAGTACACCTAAAGAAGGGGTTAATGCAGAGGTCGTTTATATTAAAGACTTAAAAAAGTTAAAGGATTTAGATGTAAAAGGGAAGATTGTTTTTGCTGAAACAAGTCCTCATAGAATATTTAATCAAGCTGTTGTAAAAGGTGGTGCTTTGGGTTTGGTTACCTATAGCAATCCGAAATATTTACAACCTCAGAAAAATACGACTTCTATTCAGTTTAGAACTATTCCGTTAAATGAAGAAGTTAAATCTTGGGCAATTGCGATGTCTTACAAGGCTAAAGAAAAATTAAAAGAGGAATTGTTAAAAGGAAAAGTTTTTCTAAATGTAAGTGTTGAAACGAATATCTATCCATCAGAAGAGTTAACAATTGTTGCAGATATTAAAGGAAATAAATATCCTAAAGAGCGATTAGTTTTTAGTGCTCACATACAAGAACCTGGAGCAAATGACAATGCTACAGGTGTAGGTGTTGCTTTAGAAATGGCTACACTTACAGCTGAGCTTATCAAAAATAACATATTTGTACCCAATAGAACCTTAACCTTTTTATGGGGAGATGAAATTATTTCAACAAACAGGTATGTGAAAGAAGATAGTATAAGAGCAAAAGATATTAAATGGGGAATTTCTCTAGACATGGTAGGGGAAAACACCAAAAAAACAGGAGGTACTTTTTTAATTGAAAAAATGCCTGATCCTAGTGCAATTTGGACAAGAGGAAAAGACAAACATACCGAGTGGGGAGGAAGAAAAATGAAACTTGAAGAAATGACTCCACACTATCTAAATGATTTTTTAATTGATAAATTTAAAGAACAAGGAAAAAGAGCGAATTGGATAGTGAACACAAATCCGTTTGAAGGTGGTAGTGACCATGTACCTTTTTTAAAGAGAAACATTCCTAGTGTTTTATTCTGGCATTTTACCGATCAATTTTATCATACCGATAACGATCGAATAGATAAAGTGTCTCAAAAAACGCTTAGAAATGTTGGGATAGCTTCATTAGCTTCTGCTTATACTTTATTAAATGCGGATAGTACTACAGCAAAATCAATACTCCAAAATATTGAAAAAGCAGCTTTGTCAAGACTTCAAGAAGAAAAGAAACAAAGTGAAGTAGCATTAAAAAAAGGGGATTCCCTATCAACACAACTATCAATTATTTCAGCATGGAAAGATTGGTATATCAACTCAACCCAAACAACGTTAGATGTTGTAAAAGATTCAGCAAAGCATCAAGATTATATCAAAGAAACATCTAAAAAAATAGATTCTGCCTCTTCTAAAATTATAGAAGAGCTAAAACTTATTAGAAAGAATTAGTCTTTAACTTTTGAAAATACTTTTTGGCTTCTTTTTTTACTTTAGGAGCTAAAATTAATGTTGAAATTACTGTTGGTATTGCCATTAGGGCATAGGCGCTATCAATTAAGTTAATTACAAAGTCTAGCTTTATAATAGAAGCAACAGCAATTGTAAAAATATAAATGTAGTTGTAATTCTTTCCTATTTTAGTGTTGGTCAAGAAGCTTAAACAACTCAACCCGTAAAAAGAGTAAGTAAATAACGTTGAAAAAGCAAAAATCAATACGCAAATAGTTAAAACAACACTCCCAATATTATGAGGAAGTACAGCATCAAACGCAGCTAAAGTCATAGAAATTCCATTACCTTCAAAACCTTTCCAAACTCCCGAAGCCAAAATAGCTAGTGCGGTCAAAGAACAAACTAACAAGGTGTCAATAGCTGGGCCTAACATAGCAACCAATCCTTCACGAATAGGTTCTTTTGTTTTAGCTGTTCCATGCATCATAGGTGCAGTACCCAAACCAGCTTCATTAGAAAATGCAGCACGTTTTACTCCCGTAATTATCAATGCTCCTAAAGCACCACCCAAAACAGATTTTCCCGAAAAAGCATCTTCAAAAATTAAAGAAAAAATTGCAGGAACTTGTTCTAAACGTAACATCAAAATTGTTAAAACGGTGAGAAGATATACTACAACCATTACAGGAACTAGTTTTCCTGCAACACTACCAATGCGTTTTATTCCACCAAAAATCACCATGGCCACAATAATAGCAGTGGAGATACCTAATAATAATTTAGCTGTAAAGTGATTGGTTTCGTGTACTTGAAAAACATCTACCAGTGTTTGCGTGAGTTGGTTTGCTTGAAAAGCAGGCAACGTCCCTATCAACCCAGCAGCAGAGAAAAATAAAGCTAAAGGTTTCCACTTTTTTCCTAGTCCTTCAGTAATAACATACATTGGCCCACCTTTTACATTTCCGTTTTCATCAGTTCCACGATACATTACCGATAGGCTACAGGTAAAAAATTTGGTAGCCATACCTACAAAGGCACTTACCCACATCCAAAAAATAGCACCAGGGCCTCCAGTTGCAATAGCAATAGCAACTCCACTTATATTTCCCATACCCACTGTAGCTGCAATGGCAGAAGATAAAGCTTCGTAATGCGATAAATCTCCAGGAGAATCAGCTTTGTCATATTTTCCTCTTAAAATAGCAATGGCATGACCTATATATCTAAAAGGAATTAAACCTGAATAGACAAATAGGTATAAACCGCCACCTATGAGTAGTATTAATAATGGAATTCCCCATACCCAAGAAGAAAATTGAGTAACTAAGTCTTGAATGTTTGCAAACATAAAGTGATATTTTAAGCGAAAGTACTAAAAGTGAGTATAAACAAAAGAACGATAGCTGTGAATTAACAACTATCGTTCTTTTGTGTTTTTTATATATGTTATGTTTATTTACAAACGATTCCTCTTTTTTCTAAGAATTCAATATCTTTTAAAAAGCCTTTTTGAATAGTCTCGGCTTGAAAAATAAAGGTTTTGTCATGTAGTTTGTTGTTTTCAAAGAAAGTTACCTGAAAACGATTGTCTAAATCAAATAACTCAGGTTGCATTAACTCAAACTTTTGATAACTATTTGCGGGAAGTTTATCTATTTTTCTTCGAAAAACAGACGTAGTTTTAGTGTCTGAGAATCCTTGAGAAACAATAACTACCATTTCTAAATCGACATCTTTCTTGTTAAGAATGTATACATTCCAATCCTCTTTGTTATCGATTTCATTTGTTTCTAAAACAACGGCTATTTCTACACCGGTTACTTTAGGGATTTCAATATCTTTTTTCATTGAATACTTCTTTAAAAGGAAAGACGAAAGTTTAGTGCTTTCGTCTTTTATTTTGTTTGAATTTATCTTAAAATTAAATTACAGATTTAAACTGCTCTAAGAAACGCTTGTCATTTTCGTAGAACATACGAATATCTGGAATTTGGTATAACAACATTGCAATACGCTCAATACCCATTCCGAAGGCATATCCACTATACTTAGTTGGGTCGATATTACAGTTTTTTAATACATTAGGATCTACCATACCACATCCCATAATCTCTAACCAACCAGTTCCTTTGGTGATTCTGTAATCAGTTTCAGTTTCTAAGCCCCAATAAATATCCACTTCAGCACTAGGCTCAGTGAATGGGAAATATGACGGACGTAAACGTATTTTAGATTTACCAAACATTTCTTTGGTAAAGTATAATAAGGTTTGTTTTAAGTCAGCAAAAGAAACATCAGTATCAATGTATAATCCTTCTACTTGGTGGAAAATACAGTGTGCACGTGCAGAAATATCTTCGTTTCTAAACACACGCCCTGGAGAAATTGTACGAATTGGAGGTTCGTTGTTTTCCATATAGCGTACTTGTACCGATGAGGTATGCGTTCTTAGTAATGTGTCAGGATTCTTTTCAATAAAGAAAGTATCCTGCATATCACGTGCTGGGTGATATTCTGGTAAGTTTAAGGCAGTAAAGTTATGCCAATCATCTTCAATTTCTGGTCCTTCAGAAACAGTAAAACCAATACGGTTAAATACTTCGATAATTTGATTTTTCACTAATGAAATTGGGTGGCGTGAACCTAAGTTAATTGGCTCTGATGGACGTGTTAAGTCACCATAAACACCTTTTTCTTCAACAGCATTTTCTATAGCCTCTTTTAAAGTCTTTACTTTTTCTTCAGCAGAATTTTTAAGTAAATTAATGGTTTGCCCAAATTCTTTCTTTTGGTCGTTAGGTACATTTTTAAACTCAGCAAATAAATCTTTTAAAATTCCTTTGCTTCCTAAATACTTAATTCTAAATGTTTCTATTTCTTCTTTTGAAGTGGCGTTAAAAGCATTTACCTCTCCAATCAATTCTTTTACCTTGTCTAACATAATCTTTCCAAAAGTTAAGGTGCAAATTTACGTTTTTTTGTGTAAAAAAAAGGACTTTTGGTTGTGTTTGCAAAAACACCAATAAAATAAGGGAAATAAACAGAAAAATAGAAATTAACGAATAGTAAAATAATTATATTTGCATAGTAAAATTGTTAATATTATAAAATAACAGAACAACAACTAAGTTTATGGAATCTAAGATACAAGCATTTATGGATTACGTAAAAGAGCGTAATACATATGAACCAGAGTTTTTGCAAGCTGTACATGAAGTAGCAGAAACAGTAATTCCGTTTATAGAAAATAATCCAAAATATCAAGGTAAGAAATTACTTGAGCGTATGGTTGAACCTGAACGTACTATTATGTTTAGAGTACCTTGGGTTGACGATAGCGGAGAAACTCAAGTAAACAGAGGATATAGAGTTGAGTTTAACTCAGCAATTGGTCCTTATAAAGGAGGGTTACGTTTTCACCCTTCAGTAAACTTATCAATCTTAAAATTTTTAGGATTTGAGCAAGTTTTCAAAAACTCATTAACAACATTACCTATGGGTGGTGGTAAAGGAGGATCTGACTTTAACCCTAAAGGAAAGTCTGATCGTGAAGTTATGGCGTTTTGTCAATCTTTTATGACAGAATTAGCACGTCATATTGGTCCTGATACTGATGTTCCTGCTGGAGATATTGGTGTTGGTGGTCGTGAAATTGGTTACATGTTTGGTCAATACAAACGTTTACGTAACGAGTTTACTGGAGTATTAACTGGTAAAGGAGCTTCTTGGGGAGGTTCATTAATTCGTCCTGAAGCTACAGGTTATGGAGACGTGTACTTTGCTGAAAACATGTTAAAAACTAAAGGAGATTCTTTCGAAGGTAAAACTGTAGTTGTTTCTGGTTCTGGTAACGTAGCTCAGTATGCTACTGAAAAAGCAACTCAATTAGGAGCTAAAGTTGTAACTTTATCTGATTCATCAGGTTATATCTATGATGAAGATGGTATTGATGCTGAGAAATTAGCTTTTGTACAAGAGTTAAAGAATGTAAAACGTGGAAGAATCCATGAATATGTAGAGAAATACCCATCAGCAAAATTCTTTAAAGGAGAAAGACCTTGGGGAACTAAGTGTGATGTAGCTTTACCATGTGCAACTCAAAATGAGTTAAATGGAGAAGAAGCAAAAGCATTAGTTGATAATGGATGTATTTGTGTTGCTGAAGGAGCAAACATGCCTTCTACTCCAGAGGCTATTGAAGTATTTCACAATGCAAAAATCTTATTTGCACCAGGTAAAGCTTCAAATGCAGGAGGAGTAGCAACATCTGGATTAGAAATGTCTCAAAACTCATTACGTTTATCTTGGACTCGTGAAGAAGTAGATAGTAAGTTACACTCTATTATGAATAATATTCACGAAGCTTGTGTAAAATATGGTACACAAGAAGGTGGATATGTCGATTATGTAAAAGGAGCAAATATTGCTGGTTTTGTTAAGGTTGCTGATGCAATGCTTGATCAAGGAGCAGTATAATCTACAGAACAATAAATAAAATTAAAGCCTCATAGAATTCTATGAGGCTTTTTTATTAGGGGATAATCGGATAGTAATTATTTACTACTACTTTTTTCTATGGTTAAAGGCATCTTGTAGATATGGTTCTTTACCGTTAATTCCTTGTTTATAAGTTTATAATTTAATCTACTTTTTACATAGTGACAAACTTGTTCTGTATCACAGTTAACGTTTATAATAACGATCTCGCCGTTTTTGTTTATTAAAAACTCTACAGTAGTTTTTACTTCCTTGTCAAGAACAAAATTAGGGTTACCTAATAGTTCAACTATTTTTGATCTAATCTGCTCTTTTGCAGGGTTCTCGTTTGTTGAAAATACTGATGTACTCATTAAAGTAATGAACATTAATACAAATAACTTTTTCATTTTTTAAGTTTTAGGGTTTGTTTTTAAGTTTGTTTGTTAAAAATTAGCAATATAAAAGTATTGTAAATGAGTTTTTTAAGGTGTTATTTTTAATTAATAAAATATTGTTTTAAAGTAAAGTATATGAGCGTTTTATAACTGTTTTACATATAATTAATATTAAAGATATTTCTATTTTTTACTTTCCTTTTTTGACGAATTTTAAATAAATCAGTGGTTTTTATTAAAATCGATAAATTTATTTTCAAGCTCTATATAATTCGTTAATCACTAAGGTTAGTTTTATGTTATAAGATCCATACATTTTTGTACTTTCGAGAAGTAAACAAATCTTAAATGACATCAAATAGAAGAAGAAATAGGTACACAGTTGCTTTTTATAATGTCGAAAATTTATTTGACACTGTTGATAATCCAAACACCTATGATAATGATTATACACCAAACGGTAAATTAAGATGGGGAAGGAAGAAATACAATCATAAACTTAGAAAAATAACATCTGTTATTAGTCAGTTAGGAAGTAATCAATCTGCTCATCCACCAGTTATTGTTGGTTTGGTAGAAGTTGAAAATGCCAAAGTTGTTAAAGACTTAGTAAAGCATGAAAATCTATCAAAGTTTAATTACGACTATGTTCATTACGATTCACCTGATGAAAGAGGTATTGATGTTGCTTTGATGTATAATAAAGATTTCTTTGAAGTGATATTTTCTGAAACACACCCACTTTTACTAACAGATGATGAGGGTGAAGTAGATTATACGCGTGATTTGTTAGTAGTTAAGGGAGTTTTTAATGATGAAATAGTACATGTTTTAATTAATCATTGGCCTTCACGAAGAGAAGGAGAAACAGAAACCGAAAAAAACAGAATTAAGGCAGCTCAATTGACTCGTAGTGTTATGGATAAGATTAAAGAAGAAGAAAATGCACCGAAATTCATTGTTATGGGAGATTTTAATGATAACCCAATAAATAAAAGTATTGAAGAGTATTTAATGTGTGAAGATTTGTATAATCCAATGAAGTCTTTGTATGAAAAAGGGATAGGAACCACAACCCATTATAAGAATTGGCATTTATTTGATCAAATTATATTTTCAAGAGATTTTTTTGATATGGAAAAAAGTAAGCACAGTTTTTTACATGCTAAGGTTTTTAATAGAGATTGGTTAAAAATATATAAAGGAAAATATGAAGGAAGTCCATTTAGAACTTTTATAGGGCCTTTTTATAAAGGTGGTTTTTCAGACCATTTCCCTGTCTATATTACTCTAGAAAAAGAGGTATAAAAAAATCCTGGGAAATTTTTTCTCAGGATTTATATTTTAAATAAAATCGATTGTTATTCAACAGTAACCGACTTTGCTAAGTTTCTTGGTTGATCTACATTTTTACCTAACATAACAGCTATATGGTATGATAATAATTGAAACGGTATTGTTGTTAGTAAAGGAGAAAAAGCTTCTTCTGTATCTGGAATTTCAATTATATGGTCAGCTATTTCCTTAACTGTTTCATCGCCTTCAGTAACAATTGCAACTATTTTTCCGCTGCGAGACTTAATTTCTTGAATATTACTTACTACTTTCTCGTAATGTCCTCTACTTGTTGCAATAACAAAGACAGGCATATTTTCATCAATTAAGGCAATAGGTCCGTGCTTCATTTCAGCTGCAGGATAGCCTTCAGCGTGGATATAAGAGATTTCTTTTAATTTTAAAGCTCCCTCTAATGCAACAGGAAAATTAAAACCTCTACCTAGATATAAACAGTTTTTAGCGTCTTTATAAACGGCTGCAATTTCTTTAACTTGGGCATCAATTTTTAATAAACTTTCTACCTGAGCAGGAATTTGCTGCATCGTTTGTAAATAAGTATTCACAGCTGATGTAGATAAAGTTCCTTTGGCTTGGGCTAGTTTTAAAGCAATTAATGAAAGTACTGTTATTTGTGTTGTAAATGCTTTAGTTGATGCTACACCAATTTCAGGTCCAGCATGGGTATAAGCACCTGCATGTGTTTCTCTAGCGATAGAAGAACCAACAACGTTACATACACCAAAAACAAAAGCTCCTTTAGATTTAGCTAATTTAATAGCTGCTAAAGTATCAGCTGTTTCTCCAGACTGAGAAATGGCAATTACCACATCTTTTGGAGTAATAATAGGGTTGCGGTATCTAAACTCTGAAGCATACTCAACCTCAACTGGAATACGAGCCATGTCTTCAAAAAGATATTCTCCTACTAATCCAGCGTGCCAAGAAGTACCACATGCTACAATAATAATTCTGTCAGCGTTTAAGAACTTAGACATATTATCATCTACCCCTGCCATTTTAATAATTCCCTCGTTGGCAAGCATTCTACCTCTATAGGTATCTATAATAGCTTTTGGTTGTTCGTAAATTTCTTTTAACATAAAGTGGTCATAACCACCTTTCTCTATTTGTTCAAGACTTAATTGTAATTTTTGAATGTTCGCATCAATTTCTTTATCATTCTCAATTTTACGAACTTTAATTCCTTTATCTTTTTTTATAATAGCTAATTCACCATCTTCAAGGTAAATAGCATCTTTTGTGTATTCAATAAAAGGAGAAGCATCAGAGGCAACAAAAAACTCTTCATTGTTCTTTCCAACTCCAATAGCAATAGGACTACCTAATCGAGCTACGACTAATTCATTAGGCTTTGTTTTGTCAAAAACAGCAATTGCATAAGCTCCAATAACATTAGTTAAAGCTAATTGAACAGCTTTTCCTAGTTTACAGCCTTCACTTTTTTTAACTTCTTCAATAAGGTTTACTAAAACTTCTGTATCAGTATCACTTTTGAATTCATAACCTCTTGAGGTTAATTCTTTCTTAATAGTGTCGTAGTTTTCTATAATTCCATTATGAACAATTACGAGGTTACCTGACTGAGAAAAATGAGGATGAGAGTTTACGTCATTAGGAACACCATGAGTTGCCCAACGAGTATGACCAATTCCAATATTTCCTTTTTTCCTTATCTCTTCTCTGTTTGTAATTACTTCTAAGTCAGAAACCTTTCCTTTTGTTTTTGATAAGTGCATTGTTTCACCGTCATACATCATGATTCCAGCACTATCATAACCTCTATACTCTAAACGCTTAAGCCCATTAATTACAATTGGGTAAGCTTCTCTATGTCCAATATATCCTGTGATTCCACACATAACAACTTGTTATTTTTCTTTTGAATATGATATTTTTAAAACGGCTCTTTTGGTTCCATTAGCGGCTTCATCACCATTAAGTAATGTTACAGCCCTTGGGTTCCAGTTATAAGATTTTACAGAAGTTGCTAAAACATTATTGTTAACAGGCGTATCTGTAGGATTATATGCTTTTAAAACTAAAGGATCAGCAGTTGTGTTTTCTTCTCCCGACAACAGTTTTGAAATATAATCAGTAATTCTAAATGTATATTTTTCAGGATTGTCATCTTCAGTTTTCTCTAAAAGACCTCCAAAAGAAGTAGGGTCAACATAAGCATCTGTTAAGTGAGTTGGTGAAATGCCACCTGTTTCATTTTTCTTATTTTGATATAAGAATAATTGTTGAGGAATAACATCAGCATCATTATTAATTGCTTGATTTATATAAAAAGTAAGAGAAGCATCATTAATTAACCAATTATTAGTTTTCAACTCTTGAACTTTAGTTTCGTCTAAAATCTTAACTCTAGCCATACTTCCAGCTGTTCCTTGAATAACAAAATTATTGGCTGGAGCAGAAGTTGTAGCAGGAGACATTTTGTAATTACTATTTCTTATACCAGAAAGAGGAAAAGAGTACTTTCTTTGAAGAGTGTCCTTTACTGTAGTACCATCTACTTCAGATATAGTGTAGTGAAAATCTACAGATGGAGTAGGTGAAGAAGCTAGGTTTAATGGAACAAGAGATCCGTCACTTCCAGTTGCAACTATTTTAATCCCTCTAAAATAATCATCAAAAACTTCTTTAGATGCAAACTCTCCGCTATGAAATTTATCCCAAAATAAAGTTTTCATTTTAGCCATATCTAAAGGAATTGCTAAAAATGGAACTTTAAGTTTTTGTGAGTTTATGGCTCTAACAGTATCTTTATAAGTAGTAGAACTTGCTAATGAAGAAGATCTATCAATTCTATCAAAAATAAATGTAGTGTCCGTAGCTTTAGGCTTTAATTCATAAATACCACCTTCGCTTAACACATTATTACCTGCGTATTCTTTATCAGAAAAGAAAGTATTTCTTTTAGATGGATCACTAGGGTCTAAAGTGTTTAAGTATGTTTCATTTTGGAATACCTGAATATTGGTTGCAATATCAGGATTACCTAAAATAGAATCTAATTTAAAACTTGTAACTCCATCTGTTGTGCCTGTAGAAGTAGCTTGGTATGGAATTTTTAAAATAACCTTATCAAGATTGAATACAGTTGTGTCAGTATCTTTATTGTTTAAGTTTGAGATATAACCAAGTTGAGAAATGATTGAAGCTTCAATTTTTTCTGCATTGGGGTTATTATATACTCCAAGCCAATAATCACTAATACTAGCGTTAATATTGTCGGCTTGTACACTTTCTATATCTATAGGTGTTATTTCAACATCCAATAATATTTCTCCTGTTTCAAACTTATCGTTGTTAACAACGTTTGTTCCAACCTCACTAAAATCTTTTTCACAAGATGTAATAGCTGCCAAACATAGCAAGCTAATACCAAGTACACCAATTTTTCTAATCATTACTCGCTTAATTCTAAAACGTTTTCTTTATAAAATTCTAAATATGCTTCAGTTAAAGTTTCCTCTGATTGGAAATCTAGAACCTTTACATTGCTTTCTTCAATGAAAGTTTCAATTTCTTCAGGTAAAACCTCGCTACCTTTTATAATAGCATCTGAATTTTCAATAGCGCTCTTTAAAATGTTAGTATGACTTGGTGTTTCTATTGTAGCTACTTTAGAATCTTCAATTTTATCAAAGCGAACTTTGTTAGCCAATTCTTTACCCAAATCCTCAATATCACTATTGTAAAGCGAAGTTACAATCTTGCTCTCAGCAAACAATGGTTCCTCTTTATAAAATTCTCTTAAATATAATGGAAGTAACGAAGCCATCCATCCGTGAACATGAATAATATCAGGAGCCCAGTTTAGCTTCTTAACAGTTTCAACAACACCTTTGGCGAAGAAAATCATACGTTCATCATTGTCATCAAATAGTTTGTCATCTTCGTCAGAATATACAGCTTTACGCTTAAAATATTCGTCATTGTCAATAAAATAAACTTGCATCCTTTCTTTAGGTATAGAGGCAACTTTAATTATTAGCGGCATATCCATGTCGTTGATAATTAAGTTCATACCCGATAGGCGAATAACTTCATGTAACTGATGCCTTCGCTCGTTAATAACCCCAAAGCGAGGCATAAATATACGGGTTTGAATTCCTTTAGAATGTGCATTTTTAGCAACGTTAAATGCGGTAGACGATAATTCTGTTTCGGGTAAATATGGTGTTACCTCTGATGAAACATATAAAATTCTCTTATCCTTCATTAAATCGGTCTCTTTTATTGAAGGTGCAAAAATACGAAATTTAATGCAAAAATCGTGTTAAATTGCTAATTTTGCATGCATTTCAATAAAATAACAATGAAAATTTTCACAAGTAAATCCGAAATAAAAGAGTTTTTATCCGCTCTAAAAATGGATAAAAAATCAATCGGATTTGTCCCAACTATGGGAGCACTACACCAAGGGCATTTATCGCTTATTAAGAGAGCGAAAAAAAAGAAGGATATTGCTGTAGTTAGTATTTTTGTAAACCCTACACAGTTTGATAACAAAGAAGATTTAGACAAATACCCTAAAACGTACGAAAGTGATGTAGCGCTGTTGGAATCTGTAGATTGTGATGTGTTATTCTTTCCTTCAGTAGAAGAAATATACGCCGAAAATGTAACTTCTGAAGAGTTTGATTTTGATGGGTTAGAACATCAAATGGAAGGGAGATTTAGAGATGGTCATTTTGATGGTGTTGGAACAATAGTAAAAACTTTATTTGAAATTGTAGAGCCAGATACTGCGTATTTTGGCAAAAAAGATTTTCAGCAATTACAAATTATTAAAAAGTTAGTCGAAAAATATAATTTACCAGTAAAAATTAAAGGAAGACCAATTTTTAGAGAAGATGATGGGTTAGCTATGAGCTCTCGAAATACGAGATTAACAAAAGAACACCGTGAATCTGCACCATTTATTTATAAAACATTAAAAAAAGCAAAAAAGAAATTTGGAGCAAAAAGTCCAGAAGATTTAACCAAATGGGTAGAAAAGCAATTCAAAAAACATCTATTACTTGAATTGGAATATTTTACCATTGCAGATGAGGAAACATTACAAACTGCAAAAGAGATTAAAGAAAATAAACAGTATCGTGCTTTTATTGCTGTTTTTGCAGGAGACATTCGCTTAATAGATAATATTCGTTTAAAGAATAATTAAAAAGTTAATGTTTAGGCTTAAGAATGAGCTTTGTAATAATGTTAAAATCATCAAAAAACAACTTAGTATTCATTAAAAAACAACTATTTTTGCAGCATGTTAGTACAAGTAGTAAAATCTAAAATACACCGTGTTAAAGTTACAAACGCGGATTTAAATTATATAGGAAGTATAACCATTGATGAAGATTTAATGGATGCTGCTGGAATTATTGAAGGAGAACGTGTTCAGATTGTGAATAACAATAATGGAGAGCGTTTAGAAACATATGCAATTCCAGGACCAAGAAAAAGTGGTGAAATTACTTTAAATGGAGCAGCAGCCCGTAGAGTTCAAAAAGGAGATGTACTTATCTTAATTGTATATGCTTTTATGGAGTTAGAAGAAGCCAAAAAGTTTAAACCACAATTAGTATTTCCTAACGAAGAAAACAACTTGCTAGAATAGTTTGAGTTTATCAGTCAAAAAAATTACAAAGATACTATTACCTCTCATTTTGGGAGGTTTTTTAGTTTGGTATTCATTATCAAAAATTTCAATTGAAACCTTAGTTCAATATTTTAAAGATGCTAATTACGGTTGGATAGCTTTAGGATTGTTCTTTGGGGTGTTAAGTCATCTATCTCGTGCTTATCGCTGGAAGTTTTTACTTGAGCCGATGGGCTATAAACCAGATTTTGGTAATAGTACCATGGCGGTTTTAGTAGCATATTTAGTGAATTATGCAGTGCCAAGAGCAGGGGAAGTTTCTCGAGCAGCAGTGATGACTAACTATGAAAATATTCCGTTTGAAAAAGGTTTCGGAACCATCGTTGCCGAACGAATGGCAGATTTGTTAATGATGTTGAGTATTATAGCTATTACACTTTTTGTACAATTCGATTTTATTTTTGAATTATTAACTAAAAACTTTGATCCGATAAAAATTGGAATTCTTTTAGGAGGTTTGGTGCTGGTATTTGTGATTTTTACACGTTTTGTAAAAAAGGCACAATCAGGAATCGGACTAAAAATCAAAAATTTTGTAGCAGGACTTGTTGAGGGAGTTACCAGTATTTTGAAGATGAAGCACAAATGGGCATTCATTTTTCATACCGTATTTATCTGGGTAATGTATGTGTTAATGTTTTGGGCGACAATACCAGCAATTGAAGGGTTACATGTTCCTTTAGGAGGTGTTTTAATTGGTTTTATTGCCGGAGGATTTGCTATTGCTGCTACTAACGGGGGAATAGGGTTGTATCCTGTAGCTGTAGCTGGAGCTCTAGCTTTATTCGGAATCGCAGAAGAACCCGCAACTGCTTTTGGTTGGATTATGTGGACTGCTCAAACGGCTATGATTATTGTCTTTGGAGGGTTGGCGTTTTTGTTCTTACCCATCTACAATAAAAACAAATAGTTTTCTTTTCTTTGTAAGTAAATCTTACAAATAGAATGGCAAAAACCAAAACGACTTTTTTCTGTCAAAACTGTGGAGCACAACATGCACAATGGGTAGGGCAATGTGGCTCTTGTAAACAATGGAACACTATTGTTGAGGAAGTGATTCAAAAAGAAGAAAAAAGAAATTGGAAATCGCCATCAAGCTCACAAAAGAGAGTTGCGAAACCTTTACGAGTTGAAGATATTCAACTGAATCCAGAAGAACGTTTTGGAACTAAAAATCAAGAGTTAGACACTGTTTTGGGTGGTGGATTGGTGAAAGGAGCTGTTGTGTTACTGGGAGGAGAGCCTGGAATTGGTAAATCAACCTTATTGTTACAAATCGCCTTACAAATTCCACAAAAAGTACTCTATGTTTCTGGGGAAGAAAGTCAGTCGCAGATAAAAATGCGTGCTGAACGTATAGAGGGTAAAAATCCTAACTGTTTAATTCTTACCGAAACTAATACCCAACAGATTTTTAAAAATATAGAAGAAGTACAGCCTGATGTATTGGTAATAGATTCTATTCAAACCTTACATACGGATACTATTGAAGCTTCTCCCGGAAGTATTTCTCAAATTAGAGAAACTTCTGCAGAACTCATCAAATTTGCGAAAGAAACTGCGACTCCAGTATTATTAATTGGACATATTAATAAAGAAGGACATATTGCAGGACCAAAGATTTTAGAACACATGGTAGATGTGGTGTTACAATTTGAAGGAGACAGAAATCACACCTATAGAATTTTACGCTCACAAAAAAATCGTTTTGGTTCTACGGCTGAATTAGGGATTTACGAAATGTTATCAGACGGATTACGAGAAGTATCCAATCCTTCAGAAATTTTAATCTCTAAAAAAGACGCCGATTTAAGTGGTACTGCTATTGCGTCAACGTTGGAAGGAATTCGTCCGTTGATGATAGAGATTCAAGCCTTAGTTTCTACAGCTGTTTACGGAACGCCACAACGAACAACAACAGGTTATAATTTGAAACGATTGCACATGATTTTAGCGGTGTTAGAAAAACGTGCGGGTTTCAAATTAGGAGCAAAAGATGTCTTTTTAAATGTTACGGGGGGAATTCATGTAGATGATCCCGCGATAGACTTAGCAGTTGTAGCAGCGATTTTATCATCAAATCAAGATTTGGCAATCAATCCCGATGTGTGTTTTGCTGCTGAAGTTGGTTTAGCTGGTGAAATTAGACCAGTTTCCAAGATAGATCAACGTATTACCGAGGCTGAAAAGTTAGGATATAAAACGTTTGTAACCTCAAAATACAATAAGATTACGAGCAAAAATCATTCAATAAAACTGATTTTAGTGAGTAAGATTGAAGAAGCTTTTGCTACGTTGTTTGCTTAGATTAGTTTTCTTCCTTTTTCTTTCCAAAAAGTCTGTTGAAAAAACCTTTAATTCCTTTCTCTCTGTATGGAGGACAGTCGATTGACGAAGAAATTTCATCAGGGATATCAAAAGAGGTTAAATATTTTTCTCTTAATTCAGGATTATTTTCTATTTCTTTTAAAATATTGGCAACGATGGGTAATGCTAATGAAGAACCTGAACCATTTCCGCTAGTAAAATGTATGTCATTTTTAGAAGTTCCTACCCAGGTCCCGAGAACAATATTTGGTGTATATGCCATAAACCAAGCATTGGTGTAGTTTTGAGCGGTACCCGTCTTACTTGCTAGTGGACTTTTAATTTTATAAGTACTTCTTATTTTAGAACCCGTTCCTTGTTCTACTGCTTGTTGTAAAATAGTAGTTAACGTTTGTGTACTTTCTTCTTTAAATACTCTTTCTGTCTTTTGCTTTTCACTTTCGTAAATGATATTCCCTTCTTTATCGGTAATCTTGCTAATCATATACAAGTCGTTCATTTCACCATTATTAGCAAATGAACCGTAGGCTCTTGTAGCTTCAAATAGGGATAAATCTAACGTTCCTAAAGCAATAGAAGGAGCGTCGTCAGTAATTTCTGGGAACAGTAATTTTTCACAAGTGTCGATTAGCCATTCTTTTTCTAGTTTAAAATAAAGGTTGACAGTAGGAATATTCATGGATTTAATCAATGCATACCACATGGCAACTTTTTTATCAGGAGTAGTGCTATGGTCGGCATTTTGTGGGTTCCAGTTATCGTATTCAGGATAGGTTTTTTCCTCATTTTCAAAATAATCACACGGAGAAATTCCATTTTCCAACGCTGTAGCATACAAAAGCGGTTTAAAAGCTGAGGCTATTTGACGGTGTGATAATACCATATCAAAAGGAAGCGTATTAAAGTTATTTCCGCCAACCCAACTGATTACTGCACCATTCTTCGGATTCGTAACTAATACAGATGCATTCAGCATTTTATTATAATACCAAAGACTATCAATTTTGTTACCGGTAATGGTTTTTGTACTGTCCCAATCAAAGAGTTGAATAGTTCTCTTTTGCTTATCTTTTTCTGTGAATTGCTGCTTTTTTAACCATCTATTTTTTAACCTGTTTGAAGCTAATTCTTTGTCTAATTGTTGTTGTTTGACGATGAGCTGTTCTTTAGCAGACTTTTCTGCAATTTTCTGAATATCGTAATTCAGCGTTGTGTGAATTTTTAACCCGTCGGTTTCTAAGTTATAGTTGCTGTTAGAAGCTTCGTTGCTCTTTTTTATGAGTTCAGCAGCTTTTTTCTTTACCTGATAGGTAAAATAACCCGCTGTTGTATTTATATCAAGGTTATGATAGTTGAGTGTAATAGGTAGTTTTTGTAAGCTATCGGTAACTTCATTGCTTAAATACGCTTCGTTGTTCATTAATTGAAGCACTGTGTTACGACGTTTTTTAGCATTTTCTGGATTTAATCTCGGATTGTAATAAGTGTTGGCTTTTAGCATGCCCACTAATACAGCTGATTCTTCAATGTTTAATTCGTTAACAGATTTATTAAAAAATCGATTAGAGGCCGATTCTACTCCGAAATTATTTTCTCCAAAAGGAACCGAATTCAAATACAACAACAATATTTCATCTTTGCTATATAGGTTTTCCATTCGACTAGCAATGATGAGTTCCTTTATTTTATTGATAGGCATGCTCAAAAAACCATGATATTGTCTTCCGTAGAGGTTTTTAATTAATTGTTGTGTAATAGTACTACCACCACCACCTGAGGCATCTTGTAGTAAAATACTTCTAAAGAAAACGCGGGCATAACTTTGACCATCGTATCCGTTGTGTGAATAGAATCGTTTATCTTCTGTAGCTATTAAAGCTTCTTTTAAATGATTTGGAATTTGCTCTAGTTGAACATTAGTTCTGTTCTCAGCAAATATTTTTCCGATAATTACCTCGTCTGATGAATAGATTAAAGAAGCTTCTTCATTAATAACAGATGTTAACTCTTCTTTGTTTGGTAATTTACCAAACACCTCAAAATACACTAAGGAGAATAATAGTACTACTAAAAGAATTCCAAACAGGATGAAGCCTGTAGTATATTTTAACAAAAGAGTTAATTTCTTATTTTCTTTAAGTTGAAGTTGTATTTCTTTCAATATTTTCATTGTACAAAATAACGAATATCAATTGGTAAAATTGTAAGGGTTTTACTATTAGATTAATATCAATTAACTAAAATGTATGATGTTATTAGTAAAATTATTTATACAGCTTCAAATACCTTTTTTAAAAATAAATGCTTTTCATTGAAATCAAGATCAATTTCAGCTACTAGCCATATATCGTTTATTGTTTTGTCTTCATGATGCTCTTTACCTTTCCAATAGAGACCATCATGTATTGCAGAACATTTAATTCTTAATGAATCTGCTTTTTCATGATTATAAATATATGTTTTTGGAAACCATCCTGATATTGACAAGGAGTTATTATTTGATTGTTTAACCCCCATGGTACAACCATATTTATCAGATAATTTTAATGATTTTTTAGGCTCTAGTTCAATATCTGTAGGTTTTAAGTTAACTATTTTATCTGTTGATTTTAAAAAATACCATGTTACATCAACTAATTCTTTACATCTATTAATGTTTGGAGGTTCAGCATCTTCATGTTCAATTTTATTTCTTATTTCCATAAGAGTTTTTATTAAATATGGTCTAGCTAAACCATACTTTTCTAGTAGCTCCAAGTAACCTTTAGGACAATCATAAAACTTTACAGATTTAAGATTATAAGTTTTCTCTATTAGTTTTAACCGTTGATTTAATGCTCTTTTTAAATTAGAGAGAGCATCTGATAACTCAAAACTTGAAGAATAATCAGTGATTAATGACTCAGAATGATTAAGTAATTCATATGCTCTTTTAACTGGTTTTGGGTCACAAACAGATTGACCAGAAATACTCCAGTCCCAGTCAAGTATTTTTTTAGAAATAAAATTAATCTTCGTCATATTTTAGTTTAAAAATTTACATTTTCAATTGTTAAGATATCTGCTGTAGTTTGAATGATTAAATTTAGCTAGTAGCTAAGGTAATTTTTTAAAGGTTATAGTCAAAAAACTTATATAACAAAAAAACCTCGCTTTAGCGAGGTTCAGAACTAAAGTAGTTTTTGTCTAACAACATCCACCACCATCATAATGATAGGTAGATTCTGAGAAAAATATATCGTCTCTTCCTAGCGCTTTTAAAGCGGCTGCTGTTTTATCGCAAATTGCCAAAGGTTGATTTTTTAATAAGGTGTGTCCTGCGCCATCATCAAAATAGTCCTCATCACCAAAGTAAATGGCAGCTTTTCCTGTAAACACACAAGGTCCGTCAGCAGGCATCGGATCTTTAATCGCTGCTACTTCAATCGACTCGATATAAATCAATTCATCGGTAGGATAATTTTTAGGATCTAAAATTCGATACGGTTTACGAGCCCTTATTTCAATGGTTCCAAAACCAGCATCAGTCAACATTTTAACATATTCAGCAATTGGTAAACTACCACTTAAACATAAGGCACGCAAACGTTCGTCGTTACGTAAGGTTTCGTTCATTGGTTGCTCACAGGTAGGATCGCTCATTACCAAACGTCCGTGAGGCTTCAATACACGGTACATTTCAGCAATGGCTTTCTTTAGTTCTTCAGCTTTAAAAATGTTGAATAAACAGTTTTGAGCAGCCACATCAATCGAATTATCTTCTACAGGCAAGTGTAACGCATCTCCTTTTCGTAAATCAACAAACTCACTTTTAAACCAATCGTTTTGTGCTTCTGCTTCAACAAAATTCTTTTCAGAAGCTTCTAGCATTTCATCTACCACATCAATTCCAATTACACCACTTTTTTGACGTGAGAAATATGCAAATTGTAATAATTCCATTCCGCCACCAACACCTACATATAATATTTTAGGATTGTTGGTTAAATCGCGAGCATGCACGGTAGAACCACACCCGTAGTTCATTTCTTGCATAATTTTAGGAATTTTTAATCCAGGTAATTCCCAAATAGGGTTTGTTGTACAGCATAAACCAACATCTGGAGTTAAGGCTGCTTCTTTATATACATCTTTGGTGGTTTCTAAGTAACTCATATTTTCAGTATTCAGTATTCAGTATTCAGTTAACAGTATGCTATTTTAGTGCATACTGAGGACTGTTTACTGCTAAACTATTTTTATCAATTCTTTAAAAAGCGTAATCATTTTCGGTTCTGCTTTTCCAGCAACTTTAATGATTTCGGTAATATCTACAGGTTGTAAGTTTTTTGGGTCACACTCATCAGTTAATACCGAAACGGCTACACACGGAATGTTGAGTTGTTTTGCTACAATTACTTCAGGCACGGTACTCATTCCTACCGCATCTACTTCTAAAATTTGTAACATTCTATATTCAGCTCTAGTTTCCAATTGCGGACCTACGACACTTGCATATACACCTTCTTTCAGGTCTATGTCGTTAGTTTTGGCAATAGCTTTCATTTGAGTGTTCAATTTTTTTGAATACGGTTCTAACATATCAGCAAAAATATTCCCAAACTCGTTTGCTCCTTTAAAGGCTAGGGGAGAACCTCCTTGTAAATTCAAGTGATCTTCCAATAGCATTAGATCTCCTTTTTTATAAGAAAGGTTGATAGCACCTGCAGCATTAGAAACTAACAAAGTTCTAATACCTAATGCGTGCATGGTTCTAATACCATAGGTTACTTCCCATAAATTATATCCTTCATACATATGAAAACGCCCAGACATAACCACTACTTTTTTACCCGATAAGGTTCCGTAAATTAACTTTCCAGAGTGAAATTCTACAGTTGCTTGTGGAAAGTGTGGAATATCAGCATACGGTACTTCTTGTTCTACAGTAATTTCGTCTACTAATTTTCCTAAACCTGTTCCTAAAACAATTCCTATTTCTGGGTTGGTAATTCCTTTATGTTGAAGAAATTCTTGTGTTTCTTGTAGTTGTTGTTTTTTTTGCATTTTATATTGTGTTTGTCATTGCGAGCCTTTCGACTGTCGCTCAAGATAGACTAAAGCAAAGCAATCTTTAAGTTATGACTTCGAGATAGACAGATTACTTCGGTCGTATACTCCCTCGTAATGACGGTTAGTTTAAAAATTGATTGAATACTGGGTTATTTTTGATGTCGTCAAAAACATCTACATCATTTAAGGTTTCTAACAAATGTACTGATTCGTTTTGTAAATCGTTCAACATATCTTTTCTAACAGTTGAGGTTCCCCAGTCTTTATTTTGAAAAATGTTAGCATGTAGTTTTTTTATGCCTAATAGGTAATAACCGCCATCTTCAGCAGGACCCATAACAACATCGTTTGAGTTGAGTTTTTCAAAAGTTTTATTGATGTGTTCGGAAGTTAAATCGGGCAAATCGCTACCAATAATCACTACTTTTTCATATCCAGTAGAAAATGCTTGTTGAAAGGCATTGTGCATTCGTATACCTAAATCGTTTCCATCTTGTAGGTGCTTTTGATATACTGAAGCATCCCAAATATCATTTTCACGAACTTTTACTGAGTAGTACACAGCTTTGTCACAAGATAAATTTTGGGTGACTTGTTTTGTGTGTTCTAATAAGAATTTATAAATATCTAATGCAGCTTCGTCTCCAATTGTTTTAGCTAAACGTGTTTTTACTTTACCTAATTCAGGATTTCTGGTAAAGATTAATAATAAGTTTTTACTCATAAATCTTTTCTCCTTTATGTAACCATTTGCTCCATTCTTTATTGAAGGCATGGATTTTTTCTGTAGGATTGTTTTGTAGATTAACGGTTATGTTTCCTTGGTTTTTCCATTCAAAAATGCCACCATATAGGTTAAAAATGTTGGTAAAACCTTCTTTCTGTAACTTTTCGGCAATGTCTTCTGAACGAATTCCTAAAGAGCAATACACCACAATTTTGGTGTTTTTGTTCTTCGGAAGTTTTACTAAGGTATTTTCTAAGTTGAAAAAATCATAGCCAACACACATCGCGTTTTTAAGATGACTAACTTCAAATTCTTTGGGTTCTCTAGCATCTAATAAAACAACTTCCTTTTCTTTTTGTAGTTCACTAATAGATATATAGGGAACACTTTCAGTATTATATTTTTTCAATAATTGATGTAGGTTCTTTTGAGAAAAAGAATTTACGGATATTAAAAAGATGAGAAAGATGAGGTTCTTCATGTTTAAAGATATTCAATGGTGTTTGATGAAATCTATAGAGAATTAAAGTGATTACATCTCGATACAATTTTTCTTCCAAAATATCAGAAAAATCACTCGATGTGACACTATTTTACATTACTACATTTTTTTATTAATTCATTAAACTATGCTACTGTACCTTGACAACTACTTCCTGCACCAGCGGTACAACCATAACAGTGTTGATTGATAATAATATTCCTGTTTTGTAACAATGCTTCGTTATATTCAGAAATGTGCTGTGATTTGCTTGCTACTTTCAGATTTAACATTTGATTGAAATCGCAATCATATAAATATCCGTCCCAACTTACCGATAGTGTATTGGTACACATTACATTTTCTACAGCCATTGGATTATAGGCTTCTACTAATGAATACATATAGTCTTCATAATTTTCAGAAGCAATTAAGTAATCTAAAAATCGACTGATAGGTAAATTAGTAATAGCAAATAAACTGTTGAATGAGATTCCGAAATCTTCATCTAAGGCTTTTTTAAAATCGTTTTCTAAGGCAACCTGATCTCCTGGTAAGAAAGCTCCTGACGGATTGTAGACTAAATCTAGTTGTAAACCAGTTCCTTCAATTCCATAACCCACAGCATTTAGCATTTTTAAAGCTTCTATTGATTTATCAAAAACACCATCACCACGTTGTTTGTCAGTTTTTCCACGAGTCCAATGTGGCATAGAAGAAACCACATGTACGTTATGTTTTTTGAAGAATTCAGGTAAGTCGTGATATTTTTTATTCGCTCTGATGATTGTTAAGTTAGAGCGCACAATAAAATCTTTAATTCCTGCTTTAGATGCTTCTTCTACAAACCATCGAAAATTTGGATTCATTTCTGGTGCGCCACCCGTTAAATCTAACGTGTGTGCTCCTGTTTTTCGAATCACTTCTAAACATTGCTCCATAGTTTCTTTGGTCATGATTTCTTTTCGATCAGGACCTGCATCTACATGACAATGTGCACAAACTTGATTACACATGTATCCTAAATTAATTTGAAGAATTTCTAATTTTTTAGGACGTAATGGAAACTGATTGGTTTCTTTTATTTTTTTGGCAAACGTAGGTAGTTCGCCATCAGCAAAAACTCCGTTTGATAAGATTTCAAGCTGGCGTTGCGTGTTTGCTAAATCGTTGTTTCTAGATTTTAAAGATTTTTTCATTATCCTTCCTGTAAAGCTGAACTTATTTCAGCTGCTCATTTCTATTGTTTTAATAATGAGATCCCATCAAAAGTTAGGATAAGCGATTCACACAATTTTGATTTTCAAAATTGGTTCTCTGCTTACATTTCTAATTTATTGACTTTGTTCATCATTTGAACTCCGTGTACTAAGGTTGCTCCGCTTTTAATGGCAGCTCCTACATGAATTGCTTCCATCATTTCGTCTTTGGTAATTCCGCGTTGTAATCCGTCTTTAGTATAAGCATCAATACAATAAGGACATTGTTCAGTATGTGCAACAGCTAAAGCAATTAAGCTTTTTTCACGTGCGGTTAAAGCACCTTCTTCAAAAACTTTTCCGTAATAATCAAAGAATTTGTTTCCTAATTCTTCGCTCCATTCTGTTATTTTACCAAACTTACGTAAGTCGGCAGGGTCGTAATATGTTTTAGACATGTTTTTTATTTTTAGTAAACTACCTCGGAGCAAGTACACGAGGTATTTATTAATACTGACTTTAATTTCGAGGCAAGCTTCTAGGGTGTTTTACCCTTTGGCGGTGCCAATAAAAAGTAAAAATACCAAATTGTAGAGATACTACCTTCCATTTAAAGACCAGTTATATTCTAAATAGCCAATCTTAGCTTTTTTATTGATTTTTACATTTGAATATTGATTAAGGAAGTCTATTAAACTACCTTTTTTAGTAAAGTCTCCATTGAACCATTCGAATATTTTAGAGAGCTGCACCTTGTTTTCAGAAATTTTATTCCTAGAAGGGTCATTCACAAAATTTTGCATTAATACTCTTGTTTTTGTCTCGTAATTATTTTCTGTAAAAGCATAGTTTGCCAATTTAGGGCAAGACTTTGAGGCACAGTTTACAGCGACATGAATTTTAGGGTCGTTATATTTTTTGCGAAGTATTTCGTGTTCTATTTGATTTAGGGTATATGTTGTACCGCCAACTTTAGCAAAAGGGATATTCCAAGCATCTTTTCCTTTCTTTTTTATGTTCATGATGCTTTTTAATGGGTAGTTGTCTAAAATCAATTGAATAGTATAAGCATTATAAGCGTTAGCCCAAAAGGCTTTGATTTTAGTAGTTGACCAAGATTTTTGAGGTTTTGTTACAGCTAAATAATTTAAATAGGTTTGAAGTTGTGCTTCGTCTGCTTTAAAACCTTTATAATTTACATTTCCATTGGAGTCTACATGTTTTTTTAAAAGTGTATCAAAAACACTAGTTTGTGCAGGAGAGTGTAAGAAAAAAGTAAGACTACAAAGTAAAAATATCTTTCGCATAATTTCGATTTTGAAGTTTAGACGTGCGTTTGAAAGATACATTACAAAGAATATTTCTAAAAATTTAGATACAAAAAAGCCTTAACATTTATTTGTTAAGGCTTTAAAATTAGTGTTTCCCCTGAAGTTTTATGTTGAAGTACCATTCATGTTTTATCCATGTATTCCAGTTTTTCAGATTATTATTCAAAGATATGTTAGACTGACCAGAGTAGCCTTGACCAAAACAAAATCCATTTCCACTATCAATATATGCAGAAGAACCTGTATCTACACCTAAGTTAGCTCCATCAATCAAGTACCATGTGAATATATATTCAGTATTTGCTTCAAAAAATAGTTGTAAATCAGAAAGATCAAAATCAACCCATCCACCAAGAAATGTTGAGTCTAATTCTGTTATAGTAGAGGAAATTATTTCACCTCTTGTGTTTCTAATGTCTAAATTTAGTTTAACTGTCTCATTGTGTGGTGCTCCAGTTTCATGGTGTTTAAAACCGCTTTCTAGTTTAATACTAAAAGAAGACAACTCTGTGTCGTTTTGGAATAATACACTTTGACCAGTTCCTACGTTTCTATCGTATGGTGATATGTCTGGAGCGTTAGTTCTGCTATCTCCACCAAACCATTTACTAGCATTTGATTGATTACAGGTGTTTGAAAAAGAATTGCTAATATGTTCTAGAGTTACAGTGTAAGTTTTTTCAACTCCATTTTCTGCCTTAACTGTAAAGTTAACAGGGGAAGAGTAATCTGTAATATCGATTGGTAGAGGAGAAATTGAAGCCTTTTCTGATATGTTTACTTCGGTTGTTAGGTTGGAGAGGTTTAAAAAAGTAGGAAGTTTTTTTGTTATTTTGTTTTCTATATTATCAATACTTGCCTCTAATGTTTGATCAGTTGTTTTAATTTTAAAAGAAATGATATCGTTTTTTTTGCTTAATTCTCTTCTAATATCAATATTATAGGTTTTAGTAGTGCTATTTTCTGCAGTTACAATAAAAGTTAAAAGTTTGTCGATTTTTGTGATTGATTTTGGATCGGGGCTTATAGTAGCGTTGTCTGAAATAGTTATTTCTAGTTCAATATCACTTAATTCTATATAACTAGGTGTAAAGCCTGTAATAGAGTTTTCTAAAATTTCAAATTCTTGGGTGAAAGAATCTTTTCTAATAAAAAAACTAATGATTTCTTTTTCATCACTTAGTTCTCTTTTAATATCAATATTATAGGTTTTAGTAGCGCCATTTTCTGCAGTAACAACAAAAGTTAGTGGTTTGTCGATTCTTGTGATTGATTTTGGGTCTGGGCTTATGGTAGCTTTTTCTGAAATAGTTATTTCTAATTCAAAACCATCTAGCTCTATGTGGTTGGGAATTAGGCCTAGAATAGAGTTTTCTGAAATTTCAAAATCTTTGATAAAACTTCCTTTTTTCAAAGAAAAACTTAGTATTTCATTTTCGCTATTTGAAGTGTAATTATTTATTAGTATGTATTCTTTGTTACAAGATAAAGTAACTATTAAGGTTGTTATAAGAAGCAATAGTGTTGTATTCCTTTTCATTATTTTTTTAATTTAAGAGCTAAGATAGATACAAATTCTATAAAACAAAAAAAGCCTTAACAAATAAATGTTAAGGCTTTTGTACTGAAGGCGGGACTTGAACCCGCACGGGCATTACGGCCCATTGGATTTTAAGTCCAACGTGTCTACCAATTCCACCACTTCAGCGTATGTGCTTTGTTAATGACTACTTTTAAAATGAAACCTCACTCATACAAGTGAGGTTTCTTGGTACTGAAGGCGGGACTTGAACCCGCACGAGCATTACGGCTCATTGGATTTTAAGTCCAACGTGTCTACCAATTCCACCACTTCAGCATATTCTCTTTAAAAAGGATTGAGCGAAAGACGGGATTTGAACCCGCGACCCTCACCTTGGCAAGGTGATGCTCTACCCCTGAGCTACTTTCGCGTAGTCATTTCTTATTTTAATGAACGTGCATTACTGCGAATGCGGGTGCAAATATAACACCATTTTTTTAATTACAAAGCAGTTTTTAATTTTTTTCAATTTTAATTCCAATAAAAATTTATTGTGGTTCAATAAGAATGGAATATCTTTGCAGAAATTTTTTAAAATTAGAAGTGGATTCTGTTTCATCTGTACATACTAAAACTTCCATAAAATCAATAGTTAAAGACTTTAAACAGTTAACGAAAGTTGGGTTGTCAATTAGTGTGGTCTTTACTTCTATTACAGGATATTTATTAGGAGCAGAATCGATTAATTATGCTACAATAGTTTTATTAGCTTTAGGAGGTTACTTAATGGTTGGGGCATCAAATGCTTTTAATCAAGTAATAGAAAAGGATATTGACGCTGTAATGCAACGCACAAAAAATCGTCCGTTACCTTCAGGAAGAATGTCTACAACTACAGCATTAATTATTGCTACTATTTTTACTATTGCTGGTATAGCTATATTATATGCGATTAATCCGAAATGTGCTTTGTTTGGAGCAATTTCTATCTTTTTATATACAAGTGCTTACACACCTTTAAAAGCAGTAACGCCTTTAGCTGTTTTTGTAGGGGCTATTCCTGGAGCTATTCCTTTTATGTTAGGTTGGGTAGCTGCAACAGGTAAATTTGGTATTGAAGCAGGATTCTTATTTATGATCCAATTTTTTTGGCAATTTCCACATTTTTGGGCAATAGGTTGGTTACAGTTTGAAGAGTATAATAAAGCAGGTTTACACATGCTTCCTATGGATAAAAAAGACAAAGGAGCAGTAGTGCAAATTATTTTCTATACCTGTATTATGATTTTAATGTCGATAGCACCTGTGTTAAAAGTAACTGGGAACTTTTATATATATCCATTAACTGCAGTTGTTATTTTATTATTAGGGTTGTTGATGCTTTACTATGGAATAGTATTATATAAAACACAAAAAAATACCGATGCTCGTAAATTAATGTTAGCGAGTGTCTTTTATATTACAATAGTGCCCATTATATATGTGGTAGATAAATTTTTACACTAATGAGTGAACAATCATTGAAAGAAGAATTAAAAGTAGCTAAACGTAAATCGGCTAAACCAATGTTATGGATTTCCATGATTAGCATGGTGATGTTTTTTGCAGGGTTAACAAGTGCTTATGTAGTTAGTATGAACCGTGAAGATTGGGTAACGTTTGATTTACCTCAAGCATTTTATATTAGTACTGTATTAATAGTATTAAGTAGTATTACGTTATTTTTCTCTCAAAAGTTATTAAAAAAGGATAATATACAAGCTTCATTTACTTTATTACTGATAACTTTAGTCTTAGGTTTAGGTTTTGTATGGTATCAATATGTAGGTTTTAATGAGTTAAAGGCTGTAGGGCTTTATTTTACAGGACCTGAAAGTACAGTGTCTACATCGTTTATTATAGGAATTACATTTATGCACATTTTGCACCTATTAGCAGGTGTAATAGTGCTTTTAGTCGTTATTTATAATCATTTTAAAAAGAAGTATTCTTCAGCCGATATGCTTGGGTTTGAACTCGGTGCAATCTTTTGGCATTTCGTTGATGTACTGTGGATTTATCTATTTTTCTTTTTCTATTTTATTAGATGATGAAAAATGCGTAATTTTGGCGCACTGATTTAACAAAAATTAACAATAAGAGATTTATGGGAGCAAATATTGCTGTAAATTCTGACAACAAGGAGACCTGGGGCGGAGGTGGTGTGAAACCATTTGGCGCTAGTTATGGTAAAATGATGATGTGGTTTTTCATCGTATCAGATGCATTAACTTTTTCGGGCTTTTTAGCAGCGTATGGTTTAACACGTTTTAAGTTTATCGATTCTTGGCCTATTGCTGATGAAGTATTTACACACTTTCCAGGATTGCACGGTGTACACGCACCGATGTACTATGTAGCATTAATGACTTTTATATTGATTGTATCATCGGTAACTATGGTGTTAGCGGTAGATGCAGGTCATAAAATGCAACAAAAAAAAGTAGCTTGGTATATGTTTGCTACGATAGTTTTCGGTTTGATTTTCGTTGGATCTCAGGCTTGGGAATGGAAAAACTTTATCAATGGTTCTTATGGAGCTGTTAAAACTACAGACAACCATATTTTACAATTTGTAAAAGACGGTCATCAAATAGCTTTAGCAGATTTTGTTCATAATGATAGAAAAGATGAAAGAGTTCAACATCAAAGAGAAAATGGATTGTGGTTTGAAAAAGAAGCAACGATTTCTCAATATTCAGTAGCTCAAGTACAGGAAGCTTTTAAAGCAGATCCATCTCTATTAATCAGAATTGAAAAAGTTAACCCTGAAACCAAACAAAAAATAATTTTATCAAGAGAAGAGAGTTTAGCTCAACTAGGAAAAGCTAAAATGGTTGTAGAAGGAGCAAACTTGCATGTAAACGAATATGGTAATCCAATTTTTGCAGACTTCTTTTTCTTTATTACAGGATTCCACGGGTTCCACGTATTCTCAGGGATAGTAATCAATATTATCATTTTCTTTAATGTTGTGTTAGGTACGTATGAGCGTAGAGGACACTATGAAATGGTAGAAAAAGTAGGTTTATATTGGCACTTTGTAGATTTAGTTTGGGTATTTGTATTTACCTTCTTCTACTTAGTATAATCAAAAAACAATAGTAAAAATGGGTCACGCACACGAATCAAATACAAAAAGAATTTGGATTGTTTTAGCAATCTTAACAATAGTAACAACAGTAGAGGTAGCTTTAGGTATTGTGAAGCCAGCAAGTTTACACTTGCATGGATGGGGTACTAGTTGGTTAAACTGGATATTTATTATCTTAACAATTGTAAAGGCATACTATATTGCATGGGCTTTTATGCACTTAGAAGGAGAAAAGCCTTGGTTTAGACGTGCTATCGTTTGGACAGCTGTCTTCCTAATATGTTACTTAGTAACCTTAGTGTTAATAGAAGGTGGTTACTTATACGATACATTAGCACCATTAGTAAAATGGTAATCATATAAAATAAAAATTAAAGGTGGTGTTATAACCACCTTTTTTTATACTTAAATTTATAATAAAATGGATAAAACAAAAAGAAATATAGTATTGTTTGCACTATTTATTGTGCCATTATTGTTTTATATATTTTTATCATTAGGAATCAATAACTTTGCAAAGTTACCTGTACTTACAGAAAATGTAATTGATATTTCTTCAATAAGTAAAAAGCATCAGTTTGATAAAAGAATATCAATAGTTACCTTTTTAGGAAGTAATGTAGGAGAGGCAAAAGGTGAATTGTTTAACCTTAATGAAAAGATTTACAAACCATTTTATGGATTTAAAGACTTCCAGTTAATTGTTATTGCTTCAAGTAAGTCTAAGGAAGATGTAGAGAAACTTCAGAAAGAAATAGGAGCTTTTACAAACATGATAAAATGGAACTTTGTTTATGCTAGTGATACAGAAATAGAAGTATTGTATGATAGCTTTAAAACAAATCAGTCTTTAGATAAAAACCTACATTCTTCAAAGGCTTTTATAATTGATAAAAGTGGGAGTTTAAGAGGAAGAACAGATGATGAGGATAGTACAGGAGGTAAGTTGTTTGGTTATAATATGAAGTCTGTAGCTGAATTAAACAATAAAATGAAAGATGATGTTAAGGTTGTATTGGCTGAATATCGTTTGGCATTAAAAAAGAATAACGCAGATAGAGAAATTTAAGGAAGACTCACATGAAAAAACAAAATTATTCATATATAGGTATTTCACTAATAGTATTGCTTTTTGGTATTTATGCAATTCCTAAAATTGTAGCACACTTCCAAACAGCTAATTTGCATAAATTCAATAAAGTACCAGACTTTGAATTTATCAATCAAGACGGTGAAACAATCACTAATAAGGACTACGAAGGAAAAGTGTATGTAGTTGAGTTCTTTTTTGCCACTTGTCCTACTATCTGTCCTTTAATGAATGCACAAATGGTGGAAATTCAAAATGAATTTATGGGAAATCCGAATTTTGGGATAGCATCATTTTCAATTACACCTGAAATTGATACACCACATCAATTGAAAGAATATGCAAAGAATAACGGAATAAATCATAAAAATTGGCATTTATTAACAGGGAAGTCAGAGGATGTTGTATATGATTTATCAAATGAAGGTTTCAAGCTATATGCTGGTAAAGGAGAAGCGAGCCATGGTGGTTTTGAGCATTCAGGATTATTTGCATTGGTAGATAAAGATGGATATATCCGTTCTCGATATGACGAACACGGAAACCCAATTATGTATTATCGTGCTTTAGATGAGCATAATTTTGGAAACCAAATTAGTGAGTTAAAAGAAGATATTAAGTTATTACTTAAAGAATAATATGAGTACAGCAGAAGAAAAAAAATATAAAAAGTTTATTACTATAGTTTCTATTGTAATTCCTATTGCAGTAGCTGCTTTATTTGGGATTAAAATACCTAATGTAGAGCCATTGTCTTTTTTACCTCCCATTTATGCTAGTATAAATGGATTAACAGCAGTATTGCTTGTTGCTTCGGTAGTGGCAATTAAAAACGGTAAGAGAAAATTGCATGAACAATTAAATACTACTGCTATAATTTGCTCAGCATTATTCTTAGTAATGTATGTAGCGTACCATATGACTTCAGATTCTACTAAATTTGGAGGAGAAGGGATAATTAAATATGTATACTTTTTTATTTTAATAACTCATATATTATTATCAATAATCATTATCCCATTTGTCTTAATAACCTTTATGAGAGCTCGTTTGGGTAACTTTCCAGAGCATAGGAAAATTGCTAAAATTACATTTCCGTTATGGTTATATGTAGCGGTTACAGGAGTAGTTGTTTATTTAATGATATCACCTTATTATGTTTAAAAAGATTATACTTTTAATGTTTATTGCATTTTCGTTTGATGCTTCTGCACAATGTGCAATGTGTAAGGCAGTGATTGAAGGTGGTAATGAAACTATTGCTGAAGGAGTAAATAATGGAATTACTTATTTAATGGTGTTTCCATATATATTAGTCGGACTTTTATTTTACTTTATTTACCGTCATAAAAAGAAAGCTCAAAACTAGTATTCTTAAGTTAAGAATATTTTTTGTAACATTTCTCAGTTTTAGTCGTCATATAGTCGCAGTAAAAAATAACTTATCGTTTTACACGCTAGGTTACAAAATTGTTTGCTAGTTTTTCTAATTAATAGAAAAGCAATATATTTCTACTTTTAGAAATATAAACTAACTGAGTTTAAATAAAAAAATATTGATCTTTTGAAAACTAAAATTGCATTATTTGCAGCTATTTTCAGTTCTATAGCTGTTTTTTCACAAAAACAATGGACACTTAAAGAGTGTGTAGATTACGCTCTAAAAAATAACATTACAGTTAAGCAAAACCGCTTAAGCGTTCAATTAGCTGAAAAGGACGTTGAAATATCTAAAGGAAATTTTTTACCTGATTTAAACGCTTCTTCAAGTGCTGGTTTTAGTTCTGGTTTATCACCAGATCAAACAGGAGTTTTAAAGAATACACAAAATTTTAATTCTTCATTCAGTCTGTCAAGTAGAGGAACTATTTTTAACGGTTTCAGAAATCTTAACCAAAAAAAACAGGCAGAATTGAGTGTTAAAGGAAGTGAGTTGGATTTAGCAAAAATAGAAAATGATATTTCTTTAAATGTAGTAAATGAATACTTAAATGTGTTGTTTGCTAAAGAAAATTTAGAGGTTGCAACAGTTCAAGCTGAGATTAGTAAAAAGCAAATAGAAAGAGCTAGAGCTCAGTTTGAAGGAGGAGTAATACCAAAAGGAGACTTATTAAATGTGGAGTCTACTGCTGCGAATGATGTTCAAAGTGTAGTATTACAAGAAAATACTTTGAGCATAGCTTTACTAAGGTTAAGTCAATTATTACAAATACCTTCTAAAGACTTTGATGTAGCTGATATTGAAGTTGGCTCACCTTCAGCAGCATTATTATATGATAACTCAGATGTAGTATATGAAAAAGCACTAACTGCTTGGCCAGATATAGAAAGAGCAAAGTTAGATGTAAGCAACGCTGACTTAAATATTAAGTTAGAAAAAGGAGCTTACTTACCCAACTTGTCTTATTCTATAGGAGCAAGTAGTTCTTATTTTCACCAGTTTAATAACCTATTCCCAGGCCAAACTAATGAGTACTTTTTTAAGCAAACAAAAGATAGAATTAGATATAATATAGGTTTATCACTAAATATTCCAATCTTTAATCGTTTTCAAACAAAAAATAAGGTTACTAAATCTGTAATAAATAAAGAGGTTTCTCAACTAGCTCTTGAAAATCAGAAATTACAATTACAACAAGAAATAGAAAGTGCTTATTTAGACGCAAAAGCAGCTGCTAAAACATATGAAGCAGCACAAGTATCATTAGAGGCTCAAAAGGAAGCCTTTAAAAATGCTCAAGTTAGCTATGACTATGGGTCAATGACTCAATTTGATTTCGATCAAGTACGTAATAGATTAGTGAATGCAGAAGGAGCAATGATTAGAGCTAAATACGATTATGTATTTAAAACGAAAGTATTGAAGTTTTACTACGGAGAGTCAATCGTTGACTAACTAAGAAAGATATATTTATTGTTCGAAGAGCCTTGTTAGAATTTTACTAATGAGGTTTTTCTTTATAATGTATCTTTGCCAAAAATAAATTTTCAGATTTGGCAACAATCTTACATATAGAAACTGCAACTAAAAACTGTTCGGTAAGCGTAGCAGATAAAGGTGAACTTTTAGCAATACAAGAGTTAAATGATGGAAATTATTCACATGCTGAAAAACTTCATCCATTTATTCAGCAAGTTATGGAAGAAGTAAAACTTTCTTTTAATGATATTGATGCTGTTGCAGTAAGTAAAGGTCCCGGTTCTTATACAGGATTACGTATAGGGGTTTCAGCAGCAAAAGGTTTGTGTTTTGCATTTGATAAACCTTTAATATCTATTGAAACCTTGCAATCTTTGGCTTATAAAGTTTCTATGGAAGAAGGAGTAATTATTCCAATGTTAGATGCTCGTCGTATGGAAGTATATGCAGCTGTATATAATTCTAAACACGAACGAGTAAGAGATATAAAAGCTGAAATTATAGACGAAAATTCTTTTCAAGAGTACTTGTTAAAAGGAAAAGTATATTTTTTAGGTGATGGAGCAGAAAAGTGCAAAGAAGTTATTACGCACGAAAATGCAGTTTTTATTGATGGAGAGTTTCCATCTGCGAAAGAAATGGTAAAATTGAGTTTTGATAAATACAAAAAAAACGACATCGAAGATGTCGCTTATTTTGAACCTTTTTATTTAAAAGATTTTGTGGTAACGTCTGAAAGAAAAAAATTATAAAATCTCGTAGAATTTTAAAACCTTTTTAACATCGTCCAGTTTTTTTATATTTAATCTGTTTTGTTTAATGTAATTTTTAATTTTAACAGAGTTGTTTCCAAATAAATTGATAAATTGTTTCTTGCTTTTAGGTAGTTCTGAAGCCGAATTATTTCTTTTAAAGTGGATAAAGAAAACATCTTTTTTTCTTTTAAAGTTAGCAGGTTTAAATTTATCATATCCAGTTTTTGGTTCAACAGCTTCTATTAATTCTACTTCTTCTTTCACCATAAGAGTTATTTTTTTTCCACTAAAAGTAATTAAAAAAAAGCCAATTTTTCCGTCACTGTGTTTAAAAGCTTTATATACTTTCTTGTTTAAGAAAACTTCTCTATTTAGCGCATTTTCATTAGGTAAAAATGATTTTATACTATTGCCTGTCCTTATTTCAAAATAATCCCTATGGGCATTATACCTACCAGTTAACAAATCGTCCTTAAAGTCTGAAATTTTAAGAGGTAAATATCCATCAGTTATAAAAGGAGTTCCTTTTATCTTGGAATAATCAAAACTATTGAAGGTGCTCAAAGTACTAACACCTCTGTTATTGTAGACGTCACCATCTTGCTGAGCAACAAGATTACAAGTGATAAAAAAACTAAATACTAAAAAAGAAAATTTTTTTTTAAATTTCATAATAATTTATTTAGATAAATAATAATAGATGTACAAAGTACAAATTATTTATGAATTTCCACAGAGTGAGGGTAAGGAATTTCAATTCCAGCTTTATCTAAGGCAATTTTAGTGTTTTCAGTTATATCAAAGTATACAGCCCAATAATCTTCTGTTTTAGACCAAGGTCTCACAGCAAAGTTCACAGAACTATCTGCTAATTCAGATACATTTACAGTAGGTGCAGGGTCTTTTAATACTTTAGGGTGAGATGTAATAACATTCATTAGTATTTCTTTAGTTTGTTTAATATCTGCATCATATGAAACACCAAAAGTTAAATCCACTCTACGAGTTCCTTCCGAAGAATAATTAACAATATTTCCATTAGATAAAGAACCGTTAGGAATAATTATTTCTTTATTAGATAATCCTGTAAGCTTGGTAGTAAAGATTTCAATCTCCTTTACAACACCGATCTCACCTTGAGCTTCAATTAAATCACCCACTTTAAAAGGTTTAAAAAGCATAATTAAAACACCGCCAGCAAAATTACCTAAAGAACCTTGTAAAGCTAAACCAACAGCTAAACCAGCTGAGGCTAAAATAGCAGCAAAAGAAGTAGTTTCAACACCCAGTTTTGCTATTACTGTAATAATTAAAAGAATTTTTAAAGACCAGTTTAAAAGATTGGCTAAGAACTTTTGTAACGTAATATCTACATCTCTTTTAGACATTACTTTTTTAGCTGCTCTAAGAATTAAGTTGATAATGTAAGAACCTACAATGTAAATAATAATAGCAACAATAGCTTTTGGAGCATATGTAACTATGAGGTCCTGAAATTTTTCTAAATACTTTTCCATTTCTTATGGTAAATTTTAGTTATTAATAAATGATTTTAGTTAGTAGTGGTTAGGTTTTATAGCATTAAACTAATCAATCCTAATAAAGCAGGTATAGACTGAATGACAAAAATACGAGGTTTTTTTGTAGAATAAGAACCATAAAGCCCTGCAATAAAAACACAGGTCATAAAAAATATCCCTACATCAATTTTTTGTGATACTATGGACCAAATTAAACCAGCAGCAAGAAAGCCATTGTATAAACCTTGATTGGCGGCCATAACTTTGGTTTCTTCAGCAAATGTTTTTGATTTTAGACCAAAAGTTTTCATTCCTTTAGGCTTGTTCCATAAGAGCATTTCTAGTACAAGAATGTATAAATGAATAAAAGCTACTAGAGCTAAAAGAGAATATTGTATAATGTTCATGATAATTAAAAGATAAAATATGCGGTTCAGGTAACTACCAAAACCGCACATAGTAAGTAGTTAGTTTATATTGAGGTTAATTTACTTCAAAAGTTACCTTTAGGTTTACTCTAAATTCAGTTATCTCATCATCATTAACAACCACACTTTGTGATTGTACAAAGGCGGATTTAATACCTTTAACTGATTTTGAAGCTTGTTTAATAGCTTTCCTTGTGGCATCTTCCCAACTTTTATCAGAATTAGCTAAAATTTCAATAACTTTCATTACTGCCATAATAATTTTTTTTAAAGATTAATACATGTAAATATAAGGTTTTTAAAAAGCTTTTAAATTGACAATTAGATCTTAAAAACTTCTAATGTTAATTTAATGTTATGTAAATGTTTCAAATATGTAAATTTTTTGTATATTTGTGTTAACAGGTATTAACTTTAAAAGATTTAGATTATGAAAAAATTAATAATAGTAGCTTGCGTGTTATCAGTATCGTTTTTACAAGCTCAAGATGTAGAACCAAAATATGAAGTTGAAGGTAATTTGGTGAAAGCCACTTATTTTTATGAAGATGGTACTATTAAAGAGCAAGGTTTTTTCAAAGATAAAAAGTTAACAGGTACTTGGACTTCTTTTGATAAGAAAGGAAACAAAGTGGCTATTGGTCATTATGAAGCAGGAAAAAAAGTAGGTAAGTGGTTTATGTGGAAAGAAGATGGATTGAAAGAAATCGATTTTAAAGATAATGCCATAGCAAGCGTACAAACTTGGAAGGAAGAGACCAAAATGGCAGTGAAATAAGTTAATATTTTGCAGAATAAGAGAATTAGACCGAGTGTTTTATATACTCGGTTTTTTATTTTCTGCCAAAATCAGCAGGAATTTCGCCCCAGGCTTTAGTTTCCCACTTTAACAAAGGGTTTTTAAATGAGTTTTGCTGTAACCAAGTTTCAGCACGTTTAATTAAGTCTAAAATCTCTTTATTAGAGCTATCAAATGTAATGTTAGTTCTACACTGTTTCTTTTTAACCCAACTCATAGCTATCTTAGAATCTGAATAAATAGGTAGAGAGTTCATATTTTTACTCTTCAACAAAGCAATTCCATGTACAAGAGCTAAGAACTCACCAATATTATTAGTACCATTCTTAAATGGTCCCATTTTAAATACCTCCTTCTTGTTATGAGTTAAAACACCTCGATATTCCATTAAGCCAGGGTTTCCAGCACAAGCTGCATCAACAGAAATACTTTCTAAAATAGGAGAGCCATATTTGGCTTTTTCTTCTGAAGAAAGACTTATTTTCTTAGTGTCTTTTCCTTTATAGTCATTATAGCTTTTCTTTAAAGCTAATTCAGCTTCGTTTTTATCAGCAAAAGCTTTGTATTGTGCACCTGTAAAACCATCAATTTGCTTTTTACAAGCATCCCAAGATGAAAAAACACCTGTTTTTTTTCCTTTCCAGACTACATAATATTTTTTCTTCTTACTCATTCTGTAATATTACCTCTTCAATAATCTTAGGAAAATGCTCATATTCTAGTTCGTGAACTTTTTGAGCTATAGTTTCTGGAGTATCATCAGAAGAAATTGAGGTTTTAGCTTGGAAAATAATAGCTCCTTCATCGTAATTTTCATTTACATAATGAATGGTAATACCAGTTTCAGTTTCATTGTTTTCTTTAACAGCATTGTGTACATTCATGCCATACATTCCTTTTCCTCCATATTTTGGTAATAGAGCAGGGTGTATGTTTATTATTTTATTAGGAAAAGCATCAACAATTTTAGAAGGAATACGCCATAAAAAACCCGCTAATACAATAATATCAGCTTCAGCGAGTAAAAAATTCAATACAGTATTATCTTTACTAAAGCTATCTCTATCAAATAATGATGCATCAACGTTTAGCTTTTCACAACGGTCAAAAACTTTGGCATGTTGGTTGTTAGAAAGCACATGAGTAACAATTGCAGTTTTAGTAGAATTGAAGTATTTTATGATGTTTTCGGCATTAGAACCAGAACCAGAAGCAAAAATTACGATGCGTTTCATGTTAAAATTTAGTTGTTTTGTTACTACAAAAAAAAGAATAATTATTAACAATGGTGGTGTTTGTAGCAAAATATTCAGGTATTTTTTTTATTTTAGACATCACATTTTTGAGCAAAAGTTAGAATTAATAACTAAGATTTGTATTTTTGCCTCGATTTTAAATTTTAAAACAAACAAATTATGTCAGACATTGCATCAAGAGTAAAAGCAATTATCGTAGACAAATTAGGAGTAGACGATAACGAAGTAACTAACGAAGCAAGCTTCACAAACGATTTAGGAGCAGATTCTTTAGATACAGTTGAGTTAATCATGGAATTCGAGAAAGAATTTGATATTCAAATTCCAGATGATCAAGCAGAAAACATTGGTACTGTAGGTCAAGCGATTAGCTATATTGAAGACGCAAAAAAATAAGATTATATGCAATTAAAACGAGTTGTAGTAACTGGACTTGGCGCATTAACGCCAATAGGAAACAATAAAGAAGAGTATTGGAATAGCTTGGTTAACGGAGTTAGCGGAGCAGCACCTATAACGTATTTTGATGCTGCCAAGTTCAAAACTCGTTTCGCATGTGAGCTTAAAGATTTCAACGCGACTGATTTTATTAACAGAAAAGAGGCGCGTAAAATGGATAGATTTACGCAGTATGCAATGGTTGCTTCTGATGAGGCAATTGCTGATGCTAAATTAAACCTTGATGACGTTAATAAATTAAGAGTTGGCGTTATTTGGGGAGCAGGTATTGGAGGCTTAGAAACATTTCAAAATGAGATGTTAAATTATGCTGAAGGAGATGGTTCTCCTCGTTTCAATCCGTTCTTTATCCCAAAAATGATTGCAGATATTGCTCCAGGAAATATTTCTATAAAAAATGGATTTATGGGGCCGAACTATACTACAGTATCTGCTTGTGCATCATCAGCTAATGCAATGATTGATGCTTTAAACTATATTCGACTAGGTCATTGTGATGTAGTTGTAACTGGTGGTAGTGAAGCTGCTGTTACAATTGCAGGTATGGGTGGTTTTAATGCTATGCATGCCTTATCAACTAGAAATGAAAGCCCAGAAACAGCTTCAAGACCTTTTGATGCTGAACGTGATGGATTTGTTTTAGGAGAAGGAGCAGGTGCAATAGTCTTAGAAGAATACGAACATGCAAAAGCTCGTGGAGCTAAAATTTATGCAGAAGTTATTGGTGGAGGGTTATCTTCAGATGCTTACCACATGACAGCACCACATCCTGATGGAATTGGTGTAATTGCAGTAATGAAAAACTGTCTTGAAAACGCTGGAATAAAACCAGAAGACGTAGACCATATCAACACTCACGGTACTTCAACCCCCCTAGGAGATGTTGCAGAATTAAAAGCAATCTCTGAGGTTTTTGGAGATCATGCTAAAAACATTAATATCAACTCAACAAAGTCTATGACAGGACATTTGTTAGGTGCTGCTGGTGCTATTGAAGCAATCGCTTCTTTATTAGCAATGGAGCACGGTGTTGTTCCCCCAACAATTAATCACACAAACGTTGATGAAAACATCAACCCAGAGTTAAACTTAACGTTAAACAAAGCTCAAAAAAGAGAGATTAAAGTTGCAATGAGCAATACATTTGGTTTTGGTGGTCATAATGCTTGTGTAGCCTTTAGAAAACTAGATTAATCTTTTATGAACTTTCTTCGTAGAATTGTTAAACCCCAAAACAAAGCGGATGAAAACTTCTACTACGAATTAAAAGAACTGCTTAATTTTAAACCAATTAAGTTATCGTATTATAAAAAAGCTTTTACGCATAGATCTTTAAAATTAGTAGATAGTAACGGTCGTCCTATTAACTACGAACGTTTAGAGTTTTTAGGAGATGCTATTTTAGGAACTGTAATTGCTTCTTATTTGTTTAAAAAAGTACCTGAGGGAGATGAAGGGTATTTAACTCAAATGCGATCTAAAATTGTAAGTAGAGAGCATTTAAATAACTTAGGAAAAGATTTAGAGTTAATAAGGTTTGTAAAAAGTAATATTTCTAAAGAGCATGTTAGTAATAACATTCATGGAAATATTTTTGAAGCTTTAATAGGAGCAATATACTTAGATAGAGGTTACAATTATTGTCATCAGTTTATTTATGAACAAGTAATAATGCCTTATGTAGATATCGAGCGATTAGAAGGTAAAATATCTAGCTACAAAGGTTTTGTTATAGAATGGTGTCAAAAGCAGAAGAAGAAGTACAAATTTGAATCATACGAGGATTCAGGTAACCAAAGTAAAAAGCACTTCAGTGTACGTGTTAGTATTGATGGAAACATCATAGCTAAAGGTAGAGCAACATCTAAGAAAAAGGCAGAAGAAATTGCTGCCAAAAGAGTATATTTTGCTATGCAAAATCAAATGCTAAAATCTTAACACGTAAACAAAAACGTTTTCGTAAATTTTACATAGAATTTTCTATACATTCATTAATTTAGCAAAAACAAATAATTGTTTAGATGCCAATTTATGAGGTGAATATAAATGAATTTTCCAATGATGATTATACATTGATTGGAATTCATACTACTTTAAACGAGTATAAATTAGCATACCTATTAAACGAACATTTACAAATTAAGTTTAATAGAGCAGGTTACGATTTAGACTTTATTAAAAAAGGTAGTCAATCATCTTATACAGTATACGAATATACTAATGCAAAACTATGTCAAGATTGGTTTTTAATAGCAAATGTATTTAAGTCAACTCTTGAAGCAGAATCAATAAGTCTTTTTAATCAAAGTGATTCAATTACACGTTTGATACCAGAAAAGAAAAAAGTTGATTTTTTTTTAAAGTTAGAAGGAGATTTTGATTACGAATCAATTGTAAAAATTATAGAAGTAATAAAACAAATCCCTCAAATAATAACCTCTTATGAAATAGAGGTAAACTCATTAAAATCGAAAGATTTTTTAATTTTTTAATTATATGCCACACAACAAGAAAACAAAAATTGTAGCAACATTAGGTCCAGCAACAAACACGAAAGAAATTTTAGCTGATATGGCCGCAGCTGGTGTAAATGTTTTTAGAATTAATTTTTCACATGCCGACTATGAAGTAGTTAAAGAGCGTGTACGTCAAATACGTGAAATAAATGAAGAAAGAGGTTATAATGTAGCCATTTTAGCCGATTTGCAAGGACCAAAACTAAGAGTAGGTGTAATGCAAGAAGGAGTAGAATTAAAAGCGGGAGATACTTTTACTTTTACTACAGAAAAATGTGAAGGAACACAAGAGAAAGCATATATGACTTACCAGCGTTTTCCAAAAGACGTAAAGGTAGGAGAGAAGATTTTAGTTGATGATGGCAAGTTACTATTTGAAGTAACAGCAACTGATAAAGAAAGTGAAGTTGTTACTAAAGTAGTTGTTGGTGGAGCTTTAAAGTCGAAAAAAGGAGTAAACCTACCAAATACTAAGATTTCATTACCAGCTTTAACTGAAAAAGATAAAAAGGATGTTGTTTTTGCGCTAGAGCAGGAGGTAGATTGGATTGCCCTTTCATTTGTAAGAACGCCTGAAGACTTACGTATTTTACGTGATATAATTAAACAGAAATCACGTTATAGAGTTCCTGTAATAGCAAAAATAGAAAAACCAGAAGCTGTTGAAAATATAGATGCTTTAATTCCGTATTGCGATGGATTAATGGTAGCTCGTGGAGATTTAGGAGTGGAGGTGCCTATGCAAGATGTACCTTTAATTCAAAAAAGTTTAGTTCGTAGAGCAAAGCAAGCAAGAATACCTGTTATAATTGCTACGCAGATGATGGAAACTATGATTGAAAACTCTGTACCAACAAGAGCAGAGGTAAATGATGTAGCAAACTCTATTATGGATGGAGCAGATGCTGTAATGCTTTCAGGAGAAACTTCTGTAGGGAAACATCCTGTAAGAGTTATTCAAAAAATGACTGAAATTATTGGTAGTGTTGAGTTTTCAGATTTAATTGAAGTTCCGCAAGAGCCACCTCACATACGTACTAAAAGATTTATAACAAAATCAGTATGTCATCATGCAGCTTTAATGGCTGATGATATTGATGCAGCTGCTATCTCAACTTTAACAAATAGTGGGTACACAGCCTTTCAAATTTCTGCATGGAGACCAAAATCACATGTATTAGCATTTTCATCAGAAAAGAGAATTCTAGGAAAGTTAAATCTTTTATGGGGTGTAAGAGCTTATTTCTACGACAGAGAATTAAGTACCGATGATACTATTGAAGATATTAACGAAATAGCTAAGGAAAAAGGATATGTAAAATCTGGAGATTTTATAATAAACCTTTCTTCAATGCCAGTAAAAGCAAAAGGTATGGTAAACACGTTACGTGTTTCTCATATTGACTAAATAAAGACAACAAAATATAAAAAAGCTCAACTTTTAAAGTTGAGCTTTTTTGTTTTATAGTTTAAGCTTTCGGGTACAAATAATAGCATCATTAACCACAAAAGGCATCGGCATCATTATTTCACTTCTAGGTCGTATAGTAAACTTAGGATGCGATAATAGATCGTTTGATATCTCATTAATCACAATATCAGGTTGTGTGTTTTTATCAATTGTAAAAGAGATAGTCAAGTCTTTATCGGTATTTGCCATTTGGTAAATTAATAAGGTTCCTTTATCAGCTGTAAAAGCTTCTCCGTTATCGTACAAAGTTCCGTTAACAGTAAAATTAGTTAACTCTATTTGAGTGTTTGTATATAACTCATATTTATCAATGTTACGAGTAGGAGTAATTGTAAATGAAATACTTCGCTGGTTATTAATAATTGTATCTTGATTAACTTTGATGTTAGAAATACGGATATTTTTATTTTCAGCTTTTTGATAATAATTAAAAGAAGTGTTGTATTTACTTTTTCCAGCCATTAAATCAGTACCACCTTGTTTAGAATCATCGCTAAAATACTGTTTTGTATACCCGTCCAATGTTTTATTGTGGCTTGCCCAATACGAAGTGTTTGTATCAGAATTTTGAATAAAAACTAAGCTATTAGGCTTTTTCTTCTCAATTGAAAAACCACTATTAAACGTTGCATATCCAAAAAATAATAATGCAAGAAAACCTGTCAATGTTTGCCATCCGTTTTTAGTTTTTTCCTGATAAAAAACAGGAAGCATTAACCCGAAAAGAAATACCAAAAGTATGGCAGAAATAAATAATGTTTTTAAACCTAAGGCTACAGGAAATAATTGAATCATAGGAGCAATCATATATACTGTTGGAATAGATATAATTGCAAATAACGTAGCTCTAGATGCTTTGTTAATATTCATGAAGAGTAAGATTGCTAAAATCAATAAAGAAGCAAAAACAGGAATAATAAAGAAACCTGCTCCTGGTAAATTCATGTAAATTATAATATTTATAACCAATCCAAAAGTTATAGGAGCGACTAGTAAATCTATAGCTTTAGCTTCTTTTAGTTTATTATATACTTTAAAAAGAATCCAAAGATTTAAAAGTACAAAAGCAATAATGTATTGATATCCATTATAGGTAAAACCATGAAGCATGTCGGTATATTGTGGATGGATAATCAACAATAATTGCCATAATCCGTATGAAATACTTATACATAATACTAAAGATAGTACGTAAGGAATAAAACCTTTTAATACACCTATTACTGTCATCTTCTTCTTATATATGCCTACTGCAATCAGCGCTATAAATAACAAAAAGGCAATGATAAGCATTGGTAACACCCAAGAAAACGGGTATGTTAGCAATTTAGTAAAAGGAAAGTTTACATAAATATAATCTGTATCGCTATTTAAGTTCGTTAGATCAGCATTAGCAAAGTAATTTAATGAAGTGGTAAAGTAATCAGCTTGATGTAATAATGTTTCCCTATTTAATCTTTCGTATGAATCTTGTTCAGTATGGTAATCAAAGTGATCATCAATAAAGGCAAAATTAAATCCGTTAATATTGCCTTTTTCTCTAAAAACAGTTAAATCGGTATCGTTAGGAAGCTTTTTATATACACCATACATTAAAGAGTTGGCTGCTGGGTAATTTGGGTTAGCATTTAAAAATTCGGTTAATAATGTTTTATTTTTTCCATTAGTCTCCATCAACATATAACTAGAACCACCGCTACCACGAGCTTCAAAGTTCAGTACTAAACTAATATCTTTAGCCCAAGGATGATTTTCAACAAAAGCCTGTGCTCCTAAAAGTCCTAGTTCTTCAGCATCCGAAAAAAGTATGATAATATCGTTTTTAGGTGTTTTATTTGCAGCCAAGTAAGCTCTTATACCCTCTAAAATAGTTACGACACCAGAACCCGCATCACTTGCTCCTAATGATGAATGTGGATTGGAATCGTAGTGAGTTAAAAGCAGTAAAGCTTTGCCGCTTTCAGTTCCTTTAATTTTAGCTATAATATTTTCAGTAGTAGTAGCTGCCCTCCACTTTTTATTAATAGCAGTTTGGTATTGAATTTCTGGCTCTAAATTTAGTTTTTGTAATTCTTGAACCAGATAATCTTGTACTTTTTTGTGTTCTTCAGATCCAGTATGATGTGGCTTTTGAGAAATGTTTTTTAAATGATACAGTGCATTATCAATTGAAAATTCAGTAGCACTAATTTCTTTTTTTGAAGAGGTTACACTTGGAAGTATATCGTTAAAGCTCCAATAAACAGTTAAAATAATGATGAGAACTGCAAGGTAATTTCTTGATGATTTCATAGTTGGATTTTAGTACTTATAAAAGTAAGTAATTTATTTTTTAAGAGGGGTTAATTGTAATCGGTTAAAAATCAGTATATTTAAAAGTAAAATTTAAGATTATGGCAATTAAAAGTTTTCAAGGAAAGAGGACGAATACTCCTCAAGAAGAGAATGTACCAATTTTGGTATCTGATTATATGACCAAAAAATTAATAACATTTAGAGAAGAACAACCTATTGAGGACGCAATAGATATACTTATTAAACATAAAATATCTGGTGGACCTGTTGTTAATGAAAAAAATGAATTAATAGGAATTATTTCTGAAGGTGATTGTATAAAACAAATATCAGAAAATAGGTATTATAACTCAACAATTGGTAAGAGTAACACGGTTGGAAAAGCGATGGTTAGAGAAGTTGAGACAATTGATGGAAATATGAATATTTTAGATGCTGCTAATAAATTTTTAAAATCACGTAGAAGACGTTTCCCAATAGTTCAAAATGGTAAGTTAGCAGGACAAATCAGTCAAAAAGATGTACTCATTGCAGCCATGAAGTTAAAAGGGAATACGTGGAAATAGTTAATCTTGTTTTACCAATAAATAAATTTCGATGTCTAGCTCTAAATATCCTTGGTCATACACATAAAAATAGGTGCTACCTGCTTTTGTGGTGTAGAAAGACGTGATGAATTTAAAGTCAAAACCTCTATCAAATAACTTACGACGAGTTACTTTAGTTTTACCAGAAGTATTTAACTCAGAAAGAATTTTATAATTCTTTCGTAAGCGGTTGTTGGTATTTCTAATTAGGTTTTTACTCTCTTTGTTAACTTTGTTATTATATGCATTTCTACAATAATCAGAACAAAATTTTTTGTCAACTCTACCAATAACCTTATCTCCACACTCCAAACATTTTTTATTGTTCATAATCTGATTTTTTAAGTTCGTACCAGTTTACATCAATTCCCTTATAATCAAATTCATTTATAAAGTGTAGCCCTATTTTTTGTAGAATTTTGTTAGAACCAATGTTTTCTACATCGGCAGCACCATAAATAAAATCATAATTCATTTTTTTAAAACCAAAATCTAAACAAGCAAAAGCAGATTCTGAAGCATAACCTTTGCCCCAAAAGCGTGGAATTAAACGATAACCAATATCAATAAAATTAGTAAAACCGTTTAAGGTCTCTTTTTCTCCTTGATTAAGCTTTAATCCAGACCAACCAATAAAGTCACCAGAAGCTTTTTCTATACAAGCAAACCTACCAATACCCCTTTCTTTATACTGTTCTTGTATAAAAGCGATACTGTCCTCGGCTTGTTTGTGCGTCGTAATAGGATTGTTCCCCAAATATTTATGAACCTCTGGATTTGAATCTAATTCAAACATACCTTCCAAATCACTTTCTTGGAATTCTCTTAAAATTAGACGTTCGGTTTCTAAATAAAATTTCATGCTATAGGAGTTTAAAATCAAAGATATTAAAAATAATTAAACGATTACATTCATTTACAAACGAAAACAAATGATTACTAACCGTTTTTAATTTGCATACTGTTTCATCTTTGCAGTGTCAATTCGATTGAATGACAAAGTCTTAACTGTTTAACAATAAAAATAAATATTATGAACGCACTAAAAAACAGAGTACAGTTAATTGGAAACTTAGGAAATACCCCAGAAATCATCACTTTAGAAAGTGGGAAAAAACTTGCAAAGTTTTCCATTGCAACTAATGAAACGTATAAAAATGCTCAAGGCGAAAAGGTAACTGATACACAATGGCACAATGTAGTTGCTTGGAATAAAACAGCAGAAATTATTGAAAAATATTTAGAAAAAGGAAAAGAAGTTATGATAGAAGGTAAGTTAACTTCTCGCTCTTTTGACGATAATGAAGGCAATAAACGTTATATAACAGAAGTAATTTGTAACGAATTACTAATGTTAGGAAACAAATAAGTGGGGATTTAGCTAAGAAAAAGATTTGAAAAAGAACGAGTTAATGTGTTAACTCGTTTTTTTTAATAATTATTTTCTATATGTTAAAATTTTTATAAATTCGCGCCACCAAACTTTTAACCTCAAACTAATTACTAGATAACTAAATTATACGTATATGAAAAATAATTTCTTTCTAGTAGTATTTTTATTTTACTTCTTTAATTCTTTTGCTCAGCAGGAAGTATGTGAATCTCCTGATGAGTCTGTATTAGATGTTAATAGTATAACAAAATGTACTATTGAGCCTGTAAAAAATTCAAAGAAAAAAGCAGATAGACAAATTAAAGTTAAAATATCTGCAAGTAAGAGGTATCTTAAGAAGAGAGTTGTCAAGAAAAAAGCAGCTCAAGCCTTAAGTTCAGTTAGTACTTTGAATGTTAACGATGTTTCAGCTTCTGAAGAGGTTAAGATAGAAAAAGTAAAAGAAGTTAAGGAAGAAATAGGTTATAAAGATAACTTAACAAGAATTACTGAGAAACTATCAAAAGAAGAACTATCAAAAGCAAAAAAGCTTTACTATGTAGAAAAAGTACCCTCTTTTGATAAATGTAAAAACTCAAAGAAAAAAGAAAGGCTTGATTGTTTTAACTTAGAAATGGTTAAGCATATTAATAAACATTTCCGTTATCCAGGAGAAGCAGTAAGAAATCATATTGAAGGAGAAGTATGGATTCGATTTGTGATAGACCGAGATGGTTATGTAACTAATATTAAAACTTTAGGTCCTGACGGAGGGGAAATCCTTAATGAAGAAGCTAGAAGAGTAGTATCTAAGCTACCACGCTTTGAGCCAGGTAAAAATAAAGGAAAACGAGTGCCTGTAAAGTATGGTTTTCCAATTAACTTTTCACTAGAAGAATAAAAATCAATTAAATTTAAAATGTTAAAAAAACAATTAGTAATGATTGTTTTTACCTTAGCTGCTATAACAAGTTATGCGCAGGTAAAAATATCAGGTTCTGTATACGATGAATATTTAGAGCCGTTTTACAATGCAAAAATTTCAAGTGGTGATAACTTTGCCGTTTCGGACGAGGAAGGAAATTTTACAATCGTTTTATCAAGCAATACGTTACCTCAAACATTAACAGTTTCTGCTTTTGGTTTTAAAACAGAAGAGGTATCGGTTATATCTTTTGAAAAAAGGGTAAACGTAGTTCTAAAAGAAAACTTGTTATTAGATCAAGTAATTATTTCTGCTTCAAGAGTTCCTGAAAGAATCATAGAATCTCCAGTAACAGTTGAAAGATTAGGTCTGGCTGATATAAGAAAGAACACTTCTAACTCTTTTTACGATGGGTTAACTAATTTAAAAGGAATTAATTCTAGAGAAGGTAGTTATGGTTTTAAATCAATAAATACTAGAGGGTTTGCTGATTTTGCTAACACACGTTTTGTGCAAATGATTGACGGAATGGATACAGCAGCACAAGCATTGAGTTATAGTACAGGGAATTTTTCTGGAGTTTCTGAACTGGATATCCAAAGTGTTGAAATTTTACCAGGAGCATCTTCTGCATTATATGGAGCCAATGCCTATAATGGTATCATGCTTATGAATACCAAAAACCCTTTTAATCATACAGGAATAACGACGATGTTTAAAAGTGGTTACACAAGTCAAGAGGCTGGAGGAAACAATCCTTTTTATGATGTTGCAGTAAGAATGGGATATAAGTTTAACGAGGTTTTTGCCGCAAAAGTTAACTTTTCATACTATGAAGCTGAAGAATGGCATGCTAATGATTTAAGAAATAAAGAAATTGATACCAATGAATTAATAGACGGGACAATAAACTCAACTGTTAATTATAATGGGGTTAATACTTATGGAGATGAGAGTTACCGTGACTTAAACTTCTATGACAGTGATAATATAGCTTGGGGTACACTTTTAAGAAGAACAGGGTATACAGAAGCTGAGCTTGTTAGAAATAATTTTAAATCTAAAAATGCTAGATTTTCTGGGTCTTTATATTTTAGACCTTTTAAAGATGAATCATTAGAGATTCAACTTACCTCAAGATTATCATTACGAGATAACCTTTTTCAAGGAACAAGTAGGTTAGTTCAACGTGATTACTTTATTGGACAACATAAATTAGAAGTAAAAGGTAATGATTTTTATATAAGAGGTTATTATACGAGTAATGATTCTGGGAATTCTTATGATTTAACAAGAACAGGAAATGCTTTAAATGATGCAGTTAAATCAATGGGAGTTTATACTGATGAGTTTTACGATCAGAGATATGTACAAGGAAAGTCATTAGAAGAAGCAAGAGCATATGTAGATAGGGATAGATTAATGCCAAATACTAGTGGGTTTAATAGAGAGTTTAACAGAATAACAGGAACATTGATATCTGATGGAGGAAGTAAACTTTACGAGAAAAGTTCTTATACCCATTTAGATGGTAACTATAATTTTAAAAGATTGTTAAACGATTGGGCAGATGTACAAATTGGAGCTTCTTACCGTGAATATAACCCAAACTCTAAAGGAACTTTATTTAATGATAAAGAAGAAAAAGTTAGTATAGAGGAGTATGGAATTTATACACAAATTCAAAAAAAGCTTTTTGAAGAAAGATTAAAGTTGACAGGGTCTATTCGTTATGATGAATCAGATAATTTTGAAGGGAATTACTCTCCTAGATTAGCTGTAAATTATGCGTTGGGAGAAGAGAAGAATCATGTGTTAAGAGCATCATACCAAACAGGTTTCCGTAACCCAAGTATACAAGAACAATATATGTTTTTTGATTCTCAAGTAAAAACTAATGTAGGAGCAATAGGAGATAATTTAAGTCGTATTTCTTATCCAGATAGTTTCTTTATAAGATGGGATGATCAACAAAACCAATACGTTTACGATACTAGAACAGTAACAGGAGAGGAGATTCTAGAAAACTCATTATTAACCAGAAGTGTTTATTATGATGAAGCTACATATAATGGAGACACCTATATAGAATCTCAATATGATGAGTTAGTACCAGAAGTAGTAAAAACAATTGAGTTAGGATATAGAAGTATGTTTCGTTTAAATAACGAAACAAATGTAGATGTAGATATAAATGCTTTTTACAGTACACATGATAATTTTGTGTTTTTACAAGACGTAACAGTACCTAATGCAGGTAAAGTATACCCTTATGGAAATAGAAAAGCAACGGAAGCTGAGTTAGAAGAACCACAAAACAAGTATGGATTTATTAGAGATGGTGTAGTTATACTAGATGAGGAAGCTAATCAGGCTTTTAGTTCAGGATTAGTAAGAGATTTCACAATAACAACAAATGCAAACTCACAAGTAGAATCATACGGTTTTGGTTTTGGAATGCATACAAAATTATTTAGCAATTTTGATTTTGGTCTTAACTATAACTTTATTGATTTTACATATGAGGATAAAGATTATGGTTTATTTGAGCCTAACTTTAATACACCAAAGCATACTGTAAAGGCTCAGTTTGGTAACGAAAACCTTTTTAATAATTTTGGTTTTGGAGTAAGTGCAAGATGGCAAGACAAATATAGATGGGTTTCAAATTTTGTAAAAGGAGATGTTGCTGAAAGAACAGTAATAGATGCTCAATTAAATTATAGAATTCCATCAATTAAATCTAGAATTAAAGTTGGAGGAACAAACTTATTTGGAAAAGACTATTATGTTGCACCTGGATCAGGAAAAGTAGGACAACTATACTATATATCTTGGGTAATTAATAACTAAGAAGTTATTCATATAAAACAAAAGCGAGCTAATAATTAATTAGCTCGCTTTTGTTATTTAATAATTCATACTTAATTGAATACGCTTCCTTGTAACATCAACCTCTAATACTTTAACTTGTACATGTTGATGCAAGCTTACATGCTCATTAACATCTTGTACGAATGTATTAGCAAGATTAGAAACATGTACTAAACCACTTTCTTTAATTCCAATATCAACAAAACAACCAAAATTGGTAATATTATTTACAATTCCGGGTAGTAGCATACCTGTACGTACATCATCAATCGTTTTAATATGTTCGTTAAAGCTAAAAGCTTTGGCTTTTTCTCGAGGGTCTAATCCTGGTTTTTCCAATTCTTTTACAATATCTTGGAGGGTAGGTAGTCCGTAAGAATCAGTTACGTATTGTTGTAATTTAATTTGTTTTAATACAGAAGAGTTTCCAATTAAATCATCCACTTTTTTACCTACATCTTTTGCTATTTGTTTTACTAAATTATAGCGTTCTGGGTGTACAGCTGAATCATCTAAAGGATTGTCTCCATTCTTAATTCGCAAAAATCCTGCAGATTGCTCAAAGGCTTTTCCGCCTAAACGAGGGACTTTCTTTACCGCTGTTCTATTGGTAAATGCCCCATTTTCGTTTCTATAATTCACAATATTTTCGGCTAACTTTGGACCAATTCCAGAAACATAACTCAGCAACGAGGCACTAGCAGTATTAATATTAACGCCTACTTTGTTTACACAGTGTTCTACTACAGTATCTAACGATTTTTTTAGTTGTGTTTGATCTACATCGTGTTGATATTGTCCAACTCCGATTGATTTTGCTTCAATCTTTACCAATTCAGCTAAAGGGTCAGCTAATCGACGTCCGATTGATACTGCACCACGAACCGTTACATCATAATTAGGAAATTCATCTCGTGCAATTTTTGAAGCAGAATAAATAGATGCTCCTGCTTCGCTTACTATAAATACTTCTACAGGGTTTTTAAAATACACACGTTTTACTAATTGCTCAGTCTCTCTAGAAGCAGTACCGTTACCAATCGCAATAGCTTCAATTTTATATGCATCAGCCAATGAGCTAAGTTTGTTCATTGCTTCTTTTGATTGATGCTGAGGTGCATGTGGAAAAATAGTTTCATTATGTAATAAATCTCCTTGTTCATTTAAACAAACTATTTTACATCCCGTTCTAAACCCCGGGTCGATAGCTAAAATTCGTTTCTCACCCAAAGGAGAACCTAATAGTAATTGTTGTAGGTTTTTAGCAAATACTTTAATGGCATTTTCATCTGCTTTTTCTTTGGCAATGGATAAAGCTTCGTTTGAAAGTGCAGGGAATAACAAACGTTTGTATGCATCAGAAATAGCCAGTTCAATTTGTTCAGCACATTCGTTATGTGAACGAATAATTCTGTCTTCCATTTTTTGAAGTGCTCGTTCGTCATCTATACTAATTTTGACGCGAATAATACCTTCTTTTTCTGCTCGTAAAATAGCTAATAATCGATGAGAGGGAATTCGACTTAGGTTTTCTTCCCAATCGAAGTAATCTTTAAATTTTTGTGCTGCTTCGTCTTCTTTTTTAGTTTTAACAACTTTAGTCGCAATCGTAGCAAAACGTTCTAATTGATAACGAATGTTATTTCTAATATCAGTTCGCTCATTAATCCATTCTGCAATAATATGGCGAGCACCCTCTAAAGCATCATCAACATGTTCTACTTCGTTTGAAAGGTATTTTGAAGCGGTAAATTCTAAATCGTTTACTCGCTGACTCATAATCATCTTCGCCAACGGTTCTAATCCATTTTTACGAGCCGTTTCTGCTTTGGTTTTACGTTTCTTTTTATACGGAAGATAAATATCTTCCAAAGTGGTTAAATCTTCGGTTTTTTCAATTTTAGCCATCAACTCATCGGTCAAGGCATCTTGTTCTTCAATAGCTTTTAAAATTGCTGCTTTTCGTTTTTCTAAGGCTTCAAATTGTTCTTTGAATTGTACAATTTGACCAATTTCAACTTCATCTAAATTTCCCGTTTTTTCTTTTCGGTAACGAGCAATAAAAGGAATGGTGCAATCTTTATTTAATAGTTCAATAGTACTTTGAATAGCGGTTGAAGAAAGGTTGGTATGAGAACCTATAAAGGATAGTAAATTCATAAAATAAAACAAATATAAATTTTTATTCGGGGGTATACAATCTATATGTTTTTAGACTATCTTTCGCGGTTAGTCTAATTGTAAATTTATTAATGCAAACAACTGTAAATGAATTGCATAAGCGACAGTATGAACGATTGATTACTGGCTTAATTTCCAACGATTTTGGAGTTTGTGATGATTTTTTTTCTGCTGATTTGATAGCAGGACTTCGGAATAATTTAATGAAACATTATGAAGAAGGAACCATGTATAGAGCGGGTATTGGAAAAGACTCCGATTATACAAAAGACAAAGAGATAAGACGGGATGTTATTTGTTGGATAAACGAAAAAACTGAAGATGATTTAGAAAAAAAGTTTATCCAAAAAATGAGTGAGTTTTCCGATTATTTGAACAAAACGTGTTATTCGAGTATCAATGCTTTTGAGTTTCATTATGCGTATTACGATATCGGTAGTTTTTACAAACGTCATATAGACCAATTCCAAACCGATAATGGAAGATTATTTTCATTCGTCATGTATTTAAATGACGAGTGGAATACTGATGACGGAGGAGAGTTAGTACTGTATACTAAAGAAAAGACAGAAACCATTTTACCAATTGGAGGAAGGGTTGCTTTTTTTAAGAGTGATGTAACCGAGCATGAGGTAAAAGTAGCGTTGACAAGACCTCGCTTAAGTATCGTAGGTTGGTTAAAGAATGTGTAAACTAAAAACCTCGCAATTTGCGAGGTTTTAAATATAGTAAAAGGTTAATTTATTTTGTGAATTTTCTTAAGTGATATGTTTTGTCACTAGGGGTATAATCACTTCTGATATAAAAATCTTTATATTTAAAAATAGTGTAACCAATATCACTTTTTTTAAGAGTGCTTTTTATTTTTTGACAAGTCTCTCTGTCTTATTTATTAGAATCAATATTTAATATTTTTTTAGCTACAATATATTTTCCATCTTGGGTAATCCCTTCTATAAAAAGAAGGATGTTTGTATTAGCAGGGTTGTGTATTTTAAAACTTAAATTTCCTTCATTGTCTAACATAACATTAGGAATCCAGTCTATTACACCATATTCTTTGTAAAAAGAAGTGTTGTAAGTCGTGTATTTAGGAGTGTAAAACTTTTTGTTACTTGAAAAGGTTAATGGAAAATCAAACTTCCTATTATTGTCAATTTTTCTTTTTATGTTTGAAGTTTTTCGAGTGTAAATTTTTAAAACTCCATTAGATCCACGCATGCCCTCACCAAATCCATGTCGATTTGCAACCAGATAATCTATGTCATCCATACTGAAATGATGTAAGAAGTCAAGATTTGACTGAATCACATCGTCTAAGTAAACGGTTGGAGGAGCGGAGCTGAAAGATGATTTTCCTGAACTTTTACTTAAAATAAATTGCCCCATATATTCAGTAACTGTAAAACCCATTACATATGAAGTGATATAGTTAGATAATCTTAAATTAAACCTTCTATGAGAGTCATCTATTAAATAAATATCACCCCAATTTTTAGATTGAATCTTATCGATTCTTTGTTGCTTTAAATTTACATTAATAATGGCTTCGTCTAGGTTTTGATATTCATCAAGATTAGAGTATGAAAAAGGGTTAGTCTTAAACTCATAAGAATAATAACCGTTTTTGGGAGGTAAAGATGTTTTTAAATAGTTATTAATTAAAGGAATTTTATTAGGAGAAAATTGAACATATAAATTAGGTTTAATTAGTTTTCCCTTTTTATTTAATACACTTAATTTTAAAGATTCTTCTTCTAATGGATACAAGCCGTCTTCAACAAAATATTTTTTATTTTCTTCGATATTTATAATACTTGGATTATTAAGCTTTAATGGAGAAATAAAAAATTCAGAGTTATTAATATTGTTTTTATTTACTTTAATGGTAATACCATTTTCAAAAGCAAATCGACTTGAAGTGTTGTTTTCAAAAATAGAGTTCCAATTATAACTACTCCAACCTTGGGTGAGGAGTAAATTGTCTAAATGATATTTCTTTTTTCTATTAATATTAGTGAAATAATACCCCGCATTTTCTACATATCCTTTAACATATGGTTGTAGGTGTGTATAAGAAATTATATTATGGTTTTTTTGATAAGATTTAGTTTCTTTTGGTAGTATAGATACACTAAGATGCATATTGTTTTTAAGGCTGTTCGAAAGTTGAGAAAAAGGAATGTCAACTTGCAAAGAATCTTCTTTTTTTAAAAGTTTAGCTTCCTCTAAACGTAATGTTTCAATACCTTTATAATTGAAAAAAAGACGTTCTAAAATAGGATTGTTGTTCTCGTCAAAAAGAGTAAAAATATTTATTCCAGGAAGTAAGTTTTTTTGATCAATTATTTTAATAAAACCAGTTTTGTTAAATTTAACTAGACCTTCTTTTATAATATCTCCATTATGTATAATTAATTTAAAAGGTTTGTTTTTGATGTTTTTTAATGTTTCTTGATTTGTATTTAATTCTACAAAAACTTTGTTGTTTACTTGGCTTAGTTTAATCGAAACCCCTTTGCTTTTAGTTCCTGTAATAATGTACTTATATTCTTTATCTAAATGAGTAATTTTAACTATGTAATTTTGTTTCGTCTTTGGAAGTAAAGAAAAACTACAAATACCTACAGAATTTGTTTTAAAAGAGGTAATAGAGGTGTTGTGGGAATCGTATACTTCGCCTACAACATTCGGAATTCCATATCCGTTATTATTCTTTATAGTAACTCCTACTTTGGTTTTTATATTATTAACAAAGTGACCTCCTTCGGGTAAAAATTGGACATCTATTGAGTTGGAAAGAATACTTCTTTTTAAGTAAGTTTTTTTTTCTGGATCTATAACTTTGAAAGATTCAATAAAAGCATTGGGCTCATCAAAGTTTTTCATCCAGTTTGTGTATGCTTTAAAAGTATATTTTCCACTAGAAAAAAGACTATCGATTTCAAACGAGTTATATGCAATTCCTCGATTAACTTTAATTAATTTACTCTTAATAATTTGGTTGTTTTCATCTGTAATAACACAATACAAGTTTTTAGTTAAGAGTGAAGGTGTTTTTTTAGCTTTATCGACTATATAACTACAAAATCCTAAAGTTTCTCCTTTTATGTAGGTAGATTTATTAAGTTGAGAATAGGCTAGTTCTCTATACTCAGAAGCATAGTTTTGAAAATTATTGATTATTAAATTGCTTTTTTGTTTTTGTGCAAAGGAGGAGGTTTTAATAAAAAGGAGATTAATAAATAAAAATAATTTAAAGATTTTGATTAGCTTTTTTTTGTAGAATAGGACTTCAGTTTTCATGTAATTTTTTTAGCAATGAATTCAGGATTCCTCAAAAATGATGCCTTAAATTAAGTTTGTTATAAGATAAAATTGAATTTAATTAAGCTGTAGCTTTAAAGTGCTTTATAATAGATAGTAAGGAGGTGAATTTTTTTTAACAAAGATATAAACTAAAAAACCTCGCAATATTATTGCGAGGTTGCGAATATAATAAATGTTTTATTTAAGCAATAAACTCTCCGTTATTCACCTTTTCAGAAGGCTGTACAAACGCTAATTTACCATCAGGAGTATCAGTCATTAAAATCATTCCTTGGCTTTCTACACCACGTAATTTTCTTGGAGCTAAATTACATAGTACAGATACTTGCTGACCTATGATATCTTCCGGTTTAAAGCTTTCAGCAATTCCAGAAACAATAGTACGTGTGTCAATGCCTACATCTACGGTAAGTTTTAGTAGTTTTTTTGTTTTAGCTACTTTTTCAGCAGCAACAATAGTTCCTACTCTAATATCCATTTTGGTGAAATCATCAAACTGAATAGTCTCTTTTTGAGGTTCTACTACTTTGTTAGCTGCTTCGTTTGCTTTCTTGGTAGCTTCTAGCTTATCTAATTGTGCTTGAATAGTTTTATCTTCAATTTTAGAAAATAGTAATTCAGCTTTATTAATTTGATGATCTGATGGTAATAAAATGTCTTTTTCAGCAACATCATTCCAAGAAAGATTGTTATCAATATTTAAAATTGACTTTAATTTACTTGAGGTAAACGGTAAAAAAGGTTCTGATACTACTGCTAAACCTGCTGCGATTTGTAAGGCAATATTCATAATGGTTTTGGTTCGCTCTTCATCTTCTTTAATTACTTTCCAAGGCTCTTCATCAGCTAAATATTTATTACCCAAACGAGCTAAATTCATCATTTCTTGAGAAGCTTCTCTAAAACGATAACGTTCTATAGATTTAGCAATTATATCAGGGAACTGTTTTAATTGCTCTAAAGTGTCTTTGTCAATTTCTGAGAATTCCCCTGTAGGTGGTACCTGCCCGTTGTAGTATTTGTTTGTTAATACTACCACACGGTTAATAAAATTCCCCAAAATAGCAACTAGCTCGTTATTGTTTTTTGCTTGAAAATCTTTCCAAGTAAAATCGTTGTCTTTATTTTCAGGAGCATTGGCTGTTAAGGTATAACGCAATACATCTTGCTGATTAGGAAACTCTTCTAAATATTCATGTAACCAAACCGCCCAGTTTTTAGAAGTCGATAGCTTATTTCCTTCTAAATTTAAGAACTCATTTGCTGGTACATTATCTGGTAGAATAAAGTCGCCATGCGCCTTTAGCATTGCAGGGAAAATAATACAGTGAAATACAATATTATCTTTACCAATAAAGTGGACTAATTTAGTGTCGTCTTTTTTCCAATAATCTTCCCAGTTTTTACCTTCTCGTTCTGCCCATTCTTTAGTAGAAGAGATGTAACCAATAGGAGCATCAAACCAAACATATAATACTTTTCCGTCAGCACCTTCAACTGGCACAGGAATTCCCCAATCTAAATCACGGGTTACCGCACGAGGACGTAAGCCGTCATCAATCCAAGATTTACATTGTCCTAATACATTTGGTTTCCAATCATTTTTATGACTTTCTAGTATCCATTCACGTAAAAAAGCTTCGTGTTTATCTAATGGTAAAAACCAGTGTTTAGTTTCTTTTAAGGTAGGAACATTTCCTGTAATGGCTGATTTAGGGTTAATTAAATCAGTAGCATTATGACTTGTACCACATTTTTCACATTGGTCTCCATAACTTTCTTCGTTTCCACATTTAGGGCATGTACCAATCACAAAACGATCTGCTAAAAACTGATTTGCCTCTTCGTCATATAGTTGTTGGGTAACTTCTTCAGTAAACTCACCATCATTGTATAACTTCGTGAAGAAATCAGAAGCCGTTTTATGATGAATTTCAGCTGAAGTACGAGAATAGTTATCGAAAGAAATACCGAAATCTTCAAATGATTTTTTGATGATTCCGTTATACTTATCAATAATATCTTGCGGAGTAACACCTTCTTTTTTAGCACGCATGGGTATTGCAACTCCGTGTTCATCAGAACCACAAATATAGGCTACGTCTTTTCCTTTTTGACGCAGGTAACGTGCATAAATATCTCCAGGAACATATACACCTGCTAAATGTCCAATATGAATTGGTCCATTTGTATAAGGTAATGCTGCTGTAATTGTATATCTTTTTGGTGTACTCATGTTTTTTTCTACTAAAATTAAAGCGCAAAAGTACGAAAAAGCAATTTTTTATACTGTTATAAATTAGGTACATTTGATGGATTTTAAACCTTTAAGATCAAAAAAAGAGACTTGTTTATGGAAAAAAGAATTTTCATCTTATTTTTTTTACTGATAATTACATCAGTCTACGCGCAAAATGAAACTATGAAGTTAACTACACCACCATATTTGCAAAAGGGAGATACTATTGCAATTGTTGCTCCTGCTGGAATTTTAAAGAATCGTAAGCCCACTATTGATAAAGCTAAAAAGTTAGCAGAAAGTTGGGGGCTGAAAGTGGTATATGGTAAACATATGTTTAATCAGAATGATCATTTTGCTGGTACTGATGAAGAACGATGTCAAGATTTTCAAGATGCGTTAGATAATCCTAGTATTAAGGCGATTTGGAGTGCACGTGGAGGATATGGTTCTGTGAGAATTTTAGATAAATTGGATTTTACTAAGTTTAAAAAACACCCTAAATGGGTTATTGGTTATTCTGATATTACGGCATTTCATAACCATATTCATAACTTAGGAGTAGAAACCTTACATGCTATGATGGGTACAAGTATGGAAGAGAGTTCTGATGATATAGTAGAAACCATTGCAACTTTTAAGAAAGCATTGTTTGGAGAAAAATTGCGTTATGAAGTTTCTCCTTCACAAGAGAATAGAGTAGGAGAGGTTTCAGGAGAGTTAGTTGGAGGTAATATTGCTATTTTGGCTTCTATGCTAGGGTCAGACAGTCAACTTTCTACAGATGGGAAAGTTTTATTTATAGAAGAAATAGGTGAATACAAGTATTCAATTGATAGAATGTTACAAAGCTTAAAACGTGCTGGATATTTCACAAAAGTTAAAGCGATTGTTGTTGGTGATATGACTAAAATTAAGAGAAATACAACTCCATGGGGAAGCTCTATAGAACAATTAATTTTAGAGGTTGTTCCTAAAGGTATTCCTGTATTGTTTGATTTTCCTGCAGGTCACGAACCAGATAATAGAGCATTGATAATGGGTAGAGAAGTTAAATTATCGATAAGTAAGAATAAGCAGTGCTTGTTAGAATTTAATTAATTGTTTTTTGTTTTACATGTGTTAATTCCTAATAACTTGTATAACGGGCAAAAATTTATCAAGCTAGTAACTAAAAGTATAATTGCTAGTACAAGTAAGATATTACCAAAAATTCCTGTAATAAATTCAAAGTAAGACAGCGCAGCTATAATTAGAGCGATTAAAGTTCTAATAGCTTTATCGGTGTTTCCCATGTTTTTTTTCATGATAAAAAGATTTAAGGTTACTCAAATATAAGTTTTTAAATGGCACAACACAATGAACTTGGTAAGAAAGGAGAGCAATTAGCAATAGATTCTCTTATAGAGAAAGGGTATACTATTGTTGAAAAAAATTACCGATTTCAAAAAGCTGAGGTTGATATTATTGCTCAAAAGGAAGAAACTTTAGCTGTTGTAGAAGTTAAAACAAGATCAACAGCTTACTTTGGAAACCCACAAGATTTTGTAAATCCGAAGAAAATAAAACTATTAGTAACTGCTATTGATGATTATGTTACAAAAAATGATTTAGATGTAGAGATTCGATTTGACATTATCGCAATTGTTAAACAAGGAAATGAGTTTGTAATAGAACATATTGAAGATGCATTTTTATATTTTTAAAAAGAAAAAGCCCAACAAATTTGTTGGGCTTTTTTTATGTTGTTTATACAAAGTAGTAAACTATTCGTTGTCACCATTAAAGTATTTTTCTACATCTTCTTCATGGTCAGGCATTGCGATAATGTTCTTGTCTTTGTCTAATACAAAATAAGAAGGTGTACCAAGTAAGTTATACTTTTTTACTGTTTCGTTATCAAATTTATACTCAGGATGCGTTCCGATAGCATTATGCCATCCAGGTAAGTTTTTAACAAACTCATCCCATTCGTTTTCTTCATTTTCAATACCAAAAGAAACTACAGATACTTCTTTATGAGTTTGCATAAACTTATAAAGTTCAGGAATTTCTTTTACACAGTGTGGACAACCAGTACTCCAGAATACTAGTAAATACTTATTACCATCGTTTAATGTTGATAATTTATATTCTTGACCATCTTCTTTCCAAGAAAAATCAGGAGCTACTCTACCTACAGTTGCAAGTAAGATGTCTAATTTTTCCTTTTTAAAATCAGCGTCTTGATCTTTAGCTGGAAGTTTGTCATAATATTCAGCAAACATCCAATCCACAGCTGGTCCGTTACGCTTATCAGTAAGTGCGCTAATTAAATAATCAATTACTGCTTTTTCTAATTTGTCAGAAGAAATTTTCTTCATAACGGTGGTAATAGATTCCTTAATAAGTTTTTGTTGAACTTTTTTATCTTCAGAATAGTTTAAATAGAAAACATAATCATTAATTCTATCAATTAAAAAAGAAGAGTTGTATAATTCATCACTTTTAAAGTCAACGTACTCAAAAAAGTTTTCACTAGTAGCAGATAAATAGTCTTGTAGATTATCATGAGGATTGTATGAATTATATCTGCGTGAAGCTTTTATAAAACTATTTACTAACATTCCTTGAGATTTGTTTTCATAAGTTTCTTGTACGTCTTCAAGTTCTTTAAGCTCTTTCTTATAAGCTTTTTTTGCATCTCTTGATTCAGTTTCTATATAAGAAGCTTGTAAAGAATCTATCTTTTTTTGTACAGCATTGTATGCTTGTAAGTATTCATTGTATAGTTTGTTTTCTCTAGAGCTAGTAAAAAGAACTGACTGATCAGGGTATTTTGGATTGAAAACGAACTCAACATTTTCTTTATTGAAGAAAAAATCAACAAAACCAGCACCCGTATTTCTATAGGTAGCTCTGTAGGCTCCAGAAGTTGCTGTGTTAGGTAGTTCAAAACTAAACTTTCCTAAAACTTGTTTTTCACCATTTATTGCAACAGTGTCAAATTTAATGGTAGTATTTGCAAGGAACTTTTGCTTTGCTCCTTCAATTTTATATAAAATAACCCAATCTCCTTTGTCTGGAGGGGTCATAGTACCTTTAACTGTGTACTGAGCATTTACAAGTGATGTGGTGAATATTAATAGAGCCAGTAATTTTTTCATCATAATATTTTAAAGGGTTATTAATAAGGTTTTAAAACTAGTCATTTACGAACTTCTATCCAAGAAGTGTACCACTTTTATTTTTTCTTATGTATTTTACAAACGATTTTTTAATTATTTGAAAACATGAACTTTAAAGAACAAATATTTTGGGTAACTGGCGCTTCTTCAGGAATTGGTAAATCTCTAGCTGTTGCGTTATCTAATTATGGAGCAAAGTTAATTATATCTTCAAGAAATGAAAGCTTTTTAAGAGAAGTGAAAAAACTTTGCAAAGTTCCTGAAAATGTTATGATTTTACCTTTAGATTTAGAAGATTATGAAAACCTACCAGAGAAGGTAACTAAAGCTATTTCATTTTTTGGAAGAGTTGATGTTTTGGTAAATAACGGAGGGATAAGTCAGCGATCATTAGTAAAAGATACATCAATAAAAGTAGATAAACGTTTAATGGATATTAATTATTTAGGAACAGTTTCATTAACAAAAGCTTTACTACCTCATTTTATTGAAAAGAAATCAGGACACTTTGTTGTAACTACAAGTATCGTTGGAAAAATAGGAACTCCATTACGTTCTACTTATGCTGCTACGAAACATGCTTTGCATGGTTTTTTTGATAGTTTGAGAGCAGAACATTATAAAGATAATATTGCTGTTACGTTAGTTTGCCCAGGTTTTGTAACTACGAATGTGTCAAAAAACGCATTAACAGGAAATGGTACTCCACAAAATACCATGGATACAGCCACAGCTAATGGAATACATCCAGATAGGTTTGCTGAATTTATGCTAAAAGCTATAAAAAATAGAAAAGAAGAAGTTTATATAGCAGGGGTGAAAGAAAAGCTAGGTGTATATACCAAGCGATTTTTCCCTAAGTTATTATCGAAAATGATCAGGAAGCTAAGTGTTACCTAATCAAAAAAGTTAATTACTTCAAAATAATTAATAATAGCTTCTTTCATTAAAACTGATTGTTCACCAGGTTTTAAATTAGGTAATTCAGTTAGAGTTTTATAATGAGGCCACCCATCATTATCAAAAAAATCGAATTCATAGTATCCGTAAGGTTCTAATAGCTTACAAATAGCAATATGCATAAGGTTTACCTTTTCGTCTTTTTTAAACTTACGATGTCCTTGTCCTAACTCTTGAACACCAATTAAATAAATAACTCCATCAATATTGAGATCATCTCCATCAGCAAATTGTTGTGATAATTGAGTTATTACAAAATCCCATTTTTCTTTTAAGTTGGCTTCTTTTGTCATTTGTGTTTTTTGAGAAAGCAAAGATACAAATGAGTTATGTATATTTGAGCATAGATTTTACAGTAGAACGCTTTTATATTTATGAATACTTTTGATATTATTATTGCTGCATTACTACTTTTTGGCTTTGTAAGAGGTTTAATGAAAGGGTTGTTTGTAGAGGTTGCTTCTTTGGTTGCTTTGGTTGCAGGAGTTTATGGAGCTATCCACTTTTCATACTTTATTGGAGATTGGTTAAAAGACAGTGTTACATGGGATGAAAAGTATATTTCTTTGGCGGCTTTTGCAGGAACTTTTGTGGTAATAATTGTAGCAATAGCACTATTAGGGAAAATTTTAACCAAAATAGCTGATTTTGCAGCTTTAGGAATTTTGAACAAAATTTTAGGAGGTGTTTTTGGGGTTTTAAAAATTGGATTAATTTTAAGCATAATTTTTATTTTCTTCGGAAAAATGAATGATACTATTCCGTTTGTAAAGGAGGAGAGTTTAGAAGAATCTATTTTATTTAAACCAGTAAAAAAGATTGCTCCAACAATTTTTCCGTCAATCATAAAAGATGAGGAAGAGCAAGAGAATGATAACAGCAAAGAGATACAACTAACAATATAAAAAAGCGGATAATTTTTTATCCGCTTTTTTTTAGTCTAAATGGTAAATCTCCATAATATCTTCTAAAATATGTTCAAAATCGATATTTAAATCGATGAGGTTTCCTGTTTTAATATCAAAAACCCAACCATGTACCTTTAAGCCTCTATCTCTGTAAGCTTTTTGCACAGCGGCAGTTTTAATAAGGTTGACACATTGTTCTTGCACGTTTAAATCTACCAAACGATCGTAACGAGCATCTTCGTCTTCTATTTTATTTAACTCATCTTTATGTAAGCGATATACATCTCTTATATAACGTAACCAAGGGTTTAACAAACCTAAATCGGCAGATTGCATTGCGGCTTTAACTCCACCACAAGAATAGTGGCCACAAACAACAATATGGTTTACTTTTAAATGTTCAACAGCATATTCAATTACTGAAGCAGAATTTAAGTCAATTGCAGGTACCATATTAGCAATGTTTCTATGTACAAAAACTTCACCAGGACTTGAACCCATCAAATCTTCTGCAGAAACTCTACTGTCAGAACAACCTATGTACAGCAAATCAGGACTTTGTCCTTCATTTAATTTTTTAAAATAATCTTTATTGGTAGAGAGTTTGTTTTTTACCCACTCTTTATTGTTTTCAAAAATTTTAGATAGATTCATTAATATATAAATTGTTTGTTGGAAGAATCTTTTACAGTTGCTTTCCGGATTAAGCAATATAATTACCGAAGTTAATAAAAAAAGAGAACCTAAAACTAGATTTAGATTCTCTTTATAATAATAATTATAGAGGATGTTTTTTATTCATAAAAAGTAACAGAGCCGTCTTTGATATCATACATAGCTCCAACAATCATAATTTCACCATTTTTATGCATTTCGGCTAATACATCGCTTTCATTTAATATTCTATCAATAGTTAACTGTACGTTTTTTTCTGCAACGTTATTTACAAATTCTAAATTAGATGAGTTTCTTAAACTTTCATCTTTAGGTTCTGTTACAGCTTCTACAGCTGGCTTAATTTTACTTAACATTTTAGTTAAGTTACCTAATTGAGCATTATCACAAGCTCCTTTAACTGCTCCACAGCTAGTATGCCCTAAGACAACAATTAATTTAGTACCAGCTAATTTACAAGCAAACTCCATACTACCTAAAATATCTTCATTTACAAAGTTACCAGCAATTCTTGCACTAAAAATGTCTCCTAAACCTTGGTCGAAAACTAATTCAGCAGAAACTCTTGAATCGATACAGCTTAAAATTGTAGCAAAAGGGAATTGCCCTTCTCTTGTATCGTTAACTTGTTCTAATAAATTACGATTAGCTTTTAAGTTGTTTTGAAATCTTTGGTTTCCTTCTTTTAAATATTGTAATGACTTTTCAGGAGTCATTGTAGCTTGAGTTTCTTTAGTGTGCGCTTTCATTGTATATATTTTTATAAGTTATTTATATCGTTTTTTATTATTACTAACAATACACATTTAAGAATATTGTTGGTAAAGTATTTTAAGGCTATGCCGCTTTTGGTCTAAGTTTAAAGAACTTAATAAAGCTTTCAGGGTTTTCTACAACACCGCGTTCTGAAATAAGTTTAATATTGATATTTTTTTCTTTTGCTTTGAATGCAAAATCCTCTAAAATTTCAACAATATCATTATCTAAGTACCTAGTTTTTCTTACATCTAATTCTAAATGAGTGTCTTCAGGTAAGCTATCTAACTCTTTTAAAATAGCTCCTTTGTTAAAGAAAGTAACTTCTTCAGCAAGTGTCATTTTTATTTTATGTATCCCGTTACTTTTATCTTCAATATGTAAGAAATGAGAGTTTTGATAACTCTTTATTAAAATAACAAAAACTCCTACTGCTAACCCTAAAGAAATCCCTGTAAGTAAATCGGTGAAAACAATACCTAATACAGTTACGATAAAAGGTACAAATTGTTTCCATCCTAAGGCAAACATTTGTTTAAATAAGCTTGGTTTAGCTAGTTTATAACCAACAACTAATAAAATTGCGGCTAATACAGATAATGGTATTTTATTTAATAGGGTAGGAATTAAAATAACAGATAATAGTAAGAATAACCCGTGAATAATTGCTGACATTTTAGATTTACCTCCTGATTGAATATTGGCAGAACTTCTTACAATTACTTGAGTAATTGGTAAACCTCCGATTAAACCAGATAAAATATTTCCTGTTCCTTGTGCTAATAATTCTCTATTTGTTGGAGTTACATTTTTATCTGGATCTAATTTATCTGTAGCTTCAACACAAAGTAAAGTTTCTAAACTAGCTACTAATGCAATTGTAAATGCAGTTACCCATACCTCGTAGTTGGTAATAGCACTAAAATTAGGGAATGTAAATTGTCCTAAGAAAGAATCAAAACTTTCAGGAATAGGTACACTTACTAAATGAGATGCTTGTATTGCGAATGTTTCATTTCCTTGTGTTAAGGTAAAAAAGATAATTCCCATTACTACAGCTACTAATGGACCTTGAATTAATTGAAATATTTTTCCTTTTTTACTTAAAACTCTATCCCAAAGAATTAAAATAGCTAACCCAATAAAACCGATAACCATTGACCCCATCGTAATATTATCAGTAATACTTAAAATAGCTGAAAAAGTATTTTCTCCTGAAGGCTCTATAAAGCTATCAGCTCCTTCTGGCTCTGCATCATATCCGAAGAAATGAGGAATTTGTTTTAAAATTATAATAATACCAATACCGGTAAGCATTCCTTTAATTACTGATGAAGGAAAGTAGTAACCAATAACTCCAGCTTTAAGAACTCCAAAAAGTATTTGAATAATACCTCCTAATACAACAGCTACTAAGAAGTTTTCATAGCCACCTAAAGCACCAATAGCAGTTAATACAATGGCAGCTAAACCGGCTGCAGGACCACTAACTCCGATTTTAGAACCACTTAAGGCTCCAACAACAGTACCTCCTATAATTCCTGCAATTACACCTGAAAAAAGAGGAGCTCCACTAGCTAAAGCAATACCTAAACATAAAGGTAAAGCAACAAAGAATACGACAATACTTGCGGGTAAGTCGCTTTTAATAGTTTTAAACATAATATATGCGTTTATTTAGACTCCAAATAAAAATTTAGAGCGTATTTAATTTAAATGATTGATTTACTAAGAGAAACTCAAAACGTCTCAATAAAGCAATAGTATTATTACTGCGTATTGAAATATTTTCCGGGTTTTCTATTCAGAACCTCTTGTAGGAGGTATTTACTTAAAAATTATTAAGCAGTAAAAAACTCGGGAGGTGGGGTAAGAATTTTTGGGTATTGTGAAACGTAGTTTTTAGATTGAAAACTAACATTTTTCTTTTTTTGGATTTTCTTATATAAAAAAGAAGTATAATCTTCGTTAGGATGAGCTTTTAGTTCAGCTACCTTAACATGTTTAGTGTTTTCTTCTTCTTCACTTAGATTTAAGAAAATAGTAATATCTTGATCTTTATCAACCAACGTAATCACCGAAGGCGTAACAATAATGCCCGCAAACAAAACGATAAAAAAGATGGCGATTTTAGATTTCAAGATAATTTTTTTATTCATTTAGTGGCAAATGTAATTAATTTTTTAAAGCTAAAATGTTATAGTTCTTTTAAAATTTTAGTTTTAACCCATCCAATTTTTCCATCAGCTAGTTTTATTTTTTTCCAATTGTCTACAGAATCTAATACATTAACCTTGGTTCCTTCATGTAATGTGAAAATTTCATTAGAGTTATCGGTAGGTTCATTGTTAACAGTAACTTCTTCAGTATAAATAATGGCTTCAATATTATTTTTAGCTTGGTTATATTGTGTGTATGTAATAACAAAAGAGGTTATTAAAAGTAAAAAGGATATAATGCTTGTTGTAAAGTAAATCCTTTTTTTACTTGGAGTATAGGCAAAATAAAACAGTAAAAATAAAATAGAAGCAATAAAAGAAAGAGCAATAGTAATTACAGCCCAAGTGTTATAAGTAAATTTTTGTAAGTAGTTTTCATTGAATTTTTGAAATACTGATTTAGGTAACGCTTCAATTCTATCAAGTGTTAAGCGTTTTGCTATAACTAAGTTGTTTTTAGCATCTTCATTCAAAGGGTCTAGTTGCAGTGCTTTTTCGTAATTATAAATAGTAGGAGCTACTTTATTAAGCTTATAGTAACAATTACCCAAGTTGTAATAGACTTCGGATGATGCTAGGTTTTCGTATTCTATTTGCTCATATAGTTTAATAGCTTCTTCGTAATTACCTTCTTTGTACAAAGAATTAGCGTTTGAAAATAAATCGTTGGCGTTTTGTGCTAACGTAATTGTTGACACAAATAAGAATAAATATATAACTAGCTTTCTCATTATAACTGTCTATCTAATTGCGTTATTACTTGTTTTGCTTTTTCATATTCCTCTTTCATTTGCACATTAGTAATTGGAGTATATCTAGCAAAATCACAATCATTAAATACTTCAATAAAACTATTAATGGTTTCCTTATTAACGTTTTTGTCAGCTAATAAATCAGTAATTTTTTCACGACTTATGTCAGATGTTTCCACACCCAGTTTTGCTTTTAAGTAATTGTGTAATGCTCTTTCTAAAGCCTCATAAAAAGCTTCTTTATTGCCTAATTGTTTTTGTGCTTCTGATAAGTATTTCTTAGCAAGTTTGTCTGCTTTTCGCAACTTATTACCCAATACATCACTATCACGTTCTTCTTTCTTTTTTTGAATAACAATTCCAACGGGAATAGCTAAAATAGGAAGTAATAAAAGAATATAAAATAGGGTTGACTTAAAGAAGTCACCTGTTTTTACAGGTTGTAAATTGGTGTTTGTTTGAATATATCTAAAATCGCTACCTGTAACTTTTACCTCTTGTTTGGCTACTGTATTAGCATCAGAGTTTGTTGGAATTTCTTTTCCTTCTAAAACATCAACGTATAAATCATCTGTAGTGATGGTTTGGTATACTTTTTCTTTAGGGTTAAAGTAAGAAAAGCTAGTTTTTGGAATTCTATATTTTCCTTTAAACTCAGGAACAACAGTGTAGTTATCAGTAACGGAACCAGATAATCCTGTTCCAGTAATACGAACGTTTTCTTTTCTTTCAGGTTGATAAACTTCTAGTTCTTTAGGAGTTTCAACTTTTGGTAGTTCAAAAAGTTTTAAATTTCCTTTACCATTTACCGAAACTTTAATTTGTGATGATTCATTTGCTTTTAAGGTATTTTTACTTAAAGAAACATCAAAAGAGAATTCACCAACAGCTCCTGTGAAGTCTTCTGGTTTGTTCTTGAGAGGTAAAGCCTGAGCGTTAACAATCTTCTTAGCAGAAGAAAACTCTTTACGAACTTGACGTGTGATTACGTTTCCGAAAAAGTCGGCTCTTCCGGTAGGAACTGCCACAATTATATCCATTTTCATAGGATCGATTGTCAGTTTACCAGAGGTTGTTGGAATTAACAGGGCTTTATGTAAAACAGCATAACGATAAGTTTCACCGTTGTAAGTGCCTGTTTTAACAGGCATTCCGTTACGTTTAATTTCTTGATTCCAGAAACCATTGTATTGTGGGGCTTCTGTTATGGCATTATCATAAATACCAACATTATCGCTAAAATATAAGCGATATTCTACATAAATTCCCTCGCCAACATAAGGCTTAGATTTAGAAATTTCGGCAACTAAATGAATATTCTGCTCAGCAATATAACTAGGGTCATTTGGGTTTTTAGGAATGTCAACAGCATCTAAAACAATAACTTTTATAGGGTTTGATTTTATTGTTTTTCCATCAATTTCAATACTAGCAGAGGGGATATTAAATTCTCCTTTTCTTTTAGGTTGTAGTATGTAGGTGTAGGATTGATTAAAAGAGACTTTACCGTTAATCCAGGATTGACTTACTGATTGACTAGGACCTCCAACTATTTTAAAATTAGTAAAATTAGGTTCTTTAAAATTATCGGCTCCTTGTTTGTTGATTGAAAACTCAATACGTAATCGTTGGTTTACACCTAACTTATTTTTACTAACGGTAGCCGTTAACGCAGCATCTTGTGCATTAATGGTAAATGTTATAAAACTAACTAATAACGATATGTATACTTTCAACTTCATGTTAATTTTCAAAAATGTCTAAAAATAAATAAGATTTTAAAAATGGTAAAATTACCAGTCTTTCTCTTGTTTTACTTTTCTTCCTTTTGATTTTTTCGCATTCATTTTTTTCTGCGTCTTGTTTTCCTCATTATTTAAACTCTCTAAAAGTTGTTTCATTTGTTCGGGAGTCATTTTACCTTGTTGAGGTTTAGGTTTTTGGTTTTGTTTGTCTTTTTGATCTTGATTAGGTTTTTGTTGATTTTTTTGATCGTCATTTTTCTGATCTTGTTTATCATCCTTTTTGTCCTTATCGTCGCCTTTTTGATCTTTATTTTTGTCGTTCTTTTTGTCTTTGTCGTTTTGTTTTTGTTGATCTTTATTTTTGTCGTTCTTCTTGTCTTTGTTTTTATCCTTATTATCCTTCTGGTTTTGTTGTTGCTTTTTAGCTTCTTTTTGAGCAACAGCTAAATTATAACGAGTTTCATCGTCATTCGGATTTCTACGTAAAGAATTTTTAAAGGCTTCAACAGCTTGTTCATACTGCTTTTGTTCCATCATAGCATTACCTATGTTGTGATAAGCTTCAGCCTGAGCCATTTTGTCTTTTGAAGTCTCAGTAGTTACTTTAAACTGTTCTACAGCTTCTTTGTATTTCTTTTCTTGGTATAAAGTATTACCAAAATTATAGCTTGCTTTTTCATACTTGCTGTTCTTACCTAAGGCTTTTCGGTAGGCAATAGCAGCATCACTAAACTTTTGTTTGTTATATAGTTTGTTTCCTTCTCGTAACAAAGCACGTGCTTCACGTTGTAGTTTAAGTGTGTCTTGTTGCGCATTTGCCATTGCAGAAACTGCAAAAACTAGAATGAATATTAAATTTTGTAAACTTTTCATACTACACTTTAAGATTCTTCGTTAAACAAATCTACTTTCTTCAACCATTTGGTTTTCTTGTCAAATAAAAACATATCTAAAATTAAAAACAACAGCCCAATACCTACAAACCATTGAAATTGGTCTTTATAATCAGAAAATTGTTTTGTCTCAAATTCATTTTTTTGTGCATTTCCAATAATCTTCTCAATGGCTTCTACTGGATTTTCAGTTTTATTACCATCAAAATATTGTCCGTCAGAAGCATCAGCAACACCTTGTAAAACATCAGGTTTCCTTTGAGTGATTACTGTTTCTCCCATTCTATCTTTTTTATAACCAATAAGCGCGCCATTTAATTTAATAGGAATTGGGCCTCCTTTTTCAGTTCCTACACCTACTGTATATACTTTAACACCTTCGTTGGCGATGTTTTGAGCAACTTGCTTAGTTTCTTCTTGATGATCTTCACCATCTGAAATAATGATTAAAAAACGATTAGTTTGCTCATCGTTGTCATAGTAAGTATTTGCCAAATTTAAAGCTTCATTGATGGCAGTACCTTGGCTAGAAACCATATCTGGATTAGCGTTTTGCAAAAACATTTTTGCTGCTGCATGATCAGTGGTAATAGGCAGTAAAGGATAAGCGTTACCTGCATAGATAATAATACCAACTCTATCACTTCCTAGCTTATCAATAGTTTTAGATATAATTTGTTTTGCTTTTTCTAATCTGTTAGGAGCAATATCTTCTGCTAACATACTTTTAGAAACATCTAAGGCAAACACTACATCAACACCTTCTCTTTTAACGGTTTTTAGTTTTGTTCCCATTTTAGGATTAACAAGAGACAGAATTAAAAATGATAATCCTACTAAAAAGAAAACAAGTTTTAATACTGATTTAAAAGTTGATGTGTTCGGTGCTATTTTAGATAAAAGAGATGGATTAGCAAACTTTTTTTGGGTTCGTTTTTTCCACCATAAAACTAATAGGAAAACCACAATTATTACAGGAATAATTGCAAAAAGATAAAAATATATTGGTTCTTCTAATTTGTACATCTTGCTTAAATAAAACTTTTAAATACTGTGTTTTTTAGGGTGAACTCTAAGAGTAAAAATATTCCTGCTAGAAGTACTAAAAAACGATATTTTTCAGAGTAATTATAATACTTAAACTCTTCGATTTTAGTTTTTTCTAACTTGTCAATCTCGTCGTAAATTTCTTTTAATTTGGTGTTGTTAGTTGCTCTAAAATATTTACCGCTAGTTTCATTGGCAATATGCTTTAGTAAATCTTCGTCAATTTCAACAGGTTGATTTTTAAAAGAAATTTTACCAGTTCTTGGGTCTTTAGCCCAAGGGAAAGGAGCCATTCCGTTTGTTCCAATACCAATAGTATAAACCTTAATTCCATTTCCTTTTGCCAAATCAGTAGCAGTCTTAGGGTCAACAAAACCAGCGTTATTTACACCGTCCGTCAATAAGATAATAACTTTACTTTTGGCTTTACTATCCTTAAGTCTGTTAACCGCAGAACCTAAACCCATGCCAATAGCTGTTCCTCCATCTAGTTGTCCCCATTTAATTTCTGAAATGGTTCTTTTTACAATAGATTTATCACTAGTTATTGGAGTTTGTGTAAAACTTTCTCCTGCATAAACTACAATACCAATACGATCATTTGGGCGTCGGTTTATAAAGTCAGTTGCAACTCTTTTTAAAGCTTCCAGGCGGTTTGGTTTAAGGTCTTTTGCTAACATACTGGCCGAAACATCAACAGCCATTACAATATCAATTCCTCTATTCGTCTTTGTTTTTTTACTAACAGCTACATTTCTAGGGCGTGCCAAAGCAACTATTAAGCAGGTTAATGCCAATAATCTTAAGAGTTGTAATAGGGGTTTTAGTTTAGGTAAAATTGAACCTTGCACTTTAAAACCTCTAGTGCTTGGTATTCTAAGCTGAGCACTATCTTTTTTTCGGGTATAAAAACTCCAAAAAGCTAACAAAGGAATTAATATTAGCAACCATAAAAACTCGGGACTATGAAACTCGAAATTATTCCACTTCATCATCTTCTTCTTGTTTTTTAGGTTTTAAATTGTCTATGATAAGCTTAGCATCTTTTCGGTCTTCCTCTATTTCGTGCGATAAAGGCTTAGACTTTGCAAATTTTACTAAGTCAGACTCTTGTAATAGTCCCTTTAATTTGTCAATAATTTCCCTAGAGGTTTCTATTGACTTTGTGTCATTGAAGTCTTTCAAAACATCAATTAATTCATCAGTAGTACTCTCTAAGGCTGGGACACGTAACTCTCGTTCAATATAACCTCTTACAATGTCTGTTAATTCACTGTAATATTTTTTAACCTGATTGTTTTGCCATAACAGTTTTTTGTCAAGTTCCTCCAGTTTTTGTATTGCTTCTTCATATGGAGGCAACAAAGGAATAACAACCTTTTCTTCTTGTTCTTTTTTCTTTTTGAAAACAAAGAAGTAGAGTAGTAGAGCTATAATAATAAAGGCTATTACAACCCACCAGATGTATTGTTTGAAATCGTCAAACTGATATGGTTCTCCCTTAATTCCTTTAATAGGGAACTTTTTAATTTTTGTAGTGTCGATAGGAACAGTAGTTACATTAACTAGTAAACTATCGGTTAAATAAGTTTGGTTTCTAATAAATATTTGTTGCTGAGGAATGTAAAAAGCACCGCTATCAAAACCTGTTAAAATATACTTTCGGATGAGCTTGTTTTCAATAGTGTCGATTTTGAGTGTATCGATAACTTCTAATCCTTTTAGGTTTTCTAGCTTAGGAATGATAACATTTTCAGTTTCATCAACAGATATTTTATATTGAAATTGTTCTCCAATTCTGATGTTTGTTGTATCAATTTCTGCTTTTACCTGAGGTTGTTGTGCAAAGGCAAAAGAAGTTAAAAACAAGCATATGTAAAGTAGTTTGTGTTTCATTGTTTGTTCTTATCCTTTTCGTTTAAAATAACCTAACAATTTTCGTACGTAACTTTCATCAACTCTAGTGCTAATAGTTCCAGCACCACTTTTGGTAAAAGAGGTCTCAAAATAATCAGTTAAACGCAAGGCGTTAGCCTTATAATGAGTTCTAACTGATTTTGAACTCGTATTAACCAATTGAGTTTTTCCTGTTTCAGCATCCATCATAGGAACCATTCCTAAATTAGGGATTTCCTCATCATGTCTGTCATATACACGTATACCGGTTACATCATGTTTATTGCCAACAATTTTTAACGTACGTTCATAACCATCATCCATAAAATCAGAAAGCATAAAAACAATTGCTTTCTTTTTCATGATGTTGGATAAAAATTTGAGAGCTTCACTGATATTAGTTTGTCTACTTTTTGGTTGAAACTCGATAAGCTCACGGATAATTCGTAATACGTGACTTTTCCCTTTTTTAGGAGGAATATACAGTTCAACTTGATCAGAAAACAGAATTAATCCGACTTTATCGTTATTTTGAATAGCAGAAAAAGCCAATGTTGCAGCAATTTCTGTTACAGTATCTTTTTTAAATTGCTCAGAAGTACCAAAAAACTCAGAACCAGAAATGTCTACTACCAACATCATGGTAAGTTCGCGTTCTTCTTCAAAAACTTTTACATAAGGTTCGTTGTAGCGAGCGGTAACGTTCCAATCAATGGCTCTGATATCATCTCCATATTGATATTGACGTACTTCAGAAAAAGTCATACCTCTACCTTTAAAGGTTGAGTGATATTCTCCTCCAAAAATATGATTAGACAGCCTACGTGTCTTTATTTCTATTTTTCGAACTTTTTTTAGTAACTCTTTTGTATCCATGTTTTCAATTGTCAGTTAACAGTTATCAATAATCAGTAAAGTTTTTTTGGCTGATAATTGCTCATTGATAATTGATTAAGGTACTTGTACTTCGTTAATAATAGAATTGATAATATCTATAGATGTAATGTTTTCAGCTTCTGCTTCATATGTAATACCAATTCTGTGGCGTAAAACATCATTTACTATTGCTCTAACATCTTCAGGAATCACGTATCCTCTTCGTTTGATGAAAGCATAACATTTTGCAGCTTTTGCTAAAGCGATACTACCACGAGGAGAAGACCCAAAACTGATAAGAGGTTTTAATTTTTCTAAATTATACTTTTCAGGATAACGAGTTGCGAAAACAATATCTAAGATATATTTTTCGATTTTTTCATCCATATAAACCTCATTAACAACGTTACGAGCTTTTATAATCTGGTCTATAGAAATTACAGGGTTTATTTTTTGAAAACTTCCGTTTAAGTTTTGACGCATAATAAGTTGCTCGTCTTGTAATTTTGGATAGTCAATTACAGTTTTTAACATAAAACGGTCTACCTGTGCTTCAGGAAGCGGGTAAGTTCCTTCTTGTTCTACTGGGTTTTGAGTGGCCATAACCAAGAATGGTTCATCCAATTTAAAAGTTTCATCTCCAATGGTAATTTGACGCTCTTGCATTGCTTCTAATAAAGCAGACTGTACTTTAGCAGGGGCACGGTTAATCTCATCAGCTAACACAAAGTTGGCAAAAATAGGTCCCTTTTTAATAGAGAAATCATTTTCTTTTACATTGTATATCATAGTACCTACCACATCAGCAGGTAATAAATCTGGAGTAAACTGAATACGACTAAAGCTTCCGTCAACTGCTTTTGAAAGTGTGTTAATTGCTAAGGTTTTTGCAAGCCCAGGTACACCTTCTAATAAGATATGTCCATTTCCTAAAAGTCCAATTAGTAATCGCTCAATCATGTGTTTTTGACCCACAATTACTTTGTTCATTTCTGTAGTTAATAAATCTACAAAAGCACTTTCTCTTTCTATTTTTTCATTGATGGCTCTTACATCTATATCCATAGTAATTGAAATAAATTAGAATTTATATGAAACAAAGCTACAATAATAGTGTTTTTTTAGTTGTTAAAAGTTGGTTAAACCTTGTATTTACAAGCAGCAAAGTATCCTTCTTTAAAGTTTAGTTTCTAGTGAGTGTGTTTATTTGGTTGAAAATAAGTTGTTTATAATTTGCTTTTGTAAATAAAAAAAATGAAATTTAGCTTCTACTAACTTTAAACTTAAATTTTATGAAAAAAATGTCATTTAGCAAGACACTGCTAATTAACGCACTTATTTTCTTGTTTTCTAGTTTTATTTACGGACAAACAATAAAAGGGAAAATAGTGGGCGTAAATGGAGAAAGTATTCCTTTTGCAAATATTATAGAAAAAGGAACAACAAATGGAACCACTTCCAATGAGAGTGGTGAATTTAGTTTAAATGTAAAAAAACTTCCGACGGTAGTTACAATATCTTCTTTAGGGTTTGTTACTATAGAAAAAAACGTAGTCAATACAGATACTTTCATACAAGTAACATTACGAGAAGATTCAGATGTTTTAGAAGAAGTAGTAATTTCAGGATTAGCAACAACGACAAAAAGATCTAATTTGGCTAACACAGTTTCGACAATTTCAGCTGCGGAGTTAACACAAGTTACATCGCAATCAGGATTTGATAGTGCACTGTCAGGGAAATTTACAGGAGCAGAAATTAAAGCAAATTCTGGAGCACCAGGAGGAGGGATTTCAATGAGACTTAGAGGGGTTACTTCTATTTTTGGAGATCAACAACCTTTATTTGTGGTAGATGGTGTATATGTTGATAACTCATCTATTTCTTCTGGAAATAATATTGTGAGTGAAGCAGCGGGTGGAGGAAACCCTTCTACAAACCAAGATGATGCTTCCAACAGGATAGCAGATATTGATCCAGAAGATATTGAAACTGTAGAAATATTAAAAGGAGCTTCAGCCGCAGCTCTCTATGGGTCGAGAGCAGCAGGAGGGGTTGTAATTATTACAACAAAAAGAGGAAAAGAAGGGAAACCAAGGATTTCTTTTTCACAAACGGTAGGTTTAAGGAGTCCTACTAGACTTTTAGGATTAAGAGACTGGGATGAAGCAGAAGTAATTGCTTTTGGTGGTCCTGCTAATGCTAAACTAAGAGATTACGAAGCAGAACTATTTGATCATACTAGAATTTCTACAACTACTCGATTTACTACTTCAGGAGGGTCAGAGAGAAGTGATTACTTTTTTGGTGTTACTTATAAAGATGAACCAGGTTTAGTTGAGAATACTGGTTATGAAAAAACTGCGGTTCGTTTGAATATTGGTCAAAAGTTTACTGATTGGATTGATATGTATGTTACATCAAACTACATAAATTCACAAGCAGATAGAGGTTTTTTTAATAATGGTAATGCTAATAGAACAGTAGGTTATGCACTGGCTTTTACATATCCTTGGGAAAATTTATCAGCTGTTGATGGAGTATATCCGTCAGGAGGTGCAGGTTCTAATGTGTTGGAAACAGTTGATTTAACTACGAATAGAGAGAATGTTAATCGTTTTATAGGGAGTGTAACCTCTAATGTTAAAATATTCGATAATGAAAGTAATAGGTTAAAACTAGTATTGCAAGGAGGTTTTGATCAGTATACTCTGAGAACAACAAGTATTTTTCCAAGATCATTATCATACTTCAGAGATCCTTCATCGTTAAGGGGGGCTTCAATTTCTGGAACAACAGTAAATACTAATTATAATTTATCTGCTTTCTTAGTTCATAATTTAAATTTAGAAAACGGTTTGAATTTTACAACTCAAGCAGGAAGCTTTTTCCAAAACTTTGACAGAAATACTGTAATAACAATTGCTACTGGGTTAAATGGGTCTCAAACAAACTTAGGACAGTCAGAAAGTGTATCTACTCAGCAAAATATAAGATTACAAAAAGATAAAGGTTTCTTTGTTCAAGAAGAAATTAATTATGATGATAAAATTATAGGAACCGTTGGTATTCGTGGAGATAAGTCAACAAATAATGGTGATGCTGATAAAATGTATTACTATCCTAAAGGTAACTTAGCTATTAATTTACATAAGTTTGATTTTTGGAAGATTAAAGAGATTAGTTCCTTTAAACCTAGAATTGCTTACGGTGAAGCAGGAAGATTTTCAAATTTTAGAGATAGGTTTACTGCAATGACAGGGCAATTAATCGATGGTAATTCAGGACTTGCACCTGGAAATTTTAAAGGTAATCCAAATATAGGTCCTGAACGTCAAAAAGAGTTAGAGTATGGAGTTGATTTTGGTTTGTTAGACAGCAAAATTAACTTTGAAGTTACTTTTTATAATAAAAAAGTTGAAGATTTATTAATTGAAACTAATAAACAAACTTCTTCAGGATATGTGACTGAGGTTCAAAATGCAGGAGAATTAGAGAATAATGGAATTGAAATAGGATTAAACGCAAGTATTTTTGAACAAGAAGATTTTTCTTGGAGTACAAACTTAAAGTGGTGGAAAAATAAATCAGAAATAACAAAATTAAATGTTCCTGCATTTACAGAGGGGGGATTTGCTTCTTCGTTAGGTACATTCTATATCCAAGAAGGGTTTAGTGCTACTCAAATAGTAGGTACATACAACCCAGCTGATTTTACTGCAGAAGAAATAGCAAGAAGAGATCCTGAAGGAGATGGCTTTTTTGTATATGGTAATGCAGAACCAGATTTTCAATTGTCATGGCAAAACCAATTTAGATATAAGAACTTTGATTTGTCATTTTTATGGCATTGGAAAAAAGGAGGAGATGGAATTAATTTAACAACTTTATTGTATGATTTAGCAGGTACAACTTGGGATTACGATGATACTGATTTAGATCCTTCAGGAACATTGTCTAATGGAGATTATAGGGCTAGTCAGGCATTTGTAAATCCAGAGCCACTTATTGAGGACGCAGGTTACTTGAGGCTGCGTGAAGTAGGGCTTTACTATACTTTTAATGAAGGAGTTTTTAAAGGGTTTGAAAAAGTAAAAGTAGGTATTTCGGGTAGAAATCTTATAAATATATTTGATTATAATAGTTATGATCCAGAAGCTTCGAATTTTGGAAATAATGTTTTAGCTAATAATGTGGAAGTAACCCCCTATCCAGCTTCAAAATTTATAAACTTCCACTTAAACATTAACTTTTAAAACATAGAATATTATGAAAAATATAATTTTAAAAACTATTTTATTATGTTCTGTTATTTTATTTTCTAATTGTGAATTAGAAGATATACCGAACCCTAATGCACCTACCGAGGAGAGTTTTTCTGATGGAGCGAGTCAAGCCGATGTTCAGTTGTTAGCTGTTGGTCTTGAAGCTGTCATGAGAAACGATTTAGAATTTCATTATAATACTGTAAGCCTTTTAGCAAGAGAGTACTATGATTTGTCAGGTACGGATCCTCGTTATACAGGAGAAATTTTAAAAGGCCCGTTAGATAATAATGGTTTTTTAACAACAAGATCATATGCTGCTTGGTATAGAGTTGTTAAATCAGCGAATGTTTTAATCACCGCTGTAGAAAACTCAAATGCAGGATTCTCAGATAGTGTAAAAAACTCTTATTACGGATATGCTAAAACATTAAAAGCATATGCTCTTTTAATGGTTGCTAATCGTCAATATGACAATGGGATTAGAATTGATGTTAATGATCCAGATAATTTAGGGCCATTTATAGGGTATGAAGAGTCTCTAATTTTTATTAAAGACTTATTAAATGAAGCAAGGAGTGATTTATCTAATTCACCAGATGAATTTGATTTTCCTTTAAGTAGTGGTTTTGACGATCTAAGAAAACCAGACCCAGATAAGCCGGGAGAGAAGCTTCCATTATCCCCTAGTGATTTTACAGAGTTTAATAGAGCATTAGTAGCTAGAGTAGCGTTGTATCAAGGGGATAATACATCTGTTTTAAATTTTTTAAATGAGTCTTTTTTTGATTTAAATGGAGGGTTGTTTTATGGAGTTACCCATGTGTTCGGAGCAACAGGGAATGATATTTTAAACAATCAGTTTCATGTATTAGGCCAATCTGGGCAAGAATATGTAATTCATAATTCTTGGATTAATGACGCTGAGTCTGGCGATAATCGGGTAGCTAATAAATCATTTTTACTTTCGACTCCAGCAGCATTTGATGGATTGTCTGCAACCCATCAGATAGCGATTTATAAGAGTAATACGGCACCTGTTTATTTGATAAGGAATGAAGAGCTAATTTTAATGTATGCTGAAGCTAACATTGGAACTAATAATACAGAAGCAATTAATGCAATTGATATTATAAGAAATGCTGCAGGGCTACCCAGTTATTCAGGAGGAACTTCTGATAATGAGTTAGTAGAAGAAGTTTTAAAACAAAGAAGGTATTCTTTATTAGGAGAAGGTCATCGTTGGGTTGATTTAAGACGTTTAAATAGGTTAAACGCAACCTATGTTCCTTTAGATAGAGCAGGAGATAATATTATTAATGCTTTTCCTACACCATTTAGTGAGAATGCTAATTAATAACATAGCTTGTTTTTATTGTGATATTTGATAACGAAAAAGCACCTTCTTGAGGTGCTTTTTTTATGGTCTATTTCTTTATTGGTATAAGTTTTTTGAATAAAACTAAATAAGTAAAACAACAATTCAATAATTAAAAATTATGCATAGAATCATATGATTACAATGAGTTTGTCAAGTCTTCACAATAGAGTGTTATGAAGTATTGAAAGAATAATATGCTTAAAATAGTTGTAAGTAAATGTGTTTAGAAGAATAGAGTATGAAGAGGTTTTAGATATAAGATACTTTTAAGAGGTCTAATTTTTTTATGAAGTACATAAGATTGTTTTGCTGGTATTGATAAATAGTAGTTTTTGTGTTAATGTGTTGGGCGTGATTTAATTACGAATATGTTTGTTATGAGATTTAAATATTAGTATGTTTATAGTAAATTAACTTTTTTAACATAAAAAATAAAATAGCAATATGATTATGGAACAAAAAACGAAATTATTTGTTTGTGTTTTATTGATGTCGTTCACATCAATGATTGGTCAGACGATAAAAGGGAAAATTACAGATACGAATGGAGTGCCTCTGCCTTTTGTAAATGTAATAGAGAAAGGTACTACTAATGGTGTAACAACTGATGATAATGGAGAATACTTTTTAAAAGTAGGTCAGTTACCTGTTACGGTTATAGTTTCTTCAGTGGGGTTTAGAACGAAAGAAGTAGAAGTAACTGATAGTTCTTATCTTACAATAGTAATTGAAGAATCAAGTGAGTCCTTAGAAGAGGTGGTAATTGTAGGTTCTCGTAATAAAGGTAGAGTCGCAATAGATTCTCCTGTAGCTATTGATGTGTTAGATGTTTCTGAGCTAACTGAGTCAGCACCTCAAGTTACAGTGACAGAAATTTTAAATTATGCAGCGCCGTCTTTTAATTCCAACCCTCAATCAATTTCAGATGGTACGGATCATATCGCACCAGCTGCTTTAAGAGGATTAGGTCCAGATCAAGTATTAGTGTTAATCAATGGGAAAAGACGTCATAAAACTGCTTTGGTAAACGTAAATGGTACTTTTGGTAGAGGTTCAGTGGGAACAGATATGACAACAATTCCATCAATTGCTATTGAAAGAATTGAAATTCTTAGAGATGGTGCAGCTGCTCAATATGGTTCTGATGCTATTGCAGGAATCATAAATATTGTCTTAAAGAAATCTACAAATAAGTTAGAAGTTAACTTAACAACAGGTGCTAATTTTACAAGTAAAAGTAGCCCAGAGAGAGATATAGATGGAGAAAAATTAAATTTAGGGTTAAATTATGGATTACCAATTGGCAAAGATGGAGGGTTTATAAATTTTACTGGAAATTTTGACTTTAGAGGATGGACTAATAGAATGCAAGAATGGGAAGGTTCAATATTTAATGCTTACAACTCTATTGAAAGAGTTGCAGCAGCAGATGGGTACAATATTTCAAATCTATTAGATGATGATTTAGATGATATTTTTAATTACGCAGGTGATGCAGGAATTACATTGAATGGTACTGAAACAAAAGAAGAATTGCGAACAATTTTAGGAGCTGATGTTACCGAAGCAGAATTGTTAGCTCGTGGTTTGAAAAGAAGTGATTTTAATATGAGAGTGGGGCAATCTAGGGTAAGAGGAGCGCAGTTTTTTGCAAACATGGAAATTCCGTTAGGAAATGAAACCTTTATTTATGGGAATGCTGGTTTAAGTTATAAGAATGGTAATGCGGCAGGTTTCTATAGATTGCCAAATCAATCTAGAGCATACACACCAGCATATATGAACGGATTCTTACCAGAGATAAACTCTAATATTCAAGACAAATCGTATGCGATTGGAATAAAAGGAAAGTTAGGTGATTGGAATGTAGATTTTTCAAATACATTTGGTAGAAATGAGTTTACTTATTTGATAAGTAATTCAAGCAATGCATCTTTAGGTAATTCAACGCCTTTTGAAGCGAATTCAGGAGGGTTTTATTCAAGCGAAAACACAACAAATATTGATCTTAGTAAGTTTTACGAAGATGTAATGTCTGGTTTAAATATCGCTTTTGGTGCTGAATATCGTTTAGAAAATTATGGTATTGTAGCAGGAGAGGAAGCGTCGTATGCGAGATATAATACATTGGGTAATGTACATGATCCAACAGATCCTGATTCAATGGTTCCTGAAGATTTTTTTGGTGAACCAAGACCAGGAGGTATTCAAGTGTTTCCTGGGTTTAAACCAGAAAATGAAGTAAACTCATTCAGAAACTCTATAGCTGGTTACATAGATGTAGAAGCAGATTTTACAGAGTCTTTTTTATTAAGTGGAGCTGTACGTTATGAGAATTTCTCAGATTTTGGAGGTACTTTAAATGTAAAAGTAGCATCTAGGGTAAAAGCTTCTAAAAACTTTAATTTAAGAACTAGTTTACAAACAGGGTTTAGAGCACCATCATTGCATCAAATATCTTACAGTTCAACCAGTACCTTGTTTGTAGATGGTATACCAAATGAAGTTGGGGTATTTTCAAACACTTCGAGAGTTGCAAGGATTTTAGGAATAGGTAAATTAAAAGAAGAAACTTCTTTTGGGTTTTCTGCAGGATTTACAGCAAAAGTGCCAAGTGCAAACTTAAAGTTTACGGTTGATGGATATCTTATAAATATTGATGACAGAGTAATATTAACAGGGAGTTTTGATGATAATGGAGATGCTGAGTTGGAAAGATTGTTCCAACAAGCAAATGCTACACAAGCAGCATTTTTTGCAAATGCTGTAGATACTCAAACAAAAGGAGTAGATATTGTTGTAGATCACAAAGCAAATTTTTCTGACAAGATGAGGTTAACTAACACTTTAGCGTTTACATTTTCGAAAACGGATGTAGAAGGTGTGAATATTCCAACAGCTGTAAAAAATGCAGGATTGTCTGATACTTACTTTGACCCAACAAGTAGAATTTATTTAGAGTCTTCGGTTCCTACAACAAAAGGGAATTTATCACACAATTTAAGTGTTAATGACAAATGGAGTATCTTTTTAAGAAATAGTTATTTTGGAGAAGTTGAAGAAGCAACTAACAGTAACGATCCTTCTATAGATACTACTTTTGGAGGAAAAGTAATTACAGATCTTTCTTTTGGATACAACTTTAATAAGAGCTTAAGTTTAACATTAGGAGCAAATAATTTATTTGATGTTTATCCAGATGAGAACGATCCCGCTTTTAGATCTAGTGGACGTTTTATCTACTCAAGACGTTCTGTACAGTTTGGAACTAATGGTAGGCATTTATTTGCAAGATTACGTTTTGTATTAGATTAACATTGGAATAATTCATAAAAAAGCACCTTTTTGAGGTGCTTTTTTTATTGTTTATATTCTTTTAAAAATAGTTTATCGTTTTCAAAAACCGCATAGGTATAATACTGAATCCAATCCCCCGTATTAAGATAAACACTGTTTTCTTTAAGTTGAATTTCTAAAGGAAGATGTCTGTGTCCAAAAACAAAATAATCGTAGTGTTTAGCTTCTAATTTACGTTTACAATATTGTACAAGCCATTCATTGTCTTCGCCTAAAAATTTAGCATCCTCATCACCAGAAATCAATTTGTTTTTAACTGATATGTATTGTCCTAATCGAACACCCAAATCTGGATGTAGCCAACGAAACATCCATTGAAATAACGGGAATGTAAACACTTTTTTCATGCGTTTATATCCTTTATCTCCAGGGCCTAATCCATCACCATGACCTATTAAAAATAATTTATCGTTGATTTTAAATTCTTGAGGTGAATGAAATACAGGGATATCTAATTCCTTTTCAAAATAATCATGCATCCATAAATCATGATTTCCAACAAAAAAGTAAATCGGAATACCACTATCTTTTATTTCAGCAAGTTTACCTAAAACACGAACAAAACCTTTAGGAACAACAGTTTTATATTCAAACCAAAAATCGAATAAATCACCTAGAATAAAAATTGCTTCAGCATCTTTTTTAACTTCGTTTAACCATGTAACAAACTTTTGTTCACGAGGAAAACTAGCTTCAGAAGTTGGAGCTCCTAAATGTTGGTCAGAAGCAAAATAGATTTTTTTATTCTCAGAAGTATTGATTGAAATCAAATCGTAAATTTTGGTAAAAATAAGTATTTTACCTAGAGTTTACACAAACAAATTTTGGCTACATTTGTTTTCGTATTTACAAAAACTCTTGTTGATGAATCCATTTGATGATGCCTACTTTATGAGAAAAGCTTTACAAGAAGCTGAGTTAGCTTTTGATAAAGGAGAGGTTCCTGTTGGTGCAGTTATTGTTTTTAAAGATCAAATAATAGCAAGAGCACATAACTTAACAGAGTTGTTAAATGATGTTACCGCACATGCAGAAATGCAAGCGTTTACTGCAGCAGCAGATTTTTTAGGTGGAAAGTATTTAAAAGACTGTACTTTATATGTTACGCTAGAGCCTTGTCAAATGTGTGCGGGAGCGAGTTACTGGACGCAAATAGGTAAAATAGTGTACGGAGCTAGTGAACCTAAACTTGGTTTTTCTGTTTTACAAACTAAAATACATCCAAAAACAAAAGTAATATCAGGGGTTTTGGAAGAAGAGTGTGGCTTTTTGTTGAAGAAATTCTTTATTGAAAAACGCAACTTAAATTGACGATAGTCATTCCGAACTTGTTTCGAAACCTTATAAAAAGAAATTAAAACAAAGTCTGTTGTTTGGCTCCACTTTCGTGTTCTAATAACCATTTTTTACGCCATACACCACCAGCATATCCTGTTAATGAACCATCAGAACCAATAACTCTATGACATGGAATTACAATCCAAATCGGGTTTTTACCATTGGCAGAAGCTACAGCTCTAATAGCCTTCACGTCGCCTAATTGTTTGGTCTGTTCTAAATAGGTTCTGGTACTTCCAAAAGATATGTTTAATAATTCTTTCCAAACAGATTGTTGAAAAGTTGTTCCTTGTGGGTTCAATTTTAGGTTGAATTCTTTTCTAGTACCAGCAAAATACTCATTTAGTTGGGTAATACATTCTTGTAAGCAAGCTGGAATTTCCTTTGAGGAGCTGATTGTGGTTGAGGTATCATCATCCAATACAGAAATCGATTGGATTCCATTTTCATCGCCATCAATTTTGGCAATTCCTATAGGAGTTTTATAATATGTGGTCTGTAGGTTAGACACCAAAAATGTCTTTAGAGTTCTGTGTTGTAATTTCCGAAATTTCATCGAAAGTCAATCCATAAATATCTACTAACTTACCCACAACATTAGTAATGTAACTACTCTCATTACGTTTTCCTCGGTATGGAGTAGGGGCTAGGTAAGGAGAATCGGTTTCTAAGACAATGTGTTTGATATCAATTTGATTTAAAAACTTGTCAATCTTTCCATTTTTAAAAGTCGCTACACCACCAATCCCTAATTTCATGTTATAAGAAATTGCTTTTTCAGCTTGTTCTAAGGTTCCTGTAAAACAGTGGAAAATTCCGTATAAATCGTCTCCCTTTTCAGTTTCTAAAACTTCAAAAATTTCATCAAAGGCATCACGACAATGAATAACAATCGGTAGTTTTTTCTCTTTTGCCCACTGAATTTGCGTACGAAAAGCTTCTTGTTGTTGCGATAAAAAAGTTTTGTCCCAATACAAATCGATACCAATTTCACCAATCGCATAAAAATCACGCTTGTCTAACCACTCTTTTACATGTGCTAATTCATCTTGATAGTTTTCTTTTACCGAAGTAGGGTGCAATCCCATCATTAAAAACACATCGTTTGGATAGTTCTTTTCTAAATCGAACATGCGTTCAGTATAAGAACTATCAATCGCAGGAATAAAGAAACGAGAAACGCCAGCTTCTTTAGCACGTTGTATCATTTCGTTTCTGTCTTCGTCAAACTGACTTGAATATAAGTGGGTGTGTGTATCTGTAATCATTTATTGCCGTATCTTTACGAAACAAAAGTACAAGAAATGGCAAGTTTGAAAAAAGTATTACGAAAAAAGAAATACATTAAAATAAAACTCAAAAAAATGATAACAAATCATTTAGAGTTAGATGCGGAGATAAATGGTGTTAAAGGAAGGTTTATTTTAGATACAGGGGCTTCTAATTCGTGTGTTGGGTTAGATTTAATAGAGCGTTTCAAGCTTATTTCTGAAGAAAGTGAAGTAAAAGCGGCTGGAGCAGGAGCGACGGATATGGAAACACATAAGTCAGGAAACAATTCTCTTAAAATAGGGAAGTGGAAAAATGATTCATGTGATTTGGTTCTGTTTGACTTAACGCATGTAAATACAGCTTTAAAGCAACACGATGCTGATGAGGTAGACGGAATTATAGGAGCAGATATTTTAGAAGCTGGAAAAGCCTTTATTGATTATAACAAGAAAGCGTTGTATTTAAAGAAGCTTAAAAAGAAAAAAGTTAGAAAATTGAAAGCTCCTTTTTAGAACATAAAAAATCCGTAAGAAACATCTTACGGATTTTTTTATGCTTAATTGCTTAAGTTAATTAACTTAAAACTTCTTTAATTCTTTTAATTGCCTCACGTAATTGTAATTCAGAAGCAGCATATGATAAACGAACACAGTTTGGAGCACCAAAAGCTTCACCAGTAACCGTAGCTACGTTGGCTTCTTCTAATAAAAGCATAGAAAAGTCGTTGGCATCTTTAATTTCTTTTCCTTGGATTGTTTTTCCAAAGAAATCAGAAATATCTGGGAATACATAAAAAGCCCCTTCTGGTACGTTTAGTTTAAACCCATCGATTTCTCCTAATAACTGTAAAACTAAATCTCTACGTTTTTTAAACTCATCTACCATGTATTGTACTTTTTCTGGCGATGCTTTTACAGCTGTAATTGCAGCACGTTGAGCAATACAGTTAGTCCCTGAAGTAATTTGTCCTTGCATTTTAGTACAAGCCTTAGCAATCCATTCAGGAGCTCCAATATAACCAATTCTCCATCCTGTCATGGCAAAAGCTTTAGCCAACCCGTTAACAGTTATGGTACGGTCGTACATGCTTTCAATAGCAGCAAAACTAAACGGTTTTGTTCCGTAGTTAATGTGCTCATATATTTCATCAGATAAGATATAAATATCTGGATGCTTTTCTAATACTTTAGCTAATGCTCTGTATTCTTCCTCGCTATAAATTGTTCCACTTGGATTATTTGGCGAGTTAAAGAAAATCATTTTTGTTTTTGGCGAAATAGCAGCTTCTAATTGTTCTGGAGTGATTTTAAAATCATTTTCAATAGAAGAAGGAATTTCGGTAAATTTAGCTTCACACAAAGTTGCAATTGCAGAATAGCTTACCCAATAAGGAGCTGGCAATAATACTTCATCACCAGGGTTTAATAATACCTGAGCTACGTTAGCAATAGATTGTTTTGCTCCTGTAGAAACAACTACTTGGTTTGGAGCATATGTTAAGTTATTATCACGCTTAAACTTCTCGCAAATAGCTTCTTTTAATTCTACATATCCATCAACTGGAGTGTATGAGTTATAATCTTGATTAATAGCTTCAATTGCAGCATCTTTAATAAAATCAGGAGTGTTAAAATCTGGTTCTCCTAAACTTAAACTAATGATGTCTTTACCTTCAGCTTTTAATTCTCTTGCTTTAGCAGCCATTGCTAAAGTTTGCGATACTGGTAAACTGTTAATTCTGTTTGATAATGCGTTTGACATTGTGTTGTTATGTTGTATGTTGATTTATGCTAATTGCGGTTTTTTTCCTAATTCAGCTAAGTGTCTAAAGTGCTCAATAACTGCTCTACGTGTAGTATTGTATTCGTTATAAGGAAGGTTAAATTCCTTAGCAGTTTCTTTTACAATTTGAGCTAACTTCTTATAGTGAATATGAGAAATGTTAGGAAAAATATGGTGTTCTACTTGGTGATTCAATCCGCCTGTGTAAAAGTTGATAAACCAATTTCTAGGAGCAAAATTTGCTGTAGTGTATAATTGGTGAATAGCCCATGTGTTTTTCATATTACCATCTTCATCTGGTAATGGAGTTTCTGTTTTAGGAACAATGTGTGCCAATTGGAAAACCACACTTAAAATGATTCCTGCAGTATAGTGCATCACAAAAAATCCGATTAATACTTTCCACCAAGCAACATTCATCACAGCGATTGGTAATACAATCCAAAGAGAATAATAAATAACTTTAGAAACTACTAATTTAGTCCACTCTTTAGCTGGATTTGGAAACTCACCATACGATAACTTACGCTTTAAATAGCTATGCATTTGTTTAAAATCGGTAGTAATAGCCCAGTTAATAGTTAACAATCCGTATAAAAAGATTGAATAATATTTTTGGAATTTATGAATCCATAACCATTGTGTGTGTTTTGAAAAACGGATAATTCTACCAGCATCCATATCTTCATCATGGTCTTGAATGTTTGTGTATGTATGGTGTAATACATTGTGTTGTACTTTCCAGTTATACACATTACCTGCTAAAATATAAATACTGCTTCCAAAAAGCTTATTTACCCATTTTTTACTTGAAAAAGATTCGTGGTTGGCATCGTGCATCACATTCATTCCTACTCCAGCCATTCCAACACCCATTACAATAGCAAGTGCTAATTTTATCCATTGAGACATATCAACAGTTAAAATTAATATGAACGGAACGATAAACATAGCTAACATAATAATAGCTTTTGAATATAGTTTCCAGTTACCTGTACGCTTAATATTGTTTTCTTTAAAGTAAGTGTTAACTCTTTTATTTAGAGTTCTAAAAAACTTAGCTTTGTCTATTCTTGAGAAGTTTACTGTCTTCATTTGTTGTTTGTTTGTACCGCAAAAATAAACGTTTTTGGTTCACGGTTATTGCTAAAGGTTAACTTTTTAACTAGATTAATATCTTTTACATAAAAATTAACAATACCAATTAGTTTTTTATTTTTGCAGCGGAAAAAATCACTTCATGGAACTTATAAAAAAATACTTTGACAATTTATCAGAAAAGCAATTAGAACAATTTTCTAAGCTGCAAGAACTGTATCAAGATTGGAACTTAAAAATTAATGTTGTTTCTCGTAAAGATATTGATGAATTGTATTTACGCCACGTATTACATTCGTTAGGAATAGCGAAGGTTATGGAGTTTAAAGCAGGAGCCAAAGTAATGGATGTAGGTACTGGTGGAGGTTTTCCAGGAATTCCGTTAGCTATTTTATTCCCAGAAACACAATTTCATTTGGTAGATTCTATTGGAAAAAAGATAAAAGTAGTGAATGAAGTTGCTGAAGGATTAGGTTTACAGAATGTGAAAACGACACATGGACGTGTTGAAGAAGTAGACGACACCTACGATTTTATTGTAAGTAGAGCAGTAGCACAAATGGAAACGTTTCACCGTTGGGTGAAAAATAAAGTGCATAAAAAACAAAATCATGCACTTAAAAATGGAATTTTATATTTAAAAGGTGGTGACCTTACAGAAGAACTTGCGAACTTCCCTAAAGCCACCATTTATAACTTGCCTGACTTTTTTGAAGAAGATTTCTTCGAAACCAAAAAAGTAGTGCATTTACCTATGAAATTTAAAGGTTAGTCTAGTACTTTTTATTTTTTGAAAATGCCTTTTGAAAAAGTAAACTGTAAAGCTGATTTTTGTTTTTTTGCTTGTTCTGTTGATACAGAGTTGTAAGGAGTTAATTCATAAGTGTCTTCTCCTTCAACGATTGTAAGTTTATCAGAAGAAACAGTAACAGATACTTGTCTTCCGTCAACACAGTCTGGTATACTATCCCAGCTGTAGCATAAAGTTTTTTCTGTTTCATCTGACCATTTCCATTCAGCTAAACCGCCTTCGTTATCAGGAGTTGGGTTTGCTAACTCTACAAAATAAGTGCCTGCTTGTGAGAAAATTACAGTTAATTCGTGTTCTGTTCCAATAACACTTTCTCCATTAACAGTTTTCATTATCCAAGTTTTGCATAATAATTCAGTGTTAGTAGAATTTTCAATTTTTTCAATCTTAGCAGAAGTTACAGATACTTCAATTTCAGGATTTTCATCATTTACAATTATAAAATCCATAGAATCTGATTTTAAATCAGTAATAGTAATTTTCCCGAAATCAATTAAATTAATTGTAGTAGAATTTAAAATCTCATAATCACCAAATAATATAGATGGAGTACTGTTTTTTAATTGAGTTTCTTCGGTGGTTGGAGTATTTCTTACTAAAATATACTTACCGTCTTCGTTAAATTCAACAGATTGGTAAGTGTCATTATTATTGATTTCCCATTTAGCACTAATTTTTTCTTTTTCAATGGCTTTCACTATGTCTTCTTGTTCATTTTTACTACAAGAAATTGTGATAAAAACCGTTAAGAATAAAGCAATGAAAGTGTTTAAATTTTTCATAAAATATAATTTTTGAGTTAAGCGACGAATTTAGTAATTTGTGAGTTAAAGGTTAATTTTTTACAGTAGAAAATACATAGTGCATTTCAGCTGTAATTTGTAAACTACGCTCCAAGTATTTCTCTTTTTCTGATGATGTACCGTCATATAATTTAGGGTCTTCATAAGTAATAGGAATCCTTTTATCAGCACCTGCTATAAAAGGACACCCTTCGTCGGCTTGTGAGCAGGTCATGATAGCACAAAATGCTGAAGTAGGATTAAACTCATCATCATACTTTTTAGAAAAGCCTATTATAGGGGCTGAGTTTTCTGCGTACTTTATTGCATAAATAGGGTTTGTACCTTCAGATAATTGTTGAATATTAAACCCGTTACCTACTAAAGTATCTACAACTGTTGCATTCATAGCAGTAGCTTCTGTTCCTCCTGAATAAGAAAGTACATTCGGAATTTGATAATAAAACGCCATTGTTTGTGCCCATACTTGCGATAAATGACTTCTTCTTGAGTTATGAGTACAAATAAAATTCAGATTTATGACTTCTTTATTGTTCAGTTTTTCCTGAATGTAACTTACAAGAGGTTGTAAAACTTGTTTTCGCTCTTCTGAAACAGTTGGTAAACTTGAAAGAGTTTGTTGTATTTCAGTAAATAGTGATGAGGTTTGTGTATTCATATTAGCAGCACCCTGAATTTGGTTCACAAGCAGTTTGTTTTTGTAAATCTGATAGTTTTACTCTTGGCTTTTCTGTTGGAATTCCGCAGTTATCTTTAGCTAAACAATCCGTTTGTTTTGTAGTAAGTAAGAAGTTAGTTCCGTCAAAATCCAATCCATACTTTCCAATCGTACTTCCTTGGTATTCTACCTCGATTTCTAAATCAGGAATATTTAATACTTTTTCTGATAACTCAATAATATGAATTAATTTTTCTGGGTGTAATCTGTGATCATAATCATTTGCATTCCATAATTGAAAGTTAACTACTTCTTCATTTCTAACTGTTCCACCACAGTCGATAAAGTTTTTAGTGATTTTTCCTACTTCAGTTACGTGAAAATGATTAGGAACTAGGCTACTGTCAGGTAATTGAAAAGCAATAGTTTTTAATGCGCTTAAATGTTGTTTGATTTCTGATAGTTTCATGGTTACAGTGTTTATTGTAATATTGCGATTAATGATTCCAAATTTTTTTAGCAACAATTTTTATTGTTTGTGTCAAGGTTTAAAAATGAAGATAGTAAGGTTTTGATTTCTTTCCATGTTGATGGATTGATACAATAGCAAACGCTAGTTCCTTCAATAGTTCCTTTAATAATACCAACTTTTTTTAACTCTTTTAAATGCTGCGAAATAGTAGGTTGTGCCAAACCAATTTCATTTACCAAATCCCCACACACACAAGAATTTAATTTGAATAAATGTTGTATAATAGCAATGCGAGCTGGGTGCCCTAACACTTTTGCAATCGTAGCTAATTGATTTTGCTCTTCAGTAAATATTTCTGATTTGGTTAACCCCATTGATTAATTATTATATTGCAATATTACGATTAATAAATAAAACACCAACTATTTTTAGTGTTATTTTTTATAAAAAGTTTAATACCAGCGTTTTTTCTTCTTTTTAGAAGCTTCTGATTTTCTTCCTTTTTTGTGTTTACTAACAGTGTTGGGTTGTTTTTTCTTCTTAGGTTTTGCTAGAGGGAATGGATGGTCTTCTACAATTTTTATAGTTCTATCCATAAATTCTTGAATTGCCTTGATGTAAGAAGTTTCATCAGCACTACATAACGAAAAGGCGATTCCAGATTTACCAGCTCTACCTGTTCTACCAATTCGGTGTACATACGTTTCAGGAATGTTTGGTAAATCTACATTAATTACAGCATCTACTTTGCTTACATCAATTCCTCTGGCAGCAACATCAGTGGCAATTAAAATATTGGCTTTGTTATTTTTGAAGTCTTCTATGGCTTGATTACGCAAGTTTTGCGATTTATCACCATGAACACTAGTTGCTTTATAACCGTTCTTTTGTAGTGTTTTTTCTAACTTGTCAACTCCAAATTTGGTACGACGAAATATAATGATTCGTCCTTTTATGGTGTTTCGTAGTAAGTGCAAACACAAATCTACTTTGTGTTTTTTAGGGGTGTAGTATAGTAACTGACCAATGTTTTTAGAAGTGGTTTCAGTAGGAGAAATATCTACTTTTTCAGGATTGCGTAACATCGATTTAGCTAAATCGTTTACCTTTTCTGGCATCGTTGCAGAAAATAGTAGGGTTTGCTTTTTACGTGGACACAATTCTTCAATCTTTCTTACATCATCAATAAAGCCCATATCGAGCATTAAATCAGCTTCATCTAAAACAAAAGTTGTTAGTTGTCGAACATCAATACTTCCTTGTTTGTGTAGATCGATAAAACGACCAGGAGTAGCAATTAAAATATCAACTCCTTTTGCCAATACATCTTTTTGAGGTTGCGTAGACATACCTCCGTATATAACAGTGCTTCTTAAATTAGTATACTTACTATACGCTTTAAAATTTTCTTCAATTTGAATTGCCAGTTCTCTGGTAGGACTTACAATTAGTGCTTTTATCTTCTTAGCTCTTTTTTCAACATCTTCTTCTTTAGAAAGCTCTTGAATAATAGGCAACGCAAAAGCAGCTGTTTTACCAGTACCTGTTTGTGCAGCTACAATCACATCCTTTTTGTTAAGTACTAACGGAATTATTTCTTGTTGTACTAGCGTTGGTTTATGGTGTCTTTCTTCGGTAAGTGCTTTTAAGATAGACTTGCTAAGTTGTAGGTCTGAAAACTGCATCAAATATTTTTTTGCAAAGGTAGGCTAAAAGGAGTTATACTTTAAGATTTACCAAAAAGTTAAAATATATCCTAACATAGCACTTCCTAAAACAATAAAAGCGCTGTTTACTTTTTTAAAATAAAAAACAGCAAGCAGACTTATGATGGCAATAACAATAGTGCGCCAATCTGTAATAGTATCTTTAGCCATTGTTATACAAACAGCAATAATTAAGGCAACGGCAGCTACATTTACAGCATCTAAAATAGCACCAATAAGCTTAGACTTTCTCATTTTAGGAATCAACGGATTTAAAACTAAAACAAAAAAGAAGGATGGTAAAAATATTCCAATAGTTGCTACCAGTGCACCCGTTATTCCGTTCATTTGCCAACCAATAAAAGTAGCGGTAGATAAAACAGGACCTGGGGTTATTTGTCCTACAGCAACCGCGTCTATTAGTACTTGTCTAGAAAGCCATCCGTTAGCAACCAGTTCTGCATCTAAAAAAGCAAATAACACATAACCACTTCCATATAAAATTGCACCAACTTTTAAAAAGGTCAATAAAATTTTCAGGTTGTTGGCTTGAAGCGTTTCACTTGCTTGAAATAGAAAAAAAGGAAGTATGCTGGTTAAATTAGTACGGTTTTTGTTGAAAAAATAGAGTAATGCACCTAATAAGCCACATCCAAACAAAGCTGCTATTTCATTAACGCCTAAAAGGCAGGCAACTAAAGTGATTAATCCTAAAATAGCTAAAGAAGTGTTTTTTACAGCTTTTTTACCTAATCGATAAGCTGCCATAACAATAATGGCAATTACCGCAGGTTTTATTCCGTAAATAAAAGGTTCAACTTTAGGAAGCTGACCATATTCTTGGTACAACCACGCTACTATTGATGTAATTACTACGGCAGGAAAAATAAAACAAAAGCCAGCGACAATTAGCCCTTTCCAACCAGCTCTTTCATGTCCGCAATGCATGGTCATTTCAGTAGAGTTTGGTCCTGGTATTAAATTGGTAGCTCCCATTAAATCTAGAAAATGTTGCTGAGTCATCCATTTTCTTTTTTTAACAACTTCATCTTCCATCATGGCAATATGCGCAGCGGGTCCACCAAAAGCAATACAACCTAGTTTAAAAAATAATTTGGCGACCTCTTTAAGTTGAGTTTTTTGTGACATTTTAAAGTGTTAGAAAAATAGACTTTAGTGGTTTTTGGAGGTAAATTTAAATAAAAGTACACTGGTTAAAGCTTTTTTACACTTTTTTGACAATTGATTTACACTTTTAACGGAAGGTTACGATAGTTTTGATGAAAACTTTAAAAACGAATAGTATGAAAACCATTAAAAATAGAATTTTGTTAGTTGGGGCATTGTTAGTTATAGTACTTGTAAGCGGGTTTGCTAAAAGTACTTCAACAGTTACACCAAAAGAAATAAAAGAGGTAAGAGAAACTGTGAAAAATCAAACAATCAATATGTTTGTAACACACGGTCATTGTAGCACACCATTTGGAGGTATTGTAAACGATTTAAAAGTGGATATCCCTGTACGAATGGATGCTGGAAACCCGTTAGAAAACATGCGTATTTCGTTTGAGGTTAATCCAAACTCATTTAGAGTATGTAGAGGTGATGAGGCTGATTTAACAGCAAGAATAAAAACAAAAGGGGTTTTTATTAATGATCAAAACGACAACATAACGTTTAGAACTACGAATGTTTTTGTGATGGGAGTAGATTGGTATCAAATTAACGGTTTGATGTCTATTAAAGGGGTTGAAAGAGAAGTGAAGTTTTTTGCAACAGGAATTAGAGACTCATACAAAAGCATGTCTAGCGAACTGGTATTGCAAGGTCAGGTAAACTTATTAGATTGGGGGATTGATTATGATAAATTAGTAAACGGGCAATCATCAAACGTTCCAACAAAATGGTTGTACTTAAATATGAAAATTGAGTTGAGTTAGTTGAAGGAATAAAAAACAAAATAGTATTCAGATACTATTTTGTTTTTTAACGGTTTGTTTATGATTTCGTTGTGGAATCGTCCGTAGGTTTTTATTCCGCTTAGAAATTTAAATATCAGAACCTTTTATTTCATCAAAAATTATAACTTTTTCATATATCTTTTTAATATCACTAAGAACTTCCGAACTTGTAATTGTGTTCAAATATTTGTGTCCAGTTAAATTATGTGAATCGTAAGTTTTTTTTGTATGCTCGTATAGATCTTTTGAAATTTCAATTATCGAATGTGAATCGATTTTATAATATTTTGTAATTAGCTCTTTACTTTCAGTTGTAAATGAAATTCGGAATAAATGCTCAAAAAATCCAACTTGAAAATTTTCCCCGAACAAACTTCTGCATTCTCCGATTATTCTTTTTTTATCTTGAGTTGTATATGGTGATGTAATTATTGATGCTATATTACCTGTTGTATTGTCGGTTTCGTAGTTTAACCCAAAATAATCTATGGTCTTGAAGTAAAAACTAGTTTCAGATTTTATTATAGAATCGCTATAGTTTTTGATTATTAGGTAAGAGCTATAATCAGTATTAGGTTCGAATAAGTGATATCCCACATTATTTATCTTAAGGAATTCATAGTCATTTTTAAATTCTCTTTGAATATTAATTATTGGACTATGTTCTAGTCGTAATAATTCTAATTGATTTTTAGATGAACGAAAACTAAAATAGGCAACAAGTAGAGAGGCTATTCCAAGAAAAATAAACGAAAATACTTCAAAAAATATTTTGTTTTTTGTCAACCATTTTCTGGATTTTTTCACAGTTATTTTCCTCATTCAATTTTAATTAATTCCAGTAGCTTTTATTTATGCGTTGGTGTAATGGTTTATAGTAGCCGTTAGCGAATTTAAGTGAAAAAGAGTTAAGAACCAACCTAAAAAATAGACTGTTCAGAGAGTGTGGTAAACTCTTCTAAAAAGCGCATACCTCTGTAGGAGTTTCCTTTTTTGTTCAATTTAGGGCTCCATACTGCAATGGCATACTGGTTAGGATGTATGGCAATAATTCCGCCACCAACACCACTTTTACCAGCGAGTCCAACTTTAAAAGCAAACTCACCCGATTCGTCATAAAAACCGCAAGTTTGCATTAGTGCATTGATTCTTTTCGATTGACTTTTGGTCAATATTTGTTCTCCTTGTCGTGTTTGTCCGTTATTGGCTAAGAAGAAAAATAATTCAGAAAGTTGTTCGCACGTCAGTTCCAATGAACATAAATCGAAATAGAAATCGAGCACCACTTCAGGATCATTATATATATTTCCGTAGGACTTAATAAAATTACATAAGGCAACATTTCGATATCCTACCGATTTTTCAGAAGCCGCAATTTTTGCTGAGTAGTCAATGTCTTTATTTTTAGAAAGACTTTTAATGAAATTCAATAAATCTTCTTTAGGATTTACCAAGCTACTAATTAAAATATCAGCAATTACAATAGCACCTGCGTTGATAAACGGATTTCTAGGAATACCATTATCCGTTTCCAGTTGTATCAATGAATTAAAACTATTTCCAGATGGCTCAACACCTAATCTGTCCCAAATAGATTCACTAAGATGCTTGTAAGCCAAACAAAGTGATAATACTTTGGCGATACTTTGTATGGAGAACTTTTCTTGAAAGTTTCCTAAACCAAAATTGGTGTTAGCAACCGTTGAAATATGCACACCAAACTTATCAGCATCAATGGTAGCTAATTCAGGAATATAGGTAGCTAACTCCCCAACATTTTCAATAGGAGCTATTTTTTGATATACAGTTTCAAGTATTTCTTTGTAATTCATTGTTTTTAAACACTAAATATGTGTTAAACGAAATTAGTTGAATTCTATTTGAAAACAAAAAGGAAAGTAACTACTTCATTTATACTGTTTTAAAATGTATTTATGGTTGATTGTCAGTGTTTTATGGTGTTTTTTGTATGTCGAGTTTATTTATTTTTGAACTTAGCATTGTCGAAATGAAGTGCTATTAAAGCAAGAAATCTATATATAGTGATTATAGAGGTATAAAATGAAAAAGGTTTGGTAGTACTATGAATTTTAAAAGGTGGAATCCGAAAAACCTATTATAAATAGAGTAGGAAATTAACTAACCAAATTTTTATATTATGTCAAGTATAGCATTAGAAGCTCTAGGAGCAGAGATAGGTAAATTCCTTAGTCATGCAAATGATAAGGTGTGGCTTCAAAACGGAGTGCAAGGAAAAGGAGAAGTTTTTGAACTTAAAAAATTAAAAGATAATCGTGTAGCCTTAGCATGTAAAGGAGCTGAAAAAGGAAAGTATCTTAGTCATGCTTTTGGTAAATTATGGTTGCAAGATGGTGTGCAAGGAGAAGGAGAAGAATGGATAATGAAAGATCATGGAAAAGGAAATGTATCTTTTGATTGTTTAGGAGCAGAGACTGGAAAAACACTTAGTCATGCTTTTGATAAAATGTGGCTACAAGATGGCTATCAAGGAGAAGGTGAATTGTGGGCTAAAAAACACGAATAAAAACTTTTCTTTTTGAAGGAAAATAAAAAAGCAACCTCATTTGAGGTTGCTTTTAATATATAGTAAGACTCCTTGTTAGGAAGTTCTTTTCTTATCCTAAGAAAGGGTAACGGTAATCTACAGGAGAAACAAAAGTTTCTTTGATTAAACGAGGAGATACCCAACGTAATAAGTTTTGAGCAGATCCTGCTTTATCGTTTGTTCCTGAAGCTCTAGCTCCACCAAATGGTTGTTGTCCTACAACAGCACCTGTTGGTTTATCGTTAACATAGAAGTTACCAGCACAGTTTTCTAAAGCTTTAGTAGCTTCAGCAACTGCATAACGATCTGTAGAGAATACAGCACCAGTTAAAGCGTATTCAGAAGTTCCGTCAACTAACTTTAAAGTATCAGCCCAATCAGCATCTTCGTACACGTAAATAGTAACTACAGGACCGAATAATTCAGTTTCCATCGTAGTATATTTAGGGTTTGTAGTTAAGATAACAGTTGGCTCGATAAAGTATCCTTTTGATTTGTCGTAGTTACCACCAGCAATAACTTCAGCATCAGCATCCGTTTTAGCTTGATCAATATATTTTGCTAACTTATCAAAAGAACCTTCGTGAATTACAGCAGTAATAAAGTTACTCATGTCTTCTGGAGAACCCATTTTAAAAGAAGCGATATCTTCTTTTACGTAGTTCAATGTTTCTTCAGCTAACGATTTTGGTAAGTATACTCTTGAAGCTGCAGAACATTTTTGACCTTGGAATTCAAAAGCACCACGAGAAATACCTGTAGCTACTTGTTTTGGATTAGCAGAAGGGTGTGCAATGATAAAATCTTTACCACCAGTTTCTCCTACAATTCTTGGGTATGTTTTGTATGTATGAATGTTTTCTCCAATCTTTTTCCATAATTCCTTAAATACATAAGTAGAACCTGTAAAGTGGATTCCAGCAAAATCAGGAGAAGATAAAACTACATCAGTAATTTCAACAGGATCACCATAAATTACGTTGATAACACCGTCTGGTACACCAGCTTCTTTAAATACATCTACAATTACTTTTGCAGAGAAAATTTGACTGTCAGATGGTTTCCAAACTACAACGTTCCCCATCATTGCAGCTGATGCAGGTAAGTTTGCAGCAATTGCAGTAAAGTTAAATGGAGTAATTGCGTATACAAATCCTTCTAACGGACGGTACTCAACGCGGTTCCAAATTCCGTCGTCAGAGTTTGGTTGCTCGTTGTAAATTTCAGACATGTACTCTACGTTAAAACGTAAAAAGTCGATTAACTCACAAGCAGCATCAATCTCAGCTTGATGAACTGTTTTAGATTGAGCAATCATAGTTGCAGCGTTAATCTTTGCACGGTAAGGTCCAGCAATTAACTCAGCAGCACGTAAAAAGATAGCAGCTCTTTGTTCCCATGGCATTTGTGCCCACTCAGTACGAGCTTCTAAAGCATTAGCAATCGCTTTTTCAGCATGAGATCTATCTCCAATATGATATTGTCCTACCACGTGTTGGTGATCGTGAGGAGGAGTCATATTACGAGTATTTCCAGTTCTAACTTCTTCGTTACCGATGTACATAGGTACATCAACAGATCCGTTAAAATATTCTTTGTATTGTTTTGAAACGGCTTCACGCTCTGAAGATCCAGGAGCGTATCCTTTTACCGGTTCGTTAATGGCAGTTGGTACGTGAAAAAATCCTTTTCCCATTTGTATGTTGTTTGTTGAATTAAATTTCTTTCTTTGTTATTGAAAAAGTCCAATAATGAACTTTCTTAAATGACAAAGTTACGGTTATTTTAGGAATATTTAAATGGACATAAGGCTGGAATTATATAAAACTAAAACAACATGTGTACGGTAACTTATTTACCTTTAGGGAATAATGATTTTATATTAACTTCTAACAGAGATGAAGATCCGAAGCGAAAAACTATTTCTCCAAAAACGTATGTTGAAGAAGGAGTGAAGTTAACGTATCCTAAAGATGAGTTAGCAGGAGGAACTTGGATAGGTTTAAGTGAAAAAAATAGATTGATTTGTCTGTTGAATGGTGGATTTACAAAACATCAAAGAGCAGAGTCGTATAAAATGAGTAGAGGAGTTATTGTAAAACAATTATTAAAAGTTGATAATCCTGTTGAAATAATCAATCATTTTGATTTTGAGGGGATAGAGCCTTTTACTATAGTTCTGGTCGATTGGACTACAGAGTTAAAAGCATACGAGTTGGTTTGGGATGTAAAAGGAAAACATTTTCAAGAGCTAGATAAAACGCCTAAAATTTGGTCGTCATCTACACTCTATACTGATGAAATGAAGCAGTTGAGAAGAGATTGGTTTGCTGATTGGTTATCGGTTAATAAAGGTTTCGAACAATCAAAAGTCATTAACTTTCACCAAGATGAAACTAGAGGGAATAAAGAAGTGTCATTAAAGATGAAGCGTCAAAATGTAGAAACAGTAAGTGTAACATCTGTAATGAAAAATGAAGAAGAACTTACCATGAGTTACTACGATTTACATTCAAATATTAACAAAATAGAGGAAGAAATCATTCGCTTGTAATAAAAGCTATTTAATATCTTTGCAAAAAAGTTTTTATGAATAAAAGATTATTACTCCTATTTTCCGTAATTTCTATTTTCTTATTTACAAGTTGTTTTGAGTTTGTTGAAGAGGTAACTTTTAATAAAGATGGTTCTGGAAGTGCTGTACTTACTATTAACTTAAGTAAAAGTAAAACAAAGCTAGCTTCTATAATGCTACTTGATAGTATAAATGGCTACAAAGTACCTTCAAAAGTAACCATAAGAAAAAAAGTACAAGAAATAGTTTCTAAAATTAAAGGAACAAAAGGAGTTCATAATGTAAAAAACACATTAGATTTTAATGAGTTTATTGTTACAGTTTCGTGTGATTTTGATAATGTGGAAGCTTTAAATGAAGTAATAGCTAATTTTAGCTCAAAGAAACACATAGAAGCTATTAAAAAGAATAAACATTTTACATTTAATGAAAAAAGTAAAACATTTACACGTAGTCATCATTTCGATTTAGGAAAAGAGTTTAGGAAAACAAAAAACCAAGATCGTAAGGTGTTTGAAACAGCAACTTATACAAGTGTTTATAGGTTTGAAACACCAATAAAAACTACAGAGAATAATCAAGCAAGGATATCAAAAAGCAAAAAAGCTATTATGTTGCATTTACAAGCACAAGACATTATAGCAAACAAGCAAACAATCAAAAATAAAATACAATTAGAGAATTAAATTTAGAATGAAAAAAATTATTGCTACACTACTGTTATTAAACACATATACAGCTATACAGGCTCAGCGATTAGAGTCTAAAGTACCTAACAATGTAGATGTGTTAGTTTCTGCAAACGCAGAAAACTTATTTAAGTTAATAAAAGTATCAGATATAGATAAAAGCGCTATTGGAAAAGAGATTTTAAAAGACTTAAATAGAAGTAATAAAACTTACAGAGTAGAATCTGTAGTTGAGTCAGAGTCTGATGAAAATAAAGAAGACTCAAAAGAAATAGAAGAAAGAAAAAAAGTGTCTTCAGTAGCTAACGCAGGTATAGACATTAAATCAAACGCTTATTATTTTTTCAGTAAAACTGATAGTATTTCATATCATAACTTTTACGTTGAGTTGAAAGATAGAGAATTGTTTGAGTCAATGTTAAGTAAACGAAATAAAAAGAAGATAAGAAGAATGGAAGGCTACAACATTATTGAAGGACGTAGCGATATTAGAATTTGGAATGATGATTATCTTTTATTAGTGGATGGAGATGTTTCTAGAGGTTATTTCTCAACTCACAAAGAACGTTTAGATAAACTAAAAGAGGAAAAAGAGTACGGTTATTCTTTTAGAAAAAGAATAGGTAAAGGTTGGACAAAAAAGTATGTACTAGACTTATTTAATAAGAATGTTATCAGTTCTATTGCTTCTAATACTAAGTTTCAAAAGAGTAAAAAGAAAAATGCATCAGCAACACTTTGGGTTCGTAACTATGGTATGTTAATGACAGATTTATTTAAATCTTTTGGTAGTTCTTTGTACCCTTTGTATGCAGATGTAGGAGATCAAAATATTTATGGAGTTGAAGAAGTAACTGCTAATTTATTTTTTGATAAAAGCGATGCAAGAATTTTACTAGATATGTCAGTTAGTCCTGATATGAAGAAATCTTTTAAAAAGATTTATAATAAAAGAATGAGTCGCGATCTAGTAAATAGCTTTGATCATGATAAAGCATTAGCATTTTGGAGTATTTCTATTGATACTGAAGAAACATTAAAGCAATATCCAGAATTATTGAACAAGATGTACGGAGGTATTTTGCCTAAGTTTCAAGAAGAAATGGAAATTGTAGGAGATTTATTTTCTTTAGTTATAGATGAAGAAGCTATTGGAAGACTAATTACAGGTGATGCTCTTTTAGTGTTAAACGATTTTTCTAAAAAAGAAGTAGAGTATACTACTTACAAGTACGATGAAGACTATAAGCGTAAAGAAGTAACAAAAACTAAAGAAGAATTTGTTCCTGATTTTACGTTAATGATTGGCTCAAAAGAAGAAGATTTATTGAATAAGTTTTTCAAATTAGGAGAAAAACATAAAGCTGTTGAAATTGAAAATAACGTTGTAAAGTTTAAAACTAAAAAATCTGATATACCATTCAATTTATATTCGGTAGTTAAAAACGATGTACTGTATTTAACAACCTCAGAAACTAATGCATTAAGTATTGGAAGAGGAAGTAACAATTTCAATACTAAAAAGCATAGTAAATTAGTTAGAGATAATTCAACAGTGTTTTTTGTTGATGTTAATGCGGTTTTAAATAAGATTCCTAATAAGTGGATGAGTAAATCAGAAAAAGAAGCAATGCGTTTTTCAACAGATAACTTAAATGACGGAGTGTTTAGAGTGTCTAGAATGAGAGGGAATACAATTTCTTCAGAGTTGAAAATTTCTACTCAAGGAACTGAAGAAAACACATTAAAGTTATTGTTAGAGTTTATCAATGCAGTAGCGAAGTAAGCTAAATGATAAAAAGAATAGCATATATACTCATAATAGTATGCTGTATTATAGTTACGGTTGGGTTTTTTAGATATAATCCAACCGTAACTTATACAAAAAAAGTTCCAGCATCAGCTGAAACAGTAGTCTATATTAATCTTCGAGAAATAGAATACAACATAGTTCTTAGCTTTTTAAAGCATCCACTTTCTCAGTTAGACTTTAAGGAATCTTCAACTTCAAAAGAAGAGGAAAAGAAAGCAACATTATTAGATGAAATAGAAGTGCCCAATAGTTTGTTTTTCTATACCAATAAGCAAGAGTTTGAAGACTTTTTTATTAGTAGTCCAATAGTTGTTAAGGAGAAAATTATAGAAGCTTTAAAAGAAGAGAATTTTACTGCAAAAAATGTTAATAAAAGTACAGTTTATAGCAAAGGAATAATAAGTTGTGTACTGCAAAATAACTCTTTGCAAGTGTTATTGAAAAAGCATAAAAAAGCACAAATATCACCTGAGTTATTATCTAAATTAAATCAAGAAAATTACTTTTCTGAAAACGATTTAATTTTCAAACAAATAAAAAATAGTAAACAGCCAGTGGCTATAAGTACTTTGCAAGGAGATTTTTTTGAGTTTGTTATAGATGGAAGTAGTTTAAGAATCAAAGGTGAGTTGAGTGAAGAAAATAACTTGTTTGAACCATTTAAAGTGACATCAGTAGCTAGTTCAATACTGAGTGTGTCAGGAAAGTTAAATACTGAACTAATAGCTGATAAATTAGGTGAAAACCTAAAGAAAAAGTTTAAAAAAATCACAACATTGTCATTAGACTCAGTTACTAATAAATGGGGTGGAGTAGTAGAGGGCAATCTTACTTCTTTTATAGAAAAATCAGATACCATCGTAACTTATGAATATGATGATGATTTTAATAAGGTAGAAAAAAAGGATATTCAAAAAACGATAACACCTAAGGTTACTTTGGAGTTGCAAGGAAACGATCTTTGTGATTACTTGAAAGAAAAAGAAGTGATTAAGAGAGTTGAGAATGAAGATCTATTGACATTGATGCCTTTGTTTACTACTTACAGTTTTTGTAAAGGAAATGGCTTGAAATTTACATCTGAAAAAAATCAAAAGTTAACTAAAGATATCGACGGAAACAATAAGTTTTACTTCTTGTTTAATGTGGCTAATTATCAAGAAAAAGACAGAGGTATTTACTCTTTAAAAAATAAATACCTAGATAAGGTAAAAACAATACAGTTGTCAGTAACTAATAACAATCAATTAGATGCAACTGTAGAGTTAAAAAACACTTCTAAAAACGTCTTCTTGCAAATGCTAGATTAATAAAAGGCAAAAGCAGCAAACGATATAGCGATAGAGCCAAACATAGCTAATATAAAAAACATAGTATTGGCTAGTATGTATTTTATAAATGTTTTAAAGTACCCTTGACTGTAAAATCTTTTCATGGCTATGAATAAATAAATCATAAAGAGTAGTAAGAAAACAAGTAAAAAACTGTCTGAATGCTTGAAAAAATCTATTATATAAAAAATAGAAAACAGCAGAAAGAGTACGGTTTGTACATGAAATACAAAAACAAGATGTTCTACATATGTATACCTTCTTCTAAGGTAAATAAACTTTAAAAATAAAGTGAATATAGGTAGGAGTATAAATAGTGCGATAGAAGCATACGATAGTATTTGACGGAAAAACTTCTTAGCTTCATCTTTATCTAAAAATACAGAGTTAAAAACTTTTGCACGTGAATACCAAAAACGATTGCTAAAGTTTTTCTCTGCTTTCAAGCTGTCCAAAGCAGCTTCTATTGGTACTTTAGGATTAGCTTTTTGAAATTTCATGAACTTAATAATTCTGAAAGAATCATTAGGATCAGCTTTGGTTAGTTTTAGTTCAGAATTATATGAAACTGATGTAGAGTCAGATTTAGGTTGTGTTTTTTTTGCTTCAAGAGAGTCTTGCTCTTCAAGTTGTTTGAAAACTACATCTTGAATTGAATCAAGATCTACCTCAATAGTTTCGCTATTGTCATTGTTTAGTTTAATTTGAGAATTACTACTTGAAGATTTACCAATTCTTAATTCTTCAAATTTTTTATAGCTATCGGTTATACTTATAATTAAAAAGAAAATAATAGAAGTAGCTAAATAAAACCGAAATGGATTGGTGTATTTAGTTCTTTTTCCTTCTATATAATCTTTAGAAACTTTCCCCGGACTTATCAATAATGGAATAAGTGTTCTCCAAAATTTAGTATCTAAAGAGAAAAAACCAGCAAAAAGTTCACGAAGAAAAATGCTTAAAGTAATTTTTTTGCCTCTATTTTTTTGTCCACATTCAGGACAAAACTTTTCATTGTTAGTAAAAGGGTGTCCGCAGTTTAAACAGTTAGCATCTCTTACAACTGGAACTTTGTTTTTTTTAATCATTAGTTTAAAATAGCAGTAGTGGTTAATTGAAAAGTTGGAATAGTTACTAAAAACTCTTCTAGTGTTTTTACATTAATCATTTTATAATTACCTCCCATAGCACCAGTGTTAGAAAGTAAAAAACAATTAGATCTATAGTTGTAAATATCGTTAGGTTTTAAGGTTGGGGTTTCACCAACAACTCCTTCGCCTTCTACATATTCAGTGCCATTAAGAGCGTCAAAAATAACCCAAAAACGTTCCAAGAGTTTTACAGTGTCTTTTGATTTGTTTTCTATAGAAATATAGTAACTGAAAGCATAGTATTGTCGATGCCCTCTGTAAACAGAGCCTCTAAAAGATGTTTTTACAGAGATCTTGATGCCTTTTGTTACTTGTTGAAACATATGATAAAGATAGTTCTTTTTCAGTTTTTAGTCAATGTTTCTAAAGATACCTTACCTATTTTGGTTAAAAAATCCATAACCTACACCAATTACCCTGTCATAAATTTCACCAAAAGGTTTGTAGTAAACAATCACAGTGTACTCGTTTTCGGTTTGGTAAAAAGAACCGTCAACTTCATGTAGGTCAATATTTTTGTTATTGTCTAAAGTAGCGTAGCTATAGTTATAGAAGCCTTGTTTAAAGGGTAATGTAGCTTTGTAAATTTTCTGAGAAGAGTCGTAAGTCATTTTATTCTCTTCAGATAACTCGTAATTATTAAAAGCACCATACACGTATACATCTTCGTTCTCGTAAGGCTCAAAAGCTTCTAAAGAAAAATGAACTAAAGAGTAATCAGCTTCGGTATTATCTCTATTGTCAACAACATCACGTTCAGTAGTTCTTACAACAAACTGTCCATTGATATCGGGGTTATATGTGTATATTTTATCAATACGAGGTTCGTCTGTGTAAAGGTAGCTGTGGTATAGGTTTTTACGTTCAACACGGGCAATATTTAAGCTAGAATTTCTTATAAACTTTGTGTCAAAATTCAAAAACTCATTTCCACCCCAAAAATTAGTTTTTACAGTATGATTGTAAAGAAGTTGCTGAGGTTTAATAAAAATGGGCTGAAGATTGGTAATAGCAGTATTCCAATTATGATTTTGAAACAATGTTACATTAATTTCTTGAGAAGGAATGTTTATCTGTAAGCCTGGGTGGTTAACAGAAAATTGAACTGTTTGTTGCTCGTTGGTTGTTGCTGTATTTCTACTTCTAAAAGCGGCAACACCAACAGTGGTAATTTCTTCATAGAACACACAACGCCTAGTAAAAATGACCTCGTAGTTTTCATCAATAATAGAAATTAAATAATTGCCACTTTTAGTAATAATGGTATTTTGATTTGGAATTTCGACAGAGTAGTGTGTGTAGGGTTGGAGTGTGTTAAAGGAATTAGTAAAATTGATAATTTCATTTTGTTCAAACCCCTCAATATATTGATTGCTCGTCATTGAGCTAGGTTTCCAGTCATGGGTCATGTGTTCTATTTTATATTGATACTGTTTGCTGTCAGCATCTAAATCGTCAAAAGACAATTTTAAAACATCACCTAAACGTACAATTGGAGTATAAAAATTTGGGTTATTTTTAGGTCGTAATTGTACAGTTTTTATGTTTTGAGCAAAGCTCGAAATAACTAATAAAAAGGCAATTAAGGATAGTTCTTTTTTCATCATGATGTAACAAAAGTATCAAAATATAAGCCAAAGACAAGGTTTTTATTTAGAATAAATATAAATAATAAGGTTTCGTAAAGATAAAAATGTTTTTGTTCTGCAAAGGGATTCAAAATTTTTAAATTTGCGTGTTTTTTAAGAAAATCAAATTAATCAGTTCCTATGTCAAAAGACATCCGTATTAAGAGAGGCTTGGATATCAAGCTAGTTGGCGAGGCAGAACAGGTAACTACCGAACTTCAATCAGGTAGTGTGTTTGCAGTAAAGCCAGATGATTTTCACGGCGTTATTCCTAAAATTTTAGCAAAAGAAGGTACAGAAGTAAAAGCAGGTGAAGCACTTTTTTATTCAAAAAGTGATGAACGTATTTTATTTTCTAGTCCTGTTAGTGGTAAAGTTACAGAAATCGTTCGTGGAGCACGAAGAAAAGTTTTAGCAATTAAAATCACTGCTGATGCACAGCAGGAATACAAAGATTTTGGTAAAAAAGATGTAGACGCAATGTCTGGAGAAGAGGTGAAAAACCACTTGTTTGCTTCAGGTTGTTGGCCGTTTGTAAAACAACGTCCGTATGACGTGGTTGCAAATCCTAATCAAGCACCAAAAGCAATTTTTGTATCAGCCTACGCAAGTGCACCTTTAGCAGCTGATTATGATTATGCGTTAAAAGGCAAAGAAGCAGAATTACAAACAGCTTTAACTGCGTTAACAAAGTTAACAGCTGGTAAAGTACATGTTTCTGTAGCTAAAAACTCAACACTATCACCATTTAAAGATGTAAAAGGAGTTGAGTTGCATAAAGTTTCAGGACCACACCCAGTAGGAAATGTAAGTACTCAAATAGCACAAATAGACCCAATTAATAAAGGAGAAGTTGTGTGGGTAGTTACACCTCAAGACTTAGTAGTAATAGGAGAGTTATTATTAACTGGAAAGTTTAATATTACTCGTACGATTGCATTGGCAGGATCTAAATTTAACAAACCGCAATATGTAACTGCAAAAGCAGGAGCACAAATTGCTGATGTTGTTAAAGGAAGTTTAGATGCCAATAATGCTCGTATAATTAGTGGAAATGTTTTAAGTGGTTTAGAAGTTAAAGAAGATGGTTTCTTAGGATACTACGATAACTTAATTACAGCTATTCCAGAAGGAGATGACTATGAGTTATTTGGTTGGAATAAGCCAGTTTTTAATAAAATATCTACTTCTAGAGCATTAACTTTTTCTTGGTTAAACCCAAAGAAAAAATATGACTTAGATACGAATACTAACGGAGAGCATAGAGCATTTGTAGTAACAGGTTCTTATGAAGAAATTTTCCCGTTAGATATCTATCCGATGCAATTATTAAAAGCTTGTATGTACAAAGATCTTGACGAAATGGAAGGATTAGGAGCTTACGAAATTGCACCAGAAGATTTTGCGTTAACAGAATTTATTTGTGTGTCGAAACAACCTCACCAAAAAATAATTCGTGAAGGATTAGATTTAATGAGAGAAGAATTAGGATAAGATATGGGCTTAAAACAAAACTTACATAATTTAAAAAAGAAGTATGAAGGAACTAAAATAGCTCCGCTATTTAATGGTTTTCATACATTCTTATATATGCCGAATGAGACTACTCATGGAGGAACTCACATTAAGTCGGCAGATGATCTTAAACGTACAATGAATACAGTAATCATGGCATTAGTTCCATGTTTAATATTTGGTATGTTTAATGCAGGATATCAGCATAATCTTCAAATAGAAGCTGTTTCAAACGCAACTGGTTTCTTTTCTGGAGAATTTTGGAATATGGATAACTTACTAATCGGTTTAGTTAAAATATTACCATTAGTAATTGTATCGTATGTTGTTGGTTTAGCAATAGAATTTATTTTCTGTATAATCAAAGGACATGAGATAGAAGAAGGGTACTTAGTAACAGGAATGTTAGTTCCGTTAATTGTACCAGTAGATTTACCATTATGGATGCTAGCAGTAGCAGTAGCTTTTGGTGTTGTAATAGGTAAGGAAGTATTTGGAGGAACTGGGATGAATATCTTAAACCCAGCCTTAACAATTCGTGCGTTTTTATTCTTTGCATATCCAACATGGATGTCTGGAGATAAAGTATGGGTTCAAGGAGCTGTAGAAGCTGCAGGAACAGCTGATGCTATTTCAGGAGAAACAATCTTAGGAAGTTTAGCACAGTCACAACCATTAAACTATTCAGTTTCTGATATGTTCTTCGGGTTTATCCCAGGTTCAGTAGGAGAAACATCAACATTATTAATCTTATTAGGGGCTTTATTCTTAATCTTTACAAAGATTGGAAGCTGGAGAATTATGTTATCTGCAGTTATCGGAGCTTTAGTAATGGGATTCATCTTCAACCAAATAATTGATATGGGATGGATTGGTGAAACAAGTAAGTTTTACGGATTAATGAGCTTAGATTTCTGGAAGCATTTATTAATTGGAGGATTTGCATTTGGAGCTGTATATATGGCAACAGACCCAGTAACAGCATCGCAAACTAACAAAGGAAAGTGGATTTATGGATTCTTAATTGGATTTATTTCAATTATGATTCGTGTATTCAACCCAGCATACCCAGAAGGAGTAATGTTAGCAATTTTATTAATGAACGTATTTGCTCCAACAATTGATCATTACGTAGTTCAAGGTAATGTTAAGAGAAGATTAAAACGTTTAAAAGCTAAAACTGCCTAATTATGAGTAAGAAGACAGATAGTAATTTATATACGGTACTTTTCGCCATAGGAATGGTGTTAGTAGTAGGTGCGTTGTTAGCTTTTACAGCGTCATCACTTCGCCCAACAATCGATGCTAATAAACGTATCGAGAAGCAGCAAAATATTTTGTATGCAATGGGTGTTAACGAGAATGATGAAACAAGTGTAGAGTTTGTTTCAAAAGATAAAGTAGCAGAAGAGTTTGCTAAATACATTAAAAAACAATTAGTAATTGAAGGTGATAACGTTTCTGAAGATGCTAAAGCGTATTTAATTGATGTTAAAAAGCAACAAACAGCAGCTAAAGAAGGTAAAACAAGAAAACTACCATTATTTGTAGGTGAAAAAGAAGGTAAAACTTTTTATATCGCTCCAATTAGAGGTAAAGGTCTTTGGGATGCTATTTGGGGATATGTTGCAATGGATAAAAATATGGTAGTTCAAGGAGTTTTCTTCGATCATAAAGGAGAAACACCAGGTTTAGGAGCTAACATTAAGCAACGTTACTTTATGGACGATTTTATTGGAGAAGATTTAATGAACAACGGTTCTTTTAAAGGAATTGCAGTTTCTAAATCTAATAACGATCCAAAGAATGAAGATAAAAATGATAACGAGGTAGATGCAATTGCAGGAGCAACTATAACTGGTGACGGAGTAGCTGCAATGATTAAATCTGAATTAGGTTTATACGTACCTTACTTTAAAACATTAAAATAAATATGGGACTTTTATCAAAAAAAGACGCAGCATTAATTACTGATCCATTAGCAGATAATAACCCAATTACAATTCAGGTATTAGGTATTTGTTCTGCATTAGCAATTACAGCAGAGTTAAAAGCTTCTATTGTAATGTCTATATCGGTATTATTTGTATTAGGAGTAGGGAATGTAGTAATCTCGTTAATGAGAAATATTATTCCATCAAAAATTAGAATTATTGTACAGTTAATCGTAGTAGCTACATTAGTAATTATTGTAGACCAAGTGCTAAAAGCATTTGCATACGATTTAAGTAAAACCTTATCGGTATTTATTGGGTTAATTATTACCAACTGTATTATTATGGGACGTTTTGAAGCATTTGCTTTAGGTAATGGACCATGGAGATCGTTTTTAGATGGTATAGGAAATGCTTTAGGATATGCAGTAATCTTAATTATTGTAGGTTTCTTTAGAGAGTTATTCGGTTCAGGTACTTTATTAGGATTTAAAGTACTAGGAGATCCTATCGAAAAAACAGGATTGTATGCTTTAGGATATGAAAACAACGGGTTTATGTTATTATCACCAATGGCATTAATCGTTGTAGGTATTATTATTTGGGTACAACGTACAAGAAATAAAGCATTAGTAGAAGACTAACCTAAGTTAGTGTTCATTAAAAATATAGAAAATGGAACATATAGAATTATTTTTCAAATCGATATTTATAGATAACATGGTATTTGCTACCTTCTTAGGAATGTGTTCTTACCTTGCTGTATCTAAAAAAGTATCAACAGCCGTAGGTTTAGGAGCTGCAGTAATCTTTGTATTAGCAGTTACAGTACCAGTAAACTGGTTGTTAGATCAATACTTATTACAACCTGGAGCTTTAAAGTGGTTAGGAGAAGAGTATGTAGATTATGACCTAAGTTTCTTATCATTTATCATGTTTATTGCAACAATTGCAACCATGGTACAATTAGTAGAAATTATTGTTGAAAAATTCGCACCAGCATTATATAACTCTTTAGGTATTTTCTTACCGTTAATTGCAGTAAACTGTGCAATTTTAGGAGGATCTTTATTTATGCAATCTCGTGAAATTCCAACATTAGGTTTATCATTTACGTACGGTATTGGTTCAGGAATCGGATGGTTTTTAGCAATTTTAGCAATTGCAGCTATTCGTGAAAAAATCAGATACTCATCTGTGCCACCAGCATTAAGAGGTTTAGGTATTACATTCATTATTACAGGTTTAATGGCTATCGGATTTATGAGTTTCGGTGGAATGTTAACTGGAGGTGATGATGCAGGTAAAAAAGAAGAAACTGCTGAAGTTAAGGTTGAAAAGAAAGAAGTTGAAGAAAAGGTAGTAGAGGAAACTGAAAAGACTGAAGAGAAAGCAGATGAATTAGCTAATAACACTAAAGAAATTACAGAATAATGGTATTTTTAGAAGTAAGCACAGGAGGAACAGTTGCTATTACAGTATTAGCGTTTTTAGCGGTAATCTTGGTTTTAGTAGCTTTATTATTATTTGTTAAGCAAAAATTGGCACCATCTGGACCTGTAAAGATTACAATCAATGGTGAAAAAACAATAGAAGTAGCATCAGGAGGAACTTTATTATCTACCTTAGGTAATGAAAAAATCTTCTTACCATCAGCTTGTGGTGGTGGTGGTTCTTGTGTACAATGTGAGTGTCACGTTAACTCTGGTGGAGGAGAAGCTTTACCTACAGAAACACCACACTTTACACGTAAAGAATTACAACACGGTATCCGTTTAGCATGTCAGGTAAAAGTAAAACAAGATATGGATATCTCTATTCCAGAAGAAATTTTCGGAATTAAGAAGTGGGAAGCAACTGTTGTAAGAAACTATAACGTAGCAACCTTTATTAAGGAGTTTGTAGTTGAGATTCCAGAAGAAATGGATTATAAAGCAGGAGGGTATATTCAAATTGAAATACCACCATGTGAAGTAAAATATGCTGATATGGATATTTCTGCACATCCGCAAGATCATCCAGGTGAACCTGATAAATTTGAGGCTGATTGGGATAAATTTAACCTAAGGCCATTAGTAATGAAGAATGAAGAAACTGTAGAGAGAGCATACTCTATGGCTTCTTACCCTGCAGAAGGAAGAGAAATCATGTTAAATGTTCGTGTAGCAACACCTCCTTTTGACCGTGCTAAAGGCGGATGGATGGATGTAAATCCAGGGGTGGCATCTTCTTATATCTTTAATCAAAAGCCAGGAGATAAAGTAACTATTTCTGGACCTTATGGTGAATTCTTCATCAATGATTCTGAAGCTGAAATGTTATATGTAGGTGGTGGAGCTGGTATGGCACCAATGCGTTCACATATTTATCATTTATTTAGAACTTTAAAGACTGGTAGAAAAGTAACATACTGGTACGGAGGTCGTTCTAAAGCAGAATTATTCTACATTCACTACTTTAGAGCGTTAGAAAAAGATTTTCCAAACTTTAAATTCTACTTGGCATTATCTGAGCCATTAGAAGAAGATAACTGGAAGGTTAAAAAAGATATTAATGATGAAAGCGGAGATGGTTTTGTTGGGTTTATTCACCAAGTTGTAATAGACCAATATTTATCTAAACATGAAAGTCCTGAGGATTTAGAATTATATTTCTGTGGACCACCATTAATGAACAAAGCAGTACAAAAAATGGGTGAAGATTTTGGTTTAGATGACGAAAACATTCGTTTTGATGACTTTGGAGGATAGACACTCAGTGTTTTTATATATAAAAACCGATACAAATTTGTATCGGTTTTTTTATATTTAAAAAGATAAGTTTTAGATGTAATAAGAGCAGGAGAACGTTTTTAGAAAACAGTACTATTCATAAATTACATCAAATTTATATACAGGACTACCTTGTTCATATTCAAAAACTCTAGCATAATCCATAACGTTAGCTATTCCTTCGAATTCACATAGTTGTGAAACTACAGCGCATAAACCATTAAATAATCTTTCTTTATTAGTAGGATTTTGAGGTTTTGGATTGTAATGACATAATGGAACAACAAAACCACATGCTTCTAAAAATATTTTTTCAATGTGTAATAGCTCAAGTGGAGTATAACCATTAAACTTTCTGCCTAAATTTTGATGTACCCTACCCACATAGCTTAATCTCAAAGAACCATGACCATTTGTTAGGTGTTTCCAGCTATCTCGATTATCTAAAATATTCCCAACCGTACATGCTGAACAACATTCAGGATTCAATTCATCGTTATGAAAAGCATTATAAAGCTTAATAAGCGCTTGTTCTAATCGTTTAGGTATTTCCATAATCAAAAAGGATTTACTCCTTTAAATATACAAAATATTGGTTGTACCTTTGCAGCAAATTATTGTTAATGACGACTTTTCAAGATTTAGACTTATCAAATCCACTTAGAAACTCAATTGAAGAATTAGGTTTTGTAAATCCAACACCAATTCAAGAAGAAGCATTTCCTGTAATTCGTTCAGGAAAAGATGTGGTGGGTATTGCACAAACAGGTACAGGTAAAACCTTTGGTTATTTATTGCCAATACTTCGAGATTTGAAGTTTTCGAAGCAACAACATCCAAGAGTGATGATTTTAGTACCTACACGAGAATTAGTAGTGCAGGTGGTAGAAGAAATTGAAAAGTTAGCAAAATACATTACGCTTCGTACTGTTGGTGTTTATGGAGGTGTGAATTTAAACCGTCATAAAGAAGCAGTAATGCAAGGAGCAGATATTATTGTAGCTACTCCAGGGCGTTTGTACGATTTGGCGTTGAGTAATGTTTTAAAGTTAAAATCTATTCAGAAATTAGTAATTGATGAAGTAGATGTAATGCTTGATTTAGGGTTTCGCTTTCAGTTGTTAAACATTTTTGATTTATTACCTCAAAGACGTCAAAACATCATGTTTTCAGCAACCATGACGGAGGATGTGGAAGCTTTAATTGACGATTTCTTTATCGCTCCACATAAAATAGCGATTGCAGTTAGTGGAACACCACTAGACAATATTCAGCAAACGAGTTATGATGTTCCTAATTTTTACACAAAAGTCAATTTATTAAACTATTTATTATTTGATAAATCAGAGTTTAGTAAAGTGTTAGTGTTTGCGCCTAATAAGCGAAATGCAGACAGGTTGTTTGATTGTGTTGCAGAAGAGTATCCATCACAAGCTTGCGTAATTCATTCAAACAAAACGCAAAATTATCGTTTACGTTCTATAGAGCAATTCAACCAAGGAGAAAAACGAATTTTAATAGCTACCGATGTAATTGCACGTGGATTAGATTTAGAAGAAGTAACACATGTAATAAATTTTAACGTACCACACTTCCCTGAAAACTACATGCACAGAATAGGTCGTACAGGACGTGCAGAACGAGAAGGAAAAGCTATTTTATTTGCTACAGAAAAAGAGCAGGAAGCTAAACAAAGAATTGAGGAATTGATGGATTACACGATTCCGAAGTTAGAAATTCCAGAACAGGTAGAAATCTCAAAAGAATTAACTGAAGAAGAGCGCCCAAAAGAAGATAGAGAGGTCAATAAGAATAGAACGTCACAAGAATATATTCCAGGACCTGCTTTTCATGAGAAAAAGGAAAAGAATAAAAAAACAAACCAAGGAGGTTCATACAGAAGAGAAATTGCTAAGAAGTATAAAAAACCTAAAACAAGAGGAGACAAAAACTATAACAAACGCAATAAGAAACGAAAATAATGCAAGCACTTACAGAACAAGAACTTCATAATTTAGGGATGAACATTGTAGGTAAAAAGTTACAAGAAATGGGCTATGAGTTTATTGCAATAAACAGTGAGTTAAAAAGATATCCGCAGTTCGTGTTGTATAAAAAAGAAGAACCTACCATATTTGTTTTAGTAAAGACTACTAATAATATTCAGTCACCACAAGAGTATGATGTATTGTGGATGGAAACATTTAAAAAGCATGCAGAAAAACAAAATGCTAAGGTTTGGTATGCAGGTATAGGAATTGCAAATGCTGAAAGTGTAGATTTACCAGTTTTTAAAAACAAACCCTATTATGTTGCTTTCGATGATTTTATAAAGATTTTATAAATACGATATTACTAACATCTATAATTTTCTGGTGTTAATTCTCCTTTTTCACTGATAGAAAAAGAGTGGTTTAGTAGATTGAAAAGGGTAAAAACCCTATTAGTTTTCAGATAGTTGTATGTTAATTTTACCTCAGGGAAATTAATAAAATATCTAAAAAAATGAAAAGACAACTACTAACCAAAAAAGGAAAAAAATTAATGAAAACTATTATGGCATTTTTATCAGATTTAGGTAATGGTGCTAGTTATGCAATTAACAATTAAGACTTAAATAGTTAAAGTTAAAAACACTCGATTACATTGTAATCGAGTGTTTTTTTATGCATAAATATTAACTTTACAGTGTGGAGAATCTTCTAAGGAAAATAAAAGAATGTAAAATATGTGAGGAACATATAGAGCCTAACCCTGTGATTTTAGCTAATAAAAAGTCAAAAATTATTATTGTAGGTCAAGCACCAGGAATCAAAGTACACAAATCTGGAATTCCTTGGGATGATGCTAGCGGAAAACAACTTAGAAAATGGCTGGATGTTACTGATGAGCAGTTTTACAACACCAACAATTTTGGAATAATTCCAATGGGTTTTTGTTATCCAGGAAAAGGAAAATCAGGAGATTTGCCACCTAGAAAAGAATGTGCCCCGAAATGGCATCAACCATTACTAGAAGAAATGTCTAATGTAAAGCTGGTTATTTTAATAGGAATGTATGCTCAAAACTACTACTTAAAAGAGCAAGCAAAAAGGACACTTACTGAGACAGTGAATAACTTTGAAGAGTATTTACCCAGTTATTTTGTGTTACCTCACCCATCACCAAGAAATAGGTTTTGGTTAACTAAAAACCAGTGGTTTGAAAAAGACGTTTTACCCATATTGAAAACTACTATAAAAAAGCTGTTGTAGTGATTTTAATACCAAAAGAAAGTTAAAAACATGCGTTGATAAATTTGTACTTTTGCAATGTATGATAGAAACAAGAGAAGCCATATCAGAAAAAGCGGTTTTAATAGGTATTATAACCCAACATCAAGATGAAAAGAAATCAGAAGAATATCTTGATGAACTAGAGTTTTTAACGCTTACAGCTGGAGGAGTAGCTGTTAAACGTTTTGTTCAAAAACTAGACAAACCACACCCAAAAACTTTTATAGGAACAGGAAAGTTAGAAGATGTAAAAGCGTATATAGAGTCAAATGATATTGGAACGGCCATTTTTGATGATGAGCTATCACCAGCTCAACTTAGAAATGTTGAGCGTTTTTTAGATTGTAAAATTTTAGATAGAACCAACTTAATACTAGATATTTTTGCCAGCAGAGCACAAACGAGTTCGGCAAAAGCACAGGTAGAGCTAGCGCAATATCAATATTTATTACCTCGATTAACAAGAATGTGGACACACCTTGATAAACAAAAAGGAGGGATTGGTATGCGTGGACCTGGGGAAACAGAAATAGAAACAGACCGTCGTATTATTCGTGATAAAATCTCGCTATTAAAAAAGAAGCTGGTAACTATTGACAAACAAATGTCTGTGCAACGTAAAAATCGTGGCAAAATGGTTCGTGTTGCTTTGGTAGGATATACCAATGTTGGTAAATCTACTTTAATGAATGTAGTGAGTAAAAGTGAGGTGTTTGCAGAAAATAAGTTGTTCGCAACACTTGATACTACAGTAAGAAAAGTAGTAATAAAGAATATTCCCTTTTTAATGACAGATACTGTTGGGTTTATAAGAAAGTTACCAACTCAATTAGTAGAGTCGTTCAAATCTACCTTAGACGAAGTTCGTGAAGCTGATTTATTATTACATGTAGTAGATATATCACACCCCAATTTTGAAGATCATATTGCTTCTGTAAATAAAATTTTAGATGAGATTGATAGTAAAGACAAACCTACTGTTATGGTATTTAATAAAATAGATGCCTATACTCATGAAACTATTGATGAAGATGACTTAGTTACAGAAAAAACAAAAGAACATTATACGTTAGAAGATTGGAAAAGAACATGGATGAATGATTTAGAAACAGAGAGTATTTTTATTTCAGCATTAAATAAAGATAACCTAGAGAATTTTAAAGATAAAGTGTATGAAGAAGTGAAAAAAATACACATTCAGCGCTTTCCATATAATGATTTCTTATACCAAGAATATTAGTTTTTTACAGTAAAAAAACACAGCCATAACTTAAAAAGAACTTAAAGAATTGCAACTTTAAGTTCTTTTTTATTATATTTATATTCGCTAACATAGTTTTTTCTGTGTTTTATAAAGCATTGTAAATTAATATTTTTAACCATTTTATCCCCCTGAAAATGAAAAATAATAAAACTTCACAAACAAAATCTAGACGATTTTCATTAGATCAATTAGTTAATAAGAAATCCTAAAACTTACGTAAGTAAATTAATCTTATTTAACCAGCTAACTTACCAAGTATTCATAAAGTTTTAAATAATGAATTTAAGACCAGGTGAAATGTCCGCTCTTTTTGAGTTACCATGTGTTAATCTGAATAGATCATGATGAAAAATATAATTACCCTCTTGTTACTATGTTGTGGTTTACAATTTACTATAGCACAAGAGAAATGTACATCTGAAACTTCCCATTCAGTAGATGTAAACGTTGTAGACAAGTGTTTAGTAGAAAAAAAAGTAGAAAAAAGTAGTGAGGTAACTCCTACTGTTGTAACTACAATTTCTAGTAGAAGGCATTTTAGAAAACGTGTTTACTTTGAAAAAGTTGTTAGTTTAGCTAATGATATAGAAGCTAACAAAATTAAATTGATTAAAACAACTAGTGACTTAGCTTCATGTCGCTTGTATGATATATTTCCAATTACAAGAAAATTAATTAAAAAAGCTACTTCTTTTGATGTAGTAGATGAAATTCCTATGTTTTTATCTTGTGCTGATCCTTTAATGGATAAAGTAGACTGTTTTAATTATGAAATGCAAAACCATATAATTAATACATTAAAATACCCTGAAGAAGCCTTAGATAAAGGAATTGAAGGAGAAGTACTAGTAAGTTTTGTAATTGATGAAACAGGAAAAGTGACAGATATTAAAACGGAAGGAGTAAATGCACATGAAATCTTAAAAAAAGAGGCAAAAAGAATTGTGTTATTACTTCCAAATTTTACACCAGGGAAACAACAAGGAAAAAATACAAGAGTAGCATACAGCTTTCCTATGAACTTTAGCTTAAATAGCTCTGAATATTAGTGTGTTAAAATAATTTATTTTATGTAAAAAAAAGAATACCTTTGCACGCCATGTTTTTCACAAATAATGAACTATAATTAGTTGATTGAAAAAATGTTAAACCCCTTAGGTATGAGAAAAATTATTTTAGTTATTACATTAGTTTGTTTTTATGCTACTAATGTTGTGTCGCAACGTGAAGTATGTGAAACCCCTGAAGAGTCTTTAGTAGATTTAAATAGTATAACAAAATGTACTATTGCTCCAAAAGACAAGAAGAATAAAGGTACACGACAAATCTCTGTAAAAGTATCTGCTAATAGAAGGTATTTAAAAAAGAGAGAAATATCAAAAAAGAAAGTGGTTTCAAGTGCTACGGAATTATCGGGAGCAGGAACTGCGGCATTAGAAAGTACAACTCCTCAAGAAGAATTGAATCAACCTTTAACCTTTAAAAATAATCTTGAAAACATAACAAGTAAACTATCAGCAGAAGAAGTAAGAAAAGCTGAAAAATTTACTACAGTTGATAGAATCCCTTTGTTTACTGCATGTAAAAAGGCAAAGAAAAATGAAAGGTTAGATTGTTTTAATGTTGAAATGGTAAAGCATATTCAAAAACACTTCAGATACCCTAGTCAAGCGGTAAAAGAATCTATTCAAGGAGAAGTTTGGGTGCGTTTTATTATTGATAAAAATGGTCAGGTTAAGAATATTAAAACTTTAGGACCAAAAAATGGAGAGCTACTAAACAACGAAGCTATTCGTGTGGTATCTCAATTACCACAGTTTGTGCCTGCTAAAAAGTCAGGAGATGAAACCTCTGTAAAATACGGATTCCCTATTATGTTTGCTCTAGATGAGTAAATAAACCAATAATAACTTAATACAAATCAATTAAAATAAACATTATGTTTAAAAAACTACTATCCATAGTTTTGGTAGTGTGTAGTATGGCTATTTATGCACAAACTACAGTAAATGGAAAAATTTACGACGAATACTTGGAGCCTTTTCCAAATGCAGTAATTCTTTCAGGAGAAGCAAGAGCAACTTCTGATTTTGAAGGAAAATTTACGTTACAAGTTAAGTCAACCTACCCTATAACTATACAAGTTTCTGCTTTTGGATATAAAACAGAAATCATAGAAGTTACTTCACAAGATCAAGAAGTAAATGTAATATTAAAAGAAAGTGTAGCATTAGATGAAGTTGTAATTTCAGCATCTAGATCTCCTGAACGAGTTATCGAATCTCCAGTAACTATTGAAAGAATGGGTATTGTTGATGTTAAGAGAAATACTTCTGTTTCATTTTATGACGGATTAACAAACTTAAAAGGAATTGAGTCGCGTGAGGCGAATTACGGATTTAAATCTGTAAACTCTCGTGGTTTTTCTACTTTTGATAATACTCGATTTGTACAGTTAGTTGATGGAGTAGAAACATCAATACCAGCACTGAACTTCTCAGCAGGAAACATTCTAGGATTGTCTGATTTAGATGTTAAGAATGTTGAAATTCTACCTGGAGCTTCTTCTGCTTTATATGGGGCAAACGCCTTTAACGGTATTTTGTTAATGAGAAGTAGAAATCCTTTTGATGATGCGGGTATTAGTACTTATATTAAAACAGGTACTATGTCACAAGAAGCAGCAGGTAATAATCCTTTTTATGACGCAGGAATTCGTATGGCATATAAGTTTAATGATTATGTTGCTGCTAAAGCAAACTTAACTTATTTCTCTGCTGAAGAATGGCATGCTGTTGATACTAGAAATACAACAGGAATTGGTGGAGTAGCTATTGATGGAGATAGAAATACAAATACTGATTATGATGGTGTAAATGTATATGGTGATGATTTTAATTTTAACTTAAATGATTTAAATTCAGCATTACCTTCTTTGGATGTAAGTAGAACAGGGTACAATGAAGCTGACTTAACTAACTATAATGGTTATAACTTAAAATTTGATGGATCTATACACATCAGACCATGGGCAAATGATGCATTAGAGATTGTATTAAATTCTCGTTTTTCTCGTGGAGATAACACATATCAAGGAACAAATAGATTCTCTCAAAAAGGATACTTTATTGAGCAGTATAAATTAGAACTTATAGGGAAAAATTTCTTTGTAAGAGGATATTATACAGGAAATGATTCAGGAAAAAGTCACGATTTACGATTTGCAGCAATTGCTTTAAATGAAAAGTACAACCCAACGCAAAACTGGTATCAAGAATATGCAGGTATATATAGTGGAGCAATAACGGTTCCTGGGTATACACCTCTTAATGATGCTGATGCAAGAAGGTTTGCTAATAGAAACAGATATGTTCCTGGGTCACCTGAGTTTAAAACAGCTTTAGAAGAAGTAATCAATACTCCAATAAACAAAGGAGGAGCAGGGATAAAAGACGAAACTTCTTTTTATCACTTTGATGCTAATTATAACTTCAAGGATTTAATTCGTTGGGGAGAGATTCAAGTAGGAGGTTCTTACCGTAAATTTGATATTAACTCAAACGGAACTTTATTTACAGATGAAAATAGTAGTATAGAGTTTGATATGGTTGGGGTTTACTCTCAAATTCAAAAGAAATTTTTAGATGATAGATTAAAGTTTACTGGATCTGTTCGTTATGATAAATCTAAAAACTTTGAAGGAAACTTCTCACCAAGGGTAGCGTTAAACTATTCTTTAGGTGAATCAAAAAACCATATTTTAAGAGCTTCTTATCAAACAGGATTTAGAAACCCTAGTACTTTAGAGCAATACTTTGGATTACGTTCAGGTCCAAGTAAGTATATCTTAGGTACTTCTCAAGAAAACTTAGATCGTTTTTCTACTATAGTAGCTAATCAAGATGGCTCTACTAGTGTAATTACAGGTAGACAAGCTTTTGGAAATGCTTTAGTTGGAACAGATAATAGAGTTAAACTTGACGTGAATCCAATTAAACCAGAAAAGGTTACTTCATACGAAGTTGGATATAGAAGTATTATCGACTTAAATAGTAGAAATATATTAGAATTGGATATAAATGGTTATTATAACCAGTATAACGACTTTGTAGCATTCAAAGATGTTATTGTAGCTAATTATGGAACTTTAGAAGCAGATGGAACACCAGATGCACAAGCTGATGCAGCAATAGATAATGGAGATTATACATCATTTGTACTTAATACAAATACATCAGCTAATGTTGATTCGTATGGTGTAGGTGTAGGGTTAAATACAAAAGTATTTAAGACGTTTAACTTAGGAGCCAACTATACATATTCAAAATTAGTTTTTGATCAAAGTGATGATCCAACTTTTAAAGCAGGATTTAATACTCCAGAACATCAAGTAAAAGTAATGTTTGGAAATCCGAACTTGTTTAAAAATTTTGGGTTTAATGTGAATTTAAGATGGCAAGATGAGTTCTATTGGCAGTCAAGTTTCTTAGATGATACAGTAGATGCAAGAACTGTATTAGATGCACAAATAAACTATAGAGTGCCTGCTATTAAATCAAGATTTAAATTAGGAGGAACGAACTTAACTGGTAACGAATATATGGTTGCACCAGGATCAGGATTAATTGGTTCTATGTACTATGTTTCTTGGACAATTAATGACTAGAAATAGTTTACTATAAAATAAAAAAAGGCGTGAATTAATTCACGCCTTTTTTTATTTTATAAACTTGTAAGTTTACTATTCGTTTTCAGAGTCATTAATTATCCCTAATCGTTTAGCACGCTGTTCCCAGCTTTTTCTAGCCAAACTTTGTAGGTTTGCTACATTGTCACTCTCATCCATTATTTCATAGCCTAAAAGGGTTTCTATAACGTCTTCTTGAGTTACTAAACCGCTAACTGCTCCATATTCATCTACAACTAAAGCTAAATGCTCTCTTTGCTCAATTAACTTTTCAAATAAATTAGGAATAGAAAGCTCTCTGCTAGCAATAATAATTTCTCTTTTAATTGTTTTTAAAGGTTCGTTTCCTTTGTTGTCAACCAAAGAAAGCAACAACTGATCCTTTAAAACATATCCAGTTATGTTGTCTGGATTTTCAGCATACACAGGTATTCTAGAAAAGCGTAAAGGTCTATTTTCATTAAAAAACGATTCAATGCTTTGGTTTTCGTCAGCAGTAGTAAGTACCGTACGAGGTGTCATAATATGTTTAGCTTGAACTTCTTTAAAGTTTAGCATGTTTCTAATTACTTTACCTTCACTTTCATGAAAAACACCTTCTTGCTCAGCAATATCGGTCATGGCGGAAAAATCTTCTCTACTTAAAACACTTTCACCATGTGCTCCTTTACCAAATAGTTTAGTAAATAATTGAAGTACCCATATAATACCAGTGTATTTACAGAAGAAAATTAGCACATTTAAGGCCTTGGTTGTAAAACCAGCTAGAGATTTCCAATAAGTTGCTCCGATAGTTTTAGGAATAATTTCAGATGCTACTAAAATTAAAATAGTCATTATAGCAGAAACGATAAAAACACCGTTTCCTTCGTCGTTAAATATTTTCTTTGCTTGAGCACCAACTAAGATAGCTCCTACTGTATGGGCTATGGTGTTTACTGTTAAGATAGCAATAAGAGGCTTGTCAACGTCTTTTTTTAAAGCTTCAAGATCGTTTGCGTAAGCTTTTTCTTCTTTCTTTTTAACATTCACAAAAGTAGGGGTAACACTTAGTAGTACAGCTTCTAATATAGAGCATAAAAAAGAGAAAAATATAGATAAGGTGGCGTAAACAATTAATAATGTCATTCGTTAAAATTTTTAGGCTAAAATACGTAAAAAAGAAAACCTCAAGAATATATTCTTGAGGCTTTACTATTATGTTTTGTTTTTCTAGAAACCGTAATTTACTCCTAGACCAAACACTTCTCTCGTTTGGAATCCTCTAAAGGCGTTGTCGTCATAAATAGCTTGCATAGAAAGATTCGCAGATAAGTATTTGTTAACTTTCATTACTACGTTAACAGTGTAGTCAATATCTACATTTTGAAAATCTTCCAAGTAGTTACTGTATAAGTTCAATATATTTTCTACAGACACATTTTTCATTACATCTAATTTGTAATAGGCATTAACTGCAGCACCTAGTTCATAACGAGTAGTTTCGTTTTGCTCTACTCCAAAAGCAGGTCCAAAATCAGTCAAGTGTTTGTGTACATATATTAACTTAGAAGTTGCAGGAGCGATGTTTACTTTTAAATTGTCATGTTTTTTCCAAAGCATACCAGGTCCAAATTGGAAGTATGCAGGAGAAAAGAAATGAGATGTTTGCTCGCCAGAAACATAGGTTGAAGACATTTGAGTCTTAAAGTTGAAAAAAGCAGAGTAATACCAATATCCGCCGGCTTTTTTTCCTAATAAAGAGTTTAACTCTAAACGGTCATCTGTTTTTTGTACTTCTTCTCCTTTTAACTTTGTTAAACCGTAAGAAGCAATTAATTTATTATCCCAAGTCCAATCACCTTTGGTGTAATTAAAATCATAGTTTAATCCAATAGTACCAGAAATGTTATTTGTACCACCAGCTAACCAATTATTAAAAGCAGATTGGTTGAATAAAAAAGAAATGTTACCGCTTCTTTTCCATCCTTCTTTAGGTTCTTCTTTTTTTTCTTCTTGAGCGTTAACTGTTAGTGCTCCAAACAAAACAGCAATAGCTAATAATTTTTTCATTTTAATAGTTTTAAATTAATTTTTGAGGGCGCGAATGTACGCTTAACCTAGGGGTTAGACAATAACATTACGCCAAAAGTCACGTCTTATGAAAAATATAATTTAAACCAAGACCAAACACTTCTTTAAATTGTACTTTGCTTGAAGCATCGTCATCAATAATGGCGTGTAAGCCAAGGTTTGTAGACAGGTTTTTATTAATTTTAACAAAGATGTTTAATTGATAATCGATATCAATGTTTTGTGGTTTGTTCAAATAATCAGAATATACTGCTACAATGCTTTCCATGGTAACATCTTTCATTATTTCGCTTTTAAAATAAGCTGAAAGGTTGAAACCTAAACTGAAATTTATATTCTTACCTTCATCTACACCATACTTTCCTGAAAACTCATCTGAAACAAATGTGTAACGAGCTGAAGCAGGAGCAACGTTTATTCTTGCATCATCATTTTTTTTCCATAACATACCAGGGCCAAAACTCCAATATGCAGGAGAAAAGAAATCTGAAACAGCTAGCTTTGGTTCTTGTTTATAATCATAACCTCTGGTGTACTGCGTTTTAAAATTACTAAAAAATGAGAAAAACCATAGTTTTGAAGTTCTTAAACCAAGTAAAGAGTTATATTCAAATTGATCTTCTGTTTTTCTTACTCCTTGACCATCTACATAACTAATTCCATAAGCAGAAATAACTTTATTATCCCAGTTCCACTTTTTTCTTTTGTAGTTAAAATCATAACCAAGTGTCATATTTCCAGCAACGGTGTTATTTCCACCTGCTGCCCAATTAGAAAAAGATGATTGATTGAAAAGAAAAGTATATTTTCCTACAACAGTCCATTTTTTGGGAGGATTCTTTTTGACCAGAGGTTCTGCAAATACTCGTCTATTAAATATATAGAAAGCAAAACTAGTGTCTAAAGGTGAGTTTTGTAAACCTACAGTAGAAATACTATCTTTTTTAGTTTCTTGTGAAACTATAGAAAAAGAGTAACAAGAAAACAGGATTAAGAACAGTTTTTTCATTTGTTATTAAATTGAGGAGTTCTATGAGTTTAATTATCTTTTTCTCTTATAAAGCGGTACTGTTGAACAAGCTTCACCAAACATGATGGTTTTAGCTACAGGTTTGATTTTTTCAATTAATAAGGTATATGCTGATGGTGGTATAGGCTTATTTGCACACCCTTTAATTATTACAGGCTTGTCCTTATATTCAGAAGTGTCTAGCTTGTGAATAATCTCTTGATATATTACAGTTTCTAATAATATTAAGTCACCAACAACAACTTTTTTAGCAAAAGGAGTAAGTTCAGTAGTCAATAAAAGATAAGCCCAAGAAGGAATAATGGCATCAGTGGAACAGGTTAATGAAACATAACTATCTTGGTATTGAGTCCAGTCATGATTTTTTACAGATTCTCTAAAATCCTTTTCACGAAGAATCAATTCTTCAAACAACCAATTTTTAATATCAAACACTACACGCTTACCTTTAGGGTAAAAATCTTCTAAATCTATCGTAGTAAGCTTACTGTTAGCAACTCTATTTATAATTTCTTCTGCCATATTTAGTTGAAAAGTTTAAAAGTTGTACGCTTTGTGTTTTTAATAGTTATATCAAAGGCCTTATAGCATTCCTAATTCTAATTTTGCTTCTTCACTCATCATGTCTTGAGTCCAAGTTGGATCAAAAGTGATTTCAACCTCACAGTTGTTGATTTCTTTCAAAGTTTTTACTTTTTCCTCTACTTCAACAGGTAATGTTTCAGCAACAGGACAGTTAGGAGAAGTTAATGTCATTAATATTTTGGCATCATTCTCTTCTGATATAAAAACATCATAAATTAAACCTAGTTCATATATGTCAACAGGTATTTCAGGGTCGAAAATGGTTTTTAATACACGAACTATTTTATCTCCTAATTCTTCTAATTTATCTTCAGTCATAATTCTAAACTTCTTTTAATTCGCTAACTTGCTTTGTTGCGCAATTGCGTACATTTTAATTTGTTTTACCATTGATACTAATCCGTTAGCACGTGTAGGGCTCAAATGTTCCTTTAAGCCAATTTCGTCTATAAATTCAGTATCGGCGTCTAAAATGGCCTTAGGTGTTTGGTCAGAAAATACCCTCAATAATAAAGCCACAATTCCTTTTGTTAAAATAGCATCACTATCGGCAGTAAACTCAATAGTGTCACCTTTTAACTCAGAGTGTAACCATACTTTCGATTGACATCCTTTAATTAGGTTTTCATCTAATTTGTATGCTTCGTCTATTAATGGTAGCGATTTACCTAGTTCAATAATGTACTCATAACGCTCCATCCAGTCTTCAAACATAGAAAACTCGTCAATAATTTCTTCTTGTATTTCTTTGATAGTCATTTTTTAAAACTATTTTTGCAAAGTCAAAAAGACCGTTTTTAATTAAAGACGCAAAATTACGACAAAAAAGGCAGTTGACATGAGAGTTTAAGCCTTAATGAGTAGAATTAGTAAAATTTTAAGTCTTAGTAATTTATAGAGACTTAAAGAAACAAATAGATTTCCTTAGGTAAAGGAATATTAAGTAGAGTTATGAGTAAATTATTAGCAGTAGGAACAGTAGCATTTGACGCTATAGAAACACCATTTGGAAAAACTGATAAAATCTTAGGAGGGTCAGGAACTTTTGTAGGATTAGCAGCTTCACAGTTTGGAGTGCAAACAGGAGTAGTTTCTGTAGTTGGAGGAGATTTTCCACAGTCATACATAGATATGATGAACGATAAAGGAATTAATACTGATGGAGTGGAAATAGTAAAAGAAGGAAAAACTTTCTTTTGGAGTGGAAAGTATCATAACGATATGAACTCTCGCGATACTTTAGTAACTGAACTGAATGTGTTAGAGCATTTTCAACCTGTAGTTCCAGAATCTTTTAAAGATGCGCCGATTGTAATGTTAGGTAATTTGCACCCATTAACACAAGCATCGGTATTAGATCAAATGAATGAAAGACCTAAGTTAGTAGTGTTAGACACTATGAACTTTTGGATGGATATAGCATTAAACGATTTACATGAAGTTTTAAAACGTGTAGATGTTATTACAATTAACGATGAGGAAGCACGCCAGTTAAGCGGGGAGTACTCTTTGGTAAATGCAGCAAAGAAGATTCACGAAATGGGACCAAAATACGTTGTAATTAAAAAAGGAGAACACGGAGCTTTATTGTTTAATGAAGGAAACATGTTCTTTGCACCAGCATTACCACTAGCAGAAGTATTTGATCCAACAGGGGCTGGAGATACATTTGCAGGAGGTTTCTGTGGATATCTAGCTAAAACAGAAGATATTTCATTCGAGAATATGAAGAGTGCAATTATTTACGGATCTAATTTAGCATCGTTCTGTGTTGAAAAATTCGGAACACAGCGTATGGAGGCGTTAACTAGCGAAGAGGTACAAGCGCGCTTAAAAGCGTTTAAAGAATTAACACAATTTGATATAGCACTATCATAAACTATAAATCCGCGCTTTTTGCTGCGGATTTTTTTATACAACACACAAAACTACAACACAACTAAATACTTGAAATTAAATGAGTGACGCTATTAAACACGAATGCGGAATTGCAATGGTTCGTTTAAAAAAACCATTACAGTACTATAAAGATAAATATGGTACCGCGTTTTATGGTGTAAATAAAATGTACCTGTTAATGGAAAAACAGCACAATAGAGGACAAGACGGTGCTGGATTAGCAAGTATAAAATTTAATGTAGAGCCTGGAACAAGATACATAAGTAGAATCCGCTCCAACCAATCACAACCAATCCAAGATATTTTCGGAAAAATCAACCATAGAATCAATGGAGTTTTTGAAGAGAACCCAGATAAGGTTGATGATGTAAAATGGCAAGAAGAAAATGTACCTTACATTGGAAACCTATTTTTAGGGCATGTTCGTTACGGTACATTCGGTAAAAACTCTATAGAGAGTGTTCATCCATTTTTACGTCAAAGTAATTGGAGGCATCAAAGTTTAATTGTTGCAGGAAACTTTAATATGACGAACTCTAAACAGTTATTAAATGATTTAATTGATTTAGGACAGCACCCAAAAGAGTTTACAGATACTGTAACTGTGATGGAGAAGATAGGTCATTTTTTAGAGTCGGAAGTTTCTGATTTGTACTTAAAGGCTAAAGAGGAAGGGTTTAATAAAAAAGATGCTTCACCTTATATAGAAGAAAACTTAGATATTCAACGAATTTTACAGCGTTCAGCTAAAAACTGGGATGGTGGTTATGCAATGGCAGGACTATTAGGTCATGGAGACGCTTTTGTATTGCGTGACCCTTCAGCAATTCGTCCAGCATTCTTTTATGAAGATGATGAAGTAGTAGTGGTTGCTTCAGAACGACCAGTGATTCAAACAGTATTCAATGTTCCAATTGATACTATTAAAGAAATTGATAGAGGCCATGCATTAATCATCAAGAAGAATGGTCAGACAACAATGGCTCCGGTTTTGGAAGAAAGACCTAAAAAAGCATGTTCTTTTGAGCGTATTTACTTTTCAAGAGGAAGTGATGCTTCAATTTATGAAGAACGTAAAAACTTAGGAAAATATGTGTTCCCAGAAGTTTTAAAGTCTATTGATAGTGATATAGAAAATTCAGTTTTTTCTTACATACCAAATACGGCAGAAACATCGTTTTTCGGAATGATGGAAGCAGCAGAAGATGTATTGAATCAACAGAAGACAGATGCAATTTTAGCTGGTGAAGGAAAGCTTTCAAAAGAAAGAGTAATTGAAATTCTTTCTAAAAGACCACGTTTTGAAAAAATAGCAATTAAAGATGCAAAATTACGCACCTTTATTACTGATGATAGTAGTCGCGATGATTTAGTTGCTCACGTTTATGACGTTACTTATGGTGTTGTGAAGCCAACAGATAACTTAGTTATCATAGATGACAGTATTGTAAGAGGTACTACTTTGAAGAAGAGTATTATTAAGATTTTAGATAGACTAAACCCTAAGAAAATAGTAGTAGTTTCTTCTGCGCCTCAAATCCGTTACCCTGATTGTTATGGTATTGATATGGCTAAGATTAACGATTTCATTGCGTTTAAAGCTGCTTTAGAATTGTTGAAAGAGACAAATCAATATAATATTGTTGATGAAGTATACCAAAAGTGTAAACAACAAGAAGGTAGTGAGGATAAAGATGTAGTAAATTATGTAAAAGAAATTTATGCGCCGTTTACCGATGAAGAAGTTTCAGCAAAGATTGCACAAATGCTAAAAACAGCTGAAATTAAGGCAGATGTAGAGGTTATATTCCAGCCAGTAAGTGGATTACATAAAGCATGTCCAGATAATTTAGGAGATTGGTATTTTACTGGAGATTATCCTACAGATGGAGGTCATAGAGTAGTAAACCAAGCATTTATCAATTTTTATGAAGGAAGTGATAAAAGAGCTTATTAATTACTAGTAGGTCTAATAAATAAAAAAGAGTAATCGTTTGTTCGATTACTCTTTTTTTATGCTGTAAAATATGTTTAATTACATAGGAACCACAATTGCACCAGAGAACTTTTCACGAATCTCATTTAAAGCTCTGTCCGCATGTAAACGTGTTTTATAATTTCCTACTTGTATTTTCCATTCTGGAGCTTTGTAAGTTAGTTTAGTATAAACATCAGGGTATTCAATTTTAAATCTATTACGTAAGCTTCTTGCACGTCTTTCAAGTCCGTTATATAATTGTATTCTATACCCACTTCCGTTATGTTTATTGTAAGCTCGTTTTTTTTCTATTAACGAAATAATGTCTTTGTTTTCAGTAAGTTTATCTTGAGCTTTTACATTAAAAACACTACCTCCAATAATAAATAAGAAGGTGATTAATATGCTGTATTTTTTCATTTTGTTGAATCTTTTTACAAAAGTAATGACTTGTCAGTTAATACATTGTTAACGTTGTTTATTTAGAATTATTATAAATTATAGATTAGGATTCTCTTAACATTTCACAATTTAGACAGAAGTAGTACTTTTGTGCAACTTTCTGTGTACTATTTTTTAATAGTGTAACAGAAAAAATTGTACCAAAATAGATACAAAACTTATATTTTATAGTATGAAAAGTGTGAATCATCACAGTAGATTAACCAAAACTCTAGTAAGGAGTTTAGCTTTCTTTTTAGTTTTCTTAGTAAGTTCTTCCGCGTTTTCACAAGATATTGACGAAGCGCGTCAAAAAGAAGGAAAGAAATTATTTAAATCTCTTTGTGCTTCTTGTCACAAGTTAGATAAAAAACTTGTAGGTCCTGCGTTAGCTGGAGTAGAAGAAAAAAGAACTAACGAATGGTTAAAGGCATGGATTAAGAACAATGCTGAGCTTAGAGCATCTGGAGACAAAGATGCGATTGCTATTTTTGAAGAGTATAACGGTTCTAACATGACTGCTTTTCCGCAGTTAACAGATCAAAACATCGATGATATTCTTTATTATACAACTGTAGGTGAGGTTAAAAAGGCTGCTGTTGCAGGAGCTGAAGTTGCTGGTCAGCCTCAGGGAGATCAGGCACCTAAGTGGTTGATTTATATATTAGCTGCGGCAATTGTTGTAGCGTTTTTAATTATTGGTAGTTTACTAAAAACTATTAGTGAATTAAAAGGAGCTCCAAAAACTCCAGGTTTAATGGGGCAAACAGCTGAATTATGGCAAGGAATTAAACAGAATACATTCTTAAAAGTATTAACCGTGATTTTCGGAGCTTTAGTAGCTGCTTACTTCTTGTTTGGTACGTTGTTTAAAGTAGGTGTTGATGAAGGGTATCAGCCAATTCAACCAATTGCTTTTTCGCACAAGATTCATGCAGGAGATAACAAGATCAATTGTCAATACTGTCACTCGTCTGCTAAGCACAGTAAAACATCTGGAATTCCTTCAGTCAATGTTTGTATGAACTGTCATAAAAATATTTCAGAGGTTGCTGATGATACTAAAGTAGTAATGGATGACCATACATTAGTAAAAGCAGATTTAGATAAGGAAATCGCTAAGATTTATGAAGCAGCAGGTTGGGATGCAGATAAATTAGAGTATACAGGAAATACTAAACCAGTTAAATGGGTTAGAGTTCATAACTTACCAGATTTTGCATATTTTAACCACTCACAACACGTAACAGTTGGAGGTATAGCTTGTCAAAAATGTCACGGACCTGTAGAAGAAATGGAAGAGGTGTATCAACATTCTCCATTAACAATGGGATGGTGTATAGATTGTCATAAGGCGACTAAGGTTGACTTAAAAGGTAATGAGTACTATGCTAAAATTCATGAAGATTTAGCTAAAAAGTACGGTGTTGAGCAAGTAACTATTGCGCAATTAGGAGGAAAAGAGTGTGGTAAGTGCCACTATTAATCAATTTAGAAAGTAGAAAAACACATATATAAATGGCTTCAAACAAAAAATACTGGCAAAGTGTTGAAGAACTAAAAGGTAGTTCTGTTGTTGAAACGCTACGTAATAATGAGTTTGTACAAGATATTCCTACAGATGAATTTTTAGGCGACAAAGAAACCTTAGAAACATCATCAACTTCACGTAGAGATTTCTTGAAATATGTTGGATTTACCACTGCAGCAGCTTCTTTAGCAGCTTGTGAAGGTCCAGTAAGAAAATCAATTCCTTATGTAGTGCAACCAAATGATATCGTAGTAGGTGTTGCTGATTGGTACGCAACTACAATTGCAGATGGTTTTGATTTCGCAAACGTATTAGTAAAAACACGCGAAGGGCGTCCAATTCAAATCATGCCAAACAAAGAGGCAGGAGGTGTAACTAGCGCACGTACTCAAGCATCAGTTTTATCATTATACGATGAGAAATTACGTTTAAAAGAACCTAGAAAAGGTGAAACTCAAATTTCTTGGGCAGATGCAGATAAAGAAATTATTGCAAAGTTAAACGAGTTAAAAGACGCTGACGAACCAGTTGTGTTTTTAACAGGTACTTTAGCGAGTCCTTCTACTGAAAAAGTAATTGCTGACTTTATTACTGCTTATCCAAATGTGAAGCATGTGGTGTATGATGCAATTTCTGATAGTGCAGCTGCAGATGCTTTTGAAGCTATGTATGGTAAAAGAGCATTACCAGATTATGATTTTAGTAAAGCAGAAGTTATTGCATCTATAGGAGCAGATTTCTTAGGAGATTGGCAAGGTGGATATGAAAAATCTTATGCAGATGGTCGTAGAGTTGAAACTGGTAAAATGTCTTACCATGTTCAAATAGAAAGTAACATGTCTTTAGCAGGAGCAAATGCTGATAAAAGAATAGTTGCTAAACCATCTGAACAAGTTTTCGCTTTAATAAACTTATACAACCAAGTAACAGGAAGCAATCTTCCTTCAAAAGCAACAGCTTTTGATGCAGAGGTAAAGCAATTAGCTAAAGACCTTAAAAAAGCAGGTTCAAAAGGAGTTGTTGTTACAGGTTTAAATGATAAAAATGCTCAATTAATTGCTTTAGCAATTAATAAAGCATTAAATAGTGAAGTAATCGATACTAAGGCAGTGAACTTAAAACGCCAAGGTAACGATACTCAAGTTGCTCAATTAGTAGCAGACATTAAAGGAGGTAAAGTAAAAGGATTAATTACTTACAATGTAAATCCTTTATACTCATTGTCAAATGCAGCTGATTTAGCAGAAGGAATTAAGAACTTAAAATTATCTGTTGCCTTATCTACGCAAGATGACGCTACAGCTAATGCTACACAATATACATTACCATCACCTCACAACTTAGAAAGTTGGGGAGATGTTATGGCTAAACAAGGTGTTTATGGTTTAATGCAACCAACTATTCAACCATTGTTTAATACACGTCAGGTTCAAGATGTATTATTAAGGTGGTCAGGAAGTACAGTAAACTATTATGACACTTTAAAAGAATTTTGGAGTACTAATGTATTAGGAGGAGCTTCATGGAATCAAGCATTACATGATGGATTCTTTAAAGCTGAAAATGTTACTGTAGAAGAAGAAATAGCTTTTGAATCTACAGCAGATGTAAATGCAGCAGCAGTACAATTAGTAAGAAACGCGAACAACGCTTCAGGGTTCGAATTAAACTTATATTCATCAACAGCTTTAGGAGACGGTAAACAAGCAAATAACCCATGGTTACAAGAGTTACCAGATCCAATTACACGTGCTTCTTGGGATAACTACTTAACCGTTTCTATGGCAGATGCCAAAGAATTAGGTTTTGAAAACCCAGTAAAAGATAACGGCGCTATTGATGGTAACTATGCTAACGTAACAGTTAATGGAGTTACAATAAACAAAATTCCAGTTATTATCCAACCAGGTCAAGCAAAAGGATCAGTTGGTTTAGCGTTAGGTTACGGTAGAACTCAAGGATTAAAGTCAGAAATGCAAGTAGGTATTAATGCATATCCTTTCTACCAAAACGGAAACAATGTACAATACAATGTTTCTATAGAAAAAGCTTCAGGATGGCACAAGTTTGCTTGTATGCAAGTACAAAGTACTTTAGCTGGTCGTCACGATATCTTAAGAGAAGCTTCATTAAAAGAAGTAAACGATAAAAAATTAGATCCTAAGCATACTTGGAATAAACCATTTATGGTTTCTTATGATCATCAAGAAGTTGAAGGAAGTAAAATCGACTTATGGGATGAGCATGATAGAAGTTTAGGACACCACTTTAACTTATCTATCGATTTAACATCTTGTACAGGTTGTGGAGCATGTGTTATTGCATGTCACGCAGAAAACAATGTTCCAGTTGTTGGTAAAGATGAAATGAGAGTTGGTAGGGATATGGCTTGGTTACGTATTGATCGTTACTACTCTTCTACTGTAGAAGATAAGCAACACGATGCTAAAATGACGTTGGAAGAGTTTAAAGCTCAAAATCCAAACATAGCAAACCAAGAAGTTGAAAGACGTTATACTGAAAAAGTATTAGAGTTAAGCAAAGGAGATTTATTTGATGCTTTAGAAAATCCAGCAGAAAACCCACAGGTTGCTTTCCAACCTATGATGTGTCAGCACTGTAATCACGCACCATGTGAAACAGTATGTCCGGTAGCAGCAACATCACATGGTCGCCAAGGTCAAAACCAAATGGCATATAACCGTTGTGTAGGTACTCGTTACTGTGCAAACAACTGTCCATATAGAGTTCGTCGTTTCAACTGGTTTAACTATGCTGAAAACAATGAGTTTGACTTCAACATGAACAATGAGTACGGAAAAATGGTATTAAATCCAGACGTAGTTGTTCGTTCTCGTGGAGTTATGGAAAAATGTTCTATGTGTATCCAAATGACGCAAGCTACTATCTTAAAAGCTAAGAAAGAAGGTAGAGCTGTTAACAAAGATGAGTTTGAAACAGCATGTTCATCTGCTTGTTCTACTGGAGCTATGGTGTTTGGAGATATAAACAACTCAGAAGATACAGTTACAGCGTTAAAAGAAGATAAAAGAGCTTTCCACGTGTTAGATTATATTGGTACAAAACCAAACGTAGTGTATCAAGTGAAAGTAAGAAATACAAACGAAGCTTAATAGTAAAATTAATAAGTATATAGATTTATGTCGTCTCATTACGAATCATCTTATAGAGAACCTTTAATACTTGGTGACAAGAGTTACCATGATATTACTGAAGATATTGCTAGACCTATTGAAGGGAAAGCAAACAAAAATTGGTATATAGCATTCTATATCTCCTTAGCAGCAATGTTATGGGGATTTGGATGTATCTTCTACACCGTAGGAACAGGTATTGGTGTTTGGGGATTAAGTAAAAACATCGGTTGGGCATGGGATATTACCAACTTCGTATGGTGGGTAGGTATTGGTCACGCCGGTACACTTATCTCTGCCGTATTATTATTATTCCGTCAAAAATGGAGAATGGCAATTAACCGTTCAGCAGAAGCGATGACAATTTTTGCGGTATTCCAAGCAGGATTGTTCCCAATCATCCACATGGGACGTCCATGGAACGGATACTGGGTATTACCAATTCCTAACCAATTCGGATCATTATGGGTTAACTTTAACTCACCATTATTATGGGATGTATTCGCAATTTCTACGTATTTATCGGTATCATTAGTTTTCTGGTGGACTGGTTTATTACCTGATTTTGCAACGATTCGTGATAGAGCTGTAAAACCTTTCCAAAAGAAAATTTATGCATTATTATCTTTCGGATGGTCAGGTAGAGCAAAAGACTGGCAACGTTTTGAAGAAGTGTCATTAGTTTTAGCAGGTTTAGCAACGCCACTAGTACTTTCTGTACACACAATTGTATCGATGGACTTCGCAACTTCTATCAACCCAGGATGGCACTCAACAATTTTTCCTCCTTATTTCGTAGCAGGGGCAATTTTCTCAGGATTTGCAATGGTACAAACCTTATTAGGTATTATGCGTAAGGTTACAAATATGGAAGCATATATTACACGTTTACACGTTGAGTATATGAACATCGTAATCATTTTAACAGGAGGTATCGTAGCAGTAGCTTATGCAACAGAATTCTTCATTGCATGGTATACAGGATCTCCTTATGAAAACTACACATACTTATCGTTTGGTGCAGAAGCAGGAGCTTATGGATGGGCATTCTGGTCGTTATTAATTTGTAACATTTTCACACCACAGTTATTATGGATTAAAAAAATCAGAAGAAGTTTTATCTGGTCTTTTATTATCTCGATTGTAATTAATATCGGTATGTGGTTTGAGCGTTTTGATATTATCGCAATTGTATTAAGTAAAGGACAATTACCATCTACTTGGTGGCGTTTTGAGCCAACGTTTGTAGACGTAGGTATCTTCATAGGAACTATTGGGTTCTTCTTTGTATTATTCTTATTATATGCAAGAACTTTCCCAGTAATCCCTACAGCAGAGATTAAGACTATTTTGAAATCATCAGGTGAGAATTTTAAAAAATCAAGAGAAGAGAACAATGAGCACTAATAAAGTAATTCACGCATTATATAATGATGATGATATCTTAATGGATGCCGTTAAGAAGGTAAAAGCAGAGAATCATCACATTGAAGAAGTATTTTGTCCATTCCCAGTTCACGGATTAGACAAAGCAATGGGCTTAGCACCAACACGTTTAGCAATTACTGCTTTTTTATATGGTATTACAGGTTTATCAGTAGCAGTTTGGTTAACATGGTATACTATGATTGCTGATTGGCCTCAAGATATTGGAGGAAAGCCAAACTTTTCTTGGGCAACAAACATGCCAGCTTTCGTTCCAATTTTATTCGAATTAACAGTGTTTTTTGCAGCACACTTAATGGTAATTACTTTTTATATGAGAAGTAAAATTTGGCCATTTAAAGAAGCTGAAAATCCTGATCCAAGAACTACAGATGATCACTTTTTAATGGAGATTCCTGTTGAAGGAAGTGAAGAAGAGTTAGTGTCATTGTTAGAAACAACAGGAGCTGTAGAAATCAACGTAGTAGAAACGCACTAATAAAGAGATATGAAGAGTTTAAAAATAATTATCGCTTTAGCTGTAGTAGCAACAAGCTTAAGTTCTTGTAACGATAAACGCAAACCACAAGTACAATACATGCCAGATATGTATGTATCTGTACCTTATGATGCCAATGGAGCAGAAGGATTAAATAAGGAAATGGTAAATAAATTACCAGTGGCAGGTACTGTAAGTAGAAACGGAGTTGTAGCTTATGATATTCCTGATACAAATGAAGGATACGAAAAAGCAAAAGCTGAATTAAAAAACCCATTACCAACAACTGAGGCTAACTTAGAAAAAGGTAAAGAGTTATACGGTATATACTGTGCTTCTTGTCACGGAACAAAAGGTGATGGTAACGGAGTATTATCTCAAAGAGATAAATTTAACGGTATTCCAAATTATGCAGATAGAGAATTAAACCCTGGTAATATTTATCATGTAATTATGTATGGTAAAAACTTAATGGGATCTCATGCATCACAGTTAAGGTACAATGAGCGTTGGCAAGTTGTACAATACGTAGAAAAATTAAGAAGCGAATTAAAATAAGTCTATAATAGATAGTTAAGATATGTACCAGTTTTCAGGAAAATTAAAAATGCTTGCTATTGTTTTAATGGCTGTAGGACTTTTAGGAACAGGTTATAGTTTCTTTTCAGCACCTAAAACATTAGAAGAAGCAAAAGAAATTTTAGCAAAACAAGATGCACACCATGGAGGTGGTCATGAAGCAGCTACTACTCATAATGAGGAAGAGCATGCAGATGAAGCTAAAGTTGAAAAGCATGTTGAAGTTGAAAATCACGAAGAAGATACAACAACTGAAACGCATGTTGCAGATAGTACTGCTACACATACTGAAGAAGTAGCACATAATGCTGAGCAAGAAGACTCAGGAGAAGCTACAGAAAACACACAAGCGCAAGATAGTTCTGCTGTACACGTAGCGGATGATGCTCATACAGAAACTGCAACAGATGAAGCGCATGAAACAACAACTGAAGCTCACGCTGAAGTAGCTGCTCATGGTGAAGATCATGGAGATGCTCATGCAGAACACGCTTTACACCAAATGCAAAATAGACCTTGGTCTGCATTGTACGTTGCTTTATTATTCTCATTAGGTATCACATTATTAGTATTAGCTTTTTATGGATCACAAATAGTTGCACAAGCAGGATGGTCGGTAGTATTACATAGAGTAATGGAAGCTATTTCTTCAAACTTACACTATGTGAGTTTAGTAATGTTAGTATTCTTAATAGTAACGGCAATGCACATGAACCACTTATTTACTTGGATGGGAGAAGGAGTAACTGATCCAACAAGTCCAAACTACGATGCTATTGTAGATGGTAAGAAATGGTGGTTAAATACTCCAGGATGGTTAATTAGAAGTATTATATATTTAACAGGTTGGAATGTTTATCGTTTCCTTATTAGAAAGTGGTCTTTAGCACAAGATAATGGAGACTTAAAACAACACAAGAAAAACTATAATGCAACAGTTATCTTTTTAGTATTCTTTATGCTTACTGAAAGTATGGCTTCTTGGGACTGGATTATGGCAATAGACCCACACTGGTTCTCAACATTATTTGGATGGTACGTATTAGCTACCTTCTTAGTATCTGCATTAACAGTAATAGCAATGGTTACAATTTACTTACGTTCTAAGGGAGTATTACCATTAGTAAATGATAGTCATATTCATGATTTAGCTAAATTTATGTTTGGTTTTTCTGTATTCTGGACATACTTATGGTTCGCACAGTTCATGTTAATATGGTATGCAGATATGCCAGAAGAAACTACTTATTTCTTATTACGTTTTAACGAATATAAAGTACCATTCTTAGCAATGGTTGTAATGAATTTTATTTTCCCAGTATTATTATTAATCAACAGTGATTTTAAGAGCAGACCTTGGTTTGTAATCTTAGGTGGTGTTGTAATCTTAGCAGGTCATTATATCGATTTATTTGTTATGATTATGCCAGGAACCGTTGGTGGTCAATGGGGATTCGGAATTGGTGAAATTAGTGGATTATTATTCTTTACAGGATTATTTATCTTCGCTACTTTTAGTGCATTTGCAAAAGCAAATCCAGTACCAAAAGGTAACCCATATTTACACGAGAGTGAAACATATCATTACTATAATATCGAACACACAGGAGAAGATAGTAATCATCATTAATAAAAAGAATTAATAAACAAATAGTTTAGATAATATGCTCGCTTTATTTTATATTTTCATAGCAGTTGCAATTGGAGTAAGTTTTTGGCAAATTACTCGCATAATGAATTTCCGTTCTGTAATTGCTACAGATAAAGACAACGAAAAACAAGGTAAATACGCTTTAGGTTTCTTAGCATTCCTTTATGGAATGATGATTTACTGCTTAATTGCCATGAACGTAATCATGTTACCAGAAGCTGCTTCTTTTGAAGGAGAGCATGATGACAACCTTTTCAATATTACTTTTTGGTTAATTGGAATCGTTCAGTTTGGAATGCAGTTTTTAATTTTCTTCTTTACTTATAAGTATAGAGGAAACAAAAACAACAAAGCATTATTTTATGCAGATAGCCATAAATTAGAATTAATTTGGACAACAATTCCTGCAGTAACAATTGTATTGTTAATTGGATACGGTTTATGGGCTTGGAACAACATTATGTATGTTGGAGATGATGAAAACCCTATCGTAATTGAAGTATACTCTCAACAATTCCGTTGGGATGCACGTTATGCAGGTGAAGACAACCAATTAGGTTTAGGTAATGTAAACTTTATCAAGGGAATTAACACTATGGGTGTTGATATGTCTGATCCAAGTGCACAAGATGATAAGCAAGTAACTGAATTATATTTACCAAAAGGTAAAAAAGTATTATTCAAGTTCCGTTCACAAGATGTATTGCACTCTGCTTATATGCCTCACTTTAGAGCACAAATGAACTGTGTTCCAGGTATGGTTACTCAATTCGCATTTACGCCAAAGTATACTACAGCAGAAATGCGTCAGAATTCTGAGGTAATTGCAAAAACAGAAGGAATTAACAAAATTAGAAGAGCTAAAGGAGAAGATCCATATGAGTTTGATTACTTATTATTATGTAATAAAATTTGTGGAGCATCTCACTACAATATGCAAATGAAAATTACTGTTGTTGAAGAAGAAGAATACAACAAGTGGTTATCAGAACAAAAAACATTAGCTCAAGCAATTAAATAAGATATTTTTAAAAAGTATATAAAGATATAGATTATGTCAGATCATCATCACAAAGAAACATTTGTAACTAAATACATTTTTAGTCAAGATCATAAAATGATCTCGAAACAGTTCCTTGTTACAGGTATATTTATGGGTATTATAGGAGGTTTCATGTCTATGTTATTTCGTTTACAAATTGCATGGCCAGATACATCGTTTTCAATTGTTGAAGCATTCTTAGGAAACCACCAAACTGATGGAATTATGAATCCAGATATGTACTTAGCGTTAGTAACAATACACGGTACAATTATGGTATTCTTTGTATTAACGGCAGGTTTAAGTGGTACATTCTCTAACCTATTAATTCCGTTACAAATTGGAGCTCGTGATATGGCTTCTGGATTCTTAAACATGGTATCTTACTGGTTATTCTTCTTATCATCAGTAATAATGATTATTTCATTATTCGTAGAGGCAGGACCAGCATCAGCAGGATGGACAATTTACCCTCCATTATCTGCATTACCACAAGCAATTCCAGGTTCAGGTACAGGTATGACATTATGGTTAGTGTCTATGGCAATTTTCATTGCATCGTCATTAATCGGATCGTTAAACTATATCGTAACAGTTTTAAACTTACGTACAAAAGGATTGAAGATGACAAGATTGCCATTAACAATGTGGGCATTCTTCATTACAGCAATTATTGGTGTAATTTCATTCCCAGTATTATTATCGGCAGCATTATTATTAATCTTCGATAGAAGTTTTGGTACTTCTTTCTACTTATCAGATATCTTTATTTCTGGTGAAGTATTACATTACCAAGGAGGATCACCAGTATTATTTGAACACTTATTCTGGTTCTTAGGTCACCCAGAGGTATATATTATCTTATTACCAGCATTAGGTATTAGTTCAGAAGTAATTTCGACAAATGCACGTAAACCAATTTTTGGATACCGCGCAATGGTTGGATCTATTATGGCAATTGCATTCTTATCTACGATTGTATGGGGTCACCATATGTTCGTATCAGGAATGAATCCATTCTTAGGTTCTGTGTTTACTTTTACAACTGTATTAATTGCAATTCCATCAGCTGTAAAAGCATTTAACTACGTAACCACCTTATGGAAAGGTAACTTACAGTTAAATCCAGCAATGATGTTCTCTATCGGATTAGTTTCTACATTCGTAACAGGAGGTTTAACAGGATTAGTATTAGGAGATTCAGCATTAGATATTAACGTTCATGATACATATTTCGTAGTGGCTCACTTCCACTTAGTAATGGGAGTATCTGCTTTATTAGGAATGTTTGCTGGTGTTTACCACTGGTTCCCTAAAATGTATGGTAGAATGATGAACAAGACATTAGGATACTGGCACTTCTGGTTAACAATAATCAGTGCTTACGGAGTATTTTTTCCAATGCACTTTATAGGGTTAGCTGGTTTACCACGTCGTTACTATACAAACACAAACTTCCCAATGTTTGATGATTTAGCTGATATTAACGTATTCATGACTATCATGGCTATTCTTGGAGGTTTTGCACAGTTAATTTTTATAGCAAACTTCTTTATCTCTATGTATAGAGGTCAAAAAGCTACGCAAAACCCATGGAATGCAAATACATTAGAGTGGACTACTCCAGTTGAACATATACATGGAAACTGGCCAGGAGCAATTCCTGAAGTTCATAGATGGGCTTATGATTACAGTAAAACAGATGAAAATGGTGAGTATGTTCACGGAAAAGATTTCGTACCTCAAAACGTACCACTATTAGATGGTGAAGAACCATCTTAAGAAAAAAAATATAAAATAAAAAAGTCTCCCAATTGGGAGGCTTTTTTTATTAAGGTATTCCTTCGGTCAGAAATATGTTGAATTATTTTAAGTTCAGAAAAACAAAAAGAAAAATTGACTTATTGGATTCTTTAGAAGAAGAAACAAGTAAGTTCATAATGTTGTTATTTATTATTTAAAAGCTCATGTTAGGGAATTGACATATATAGTTTCTAGTAAATAATTAACTTGAACTAAACTTAGTTAGTAAAGTACTAATGAGGATTATTTAGTAGAAGATATAATACAGCGAGCATATATAGAAGATAAGTTAGAGTACCAAGAGCCTAAATTACGCAAGAACTATTTGGTAATTGTATCGAAAAGTAGGGGATATGTTGACGTATCCGAGTATAAGGAGATGTTTGCAAAGATGCGAAAGAAGCGAAAACGAAAGAAAAAGTAAACAAATTAGGGGTTAGACTTATTACTAGAGTTCATAATTAAGTACTATAACAGCTATATGTACTTCCATATTATAAGCATCCAAATAGATATAAAAGGAGTAAATAAAGGTATGAGAGGGGTGTATTGAAAAAAACTTTTGTATGTAACTAATTAGGTTTTAAAGTATTAAAAAATAGTTTAGAAAAAAGGCAAAAAAGATGCTTGTTGAATGGAAAAAGGTATCTATATTTGCACCCGCAAACGGAAGAGCGGTAAGCTAAGAAGTTAGTAAGAGTTCATTAAAATAGGGTTTAAGATATTTAAAGAAAAGGTTAAAAAATAGTTTAAATTTTTCTTGTTTATTAAGAAATAAAGTGAGTATCTTTGCAGTCCGAATTTTAGGGGAACAGTTCATTAAAATAGTGTAGCAAACAAACGAAAAAAAACTTCAAAAAAAGTTTTGTCAGATTAAAAAGAGTTTGTAGTTTTGCATCCGCTTTCACAAAGCGACACGATCACAGAAATTTTGGAAGACAGTAAGTCACTAGTTCGAGTCTAGTATTTCTACAAAAGGTTGAATTAAAGAGATGAGTTAACGCTTATTATTGGAGGTTCACCAAGTTCATTGAAAATATTGAAATTGACAGCGTAAAACAAAGAGTAGAATAACCATAACTTTACGAAGTTAGAAATTCTTTTGGAACTTAACATTTATAATATTAAAGATTATACAATGAAGAGTTTGATCCTGGCTCAGGATGAACGCTAGCGGCAGGCTTAACACATGCAAGTCGAGGGGTAACAGGGAAAAGCTTGCTTTTTTGCTGACGACCGGCGAACGGGTGCGTAACGCGTATAGAATCTGCCTTGTACAGGAGGA
>NZ_JBPSCW010000002.1:0-2500 GCF_051938915.1 Tenacibaculum sp. Ill | reverse complement strand
AGATTTAAGGTCTGGAGCCGAAGCGAAAGCGAGTCTGAATAGGGCGCATATAGTTAGTAGTAGTAGACGCGAAACCGAGTGATCTACCCATGGGCAGGTTGAAGCTGTGGTAACACACAGTGGAGGACCGAACCAGTTGACGTTGAAAAGTCTTTGGATGACCTGTGGGTAGGGGTGAAAGGCCAATCAAACTCGGAAATAGCTCGTACTCCCCGAAATGCATTTAGGTGCAGCGTTGAGTAAAAGTTTTATAGAGGTAGAGCTACTGATTGGATGCGGGGGCTTCACCGCCTACCAATTCCTGACAAACTCCGAATGCTATAAAATGTTTCTCAGCAGTGAGGGCATGGGTGCTAAGGTCCATGTCCGAGAGGGAAAGAACCCAGACCATCAGCTAAGGTCCCCAAATATATGTTAAGTTGAAAAAACGAGGTTTGACTGCCCAGACAGCTAGGATGTTGGCTTGGAAGCAGCCATTCATTTAAAGAGTGCGTAACAGCTCACTAGTCGAGCGGTCGAGCATGGATAATAATCGGGCATAAACATATTACCGAAGCTATGGACTTATTAAAGTGGTAGGGGAGCATTCTATAGGCGCTGAAGGTGTGCTGTGAGGCATGCTGGAGCGTATAGAAAAGAAAATGTAGGCATAAGTAACGATAAAGGGGGCGAGAAACCCCCTCACCGAAAGACTAAGGTTTCCTCAGCGATGCTAATCAGCTGAGGGTTAGTCGGGACCTAAGGCGAATCCGAAGGGAGTAGTCGATGGACAACAGGTTAATATTCCTGTACTTCTTATAATTGCGATGGGGTGACGGAGTACTGAAAGCACCGCGAACTGACGGAATAGTTCGTTGAAACATTTAGGTATTAGACTGGTAGGCAAATCCGCCGGTTTAGCTGAAGTGTGATAGTACCACAAGTCTTCGGATGCGTGGATAGTGTGCCTAAAATCTTCCAAGAAAAACCTCTAAGCTTCAGATTATAAGAACCCGTACCGTAAACCGACACAGGTAGTTGGGATGAGAATTCTAAGGTGCTCGAGAGATTCATGGCTAAGGAACTAGGCAAAATAGACTCGTAACTTCGGGAGAAGAGTCGCCCTACTCCGGTAGGGCCGCAGTGAAAAGATCCAGGCGACTGTTTATCAAAAACACAGGGCTTTGCTAAATTGAAAGATGATGTATAAGGCCTGACACCTGCCCGGTGCTGGAAGGTTAAGTGGAGTTGTTAGCTTCGGCGAAGCAATCAAATGAAGCCCCAGTAAACGGCGGCCGTAACTATAACGGTCCTAAGGTAGCGAAATTCCTTGTCGGGTAAGTTCCGACCTGCACGAATGGTGCAACGATCTGGATACTGTCTCAGCCATGAGCTCGGTGAAATTGTAGTATCGGTGAAGATGCCGATTACCCGCAGCGGGACGAAAAGACCCCGTGAACCTTTACTATAGCTTCGTATTGACTTTGGATAAGTAATGTGTAGGATAGGTGGGAGACTTTGAAGCGGCGTCGCTAGGCGTTGTGGAGTCATCCTTGAAATACCACCCTTTGCTTATCTAGAGCCTAACTCAGCAATGAGAACAGTGCGTGGTGGGTAGTTTGACTGGGGTGGTCGCCTCCAAAAGAGTAACGGAGGCTTCTAAAGGTTCCCTCAGCACGCTTGGTAACCGTGCGTAGAGTGCAATGGCATAAGGGAGCTTGACTGAGAGACATACAGGTCGATCAGGTACGAAAGTAGAGCATAGTGATCCGGTGGTTCCGCATGGAAGGGCCATCGCTCAAAGGATAAAAGGTACTCCGGGGATAACAGGCTGATCTCCCCCAAGAGCTCACATCGACGGGGGGGTTTGGCACCTCGATGTCGGCTCGTCACATCCTGGGGCTGGAGAAGGTCCCAAGGGTTGGGCTGTTCGCCCATTAAAGTGGCACGCGAGCTGGGTTCAGAACGTCGTGAGACAGTTCGGTCTCTATCTGCTGTGGGCGTTAGAAATTTGAGTGGATCTGACTTTAGTACGAGAGGACCGAGTTGGACTGACCTCTAGTGTATCTGTTGTCTCGCCAGGGGCACTGCAGAGTAGCTACGTCGGGAAGGGATAAGCGCTGAAAGCATATAAGCGCGAAACCCACCACAAGATGAGATTTCTTTAAAGGGTCGTGGAAGATCACCACGTTGATAGGCTATAAGTGTAAGTGCAGTAATGTATGTAGCTGAGTAGTACTAATAACCCATAGGCTTATGTACGTATCCCGGTCTTCGGACCGGGAGCAAACTCTTTGATGATTTAGGATATGATTTTACTAATATGTTAACTTTTACAGTTGAAATATACTGCAACGATTTAAGGTGATTATCGCAATGGGGCTCACCTCTTACCATTCCGAACAGAGAAGTTAAGCCCATTAGCGCCGATGGTACTGCCACTGGTGGGAGAGTAGGTCGTTGCCTTTCTTTTAAACCTCAATCTTTTATTAGATTGAGGTTTTTTTTTACTCTTATTTTA
>NZ_JBPSCW010000001.1:0-8681 GCF_051938915.1 Tenacibaculum sp. Ill | reverse complement strand
TAGCAGCAACAGGAACAGGTATCCAGTGGTATGCAGCTTCAACTGGCGGAACGGCATTAGCTAGTACGGTTGCTTTAGTAGATGGAACAAGCTACTATGCAACACAGACCGTAGGCGGATGTGAGAGTGATACAAGATTTGAAGTAACAGCAACAGTAAGTGATCCAGCAGCACCAACAGGAACTGCAGCACAGAGTTTCTGTTCAATCGATAGTCCAACAGTAGCAGACTTAGCAGCAACAGGAACAGGTATCCAGTGGTATGCAGCTTCAACTGGCGGAACGGCATTAGCTAGTACGGTTGCTTTAGTAGATGGAACAAGCTACTATGCAACACAGACCGTAGGCGGATGTGAGAGTGATACAAGATTTGAAGTAACAGCAACAGTAAGTGATCCAGCAGCACCAACAGGAACTGCAGCACAGAGTTTCTGTTCAATCGATAGTCCAACAGTAGCAGACTTAGCAGCAACAGGAACAGGTATCCAGTGGTATGCAGCTTCAACTGGCGGAACGGCATTAGCTAGTACGGTTGCTTTAGTAGATGGAACAAGCTACTATGCAACACAGACCGTAGGCGGATGTGAGAGTGATACAAGATTTGAAGTAACAGCAACAGTAAGTGATCCAGCAGCACCAACAGGAACTGCAGCACAGAGTTTCTGTTCAATCGATAGTCCAACAGTAGCAGACTTAGCAGCAACAGGAACAGGTATCCAGTGGTATGCAGCTTCAACTGGCGGAACGGCATTAGCTAGTACGGTTGCTTTAGTAGATGGAACAAGCTACTATGCAACACAGACCGTAGGCGGATGTGAGAGTGATACAAGATTTGAAGTAACAGCAACAGTAAGTGATCCAGCAGCACCAACAGGAACTGCAGCACAGAGTTTCTGTTCAATCGATAGTCCAACAGTAGCAGACTTAGCAGCAACAGGAACAGGTATCCAGTGGTATGCAGCTTCAACTGGCGGAACGGCATTAGCTAGTACGGTTGCTTTAGTAGATGGAACAAGCTACTATGCAACACAGACCGTAGGCGGATGTGAGAGTGATACAAGATTTGAAGTAACAGCAACAGTAAGTGATCCAGCAGCACCAACAGGAACTGCAGCACAGAGTTTCTGTTCAATCGATAGTCCAACAGTAGCAGACTTAGCAGCAACAGGAACAGGTATCCAGTGGTATGCAGCTTCAACTGGCGGAACGGCATTAGCTAGTACGGTTGCTTTAGTAGATGGAACAAGCTACTATGCAACACAGACCGTAGGCGGATGTGAGAGTGATACAAGATTTGAAGTAACAGCAACAGTAAGTGATCCAGCAGCACCAACAGGAACTGCAGCACAGAGTTTCTGTTCAATCGATAGTCCAACAGTAGCAGACTTAGCAGCAACAGGAACAGGTATCCAGTGGTATGCAGCTTCAACTGGCGGAACGGCATTAGCTAGTACGGTTGCTTTAGTAGATGGAACAAGCTACTATGCAACACAGACCGTAGGCGGATGTGAGAGTGATACAAGATTTGAAGTAACAGCAACAGTAAGTGATCCAGCAGCACCAACAGGAACTGCAGCACAGAGTTTCTGTTCAATCGATAGTCCAACAGTAGCAGACTTAGCAGCAACAGGAACAGGTATCCAGTGGTATGCAGCTTCAACTGGCGGAACGGCATTAGCTAGTACGGTTGCTTTAGTAGATGGAACAAGCTACTATGCAACACAGACCGTAGGCGGATGTGAGAGTGATACAAGATTTGAAGTAACAGCAACAGTAAGTGATCCAGCAGCACCAACAGGAACTGCAGCACAGAGTTTCTGTTCAATCGATAGTCCAACAGTAGCAGACTTAGCAGCAACAGGAACAGGTATCCAGTGGTATGCAGCTTCAACTGGCGGAACGGCATTAGCTAGTACGGTTGCTTTAGTAGATGGAACAAGCTACTATGCAACACAGACCGTAGGCGGATGTGAGAGTGATACAAGATTTGAAGTAACAGCAACAGTAAGTGATCCAGCAGCACCAACAGGAACTGCAGCACAGAGTTTCTGTTCAATCGATAGTCCAACAGTAGCAGACTTAGCAGCAACAGGAACAGGTATCCAGTGGTATGCAGCTTCAACTGGCGGAACGGCATTAGCTAGTACGGTTGCTTTAGTAGATGGAACAAGCTACTATGCAACACAGACCGTAGGCGGATGTGAGAGTGATACAAGATTTGAAGTAACAGCAACAGTAAGTGATCCAGCAGCACCAACAGGAACTGCAGCACAGAGTTTCTGTTCAATCGATAGTCCAACAGTAGCAGACTTAGCAGCAACAGGAACAGGTATCCAGTGGTATGCAGCTTCAACTGGCGGAACGGCATTAGCTAGTACGGTTGCTTTAGTAGATGGAACAAGCTACTATGCAACACAGACCGTAGGCGGATGTGAGAGTGATACAAGATTTGAAGTAACAGCAACAGTAAGTGATCCAGCAGCACCAACAGGAACTGCAGCACAGAGTTTCTGTTCAATCGATAGTCCAACAGTAGCAGACTTAGCAGCAACAGGAACAGGTATCCAGTGGTATGCAGCTTCAACTGGCGGAACGGCATTAGCTAGTACGGTTGCTTTAGTAGATGGAACAAGCTACTATGCAACACAGACCGTAGGCGGATGTGAGAGTGATACAAGATTTGAAGTAACAGCAACAGTAAGTGATCCAGCAGCACCAACAGGAACTGCAGCACAGAGTTTCTGTTCAATCGATAGTCCAACAGTAGCAGACTTAGCAGCAACAGGAACAGGTATCCAGTGGTATGCAGCTTCAACTGGCGGAACGGCATTAGCTAGTACGGTTGCTTTAGTAGATGGAACAAGCTACTATGCAACACAGACCGTAGGCGGATGTGAGAGTGATACAAGATTTGAAGTAACAGCAACAGTAAGTGATCCAGCAGCACCAACAGGAACTGCAGCACAGAGTTTCTGTTCAATCGATAGTCCAACAGTAGCAGACTTAGCAGCAACAGGAACAGGTATCCAGTGGTATGCAGCTTCAACTGGCGGAACGGCATTAGCTAGTACGGTTGCTTTAGTAGATGGAACAAGCTACTATGCAACACAGACCGTAGGCGGATGTGAGAGTGATACAAGATTTGAAGTAACAGCAACAGTAAGTGATCCAGCAGCACCAACAGGAACTGCAGCACAGAGTTTCTGTTCAATCGATAGTCCAACAGTAGCAGACTTAGCAGCAACAGGAACAGGTATCCAGTGGTATGCAGCTTCAACTGGCGGAACGGCATTAGCTAGTACGGTTGCTTTAGTAGATGGAACAAGCTACTATGCAACACAGACCGTAGGCGGATGTGAGAGTGATACAAGATTTGAAGTAATAGCAACAGTAAGTGATCCAGCAGCACCAACAGGAACTGCAGCACAGAGTTTCTGTTCAATCGATAGTCCAACAGTAGCAGACTTAGCAGCAACAGGAACAGGTATCCAGTGGTATGCAGCTTCAACTGGCGGAACGGCATTAGCTAGTACGGTTGCTTTAGTAGATGGAACAAGCTACTATGCAACACAGACCGTAGGCGGATGTGAGAGTGATACAAGATTTGAAGTAACAGCAACAGTAAGTGATCCAGCAGCACCAACAGGAACTGCAGCACAGAGTTTCTGTTCAATCGATAGTCCAACAGTAGCAGACTTAGCAGCAACAGGAACAGGTATCCAGTGGTATGCAGCTTCAACTGGCGGAACGGCATTAGCTAGTACGGTTGCTTTAGTAGATGGAACAAGCTACTATGCAACACAGACCGTAGGCGGATGTGAGAGTGATACAAGATTTGAAGTAACAGCAACAGTAAGTGATCCAGCAGCACCAACAGGAACTGCAGCACAGAGTTTCTGTTCAATCGATAGTCCAACAGTAGCAGACTTAGCAGCAACAGGAACAGGTATCCAGTGGTATGCAGCTTCAACTGGCGGAACGGCATTAGCTAGTACGGTTGCTTTAGTAGATGGAACAAGCTACTATGCAACACAGACCGTAGGCGGATGTGAGAGTGATACAAGATTTGAAGTAACAGCAACAGTAAGTGATCCAGCAGCACCAACAGGAACTGCAGCACAGAGTTTCTGTTCAATCGATAGTCCAACAGTAGCAGACTTAGCAGCAACAGGAACAGGTATCCAGTGGTATGCAGCTTCAACTGGCGGAACGGCATTAGCTAGTACGGTTGCTTTAGTAGATGGAACAAGCTACTATGCAACACAGACCGTAGGCGGATGTGAGAGTGATACAAGATTTGAAGTAACAGCAACAGTAAGTGATCCAGCAGCACCAACAGGAACTGCAGCACAGAGTTTCTGTTCAATCGATAGTCCAACAGTAGCAGACTTAGCAGCAACAGGAACAGGTATCCAGTGGTATGCAGCTTCAACTGGCGGAACGGCATTAGCTAGTACGGTTGCTTTAGTAGATGGAACAAGCTACTATGCAACACAGACCGTAGGCGGATGTGAGAGTGATACAAGATTTGAAGTAACAGCAACAGTAAGTGATCCAGCAGCACCAACAGGAACTGCAGCACAGAGTTTCTGTTCAATCGATAGTCCAACAGTAGCAGACTTAGCAGCAACAGGAACAGGTATCCAGTGGTATGCAGCTTCAACTGGCGGAACGGCATTAGCTAGTACGGTTGCTTTAGTAGATGGAACAAGCTACTATGCAACACAGACCGTAGGCGGATGTGAGAGTGATACAAGATTTGAAGTAACAGCAACAGTAAGTGATCCAGCAGCACCAACAGGAACTGCAGCACAGAGTTTCTGTTCAATCGATAGTCCAACAGTAGCAGACTTAGCAGCAACAGGAACAGGTATCCAGTGGTATGCAGCTTCAACTGGCGGAACGGCATTAGCTAGTACGGTTGCTTTAGTAGATGGAACAAGCTACTATGCAACACAGACCGTAGGCGGATGTGAGAGTGATACAAGATTTGAAGTAACAGCAACAGTAAGTGATCCAGCAGCACCAACAGGAACTGCAGCACAGAGTTTCTGTTCAATCGATAGTCCAACAGTAGCAGACTTAGCAGCAACAGGAACAGGTATCCAGTGGTATGCAGCTTCAACTGGCGGAACGGCATTAGCTAGTACGGTTGCTTTAGTAGATGGAACAAGCTACTATGCAACACAGACCGTAGGCGGATGTGAGAGTGATACAAGATTTGAAGTAACAGCAACAGTAAGTGATCCAGCAGCACCAACAGGAACTGCAGCACAGAGTTTCTGTTCAATCGATAGTCCAACAGTAGCAGACTTAGCAGCAACAGGAACAGGTATCCAGTGGTATGCAGCTTCAACTGGCGGAACGGCATTAGCTAGTACGGTTGCTTTAGTAGATGGAACAAGCTACTATGCAACACAGACCGTAGGCGGATGTGAGAGTGATACAAGATTTGAAGTAACAGCAACAGTAAGTGATCCAGCAGCACCAACAGGAACTGCAGCACAGAGTTTCTGTTCAATCGATAGTCCAACAGTAGCAGACTTAGCAGCAACAGGAACAGGTATCCAGTGGTATGCAGCTTCAACTGGCGGAACGGCATTAGCTAGTACGGTTGCTTTAGTAGATGGAACAAGCTACTATGCAACACAGACCGTAGGCGGATGTGAGAGTGATACAAGATTTGAAGTAACAGCAACAGTAAGTGATCCAGCAGCACCAACAGGAACTGCAGCACAGAGTTTCTGTTCAATCGATAGTCCAACAGTAGCAGACTTAGCAGCAACAGGAACAGGTATCCAGTGGTATGCAGCTTCAACTGGCGGAACGGCATTAGCTAGTACGGTTGCTTTAGTAGATGGAACAAGCTACTATGCAACACAGACCGTAGGCGGATGTGAGAGTGATACAAGATTTGAAGTAACAGCAACAGTAAGTGATCCAGCAGCACCAACAGGAACTGCAGCACAGAGTTTCTGTTCAATCGATAGTCCAACAGTAGCAGACTTAGCAGCAACAGGAACAGGTATCCAGTGGTATGCAGCTTCAACTGGCGGAACGGCATTAGCTAGTACGGTTGCTTTAGTAGATGGAACAAGCTACTATGCAACACAGACCGTAGGCGGATGTGAGAGTGATACAAGATTTGAAGTAACAGCAACAGTAAGTGATCCAGCAGCACCAACAGGAACTGCAGCACAGAGTTTCTGTTCAATCGATAGTCCAACAGTAGCAGACTTAGCAGCAACAGGAACAGGTATCCAGTGGTATGCAGCTTCAACTGGCGGAACGGCATTAGCTAGTACGGTTGCTTTAGTAGATGGAACAAGCTACTATGCAACACAGACCGTAGGCGGATGTGAGAGTGATACAAGATTTGAAGTAATAGCAACAGTAAGTGATCCAGCAGCACCAACAGGAACTGCAGCACAGAGTTTCTGTTCAATCGATAGTCCAACAGTAGCAGACTTAGCAGCAACAGGAACAGGTATCCAGTGGTATGCAGCTTCAACTGGCGGAACGGCATTAGCTAGTACGGTTGCTTTAGTAGATGGAACAAGCTACTATGCAACACAGACCGTAGGCGGATGTGAGAGTGATACAAGATTTGAAGTAACAGCAACAGTAAGTGATCCAGCAGCACCAACAGGAACTGCAGCACAGAGTTTCTGTTCAATCGATAGTCCAACAGTAGCAGACTTAGCAGCAACAGGAACAGGTATCCAGTGGTATGCAGCTTCAACTGGCGGAACGGCATTAGCTAGTACGGTTGCTTTAGTAGATGGAACAAGCTACTATGCAACACAGACCGTAGGCGGATGTGAGAGTGATACAAGATTTGAAGTAACAGCAACAGTAAGTGATCCAGCAGCACCAACAGGAACTGCAGCACAGAGTTTCTGTTCAATCGATAGTCCAACAGTAGCAGACTTAGCAGCAACAGGAACAGGTATCCAGTGGTATGCAGCTTCAACTGGCGGAACGGCATTAGCTAGTACGGTTGCTTTAGTAGATGGAACAAGCTACTATGCAACACAGACCGTAGGCGGATGTGAGAGTGATACAAGATTTGAAGTAACAGCAACAGTAAGTGATCCAGCAGCACCAACAGGAACTGCAGCACAGAGTTTCTGTTCAATCGATAGTCCAACAGTAGCAGACTTAGCAGCAACAGGAACAGGTATCCAGTGGTATGCAGCTTCAACTGGCGGAACGGCATTAGCTAGTACGGTTGCTTTAGTAGATGGAACAAGCTACTATGCAACACAGACCGTAGGCGGATGTGAGAGTGATACAAGATTTGAAGTAACAGCAACAGTAAGTGATCCAGCAGCACCAACAGGAACTGCAGCACAGAGTTTCTGTTCAATCGATAGTCCAACAGTAGCAGACTTAGCAGCAACAGGAACAGGTATCCAGTGGTATGCAGCTTCAACTGGCGGAACGGCATTAGCTAGTACGGTTGCTTTAGTAGATGGAACAAGCTACTATGCAACACAGACCGTAGGCGGATGTGAGAGTGATACAAGATTTGAAGTAACAGCAACAGTAAGTGATCCAGCAGCACCAACAGGAACTGCAGCACAGAGTTTCTGTTCAATCGATAGTCCAACAGTAGCAGACTTAGCAGCAACAGGAACAGGTATCCAGTGGTATGCAGCTTCAACTGGCGGAACGGCATTAGCTAGTACGGTTGCTTTAGTAGATGGAACAAGCTACTATGCAACACAGACCGTAGGCGGATGTGAGAGTGATACAAGATTTGAAGTAACAGCAACAGTAAGTGATCCAGCAGCACCAACAGGAACTGCAGCACAGAGTTTCTGTTCAATCGATAGTCCAACAGTAGCAGACTTAGCAGCAACAGGAACAGGTATCCAGTGGTATGCAGCTTCAACTGGCGGAACGGCATTAGCTAGTACGGTTGCTTTAGTAGATGGAACAAGCTACTATGCAACACAGACCGTAGGCGGATGTGAGAGTGATACAAGATTTGAAGTAACAGCAACAGTAAGTGATCCAGCAGCACCAACAGGAACTGCAGCACAGAGTTTCTGTTCAATCGATAGTCCAACAGTAGCAGACTTAGCAGCAACAGGAACAGGTATCCAGTGGTATGCAGCTTCAACTGGCGGAACGGCATTAGCTAGTACGGTTGCTTTAGTAGATGGAACAAGCTACTATGCAACACAGACCGTAGGCGGATGTGAGAGTGATACAAGATTTGAAGTAACAGCAACAGTAAGTGATCCAGCAGCACCAACAGGAACTGCAGCACAGAGTTTCTGTTCAATCGATAGTCCAACAGTAGCAGACTTAGCAGCAACAGGAACAGGTATCCAGTGGTATGCAGCTTCAACTGGCGGAACGGCATTAGCTAGTACGGTTGCTTTAGTAGATGGAACAAGCTACTATGCAACACAGACCGTAGGCGGATGTGAGAGTGATACAAGATTTGAAGTAACAGCAACAGTAAGTGATCCAGCAGCACCAACAGGAACTGCAGCACAGAGTTTCTGTTCAATCGATAGTCCAACAGTAGCAGACTTAGCAGCAACAGGAACAGGTATCCAGTGGTATGCAGCTTCAACTGGCGGAACGGCATTAGCTAGTACGGTTGCTTTAGTAGATGGAACAAGCTACTATGCAACACAGACCGTAGGCGGATGTGAGAGTGATACA